>OY969097.1:0-3208285 GCA_963697795.1 uncultured Solirubrobacteraceae bacterium | reverse complement strand
CGCCCTCAGGCGGCTCGATCGACTAAGAAACCGGCGGCGTCCTACTCTCCCAGGCCCTTGCGGGCCAAGTACCATCGGCGCTGAGGGGCTTAACTGCTCTGTTCGGAATGGGAAGAGGTGTTTCCCCCTCGCCAAAGCCACCGGAAAAACTCGAGAGACCCAGCAGTCTCCACAGTCCTTCAAAACTACACAGCGCCACAGCGGGTACCACGCCTCCTGAGAGGCAATAAAAAACCGTCAAGCCCTCGACCCATTAGTACCGGTCTCCTTCAGACGTCACCGTCCTTCCAGATCCGGCCTATCAACCTGGTGGTCTACCAGGGGTCTTACTCCCTCTAGGGGATGGGAGAGCTCATCTTGAGGCCGGCTTCCCGCTTAGATGCTTTCAGCGGTTATCCGATCCACACGTAGCTAGCCTGCTATGCCCTTGGCAGGACAACAGATACACCAGAGGTGCGTTCATCCCGGTCCTCTCGTACTAGGGACAAATCCTCTCAACTCTCCAACGCCCACGGCAGATAGGGACCGAACTGTCTCACGACGTTCTGAACCCAGCTCGCGTACCGCTTTAATGGGCGAACAGCCCAACCCTTGGGAGCAACTCCACCCCCAGGATGCGACGAGCCGACATCGAGGTGCCAAACCGGGCCGTCGATGTGGACTCTTGGGCCCGATAAGCCTGTTATCCCCGGAGTACCTTTTATCCGTTGAGCGACGGCACTTCCACTTGCTACCGCCGGATCACTAAGACCTGCTTTCGCACCTGCTCGACTTGTCAGTCTCGCAGTCAAGCTCCCTTGCTACCTTTGCGCTCTACACACGATTTCCAACCGTGATGAGGGAACCTTTGTGCGCCTCCGTTACATTTTGGGAGGCGACCGCCCCAGTCAAACTACCCGCCTGGAACTGTCCAGCACCCGGATTCACGGAATGCTGTTAGAAATCCAATACACCAAGGGTGGTATCTCAAGGTTGGCTCCACGCTAGCCGCAACCAGCGCTTCAAAGCCTCCCACCTATCCTGAGCGAAATGCACCGAACTCCAATACCAAGTTGTAGTAAAGGTTCACGGGGTCTTTCCGTCTAGCCGCGGGTACTCGGCATCTTCACCGAGACTGCAATTTCACCGAGCTCCTCGTTGAGACAGCGCTGAAGTCGTTACGCCATTCGTGCAGGTCGGAACTTACCCGACAAGGAATTTCGCTCTAGCTGTTACTAACCAGCCTCCTATGCACGGACTGGTTTGGACTGGCCTCACATCTGCCAGCGGGTCGGACATCTCTGCCGACCTCTTCATGTCGCCATGAAGAACGGACTGTATCTTCGCCTCACGATGAGGCGGTTGGCGTACAGTCTCTGAGGATCCTCAGGAATGCCGAGGGCTTCTTGCTGTTCATGCCCTCAACAAGGCCCGCGATTTCCGCGATGCCTGCGAGTTCCAAGTGGCGCGCGTTCTCCATCAGCGTGAGGACGCGAGCGAAAAGCTCAAAATCCTGCGCCTTAGAAGTGCGCATCGGAACCGATTCAACGAACGGGACGACTCGATCTACGAGATCGCATCGCCGCCGAACGCACCACCGATACACATCGTCCCGATGGTTGTCGTGACGCGTGTTGCGATAGATCGCTCCACAACCAAAGAACTCCCGGAGGGTCTCAAGAGCACCGACACTGCGTGCACTTTGCGTCACGACGAACTCTGGACGTACTTGCCAGCCGAGCCGCGTCGCCGAACATCGATTGATGTTCACGCAGAAGCAGCCCTCTCCGTCGATGAAGCCCGAGACCCAACCTTCCAACCTGAGTCTTTCCTGCTGATTGTCCGCACCCGTCACATTGTCACGATACCGCCCAGACCGGATGGCATTCGTAGTGCGGGATACTCGGATGTTCCAGCATATAGCCAACTGCACCTGTGACATCACTGTCACAGGGGGCAACGTAAGTCACCTTAGGACCGTTATAGTTACGGCCGCCGTTTACCGGGGCTTAGCTTCGCTGCTTCGGGTCAAGCCCTAACAACTCCACGTAACCTTCCGGCACCGGGCAGGCGTCAGCCCCTATACGTCGTCTTTCGACTTAGCAGAGACCTGTGTTTTTGGTAAACAGTCGCTTCAGCCTATTCACTGCGGCCCTCTCGGGCTCCACTCGCGAGGAGTTTCACCCTACTGGGGCGCCCCTTATCCCGAAGTTACGGGGCGATTTTGCCGAGTTCCTTAACGAGGGTTATCTCGATCACCTTAGTATTCTCTACTTGCCCACCTGTGTCGGTTTTGGTACGGGCACGCGCTTCCTCCCTAGAGGATTTTCTTGGAGGTATGGCGTCAGGAACTCGCCGGCTTTACGCCAGCTGGCATCGCACCTCAGGTTATGCAGCCCCGCATTTGACAAGGGCCACCCCTACATGCTTACCCCAGGACAACCATCGCCTGGGCTTCCCTAGCCTTCCTCGTCCCCCCATCGGTCAAACGGAAGCGACGTGGTACAGGAATATCAACCTGTTGGCCATCGACTACGCCTTTCGGCCTCGCCTTAGGTCCCGACTAACCCTGAGCAGACGAACTTTACTCAGGAATCCTTGGGCAATCGGCGGAGGGGATTCTCACCCCTCTTTCGTTACTTATGCCGGCATTCTCACTTCCCAAGCCTCCACGGCTGGCTTACGCCGCCGCTTTACCGGCTTGGGAACGCTCTCCTACCGCGCGATCGGTCCGAAGACCTCACGCACCCGCAGCTTCGGTGACTAGCTTGAGCCCCGTTGAATTGTCCGCGCTCGAACACTTGACCAGTGAGCTGTTACGCACTCTTTCAAGGATGGCTGCCTCTAAGCCAACCTCCTGGTTGTCTATGCACTCGAACATCGTTTCCCACTTAGCTAGTACTTAGGGACCTTAGCTGGCGGTCTGGGCTGTTTCCCTTTCGACGCTGAAGTTTATCCCCCAGCAACTGACTCCCGGAGTAAACGTGACTGGTCTTCGGAGTTTGCCTGAAGTCGGTAACCTGGTAGGGCCCCTAATCCAAACAGTGCTCTACGGCCAACACGCAATTTATCCGAGGCTATACCTAAATATATTTCGGAGAGAACCAGATATCACTGAGCTTGATTAGCCTTTCACTCCGACCCACAGGTCATCCGCCCAGTTTTCAACCTAGGTCGGTTCGGCCCTCCACGAGGTCTTACCCCCGCTTCAGCCTGCCCATGGGTAGCTCGCTCAGTTTCGGGTATACCGCCTACGACTATGTCGCCCTATTAGGACTCGCTTTCGCTACGGCTCCGCTCATCGCTTAACCTTGCCGCAGACGAGTAACTCGCCGGCTCGTTATGCAAAAAGCACGCGGTCACAGAACAAGTCTGCTCCCACCGCTTGTAGGCACGCGGTTTCAGGTACTATTTCACTCCCCTTCCGGGGTACTTTTCACCTTTCCCTCACGGTACTTGTCCGCTATCGGTCACCAAGGAGTACTTAGCCTTGGAGGGTGGTCCCCCCAGGTTCAGTCCGCGTTTCACGGGTGCGGACTTACTCAGGAACGTCTGACAGGAGGCCATGCAGTTTCGTCTACGGGACGATTGCCCTCTATGGTGCGCGGTTCCACACGCTTCGACTACCACATGACTTTGTAACTCCTGCCGGGCCGGACATGACCCGGAACAAACGCCCTACAACCCCCGGTACGCAACGCATGTCCGCTTACACGTACCCGGTTTGGGCTGATCCCCTTTCGCTCGCCACTACTCAGGGAGTCTCGGTTGATTTTCTTTCCTCGGGGTACTGAGATGTTTCACTTCCCCCGCTTGTCTTCACCCGGCCTATGTGTTCAGCCGGGGATAACGCCGCATTACCAGCGCTGGGTTTCCCCATTCGGGAACCCACGGGTCAATGGCTATTCAGCGCCTAACCGTGGCTTATCGCAGCCGTTCACGCCCTTCATCGACTCTTGGTGCCAAGGCATCCACCATGTGCCCTTACTATCTTGACGGTGATCAGGTCCGTCCACTGGCTTGCGCCAGCAAAGCGAACCCGGTGATACCCGTTTTTCAGCCGCCCGCTTATCGAAGGGCGGCTGTGTGGCTTCTGTGTAGTTTTCAAGGACCGTGGAGAGGCTGCTAACGCCGGTCGGCGCCACGTACTTCGGTCTCGCACTCTATGGCGAGTCCACGCGGACACCGACGGACGCCGGTCTCTCAAAACTCAACAGCATGCTGGCTTAGTTTGCGGCGAGCGTCGCGTGGGCTCCCAAGTAGCAATGGAGCCGTCGGCGTCGATCGCCATTCCAGCCAGGTTCGGTCGACATGCTAGGCCCGATCTGTCTTGACACCAGCGCCTCGAAGGGCGCCGGCCGCGCGGACCCGCCATTGCGAGCCCTTGATCGGGGCACCGCTAGGTGCTCCCTAGAAAGGAGGTGATCCAGCCGCAGCTTCCGCTACGGCTACCTTGTTACGACTTCACCCCAGTCACGAGCCCCACCTTCGACGGCTCCCTCCCTTGCGGGTTAGGCCACCGGCTTCGGGTGTTGCTCACTCCCGTGGTGTGACGGGCGGTGTGTACAAGGCCCGGGAACGTATTCACCGCGGCAATGCTGATCCGCGATTACTAGCAACTCCGCCTTCATGCAGGCGAATTTCAGCCTGCAATCCGAACCGAGACGTACTTTAAGGGATTCGCTCCACCTCGCGGTATCGCAGCCCTCTGTATACGCCAATGTAGCACGTGTGTAGCCCTGGACATAAGGGGCATGATGACTTGACGTCATCCCCACCTTCCTCCGGTTTGTCACCGGCAGTCTCGCATGAGTCCCCAACTGAATGCTGGCAACATGCGACGGGGGTTGCGCTCGTTGCGGGACTTAACCCAACATCTCACGACACGAGCTGACGACAGCCATGCACCACCTGTGAAAGTGCCCCGAAGGGAAGACGTGTTTCCACGCCGGTCACTCACATGTCAAGCCCAGGTAAGGTTCTTCGCGTCGCGTCGAATTAAACCACATGCTCCGCTGCTTGTGCGGGCCCCCGTCAATTCCTTTGAGTTTTAGCCTTGCGGCCGTACTCCCCAGGCGGGCAACTTAATGCGTTAGCTTCGACACGGGGGGAGTCGACACCCCCCACATCTAGTTGCCATCGTTTACAGCGTGGACTACCAGGGTATCTAATCCTGTTTGCTCCCCACGCTTTCGCGTCTCAGCGTCAGTCACGTCCCAGCGAGCTGCCTTCGCCATTGGTGTTCCTCCTGATATCTGCGCATTTCACCGCTACACCAGGAATTCCACTCGCCCCTTCCGGACTCTAGCCCGACAGTATCCACCGGCATCCCAGGGTTGAGCCCTGGACTTTCACAGCGGACTGATCGGGCCGCCTACACGCTCTTTACGCCCAATAATTCCGGACAACGCTTGCACCCTACGTATTACCGCGGCTGCTGGCACGTAGTTAGCCGGTGCTTCTTGTGAAGGTACCGTCACTCCGGCCGGCTATTAACCGGCGAAGCTTCGTCCCAACTGAAAGGGGTTTACAACCCGAAAGCCTTCTTCCCCCACGCGGCGTTGCTGCGTCACGCTTTCGCGCATTGCGCAAGATTCCCCACTGCTGCCTCCCGTAGGAGTCTGGGCCGTGTCTCAGTCCCAGTGTGGCTGATCGTCCTCTCAGACCAGCTACCCATCGAAGCCTTGGTGAGCCGTTACCTCACCAACAAGCTAATGGGCCGCGGGCCCATCTCGATGCGGAGGCCGAAGCTTCCTTTCCCCTTGCGGGCACATCCGGTATTAGCCCGAGTTTCCTCGGGTTGTCCCGGTCATCGAGGCAGGTAACCCACGTGTTACTCACCCGTTCGCGGCTCTGCCCCAGGGCAAGCCCTGGTTCGTCGCTCCACTTGCATGTGTTAAGCACGCCGCCAGCGTT
This sequence comes from uncultured Solirubrobacteraceae bacterium, assembly GCA_963697795.1. Classification (GTDB taxonomy): domain Bacteria; phylum Actinomycetota; class Thermoleophilia; order Solirubrobacterales; family Solirubrobacteraceae; genus Palsa-744. The sequence continues at coordinate 3,202,390 of OY969097.1, read as the reverse complement.
CGTCCTGAGCCAGGATCAAACTCTCCGTGAAGAACTTCACGAAAAGCCTGTCATTGGTTGCCGGCGTCTTGCGACAGTCGGCTGCCGGGGCCTATACACGTGGCCCCAGCCCATGACGGGGTACTTCTCTACTTGACTCTTTGCCGTCCCACGGCAGACAGTCGGTCTCGCGACCGACCCTCCCGCGGACGGGTCGAACCTGGACGCACACCACGACCCTGCTCGGGTCGCAGATGCGCATGCTGTTGAGTTTTCAAAGACCGCCAAGCCTGTCCGGAGGGGCTTCCTCCGTGGAGGTTTGCAATCCGGCCCAGCGCCCAAGGGCGCCTGCGGGCCGACGAAGGAGTATAGCGCTCCCGCGGCCGACGAGTCTAGCCGCTTCTGCGCAAGCGCCTGAATCGGCGCCTCCCGACCCGGAGGATACTGCCATCCAGCTCGGACGGATCCACGTCCTGGTCGTCCTGGCCCAGCCGGCGGTCGTCAAGCCAGACCCCGCCCTGCCCCAGCAGCCGCCTCGCATCCGAGCGGGACATCCCCATCTCATCCGCGATCAGGGCCGGCAGGTGGACGGGCCCCTCGCCCGCCGGCAGCACCGTCTCCTCGATCTCCTCCGGCAGCTCCCGCTGGGCGAAGACCCGCTCGAACTCCTGCCCTGCCTGCTCGGCCTGCTCGGGCGAATGAAGCCAGGACACGAGCTCGCGCGCCAGCAGCCTCTTGGCGTCCCTGGCGGAGCTGCCCGACATCTCCCCGGCGCCGAACCTCAGGGCTCCGTCGCTCTCGCCCCCGGCGGCGCCGTCGCGCCCGCCGCTCCTGCGAGGCTCGATCAGCAGCCTGAAGTACTCCTCCATCGCCTCGTCGGGGATCGCCATCGTCTTGCCGTACATCTCCCCCGGCGGGTCCGTCACCCCGATCTGGTTGCCCAGGGACTTGCTCATCTTGCGATGGCCGTCCGTCCCGACCAGGATCGGCATCGTCATGATCGCCTGCTCGGGCTTGCCGTAGGCCCGCTGGACGTCCCTGCCCATCAGCAGGTTGAACTTTTGGTCCGTGCCCCCCAGCTCGACGTCGGCGTCGATCGCGACGGAGTCATAGCCCTGTAGGAGCGGGTAGAGGAGCTCGAGGATCGAGATCGGCTCCCCTGCCGCGAAGCGTTTGGAGAAGTCCTCGCGCTCGAGCATCTGGGCAGCTGTCGCAGTGCGGGTCAGGGCCAGCAGGTCGACCATCGGCATGTCCAGCCACTCGCCGTTGCGGCGAACCTCCAGGAGCGAAGGATCATCGTCGAGGATCCGCAGGGCCTGCTCCTGGAAGGTCCTCGCGTTGGCGTCGATCTCCTCGCCGGAGAGGATCGGGCGCAGGGTCGAGCGGCCCGAGGGGTCCCCGACGCGGGCCGTGTAGTCGCCGACGATCAGGACGACCTTGTGGCCGGCCTCCTGGAACTCCCGCAGCTTGCCCAGGACGACTGCGTGGCCCAGGTGGATGTCCGGTGCAGTCGGGTCGATGCCGAGCTTGACGCGCAGCTGCCGGCCCTCCCGCGAGGCCGTCTGCAGCTTCTGGGCCAGGGCGCCCTCGGGCAGGCCGTCGACCGCATTGCGGGCCAGCCTGGCTGCGCTCTCGGCGGCCTGCTCATCCTCGATCGGCATCGGGGGCCAATGCTAGACTCTCGGCCGCGCCAGGGGTCCTCGACGTCGCTTCTGCAGGCGGTGCTCGTTGCCGCGATCGGACGTTCCGGCCGGCCCTTCCCCTGCCGTCAAGCCGCCGATGAGCGTCGAAGCTCGCCCTACATACCCGCCCGCCCCTGAGCCTCCAGCCGGCGGCACCGATCGGCCCCTGCGCAGCCGCACCCGTCTCAAGCGCCTGCGCCTGCTGGCGATCCTGCTGGCGACGCTGCTGCTCGGCACGATCTCCTTCGCCTTCGGGACGTTCGTCTCGATCGTCGGCACGCTGCCGTCCCTGACCCGCTTCGCCCAGTACAAGGAAGCCCAGAGCTCGACCCTGCTGGACGACCTGGGTCACCCGATCGGGGTCCTCAGCCAGCAGAACAGGGTCATCGTGACGGCCAAGCAGATCCCCCAGATCGCCAAGGAGGCCGTCATCTCGATCGAGGACAAGCGCTTCTGGACGAACTCGGGCGTGGACCTGCGCGGAATCGCCCGGGCCTTCGTCAACGACATGTTCCACAAAGGCGGGCTGCAGGGAGCCTCGACGATCGAGGAGCAGTTCATCAAGAACGCCCTGCAGGCCCAGTCGCACAGGACGATCTTCGAGAAGCTCAGGGAGGCTGCCCTGGCCTACCAGCTCTCCCAGAAGTGGTCCAAGGAAAAGATCATCACGGCCTACCTCAACACGATCTACTTCGGCAACGGCGCATACGGCATCGAGTCGGCCGCCCAGACCTACTTCGGCCACGACGTCAACCACCTGGAATGCGGCATGCCCGGGCATCCACTCTGCGTCAGCCAGCTGCAGCCATGGGAGGCCGCCCTGCTGGCCGGGATCATCCAGGACCCGACCGAATACGACCCCGTCACCCACCCGAGCCTGGCCCTGGAGCGCCGCAACACGGTCCTTCAGCAGATGCTCCAGCAGGGCTACATCACCCACACCATCTACAGCGAAAGCATCCATCAGGCCCTCCCCTCCCCGCACGAGATCCAGGCTCCCCAGGAGCAGTCCGTGGAAGGCGTCCAGACGGGCTACTTCACGAGCTGGGTCCAGCAGCAGGTCATAGAACGCTACGGTGCCCCCCGCGCCTTCGACGGCGGCCTGAAGATCAAGACGACCCTGGACCTGGAAATGCAGCGGGCAGCCGAACAGGCGGTCAACAACTACCTGGCCTACACGGGCGGGCCGACCGCCTCCCTGGTTGCCATCGAAAACGCCACGGGCGAGGTCAGGGCGATGGTGGGCGGGCGCAACTACAACGAAAGCCCCTTCAACCTGGCCACCGAGGGCGAGCGCCAGCCGGGCTCCTCCTTCAAGGCCTTCGACCTGGCCGCCGCCCTGGAGGCCGGCATCTCACCGGACTCCGTCTGGACCTCCAAGCCCAAGACGTTCTACGTCCACACTTCCAACGGCACGGAAAAGTTCGAAGTCCACAACGACGAAGGCGCCTACTCGGGCTCGAACACCCTGACCGGCGCCACGGCCTTCTCCGACAACTCCATCTACGCCGAAGTCGGCCTGAAGGTGGGGACGGCCAGGATCGCCAAGCTGGCTCACCGGATGGGCATCACGACGCCCCTGTCGACCAACGCAGCCATGACGATCGGCGGTCTGACGATAGGAGTGACGCCCCTGGACATGGCCCACGCCTATGAGACGATCGCCCACGGCGGGCAGCGGGTGACGGGCTCGATGGCCCTCGCCGGCGCACCCGTCGGCATCCAGGAAGTCAACGCAGGCAGCCACCAGTTGCCCGACGGGCACCACGTCGACGTCAACGCCGTCAAGACGATCCCCGTCCTGCCCAGGGACATCGCCGAAGAGGAGACGAACGTCCTGGAAACGGTGATCCAGTACGGGACGGGCAAGAGCGCGGCGATCGGCCAGTTCGCGGCAGGCAAGACGGGCACGACCTCCAACTACGGCGACGCCTGGTTCGTCGGCTGGGACTCCAAGTACACCGTCGCGGTGTGGGTGGGGTACCCGAACAAGCTGATCCCGATGACGAGCGACTTCGGCGGGCAGCCGGTCCTGGGCGGGACCTTCCCGGCGTTGATCTGGCACGACTTCATGGTCTCGGCGCTGGGGATCGACAAGGCCCGGGCGGAAGCGATCACCGCCGGCAAGGCGGCCAAGGACAGGGGCAAGGGCGAAGAAGCCGCCGGCGCAGGCGAAACGGAAACGGGGGCGACGACGTCCGCGGGCAAGCCAAGCGAAGGCAAGGCGCAGAGCAAGGGCCAGGCTCCGAGTGCCGGCAACGAAAAGGCGCCCGCTGCGGCCGGCGAAACCGAACACGGCGCGACCGCGCCTCCGACACCCTCGCATGAAGAAACTCCCAAGGCGGCCCCCCAGACGCCCGCTGCTCCGAACTCCTCCGAACCTAGCGCAGCGGGCGGGGCCTCGCCGACGGGGGGCGTCAGTCCAGGTGGGTAGGCCGCCGAGCCCCACTCCCTGGAGAGCCGGCGATCCGACCTATACCTGCTTGAACGGGTCTTCCATCGCAGAGGTGCGGTTCTGTCCATACAGAAAGCACTGCGGGATGATGAAGCCCTGTATGCAGAGCGTGCTGAAGGACCACTGGTTGGCAAATCTCGTCATAAATCGACTCAGCGCGAGGGCTTTGTCTTCTTCCTTCAGTCGTGTGGTGATCGCCGCACGGGCTTCCGCCGGCGTTTCATAGCTCGGGGGCACGACACTGGTCACTTCGAAGACCGACCAGCTCGCCGGCAACTTGACGGGGCCGACAAGCGTGTGCGGTCGGGACGAGAAGATGATCGGCTCGATGTTGGCTGTGCTCTTGAATGACTCATACAGTGGGCCCTGGCTCTTGACGGTGCTGCCATGTTCGATCGCGCTCTTGGCCTTCATGGCGGCCTGCTTGGTGTAGCGCTCGATGATTGCGATCCTGCGGACTTCGGGAATCTGGAATTCAGCCATTTTTGCTACGTAGAAGCCATTGATCCGTGCCGCGGTGATGGGTACTTCACTAGCCACGACGGCACGATGAACGCGTTCCGCCGCCAGTCCTCCCGCGGTCTTCAGCCGGTAGTCCGAGATGGTCTGTCCGCTCTGTTCCAGGGATTCCCGGAATTCGGCGGCGCCGCCGGGGTAGGCTTCCCTCTGCGTTTCTTCGAGCTTGGCCTGCACTTCCTGTTCTCTGACCGGGTGACCTTCCAGTTCAGTTTGGGCAAGCAACCACTGCACCGAGACCAAGAAGCTGAGCGCCTTCTTGCGAAGCGTTTCATAGGTTTCGGCGCAACGGCGCAGCAGGCTTGCCTGGCCTCCCTTGGCCGCTGTGCTCTTGGATTCGCGTTCATGCGCAGCGCAGCGCGAGAAGGTCGGAGGATCAAGCACGGCGCCTTCGCCCAAGACAGACATCCAGTGTTCCAGTTCCGGGCCGGTGATCTTCTTCACCTGGTTGAAGGTCACGACGGTCCCTGCCGGGATCCGTACGACAGCAGGCGCCGATGTGGTTCGTGCCGAGCTGTTGCTCCTGTCGGCCCCGCCACAGGCGGTCAACCACACAACGGTGAATGCCGCCAACGCGACAGCGGCTATGCATCGACCCCCTGGCATTGGGTCGTGAACGTAGCCAATCCGGGTGATCAGATGTTGCACTGTTTCCGATAAGGCGGCAATCGACCGTCATCGGCGGGACGGCCGCTCGGCGTCCACGGGCGCCCGCGGACGAGGACGCGACACATGCGGGTTGCCGAGTGCGTAGAAGCGCCACTGCAGGTCGGTCGCGCGGGTGATACCCACACGCGGGCCTTTGCCGATCGAGGGGGAGAGCCAGCCGGGTTTGGGGGCCAGGATGCGGACCGGCCCGCTCGCCAGGTCGGACTCGTTCATCGCCAGCGTGACGCCGAGCGCCTGGGAGAGCTTGCCGGGCCCTGAGCAGAGGTCACATTCGCGGGCGGGCACCGCGATGTTGCGCCGGGCGGCCATGTCGAGCCGGCCCGCCAGGGGGTGAAGTGCACGGATCAGTACGCCTGCGCCGATGCCCTCCGGCTCGCAGACCGCGTTCAGCAGCGCGTGAACTCCGTAGGAGCGGTATACGTAGGCGTGCCCGGGCGCACCGAACAGGGTCTTGGTGCGTCGGGTGAGCCCGACAAAGGCATGACAGGCCGGCTCGCTCTGATGGTAGGCCTCGGTCTCCACGATCGCACCGGCGGTCTTGCCGCAGACGACCGTGCAGCCGATCAGCTCGCGAGCGACCTGCAGCACCGGGCGGTTGTAGAAGTCAGACGGGAGCGCCTGCATCGACGACGCTCCGTGCAAGCTCGAGCTGCTTGCGCAGCTGGTCGCTCGAGGTTCCCCCTTCGGACACCTTGGACTCCAGCCACGAGCTCTCCCTCAGCACGGCGCGGAACTGATCCTCGTGAGCCGCCAGAAGCTCGCTTTGCCCGGCCAGCTGCTCTCGCGTCAGCTGCGAGAGGGGCACGCCGCAGGCGAGCGCTGTGCGCACGAGCGCAGCAACCACACCATGGGACTCGCGGAACGGCATGCCCAGCTTCACGAGCAGATCTGCGACGTCTGTCGCCGCTGCCATCTCATCGCCGGCGGCCTGCCGCATGCGCTCGCAGTCGAAGCGGACGCCTTCGATCATCCCTCGGGCTGCTGCCAGCGACAGCTCGATCGTGTCGACGGTGTCGAAGAGATGCTCCTTGTCCTCCTGCAGGTCCTTGTTGTAGGTCAGTGGCAGAGCGTGGATGACGCCGTGCAGGGCAGAGAGGTGGGCCACGATCCGCGGCGCCTTCGCACGCAGCAGCTCGGCCGCGTCTGGGTTCTTCTTCTGCGGCATGATCGAGGAGCCCGAGCTCCACGCGTCAGGCAGCTCGCAGAAGCCGAACTCGCTGCTCGACCACAGCACCAGCTCGGCGCCAAGCCTGGATAGGTGGGTCGCGCAGGTAGCAGCCGCGCCCAGGTAGTCGAGCACGAAGTCGCGCCCGGAGACGGCGTCGATCGAGTTGGGCACGATCTCGGCGAAGCCCAGCTCCCGCGCCACCTGCCTGCGGTCCGTCTGAAAGTTCACGCCCGCCAGCGCGCCTGCTCCCAGCGGAAGCCTGTTCGACTGACGCTCGGCGAAGGCGAAGCGTTCGCGGTCGCGAGCGAGCATCCAGACATAGGCGAGCAGGTGGTGCGCCAGGTAGACGGGCTGGGCCCGCTGCAGGTGGGTGTAGCCGGGCATCGCCCAGTCGAGGTGCTCCTCGGCACGAGCCAGCGTCACCTGCATCAGCCGGCCCAGCTCGATCTGGGCGACGACGGCACGCTCGCGGGTGTAGAGCGCCAGATCCGTCACTACCTGGTCGTTGCGCGACCGGGCCGTGTGCAGCCTGCCGCCGCTCGGGCCGGCCAGCTCCGTCAGCCGGCGCTCGACGGCCATGTGTATGTCTTCGTCGGAGGGACTGAACGGGAAACGCTGCTCGCGCAGCTCGACCTCGACTTGGTCCATCGCGGCCAGCAACGCGTCGCGATCCTCGATCGCGATCACGCCCGTCCGGGCCAGCATGCGAACATGCGCCCGTGACTGTGCGAGGTCCTGCGGCCACAACCTGCGGTCGAAGGCCAGCGAGGCGTTCAGGCGATGGAAATCTGGGTGCTGCGGCTCCCGAAAGCGCGACATCAGCCCAGTCTACGTATCCTCGTAGCGGGGTGCCCGGCGGCCGCTTGGTACGCCGTGCACTCCGCCACGGCGCTCCTGTCATCTGCCGGTGATTTCCTCGATCATGACGGCTGCCGACGGTCCTGTCGGCTTCGGTTCCACGAAGCCGTTACAGCCTTCCGCGAGGTATTCCGGCGCGCACAAGGTGCCTTTCTGCAGTCTTTCCCCGGCCGCTTTCGTGTACGCGCCGAAGGCGCCCTTGCCGTGTTCGGCCGTCAGCTTTTTCAGCATCTTCTCACCCTCGAAGTTCTCCTTGATTTCTCGCAGCAGGTCCGCGAGCGTGAAGTGCCGCTGGCTGAGGTATTCCGCGAGCTTCGCTTCGGTGGGGAACTTCGCCGGTTTGATCGACCTGAACTGGCTGGCCAGTTCGGCGGTGGTCACTTTGACACCGATCGCAGCCGCCTCCTTGGCCTCGTCGATTTCGAGAATGATCTGGGCCAGCGCTTCGAGCTTGAAGTCTTCGGCCAGGTGCTGGCAGTAGTAGCCGACGCTTCGGGAACGGTGTTTTGGTTTCCGTTCACTGTCGGCCCTGGCCTCCAGGGCTTTCACGTCGCGCACGCACAGGGCGAGGTTCTCCGGGTCGGTGATCAGGTCCTTCGGGACCGTCACGTTGCCGATCACATAGAAGGCCTGACCGGAGCCGGCCAGGATGTAATGGTCCAGCTGACGGTGACTCACGCTGACATCGCCCACAGCTGCGACGGCGCCGGGCGGCAGCCGCGACGGCGCTACGACGCTGGGAAGCTCCGAGCTCGGCACGCTCGACGAGCTCGTCTTGGATTTGGCGGAGCCTGTCTGAGCGCTCGTCGTCGTCCCTGGAGCGCCGGACGACGTCGTCCCCTGAGCGCCTGAGGTCGATTTCGAGCCGCCGCCGCACGCGGCGAGCCCAGTCGAGACGGTGAGTGCGCACAGCAGCGCAAGTGAACGTGACATGGTGGCGACTCTAGATTCAGATCGATTGGACGTGTGCAGGTGTTTCCTAAAATCCTGTTGAAATCCGTCAGTGCGCTGCGAGTGCCTCTCTGCGCCGCGGCAGGGCGATCATCATCGCTCCCGAGCTTGGTGCGAAGGAGACTGAGCTGCGCTTGGCCCCGGCCAGGCGCTCGTCCGCCGGACGCAGTTCCACCTGCTCGATGACGGCTTTGATCACCCTTCTCATCTCGAGGGGGGCGAACTGGGCCGCGACGCAGCGACGCACGCCGCCGCCGAAGGGAATCCAGGTGTACGTGCCGGCGGGCTGCCCGAGGAAACGCTCGGGTTCGAACACGGTCGCATTCGGGTAGATGTCCTCGCGCAGGTGCATCAGGTACACGCAGGGAGCGACGACCGTGTCCGGCGGCATCTCATAGCCGTCCAGCTCGATCGGCTCCGCGAGGCGGCGCATCACGACGGGCACCGTCGGGCACAGCCGCAGCGTCTCTTTGACGACGGCGTCCAGGTACTCCTCGCTTTCGCCCGCCAGTACCTCCTCGCGCAGCCGTTGGAACTTCTCCGGCCGGCGCACCAAACGCTCGAACACCCATGCCAACGACGTGGCCGTCGGCCCGTCCGAGAGCATCGTCACGAGTTCGTCGCGCAGCTTGCCCTCGCTGCCCGACTCCTCGCCGCGCCCGTAGGCTCTGTCCAGCATCGTCAGGATGTCTTCGGCCTCGGTGTCCCCGCGCGGGTTCGCACGTCGCTCGCGCACCTCCTCCAGCACGAGCTCCTCGACTGGGCTCATGGCGCGTCGAAATCCCCGGCCGGAGGTGATCGAGCGCTCACCGAGGGCCGCCAGCATCGTCAAACGACGAGGGTGGTTGATCCAGGCTGTCATCTCCACGACGCGCTTGCGCAGAAGCTCCAGGCGCTCGGTGTGAACCTCCTCGCCGAAAACGGCTCGCATCACGACCTCGAGACTGATCGCCTGCATGCGCGGCCACAGCGGGAAGGGCTCGCCCAGCGGCCAGGTGCTTATCTGCTCGAGCGCGACGGCTTCCATCATGTCGCCGTAGTCGGTCATGCGACTGCCGTGGAAGGAGGGCAGCAAGCGGCGCCTGTCCCCCATGTGCTCAGGCTCGTCGAGGAGCATCACGGAGCGCGGACCGAGCAGTGGCTTCAGAAGCGGGTTGGCTTCGCCCGCGCCGGCCCGCATCAGATCGGCGTCGGCCGTAAACACCTTCTTCACCAAATCGGGATCGGTGAGAAACACCCATGGGCGTCCTCGGCGCACGCGCAGGGTGAAGATGTGCCCGTAGCGGGCGGCGGCACGGTCCATCAGCGACAGCGGGCGCAACGCCCACCAGGCGGCCTGGACGAAGCTCGGCAGCGGCGGGCCGGGTGGAAGACCGCGGCCGGGGCCCTTGATGTCACTTACATCAGTCATGTTTCTATTTCTCCAGGCTCTCTCCGTTGTTTCCCTTAACCGCGTGGATAAAGGCCCTCCGGTCGGCGTCCGAGGCCTACCGGGGGCACCTCGACCGTTTTGGCTGCTTGTATTCCGGCCACCCTCGTCGTAGGATAGTCCACGCTTGGCGGCCCGGTTGAGAGTTGCCAGGCGATCCGGCGGAAGCATCGACCGGCAGGGACAAGCACCAGTACCTTAATCGGTGAAAGGACCGGTCTTAAACACCGGTGATCCGGGTTCGAGCCCCGGCTGGTGCACTGAAACACCGAAGCCCGATTTACCCGCCGCCGATGGTCACGAATGTTTTCGACTACTTCGAGGAACTGCCGACACGTGACGGCGGTCCCTCGCCGTGGGCGGCACGGGCACCACGACGTCCGAGCCTGGACTACGACCTGAGGCTGCAGCCGCGCTCGCCGGGGTGGCGCGAGGACGGCGACTCGCTGATGGCTTTGGAGCAGATCCGCTCCGAGCCCTGGGTTGCGGAGGTCACGAGGACGCAGGACGGGGCGCGGGTGCGCCTTGCCGACCCTTGGATCGAGACGACGGGGGCGGCGCTGGAGGCGGGGGGCAGCGCGGAGGCGCCGCTGGCCGACCTCGCCGGCGGGCGGCGCTTCTCGGTGCAGTTCTGGGATTCGAACGCGACCAAGGCCCTGCACATCGGCCACCTGCGCAACCTGGCAGTCGGCAACGCGCTGGCGGCGGCCCTGGGGCAGGCGGGCGCCTGGGTGGAGCGGCGCAGCCGCATCTCGGACATGGGTCGGGCGATGGGCGAGGCGATGGCCGGCGTCATGCGCAGCGGGCGCGAGATCGGGGAATGGTCGGACGGGAACGAGAAGAGCGACCACTTCGTGGGCGCGTGCTACGCGGAGTACGTCGCGGACGGAGGCGGCGCCCTGCCGGCTTCGCTGGAGCAAGCCGAGGACTCGGTGATGCGCGAGGTCGAGGTGCAGCACGACGAGGCGGACGAGCTGATCAAGCGCGTGCTGGCGGGCGACCGGGAGGCGCTGTCGCTGTGGTACAGGACGCGGGCGTGGGTGATCGACGGTCAGCGCAAGACGCTTGGCCGTCTGGGGATCGCCTTCGACCGCGTGCTGTTCGAGTCGGACTTCCTGCACGAGACGACCCAGGTCGTCGAGGAGGGGCTCAGGGAGGGGGCGCTGACGCGTCGCGAGGACGGCGTGGTCGTCTACCGCACAGGCATGCAGGAGCTGGACGAAGTGCCGTTGATGAGGGCAGACGGCCTCTCCACCCAGCACCTGCGCTCGCTGACCTACTCGATGACGGCGCCTGACCTGGAGGACGTCGTGTCGTTGCAGATCACCGGCTCGGAGTGGGTGCCCCACCTCGTCAGCATCAAGAAACTGGTGGCCGAACTCCGTCCGCGGCTCAACGGCGGCTTTCACCCCTCACGCAGCATCTTCCACGGCATGGTCTCCCAGCAGAAGCGGGCCCTGACCTCGAGCGCGGGCGCCTTGCTGGTCGACGAGCTGACGGACTGGATCGATCGGCAGATCGACGCCGATCCGGTGCGCCGGGAGATCCGGCGTGCCCACCCGGCCCCGGAACGGATCGCCTCGCAGGTCGCGCTCGGGTGGTTCCTGCCTCACCAGACGGCCCCCGACATCGACTTCGAGCAATCGCGCCTGCTTCTGGACGGCGAGAGCCTGGGCTGGGATTTGGCGCGGGCGAGAGTCCGCCGCGCCGGCGCGAGCGCCGAGCGCGGTCACCCGGCCGAGGACCCCGAGTACCGCTTTGCGGTGCTGCAGTCGGAGCTGTATCGCCGTCACCTGCGGCAGGCGGTCGAGGAGCTCGACACCAGGCCGATCGCCTTGTACCTCAAGCACCTCGCGATCTGGCAGCTGGACGGCGAGCACAGCGAAGCTGTCGAGCGGATCGTGCACACGCTGCTGGACAGGGGCGCACGCGGCCTGGGCCTGGAGTCGAGCTCATGAGCACCCTGCTGATCGACAACTACGACTCCTACACCTACAACGTCTTTCACTTGCTCGCAGCCGTATCCGGCGAGGAGCCGATCGTCGTTCGCAACGACGTCGTCTCCTGGCGGGCGCTGTCGCGGTGGGACTTCGACGCGATCGTCCTCTCACCCGGCCCCGGGCGCCCGGAACGCTGGCATGACTTCGGCGTGTGCGCGGACATCCTGCGTCACTCGGAGATCCCGGTCCTGGGCGTCTGCCTGGGCCACCAGGGCATCGGCCACATGCTGGACGGCGCCGTGGCCAGCGCTCCGACGGTCATGCACGGCCGCTTGAGTAGGGTGCGCCACGACGGGACGGGTCTGTTCGCGGACATCCCGCAAGGATTCTCGGTCGTCCGCTACCACTCGCTGGTCGTAGCAGGGCACCTGGGCGAGCAGGGCCGGGTGACTGCCTGGACGGACGACGGCATCGTGATGGGTATCGAGCACCGCACCCGCCCGATCTGGGGCGTGCAGTTCCATCCCGAGTCGGTCGCGACCGAGCACGGGCGCAGGCTGTTCGAGAACTTCTACGCGCTGGCAGCCAGACGACGCAGAGCCGCAGCGGGCAACGAGCAGGTCAGGCTGCCGCGACCCCCTCGCGACGGATCGCGAGTCGCCGGCGAGCCGCGACGACAGCACAGCAGGCAGCTGCGTTGGCGCACGATCGAGGGGGTCGCGCCGGCCGAGACTCTCTTCGAGCGGATATTCGGCCGTCGGGAGTACGCCTTCTGGCTGGACAGCGCCGACGCGCCGACGGCGCTGGCCCAGCACTCCTATATGGGCACGACGGCCGGGAAGCACAGCTGCGTGCTCGAGTACGACGTCGACACCAAAGAGATCACGCGCCGGCTCGCCGACCGCACGACGAGCACCCGGGGCAGCATCTTCGACGTCCTCGACGAAGAGCTCGCAGAGGCTCTAATCCGGTCTCCTGCTGAGCTTCCGCCGGGCCTGCTGGGCGGATACGTGGGTTACCTGGGCTACGAGTGCAAGGCCGACTGCGGATCCCCCAATGCGCACAGCTCCGACATGCCGGACGCCGTGTTCATGCTGGCGAACAGGCTCTTGGCAATTGACCACGTCGGGGCTCGCACTCATGTCCTGGCGCTGACGGAGGCCGACGAGGAGCCCGAGGCCGAGGCGTGGCTCGACCTCACAGAGCAAATCGTCCGGGATCTGATCGGCGCGGAGATCGAACCGCCGAACCTGACGGCGGCGGCTCCGGAGACGCAGGTCGAGTTCCGCTGCGGGCGCGGGCGCGAGCAGTACCTGAAGGACATCGCCCGCTCGCAGGCGGCCATGACGGCGGGCGAGTCCTACGAGGTGTGCCTCACGGACCAGATCCACACCGACGCCGCCCCGGAGCCGTTCGAGCTGTACAGGAAGTTGCGCCGGCGAAACCCGGCGCCTTTCGCGGCCTTCCTGCGCCTGGGCGAGCGGGCAGTCGTCAGCTCCTCGCCGGAGCGGTTCCTGTCGGTCGACCGGGAGCGTCGGGTGCAGGCACGACCGATCAAGGGCACGGCCCCGCGAGGGCTCACGCCGGAGTCAGACGAGGCCTTGCGCCAGGAGCTTCTTAGCGACGAAAAGACATTCGCCGAGCACCTGATGATCGTCGATCTCCTGCGCAACGATCTGGGCAGGGTCTGCGAGGTCGATACGGTACGGGTGCCTCAGTTCATGATCGTCGAGAGCTATCCGACCGTGCACCAGCTGATCTCCACCGTCACGGGAGTGCTCGAGCAGGAGCGCACGCCCGTCCAATGCGTGCGGGCATGCTTTCCCGGGGGTTCGATGACGGGCGCCCCGAAGCTGCGAACGATGAGCATCATCGACGACATCGAGCAGGAGGCGCGGGGGGTGTACTCCGGCGCGATCGGCTACTTCGGAGCGGACGGCTACGTGGATCTGAACATAGTCATCCGCACGGTCGTGATGCGGCCGGGAGACACGACGATCGGGGCGGGCGGTGCGATCGTGATGCAGTCGGACCCGCAGGAGGAGTTCGCTGAGCTGCTGCTGAAGGCGCGGGCGCCGATGTCGGCGATAGCGCAGGCCGTAACGGGCAGCGACGCGCCGAGCGCATGGCGCGTCCAGGTCGAGCGGGAGGCCTCCGGGATCCCGACAGGATGACCGGGACGACGAGACAGGGCAACGCCGTGCAAGCGACGGTGAGGCGTGCCGCCGCGGCGGACGTGCAGAAGGTGGCAACGGCTGTCGGGGACCTGCTGATCGAGCTGGGTGCGACGCCGCCGAGCGAGGCGCTCCTGCGCCGGGCCGCCGGCGAGCTGATCGGCGACGAGACGGCGGGCGCCGTCCTGCTGGCGGAGTGCGAAGGCGAGATCGTGGGGGTGCTGGCCGCCAGCTGGCAACTGGCGATCCACGCGGCAGGGCGCTACTGCCTGATACAGGACCTGTGGGTTCGCTGGGACTGGCGCAGCCGAGCGATCGGCGCCCGGCTGCTCGGGGAGCTGCGGGAGCTGGCCAAGACGCGTGGGATCGAGCGCATCGAGGTGGGCCTCCCGTCCGAGCGCTTCCGGGCGCTGGCCGCGACGGCTTCGTTCTACGAACGCAACGGGTTCGTGCCGGTCGGACCGAGGATGCGGCTGGCGCCCTCATGAGCGGCCTGGATCCACATCGGCGTCGCCTGGACGACCTCGACGAGCGTATCGTCGGGCTGCTCGGCGAGCGCTTCGAGGTTTGCAGGGAGATCGCGCGCTACAAGGCCGAGCACCAGATACCGATGATGCAGCCGGGCCGCGTCCAGGAGGTGCGCGCGCGCTACGCCGAGCGGGGGCGCCAAGCCGGCCTCCCCGACGGGTTCGCGAGCTCCCTGTTCGACGTCCTGATCGCGGCGACGTGCGCGATGGAGGATGAGCTGATGGGCAACGACACGGCAGCGACGCCGTGAGCCGTCCGACCTTCATCACCCTCGGGCCCAGCGGCACCTGTCATGAGAATGCGCTCCTGCACTACCTGGAGTTCCAGGGGCTCGAGTCCTACGACGTCGAACTGGTCCCCGACCTGCTGGAGGCGATCGTGCAGGTGCGCGACCGGGATAACACCTACCTCGTCCAGTGCAGCGCCCACGTGCAGGTGCATCTGGTCACCGAGCGCTACCACCGATCGGTGTTCGTGATCGACACCTTCATCTACCCGACCAAGGAGCTCGGCCTGCTCGTCAGGCGCGACGTGGAGCAGCCGCGAAGCCTCGGCATCGTCTCGGCGACCCGCGGCTATCTCGACCTCGATCCGTGGGAGCAGGTGATCGACGAGCCCTCAAAGCCGGTCGTGGCTGCGAACCTCCTGGCCGGACGCTACGACGCCGGCCTCACGCACGTCCACCACGCCGCGGAAAACCCCGAGCGCCTGCGGCTCGTCGAGCGCTACGGCGCCGTGGACACGACGTGGGTCGTCTACGGAGCCAAGAAGCGATTCAGCGGCAGCGTGATCGGGATACCCTCGGGCCACCTGTTCGACTCCGCGGCGCGCTCCTGAGCTCCAGGGCTGGACAGGCCGCGGGGGCGGGGACCAGGCCTGGTCCCCGCCCTCTGTCGCGCACTCGCCGGCGTCGCTATTCCGCGGTCACCGCCCAACTGCCCGAGGCCCTCGCGTTCTTCGCAGTCACATCGAGGCGCAAGACATCCCCGGCTCGGCCCACCGATTCCTGAGAAGCCGACGTGACGGGCGATCTGATCTCTTCCGAGCCCGTGAGAACATTTTCTTCTTCCCCGCCGTATACACACAGGCTGCCCGGCGCCGCCGTCGGGTTCGCGACGCTTCCCGTGCAGTCCGGGTGAGTTGTCGTTCCAACACCTTCGAAGAGTTCTTCGTTTTTGTTGTTGATGTAATGCGTGTGCCCACGGATTTCCACGCCTGCCGACGGTTCTTCGAAGCCCGGCAATTCCTGTTCGAGCGGAATCGCGAACGAGATAGCCGCCTGGGCGAAGTCGCTCGCGGATTCCAACCCCGCGACGGCCCAGGTTCCGGTCTCGGTGTCTTTGGACGGAAGCTTTTCAGTCGTCGGTCCAGGCTTGCCGTTGCACACGAGAACCGTGCTCGTGCCTTTCAGTTCGGTGCCACCTTCTTCGCACGAGCCTTTTTTGCCCGTGAACGTCGCCATCGTGACCGACGTTCCGTTCGTTCCGGGGGCGCCGTTTTCGCCTTTCGCGCCCGGGGCGCCGTTTTCGCCTTTCGCGCCCGGGGCGCCGGCGGCTCCGTTCGCACCGGCAGGTCCGGCAGGACCAGCCTTGCCCTTCAGCGACGCCAGGACGCTCGGCTTGATCTGCTTCGTCGAGGTGATGAGGTACTTCGCCGCGTAGGCGGTACCTGTCATCCCCATAAGCAAAGCCAGCGTCGCCGCGACGTTGGCATAGGTCAGCTTGCTTCTCACCTTCCCCAGCATGAACACGCTCCTCGTTCTTCTCATCGGTTGACTACACATTCAGAGCGCGTCCACTGCGCTCTACGCATGCGCCCGGCGGATCGCTTGGGTTCCAGCCACGGCCTGTACGCCGCGCCCCCTCCACTCCCCGACCGAGGCCTCTCCATAGTACGCCGCCCCTCCGGGCCTGCTCCCGCCAGACGCCCCGCTCCACGCTCGTTTACAGCCCCTCAAGCCGAATGCAACACCGGTAGGAATGAGAAACATCAATTGACCCATGCAGCGCGCCGCGCGGGTTCACGGCCCGTAGCACGACGGCGTCGCCGCAGCGCTCGCCGGTCCTACATCCCAGCCCTCGTCGATCGGCACGATCACTGACCTACGGGCCCAGTGACACCAGCCCTCACCGGTCATCCCGGCGATCAGGCCGCGCCAGATCCACGTTCGTCGAACGTCACGGCGGATTGAGTACCTAGAACACCGGCTACGCATCACATTTCTGCGCCCGCTTTTCTCTGTCGGCCGCCGCAATCATATGCGCCGCCAACCATTGCGACACAAATTCGTGTAGCGGCCGCCCGTGGCGCGCGAGTGTATCTCCGACGCGCCGGTCTTGACCACTGCCCTGTCGCGCAGTGGGCGGCGCCGCTCGCCGCCCACACGCTGCCTACGTTGAATATCGCGTCCGCCCGGTCGGCTAGTAGTCGATGTGTATCTTTTCGGGGTTGCTGAAGGTTGCGGTGATTGTTTCTTCGGACTTGGCGCCGGCTTCTTCGAATGTGGTGCCGTTGTCGGTTATTTCGAGGTGGTCGGGACCGAAGGTGGGTTTGCCTCCCGTCTCGTTGAGCGTACCGGTTATTAGTACGGCTAAGATTAATTCTTTGGTGCCTTCGGCAGGCATCGGTACTGTTTTGAGTGTTTCGGTCAGGGATGATTCTCTTAGTTGCCCAGCTTCGATAATGATTGAGCCCTTGACTTCGAATTTCAGCACGCCGCATGTGAAGGTCACGTTGGCGGTCGGAGTGATTAGAAGTCCAAGTAATAGTTTGGATGCTTCCGATACCGAGACGGCTAACAGGTCGCCGGTGGGTGCTAAGATCGTGCCTTTAGCGTCTGAGCCGGTCGTGCATTTCGAGCCTTCAGTCGTGCAGCCGGTGAATTCAATCGAGCCTTCCCCTAACGTCGCACTCGTGAATTTCCCGCTGCCTTGGAAGCCTGTGCAGCTGACTTCCTTGCCGCCGACGGTGACGAGCTTGCCTTTGCCGCCGACGACTTTCGCGTTGAGTGGGCTGCTGACTGTTGGTGCGGGTAACAGTTCCGCGTTTGTGACCGCGTTTGCTGTTGCTGCGGTGATCGCGCTGGTCGCGGTGAGTGCGAGCAGGGCGAGGAGTGTTGCCTTTGCGTGGCTCATTGTGGGGCTCCTCTGTGTGTGGACTGTTGTTGTTGGGCACGGGCGGGTCTAATGTCCGCTGTGCTGTTGTCCCCACATGCCCTGCGTTTTGTGTCTGGTTTGTGTCGTGTTCGTGGTGTGAGGTTCTCTGAGGTCTGGTTGTCCTCTTTTTGGTGTGGAGTGTGGTGGGGCCGCCTTGGAGGCGGCCCCACCTTTCTGCTTGTGTTGTGTTGCGGTGTGGCTAGTAGTCGATGTGGACCTTTTCGGGGTTGCTGAAGGTCACCGTGATCGTTTCTTCGGCCTTGATCCCGGATTCTTCGAAGGTAGTCCCGTTGTCGGTTATTTCGAGGTGGTCAGGACCGAATGTCGGTTTCCCACCTGACTCGTTGAGCACGAGGGACAGTAGTACGGCTAAGATTAATTCTTTGGTGCCTTCGGCGGGCCTCGGTACTGTTTTGAGTGTTTCGGTCAGGGATGATTCTCTTAGTTGCCCGGCTTCAGCGACGACAGAGCCCTTGATTTCGAATTTCAGGACGCCGCATGCGAAGGACAGGTTGGCGGTGGGGGTTATTAGAAGTCCGAGTAATAGTTTGGATGCTTCGGATACCGAGACGGCTAACAGGTCTACCGTGGGCGCTAAGATCGTGCCTTTGGCGTCTGAGCCGGTCGTGCATTTCGAGCCTTCACTCGTGCAGCCGGTGAATTCAATTGAGCCCGTCCCTAACGTCGCACTCGTGAATTCACCTTTGCCTTGGAAGCCTGTGCAGCCGACTTCCTTGCCGCCGACGGTGACTAGTTTCAATTTGCCGCCGGAGATGCTCGCTTTGAGTGGGCTGCTGGTTGTTGGTGCGGGTAAGAATTCTGCGTTTGTGACCGCGTTTGCTGTTGCTGCGGTGATCGCGCTGGTCGCGGTGAGTGCGAGCAGGGCGAGGAGCGTTGCCTTTGCGTGGTTCATTCTGGGCTCCTCTGTGTGTGGACTGTTGTTGTTAGGCACGGACGGGTCTCTGCCCGCTGTGCTGTTGGTCCCCACATGCCCTGCGTTTTGTGTCTGGTTTGTGTCGTGTTCGTGGTGCGAGGTTCTCTAAGGTCTGGCTGTCCTCTTTTTGGTGTGGAGTGTGGTGGGGCCGCCTTGGAGGCGGCCCCACCTTTCTGCTTGTGTTGTGTTGCGGTGTGGCTAGTAGTCGATGTGGACCTTTTCGGGGTTGCTGAAGGTCACCGTGATCGTTTCTTCGGACTTGATCCCGGATTCTTCGAAGGTGGTCCCGTTGTCGGTTGTTTCGAGGTGGTCAGGACCGAATGTCGGTTTGCCACCTGTCTCGTTGAGCACGAGGGTCAGTAGTACGGCTAAGATTAATTCTTTGGTGCCTTCGGCAGGCATCGGTACTGTTTTCAGTGTTTCGGTCAGGGATGATTCTCTTAGTTGCCCGGCTTCGGCGACGATTGAGCCCTTGACTTCGAATTTCAGGACGCCGCATGTGAAGGTCACGTTCGCGGTGGGGGTTATTAGAAGTCCAAGTAATAGTTTGGATGCTTCCGATACCGAGACGGCTAACAGGTCGACCGTGGGCGCTAAGATCGTGCCTTTGGCGTCTGAGCCGGTCGTGCATTTCGAGCCTTCACTCGTGCACGTCGTGAATTCGATCGAGCCCGTCCCTAACGTCGCACTCGTGAATTCCCCTTTACCTGAGAAGCCTTCGCATTTGACTTCCTTGCCGCCGACGGTGACGAGCTTGCCTTTGCCGCCGGTGACGCTCGCCTTGAGTGGGCTGCTGACTGTTGGTGCGGGTAAGAATTCTGCGTTTGTGATTGCGCTCGCCGCTGCTGCGGTGATCGCGCTGATCGCGAAGAGTGCGAGCAGGGCGAGGCCGAGCGTTTTGATGTGTTTCATTGGGTCCTTGCTCCCTTGCTTTGGTTTTCCCCCTCCCTGGTTGTGTGCTTGACCGGTTGTTGGTGTTGCGTGGTCAAGACGGGGAGGAGTGTTTAGGACCCTGTCAGTGTGCCCGAGGTGCTGCGGGCCGGTCAAGCGTTTGACGGGTTTGTCTCCCACCGCAGGCCGTGTTTTTGATTACACGGGTTCGCGAGCATCGTTCCCCCACTTCCGGAACGACCACGCAATCACCAGGAGGTGGTAGATGCTGGGCTGCCGTGTTCGTTACCGGACGCCCACAGGACCTCGCGACGGGAGTGTCCGGTCTTCTGTGTAGGCACTGAGTCGAAAGGAGGCTCATGTCTACAGCGACGCAGGTACAGACGCAGGAGGAGGTTGTCGGCGGCGTTTCGCGGAGCGAGCCCGTAGGGCGAGCGCAGCGAAACGCCGCCGGGCGCGATGCTGGTATCCCTCACGGGGTGGCGGATTTGCCGGATCGGGTCAAGAAGCTGTTGCCGGATGAGGTGCTCGATGAGCTACTAGCTGGCGCCCGGGGCGAGGAGGAGATCGTTGGCCAGGGTGGGCTTCTGTCGCAGCTGACGAAGCGGCTGGTGGAGCGCGCGATGGAGGTCGAGCTCACCGATCACCTCGGCTACGAGCCGCATCTGGAGCCGCCCGGCGGGGCGGGGAACGCCAGGAACGGGACCACGCCCAAGACGCTGATCACCGAGCACGGGCCGGTTCAGATCGATGCTCCTCGAGACCGTGCTGGGACGTTTGAGCCGCAGATCGTCAAGAAGCGTCAGCGGCGCTTTGAGGGGTTCGACGAGAAGATCCTCGCGCTCTACAGCCGCGGCCTCTCAACACGGGATATCGAAGCGCATCTGGCCGAGATCTACGGCATGAAGTGTCGGCCGGGACCTGATCAGCCGCGTGACCGACGCCGTGATGGAGGACGCTAGGGCGTGGCAGACCCGGCCGCTTGACGACGTCTACCCGGTCGTGTTCCTCGACGCGCTCGTGCTCAAGATCCGCGATGGCGGGTCGGTGCAGCGCAGGGCTTGCTATCTCGCTCTGGCGATCAACCTGGACGGCGAGCGCGAAGTGCTCGGCATGTGGTTTCAGGCCAACGAGGGCGCCAAGTTCTGGATGCAAGTCCTCACCGACCTGCGCCAGCGGGGCCTGCAGGACATCCTGATCTGCTGCGTGGACGGGCTGAAGGGCTTCCCCGAGGCCATCGAGGCAACGTTCCCGCTGACGACAGTCCAGACGTGCATCGTCCATCTGATTCGTCACAGCCTGAAGTACGTACCCCGCAAGCAATACGAGCAGGTCACCAAGGACCTCCGGCCGATCTACACCGCCATCGATGCCGACGCTGCACTCGTGGCGCTAGCGGCATTCGAGGAGAAATGGGGGCAGCAGCTGCCCGTGATCGGCCAGGCATGGCGGTCAGCCTGGGAGTACGTGACCCCGTTCATGGCGTTCGAGCCCGAAATCCGCCGGGTGATCTACACCACCAACGCGATCGAGGCTCTGAACCGGCAGCTACGCAAGGCGATCAAGACCAAGGGAAGCTTCCCCAGCGAGGACGCCGCCCGCAAGCTGATCTACCTCGCCATCCAAAACGCCGGGCCACGATGGACCCGAACCCGCGGCTGGACAAAGGCAATGCTCGCATTCAAGATCCACTTCGGCAACCGGCTACCCAACTGAAACCACCAACCCGCCTACACAGAAAAACGGACGCCCTCACTCGGCGTGGTGCTGTGCTTTGTGAGGGGTGTGGTTGGTGGGGGTGTGGTTGGGTGGTTTTAGTGTTTGTGTTTGGTTTTGGTGTGTTTGGTTTTGGTGTGGTGTTTGGGGCAGTTGGTGGGGGTGATGGTGGTGTTTTGGTGGGTTTGGGTGCCGTTTTGGGCGGTGAGGGTGGTGGGCATGGTGAGTTGGGTTTTGGGGAGGGTGCAGAGGTTGTAGATGGTGCCGAGGAGGCTGTAGCGTTGCTCGGGGAAGGTTGCGGTGAGGTTGGTGAGGGGTTGGTCGGGGAGGGTGTTGAAGGTGCTGGTGGTGATGCCGTTGTGGATGTGGGTGGTGCTGGTGGCGTGGATGGTGATGCCGTAGCCTTGCAGGACGAAGATGACGTTGGGGAGTTCTTCGCCGGCGTGGCTTACGAGGTAGGCGGGGCCTTGGAGGGGTTCGGGGACGAGTGGGCTGTTCGCGGTTACGTGGCCGACGATGGCTGTGCTGGGGCAGCCGGCGGGGTTGGTGTTGAAGGTGGGGGCTGGGCAGGATTTTTTGAGGGTTTCAAGGCGTGCGGGGAGGCTTCTGGGGATTTCGGTCTTTACGGATTTGAGGTTTGTGAAGGTGCCGAGGGGGAGGCTGGGTTGGCTGACGTGCACGGTCAGGCTTGCGCCGTTGGCGCGGGAGGTTTGGCCTTGGGTGCTGGCGGTGAGTTTGGTCGCGAATTTCAGGCCTGGACAGTTGGCTGCCTGGTAGCGGGCCGTGGGGGTGCTGGTCTGGTTTTGGGTGCTTGTGATCGTGGTGGTGATCTGGGTGGGGTTGCAGTTGGTTGGGTTCAGCGTGAACCCGGCCCGGGTGATCATCACGCGGATATCGCGGGCGTGCGTGACGATGCCCTTGATGATCCGGGGCAATGGTTCTCCGGGGGTCGGTTCGACTGTCGCCGCGGAGGTTTCGGGGTTGATCTGCAAAGCGAATCTGAGCACGACATCTCCGAGGTCGAACGGGCCGACGACTGCGGGGGTGATGCTGACCAGCGAGAATGGTGCGCCACGGTAGGGGCCTGCGAAATAGATTTTCCCGGGCACGTAGGTCAGGCTGGCACCGACACCGCTGCCGACGAGCGTTTCTCCGAGTTGGCTGCCCGCCGGGCAGGAGGGCATGTTTTTCTCTTGAAGGCCGCTGACGGCCCGCGCGTTTTCGATCTGTGCCTGGCTGCAGAACTGCACACCGTTCAGATCGGCGCTGAGCCCGCCGGGCAGGCTGGTCGTGATCGTCGAGATTTCGTTTTCGCGGTCACTCCGCGTCAGGCGCAGGACGAGCGGGCTGAACGAGCCCGCGCTGTTGCTCTCGGTCCCCGCGGTCAGGCCGGGGGTGAACGGGCTGCCGGGGCAGTTGTTGATCTGGAAGCTCGTGGATACCGGGGTGCTGCTCTGCGGGTTGGCCCACGGGATCAGCGCACCGGTGGTCTGCGCTTCGCTGGTGCATCCGGGCGGGGTGATCAACGGTGCCAGGGGTCCTTCGCGCAGGTGCACGCTGACGCGTGAGAACGGCAGCTGGGGCAGGTCCTTGATCGTGCTTGTCAGCTGCCCTGTCGTTTCGTTGGCCTGGACTTCTCCGGGGATCCGGACCAGTACCCCGGTTTCGGGGTCCTTGACCACGAAGAACATCGCGAGCAACGAGTGGAACTGGTTGCCATACGGTTCAGCGACATACACCGCCCCGTGCAACACCTTGTTCAAAAGCGGGGTTTCTACTTCCAGTTCCCCGATCTGCGAGTCAGCCGGACATTCCTGACGCTCAAGCGTTTCGTCTTCGAACTGTTCCTGGGAGCATGCGCCCAGCCCGTTGCCCGCGGACGGGTTGACCGTCATGCCTTCCGGCAGCGTGATCGTGGTGTCCTTCACATCCGACTGCGAGCGGCCTTCCCCGGCCGTCAACCCTTCGTTGTGGTCTTCCACGGTCACATCCAAACCCGACGCGGCCCCGGCCGTGCTCGTCGACGGCAGCACGCTCACGCTCGGCGCGAACTGCAACCGGTTACAACCCGTGAACAACGGCAACGGTTCATCAGGCGTGAACGACAGAAACTCGCCCGGTTTATCCCACGAGTCCGCCCGCAACGTGAATTCCGGCAGCGTTTCGCACTGCGTCGGCAACCGCAAGAACGCCGTATTGCTTTCGCCTTCGGGGATCTCGCACGGGCTCGGCGGCGGCGTACCGTTCAACACATAAATACAAGACCAGCCACGCTCCGCATCATGACGCGGATCACCCGGAGCACCCCACACCGTCACCCTCGCGGACGTCACACCACCCGTCTGGGACAAATCGCTCGCGTGCACATCGATCCCATAATCCCCGCCCTTTTCATCACGCAACTGCGGGTCAAGCACGACCGGCAGTTTGTCTTCAGGGATCATGAACCCGAACCGTGCCGGCTCCCCCGGACCACGTTCGAGATTGAACAACGGCAACACGAACGTCGCGGACCCGATCGCGCTCTTCACATTCGCGGTCGTGGACACAACCCCAACCTGCGTCGCGGCCGTACACAAATCCACATTATTCACGATCCGCAAAAAATCAGCGAGACTGCACGTCGGCACCCCGTTCGGGTCACCCACCAAACCCGCCGGCAACCCCGTCACAATATCCTTCGGCAACACCACCGGCTGCTGCCCGGGCTTTTCCGCAAGCGAACCCGGATCAGGCCCCGAATTCACCGCAACCGACGCCGTCATCTGAAACGGATGCGCGCCCGCCTGCGACACCGGGCCGCCACCAGCTTCTTCCAACGCCAACCCGAATTCTTCAACCCCAAACGCCGGTTCTTCAGACCCCACCCTCACTCCGCGCTGCACTTCCGCTCCCGACACTTCCCCACCCGACACCACCAACCCAACCTTCCCCGACACCACACTTTCAACATCCACCTTCACCCGCACTTCGATCCCGTCAAAAGCAGGCAACCCACCTTCAAATTCACACAACACTTCCCCACCACCCGCCAGCACTTTACAACCCGGCACCACCGTCTGAGTATTCGCAAACGGGACCGCACCAGCCACGCCAACCGCCCTCAACCCAGCCGGCAACACCATCCCAACCCTCACCGGCACAATCCCACCATCAACCGGACCATACCCAACATTCTCAGCAAACCCCACAACCTCACCTTCACTACCAACACCCAACACCACCGGCCTCGCACCAACACCCAACCGCCACCAACCCACCGAACCACCCGCACCCCAACCAACACCAACCCCCACACACAACCCCAACACCACCACACACACCACCAACACCACAACACGCCACACAACCACACCACCAACACCACACCTCACGCCACCCTCACTACCCGCTGACAGTCCCGCAAGCATCAGCCTCGCCCCCCAACCCGCACCACAGACGCCCCTCGCACACCCTTCTTCTTCTTCACCGGCCCATACCGCCTACGCGCACCACGTTCACACACCACCCGCTTACGCTTCACACGATCCCTACCACACGCCTTCAACGCGGCCTTCAACTTCTGCGCCCGCGTCAACACCTTCACCGGCGGCACGATCGCTTCCACCAACGGACTACCCGGCCCTTCAAACCCCTCCGACCCCGCCACCGGAGCCGACGGTTCCCCAGCCGGTTCCTGACAAAACCCACCCCCACACACACCAACCCCCGACAGCACGGGTTCCCCGCCACCCACACGCGCATCATACACATCATACGCCGTGTCCCTATCACGCCCCGACAACCGAGAAGTAGTCAAAAAGAACACTTCATCACCAGATTCAGACGCATCCAAAAACCCTGATTCCTGACCACTTTCACCCGACGACACCAACCCCAAACAACCATCATCAACCGCCACGAACCCCACACCACCCACCCGACACGAACCCACCCCAACCGGCTCAAACTCATACACATCAACCACACCATCACTATCACCAGCCACCAAACCATCAGACGAATCAAAAAACACCCGCCCCGACCCACCCAAAAACCTCGACTGATAAAACGACTGCGCAAGCCGATACGGAACCCACCCCGGCACAAACCCCGCCAGCCGCGCCCCAAGCGGCCACACGCCAGTACCCACCGCCGCACCTTCGTTCAACTTCGCGTATTCCACCCCATGCGGCCGTTCACCAGACGGATCACACGACACACACACCAACCCGCCCCCGAACCTGTACTCATACACCTCCTCATCACGCACCCCCGAAACGACCGCATCCCGCGTGTCATAACCCGTCAACGACCGATCCGACATAAACACCAACCATTCACCCCCACCCGCGACCCGCCCCGTCAAATTCGTCAACTGCTCGCTACCGCCACCCCAATCATCCACGTCTTCACCCGACAGCACACCCACCAACACCGGTTCCGCGGCACCTTCACTCCACACATACAAATCACACAACTTCCCCGGCGACGATTCCAACCGGCACCCTCCCGCGACCGGTTCTTCTCCCGACGCGGACGGTGTTTTCGTCAACTCACCATTCGCTACGAAATACACTAACCCGCCCGATTCCGAGCCGCCGATCACCTGCCCCAACACATCCGCATGCTGCCCACCCACCATCGGCGTCAAATCCCTTACAACACACTTCCCCGACGAACCTTCCACCACCACTTCACACACATACAAATCCGGCGAATCATTTTCAGCACCAGACCCCGCCGTCAACTGCTGCGTATCCGTGAAAAACACCCTCGACCCATCCCCGGTCATGTACTGGAAAACAGCCCCAACAGGCCCTGTCCCCGACCCACCCGCCTGCACCACATCCACCTGCACACTCCGTTCCAACCCACGATCCCACACAAACAAATGCCCATTCGGCACTTCTTCTGACCACACCACCCGCGAACCATCCGCTGAGACCGCGCCACGCAACGCACTACCATTCGCCTGCGTCCCCGCCACCGGCTCATGCGCGACAGTACCCACCACCGTCCCGTTCGGTCTCACGCTGACCGGATACACCCGCCCACCATAAGGCTCATACAACGCTTCCACCGGCGCGCCCGCGACCAACGGCGTCATCGAACGCAACACCACCCCCGACAACGATTCATTAGCCGCTAACGGTTCCCCATCACAAAACGGCACTTCATGCGCGCACAAACCTTCCTCGGCGACTTCGATGCCCGGTTCGACATCCGCGTGTTCCCGCACCACAGCTTCACATTCACCCGTCAACGGACACCCCGACAACAACGCATCATAAGACAGCCCCCCCGCCCCGCACGCCCCCGAGAACCCCACCCGCAACGGGCTCACTTCCCGCTCCCCACCCACAAGACCCCGCACGACCCGCCCCAACGGCCGCGCCAAACCCGTCCCCAAATCCGCGCTGAACCCCTGATACTCCTGCCCCTGCCCAACCGACACGCCCGTCGCTTCACCATTCGGCAACCCCACATCACACGACGCCCAACCACCCGACCCACGCCGCGCCAACACCTGCATCTTATTCGAATTACCCAACGCCCCAGCTTCAGTCGCCGTCGAAGCCAAATACGTAAACGCCCCACCACCCGCCGCCGCCTCAATCAACCCCGTTTCAAGCACCGGCAAAACCAGCGCACCATTCTTATCCACCGGCGACACAAGTTCCCAACCACGCCCATCCAACAACCCCGCCCCACCACCAGACGACAAACCCTCCATCACGAACACCCGTTCAGCATCCTCCCCCACACCATACGAATATTCACCAGACAAACCACCAACACTATGCGAATTCCGAGCACCAACCCGGAAATGATACCGCCCCCCCGCCACCAACCCAGACACTTCACGCGACACAACCACACCTTCAAACACCGCACCCACACTACCCGTCAACGAACGTTCCTGTTCAAACCCCACACCTTCACACGACCCCACCGCCGGACATAACCCATATTCCACCACAAACTCAGTCGCCGCTTCACCCACTTCACTACGCGGATCAACTTCCGCGCTAAACCGCACCGACCCCGCGGTCACACCCGACACCGCCAACCCCGACACCAAAGGAGCTTTCGGCGCTTCAGGCCCATACACCGCCACAACCCCACCAGACGGTAACGCCACAAACACCGTCCCCCCCGACCCAACACAATCAACACCAACCCCACCACCACCACCAGCAACCAATTCTTCAACCAACCCCCCACCAACCCCAAACCGCCTCACCACACCAGCTTCACGCACATCCACATACACATCCCCCGTACACACCTCACCCACCAACCCCACAACATGCCCCGTACCCAACGTTTCAACAAACCCCCCCGCCAAATCCCAAACCGCCACATCCTTTTCCGCAAAACCCTGCGGCACAAACACCCGACCACCCGCCGCACCCAACCCACCTTCAACAAACCCTAACTGCGCCGCCTCCGTAAACCCCGTCGGCACACCAGACCCCAACACCACATTCCGCACACCATCAGACAACCGGAACACACCTTCCCCGGACGCCTCCTCCGCGAACGCCGTATACGTACTCACCAGAAGATCGCCATCACCTTCAACCGCCACCCCCTGAATGGCATGCAGTTCCGTCACACCCAACGTTCCCGCGTTGATCTGACCCACATAACGCCCCGACGCCGTGTACTTATCCACCACCTCATGACCCGAATCCAACACATACACATCACCATTCGAAGGATCAAACGCTTCACACGCCGCACCCGACAACGGTTCAGGACGATGATCACGACACCCATTATCAACCGCCACCCCCGACGGATCCACAAACCGACCCGTCACCACTTCACCCGCTAACCCACCACCACCAGCCTCCACCCCTTCACCCAACAACCCACTACCATCAAATTCACCAGACGCCAAACCCCTACCAACCAACGCACCAATATCCCCCGCCACACCATCAAACACCTCAACCCGACCACCAGCACGATCCACCACATACACCACACCCGACCCTTCATCCACCGCCACACCCACCGGTTCATCCAACTCCAACACCCCAGACCCAGAAACCCCAAACACACCACCAGCAACCCGTTCATGCCCACGAAAACCCCACACCACCCCACACCACACACAACACCACACAACCACCAAAACACAAACAAGAGCGAGTCGAACCGCGTGTTCGCAGGCACGTGCCGCGATGGGGCATGAGCCACCGAGTCTGGATGTCAGCATGGTCATCAGCATATAGCCCGTTGGGCGGCCCCCATTCGATGGGTCGAGAGTTCGCCGCGCCCTCGCAGTAGGAAACATGCCTTGCAGCCGTTGCGTTCCGCTACCGATGGTGGTGCGCCCAGTCGGAGACAGATGTTGTCGGCCCGCTTGACCTCCGGCTACGTTGCGTTCGTAGCAGTCCGGTGAGGCTGTTCTGCCTTGTCGGACCATGTATCGCTGACGGGTTGATCCAACACAACGAAAGTGGGCATACAGCGATGAGTAGATTTAGACGCCACGGGCGCTTGCCGCACCGTGTGCTTTCCGCAGCGGCGGTCGGTGCGCTTGCTAGCGTGATCCTGATGGTGGGGGCCGGCTCGGCGGCAGCTGCGCCGAAAGGCATCTTCTCCATCTTTGCGCAGTGTCCGACGGAAGTGCCCGGTGTGGCACTTTGCCAGTATGCGCAGACGACGAGCGGCGAATTCTCGATCGGTAGCACGAAAGTACCGATCAACAAAACGATCACGCTTCAGGGCGGCGGTATCCCGACGGGTGTGCACCTCAACGAATACTTCCTGGTGCCCGCGAAGAACGGCGAAAGCCTGTCCAAAACCGAACTGAACGTGCCGGGCGGGCTGCTCGACATCGTCAATTGCGAAGAAATCAAAGGCGAAGGCCTGTTTGAAAAAGCCGTCCGCGGCCTGTGCAAAGCGATCTTCGAAAACAAAACGACCGGCGTGACAGCGACCACGGAACTCGTGGCCAACGAAAAAGATCCCGCCATTCTGAACCTTTCGAACCTCGTCTTCGAAGAAGGCACGGCTCTGACCCTTCCGGTTCGGGTGCACTTGAAAAACCCGCTGCTGGGGAACTCGTGCTACATCGGGTCTGAAAGCAGCCCCGTCTCGCTGCACCTGACGACGGGTACGACGGCCCCGCCGCCGCCGAACAAACCGATCAAAGGCAACCGCGGGAAAATCTCAGAAGAAGAAGAAAAAGGGTACGAACTCAGCGTACTGTCAGAAAACTCGCTGGTAGACAACGCGTACTCCGCGCCTGCCGCGTCGGGCTGTGGCGAATTCTTCTCCTTCATCATCGACCCGCTCGTCGACAGCAAACTCGGTTTGCCCTCGGCAAGCGGCCACAACACCGCGATCCTCACCGGGACGCTGAAGTCCGCGGAAGCATCCGCAGTGATCGCAAGCGAAAAATTCTGATCCCCAACGGGAGCAGAGGCTGACAGTGGGCTCGCCGTCAACCACGGCGAGCCCACTCATATTCCCAGGCTAACCCGAGGCGCCGTCCGACGCCTCGCAGAGCGTTTTGAGAGCCGCACTTACCCGTTCTACCTGGCCAGCGGTCATTCCCGGGAAGAACGGCAACGCCAGCGAGCGCGCAGCCGTCGCCTCGCAGACCGGGAACTCACCCTCGCGATGCCCGAACCGAGCGCTGTAGAAGCTCATCAGGTGTATCGCCGGCAGGTAGGGCTTGCTCTGTATGCCCTCGACCGCCAGCCGCACGACTGCCTCGTCGCGATCGACGCCCGCCGGCAGCTGCACTACGAATACGAACCAGCCACGGACGTTTCCGGCTTGGTCCTCACAAGGCAGATCGAGACCCTCGATGCCCTCGAGAGCGGAACGATAGAGCGCCGCTAGGCTCCTTCGCTCCCGCAGCATCCCGTCCAGGCGCTGGAGCTGAACGATCCCGAGCGCGCAGGCCAGCTCGGAGAGGCGGTAGTTGAAGCCCAGCCTGTCGTGATCGAGCCACCCCATGTCCGCCGCCCGGCCTTGGTTTCGCTCGGAGTCGATGCGCTCCTTGAGGCTCAGGTCTCCCATCGTCACCATGCCCCCCTCGCCGGTCGTCATCTGCTTGTTGGCGTAGAAGCCGAAGACCGCGGGGTGTCCGCGCCCGCCGACCTGGGTTCCGTCGGCGTGGCGTGCCCCCAGCGCCTCGCAGGCGTCCTCGAGCACGGCGAGATCATGGCGCCCGGCGATCGCCTCAAATGCGGGCATGTCCGCCGGATATCCGAACAGATGCACCGGGAGAATCGCCTTCGTCCTGGCCGTGATTGCCGCCTCTGCGGCCGCCGGGTCGAGGTTGAGCGTGATCGGGTCGATGTCGGCGAACACCGGGACGGCACGCTCGTAGAGCATCACGTTGGCCGAGGCGACGAAGGACAGCGGGCTCGTGATCACCTCGTCGCCGTCTTCGACGCCTATCGCCCGCAGCGCGAGATGCAAACCGGCCGTGCCGCTCGAGACGGCGCTGGCGTGCTCTGCGCCGATCCTGGCGGCGAACAGCGCCTCGAACTCCGCCAGGCGAGGCCCGAGTGAGAGCTGCCCCGAGCGCAGGACCTCGATGACGGCCTGCTCCTCCTGCCCACCCAACACCGGGCGGGCCAGCGGGATCGGCTCATCGAGCACTATGCCTGTCCGCGTGCGGGCAGTGCCCTCGCCGACTCCCGGCCGTCCTCCTCGGTTCGGGAGCCCGAGGCCTTCTGCATGCCGTACTCGAGCGAATCGACCAAGGCGTCCCAGGACGCCGCTATCACGTTCTCGGAGACACCGATGGATCCCCACATATGCCGGCCGTCGGAGGCGTCGATCAGGACCCTCGTGATCGCGCCTGTGCCCTTGGCCTCGTCGAGGATCCTCACCTTGAAGTTGACGAGCTCGATGGCGCGCAGGTGGGGGTGGATCTCCCCGATCGCCTCACGCAGCGCCTTGTCAAGCGCGTTCACGGGCCCGTTGCCCTCAGCCGTACGCACGTAGCGTTCGGCGCCAACCCAGATCTTGACCGTCGCCTCGGTCTCGACCCTCCCGTCTGCCCGCTTCTCGACGATCACACGCCAGGACTCCAGCCGGAACAGTGGCTCGTAGACGCCCGCCTCCCTGCGCATCAGCAGCTCGAGCGATCCGTCGGCGGCCTCGAACTGAAAACCCTCATGCTCGAGCGCCTTGATCTGCTCGAGCATGCGCCTGGCGAGCTCATGAAGGCTCAGATCAGACCGGATCCCCGCCTGCTCGGCCTTCTCGATGATGCTGGCCCGCCCCGCAAGCTCGGAGACCAGGACCTCGCGCCCGTTGCCGACGAGCGCAGGGTCGACGTGCTCGAAGGTGCTCGCGTCCGACTGGATGCCGGCCGCGTGCAATCCCGCCTTGTGGGCGAAGGCGTGCTTGCCTACGTAGGGCTGGGAGGGATCGGGGACCCTGTTGAGCAGCTCATCGACGAAATGGGCCGTCGCGGTGAGACCGCCAAGCTGCTCGTCTGAGAGCACCCTGCAGCCCATCTTCAGCTGCAGGTCAGCGATGATCGTGACGAGGTTGGCGTTGCCGGTGCGCTCTCCGATCCCGTTGATCGTGCCCTGCACCTGGGTGGCTCCGCATTCCACCGCTGTCAGCGTGTTGGCGACGCCGCAGCCCGAGTCGTCATGCGCGTGAATGCCCAACGCGACCCCCGGCAGCGCTTCCGTCACGACAGCGAGGGCGGTGCGGATCTGCGGCGGCAGGCTGCCCCCGTTGGTGTCGCAGAGCACGAGCCGCTCGGCGCCGGCCTCAGCCGCTGCCCGCAGGCAGTCGAGGGAGTAGCCCGGATCCAGCGCGAAACCGTCGAAGAAGTGCTCTGCGTCCAGCAGGACACGCTTGCCCTGCCCGGCCAGGAAGGCGATCGAGTCGGCGATCATGGCCAGGTTCTCCTCACGTGTGGCCTTCACGACCTTCTCGACGTGAAGCACTGAGGCCTTGCCCACGAGCGTGCAGACGGGCACGAAGGACTCGGCCAGAACTCGCAGTCCCTCGTCGTGCTCAGCGGCGACGTCACGCCTACGGGTCATACCGAAGGCGACGATCTCGGCGCTCTGAAGGGACTCTTCCGCCAGCAGCTCGAAGAGCTCCTGCTCCTTGGGGTTGGAGGCGGGAAAGCCGGCCTCTATCAGGTCCACGCCCAGCTGGTCAAGAGCCCGTACGACGCGCAGACGCTCGCCGGCCGTCAGCGTCATGCCGCCGCCGCCCATGCCGTCCCGCAGGGTGGCGTCGTATATCTCCACGGTCGACACCGCCTAGCCGGCTGCCGTGGGAGCGCCCGCCGGCCTCTGCCCGTCGCCTGCAGCCGGCTGCAGCGGCTGCGGCCGCACGACGTCGAGCCACTCCCGATAGCGCTCGCTACGACCGTGCACCGCATCCTCGAAGGCCTTCTGCAGGACCTTCGTGACCTCGCCCGGTCGACCCGAGCCAATCGGGTGATCGTCGATCTCGCGGACGGGCACGATCTCTGCGGCCGTACCCGACATGAAGACCTCATCGGCCAGGTACAGCTCGGCACGGGCCACGTCGCGCTCGAGGACCTCATAGCCGAGGTCGCCTGCAAGCTGGAAGACCGAGCGGCGGGTGATCCCGTCGAGGATCGAGTTGCTCTGGCCGGGGGTGAAGATCCTCCCGTCGCGGACGAGATAGATGTTCTCGCCCGTGCCCTCGCAGACGTAGCCGTGGTCGTCGAGCAAGATCGCCTCCTCATAACCTGCCTTGGAGGACTCGATCTTGGCCAGGACGCTGTTGAGGTACTGACCCGAGGCCTTCGCATGGGGGATCAGCGAGTCCGGGCTGAGCCGCCGCCACGAGGAGACCTTCGCGCGCACGCCCTCACGCTGCCCCTCCTCGCCGAGGTAGACGCCCCACTCCCAGCAGGCGATCGTCACATCCACGCAGCAGTCCAGAGGGTTCAGCCCCATTTGCCCGTACCCGCGGTAGACGATCGGACGGATGTAGCAGGAGCTCAGCCCGTTGCGGGCAACCAGCTCACAAGTCGCCGAGCGCAGCTCCTCAGCGCTGAAAGGCACCTGCATGTAGTAGAGCTCGGCAGAGCACAGCAGGCGCTCGATGTGCTCGGAGTTGCGGAACACGGCAGGTCCGAGCTCGGTCTCGTAACAGCGCACCCCCTCGAAGACCCCCGTGCCGTAGTGCAGGCCGTGGGTCAGGACGTGGACCTTGGCGTCCTCCCAGGCGAGGAATTCTCCGTTCATCCAGATGAAGTCGGTGGGATCCACGTTGGCGCGCTCCTGGTAGGGGTCTACGAAAACCCATCGACGGAGAGCCGTATCCCCTGCCCCTCGCTGTCCCAGACAGCGCCGACGACGAGCCTTGATCCTCCGATTCTACAGCGAGCAGAGGCCTCGCGGGGACAAGCGTCGCGGCGGACAGCGACGCCGGAAACCTATTCGGCGTGAGCGCAGGACGGCAAGCCGGCGGACGCGGCGAGACTCTGCAGCCGATCCGAGAAAGCCTTCGACGGAGCGCTGGGACGCGCGCTTCCAGACTCGATGAGCCATAAGGAGGCTTCGACCCAGTCCGTCGCTATCTGCCGCCACGTCACGCTCATATTTGGCGGCGGGCTCAACCTCGAGAGCGAGAGAACCGCGGCGCGCCCACGGCTACGCAGTTCGGACTTCCGCGCCCTTGGGGCCGCGGAAATGCGGGCCACGATGATCATGCCAAGCCGACGAGACGCCGTCCGGCATGCGAGACCTGCGGCGGTCCTGAAGCCGGCGTCGGAAGTAGCGACCACCGTCGAAGACCGACCCTCCGTCGTGGTCGTCGGCTGCAACGTCGAGGTCGCAGTCGTGGGGGGGCTTGTGATCTGCGGACCGGACGGCGGGCCGGCCCCTTCGCTGCAGCCGCCGGCAAGGAGGCCGCACGCGAATACAAGCATGATCCAGGCGCCTCTCATCTCGTGCAGACTACGCACCTGACCCCACGCCGTTCAGCCTTGTCTCTAACCACTCGACCCCCCCGCAGAACCCGTGCCGCGCGGGCGGGATTACGTCGCCCGAGTCGCCGAAAAGCGCGGCGTTGATGACCGCAGCACAGGAATCCTAGGCACACTCCGGACGACCCGGTCCACTCCACCCTCATTCTTCTCCCTCCACCACGACGGGACAGTCCGACTCCCGCCTCTCCTGGTCGTCGTGCCCTATCACATGCTGCGCCTTCCCGCACGATTCTTGACCTGCTGGGGCCGCAGACTTGGCGCGGCCCCAGCAGTGGTCATCGACCTCCTCGTCTGTGGTCGGCTAGTAGTCGATGTGTATCTTTTCGGGGTTGCTGAAGGTTGCGGTGATCGTTTCTTCGGACTTGGCGCCGGCTTCTTCGAATGTGGTGCCGTTGTCGGAGATTTCGAGGTGGTCGGGACCGAAGGTCGGTTTTCCTCCCGTCTCGTTGAGCGTACCGGTTATTAGTACGGCTAAGATTAATTCTTTGGTGCCTTCGGCGGGCATCGGTACTGTTTTGAGTGTTTCGGTCAGGGATGATTCTCTTAGTTCACTCGCTTCAATAATGAGGGACCCCTTGGCTTCGAATTTCAGGACGCCGCATGTGAAGGTCACGTTGGCGGTGGGGGTTATTAGCAGTCCGAGTAATAGTTTGGATGCTTCCGATACCGAGACGGCTAACAGGTCGCCGGTGGGTGCTAAGATCGTGCCTTTGGCGTCTGAGCCGGTCGTGCATTTCGAGCCTTCACTCGAGCATGTCGTGAATTCGATCGAGCCCGTCCCTAACGTCGCACTCGTGAATTTCCCTTTACCCGCGAAGCCGGTGCAGCTGACTTCCTTGCCGCCGACGGTGACGAGTTTGCCTTTGCCGCCGGTGACGCTCGCGGTGAGTGGGCTGCTGGTTGTTGGTGCGGGTAACAGTTCTGCGTTTGTGACCGCGTTTGCTGTTGCTGCGGTGATCGCGCTGGTCGCGGTGAGTGCGAGCAGGGCAAGAAGTGTCGCCTTTGTGTGGTTCATTGTCGGCTCCTCGGTGTGGAACTTTTGTAGTTTAGGCACCGGCGGGGCTCTGCCCGCTGTGCTGTTGGTCCCCACATGCCCTGCGCTTTGTGTCTGGTTTGTGTCGTGTTCGTGGCCGACGTTCTCTAAACGTCTGGCCGTCCTCCCGTTGGTCTGGAGCGTGGTGGGGCCGCCTCTGGAGGCGGCCCCACCTGTCTGCGTGTTGTGTTGCGTGGCTAGTAGTCGATGTGGACCTTTTCGGGGTTGCTGAAGGTCACCGTGATTGTTTCTTCGGACTTGAGCCCGGATTCTTCGAAGGTGGTGCCGTTGTCGGTTATTTCGAGGTGGTCAGGACCGAATGTCGGTTTGCCACCTGACTCGTTGAGCACGAGGGTCAGTAGTACGGCTAAGATTAATTCTTTGGTGCCTTCGGCGGGCCTCGGTACTGTTTTGAGTGTTTCGGTCAGGGATGATTCTCTTAGTTGCCCGGCTTCAGCGACGACAGAGCCCTTGATTTCGAATTTCAGGACGCCGCATGTGAAAGTCACGTTCGCGGTCGGAGTGATTAGAAGTCCAAGTAATAGTTTGGATGCTTCCGATACCGAGACGGCTAACAGGTCGACCGTGGGCGCTAAGATCGTGCCTTTGGCGTCTGCGCCGGTCGTGCATTTCGAGCCTTCACTCGTGCACGTCGTGAATTCAATCGAGCCCGTCCCTAACGTCGCACTCGTAAAGCTACCGCTACCTTTGAAGCCTGTGCATCTGACTTCCTTGCCGCCGACAGTGACTAGTTTGAGATTGCCGCCGGTGATGCTCGCGTTGAGTGGGCTGCTGACTGTTGGTGAGGGTAAGAATTCTGCGTTTGTGACCGCGTTTGCTGTTGTTGCGGTGATCGCGCTGGTCGCGGTGAGTGCGAGCAGGGCGAGGAGTGTTGCCTTTGCGTGGTTCATTGTGGGCTCCTCTGTGTGGACTGTTGTTGTTGGGCACGGACGGGTCGATGCCCGCTGTGTTGTTGGTCCCCACATGCCCTGCGTTTTGTGTCTGGTTTGTGTCGTGTGCGTGGTGTGAGGTTCTCTAAGGTCTGGCTGTTCTCTTTTTGGTGTGGAGTGTGGTGGGGCCGCCTTGGAGGCGGCCCCACCTTTCTGCTTGTGTTGTGTTGCGGTGTGGCTAGTAGTCGATGTGGACCTTTTCGGGGTTGCTGAAGGTCACCGTGATCGTTTCTTCGGACTTGATCCCGGATTCTTCGAACGTGGTCCCGTTGTCGGTTGTTTCGAGGTGGTCAGGACCGAATGTCGGTTTGCCATTCGTCTCGTTGAGCACGAGGGTCAGTAGTACGGCTAAGATTAATTCTTTGGTGCCTTCGGCGGGCATCGGTACTGTTTTCAGTGTTTCGGTCAGGGATGATTCTCTTAGTTGCCCGGCTTCAGCGACGATTGAGCCCTTGACTTCGAATTTCAGGACGCCGCATGTGAAAGTCACATTCGCGGTCGGAGTGATTAGAAGTCCAAGTAATAGTTTGGATGCTTCCGATACCGAGACGGCTAACAGGTCGACTGTGGGCGCTAAGATCGTGCCTTTGGCGTCTGAGCCGGTCGTGCATTTCGAGCCTTCACTCGAGCACGTCGTGAATTCGATCGAGCCTTCCCCTAACGTCGCACTCGTGAATTTCCCACTGCCTTTGAAGCCTTCGCAGCTGACCACCTTGCCGCCGACGGTGACGAGCTTGCCTTTGCCGCCGGTGACGCTCGCGTTGAGTGGGCTGCTGACTGTTGGTGCGGGTAAGAATTCTGCGTTTGTGATTGCGCTCGCCGCTGCTGCGGTGATCGCGCTGATCGCGAAGAGTGCGAGCAGGGCGAGGCCGAGCGTTTTGATGTGTTTCATTGGGTCCTTGCTCCCTTGCTTTGGTTTTCCTCCTCCCTGGTTGTGTGCTTGACCGGTTGTTGGTGTTGCTTGGTCAAGACGGGGAGGAGTGTTTAGGACCCTGTCAGTGTGCCCGAGGTGCTGCGGGCCGGTCAAGCGTTTGACGGGTTTGTCTCCCACCACAGGCCGTGTTTTTGATTACACGGGTTCGCGAGCATCGTTCCCCCACTTCCGGAACGACCACCACAACCACCAGGACGGGGTAGATACTGGGCTGCCGTGTTCGTTACCGGACGCCCACAGGACCTCGCGACTCGGCGCGGTGCTGTGCTTTGTGAGGGGTGGGTTGGCGGGGGGGTGGCGGGTTGCTGGTGGAGGTGTGGTTGGCGGGTTGCTGGTGGGGGTGTGGTTGGGTGGTTTTAGTGTTTGTGTTTGGTTTTGGTGTGGTGTTTGGGGCAGTTGGTGGGGGTGATGGTGGTGTTTTGGTGGGTTTGGGTGCCGTTTTGGGCGGTGAGGGTGGTGGGCATGGTGAGTTGGGTTTTGGGGAGGGTGCAGAGGTTGTAGATGGTGCCGAGGAGGCTGTAGCGTTGCTCGGGGAAGGTTGCGGTGAGGTTGGTGAGGGGTTGGTCGGGGAGGGTGTTGAAGGTGCTGGTGGTGATGCCGTTGTGGATGTGGGTGGTGCTGGTGGCGTGGATGGTGATGCCGTAGCCTTGCAGGACGAAGATGACGTTGGGGAGTTCTTCGCCGGCGTGGCTTACGAGGTAGGCGGGGCCTTGGAGGGGTTCGGGGACGAGTGGGCTGTTCGCGGTTACGTGGCCGACGATGGCTGTGCTGGGGCAGCCGGCGGGGTTGGTGTTGAAGGTGGGGGCTGGGCAGGATTTTTTGAGGGTTTCAAGGCGTGCGGGGAGGCTTCTGGGGATTTCGGTCTTTACGGATTTGAGGTTTGTGAAGGTGCCGAGGGGGAGGCTGGGTTGGCTGACGTGCACGGTCAGGCTTGCGCCGTTGGCGCGGGAGGTTTGGCCTTGGGTGCTGGCGGTGAGTTTGGTCGCGAATTTCAGGCCTGGACAGTTGGCTGCCTGGTAGCGGGCCGTGGGGGTGCTGGTCTGGTTTTGGGTGCTTGTGATCGTGGTGGTGATCTGGGTGGGGTTGCAGTTGGTTGGGTTCAGCGTGAACCCGGCCCGGGTGATCATCACGCGGATATCGCGGGCGTGCGTGACGATGCCCTTGATGATCCGGGGCAATGGTTCTCCGGGGGTCGGTTCGACTGTCGCCGCGGAGGTTTCGGGGTTGATCTGCAAAGCGAATCTGAGCACGACATCTCCGAGGTCGAACGGGCCGACGACTGCGGGGGTGATGCTGACCAGCGAGAATGGTGCGCCACGGTAGGGGCCTGCGAAATAGATTTTCCCGGGCACGTAGGTCAGGCTGGCACCGACACCGCTGCCGACGAGCGTTTCTCCGAGTTGGCTGCCCGCCGGGCAGGAGGGCATGTTTTTCTCTTGAAGGCCGCTGACGGCCCGCGCGTTTTCGATCTGTGCCTGGCTGCAGAACTGCACACCGTTCAGATCGGCGCTGAGCCCGCCGGGCAGGCTGGTCGTGATCGTCGAGATTTCGTTTTCGCGGTCACTCCGCGTCAGGCGCAGGACGAGCGGGCTGAACGAGCCCGCGCTGTTGCTCTCGGTCCCCGCGGTCAGGCCGGGGGTGAACGGGCTGCCGGGGCAGTTGTTGATCTGGAAGCTCGTGGATACCGGGGTGCTGCTCTGCGGGTTGGCCCACGGGATCAGCGCACCGGTGGTCTGCGCTTCGCTGGTGCATCCGGGCGGGGTGATCAACGGTGCCAGGGGTCCTTCGCGCAGGTGCACGCTGACGCGTGAGAACGGCAGCTGGGGCAGGTCCTTGATCGTGCTTGTCAGCTGCCCTGTCGTTTCGTTGGCCTGGACTTCTCCGGGGATCCGGACCAGTACCCCGGTTTCGGGGTCCTTGACCACGAAGAACATCGCGAGCAACGAGTGGAACTGGTTGCCATACGGTTCAGCGACATACACCGCCCCGTGCAACACCTTGTTCAAAAGCGGGGTTTCTACTTCCAGTTCCCCGATCTGCGAGTCAGCCGGACATTCCTGACGCTCAAGCGTTTCGTCTTCGAACTGTTCCTGGGAGCATGCGCCCAGCCCGTTGCCCGCGGACGGGTTGACCGTCATGCCTTCCGGCAGCGTGATCGTGGTGTCCTTCACATCCGACTGCGAGCGGCCTTCCCCGGCCGTCAACCCTTCGTTGTGGTCTTCCACGGTCACATCCAAACCCGACGCGGCCCCGGCCGTGCTCGTCGACGGCAGCACGCTCACGCTCGGCGCGAACTGCAACCGGTTACAACCCGTGAACAACGGCAACGGTTCATCAGGCGTGAACGACAGAAACTCGCCCGGTTTATCCCACGAGTCCGCCCGCAACGTGAATTCCGGCAGCGTTTCGCACTGCGTCGGCAACCGCAAGAACGCCGTATTGCTTTCGCCTTCGGGGATCTCGCACGGGCTCGGCGGCGGCGTACCGTTCAACACATAAATACAAGACCAGCCACGCTCCGCATCATGACGCGGATCACCCGGAGCACCCCACACCGTCACCCTCGCGGACGTCACACCACCCGTCTGGGACAAATCGCTCGCGTGCACATCGATCCCATAATCCCCGCCCTTTTCATCACGCAACTGCGGGTCAAGCACGACCGGCAGTTTGTCTTCAGGGATCATGAACCCGAACCGTGCCGGCTCCCCCGGACCACGTTCGAGATTGAACAACGGCAACACGAACGTCGCGGACCCGATCGCGCTCTTCACATTCGCGGTCGTGGACACAACCCCAACCTGCGTCGCGGCCGTACACAAATCCACATTATTCACGATCCGCAAAAAATCAGCGAGACTGCACGTCGGCACCCCGTTCGGGTCACCCACCAAACCCGCCGGCAACCCCGTCACAATATCCTTCGGCAACACCACCGGCTGCTGCCCGGGCTTTTCCGCAAGCGAACCCGGATCAGGCCCCGAATTCACCGCAACCGACGCCGTCATCTGAAACGGATGCGCGCCCGCCTGCGACACCGGGCCGCCACCAGCTTCTTCCAACGCCAACCCGAATTCTTCAACCCCAAACGCCGGTTCTTCAGACCCCACCCTCACTCCGCGCTGCACTTCCGCTCCCGACACTTCCCCACCCGACACCACCAACCCAACCTTCCCCGACACCACACTTTCAACATCCACCTTCACCCGCACTTCGATCCCGTCAAAAGCAGGCAACCCACCTTCAAATTCACACAACACTTCCCCACCACCCGCCAGCACTTTACAACCCGGCACCACCGTCTGAGTATTCGCAAACGGGACCGCACCAGCCACGCCAACCGCCCTCAACCCAGCCGGCAACACCATCCCAACCCTCACCGGCACAATCCCACCATCAACCGGACCATACCCAACATTCTCAGCAAACCCCACAACCTCACCTTCACTACCAACACCCAACACCACCGGCCTCGCACCAACACCCAACCGCCACCAACCCACCGAACCACCCGCACCCCAACCAACACCAACCCCCACACACAACCCCAACACCACCACACACACCACCAACACCACAACACGCCACACAACCACACCACCAACACCACACCTCACGCCACCCTCACTACCCGCTGACAGTCCCGCGAGCATCAGCCTCGCCCCCCAACCCGCACCACAGACGCCCCTCGCACACCCTTCTTCTTCTTCACCGGCCCATACCGCCTACGCGCACCACGTTCACACACCACCCGCTTACGCTTCACACGATCCCTACCACACGCCTTCAACGCGGCCTTCAACTTCTGCGCCCGCGTCAACACCTTCACCGGCGGCACGATCGCTTCCACCAACGGACTACCCGGCCCTTCAAACCCCTCCGACCCCGCCACCGGAGCCGACGGTTCCCCAGCCGGTTCCTGACAAAACCCACCCCCACACACACCAACCCCCGACAGCACGGGTTCCCCGCCACCCACACGCGCATCATACACATCATACGCCGTGTCCCTATCACGCCCCGACAACCGAGAAGTAGTCAAAAAGAACACTTCATCACCAGATTCAGACGCATCCAAAAACCCTGATTCCTGACCACTTTCACCCGACGACACCAACCCCAAACAACCATCATCAACCGCCACGAACCCCACACCACCCACCCGACACGAACCCACCCCAACCGGCTCAAACTCATACACATCAACCACACCATCACTATCACCAGCCACCAAACCATCAGACGAATCAAAAAACACCCGCCCCGACCCACCCAAAAACCTCGACTGATAAAACGCCCCTTGCTTCCGGTAAGGAGTCCAACTAGGCACAAACCCCGCCAGCCGTGCCCCTTCCGGCCACACGCCAGTACCCGCCGCCGCACCTTCGTTCAACTTCGCGTATTCCACCCCATGCGGCCGTTCACCAGACGGATCACACGACACACACACCAACCCGCCCCCGAACCTGTACTCATACACCTCCTCATCACGCACCCCCGAAACGACCGCATCCCGCGTGTCATAACCCGTCAACGACCGATCCGACATAAACACCAACCATTCACCCCCACCCGCGACCCGCCCCGTCAAATTCGTCAACTGCTCGCTACCGCCACCCCAATCATCCACGTCTTCACCCGACAGCACACCCACCAACACCGGTTCCGCGGCACCTTCACTCCACACATACAAATCACACAACTTCCCCGGCGACGATTCCAACCCGCACCCTCCCGCGACCGGTTCTTCTCCCGACGCGGACGGTGTTTTCGTCAACTCACCATTCGCTACGAAATACACTAACCCGCCCGATTCCGAGCCGCCGATCACCTGCCCCAACACATCCGCATGCTGCCCACCCACCATCGGCGTCAAATCCCTCACAACACACTTCCCCGACGAACCTTCCACCACCACTTCACACACATACAAATCCGGCGAATCATTTTCAGCACCAGACCCCGCCGTCAACTGCTGCGTATCCGTGAAAAACACCCTCGACCCATCCCCGGTCATGTACTGGAAAACAGCCCCAACAGGCCCTGTCCCCGACCCACCCGCCTGCACCACATCAACCTGCACACTCCGTTCCAACCCACGATCCCACACAAACAAATGCCCATTCGGCACTTCTTCTGACCACACCACCCGCGAACCATCCGCTGAGACCACACCACGCAACGCGTTGCCGTGCGCCTGCGTCCCCGCCACCGGCTCATGCGCGACAGTACCCACCACCGTCCCGTTCGGTCTCACACTGACCGGATACACCCGCCCACCATAAGGCTCATACAACGCTTCCACCGGCGCGCCCGCGACCAACGGCGTCATCGAACGCAACACCACCCCCGACAACGATTCATTAGCCGCTAACGGTTCCCCATCACAAAACGGCACTTCATGCGCGCACAAACCTTCCTCGGCAACTTCGATGCCCGGTTCGACATCCGCGTGTTCCCGCACCACAGCTTCACATTCACCCGTCAACGGACACCCCGACAACAACGCATCATAAGACAGCCCCCCCGCCCCGCACGCCCCCGAGAACCCCACCAGCAACGGGCTCACTTCCCGCTCCCCACCCACAAGACCCCGCACGACCCGCCCCAACGGCCGCGCCAAACCCGTCCCCAAATCCGCGCTGAACCCCTGATACTCCTGCCCCTGCCCAACCGACACGCCCGTCGCTTCACCATTCGGCAACCCCACATCACACGACGCCCAACCACCCGACCCCCGCCGCGCCAACACCTGCATCTTATTCGAATTACCCAACGCCCCGGCTTCAGTCGCCGTCGAAGCCAAATACGTAAACGCCCCACCCCCCGCCGCCGCCTCAATCAACCCCGTTTCAAGCACCGGCAAAACCAGCGCACCATTCTTATCCACCGGCGACACAAGTTCCCAACCACGCCCATCCAACAACCCCGCCCCACCACCAGACGACAAACCCTCCATCACGAACACCCGTTCAGCATCTTCCCCCACACCATACGAATATTCACCAGACAAACCACCAACACTATGCGAATTCCGAGCACCAACCCGGAAATGATACCGGCCCCCCGCCACCAACCCAGACACTTCACGCGACACAACCACACCTTCAAACACCGCACCCACACTACCCGTCAACGAACGTTCCTGTTCAAACCCCACACCTTCACACGACCCCACCGCCGGACATAACCCATATTCCACCACAAACTCAGTCGCCGCTTCACCCACTTCACTACGCGGATCAACTTCCGCACTAAACCGCACCGACCCCGCGGTCACACCCGACACCGCCAACCCCGACACCAAAGGAGCTTTCGGCGCTTCAGGCCCATACACCGCCACAACCCCACCAGACGGTAACGCCACAAACACCGTCCCCCCCGACCCAACACAATCAACACCAACCCCACCACCACCACCAGCAACCAATTCTTCAACCAACCCCCCACCAACCCCAAACCGCCTCACCACACCAGCTTCACGCACATCCACATACACATCCCCCGTACACACCTCACCCACCAACCCCACAACATGCCCCGTACCCAATTCTTCAACAAAACCCCCCGCCAAACTATAGACCGCCACATCCTTTTCCGCAAACCCCTGCGGCACAAACACCCGACCACCCGCCGCACCCAACCCACCTTCAACAAACCCTAACTGCGCCGCCGCCGTAAACCCCGTCGGCACACCAGACCCCAACACCACATTCCGCACACCATCAGACAACCGGAACACACCTTCCTCAGACGTCCTCAACGCCTCCACCGTGGTCTGCGTGCTCACCAGAACATCCCCATCACCTTCAACCGCAACACCTTCAAGCCGAACATGTTCTTCCACACCCAACGTTCCCGCGTTGATCTGACCCACATAACGCCCCAACGCCGTGTACTTATCCACCACCTCATGACCCGAATCCAACACATACACATCACCATTCGAAGGATCAAACGCTTCACACGCCGCACCCGACAACGGTTCAGGACGATGATCACGACACCCATTATCAACCGCCACCCCCGACGGATCCACAAACCGACCCGTCACCACTTCACCCGCTAACCCACCACCACCAGCCTCCACCCCTTCACCCAACAACCCACTACCATCAAATTCACCAGACGCCAAACCCCTACCAACCAACTCACCAATATCCCCCGCCACACCATCAAACAC
Organism: uncultured Solirubrobacteraceae bacterium; assembly: GCA_963697795.1. GTDB lineage: Bacteria > Actinomycetota > Thermoleophilia > Solirubrobacterales > Solirubrobacteraceae > Palsa-744. The sequence continues at coordinate 3,158,290 of OY969097.1, read as the reverse complement.
CTCAACCCGACCACCAGCACGATCCACCACATACACCACACCCGACCCTTCATCCACCGCCACACCCACCGGTTCATCCAACTCCAACACCCCAGACCCAGAAACCCCAAACACACCACCAGCAACCCGTTCATGCCCACGAAAACCCCACACCACCCCACACCACACACAACACCACACAACCACCAAAACACAAACAACCACAATCCTCTTACCCCTGTCGCTGCTCATGCCTCTACTCCCTGTTCCCTCGTGGATCGCTCTAACGGGTGCCCGGTCATGCAGAGCGAGCGTCGCATCGGGCTCAGCCTACCGGGTCATGCCGCGCCCTATCGCGCTGCCTTGGCGCCCCGGCATATCTCTACACGGCTGTCCTTCGTGCGCGGACCCTCGCCACGCGAAGGACGGCGGCGAAGTCAGAAACAGCGATTGACGATGGAGCTCCGCCCGAGGACGCCTCACGCCTGGGATTGGAAACAATCCTTGCGAGCTTCCGCGCCCCGTCGTTAGCTTGACGATGCAGGCTCTGCCTGCGTAATCACTGGCTCTAATCTCGATTAGAAAGTGGGAATACAGATGAGCAAAAGCAGGCGTCTTAGGGGCGTACGCGGCGCCATGTTCGCCGCGGTGCTGGCGATTGCGGTTTCGCTGGCCGCTGCCGGCACCGCCGCCGCCACGCCCAAAGGCATCTTCGCGCGCTTTGCGCAGTGCCCGACAGAAGTGCCGGGCGTGTCTCTGTGTCAGTACGCACAGACGACAGGTGGGGAATTCGTCGTCGGTACGACGAAAGTCCCGATCAACCAGACGGTGACCTTGCAAGGCGGCGGCATTCCGACCGGCGTGCACCTGAACGAATACTATTTGGTGCCTGCCAAGAACGGCGAAAGCCTGTCAAAAACGGAACTGAATGTTCCGGGCGGGCTTCTCAATTTCGTCAACTGCGAAGAAATCAAAGGCGAAGGCCTGTTCGAAAAAGCGATCCGCGGCCTCTGCAAAGCGACGTTCGAAAACCCGAACTCCACCGGCGTCACGGCGACGACTGAACTCGTCGCCAACGAAAAAGACCCAGCGGTGCTCAACCTTTCGAACCTCGCGTTCAGCGAAGGCACGGCGCTGAAGCTGCCGGTGCGGGTGCACCTCAAAAACCCGCTGCTCGGGAACTCCTGCTACATCGGGTCCGAAGGCAGCCCGGTCACGCTGAACCTGACGACCGGCGAAACCAAACCGCCTTCGCCGAACAAACCGATCAAAGGCAAACGCGGCACCATTTCGGAAGAAGAAGAAAAAGGCTACGAACTCACCAAGGTGTCTGAAAACTCCCTGGTGGACAACTCCTTCTCCGCACCTGAAGCGTCGGGCTGCGGCGAATTCTTCTCCTTCATCATCGACCCGATCGTCAACGGCAAAATCGGACTTCCTGCAGCAGCCGGCCACAACACGGCCATCCTGAACGGGACGCTCTGGTCCGCCGAAGCGACGAACGTGATCGCCAGCGAAAAATTCTGATTCGCTGACACGCGTTGGACGATGCGTCTGACGTGAGTTGTGGGGTCCTCCGCTTAAATGCGGGGGACCCCCTTTTGAGCCCCGCCGCCACGGGCTCCGAGGGTCATAGAGTAAACCCGCAGGTCCGTCGCGACGTGCACTGCGCATCAGACGCGAGCTCGGTTCCCGGTCCCATGTCAGGGACCTGCCGTCTGAACGGGCCGAGCACCAATCTGGCGAGTTAAGGCTCCGTGCACCGATTGCGTGTCCTTGCCCTCAACGCGGACGAGCGCCACGAGCCGCGAGTGGCGCTTGGCGAGCGTCGCGATATGTGTGTTGGCCGCTCCCGCGGGGAGACCTCCCTCCCAGTGCCCGGGGAGCGCGCGGTCGTTGACCTCGGCCGACGCTTGCGAAGCGACACCGCCGCGCTCGGTCATTGATCGTCTCACCCTACCTCCAACGCTCCCACAGCCCGCTGCGCTCCGCGCCGAATATACCCTGTGCTCTCTCGCCACCGCGACTCCTTTCAACTCGAGATCAAGTCGTGCCACTGGCCACAAACGGCAAGGCATAGGACTCATTCCACCGGATGGACACTGGACGCGAACGGGGGGCGATCCACGCTGCCGACGTCGCACGGGCTGCAGCTCCTGGCTGCCTGCCCCAAGACCTGCCTGCCGGCCATCGAGGACAACAGCGCCGCTGTGGCGTCCGTCCGGCGATGTCCCCTGCTCCATCTGGTTGACGTGGGCGACAGACGGGCAGCGAGCAGGCCCGGATCGGATGTGGGTCAGCCGCCCAGCCTGTACGCCGTGAGCGCCGTTTCCTGCCCCGCTGCGGTCTGCAGTCCCGCAGGAGCAAGGACGGTATTCCCTTCGACAGCCACGCCCGCGTTGGTCCCCGCCGGAAGGCTGCTTTCCCACATGACCTTGCCCGTCTTCGCGTCGAAGGCGTAGGCGGTCCCTTCGAAGTCCTCGGTGAAGACCAGGTCGTTGACGACCGTCACGCCGCTGAACGCGGGCGTAGCGAACTTGTGCGTCCACAGCACCTTGCCCGTCGCCACGTCGAGCGCCACCAGTTCGCCGTCCAGCTGCTTTTCGGTGACGGTGAAGCTGGAGGATATTTCCTGCGCCAGGTTGACGACCGGCGCGAACACGGTCGTGCCGTTCGTGGCCATCGGGGCGATCACGCCCCCGAGCCGACCCGGGTAGACGACCTCGGGCAGTGTCAGCTTCGAGTATTCGTGTTTCATCGCGTAAAGCGAGTCGAGATCGTGGCCGTCGTGGATGCCCACGTCACGGCGCCAGATCAACTTGCCCGTTTCGCGGTTCAGAGCGATCACCGTGCCCGCCTTGCCGGCCGTGACGACCATCGGCGTGCCGTTGCTGTCGAGCAGGATCGGGGGATCCTGCAGATCCCAGTCGTAGACGTCGTGCGGGGTCAGCTGGTAGTACCACACGAGCTTCCCGGTGCGAGCGTTCATCTTGATCAGCGAGTCCGTGTAGAGGTCCGGGCCCGGACGGCTCGCCGCCCACGGCTGTTCGGGGGTCCCTGGCGCCGGCTCCGGATTGGCGACGCCGAAGTACATGAAGCCGTGTTCGTCGAAGGCCGGCGTGTACCACACGCCCCCGCCCCAGTTGACCTGGCCATTGGACCAGGTGTCTTCGGGAACTGTTTGGAACTTCCACAGCTTTTCGCCGTTGGAGGCCCTCAAGGCATACAGAGTGCCGACGTTTTCGCCCGCCGCCGGTTCGTGCTGGTCGCCTGGGACCGTCGAGACGTAGACGATCCCGTCGTGGAAGCCCGGGGCCATGTCTATACCGGGCGTTTCCCCTCCCGTCAGGTGAACCTTCCACAGCTGCCTGCCCGTGCTCTGTTCAAGGGCAAACGCATCTGTCGGGGTCGTCCCGTACACGCGTCCTTCGGCCACGACGACGCCGTTGGGGCCGTGACTGGGCGCGTTGTAGGGCGTCGACCACAGGACCTTTCCCGTCCGCAGCGAGATCGCCTGCACGTTGGAGGCCAAATCCTGGGAGTAGACGACGCCTTTGCTGAGGACCGGCGTGGCCGCGTAGGTGCCGTATTCGCCCTTGCCCGTGACCGGCAGCGCCCAGGCCTGATGCAGCGTGCTCACGTTCGTGGAGCTGATCGGCCCGCCCACGTCCCTGGTGTTGGAAGTGTCGACGTTCGGGTAGGCGCTGCCCGTCAGATGGTGGGACTTGGCCGTCGAGCTGCCCAAGACCAAGATCAATACGACCGCCGCGACGACGACCACCGCGACCCCGCCCACCCCAAGCAGCGCCCCGCGCGACATGCCGGGGAGGGGCGGGGTCCGACTCGAGCGTGCCGATGCGGCCTGATGGGCCCTGGCCGTCCGCCGATCCTTGGCACGCCGGGCGGAAGTCATGGCGCAAGCTAGTCACGCCTCGCGCGGGCGGTCAAGCAAATCCGAGAAATGTTTCCGAAATCCGAACTTCAGGGAGCGGCAGTCTCGGGCAGCCCCACAGCGTCACTCGCCTCGGAACGCGCCAGCGCCACCGACAGCGCCCGCACGTACGCCCGTGCCGCCGCGTCGATGATGTCCGTCGAGACGCCCTGCCCGGCGCCCGTCGCGCCGCCCAGCTCGAGCACCACCGACGCCTCGCCGAGTGCGTCCTGGCCCTCCGTGACCGCACCGATCGTGAACTCGCTCAGGACCGGGTTGGTGGCCGTCGCCGCGTTGATCGCCTGGAAGATCGCGTCGATCGGGCCGTCGCCGATGAAGTCGCCCATGACGGAGCTGCCGTCGGGCAGGGTCACGCCGACCTTCGCGTGCGGGGATCGCCTGGAGGATGACTCGACCTCGAACCACTCGAGCTGGTAGCCACCCTGCAGCTCCTCGTCGCGCAGCTCGTCGGTCACGAGCGCCTCCAGGTCCATCGCCGTGACCTGCTTCTTGCGGTCCGCTATCTCCTTGAAGCGCTTGAACGCCAAGTTCAATGCCTGGCCGTTCACCTCGAAGCCCATCTCCTCCAGCGCTTTGCGCAGAGCATGACGGCCCGAGTGCTTGCCCAGCACGATCGAGTTGCTGCGCAGCCCTACGGTGGTCGCGTCCATGATCTCGTAGGTCGTGCGCTCCTTCAGGACGCCGTCCTGGTGGATGCCGGCCTCGTGGGCGAAGGCGTTGCGTCCCACGATCGCCTTGTTGGGCTGGACGGGGTATCCGGTCAGACGGGAGACCAGGCGGCTCGTGCGGGCGATCTCGGTCGTCTCGATGCCCGTCCACAAGCCCAGGCTGGGCTCGCGCGTGTGCAGCAGCATCACGACCTCCTCGATGGAGGCGTTTCCGGCCCGCTCGCCGATGCCGTTGATGGCACCCTCGACCTGCCTGCAGCCCGCTTCAAGGCCCGCCAGCGAGTTGGCAACGGCCAGGCCCAGGTCGTCGTGGCAGTGCACAGAGACCGTCACCTCGCGCAGGTCCGGGACCAGCCTGTAGAGCTCTTCGAACATGGCCCTGTACTCGGTCGGCATCGTGTAGCCGACGGTGTCCGGGACGTTGATCGTGGTCGCTCCCTCATCCAGGGCCACCTGGATCACTTCAGCCATGTAGGCGACGTCCGAGCGCGAGCCGTCCTCGGGGGAGAACTCGACGTCCTCCGTGTACTCCCGCGCCTGCGCCACCGCCGCCCTGACCTGCCCGATCACGTCCTCGCGGGTCGTCTGCAGCTTGCGCTCGATGTGGATGTCGCTGGTCGCGATGAAGGTGTGGATGCGCGGGCGCTGGGCGTCGCGGACAGCGTTCCAGGCCGCCTCGATGTCCTGCTTGCTCGTGCGGGCCAGGCCACAGACGATGGGGCCTTCGACCTCCCTAGCGATCGCCTGCACCGACTCGAAGTCGCCCGGGGAGGTGATCGGGAAGCCGGCCTCGATCACGTCCACCCCCAAGCGTGCCAGCTGGTGGGCGATCTCGAGCTTTTCCTGCTTGTTCAGAGAGATCCCGGGCGACTGCTCACCGTCGCGCAGGGTCGTGTCGAAGATCAGGACCCGGTCGGCCGGGTCACGGGGGGAATGGCTGTCATTGCTCATGTCGCTGCTCCTTCTCTATCTCGGTTGCTCTTCCTCTCGTTGGGTTTGCGGCTGTGCGGCCGCCACGCACTATTCCCCCCGAGGGGGGAGCAGGAGAAGGGAGAGCAGGAGCGAGATGCGGTGCGACATTCGAGACGGAGGGTAGCACCCGCTCAGGGCACCAGCACGACCTTGCCGACGTTGCGGCGCTCGACGATCATGCTCTGCGCCTCGCCGGCCCGCTCGAACTCGAAGGTGCCCGCGACGACCGGTCTGATCGTGCCGTCCTCGAGCATCCCCCGCAGCGGATCGATCCACGGCTCCAGCGTGCCGCGGTCCTTCCACAGCGTCAGCATGTTCAGCCCGATCACGGCCTTGGACTCCTGCAGCTGCTTGATCAGGTTGAAACGGGGCATGCGCAGGACTGCTTTCAGGGCCGTCACGAGGTTGCGTCGCTCGCCGGAGACGACCGAGGAGGCGCCGAAGGCGACCAGGCGCCCGCCGGGACGAAGCAGCGAGTAGCTGGTGCGGAAGCTGCGCCCTCCGACCGCGTCGAGGATCACGTCGAAGTCCCCGATCCCCCGCTCCCAGCCCGGCTTCGTGTAGTCCAGGGCGCGGTCCACGCCGAGCTCGAGGATACGCTCGTGCTTGGAGGGCGAGGCCGTCCCGTAGACCTCCGCGCCGAAGCGCTTGGCGATCTGGGTGGCGGCGATGCCGACGCCCCCGCCAGCGGAGTGCACGAGCACCCGCTCGCCCCCCTGCAGGGAGCCGTAGCCGATCAGGCCCGCCCAGGCCGTCGCGTAGTTGACCGGGACCGCGGCGCCCTGCTCGAAGCTGAGGTTGTCGGGAAGCTCGACGACGTCGCCGGAAGGCACGACGACCTGGGAGGCGTAACCGCCGAACTGCGTGCCCGCCAGCACCCGCTGCCCGGGTGTCAGGCCGCTGACGCCCTCCCCCAGCTCGAGGATCGTGCCCGCGACCTCGTAGCCGACCACGCAGGGCGTCTTGGGGGCGTCCTGGTAGAGCCCCATGCGAGCCATCACGTCGGCGAAGTTGATGCCCGCCGCCGCGACCTGGATGCGGACCTGCCCGGGCCCGAGCTGCGGGTCCGGCCGTTCCTGCACCTGCAGCACGCCAGGACCGCCGTGCTTGGTTATGACGACCGCCCGCATCGCGCCCAGCAGCCTACCCGACGGCCCGTCCCGCGTCGTTTCAGCCCAGGTCGACGGCCCAGCCCTGCTGGAAGCCCTCGGCGGCCACGATCTCCTGCACGACCTCCGGCGGCACGGCTGCGTCCGTCGTGACGACCATCGCCGCCAGGCGCCCGTCGCCTTCGCCGTCCGGGGTGTGGCCGACCGCCGCCGAGGAGATGTTGATGCCGTGGGCGCCGAAGATCGTGCCGACCTTCCCCACCATCCCCGGCAGGTCCTCGTAGCGGAAGACGGTCACGTGCGGGGCCAGCTCGATCGTCAGGCGCCTGCCCTGCACCTCGACCAGGTGCGGCACGCGGGCCGGACCGATGCCGGTGCCTGCCACGGCCACCCGCTCGCCGCCGGCGTGGACGGTGACGCGGATCAACTCGTTGAAGTCCTCCGCCTCCGAGACGGCCCTCTCCTCGAAGACGATGCCGCGCTGCTGGGCCGTCGAGGGCGCGTTGACGAGGTTGACCTGCTCCTCCGTGCGGCCCTCCAGCGCGCCCACGATTACGGTCAGGCCGAGCAGGCGCGTGTCGAAGTCGGCGATCCGCCCGAAGAAGGCGGCCTCGATCCGCTCGACCGAGCTGCCCTCGGCCAGGCTCATCGCCAGGTGCCCGAGCTGCGTCGCCAGCGGCAGGAACGGCCCCAGCATTTCCATGTCCTCGGCGGCGATCGAGGGGATGTTGACGGCCGTCGAGACGACGCCCCCCGTCAGCGCCGCCACGACCTGCTCGGCCGACTGGTAGCCCGCCCGGTCTGTCGCCTCGGCAGTGGAGGCGCCCAGGTGCGGCGTCGCGACCACCCTCGGGTCCGCGAACAGGGGGTTCTCCGTCATCGGCTCTGAGGGGAAGACGTCCAGGGCCGCCCCCGCGACCTTCCCGGACTCCAGCGCCCTGGCCAGGGCCGCTTCGTCGATCAGCCCTCCCCGGGCCACGTTCAGCACGCGCACCCCGTCCCTCATCTGGGCGAACTGCTCGTCTGAGAGGAAGCCTTCGGTCTCCGGCGTCTTGGGCAGGTGGATAGTGATGAAGTCGGCCTGGGCGTAGATGTCCTCGGGGCTCTCTGCCTTCTCGACTCCCAGCTCGCGGTAGCGCTCGGCGCTGACGAAGGGGTCGAAGGCCAGCACGCGCATGCCGAAGCCGCGGGCCCGCTGTGCGACCAGCTGGCCGATCCGCCCGAAGCCGATCACGCCGAGCGTCTTCTCGTAGAGCTCCACGCCGGAGTACTTGGAGCGGTCCCATCTGCCTTCGCTCAGCGACCTGTTCGCCTGGGGTACGTTGCGGGCCAGCGCCAGCAGCAGCGCCATCGTGTGCTCGGCGGCCGTCACGACGTTGGACTCCGGGGCGTTGGCGACGACGATGCCGCGCCTGGTGGCGGCCGGCACGTCGACGTTGTCCACGCCCACGCCGGCCCTGCCGATCACCTTCAGGCGGTCCGCCAGGTCGATCAGCTCGGCCGTCATCTTCGTGGCCGAGCGGATCAGGATGCCGTCGTAGTCGCCGATCCGCTCCTTCAGCTGGGCCTCGTCCCAGTCGACGCCGAGATCGACGTCGAAGTGCTCGCGCAGCAGCGCCACGCCCGACTCGCCGATCTTCTCCTTGACGAGGACCTTCTGACGCTCGCCGGCGCCCTCCTGGGCGCTCATCGACCGATCCTCTCCACGACCCAGTCGATGCAGGCGGTCAGCGCCTGCACGTCGGCCGGCTCGATCGCCGGGAACATCCCCACCCGCAGCTGGTTTCGCCCGAGCTTGCGGTAGGGCTCGACGTCGACGATGCCGTTGGCCCGCAGGGTCGCCGCCACGGCCGCGGCGTCGACGCTCTCGGCGAAGTCGATCGTGCCGACGACCAGCGAGCGCAGCGCCGGGTCGCTCACGAACGGCATCGCGAAGGAGCTCTGCTCGGCCCAGCCGTAGAGGTGGCCCGAGGAGGCGCTGGTACGCCCCACGCACCACTCCAGTCCGCCGTTCTCGAGCATCCAGGAGATCTGGTCGGCCAGCAGGAAAAGGGTCGCCACGGCCGGCGTGTTGTACGTCTGGTCCTTGGTGGAGTTGTCCAGGGCCGTCGCCAGCGAGAGGAAGTCCGGGATCCAGCGTTCGGAGCCGTGCATGTCGGCGATGCGCTGCTGGGCCGCCGGGCTCAGCAGCGCCAGCCACAGGCCCCCGTCGGAGGCGAAGCCCTTCTGGGGGGCGAAGTAGTAGACGTCGCACTGGGTGACCTCGACGGGCAGGCCGCCGGCGCCCGAGGTCGCGTCGATCGCGAGCAGGGCCCCGTCCGCGCCGGGTGGGCGGGTGACCGGCACCATCACGCCCGTGGAGGTCTCGTTGTGGGCCCAGGCCAGCAGGTCGACTCCCTCTTCGGCGGCCTCCTCGCCGAGGCCCGTCAAGTCCGGTGCGCTGCCCGGGTCCGCCGCGATCGTGACCGACTCGGCCAGGAAGGGGGCGTGACGGGTGACGTTCGCGAACTTCTGGGAGAACTCGCCGTAGATCAGGTGCAGGGCCCGCTCCTCGACCAGGCCGAAGGCGGCCGCGTCCCAGAAGGCCGTCGTGCCGCCGTTGCCGAGCGCCACCTCCCAGTCCTCGGGCAGGGAGAACAGCTCGCGCAGGCCCGCGCGGATCTGTCCCACCAGCGCCTTGACGGGCTTCTGGCGGTGGGAGGTGCCCATAACCGCCGCCCCCTCCGCGGCCAGGCGGGCGAGGGCCTCGGGACGGACCTTCGAGGGCCCGCAGCCGAAGCGGCCGTCGGCCGGCTTGAGATCGGCGGGGATCGCGAGTGCCTGCTGCTCTGTCGTCGTCATGGGACCTGCACGCTCCTTCTGTCTTCGGGGAACGCTGCTTGTGAGGTGCCCAGGCGCGCGGCGGTCGAACGTCGTCGCTCCCCGGTGGTGCACTCCACCCGAGCGCCAGTCGCGGCGACGGCAGCGAGTCTAGCGGACCTGCACGAGCTTGGCGGCCGCGCGCCGCGAGCTCTTCACGAGCGGCTCCAGCACCCTGTTCGCGAGCATGCCCAGGCAGCCGAGGTTGGCGAAGCCTGGGCCCTGGCTGAGGGCCGCCAGGGCTGGGACGTGCAAAGCCGGGGCGAGGCCGGGGATCTCCAGCGCGTACCCGAAGTGGGCGTCGGGCCCGATCGCCGTCTCCCAGTCGACCCCGATCCGGCGGGCCACCTCTCGGCGCACGTCCCGCCCCAGCAGCTCCTCGATCTGCAGGCGCATGTCCGCGCCGGTGCAGTTGACGACGAAGTCGTGGGTGCCCGGCGGGCCGCCGGTGTGCTCCACGGCGACACCCCGGCCGTCCGCCGCCGCGACGAGCCGGGTGACGCGGCCGCGCACGAACGTGCAGCGGTCGTCGAAGGCGATCTCCGAGAGGGCCAGGGGGTCGAACACGCCCCTGTCGCCGCGGCGCACGAAGGTCCGGCGCTGCTCGAGGCCGAGGCTGCTCCAGGCGACCTCGTCCGGTGTCGAGAAGACGCGGTTCTCCAGGAAGCTCTCGCCGCGGCCGGCCGGGAGCTCGGGCGTGTAGATCGTCAGGCGCACCCGCGGGCGCAGCGCCAGCACGTAGGCCACGCAGGCGATGGCGCTGTCGCCGCCGCCGACGATCGCCACCTCGCAGCAGGGCGTCTCGGGGATGACCGTGAAGCGGGCGCGGGGCCCTCCGCTGTGCAGGATGCGCGAGGCGACCGCCTCGTCGTGGGGAAGCGGGGCCTGGACGCCCGGTCCCGTCAGGACGAGCGCTCGTGCCGTGAACGTGTCCTCCCCCACCTCGACCTCCCAGTGCTCGTCGTCCGGTTCGAGCAGGACCCGCTCGGCGCGTCCTCGCTCCAGGCGCACGCCGGCGGTGGCCCTGGAGAGGACCCAGGCCAGGTAGCGGCCGTAGTCGCCGTGCGTGACGGTGGGGGAGCCCGCGTCGACCCAGCGGGCGTAACGGCCTTCGTGGATCAGGTAGGACTGCCAGGAGAGGGAGAGGACGTGACCGTCGATCGCCTCGCCGTAGCCGTCGAAGCTGCGCCGGCTCTGGTAGGGGAAACCGACGTCCTTGACGGGTGCCTGGGCCAGGGGCTCCGCGCCGGAGGTGGCACCGCCCAGTCCCAGCCAGGAGGCGGCCGGCTCGACGGCCTCGACGATAGTCATGCTCAGCGAGGCGACGCCGAGCGTGTTAAGGGCGTGAACCTTGGCGGCGAGCGCGGCCGCCTTGGCTCCCGCTCCGACTACGAGCAGGTCACTGGAGCGGATCATCGTCGAGCAGTCCGCCGGCGAAAGCCCGGCTGCAGGGTGCCAGCGCCCGCAGCGCGTATCCGCCCTCCTGAACGATGCACAGCGGCAGGCCGGTCTCTCTGAGCAGCCGCCCGATGCTGGCGAAGATGCCCGGCGGGAAGCGCCAGGCGCCGTGAGGGTCCCCGACGACCGTGTCGTAGCCGAGCGAGACGACGACGGCCTGCGTGTCGGAGGGGAACTCGGCGATGGCTCCGGCGAGGGCCCGCAGGTAGTCCTCGGCGCTGGGGACGCTCGTGAAGGCGATCTGGTGCTCGCGTGGGCTGAAGGGCTCGGGCGGCGGTGTGCCGTTGCGCTGCTCGTGCAGCGACCACATCGCCGTGCTCGGCATCCCCGCGACGATCGCGGCCGTGCCGTTGCCGTAGTGCAGGTCGAGGTCGACTAGCGCGACGCCGGTGAGGCCGGCCTCGCCGAGCACCTGCGCCGCCGCGGCCGCGTTGTTCAGATAGCAGTAGCCGCCGCACCAGGCGGGCCCGGCGTGATGGCCGGGCGGCCTGCACAGGGCGTAGGTGTAGCGGGCGCCGGCCAGCAGGCGCCTGGCGGCCGTGATCGAGACCCTGATGCCCTCGTGCGCGGCCGCCACGAGCCCGGCGTTGACGGGGATGTCGGGCATCGTCCCGGGTGCAGCCACGGTCTCCAGCACGACCGGCCTGTCGCTCGCCACGGAGCGGATCGCCGCCAGGTAGTCGGGCTCGTGCAGGCGGTCCAGGACCCCCTCGACCTCGTCGTCGTGCGCCTGGGCTGCCTCGATGCGCACCCGCCGGTGCCCTAGAAGGCCCTTGCGCAGCTCGGCGATGCGCCTGTCGTTCTCGTGGCCGAGCGTGAAGAGGCCCCGTTCGCGCACCCACGGCGCCGCGTCTCTGCCGACGGGGCGCTGCTCGATCGCGACCATCTCGGCCATGGGCTCAGCCGACCCGCTCCGCCTGCGCGGGTTCCAGACCCAGCCCGCGGGCGGCCTGGCCGAGCGTCGCCCCCACGACACGCTCGACCGTGGCCGCCCTCGGTTCGCGCAGATACCAGCCCGCCAGCCGGAAGGCGTAGCGGGCCAGCATCTCCAGGTCGCGCGTCCCGATCGTCCGCAGCAGGTGACGGCGGTACATCTCCGACTGCACAAGCGCGTAGCGGTAGTCGGGGTCGCCCGTGGCCGCGCGCAGGTCCGCCTCCCCGACGGGACGCCCGCTGCCGGCACGGGCGCACGCCAGGGCCCAGCCGGGGCTGCGCGAGACGTCCAGCAGCGACAAGGGGTCGAAGTCGACGGTCTTGCCGACCTGCCGCAGGGAAAAGCAGGCCAGGGCGACCTGCGCGGGGACGCGCTCGGGGCAGGGGTGCGACTCCAGCACTCGCTTGGCGTGTTCGTCGCTGTCGATCTGGGCGTCCAGCCAGTCGAGGATGTCGTCGATCAGCAGGGCCCCTTCCACGCTGGAGGCCATGGCCCGCTTCTCGACGGCGACCATGCCGTGGAAGACGTCGTGGGTGGGTTTGGTCGCGACGGCCCTGCCGTCGGCGCCGAGGGCAGCCGCCAGCCTGCGCCGGCAGGCGACGTGTGAGACCCACTCGGCGCCCGAGACCTGAATCGAGAGGGCTCCCTCGAGATCCGGTGGGTCGATCCAGAAGGCCAGGGAGCGCATGTGCTGGGTCGGCACGCCGTCGCTGCGGACCAGCGGCATCTCCTCCAGCTCGCTGAGCCCCGTCGGGTAGACGACGACGCCGTCGCCGTCACGACGCAGAACCCCCGCGCGCAGGCCGGCCTGCTCCAGCTCGCGCATCCTGGCCAGGTAGTCGGACTCGTAGTAGACGCGCTCGAAGTCCACGCCCAGGCGGCCGAGCGTCTCTTCCTGGCCCTCCATCACCCACGAGCGGGTCGCCAGCCACAGCTCCCTGGCCGCCGGGTCGCCGGCCAGCAGCCGCAGCGTCAGGTCGTCCGCCCCGTCCTGCTCCTCCATCTCCCCCCTCGCGATCTCGCGCGAGCCGACGTCGGGGGTGACGCGCTCGGCTGTGGCCCGCAGGTAGTCCAGGTAGCAGCGCCCGACGAAGTGGTCGGGCTTCTCCAGCTCCGGGCCTGCCTGCGGGCCGCTGCGGGCGACCCCCGCCATCGCCTCCCCCATGCTGCGCCCGACGTCGCAGATCAGGCTGTGACGCTCGACCTCCGCTCCCGACTCCCTGAAGACGCCGGCCAGGCCGTTGCCCACGGCGAGGTTTCGCAGGTGCCCGACGTGCAGGGCCTTGGTCGCGTTGGCGCACCAGAAGTTCACGACGAAGCGCCTGCCCGCCAGCAGGTCGCCGTTGTCGGGCAGGCCGGCGGAAGGGTCCTCGAAGCGCTCCCCCAGCCCTTCCAGCAGGCTCTCACTCAGGCGCACCCACACTTCCCGTCCTTCCGGCCGCAGGCGCTCGACGGCGGGGTTCTGCTCGACCCGTTCCAGTGCCTCGCGGGCGCGGCGCTTGTCCTGCCAGCAGTCCACGCGGGAGATCAGCTTCGCGTCGAACTCGGGGTGGGGCTCGCTCAGCGACCGCGCCGACCACCACGGGGGTGAGGCCCCGCCCGCCGCCACTGCCTCCAGATGATCGAAGAGGTTCATAGCTCACACACCGCTCCCCCGGACTTCGCCGAGGCTAGCGTCTCAGCGTGCGAGTGACAAGAAAATCATGTGAGTAGAAAACAAATTCTCCGAAATGCGCCCCGGGCGGCGCCGGGCCGAGCCCTGTAGGAGACACGGAGTTGCATCTCGACGATCCTCGCTTTCCGGATGTCCCGTGGAATGCGGCGATTCCCAAATTTAACGGAAATATGGGTGGCAATTCCCCGCCCGACTGGCGAGAATCCACCCCACGATTGGTTGTGACGCGCACCAGTACCATAAATGGCCAATGGGGCGGCTTTAGCGGCCGTTGATGCGGGTTCGAGCCCCGCCTGGTGTATGAATCGGACGTCCCGGAGGACTCAAGCCCCGCGGCCGTGCGGCGCGCGCCAGTCGTAGCCGGGGCCTGTGGGGATTATCCGCTTCGGGTTCAGCTCGTCGTGGGTCGTGTAGTAGTGGCGCTTGATCTGGTCCATCGCGACGGTCGGCGCCACTCCCGGCTGCTGGTAGAGCTCGCGGGCGTAGCCCCACATGCTCGGGTAGTCGACCAGCCTCCTGTAGTTGCAGCGGAAGTGCAGGTTGTAGACCTCGTCGAAGCGGACCAGCGTCGGGAACAGCCGCCAGTCGGCCTCCGTGACGGCGTCGCCCATCAGGTAGCGGCGCTCGGACAGCAGCTCCTCCAGCCAAGCGAAGCTCTCGAACAGCCGCTGGAAGGCGTGCTCGTAGGCGGGTTGCAGGCGCGCGAAGCCGGCCCTGTAGACGCCGTTGTTGACCGTCTCGTAGACCCGCTCGTTGACCGCGACGATCTGCTCGCGAAGCTCCGGCGGGTACAAATCCAGGCCGCCGCTCGTGCCGATCCCGCCGAGCGAGTCGGGCGCGGCCATCATGCGCACGATGTCACTGGACTCGTTGTTGACGATGCAGCCCGTCTGCTCGTCCCACAGGACGGGAACGGTGACGCGGGCCGCGTAGGCGGGGTCGGAGAGGCGGTATGCCTCGCTCATGAACTTCCAGCCGTGCAGGGAGTCGACGTAGCGTCCGCCGGGTCCGTCTGAGAACTCCTCCCCGCTGAAGGCCCACCCGCGCGCGTCGCGGAAGGGCGCCAGGTAATGAATCGGCACCGCCTCCCGCAGGCCCGCCAGCTCGCGCAGGATGGCGGTGCGGTGACACCAGGGACAGGCCAGCGAGACGTAGAGGTGGTAGCGACCGGGCTCGGGGGTGTAGCGGGGTGTGTCGTTCTCGTGGCCGGGGCGGTGGTCGGGACCCACCCAGTCGCGGAAGCGGCTCTGCCGGCGGCGGAACTCGCCGCTCTGCAGCTCCTCGCCCATGACCCTGTCGCTGTCAGCCATCGCCCGCGGGCTGCTCCGGCTCGCCTGCAGTGGGGTCCTCGAGCGGTTCGCGGGCGGCGACTTCGGCGCTCCAGCCGCCCGGCAGCCGGCTCGGCGAGATGCCCGTCTCCAGGTCGATCTGCCGCTCGCCGGCGAGCAGGCACAGCTCAGGCGCGGGTCCGAGCACCAGGCAGCGCCGCCACAGGGAGCTGCTGTCCCCGTCCATGCCGTCCTCCAGCAGGTCCGAGATGGCACCGTGGGCGCTGCCTGGAGCCCGCTCGACCCAGACGGCCGTGCGGGCCTGCGCCGGCATCCCCCGGCCCTCCTGCAGGCGGTATATCGAGGCAGTGCCGGCGCCGGCATGGCGGGCCGCCTGCTCGTGCGCTGTCGCGTGACCGTGGGAGACGGCCGCGCTCTCCAGCACGCCGACGGCGTCCCAGGAGTCCAGCAGGTACCAGTCCTCGTATCCGGCGGGGTCCTCGCCGGCGGGAACCGGCAGCCAGGGCAGTGCGGGCGCCCGCAGCGTCACCGAGCCCCTGAAGCCGGCCGGGGGCCGGTGGGCCAGGGAGCGGTGGAAGCGCTCGAGGGACTGCTCGTAGGCGTCGGGTGCGACGCCCGGCGCGGGCCGGTGCCAGAAGACGTAGGCCAGCATCGACTCGCGCCTGCCCTAGACGGTGCGGCGCCGTCGCGAGGCCGCCGGGTCGCCCATCAGAAGGACGGCTTGATCCAGTCCATGTGCGAGCGCAGCTCGCCGCCGACGTGCTCGATCTGCTTGTCGGCCTGCTCGGCTCGCATGCGCTTGAAGCTCTCCTGGCCGGCCCTGTTCTCGGCGATCCACTCGCGGGCGAAGTCGCCGTCCTGGATCTCCTTGAGGATCTGGCGCATGGCGGCGCGGGTCTCCTCGGTGACGACCCGCTTGCCGCGCGTGTAGTCGCCGTACTCGGCCGTGTTGGAGATCGAGAAGCGCATCCCCGCCAGGCCCTTCTCGTACATCAGGTCGGCGATCAGCTTGAGCTCGTGCAGGCACTCGAAGTAGGCCATCTCGGGGTCATAGCCGGCGTCGACGAGCGTTTCGAAGCCGGCCTGGACGAGCTCGGAGGCGCCGCCGCAGAGCACCGCCTGCTCGCCGAACAGGTCCGTCTCGGTCTCGTCCTTGAAGGTCGTCTCGATGACGCCGCCGCGGGTGCAGCCGATGCCCTTGGCGTAGGCCAGGGCCAGGGCGCGGGCGTTGCCCGTGGCGTCCTGCTCGACGGCGATCAGGCCGGGCACGCCGGAGCCTTCGGTGTACTGGCGGCGGACGAGGTGGCCGGGGCCCTTGGGGGCGACCATCGCCACGTCCACGCCGGCGGGCGGCTCGATCTCCTTGTAGTGGATCGAGAAGCCGTGGCCGAACATGATCATGTTGCCGGGCGCGATGCCGTCGCGGATCTCCTGCTCCCATACCTGGCGGTGGAGCTCGTCGGGCAGCAGGATCATCACGATGTCGCCGCGGCTGGCGGCCTCGACGACGGGCAGCACCTCCAGCCCCTCCTGCTGGGCTTTCGCGACGGAGGCCGAGTCGGGGCGCAGCCCGACGACGACTTTGACGCCGGAGTCTTTGAGGTTCAGAGCGTGGGCGTGGCCCTGTGAGCCGTAGCCGATGATTGCGACGGTCTTGCCGTCGAGGAGGGTGAGGTCTGCGTCGTCGTCGTAGATCATTGGCCGCAGGCTATCCGAAGCGGGCCCTTCTCCAGGGTCAGGCCTCGGCCAGCGCCACGAGCGTGGCGCCCGACAGCTCGATCGCGCCGGTTGCGTCCGTGTGGGGGGCCAGCAGCTCCCGCAGCGTCGCCTGGACGGCCTCGATCTCCTGCTCGGGAAGCGACATGACGGCCTCGTGGAAGGTGTGCGAGACGTCCAGCTGGAAGTCCCACAGCTCTCCGAAGGAGTCGTGGCGGCGGGTCAGCTCGATCGTCTCGATGCGAGGCTCGACGAAGCCGGCCCCGGCCAGGGTCTCCGCCAGGAGCCCGGCGTCGCCGAGCGCGAACGGGCCCGGCCGCCCGTCGGCGCCGCTTGCGCTCGTGTGGCCGTGCTCGATCAGCGCCCTGACGGGCAGGTATGCCCAGGGGTTGCGCTCGATGGCGTCCCACACGGCCAGGGCCAGGCGCCCGCCGGAGCGCAGCACCCTGCGCGTCTCAGACAGGGCCGCGCCGGGGTCGGCCATCAGCATGAAGCCCCACCTGCAGAGGGCGGCGTCGACGCCGGCCAGCGGCAGGTCGATCCATTCGGCGTTGAGGACCTTGAACTCGACGTTTGTGATGCCCAGCTCGGCGGCGCGGGCGCGGGCGCCCTCCAGCATCGCCTCTGTCTGGTCGGAGATGAGGACGCTGCCGGCGGGGGCGACGAGCTCCGCCGCCAGCATGCCTGTCTCCCCCAGTCCCGCGGCCAGCTCCAACACCCTCTCCCCCGGCTGCGGCGCGACCGCCTCGACGAGCCAGTGCGCCACGGGCGCGGCCCAGTGGGCGATCTGCTGCCGCCTGCGCACCCAGCCGGCGGCGGCTGCTTCCCAGCCCTCGATGCTCTCCGCCCTGTAGCGCTCGGCGTCGAAGCTCGTGCTCACACGAGCTCCCTGCGCAGCAGCTTGCCCGATGGCGTGCGGGGCAGGGGGTCGGACAGGCGGGTGAAGCGCTTGGGGACCTTGTAGGGGGCCAGGGCGGTGCGGCAGTGCTCGGCCAGCGCCTGCTCGTCCATGTCCTCTCCCTCGTGCATGACGAGCAGGGCCGTCACGGCCTCCCCCCACTGCTCGTCGGGGCGGCCCACGACAGCCGCCTCGGCGACGTGCGGGTGGGCCTCCAGGACGGCCTCCACCTCGGCGGGGGCGACGTTCTCGCCGCCGCTGACGATCGTGTCGGCCTTGCGGCCGACGACGGTCAGCCAGCCGCGCTCGTCGAGGCTGCCCAGGTCGCCCGTGGCCAGCCAACCGTTGGTCAGCTCGGCGGAGCGGGCGACGGTCGGGCCGGAGATCATGATCTCCCCGTCCTCGGCGATCTGCAGGCGGGTACAGAAGAGGGGCGGGCCGGCCGTGTGGACCGGCGGCTCCTCCAGCACGGCCACGGGCAGCGTCGTGGCCTGCGAGCAGGTCTCCGTGAGGCCGTAGGTGGTGCTGACCGGAACCTCCGCCTCGCGGGCCCGTTCGACCAGGGCCAGCGGCACAGGACCGCCGCCCGTGAGGGCGCAGCGGAGCTTCGGCGGGGCCTGCAGGCCGGCGTCCAATAGGCGGGCGAGGGTCGTCGCGACGAGGCTGACGAGGGTGACGTCCTGCTCCATCAGCGCCTGCAGGACGCGGTCGGTCTCGAAGCGCTCGTGCACGACGGCCGTGGTCGCGCCGATGACGGAGCGGATCAGGATCGAGAGGCCGCCGACGTGGGACAGCGGCAGGGCGCACAGCCAGCGCTCGCCCGGGTCGATGCCCAGCGCCACGCCCGACCCGATGGCGCTCCAGAAGAGGTTGCCGTAGGTCAGCTCGACAGGGCGGGGGGCGGCTGTGGTCCCGGAGGTGTGGACGATCAGGGCGGTCGCGTCGAGGTCGTGGCGGGCGGGAGCCTGCAGCGAGGGGGGCAGCTCGACGCCCTCGCCGGGCAGCGGCTCCTCGACGACGACGGAGGCCGGTGCGGATATGCGCTCGCGCTCGGAGGCGGCCAGGCGCAGGTCGACGGGCAGGGCGGGGGCGCCGAGCAGCATGCAGGCGTGCAGGGCGCTGACGAAGTCCAGGCCCGCGGGAAGGGCGATGGCGACGGCCTGGCCCGGCTGCACGCCGCGCTCCCGCAGGGCCGCCGCGCCGGCCCGGGCGCGGCTCAGCAGCTCCCCGTAGGAGAGGCTCCCCGAGGGGGTCTCGACGGCCGTGCGGTCGGGTGCGCAGCCGGCGGCACGGTCCAGCCATCCACTGGTTGGCATTGCCCACAGGCTAGCTGCAGCTAGCCTTCCCGCGATGAGCACCCAATGGATCGCCGGAACCGGCACATACGAGGACATCCGCTACGAGCTCTCGACGGGCGAGGACGCGGGCATAGCCAAGATCACGATCGCCCGCCCGGAGGTGAGAAACGCCTTCCGGCCGAGGACGGTGATCGAGATCTCTCAGGCGCTTGAGGTGGCGCGGGAGGACACGAGCGTCGGCGTGATCGTGCTGACCGGCGAGGGACCGGACGCCTTCTGCTCGGGCGGGGACCAGCGCGTGCGCGGCGACTCCGGCTACCTCAACGACGACGAGATATCCGATCCCACCCACACGGGCGTGGGCCGCTTCCACGTCACCGACCTGCACGTGCAGATGCGCCGCCTGCCCAAGCCCGTCGTGGCGATGGTCGCGGGCTATGCGATCGGCGGCGGGCACGTCCTTCACCTCGTCTGCGACCTCACGATCGCGGCCGAGAACGCCCGCTTCGGGCAGGTCGGGCCGAGGGTCGGCTCCTTCGACGGCGGCTTCGGGGCGGGCCTGCTGGCCAACCAGGTCGGCCCCAAGAAGGCCAAGGAGATCTGGTTTCTGTGCCGCCAGTACGACGCCTCCGAAGCGCTGGCGATGGGGCTCGTCAACACGGTCGTGCCGCTGGAGCGCCTGGAGGAGGAGACGGTGCAGTGGTGCCGGGAGATGCTGGCCCTCTCCCCCTTCTCCCTGCGCCTGCTGAAGGCCAGCTTCAACGCGGCCGAGGACGGCCTGGCGGGGATCCAGCAGCTGGCCCACGACGCCAACCTGCTGTTCTACGGAAGCGAGGAGGCCCAGGAGGGGCGTAACGCGTACCGCGAGAAGCGCAGGCCGGACTTCTCGCGCTTCCCCAAGCGAGCTTGACCGGCCCGTGAGCGCCGTTCGGATATGGCTGATGGCGGCGCGTCTGCGCACGCTGCCGGCCGCGATCGCCCCCGTCCTGGTCGGCACCTCCCTGGCCCTGGGGGCAGACCACTTCCATCCCCTGGCCTTCGTGGCGGCCCTGCTGGGCGCCGTCTTCATCCAGGTCGGGACCAACCTGTCGAACGACTACTCAGACGCCCGCCGCGGCGCCGACACCGAGGACCGTCTCGGCCCCGTGCGCGTAACTGCAGGAGGCCTCGTCCCGCCCAGCCAGGTGCTGGTGGCGACCTACGTGACGTTCGGGCTGGCCGTGGCCTGCGGGGTCTACCTGATCGTCGTGGCGGGCTGGATGCTGCTGGCCGTCGGCGCGGCCTCGATCCTGGCCGGCGTCCTCTACACGGGCGGCCCCCGCCCCTACGGCTACGAGGGCCTGGGCGAGCTGTTCGTCTTCCTGTTCTTCGGGATCGTGGCCGTGGCGGGCTCCTACTACGTGCAGGTCCAGCAGCTGCCCTGGCAGGCCTTCCTGTGCGCGGTGCCCGTCGGATTGCTGGCCAGCGCGATCCTGGTCGTCAACAACGTCCGCGACATGGAGACGGACAAGCGGGCCGGCAAGCGCACCCTGGCGGTGCGGCTGGGGCGGGGCCGCACGCGGATCATGTACGGGACGATGCTCGTCGTGGCATTCCTGCTGGCGCCGGTGCCGTGGCTGGCGGGGTCGATGGACGCCTGGCTGCTCTTGCCCTGGCTGGCGGCGCCGCTGGCCTTCAGGGTCAACGAGGTCGTCCGCACCCGCGTCGACGGCCCCTCGCTGAACGGCGCCCTGGCGCAGACGGGGATGCTGCAGCTGATCTTCTGCCTGCTCTTCTCGGCCGGCATCCTGGCCGGCGGTGGAGTCGGCTCGTGACGCCGTGAAGCTGGAGGTCGACCGGCGCACGCTGCGACTGGCGGAACCGCTGCGTACCTCCTACGGCACCGTGGCAGAGCGGGAGCTGGCACTCGTCACGCTGACGGGGGCAGACGGCCTCAGCGGCTACGGCGAAGCGGCCCCCCTGCCCGCCTACGGCGGCGCCGACATGGAGCGGGTGATGTCGGCCCTGGCCGCCTACAGGCCTCTGCTGGAGGCCTGGGACGAGCAACAGGGTGCGCGGCTGGTGGACGCCCTGCGCGAGGTCGAGGACCTGCCGGAGGCCTTCGCGGCGATCGACATGGCCCTGTGGGACCGCGCAGGGCGGCGGGCCGGCAAGCCGATCGCTGAGCTCCTGAGCGACGAGTACGCCGCCGAGGTGCCCGTCAACGCGACATTGCCGGCGCTCGACCGTGCGGCTGCCGCCGAGCAGGCTGCACGAGCCGTTGCGGACGGGTTCACGTGCCTGAAGGTGAAGGTCGGCGTCGGCGACGACGCGGGACGGGTGGCCGCCGTGAGGGCCGCCGCGGGACCGCAGACGCTGTTGCGCCTGGACGCCAACGGGGCCTGGGACGTCGAGCAGGCCGTGCGGATGATCGAGGCGCTGGAAGGGGCGGGACTGGAGCTGGTCGAGGAGCCCACGCACGGGCTGCAGGCGGTGCGGGCGGTGAGGGAGCGGGTGGCGGTGCGCGTCTCGATCGACGAGACGGCAGCCGAGCACGGTGCGCTGGGGGCGGGAGTGGCCGACGCCGTCTGCCTGAAGGTCTCGCGCTGCGGCGGGATCGGGGGGCTCGTGGCCGCCGCGGCGCTGGTGCGGGCCTCCGGTGCCGAGGTCTACCTGGCCTCCACCTTCGACGGGCCCCTGGGAGTCGCCGCCGCGCTGCACGTGGCCGGCGCGCTCGCGTCGCGGGGACCGGTGCCGCACTGCGGCCTGGCGACGCTTGCCCTGTTCGAGAACGTCGAGGACGTGCTGCCGGCGCGGGACGGTGCGATCGCCGTGCCGCAGGGCGGTGGGCTCGGGGTGGCACCGTCCTGAGTCGTGCCCGGCCTGCTGGGGGAGGCCCGTGCGCTCACGGGGTGGCGCGCCTGCCGGCTGCCCCCCGGTGACCTCGGTCTACAGGGCGGCCAGGACCGCGGCCGTGGCCTCGGCGGTGCCCGCCCGGCCTCCGAGGTCGGCCGTTCGCAGCCCACCGGCGAGGGCGGCCTGGACGCAGGACTCGATCGCCTCGGCCTCGGCCTCCATGCCCAGGCCGTGGCGCAGCATCAGGGCGGCCGAGAGGAACATGGCCAGCGGGTTGGCGACCCCCTGCCCGGCGATGTCGGGGGCGGAGCCGTGCACGGGCTCGAACAGCCCCGGGCCGTCGGCGCCCAGCGATGCGCTCGGCAGCATCCCGATCGAGCCCGTCAGCATCGCCGCCTCGTCGGAGAGGATGTCCCCGAACAGGTTCTCGGTGAGGATCACGTCGAAGTGCCGTGGCGAGGAGACGAGCTGCATGGCTGCGTTGTCGACCAGCACGTGCTCCAGCTCGACGTGCGGGAACTCGCTGGAGTGGATGCGCGTTACGGTCTCGCGCCACAGGCGGCTGGTCTCCAGCACGTTGGCCTTGTCGACGCTGGAGACCCGTGAGCGGGCGGCCCTGAACCCGGCTCTGGCGATCCGCTCTATCTCCGTGACGCTGTAGGCGCACAGGTCGCTGGCCTGCTCTGCCGTGCGGGTCTTCTCACCGAAGTAGATGCCGCCGGTCAGCTCGCGCACGACCAGCAGATCGGTCCCCTCGATGCGCTCACGTCGCAGCGGAGAGGCGTCGTAGAGGGCGGGGATCGGCTTGACGGGCCGCAGGTTGGCGAACAGCCCGAGGCCCTTGCGCAGTCCCAGCAGTCCTTGCTCGGGACGGGGCTTGTCGGGGTCGGTCGTGTCCCACTTCGGGCCGCCGACGGCCGCCAGCAGCACCGCGTCGGCACCACGGCAGGCGGCGAGCGTCTCGTCGGTCAGGGCCGTGCCGTGGGCGTCGATCGAAGCACCCCCGAAGACGTGCTCCTCGAACTCGAACTCGCCGACGGCGCGCAGGACCTCGAGCGCCGGGGCCATGATCTCGGGGCCGATCCCGTCGCCGGGGAGGGTGACGATGTGGTGGGTCATCTAGTCGACCGATCCCGCGGGAACGACCCATTCGCATGCCTGACCGGTCACGTTCGCGATCCTGTCAAAGTCGGCGTCGTAGTGGCAGACGGTCAGACCGTGCGTTTCCGCGGCGGCCGCGATCAGGAGATCGGGCACCTTCCGTCCCCGCTGATGCCTGGCTGCCAGCAGCCGCTGTACCTGGCGGGCGCGGCGCACGTGCTCGTCAGTCGTCTCCACGAGGTCGAAGATCTCAAGCGCGCCAGCGAGGCGGTCCCACTCCGCTGCGTCGCGAGCCGAGTAGCCGATCTCCAGGTCGCTGATGCCCGCCCTTGCCAGCTCTCCCCGTTCGGCACGATCGTGCAGCGCCTCGCGTACCGCCGGCTTGTCCAGCCTCGTCAGGACGCTGGTGTCGACGAGATGCGTCAGCGCCACGCTCGCTCGCGATCGGCGACGTCCGCCTCGGCGAGCGTGGCAAACGCGTGCTCGACTGTGCTTCGGCGATCTGTGCCCACCGTCTGCAGCGCGCGGTTGACGGTCTCCTTGATCGTGCGAGTGCCCATCTCGGCTCGCGCCGCACGAAGGGCCTGCTCGTCGATGTCCACGAGATGCTTGCTCATCGCGCATGAGTATATACAATCGATCAGTGGTATATCCCGACAGCTACCAGATGCGCTCGATCGAGTAGTCGTCGAAGACGGTGTCGGCGGACACGATGGTGGCGCGCTCACAAACGGCCTGCGCCGCGAGCAGCCGATCGAAAGGATCGTCGTGGATCGGCGGGAGCGCTCGCACCGCCCACGCGTGAGCGTCGGTGACCGGCAAGCGCTCGAAAGCGAACTCGTCCAGGCGCTCGGGCAGGTCCTCGGGGACCCGCAGCTTGCCCAGCGCGCTCTTGATGGCCGCCTCCCATACGCACACCGAGCTGACGAGCACGGTCGTACGCGCATCCTCGATCGCGGCACGAGCTCCTTCGACGCGTGCGTCGCCCTCGAGCAGCCACAGCACGGCATGCGTGTCGAGCAGCAGGCTCAGCGGAAGTGCTCGGCGAAGTCCGCGGGAAGCTCGTCGAAGTCGTCCGCAAGCTCGATCTGGCCGCGCAGCGCCCCGAAGGCCTCCGTCACGGGACGACGGCGCCGCACAGCAACCAGTCGAGCGGCCGGGCGGCCGGAGCGCTGGATGATGACCTCCTCGCCGCCCTCGGCCAAGTCGACGAGCCGGGAGAGCTGGCTCTTGGCTTCGTGCATTCCGACACGGACCACAGCCACAGGGTAGCGCGTACTTAGCTAGAACGGACCCGTGCGGCGATCGGGCTCACAGGGCTGTGGTGACGGGCCCGCTGCGCTCGCGTCCGGCCTCGTAGTCGGCGATGGCGGCCTCGTCCTCGGCGAGTGTGACGCCGATGTCG
The DNA here is from genome assembly GCA_963697795.1 of uncultured Solirubrobacteraceae bacterium. Classification (GTDB taxonomy): domain Bacteria; phylum Actinomycetota; class Thermoleophilia; order Solirubrobacterales; family Solirubrobacteraceae; genus Palsa-744. The sequence continues at coordinate 3,134,142 of OY969097.1, read as the reverse complement.
TCCAGCCCCGCCAACAGCCGCCGGCGGATCTCGTGGTCGATCTCGAAGGGGACCTCACGTCCGTCGAATCGCACCTCCTGGGCCTGCAGGTCGATCTGCCCCTGCCCGGCGTGCGCGAGGGCCTGACAGTCCTCCTCGCTGAGCACAACCGGCAGCAGGCCGATCTTGGTGCAGTTGGAGTAGAAGATGTCCGCGAAGCTGGGGGCCACGATCGCCTGGAAGCCGTAGTCCTGCAGGCCCCAGGGCGCATGCTCGCGGGAGGAGCCGCAGCCGAAGTTCTCACCGGCCACGAGGATCGGGTTGGCGGGCAGGTCCCAGCCGGGCTCCTTGGCCCAGTCGTAGAAGAGGAACTCGCCGAAGCCCGTCCGCTCGACCCGCTTGAGGAACTGCTTGGGCATGATCTGGTCGGTGTCGACGTTGGCGCGGTCCAGGTGGCTGACAGCACCCGTGATCGTCTCGATGGGCTGCATGCGTCTCTCCTGACTAACTCGGCTTGACGGCGCCGAAGATCGCGCCCTCGGCCCATTTGAAGTGCAGTTCCACGTCGGCGAAGCCCGCCTCCCCGAGCCAGCGCAGCTGGCTCTCGGCGGAATCGGGCTGGTCGTCGTCGTTGTCGTCCAGCAGCTGGCTTTCGGCCCTGTGGCGAGCGTGCTCGTCGCCGCCGCGGCTGCGCTCGAGCTCTCCTGCATTGGCCGCCATCTGCTCCTCGAAGAGCCCCGCCAGCGGTCCTCTGACGGTGACGACGTCCATGTTCACGAACATCCCGCCGGGCTCGAGCAGATCGAAGATCTCCCCAAACAGCGCCTGCTTGCGCTCGGAGGGCAGGTGGTGGATCGCGAACGACGAGACGGCGGCCCCGAAGGGCGCTCCGTCCAGGCCGGCGCGCCAGCCCGCGTCGGACAGGTCCGCCCGCAGAGAGCGCCAGCGCCCGCCCGGCTCCCCCAGCCGTTGCTGCGCACGAGCGAGCATCGGTTCCGAGAAGTCGACGAGGACGGCCTGGGCGTGGGGCAGGACCGACTGTACGAGGGCGGACATCGCGCCGTCCCCCGCGCCGAGGTCGAGGAAGCTCGAGACCTCATGCCGGTGTCGCTGGAAGGTACGCCGCACGAGCTCTTCCTGGACGTCGATCAGCGGCAGCAGCGCCTGGCGCCCGTCGAGGAACTCCCCGACCAGCTCCGGGCGCTGCCAGGCGGCGCCGGGCGCTGCGGCGCTCACGACCAGTCCCGGATGTCGACGAAGCGGCCCTCGATGGCCGCTGCAGCGGCCATCTGCGGGGAGACGAGGTGCGTGCGCCCACCTCTGCCCTGGCGGCCCTCGAAGTTGCGGTTCGAGGTCGAGGCGCAGCGCTCGCCGGGCGCCAGGATGTCGGGGTTCATGCCCAGGCACATCGAGCAGCCTGCGACCCGCCAGTCGAAGCCGGCGTCGGTGAAGACCTTGTCGAGGCCCTCCGCTTCGGCCTGTTTGCGGACCTGCTGGGAGCCCGGCACGACCATCGCGTTGACGCTCGGTGCGACCTTGCGTCCCGCCACCATCTCCGCCGCCGCCCGCAGGTCGCCGATGCGGGAGTTCGTGCAGGAGCCGATGAAGACCCGGTCGACGGATATCTCCTCGATCGGCGTGCCCGGCTGCAGGTCCATGTAGTGCAGGGCCCTTTCGGTCGCCTCGCGGTCGGCCGGCGAGTCGAAGTCCTCCGGGGAGGGGACGCTCTCGGTCACCGACTTGACCATCCCAGGCGTCGTGCCCCAGCTCACCTGCGGGGAGATCGCCGAAGCGTCGATCTGGACCTCCTTGTCATAGAAGGCCCCCTCCTCGCTGGGCAGCTCGGACCACTGCGAGACGGCGTGCTCCAGCTCAGCGCCCTTCGGCGCGCCCGGCCGCTCGGTCTCCTCATACCAGGCGAAGGTCGTCTCGTCGGGGGCGATCATGCCCGCCCGGCCGCCTCCCTCGATCGTCATGTTGCAGACGGTCATGCGGCCCTCCATCGAGAGCTTGCGGATCGGCTCGCCGGCGTACTCGACGACGTGGCCTGTCATGCCGCCGACGCCCAGCTGCCCCAGCGTGGCCAGAATCAGGTCCTTGGCCGAGACGCCGAAGCCCAGCTCGCCCGTGTAGAGGATCCGCATCGAGCGGGGCCGCTGCTGGACCATGCACTGCGTCGCCAGCACGTGCTCGACCTCGCTCGTGCCGATCCCGAAGGCCAGCGAGCCGAAGGCGCCGTGCGTGGAGGTGTGCGAGTCCCCGCAGACGATCGTCATGCCCGGCTGGGTGACGCCAAGCTCCGGGCCGATCACGTGAACGATCCCCTGGCGGTCGGAGCCCAACGAGTAGACGGGGACGCCGAACTCGGCGCAGTTGCGCTCCAGCGTTTCGACCTGCACGCGCGAGAGGGCGTCCTTGATCATGGCCGCCGTCGGCGTGCCGTCCGTCGGCGTGTTGTGATCTGCCGTCGCAAGAGTCCGGTCGGGGCGGCGCACCCTGCGACCCGCCAGGCGCAGCCCGTCGAATGCCTGCGGACTCGTGACCTCGTGGACGAGGTGCAGGTCGATGTAGATCAACCCCTCGGCGACCTCGTGGGCCTCCCAGATCTTCTCGAACATCGTCTTTGGCATTCAGCTCCTCCTCAGGCCGGCCGAGACGACGGCCAGGAAGGCCGCCTCGGCAGTGTCGGGGTTCTCGAAGTGATGTGGCAGGTCCGCGTCGAAGGTCACGCAATCGCCCTCGGCCAGCTCGTGGCGGGCGCCGTCGCAGACCAGCACGACCCGCCCCTCCGTCACCAGCGCCGTCTCGCGGCTGCCCGGCTCGTGCATGGGCGGATCGTCCGGACCGCCCGTCGAGCCGCCCGGACCGAGCGTGTGACGCGAGAGCTCCGCCCGCTGGCCCGGCTGTGCGCCAGTCAGCACCTCGAAGCGATGTCCGCGCCGGGCGTTGCCGCCGCGGCGACGCTCAGCCGCCCGCACGATCGTGACCTGCCCCTGCTCGTCGAGGCGCAGCAGCTGGGAGAGACGCAGATCCAAGCCCGCGGCGATTCGGCCGGCGACGGTCAGCGTCGGGCTCGTCTCGCCGCGCTCGACCTGCGAGAGCATCGGCGCGCTGACGCCGCTGCGCGCCGCCAGATCCCGCAGCGACATGCTGCTGGCCTCGCGCAACGCCTTGACGCGGGCGCCGACGACAGCTGGGTCGAGCTTGTCATGCGCAAGCGCCTGCTGCTCATGGTCCTTAGCCGTCTCGCCCACTTCCACCTTCACCATGCTTCGTACGTTATCACGGACGCTTGTCTTAGGTGACAGGGCGGGGCTAAACCATGATCGTCTCGACCGGGTATGCGGCGATCGTCGTGTCGGCGGTGAGGATCGGCACCCCGAGCACCCGCGACTGGGCGATCAGCAGGCGGTCGAACGGATCCCGGTGGATGGGCGGCAGCGACCCGACCTCCAGCGCGTGTGCCTGCTCGATCGCAACGGGCGTGCCCCTGATCGTGCGTACACGCTCAGGCACGTAGTCCTGCGGCGGTTCGCACAGCGGGAGGCGGCCCCGCTGGTACTTGACGGTGATCTCGCACGCGACGACCGCCGAGACGAGCAGCTCGGTCTCGAGATCCTCCAGCAGCTCGCGCCGGCGGGCGATCCGGTCGGGATCCGTCTGCAGCCAGATGAAGACGTGGGTGTCCAGCAGGAGCCTCAGACGCCCTCCCATTCGTCGAGTTCTTCGTCGGACAGGGGCGCGTCGAAGTCCTCCGGCACCTCGAAGCGTCCCCGGTCGACGCCGAACACGCGCCGCTCCCGCTGCGGGGGCGGTCCAAGCGTCGCAACCGCCTCGCCCCTGCGCGTGATGACGACCTCCTCCCCGGCCGCCACGTCTTCCAGCAGCCGCGAGAGATGCGTCTTGGCTTCATGCACACCAACAGACTTAGTCATATGCCTTAGTCTATCGGATGGCCTCCGCGACCGCAGCAGGGTTCTCAAGGGGTAGCCCATGTCCTCCCTCTACGACCAGCAGACTGCAATCGGGACACACGCGGGCCACGCGCTCCCCGATCGCCCTGAACTTCAGATCCCGCGCTCCAGCGAGAAAGGTCACCGGCATCGCCAGCTCCCCCAACCGCCCCCACAGCGACTGCATCGTCCCCGTTCCGAGACCTCGCATGACCGCTGCCAGCGCCAGCGGGTCGTTGCGCCTCTGGTCCTCTCGGGCCAGCCGCCCCACCTCGGGCGGGTCATCCGCGAACAGAGGCTGCGTGCGCCAGTGCTCGATGAAGTCCTCGTAGGGGCCGCTCTCCAGCTCCCCCGCCAGGCGCTCGTCGTCCTGCCTGCGTGCGGCCCGCTCGACCGGGTCCTCGATGCCCGGGCTGCAGGCCACCAGGACCAGCCGCGAGACCCGCTCGGGTGCAGCCAGCGCGACGTGCAGCGCCACCCGCCCGCCCATCGAGTAGCCGCATAGGACGAAGCGCTCGGGCGCCTGCGCAAGGACGTACTCCACGCAGGCCTCGAAGGTGATCGGTCGCGGATGGTCGGCCTCCGTGCCGTGCCCGGGCAGGTCGAGGGCCAGCGGGCGATAGCGTTCGCCGTCCAGGCGCTCGACCACTCCGTCCCAGGCGCGGCGGGTGCCGCCGAAGCCGTGCAGGAGGACGACTGTCTCGGACACGGCCCCATCCTATGAACAGCCCCACCGACACCTACCTGCTGCTGCGAGCCTTCGTCGACGAGCTGGCCCGTTGCGGGACGCAGGCCGCCTGCACCTCGCCGGGGTCTCGCAGCGCCCCGCTGGTGCTGACGCTGGCCCGCGAGCCGCGCCTGCGCTGCTTCTCCCACGTGGACGAGCGCTGCTCGGGGTTCTTCGCGCTCGGGCTGGCCAAGGCCAGCGGGCTGCCCGTGGCCGTCGTTTGCACGTCCGGGACGGCCGCCGCCGAGCTGCTCCCGGCCGCCGTCGAGGCCCGGGAGGCGCGGGTGCCTCTGATCCTGCTGACCGCCGACAGGCCCGCGGAGCTGCGCGAGAACGGCGCCGGACAGGCCGTCGACCAGCTGAAGATCTTCGGCTCCGCCGCCAAGTGGTTCTTCGAGGTCGAGCAGCCCACAGCAGACGAGGCCGGCCTGCGCTGGATGCGGACGCTCGCCTGCCGGGCCTACGCGACAGCCCTGGAGGGCGCTCCGGGAGCCGTCCATCTCAACTTCCCCCTGCGCGAGCCGCTCGTCACCGACGAGCCCCTGCCGGCCGACCCGACGACCCGGCCCGACGGGCGCCCCTACGTCGCCCGCTCTCTCCCCTCCCCGCCCGAGCCGCCCCAGGAGCTGCTCTCGCTGCCGCCCGGCGTCAGACGGGGGGTCATCGTGGCCGGACGCCACGAGCGCGATGCGCTGCTGCCCGCCGTCGCCGCCAGGCTGGCCGAGATGGCAGGCTGGCCGCTGCTGGCAGACCCCATGTCGGGGGCCAGGCGCGGGGACGCCGCCATCGCCCACTACGACTCGATCCTGCGCGCCGGCGAGAGCCCCGGCGGGGCGCCCGAGCTGATCCTGCGCGTCGGTGACCTGCCCGTGTCGAAGCCCCTGCGCCAGTGGCTGGCCTCCCTGGGCGACGTCGAGCAGGTCGCGCTCGATCCCGAGTCGGCCTGGCAGGACCCCGCCTCCGTGCTCAGCCGCACCGTCGCCTGCCAGCCCGCCGCAGCCCTTGCCCACCTCGCCGCAAGGGCCGGCTTCACACCCGACGAGCAGTGGCTTCAGAGCTGGCGGGCCGCCGACGAGCTGGCCGGGGAGGCACTGACGGGCGTCCTTGCGGCAGACGGGTTGAGCGAGCCTGCCGTGGCACGCGAGCTGGGGGTGTTGCTGCCGCAGGAGGCGACCCTGTTCGTGGCCTCCTCGATGCCCGTCCGCGACGTCGAGACGTTCTGGCCCGTTCGCCCGGACCCGCCGCGGGTGCTCTGCAACAGGGGCGCCAACGGGATCGACGGCACCGTCTCCAGCGCGTTCGGGGCCGCCGCCGCATCGGACGGACCCGTCGTGCTGCTGATCGGCGACGTCGCCCTGGCCTACGACCTCGGCGGGCTGCTGGCCGCAGGGCGGCTCGGCCTGAAGCTGACGATCGTCCTGATCGACAACGGCGGCGGGGGCATCTTCGACTTCCTGCCCGTCGCCCGAGCCGCGATGGCACGGGACTCCGACGGCGAGGGGGACGTCTTCACCGACCACGTCGCGACCCCGACAGGGCTGGACTTCGCCCGTGCAGCCGAGCTGTACGGCCTGCGGCACGAGCGGGCGCAGGACGTCAGGGGCTTCCGGGAGGCGCTGGAGCGGGCCATGGCCTGCGAGGGCTCGGCGATCGTCGAAGTGCGCGGCGACCGCGAGGGCAACGTAGCCGCACACAGGCGCCTGAACGACGCCGTCGCGACCGCCCTCAGCCGGCCAGGAGAGGCAGCAGAGCGGCCAGCTTGACCTCCGTCTCGGCCAGCTCCTTGACGGGATCGGAGTCGCGGACGACGCCGCCGCCCGCATAGCAGCGGGCGATGTGCCCGTCCAGCAGGGCGCAGCGCAGGGACACGCAGAACTCGCCGTCGCCGACGAGGTCGGTCCAGCCGACGGGTCCCAGATACCAGCCGCGGTCGAGGCCCTCCAGGGCCGGGATCAGGGGCGCCGCCACCTCCAGGGGCTCCCCGCCGACGGCCGGGGTCGGGTGCATCAGGCCGGCCAGCTCCAGGGCCTCGATCGGCTTCGCCAGCTGGGCCCTGATGGGCGTCGCCAGGTGCTGGATGTTGGCGATCCTGGCCAGCTCCGGCTCGGGCGCGGCCGCCACCCACACCGAGTGCCTGCGCAGCTGCTTCTCGATGCGGCGGGCGACGATCGCGTGCTCCTCCCTGTAGGAGGGGTCCCGCAGCAGCTGCTCGCCCAGGTGGTCGTCGACGGCCGGGTCCGCGCTGCGGCGCATCGAAGCGGCCAGGGCCAGCGTGCTGACCCGCTGCCCCTCCCTGCGCACCAGCAGCTCCGGGCTGGCCGCGATCAGGGTCGCGCCGCCCCGCCCCACGCAGAAGACGAAGCAGGACGGGAACTCCTCCCGCAGGACCCCGAAGACCGCCGCGGGGTCGTAGACCGGAGCCCCCCCGCCCGCGTGCACCTGCACCTCCCGGGCCAGCACGACCTTCTCCAGACGCCCCTCCCGGATCATCCTCGTGGCCTGCTCGACGGCCTGCTCGTAGTGCTCCGGGGGCATCGCGCTGATGACCTCGAAGCGCCCGGCAGGCGAGGGATCCAGCAGCGGCAGCGGCCGAGCCTGCAACCCCTCCACGCGATCCAGCAGCTGCCCCAGCCGCTCGTCGGGCACGTCGTCGGGCTGGACGAGCGCCGTCACGGTCATCGCCACTCGCGCCAGGCCGTCGCGCTCGCGGCGTGCCAGGGCCACCTCGGGGACCATCAAAGAGGCCGGCGCGAACCCCCGCCAGTGGGGGGAGCGCCCGCCGTCGGGGGCGAAGGCGAAGCCCCCCACCGCCACGGGGCCTGCCCCGTCGGCACGGTCGCTGCGGGCCTCCGAGGCCAGGGCCCGCCAGCGCAGGGCCAGCTCCCGGAAGCGCCCTGGGCCGTCCGCCTGCAGCTCGAGGGCCTCGCCGAGACACGCCAGCGCCCGCCTGCCGCGGGCCGGCTGCTCGAGCAGGAACCAGGGGTCCTCCTCCCCGCGGCGGGATGCGCAGACGACCTCCGCGGGGTCGACGTCGGCGTCGAGGTCCAGCGTGATGGAGGCGAGGGTGGCGCGACCGTGCGAGCGGGCCCCACGGGATGCCTGCTCGATCCGCCGGGCCAGCCGCTCGCGCTCTGACGTCGTGAGCGCGAAGGGCGGGCCTTGGGCGGTCAGCTGCAAAGGGCGTTCCCGATCAGGTCTCGGTCCGGCCACGCGAGATGGCGATCTCGCCGGTCCTCATCATCTCTATCAACCCGAAGGGTCTGACCATCGTCTCGAATGCTTCGATCTTCTCCGTCGTTCCCGTGACCTCGATGATGATTGCCCGCTTGGTCACGTCGACGACCTTGCCCCGGAAGATCTCGGCGATCTGCATCAGCTCCCCGCGCTGGGTCCCGTCGGCTGTGACCTTGAACAGGGCCAGCTCCCGGGCGACCGTGTCGGCCGGCTCCAGGTCGCGGATCTTCAGGACGTTCACGAGCTTGTGCAGCTGCTTTGTGACCTGGTCGATCGGGTGCAGGGCCCCGTCGACCGTCAGGGTCACCCGTGAGATCTGGGTGTCCTCTGTCGGTCCGACCGTGAGGGTGGAGATGTTGAAGCCCCTCCTGGCGAAGAGGCCGGCGATCCTGGTCAGGACGCCGGACTTGTTTTCCACGAGGATCGACAGGACGTGCTTGCGGCCCGTCCTCATGTTCGTCGCGGCCTCCAGCTCCTCGAGGCTGAGCGGCTCCTTGGTTCCCGGCTCGCCCATGACGCTCACCCCACCATCTCGCGAGCGGCTGAGCCGGCGGGGATCATCGGATAGGTGTTCTCCTCACGGGTCACGCGGACGTCGACGAGGACCGGGCCCGGCGTCGCGATGGCCTTCTTCATGTCCTCCACCAGGGTCGTCTTGTCGGTCAGGCGCATGCCCGTCACCCCGTAGGCCTCTGCCAGCTTCACGAAGTCGGGGAACTCGCCCATGTCGACGTGGCTGTATTTGCCGTCCCAGAACAGCTCCTGCCACTGCCTGACCATCCCCAGGTAGCCGTTGTTCATGATGAAGACCTTGATGGGGATGTCGTTCTGTGCGCACGTCGCCAGCTCCTGGGCGTTCATCTGCACGGAGCCGTCCCCGGCGATGCAGCAGACGACCTGATCGGGGCAGGCGACGGCCGCGCCCATGGCCGCGGGCAGGCCGAAGCCCATCGTGCCCAGGCCGCCCGAGTTGACCCAGCGCCGGGGCGCCGGGAAGTCGTAGTGCTGGGCAGCCCACATCTGGTGCTGGCCGACGTCGCTGGTCACGATCGCCTGGCCTCCTGTCGCCTCGCAGAGGGCTTTGATCATGAACTGCGGCTTGATCTCGGAGTCGGTCGATTCCTCGTAGGTCAGTGGGTACTTGGCTTTCCAGCCTTCGATCCGTCCCCACCAGGCCTCCAGGCGGCCCGGGTCGGCCCCGATCGCCCTGTACTCGACCAGCAGCTTGGCCAGGACGTGCTTGGCGTCGCCGACGATCGGGATGTGGGCCGGCACGTTCTTGGATATCTCAGCCGGGTCGACGTCGATATGGATGAACTTGGCCCTGGGCGCGAACTCCGACAGCTTGCCCGTGACGCGGTCGTCGAAGCGGGCCCCGATGGCGCAGATCAGGTCGGCCTCGTCCATGGCGTAGTTGGCGGCGCGGGTGCCGTGCATGCCGAGCATCCCCAGCCACTGCGGGTCGGGCGCCGGGTAGGCGCCCAGGCCCATCAGGGTGCAGGTGACGGGGAAGCGGTCGCTACGGGCGAACTCGACCAGCTCCGGGGCCGCTTCGGCGTTGACGACCCCGCCGCCGGCGTAGATGACGGGCCGCTGGGCGGCCGCCAGCGCCTTGGCTGCCTGGCGGATCTGCTTCTGGTTGCCCTCGACGCGGGGCTGGTAGCCCGGCAGGCGGACGTCCGAGACGGGCTCGTAGTCGATCTCGGCTCTGGACAGGTCCTGGGGGATGTCGACGAGGACGGGACCGGGCCGGCCGGAGCGGGCTACGTAGAAGGCCTCGTGGATCGCCCGGGGCAGCTCCTGGGGGTGCTGGATCATGAAGGAGTGCTTGACGATGGGCATCGTGATGCCGATCGTGTCTGCCTCCTGGAAGCCGTCCGTGCCCAGCAGCTCCGTGCGGACCTGGCCCGTGATGAAGACGACGGGCACGGAGTCCATCATCGCGTCCGTGATGGGCGTGATCAGGTTCGTCGCGCCGGGACCGCTGGTCGCGAAGGCGACGCCTACTTTGCCCGTCGCCTTGGCGTAGCCCTCGGCTGCATGCCCTCCCCCGGCCTCGTGGCGGACCAGGATGTGACGGATGCCGCCGTTGACGAAGGCGTCGTAGGTGGGGAGGTTGGCTCCCCCGGGGAGGCCGAAGACGACGTCGACGCCCTCCGCCTTCAGACATTCCATCAGAGCATCGACTGCTCGCATCTTCCTCGACCTCCTTTCACCTTCTCGGCTGGATGGGCTGCCGGGCGCGTGCGGAACAGGCTGGTTGCCGTCCCGGCGTGCCGGAAAGCCCAGTCTACCAGCGACTTTTCGGACGAGAGAGCGCTCGCGGGGGGCTCAGCGTCCGCTCAGGCGCTGCCTACGCCGACGCCGATGCCGAGCACGATGGCGCCGCCTACGGTCACGACGAGCAGGGAGGAGCGCAGGGAGACCTCCAGGAAGCGGTTGCGGATCCAGGCGATGGCGAAGAGCTCCACGGCGACGACGCAGCCGGCCACGAGCAGGGCCTTGTGGACGTCCGAGATCAGGAAGGGCAGGGTGTGGAAGAGCCCGCCGACGGCTGTCATGCCACCCGTGATGGCCCCGCGGACGATGGCTGAGCCGCGGCCGGTCTGCTCGCCTGTGTCGGAGAGGGCCTCGGACCAGCCCATCGAGACGCCGGCGCCGAGAGCTGTCGAGAGCCCCACGAGCAGGGCCGTGTGGGAGCTGGAGGCGATGGCTGCAGCGAAGATCGGCGCCAGCGAGGAGACGGTCCCGTCGATCATCCCGACCAGTGCCGGCTGCACGACGCGCAGGACGAACTCGTCCTCGTCCTTGAAGCCCCAGCGATGGATGATCCGTTCGATCAAGGTGTCCCCCCGCCCGCCGGCGGTCTTGGCCTCTGCGCTCATGCCGCTGGAAGCCTAGGCGACGGACCGGCTTAGGTCGGCCGAATTCGGCTTAGGGCAGCCGAATGCCGGGTCAGCCCGAGGCGGTCGGCGTGCGCTCCCAGGATTCGGGGGCGATGGCGACCTCGGGGAAGTCCAGCTCGGTCCCGCAGCGGGTGCAGAGGGTGTCGTAGATCTTGGTGACACGCCCGCAGTTGGGGCACTGACGGCGCAGCTCGTCACGCTCGAAGCGGTAGGCGATTGCGGCGAGCAGACCGAAGAAGGGCACTGCCCCGGAGATCAGGAACCACAGCCAGAATGAGCTGCCCTTGAGCTTGGCGATGGTTCCGCCGGAGATCCCGAAGCAGACGGCGACGATGACGTAGGCCATCGGCAGGCGCGCTCCCTAGAGGAGGACTTTGAGGGCCCAGATCACGGCCACGACGGCGACGACGAAGATCAAGGTGCTGAACAGGAAGGACAGCACGTGGACGATCACGCCGAGCAGCAGCCATGCGGCGACGAGGAAGATCAGGGCTGCGACGACTGTGCGGCCGAAGGAACGGGAGGGTGTCTCGTTCATGACAGGTTCAGCATAGTTGATGGGTAAGGGGGAAACCGTCGGCTCGGGCACCTGCTCTGAGGGCGCTGTTCAAGCCCGATGCACGCGAAGCGCCGGAAGCAGCTCTGCAAGCACGTTGAAGTCCTCGTCCTGAGTCCAGACAGCGAGGTCGTGAGTAACTGCCGTCGCGGCGATGATGGCGTCCATCGCGCCGGCCCGCCGCCCAGATGCTCGCGCGCTTGCCAGCAGCTCACCGAGCCGCTCCGCGACGTTCTCGTCGTACGGCAGGGCTACGAAAGCATGCGCTCGGGCAAGCGTCGCTTCACGCAGCTCTCTCAGCGGCCCGGCTGGAGCACGCCGCGTACCGACGATCAGCTCTGTCAGCGTGGCGACGGAGATCCGAGCCTCGCCGTCGGGCGGCTCCCCCAGCGGACGCCGCTGCTCGGCGGCGACGAAGACGCTTGTATCGGCGAGATAGCCGCTCACGCGAGCATGTCGTCCGTGCTCAGCCCGACGTCGAAGTCGGCGGCATCGGAGACGACGTCGAGATCCGACGCCAACTGGCTGATGGCCGCAAGGTCGGCCAGCAGCAGCTCGCTCGGGCGCCGTTCGGCTCGCACCCTCCGGGGAACGATGTCTGCGACAGCCCTGCCGTGCACGGTGAGCACGACAGGCTCGCCTCCCTCGACGGCGGCGATCACCCTGGCGGTGTGGTTGCGCAGCTCCCGTACCGACACGTCCATAGCCGTGGCACAGCGTAGCACTCCCGGGCCATTAACGGCAATGCGGCCGGACAGGGAGGGAATCCCCTGTCCGGCCGCACACCAGGACGCCTGCCGAGGGAAGCCGGCGCCGTCGTCGAGGGAGAGGTTTCAGCTCATACGACTCAGCGGACCCAGATCGCGGGCCGTCCGTGCCGTCACGATGTCCGCGCCGCCGACGTCAGTTCGCTGGCGACCCGTCCCCAGCCCGACACTTGTCAACCGATAGCGACGAACGCGGGGACCGTGCCTTCCCGTATCCGCCTCCACCTCGGGCAGGAGGATGAACCGCCGAGGTGATGAGACTCTTGAAGGGCCTGCTGACCGGTTCATGGACAGCATGATGCCCACCGAGGGCGCCCCTGCCTTTGGCCCTCCGTCCAAAATGTGAAAGGGAGGGCTGTCGAGTTTGGAGAGGCTAGATCCCCAGCTGCTCGTTGACGAGCCGGGAGACCTCTCCCCCATCGGCCCGGCCCTTGGTCTCGCGCATGACGTGCCCGACGATGGGGCCGATGGCCTTGGCGTTGCCGTCCTTGACCTTCTGGGCGGCATCGGGATTGGCAGCGAGGGCGGCGGCGACGACGGAGGCCAACTCGTCTGAGTCCTCCATGGCGCCCAGCCCCTCTGCCTGGACGATCTGGCGCGGGTCCCCCCCGTCTGAGATGAGCTTGTCGAGCACCTGCCGGGCGGCGCCGGCGTTGACCTGCTTGGCGTCGAGCATCCCGACGAGGACGGCGAGGGCACCGGCCTTCACCTTCGAGGCAGCGGGGTCGTCGATCTCGCCGAGCCGTCCCAGCAGCTCGCCGGTGACCCAGTTGGCCAGGGCCTGCGGGGGTGGGGCGGGGTCGGCGCCGGCGGCCAGGCCGGCCTCGAAGTAGTCGCCGAGCTCGACGCGGAAGGCCAGCAGCTGGGCGCTGTCTGCGGCCAGCCCGAGCTCGTCCTGGAAGCGCTGCGCGCGAGCGGAGGGCAGCTCCGGCATGTCGGCAGCGGCGGCGTCGAGCATCTGCCGGTCGATGGCGACGGGCACGAGGTCGGGCTCGGGGAAGTAGCGGTAGTCGTGGGCCTCCTCCTTGGAGCGCAGGGAGGTGATGGCGCCGGAGGCAGGGTCGAAGTGCAGCGTCTCCTGGACGACCCGCTCCCCGGATGAAATCAGCTTGGACTGGCGTGCGATCTCGGCGCGGATGCCCCTTTCGATGAAGCGGAAGGAGTTCATGTTCTTCAGCTCGGTCTTGACGCCCAGCTCCTGCGAGCCGGCGGGGCGCAGGGAGATGTTGGCGTCGCAGCGCAGCGACCCCTCCTCCATGTTGACGTCGCTGACGCCGAGGGCCCGCATGGTCGAGCGCAGCAGCCGCAGCCACTCGCCGGCCTGCTCGGCGGAGCCCAGGTCGGGCTCTGTGACGATCTCGGCCAGGGGCGTGCCGCCGCGGTTGAAGTCGACGATGGAGGCGTCTGAGCCATGGATGCGCCCGGAGGAGCCGACGTGGATCAGCTTGGCGGCGTCCTCCTCCAGGTGCACGCGGTGGATGCGGACGTCCCCCAGCTTCCCGCCCAGGCACAGGGGCTCGTCGTACTGGCTGATCTGGTAGCCCTTGGGCAGGTCGGGATAGAAGTAGTTCTTGCGGTGGAAGATGGAGCGGGGCGCGAGCTCCGAGCCGAGGGCCAGGCCGATCATCAGCCCGAAGTGGACGGCCCTGGCGTTGGCGACGGGCAGGCTGCCGGGCAGCCCCAGGCAGACGGGACAGGTGCGGGTGTTGGGCGGCTCCCCGAAGGACAGCCCGCAACCGCAGAACATCTTCGTGGCGGTGGCCAGCTGGATGTGGATCTCCAGGCCGATGACAGGCTCGAGGCCGGCCGCCGCGGCTGGGTCCTTGGTGGCCGGGTCAGACACGGGCCGGGCTCCCGTCGAAGGCCAGTACCGACTCCATCGCGTGGGCGGCGTCGAGCAGGCGGTTCTCGGAGAAGGCGGGACCGGCCAGCTGCAGCCCAACGGGCAGCCCGCTGGAGAGCCCGCAAGGGATCGAGACGGCGGGGATGCCTGCCAGCGACATCGGCACGGTGCAGAAGTCGTTGAGGTACATGGAGAGCGGGTCGCCGGTCTTCTCGCCAAGCTCGAAGGCGACAGTGGGGGCGGTCGGGGTGACGATGAAGTCGACCTCGCCGAATGCCGTGGCGAAGTCGCGGGCGATCATCGTGCGGACGCGCTGGGCGCGGCCGTAGTAGGCGTCGTAGTAGCCGGATGAGAGGGCGTAGGTGCCGAGCATGATGCGCCGCTTGACCTCGGCCCCGAAACCGTCGTGGCGGGTGCGGGTGTACATGTCGAGCAGGTCCGCCGGGTTCTCGGCGCGCAGCCCGTAGCGGACGCCGTCGAAGCGGGCCAGGTTCGAGGAGGCCTCGGCGGGGGCGAGCACGTAGTAGGCGGCCAGTGCGTGGGGCGCGTGGGGCAGCTGGACCTCGACGATCTGCGCCCCCAGGCCTTCGGCCGTCTTCAGGGCGGCGCGGAAGGCCTCCTGCACCCCTGCTTCGATGCCCTCGCCGGTCAGCTCCCCGGGCACGCCCAGGCGCAGCCCGTCGAGGCGCTCGGCCGAGGGCGCTCGGATCTGCTCGGGGAACTGCAGGGAGGTGGCGTCGGCGGGGTCCTGCCCGACCATCAGGGACAGCATCAGGGCTGCGTCGCGGACGTCGCGCGTCAACGGCCCGGCCTGGTCCAGGGAGGAGGCGAAGGCGATCATGCCGTAGCGGGAGACGGCGCCGTAGGTGGGCTTCAGCCCGACGATCCCGCACAGGGCGGCCGGCTGGCGGATCGAGCCGCCCGTGTCGGTGCCAAGCGCCCACGGCGCGAGGCCGGCTGCGACAGCCGCGGCGCTGCCGCCGGAGGAGCCTCCGGGCACCCGGCTGCGGTCCCAGGGGTTGCGGACGGGCCCGTAGGCGGAGTTCTCGTTGGAGGAGCCCATCGCGAACTCGTCCTGGTTGGTCTTGGCGATCATGCTGGCCCCGGCGTCTGTCAGGCGCTGGACGGCCGTGGCCGTGTAGGGCGGGAGGTAGCCCTCCAGGATCCGCGAGCCGGACTGGCTGGGCGCCCCCGCTGTGCAGAAGAGATCCTTGACGGCAACGGGCACGCCGCCGAGGGGCCGGCCCGTCCCCGGCTCGCTCTGCTCGGCCACCCAGGTGAAGCAGTTCAGGCCGTCCTCGCCGGCGGCGCGGTCTGCCGCAGCGCGAGCGCGGTAGGACTCGACGAGCTCGGCGGCGTCGAGCGACCCGGCGGTGATCGCCTCCGCCGCCTGGACGGCGGTGAGGTCCAGGAGATCGCGGGAGCTCATGCCTGGGGGCTCGGGACCAGGAACCCGTCCTGGTCGACGGCGGGCGCCTGTTCGAGCGCCACCTCGCGGGGCAAACAGGGCTTCGGCTCGTCGGGTCGCAGGCGGCCGGTCACCTCGACGACGTGGGAGGTCGGCGGCACGTCGGCCAGGTCGAGCTCCGAGATGGTCGCGACGTGGTCCAGGACAGCCGACAGCTCGCGGGCCATCGGCTCTATCTCATCCTCGCTCAGCGCCAGGCGGGCCAGGCGGGCGACGTGCAGGACCTCATCGCGGTCGATCACAGCGGAGGATTGTAGGTTCTAGACGCAGCCCGCCGATCTCAGACGTGCCGGACGGTCACTTCCTCGAACGAGGAGAAGTCCCGGTCCTGCGTGATGACGGTGGCTCCATGGCGCATGGCCGTCGCTGCTATCCAGGCGTCGTGGCGCCGCAGCCGCCGGCCCTTGGAGAGCTCCGCCGAGCAGATGCGGGCAAAGCAGCTCGCGACCTCGGCATCTATGGGCAACAGCCGGTAGGTGGCCTGCACCCGCGACAGCGTCGCCAGCCGTGTCGCCCGGACAGCCGGCTCGACTGCGCGGAGCACACCCAGCTCCAGCTCGGCAGCCGTTATGGCGGAGACGGCGATCTGCTCAGGCAGATCGCCGATGCCACGCCCGCTCTCCTGGGCGATGAAGACCGAAAGGTCCGCGATCGCCCGACTCAAGCGTCGTCGAGCTCCACCGCGCGGACGTCGGCCAGGTCGGAAAGCAAGGCCTGGTCGGCCGGCGCGTCCTCCAAGATGCGGCGAAGGGCAGCCGCCGGCACCCAGGGGTCGCGATCCTCGACGTGAGGAAGGATGTCCGCGACAGGACGGCGGTTGACCGTCAGCGTCAGCCGCTCGCCCGCTTCCAGCTCCGAGATGACGTCAGCGGTGGAGTTGCGCAGCTCCCTGATCGAGACGTTCCGTGCCATGTGCACGATCGTAGTACCAGATGCCACGGAAGCGTAGCCGGCGCGTGGACCGCGGGGTGCCTCAGGGATGCGGCCGCGGCGCCGGCCTGGCCGGCCTGTAACGCGAGGGCCGTTCGTCTCGCAGCGTCCACCAAGACCCCAGCAGGACGAGCGCGGCCCCTGCCAGGGCCAGCCACACGCCGATGCAGGCCATGGTGGCGTGGTCGGGGCGCTCGAAGACCCGGATCAGGGCTGCGAGGAAGCCGAGCAGTCCGAGCAGGACCGACCAGACAGCGCTCGACACCGGCAGGGCCGGGCTGCCGCGCTCGGTCAGGGCCGAGACGACGACCATCAGTCCTCCGCAGATGGCGGCCAGCAGCAGCGCCGCTGCGGGGCCGAATGTTTCCCAGATCGACAGGTCGCCGGCGGCGTTCTGGTAGTTGCGCACGAACAGGGAGGCGATCAGCAGGCCTGTGCCGGCCAGGACGGTCAGCTCTCCCAGGCGCAGACGACTCACTTGGCTGTCCTGCTGTCCACTTCGGCCAGCATGCCATACAGCTCCGCCTGGTAGGCGGCAGCCTGCAGGGTGTTGCGCAGGAGCATGGCGATCGTCATTGGCCCGACGCCGCCGGGCACGGGCGTGAGCTTCGAGGCGAGCTCCATGGCGGCGGCCTGGTCGACGTCCCCGACGAGGCCACTCTTGTTGCCCGCCTGCTCGGGCGTCAGGCGGTTCATGCCGACGTCGATGACGACAGCTCCGGGCTTGATGTGCTCTGCGCCCAGCATGCGGGCACGACCGATGGCAGCGATCAGGATGTCTGCGCGGGAGCAGACGCCGGCCAGGTCGCGGGTGCGGGAGTGGCAGACGGTGACTGTCGCGTTGGCCGACAGCAGCAGCTGGGCCATCGGCTTGCCGAACAGGTTGGAGCGCCCGACGACGACGACGCTGGCCCCCTCGACGTCCACTTGGGCCTCTTCCAGCAGGATCATGACGCCGGCGGGCGTGCAGGGCCGCAGGCCGGGGCGCCCCAGGGACAGCATCCCTGCGTTGACCGGGGTCAGGCCGTCGACGTCCTTTTCGGGGGCGATCATGCCCGTCAGGTTCGGCCCGTCGAGGTGGTCGGGCAGGGGCAGCTGCAGGAGGATCCCGCTGACGGCGGGGTCTTCGTTGAGGGACTCCAGCTCGCCGGCCACCTGCTCGTGGCTGGCGTCGGCCGCGAGGCGCCTGTCGAAGGGCCTGATGCCGACCTCCACGCAGGCCCGCTGCTTGCCGCCGACGTAGACGGCCGAGGCCGGGTCGTCGCCGACCAGCACCGTCGCAAGCCCCGGCGTGTGGCCGTAGCGGGCCATGAAGCGGGGCACCTCCTTGGCGACTTCGGCCCGTACCCGGGCGGCCACGGCCTTCCCGTCGATCAGCTGTGCGGCCATCGCCACAGATGCTATGCCCTTCGGCGCCCTGAAAGCGAGCGCTTCAGCGTCTTGTGACCGGCGCGTACTCGGCCATCAGCTTGCGTTCAGAGCCGTCTCCGGCGAAGCGCACGACGATCACGCCGTCCGGCTCGACGCCCGTGACGACCCCGTCGCCGAAGGACGCGTGCACGACGTCCTCGCCCAGCCTGAAGCTCTGCACCACAGCGGGCCCGCGCCTAGCCTTGACGTCGCCGCCCCCGCCCCACGTCGTCTCGCTCGCTCCACCGCTGCCCAGCCGGCTCGAGAAGGAACTGCGGCCACCCGTCCGCCCGGCGCCCATCATGCCGGGCCGCAGCGGCCCTTCGGCGCCCTCCTCCAGCAGGTCCGAGGGGATCTCCTGCAGGAAGCGGCTGGGCAGGCCGTAGCTCTGGGCGCCGAAGATCGCCCTGCGGCGGGCGTAGGTCAGGTAGAGCCGGCGCATGGCCCTGGTGACGCCGACGTAGAACAGGCGCCGCTCCTCCTCCAGGCTCCCCTCGTCGATGGCCCGGGAGTGCGGGAAGACGCCGTCCTCGCAGCCGGCGATGAAGACCGTCGGGTACTCCAGGCCCTTGGCGTTGTGCAGGGTCATCAGCGTCACCAGCCCATCCTCGTCGCTGCGCGTGTCGGCGTCGGCGATCAGAGCCGTTTCCTGCAGGAACACGTCGAGGGTGCCGGCCGGCACCTCCCCCAGAGCCGCCCTGTTGTCGAACTCCCGTCCCACCTCCACCAGCTGCTCGAGGTTCTCGATCCTGCCCTGGGCCTCGATCGTCCTGTCCGCCTGCAGTGCCTCGACGTAGCCCGTCTGGGCCAGCAGGGCCTCCAGCAGCTCCGCGATCGAAGCCTGCCCGGCGGCGGTCCGCGGGGCGACCTGGCCGTCCTCCACGGCGGGCAGGACCTCGGCCGCGCCGGCCATCGCCCGCAGCTCGGCCATCGTGCCCATGAAGCGCTCGAAGGCCTTGACGGCGGCCGTGCCGAGACCGGGGACGGCGGCTGGGTCGGCTGCAGCCTCCCACACCGAGATGTCGAGGCTCTGGGCGTGTGCGACGACCCGCTGCAGGGACGTCTGCCCGATCCCCCGCCGGGGCGAGTTGGCGATGCGGGCGAAGCTGACCTCGTCCTGGGGGTTGGCCAGGAAGGACAGGTAGGCGATCGCGTCCTTGATCTCCGCCCGCTCGTAGAACTTCGTCCCGCCGATTACCTGGTAGGCGATCTCGGCCCGCACCAGGGCGTCCTCGATGACCCTGGACATGGCGTTGGTCCTGTAGAGGACGGCTATCTCCGAGCGGGAGGCTCCCTCGTCGAGCAGGCGCTGGATCTCCCCGACGACGTAGCGGGCCTCCGCGTGCTCGTCCTGCAGGGTCCGCAGCTGGATCTGATCGCCCTGCCCCAGCTCGCTCCACAGGCGCTTGGCGATGCCGCCGCGGTTGTTGGCGATGACCGCGTTGGCGGCGGCCAGGATCGTCTCCGTGGAGCGGTAGTTCTGCTCCAGCTTGACGACCCGGGCGTCCGGGAAGTCGTCCTGGAAGTCCAGGATGTTGCGGATGTCGGCCTGACGGAAGGAGTAGATGGACTGGCTGTCGTCGCCCACGACGGCCAGGTTGCGGTGCCCGACGGGGCCGGCGTAGACGGGACGCTCCCCGCGCCCTGCCTCCCCCTCCCCGCCCCGCGGCGCCCGCCCGCCGCCGACGAGCAACTGCAGCAGGCGGTACTGGGCGTGGTTTGTGTCCTGGTACTCGTCGACCAGGACGTGGCGGAAGGTGTCCGTGTAGCGCTCGCGGACGTCCGCGAACAGCTCCAGCAGGTTGACGGTCTTGAACAGCAGGTCGTCGAAGTCCATGGCGTTGGCGCGGTGCAGGTCGCGCTCGTAGATCTCATAGACCTCGGCGATCATCTCCTCGTAGGGCGAGGCCACCTGCCGGCGGTAGGCGCCCGCGTCGAGCAGCAGGTTCTTGGCGGCGGAGATCTGGTTCTGGATCGCAGCCGGGGTGTAGCGCTTGGAGTCCACGCCCAGCGCATCTGCACTGCGCTTGGCCAAGCGCCTCGAGTCGGCCTGGTCGTAGATCGTGAACTGGCGGGTGTAGCCGAGACGGGCGGCCTCGGCTCTGAGGATGCGCGCGCAGGCTGCGTGGAAGGTCATCAGCCACATGGCGCGGGTGCTGTGCCCGAGCAGCCGCTCGACCCGCTCGCGCATCTCCCGGGCGGCCTTGTTGGTGAAGGTGATCGCCAGGATCTCCCCTGGCTGGGCCTGATCGGTGTAGATGAGGAAGGCGATCCGGTGGGTCAGCACCCGGGTCTTGCCGGAGCCTGCCCCGGCCAGGATCAACAGCGGCCCCTCGCCGTGCGTGACGGCCTCCCGCTGGGGCTCGTTGAGGCCCTCCAGCAGCTCCTGGAGGTGCTCTGCGTGGGGGTTCGCGCTCACCCGCCTGAGCATAGATGCGCCTGCGGAAGCCTTCTCGGGCGTGCGCCGGCCCGGTATGGTCGTCGCTTGTCTGCCTCGGATCCACTCGTGCGCGCTTGCCGACCCGACGAGGTGCCGGCGGTGCTGGAACTGTGGGAGCGGACCCGCAGCGGGCACGCCAGTCTGCCCGACCGCTTCGAGGACGTGCGGCGAGTGCTCTCCCACGATCCAGGCAGTCTGCTCGTCGCCGATGCCGGCGGCGCGATCGTCGGTGCGCTGATAGCCGGATCGGATGGCTGGCGAGGCAACATGTACAGACTGGCTGTCCGCGCCGAGCGCCGGCGCAAGGGGATCGGCTTGGCGCTCGTGAGAGCCGGGGAGCAGCACCTACGCGAACGAGGAATCGATCGGGTGACCGTCCTCGTCGCCTACGAGGACGACAGAGCCGTGTCGTTCTGGGAGGCCGCCGGCTATCCCCAAGATCGCGAGATCGGCCGTCACGTCCGCAACCTGTAGCCGTCGTCCGGCGGCGGGATCATGGCCACCGCCACGGGCCCGCTCCTGTCGGCGACCGGCTGGGTTTGGGGAGCTCGCTCGGGTCAGCCGCCGGCCGATTCAGCCGCCGGCGGGGTTTGGCCCGCGCACGGTCCGCAGCGGCCGCACCTCAGCTACCGGCTGAGGCTCGTCGGAGATCTCGGCGATCATCCGTTCCAGCGTCGCGATCCGCCCCGACAGCGCCTGGATGGCCTCGGCGATGGGGTCGGGCAGATGGATCCAGTCGGCATCCGGCCCCTCCATGCGACGGCCTTCCACGCGGACGGGGTGGCCGGGGTTCCCGACGACCGTCGAGTTGGGGGGCACGTCGGTGATGACGACGCTGTTGGCACCGATCTTGGCGCCGTGGCCGATCGTGATCGGGCCGAGCAGCTTCGCGCCGGAGCCGATCGTGACGTTGTCCTGGACGGTGGGGTGGCGCTTGCCGGTGGCGAAGCCCGTGCCGCCGAGGGTGACGCCCTGATACAGGGTCACGTTGTCGCCGATCTCAGCCGTCTCGCCGATCACGACGCCGGTGCCGTGGTCGATGAACAGGCCCCTGCCGATCCGCGCGGCCGGATGGATCTCGATGCCCGTGACGTTGCGGACGAACAGAGCGATCAGACGGGGCAGAAGCGGCACGCCCGCCAGCTGCATGGCGTGGGCGACGCGATAGGCCAGCAGCGCGTGAATGCCGGGCCACGTGGCCAGGATCTCGGCGGTGGCCACGCCGCGGGCCGCGGGGTCGCGATCGCGGGCCGCGATGACGTCCTGCCGGAGCTCTTTGCCCACCCGGGCGAGGGCGCTGAAACCGGGCATGGGCACAGCGTAGCGACGATCCTTGCACGCACAACAGGTTTGCTTGCAGCGTCTCTACGGCGCGAAGAACGCCTGCGAGATGTAGCGCTCGCCCGAGTCGGGCATTACGACGACGATGCGGGCGCCCCTGGACTCGGGACGGGCCGCCACCTGCAGGGCCCCCCACACGGCGGCTCCACAGGAGATCCCGCACAGCAGCCCGGCCCGTTTGGCGCAGCGCCAGGCCGTGCGGATGGCGTCGTCGTCGGAGACGGGGATGACCTCGTCGATCAGCTCCCTGTTCAGCACAGGCGGCACGAAGCCCGCGCCGATGCCCTGGATACGATGGGGGCCGGCCCGCCCGCCCGAGAGGACGGCCGAGCCGCGGGGCTCGACGGCGACGACCTTCAGCTTGGGGTTGCAGCGCTCGCGCAGGTACTCGCCCGTGCCCGTGATCGTGCCGCCCGTGCCGACGCCCGCGACGAGCACGTCGACCTCGCCCAGGGCCTGCTCGATCTCCGGACCTGTCGTGCGCCTGTGGGCCTCGGGGTTGGCCGGGTTGGAGAACTGGTCGGGCAGGAAGACGTCGGGACTCCGTGCCATTTCGCGGGCCGCCTCGACGGCCTCCTGCATCCCCCCCATCGACTCCGTGATCTCGACGCGGGCGCCGTAGAGACGAAGCAGGCTCTCGCGCTCGCGGCTCATGCCCTGCGGGAGGGTCAGGACGAGCTCGTAGCCCTTGGCCGCGCAGACGAATGCGAGGGCGATGCCGGTGTTGCCCGAGGTGGCCTCGACGATCGTCGTGCGGCCGGGCTCGATCATCCCCTGCGCCTCGGCGGCCTCGATCATCGCCACCCCGATCCTGTCCTTGACGCTGCCACCCGGGTTGAAGGCCTCGAGCTTGGCGAACAAGCGGACGTCCTGGGCTGCCTCCTCCAGCAGGTCCGGCAGCTCCACGACCGGCGTCCCGCCGACGAGTTCTGCAATGTTGATCGGGATTCGGGCCATCGCAGACGACAATAGTCGAGGCGGCCCACAAGGTCAGGGAAGCGCCTTGCTCATCAGGTAGTGGGGGCCGATCCCGGATATCTCGAACTCCTCGCCTTCGCTGCTCATGCCTGCCCGCTCGTAGAAGGAGAGGGCGCCGATGCGGGCGTTGCACCACAGGCGCCGGGCGCCGTGCTCGAGTGCGTGCTGCTGGCAGCGGGCCAGCACGAGGGCGCCCAGGCCGAGGCCGCGCAGATCAGGACGGGTGGCCATCCCGCGCAGGCGCCAGTCGCCCTCGGCGGGGTCCAGGGGATGGGGGTCGGCCATGACGCTGCCGACGGACAGGACCTCCCCGGCGGGGCCCAGGGCTGCCACGTGGGCCGTCGTGGGGTCGGCCTCCCGCGGGTACATCGGACGCTCGGGCGGATCGCCTGGGCGCAGGACGGCCATCCGCAGCGGCCGCGAGACCTCGAAGGAGACGAGCTCGACCGTGACGGCGGAGAGGTCCGGCGGCGGCTGCTCCCCGCTCACCGGGGGTCCAGCGGCAGCCTGACCTTGAAGGTCGTGCGGCCTGGCCGCGAGTCGAGGGCGATCGAGCCGTGGTGGCGGTCGACGACGATCCGCCGGGCCGCGTCGAGACCAAGCCCCGTACCGCGGCCGACCTCCTTGGTCGTGAAGAAGGGGTCGAAGACGCGCTCGCGCACCTCCGCGGGCATGCCGGGGCCGTCGTCTGTGACCTCGACCTCGACGCAGTCGCCGTCGCGGCGGGTGGCGATCTCGATCGTGCCGGAGTCGCCGAGGGCGTCGATGGCGTTGTCCAGCAGGTTCGTCCAGACCTGGTTGAGCTCGGCCCCGTAGGCGTGGAGGGAGGGAAGGGTCTCGTCGTAGCGGCGCTCGACCCTGATGCTCGTGTGCTTGAGCTTGTGGTGGAGGATCGTCAGGGTCGTCTCCAAGCCCTCGTGCAGGTCGACCTCGACGAGGCCGCCCCGGTCCATGTAGGCGTATGTCTTCACGGCGGCGACGAGCTTGCTCATGCGCTCGGTGGACTCGGCCAGCTCGGCGGCCAGCTCGGAGGCGAGCAGGCCCGCGGCGATCCAGCGCACGGCCGCGTCGGTGGCGGGCCCGGCGATCGCGGCGACCCGTCCGAGCAGGTCGCGGTCGACGCCGCCGCGTGCCAGCGGCTCGGCCAGGCGCCAGCCGTCGGCCACGCCAAGCTCCTGCAGAGCCTCGGCCAGCTCGTCTTCCGCGTCGGAGGCGTCCAGGGCAGCCATCGCGATGCGCTCCTCCGCTGCCTTGGCGACCTCGCGCTGGATCTCTACGAGACCCTGAGCGTCGGCCCGCTCGAGACCGGATTCGACGAAGACGCCGATCGTCGAGCCGAGCACGTCCAGCGCCTCGGCCAGCTCGGCCGAGCTGCGCTTGGCCGCCGCGGCGGGGTTGTTGAGCTCGTGGGCCAGGCCCGCGGCCATCGTTCCCAGCGACTCCAGCCGCTCGCGGTTCTGCTCGATCGCGGTGATGCGCCCGACGACGGGCCGCACGCGAGCCAGGACCAGCTGCAGGATCGAGCGGTTGGCCACGGCCAGCTCGACGAAGTCGTGCGGGGCGATGGCGGCCAGGCGCACGTCGGTGGCTGCCTGCACTCGCACCCCCAGCGGCGCGTCCGTCAAGGCGGCGATCGCCCCCAGCCAGGTCGGCGCGAGGTGATCGCCTGAGGGCTCGAGCATGCCGGCGACCTCGTGGAAGGTCTCGGCGGTGCCCTCCAGCAGCAGGTAGACCCCGCCCTCCAGCTCCCCCTCCAGGGCGATCGTCTCACCTGCCTTGTACCGCTGGATCACGGCCCGGGCCGCGACCTCCGCCAGGTGCTCGTCGTCGAGGCCGTCGAAGAGGTCGATCGGCCGCAGCTCCGCCGCAGTCGGCGCGCTCATGCGCTTGCCAGGTATTCGTGGATCAGGGAGACGGCCATGGAGCCCTCCCCGACGGCGCTGGCGACGCGCTTGATCGAGCGGGAGCGCACGTCGCCGGCGACGAAGACGCCCGGGACGCTGGTCTCCAGCGTGTAGGGCTCGCGGGGCAGGGCCCAGCCGTGCCCGCCGGGGCCGGCGTGGGTGCGGACGTCGGGGCCGGCCAGGATGAAGCCGGCGTCGTCGCGGGCCAGCACCCCCTCCAGCCAGTCCGTGCGCGGGGCGGCGCCGATGAAGATGAAGCAGGCGTCGACGTCCTCCTCCGTCTCTGCGCCGTCGCCGTCGCGCATGCGCAGGCGGGCCAGGCGCCCGTCGCGGCCGATCGCCTCGATCGCCTCCGTGCGGGTGCGGACCTCGACGTTGGGCAGGGCCGCGATCTGCTCGATCAGGTAGTGCGACATCGACTTCGCAAGCGAGTCGCCACGCACGAGCATCGTGACCTTCCCCGCATAGCCGCTGAAGTAGACGGCCGCCTGCCCTGCCGAGTTGGCCCCGCCGATGACGACGACGTGCTGATCGGCGCAGGAGCGGGCCTCCGTCAGGGCGGCGCCGTAGTAGACGCCGGCCCCCGTCAGCTCGGCGAAGCCGGGAGCGGGCATGCGCCTGTAGGAGACCCCCGAGGCGATCAGGACGCAGTTGGCGCTCAGCTGGGCGCCGCCGGAGAGCTCGACGATCCGTCCGGCTCCCTCGACGCGCAGAGCGACGGCGTCGTTGACGGACAGCAGCTCGGCGCCGAGGCGCCTGGCCTGGTCGGTGGCCCGGCGGGCCAGGTCCGAGCCCGACAGCCCCGCCGGGAAGCCCAGGTAGTTCTCGATGCGGCTGGACTGCCCGGCCTGACCGCCGGGCGCCTCCCGCTCGACCATGACGGTTCGCAGCCCCTCAGAGGCGCCGTAGACGGCTGCCGCCAAACCAGCAGGGCCGCCGCCGACGATGACGAGGTCGTAGTGCTCGGCCGCGGGTTGCCCTACGACGCCGATCCGCTCGGCCAGCTCCAGGACGGACGGGCGCTCCAGCACGGTGCCGTCCTCCAGCAGGGCGACCGGCAGGCGCTCCTCGTCGACGCCGGCGATCGCGATCAGCTCCTTGGCCTCGCTGTCGCGCTCGACGTCCAGCCAGCGGGCGGGGACGCGGTTGCGGGCCAGGAAGTCGCGCAGCTCGTGGGTGTCGCGGGAGAAGCGGTGCCCGATCACCCTGACTCCCCCAGCCTCCAGGGCGGCGCCGGCCTCCCAGGTCGTCAGGAGGTCCTCGACGACGGGATAGAGCAGCTCCTCGGGCGGGTCCCAGGGCTTGAGCAGGTAGTAGTCGAGGGCGACCTCGTTGATGGCCTGGATGGCGGCGTCAGTGTCCGCGTAGGCGGTCAGCAGGACGCGCTTGGCGTCCGGATAGACGGCGCGGGCCTTGACGAGGTAGTCGGTGCCGTCCATGCCGGGCATGCGCTGGTCGGCCACCAGCATGGCGACGGCGTCGCCGCGGGTGCGCAGCTCGCCGAGCAGCTCAAGCGCCTCCGCCCCGGCTCCGGCGCGGATGATGCGGTAGCGCTCGCCGAAGCGCCGGCGCAGGTCGCGGGAGACGGCAGCCAGCACGGCCGGCTCGTCGTCGACGGCCAGGATCGCGGGTCTGCGCTCGCGCTCGGGCACGCCCACCTCAGTCGAGCATGGGGGACGGCGGGATACGCGTGCTGCCGGTCACCTGGGGGATCAGCAGGCCTGTCTGGTCGACGAAGCACCAGCACCACTGCTCCCCCGGCTCCAGCGAGCGGATCAGCGGATGGCCGCCGGCGGCGGCGTGGGCGCTGGCGTGTTTGGCGGGCGAGTCGTCGCAGCAGCCGACGTGCCCGCAGTTCAGGCAGATCCGCAGGTGCAGCCAGACGGTCCCCTCGCGCAGGCAGTCCTCGCAGCCGTCGACCTGCTCGGGCAGGTGCGTGACCGTGACGGTGTCGAGATGGGTGCAACCGGCCATCGCAGGCCAGGATGACAGGGCTTGCGCTCGGGCGCAGGCCGCCCGCCGGCCCGGGGGGCGCAGGCGCAGGCCGCATCCCCCCACCCGGCGTGCGCGGGCGCAGGCCGCATCCCCACCACCCGGCGTGCGCGGGCGCAGGCCGATCCCCCTACCCGGCGTGCGGGCGCAGGCGAGCGGCCGGGCCTCCCCCTCAAGAGGCCCGGCCACCCTCCGTCGCTGTCAGCGGATGCCGTGGTCGAGCATCGCCCGCTCGACGTCGTAGGCGTCGTTTTCCTCACCCGTGGCGTTGGGGTGAACGGGAACGCCCGTCAGCGAGCCGATCAGCGGTTCGATCCAGCGCGTCCCGGCGGCCTGGCAGGCGTTGTGGCCTTCGCTCGGCTTGAACGTTTCGACGAAGACCGCGCCGTTGGCCTTGGCGCCTTCCTTGATCATCTTGTTGCCGGCCTTCTCGACCTTCGTGCGGAACCATTTCAGGTCGCCTTCGGTCCACGGGATCTGCAGCGGGCAGACGCCGTGGGCGGGGGCGATTTCGGGGTAGCCGACGACGAACACCTTGGCGTTCGGCGCCAGTTCTTTGATCTTGCGAAGGGCCGCTTCCTCGGGACCTTTGTCGGCCGCGAAGCTGCTCTGCACGAAGCCTTCGTACTTGGCCTTGCAGGGCGCCTTCCCGCTCGTGCTGAGATCTGTTTCGGTGCAGCCCAGCAGCAGCGTGCCGAACAGGTTGTTGTCGTTGCCGCCCATGCCCAGCGAGACGACCCGGGTCGATTCGCCGAGGGCGTCGTCCTGGGGCGGCTGGCCTTCGAGCTGGGAGACTTCCTCGTCTTCGGTCTTGGCGCCCGAGCAGCTGATGTCGGTGAGTGACAGCCCCAGTGCCCTGGCGACCAGGTGCGGGTAGTTGCCGGTGGAGCGCGCGCAGCCGGCGGGCGCGCCTTCTTCGTAGGGCAGGATGCCTGGCCCTGCCGTGTAGGAGTCGCCCATCGCGACGTAGTTGGGCGCGGCGGCGCCGGCGAGCGCCGGCAGCGCGGCGCAGGCCGCGGCGACCGCGACGCCGACGAGCAGACTCCGGCGAGGTCCCCGGCCACGCAGGCTGATGCCTTCTCTCATTCTCCCTCTCCCCTTTCCGGGCGCCCCTCCAGAACGCCCGTCGTCGGTCCACCGGCCCCCGTGGATGCTCCTCCCGAGTCCGGCGGGTCAGCCGGCGACGGTAGCACGGCTCTGCCTGTCGATGGCTCCTGCTGTCAAGCCGTCAGATGTATGACACTGCCGTAGGTGCGCACGGGCTGGTGCGGGGCGAGGGCCCTGACGGTCAGATCTCCCGTCGCACCGGCGCTGTGCGCGCGCAGCATCGCCAACAGGTCGTCGGACAGAGGCAGTCGCACATAGCTGGAGTGACCTGCCGTCACCTCGACGGTGTCCGAGGGCAGGCCATAGGCGTGCCCACCGATCCGCACGGTGGCCCCGGCGCTGATGCGGCAGTCGCGGTTGCAGCCGAGGACCAGCTCGATGCCGCCTCCCTGCCCGGCCGGTTCCTGTTCGCTCTCGATGGAGGCGGTCAGCTGCAGGCGCGGCCCGCCGACGGTCGAGGCCTGGGCGACGGCGGTCGTGGCAGGCGGTTCGGAGGCCGGGCCGGGAGCGGGATGGACGGGCAGCAGCAGCGGCGGCCGTGGCGACTGGTTGAAGTTGAAGTCTTCGAGGATGTCGCCCAGGCCTGGGGCTTCTTCGCGGACGTCCGGCCGGTCGTCGGGACGACCGTCGGTCTTGGGGTTCAACCGCTGCCCGCCGAGGAAGTCGTCCTCGATGAACTTCAGGTAGGAGTCGTGGCTGAGCTGCTGGTTGTCGATGTAGCCGGTCTTGGCGTAGGGACTGATGACGATGCCGGGAACCCGCATTCCATAGCCGTTTTCGTCGATCTTGGGGGGAGCGACCTGGTCGTAGAAGCCGCCCCAGTCGTCCCAGGAGAGGAAGATCGCGGTGCTGCCCCAGCAGGGACTGCGCATGATGGCGTTGATCAGCGTCGTGACGTAGGCCTGCCCGACGGAGATCGCCCCACCGGGTTTGAGGTCGTTGGGGTGTTCTGAGACTTCGAAGTTGGGGATAAGCCAGCTGACGTTGGACAGACCGCACTTGCTGGTTTCGTGGATCGAGGTGAAGAAGCTGTTCAGCGACTGGATGTTGCCCAGCTGCCCGTCTTCCTTGACGTCCTCGAAGTTGACAAGAGGGTTCCAGATGCTGGGTGTTTTGGGCCCCTGGGTCGGCGGGTTGCAGGTCGTTTCTTCGTTTGACTCGCAGTCGGGCTCCTGCCCTTCGAAGATGTAGTAGCGCCAGCTGACGGCGTGCTTGTCGAGCAGGTACGTGATGTCCGTCCAGTTGTCGTGCTCTTTGGCCGGCCGCGGCGGCGTCAGCGTGCTGACGCAGTCAAGGGGATTGGATTCCTTGCCCGAGCACCTGGCGGCCCACCCTGAGACGAGCTCGAGATGCTCGACGAGGCTCCAGGAGGCCGTGGACTCGAACATGTCGTCCTGGAGCGCGTAGTTCTGGGCGTATGTCCAGTAGTTGGGGATCTCCCGAGCATCGTGGTAGCTCATCACGTCGATGCAGCCGTGCGGGTTCTTTTCCGTGCAGATCTTGCACTTGGCCGAACCTTGCTTGCACCCCGTCTCAGCCGTTTCGACGAAACCGTCCATCTTGCCGCCGTCGATGTCCTGCGCGGCCGCCGCGGCGCTGTGCACGGCGCCGTTGTTTTTCTGTTCGGTGGTGTGGTAAGGCCGGTCGCAGCCGCCGTGCAGCGGGTCGCGGACGCAGGTCCCGGCGGGAAAG
This sequence comes from uncultured Solirubrobacteraceae bacterium, assembly GCA_963697795.1. Classification (GTDB taxonomy): domain Bacteria; phylum Actinomycetota; class Thermoleophilia; order Solirubrobacterales; family Solirubrobacteraceae; genus Palsa-744. The sequence continues at coordinate 3,104,915 of OY969097.1, read as the reverse complement.
CCCTTGGCGCCCGGGTAGGTGCCGAAGTACTGGTCGAAGGACCGGTTCTCCTGCATGATCACGATCACGTGCTGGATGTTGTGGATGCCTTCGGCGGGATTGGCATCGGCGGGAGCGGCGCCGACCGACAGCACGGCCACGAGCAGCGCCAGGGCACCGAGCAGTCGCGGCCACACACTCCCTCTAGGCGTCCCTGCCTCCATGGCGGGCGGCATCATAGCTGCGCTGTCTCTGAGATGACAACCCTTGGGCGGAGCGCTGCGGGCAGGTGGCTTGGCATCTCGGAGACGACCCTATAATCGCGCGCCCATGGCTGCGCTGATTGCCACCGGGCTGCGCAAGCGCTACGACCGGATAGCAGCGCTCGACGGAGTCGACCTGACCGTCGAGGCGGGCGAGGTTCGCGGCCTGCTGGGCCCCAACGGCGCCGGCAAGACGACGCTGCTGCGCGTCCTGCTGGGGCTGATCGCCTTCGACTCCGGAGAGGTCGAGCTGTTGGGGGAGCCAAGCGCCCCGGGGCGCGCAGTGCCGGCGGGCCTAGCGGGGTTCGTGGAGGAACCGAGCTTCTACCCCTACATGACGGGTCGCGCCAACCTGGAGGTGCTGGCGGAGCTGGACGATGCGGGGGCGGGAGAGCGGATCGAGGAGTCCCTGGCACTGGTGGAACTGACGGAGCGAGCGCAGGACAGGGTCGGTGGCTACTCCTCGGGCATGCGCCAGCGCCTGGGCATCGCGGCCGCCCTGCTGCGGGCGCCCCGCCTGCTGCTGCTGGACGAGCCGACGACAGGCCTCGACCCCGCAGGCATCCGCGACGTGGCTCGGCTGCTGCGCAGGCTGTCCGGCGAAGGCGTGGCGGTCCTCCTGAGCAGCCACCAGATCGCAGAGGTGCAGGACCTGTGCGACAGCTACACGGTGCTAAGCAGGGGCCGGGTCGTATGGGAGGGCACAGCGGCGCAGATGCGAGCGCAGGCGCCGGCTTCGTCCTTCCGCCTGCGAACGAGCGACGACGAAGCGGCGCTGGCGCTGGCGACGGAGCGGCCGGACCTGGCGGAGGCGCAGGCGCATGCCGAGCAGTCAGGGGGCCTGACGGTGTCGGGCGACCAGGACTCGCTGGACGCCTTGATGGTGGCGCTGGGACGGGCGGGGGTGGCGGTGCGCTCGCTGGAGCTGGCCGCCGACCCGCTGGAAGCGATGTTCTTCGCCCTGACGGGAGAGGCCCAGGCGAACGTGGGCTCCGGCGAATCGAGCGCCCCGTGAGGGCCCCCGCCGCCGGCGGCGTGACCAGGGCCTACAGGGCCGAGCGCCGCAAGCTCTATGCCCAACTGTCGACCCGAGTGCTGGCGCTCGTGTGCGGCCTCGGCCCGCTGGCGTTCGGTGCCGTCCTCAGCGGGCAGAGCGGCGTCCCCGGAGACACGCTGCTGGGCGGTTGGGTGCACAGCTCCGGCTACGCCTTCTCCCTGGTCGTGCTGGGCTTCGCCGGCTATCTCGGCTTCCCGCTGGTTGCGGGCGCGCTGGCGGGGGACGTCTTCTCCTGCGAGGACCGCTACGGGACCTGGAAGACGATCCTGACCCGTTCGGGCAGCCGCGGCGAGGTGTTCGCGGGCAAGGTCCTGGCGGCGGGAACGCTGGCCCTCGCCCTGCTGGCGCTGGCGACGGTCTCCAGCCTGATCGCGGGGCTCCTCTTCATCGGCGACCAGTCGATGGTGGGGCTCGGCGGGGCAGTCGTCGGCTCCGGCGAAGCCCTGCTGCTGGTCCTGGCGAGCTGGCTGTTGAACCTGCCCGGCCTGCTCGGCTTCGCGGCCCTGGCGCTGCTGCTCTCGGCAGCGACCCGCAACGGCATAGTGGGCGTGCTGGGACCGCTGCTGGCAGGCCTTCTCATGCAGCTGCTGGCACTGGTCGGCAGCGGCACGTGGATGCACTTCCTGCTGCTGTCCTCGACCTTCGACGACTGGCACGGGCTGCTGTCCTCTCCCAGGTTCTACTCGGCCCTGATCGTCGGCAACATCGTGGCGCTGGCGTGGATCGCGGTCTGCCTGTGGGTCACATGGCAGGTGTTGCGCCGCCGCGAGTTCGCCGGTCCGCCACTGTCGCGCCGCGCGGGCTGGGTCGCCCCGGCCCGTGTCGTGCTCGTCGCCAGCGGCGTCGTGGTGCTGTTGGCGGCCCTCGGCAACGCCGGACCGACGGGCATCACCTCACCGCGGCTGGAGGCGTCGATGGGCCGCGTCTTCGAACGGCTGACACTGCTGCAGCAGCGAGAGCTCGGACGGTCCGTGCCGGCGGACGCGAAGCTGAACCTGCGGACGAAGTGTCAGCGCCATTCGGGCCAGACCTCGGGACCGGGCGACGACTGGACGTGCGCGATGACGGTCGTCTCCCCCCTCGCCGGCTACGAACCGTACCAACTGACAGCCGTCACATATGACGTGAGCGTCAAATCGAACGGGTGCTACAAGGCGGAGGCGCCGCCGACGTTCGTAGGACAGCAGACGATGGTGGACGCGGAGCGCCATTCGGTGGTGAATCCCCTCTTCATCATCTACGGGTGCTTCGACACGACGGGGAGAACGCCGCGATGCGCGGAAGGAGCGGGCTGTGGCGGAACCGGGTCGGGGGGCACACCTGTGAACCGGTCGGGTGCCCCCGCCAAGGCGCCGAGTGCACGGGAAAAGGCGAGCACCCGGCAGGCCGAACAGTCCTCCGGCGGAGTCGTCAGGGAAACGGAAAAGTCAGAACGCGAACTGGAGCAGTCCGCGAAGGGGAAGAAGTCGAGCGAAGAATCGACGCAGCTGAACCTGGGGCGGTGAGTCACCGCCACCCCGCATGGCTCCGTATAGTTCACACAAATGAGATCCCTCCTCGCAACCACGCTGGTGGTCCTGGCGGTCGGGCTGCCTGCAAGCATCGGAGCGACGCCCATTGCACATACGGCCTGCAGCGCCCACTACACGTCGGCAACGATCGGGGGTGCACACAAGTGCCTGCACGCTGGCGAGTACTGCGCCAGGCGGTATGAGCGGGAATACGTCCGATACGGCTACGAATGCAGCCTCGCGTACAAACCGCCGCGTCTGCGCCGTCGCTGACAGCTTCTGCCCGCCCTGTCGCCCTCTGGCTTTTCAGATGTGGTACATGCTCGCCCCGGCCTCGCGCATCTCGCGCTCGATCACGTCGGCGATCGTCGTCTCGGCCAGCACCCTCCGGGCAGCCCCGGCGGCATCCGCGAACACCCCCTCGGAGTCCCGCCCGAGCGGCCCGTCGAGCAGCTCGACGATCTCGAGCACGGTCACCGTCTCGGGTGCTCGGGCGAACCGATAGCCCCCCTTCACCCCGCGCTGGGAGCTGATCACCCCGGCCCTGCGCAGCACGGCGAAGAGCTGCTCGAGGAACTGCACGGGCACGTCCCGCCGCCGCGCCAGCTCCCCGATCGGCACAGGCTCAGTACCGCCGGTGCGCCCCAGCTCGACAAGAGCAGCCACGGCATAGGGGGACTTGCTGGTGATCGAGATCATCGCGTCCCAGCGATGCTACGCGACCTCAGAGCCAGCCGCGCTCGGTGGCGATCAGTACCGCCTGTGCCCGGTCGACAGCACCGAGCTTTCCGTAGATGTTGTGCAGGTGGGTGCGGACGGTGCTGGTCGAGAGGGTCAGCTCGTGGGCGATCTGCTTGTAGACCTTGCCCTCCGCCAGGCGCTGCAGGACGCCGAGCTCGCGGCCCGAGAGGGGGCAGGGGTCGACGTGGCGCTGGCGCTGGACGGTGCTGTTGGGCAGCTCGTACATGACCCTGCGCAGCTCCTGGGGGCCGAGGCCGACGCTGCGGGCCGTGTTCAGCAGCTCCGAGGGGCTGACGCGGCCGCCCTGCTCGTAGTGGGCCAGCATGTCAGCCAGGCGGATGAAGGCCGCCTCGCCCTCCGCGTCGGGGTTGTGGTGGCGCTCGATGGGGGTCGCCACGGAGGCAGGCAGGCCCCAGCGGCGGATCAGGACGCCGCCGACGAGGGCGTGGTCGACGCCGAGCTCGCGGCGCTCTGCGTGGATCCGCTCCTCCGGGGTGCGGGCCCCCTTGTGGACCTGGGAGGGGTAGCCGGGGTAGGCGTGCAGGAGGACCAGCTTGCCGATGTCGTGCAGCAGGCTCGTGACCGTCAGGCGGTCACGGTTCTCATAGCCGACCTCGCTGGCCAGGCGGTCGGCTGCATGCTGGGTCGCCAGGGCGTGCAGCCTGAAGCGCTCAGGGGCCGCGTCCCAGACGCTGGCCCGCTCGAAGAAGTCGAAGGTGCGCACGCGGGTCGCGACTGCCTGGACCGTCTGGGGGCTGAGCAGCTCGACGGCGCTGACGGCCGTGTCGACCTTGCCGGCCGAGCCCTGGGCGCGGTTTGCAAGGCGCAGTACGGCGATGATCAGGGCCACGTCTGACTCGACAGCCGACACGACGTCAGCTGTCGCCACGTTGTCCTTGGAGATGACCGCCAGCAGCCTGTTGCGGGACTCCGCCAGGGCCGGGAAGGCCTCAAGGGCTTCGAAGGCCATCGTCAGGCGACGACCGTGCCCCTCGTTCTGGTGGCGCTCGCCCGTGGGCGCAGCGACGCTCGGGCGCCTCTCGGCCGTGGCCGGGCGTCCGCTCTTCTTGCCGATCGTCTTCTCGGGTACGTCGGGCTTCTTAGCCGCCGCAGCTGCCTGCATATCGGTCGTAACCCCTTCCTTGGGTTCGCCGGCCATCCGGGCCGGTGATTCCGCTTCCGGGCTCCTATCGGCAGTCCCGCGAGCAGAATTTAGGGGTGCAAGCCGATCAGCCCCCGGCCAGCGCCGCCTCGATCCTGGACAGCGTCTCCTCGCGACCCAGAAGCAGCACGCTCTCGAAGATCCCCGGGGAGATCGTCGTGCCCGTCAGGGCCACCCGCAGGGGCTGGTAGACCTCCCGCGGCTTGCAGCCCCGCTGCTCGATGACGCCTTCCAGGGCCTGCTGCACGTGCTCGAGGTCGAAGGGCTCGGCTGCCGCAAGCGCCGTCTTCGCGTCCGCCAGGGCCGCCCTGCCCTCCTCTCCCAGCCAGCGCTCCCTGGCCTTCTCGTCCTGTTTCGGGCCGTCGATGAGGGCGCCCGTCAGGGGCCAGAAGTCCGCCAGCGTGTGGATCTTCTCCTGGCTGATCGCGGCCGCCCGCGCCAGGTTCTTGCGTCCCGTGAAGGCTTCCAGGCGTGCCGTCAGCTCGGCCGGGTCCAGCTCCCGCACGTAGACGCCGTTGAGCCAGTTCAGCTTCGTCTCGTCGAAGCGGGCCGGGTTGCGACTGACCCGCTCCAGGGTGAAGCGCTCGACCAGCTCCTGGGTGGAGAGGACCGTGCTGTCGTCCCCTGCTCCCCAGCCCAGCAGGGCCAGGTAGTTGCGGACCGCCTCCGGCATGTAGCCGGCGTCGCGAAGCTCCTGCACGGAGGCCGCCCCATGGCGCTTTGAGAGCTTCTTGCCGTCCGGGCCGTGCAGCAGCGGCAGGTGGGCGTAGACGGGCGGCTCCAGCTCGGCGTGCAGACCCGCCGTACGGGCCGCCTCCAGCACCAGCAGCTGCTTGGGCGTGTTGGAGAGATGGTCCTCGCCCCTGACGACGTGGGTGATGGCGGCGTCGAGGTCGTCGATGGCGACGGCGAAGTTGTAGAGGACGGAGCCGTCGGCCCTGGCGATGACCGGGTCGTCCATGTGCACGTGCTCGAAGCTCGTCTCGCCGCGGATCGCGTCGTGGACGACTGTCGCGCCCTCGTCGGGGACGCGCAGGCGCACTGCGCCGTCTGCTTCAGGCGTGCCGCGGAAGCCACGCTCAGAGCCATAGAGCTCCTTGAACTCCTTGACCTGCTCGCCCGTCGCATGGGTCCTGTAGGCCAGACCCTGATCCAGGAGCGCGTTGAGGGCTTCCTGGTGGCGCTCGGTCCGATCCGTCTGCATGATCGGGCCCTCGTCCCAGTCCAGTTCCAGCCAGCGCAGGGCGTCGAGAATCTGCTCGATGTTCTCCGGCGTCGAGCGCTCCCTGTCGGTGTCCTCGATGCGCAGGACCATCGTGCCGCCGCTGTGGCGGGCCAGCAGCCAGTTGAACAGGGCAGTGCGGGCGCCGCCGATGTGCAGCGCGCCTGTCGGCGATGGAGCGAAGCGAACCCTCATAATCGGCCGCCCATGCTAACCGTCGTCCTCCCCCTCCCCGCCCCGTGCTGATCGGCGCCCACGTATCGCCGGCCGGGGGACTGCCCAAGGCGATCGAGAGGGGCGTCGCCCGGGGCTGCCGCTCGATCCAGATCTTCAACCAGTCCCCGCGGATGTGGAAGCCGTCCGTCTACCGCGAGGAGGACGTGGCAGCCTTCCGCCAGGCGATGGCCGACAGCCCCATCGACGCCGTCGTCATCCACGCCGTCTACCTGCTCAACTGCGCAAGCGAGGACAGGGACATACGGGCCAAAACGCTGACCTCCCTGACCCACTCGCTGCGGGTCGGGCAGGCCATCGGCGCCGCCGGTGTGATCCTGCACCCCGGCTCGGCCCTGAAGGGACACGTCGGGGAGGCCGTCAAGCGGGCCGGCAAGACGATCGCCGCGGCCCTGGCCGACAGCGAGGGCTGCGAGCTTCACCTCGAGGACACGGCAGGCGCCGGCGGCACGCTGGGGCGCTCCTTCCAGGAGCTGGCCGGGCTGATCGAGGCGGCCGGAGGCGACGAGCGGCTGGGCGTCTGCCTGGACTCCTGCCACCTGCTCGCATCCGGCTATGACATCCGCACCGCCAAGGGCATGGACTCCGTCCTGCGCCAGGCCAAGCGGGAGTTGGGGGCCCGTCGCATCCGCTCCCTGCACCTCAACGACTCCCAGACCCCCCTGGGCTCGAACCGCGACAGGCACGCCAACCTCGGCAAGGGCGAGCTCGGCGAGCAGGGCTGCGAAGCCTTCCTGTCCGCACCCGGCATCCAGCGGCTGCCCTGCGTGCTCGAGACGCCCGGGGAGAACCGGGAAGGCCCCTCGGCTGAGGAAGTCGCATTCGCAGTGCGGCTGCGCGAGCAGGGCATGCGAGCCCGGGGCAAAGCCACGCCCGGCTGAAGGCCCTGCGCTCGCCGGGGTCAGCGTCCTCGCATCAGCCCGCTGCAGCCGCTGCCAGCTGGGGACGGCGCAGGCGAGCCATGAAGCCGTCCAGCTCCGCGATCAGCGAGGGGGTGTGCGAGACGCGGTAGTCGCCGCTCAGCTTCAGGCTGCGGGTGCCTTCACTCGTCTGCACCTCGACGTAGACCTCCGCCTCGCCCGGGTAGTCGCCGAGGGTCTCCTTCAGCGCCTGGATCGTGGCGCTGGTCAGCTCAGCCGCGCTGAGACGAAGGCGGACGGGGCGGGCCTGGGCCTGGGCCTGGGCGGCTGCCGCCTTGGCCTTGCCTCTGGCTCGTTCTATCTCCTCCTGGCTCGGCGCGAAGCGCTGCACGCTCTGGACCAGCAGGCACGTGCTGCCCGCTTCCTTGTGGTCCACCCGGCCCTTGACCAGGACGATCTCATCCGCCGCCAGGGCCGCCTCGTTCTCGCCCAGGGCCTTGCCGAAGATCAGCAGCTCGACCGAACCGGCCAGGTCGTCGAGGGTCGCGAACATCATGTGGTCGCCGTTGCGGGTGCGGATCTTCTTGGTCTCCGTGATGATCCCGCCGACCGTGACCATGTCCTTGTCTCGCCTGTCCGCCAGCGCCGACAGCGGACAGTCGACACGCTCGCGCATGACCTCCCGCAGCGGCTTCAGGGGGTGCTCGGAGATGAACAGGCCGATCGCCTCCTTCTCCGCCGAGAGCATCTCCTGCTGGTCGAACTCCTCCGTCGGGATCGGCGGGTGCACCGGCTGGGCGAAGCTGGAGCCGGCCCCCGCCCCGGCCACGGGGGCCGCCGCTTCTTCCAGGTCGAAGATCGAGCCCTGGCCGATCAGGGCGTCCTGCTGGATTTTCTGGCCTTTGGCCTGGGCCTGCTCGAGCACCTCCAGCATGCCCTTGCGGGTCGCCCCCGTCGAGCCGAAAGCGCCGCACTTGACCAGGGCCTCGATCGCCTTCTTGTTGACCGCCCGGCCGTCGACGCGCTCGCAAAAGTCCCACAGCGACGTGAACTCGCCGTCCTCGCGGGCTCGCTTGATCGCCTCCACGGCCTGGAAACCGACGCCCTTGACGGCGTCCAGGCCGAAGCGGATCGTGCCGATCGCCTGGTCGTCGCCGGCCTCTCCGACCGTGAACTCGTGGTCTGACAGGTTGACGTCGGGAGGCAGGATCTCGATCCCCATCTCCTCGCAGCGGGCCACGAAGAAGGGCACCTTGTCCTTGGTCGACATGACCGAGGAGATCAGGGCCGCCATGTACTCGCAGGGGTAGTTGGCCCTCAGCCAGGCCGTGCGGTAGGCGATCATCGCGTAGCAGGCCGCGTGGCTCTTGTTGAACGAGTAGTCGGCCGACTTTTCGTTGGTCTGCCAGAGGAACTCGATGACCTCGGGCTTGGTGTTCGACGCCTTGCAGCCCTCTACGAACTCCGGCTTCAGGGCCGCCATCGCCTCGCGGTTCTTCTTGCCGATCGCCTTGCGCAGGTCGTCCGCCTTGGCGCCCGAGAAGCCCGCCAGGACCTTGGAGATCTGCATCGCCTGCTCCTGGTAGAGGATCACCCCGTTGGAGGACTCGAGGATCGGCCGCAGCCGCTCGTCGGGGTAGGAGATGGCGCCCGGGTTGTGCTTGCCCTTGGCGTAGACGGGGATCTGATCCATCGCTCCAGGGCGGTAGAGCGCGTTGAGGGCGACCAGGTCGTTGAATTCGTCGGGGCGCACCTTCTTGAGCGCCTCGCGCATGCCCTCGGACTCGAACTGGAAGACCCCCGTCGATTCCCCGTCGGCCAGCATCTCGTACGTCTTGGCGTCGTCGAGGGGCAGCGTCGCCATGTCCGGACGGGCGCCCGTCGAGCGCTCGATGATGTCCAGGGCGTCCTCGATCACGTCCAGGTTGCGCAGGCCCAGGAAGTCCATCTTGAGCAGGCCGATCTCCTCGATCGGCTTCATCGAGAACTGCGTGACCGTGCGGAAGACTTTCTCGCCGTTCTCGTCCGTGCCCGCGTCTGCCAGCTGCAGCGGCACGATGTCCGTCAGCGGCCTGTCCGCGATGACGACGGCGGCAGCGTGGATCGAGGAGTTGCGCACGATGCCCTCCAGACCCTGCGCGACGTCGACGATCTGCTTGGCCGCCGGCTCCTCGTCGTAGGCCTTGCGCAGCGGTTCCCCGTTCTTCAGGCAGTCCTCGAAGGACGGAGCCCGACCCATGATCGGGTCGGGGATGAGCTTGGCCAGGCGATCGCCGGTGCCGTAGTCGAAGCCCAGGACCCTGGCCGCGTCGCGCGTCGCCGCCCGCGGGAACATCTTGCCGAACGTGACGATCTGGGCGACCGACTCGCGCCCGTACTTCTCTGTCACGTAGCGCATCACCCGCTCGCGCCCGCGCACCGAGAAGTCGATGTCGATGTCCGGCATCGATACCCGCTCGGGGTTCAGGAAGCGCTCGAACAGCAGGTCGTAGGCGAGCGGGTCGACGTCCGTGATGGCCAGGCAGTAGGCCACGATCGAGCCGGCCGCCGAGCCACGACCGGGGCCGACCGCGATGCCGTTCTGCTTGGCGTAGTTGACGAAGTCCCAGACGATCAGGAAGTAGGCGTTGAAGCCCATCCCGTCGATCACGCCCAGCTCCATCTCGGCTCGTTCCCGCGCCGCCTCCGGCACCGGGTCGCCGTAACGGCGGCGCAGCCCCTGCTCGACCTGCTCGAACAGGTAGGCCTTCTCGTCCATCCCGTCCGGGGTCGGGTAGCTGGGGATCAGCTGCTTGCCCAGCTCGATCTCCACCGAGCAACGCTCCGCTATCTCCAGGGTCGAGGCGATCGCCTCCGGCCACTCCGCGAAGGCGCCCGCCATCTCCGCGCTGTCGCGCAGGTAGAACTCGTTCGTTTCGAAGGTCATCTTGGGCTGGGCGATGGTGCTCTTGGTCTGCACGCACAGCAGCGCCGTGTGGTGGTCGTAGTCCTCCCTGCGCAGGTAGTGGACGTCGCCCGTGCCGACCAGTGACCCGCCCACTTCGCGTGCTATCCGCACGATCCCCTCGTTGCACTTGTCCTGGGGCGCCAGGCCGTTCTTCTGGACCTCGAAGTAGACGTTCTCGGCGCCGAAGATGCGCTGCAGGTCGTCGGCGTGGGCGCGGGCCTCCCCGTCGCGGTCCTCCAGCAGGCGCTGACAGAAGCGCGATGCCAGGCAGCCCGTCAGGGCGATGACGCCCTCCGAGTGGGCCGCTATCTGGTCCAGGTCGACCGTCGGCTTGCCGCGGTTGAGCCCTTCCAGGAAACCGGCCGAGGAGAGCTTGACGAGGTTGCGGTAGCCCGTGTCGCTGGAGGCCAGCAGCGTCAGGTGGTTGCGCTCGACCCGCGCCGTGCTCGTGCTGGCCGCTACGTGGTCGTCGACCAGGTAGATCTCGCAGCCCAGGATCGGCTTGACGTCGTGCTTGCGGCAGGCCTTGTAGAGCTCCACTGCGCCGTTCATGACGCCGTGGTCTGTCAGGCCCAGGGCCGGCTGGCCGAACTCTGCCGCCCGCTTGGCCAGCGCCTCGATCTTGCACGCCCCGTCGAGCAGCGAGTACTCGGAGTGGACGTGGAGGTGGGCGCAGGAGGTGTTGCTCACGACCTGAGCAATGCTAGGCGGCGGGGCAGACGATCAAGTCCGCTCAGCGAGCCGCACGCCGCTGTTTGCGGCGATCGCGCAGGCGCCCGATCAGCGACCTCGCGTGCTTGTGGGCGGGGGTCGGCGCAGACAGCTCCGTCGGCGCGGGCGCTGCCACGGCCGGAGCCTGTGCGGGCGTCGCTCCCTCGGGCTCGGTCTCCGCGGTCGGAGGGGTTTCCACCCTCGGGGAAGTCTGTGCCGTCGGGGGAGTCTCCGCCCTCGGGGGAGTCTCCCTCCTTGGGGGAGTCTCGGCCCTCGGGAGAGTCTCCATCTCCTCGTTCCCGGGTTGTACCTCCGACTCCAGGGCGGTGCTCTGGGCGCGAGCCCGCAGCCGCTCCACGGCCGCCGCCAGGGCGTCGGCCATCTCTGCCCCACGCTCCCCGGCGTCGGTCGCGACCGTCATCGGCGGGGGAGCCGGGCGTGGCGGCGCCGGGGGGCGCGGAGGCTCGCTGCGACGCTCAGCTATGACCGTGCCCAGGCGTCCGACGATGCCACGCACGTCCGCCAGCAGGCCCTGCATGCGGCCATGCGCCTCGCGGATGCCAGCAAGCTCGCGCTCGGCCCGTTCGCGGGCGCCGCGCTCCGCCAGCAGTCCCTGCTCGATCGTCGTGGCCCTGCGCTCCAGCTCGGCCACGCGCTGCTGCAGATCGCTCTCTGAGCGCCTGAGGGCGCTGCGCTCCGACGCAGCAGCCTGCTCGGCCTCCGCCAGCTGACGCTGAAGACCCTCGATCCGCGCCGCCAGGTCGTGCGCCCGCTGCTCGCCGTCGGCCAGCCGCTCGGCCAGCTTCTCGGCCTCTTCGCGGTAGCCGCGGTCCACCCCGGACAGGCGGCCCTCCGCCTCCACCCTCAGCTGCTGCTCGGCGTACTCCCGCTGCTTGACGCGACGAAGCTCGCTCTCGCGCGCCAGGCCACGCTCTCGCTCGCTTTCCAGCAGGTCGGCCGTACGCTGCAGCTCCGACTCCGCCTCGTCCAGGCGTTGCCTGAGGCTGTCGACGTGGCGTTCCAGCGTCTGCACCGTCGCTTCCGCTGCCTCCGCCCGTCTGCGCAGGGCCGCCTCGCCGCTCTCCGTCGCCATCCGCGCCCGGCGCTCGGCCAGGAAGTCGGGTTCGCCCGGCCGTCCTCTGCCCTCGCCGCCTCGTCCCGGGATCTCGCTCTCCTCGACCATCGTGGAGGAGAAGTTAGGCGGGAGACCGGACGGCGCCCGGCGCTCGCAGCCGTCCGGTCCTTGGCTATCGTTCGCCGGCATGGACAGCGATGGCGACTGGCGCCTGCAGGGTCGGATCGAGGGCCTCCAAGACACCGCCCTGTCGTTGATCGGTCTCCACCGTGAAGGCAAGCTCCTGCACGATGTCAACGGGACGGTCTCCGAACGCGTCGTCGTCACCCACGACGGGGAGCACCTGTTCGCCTACGCCCCCGACCGGGAGGCGATCGAGGCAGCACGTACCGCGATCGAGCGGGCCCTCGCATCGGATGGCGTGCGGGTCGAGCTGTCGCTGACCCACTGGGACCCCGGCTACGACGAATGGGTCGACCCGGACGCGCCGGCGTCGACGCTCCGGGAGACCCCCGGCGCCACCCAGCAGACCAGGACGCTCGTCGCCGGCGTCGGCAGGGAGATACGAGCCGAATTCGAGCGGAGCCTGCAGATCTTCGCCGAAGAACACGGCATCCGCTGCGAGATCTCAGAGCACCCCCACCTGCTCACCGCGCAGGTCGCCTTCACGATCTCCGGACCCGCCCACAAGCTCGACGAGTTCGCCGCGGGCCTCGCGGCGGAGGAGCGCCGGACGATCCGCACCGAGGAGGCCGTCATGGCCAGCCCCCTGTGAGGCGGGCAGTCCGCTCGCCGGGCGCAGCCGCCGCCGCTCAGCGCCCGGGACTCAGCTCGCGCCGCGACGCGCCAGCGCCGCGCTCGCCAGGACGGCGCCCGTGCCGAGCGCGCCGAGGACGAGCAGCCGCCTGAGCGGGAGGCGCCTGCGCAAGTACCACTTGCCGCCCTGCCAGACCGCGAAGCCCAGCAGCCTGTAGCCGTTTGCCTTCATGCCTCCGATGCTACCCCGCCGGAGCCGCCTTCATGCCCCCTTGCCTGCTCGTGCAGGCGCCAGGCCATCCGCGACTGCAGCGAGAACAGCTCGATGAAGCCCGGGGAGGCCGTCTGGGAGAAGAGCCCGCCCGACTGCGAGAAGGAGGCCAGCTGGGCGTCGTAGACGGCGTAGGGGGAGGAGCGGGTCACGACCCTGACGTGGCCCTTGTAGAGCTTCAGGCCGATCGTGCCGCTGACGTGGCGGTTGACGTGGTCCATGTAGGCGTCCAGGTCCTCCCGCAGCGGCTCCCACCACAGACCCGCATAGACCAGGTAGGCCCACTGGCGGTCCAGGTCGCCCTTGAACTGGTTCTGGTGGATCGTGCCGACCAGGCGCTCGAGCTCTTTGTGGGCCTGAAGGATCACGGTCGCCGCGGGCGCCTCGTAGATGTCCCTGACCTTCAGGCCGACGATCCGGTCCTCGATGTGGTCGAGGATGCCCACGCCGTGGCGGGCCGCCACGTCCGCCGTCGCTTCGATCAGCTCCACCAGGCCCATCTGGTTACCGTTAAGGGCGACCGGCACGCCCTGCTCGAAGGTCAGCTCGACCGTCTCGGCCTCGTCCGGCGCCTGCTCGGGACGGGTGACCAGCTGGAAGACGTCGTCGTCGGGGGCATGGTCCAGGTCCTCGATCCACTTGCCCTCCGAGGAGCGCCCCCACAGGTTGTCGTCGATCGAGTAGGGGGCCGCCTCCGTACCGCCCTTGACGGGGATGCCGTGCTCGCGGGCGTAGGCGATCTCCTCCTCGCGGCCCATCTGCCAGGAGCGCACGGGCGCTATCACCTTCAGCTCGGGGGCCAGCGTCGCGATCGTCGCCTCGATGCGGACCTGGTCGTTGCCCTTGCCCGTGCAGCCGTGGGCGATCGTGTCGCAGCCGCTCGCCCGGGCCTGCTCGACCGCCAGCTTGGCGATCAGGGGACGCCCCAGGGAGGTGAACAGGGGGTAGCCGTCGCCGTAGACCGCATTGGCCTTGATCGCTCTGGACAGGTACTCGCGGGCGAACTCCTCGCGGGCGTCCACGACGTGGCACTCCAGCGCCCCCAGCATCCTGGCCTTGCCTTCGATCACCTCGTAGTCCTCGCCCGGCTGGCCCAGGTTGACCGTCAGGCAGACGACCTCCGCCCCGTAGCAGTCCTGGATCCACTTGAGCATGACGCTCGTGTCCAGGCCGCCGGAGTACAGCAGCAGGACCCGGTGGACCTGTTCGGGGTCGGCCTCGTAGGAGGCAGTGCGGGGGAAGTCGACGGGGCTCTGCTCGCTCACGGCGGCCAATCTAGCGGTCGGGTCACTGAAGGGTCGGGCGGGGCCTTTCCAGGAACGGGTAGCGGATCGGGCCGACCCGGAACCCGAACCGTTCGTAGAGACCCTGCGCGTCTGCAGTGTGCAGCAGCCAGTGCACGTCCGGGGCGCCCTCCCCTTCGATCATCTCCCTGACCAGCTCCACGCCCAGGCCGCGCCCGCGATAGGGCTCCAGCACGTACACGTCGGCCAGGTAGGCCGACGTGACCCCGTCGGAGTAGGCCCGCGCAAAGCCGATCTGCCTATCCCCCTCATACAGGCCCATCACGCGCGTGGAGCCCTCGATGCTCGCTCTGACCCGCTGAATGGTCCGCCCCCTGCCCCAGTAGGACTCCTCGCTGATGTAGGAGTGGATCGCATCCAGGTCGAGGCGGCCCCGATCGCTGTCGAGCTCGAAGCCGCCGGGGAGCACGCGCCTGGCCATCAGCCCTCCAGCGCCCTCGCCAACCGCGCAAGGCCCTCGTTCAGCTCCTCCCCCGTCAACGTCAGCGGCGGCAGCAGGCGCAGCGTGTCGGCGCTCGTCGCGTTCAGGACCAGCCGCTCCCCCAGCAGCGCCCGCCGCGCCACCTCCGGCGCAGGGACGTCCAGACGGCAGGCCAGCATCAAGCCGCGGCCGCGCACCTCCTGGACATGGGGCAGGCCCGCCAGGCCTTCCGCCAGCCGCTCGCCCCGCGCCAGCACCCCCGCCAGCAGCGCCTCGTCATCTGTCAGCTGCAGGGCGGCCAGCGCCGCCGAGGCGATGAGCGGGCCGCCCGCGAAGGTCGAGCCGTGATCGCCCGGCTGCAACACGTCGGCGAGTCGCCGGCCCGTCACCAGCGCCCCGATCGGCAGCCCCCCGCCGAGCGCCTTGGCGACCGTCATGGCATCGGGCACGACGCCCGTCTGCTGGTAGGCCCACAGGCTGCCCGTCCTGCCCATGCCCGTCTGCACCTCGTCGAAGATCAGGGCCGCACCGTGCTCGTCGCAGGCCTCCCGCGCCGCCGCCAGCACGTCCTCGCCCAGCACGTGCACCCCCGTCTCCCCCTGGATCGGCTCCAGCATGACCGCAGCAGTGTCCGCGTCGACGGCGCCCATGATCGCCTCCGGCTGGGCCGCTACAGCCCTGAACCCCGGCACCAGCGGCGCGAACGGCGCCTGCTTGGCCTCCTGGGGAGTGGCGGAGAGGGCGCCGTAGGTACGCCCGTGGAAGGCCCCGTGCACGACCACCACGTCCCCCCCGCGGCGAGCCTTGCGGGCCACCTTGATCGCAGCCTCGTTGGCCTCCGCCCCCGAGTTGCAGAAGAACACCTTCCCGCCCAGGCTCGACTGCGACAGCCGCTGCGCCAAGCGCATCGCCGGCTCCGTGTAGAAGAGGTTGCTCGTGTGCATCAGCACGCCCGCCTGCTCCCTTACGACCTCGACCACCCGGGGGTGGCAGTGCCCGAGGTTCGTCACAGATATGCCGCAGAGGAAGTCCAGATACGCCTCCCCCTCCTCATCGAAAAGCCAGGAACCGGCACCGCGGACGAACTCGACAGGCTGGCGCGCGTACGAGGGCACCACCCACTCCGCCTCCAGTCCCTGCAGCTCAGCGAGGCTCACGCGCCCTCATTCCTGCTCGATCTTGGTGCCGATGCCGGCGTCCGTGAACAGCTCCAGCAGCAGCGAGTGGGCGATGCGCCCGTCCAGGATGTGGGCCGCGCTGACGCCCGCGTCGATCGCCTCCACGCAGGCCTCGAGCTTCGGGCGCATGCCGCCTTCAAGGCTCGGCAGGGCCTCGCGCACGCGGGCGACGCCCGTCCTGGAGATCAGGCTGTCCGGGTCCGACGGGTCCGCCAGCCAGCCCGCCACGTCCGTCAGGAAGACGACCTTGTAGGCGCCCAGCTCGCCGGCCACAGCGCCCGCCGCCTCGTCCGCGTTGACGTTGTATGAGTGTCCCTCCCGGTCGGCCCCGACCGAGGCTATGACCGGGATGTAGTCGAGGGCCACGTGCTCGATCACGTCAGCGTTGACCCTGTCGATCCGCCCCACGAAGCCGATGTCCTCGCCGCCCGGCGCCGAGCGCCGCGAGACCCTGAACAGGGAGCCGTCGTCGCCGCACAGGCCGACCGCCGGCTGGCCGTGGCGCTGTATGCGCAGCACGATCTCCTTGTTGACCTTGCCGACCAGCACCATCTTGGCCACCTCGACCGTGTCCGCGTCGGACACCCGCAGGCCCCCCACGAACTCCACCGGCAGCCCCAGCCGCTGCATGTACCCCGTGATCTCGGGCCCCCCGCCGTGCACCACGATCGGATTCAGCCCCACGTACTTGAGCAGCACCACGTCCCGTGCGAACTCCTCCCTCAGCGCCGGGTCCTCCATCGCCGCCCCGCCGTACTTGATCACCACCGTCTTGCCGTGGAACTCCCTGATGTAGGGAAGGGCCTCCAGCAGTGTCCCTACATCACGCATGAAGCCCTCCTCGGTAGTGGGTGACCAGGCTGAGCGTCAAGGCCGCGCACCCCGAGCCCAGCAAGAGCGCAGAGGGCATCTTTCGGGTGCCCGACGCAGTCCGCACACGAAAGATGCCCCCGGAGCGACCTCATGTCGTGTAGTCCGCGTTGATCGTCACGTACTCGTGCGACAGGTCCGAGAAGAAGACCTCGGTCTCGGCGCCCTCGCCCGGGAGGCCGATCTCGTACTCGACCTCCTCGCCCTTGACAGCCCCGTCGAGGGCGGCCTGGTCGTAGGGGATGGCCGCCCCTGCTGAGCAGACCTGGATGCCCTCGATTGCGATGTCGACGGGCAACGGGGCGGTGCCGGGCAGGGCCTGGCCGACGGCCTGGACGATCCGGCCCCAGTTGGGGTCGCCGCCGTGGAGGGCCGCCTTGACGAGGGGCGAGTTGGCGACCTCGCGGGCCGCACGCTCGACGTTCTGCTCTTCCCCGCCGCGCACGATCACGCGGGCGATGCGTCCTGCCCCCTCGCCGTCGCGGACCATCATCACGGCCAGCTGGCGGAGCAGCGCGTCCAGGGCCTCCCCGAAGCGCAGCTCGTCCTCGCTCTCGGGGGCGATCGTCACGCCCGATGCGCCCGAGCACATCAGTACGGCCGTGTCGTTGGTGGACAGCTGACCGTCCACAGAGGCCCTGTCGAAGGACCGCTTGACGCACACGCCCAGCAGCAGGTCCGCCGTCTGGGCGGTCAGGGCCGCGTCCGTCTGCACGAAGCACAGCATCGTCGCGAAGCGGGGGGAGATCATGCCGGCGCCCTTGCACTGAGCCGTCAGGCGGACCGTGCCGGAGGGAAGGCGGACCTCCAGGTTGGCCCGCTTCTCGAAGGCGTCCGTCGTCTGGATCGCCTGCTGGAAGTCGACGTCGCCCGATCTGGCCATCCGCCCGCTGGCTGCCAGGATCCCCTTCAGGAACGGGTCCACGTCCAGGTAGTGGCTGATCCCGCCCGTCGAGGCCAGGACGACCTCGGCGGGGTCGACGCCGAGCGCCATCGCCGCCGCTCCCTGCGTCTTGGCCGCGTCGTCCAGGCCCCGCCGGCCCGTCGCCGCGTTGGCGCAGCCCGAGTTGGCCAGGACGGCCCGCAGGGCGTCCAGGCGGCAGCGCTCGCGGCTCAGCAGCACAGGCGCGGCGGCCGTGCCCGTGGAGGTGAAGCGGGCAGCGCTGCTCGACTGCGGGGAGTCGCAGATCAGAAGGCCCACGTCGGGGCGCCCGCTCGGCTTCAGGCCGGCAGCCACCCCGCTCGCCCTGAAGCCCTCCGGCAGGCCCGAGTCGCCCGGCAGCTCGCTCACGTGCGACGGGGCCGGCACCCAGCGGGAGCGGAAGAAGGGAAGCGGGGCGGCAGCGGCGCTCATGCGATTCCCCTCTCCTCCGGCTGGCCGAACATCACGTTGAGGTTCTGAACGGCCTGCGAGGAGGTTCCCTTCCAGAGGTTGTCGATCGAGGAGAACACCAGCACCTTGCCCGTGTGGCCGTCCGCTGCCGCGAACAGCCTGCAGAAGTTCGTCGCCAGCGTCTCGCGGGTGCCCGGGGGGACGCTCGCCACCTCCACGAAGGGCTCCTGCGCGTAGGCCTGCTCGTAGAGGTCCTGCAGCTCCTGAGCCGAGACGGGGCGGGTGGGGGTCACGTAGCAGCTGGCCATCTCGCCCTGGTCGAGCGGCACAAGCGACGCCTGGAACTGGACCTTCAGGTCGGGGTGGGACGGGTCCAGGGCGTGCAGCTGCTCCTCTATCTCCGGCGTGTGGCGGTGGGCAGCGACCTTGTAGGGGAGGATGTTCTCCCCCGCCATCGACAGGTGCGTCTGCTCGTCGAAGGCCCTGCCCGCGCCCGAGATGCCCTGCTTGGCGTCGATCACGACGTCCGCGATCAGGCCGGCCCGCGACAGCGGCGCCAGGGCCAGCACAGACGCAGTCGGGTAGCAGCCCGGGTTGGCCACGATGCGGGCCGATGCGATCCGCTCGCGGTGAAGCTCGGTCAGGCCGTAGACGGCGCCCTCCAGCAGGTCCGGGCGGGGGTGCGGGCCATACCACTGCTCGTATGTCGCCTGCGAGGCGAGACGGAAGTCAGCGCTCAGGTCAACGACCCTGACGCCCCGTTCCAGGAGAGCCGCGACCGTGGGAGCAGCGGCCGCGTGCGGGTAGGCCACGACGGCCGCCTGCATGTCCGGGAGTGCGTCCAGGTCGAGCTCCGCGATCGTCAGCGGCACGCGGTAGCGGGGGTACAGGTCCTGGAGCTGCCTGCCCGTCTCCGAGCGGCCAGTCACGCCGACCAGCTCGAAGCCCGGGTGGCGCCACAGCAGGTGCGCAGCCAGCGCGCCCGCGAAGCCCGTCGCCCCCGCGACCAGCACCCGCGGCGAGCCCGGCTCGAAGACCTGGGAGCGAAGGTCAGCCACGCAGCTCGCCCCCCACCTCGCGCAGCGCCACGACGATCGCTTCCCTGAGCGGCTCGACGTCCTCGTCGGTGAGCGTCCGCTCGAGCGATCTGAAGGAGAGGGCGAGGGCCAGCGAGCGCCGCCCCTCCCCCACCTGCTCGCCCGTGTAGACGTCGAAGATCTCCGCGTCCGCCAGGCTGCGCCCGCCCGCCGCCCGCACTATCCCCAGCAGGTCCTGCGCGGAGACGTTCTCCGGCAGCGTCACGGCGATGTCCTGGCGCAGCACCGGGAAGGCCCCGAAGGGGGCGAAGGTGACGACCTCCGGTGCCGCTGCGGCGAGCTTGCCGAGGTCGATCGCGAAGGCCGCCGTGCGGGGCAGGTCCCAGGCGCCCCCCACCAGCGGGTGCACCTCGCCGAGGAAGCCCAGCCTGACCGGGTGCTCGCTGCCGGCGGGAGTGGCCAGTACCTCCGCGCTGCGGCCCGGGTGCAGGAAGGGCCACTGCTCGGCCCGCACCGACCAGTCCAGGTGAAAGCGCTCCAGCAGCGCGCCGAGCAGGGCCTTGGCGGCGAAGAAGTCCGCCTCCCCGCGCTCGCCACGCCAGGCGCGGGGCGTCAGGCCACCACTCAGCAGCACGCCCAGGGCGTGGTGCTCGTCGCTGCCCGTCTGGGTCTGGGGGTCCGCCCTGTAGACCGTGCCGGACTCGAAGATGGCTATGTCGGAGCGGTTGCGCGAGACGTTGTGCCGGGCGGCGTCCAGCAGCGATCCGAGCAGGGTCGGGCGCATGATCGACTGGTCCTCCGACAGGGGGTTCTCGACCTTCACGACAGCCCGCAGCGGGTGCCCCTCGGGCACCCGCAGGCGATCCAGCAGGGCCGGCTCGGCGAAGCTCCAGCCGACGACCTCGTAGAGGCCGCGGCCGACCATGGCGTCCTCGGCGGCGCGGCGCACCCGCTGGGCGTGGGTCAGGCGCCCGGCAGCGCCACGCCTGGCCGGCAGCGTGCTCGGCAGCCGCTCCAGGCCGTCGATGCGGGCTACCTCCTCGATCAGGTCGATCTCCCTTGTGACGTCCTCCCGGCGCAGCGGTGGCACCGTCACCTGCAGTCCCTCGCCGTCTGGCTCCGTGTCGAAGTCGAGGGCCGCCAGGATCTCCCGCTGGCGCTCCCTGGAGACTGGGATCCCGAGGATCTCGGCGACCCGCCGCTCACGCAGGTGGATGACCTGGTCGGGCGCCGGCGGCTGTCCCACGTCGATCGTGCCTGGCAGCAGCGTCGCCCCGCACAGCTCGATCATCAGGGCTGCGGCGACGGCCTGGGCGTGGAGGCACTGCTCAGGGGCGAGCCCCTTCTCGAAGCGGCTGGAGGCCTCGCTGCGCAGGCCGAGCCCCCAGGAGGTGCGGTGGATGTTGGGGCCGTTCCAGTTGGCCACCTCCATCAGCACCCTGCTCGTGTCCTGCTGGACCTCCGAGCGGGCCCCGCCCATCACGCCGGCGATCGAGGTCGGACCCTCGCCGTCCTCGATCAGGACCATCTCCGCGTCGAGCGTGCGTGTCTGGCCGTCCAGCGTCTGGACCTGCTCGCCCTCGCGGGCCCTGCGGACGGTCAGCTTCGCCCCCGCCACCCGGTCCAAGTCGAAGGCGTGCAGCGGCTGGCCGCTCAGCAGCATCGCGTAGTTGGTGATGTCCACGACGTTGTTGATCGGACGCTGCCCCGCTGCCGTCAGCCGCGCCGCCAGCCACGGCGGGGAGGGCGCGATCGTGACGTTCTCGAAGACGCGGGCCGTGAAGCGCGGGCAGAGGTCGGGGCAGTTGACAGAGATCGATACGGCAGTCAGCTCCCCGGGGCTCGCGGGATCCTCGGCCCAGGGCTCGGCCGCCAGCGGAGCCCCCGTGGCCGCGTGCAGCTCCCGCGCCACCCCGTAGACGCCGAGGCAGTCGGGTCTGTTGGGGGTGATCTTCGAGCTCGATCACCTCACTGGAGAGGGGCAGCACTTCCGCCAGCGGCGCCCCGGCGGCCAGCTCCGCGTCCAGGCTCATGCCGTCCAGCACCATGATCCCCTGCGAGCTCTCCGCCAGCTCCAGCTCGCTGGCCGACAGGATCATCCCTTCCGAGGCGACCCCCCTGAGCTTGGCCTTCTTCAGCTTCGTCCCGTCGGGCATGACGGCGCCCGGCTGCGCCACCGCCACCGTCTGCCCAGCCGCCACGTTCGGCGCCCCGCATACGATCGTGGCCGGCTCCTCCCCGCCCAAGTCGACCTTGCAGACCTTCAGCCGGTCCGCGTCGGGATGCTGCTCGGCGGAGAGCACCCGCCCGATCACGAACCCCTCGGTCGAGCGAACGCCTACGTGATGGATCGCCTCGACCTTGGTCCCGGTCATCGTCAACCGCTCCTCGATCTGGTGGACGTCGAGGCCGGGATCGCAGTATTCGTGCAGCCACGCGAGGGGGACCTTCACGACACCCTCCTCTCAGCCAAGCGGAGGTTCGGCACGGCCGGCTGCCCGGCGCCAGCCCGCAGCCGACCGGGCCGGACCGCAGCGCCCCTCATCGCAGTCCCTCCAGGAAGCGCAGGTCGTTCTCGTAGTACAGCCGCAGGTCCGGGATGCCGTGCTTGAGCATGGCGATCCGCTCGACGCCCAGCCCCCAGGCGAAGCCCTGCACCCTCTCGGGGTCATAGCCGGGGGCGTTGGCCTCTGTCGTGGGGACGTGGGAGTAGACGTTGGGGTCGACCTCGCCGGCGCCGAGGATCTCCAGCCAACCCTCGCCCTTGCACAGGTAGCAGCGGGAGCCGTCTGCCAGGAAGCCCTTGCCGGAGCAGTGAAAGCAGGACACGTCGACCTCGACGGAGGGCTCGGTGAAGGGGAAGAAGTGCGGGCGCAGCCTGACGTCGCGATCCTCCCCGAAGACGGCCCGGGCGAAGGACAGCAGGGTGCCCTTGAGGTCGGCCAGGGTGATGTCCTCGTCGACCGCCAGGCCCTCGATCTGGTGGAACTGGGGCGTGTGGGTGGCGTCCAGGTCGCGCCTGTAGACGCGGCCGGGGATGACGACGTAGAGCGGTGGCGGATGGGCCTCCATGGCCCGCACCTGCATCGGCGAGGTGTGGGTGCGAAGGAGCGTCTCGGCGCCCGTGTAGAAGGTGTCCGTGCGGGCCCGGGCGGGATGCGTGGGGCTGTGGTTGAGGGCGTCGAAGTTGTAGTGGACCGTCTCGACCTCGGGGCCCTCCATGACCGTGAAGCCGAGCCCCAGGAAGATGTCTTCGAGCTCACGCCTGGTCTGGGTGAGGACGTGCAGGGCCCCGATCGGCTGGGGCGGCGCCCCGGGCAGGGTCACGTCGACGGCGTCCGAGCGCAGCTGCTCCTGCAGCTCCGCCGCGGCCAGCTCGCCTGTGCGCGCCTCGATCTGGGCTTCGAGGGCCTGGCGGGCCTGGTTGGCGGCCTTGCCTACGATCCCCCGCTGCTCGGGCGGCAGGCTCGCGACCTCCCTGAGCATCTGCGGCAGCTCTGCCTTGCGGCCCAGGTAGCGGACTCGCAGCTCCTCCAGGGCGCCGGTGCTGTGGGCTGAGGCGACGGCCTGCCCGGCCTCGGCCTGCAGCGCCTGGATCCGCGCTGCGCTCGCCTGCCCGTCTACGCCGATGTCGTTGGTCTCGCTCACGCCTCGGGCATCCTACGGTCGAGCGGCCCGTCCTCGCGTGTCATCTCGTAGAGGGCGACTGTCGCCGCCATCGCTGCGTTCAGCGACTCGGAGGCGATGGGGATGCGGGCGTGCTGATCGCAGGCGCCGACGAGCCCCGCCGGCAGACCCTCGCGCTCGGCCCCGATCAGCAGCGTCACGCCGTCCTGAGCGCCCTCCGCAAGCTCGGCGCGCAGCCGCTGGGGAGCGTCCGCGGAGAGGGCGATCCGCACGCCCGGCAGCTGCTCCACGGTGCCCGCCCTGGCCAGCTGCACGGCGAAGATGGCTCCCATCGAGGCCCGCACGGCCTTGGGCGAATGCGGGTCTGCGCAGCCGGGTCCGAGCGCGACGCTGGAGGCCCCGAAGGCCAGCGCCGAGCGCAGCACGGTGCCGACGTTGCCGGGGTCCGAGACGCCGTGCAGGTAGACGCACAGCGGCCCCGTCGGGCTGCCCCAGCGCTGGGCGAAGACGCCGATGACCCGCGTTCCCGAGCCGAGCGTGGAGACCTCCCGCAGGGCATGAGCCTCGACGTCGTGGAAGTCCTCTGCGCCCAGGCCGCTGCCCGTCAGCCTGTAGCCCTCCACGGGGTCCCTGCCGGCTGCCGCCGCGGCATCCAGCAGGTCCTCGCCCTCGACGAGGAAGTTACCCGTCTGGGCGCGCCCGCGCCTGGTCTGCAGCTTGCGCAGGCCCTTCAATCGGGGGTTGTGGATGGATGTGATCTGGGTGCTCATCTGTCGTGGCGCTGCGATGGTGCGGTCGGGGCAACAAAAAGGGCGCCGTCCCTTTCAGGAGCGACGCCCGGGAGGCCTGCATGTCGGACAGCGCTCAGGCAGCCGACGCCTCGCGGGCGACCTCTGTGAAACGTCGAAAGGCGTCGGCGTCGTGAACGGCGATGTCCGCCAGCACCTTGCGGTCCAGCTCGACACCTGCCTTGGACAGGCCGTGCATCAGCTGCGAGTAGCTCATGCCGTTCTGGCGGGCTGCAGCGTTGATGCGAGTGATCCACAGGCGGCGGAAGTCGCGCTTGCGGGCTTTGCGGTCGCGGTAGGCGTAGGCGTCCGCCTTGAGCAGGGCCTCCTTGGCGCGACGGTAGTTGGAGTTGGCCTCACCCCTGAAGCCCTTCGTCTGTTCGAGGACCGAGCGACGCTTCTTGCGCGCGTTCAAAGAGCGCTTGACGCGGGTCACTTGCCCACCCCCAGCAGCTTCTTGACACGTGGCGTGTCGTGGTCGGAGAGGATCGCGGGGGCGCCGAGTGTGCGCTTGCGCTTGGGCGACTTCTTCGCGAGGATGTGGCTCGTGAAGGGATGACGGCCCCGGACCTTGCCGGTGCCGGTCACCTTGAAGCGCTTCTTCGCGCCGGAGTGTGTCTTCATCTTGGGCATGGCGAGCGGATGATTATGGCAGGTGTCCGCGTCACAGCCCGTCGCGGTCGGGCCGGGGGTCTTCAGGCGGCCGAAGCGGGCTCGCCGCTGGGCTGCTCGGCGGCCGCGCCGTTCGTGGCCGCCTCCGCCTCCGCGGTGGGCCCTGCGCCGTCGGGGGAGGCGGTGGATGACGCCTGCTCCGGCGACTCGGCGGTCGCCGTGGCGACTTGGCCGTCAGCTGTCCCGACCTGGCCGTCCGCCGTCGCGACCTGACCGTCGGCCGTCTCGGCTTGACCGTCGGCCGTCTCGGCTTGACCGTCGGCCGTCTCGGCTTGACCGTCGGCTGCGGGGATCTCCTCGCCGTGCGGGTGCTCGGACTCGATGCGACCCGACAGGACCGCTTTGGAGGGGGCCATCATCATCGTCATGTTGCGCCCTTCCTGCATGGGGCGCTGCTCGACGACACCGAGCTCTGAGAGTTCTTCGGCCAGTCGGTCGAGGATGGCGGTGCCGCGCTCGGGGTGGGTCACCTCGCGGCCGCGGAACATGATCGTGACCTTGACCTTGTCCTTGTGACGCAGGAAGCGCTCGACGTGGTGCTTCTTGGTGTCGTAGTCGTGCTCTGCGATCTTGGGCCGGAACTTGATCTCGCGGACCGTGATCTGCTGCTGGTGCTTGCGGGCCTGCTTGACCTTCTGGGCCTGCTCGTACTTGTACTTGGAGTAGTCCAGGACGCGGCAGACGGGCGGGCGAGCGTCGGGGGCGACCTCGACCAGGTCCAGTTCCCGTTCCTGGGCGAAGGCCAGGGCGTCGGGTGTCTTCAGGACGCCGATCTGGTTGCCCTCGTCGTCGATCAGGCGAACCTCGGGAACGCGGATGCGCTCGTTGATCCTGGTCGTGTCCCGCTCGGGCGGGCGCCGGTCGAACCTGCGAGGTACCGGCACTAGCTGTCCTGGCTGCGCGTCAAGCGAATGCTGTTAGGGGCGCTGTGAGGATGCGGGCTTCGATGCGGGTGAGTATAGCTCCCCGATCAGCCGCTCCGTGAACTTTCCGGTACTTACGGCGCCCGTGTCTCCAGCTCCGTGCTCCCTCACCGAGACCGTCTGCGCGGCCTGGTCACGCTCGCCCACGACCAGCATGTAGGGGATCTTGCGCAACTCCGCCTCGCGGATCTTGCGCCCGATCGACTCCGAGCGGTCGTCGAGCTCGACGCGCGCTTCGGCGCCGCGCAGCTCGTCCCGGACCGAGGCCGCGTAGTCGTTGAAGCGGTCGGAGACGGGCAGGACGATGGCCTGCACGGGGGCCAGCCACAGCGGCAGCTCGCCGCCGTAGTGCTCGATCAGGATGCCGATGAAGCGCTCGTAGGAGCCGAACATGGCGCGGTGGATCATCACGGGGGTGTGCTCGGCGTTGTCGGCACCCGTGTAGGTCAGCCCGAAGCGGGCCGGCATGGAGTAGTCCAGCTGGACCGTCCCGAGCTGCCAGGAGCGGCCCAGCGAGTCGGTCATGTGCATGTCGATCTTGGGCCCGTAGAAGGCGCCGTCGCCGGGGTTCAGCTCGTACTCCCGCCCGATCTGCTCGAGGGCCTGGCTGAGCTTCAGCTCGGCCCTGTCCCACAGCTCGTCGTCGCCGATCCGCTGCTCGGGGCGGGTCGAGAGCTCCAGGCGCACGTCGAAGTCGAACATGTCGTAGGTCGCGAAGGCCATCTCCAGGCAGCCCCGGACCTCCTCCTGGACCTGCTCCTCGGTGCAGAAGATGTGCCCGTCGTCCTGGATGAAGTGGCGAACCCGCAGCAGGCCGTGCAGGACGCCCGAGGCCTCGTTGCGGTGCAGCGGCCCGGGCTCCGAGTAGCGCAGGGGCAGCTCGCGGTAGGAGTGGCGGGTGGCCGCGAACAGCTGGCAGTGACCGGGGCAGTTCATCGGCTTGACGGCCATTTCGCGCTCCTCGACCGTCAGCGTGAACATGTTCTCCCTGTACTTGCCCCAGTGCCCGGAGGTCTTCCACAGCTCCGAGTCGAAGATGATCGGCGTCTTGACCTCGCTGTATCCCCGTTCGGCGCCCATCCGCCGCGACAGCGCCACCAGCGAGTTGAAGATGCCGGTGCCGGCGGGCAGCCAGAAGGCGGCCCCGGGCGAGACCTCGGAGAACGTGAACAGGCCGAGCTCGCGGCCCAGCCGGCGGTGGTCGCGGGCCCGGGCCAGCTCGATCCGCGCCAGGTGCTCCTCCAGCTCGGCCTTGGAGAAGAAGGCCGTCCCGTAGATTCGGGTCAGCATCGTGCGGGTCGAGTCCCCGCGCCAGTAGGCACCCGCGACGGAGCTGAGCCTGAAGGCCTTGACGGTGGCCGTGCTGGGCGCGTGCGGTCCCCGGCAGAGATCCGTGAAGGGGCCGTTCGTGTAAAGGGAGACGGTCTGCAGCTCCGGTCCCTCCCCCTCTCGGGAGGCGCGCAGCAGGTCGTCGATCAGCTCGACCTTGTAGTCCTGCCCATCGGCCAGGAAGCGCTCGCGGGCCTCCTGCACCGTCACGTCGGCCCGCTGGAAGGTCTCCGCCGCCTTGACGTGCTCGCGCATCCGCTCTTCGATCTTCGGGAAGTCGGCCTCCGAGACGCTCGTGCCGGGGGGGAACTCGAAGTCGTAGTAGAAGCCCTCCTCGATCGCCGGGCCGATCGAGATCTTGACGCCCTCGTAGAGCTCCAGCACGGCCGTCGCCAGGACGTGGGCCGCGTCGTGGCGGATCAGCTCCAGGGCCGGGGCGCCGCCGCGGTCGGTCACGATCGCGATGCGGGCCCCGTCGGGCAGGGGCCTGGCCAGGTCGCGCACCTCTCCCCGCGGGGCAGCGACCTTGACGGCACCCGCCAGCGAGCCGCCGGTCCCGGCGCTCGCGTCCTGCTCGGGCAGCAGCTCGACGGCCAGGGCGGCCCGTGCCAGGCCCGGGCCGATGGCAGCCGCGGCGTCGGCGCCGGTGGCGCCGTCGGCCAGCTCCAGGGCCTTGCCGTCGGGCAGTGTGACGGTGATCGACATCGCAGCGGTGCAGGCTACCCGCCGGGCGGGCAGCTGTCAGGGCAGGATCGCGAAGGACACTTCGGTGTGACGCTCAGGCGAGCGTCCAGAGGGCGTCGTCGGCCAGCGCCTCGCGGCGCACCGCGCCCTCGCCCAGCAGCTCGATCAGCGTCCGCTCGGTGCCGTCGCGGTCGACGGGGACGTTGTTGTGGGCCATGATCGCGGCCACCTCCTGCGTGACGAGGCCCCGCGGGAAGGCCGCCAGGGCGTCCAGAGGGCTGTCGGCGGGGGCCTTGCGCTGCAGGGTGGGGTCGAGGTTCGCGACGATCACGTCATAGGCCTCGATCGTCTGGAAGCCGCCGGCCTCAAGGCGCCTGCCGTCAGCTGTGGCGAAGACGAGCGACGGAGCCGAGTAGCGAACCGGGCCGTCCGTCTGGCGGGCCTTGCCCTGCATGTGCGTCGGCGAGCCCTCGGCCGTGCGCGTCAGGGCCTTGTCCTGCTCGTAGCCGGCAACGACCTCCTCGTCGTCGATGGCGGCGATCAGCTCCTGCACGTCGAGGTCCGGCACGCGGGCCAGGGCCACGGCGATGTCGGCGTCCTCGTCGAGTACCAGCGTGCTCGTGAACCATCCGAACTGCAGCGCACGCAGCACCTCGTCCTCTCGTCCCGGGTGGCGCAGGCGCGCTGCCACGATCGCCCGGCAGGCCCTGGTCGTCGCCGCCACGCGGGCCCGCGGCTCCATCAGCAGGGGCATCCCGTAGCGGCGGAAGGCCTGCTGGTTGCCGATCGTCATGCGCGTCGGCGTGTAGCCGGCGTCGACGTAGCGCTGCGGGTCCTCGGTCAGGCCGATCGTCACCAGGTGCCAATCGAACTGGTCGCCGTAGCGCCAGCGCAGCACCGCCAGAGCGGGGCTGGCCGAATAGGCGAAGGGGCACCCTGGATCCGTGAAGTGGGTCACCTCGACGCTTGCCATCGCCGCACATGATTGCACGTACAAGCAACTTTCCCGGACCGGGACCGTACGAGTGTTACAACTCAGAAACACCTCCTGTAGACAGCTGTCTGCATCTGCCAGCATGCCCGGCATGCCCGCACCAGCCAGACCATCGATCTCGATCACCCTCTCCCCCACGCAGATCGAGGAGATCGTGCGAGCCGCCCAGGACAGCTCCGTCCCGACCGTCTCGAACCTGATCGCGACGGCCCTGGCGAGCTCGGCCGACGTCGCTCGAGCAGGCGCTGCACGCGTCGATCTGGACATCGCCGAGCAGGCCACCGACCGTCGCCTGTCGCGGTCGCTGCTTCGGGGCCTGTCGATCCTGACCTGCTTCAGCCCCGACCGCTCCGAGCGAGGGATCGTCGAGATCGCGAGGGAGCTGGGCATGAGCGCCAGCACGACCCACCGCTATGCGCTGACCCTCGTGGAGTTGGGACTGCTTGAACGTTGTCCGCGAACGCGCAAGTATCGACTTGCGGCGGAGACCGCCCGAAAAGAGCCGGCACCCGCTTGAGACGAGTGCCGGCCAGCCAGGGCCTGTGGGGATTGGCCTGACCAGCAGCACGCTACCAGCGGCGAACTGCCTGGACCTTGGCAAGGGCAGGATGCGATGTTTCTAATGGTGTCCGCCCCCGCACAGCCAGACATGGATCTGGCACAGACTCTTCGTCGCCTGCGCACAGAGGGCGGCTTGACCCAGGAGGACCTGGCGCACCGCTCGGGCATCACGGTTGCGGCACTTGCCCGCATCGAGCGGGGTCAGGCCAACCCGACCTGGACGACGGTGCGACGCCTGGCAGACGGCCTCGAGACGACCCTGAAGACGATCGCCGCGGGAGTCGAAGGCTCCGGCGGCTCCGGCGAGCACTGACGCCGCTTGACAGCCCCGTCGGCCGCTTCGAGGGCCGATCGTTTCCCACTTATTGTCGCGATGTAAGATTCGAGCCAGTCGAAGCGTACTGTTGGCGCGGAGACGCGAGTGGGCGCCCTCGGGCGCCCACTCGTCCTTTCGACCGCCCGCGATTCGGTGCGGGCGGCGCCTTCGACCTTCTCGCGACTAGTAGTACCAGCCGTTGTAGTAGCTCGTGTAGGTCGCGTGGTTGTGGATGTACGGTTCGGATGAGACGTAGTAGGTGAGAATCACGGCGCCCGACTCGCCCGGACCCGGCTCGCAGGAGACTCCTGAGATGCCGCGGATGCCGGCGCACCCGATGCCCTGGCCGTACCCGACGACTTCCGAGTAGTACAGGCTCACATACGGCCCGAAGTAGTTCGCGCCGCTTTCTATCCCTACGTGGTGTGCGTATTCGACCGCGTCGGCGCTGGCCGCCCCGACGGTGCCGAAGCAGGCAACGGCGACAAGCGCCGCGAGCATTGACTTGCGCATGTTCATCCTTCCGATGTCGGGGTCGGTTCCTGCCCGGGTGCCGCCGCGACGTCGCCGACGCGGGCCCAGGCATTGCTCACCACCGGCGTCGTGCTGGTCGAGCCGTCGGCCATCGTCTGGCTGACGGAATCGACTCCGTCCGGGACGACCCCGACGGCGATCACCTCACCGGGCTCGCCGGGGATTTCCGACACTTCGACGCTGGCGCCCCGTCCCAGCCCTTCCGGAGAGGAGCACGACAGGTCGACGGGGCTGACCCCTTCGACCGACACGCCGTCGTAGAGGATCACGCAGACCCCTCCCGCCACGGAACGCGCTATCCAGGCCGAAAGGCCCTGCGCACCGAGGTGGAGCCGGCGGATCGATGAGATCACCGGCCAGTTTTCATCCCCTTCCCGCGGTGGCTGCACGGGGAAGGTCGGCCCAACCGGGTCTCCGGCCTGCCACTTGCCGTGCGAGCTGACAAGCGGGAGTCCGGAAGGTTCCGCGCTCGCAAGCGCCGAATAGGTAGGTGCCGCTGAGGACGGGCTCGCCGTTGCAGCGGTCCCACCACCGCTCAACAGCAGCGCCACCGTTACCGCGATGACGCCGATCATGCCCCCCACCAGGTACTTGCGCCGGCTCAACAGCCGGCGCACAAATGCTGCATCTGGTGCCATTTGTCGTCGATCCTTTCCACGTAGGCTCGAATGACCGTGGGTAATGACCGGAATAGACGAACATCAGTCGCAATTCCGATCTGTTCTGGATTTCTGAATGTACAATTGACGTCACGGGTCAGATGAGGCGATGTCGAACGACCCTCCCCAAGACCGTGATGACGACAACTCTGAGAGTCTGAATGATTCGGCGGCGGAAAAATCCCAGCATGCGCCAGGTTCCCGCCTGTCTGACTTCGAACGGCTCTACAGAGCCGAGTTCGGCCAGGTCGCGGCATACTTCGCGCGCAGATCACTCGACCCGCAGCTCGTCGCGAACCTGACTGCGGATACGTTCGTGGCCGCAATCCACTCCTTCGACACGATGGACCCGAGCAGGGTCAGCGGTCATGCCTGGGTGCTCGGGATCGCACGCCGCGTCCACCAGCGCCATCGCGAGTCCGACCCGCGCCTGGCGGACGACCCCGGCCGGCTCGTCGAACAGCTGCTGGACCGCGAGGAGGTCGAAGAGATGATGTGGCGGATCGAAGTCGAGCGTTCCAGCCGCGAGCTGATCCGGCGCCTGGAGAGGATGTCGGTCCTCGACCGCGAAGCCGTCGAGCTGGTGGACCTGTGCGGACTGACACCGCTGGAGGCGGCCCGGGAGCTCGGCATCTCCTCCGGCGCCCTGCGCGTCCGTCTGGCGCGAACGAGAGCCAGGCTGAACAGGGAAAGCGCGAGCGATGTCTAGGTTCGAAGACAGGCTGTGGAGCGAACTGGTCGAGCAGCACGGCGCCGTGCTCGCCGGGCAGCCATCCCTGGGACTCGTACCGGGAGCCGCCCCGCTGCGCGGTGCGGTCCCGCTGCGCAGGCCGCTGGCGACGATCGGCGTCGCCGTCGCCGCGGTTGTGGCGGCGATCGTGATCGGCCTCAGCACGGGCGGCAGCGGTCCCGCCCCCGCCTACGCGGTGACGAGGAACCCCGACGGCACCGTCAGCGTCACGATCGAGGAACTCGCCGCCGCACAGTCGGCCAGCGAAGCGCTCGCCGCGATGGGGCTGCCGATAAGAGCGGCCGCCGTCGAGGCGTCCTGCCACACGGACCCACGGCAGTACAGGATGATTCCCGAGCCGCAGGCCAACCCGCAGCCGATCTTCTCTCCCTTCCTCTCCGCGGGCGTGAATGGCGTACGGATAAGCCCAGCCAGGATCCCGGCCGGCGACACCCTGCTGCTGGGCGTGCGCGAAGCTGCCCCCAAGACGATCCTGCTCGAGGTGAGCCTCTACCGCGGCGCTGCGCCTCCCTGCCTGCCGCTGCCGGCGACGGGCTGACGCCGCTGCAGCGAGGCGGAACCGGTCGTCAGACGCCGGCGGCTGCCCGCTCCGAGAGCCCGCGGGCGAAGTCGAACATGGCGGCGACGAGAGGGCTGCGCCGATCGGTGCGGCCGACTAGCGAGATCTGGGCCGGCATGGCGCAGCGCAGCGGGATGGCGACGATCTCGCTCAGCACGTTGGCGACGACGGCGGCGACGGAGGAGGGCACGGTCGTCAGGGCCTCCCGGACGGACAGCGCCGCCAGCACCTCCTGAGGGTTGGAGGCCTGGTCTGTCGTGACCTGCTCAGGCGGGCCGCCACGATGGTCGTCGAGGCTCCAGAACCCGGCCCAGCGGGACTCGACGGCCGGATGCATGCCGATGAACACCTCGCCCAGCACGTCCTCGAGCTCCAGCTCCGCGGCTCCGGCCAGGTGGTGACGGCGACGCAGCAGCACCATCCGCGGCTCACGACGCAGGACGTGGCTCCACACAGCCGGGTCTGAGGCCGGCTGGTGGCAGACAGCGACGTCGACTCCCGCCAGCCATGCGCCCGTCGGGGCCGTCGGGAAGGGCAGC
This sequence comes from uncultured Solirubrobacteraceae bacterium, assembly GCA_963697795.1. Taxonomy (GTDB): domain Bacteria; phylum Actinomycetota; class Thermoleophilia; order Solirubrobacterales; family Solirubrobacteraceae; genus Palsa-744. The sequence goes on along the minus strand of OY969097.1, from coordinate 3,073,047 downwards.
TCCCGGTAGTGGATGTCGATGTCCGGGAAGGCCTCGGTGAACTCCCGCAGCTGGCGCGGGCTGTCCAGGCCGGGGGGTGCCCCCAGAAAGCCGAACTCGATCGTCCCCTGCTGGCTGCGGGCGAGCGATCGAGCGGTCTGGATGGCGTCGTCGGTGGCTGCCACGGCCAGCCGGGCCTTCTCGTAGAAGGCCTCTCCGGCGGGCGTCAGCGTCACGCCCCTGGCATGGCGCTCGAGCAGCTTCAGGCCGAGCTCGGACTCGAGCTGGGCGATGGCCTGCGAGAGGGCCGGCTGGGCGATGTGCAGGCGCTTGGCGGCCCGCGTCATCTGCCCCTCCCGTGCGACCTCCACGAAGTACTCGAGCTGGCCGCGCTTGAAGGACATCAGCGGCCTCCCGCCCAGCCCGGAGCGAGGAGCGATGGCCCCCTGTCCCCGCCGCGACTGTCGTGTACCGCCACTGTCTCTCTCACCCTCCGCCGCGAGAGGCCGCGAGCCCGATCCGAGAGGGCTCGCGAGGTTCCCGTACAGCGTGTCCACTTGCACGATACCGATCGTTGAGATTCGTGCAATAAGCAGCGCCTATGCGAGGGCGCATAAGAACTATTGGACTGCGGGGACGATCTGGAAAACACTGAGATCACTCGAGGAGGTCCATTCTGATGGTCGTAGTCGTGATGGTCGTGGCGCCCGTTTGGCTCGCGGTCATCGTTTTCGTAGTCGCCATGTGCCGCGTAGCGGCCTCGGACGACGCTGCCCGGGGGTCGGGGGGCTCTGGCCACACCGGGAAGAAGCTTGAGCGGCGATTCGTGGGCGAGACGGACCGCCGCTCGGGGCAACGTGGAGGGCCACCTCCGTCCTCCAAGCGCGGCCAACGGGGCGCGAAGGCATTTCTCTCTCGGTGCCTTCGCGTCCCTGCCGCGCAGGCGCGCTGAGGCTGCCTCAGACGGCGCAGGGACGGGCGCGCCGGTCGACGCCCACTTCTGTGATGCCGGCCGAGGTGATCTTGATGCGGGTGGGAACGTTGCCCCGCGCCAGCAGCTTGACCAGGACGGACTCGCCCTTGGTCGCGATGCCGGACCGCAGGGGATCCTCGAAGGCCTCCGCCCGCAGGGCGTCCGCGATCTGGACGTAGACGTGCTTTTCGGCCATGCCGTCCTGGACCTTCCAGCGATAGGTCTGGCCCTCGCGAGGGGCAGGGATCAAGGTGGGACCGCCGATGATGTGTGGCTCTGTGCTCATGGGCACAGAATCGCCGGGTGCGCGTGTGCGGGAAAGGGCCCTCTGGCCAGAGCAGGAGTCGGTCGTTTGGACAGCTGACAAGCGCCGCTGTCAGCTGCCGGCGAGAGCGCCGGCTTCGCCCTGCACGCAGCGCTCGCAGACGTCTTGCGGGACGACCCCGAGCCTGATCAGCACAGCGAAGATGCGGCAGCCCAGACAGAGGCCGAGAACGGACTCCAGACCGGCAGCCACGATCAGGGCTCCCAGCAGGGCGTAGGCCGCCGTGTCCAATCCGAATGCCAGGGCCAGCACGGCGGCTGTCACCGACAGGCACGCGCCGATGCCCTGGGCGAAGCGCTTGGGCGGCCCCGGCACGTAACGGGCTTCCAGGCCGAGACGGGGGGTCAGCACCTGGGTCGCCAGACGGCCGAGCGGGCTCAGCGTCGGACCCGTCAGGACCCGCGCCAGGAAGCCGTAGGCGATCACCGCCGTCATCCATGGCTGCTGCAGGGCGATCGTGGCGGCGCTGAGCAGGACGACCCCGCCGGCGACCAGGCGAGCCGAGACCTCGTTGACCGGGTCGGGGAAGGAGAAGAGCTCGGACGACATGGGCTTGCGTAAAGTCTACCTCGTTTGTGCGGAATTGAAGGGACCGCCTGCCCCGACCCGTGACCCACCGGTGAAGATCCGGTGAACCTTCGGTGAACTGCGCTGGTGGGCGGGCGGGCGGCTGGTAGAAGGCGCCGGTCAAAACCCGTCGGAGGAACGGAGGATCCTTGCGCCGCCAGCGTCTCACGAGCCTGCTCGCACCTGCAGTCGGAAGCTGCCTGATCGCCCTGTCTGCCGCCCTGCCCGGGCAGGCGCTGGCCACCACCTACACCCCTGCGGCTCCTGCCGTCGACACTGTGACGGGAGGCCCGTGGAACGCCTCCCAGGGCGACCCCTCGGCGGGGAGCGCCTACGGCAGCGAAGACCTGCTTCCGAGCTTCGCCTTCGGCGGCACGGAAACGACGCTGGGCGGCGTCAGCGAGCCCAATGTGGCCGTATACCCGGCTGCCAGCGCGACGGTGCCCTACCCGAGCGGGGTGGCGGGCACGCCGGGCCCCCTGGACGGGTACTGCTCGAGCCTCGGCGCCAACCCCGAGACGGGATCGCCCGTGTCCCAGCCCGAAGGCAGCTCGCTGCCGATGTCCCCCTACTACTTCCCCGACGTCGTGCGCAACGCCGACGGGTCGCTGACGGGCTACTTCGACTACCGCCCCAAGGACGCGGAAGAGGCGATCACGGTCGCCCGCTCGACCGACGGGGGCAAGAGCTGGCAGACGGAGGGCAAAGCGCTCGGCGAGAACGGCGGCTACTGCCCGACGGCGGACGCCAACGACGACGGCCAGGGCCACCCCTATGTCATGTCGGTCGGCGGCACGAGCCGCCTGTACACGCTGCAGCGCCCGGCCGGTGACAACAGCGGCATCGGCCTGCTCGTGCACGGCGTCGACCCGGAAGCGAGCGACCCGCTGGCGGGCCTGCCGGCCAACCAGTCCGTCGGCGTCGACCCCAACACGTTCGCCTCTGAAGCAGTCGAAGTCCCCAACACGGCGCCGGGCGCGACGATCCCCGTCTCGACGCTGGGCAGCGCAGGCTCACCGGAGCAGATCGTGGCCGGCCCCTACGAGGACCTGAGCGCGCCGACCCCGTGGAAGTCCGTGCTGCGCTGCACGGGCACGCAGAGCTCACCGGCCGCCCTCACCGGCTGCACAGTCGAAGGCACCACACCCCTGACGGTCGGCGTCAAGGACGACCTGGTGCAGGTGATAGCGACGGCCAACCCCGGCACAGGCCTCACCTACACGATCCCGGCGGGCCCCAACAAGACCAGCGGCGAAGGCGGGCTGGAAAAGCTGTCCTTCCTGAACGGCAACGAAACGGTCTCGCCGATCACGACCTACGTCATGAACCTGAACGCTCCCAACCGTGTCTACATCGACGGCGTGACGGTCAACTGCACCCAGGCCAACGCCAACCCGACGACGAAAATCGAGGACTGCACGACGGCCGACGGCTCGCCGCTGACGGTCCATCAGGGCGACCCGATCACGGCCGATCCGATCGTGCCGGGAGAAACCCAGGTCACGACCGGCCTGCTGGCACCCGACGGGATCGTCGGCACCCTCCCCTCCTACCCGGGCGCCCCCGCCGGCTCGAAGGTCGTCCTCTACACCCAGAAGGTCCTGTCCTACTTCATCGTCGGCACCACCAACGGGTCGGTCAGCACCTCCAACAAATACACGGCCGGCAAATTCACCCTGCCCGCGAGCACGATCAACTTCAAGCGCTCGGTGACGGAAAGCGAGCCGCTGCCCTCGACGGGATCCTTCACGGTCTACCTGGGCACGGAAGTCGGCCAGCCGATCCAGAAGGTGACGTGCACGGGCGTGACGGCGGCGACGCAGTCCGGCGCACCGGCGGGCAGCCAGAACCTGACGGGCTGCACGGGCGGCACGGGCCCCGTCGCGGAAGGCAACTGGATCGGCGGCCCCAACGCGGCCACGGCCCCCTACTCGGTGCTGGCCCAGATCGGCGAGGGCACCAACGGCAAAAGCAAGGGCCCGGAGAAGCTGTTCGGCAACAACGAGGACCTGACGGTACTGCGCGCCGCCTACACGACAGACGGCGTCAACTTCACAGACCTCGGCGCGATCAGCGGCTCGACCTCCGGAACGGGCAACGACAGCGGCTCCTACAACGATCTGTCCAACCCCGACCAGACGGCGACTCCTTCGGGTACGAGCCCCTCCAACCTCTCCCCCGGCAGCCCCGACACGACAGAGCTTCGCTACATCGGCTCGCGCGGCACCGTCGTGACGAACCCCGACGGCAGCCTCGGGCTGTTCCTGTCGGGCGCATGGGCAAGCGACGGCGACTCAGACGCCTTCAACCAGATCTTCTACTCGACCTCCACCAACGGTCGGGAATGGTCTGTGCCCCAGGTCGTGCTGAGCACCGACTACACGTTCTCCGCCTCGCGCGAACAGGACGAAAAGCTCAAAGAAGGGGTGCACGCACCGCTGGGCATCAGCGCCTACTACAGCGGGCGCGCCTACGGCCCGGCCGTCGTGCAGAATCCGGACGGGACGCTGACGATGGTGTTCTCCGGCTACAGGCTGCCCAAGCCGATCACGAGCGCCGGCACGGTGCTCGGCACGAACGCCGAAAAGCCCTACACGGTCGGCGAAAAAGACCCGGCGATCTACAGGAACATCATGACGATGCAGCTGACCTCCCAGACGACGCCTGGCGTGGAAACGACGAGCACCGTGGAATCCTCCGACGCGGGCGAGGGCGTGGTCGGCCACACGGTCACCTACACGGCGACGGTGGCCCCGGTCGCCCCCGGCACGGGCACCCCCACGGGGACCGTGAAGTTCTCGAACGGCTCCGGCACGATCCCCGGCTGTGAAGCGCAGACCCTGAACCTCGGCAGCACAGACCAGGCGACTTGCTCGACGACCCACCAGAGCGCAGGGCCCGAAGAAGTCAAGGCGACCTACTCGGGCGACAGCAACTACCTGGCCTCCTCGGGCAGCATCGACGAGACGGTCTCCGAAGCTCCGCGGATCACCTCTGAAGCCCAGGCGACGTTCAGCGAGGGCTCCTTCGGGAGCTTCCAGGTGACGGATACGGGCACTCCCGCCCCGGGCCTGAGCGAGTCCGGCACGCTGCCCGAAGGCGTCAGCTTCGACGCGACGACGGGCGAGCTGTACGGGACACCCACCCAGGAAGGCGTCTTCGACCTCACCGTCACCGCCGAAAACGGCGTGCAGCCGCCGGCTGTCCAGCACTTCACCCTGACGGTGCTGGCGGCACCGAAGATCACCTCCGCGGCGAGTGCGAGCTTCGACGAGCATGCGGCGAGCAGCTTCACCGTGACCGCGACAGGCACGCCGGCGCCGACGATCACGGCCTGGGGCAACCTGCCGGCGGGCATCAGCTTCGAAAACGGCGTGCTGTCAGGCACACCGACCGAGACGGGCACCTTCCAGATCACCTTCACGGCCGAAAACGGCATCGGCGAGGACAGCGTGCAGCGGTTCACGCTCACCGTCGAGGCCCTGCACGTCACCACGACCTCGCTGCCGGAAGTCACGCCGGGCGCCCCCTACAGCGTGCAGCTGCAAGCAGCGGGCGGTCAGGCGCCGCTGCGCTGGAGCAAGACGGGCAAGCTGCCCAGCGGACTGCGCCTGAGCAGCACGGGGCTGATCTCCGGCACGGTCAAGGCGAGCAAATACCCGCACGGCGGAAGCTTCCCCGTCACGGTCCGCGTCGCAGACGCAACCAGGAAGCACCAGAAGGCGAGCGCTCAGCTGACCGTCACGGTTCGCTGAGGAGTCGGCTGGGCGGGGGGCGGCCGGCAGCGGTCGCCCCCGGATGAGGTCCGGCTGCTAACGTCTGACATCCAGGTTGGGCCATTCGGCCCAGCACCGCAGTGCCAGCGCTCGTAGCCGTTGCTCAGCAATCTCCGCGTTCGCAGCACTACAAACGCAGGAGGAAAAGACATGGCTACAGGAACCGTGAAGTGGTTCAGCGACGACAAGGGCTTCGGGTTCATCACACCCGACGACGAGTCGAAGGACCTGTTCGTGCATCACAGCGCAATCCTCGGCGAGGGCTATCGCTCGCTCGCCGAAGGCGCCAAGGTCACCTACGACGCCGAACCCGGCGACAAGGGACCGAAGGCCGCGAACGTCAAGCTCGCCTAGCGCATCAGGCCTGCCGACCGTCCCCGGCCGGCAGGCCCGCTGGGACGCCTGGGGCAACACCTGGGGGCTCATCACCGAGAGCGCCCGTCACGACGTGCGCCGAAACTCCAAAGGGAGGACTGAGCAACATGGCCTCAAGCGGAAAGAAGAAGACGACGATGGCGAAGATCATGCGCGAAGCCCGGCTTCGCGAGCGTCGTGCCGACAAGCAGGCCAAGAAGGACGCTCGCAAGCTGTCCTCGTCGAACAACTCGGAGCTGCCGGCCGAGACGGCGTTCGCGGAGACGGCCGAGCAGACGCCAACCAACGCGATGTAGCGCCCGCAGCGCCGGGCCCAGGTCCCACGCCTGCGAAGTCGCTGCAATGCTGCTAAAGTGGCAGCACATGGCGGTTGCGATTACGGTCCGAGATGTCCCGGACGACGTCCGGGACGAGCTTGCAGCACGAGCGGCCAGGGCCCATCAGTCTCTCCAGGAGTATCTGCGGACGATGCTCATCGACTCTGCAGCGCGCCCGCCCGTGGGCGACGTCATCGCGCGTGCCCGCGCCCGCGTAGAGGTGACTGGCTCTACGGCAAGCGCGGCGTCGATCCTTGCCGCGCGCGACGCCGACCGCCGGTGAACTCGAGCTTCGTCTGCGACTCATCCGCTGTTGCCGCGCTGCTGATCGACAGCGGACCCGACGGCCAGTGGGTAACGCAATCCATCGACTCGGGCGGAATCACGGGACCGACTCTCCTCACCTACGAGACAGCCAACGTCATCCGCAGGCACGAACTCTCCGGCCAGATCAGCCCTGACCAAGCTGCTCAAGCCCATGCTGACCTCCTGGACCTCGCAATCGAACTATGGCCTTACGACATCCTGGCTGCACGCGCCTGGGAGCTGAGACACAACCTCTCCACATACGACGCCACCTACGTGGCACTCGCAGAGACGACCCAGCTGACACTGATCACGCTCGACAAACGCCTTGCAAAAGCCCCCGGCACCAGATGCCGAATCGCAGCACCGTAGAGAGCGCCAGCCGAGAGCGCGGGAACGCGACATCCGTCGGCCCCCCGGCTGGACTACGACGACCAGCGATTCCATCTCGCTCCACGGTAGCGCTCGAGTGCTGGGATACTGCTGCCCATCATGCGCGGCGACATCGAGGTCGGGGCACGCCTTCCCGACTATGAACTGCCCGATCACGATGGAGTCATGCGCCGTCTGTCGGATCTGCAGGGATCAAACCCGATGGTGCTCCACCTCTCACGCGGCGGGTTCGATCCGAAGGAGCACCGTTTCCTTCACTATCTGGTCGATGCACACCTCGACTTCCGGGTCGGGTAAACCAGCGTGGCCCTGATCTCGACCGACAACCAGCTGGAGATCAACGAGTTCCGCGACAGCGTCGGTGCGCAGTTCCCGTTCCTCTCTGACCCGCAACGTACGGTGCGGAACGACCTCGACATCGTCGAGTACACGGACCCCGTCCACGACCCGATGGTCCCGCACACCTTTGTGCTCGCCCCTGGCCTCCAGATCGCCGCGATCTACAACGGCTACTGGTACTGGGGGCGCCCGACGATCGAAGAGCTGCACCGCGACTTGCGCGAGGTCATGCGCAACCTGCGCCCCGACTTCGATTTGGGCGCACCAGGCCTGCGCGAGGCATGGGATCGCGGCGAGCGCTCGCAGTTCCTAGTCAGCCCAGTCGAAGGAGAGGCGATTCGCTACACGGAGGGAGCCGACGTGGGAGTGAAGCGATGAGCGATGGTCAGCGTGGTCGAGCCAGTCCGGGCGAAGGGGCCGACCGAGGAGGTGGCTCCTTCCATGGCCGCGGAACGATCATGCCCCACCGGTCACTGACCGTGCCTGTGTAGAGCCGACAACGAGGTCGTGAAGGTCGCCGCCCACCTCGAGTCGACCAGACTGTTCGATCCCGCCTGCCTTCACCGGCTCGAAGCCGGCTGTTCGGATCAACTGCTCGACTTCCTCGCGGGCACGGTCGTCGTCGGTCACGTAGAAGAGGACCGCAGGCTCCGGCGATCGCTTACTGGAGGACTCAAGGACATCGGCCGCCAGAGTTCCAAACGCCATCGCCAAGCGGGAGCCCGCCGGCAACCACCCGGCTATGACCCCGCCGGATGCTTGCCCTTCCGGAAGGAGACGTGAGACGTTGCCTTGCGCGTCGGTGCCGAGCGGGTTGCTCGGAACGACGACGAGCTTGTCGGTCAGCCGGTCGGCGATCTCGTCGATGACGCCCTTCAGCGTGGTGAACCGCAGCGCGAGGACGACGGCATCGGCGCCCTGCAACGCGTCGCGGTCCTCGCCGGCGACGACTGCAGCCGGACCGATCTCCGCAGCCAGCGTTCGTGCCGACTCGTTGTCGGCGCTCGCTAGTCGCAGGGTTTCTCCGCCTGAGGCGAGCAGGCGTGCGATGACAGATCCGAGCGTCCCGGTGCCGATGAGCGCGGTAGTCATGACCCCTCGGCGGACGTACCCGACGACCACTGAGGCGGGGTCCAGTCCCCCTCTGGGTCGGTGGTCTGCCCGACCTCGATCAGATGACCGTCGGGGTCGCGGATGTAGCAACGGATCTCGTACCGGTGCTGCTTGGGAGGCGTCAGGAATTCAGCGCCACGGGCGCTCCACTCCGCGTACACGGCCTCGATGTCTTTGACCCGGATGTTGAGGAAGCTGCTGACCCGGTCGAGCTCGGGTGGCGTCTCCAGAGTGACGGCCGGCTTGTCGTCGGTCGGGCCTCCCCCGACGTTGATGATGATCCAGCTGTTGGACAGTGCGACATAGGTTGGCTCCCCGGAGAAGACCACCCTGCCGCCGAGCACCTCCGTGTAGAAGCGGCGGGAGCGCTCTACATCGTCTGAGACGATGAAATGAGCCAAGACCAGATCGTCGTCGATGGTGCTCATGCTTACCTCCGTGCCTGGAATTTGACGCTACGGTGTCAGCTGCATGGACTGTATCTAGCGGTCAGTGTCCTGCGCTTTGGCCGCCGTCGGTTTGCAGCGTGTAGTGGATGTCCGCGAATGAAGCGCCATCCGGCAGAACGATCTGCCAATCTGCGCCGGCGCCCGGGAGCAGCTTGCCGCTGATCTCCGGACCGGTGAACGTCCCGCCGGTCTGAGGCACGATCCGCCGGTGGCCTTGCGCGACCTCACCGAAATCCAGTGGCTGACCGAGACTCACCTCCAGGCGCTAGACCTTCCTCAAGTGGGGATCGGGAAGCTGACCGCTGGTCGGGCTCATGTCGGCATCCTCCGGCCGGGAGAGCCTTGACATCCGCTCGGACGAGATGGAGAGTGTGCCTCACCCGACGGGAGCGTCCTCGGTCAACCGATGGAGGCGATATGGGCAGTGTGGAGATGAGCAGCGAAGGTGCTGCCGGCACTCCGCCGGCGATGGCCGGGGAGTTCAGGCTCGAGGTCGTGGTCTTGCCGGTCTCGGACGTCGACCGGGCGAAGGAGTTCTACGAAGGCCTCGGCTGGAGGCTCGACGCCGACGTTGCGCGCGGCATCAGCCTCCGTTTGGTCCAGTTCACGCCGCCGGGCTCCGCGTGCTCGATCCAATTTGGCACGAACATCGCGTCCGGCGCGCCCGGCTCGGCCCAGGGCCTGTATCTGGTCGTCCCCGACATCGAAGCTGCGCATGAGGATCTGCTGACCTGCGGCGTGGAGGTGAGCGAGGTGTTCCACGAGGGGACGCCGGGCGCTCGCTTCCACGAGGCCGAGCGCGAGCCCGGGCCTGCACTCGACCGCGCCACCTACGGCTCGTTTGCGACGTTCAGCGATCCGGATGGCAACGGCTGGCTGCTCCAGGAGGTCACAAGACGTCTGCCAGGTCGCTGAAGAAAATGAAGAGCGACTACGACGTGATCGTGCTCGGTGGCGGCTCGCCGGGCGAGCACTGTGCGAGCACGCTGGCGGAGGGCGGTCTGCGGGTTGCGGTGGTGGAGCGCGAGCTGGTGGGAGGAGAGTGCTCCTACTGGGCCTGCATTCCCTCGAAGACGCTGTTGCGGCCGGGCGAGGCGGTCCATGGAGCGCGCGAGGCCGCAGCGACCGCGGAGGTGAATGTCGAGGCGGCGCTTGCCTGGCGCGACTTCATGGTCTCCGACTACTCCGACGTCGGCCAGGAGCGCTTCCTCGCCGATCGCGGCGTCGTGCTGCTGCGCGGTAGCGGACGGCTCGCCGGCCCCGGGGTCGTGGCGGTCGACGGCGTGCGCCATACCGCGGAGCACGTGGTTCTCGCCAACGGCGCCGACCCGGTCGTGCCGCCCGTGCCTGGCTTGCGCGAGCTCGACGGCGTTTGGAGCAACCGCGAGGTGACCTCCATGAAGGCCGTTCACCGCCGTCTGCTGATCCTCGGCGGCGGCCCGGTCGGGGTGGAGATGGCGCAGGTCAGGGTCGGTGCTGGCGAGGCATTCGACGTAGTCCTCCTTGACGAATGAGCTTTGCATTGCCGGTGGCTCTCCGAGGACGGCCACAAAGAACGTGAGATGTGCCCCAGCCCCGAGCCGCGCCAGCCGTGCGTACCGGTCGCGTCTACGCCCGAACGTCCTCCTCCACCAGTTCTGGACAGTGGCCCCCAGAAGCCAGACACCTGCGATGGAGCCAAGGACGGATGTGATTATGAGGATAGTTGGCGTGTGTTCGTTCGACGCGGCGGCCTCCACGAGGATGTGCTCAACGTGCATTGGTCGCGCTCAACACTGACTTGGGGGACGGCAGCGGCGAGACTGCGAGCAACGCCCGGGCAGCTCTGACTGCGTTCAACGTGTCATCCTCGCTTGGCTCATGGCCTTTGTGGGCGGCTTCGTTTCGCGGGCGCGCTAGCTGGTCTATGACTCGCCTCAGCGACACTGGCAGCCCCTTCGGTCGAGCGCCGTTCAGGCGGCACAGCTCCGCGAGCCCGGAGACCCGCCCGAGGATTTCATCGCGTTCCGTCTCGGAGCGTCCACTCGCTGCGAGCAATCGGTCAGCGGATTCCGATAGCGCGACCTCGGCCGCCGAGCACGCCGTAATGACGGCATGCCGACGCTGATTGCGGTGCGCGTAAATCACAGATTCGGCTAGCAGCCGGTGTGGCAGCGGAACCTCCATCTTGGCGGATGCGGCGGCAAACGCGGCTCTAAGCTCGCTAGGGAACGCCGCCCGCTCGCCTCTAACGATCACCGGCACACTGGCTGGTCCCCCGCCAACGGGGTAGCCTGTCCCGTCACGAAGCGTGTAGCGGACACGTGGCGGGGGCGCCAATTCGACCCGTTCGCGCACGTTGCCAGACCAAGCAGATAGCCAGTCTCGCACGACCGAGAGCCACCAGCCAAGGCCGGCAAGGAGGGGGTCGCTCTCACCTGCGAACGGGGTTTGTTCGCGTATCTGCTTCGCGTGGGCGGTATCGCGCCATTGAAGCCGGACGCCAGTTGCAACTAGAACCTGTCGTGGGACCGGCAGACTCGTCGCCGTGTACATCTGCACGCCGCCTGTGATTGGCTCGGCTAGCGGCGGCGACGGAAACGACGGAAAGCCCGTCGATGAGGCTCCCCGTGTCGCACCTAGCCGCAACTCGGATGGGCCGCCCGTCGGCATGGTCAACGTCGCAGGCGTACCTCCGACCAAGACGCTATGGCTCCGCCCGGCTACTCCACGGCGATTGACAAGTAGCGGCGGGTCGAGCCACGCGACAGCGTCGAACGCGTCACGGGTAGGCGGCGTGCACGGCATAGCCCGCGAGGCTAACTGCCAGCGGCGACGAGTCAGGCGTGCGCGAGGGCGCGCATCTGGCGCACCGGGTGACGTCCGAGACGACTCAACGTCGCATAGGACGAAGCGTGCCCACGCGTTCGAGGCGCAACACTGACAGGCACACGACCCCTGAGTCGGTCGATCACGCCGCGTCGCAGCGGCACGAGCAGCAGCTCGGTGTCCTCGCTGACGAGGACCGTCGCCTGCCCTTCGATCAGATTGCGCCAGAGAACGTCGTCGGCCCACTCCTCATCGCTGGAAACGAACGCGACATCCGCCGGGTAGCCGAGATCGGCGTCGCTATGCGACGCCGCCATGAACAACTCATCGGTCTTGTCGGTGATCTTCGAGCGCTCGATCACGAACTGCACAATAGGGGCCACGAAGTTCCGCCAGTCAGCTCCTTGGGCATCCTCGAGCGCCCGTCACGTCGCCTGCGAAGCGAGCGGTCTGCTGCCTCCAGGCGACCCGAAGGCCGCCTCAACGAACGCCGCCTCGTGCGCGCTCGGCGAGTAATCCGCGTAGCGCTGGGTTGTCTCGATGTCCCGGTGCCCCATCCACTCCTGCAAGGTCCGCATCGGAACGCCAGTGCCGGCCATCGCCGTACCGAACGTGTGGCGCAGATCGTGGAATCGATGCGACTGCTCAAGCTGCGTGGTCCAGACGTAGGGGCGGAGGTTTTCGTTCCAGGTGTCGATCCATTGGCGGATGTCGGTGTTCATCGCGCGGACGGATTTGTGAGCTCAAACATATGTGAAGAACTTGTAGCGCACACTATAGGCTTATGTGGGGTTGATTCGTGCCAGCCGAAGCTGAGATCTGTCTGGCACAGAAGTCGCCAAGCGGACCGTTGAACACGGCGACGTTCGCGATCGGTCCCCTCACGCAAGCAACTGGCGAGTCGCTGCAGGACTGGCTCCAGCAGATGGCCCTCGAAACCCGGCCGCCGCCGGGCAGCATGGACCTCGACTATCTGAAGGCGTTATGTCTTGCGCTTCACTGATGCGCGGAACGCCTGCACGAGCAGGAGCGCTTGGTGGACCGCGAACTCGGCCTGCTGAGGGAGATCGGCTCGCTCGGCGCATGCCTCGTCGTCTGATTCGACCACAGAAGGTCGGCCATCGCGATCACGACCTGTATCGGCGAAAGCGTCTCGTTGCGAACCGCTTCCGCGCATGAAGCGCTGCGTCTGCTCGAACTGCTTGCCAGCGAGACCGATGCCCTCTTCGATGCTGAGCCCCCGGACGCAAGTCTCTAGTCGAGCGCTCGACCTGGCACACGTCTAGCAGTACCGCAGCGCCGTCACAGGAACCTTCGCCCGTTGAAGGAGCCGATCCGACTAGCGGACTTTCGGCGCTCGAAGCCGTCGCCGACATCGAAGCGGTAGGAGGCATATGATCCCTAGCTATATGGACGATTTGATTCTGCAGGCAAGCCAAACGATGCTGCCGTTCCTTGGCGCCGGTGCAGGGACGGCAGCGCATGGTTTCGCTGAGCAAATTGGGGCCAACCTCTCGGACAAGACGCTCAGCATCGTCGATCACGTTCGGCTGCGACTAGCGAAGTCGGACCCTAGCGAGCTGGCGGTCGCTGAGGCTTTGCGCACTGCCGTTCGCGAGCGCGAGGTCGCCGAAGTCGATCTGCGTGCCCTGGTGGCCGAGCTCGCTGCGCAGGGGCCGGTCATACAACAAGCAGGCCGCGATTTCTTCAACCGCTCAAACATCCGCGAGATCAACAACCAGTGACCGAGGCAGACGCGTCCACGGCTACCTCCGAGGGGTCGCCTCAACCTGACACCGCTGGTGAGAAGGCCGAACAGGCACCCGACAACGACAGCATCAAGAAGGACGAAGAGGTCGATCCTGCCGACGAGATCGGACTACCGCCGCGCCTTGTGCAAGCCGCGGAGCGTGACCTCTATGCCAATTGCACGATCCTCGCGGTGAACAACGCATCCAGCAAGGGGTCGGACAGGACGATCTTCAGTGCGTGGCAGTTGCTAGACGAGTTCGCGAAGCCACCACCATCGTTCGTCAACCCGCCCAACTTCGATGCCGTGCTCGGACATATCCAAAAAGGGCACATAGCTGTCTTGGCCGGCGCTGAATGCGGCTGTGCCACAGTCGCAGCCACGGCACTCCGCATTGCTGGACACAAACCCATCATCGAACTGCCCGCAATCCCGACTACCGCCGAGCTGCTGACGGCGATAACACAGGTTAGTCGCGCGAACCCTAGCGCCGGAATCGTGGTCCCATCGCTTGGTGAGGACGTTATACGTGGCTTGGGTGCCTCTGAGGTACGTCGGCTGCGTGGATCGCTCGGAAAGGCAGCGGCGATCCTAACTACACGCGTGCCGTCTTCGCCAGACGCATCACCGTTTGCACTGCCAACGATCGACGCCATAGCGCCGGACCCGTGCGCGATCGTCCAGTCCTACGCAGCGGATGACCAAGAGGTTTGCGAGCGGGCACAACACGCCGTAGAGGTGCTTTCCCAGGCTGGCGATGTTGGGCCAGGGAAGGCTGTGGCACTCGTTCAGGCGGCTCGGGCTCACACGAGTGCCAGCCCGGATGAGCTCGCGGAGCTTCTTTCCGGGCGCTCAGAGGCGATGGATGAGTGGCTGGCATCCGGTCCAAAGGCTGGGCATGTCGCCTCACTGGCGGCTGCAATCGCCCTGGAGGACGTTCCGGTAGTTGATGTCGATGCTCAAGCCGCACAACTGCAGCAACTCCTCGACGAGGATGGTCCGAACGCCGAAGCCGAGACGAAGCGCTTCGGGTTGGCCGATCGTGGCTGGCCCGCTGGTCTCGTTGAGACGGCTCGGGCGCCGGTTGCCAGCTACTTCGGAATGCAGGAGGCCGAGGTCGTTCGGCTCTGCTCGCCACATGGCCGTGAGGAGTTGCTTGGCTACCTCTGGGCTCGCCTCGGCTCGGACTTTCGCACACCATTCGTCGAGTGGCTTCGCTCTCTTGCTGAGCACCCGAGTCCGCGGGTACGCTCAGGCGCTGCGGTGACCGCGGGAGTGCTCTTTGCAATGGAGCCAGTCACGGCAGAGCGAGAGCTACTATGCCCGTGGGCACTTGACGGGCGACGGGTTCTCTGCGAATGCGCGGGCCTCGCGATCGGCATACCAACAGTGCTGAACACTGATCCGGCTCCATCCCGTGCCCTCGCGCACACCTGGAGCCTGCGCAGGAGTGGTGCGAAGCGTATCCGAGCCTCGATAGCGGCGTATGCTGGCCCGCTCGGTAGCTGGGATCTTGGCTGCAGTGCGCCAGCCCAGCTATGGCGGGTCGCCGATGACGCGGCCGAATCATCGAGCGGTGACGCTAGTGAGCGTCGCGCGGTGATCCGTGATGCCGACAACGCCCTGGCGGCCCTGGTAGCAGGAGGAAAACATACGTCGCAAATCCGCGAAGCGGTTATCAGACTGCTGTCGGCCCAGGCAGAAAGCCCGCAGGTGGAGGACCGTATCCACGCTTTCCGCGTTCTACCGAACCTCCTGCGTCGAATCACACGCCGCGATCATCTCGCACGAGCCTCGCTCGCAGCGCTGCTCGCTGACACCGAGCGAACATCGTTTCAGATGCTGGCTAGCTTGCTGGCACGCTCGCTCGATACTCCAGCAGGTACGGAGCACGGCCGGGCAGCGATCATCGCCCTACTGGACGCGCTAGCCGCCGGATCGGTCGACCTGGACTTGGTAAGCGAATGGGTCCGTGAAATGAAGGCGGGCGCGCAGCCAGGGCGTCGCGCCGCACTCGGACAGCAACTGCAGCGTGTTCTATCGGTCGAGCGTAGGCGCGACAGCGACAGAGGACGGGCTGCCGCTGCGGTTTACGCCGTGTTCTTTGTTAAAGTAAAGGAGAGTGGATTTACAGTGGCCGACGATTATTCCCCAGTGGTCGAGGAAGGAGAGCTGGAAGCCGGCAGCGGCTTTCTAGCGAGGATACGGCGTAGGCAGGAGCTTACACCGGTCAGCCCAGGCTTCAGGCGGGTGTTGCTCGATGCTGATGGCTCGCCCTTTACCAGTGCTGAACAGTTCACTGCGGGAGAGCGACGAAACACGAAGGCACGTCGTTGGGCGCGAGTCGATATGCGCCACCACCGACTTGAGTACCGAGTGTCGTTCTCGGACACGTCTGCACTCGCCAATTTCATAGCCGACGTTGCAGTTGACGCGAACGTGGTCGATCCCGTCAAGATGCTGGAATACGGAGCCGCGAAGGGTGTAAAGGATGTGATCGAGCCAGCGCTGAGTCGTGCGATAGGGGGCGTATCCCGAGATGGCGCCCCCGAGCAACAAGGGAGCGACGCAGCCATGCTGGCACGCCTTCGTCAGGAAATCGCCGTCGGGCTCCGAGGCCTTGAGAGCGGGCCGCTCAATGGCGTCCCGGAGTGGCTGACAGTAACGATCCAAACAATTCAGGTTGAGTTTGACAAGGGGACACGCGAACACTACGACGAGCTGGTCAAGCTCGAACAACGCCTTCAATTGACCGATGTCAGGCAAAGGAACGAAGAGAAGGAAACGGAAGGCAAGATCAAAGTCCGCGATCTCTGGCGCAAAGACCTCCTACCCAATCTCAGTAACTCATCGCTGCGTGTATTCGAGGAGGTATACGCAAACCCGACCGACGCGAACATCAGAGCTGCGGTAAGCCAGGCAAACGACCGCGAGCTAATGATCTTGCGGGAGGTGCTTGGGACATTTGAGAACATGGCGAAAGACGGCTTTTACGAGAAGGACGATCCGACCGTTCGAGCGCTTGCTGGGCTCGTCAGTAGGCTACCCCAGCTTTTCCCGGTCAGCGACCCGATGCTGCAAGAGGGCGATCGGGGTACGATCATCGATGCACCCAGCGAGCCCCCAGAGGCGCGGCCTGGCGACCGCGACTTCAGCGACTAACCCGATAGATCGAGTCGCTTATGTTCTTCGTGCAGGCAGTCTCCTGGCTACCGGAAGCACTACGGCCCGGCGCGTTCGTGGCCCTGGTGATACTCCTGTTGTGGCTCATATTCATCCGGCGTGGCTTCTCCGAAGCATGGCGGGCTACTTGCCGCGGTACGGCACGCGCTATCGACGTGGGTCTCGGAGTTGTGCTGCGGATCGAGTACACGATCACCACCGCACGCAGGCGGCGAGGTGCAGCCCCACCGCGATGGGCGTTCGCATTGACCGGCATCGCAGGAACAGTCGAAGACGGCGCGGCGCGCCTGTACCAACGCAACCTCGGTCGTGCTCAGGATGGCGCTTCGGGTGGTTCAGCAGAGGACGAGAAAGGCAAAAGCGCGAAAGCGCCGGATAAAAAGACGGGAGCAAAAGCCGCGCCCCCGCAACGCAGGCCATCGGTCCCCTGGCGGCTATGTGCGGCGATAGTCGTTATCTCCACTGCCGCCTGGATCACGATGACGCAGCTTTCTGAAGCCAGTACCGTCAGGTATCGCATATCGCAGGCCTTTGATCCCTGGCGAGACGTCGAGGAATGGGCTGGGGTGTCATCCGACCGCGACATTCAACCAGTCCTTGTCCGCTTTCGACGTCACCCGGGACTGGTCAATGTGAGGCTCGCCTGTCCTTCGTCAACGTGCCATGGCTGGGTTCTGCTAAAGGGTCATAACGAAGCCATTATCTCGGTGCACTACGTCGAAATGGGTGAGGGATCTGTCCTAGTGCAGCTGCACCTAACCGCCGAACAAGCAAACGAAGCGCCTGACCCAAATATCGAAGTAACCAGCGTGTGACCCGCTACTAGCATCTGCCTTGGGCGTCTGAGTTGCTGATCTACTTCGAGACGATGGCAGGGATGCATCTCGCGGATTCGGTGCGAGCGCTTCGTGACGCTGGAAGCCCGGACGCACTCTACGACCCCGTACTCCGCGCCAAAGATCACGAAGATATCGGTTATGACGACTTTAGTATGGCGAGAGACATCGCGCACGGTGAGCGTGTCGCGTATTCACGCCGGGGGTTGCTTTTCGCCGCGTTTGCCGCAGAGGCCTATGCCAACGACTTCCTGTACGAAAACTGGCATGGCAAGAATCGAGATGCACTGCAGAAGCTTTCCACGATCGACAAGTACGCGCTTCTGTCCACACTCTCCGGCGCAAGTGCGCTGGGGCGTGGGCGAGAACCATTGCAGAAGATCAAGTGGCTATTCCAGCGACGCGATGAGCTGGTTCACGCGGCACCAAAAAGCAGAGATCTGACGTATGACCCGGACAACCACAACCCCAGAGCCGTAGCGCAGGCCATTGTTGCGGTCGCGGATGCCGTCGTAGCGTTGAACGGCGGCGCGCCGGATGGGTCTTTCCTCGGTCGTGTGATCGCACATCGGCAAGCACTGCTGGACTACGGAGAGCGGGCCGCCGGCGATGTCCCCGCGATTCATGAGCGCCCCAGTCCGGTAGAACTGCTTCCGAGGATCGCGGTCAGTTAGACGAGTGTCGTCGTGCCAGTAGCCAGGCGCATAGCGAACCGAGTAGAAAGCCAGCCGCCATGCGTCTTCGATCGCGAACCTCGGCTGTCTGCGGCGTTATGCGCAGAGGTGGGTGCTCCCCATTGCTCTTGACGCTGAGAGCGGTCGGGCACGAGTGGCTTGACTTCCGTAGCGGTGGAATGAGGTCAAACAGCGTGGCCGCAAGTAGGGAGCCGGCGAGCGTGAGTACGATCGTTGCTATGACCAGCCGGTTCTGCCAGCTACTTAGGGCGTTCGCGTTAAGCACACGAGCACTCGCTTGAAACGGCGAGCTGCTTGACCAGGACAGGCGTGTCACGTCGAGAAGGGACGGACGCGCCGCTTCAATCGAACCGATTGTACTTAGCGATCCCGCGTCGAGACGAACCCACTCATGGAAAGCGCGACTCCACGATCCAGGGAGCCCCGCGATCCTCCATGCGCCGAGGTCTTCCGGGGATATGCCTGGGAGCGAACCTACTAGAGGCCACCGTTGGGCGCTGCGCGGACCGGACCAGATACCAAAGTGCCCGTTCAATATCACCGAGTTGCCCGCACGGCCCGAGATTTCGATGGCCGTTCCGGCAAAGTCTGATGGGCCGTGTTCCGGCGAGAAACGTGAGACACACCGGGTTGGCGCGAGAGCGAAGCGCAATGCTTGGACCGTCCCTAGCGGGATAGGAGCGTTTGAGCTGACGTCAAGGACCTCCGCATCGCTGATGCTCGAAAGCGACACGCCGGCTGGCCCGAGTATCCGCGTGTCGCTCAGGCGGGCCGCGCCTCCGATTAGCAAGATGCCGCGAAACGGCTCAACTCCGCAAGCGGCTACCGAATAGGAGAGCCACGGGCGATCGCTCGATTCTCCTGCCTGCAGTGGGTGGACCTCGAGCTGGACCTGTGTGTCAGATGTGCTCAAGGTTGGCTGGAGCACCGCCACCCAGCCGGGGAACGGCGTTGCTGGCGGCTCGGCGTTGATCGTGCCTGACACCTGCCAAAAGGCGATCCCCGCGAGCGCGCAGAAGGCCACGATTGCAGCTCGCGCAACAAAGCCCGCTGAGTTCGGATGACGCAGGACGGGGATGCACGGGGCCAGCGTGACGATCTCTGCACTCGGATAGCGCGTCTATGGGCCTGGATCCCACAGGCTGCAATCCCCTGCCAGTTGGGCCATGGAGTCGCCGCCTACGGCTCAAAGCCCTGTTGTCGCTACGCCTCGAACTCACGACACCGACGGTACGAGAAAGCGTGGCCACGGCGCGATCGCCGCTCAGTTCGACCGACTTGTAGTACCACCGGAGTACCACGGTCAGTTCTGAGATCACAAAAGCCCTGCAAAAAAGCGCTTTTAGGCGATGGGCGATACTGGGCTCGAACCAGTGACCTCCGCCTTGTCGAGGCGGCGCTCTCCCAGCTGAGCTAATCGCCCTGGGAAGGGCTCAAGGGTATCAGCGCCCGGGCGGACGCTCCTCCCCGCTCCAAGGGTTCTGTCGTGTCGCAGCCGCACCTCAGGTAGTCCTCGATCTGGTCGGGCGGGACGGGGCGTGAGAACAGGAAGCCCTGCCCGAGGTCGCAGTCTTCGGACTGCAGGGCGTGGAGCTGGTCGCGGTCCTCGATGCCCTCCGCAAGGGTCTCGATGTTGAGGCTCTTGCCGAGGCGGACGAGCGTGTGGATGATGGCCTTGGACTGCTGGGAGTCGCCGATGGAGTCAATGAAGGAGCGGTCGATCTTCAGGGCGTCGGCGGGGAACTGGCGCAGGTAGGCCAGCGAGCTGTAGCCCGTGCCAAAGTCGTCGATGGCGATCCTGACGCCGAGCGCCTTCAGCGCCCGCAGCCTGGCTGCTGTCTGTTCGGGGTCGCGCATCAGCGCCGTCTCGGTTATCTCAAGGGTCAGCGACCCGGCGGGCAGCCCGCTCCCGCGCAGGGCGGCCCGGACGTCGGCCAGGAGCCCTGACGTGTCGAGCTGCCGAGCCGATACGTTGACGGCCATGTCCAGTTCGTGCCCCTCTCTGTGCCAGGCTGCAGCCTGCTTGCAGGCCTCCTGCAGGACCCAGGCCCCGATCGGCACGACGAGGCCGCTCTCCTCCGCCAGAGGGATGAAGCGATCGGGCCCGATCACGCCGCGCTGGGGGTGACGCCAGCGGATGAGCGCCTCGACGCCGATGATGAGCTGCGTGCGCAAGTCGATGGTGGGCTGGTAGAGCAGGAACAGCTCGTCTCTGTCGAGCGCCACGGCCAGGTCCATCTCCAGCTCGGCCCGGTCCCGGGCTGCCGTCTGCATGGCCGACTTGAAGGTCGCGTAGCAGTTGCGCCCTGCGTCCTTGGCCTGGTAGAGGGCCAGGTCGGCGTCGCGCAGCAGTTCGTCGGCGCTCTCCCGCAGGCCCCAGGCGACGCCGATGCTGGCAGTCATGTTGAGCTGCCGCCCCACCTCGCCGCCGAGATCGTATGGCTGGCGCAGGACTTCCAGGAGCCTTTCGGCGACGAGCTCGGGGCCGGCGGAGAGAGTGGCGCCCTCGACCAGCACGACGAACTCGTCCCCGCCCAGGCGTGCTGCCGTGTCGCTCTCCCTGACGATGCTGCGCAGGCGCTGGGCGACCTGACGAAGCAGCTCGTCGCCGGCGGCATGACCGAAGGTGTCGTTGACGTGCTTGAAGCCGTCGAGGTCGACGAAGAGAGCAGCGACCGGCATCTGTTCCCGTCGCGAGCGGGCAAGCATGTACTCGGCCCTGTCCAGCGCCAGGACACGATTCGGCAGACCTGTCAGGGCATCGTGGAGCGCCTGGTGGCGAAGCTCGCCCGTCTTACGGTCGACCAGCCCGAGGGCACGCTCCCTGGAGCGACCGAGGACTGTCACCAGCAGGACGACGAGGCCCGTCACGAGCAGGACAGTAAGGCCGACCAGAAGGCCCTGAGTCGAGGCCGAAAGACTCTGTCCAGCCGGGGAGCCCTGCACCCTGACGACCCACCTCCCTGCCAGGTCGAAGCCTTCGGAGTTCCTGAAGGCGGCATGGCTCACCGCTCCGGCGCTGCCCAGGCGTCGCAGCGGTTCGCCCGGATTGGCCTGGTAGAGGGCGACAGACAGGTTGTGGTGCGGCTCCAGCGTCGCCTTCGCCAGGGCCGGTATGGAGAAGGAGCTGGACACCCAGCCCAGCAGCGCCGCCTCGCGCTGAGCAGGGCTGTGCAGGGGAGCGCCGGGCCGGTAGTAGGCGGCCTCGAGGAAGAAGGTGCTGCGTCCAGCAGCGGCGACCGGATCCACACGAAAGCCGCCTTCGGCGGCGATCCGGCGCATCTGAAGGGCATGCCTGCCGCCGTCGACGCGGAATACCCCGATCGCGCTGGTAGGACTGCACCAGTCGCCCTGCAGGAGCTCAGACGTCGCAGCGTCATACGGTTCCGTTGGCACGCCGGCAGCCAGCAGGCACAGGTGGGATGAGCTACCGCCGCCGACAGGCAGCACGTTCCCGCCCACGAGCCTGCGAAAGCCCGGATCTCTGTCGCGAGCCCTCAGAAAGCCCTGCAGGGACGAGCGCGGGACGTACCGGACAACGACCGTCCCAAGGCCGCCGACCTGGTAGTGGCGGGCTTCCAGTTCATCGAAGTAACGCTTGAAATGCCGGTCGATGACGTTGGGGTGCTCGGCCAGCCCCGCCCGCAGGGCGAGCAGGAGCTGGACGTCACCGCGGATGAGGTCTTCTGCGGTGTTGCCGACGTCGACCGAAGCCGTGTCGAATGCCTGATGGTCGGTGCGGCGTACGCTGTCCCGCCACATCAGACCCGAGGCCGCCGCCGCGACGATGCCGAGGACGACGATGAGGGCTACCGAGATGCGCCAGCGACGATGTCCGCGACGTGGCGGGTCGGGACTGCTGAAGCCATCCATAGCCGGCATACGTCCCGTGTCGACTGGCCCATCGGCCTGGGAGACGGTACAACCCCGCCGCACGACTCAGTGGTTTGCCGATTAATGGAATGAGCCGGACAAACGGACGGGACCGACTGGCGGCTCGGGCGCCGCCAACCGGCCTGCCGGCGACGCCCGAGCCAGTGGGAGCAAACTCAGGGGACGATCAGAACCCGGGGGGCGCCTGCACGCGCACCTTCTGCTTCCTGGCCTTCGGCCTGACCGCCGTAGGCTTCACGCGTCCCGTACGGCGATTCGCCCGAGCCGGAGGCTTCTTCTTCGCTACTCGCGTAGCGGGTGCGGGTGGCTGAGGCGTAGGAGACGCCCTTGCCTTCCTCGATGTCCTTGACGGCCTTCGCCACAGTGGCAGTCGAGATCGCGAAGCCGACACCTGTGCTGCCTGGCTGGGAGCCGGCCACGCTGGCTGCATCGCTTGCTATCTGGGAGTTGACGCCGATGACCTGGCCCTGGCTGTTGAGCAGCGGCCCGCCGGAGTTGCCGGGGTTCAGGGCCGCGTCCGTTTGGATCGTGCCCGTGATCTTGGCGCCGTCGGGAGCCGAGATTTCGCGGTTCAGGGCCGAGACGATGCCCTTGGTCAGGGTCTCTTCCAGCCCGTAGGGGCTGCCGATCGCATAGACCTGATCGCCGACCTGGACGGAGCTGGAGCTCGCCATCTGCAGCGGCTTCAACCCGAGACCCGACGGATCGACCTTGACCAGGGCCAGATCGCTGTTGGCTTCTTCGCCGATCAGCTTCGCCGTGGCCGACTTGCTGGAGGAGCCATCGACGCTGACCTCGATCGCCGTCGCGCCTGCCACGACGTGATCGTTCGTGAGGATCAGCCCTTCCTTGTTGAGGACGATGCCCGTCCCCTTGTCCTCGCCGCTTGCAGTCCGCACGGTGATGGCCACGACGCCGGGCGAGTCCTGCTGGTAGACCTGGGTCGCCGACAGCGTCGTGTCCGCCACCGTCTGGCTCTTTCCCGAGCCCGTGGCTGCGGTGCTGGGAGACGTTGCCGTGATCGTCCCCGTGGCCGTCCCGCCGCCACCCAGGACGGCGAAGGCGCCCGCGGCGACGGCGCCGCCGATGACGGCCGCCAGCAGAAGGGGTGCGAAAAGGCGTCTGTCGGTCACGGCTCACCTCGTTCTTTCTGTGGGGTGATGCCATCTTGGGCGCCCTTGCTGAGGTGCCCATAACAAGGCGCCCAAAGGTTGCTAAGAGATGCGGAAACCGGCCCTAAGCGGATGCGAAGAGCCGTCTAAGCGCCGCCTGGGCATCCGGCCCCGCGAGCAGCGGGCGGGTGCCGGGGCCGATACCCTGTGTCCGCAACCTGGCGACGTGGCGGAGTGGCTACGCAGCGGCCTGCAAAGCCGTCTACACCGGTTCGATTCCGGTCGTCGCCTTGAAAAACGCCTGCAATTCGTTGCTTTTTGCTCGACAAGACTGGCAGACAATCGTCTACTCTCCCCAGACTCTCCCCAAGAGCCGTCTACACCGCTCAACTTTTAGCCCGATTTGCAGGGGTTTTGCTTAGCCGCTGAGGCCACAAGCGTCGTTGTAGCCCGAAAGGCCGTTGACAGATGCTGATGCACGCGCTGATCGGCACGCGAGGGGTCGTGAGGTCCGCTCCTAAGTGGCTTACTCGTCGTCCACACCCTAGCCCACGGCGCCACGGATGAGATTGGAGGGCTGACAGTGACGTTTCGAGCTCCGCCCCGGACGGCCGCTCATGCGTTGATCCGAGGGAGCGCGAGGCTCGATCACGACCTGCCGGTGACGAGCACGCTACCTCGGCCGGCAGCGCAACGGGACGCAGACGGCTTCAAGACCTTGCGCGGACCGGCCGTTAGCGGGCGGCGGCCTCGCGGATCAGCTGTTCCCAATCGTCGCGTAGCGGCTTGGCTCCAAGCTCGGTGATCGCCAGCGCCACGACTCGCTCGAGGCTGACCGGGCCGGTAGGTAGGTGGACCTTTCCAAGCCAGCGATCACCGACCTGAGCATCCGCCCCGACGTGCATGTGCGGCCAGGTGATCGGGCTGTGGCCGCTGGGATGCCAGTGGTAGGAGACGAGCTCGCGGCCCTCGTGGCCGATGGCGTAGAGGTAGCCGCGAACCTCGACACGCCAACCGTCTGCGTCCTGGAACACCTCGTATTCCTCAGCGACGTCGATTGAGAGAGGACCACCGTGCATCTTCACCGTGTCAGCCAGTTCGAGCTCATGCGGCGTATCCGAGAGGTGGTAGGCGCGGGCGACGACGTGGACGCTCGTCACGCAGGACAACAACCGCACTGTCCTGCCGCGGTAGCGCTCGACGGCCTCGCGGCTGGTGTCTTACTTGTGCGTGGCATGCAGCGGGAGCATCATCGCAACGCGCGTCACGTCGGGGCTATCGTCAATGTCGATCTCGCCCGCGTTCAGACGCCGCTCGAACTCCTCGCCACTCATACCCAGGCGCTTGCGTGCCTGTTCATCGACTCGCTGGTCCCACTCCTCGGGGCTCAGCTCGCGGATCTCGTTGTCAGTTCGGGTAGCCATTGCAAATACTCCTAGTGGGAATCGACCGCTAGGGCCAGCTCCTTGACCATTCATTGTACGTGAGTTCGCGGGTGCTTAGGCGGGTCGATCGCGACAGGCTCGGGGGGAATCGTCGGACCGCCGCGGCTGCCCTGCTCAGGCAGCCGCGACGAGCTGCAGTGCACGGGTCCGCGCTCGGCCGCGATCGGCGACGCTGAGAACTGCAGGATCGGCGCGGTATGCCTACTCGGGGGGCTGTTGGCTGATGACGCCTTCGGCGAGCTTGGCGGTTTCGATCTGCAGCGCGGGGCGGAGCTTGCGTGCGCCCGGCGTCTGGATGTAGACACGCAGGTACTTGTAGCCGAGGAGGTGCTGGATTGTGATCTGGTGGATGAACTGCGAGCGGCCCTCGGTGTTGCTGATGAGTCCTTCTGACTTTGTCGGCGGCGTGATAAGCACCGCGGTGTAGGAGTAATGGGAGACCGAGGTGACGGCCAGCCGCAGCGTCGCGCCGGAGACGGGGGTCAGGAGCACTTTCGCTTCGACGCCGCTGATCCCGTTCAGCGGGGGGATTTCCAGTTCGGGGTATTTCACCGAAGTGGGCTTGGCTTCCACGGTCCGCGTGACGGTCACGGTTGGCGTCTTCGGCTTGGGGGAGCCTCCTGAGGAGAGAGCGAGGATCAGCACCACGAGGACGAAGACTGCTGCGATGGCGGCGGCCCAGTAGCCGGTCGTTGACCGTTTGCGGGCGGGTGTGTGCGGGGTGGGCGGAGGTTTGCCTCGGCGCATCGAGCTGGCGCGGATCCGCAGGAACCTTTCTGTCGGAGGCTCCTTGTGGACCCCGTGGGTGCTGGTGCCGGTCCCGTTCTCGTTGGTAGACATGCCCTAAAGCCCGAAGTAGAGGTTGTGCCCGAGCGGGGAGATCAGCGTGTCGGGCTGGATGTAGCGCCAGCTGAGCGGCACCTCAACGTCGACGGACGCGTCGGCCTTCGCGCCCCCACTGCTCTTGGCCTTTGAGGACTTGCTGTTCTTCTTGCCGGTGGAGAGCGGACCTTGTACTCCGAGCTGGCCGGAGGGAGACCCGTCGCTTGAACGCGTGACGGTCGCGCTGGGCCCGAAGCCGAGGACCCCGGCGTTCGCGCCGGCGCTGGGGGCGCCGTGGAGCGGCACGTCGCCGCTGACTCCGCCGGAGGCGAGCCCGTCGCCGATTGAGAGCTCTCCGTGCAGGGTCGGCGAGGGAGCGTCGGCGGGCTCGCGGTCGACGCTTACGCCTCCCCCCTCTCCGATGCCGGCGATCACCACGAGTGAGGGGCTCGGGCCGGTGCAGTAGCGGAACCCGCCGCCGATCAGGTCGTGGAACGTGGCGGTCGTGCAGATGTGGTCGGCCGGTTTGGGGGGCTGTGCGTTGGTGGTGCCGCCGCTGGCAGGCGGGAGATCGACCTTGTCGTTGCCGGTGACTTCCTGCGGCGCTGTCGTCGGCTGAACGGCGAACGCGCCGTGACTGTCGCTACCCTGTACGTTGGGGTTTGAGCTTTGCAGCTGGGGGCTTGAGCCTTGCAGCGGTGTCGCTGGCGTCTTGGTTTGCGCGGCTGGCGAGGCGGCCGCGGCGGTTCGTGGCGGGCCACCCTGTAGGTCCTGCCCGGTGACCTGAGCGGCGCCTTGCTGACCCTGGGTGACAGCAAGTGGTCCTGCAGGCGGTGTCGCGGTCGTGACGGTGACGTTCGGCGTCGGCGCCGCTTGGGTCTGGACGGTGATCTGGGGTGGCGGCTGGGGTTCGGCGACTTCCAGGCCGGGCTTCGCGGGTTCGCCTTGGGGCTGGGAGATAGTCGCGGTCGGCGAAGCTTCGGGGGTGCTCGGCGGTGGCGATTCGGCCGGCGCACCGGTCGCGGGCTGCACTTCAGTGACGGTGGCGGTGCTCTGGGGGGTGGCGGCGGGCTGCGCTGCTTCTGTGGGGGTGGGAGCCGCAGGCGCGGGCGTTTCCGGTGCCGGCGCCGCGGGCTGGGGGTTGGTTGCGGGCTGGAGTTCGGCCGCGGGCGCCGCAGCGGAGGGTGGTGCTGGTTCTAAGGCGACAGGCAGCGAAGTGCTTGACGTGTTGGCCGGCGCGACGTCGACCGCGGGCTGCGGCTGTGCGGGCGCGACGCTCAGCGTTCCTTGCGTTTCGGGCTGGCTGACCGTGAGCCCTTCCGCCTTTGCTTGGCTCTTGCTCGCTCCGAGCCCCGCCAGCAGCGAGGCGAGCGCGAACAGGAGCCGTTTGCGGTGGTACATCGTCCTCGGCTCCTTCCTGTCCTCGGGACTGTTTGCTTTCCCGCCTCGGGGCCGGCTCAAACCACCGCAGGGCTACGCATCACAGACTGGTAACGCCCAGGGCGAGGCCTCGACGGCCCCCGGGCCGAGGTTCCAGTTGTCCGGCCGGCCGATCCAATCGAGACGGCGATACCCGCGTCGCGCTCCTGCTGACCGCAGCCCAATCCCAAGGACGCGTGATCGGCTTTGCCGGCGTCGACTCTCCCCAAAACTCTCCCCAACTCAGCGACTTTCTAGGGTCATCGCCTGCGCCTGACGGAAGCGAAGAGTCCGATACAAAGCCTGCCGCATCTCATTCCGCCGCACTGCAAAGCCGTCTACACCGGTTCGATTCCGGCCGTCGCCTTTGCGACAGTTGTCGCTTTGGTTTTCGATTTGGCCGCCGACACGCGAGATCCAGCCGCAAAGAGGGCGTTCCTGGCCCCTGGCGCGGCCCTTCGCCTCGGCTAGGGCCGGGAGCACGTTCTCTGGGCCAACACGCGGCGAAAGCGCCCAGGGGTCTTCGCCAGGGCGCGGCGCCTACATCGAGCGAACGGGCCTACGGCGTGCCGGGTGGCGCTCCGCGAGGACGCCGAGATGGTGGCGTCTCCTCGCCCAAGCCGAGCTGCGCGGCCTTCGAGCCGTAGGGCTGCGCGAGGCCGTGGCGAGTGCGCCACTTGGCGAGGTTCGCGGCGGCGCGCTCGCCAACTTCCTTGAAGCGCCGCGTGCCCTCGTGCCTGCGTACCTCTCGGGTTGAGCCAAGCCAGCCGTTCTTGGCGGCGATGCGCAGCCAGTCAATGAGGCAGGCCACGTTCGCGCGGAGCCGGTGCCAGCCGAGGCTGACGACCTTCGGGCGGACGCCCAGGTCGTCAGCGCAGACCTTGTAGCGGTCGCGCCACCAATCGTGCGCCGCCTCGTAGCTCCCATGCGACTCCTTTAGCTCGTGGTAGAGGGCGTTCGTCCGCGCGAGCGGGACGAGCGCCTTCCAGTCCGTCGCGCACGAGATGGTCTGCTCCTTGGCGCACTCGGGCGTTGCGCCGATCATGCACTTGAACCAAAGCCTGGGCTTCTGGTGCGCCGCAGAGAATCGAGTCTGGCTCATCGGCCCGCCACAGCCCTTGCAACGCATGACGCCGTGACGGTCGTGCGTGTCCTTGTCCTGGCGCCCGGATTCGCTGCCGCTCGGGCGCCAGGGGAAGATGGGCGCCGTGCCGTGGCGGGTCGCGTGCTCGAAGCACGCCTTGACCGAGAAGCCCTTGTCGGCGACGGCGCTCTGCGGAGCCTCCCCGGCCATCTCGCGGGCGCGGTCATAGAGCGGGGCGAAGAGATGGCACTCCTGCTTACGCGCGCTATCCACGCTGGGGATGACGCCGCCAGTGAAATGGCAGACGGCCTTCCCGCCGTAGTAGCCGTGCCAGAAGCGTGTCGCCTTGCGCTCGCCCGTGTAGGCACGGATGCCGGCCTCGGTGTCGCGCGTCCTGTACCAGCAGCCGTTGCGATGGCGGATGCGCTTGATGGTCTTTCCGTCGCGCTGAACGATGACCGTCTTTGCCGGTCGGTTCTTGTCGTAGGCGCGAGTGCTCTCCTCCTCGCCTTCGGCGTTGCGCTCCTCCCGGTCGCGGCGCGCGACATCTGTCCTCACGCGTTCCGGGCGTAGCGCGTACCCTGCCGCAGCTCGCCAGCGCCGTCCGCGCATACGCGCCGTCCGCTCGCGGTATGCGCATGGCTCGCCCGGCTGGCAATCGTGAATCAACGCGGCGTGCGTCTCATCCTCGGTGAAGTCGAAATGGACATGAGCCATGACGCGGCTGTCGTGCTCTCGGCAGCGGCGGATAACCTTGCCCGCCGCATTCAGGAACTCGTCACAGATAACCTCAAGCTCGCGGAGCCTGCGCCACACGCGCATATACGGCGGCTTCTCAGCGAAACCGCACTCGCGCCATAGCTCGTCTGTGCTCTCGTCCCACCACGGCTGAATATCGACGTGGCGCGAGGCGACGAAGGCGACGGCGGCCAGCTCGAAGTGCCCCGGCTCACGATGGCGCGCGTAATCACTCTCCAAGCCGGCGCAGGTAGCACGCAGCTCATCCCAAGCCCAGCGCTGGCTCTTGACGAGCTTCACCGCGTTTAGGGAGCCACGCAGGTCATCAACCTTCGAGAATTCTGTCGCCCCTAGAAGGCGGTCTGGGTCTTGGTAGCGAAGACGGGGCACAGTCTGAATACAGGAGCTCCGGGCGGCGTGACCGCCAAAAACAGCGCTCACAGCCCATCAGTTTCTTTGCGTCCACAATCGCACGATGACCGCCGAATAGGGCATCCACGGCCTTGAATTCGTCAACGGTTCGAAGACGCGCCGGCGCAGCGTCAGAACTTGCGCTGCGCAGCCTCGTCAATCGCCTCGGCGAGGTCGTGCGGGTCAGCGTCCGTTCGAGCGACGCCAGAACGTCCCCGGCTGAGGAGGCGTAGCGGCGCGCGCATCGAAGGGCATCCACTCGCGCCACTCGTCCTCGATGAGTGCGTCCAGCTCGACGCCGAGAGCGATGGCGCAATTCACGAGATGTCCGAGCTTGGGGTTGCGCGCCTCTCCGCGCTCCAAGCGCCGGTAGGTCGGCACGGAGATGCCGACTGCGCGGGCCATCTCCTCCTGCGTGACGCCCCGGCTCATGCGCGCATGGGCGAGCTTCGTCTCGGGGATGGTGCCGGGGTCATGGCGCGCGGGCGACATGGCCGCAGGGTAGCGGCGAGCGATGATGCCGGCGATGCCCTGCGGAGCGCTTCAGCGGACCTATCGGCTCGGTCAGAGCTTGGCACGCGCCAGTAGCGTGCTCGCGCTTATCCCGAGGCTCCTCGAAATCTTGATGATGGTGTCGAGACTCTGATTGAACTCGCCGCGCTCGATAGCCCCGTAATACGAGCGGTCCATCCTCGCGTGCGCTGCGAAGCCCTCCTGCGAGTAACCGGCCTGCTCACGGGTGAAGCGAATCGCCTTACCGAGCGCTTGGTTCTCGGGCGATTTCTTAGGCGGCATCACGCGCTCCCTCGCGTTCAAGCGCTTCAGCGCGCAGAATGAGAGTCGAGGCGCGGATGCGAGGGTCATTCGCTAGGCGCGCGAGAGCTTCCGGGATGACTAGTAGAGACTCAAGGTCGGGGTCAATCCGCCCCGCCTCAAGTTCTCGCAAGTACGTGGCGTGCCGCCCACTCTCTGCCGCGAGAGCGGGAATCTCCACCCCGTGCTCCTCACGGGTAAGGCGGATGGCGCGCCCGAGAGCGCGAAGGGCCTGAGCACTCATCTAAACCACCCCCGGCGCCCAGTCAATCTCAGCGATGTAAGCGAGAGGACGCGCAAGCCAGTAGGTGTCCTCCCGCCGATGCACGAGACGCTGCGCGGTCACGTTCGCTAGCGCGTCTTGCACATCGCCTGCGTCAATCCGGCTATCAACCACGACGCCGGTTAGCTCCTCCAGTGTGAGATGCGCCGGGTACAGATCCACGAGTTGATGCAAAATGACGTGTTCCGCGACCCGGATTGAATCCCGACCGCGACCGTCCGGCTCATCAGCCATTTCTTCGATCTCCTTGTACGGGGAACAAGGAGGTCGAATTTGGCTTCCTCGCCGCCCCCAGATGATCGAATTCTGGGATCCAGCTGATCCTATTCCGTGATCCTCAAGCGGAGGGAGCGCGTTCGGCTCGAACCTTGGCCAGCACGGCAGCCAGAAGGCGACGTGCTGCGCTGCGTGAAAGCCAGCCCAGGACGAAGCACAGTGGCAAGATCAGCGCATGGCGAGCCAGCCTGCACCAATTCGGTCGAGTGATGCCGCTGGCTTCACCCCGTTCGTCACGCGGCTTGCGAAGCTGGCTCCTTTCAACGCTGCGTTGTTGTCTGTCGCGCTCACTGCCCTGATCGCGCTTGCCATCTTCCACGAGCTTGGTTGGGTCACTCCACTCGTCGCACTTGCCTACGTCATCTGGGGCCTGGCCACCAGTCTCCACGTCGGCCTCTACGTCGCCGTGAGGGAGGCGACGTGAAGCGCGGAACGCCGCCGCGACCGCGACCAGGACGCCCGCTAGCCCGGCACCTGCGAAGGCTTTGACCTCCCAATCGAGCGCCCCCAGGGATTCGACAGTCCCGGCGACGGTGAGCGCCGCACCCACGACGCTCGCGGTGAGCGCAAAACTCGTGAATGGATCTTTGAGGCGAGCATTGCGACGAAACGTCGCCGCCATGAACAGCATCGCGCCTATGAACACCAGCTCCTCGCCGGAGACCAGCAGAATAGCCACGCCATCTGAGGGCTTCGTCAGTGTTTGCGCTGCGGCCAGCATGTGACAGTGGTGCCGTCCGGTCACGGGCCAGGGCAAAGGGCGCACATGACCCACATCAGATAGGGGCGTCGCCTTTGGCACGCCGGGGCAATCTAAGCACACCGAACACGTTGGAAATGTGGGCGCGGGCGGCTTGCGCAGAGCAGCCCACATCTGGCACGTGACGAACATACGTTCCGTCTGGCTGCCCTGCTATCCCATGCGACGTAGAGTCCAACAACAAGAAGGGCAGCATCGTGGCGAACAGTAAGAAGAAGAAAGAGCCAGACGACAAAGTCAAGTTCATCGCCGGCGCGGTGGGTGGCGGCTTCGGGGCACTCATAGCCGGGCCGCTGGGAGCCGCCGTGGGAGCGGGGCTCACCCATTGGGTGACTTCCGAGCTGATGAAAGACGGCATGTGAGCATGAGCCCGTTTATGGAGACGGTCGAGCGCTGGTGCCCGACGTGCGCCAAGCGGTTCCTCGCCGCAGTTCACATGGAACGAGTCGGTAAGGAGCTCGCACGAACGACGACACCGTGCCCCGAATGCGGCCACGGCGGACACATCCTTGTCGAGGTGCCTCCTGGCCTCAGCGCCGGCTAGAGGTCCGACTAGGGCAGGAGCTTGTGCAGGTAAGCGATGGCGACCGCCGCTGAGGCCAGCATCGCCTCTGCCATCTCCTGCGGCACGTTGTGCGGTTCTTCAGCGGCGCCATGACCTCCCACCTTGTTACGCGGCGAGGCGGTAGCGAGCACGCAGAACTGCATGAACTGAGGGACGATGCCGGCGGCGACGAGCCCATCGAAGAGTTTGAAGGCGGTATCTCTCTCGTCGTAGGCGACGCCGCGATGCTTGAGGACGGCCTTCATCGCACTCTCCACTGCGCAGCCAGATTGATGCACTGACTGAGGTAGGGCGACCGGAGTGCCGAGCGCCAGCTCCGCCCGCGCCGAGTCGAAATGGCTCTTGGCAGACGCGAGACGTGCGTCTTCGATGGCGCTCAGCGCCGGGCGCATCACCATTGTCTCCACCTCCGCGTCGCCGATCCAGCGAAACCCATCGCTGATGTTGAACTCCCAAGGGATGCCGCGCTTGCGGCAGATGCTCGTGATGCGCGTGACCGTGGTGTTGAGCCTGTCCTTGCTGAACGCCCTGAAGACAGCCACGCGGAAGTCTGGCTCGGGTATGTAGAGAAGCGCGGCTTCGGTGACGGCCTCTTCATTCCGACGCACGGCACCGACGCTCGGTGCCGCTGGTTGTTCTTCGACGGCTCGTCGTACGGCGTTCGTCAGCCGGTCAGCAGGCCCGTCGCCCCATACAGCCCGGACGGCGCTCGTGTAGTCGTCGAAGTTGGCGTAGTCGTCCTCCCAGAGCCCATAGAGGGCGTCCGAGTTCGAGCAGCCCTCCAAGGTCTTGAGGATGAGCTTCCGTGCCGCGACATCCATCCCCGTGGCGGGGCGCTGGGAGGCCGTGTCGAGCATAGGGTTCGCCGCGCTCACGGCTCCTAACGCTAGCGCGAAGCGGCTGCGGACGGCAGGCGCCAAAATGCCCGGCTGATGGACTGGATTGAGATAGTCGGCTTCCGCCACGAGGTGGCCCACACGGGGGTCCTGCGCACGCTTCTGGAATCCGACCGTGCTGTATCTGTCGCTCGTGCCCTGACCGGAGATGCGCGCATCGAAGCCGTCAGCGCTCCCAAACAGGAGGCAAGGTTGCGGGCTCGGGTGCGCCGCGCAATCGACCTCGCGGCGGATGTCACGCTCGCGGGCGGGAGCGCAGGCTGCCTGGCCGTGGAGGTGAAGGTCGACTCCGCGTGGAGTCCCAAACAGCTCCAAGAGATGACGCCCGAAGACGCGCATGGAGTGCTCCTCGCCCTCGGTCACACAGCGCTGATGGCCTCGCCGGCAGACCTGCGCGGCCTTACCGGGTACGCCATTCCGTGGCGCCTCGTCGGGCCTGGCGAATGGGCCAGCATCGTCCGCGAGGCATCGAGCGACGAGGCGCTGACCGGATACGTCCGCAGGCTCGATGAGGAGGCCGCCGACCACGAGCGCGCCCGTGCCCGAGTCCGTGAGAAGGGGCGCGTGGATTTCGGTCGTCATCCGCAGACACTTGAGCACTGGGCCTACTTCGCTGAGATCGCCAACGAGGTTGGGGATGAGTCCCAGTGGGAGCGCAAGACCCTCATCAGCGGCCCGCTCCAGACACTCTGGCTTCCTGAATGGCCTGACAGTGGCCCGTATCTGGAGCTGATGGGGCACGGGAGCGCGAGGCTCCTATGCGCGAAGGTCTGGAGTACCCCCGGCACGCTGCCCGAGCGTCAGCGCCTCGTCGCGGATGGCCTGGCCTCCTTCGACGGCCGCAACGGGAGGACGCCATCAGCGAGCGACAAGACCTGCACGGCGAGGAGCTGGCTCCTCGATGGTCGCTCCCCAGCGGAGGCCGCGCAGCTCATCGTCGAGTTGGAGGGCGCCATCCGGGCACTCGCGCCATGAGCGCTGCGAGGGGATCGCTGGACGAGCGTAAGGCGCGCGTCTAGAGAGCGGCGTCGAGGTGCTGTGCTCCGCTCGCCAGCTCGCGCACGCTGTTCGGACCCTGGAAGCGCTGCGCGACCGGACGAGCGAGGGAGCGCCCCGGTTTGCGGTCCTTATGCCAGTACTCGATTGACCCGAGGAGCGCTTTCTTCACCGTGCGCTTGTAATCCGCTTTGACGCGGCTCGGCGCTGGCGTGATTGTGACGGAGTGTTGATGCTCCGGGTCGGGGTCATCGTTCACTGAAGCGGCCTCGATGCGCGTGACGAGATGCACGTCGTCACCTTCGATGAAGAAGCAGTAGATGATGTCGCCCTTCTTGATGAGGCCCTTACCCCAGGGCACGTAGATCTCCGCGACCACTTCCCCGGCGAGGTTGTGCTCATTCCCCCGCCGGGTCTTCTTGTTCCAGTACGAGAGCCAAGCGCTCACGAGCCGGGAGGATACCGACCCTCGGACTCGGGCCTATCGCTGGACGCGGCCTACATGGGCGCCGGTCCTGCCTTCTCGCGCAGCTCGTCGGCGAGGCCGACTAGCTCGCCAGGCTTCATCTTGAGCGCTCCTGAGAGGCGCTGGAGCGTCGCGTAAGAAGGGTTGCGTACCCCGCGCTCTAGGCCGCCGATGTGCGTGATGTGAATGTCGGAGGCGGCGGCCAGCTCCTCTTGCGAGAGGCCCGCCTTCTCGCGTGAGATGCGGATGGCGTCGCCCAGGGCGCCGTGCTCGACGGAGCGGGGCCTACTTTTGCGCTCGGGAGGCACGCGCGAAGCCTTCCCGAGGACGTCCGTCCATGTTAGAGCATAAAAACTCTAACGTGCCTGGGATGGGCCGATGACGTCACAGGCCCCGTCAGCGACACGAAGGAGCATCGATGCCGTCCGTCCCCCGCAGGTTCCTCGCCAGGAGGATGGGCGCCATCGCCGCATCCATGACCGCGCTCATGCTGATCGTCGCGCCAGGTGCCGAGGCCGACCCCGTGAGCATCGCCGCGCCTGTCATCAGCGGCACCTTGCAGGTGGGGCAGACGCTCTCAGTAACGAACGGGCAGTGGTCGGACTCCTCCTCGCCGATCCTCTCCTACTCCTACGAGTGGCTGCGCTGCACTCAGTCAATCTGCCTGATTATCCCTGGCGCCACCTCCTCGACTTACACCCTCCAGGACGCTGATAATGGGCAGAGTCTCGACGCGGACGTGGTTGCCACGGACGCGGAAGGGCACACGGGCGCGGAAGCAGCACCGCAAACCTTCACTGTTGGCATGGGAAGCGGCAGCGCATACTCGTTCTCTGAGAGCGTGAGCGGCCCAGGGAGCATCAGCGGCGCCGTGAGCATGGAGCCGGACTCTAATCTCGCCTGCCCTGGCCCCTGCGGCTCCTCCTACACGGCAGGCACGCAGGTGGTCCTTACGGCCTCGCCAGCGCCAGGCGCGACCTTCAGCGGCTGGAGTGGCGCTTGCTCAGGGACCGCGCCTACCTGCTTGGTAACGCTCGGCTCTGATGCGACCGTCACGGCGACCTTCGCCGCGCCGGCGACGCCTGGAACTGGGGTGCTACCCCAGGGCGCGAGCGCCGCCCCGGCGCCCGAAGCGAGCACCAACGCCCTCACGCGCTCGCTCGCTGGCGCTGCCCGACTTCTCGCTGTCCATTGGGCGCGCCATCACGTGCAGGCCGCCGTGCGATGCGAGCAGGCGAGGCCCTGCCGATTGAGCCTTGCCCTCCTCGCACCCAGCACCGGGCGCGCAGTCGTCGCACAACGCTCCGTTACCGTCGCGTCGGGGCGGGACGCGAGCGTCGATCTCGCTCTCAACCGCCGGGCCGCGCGTCTTCTCGCCGCGCATGGACACTTGGCGGTCGTCGCTGTCCTTACGCTCAGCGGGAACGGCAAGGCGCTCCCGCTCAGCCAGAAGCGCCTCACGCTCACATGAGCGGCTCAAAGCCGACAGTCAGCATGCCGATACGGTTCCAGAATGGCTCTCCGCGCGGACAACAAAGCGCAGCTCATGAGGCTGCCCTGGACCCTAACTCGGATGTTCTCGGGCCATCGCTACGCCGTGGCGTCCGGGCGCAAAGTCATGGAGCTACGCTGGTCGAAGGCCCAAGTGGGCGCCGCGCAAGAGCAGCAGGCGTCAGAGCCAGTGCTGATATGGCGCGACGGCAAGCGCAACCTCTGGCAGTTCTTGGACTGCTTCTGGTGGGATGACGATGGCCTCGACGCCGAAGACATCAAGGCCCTCGTCTTGCAGCGCAAGCGCCGCCAAGAGCAGAAGCTGCAATCCGCGCGGAGCCTCATGCGGGCTGAGGAAAATGGCCGCCCGACCCGCACCCCCGTCCCCACTGAACTGCGGCGTGCGGTCTTCGAGCGTGACGGAGGCCATTGCGTCGAGTGCGGCGGGAGCTTCGACCTCCAGTACGACCACATCTTGCCCGTGGCCCACGGCGGCGCAACCACGCTTGAGAACCTCCAGCTCCTCTGTGCTGACTGCAACCGGCGCAAGAGCGACTCCATCTGAGGGCACCGGCAGGCTCAGGCGGACGGCAGCCGAGTCGCAACGTCCCTAACCCAGCGTCATGGAACAGCTCCTCCTGCTCCAAGGCGTACGCGAGGTCAGTTCGCTCGCCCTGAGCACGCCTGCGTCCGTCTCTCAGCGCGCCTTTGATGCAGCCCGCGCGGCGAGCAGCTTCCCCGACCTCCCTGCCGCGCGCAATATCGCAAGCGCCCTTGGGATGCCGTGGAGCGATGTCCTCCGTCTCGCCCACGAACCCGAGAAGGCGCAGTCGCATCGTCTGGGCCGCAAGCAGACCAGCGAGGAGCAGGATTGGCTCAGCGAGGAGTACGTCGCTTTCGTGCTCCGGCTCGTGGCGCAGCGCCTCGGGAAGACCACGCTCTCGCTCGGCGACTACAGCCAAGAGCGCGAGAAGATGCTGCGGAGCGACCGGGCGCGCTGGCTTCACGGCGGCCAGCTCCTGCTCCCCAGCGAGGAACAAATCATCACCTCCGTAGGCTCTTGGGAGAGGGCGTTGGGCCTTGCTGGCATGACGGCCTCGCATCGGACACACGGCGAGGAGCGTCCAGGGCGCGGGAACGTCCCCACGCTCACCGACCTCTTGGAGCGCTTTTACGAGCACTACAACGTCCAACCCGCTGTGGAAGACCTGAGAACCTTCGCACGCGGCAACGGCATCCCGTACCCGAACGAACGCGGCGTGCGCTTCGGCGAGGCGGTCGCGGCGTGGAAGGCCCAGCGCATCGCCCGTGGCCTGCCAGTCCCCGAGAAGCCGCCCCGGCCCAAGGAGCGAGCTGACTACTCGCGCGATGTCCGCGCCGCGCGAGCGGGCGAGCGCCTGCGGCGCAAATGGCGCGATGTCGAGGAGTGCGTCACGTGGATGGTTCGCTACCTCGAAGAGCTGCCGGCTACGGCGCGCTCCACAAGGCGCTCTTACCGGGACTGGACGCTTCGCCAAGAAGGCGCTCCCGCGCCCGACACTCTCGCCCAGCACGGCGGCTTCGAACACGTCAGACGCCTCGCGCAGGAGCGCATTCTCGCCGTGAGGTCGGCCTAGCAGGCGCCAGAGCGAGGGGGGCGCGAAGCGCGGCTACTCGGCGAGCGGCGCGACCTTGACGACGGCCTGCGTGGGCCGCTGCCCGGCGCCGTACTTATCGTCCCAGGCGGCGTAGGCAGCCTGCTGGGCGCCGCCTTGGTCGGCGGCCTCGCCCGCCCAGGCGACACTGCGCGCCTCGGACGTCTGCTCCGGCGGAGCCGGCACCTCCATGTGGCGCACCGTCTCCATGATCGTCGCTTCGTACCTGGCCATGGACGCCCCAGGTTAGCGCCCCTTGCGAGTCGCGTCACGACGCGGAGCGCCCCAGCGGCTCGTAACCCGCCGCCTCCGGGCGTACCATCCAGAGTCTATGCCCGCAGACCCGAAGACACCTCCAGGCTCAGGCCCGAAGCGGGCTGGGCGACCCTCGACGGGG
This sequence comes from uncultured Solirubrobacteraceae bacterium, assembly GCA_963697795.1. Classification (GTDB taxonomy): domain Bacteria; phylum Actinomycetota; class Thermoleophilia; order Solirubrobacterales; family Solirubrobacteraceae; genus Palsa-744. The sequence goes on along the minus strand of OY969097.1, from coordinate 3,035,361 downwards.
GCGCTCGGGATCGACCCTGGGAGCGCCGTCGAGAAGGCGGCGCAGGGCATCGCCGAGGCGGCGCTCGCCGCGCAGGCTCATGCGCCACATGGCGCGCTCGGGACGGCGCTCCAGGGCATCTCGCCCGCCGAGCACTTGACCAAGCAGATCGAAGAGATCAGCAAGGGCCTCGCGGGTCAGATGGGGGCGAGCTGGTCCGAGCAGCTCGGGAAGGGCCACGCGACCGACGTCACCCAGACCTTGGGCGTGGCGGGGCTTGCGCCCGGCATCACGAAGCGCCTGCAGGGGTCGCTCGCGACCGCCGGCCTCATGGCGCCGCGCGTCAGCGGCCTGGCCGGGCTGGCGGACGTGGGGGCCATCAACCAGCGGTTCGCCAAGCAGCTCACCGACGTCGCCGGCGCCGGGCTCGCCGGGCAGTGGAAGGGCGTGCTGCCGACCGCCTTCGTCGGCACCGAGCACCTGAAGGCTTTCAAGGCCATCGAGGAGGTGATGGCCCACACCAAGCGCATGGAGGCGATCATCGGCAAGACGACCATGCCAGGGCTCCAGGGCCTCGTGGGCGGCGGACTCCTCGGAGCCGTGGATCAGCAGCTCCTGCGCTCGCCACTCGCGGCCAAGGGCCTCTTCCCCGCCGACCGGCTGGCGTCGGTGTTCGGCGCCTCGGGTACGCTCGGCACGACCAGGCTGGCCGAGGCCGCCATCGCGCCGCTCGCCAAGGACATCGCGTCGCTCCGCGCGATCACCATGCCGAACCCGCTCGTCGAGATCCTGGAGCGCGGGCGCGAGATCGACGCGGCCATCGAGCGCGTCGCCAAGAGATGGGAGACGAGCGCGCTGTGGTTCCTCCTCTCCATCCTCAGCGTCGGGCAGCTCGTCGCCCTCGCGCGCATGGAGCGCGCCGAGGTGGAAGCCGTCCTCCTCGACGCGCTGGAGATCGTGGTCACGACCAGCACATTCACGGCGGCGCTGATGGCCACCGTCAAGAAGGCGCCGCCCTACGTCACCGCCGACCAGCGCGACGATCTGCTCCACGGCCTTGAGCACGCCCAGGCGGGCGAGTTCTCGCGGGCGGCGGGGCCGCTCACGGCTGGGCTGGAGGGCGCGCTCTGGAGCGCGGGCCGCGAGCTGGACGTCATCGACGGCGACCGGCGGCTCCTCGACAAGCCCGAGAAGGGCAGGATCCACCGCGTCGAGCTGGTCGTGACCAAGCTCCCCGCCGTGCAGGAGTTCCGCAAGTTCGTCTGCGGGCGCGTCTTCGGCGACCTCGGCAACCCGCTGCGCCACGGCGAGCAGAGCGACCGGCGCCAGCGGTCCCTCTTCGCCATCGTGGCCATCGCCGGCTGGGTCGAGGCGTTCATGAAGGTGCCAGCCGCTGATGCCCTGGGGACCCTGCTCAGCGACGAGCTGGCCTCGCGCGCGGGACGGTAAGGCGCCGTGAGGGCCAACTGCGGCGGAGCGCCTTTCCAGTTTCCGCCACGGCTCGATCACCCCTGGTCTGAGGGAAGAGCGGGATGCCCCACCGAGTAGCGCGCGCCACGAGGCCAACAGCCCTTTACATCAGGACCTCCAACAGCTCGACCGCTTGGCGCCGTTTGTACGCTAGGCGCGAAGGCGCGCGTACAAACGCTCCCGGTCCCCGCCCGCATCGCGCGCTACGACGTATTTGAAAACTGTCCCTTTGGACGGTTCACGCTTGTCCCTTTTGGCTCCGGCGGTCTGATCAGCGATGGACGAAGCGTGAGGCCGGCTCGAAGTCGCCGTGCAACACGAGGGGGTCGAGGTCCGCACCGTTGGGCCATACGACGGCTCCCAGCTCGTCGTCCACATGGACTTGCGCAAAGAAAGCCGGGGTCGGCAAGCGGCTCGAACACGGGACCGTGCAGCTCTCCTGTGAGATCAACGTCCCGCGAGCTGCCGTCGCTGAAGCCGACCCTAAGTCGGTAGTGGCCCAGCACCTGCACGGATGTGACCCGAACAAAGTCCATCAGGTCATTTACGGCAGCGGGTCGATCGGCTCGGGAGTGCCGCCATCCTTTGCGCTGACCCAGTCTGCTTCTAGCTCTGCACGGTGTAGAGCGGCCCACTCATGACCGGCGCTTGAGATGGCTCAGCGGGATCAGCCATCCAGTAGAGACCGCAGACGAATGTCTATGATGGTGGGCGTATGGCGAATCACAAGCGAGGATGGCCTAAGCAGCGGCGCGCCGGATGCCTGCTGTGCAAGCCACACAAGCTGTCATCTGCGAAGAAGGCCAAGCGCAGACGTGATCGTCGCGACGCGATGCTGCACGAGATGCGCGCGATGCACGACGCGCGGTAGCTACATGGCGCGTCGCAACGCGCGATCCTCCCTTCTCCCCCGCCTACCCCCGCGGATTCGCCAACAGGCTCCGCGCGCAGTCCACGATCGTCTCCTGCACCGGACGCGGCGACCACCCGACCAGGCTCCTCGCAGCCTGCGTCGAGAAGTCCGTCCGCCAGCCCAGCTCGCCTGCCACCGAGCGCACCGAAGGGTCCATCAGCGCCACCGCCTTCACGACGAAGTTCGGGATCTGGCGGGTCGGCACCTTGCTGGCATGCGCTCCCAGTCGATCACGCAGGATCCTCGCCACGTCTGAGAACCAGAGGAACTCCGGGGCCGCTATCAGCCTGTTACCGCCGGCGTCAGGGGCCGTCAGGGCCCCCACCTCCAGCGCTGCCACGTCGCGCACGTCCACGAAGCTGAAGCCCAGCTTGGGCAGGCCCGGCATGCGGCCTTCCAGTAGCCGCTCGATCGCGTCCAGCGAGTAGGAGCGGTCGCTGCCCAGGAGGGGGCCGACGATCGCTCCCGGCTGGACCGTCACCAGCCGCTCCCGTGCCCCCTGCTGCTCCATGAAGTCCCATGCCGCCCGCTCGGCGATCGTCTTGGAGCGGGCGTAGGGGGTCTCGCCGGGATCCTTCAGGTCGTTCCAGTCCTGCTCTGTCAGCTCCCGCTCGCCCCTCAGCGCGCCGCCCCTGCCGTTGCGGACGGCCGCCACCGACGACGTCACGACGATCCGCTTCACGCCCGCCGCCAGGCTCGCTCGCAGGACCCGCAGCGTCCCCTCCCTGGCAGGCACGATCAGATCGTCGGGATCCTTGGGTTGCTCCGGAGGGAAAGGTGACGCCACGTGCAGGACGTAGTCGCAGCCCGCCACCGCCTCAGCCCAGCCCTCGTCCCGGGTCAGGTCAGCGCTCAGCACCGTCAGGCGCTCGCCAGCGTCGAGCCGACTCGCCACGTTGGCCCGCACCTCCCCCTCTCTGGCCATGTCCCTGACGGTCGTGCGGACCCTGTAGCCGCCCTGCAGCGCCTCAACGACACACCAGCCACCGAGAAACCCCGAACCGCCCGTGACCAAGACGACCTGCTCGCCCATCTATATCTCCCTCTTCCAGCCTGCCGGCTGCGCCGAGCCGTATACGAAGTACTCCGCCGTCGAGCCGATCTCCGCCCGCCAGCCTGCCTGCTCCAGCATCGCCTGCAAGGAGGCCGCATCGAACCAGTGCTTGACGATCTGGTACTCCCTGCCGTCCGCCAGCCGCCTCGTCATGATCTGCTCCTCCCGGGGCTGCAACTCGTGATCGCGGGCCGACGCGCTCTCGCTGCGGGCGCTGTCGATCACGTACATGACGCCTCCAGGCGCCAGCGACCGGGCCACCCTGGCAAGGAACTCCGTCATCCGCTCGGCCGGGACGTGGGAAAGCCAGAACGCGAACAGGCACATGTCATGGACGCCCCGCGGCTCCCACTCGAACAGGTCCTGCTCGACCCACTCCACGTTTTCCGCCGGGACTTTGTCACGGGCTATCGAGATGACCTCCGGGGAGGCGTCCATCGCCGTCACGCTCCCTGCATGCTCCGCCAGCAGCTCCGTCCACAGTCCCGTGCCGCATGCCAGCTCCAGCACCTCGCCGGCCGGGATCTGGGGGGTCAGGGCCGCCCTCACCTCCCGCGCCTCCGCGAACCAGCGCTCGTTGGCCTCCCTGCCGTGGTCGTAGCGGCCCCTGCGGAACCACCAGTCCTCGTACTCGCCCGCACGCTGGCGGTAGTACTCCGCCTGCTCCGCCAGGACCAGGCCCATGTCATCGCTCACCGCAGCTCCCTTCTCCCCGCCCTGCCGCCGGGGATCGAGTCCCGGGAGCTTCCCACAGCCAGGCCTCTGGCGGCCGGCCGATCGATGGAGGTCCGCCAAGAGAAGGGGCCCCGCCGTCGCCGGCGGAGCCCCCGCTCCCAGTCAGGTCCCGCTCGGGCTCAGCCCGCTTCGACCTTGATCGCCGGCTGGTCGCCTTCGTACCACGTCGGGCACACGCCCGAGGAGGTGAAGGTGTTCAGCGTGGCGGAACTGCCGCAGTACATTTCGTTCCAGTTGGAGCTGACGAACTGCGCTTCCGTCGGGTCGCTGCCGGCTGCCTGAGCGCCCAGTTCGGCCGCTTCAGCCGGTTCCACGACCGCGAAGTTCAGCGAGTCGTAGTAGCAGCCCTGCGGTTCTTCGGTGCACGCAGACGGACCGACCGGTTTGGCCCCGTAGTTGCTCGTGTTGACCGCCAGGCTGACGATCGCCTTCGCCGGCAGCGTGACACCGCTGACCTTGAAGGACTCCGTGAAGGCCATGCCGTGGAAGCACTCTTTGCTGGTCGCGTCGTACCAGGCCCCCGCGTCGTTGTAGGGGGCGTGCGTGCAGACCGCGCTGACGCTCGGCCTGTAGGGCATGCCGAATTCCTTCGTCACGGAGGCGATCTTCGTCCCCACCGTGCCGCCCATGCCGACTTCGTAGACGTTCAGCGTCAACGGCCACTTGAACTTCTTCTTGGGCTTGGGCGTCGCGCAAGTGTTCGTCGACCAGTTGCCGTACTGGCAGGCCCACGTGCTCATCGCCACCGTCACCGTCGGGTTCTTGCGAGCCGTGCCGGCCAGTTCGATCTCACCGCCGTACTCCGCAGTCGACGTCGCCTCGAAGGCGATCGAGGCGTAGTTGCCCGGCAGCGGGCTGATGATGTTGTTGTAGACGGCCACCTTCGCCGACGCCACGCTGCCGGCGCCCGCGAAAACGCCCAGGGTCAGTGCGGCAACTGCAAGCAGCCGCAGACCACGGGTCATCCCTCTGTGCATCAGTGTCTCCATTCATCCGTGTGGAGTCCGTGCGCACCCTGCGCCGGACACTCGCTGTCGTTCCCAGCAAGGCGATGACAGGCTCGGCCGCTGATCCCCTCCAGTGTCTGGACCACCGTGTCCCCTGGGCCCCGCCCCTGCCACAGCATAGGTTGGGCTGGCTTTTGATGTCAACCGGGGTGGCCCCGGGCTCTGTCAGAAAGGTGACCGACACTTGCCGCATGAGGGCGGGGCCGCTCCCGCGAACCCCGCCCTCGCGCCCAAACCGCGCTGCTCTGCTTGACCTACTTTTCCGCCGACACCTCGAAGGACGGCTGGTAGGGGGACCAGCAGGCCCCCGAGTCGCCGAAGCTCCCTATGTCGGTGGCCCCCTCGCAGTACATTTCGCTCCAGGAGGAGTTCACGAAGACGTCTTCCGGCAGCGGCTGGCCACCCACGCTCGGCAGGCCTTCTTTCTGGCCTTTGCCGTTCGTGCGCACTTCCGTCAGCCCCACGTTCAGCGAGTTCTCCGGGCCCGGCGTGCCCGTCGGTTCCGCACCGTGGTCCTGGGTGTCGTAGGCCACCGCCACGATCGCCTCCGTGGCCGGCAGGGTCACGCCCGAGAACGCGAACGTGTACTTCTTGAGCAGGCCGTGGAAGCATTCTTTGGTCTTCGGTTCGTACCACCCACCCGGGTCTTCGCCGGCGCAGGCCGCGCTGGCCGAGGGCCGGAACGGGATCGTCACCGTTTCGGTCTTGCCGGCAACAAGAGCGCCGACCGATCCACCCACACCGGCTTCGTAGATGTCAACCGTCACAGGCCACGTCCATGTCGACTTCTTGGCGCTCATGCAGGTTTCCCCGCCGCCGCTCTGGCAGGCCCAGTCGCTGAGCGTGAAGGTCACCTTCGGGTTTCTGCGGCCCTTGCTCTTGGGCGAGAATTCGACGAGACCGCCGAACTGCGAGGTCGACGTCGCCTCGAAGCCGATCGACGGCATGTTCTTGGGGAGTTTCTTGTTTTCGCTCGAGATTCTCGGCAGGTTGTCGTAGACGGGCATCGCGGCCGCCGCTGCGGCCGTGACGAGCACAGCCACCATCGCCACGACGGCGACGGCCGGCCTCGCTCCTACCCGTGATGATCTTGCGCTCATGCGGGACTTCCCTCCGTTCGTCCTTGTAGAGCCCGGCGGTGCGCCGGGCCTCCATGCCTCTCTCAGACGAGTCGCGGACAGCGAAGCCCCCTTCGGCCCCCTCCTCGCCGCCGCTCAGACTAATCCCGCCATCAGACCTCTGTCAAACATCCTGTGAACTACTGTCAAGGTGTTGTCAAGGGGCTTCGACCGAGCGCAGGGCCGCAGTCAGCGAGGCCTGTGTCTGCGGGCCCACCAGCGTTCGCCTGATGCGCCCGCCCGAGACGACGAACGTGGTCGGCAGGTCGACCAGGCGGTAGTCGTTGCCGACAGTCCCTTCGCCGTCGCGCAGGACCGGGAAGCTCCAGCGGTAGCGGCGGACGAAGGCCACCGCGCCCGAGCGGGCGTCGCTCCAGTCCACCGCCACGATCCGGCCCTTCCCGGCCGGGCTCGCCGCGAAGCCGGCCACGGCCGGCGCCTCGTGGATGCAGGGACCGCACCAGCTGGCCCAGAACACCACGGCGAAGGGCCGACCGCCGGCCCCAGAGCTCATGCTCGCCAGGGTCACGCGCGGGCCCACGAGGGTTTCGCCAGGCAGCGCCGGGGCCGCCCGTCCGCCCGAGGAGCCACTCGATTTCAGGCCGATGACGGCCACGACGGCGAGCACGGCCAGAGCCGGCACGCCGGCAGCCAAGCGCGCGCCCCTCGACATCCCCCGACCCCTCAGCGGGCTGCCAGCAGCGGCACGTCGTGGGCTATTTCAGAGGGCTGGAAGTTGGCCGCGTAGAGATCCAGCCGCTTGCCCGTGCCCGTGATGCCGTAGATCAGCGCCGAGTGGTTGATGAACTGCGGCTGTTCCACGTCGGCTTCCGAGCCCACCCCCCAGGCCTTCCAGACCTTCGCCAGTTCCCTGGCCGATCCGATCAGATACTTCATGCGGCCCGTCATCTCGTGCTCTGCCAGGAACTTCGCGACGGCCTTGGGCGTGTCGCGCCTGGGATCGACCGACACCGCCACGATCTGCACTTCCCTGCGCTCGGCGGGGCTCATCAGGTTCAACGCCACCCGCAGGTTGGACGTGATCAGCGGGCACACGTCCGGGCAGTTCGTGTACAGGAAGGTGACCAGCACGGCCTTGCCCCTGTAGGAGTCGATGTCGACCCGTTCGCCCAGGTAGTTGCGCAGCGACAGCGCGGGCGCCGGCTGCACCGGCGTCAGCAGCGCCTCCGCGTCCAGGTGCGCCTTGCGGGCCGCTTCGCGCTTGGCGCTCGCGCCCGACGAGCCGCCGATCGTCAGCAGGGCGACGCCGCCGGCCACGACGACGAGTACGACCAGCGAGAGCAGCAGGCGAAGGTCCAGCCCACCCTTTCTTGTCACACCGCGAACTTATCAGCGCCACCGACCCCGGCGCGCCGGACCCCGTCGGCAAGAAATCCTGCAGACCTCCCGCTGTTACGCATCTTGCAAGCGGATCTGTTAGTTTGCCGCCCGTTCGTGCCGAGTCTTTCGTCCCACGGGACGGGAGAGCGGGGGACCCATTGCAGCCGACAGGCTGCGGGGGCGAGTCGCCACAGGTGTGGCGTAGCGTACATACGCGAGCCCGACAGCTAACCCCGTAGGCGCCAATCAGGACCCAGAAAGGACGCCACGCATGTCGGGTTGCCCGCGCGATCTTGCAGTACTCGAGCACTGGAGCTCATCGCTCCAGAGGTCCCGTGCCCGCCGTGCACGCTCCGGCGGCGCCCCTGCCGGGACGGCCTCTCAGGCCTCCATCTCAGCACTTCTGCAATCCCCCCGCCGGCGCGACCTGGCCGACGATGAGGTCTGGCAGCTCTCACTCGGGCGCTCCCGCGCCCGCCGCCGGGCAGCCGAGCTGAAGTTCGCGCCCACCCCGACCCGCGCCCGGCGCGTCTCCCTGGGCGCACTCGTCGCCCTGACCGTCGGCCCCACGGCCAGCATCGCCGCCGGCCAGGGCACGACCGGTGCCGGCTCCGCCGGCGGCCCCGCCACCACCACAGAACACACCGTCGTCCTGCTGGAAGGCAGCGAAGGCCGCCAGGTCGAACTGCTGCAGAAGGCGCTCGGCTCGGTGAAAGTCGACGGCATCTTCGGCCCTGAAACCGAGGAAGCCGTCAAGGCCTTCCAGTCCCGCAGCGGCCTGACCGTCGACGGCATCGTCGGGCCGCAGACCAGCGCAGCCCTGCGCGGCAGCGGCTCGGGCAACGAACTGTCCGCCTCGATCGCGAGCGTCACCCCCGGCGAAGAAGGCGTCAAGCACGACGCCCTCGACACGACAGCCGGAACCGAACAGGGCAGCGAAGCCCCCAGCGGGCAGTCCGGCGAAGGCTCCTCCGAAGAAGGCGAAGCCAAGACCGTCCAGCGCCTGCAGTACGCCCTGCACCTGCCCGTCGACGGCGACTTCGGCCCCGAAACGGAGGCCGCCGTGCGCCGCCTGCAGGCACGTCACGGCCTCACCGTCGACGGCGTCGTCGGTCCGGAGACGTGGAGCGCCATCGGCGTCAGCGGCGCTCCGACGCTGACGCCTCCCCCCTCCGCCCTGCCGGCCCGCCACCACGCCCACCAGGCCGTCGCAGCCTCCGCCCAGAACCAGCCCGCAAGCGGTGGCGGCAGCGCCGTCGACCGGCTCCAGGCCGCCCTGCAGCTGCCCGTCGACGGCGAATTCGGTCCCGAAACGGAGGCTTCCGTGCGCCGCCTGCAGGCACGTCACGGCCTCACCGTCGACGGCGTCGTCGGGCCCGCCACCTGGGCCCTCATCGGCGTCTCCGGCGAGGAAACCCTGACCCCCTCCCAGGCCGTCCTGCACTCCGGCGAAAGCAGCGAAGGCGGCGGCGGTTCGGCCGGCTCCACCGGTGCAGAAGGCGTCGTCGCCCGCGTCATCGCAGCAGGCGATGAAATCGCGACCCGCCCCTACGTCTGGGGCGGCGGGCACGGATCCTTCGTCTCCGAAGGCTACGACTGCTCGGGCTCCGTCTCCTACGCCCTGCACGGGGGCGGCCTGCTCGCCTCCCCGGAGGACTCGACGGGCCTGGAGTCATACGGCGAACCCGGCCCCGGCCGCTACATCACCATCTACGCCAACGCCGAACACGCCTTCATGGTCGTCGACGGCAAACGCTTCGACACCGTCGCCCTGGCCGAGACCGGCAACCGCTGGTCGGACTCGATGACATCCACAGCCGGCTTCGTGGCGCGCCACCCCGCCGGGCTGTAGAAGCAGGCGCCGCCGCACCGCCGGCGGATCCCATCCCAGCAGCGACGTAGCCTCCCGCGCTCCCCCTGAGCGCCGGAGGCCATGGTCGCAGCAGCCCACAGCTTCACCATCGACGGGCCCGAAGCCCGCCACGTCAGCGTCGAGCTCGACGTCCGGGCGGGGCTGCCTGCCTTCACGATCGTGGGCCTGCCCGACACGGCCGTCCGCGAGGCCCGGGAGCGCATCCGGGCCGCCCTCTGCAACTGCGGGCTGGACATGCCGGCTCGGCGCATCACCGTCAACCTGGCTCCCGGCGACCTGCCCAAGGCAGGCCCAGGGCTGGACCTGGCGATCGCCTGCGCCCTGCTCGCCGCCACCGGCCAGGTCCCGGGCGGGCCGCTGGCCCGCATCGCTCTCTACGGCGAGCTGGCCCTCGACGGCAGCGTCCGGCCCGCCCACGCGCCGCTGGCCGTGGCGCTGGCCGCCCGCGAGGCCTCGGGAACGATCGACGCGCTGGCCATCAGCTCTCAGCAGGCCTGCGAGGCCATGCGCGTGCCCGGGCTGGTCGTGGCGCCGCTGCGCTCCCTGGGCAGCGCCGTGCGGTTGCTGCAGGGCGGGGACGCCGACCCGCTCGAGCCGCTGGAGGGCACGCGGTCCAGTAGCGGTACACCGGAGCTCCACGCCGGGCCGGCGCTGCCGGACCTCTCCGACGTCACCGGCCAGGAGCAGGCCGTCTACGCCCTGACCGTGACAGCGGCCGGCGGGCACAACATGCTGATGAGCGGGCCACCGGGCGTGGGCAAGACGATGCTCGCCCGCAGGCTGCCCTCGATCCTGCCGCCGCTCGGCGAGGCGGAGGCGCTGGAGGTCGCCCGTGTCCGCAGCCTGAACGGACAGCCGCTGCTGGAGTGGCCGCCGCAGCGGCCCTTTCGGGCGCCCCACCACACGACCACGGCCGCCGGGCTGATCGGCGGGACAGTCAACGGCGGCATCGGAGAGGTCTCCCTGGCCCACCGCGGCGTCCTCTTCCTCGACGAGCTGCGCGAGTTCCAGCGCCCTGCCCTGGAGGCACTGCGCCAGCCCCTGGAGGACGGCACGGTCACGATCAGACGGGCAGGCCGAACGTCATCCCAGCCGGCCCGGTTCATGCTCCTCGGTGCCGGCAACCCCTGTCCCTGCGGGGCAGCCGGGCGCCCCCCTCGCTGCACCTGCTCGCAGTCGGACCTGCACCGCTACCAGCGCCGCCTGAGCGCGCCCCTGCTCGACCGCATCGACCTGGTCGTGACCCTCGACGCCGGCTCGCCTGTGAGCGCAGCGCCCGTCACGACCTCGGCCCGGGCGCTCGCCCGCGTGCGCGAGGCCAGGGAACGCCAGGCCTTCCGGCTCGCCCCCCACGGGCTGCACCTGAACAGCGAGATGGACGCCCGCCTGCTGGGCGAGCAGGCCCGCCCCGGCAGCGGCGGCGAGGAGCTGCTGCAGCGCGCCTGCCGGCGAGGCCTGCTCAGCCCGCGTGGGTGCGGACGGGCGATGGCGCTGGCTCGCACGATCGCGGACCTCGACGGCCGCGAGCGGATCGGCAAAGCCGACGTCGCGACGGCCCTGGCCCTGCGCGGCGGCCCAGGCGGGGCCGCATGAGGGCCGAAGCCGGCTCTCCCTGCCCGGAGTGCCTGTCGAGACGGTGGCTGGTCGGCGAGCTGAGTCCGCTGCTCGACTATCACCGCGGGCGCCCCGAGCGACTGATCGAGCTGCTCGGCCTCGACTCTCACGATCTGATCGAGGCGCTGGCGGGACGGCGGCGCGACCAGCTGACGGCAGCGCTGTCCCGGCCGCTGCCACCGGAGACGCCTTCGGACGGGACCCTCGAATGCTGCCGCCACCAGCCCGGCTACCCGCTGCGTGCCGGCGTCCTGCCCACCGCGCCGCTGCTGGCCCTGCGGGGTCGGCCCGGACGGCTGAGCGGCATCCTCTCGGCGCCGGCTGTGGCATTCGTGGGCTGCGGCTCGCCCAGCAGCTACGGCACGCAGATGGCGGCGAGCTTCGCCCGCGGGCTCTCAGCGGCCGGCGTGACGGTGGTCGGCGGGCTCGACGGGCAGCTCGGGCGCTTCGCGCTGGAGGGCGCCATGCGGGCGGGGCGCGAGGGGGCGTTGGGCGTCAGCGGGCAGGGGCTGGACGTGCCCCGCGGCGGTGCCTCACGCGGGTTCGTGCAGCAGCTCCGCGAGCAGGGCTGCCTGCTCAGCGAGCAGCCCCGTCTTGCCCGGGGACGCAGCTGGGGCGCCCTGGCGGCCGAGCGGCTGGTCGTCGCCCTGGCCGACGTCGTAGTGCTCGTGGAGGCCCGTGCCGGGACGGCGGAGATGCTCGGCGCCAGGCTCGCGGGCAGGCTCGGGCGACCCCTGGCGGCCCTGCCGGGGACGCTGACCAACCCCCTGGCCGGCGGGCCGATCCGCGCCCTGTCCCGCGGCGCCCGTCTGCTCACATGTCCCGCGGACATCCTCGACATGCTCCACCTGGACGTCCCAGAGGAGCAGCTGTCGTGGCATCTCGACCTCCCGCCTGGACCGGCGCGGGTCCTCGAGTGGGTCGGGGCAGGCCTCGACACGTTCTCCGCCCTGGCGGGCGAGGCCGCCTCGACCCGCTCTCTGCTGGCAGCGCTCGGAGAGCTGCAGGCCGCCGGCCTGCTCCTCCAGCTGCCGGACGGTCGCTACCAGGCCGTCGAGCCGGCCGTCGCGCTCGAGCGGCGCAGCCGCCGGCCGGGTCGGGGACGCCCCGGCGCGTCAGGAAGCTGACGGCGGGAGCGCTGGCAGATCTCAAGTGAGGCCGTCAGGCAGCCGAAGCTGTCGCCGAGATGATGGATCAGCTCGCTGCGGGGAGGGCCTGAGCCCCATGCCCGCATCCACCGACATGCCAGACGACCGCCTCGAGCAGGAGGTGCGTCTGCTGGGACGCACCCTGCAGACACGCTCACCGCAGGTGCTGGAGCTCGTCGTCGAACGGACCCTGCAGGCAGGCGACGGCCTGGAGGCGAGCGTCGACGAGCGCCTGGAGCAGATCTGCGTGCTGGCGACAGTGGCCGTGGCACGGTGGATGTCCGGAGGGCGCCCGGAGGAGGGCATGGAGGCCGGCCGCGCCGCCTGGGACCTGTTCGGCGGCCTGGCGGCCCACAAGGCGGCCCCCCTGCACGAGGTCTCCAAGCGCTGCCTGCGCTGGCGCGACGCGGTCGGCGACGTCCTGCGCGAAGCCGTGACGGAGCTGGGGCTCTGCGAGCAGGCAAGGGAGCGGGCGCTGGCCATGACCCAGTTCACGCTGGACGTGACGATCGTGCACATGTGCGAGGTCTTCGAGCAGGAGCGGACCCGCATCGACGCCGAGCTGGCCAGCCGCAGCGAAGAGCTGGCATACATGGCCACCCACGACCAGCTGACGGGCCTGCCCAACAGGGCCCTGATCCTGGACAGGACCGAGCAGATGCTGGGCCGGGCCCGGCGCAACCAGACTCCCGTTGCCGCCCTGCACGTCAACATCGACAACTTCACGGCCGTCAACGACACGCTGGGCCACACGGCCGGCGACGAGCTGCTGCGCAGCGTCGCTGCCCGCCTGGACGGCCTGATCCGCGACGCCGACGCGCTCGGTCGCCTGGGCGCCGACGAGTTCGTCGTCGTGGCCGAGGAGGCCTCCCTGGCAGCAGGCGCCCAGGTCATCGCGGAGCGTCTGCAGGAAGCCCTCCAGGCCCCCTTCGCGGTGGCCGGCACGACCCTGACCGTCACAGCCAGCATCGGCGTCGCCACGGGCGCGCGGGCGAACGCCGAGGAACTGCTGGGGGACGCCGAAATCGCCGCCCACAGGGCCAAGGTCGAGGGCAAAGACCGCGTCGTCCTGTTCGAGTCCGGGATGCAGGACGTGATCCTGCGCAACCACGCATTGGAGCTCGACCTGCGCAGGGCCGTGCAGCGGCAGGAGTTCTTCCTCGTCTACCAGCCGACCCTGGACTTGCGGGGGATGGTGCCGACGGGCGTCGAGGCGCTGCTGCGCTGGCGCTCCCCCTCTCGCGGCCTGGTCGGCCCCAACGACTTCGTTCCCGTCCTGGAGGAGACAGGCCTGATCGTGGCTGTCGGCAAGTGGGTGCTGGAGCAGGCCTGCAGGCAGGGCGCGACCTGGCACGCCGCCGGGCACACCGTCGGCATCGCCGTCAACGTCTCCGCCCGCCAGCTCGACGACGACGAGCTGATCGGGGTCGTCCGCTCGGCCCTGTCGGACAGCGGCCTGGACCCGCAGGCGCTGACGCTGGAGATAACCGAGACGGCCCTGATGCGCAACGCCGAGGAGACGGCCAGGCGCCTGTGCGCGATCAAGGACCTCGGCGTGCGCATCGCGATCGACGACTTCGGCACGGGCTACAGCTCGCTGGCGCACCTGCAGCGCTTCCCCGTCGACGCCCTGAAGATCGACCGCTCCTTCCTCTCCCAGATGGCCGAGAACCCGGAAGGCGAAACGTTGATCCGAACGCTCGTCCAGCTCGGCAAGGCGCTGTCCATCGAGACCCTCGCGGAGGGCATCGAGCGCCACCAGGAGCTGGCCCTGCTGCAGGAGGAGAAGTGCGACAGCGGCCAGGGCTACCTGTTCGCCAAGCCGCTGGAGGTCGCCGACGCGGAGAGCTTCCTGCGCGACTGGGACGGGCGGGAGCTGGGCGAGCGCCCACCCTCCGCCGCGCCGGCGCCGGCCGGCTGACCCGCCCGCCGCCATTCACACTTCCTTCACTGCCAGAACGTCACGGGTAGGCTGATCCCCGCCCCCTGGCGTCGGTAACTGTTCACACCCTTTTCACTGCTGCGAGCGCATCTCGACACGCTGTCAGCTCCTATGCCCGGATGCCAGGGCATGTGTAGGATTCGCGCTCGCTGAATCCATGCCGCGCGGAATCTTCACACCCAAGGGGGCCTCACCGAATGACTCAGCAGTCGCTGCTGTCACACGTTCGGCTGGGTTTCTTCCGTCAGTGACGAGCGTCGCGTACCACCTCACGCCGCCCGACGAGCACGACGAGGACCGGCTGGACGCGATGGCCTGGTGGCTGAAACCGCCACGCAAGGACTCGGTGGGATGGCGCGAGCGCTGCGAGGAGCACATTTGCTTCTCTTCCTATGACGACACCAACATCCGGGTGATCGGGCAGATGAGGCTGCCCCCGGACGAGGCGGCCGGCCTTGACGCGGGGGACTCTCAGCGCCTGTACCTGATCCCCTACTTCTGGCTGGGCAAGGCGCAACCGCGAACGTCCCCCTACGAGGTTCGCGGGCCGGACGGGCGCGTCGTGCCGACCCACACCCGAGCCCACAACACGAAGCTGACAGTCGACGCCTTCGAGCACTTCGCGCACCGCACCCTGAAAGCCTCAGATGGCCTGGTGCGCGACCACGCCGAAGGCAGCCTGCGGTCCGCCGGGGGAAGCCCGGCCCAGATCCCGCTACGCAGCCTCCTGTACAGGCTCACGGTCGGCCGCGACATCCAGGCCTCGACGTCGCTGCGGCTGATCGTTGAACAGCTGGCCCGGGAGAACGGCGGCGGCGAGCTCGACTGCGGGCACCTGCCGAAGGGACGATGCCTGCATCCCAAGCCCGGCGTGACCGAGCAGGACCTCCGTAACTTCGAACTGCTGCTGCGTGACATCGCGGCCGGCGAGCTGCTCTGGGTGCCCCTGCTGGGCTGCCCCGGAAGCGAGGTGCGACTCGAGCTGACATACACGACGAGGGCATCCAAGCTGGCGCTGTTCAGACGCAGATCGCCGCGCCGGATAGTGACGGCGTATGAAACCCGCCTGAGCCAGAGTGGGAGCCATGAGGAATCCCCCGTGCCCCACCGGCTCATCGCCCGCGAGCCGCTCAAGGAGGACGATCGACGAGACCGCACCACGACGAGACGGCTGTGGAACCGGCTCGCGCACCTGTTCGGCTACGCCCCATATGAAACGATCTTCGGGGCAAGCGCGATGCACAGGTGGTCGAGCTACCACCTTCACGTCGAATCGCCGCCGGGAGTCGAAATACGAGCGGCGCAGCTGCTGACCAGATTGTCCTGGCCGAAAGGCGAACCAGCGGGACATGTGCGCTCGGAACTGAGCGCCGAGCGAGCCCACCTGGTCGTCTCGCGGGCGCAGCTGACCGAGCAGGCGGCGCTGCGCAAGCCGATGCCCGTGCGTATCAGGATCCGCACAGCAGAACGTCACACGACCTACTTCGCGGCGGGCATGGCCCTGCTTGTCGCGGCGATGCTGTGGACCCTCTCCAGGGCATCGTTGGAGGTTGTCACCAAAAACGCGAGCGCTATCAACGAGATCCTCGTGATCGTGCCGGCGCTGCTGCTGATCTTCGCGGCGCGCCCAGGCGAACACGGCATGGCCAGCCGCGTGCTGGCGGGGGTGCGGGGGCTGGTGCTGCTGTCGGGTGCCTGCTGTGTGGCGTCGGCTGTCGTCCTCTCCGACGGTGCCTGGCACACTCTCGCGCAGCTGCGCGGAACCCTGATGGCGATCGCCGGGCTGGCGTCGGTGATCGCGGGCCTGCTCACGCTGAACGTGCTGCTGTCGATCAGGGCGCTCGACGGCTGGCGCCTGAGGATCGACCGCCGGTTCGACGATTCGAGGTGGGAGGAAAAAGAGCGACGAGGCGCGGGCTTGCAGCTGGATCGGTATGAGCCGGCTGCGCGGGCGACGCCGCACAAGGGCAGCCACGACTACCAGAACCTCGCGACCGCTCTGTGGCTGGCCCAGATCGGGATCACGTTCTGGCTGTGGTTGACGCCGGAACTGTTCTCGGGCAGGCACGTCGCGGAGCTGGTCCTGGTCTCGCTGGGACTTCTGCTCGTGGCGCTGCCGAGCGGCGTGCTGGCGGCGCGGGGCGAGGCCACACGGACGACCCGTCCACCGGGAATGGCCGGAGTGCTGGGCTGCACCGCCATCCTGACGGTGGCCGCGGTGGTTCTTGCGGCTGTGAACCAGATCTTCGGCTTCAGGCTCCCGGCCGTGACCCGCTGGCCGTTCCCGGCCGCCATCTTCGCCCTGCCGTTCCTGTTCCAGCTGTTCGCTCCCCTGCCATGGCTCAGGCGGGAGAAGGACAACGACATGGACCAGCCTGGGTATGACTACATCGTCGCCTCGGCCGAGGGGGACCACGAGGAGACGAGCGAGCTGATCGACCTGCTCGACGTGCTCACACGTGCGATCGTCAATCCACGGGCGGCTTTCAGGTTGCGACTCAGAGAACGTCTGGGGATCGTCAAGCCTCCGCACGAGACGGTGTTCGTGGACGTCGCGCCCGACGGGCACTGCCGACGCTGAGACCCCTACCCCCCGCCCAGCTGCACGGCCTTGACGATCAGCAGGATCATCGAGACGAGCAGGTAGCTGCGCATCGCCAGCATCGCCACCTTGCGACCGGTCGACCAGGTGGGGCGGGACAGCAGCGTCAGAGGCGGCATCGTCCACTGCTCGCGGGGCACGCCCCCGTAGTCGGGCTCGGGGACCGCGCCGCCGCCACGGCCGCGCATGGCGAACAGCCCGAAGCCCAGCAGTCCGACGGCGAGGGCGGCGCCGCCGTAGAAGGCGACGCGGGTCACGTCGATGCTCGGGAAGACGGTCGTGGCCATCAGGATCAGCGACAGCAGCACGAGCACGGCGACGATGACGCTGGCAAGGACATTGAGCCACATGCGGTTGCGCCAGGGGCCGAGCACTTCGGGGTCGTTGCAGAGCAGCAGCAGGAAGACGCTGGCGGAGGGCAGCAGCACTCCCGCCAGGGCCTGCACGGCCTCCGTGATGACACCCAGCGGAGCACCGGGGATCAGGACGATCGAGGCTGCTGCGGCGATCATGCCGGCGAAGATGGCGTAGAACTGCTTGGCGTCGGAGAACTTCCTGTGCAGTGAGGACTTGGTGCCGAAGACGTCGCCGAAGGCGTAGCTGGTGGAGAGTGTCAGAGCGCCCGCCCCGATCAGGGAGGCGTTCAGGAGCAGGAGGGCGAAGAAGGCTCCGGCTGTCGAGCCGAGCGTATGGTCCAGAGCGGTGGCTGTCGCTCCCGCGTCGCTGAACCGCCCCGCGTAGCCGGTGTGGCGGAAGGCGAAGGCGGAGACGCAGATGAGGGCGGCTGCGCCGAGCACGACGACGACTGCGCCGATCCAGGTGTCCAGGCGCTCGTAGTTGATCCAGCGGGGCGTGATGCGCTTGTCGATCACGTTGGACTGCTGGAAGAAGAGCTGCCAGGGGGCGACGGTCGTGCCGACGATGGCGATGATCAGCAGGACGGAGGTCGAGCTGGCCCCGCCCTGGACGCCGGGGACGACGAAGTCGTGGGCGATCGTGCCGGCATGCGGGTGAGCCATGAAGAACAGGGGCACAGCCAGGAAGTTGGCGAAGACGAAGACGAACATCGAGCGCTCCCAGGCGCGGAAGCTGCCCGAGACGGTGATGGCGACGAGGGCAGCCGCGGCGAGCGGCACGGCAACGAACTTGGAGACGCCCAGGTAGCCGAGGGACAGGCTGACGCCGATGAACTCCGTGACGATCGTCAGGAAGTTCAGCAGGAACAGGTCACCGACTGAGAACCAGCCCCAGAAGCGCCCGAAGCGCTCGTTGATCAGGCGGGCATGACCGACGCCCGTGACGGCGCCCAGCCTGACGACCATCTCCTGGTTGACGACAAGGACGGGCACGAGCAGGAGCAGCACCCACAGCAGGCTGGTGCCGTAGTTCTGGCCGGCCTGGGAGTAGGTGGCGACCCCACCGGCGTCGTTGTCGCCGACCATCACGATCAGGCCGGGACCGATGATGGCCAGCATCGCCAGGGCCCGCGAGCGCAGCCCGCGGCGGCCCTCGTCGTGCTGGCTGATCGTGCCGAAGGCGCCCTGGATGTCGCCGATGTGGGCGGAGTCGAGCACGAAGCGCTCGTGCGCCTGGGCGGCCGGTTTGCCGGCCTGCCGCGTGGGCGGGTTGGTTGCCATCTGCTCTACCTCCTTTCCGGGCGCGCGCAGCTTCAGCCGCGGCCGCCGGTGGAGGTCCCCGCCGGGCTAGGTCAGCTCGGCATGCGAGGGAACGTCCGGCGCGGCAGCCGCGGTGCAGCTACTTCGCGGCAGCTCTGAATCCTGGTGTCTGGCCTGATCGTTCATCTCGTGTAACCGTCGTTGTGCCGCCCGTGGGCAGCAGGGCCCAGCCTATCAGCAGCGGACGGGCGCTCAGTCCCTTGCAAGCCCGAAGCGGCGCCGCCAATCCTCGGGCAGCATCAGCTCCAGGACGTCGTCGACGGCGAGCACCCCGATCGGCCTGCCATCGCCGTCAACGACGGGCATCGACATGAGGTTGTAGTCGGTCATCAGGCGGGCTATCTCGGGCAGGTCGCTCTCGGCCGAGACGGACGGGCCGTTCTGATCGACGAGCGAGCCGACGGCCTCGTGCGAGCGGGCCTTGACGAGGGCTGCGACTGAGACGGTGCCGTCCAGGCGCCCCTCGTCGTCGAGGACGACGACTGTCTGGACCCGCTCTGGCGGGGCGTCGCTGCGGCGGACCTGCTCCAGAGCCTGCTCGACGGTCGAGCGCTCGGGCACCGCCACGAAGTCTGGGTTCATCAGCCCGCCGGCCGTCTGCGGGTTGTAGCCGAGCAGCTGCTTGACCTTCAGGCGCCGCGCCACAGGCAGCCGTTCGAGCACGGGCATGCGCCTGTTCTGGTCGAGCTCCATCAGCAGGTCCGCGGCGTCGTCGGACTCCATCCTGGCGAGCACTGCAGCGACCTCCTCGTCGGAGCGCTCGCGCAGGAACTCCAGCTGGTGCTCCTCGTCGAGCTCCTCGAAGATGTCGGCCTCGAGCTCCTTGTCCTGGGCGACGGCCTGCAGGATCTCCTCGCCCTCATCGTGGGAGGCAGCCTCTACGAGGTCTGCGATCTGGGCGGCATGGAGATGGCCGAGGCGACGATGGGTCAGGCGCAGCCGGGACGTCGGCACGTGTCCCACGAAGGGCTCCAGGTGCGACCACTGCACAAACTCCTCGTGCCCACCCTCGTGACCGCGAAAGCGCCGGGGCAGCAGGCGCCGCCAGCGGGCGCCGAGACTGGGGTCGATCCCGGCCACCCGCCAGACGCCCCCGTCGCAGACCAGCTCGACCTCGCGGGCAACGACGAGCCTCGCCGTCTCGACGTTGATGAGGCTGTGCCCGAGCACGTCTGAGCGCAGCAGCACCTCCCCGGGGCGGCGCTCGAACTGGGCCAGGTTCAGCTTGGTCGTGGAGGTGCGGGCGGCCGTCCGCTCCAGGTGTTCGATGCGGTCGGCGGGCACGAACAGCTCACGGCCGCCGATGCGGGCCTTCAGGCCGGAGACCAGGGGCAGACGGTCGCCCTGGTCAAGGCGGGCGATGACGTCCTCGACCCGCCCGAGCCGGGCGCCACTGGAGTCGAGCAGCGGGCTACCCGCCACCGACGATAGGTGCACTGCCGCATCGGGCATACGCTCCCGTGAAGGCTAGCTGACGGGCTGGGCGGAGCGGTGGTGCCGTGGGTGGCTGCTCATTCGCCAGCTTCATCGGGTGCCTGCTGTAGCGTCGAAGCCATGGCTTCGAGGCCGCTTACGGTTTGGCGAGCAGACGCATCGGCGGCGTTCGAGGAGATCGAGAAGGCGCATAAGGCGGTCGGCGGGGCCAAGCCGGGCGGGCGGCTCTTGACTCAGCAGCTCAACTACGCATATACGATGCTGCTGGCGGCTCGCTTCCAGGGGTTCGCTCGCTCGCTGCAGGCCCAGACCGCATACGCCATCGCCAGAGGGGCACACACCCCCGATTACGCGGAGATGTTGCGCGAGAACTTGACGAGCAACAGGGCGCTGCAGCGGCATAACGCGCAACCCAACTCGATCAAGGAAGACTTCGCGCGTTTCGGACTTGACATCTGGAGCCGAGTCGATGAGGAGCGCCGCGGAAACGATGAGCGTCGCAAGAAGCTCTGGGCGCTCATCACGTGGCGTAACGCGATCGCGCACGACGAAATCCAAGCGAAGCTCGCGAGCAGCGCTCTGGAGCCCGTCACGATCAGCCTCGGAACGTGTCGAGGTTGGCGCAGCGCGCTGAGCATCCTCGCTACGTCACTCGACAAGGTCGCGGCCGACCACTGCCAAACGTTGGGACTTCCCCGTCCCTGGTGATACCTTCGAGACCATGGCCCGCGCTCAGACAGCCCCCCCTGACTCCCTGAAAGTCGGCGACCGCGTGACCTCGACGCTGCCGGCCTTTAGCTGGAAAGGGGTCATCATCGAGGACCTCGGCCGAGCGTTCGACGGTAGCCAACTTTTCCTGATTCGCGTCGGCGACGAGGACGAAGGCCGGACCTTTGACGTGCCCGCCGAGAACCTCGAACGAGTAGCGGCGTAGGCAGGCGTCGCGGCGACCGCCACAGTCAGTTCTCTCAGCCTGCTTCCGAGCAGGCACAGGCATTCACGGCAGCATTAGCGCAGCATGTTGAGTCAGGCCCAGCGGCGCGGGGCCTCGAAGACTCCCGCTGAGCGTCCATTTCAGCGAAAGATGTGATCTGTTGGCCGATTGATGACTGTCCTTAAGGCTCGCGATCAGAGGTCGACGGGGAGACCTGTGGTCTTCCAATGTCGAGTTCCGGCCAAGTCTTTGTTGCCGCGCTGATCGGAACTCCGCTAGCCATCTTGGTACATGAGCTTGGGCACGCGGTAGCCGGGTTGCGATATACGACGAAGCCCGTGATACTTCGGGTAGGTCGGTCGCAGTTGTGCGTCCGGCTGATGGTCGGACGTCTCACGGTGCTCTTCTCGCCGTTCGCCGTCAGCAGTAGCCATTGGGAGGCGCGTCCGGCACTTCTCACGTTCGCCGCGATCAATGCACTGGGGATCGGCAGGTAGTCATGATGATCCTGGGCACAGTAGCGGGGGTTCTGTTTCTACCCACCTTTCCCATGGCACGCGACCGCCTGTATGCATTGTTCACTCAGGGCGTGCTGAACCAGGTCGGAACCGAACGACCACACGGCCCTCAGGCCGAGCTTCAACGAGACTGAACACTCGATTCAGCGACGCACCCGATGAGCGGCTCCCACGCACGGCATCCAGTCGATCTCGGCAACCAGCCAGCTCCGCATACTTCCATCAGAATCGGCACGTTAGATACCTACACACTCCGCCGCCACGCACCCGTCCTGCCCCCCGAAAAGCAAAAAACCCCACGATTTGCAGGGCTTTCGCTCGAAGCGGATGAAGGGATTCGAACCCTCGACCTTCGCCATGGCAAGGCGACGCTCTAGCCAGCTGAGCTACATCCGCGAACTGCGCGCATTCTAGCCCCCGCCGCCCCGAGGCGTCCAGGCGAGCAACCCGATGCCCCAACTCACGAGCGCCCACGTGATCCGCACGGCACGCGCCACCCCTCCTCTCCTCATCCCTTGAAAGCCGACCGCCCCAGGTCACCGAACGGCTCGTCGCGCTCCCGCACGGCCTCCTTGAAGCCGGCTTCGGCGGCCCTGCGCTGAAACCCGAAGCCCTCGGCCGTGTGCCGGGCGATCCCGTCGAAGACAGTCCCGAGCACCTGGGTGGCGTGCAGCCCCTGGGCGTGGGTGGCCTGGTTGACGAGCAGCTTCATCATCATCAGCTGGTTGACGGGGACCCGGGCGATCCGCTCGAGGAGGATCTCGGTGCGCTCGTGCAGCGACTCGGCGGGCGGCGCCTCGATGGCAAGGCCCCATTCGAGGGCCTCCTGCCCGGTCAGGGAGTCGCCCGTGAAAAGCAGGCGCTTCGCTCGCTGAGCGCCGATCCTGTGCGCCCACAGGGCGGTCGTCGGCGACCCCCACACCCGCGCGGGCGGGTAGCCGATCTTGGCGTCGCGCTCGATCACCAGCAGGTCCGAGCAGAGGGCCATGTCTGTGCCGCCTGCGACGCAGAAGCCGTGCACCATGCAGAGGACGGGCTTGTCGGCCTCGTGCAGGCGCATGAAGCCGCGCATGTTGCGGCTCATCATGGCGTAGTCGACCATCGGGTCCCAGGTGCCGGAGGGGTCGTGGTTGGCGGCCATGACCGCTGGGTCGATCGGGGAGCCGGCGGGCACGGCGCCGGCGCCACGATCCCCTTCCCGGGCGCCCATCCCCTCGGCGCTCTCGACGAGGTCATAGCCACCGCAGAAGCCGGGACCGTTGCCCGACAGGAGCATCGCGTGGACGGCGGGGTCCATGTCGGCCCGCTCGACGGCTGCCACCAGCTCGCGCACGAGGCCGGCCGTGATGCCGTTTCCCCGCTCTGGCCTGTCGAGGGTGATACGGGCGACCCTGTCGCGAACCTCGTAGGCAACTGGCGGACTCTCGGCCATGCCGGGCTGACTCTACAGCTGTGCCGGTGGGATACTCAGGCCATGTTCAGCGACAGCTTCTACACGCGCATCTCGACGGGCATCTCGGCCGGCCTGCTGAAGGCGATCGGCCGCTGGAACGTGCCCGTCTACAGGCTCAGCCGCGGCCACGTCGGCGGCAAAGTCGGCAAAGCCCCCGTCCTGCTGCTGACGACGACGGGGCGCAAGTCAGGCCGGCAGCGGACCGCCCCGGTCGTCTACGGTCGCGACGGCCAGAACGTGGTCGTGATCGGCTCCAATGCGGGCAACGAGAACGAGCCGGGCTGGTCCTACAACCTGAAGGCCGACCCGGATGCGCAGGTCGAGATCGGACACAAGCACAGCGTCGTGCGGGCCCGGGTCGCAGAGGGCGAGGAGCGGGAGCGGCTCTGGAAGCTCATGAACGTCGGCTATGAAGGCTTCGACGACTATGCCGCCCGCACGAACCGGGACATCCCCGTCTTCGTGCTCGAGTCGCGCTGAGGGCCGACCCCGATCGGCTAGCCTGAGCTCATGCGCTTCTTCGGTCCTGACAAGACTTCGATGGTGTCCTCCGACCACGCGTTGCCGGGCCGCTCCGAGCCTGTGCGCATCCCGGATCGCCACTTCGTCCTGGACACGCCGATGAAGCCGCCCTTCCCCGACGGCGTCGAGACGGCCATCTTCGGCATGGGCTGCTTCTGGGGCGCAGAGCGGCTCTTCTGGGAGGCCCCCGGCGTCTACACGACTGCAGTCGGCTACGCGGGCGGCGTGACGCCCAACCCGACCTACGAGGAGGTCTGCTCGGCCCAGACTGGTCATGCAGAGGTCGTCCTGGTCGCCTTCGATACGGCCAAGACCTCCTACGAGGAGATGCTGAAGCTGTTCTGGGAGGGCCACGACCCGACCCAGGGCATGCGCCAGGGGGCCGACGTCGGCACCCAGTACCGCTCGCTGATCCTCTACGACGGCGAGCGCCGGCACCGGGAGGCGCAGGCCTCCCTGGAGACCTATCAGCGGATGCTCTCAGCGGCAGGCCACGGCACCATCACGACCGAACTGGCCCCCGCCGACGCCCAGCACCCCTTCTTCTACGCCGAGGACTACCACCAGCAGTACCTGGCCAAGAACCCGGGCGGCTACTGCGGCCTGGGCGGGACGGGGGTGGCCTGCCCCGTCGGCCTCGGCGCCGGCTCCTAGCCGGTCAGGCAGCGAAGAAGTCCACGTCCCTGCTCGCTGCCGTGCCGGCAGTCCGACCGGGCGCCGTTTCGTAGGTCCAGTACAGGTTCGTGTGGGCTATCACCTGCTCCGGAGGCGGTGCCCCCCACTGCGTGTTGTCCTCCGTCGTGTGGGCGTCGCTGACGAGCATCGCGTCATACCCCCTGACGAGGGCCCCGTGGAGCGTCGAGCGGATGCAGGCGTCGGTCTGGGCGCCGGCGACGACCAGCCGCCCGACCGCGAGACGGGCCAGCACGTCCTCCAGCTCAGTGCCCTCGAAGGAGTCGCCGTAGGCCTTCTCGACGATCGGCTCGCCCTCGGCCGGGGTCAGCTCGGGAACGATCTGCCAGGCATCGCTGCCCATCGCAAGCTGCTCGTCGGAGTGCCTTGCCCAGACAACGGGAACGTTCTCCAGGCGTGCCCTCTCCACCAGCGAAGCGACGTTCGCGACGACCCCGTCGCGGCCGTGGGCGCCCTCGACGACGCCGTTCTGCACGTCGACGACGAGCAGGGCTGTGTTCGGTCGGCTCTCCAATGTGGTCATGCGCTCTCGACCACAACCTTATGACGCTCCGCCAGACGATGGAAGCCACGCACCAGCCCGGGCCCCGACCCCGGAAAAGCGGCGACCCCGCCGAAGCGGGGCCGCCGGTCGCTCACCTGTCCAACCAACCGGACCGACCGGGCCTGCGCGCCCAGTGCGAGCGCGCAGGCACAGCCAGATGTCCGGAATCCCCGCTCTACGCCCCGGCTCCCGCCGGCAGCGTCGAGCCACTGCCCGTCCCTGGTTGCCACGCTGGTGCGTGTGGTCCTCCCAGGGTCGGTACGTCTGATGGGTAGACCTCGTTGCCGTGGATGGCGTGGTCGCCGATCTCCAGCTCCTCGTCGCTGAGACGGAGGGGCATGAAGATGCCGACGATCTTCAGCAGGACGAACGTCATGACGCCGCTGAAGACGATCACCCACAGCGCTGCCAGCGCCTGCCACTTCAGCAGCGTGAAGCTGCCTCCGTTGAAGACGCTTTCTTTGCCCGGCAGGTTCGAGGCACCGTGGACGCCGATGTACTCGACCAGATGGGGGTCTGCGAAGAGGCCGACCATCAAGCCCCCGCACAGCCCGGCTATGCCGTGCGTGTATATGACCCCCAACGTATCGTCGACATGTCTGAAGACGGGTGCCCGGCTGAGGAACCGGATCGACATCCAGACGATCGTCGAACCGATCACCCCCACCGCTATCGCCCCGAAGCCGTTGACGAAACCCGCTGAGGGGGTGATCGCGACGAGGCCCGTGATCATTCCGTTGACCGACCCGATCAGGGACGGCTTTTCGCGGAAGGCGTAGTCCCAGGCGATCCACACGAGCATCGCGACGGCGGTGCAGAGGTTCGTGTTGACGACAGCCGCCGACGCGTTGGCGCCCGCGTAGTAGGAGTCCCCGCCGTTGAAGCCGTTCCAGCCGAGCCACAGAAGACCGGCTCCAGCGGCCACCATCAGCAGGTTGTTGGGTGCGTCGACCTCTCTATCTCGTTGCAATCGTGGCCCGATGACCGCTGCCGCCACGAAGCCGGATATCCCTGCTGCCAGGTGGATGACGTACCCACCCGAGTAGTCCAGGGCACCCTTGGCGGCGAAGTAGCCACCGCCCCAGAGCAGGAACGCGTTGACCGTGTAGACGAACGTGATCCACAGCAGCACGAACGGGATCCACGCCTTGAAGCTGATCCGCCCCAGGACCGACCCCAGCATCAGGATCGGGGTGATCGCCGCGAAGACGAACTGGAAGTAGACCAGCGAGGCCATCGGGAAGTGGAAGGGTGGTCCTTCCGAGATCGACGGGATGATCGCCTGACCCTCCTCGGCTCCCGTCGACAGCACGGTTCCGGACTTCCCCCACATGGTGTCGAAGAAGCTTTTACCGCTGCCGATGGGGCTGCCGAAGCCCATCTTGAAGGCCCACAGGCACCAGGCAACCATGACGAGGCAGAACGCCACGAACGTGAGCATCATGCTGTTGACCGACCAGCGCTTCTGCATGACTCCGCCGTAGAGCACGGCCAGTCCCGGGAGGCTCATGAGCCCCACGAAGGTCGCGGCCGTCATCTGCCACGCGTTGTCTCCGGCGTTAAGCCAACTTGGGTATGAGAGCCAGGTCATGTGCCTCCATTTCTACGGTTACGGGAATGCCACCGGCCGCATGGATAGCGCACCGATGACAGTCCGGCAATGAAAACCGGCCGACTGATCGCCTGGTAGGGCCATCCTGGCCAAGACTCCAGGCAGGGGTTTCGACATTTGTCTAGACGGTCCCGAAGGACCCTCCAGGGCCCTTACGAGAGGCCCGTCTGCGGCCCCGGCGCGCTCAGCCCGAGAAGGCGAAGCCGGCTTTGCGGCAGGCCGCCTTCAGTTCCGGCCTGATGCTCTTGAAGTCGCCCCCGTTGGCGCAGATCTTCCTGGCCTGGGAGCCGCAGCCCTTGAGGTCCGCGCCGCCCAGCGTGGAGGCGAAGACGACGTCGATGCAGTCGCCGCGAGTGCCGGTGCTGCTGCTCAGCCCGTAGACGACCAGGCCGACGAGGGCCAGGACGGTGACGGACGCCAGCAGGGCCAGGACGGTCTTCTCGCGGCGACCGAAGCGCAGTGGCTCGGACAGTCGCCGCGACTGTTCGAACATGACCATTGCCGTGAAGGCTAGCCGGACTGGGAAGCGCCCGCCTGCTCAGGCGTGGGCGCCTGCGGGTCCTGCCCCTGCCCCTGCGCGGCGAACTGCAGGGCGGCGGAGTTGATGCAGTAGCGCTGCCCGCCCGGGCCGGGGCCGTCGTCGAAGACGTGTCCCAGGTGCCCGCCACAGGCCCTGCACAGGACCTCCGTGCGGCGCATGAAGTGGCTGTCGTCCCGGCGCGTCTCGATCGCCTCGGCGACTGCTGGCTCGGTGAAGCTGGGCCAGCCCGTGCCGGAGTCGAACTTGGTGTCGGCGCTGAAGAGCATCGCCCCGCAGGCTGCGCAGCGGTAGTCGCCGGAGTCCTTGTTGTAGACGTACTCGCCGGTGAAGGGCGCCTCCGTGCCCGCGCGGCGCAGCACCTCGTACTGCTCGGGGGTCAGCTGCTCGCGCCACTCCTGATCGCTCTTCTGAACCTGCCGCTGCTCGCTCATGGTCATGTTCTAGCACTCCCTTTCAGCTCTCTTCGTCTGCCGTTCAGTCCCCGCGAGGTCCCGTTCCGTTACACCGGGAAGCGCTCCGACGCCGGCTATACTGATCTTTACGTTTACGTCAATTTGAGAGGGAGGGCTCGGTATGAGTGGCTCCGCGGCCGGCTCCAGACATTCGGATGCGCAACGGACTTCGCGCCGGTTCGGCGTGGCTGCCGAGCACGAGCACTACCGCTGGTGGGCGCTTTCCTGCACGAGCCTGGGGATGCTGCTGGCGGCCACCAACTCGGGCACGCTGATCATCGCCCTGCCGGACCTGGAGCGCTCCCTGCACGCGAGCCTGCTGGCGCTGGTGTGGGTGATCCTGGCCTACCTGATAGCGGCGACGGTGCTGGTGCTGATGGCGGGGCGGCTGTCGGACCTGTTCGGGCGAAAGCGCGCCTACGTGGGCGGCTTCCTGCTGTTCGCCCTGGCCTCCCTGGGCGCCGGCTTCTCGCCGAACGCGACGGTCCTGATCCTGTGGCGGGTGCTGCAGGGGATCGGCTCGGCCTTCCTGTTCGCCAACGCTGCAGCGCTGGTGACGGACGCCTTCCCCAAGCGCCAGCTGGGACTGGCGATGGGCGCCAACACGATGGTCGCCGCGATCGGCCTGGTGCTGGGGCCGGTGCTGGGCGGGGCCCTGGTCGGCATCTCCTGGCACTGGGTCTTCTGGTTCAACGTCCCCTTCGCCCTGGCGGGCGCCTTCTGGGGCGCAAGCGTGCTGCACGAGCTGGCCAAGCCGGACACGGTGCGGGGCTATGACGTGGCCGGCACGGGCACCTTCGTCGTGGGCCTGACGGGCCTGGTCCTGGCCGTCTCCAAGGGCGGCCTCTCAGGCTGGGACAACACCGTCGTGATCGGCGGGCTGATCCTGGCGGTCGTGTTGCTGCCTGCCTGGGTGGCGATCGAGCGCCGCTCCCGGGCGCCGATGCTGGACCTGCAGATCTTCCGCAACCGCCTGTTCGCCGCTGCCAGCGCGGCGGCCTTCATCAACGGCCTGGCCCGCTTCGCGCTGATGTTCGTGTTCGTCTTCTACTACCAGGGGGCACAGGGCGACTCGGCCATCACGGCCGGCATCAAGCTGATCCCGCTGGCCCTGGGGATGCTGATCGCCTCCCCCCTGGCCGGCATCTACGCGGACCGTCACGGCTCCCGCGCCCTGGCGGCGATCGGCATGCTCGTCTCGGCTGCCGGCCTGGCGGCGATGACGACGCTGGAGGTCCACACGGCCTACTGGCAGAGCGCCCTGTGGCTGGCGATGGTGGGCGTCGGCTCGGGCATGTTCAACAGCCCCAACACGGCGGCCATGATGGGCGTCGTGCCGGCCCACCGCCGCGGCGTGGCAGCCGGCGCTCGCACGCTGCTGCAGAACACGGGCGCGGTCCTGTCGATCGCCTTCGTGATGGCCATCGTCACCTCCGCGATCCCCAAAGCGACGCTGTTCGCGATCTTCTCGGGCGTCACCTCGGGGCTGTCGGCGTCCAAGCTTGCTCCGTTCATCGCCAACATGCACACCGCCCTCTGGGTTCTCGCCGCAGTCTCGCTTGTGGGGATGCTGGTGTGCCTGATGCGCCCCCGTCACGTCGCGGCACCGGCCGAGGAGCAGATCGTCCCGGCCGAGGCCGGCGTGGCGGAGGCGTCGACTTCCGAGCGGGAGCCCCGCGGCACCGTGGCCGCGTGAGGCGGAGCACATGAGCGACCCGGCACCCGCCACCCCCGTCGAACCGGCCCACCTGCTGCGCATCGGCGACGTGGCGCGCCTGGCGGGCACGACGCCCCGCACGATCCGCTACTACGAAGAAGTCGGCCTGCTGCCCGAGACGGTGGCCCGCCCCTCAGGCCGCCACCGCCTCTACAGCCAGGCCGAGGTCGACCGCCTGCACGAGGTCATGCGCCTGAAAGAGCTGCTGGGCCTGACCCTGGAGGAGCTCAAGACGGTCCTGTCGGCCGAGGAGGCCCGGGCGGAGGTCCGCGCCCAGCTCAAGCGCGAGGACGTGCAGCCGGGCCGGCGCCGCGAGCTGCTGCTGGAGTCCCTGGGCCACCTCGACCGTCAGTTGGAGCTGGTCCGCCACCGGGCAGCAGAGCTCTCCAAGCTTCAGGACGAGCTCTCGGAGACCCGCAGGAAGGTGCGCAGGCGCATCAGGGAGCTGGACGGGCAGGCGATCCCCGAGGCAGGCCGGGCGAAGACGACAGCGGCGGGCGCTTAGCTAAGAAGCCAGCTTGCCTCCCAGAAGCCCGAGAAGGCCGCCGAGGCATGCGGTGAAGGCGTGCGATACGCCTTCGGTGAGAGTCGTCACCGGGGTGGGCGGATCAGGGACCGCGACGGCCAGAACGACCCACAGGATGAGGAGCCGAGGTCGTCTCGACAGGAACAACCTCGACCTTCCTGGTCTCACCATCAATGACGATCCGCGCGTCCTCGCGAGGGTGCGTCAGCGCCAGGCCGATCAGGCGTCCTACGGTGGGGCCGATTGCCCAGGCGGGAACCATGATTCTGAATTCTAGACTTCGGCTGGGGCGCAATCCGGAAGCGGACGACCCACGACCCGACCACCGAGAGGAGAGCCTATGCCCGTGACCGAGGTCGTGCCCAGCCCCGAGGGGGTCCCCGGAGCCGTGACGGACACCTCAGGCCTGCAGGCCGAGACGCTGACCTACACGGGCGGCGAGGGCGAGCAGATCAACGGCTACCTGGTCCGCCCCGTCGGCGAGGGCCCTCATCCGGCGATGATCGTGATCCACGAGGCAGGCGGCCTGGGCGATCACATCCGCGACGTGGCCAACCGCTTCGCGGCGATCGGCTACGTGACGCTGGCGGTCGACCTGTACACGCGCGAAGGCGGCCCGCCCCCGCCCGGCGACATGCAGGCGCTGATGGCTCGCCTCTTCTCGATGTCAGACACGCTGGCCCTGGGCGACCTGGAGGGAGCAGCGGACCTGCTGCGCTCGCGCCCCGACGTCAACGGCAGGGTCGGCTGCATCGGCTTCTGCATGGGCGGGCGCTACACGCTGCTGTTCGCTACCGCCAGCGACCGCCTGGACGCGGCCGTGGACTGCTGGGGCGGGTTCATCGACAAAGCGACCCCCGATGAGGTCTCCACTCCCCTGCGCCCCACCCCGCCCCTGCAGATCGCGGAGAGACTTCACTGCCCGCTGCTGGCCGCGATCGGAGCCGAAGACCACAACCCCTCGCCGGAGCTGGGCGAGCAGCTGCGCGAGCGTGCCGGCAGGAGCGGCCAGCCGGTCCAAGTGGACGTCTACGAGGGCGCCGCTCATGCCTTCTTCGCCGACTACCGCCCCAGCTACCGCCCCGAGCCCGCGGCGCTGCTGTGGAGCCGGGTCGTGCCGTTCCTGGCCGAGCACCTGAAGGACGCTTGACCGGAGCGGCCGGAGGCCGTTCATATAGTGGCTGGCCTACGGCCGACCGCGACGAGGGAGAGAGCATGGAGCACAAGTGGTGGACGCTGATCGCGGTATGCGTCGGGATGTTCATGCTGCTGCTGGACATCACGGTCGTCAACGTCGCGCTGCCCGACATCCAGCGCTCCCTGCACTCGAGCTTCAGCGACCTGCAGTGGGTCGTCAACGCCTACTCGCTGACGCTCGCCGCCTTCCTGCTTACGGCCGGCTCGCTGGCGGACCTGATCGGGCGCCGGCGCATGTTCGTGGCGGGCCTGATCGTCTTCACGGCCTCCTCGGCGGCCTGCGGCCTGTCGGGCTCGCCGCTTGTCCTGAACCTTGCCCGGGCCGTGCAGGGGACCGGCGGGGCGATGATGTTCGCCACCTCCCTGGCCCTGATCGGCTCCGCCTTCCACGGCCGTGAGCGGGGCACGGCCTTCGGCATCTACGGCGGCACCATCGGCGCTGCAGTCGCAGTCGGCCCCGTCATCGGCGGGCTGATCACCTCCGGCATCGGCTGGGAATGGATCTTCTTCGTCAACGTCCCGATCGGCATCGGCGCCGTCTTCTTGACCCTCAACCAGGTCTCCGAGTCGCGCGACCCGAACGCGGCAGGCGTCGACTGGGCCGGCCTCGTCACGTTCTCGGGCGCCCTGTTCCTGCTCGTCTTCGCGCTCGTCCAGGGCAACGAAAAGGGCTGGGGCTCGGGCCAGATCGTGGGCTTCCTGGCAGGCGCGGCAGTCCTGCTCGTCGCCTTCCTGGCGATCGAGCTGCGCCAGTCGCGCCCGATGTTCGACCTCAGCCTGTTCCGGCGGCGGGCCTTCACGGGCGCCAGCATCGTCGCCTTCTCCGTGTCCGCCTCGATGTTCTCGATGTTCCTGTACCTGACCCTCTACATCCAGGACGTGCTCGGCTACAGCCCCCTGCAGGCCGGCCTGCGCTTCCTGCCCGTGACGCTGCTGTCCTTCATCGTCGCGCCGATCGCCGGCAGGCTGTCCGTGCGCGTCCCCATCCGCCTGCTGCTCGGCCTCGGCCTGCTGCTCGTCGCCGGCGGGCTGCTCAGCATGACGGCAGTCGACGCCGGCTCGGGCTGGACGACGCTGATCCCGGGCTTCGTGATCGCCGGCGCCGGCGTCGGGTTGATCAACCCGCCTCTGGCCCAGACCGCCATCGGCGTCGTGCACCACTCCCGCAGCGGCATGGCCTCAGGCATCAACAACACCTTCCGCCAGGTCGGCATCGCCACCGGCATCGCCGGCCTGGGCGCGATCTTCCAGCACCAGGTGACGGTCAAGACCGAGGCCCGGCTGCAGGCCAGCGCAGCCGGTCGCCAGGCTGTCTCAGCCACCCACGGCCACCTCGGCGGAGCCCTCGTGTCCGGCGAAGTCCACGGCCTGCTGGCCAAGCTCCCCCACGGCGCGAGCGCCGCCCTGGCCCACTCCTACAGGCTCGGCTTCACGGACGCCTTCACGACGATCCTCCTGATCGCCGCGGCCGTCGCCCTGGCCGGATCGCTGCTG
Organism: uncultured Solirubrobacteraceae bacterium; assembly: GCA_963697795.1. Taxonomy (GTDB): domain Bacteria; phylum Actinomycetota; class Thermoleophilia; order Solirubrobacterales; family Solirubrobacteraceae; genus Palsa-744. The sequence continues at coordinate 3,003,252 of OY969097.1, read as the reverse complement.
GCCTTCGCCCTCGTCCGGTCCGCCGACTTCGTGGCGCCCGGCGAGCCCGTCGCCGCTGCGGCCCACTGATCCCCGCCGGTGGGAGCCCTGCCGGTCAGACTTCCTCGCCAGGGGTGTGGACCCTGGCGCTCAGGCTTCCTCCCTCTCCCCCCGCTCGAACCCTGGACAGGAGAGAACGGGGACGCGCGGGTAGCGCGGATAGGCTGGGTCGGAGCGGGAGCGCCTGCACAGCGAGAAGACCGACCCGCGGGTGTTGCGGACGATCTGCTGATGGGCGCAGCTGTCGCACAGGCCGGCGCCGGTCGGCTGCCTGGGGCTGTCCTTCGGGTCGGGCACGCGGGCCAGCTTACGGCCGCCGACGGCTCGCCGTGACATAATCGTTGACTGCGCAACTATGACCACGTTCTACAGACTGCTCGGATTCCTGAAGCCCTACAAGCGGGGGCTTGCGATCTCGTGGCTGATGGCCAGCGTGGCGATGGTCATGACGGTCGGCATCCCCTGGCTGACAGGCCATGCCGTCGACGCCCTGCGCAAAGGCGTTGAGGCGGGACAGCGCCACGATCTGGCCGCCCGCTCGCACGAGCGCCACGTGCTGCTGACCCTGGCCCTGGCGGCCCTCGGTGCGGCGCTGCTGCGGTGGGCGCTGACCTACGCCCGGCGGATGGTCGCGGGGCGCGTCTCGCTGGCCATCGAGTATGACCTGCGCGAGCTGCTCTACGGGCACCTGCAGCGCCTGGAGCTGAGCTTCTTCGACCACCAGCAGACGGGGCAGCTGATGTCGCGGGCGACCGTCGACCTGCAGGCCGTGCGCTTCTTCCTGGGCTACGGACTCGTCTTCATCCTGCAGTCGATCCTGACGATCGTGCTGGCGGGGATCGTGATGATCGCCGTCAACCCCGGCCTGGGCCTGATCGCCCTGATCCCCGTCCCCTTCGTCGTCGCGATCTCCTACCGCTACGGAAGGCGGGCCCGGCCGGCCATCCAGGAGACCCAGCAGCGGATCGGAGAGCTGACGGCAGACGCCGAGGAGAACATCTCCGGCGTCCGCGTCGTGAAGGCCTTCGCCCGCGAGCAGCGCCAGCTGGAGCGCTTCCGCACGTCGGTGGGACGCGTCTTCAGCCAGGCCATGGTCGCGACGCGCCTGGAAGCGGCCTACAACCCGATCATCGGCTTCCTGCCCCAGCTCGGCCTGGCGGCGGTGCTGCTGATCGGCGGGGAGTCTGTCATCCACTCCCACCTCACGCTCGGCCAGTTCACCGAGTTCTACCTGTACCTGAACATGCTGATCACGCCGATGCGCTCGCTCGGGGTGACGCTGAACCTGGCCCAGCGCGCGACCGCCTCGGGCGCCCGCATCTTCCAGCTGCTCGACCGCCCGCCGCTGCTGAGCGACCCACCCGAGCCGCGTCCCCTCCCCGCCGGCGACGGCGCCGTGCGGATGCGCGGCGTGACGCTCCGCTACGAGGACCCCCACGACGAGTTCGGCTCCTCCGAGCCGACCGTCTCGGCGCCGAAGCTGCCCGTGCCCGGACGGGCGGTGCTGCACGACGTCGACCTGGACGTGCCGGCCGGCGCGACGATCGCCCTGGTCGGCCCGACCGGCTCGGGCAAGACGAGCCTGGTGGCCCTGATCTCACGGCTGTACGACGTCAGCGAGGGCGCCGTCCTGCTCGACGGCTGCGACGTCCGCGAGCTTGCCGTTCACGACGTCCGCCGTGCAGTGGCCGTCGTCAGCGACGACCCCTTCCTGTTCTCCGCCAGCGTCGCCGAGAACATCGCCTACGCACGCCCCGAGGCGAGCCGGGAGGAGGTCGAACGGGCCGCCCGCCGTGCACAGGCGCACGAGTTCGTCGCCGAGCTTCCCGAGGGCTATGAGACGCAGATCGGAGAGCGCGGCCTGACCCTCTCGGGCGGGCAGCGCCAGCGCCTGGCGATCGCCCGGGCGCTGCTGTCCGATCCCCGCGTGCTGGTCCTCGACGACGCCACGTCCTCCGTCGACGCCTCCACCGAGCAGAGCATCAAGGAAGCCCTGACGGAGGCCATGACAGGCCGGACGACCTTCGTGATAGCCCACCGCCTCTCGACGATCGCCCTGGCGGACCGCATCGTCGTGCTCGAGCGCGGGCGGATCGTCGCCGAAGGCGATCACGAGCAGCTGCTGGAAAGCTCCGAGCTGTACCGGGAGATCGTGGCCCAGCGGGCCAGCCCGGAGGACCTCGAGACGGTCGCGGCGAACGGCCACGGCGCCGCGGAGGAGCAGGTCGTGGCGAGGATCAACGCGGGAGGACGGCTGTGAGCCCCCCGGGCGGCTTCGGTGGAGGCGGCGGAGGCGCCGGCCGTGGCGGCGCCAGGGCCGGGCTGGGGCCGGGCATGCACAGGGGCGGGCACGGCTGGGGCGGCGAGCGGCCCTCCAAGGGCAGTCGCGGGCGCAACCTGCGCGGGCTGCTGTCGCTGCTGGCCCCCTACAGGCTGCGGGCCGGCGCGATGCTGGCCGCGCTCCTGCTCGGTACGGCCGCCTCGCTGGCGCCGCCGCTGCTGGCCAAGCTGGCGATCGACAAAGGCATCACGGGGCACGACGAGCGCACGCTGGCGATCGTCGTGCTGGCGCTGCTGGGCTCGGCGCTGCTGGTCTGGGCGACGACCTACGCCCAGACCTACCTGGTCGGCTGGGTCGGGCAGCGGGCCCTGGCCGACCTGCGCATCCGCATCTTCACGCACCTGCAGAGCCAGCCGATCGGCTTCTACGAGAGCCGCCCCGCGGGGGTGCTGATCTCGCGCATGACCAACGACGTGGAGGCGCTGGAAAGCCTCGTCACGGACTCCGTCGTGACGCTCTTCCAGTCCGGCCTGACCCTGATAGGGGCGATCGGGGTGCTGCTGTACCTGGACGTCGACCTGGCCCTCTTGACCTTCTGCATGGTGCCCTTCGTGGCGGGCCTGTCGATCTGGTTCCGGCTGGTCTCGGCCGGCGCCTTCCGGCGCACCCGCGAGACGATCGGATCGATCACGGCCTACCTGCAGGAGACCCTGTCCGGGATCCGGGTCGTGCGCAGCTTCGGGCGCGAACAGATGCACGAGGCCCGCTTCGCCGAGCTGAACGCCGACAACAGGGCCGCCAACATGGTCACGGTCAAGCTCAACGCGGCTTACTTCCCGGCCGTCGAAATGCTCTCGGGGGCGGCGCTTGCGATGGTCGTCCTGTACGGCGGCTACCAGGCCATCGACGGGCACATCACGGCGGGAACGGTCGTCGCCTTCGTGGCGACCCTGTCCTTCCTGTTCGAACCGATCCAGCAGCTCTCCCAGCTCTACACGACCTACCAGTCGGGCATGGCGGCCCTGGAGAAGATCTTCCAGCTGCTCGATCACGAGCCCGACCTGAACGACGTGGCGGGAGCGCAGGAGCTGCCCCCGATCCGCGGCGAGCTGCGCTTCGAGGACGTCTCCTTCGCCTACAAGGCGCGGGGCCGGCACGAGCAGGAGCCCGAGCAGCCGACGCTGGCCCTCGAGCACATCGACCTGGAGGTCCCGGCCGGGCAGACGCTGGCCCTCGTCGGGGCCACGGGTGCCGGCAAGTCGACGATGGCCAAGCTGGCCGCCCGCTTCTACGACCCGACCGACGGCAGGGTCCTTGTCGACGGTCACGACCTGCGCGACGTGCGGGCGGGGTCGCTGCGCTCGCAGATGGGGATCGTGCCCCAGGAGGCCTTCCTGTTCTCCGGGACGATCCGCGAGAACATCGCCTTCGGGCGACCCGAGGCGAGCGACGAGCAGGTCCGCGCGGCAGCCGACGCCGTGGGCGCCGCCGAGCTGATTGAGGAGCTGCCCGACGGCTTCCAGACGGAGGTCGGCGAGCGCGGCGCGCAGCTGTCCGCCGGCCAGCGCCAGCTGATCGCCTTCGCCAGGGCCCTGATCGCGGACCCTCGCATCCTGATCCTCGACGAGGCCACCTCCAACGTCGACCTGCACACGGAGGGCCGGATCGAAGCAGGCCTGCGCCGCCTGCTGACCGGGCGCACCGCGATCGTCATCGCCCACCGCCTCTCCACGATCCGTCAGGCCGGGCGCATCGTAGTGCTGGAACACGGGCACGTCGTCGAGCAGGGCACCCACGAGGAGCTGCTGGCCGCCGACGGGCGCTACAGCCGCCTGTATCGAGACTGGGAGTCCCAGCTGGAGGCCGCCTGAGGAGCGGCCCGTCTACGTGCCTCGGAGAGTCGCGCTGCCGAGGATCAGCGGGGCGACGATCGGCGGGACGCGCCGCCAGCGGGCCTCCCGCACGTCGACCTCGAAACCAGCCTCGTGCATGATCCGGGCGGTCCGGCGGTTGCAGCGGCAGCCCACGACCAGGCGCCGCCACGGCCCGTGCAGACGATCCTGCAGGCCACCCAGCCAGGCCGACTCGGCGCGGACGTGCTCGATGAACAGGAAGCGCCCGCCGGGCGCGAGCACGCGCGCAACCTCGGCCAGCGCCGCCGCCGGGTCCTCGACGGTGCAGAGCACCAGCGTGCAGAGGACCGTGTCCAGCGACCCGTCCGTGAAGGGCAGCGATTCCGCCCTGGCGTCGATCACGCTGCCGAGGCCTCGAGCAGCGACTCGCCGCGCCAGCAGCCTGCGCATTGCCGGCTCGGGCTCGGCCAGCGTCAGCTCCGTGACGGCATTCGTGTAGTGCTCGACGTTCAGCCCCGTGCCGGCGCCCAGCTCGAGCGTGCGGCCGCTCGCAGTCGCGATCAGTGCCCGCCGGCGCTCGCGCATCCCCGCACGCTCGGCCTGCGCCAGCGACAGGTCGTAGAGGCGGGCGAAGACGCCTGCCCACGGCGGCGGGTTCGCGGTCAGGCGACCCACTCCCCGGCCTCCTCGGCGCAGGCCCGGGGACAGTCCGGCCTGATGACCTCCTGCAGCTCCACCAGCAGCTCTCTCAGCAAGTCGCGCCGCTCTTCCGCGAAGCCCGCGAACAGCTGATCCTCGACCTCGCGCTGAGCCTCGACGGCGCCCAGCAGGGCGTGCTCTCCCTGCCCAGTCAGGCTGACCAGATGCCTGCGCCTGTCGCTGGCGGAGCGGACACGGGCGATCAGGCCGCGCTCCTCCAGGGGGTTCAGCAGCGTCACGAGCACGCTCGGGTCTATCTCCATCGCCTGGCCCAGCTCGGTCTGCCCCGTCGGGCCGCCTTCGGACAGCAGCGCCAGCAGGACGAACTGCCGGGGCGAGAGGTCCTGCCCGACGTGAGCCTCGCGCAGCCTGCGCATGGCGTGCTGACCGAGCAGCGCCAGCAGCAGGCCGGGACTCGACCGCCTCTCCCCCAGCAGACCGGCGGGGTCCGCATCGATCGCCGCGTTCGTCATGTTCGACACTATATCCGCGCCGATCATGGAGGTCCATCAACCATCTGCTAGCGTCGGCGTCAAACTCGTCGAAGCTGCCTCAGAGAGGAATTCCCACATGAAGATCGCCCGTCTGTTGCTCCGCCTCGTGGTCGGAGGCCTGTTCTTCGGTCACGGCACCCAGAAGCTGTTCGGCTGGTTCGATGGCCACGGTCTCGACGCGACGGCCCAGGGCTTCGAGCAGCTGGGCATGCGACCCGGCAAGCGCAATGCGGTTGCGGCGGGAGTCGCGGAGGCAGGCGGCGGGGCGGCGCTGGCACTGGGACTGGCAACACCTTTGTCGGCGGCGACCCTGACGGCGACGATGCTGACGGCCATACACCGCGTCCACCTCAAGAGCGGCCCGTGGCTGACGAAGGGCGGCTACGAGTACAACCTGGTGCTGATCGCTGCCGTCCTGGCCCTGGCCGAGACGGGTCCCGGCAAGCCTTCGCTCGACGCTGCGCTTGGGCGCGAACGGTCGGGTCCCGGCTGGGCCCTGGCCGCCCTGGCGCTGGGCGCGGCGGGAGCAGCCGGTGCCCACAAGCTGGCCGAGGCGACGCCCGCCCCCGCGAGCGCTCCCGAGCCGAGCAGCGCTGAGGACGCGGGCACCGCTGGAGTTGTCGACGCGCAGCCGGCGGAGCAGCAGGCCTGAGACCGCGGGGCGCCGGGTAGCGGCCCGGCGCCCGCCCCTGTCGATCAGGCTTCGTAGGTGAAGACGGCGCCGGGCGCGGAGGAGCTTCCCTTGCCGGCGACCTTGGCGGTCACCTTGACGGTCCCCGCCTTGCCCTTGTAGGCGGCGGGCGTCGTCACCGTGCAGGTGGTACTCGATGCGCATTCGACGCCGCTGCCGGGCTCTTTCCCGAACAGGAAGGTCGTGCCCGTGCCGCCCGGTTCGAAGCCGCTGCCGGTCACGATCACCTCGGTGCCGCCGGCGAGCGGCCCGTGGCCGGGACTGACTTCGCCGACGATCGGCTTGGTGTAGGTGAAGCGGTCAGCGCTCGTGAGGGGGCTTTCGCCGCTTTCGGTGAGGACGACGACGTCGACGGTGCCGACGCCGCCCGGCGCGATCGCCGTCAGGGAGTCGGGCGAGTCGGCCGTGATGTCGGTCGTCTCGACTTCCCCGAACAGGACACCTGTGGCGCCCTCCAGGTTTTCGCCTTTGACGGTCACTGCCGTGCCGCCGGCGGAGCTGCCTTTGCCCGGTTTGACCTTGCTCACGAGCGGGGCCAGGCCGGGTCGGTAGGTGGTGAAGCTTTCCAGCCTGCTGTAGGTGACACCGGAGGAGTCCTGGGCCCGCACGCGCACGAGATAGGTAGTGGAGGCCTGGAGGGCTGCTGCCTGGGCGCTCACCTGCACCCATCTTTCGCCGGCTTCTGGCAGCAGGTCGCATTTGGCGACCTCGCCGAGCGCGGGCGTCGTGCCGTATTCGAAGCGGCATTCGCTGACGGCCTCGTCCTGGGGGTTGATCTTCGCCCTCAGCACGGCCGATTCGTCGGACAGTTCGCCCGGTCGCTGGATCAGGGTTTTGGGCAGGTAGGGCAGGGTCGTGAAGCCCTCCGAGCCGCCCGTGCCGGTGCCGTGGCTGTTGCCGGCCAGCAGCCGGAAGTGGAAGGTCGTGCCTTCGGCCAGGCCCGTCAGGTTGGCGGTCACGGCGACCGGTGTTTCGCCGCTGCCGATGCCGCCCTGTTCGCAGGGCACGGTGTGTTCTTCGATCGAGCCCGATCCCCACTGGAAGAAGCAGCTTTCGACGCTTGCTCCGTTGGGCGTGACGAACCCGCGCAGCGTGGCTGTCGTGTGCGTGACGGCGGCGGCCGGTTCCGTGTTGGCCTTCGGCCTGCCGGGCAGAGTTTCGAAGTTCGAGCGCCCGCCGTGTTCGCTGCCGGAGGCGTTGCGCGCGACCACCCGGTAGTAGTAGACGGTGCTTTCCGCCAGGCCGCTGACGGACCCGTGGACGGCGACGGGTTCGCTGCCGGCGCCGGGCGAGGGCGAGCAGGCCACATGGTCGCTCAGTTCGCCGGGAACGGTCCCGTATTCGAAGAAGCATTCCGTGACTTCGGAGTCGTCGGGCGTCACGTAGGCGCTGAGGGTCGCGCCGGTACGACCGATCGTGGCTGCGGGTTCCGTGTTGGCCACGGGCGCGCTCGGCATGGTCGTGAAGGAGCGGGTCGTACCCGAGCTTTCTCCCGCTGTGCTCCTGGCGTGGATACGGAAGAAGTAGGTCGTCGATTCGGCCAGGCCGGCGAGCGTGGCGGAGACCGGAACGGGCGTTTCGAGTTCGCCGGGCGAGTATGAGCAGGGCGCGACAGCGGTCAGGCTCGATTCCGAGGTGCCGTATTCGAAATAGCATTCGCCGACGGGCGAGCCGTTCGGGTTCACGACGGCGTTCAGGACAGCGCCGGTCCGCCCAAGGCCGCTGACGTGTTCGGTTTCGACGCTGGGCGCGCCGCCGCCGGCCAACGCCGTCACCGTGCTCGCACAGGCCACGACCGTCATGGCGGCGAGTGCCATGAGGACCCGCGTCAGCGCTCTCCTGCGCCCGCCCGCCCGAACCGCCCGCCCTGCGCCATCTTCCCTCGGCATGGCTCCCCCTGATTCGCGTTGTCGTCCCTCGCGACGCGCTCGAAGGTCCGATCGACCGGTCGGCGTCGGGCCGACCATATTCCGCTGTACCTACAGGGTCAACCCCGGCCACCGGCCGGTAACAGGCCCACCTGCGCGGCGGGTGTATCTCAGGGCACGCGAATGCTTGAGCTCCGGGACAGGGACTCGAACCCCAAATTCGACATCCAGAGTGTCGCGTGTTGCCAATTACACCATCCCGGAAGGAGCGTCCAAGGATAGTCGAATGAGGGGTCGCGCCCCCGCGCCGCTGCCGCCCGCGAGCGGCCTTGCGGGCGGGAGTCGCCCCTAGTACCCGACGCCGTGCCCGTTGGGGGCGAAGAAGGCCGTGATGGCCTCCTCCAGGCCCGGGTCCAGCACGAGCAGGACCTCGTCGCCCTCCTCAATGGTCGTGTCGGACTTGGGCACGAAGCCGGTGCCGCCGCGCAGCACGGAGATGATCAGGGAGCCCTCTGGCAGGGCGATGTCGACGACCCTCTGGCCGATCGTGGGGGCGTCGGATGTGACCTCCAGCTCGATGATCTCCAGGCGCTCCTCTTCCAGTGCCAGCAGGTGCACGAGCCCGTAGCGGGGCACCTCGTGCTCGATCAGGCGCAGGATCAGGTCCGTCGCGGAGACTGCCGGCTGGATGCCCAGCAGGCGGAAGTGGTCGTGGTTGCGGGGGTTGTTGACGCGGGCGATGACGCGGTCGCAGAGGTACTTCTCCTTGGCCACCTGACAGACGAGGATGTTGTCCTCGTCGTCCCCGGTGACTGCGATGACGAGGTCGGCCCGCTGGATGCCGGCCCGCTCCAGGACCCACAGCTCGGTCGCGTCGCCGTACTGGATGGCGTGCTCGAACTCCTCCTCGTTGGCCAGGTAGCAGCGGCGGTCGGACTCGATCAGGGTCACCTCGTGGTCCTTGGAGATCAGCTCCCGCGCGAGGTTGCGGCCGACCTTGCCGGCTCCGGCGATGATCGCGTACATGGTGTCAGTCCCCGTCCGCTGCGAGCGTGCGCTCGAACATCTCGATGGCGTGCTTGGTCGGGGAGATCGTCAGCATGCCCTGCTCCCCGTACCAGTCGGCCCGGGCCGGGTCCATGACGCGGACGATCGTCTTGGCCACGCCGAAGCGCTTCTGTGCGATCTGGGCGATCACCAGGTTGGTGTTGTCGCCTGCCGTGGAGGCGATGAAGGCGTCGGCCCGCTCGATCCCGGCCTGGATCAGGGCGTCGGTCTCCAGGGCCGTGCCGACGGTGAACTGCCCGCCGGAGTCCTCCCAGCTCTGGGTCTGCCCGGCGTCCAGACGCTCGTGGGAGAGAGGGTCCTCGTCCAGCACGGAGACTTCATGTCCCGCCGCAAGCGCCTGCTTGGCGACGGCAGCGCCGACGCGCCCGGCGCCGACGATCAGGACGAACATCGCATCCCTTCGATCTCCATAGCCGCAGATTAGACGATGGACGCATCCGAGCGACGGCCCCGGCGGGCCAGCTCGACGGGCTTGTCGCGGGAGGCCGGGGCGGTCACGATGACCCTGCAGCCGGCCTTGCGGATGACGTACTTGGTGATGTCCCCGACGTAGCCTTCGAGCGGTCCGCCGCGGCCGCCCAGGCGCCCCCCGCCGCGGATCGAGGTGGGTTCCTCAGCGCCCAGCACGATCGCCTCCACGCCCCTGCGGCGGGCCTCATCGACGATCGCGAAGCCGGCTCGCCGGGTCCGCACGGTGGCCGTCGCGACCTGCACGCCGCTGTACTCCTCCCCCACCGCCTTGGCCCTGGCCAGGACCTGGCGGGCGTGGGCCAGCTGGGACTCGGGCAGGCTCGCGTCCAGCGGCAGCGACATCGGCATCACGAACACCCACAGCGCCTCGATCGTGGCGTTGTCGATCGCCGCCTCGTCGGTCGGTTCGCTGGAGACCAGCAGGGCCGCCGTCTGCACGATGTCGTCGTCCAGGTCGGTGCCGAACAGGGGCACCAGCACGGAGCCGTAGTCGCGTTCGCTGACGGGCTCGGCGCGCAGGATCTGGGGCGAGACCGTGACCCGCTTGAAAAGAGAGGTTTCGTCGGCGCGCCGGTAGAGGACGTACATGGCGATGCCGAAGGCCATCCAGCCCAGGCCGACGTAGCGGGCCGGCGTGTGCACGACCATCACGGCCAGCCAGCCTCCGGCGGAGACGACGGCGCCGAAGACGGCCGGCAGCGGCAGCTGGGCGCCTTTCACGGTCACCGACCAGGGCACCCTGTAGGGACGGTCCCGCTGGGGCTCCGTGTAGCGCAGGCGGCAGATCGACAGGTGGGCGATGGTGAAGGCCAGGGTCGCCCCGAAGGCGTAGATGCCGATCAGGAAGTCGAGGTTCTCGGAGGCCGCCAGGCCGGCCGCGATCACCCCGGCGATGATGATCAGGACGTAGGGGGTGGAGCGCTGCGGGTGCAGCCGCCCCAGGCCGCTGGGGATCTGGCGGTTGGTCGAGAGCGAGTAGGCCAGCCGCGAGAGGCCCAGCATGGCCGAGTTGGCGGCCGCCAGCAGGGTGACGGTTGCGATGCCGGCGACCAGGTAGCGCAGGCACACCTCCAGCCAGTGCGGGTGCACGTGGGCCACGACGCCGATCATCGGCGCTTCCAGGTAGCGCCCGCCGAGGGCCGTGTGGCCGTCGTGCACGGGCAGGGCCGTGACGGCGACGAGGGCGATCCCGACGTAGAGGAACAGGACCGTCCCGGTCGTGCTTGCGACCAGGCGCTTCAGTCCCGCCCTGCTGATGCGGACCTCCCCGGAGAGGCCTGAGGCCGACTCGAGGCTCGTGAAGGCGATCACGGCGACCGTCAGGGCGAAGATCAGGTCAGACCACTTCGGGGCGCTGCCGAGGTGGATCGGCGCCGTCAGCGTATGGGGGTTGAAGAACAGGATCAGCCCCAGCACGACGATGAAGGCCTGCACCAGCAGGTCGCCGGCCAGCAGCACGCCGACGCGCCTGGCGCGGCGGGTGCCGAAGCCGCGGATGTTGGACAGGACGACGAGGCCGATGAAGGCCAGGGCCAGGCCCAGAGCCTCGTCGCGTTCGCCCAGCCTGCCCCAGAAGACCTGCAGGTACTGGGTCGCCGAGAAGGCCGTGACGGCGATCAGGATGACGTAGTCGAGCAGGATCGCCCAGCCCGCCACGAAGCTGACGAGCTCGTTGAAGGCGTAGCGGGCGAAGACCGTCGAGCCGCCCCGCTCCTGATGCAGCGACGCCCCCTCCACGTAGGTCATCGCCGTCAGCGTGTAGAGCAGGGCCGCGACCAGGAAGACCAGCGGCGTCAACCCAAGCGCATGGCCGGCGATGACGCCCAGGGAGAAGTAGATGGCGCTCGCCAGCGAGGAGTAGACGATCGTGAAGAGGATCGGCGAGCCGATCGAGCGCTTGGCCATCGAGCGGGCGGAGGCGGCCAGCTCGGCGGCGGTGGCCTCGCCGGGCACGTGCAGGCGGTGCACGCCGTCGTGCTGAGCGGAGCCGGCCGGCCCGGAGGATCCCTCCCCGGTGCCCTGATCCCCTGCGTCGCTCACGTGCCGCTCCTGCGCCTGTGCAGGAGGTACAGCCGGCCGCAACCGGCGGCCACGAACAGGACGCCCAGCAGCAGGCGCGAGGACAGGCCGCCCGCGTGCTCGCCGATCGACTCGCCCAGGACGGCCAGGCCGATCACGACCATCGCCAGCGACAACACGAGCGTCGCCCCTCGGTGAACTCCTCGTCCGCTCATCTACCCGGAGATTAGGCCCTTCGCGGAGCGGTGACCCGCGAAGGCGAGCGGCGCGCCCGAACATGCGCCGCCCGCTGCCTCTCTCCGCTCAGGTGATCAGCGGGATGATCAGGATCGCCACGATGTTGGCGACCTTGATCATTGGGTTGATGGCGGGACCGGCCGTGTCCTTGAAGGGGTCCCCGACGGTGTCGCCGGTGACAGAGGCGGCGTGGGCGTCGGAGCCCTTGCCGCCGAAGGAGCCGTCCTCGATGAGCTTCTTGGCGTTGTCCCAGGCACCGCCGCCGGCGGTCATCATGACGGCGAAGAAGAAGCCGACGACGATGACGCCGATCAAGAGGCCGCCGAGGGCCTGCTTGTCGATCAGCCCCACGATCAGGGTCAGGCCGATCGGCAGCAGCGAGGGCAGGATCATCTCGCGCTGGGCCGTGCGGGTCACGATGTCCACGCAACGAGCGTAGTCGGGCTCTTCGGTTTCCTCCATGATCCCGGGGTGCTCGCGGAACTGGCGACGCACCTCCTCGACGACGGCGCCGCCGGCGCGCCCAACGGCCTCGATCGACAGCGAGGCGAACAGGCAGACCATCATGCCGCCCAGCAGCAGCCCGATCAGGACGGGCGGTTCGTTGATGCCGAAGGAGATCGCGTGGCCGACCTTGGCTTCGATTTCTTTCTGGAAGCCGGCGAACAGCACGACGGCAGCCAGCACGGCCGAGCCGATCGCGTAACCCTTGGTGACGGCCTTGGTCGTGTTGCCGACGGCGTCCAGGCGGTCCGTGACCTTGCGGACGTCCTCGGGCAGGTCGGCCATCTCGGCGATGCCCCCGGCGTTGTCTGTGATCGGCCCGAAGGCGTCAAGGGCGACGATCAGCCCCGTCAGCGACAGCAGGCCCATGACGGCCACGCCGACGCCGTAGATGCCGGTCACGCCGCCGCCCGCCAGCTTCCAGGAGCCGAGCACGCCGAGCACGATCACCAGCGCCGGCAGCGCCGTGGCCTGGAGGCCCGAGGCGAAGCCCTGGATGATGTTCGTCGCGTGCCCCGTCACCGACGCTTTGGCCGTCTTCTTGACGGGGTTGAAGCGGGTAGACGTGTAGTATTCCGTCAGTCCGAACAGCAGTGCCGTGACGGCGATGCCGATCAGCGAGCACAGGTAGAGGTGCCACCACTTGGGTGTGCTGACCGCGCCGCCCACGATCGGAGCGGACTTGAAGGTCAGGCCGCGCATCAGCCAGTAGGTGATGGGCGCGAAGGCCGCCGCCGCGATGATGCCCGAGACGGCCAGGCCCTGCATCAGCGCCCGCTCGACGTTGTCCGTTTTGGTGCGGACGGCGTAGGTGCCGATGATCGAGGCGATGATCGCGATGCCGCCGATGACCAGCGGGTACAGCGCGACTTTGGTCGCCTCGTGGAAGGTCAGGATGCCGAGCAGGATCACGGCCACCGCCGTCACGGCGTAGGTCTCGAACAGGTCCGCGGCCATGCCGGCGCAGTCGCCGACGTTGTCGCCGACGTTGTCGGCGATCGTGGCGGGGTTGCGGGGGTCGTCCTCGGGGATCCCCGCCTCGACCTTGCCGACCAGGTCAGCGCCGACGTCGGCGGCCTTCGTGAAGATGCCGCCGCCAAGACGGGCGAAGACGGAGATCAGCGAGCCGCCGAAGCCCAGGCCGACGAGCGCGTCGGCGGTCGTCTTGGCGCTGTCGTTGAAGATCGCCGTCAGCGCGCCGTAGTAGCCGGCCACGCCCAGCAGGGCCAGGCCGACGACCAGCATGCCCGTCGTCGCGCCGCCGCGGAAGGCGACCCGCAGGGCCGGCGTCACGCCGCCCCTGGCCGCCTCGGCGACGCGGGCGTTGGAGCGCACCGACACGTTCATGCCGATGTAGCCGGTGGAGCCGGACAGGATTCCGCCTATCGCGAAGCCTCCGGCGACGGCGATGTTCTGGACGAAGATGAGCGCCACGAACAGCACCACCCCGACCATCGCGATCGTCGCGTACTGGCGGTTCAGGTAGGCCTGAGCGCCCTCCTGGACGGCTTTCGAGATGCTCTGCATGCGCTCGTTGCCTGCTGAGAGCGTCAGCAGCGAGCGTGTCGTGAGAAGTCCGTAGGCAACCGCACATGCGGCGCAAACGAGGGCGACGACGACCCCATGGTTCGTCAAGAAGCTGCTCAACAGAAATCCTCCGCGGTCAGATTGGAGTGCCGCGCGAGGATCGATCGCGCGCACGTATGTCGGCCGGAGCGCTCAGGGCAAGCGACGACCCGGCGCCAAACGCGGGCGCAGTCTACCGTGCCGAGCGGCGCGATGAGGTCTGCTGTGCCGATTGCGGCCCGATCAGCGACCTGGAACCCACAGCCGGCCGCTGGACTCGGCCGGTCCGGGACCCTTCTGGGCGGGGTCCTCGGCGGGTGCCGCGGGCCCCTGCGCCGGCGGCGTCGCGCCTGTGGCGGCCGTGGGCTGCTGCCCGGCGGTCGGGGCCGGCGCGCCCTCCCCCGCCTCGCCCTTGCCGACCTCGGCGGCGTAGGCCATCTGCAGGCGCGAGAGAGCGTCGCGCAGCGGGCCGAGCTCGCCCGGGATGCGGCGCTCGAGGATCCCCAGCAGAGCCCGGGCTCCGTCGATCGCGTCGCGGACCTGCTCGAGGTCCCTCCCGGCGGCCGCTGCCTGCTCGGGCGGCGCTCCGGGCGGGGGGCCCATCCTCCTGGCACCGATGTTCAGCAGCGAGACGGCCGACTGGGCGATCATGTCGGTGGCGGTGATGCGCGCCAGTTCGGCCTCGTAGGCGGCCCTCAGCTCCTCTTCGCTGGGCGCGGCGGCACCGGCGTCGGGGGCGGGCGGGGCGGGCGGGTCCCTCTTCTCTGTGCTCATGCACGTACCTCCTGTGAGTAGCTTCTGCTCGTCTCGGCGACGCTGGCCGCGAAGACCTCCTCGCGACTCGCGCCGGCAGAGATCATCTCGCGCTGGCGCTGGGCGCCGTTGCGCTCGGGGAAGGTCAGCTCGATCGACAGCTCGCCGCGGACGGGCTCGGTCCAGGCAGCGAGCCGCTCGATGGCGGCACGGGCCGGGTACTCCTCGGCCCTGTCCAGGTCGACCAGCAGCCCGTCCAGGCCGTAGCGGATGGCCCGCCACATGTTCTCCTCGACCAGCCGCGGAGCGGGGTCGGCGAACGGCACGCCCTCGTCGACGTCGCGCATGGCCTGGGCGATGCAGGCGAGGATCAGCGAGGCCAGCGCCTCGGACTCCTGGGCTGTGGCCTGGCAGTCGCAGATGCGCACCTCGACGGTGCCGAAGCTGAAGTGCGGGCGCACAGACCACCAGACCTGCGTGAACTCGACGATCGAGCGGGTCGCCAGCAGGAACTCGATGTAGGCCCTGTAGGCGTCCCAGCCGCCGAAGGGGTCGGGGATGCCGCAGCGGGGGAAGCTCTTGGTGAAGCTCTGCGTGCGGGCAGAGTGAAGGCCGCTGTCGCGGCCGTCCAGGAACGGCGAGTTGGCCGAGATTGCAAGCAGCAGCGGCAGCACGGGACGCAGGCGGTCGCAGACCTTCACGGCCCTGTCGAGGTCCCTGCAGCCCGCGTGCACGTGCAGGCTGAAGGTGTTGTTGCGCCAGGCTACGTACTTGAGTCCCTCCTCGACGCGGCGGTAGTGCTCGGTGTCGATGATCGGCTGCTCGCGGTAGTCGGCCCAGGGGTGGGTGCCGGTGGCGCCCAGGACGGCTCCCTGCCCGGCGACGAGAGCGAACAGCCGCGCCCTGCGCTCGCGCTGGCGGGCGATGGCGTCGGCCAGGTTGCGTCCCGGCCCCGAGATGACCTCTATCTCGGAGGAGATCAGCTCGCCTGCGACGGCGCCCTGCAGGCCGGGGTCCGCGTCGGCCAGCGCCCGCAGCTCCTCATAGCGGGGGACGAGGTCGAGCGTGACCGGGTCGAGGATCGAGAACTCCTCCTCGAGCCCGACCGTGAGGTCCTCGGCGGCCTCGAAGCGCTCGTGGGCCAGGTCTAGGTCTGAGCTGTCCATGGCTGGGTGCTTGGGGAGTGGCCTGGGTCTCGGGGAGGGCCGGCCCTGCGGCGCCTCTCAGGTCAGGTAGAAGTACAGCGCGTAGAGGAGATCGACTGCGGGGCTGGAGGTGTGGACGGTCACCTCGGGGGGCACGTCCAGCAGCGACTCGGAGTAGTTGAAGATGATCTTCACGCCGGCGTCGACGAGCTCGTCCGCCAGGCCCTGGGCTGCCTGGTTGGGCACGGCCAGCACGCCGACGACGATGTCCTCGTCCTCCACGACCTGGCGCAGCTCGGCGATGTCGCGGATGCTCTGGACGCCGACCTGGCTGCCGATCTTGGCGGGGTCGCTGTCGAAGATGGCGACGACCCTGAAGCCGTGGTCGGCGAAGATTTCCGAGCCCGCGATCGCCCGGCCCAGGTGCCCTGCGCCGATCAGGGCGATGTTGTGCTGCCCGGCCGTGCGCAGGATCTTGCGGATCTGCGAGACGAGGGCCTCGACGTTGTAGCCGACCCCACGCTTGCCGAACTTGCCGAAGCCCGACAGGTCGCGGCGGATCTGGGTGGAGTTGACGTGGGTGTAGTCCGAGAGCTCCTGCGAGGAGATCGTCTCCTTGCCCATCTTCTTGGCCTGCGTGAGCACCTGCAGGTAGCGGGACAGGCGTGCAGCCACCCCCAAGGACAGGCGCTCCGCCGAGGTGCCGCCGTCGTTTCTGGCCGACACCGTCCCTGCCGCCGGTTCTCCGTAGCTCATCGCCGTGACTCTAGTCGCTCCCGCAGCGCCGACTCGTAAACGACGTATTCACAAAGCTCCCGGCCGTCCTCGTCGCAGACGACCGGGATGCGATCGAAGTAGGCGCGGTGCAGGGACTCCTCGGTCGTGATGTCGACCTCGCGCAGCTCGAAGCCCAGCTCGCCCTGCAAATGGCGCAGGACGGCCATCGCGTCCTCGCAGAGGTGGCAGTCGGGCTTGGAGTAGACGGTGAGGGTGGGCGGCGACGCCGGTGCTGTCATTTCCGCTACCCGATCCGCTCCCCGGTCGCGTAGGCGTCCAGCCCCAGATAGTCGGGGTAGGCGAGCTTCTTCCCGTACCGCGCGGCGCTGGCGATCATGGCGGCGTTGTCGGTGCAGAGGCTGAGAGCGGGCACGTGCACCTCCACGCCCAGCTCCCCCACCTGCCTGCGCAGCTCGCTGTTGGCGGCCACCCCGCCGCCGATGCCAAGGCGCGTCAGGCCGGTCTGCTCGAGCGCCCGTTCGGTCCGCTCGATCAGGCTGTTCACGATGGCGGCCTGGTAGGAGGCGGCGAGGTCCGCCGAGCGCTCCTCCAGCTCGCCCTCGCCAAGCTCGCGGACCTTGTAGAGGAGGGCGGTCTTCAGGCCTGCGAAGGAGAAGTCCAGGCCGTCGGCGAAGGGCTTGCGGTGGGCGCGGCGGCTGCGCTCGCCCGGCGAGCCGGGGAAGACGTAGGCGGTCGGGTCGCCGTCCGCGGCCAAGCGCGAGAGGGCCGGCCCGCCCGGGAAGCCCAGGCCGAGCATGCGGGCGCCCTTGTCGAAGGCCTCCCCGGCGGCGTCGTCGAGGGTGCGCCCGAGCACCTGGAAGCCGTCGTGCTCGCGGACGTGGGCAAGGAGGGTGTGCCCGCCGCTGGCGATCAGGCACAGGAAGGGCGGTTCGAAGGGCCCGTCCCGGCCGGTAAGGAAGTTGGCCGCGACGTGGCCCTGGATGTGGTCGACGGGCGCGAAGGGCAGTTCGCGGGCGGCGGCCAGGGCCTTGCCCGTAGTCAGCCCGACGAGCAGCGCCCCGATCAGGCCGGGGCCCTGCGTGGCAGCCACCAGCTCGACGTCGTCGAGGGTCCCGCCGGCCTCCCGCAGGGCCTCTGCAACGATCGCGTTGACCAGCTCCAGGTGGTGACGGGAGGCGATCTCCGGGACG
The DNA here is from genome assembly GCA_963697795.1 of uncultured Solirubrobacteraceae bacterium. GTDB lineage: Bacteria > Actinomycetota > Thermoleophilia > Solirubrobacterales > Solirubrobacteraceae > Palsa-744. The sequence goes on along the minus strand of OY969097.1, from coordinate 2,985,636 downwards.
ACGCCGCCGAAGCGCTCGTGCTGGGTCTGGGAGGAGATGACGTTGGAGAGGGCTCGGCCGTCCTCGTCCAGGACGGCTGCGCAGGTGTCGTCGCAGCTCGTCTCGACAGCCAGGATGCTCAAACCGTCGGCCCCGGGTTGGGCACGTCGTCCAGGGAGCCGGCCAGGGTCGCGGGCGTCCGCCACATGACCAGGGCGTCCTCGCCGTTGTCCTGGTAGTAGCGACGGCGCATCCCGGCTGCCCTGAAGCCTTCGCGCTCGTAGAGGTGGATGGCCACGGCGTTGGAGCGGCGGACCTCCAGGGTGAAGCGGGCGCGGCTGTCGCCGGCCTGGCGGTAGAGCTCCGCCAGCAGGGCTCCGGCCAGCCCGCGGCGCTGCTGGTCGCTGTCGACTGCGATGTTCATGATGTGCCAGACGGTGTCGTAGCGGGAGCAGATCAGGTAGGCCAGCAGCCTGTCCTCCTCGAAGGCAGCCAGGCATATCCCGGTCTCCTTGGAGAGCTCCAGGACGAACATGGCAAGCGACCACGGCGTCGGGAAGACGCGCCGCTCGATCGCGATGACCTGCGGCAGGTCCTGGTAGCTCAGGCGCCTGATCTCGACGGCAGTCGGTGGCGGCGCGTGCATGGCGACCGGACGCTCGCTCACGCCGCGGCACCTCCCAGGGCGAGCTCGGCGTCGGGCCTGCGCCTGTAGTCGGGCAGGACCAGCTGGTAGTCCCGGCTCGGCTCGGCGCTCGCCGCCAGGGCGCAGATCGACTCCGCCAGGAGCAGGTGCAGGGGCGAGTCCTCGGGCGCCACCTCGATTCCGCTCTCCTGCAGCTGCTGTCTGTAGCGCAGGGCGCCGTCGCCGACTGCCGGCATCCCGGCCCGCCGCCCGGCGTCCATACCGTCGCCCTCCAGGGACTGCAGGACCAGCTCGGGCGCGAGCGCTCGTGGGGGGCTCAGCTCGGAGACGCCGGGACCGTAGGCGGCCGCGAAGATCTCCCCCCTGCGGGCGTCGATGCAGGCCAGGACGGGGCTCCCGTCGGCTGCCTGCAGAGCCGGCAGGGCCAGCGCGGCCGTGCTCGGGACTGCGATCAGCTGAACGCCGAGGGACTGGGCCAGTCCCCGGGCGGTGGCGACGCCCACGCGCAGTCCCGTGAACGTGCCGGGGCCCGCGCCCACGCCGATCCTCCCAATATCTCCCCAATCGATCCCCGCACCCGAGATCAGCGAGCCTGCGGCCTGCAGCAGGCGCGTGGCATGACCGGGATGAGCCCCCGCGGGCGGGTCGTCGCGGACTTCGCGGACGCTGCCGTCGGGGAGGGTCAGGGCGACGGCAGTGGCGGTCGTGGAGGTGTCCATGCCGAGCACGATCACGCCCGCTCCGCCTCCCGCTCCTCGATCTCCACCCGACGGTGGTCCCGACCCTCGTGGCTGAGGGTCACGAGCACCCTGGCGCCCTCCAGCTCGTGCTCCCCCTCCGCCGGCCACTCGACGAAGGCGATCCGCCCCGGCCCCAGGTAGTCGGCCAGCAGGCCCGGATCCTCTTCACGCAGGCCGGCCAGCCTGTAGAGGTCCAGGTGGGAGACCAGCAGGCCCTCTGCCCTGTAACGGTGACCGATGCTGAAGGTGGGGCTGGTGACGGGATCCTGGACGCCAAGGGCCCTGGCGGCCCCCCGCACGAGGGTCGTCTTGCCTGCGCCGAGGTCTCCCCGCACGAGCACGAGATCGCCGTCCTTCAACGAGGAGGCCAGCTCCGCCCCCAGCGATTCAGTCTCCAGCGGACCGGTGGTTTGCACGCTTCGCACGGCCACTCCGAGACTCTAGGCCAAGCTCGCCCCCGAGCCACCCACATGCCCAAAAAAAAGACCGGCCCGCGGGAGAATGGTTCGCGGGCCGGTCATTACTCCTGGAGGGATGGAGACAGGTCCTGCATCGGCCATGAGGGACGCCGACTTTAGGGCCTGGACAGAATTTTTCGACGAATTCCGAAAAGTCCCTCTTTTGCAGGCATTTCTGCTCTGGACACCGTCTAGAACAAGCCGAGCTGGTCGGCTTCCTGCTGTGCCTGCTGCGACACGTCTGGCTCGAGCTCCGGCACCGCCTCGACCGGCTCGGGCTGCTCCGGGGGGCCCATCGCCAGCAGCTCGGGCAGGCGCCCGAAGTCCTCCCGCAGCGTCTGCAGCATGCGCGGCGTGTAGAGGGCCGCGGCAGGGTGGTAGATGGGGTACAGCCTGACCGCCCTGTGCCCGATCTGGATGACCTCGGGCCGGCCGTGCAGGCGGCTGATGCCCGTCGGGTCGTTGCGCAGGAGCTTGGTCGAGAAGTTGCCCAGCGTGCAGATGACGGTCGGCTCGATCAGCTCGACCTGGCGCATCAGGTACTCGCTGCAGTTCTCGATCTCGACCGGCTGGGGGTCGCGGTTGCCGGGGGGCCTGCACTTGAGCGTGTTCGCAATAAACACATCTGTTCTTTGCAGTCCGATCTCCTCCAGGAGCTGGCTGAGGAGCTGCCCGGCGCGACCGACGAAGGGGACACCCTGCTCGTCCTCGCTGGCGCCTGGCGCCTCGCCGATGAACATCAGCTCGGCGTCGGCGTTGCCTGCTCCGAAGACGACCTTCATGCGGGTGGCGGCAAGCTCTGGGCAGCGGGTGCAGACACGGGCCCGGGCGAGCACCTCCTTGAGGGCCTCGCGGCGCTCCTCGGGGGTCGCGGGCGGTCCGCTCGGCTGCATCGACCCATGCTAAATGCTGGGCGGTTTGCGGGGCTTGGCCGATCTGACTCCGCGGCATGGGCGGGTTCGGCGATCATCCAGCCGTGCCCACGTCCTCCCAGCTGACAGTGAGGGCCCCCTTCGCGGGCGTCGTCGTCTCGATCGTGCGGGGCCCCGACGAGCAGGTCGGCGCCGGCATGCCGGTGATCGTGCTGGAGGCGATGAAGATGGAGCACGAGGTCGTGGCGGAGACCGACGGCGTCGTCGGCGAGCTGGCCGTGTCCGTCGGGGAGGAAGTCCAGGAGGGTCAGCTGCTGGCCACGATCTCCCCCGCCGAGAGCTCCGCAGCAGGCGCCGTCGGGGACGAGTCGGCTTTGGAGGAGGGAGAGAGGGAGGATCTGCGTGCCGTCCGCGAGCGCCATGCGGTGGGGCTGGACGCTGCACGGCCCGAGGCGGTGGCGCGCAGGCACGAGCAGGGCCGGCGCACTGCCCGGGAGAACCTGGCGGACCTGCTGGACGAGGGCAGCTTCGTCGAGTACGGGCCGCTGCTGTTCGCGGCCCAGGAGGCACGCCGCAGCCGCGAGGAGCTGATCGCCCGCACGCCGGCGGACGGGCTGGTCGGGGGCGTGGGCGCGATCGCCGGCCGCCGCTGCGTGGCGATGTCATACGACTACACGGTCCTGGCGGGCACCCAGGGCATGCGCAACCACCTCAAGAAGGACCGCCTGTTCGACGTGGCCGAGCGAGGGCGCCTGCCGGTGGTCCTGTTCGCGGAGGGCGGCGGCGGGCGCCCCGGAGACGTCGACATGCCGATCGTGGCGGGCCTGGACTGCCGGGCCTTCGAGCTGTTCGCCTCCCTGAGCGGGCTGGTGCCGCTGGTGGGTATCGCCTCCGGCTACTGCTTCGCCGGCAATGCGGCCCTGCTGGGCTGCTGTGACGTCGTCATCGCCACAGAGGACGTATCGCTCGGGATGGGCGGCCCGGCCATGATCGAGGGCGGCGGGCTGGGCGTCTTTCATCCCTCCGAGGTGGGGCCGATCGAGGTCCAGTGGGACAACGGAGTGGTCGATCTGCGGGCAGCCGACGACGCCGAGGCGGTAGCGCTGGCCAGGCGCTATCTGTCTTACTTCACGGGCCCCCACGAGCCCGCCCCGGCCCCCGACCAGGACAGGCTGGCAGGGCTGATCCCGGAGCAGCGCAAGCGCGTCTACGACGTCCGGGCGGTCATCGACGGGCTCTTCGACGAAGGCTCGGTGCTGGAGTTGCGACAGGGCTTCGCGGCGGGCATGGTGACGGCGCTGGCGCGAGTGGACGGACGGCCGCTGGGGGTGCTCGCCAACGACCCCCGTCACCTCGGCGGTGCTATCGACGCCGACGGAGCCGACAAGGCGGCCCGGTTCATGCAGCTGTGCGACGCCTATGAGCTGCCACTGCTGCTGCTCTGCGACACGCCAGGCTTCATGGTCGGCCCGGCGGCGGAGCGCACCGCGACCGTCAGGCACTTCGCCCGCATGTTCCTGACGGGGGCCAACCTGACCGTGCCGACGGGGACGATCGTGCTGCGCAAGGGCTACGGCCTGGGCGCCCAGGCGATGGCGGCGGGCGGCTTCAGGGCGCCCCTCTTCACGGTCGCCTGGCCGACCTCGGAGTTCGGCGCCATGGGCCTGGAGGGCGCTGTGCGCCTGGGCATGCGCCGCGAGCTCGAGGCGATCGAGGACGAGGCAGAGCGGGAGCGCACCTACCAGCAGTTCGTAGCGGGTGCCTACGAGCGCGGCCGCGGGGTCAACTTGGCCGCCTACGGGGAGATCGACGACGTCATCGACCCGTCCGACTCGCGGCGCTGGATCGGCCTGCTGTTCGAGCAGGGCGGTGCGGACTGGCGGACGCGGCCGGGCAAGAAGCGGCCCAACGTCGACGGCTGGTAGCGCAGCGCACAGCAGGCCTCAACCGGCTGTCGGCTGCGACGCGACAGCCCGCGCCTGGGGCTTTGGCGCCAGCAGATAAGCGATCAGGGCGAGCGCGACGAGTGTGCCTGCATCTCTGAGGATGTCGATCAGGCCGGAGCTGACTATCGCCACTTCGAATCGGCCGATGTGACCGTATTCGGACTTCTGCAGTTCTCTTACGACGCCGTCGACGGTGATGCCGACGAGCGCGGTCGCTGCGCCGACCAGTCCGCAGACGGAGACGAAGGCGATCCGGCCGGATGGGCTGGGAGCGAGCTCGGGGAGCCACCAGTAGACCCCGAACGAGCCGGCCGCGAAGCAGCCCACCGCCACGACGATCAGCCCGACCACGGCTGGTGGATTCGACAAGTGAGCATCTACTCCTGCGCTCACCCTTGGCTGCCGCGTCATGGGCCTGCGTTCGAACTCCGACACGATCGAGCCGACGCCCTTGACCACCCCCCGACCGTCTGTATCATCAGCTACAGGCCGTCACCGGCGATTCCCGGGATGGACCACGTGACTTTTCCGCTCTGCATCTGAGATCGAGCCGGCACCCGGGCAAGGGGCTGGACCGAAGCGATGTGCTCCGCCACCACAACCACCGCCCTCCGATGAGGGTCCTGCGCTCAGTCGCCGAGCTGCGTGAGCATCTCGGACCGGCGCGAGGACGGGGCATGCGCGTCGGGTTGGTGGCGACGATGGGCGCCCTGCACGAGGGTCACCTGTCGTTGATCGGGGAGGCTCGCAGCGAGTGCGACCTGGTCGTGACGACGCTGTTCGTCAACCCCTCCCAGTTCAACGAGCGAGCCGACCTGGAGCGCTACCCGCGCGACGAGCGCAGAGACGCGGAGCTGGCCGCCACGGCGGGAGCGGACGTTCTGTTCGCTCCCTCTGTCGAGGAGGTCTACCCGGCCGGCTTCGCCACGTCCGTCGAGGTCCTGGGCGTGAGCGAGCGTCTGGAGGGAGCCCACCGCGGCCCCGAGCACTTCCGCGGCGTCGCGACGGTCGTGACGAAGCTGCTGTGCATGACGATGCCCGACGTCGCCTACTTCGGCCAGAAGGACGCCCAGCAGGTCGCCGTCATCCACAGGCTCGTCCTGGACCTGAACCTGCCCGTGTCGATCAGGGCGCTGCCGACGGTGCGCGAGCCCGACGGCCTGGCCATGTCCAGTCGCAACGCCCTGCTGTCCGTCAAGGATCGCCGCCGGGCCGTTGCCCTGATCGAGGGCCTGCGGGCAGCTGGGAGGCTTGCAGCGGACGGGGAGACATCGGCGCAGGCTCTCGAGGGGGCAGCGAGGACGGTCATGTCCGAGAGCGGAGTTGATGCCGAGTACGTGGCGCTTGTGGATCCGGACACGTTCGAGCCCGTTCCCGCGCTGGAGGAGCCGTCGCTGCTGGCGGTGGCCGCCCGCGTGGGGCAGGTCAGGCTGATCGACAACGCGATGCTGGCGCCGGCGCGAACACCCGCGACCGGCCGGGAACCCCAAGGAAAGGCGGGTCAGACGTGCAGCGTGTGATGCTCAAGTCGAAGATCCATCGGGCGACGGTAACGGACAGCGACCTGCACTACGTCGGCTCGATCACGATCGACCCGGACCTGCTGGAGGCGGCGGACATCCTCGAGCACGAGCAGGTCCACGTCGTCGACGTCGACAACGGGGTTCGCTTCGAGACCTACACGATCCCCGGCCGGCGCGGCTCGGGGGAGATCTGCGTCAACGGCGCTGCCGCCCGCCTGGTCCACCACGGCGACACCATCATCGTCATCTCCTACGCCTCCTACGACGAGCAGGACCTGGAGCGCTACGAGCCGCGCGTCGTGCACGTGCAGGCCAAGACCAATCGCATCATCACCATCGACGACGAGGTGGCGACCCTGCTCAGCTAGGGCGTCAACCGGATCAGAGAGGAAGCAACCATGTCCAGCCATCCGACACTGCAGGGCGTCCCCCCCACCGACCGCCTGCCGATGACGCTGCCGCTCCTGATGGAGAAGAAGCGCCTGGGCGATCCGATCGTGATGGTGACGGCCTACGACTATCCGAGCGCCCGCGCCGCGGAGGCGGCAGGCGTCGATCTCGTGCTGGTCGGCGACTCCGCAGCCACGACCGTGCTCGGCTACAACGCCACGACACCTGTCGTGCTGGACGACATGCTGGTCCTCGCCAGGGCGGTGCGGCGTGGCCTGCGCTCGCCCCTGATGATCGGCGACCTGCCCTTCGGCTCCTACGAGGTATCCGACGAGCAGGCCGTCACGACGGCGATGCGGATGGTCAAGGAGGCCGGCTGCGACGTCGTCAAGCTGGAGGGCGGCGGCGAGACGTCTGTCAAGCGGGCGCGGGCGATAATCGGCGCGGGCATCCCCGTCATGGGCCACGTCGGCCTGACGCCGCAGACCTCCACGGCCCTGGGCGGCTGGAAGGCCCAGGGTCGTACGGCCGGCGCTGCCGCCCGCATCGCTGCTGAGGCGCTGGCCCTGCAGGAGGCCGGCTGCTTCGCGATCGTCTTCGAGGCGATCCCCGCAGCCGTCACGGAGGAGCTGATGGGGCTGATCGAGATCCCCGTGATCGGCATCGGCGCGGGCGGCGCCACCGACGGGCAGGTCCTGGTCTTCCACGACCTGCTGGGCATCCGCGACGGCCTCGGGCCACGCTTCGTCAAGCGCTACGCCAACCTGCAGCAGGAGATGAACGACGGCGTGACGGCCTACGCGGAGGACGTGCGGACGCGGCGCTACCCCGGCCCCGAGCACACCTACAAGATCGACGAGTCCGAGCTGACGGAGCTGCGCGCGCTGCTGGGCTGAGACCGATCCGGTGGGGACGAGATGAGATGGGCGGGCCTGTCGGGCGCCCGCCCGGTGGCATCGTCGACGCGCTCAGTGCACCCGCTCGTGGTGTCGGATGTGGGCGCCGCGCGAGATCCACACGTCCACCCTGCCGCCGGCGGGCAGGAACGTGCCGCGATGGACGTCCTGCTCCATCACCTCGCCCTTCGGCAGCGTGAAGTAGTGACGCACCACCTTGCCGAGCGCGCAGCCCGCGGATTTCAGCGCCTGCCTGGCTTCGGCCAGGCTCAGGCCGCCCAGATCGGGCGTGACGCAACGCGCAGCAGGGGCGGCGGTCGACGCCAGCGCCTCGACCGCTTCCACAGGCGGCGTCGAGACCGGATCTTCGGAGGTCACGGGCGGCACGTCGAAGGTCGCTTGAAAGGCGAGGTCCTCCTCGCTTTCGTAGTTCAACCAGGCGCGCGTGGTCCATTCGGAAGGGCGATAGCCGTTGTTGAGGTTGACCATCCCTCCTTCCTGGTAGGGAGGAGGCTCACCCATTCGTTCCGGCTCCACCGTCCCCATCGCGCCGTTTGCTTCGATGCCTTCGTCCGCGCCCTGATCGGCCGCCCGGCTGAGGAACAGCACATAGCGGTGACCGGGTAGGACCGGCACGGCGGTGTCGACGGTGACCGTCTGGAAGCCGGTGACGCCGGTGGTGTGCAGGTCTTCGCTTTCGTACAGCGCGGTCACGCTCGCCTGCGTTCCGGTCCAGGCGTAGACGTATGCGCGAAACGCGAACGACGTCGGTACGTAGCCCGGGTAGAGCGTGAAGGAGGTCAGCCGGCTCACTCCCGCGGGGACGGTGATCGTCTCTCCGACGGTCGCCGAGTAGGGTTCCGACCCGAATTCCCAGCCGGATCGGGGAGCCGTTTCGGTGCCGATCGTGGTTTCGGCGCCGGCGAGGGCACCTGCGGGGTCGAAGCTCGCCAGCGCGATCGCGGCCAGCAGCGACATGGCGGTTAGGGCACGACGTGGGTTCATGGTCATCCCGACCTGATCGTGGATTGTGTTGGTCCACGGGTCGCGGAGACCGATGGCAGGAATCCATCGGGACTTCTGAGCGAGGCCTTTAATCGCAGCCGTGCTGCAGGTCAGGCGAGCGACTGGCCGTAGCGCTCGCCGAAGGCGAACTCCGCGACGGGTTTGCGCGAGAGCGCCCTCGGCCACGGCTCGGCGCGATGACCGACGCCGACGTGCGCCGCCAGCGCGACCTCCTCCGGGATGGCGAGCAGCTCCTTGACGCGCGCCTCGGCGGGGACGAGCAGCGTCGTCATCGCCGCGCCGAGCCCCTCGCCGCGAAGTGCCAGCAGCAGGTTCTGCACGAACGGGTAGACCGAGGCGCCGCCGACGATGCTCTGGCGCGGCAGATCGGCGTCGGTGACGGCGAGATCGGACAGCCGCACGCCGATCACGAGGTGCACGGGGACCTGCGCCAGATGCTCGGCGTAGCCGTTGGCCTGCTCGGTGCGCCGCACCACCGCCGGGTCGAAGTCCCGCGGCGAGGCGAGCACCTGAGCCATGCCGGTCTGCTGCATGTACTCGCGCCAGGGCTCGAGGTAGAGCTTGGCGATCGCCGCGCGCCGCCCGGGGTCTCGCACGACCACGACGCGCCAGCCCTGGCGGTTGCCGCCGCTGGGCGCGAAGCGCGCAGCGTCGAGGGCGCGCAGTAGCGCCTGCTGGGAGACCGGCTCGCCGGTGAAGCGACGGCTGGTTGGAGCGCAGCGCATGGCCTCGATCAGATCCACGCCTGGCACGCTACCCGTTCCCGTACTCGATCTTCCTGAGGATGCGCGCGGGGGCGCCGGCAGCGATCGAGAACGGCTCGATGTCTGTCGTGACGACGCTGTTGGCGCCGATCACGCAGCGCTCGCCGATGCTCACGCCGCTGGTGACGACGACGCCGATGCCGAGCCAGCAGTTCTCGCCGATCCTGGTCGGCCCCTTGCTCTCGAAGCCCTGCCAGGTGATCGGCTTCTCCGGGTCGTCGTAGCGGTGGTTGGCGTCGGAGACGAAGCAGCCGTTGGCCAGCATGCAGTGCGCGCCGATCTCGACGAGCTCCTGGGCGGCGACCATCACGTTCCTGTTCAGGAACGCGCCTTCGCCGATCCGGACACGGGCCTGACCGGGTGCGGTGATCCACACGCCTGGCTCCAGCAGCACGCCCCGCCCCAGCTCCAGTCGCCCCTCGCGCAGGGCCTCCAGGACGTTGCCCTCCAGCGGCCAGCGGGCGAAGGCACCGCGGCGCATCAGCTCCCAGTGGATGCGGGCGCGGTTGTGGGGCAGCGAGTTGCGCTCGTACCAGCGCCACTTCTGTGCCCACAGGCTGGCCTGGTCGCGAAGGCTCTCGCTCACGCCGCCAGCTTCGCAGGTGCCGGCCCCCGCACGGCGCCTGCCGCCCGGATCAGGCCGCCGCGGCGAGCTTGGCGCGTGGTTTGCGTGTCGCCCGCTTGGCCTTGGGCGCGGCCGGTTCCAGCAACTCGGCCAGGAAGCGGCCGGTGTGGGAGGCGGGCTCGGCCGCGACCTCCTCGGGGGTCCCGACGGCGATCGCCATGCCGCCCTCCTCTCCCCCCTCCGGCCCCATGTCGATCAGCCTGTCGGCGCTCTTGATGATGTCCAGGTTGTGCTCGATCACGACGACGCTGTTGCCCGCGTCGACGAGCCGCTGCAGCACCTCCAGCAGCCGCTGTACGTCGGCGAAGTGCAGGCCCGTCGTGGGCTCGTCGAGGATGTAGAGGGTCCTTCCCGTGGCGATCTTGGAGAGCTCCGTGGCCAGCTTGACGCGCTGGGCCTCGCCGCCGGAGAGGGTCGTGGCGGGCTGGCCCAGGCGCACGTAGCCGAGGCCGACCGCTTCCAGGGTCTCCAGGCGCCTTCGGATCTTGGGGATGTGCTCGAAGAACTTCAGGGCCTCCTCGATCGGCATGTCGAGCACGTCGGCGATGCTCTTGCCCTTGAACTTGATCTCCAGCGTCTCGCGGTTGTAGCGCTTGCCGTGGCACTGTTCGCAGGGCACGTACACGTCGGGCAGGAAGTGCATCTCGATCTTGATCTGTCCGTCGCCGCGGCAGACCTCGCAGCGTCCGCCCTTGACGTTGAAGGAGAAACGGCCCGGCTTGTAGCCCCGGGCCCGCGCCTCCTGGGTCTTGGAGAACAGGTCCCGGATCACGTCGAAGAGGCCCGTGTAGGTGGCGGGGTTGGAGCGGGGCGTGCGGCCGATCGGCGACTGGTCGACGGCGATGATCTTGTCGAGCTGCTCCAGGCCGTAGATGCCGCGGTGGGCGCCAGGGCGCTTGCGGGCCCTGTGCAGGCGGTTGGCGACCGCCTTGTAGAGGACGTCGTTGACGAGCGTCGACTTGCCCGACCCCGAGACACCCGTGACGCATGCCAGCACGCCCAGCGGGACGTGCACGTCGATGTCGCGGAGGTTGTGCTGGGAGGCCCCCTGGATCTCGATGTAGCCGCTGGGGGTGCGGCGGCGCTCGGGCACGTCGATGCGCCGCGTCCCCGCCAGGTACTGGCCCGTCAGGGAGTCCTTGACCTTCTGCACCTGCGCCGCCGTGCCCTGGGCGACGATCCGCCCGCCGTGCTCGCCGGCGCCCGGGCCGAGGTCGACCAGATGGTCGGCCGATCGCATCGTCTGCTCGTCGTGCTCGACCACGATGACCGTGTTGCCGAGGTCACGCAGGCGCTCCAGGGTCGCGATCAGCTTGGAGTTGTCGCGCTGGTGCAGCCCGATCGAGGGCTCGTCGAGGATGTAGAGCACGCCCACCAGCGAGGAGCCGATCTGGGTGGCCAGGCGGATGCGCTGTGCCTCCCCACCCGACAGCGTGGCGGCGGCACGGTCCATCGACAGGTAACCGATGCCGACGTTCTCCAGGAAGCGCAGACGCTCGGAGATCTCCCGCAGGATCAAGCGGGCAACGTGCCGGTCGGTCTCTGACAGGTCGACTTCCTCCAGCCACTCCAGCGCCCGCCGCGCCGAGAGGGCGCAGAAGTCCTCGATGCGCGTGCCGCCCACCAGCACCGCCCTGGACTCGGGACGAAGGCGCGCGCCACCGCAGGCGGGGCAGGCACGCAGCGACATGAACTCCTCGATCTTCTCCCTCGTCCACTCCGAGTCCGTCTCGCGGTAGCGGCGTTCCAGGTTCGCCATGACCCCCTCGAAGCGGGCCGCATAGGAGCGGCGACGGCCGTAGCGGTTGCGGTAGGTCACCTGCACGGCCTCGCCGTCGGTGCCGTACAGGAAGACGTCCCGCTGCTCTGCGTCGAGCTCCTCCCAGGGCGCGTCGAGGTCGATGCCGTAGGCCTCTCCGAGAGCTTCCGTGAGCTGCTCGTAGTAGTTGGAGTTGCTGGCGGCCCAGGGCGCTATCGCGCCGTCGTTGATCGACAGGCTCGGGTCGGGCACGATCAGCTCCGGGTCGATTTCCATCTGCGAGCCCAGGCCCGTGCAGCGATCGCAGGCGCCGTGAGGGGAGTTGAAGGAGAAGATGCGCGGCTCCAGCTCGACCAGCGAGGGGCCGTGCTCGGGGCAGGCGAAGCGCTCCGAGAAGGTGAAGATCGTGCCCGGCTCCGGCGCCGCGCCCGGGACGATCTGGCCGGCCGATGCCTTGGCTCCCTTCGCGCCCGTGGCGTGCTCTGCGTCGGACGTTTGGGCGTCGCTCGTCTCCCTGGAGCCGACGACCTCGATCTGGATCAGGCCGTCGGCCAGGCCCACCGCCGTCTCGATCGAGTCGGCCAGGCGCTTGCGCAGGTCAGCCCGCATGACCAGGCGGTCGACGACGACCGATATGTCGTGCTTGTAGCGCTTGTCGAGCACGATCGACTCCTCCAGCATGCGCACGCGGTCGTCGATCTTCACGCGCGTGTAGCCGTCCGCTCGCAGCTCCTCCAGGAGCTTTCCGTACTCGCCCTTGCGCCCGCGCACGATCGGAGCGAGCACCATGAAGCGGGTCCGCTCGGCCAGCTCCATGACCTGGTCGATGATCTGCTCCGCCGACTGCCCCACGATCGGTCGCCCGCAGATGGGGCAGTGCGGCTTCCCGACCCGCGCCCACAGCAGGCGCAGGTAGTCGTAGATCTCAGTGACCGTGCCGACCGTCGAGCGGGGGTTGCGCGAGGTCGTCTTCTGGTCGATCGAGATGGCCGGCGAGAGCCCCTCGATGGAGTCCACGTCGGGCTTGTCCATCTGACCCAGGAACTGGCGGGCGTAGGCCGACAGCGACTCCACGTAGCGACGCTGGCCCTCCGCGTAGATCGTGTCGAAGGCCAGGCTCGACTTGCCCGAGCCGGACAGGCCCGTGATGACCACGAGCGCGTCCCGAGGCAGCTCCAGGGAGATGTCCTTGAGGTTGTGCTCCCTGGCTCCGGAGACGACTATCTGGCTACCCGTCGGCATGAGAAGGTCATTCTATGAGGCAATTATGTATCCACAGCACGTACAGGGTTTGCCTGCAAATGGCCTAGTTTTGCCTCCGACCTAGCCAAGCGGCCCCGGCACGGGTGGTGGCCCGTACCGGAGCCTAGACACGGAGGTACTAGCTCCATGCCTGATGAGCAGCCTAGCCCGGAGACGTTGCGTCCGATGGACGACATTGAACGTGATCTGCTGTACCTGCTGACCCAGCCCGACGGGCACCCCATCTGGACCCGCGACGACCTGGCGCGCGAGCTGAACGTGCGGAACGCTGGCGACTACCTGCACGGTCTACGCCGCGCGGGCCTCGTCCACGAAACCACAGACCAGCATGTATTCGCCAGCCGCGCAGCCGTGCGCCTGATCGAGCTGACCGGAGCCATGGTCTGACCTTTCTCACGCCGAGCGCGGGCAGCTCTCGAATCGAGGAGACAGCAGCATGAGCCCCGGTCGAATCGACGCGACCAACGGGACATATCGCCATAACGGTGACGGCCCCAGCCCACGGAAACGACCGCAGCGGCGAGGTACAGACCTACGCGCTTCGCTACCGGAAGGGCAGTCGAGCAAGCCAGAGGTCGGTGCGACTACTACAGGGCTAGCGAGTTTCGCTAACCCCTCCTAGTATGAGAGTGCTGATGCCTGCCCGTAAACGTCCTGAGAAGCGCTCCCCCACGCCCCCCGAGGGAGACGTCCGCGAGAAGCAGGGCAAGCAGACGGTCGGGGACTTCCTCCGTGACCTCGACCGTGCGACTACTAACAGGGCGCGGGAGAAGCTGGAGCGGGCTTCTCGACGCGCTCCAGCATCGCCCAAAACATAGGCTTGGACGAGAACCGCCGGTTGTAGCGGAAGGCGTACTCGTCCAGGTAGTTCTGCAGGTAGGTGGTGCTGATCGCGTGATAGACACCACGGACGCCGTTCTTGAACAGCCCGAAGAACCCCTCGACCGTCTGCGTGTGCGTTTCCCCGTCCACGTATACGTTCGCCCGGTGCCTGATCCGCTTGTGGCCCCGGTAGTGCCGGTCGAGCGTCTTGTACGCGCCCAGCTCGTCCGTGAACAGCATCGACTCGGGTAGCACCAGTTGCTTGACGGCCGTGCGGATCGTCCTGCCGCCCCGATCCGGGATCACCGCCGGGCGCACTTGGCCCCCGCGCGCTACGGCCGCGAGGATCGTCGGCCTGGTAGCCCGCCGGTCATAGCCTTTTCCGGTCCTTTTCTCGTAGGCGCGGGGCTTGCCGCCGAACTCCGACTCGTCCACCTCGACGTCCCCGGTCAGCGGCCCGTCGGGCTCGTCGGATAGCAGCGTCCTGATCTGCTTGAACATCCGGTGCGCTGTCTTGTAGGTGACACCAATCTCGCGCTCCAGCTGCTTAGCGCTGATCCCGCAACGGGTCGAGGACATTAGGAAAATCGCGTAGAACCACAGCTGCAAGCTGACCGTGGTCTTGTGGAAGATCGTTCCGGCCGTCGGGTAGACGTGGTGGCCGCAGAACTGGCAGGAGTACGCCGACCGGCCGCTGATCCGGTGGAACTTGCTCGGCCGCTCGCACTTCGGGCATGGCGTCCCATCAGCGAAGAACTTGTCCTTGAGGTACGCCAGGCAGGCGTCGTTGTCCGGGAACAGCTCTAGAAACCGGCTGTAGGTCATGGTTGATTCGCTCGACGCCGAGGGGAGAACCGAATCGCGGGACCTTGCAGCCATACCCGTATGATACTCAACACAAGTACGTGCGTCAAGTATCGTGAGAAGTCAAATGCCGCCTAGTGTGGTACTAGAATGACTACAGCGATGTGGACCGGGAGGGGATCGGACCCTCGTCTGGAGGGCTAAATCTCCAAACGCGCACCAGCACCCGGCCCGTGTTGCGATTGCGAATCAAGTAGCTGGCCCGGTGCCGCGCCTCCCGCCCTAGACAAGTAGGTGGCGCGGCACCGGCGGTTTTACGTCGCCCCCAGCCCCAGCTATGACATGCAGGAGTCGACGTAGATACTTATCTTCATCGCCTCAGCCCTTCGTGCCTCCCGCCAGCATCCCGAGGCCATGCGCGAGCAGCGCGCCCGTCCCAGCCCCTGCGGCAACGGAGGCTGCAAGCTCCACGGCGGACGGTTTGGTCGCCGCCTCAACGTAAGCGTGGGTCGCGTAGGTGCCGCGCCCTAGCCGCTCGATCACGCCCGAGCGTTCGGCCGCGTACCAGAGAGCATTTCGCACCTTGTCCCCATTCACGTCATGCCCTTCGCCCTGGAGGATCTTGGTGACCTCCTTCGCTCGAAGCTCCTTGCCTTCACGCTGGATGATCCCCACCACAAGCTCCTGCATGTGGCCAGGAGCCGGCTTGTCGCTGGAGGGTGCTCGCTCGCCCCTCCCCTCCACCGGAGCGGCCGACGGAATGACGGCCCTCCCATTCTGAGAAGGCGCCAACCCGGACGGTTGCTCGTCGCCTGCAAGCACCTCCAAACGCCGAACAAGATCGGTCCAGTACAGGCGCTCGGCGTCAATCTCGCTGAGCTTCAGCCGAGCCTCGCCGAGCTTCCCCCGAACATCGTCCGGGTCCGCAACGTTGACCATGAGAGTGCCGTAATCCATGATGCGCGCAGACTACCAAGGAACGATGACGTACTCCCCGTTTGGGGAACAGCGTTCCCCAATCTCGGGATGACTGCCATCACCTAAGAACGCATGTTCGAGCGCCCAGGTACGTGCTCTGACTACATACTTGCCTTCTATGACGGCGAACAGACGTTCGAGTGCCAGGACGGCGCTGTCTGTCGAGCACGACCGACGTGTCCCGCCACCCAGAGCTGGTCGGATAGCAGCTGTAGGAAATCATGCTGGCTTCGCATGACATGCGCACGAAGGTCTCGGAGAAGGGACAGATCACCGTGCCCAAGCCGCTGCGGGACCGTCTTGGCATCCGGCCCGGAGACGAGCTGGACCTCGTCTACGAGAGTAGCCGGCTGGTGGCCACCAAGTCAGTCCCCGAGGACCCGTGGCGAGCGTCTACGGGATCCTCGGCACCAACCTCGACATCGACCGCATGATCGAGGAACTGCGCGGCCCGGCCGACATCGCTTGATCACCTCCGTCGACACGAGCGTCCTGTTACTTCGAGGATCTCGTCGTGCTCGACCCCTCGGCGAGCAGCTGACCGGCGGCGCCGTCCACCGGCCGCCGGACGCCCCGCCCTACCCTTCGACGGCGGCGTAGACCTCGTCGATCAGCTTCAGGCGGTCCGGTATCTCGAAGTTCTCGGCCAGGTAGCGCTCGGTGTCGGTGCGCGACTCGCCGTTCAGCGCCATGTTCAGGGCGATCAGGCGGGCCCCGTCGACGTCGCCTCCGGGGGCGCTCTCGGCTGCCTGCGCGGGCTGTGCCGCGACCGCCGCAGCCGGGGCTTCGGGGGCAGGGGCGGGAGCGGGCGGCGGGGCCGGCATGCTCAGCTGGGACTCCAGGGCGCTGATCTGCTCGGACTGGCCAGGACGGCCCGAGGCCGCCCCGTACAGCTCGCCCATGCCCGTCTCGACGGCGGCCAGGTCGGCCGCCAGGCGGCCCGCGCCGGCGCGCAGGCTTCCGACCAGCGCGTTGACCTCTGCATCCATCGAGCCGACCCTCTGCAGCAGGTTCGAGCAGACCTGGGCGACGGCCGCGACCTGGGTGCGGGCCTTCTCGATCGCCTCCTGGCGGGTGCGCTCGGCGTCCCTGTCGGCCGCTTCCCGGACCTGGCGGGCTGACTCCTGGGCGCCCCGCTCGATCTCCCCCGCCGCCGCCTCGGCGGCCTCCAGGATGCCCTGGACCTGGTGACCTGCAGTCGAAGCCACAGAGATGTCCACGCTGCCCGTCGCCGCCGTGCGCTGGAGCTCGTCGAACTCCGCCGCCAGGGCTCTCAGGTGGGCGTCGACGGCGGCTGGATCGTAGCCGCGGCGTCCTATCGGGAAGTCGCGGCGTTCGATGGCCTGCCTGTCGAAGTCCACGGTCGGCATCCTAGGACATGTCGCCGCCGGAAGCATCGGCCGCGGAGGCCGCCGGCGGAGAGGACGTCGTGGGGCTCTGCTCGGAGGCGATCTCGCGCAGGTCCCGGCGCAGCTCCCGCAGCTCGTCGCGCAGCTGGGCCGCGTACTCGAAGCGCAGATCCTCCGCCGCCGCCAGCATCTCCTCCTCTATCTCCACGATCATCTTCTCCAGCTCGTGGCGGGGCATCTCCTCGGCCGGGCTTCGCTTGGTGCGCCGTTTGCGGCTGCGCGGGACCTTCGACTCGCCCTGCAGGAACTCCGCTATGTCCGAGATGCCCTTGACGATCGTCGCCGCCGTGATGCCGTGCTCCTCGTTGTAGGCCAGCTGGATCTCCCGGCGGCGGTCTGTCTCCTCGATCGCCGCCCGCATCGCCTTGGTCTCCTTGTCCGCGTACATCAAGACCGTGCCCTCGACGTTGCGGGCAGCCCGCCCGATCGTCTGGATCAGCGACGTCTCCCCGCGCAGGAAGCCCTCCTTGTCGGCGTCCAGGATCGCCACCAGCGAGACCTCGGGGAGGTCCAGGCCCTCTCGCAGCAGGTTCACGCCGACCAGCACGTCGTACTCGCCCAGGCGCAGGTCGCGGATGATCTGGATCCGTTCCAGCGTGTCGACCTCCGAGTGCAGGTAGCGGGTCTTGAAGCCCATCTCCAGCAGGTACTGGGAGAGGTCCTCGCTCATCTTCTTCGTCAAGGTCGTCACCAGCACCCGCTCGTCGCGCTGGACCCTCATCCGCACCTCGTTCATCAGGTCGTCGATCTGGTTCTTGGTCTCCCTGACCACGACCAGCGGGTCGACGATGCCCGTCGGGCGCACGATCTGCTCGACGATCCGGGTCGAGCGGGTCCGCTCGTATTCGCCCGGCGTCGCCGAGACGAAGGTCAGCTGCGGGGTGATCGAGAGGAACTCCTCGAAGGTCTGGGGCCTGTTGTCCATGGCGCTGGGCAGGCGGAAGCCGTAGTCGACCAGCGTCGACTTGCGCGAGCGGTCGCCCTCGTACATGCCGCCGATCTGCGGGACCGTCTGGTGGGACTCGTCGATGAAGCACACGAAGTCCTCGGGGAAGTAGTCGATCAGGCAGTAGGGGCGCTCCCCCGGTTTGCGGCCGTCCAGGATCCGCGAGTAGTTCTCGATGCCCGAGCAGAAGCCGACCTCCCGCAACATCTCCATGTCGTACTGGGTGCGCTGGCGCAGGCGGTGGGACTCCAGCTGCTTGCCTTCGGACTCCAGTTCCTCGCAGCGGGCGTTCAGCTCCGCCCCGATCGCCTCCACGGCCGCCTCGATCGTGCCCTCGCGGACGTTGTAGTGGGTCGCCGGCCAGATCGCCACGTGCTCCAGGTCGTCCGCGATCAGCTCCCCCGTCAACGGGTCGAAGTGCTGCAGGCGCTCCACCTCGTCGCCGAACAGGGTCGCCCGGAAGGCCGTCTCGGCGTAGGCCGGGAAGACCTCGAGCGTCTCGCCGCGCACGCGGAAGGTGCCCCGGGAGAGGACCTGGTCGTTGCGCGTGTACTGGATCGAGACCAGTTTGCGCAGCAGCTCCTCGCGGTCGATCTCCTCGCCCCGCTTGAGGATCTGCATGTTCATCTCGTAGACCTCCGGCGAGCCCAGGCCGTAGATGCACGACACGGACGCCACCACGATCACGTCGCGGCGCGCGAAGACGGCGGCCGTGGCGGCGTGGCGCAGGCGGTCGACCTCCTGGTTGATGGCCGAGTCCTTCTCGATGTACAGGTCCCTGCTGGGGACGTAGGCCTCCGGCTGGTAGTAGTCGTAGTAGCTGACGAAGTACTCGACCGCGTTGTCCGGGAAGAACGTGCGGAACTCGTTGCACAGCTGCGCCGCCAGCGTCTTGTTGTGGGCGATCACCAGCGTCGGGCGCTGCACCGCCTCGATCACGCCCGCCATCGTCATCGTCTTGCCCGTCCCCGTCGCCCCCAGCAGGGTCTGGTTGGCTTCGCCCTTCAGGATGCCTTCGGCCAGCGACTCGATCGCACGCGGCTGGTCGGCTGTCGGCGTGAAGACGGAGTCGAGCTTGAAGTCGGGCATGCGGCTCGCCTCAGCCTAGCGGCGCTCACTCCAGCCCCAGCTGGCGCGGGTACGTTTCCCGGTAGGCCTGCTGTGCCGCCAGCACGTTCTGCACGTATTCCCTGGTCTCCGGGAAGGGGATCGACTGCCAGCTCAGCTGCCTGCCGCTCCGGCGCGCCTGCGCCACCCAGCGGTCGACGTTGGTGATGCCGCCGTTGTAGGCCGCCACAGCCAGCATCTCGTCGCCCCCGTAGTGATCCAGCAGGTAGCGCAGGTAATAGCTGCCGTAGGCCACGTTGACTTCCGGCTCGGCCAGGTCGGAGGCCGTGAAGGCGCTACCGCCCGACAGGTGGGCCAGGTAGTAGGCCGTGCTCGGAAGCAGCTGCATCAGGCCCTGCGCCCCAGCCGCGGAGGGACGCGGTTCGAAATGACTCTCCGTGTAGATGACGGCCGCGATCAGGGCCGGGTCCAGGTGCTTCTCGGCCGCCTGGCGGCGGATGATCGTCGCGTCGCCGAGAGGCAGGCCGGGCCGGCGGACGGCCTGATGGAGCGCCTCCGCCAATGCCCACGCCAGCAGCGCCGTGACGAGCAGCGCCGCCAGCGTCCCGTAGGTCCTGCGGGTCATCCTCTCAGCTTGGCAAGCACGTCCGACAGCTGCTCCTCCAGCTCCTGCACAGTGCCGTCGTTGTGGACCGTGAACGTCGCCCTGGCCGCCTTCTCCTCCTGGGACAGTTGGCGGGCGTCGCGCTCAGCCACCGCCGCGTGACCGCGCCCGCCCGCCCGCGCGGACCGCAGCGCCTCATCGGCGACGACAGCGATCGTCGCGTCGTAGATGCCCTGCAGACCCGCCTCGAACAGCAGCGGCACCTCCACGACGGCAGCCGGCGGCGGCGGTTGCCGTTCCCGCGCCTCCTGCAGCCACGCCGCCACGCGGGCGCCCACCATCGGCCAGACCTGCTCCTCCAGCCAGCGGCGGTCCTCCTCGCCGGCGAAGGCCCGCTCGGCCAACGCCGCCCGGTCCACCCTGCCGCCCGGTGCCACGTCGGCGCCGAAGCGCGCCACGACCTTCTCGCGCAGCCCAGGGCTCTCGTAGAGCTCGTGGACGATCGCGTCGCTGGAAGCCGTCGCCGCCCCCAGCCGCTCCAGCGCCGCCAGGGCCGTGGACTTGCCGGCCCCCAGCCCGCCCGTCAATCCGACGAAGGGAACGCTGGAGGCCAACCGTCCGGTGAAGCTCAGGCCTGCTGCTCGGCCTGCTCGGCCGCCACTTCGGCCTCTGCGGCCTCTGCCTCGGCCACCGCCGCTTCCGGCAGCGGCACCGCGTCGCCGGCCACGTTCTCGCCTACAGGTTCCTCCGCCGCGAGCTCCTCGGCTACCGGTTCCTCGGCCGCGGACACCTCGGGCGCCTCCTCCGCGGCGGAGGCCTCAGCCACCTCTGCCTCGGGCTCCTCGGCCGCCTGCTCCTCGGCCTGCGGCTCAGCCTCTGCAGGTGCCTCGGCCTGCGCTGCCTCTGCGGCCGGCTCCTCGACGGCGACCTCCGCCGCGGGGGCCTGCTCGGCCGGAGCCTCGTCTGAGAACTCCTCGCTCGGGGCGGGAGCGCCGTCGGGGCGGGACACGGGCAGGATCTGGTCCTCGACGCGCTTGGCCGACAGCGACAGACGGCGGCGCTCGGAGTCGATCTCGAGGATCTTGACGCGGATCTCGTCGCCCGGGTGAACGATCTCGCGGGGGCTCTCCACGTGGTGGGGGGCCAGCTCGGAGATGTGCACCAGGCCCTCGACGCCGTCCAGGATCTCCACGAACGCGCCGAACGTGACGACCTTCGTGACCTTGCCCGCCAGCTCGTCGCCGACGTTGTAGGTGTCCACGATCCGCTGCCAGGGGTCCTCCTGGGTCTGCTTGAGACCGAGGGATATGCGCTGACGGTCTCGGTCGATGTCCAGCACCTTGACCTTGACCGTGTCTCCTATCGAGAGGATCTCCGAGGGGTGGTTGACGTGCGACCACGACAGCTCTGAGATGTGGATCAGGCCGTCGATGCCGTCCAGGTCCACGAAGGCGCCGAAGTCGACGATGTTGGAGATCTGGCCTTCAACGACCAGGCCCGGCTGCAGGCGGTCCAGGATCTGCTGGCGGACCTCCTTGCGCTCCTCCTCCAGCACCGCCCTGCGCGACAGGACGACGTTGTTGCGGGAGCGGTTCAGCTCGATGACCTTGGTCTCGATCTTCGTGCCCATGTATTCGTCCAGGTTGGGCACGCGGCGGATGTCGACCAGCGACGCCGGCAGGAAGCCGCGCACGCCCAGGTCGATGATCAGGCCGCCCTTGACGACCTCGATGACCGTGCCCTCGACCGGCTCGCCCGACTCCGCGGCCGTTTCGATGCGCCGCCACGCTTTCTCGAAGCGGGCGCGCTTCTTGGACATGATCAGGCGACCGTCCTGGTCCTCCTTGGTGAGGACGATCGCGTCGACCTCCTCGCCCAGGTGGACCTCCTCGTTGGGGTCCACCGACTTGCGGATCGACAGCTCCGAGGCCGGGATGACGCCCTCGGACTTGTAGCCGATGTCGACCAGGACCTCGTCCTTGTCGATGCGGACGACGTGGCCTGTGACGACCTCGCCCTCCTCGATGTCACGGAAGGTCGCGTCGTAGTTGGGGACGATCTGGCCGTCCACCTCGAGCAGCAGGCCGTTGGACCCCTCAACGACCCGTGCCTGTGGGTTCTCCATCACTGTTTGCATTCGGGCGAAGCGTAGCGCAGCCGTATCATTGCCGGGCCTATGCCCGTCCGAGCCACCAAGCGCGGAGCGCAGCGCACCCGCTTGGAGCGCGACTGCGACGTCCTCGTGTGCGGCGCATCCTTCGCCGGCCTGGCCGTCGCCCGCGAGCTGGCCGGCAGCGGCGCCCGCGTCCTCGTCCTGGATCGTTACGAGATCGGCGAGCGTCAGACCTCCGCCTGCGCCATGCCGACGCTGTGGCTTGACGCCATGGGACTGTCCGCCTCCCATCGGCAGACCTTCGGAGAGCTCGTCGTGCACACGCGTTTCGGCACCTCGCGCTGGACGCTGCCCTGGACCTTCTCGACGTTCGACTACCGCGAGCTGTGCGCACTGCTGTGGGAGCAGGCCGGCGAGGCCGAGTTCGAGACCGCCAAGGTCGACGGGCGCACCGGCGACACCGTCCACACCGACCGCGGCGACCTGACCGCGCCGCTGATCGTCGACGCACTCGGCTGGCGGCGCGTCCTGTCGGGCGCGACCCCCATCCAGCCCCCCGAGGCGCGTCTCTCACGTGGCCTGGAGGTGCACCCCCACGGGAGCGGCCGGGAGCTGGAGCTGTGGGTCGACGCCAAGTACGTACGCGCCGGCTACTCCTGGAGCTTCCCCGCGCGCGATGAGCTGCGCGTCGGCGTCGGCTCCTACCGGCCCGCCGACCACGTCAAGGAGCCGACCGTCCGGCTCGCCGCCGACCTCGGCCTGCCCCCCGACGGCTACCAGGGCAACTGGATCCCCCATCAGCTGCGCCGCGCCACCGAGGACGGCGTCTTCTTCGCCGGGGACTCGGCCGGGCACTGCCTGCCGCTGACCGCCGAGGGCATCAGGACCGCCCTCTACTTCGGGCTGGCCTGCGGGCGGGAGCTGGCCGAAGTCTTGGCCGGGCGTCGCACCCGTGAGCAGGCCCTGGCCCGCTACGCCGCCTTCTCCGACGCCCACGAGTGGAAGTTCCGCTGGCTGCTGAACACGCAGCACGCGGTCGGCCGGACGACCTCCACGCGGGCCCTCGACGCCGTCATCAAAGCCTTCGGGAGCAGGCGCCTGTCGGGCTGGGCCTTCACCCGCTACATGAACGTCGCCCCGCCGTCGTTCGTCTCCGCCGGCAGCTCGCCGAGCGCCAGGGCCAGCCTGCGCACGCCCTCCTCGATGGCCGGCTCCGCCAGGTTGGCATAGCCCAGGATCAGCCCGTCCTCGCGCGGGCGGACCTGCAGGTAGCCGTAGCCCAGCGGGTAGACGCCGACCGACCGCCGCGCCGCCGCCCGTGCCAGCTCCAGGCCCGCCACCGGTTCGGGCAGGCGCACCAGCGCGTGCAGCCCCGCCGCCAGCCCCGTCACGCGGGCTCCCGGCAGGTGGCGCTCGACGGCCTCCAGCAGCGCGTCCCGGCGCGAGCGGTAGCGGCGCCTGGCCGCCCGCAGGTGGCGGTCGTAGGCGCCGCTGTCCAGCAGCCTCGCCAGCGCCAGCTGGTCCAGCGTCGGGGAGCCGTGGTCGGCCATCGCCTTGGCCGTCAGGACCGGCTGCACGAGCCGCCCGGGAAGGACCATCCAACCCAGGCGCAGGGCCGGAGCCAGGGTCTTGGAGACCGTGCCCGTGTAGAGGACGCACTCCGGCGCCAGCCCCTGCAGGGCCCCCAGCGGCGGACGGTCGTAGCGGTACTCCGCGTCGTAGTCGTCCTCCACGACCAGGCCTCCGGCCTGCGCCCACGCCAGCAGCGCCGCCCTGCGCTGCGGTGAGAGAGCGACGCCCGTCGGCGCCTGGTGGGCCGGCGTCACGATCGCCGCAGCCACCTCACCGTGCTCCTCCATCAGCCCCGGCAGCGCCTGCACGCACGCGCCCTGCTCGTCGACCGGCAGCCCCACAAGCCGGGCGCCGCCCGACTGCAGGATCGCCCTGTGCACGGGCAGGCTCGGATCCTCGACCGCGAACGTCCCGCCCGGCAGCGCCCGCGCCAGCAGCGCCAGGGCCTGGGCCACCCCCGCGCAGACCACGATCGACTGGGGGTCCGCGACGACGCCCCGCACCCGCGCCAGGTGCTCGGCCAGCGAGCGGCGCAGCTCCGGCGCGCCGCGCGGGTCGGGATAGCCGAAGGCCGTGTCAGGCGCCTCCGTGAGGACCTCCCGCAGTGCTCTCAGCCACGCCCTGCGCGGGAAGCCCGCCAGGTCCGGGACGCCGGGGAAGAAGTCGAAGGCCAGACGCGGGCGCGGGCGCTCGACCTCCTGGCGGGCCGACGGCGCAGCCGCCTGGGCCACGAACGTCCCCGCTCCCGCCCGCGAGACCAGGTAGCCCTCCGCCAGCAGCTGCGCATACGCGTCGACCACCAGCCGGCGCGAGACGCCCGCGTCCTCCGCCAGCGCCCGCGTCGCCGGCAGGCGCGAGCCGGCCGGCAGGCGCCCGGAGCGCACAGCCTCGCGCAGACCGTCCTCCAGCTGGGCTCGCAGCGGCCGGCGCGAGCGCCTGTCGAGCTCGACCAGCAGCTCCGGACCGGACAGACTGGTATCCGCATTTGTCATCGAATTGGTCCTTTACGGTGCACCACCGCAAACGTATCGTGACCGTCAGGTGAGCGCCAGGGCAGACAGCGGGACAGGCTCGGGCTCCCCCCAGGTCATGGCGGGGCTCCTCTCCTTCGCCGTCCTGCAGATCGGACTCGGGGCCTTCATGGGCTTCGCCCCGCACGCCTTCTTCGAGACCGTCGGGCCGTGGGGAGCCGCCAACGACCACTACGTCCGCGACATGGCCACCTGCTACGCCGCCGCCGGCGTCGTCATGGCGATGGCCCTGCGACGGCCCTCCTGGCGGGCGCCCGCCTTCGCCCTCGCCACGATCCAGTTCGCCCTGCACAGCGCCAACCACCTGCTGGACATCGGCAGGGCCCACCCTCGCTGGGTCGGCTACGTCGACTTCGCCGCCCTGCTCGCCGCCACGATCCAGCTGGCCCTGCTCTGGCGCGCCGCCGACCGCGACGCGAGAAACCCGGCCACGGGCGCGGAGAACCGCATACCGACCCCCTCCTCATCCCCTCTCCCCCTCGCCCCAGCTCCCGAAAGGAGATCGACATGAGCCGCATCGAAGGTGTTCCCTCCCGCCGCCTCGCGCGCCTCGTCTACGCGGCCGTCCGCCGTGAGATCAAGCGCATGACGGGCCGCTCGCTGCTGACGCCCGACATCCCCATACGGGCACACCGGTTGGGGCTGCTGGCCGGCTACGCGGCCATGGAGAAGTCCGTCGCCATCGGGACTCGCGTTCCCGAGCGGCTGCGATCGCTGGCCGTCCTGAAGTCAGCCGTCATGCAGGGATGTGAGATGTGCCAGGACATCGCCTCCTTCGAGGCTCGCGCCAACGGGATCGAGGAGCATCAGCTGCTCGACCTGCACCGCTACCGCGACAGCGACGCCTTCGACGACACCGAGCGACTCGTGCTGGACCTGGCCGTCGCCATGACTGTCACGCCCGTCGCCGTCACCGACGAGCTGTTCGAGGCCCTGCGCGGGCGCTTCGACGACGGGCAGCTCGTGGAGCTGGTCAACCTGATCGCCGTCGAGAACCTGCGCTCGCGCTTCAACGCCGCCTTCGGGCTCGGCGCGGCCGGCTTCAGCGAGGGCATGGCCTGCGCCCGCATGGAGGGCGGCGTCGCGGCGGGCGCTCCGCCCCTGGCGGTCGCCTCGTGAGGGTCTTCCTGGCAGGCGCGACGGGTGCCATAGGGCGCCAGCTCGTGCCGATGCTGCTCGGCGAGGGGCACGAGGTCGTGGGAACGACACGATCCGCAGGGCGGGCCGCGCAGATCGAGGCTGCCGGTGCGCGAGCTGTCGTCGTGGACGCCCTCGACGCCGAGGCGCTGACTGGCGCCGTGGCCGAGGCCGCCCCCGACGCCGTCGTCCACGAGCTGACCTCGCTGCCCCAGCGGATCGACCCCCGCACGATCGAGCGGGACTTCGTCATGAACGACAGGCTTCGCACCGAGGGGACCCGCAACCTGATCGCAGCCGCCCGGGCCGCCGGGGTGCGGAGGATCCTCGCCCAGAGCATCGCCTTCTCCTACGCGCCCGGCCCACCCGGGACCGTCCACGTCGAGACCGACCCCCTGCTGCGGGGGCAGGACACCTTCAAGAGCTTCGCCCGCTCAGCCGAGGCGCTGCGGGAGCTGGAGCGCCTGACCCTCGATGCCGGCGGCCTCGTCATGCGCTACGGCTACTTCTACGGGCCCGGCACCGCCGTGTGCTCCGAGGGCTCGACGGGCGAGATGGCCCGCAAGCGCCGGCTGCCGATCGTGGGGGGCGGGAGCGGGGTCTGGTCCTTCGTGCACATCCGCGACGCCGCCGCCGCGACCCTCGCCGCTCTCACCCACGGGGAGTCCGGCGCCTACAACGTCGTCGACGACGAGCCCGCCCTCGTGCGGGAGTGGATCCCGGCGCTGGCTCAGGCCGTCGGTGGGCGCCCGCCGCGGCGCGTGCCCTCATGGCTGGCCCGGCCCGCCGCGGGCAGCTACGGGGTGTACGCAATGACGCGGGCGCAGGGGGCAGGCAACGCCCTCGCCAAGCGGGAGCTCGGCTGGACGCCCGCCTATCCGAGCTGGCGGGAGGGGTTCCAGAGCGCGCTGGGGTGAGGGAGGCTGCGGGCGCCGTCAGGACCGGAACGGGTTCTCGACGCGAACGGAGCCGATCGTCTGACCGTCGTTCAGGTCCTCGGTCAAGAGGCGTGTGCACCCTCCCGCCTCCGCGGCCGCGACGATCAACCCGTCCCAGTAGGAGATCTGAGCAGAGCGACTGGTTTGGATCGCTGCCTTGACCAAGCCCACGTCCGTTCGCACAGTCGGCAGCATCGCAAGCTGATCCACCGCCGCCGCGGCGACCTCCTCCGCCACCGGCTGCTCCAGCCTGCGGGTGACAGTGACGTAGAACTCGCCGAGAACCTGCGTGCTCAACACGAACTCCCGCCTGCCGAGCTCGCCGAGAAGGTCACGCGCGATCGCCCGCTTGGTGGGCTCAGCCTCGTCGACCGCGTACACCAGCACGTTCGTATCCAGGAAGGCCCTAGCGCTCATGGAGCTCGTCGCGCGTCCAGGTGCGCCCGCCCGGCCCGCTGCCTGCATGCACCGACTTCGTGAGCGCCAGGAAGCCGCCCAACGGGTCCTGCCCGTCGTCGTCCGCTGTCAGGCTTTCCAGGTACTCGCGAACCAAGGCGTTCACCGACGTGTCCTGTTCGAGCGCGCGAATCCGAGCTCTCTTGAGCAGTTCGCTATCGATTGTGACCGTCAGGTTCGTCATACGTGCTCCACGGGATCAGTGTAGCACAGACACCTTGGTCACTTCGCATCCAGCCAGCTCCTCCCCACCCCCGCCTCCACGGCCATCGGCGGCTGGTGCTCCCACACCCCGCACATCTCCCGCTCCACCAGGGCCCTCGCCGCGTCGGCCTCGCCCGGCGGCCCTTCGAACAGCAGCTCGTCGTGGATCGTCAGCAGCAGGCGCGTGGCCAGCCCCTCCCGGTCAAGCGCCTCGTGACAGCGGACCATGGCCAGCTTGATGACGTCCGCCGCCGTGCCCTGCACGACCGTGTTGACGGCCAGGCGCTCGCCCAGCGTGCGCACCTGGTAGTTGCGGGCCCGCAGCTCCGGGATCTGCCGGCGGCGCCCCCACAGCGTCTTGACGTAGCCCTGCTCCTTGGCCAGCTCGATCGTGTCGGCCATGAACTTCGCCACGGCCGGGAAGCGCTCCAGGTAGGTGTCGATGAACTCCTTGGCCTCCTCGCGGGGGATGTTCAGGCGGTCCGCCAGGCCGAAGTCCGAGAGGCCGTAGACGATGCCGTAATTGATCATCTTGGCCTTCGAGCGCATGCCCGGATCGATCTGCTCGGGGGTCACGTTGAAGACGTGGGAGGCCGTCGCCGTGTGCACGTCCTCGCCCCTGGAGAAGATGTCCATCAGCACCTGCTCGCCGGCCGCGTGGGCCAGCACCCGAAGCTCGATCTGGGAGTAGTCCGCGGAGATCAGGATCTGGTCGTCCTCGGCCTCGAAGCAGCCCCTTATCTCCCGTCCCAGCGGGGTGCGGATGGGGACGTTCTGCATGTTCGGGTTGGTGCTCGACAGGCGCCCCGTCTGGGCCACGGCCTGCAGGAACGTCGTGTGGATGCGCGAGCGCTCGTCGACCATCCCCGGCAGCACGTCCAGGTAGGTCTTGATCAGCGTCGATAGCTCCCGCCAGCGCTCGATCTTGGGGATGATCTCGTGCTCGGAGCGGATCGCCTGAAGGACGCGGGCGTCCGTCGAGTAGCCCGTCTTGCCCCGGCGCTTGCGCGACAGGCCCAGCCGCTCGAACAGGATCTCGCCCAGCTGCTGGGGGGAGGAGATCAGGAACTCCTCCCCGGCCATGGCGAAGATGTCGCGTTCCAGGGCGTCGATCTCCTCGTGCACGCGGGTCGTTATCTCCGCCAGGCGCGCCACGTTCAGGCGCACCCCCAGCAGCTCCATGTCGCGCAGCACCGCCACCAGGGGCAGCTCGATCTCGTCCATGACGCCCCGCAGCTCGCGCTCGTCGATCTGCTCGCGCTGCCAGTCCGCCAGGCCGCTCAGCATCACCGCCCGGGCCGCCGCCTGGTCCTCCAGGTCGCTGGAGAGTCCCCGCTCCTCGCACAGCTCCGCCAGCGGGTAGCCGCGGCGGGCGGGCTCCAGCAGGTAGGCGCCCAGCAGCGTGTCGTGGACCAGGTTCGGCGGCACCACGCCCAGCGCCTTGGCGTCGTGGGCCACGACCGGGCGATCCCCGCAGGCCGCGACGACCTCCTCGGGGCCCTGGCAGTCCCCGATCAGGACCTGCCCGTCGCAGGCCGCCGCGAAGCGCCACGGCGAGCCCTCCGCGAACAGCTCCCCCTCCGGCGCCTGCGTCTCGGTCACGACGACGCACACCTCGCCCTTGCCGAAGGAGGCCAGGTCGGCCGGGCGCCCGGAGCGGACAGTCGCCGTCAGCGTCACCTCGGCAGCGCTCTGCGGCGCCGCCGCGTCGGGGTCGCCCAGGGCCTCTTCCAGGCGCCGCAGCGGATCGCGCAGCTCGTACTCGCGGAAGAACTCGCGCAGACGCGTGCGATCCGGTTCCCGCTCGACCTCCAGGGCGACGTCCAGGTTCACGTCCAGGTCGCGCCTGACCGTCGCCAGCTGCTTGGACATGCGGGCGTCCTGCGCATGCTCCGTCAGGTTCTGTTTGCGCTTGGCCCCGGAGATCTCATCGACGCTCGCCAGCACCTCCTCCAGGGTCCCGAAGCGCTGCAGCAGCTCGCTGGCCGTCTTGTCGCCTATTCCCGGGACGCCCGGGATGTTGTCCGAGGTGTCGCCCTTCAGGCCGTAGAAGTCGGGGATCGACTCGGGCGGGATGCCATAGCGGTCCAGCACCGCCTGGCGGTCGTAGATCTTCGTCTCGGTGATGCCCCTGGCCGTCGCCATGATCTTGACCAGGCCGGCCGGGTCGACCAGCTGGAAGACGTCGCGGTCGCCCGTCACGACCATCACCGGGACCGGCGGGTCGGCCTGCAGGGCCAGCTGGGACAACGAGGCGATCACGTCGTCGGCCTCGTAGCCCTCCAGGCGCACGTTCGTGTAGCCGAACGCCTCGACCAGCGGTTCCATCGCAGGCCACTGCTGCTTGAGCAGGTCCGGGCGCGAGCGCCGCGACGCCTTGTAGTCGGGGAACAGGTCGTTGCGGCCCGACGTGCCCGCGTCCCAGGCCACGACCGTCGGGCACACGCCGTAGTCCGTCACGATCTTGACCAGCATCGAGGCGAAGCCGAAGATGGCGTTCGTCGGGACGCCCGTGGAGGTCGCGATCGACTCCGGCAGGGCGAAGAAGGCCCTGTAGACCAGGCTCGGCCCGTCGATCAGGAACAGGCGCCGCTCGCCCGCTCCCTTCGAGGCTGCGCCCGTGCGGGACCCGTTTGAGGTGCTTGGCGGCATCGACGACCACTCTACGTATCCGCGCGCAAGCGATACCTCCTAACATCCCCTGCCGCCACCGACCCGAGGGAGTCACAGCAGTGAGCGCAACCCCCAGCGCCCAATACCGACTGACGATCCGCGTGAAGCTCGACGACACGCCGGGCGTGCTCGGCCAGACCACGACAGCCATCGGCGAGGCCGGCGGCCTCGTCGGGGCCGTCGACGTCGTCGAGACCGACGCCGCCCACAGCCTGCGCGACATCGTCGTCGACGCGTCCGGGCAGGACCACTGGGAGCGCATCCTGGCCGCCATCGGGTCCGTCTCCGGGGCGGAGGTGATCGACACGACCGACCGCACCTTCCTGCTGCACGTCGGCGGCAAGATCGAACAGGCCAACAAGCACCCGCTGAAGACCCGCGACGACCTCTCGATGGTCTACACCCCCGGCGTCGCCCGGGTCTGCCTGGCGATCGCCGAGGACGACGCCAAGGCCTTCCAGTACACGATCAAGCGCAACACCGTCGCCGTCGTCTCCGACGGGACGGCCGTCCTGGGCCTCGGCAACATCGGCCCCAAGGCCGCGATGCCCGTGATGGAGGGCAAGTGCTGCCTGTTCAAGGAGTTCGCCGGTGTCGACGCCTTCCCGATCTGTCTGGACACGACCGACGTCGAGGAGATCGTCCAGACCGTCAAGCTGATCGCACCCGGCCTGGGCGGCATCAACCTCGAGGACATCGCCGCGCCCCGCTGCTTCGAGATCGAGCAGAGGCTGATCGAGGAGCTCGACGTCCCCGTCTTCCACGACGACCAGCACGGCACGGCAGTCGTCGTCATGGCCGCCGTCCTGAACGCCGTCAAGCTGACCGGGCGCAACCTGGCCGACCTGAAGGTGCTCGTGCTCGGCCTGGGCGCCGCCGGCATCGCCGTCACCAAGATCCTGCAGGCCGCCGGCGTCAGCCAGATCATCGGCGCCGACTCCCGGGGCGTCCTCTCGACCGAGCGCGAGGACTACCAGGACGGGTCCATGAACTCCGTCAAGCGCTGGTTCGCGGATGTCACGAACCCCGAGAGGCGCAGCGGCACGCCGGCCGACGTGATCGACGGCATCGACCTGCTGATCGGCGTCTCCGGGGCCCGCGCGATGCCCGCCGAGGCGCTCGGGCGCATGGCCGAGGACGCGATGGTCTTCGCCATGGCCAACCCCAACCCCGAGGTCAACCCCGAGGAGGCCGCGCCGTACGTGCGGATCATGGCCACGGGCCGCTCGGACTACCCCAACCAGATCAACAACGTCCTCTGCTTCCCGGGCATCTTCAGGGGCGCCTTGGACGTCCGCGCCAGCGCCATCACCGAGGACATGAAGATGGCCGCCGCCCGCGCCATCGCCGACATCGTGCAGGAGAGCGAGCTGAACGAGGAGTACATCATCCCCTCCGTCTTCAACCGCGACGTCGCCCCGGCCGTGGCCGCCGCCGTCGCCGAGCAGGCCCGCGCCGCCGGCATCGCCATGGCCGGCGGGCAGGAGGTCGGCTTCGCCCCCGGCGACACCCCGGGCACCGTCACCGACGGGAGGGTCTGAGCCGGGATGAGCGCAGGCAGCATCACCGTCACCGGCGCCACCGGCCTGATCGGACGGCGCCTGGTCGGGGAGCTGCTGTCCGGCGGCTGGGACGTCACGATCCTCAGCCGCGAACCGGAGCGGGCCAGGAGGGCGCTGGGGGACGTCCGCGCCTACGGCTGGAACCCGACCTCCGAAGCGGCTCCGAAGGAGGCACTGACGGGCCGGGACGCTGTCGCCCACCTGGCCGGCGAGCCCGTCTCGCAGCGCTGGACCCCCGCCGCCCGCCAGGCGATCCGCGACAGCCGCGTGACGGGCACGGAGCATCTGCTCGCCGGCCTGCGCGCCGCCGACCGGCTCCCGGCCGTCCTCGTCAGCTCCTCAGCGACCGGCTACTACGGCCCCCACGGCGCAGAGCCGATCGACGAGGAGGCCCCGCCCGGCGCCGACTTCCTGGCCGAAGTGTGCACGGCCTGGGAGCACGAGGCGATCAGGGCGCAGGAGCTCGGCATGCGCGTCGTGCGGGTCCGCACGGGCGTCGTGCTGGACCGTGCCGGCGGCGCCCTGGCGAAGATGCTGCTGCCCTTCCAGCTGGGCATCGGCGGCCCGATCGCGGGCGGGCGCCAGTACATGCCCTGGATCCACGCGCAGGACGTCGTCGGGATGATGCTGGCCGCCCTGTCCGACGAGCAGTGGAGCGGCCCTGTCAACGCGACCGCGCCCGGCCCCGTCACCAACCGCGAGTTCTCGAAGGCCCTGGGCCGGGCCCTGCACCGTCCCGCCCTGCTGCCCCTGCCGGGGCTGGCCCTGCACCTGCTCTACGGGGAGATGGCCGAGATCGTCACGACCGGCGCCCGCGTCATGCCCGCCAGACCGCTGATGCTCGGCTACGAGCACAGCCACCCCGACCTCGACGAGGCGCTGCGCTCGACGCTCAGCGGCTGACGCCGGCCAGAGCCCCGGGGTCGCGCCTGTTGCCCGGCTCGTTGTCCGTCTCGATGATCACCCGGCAGGGCCGGTGGGTCAGCAGGTACGTCGCTGTCGGGCCGATCTTCTGCTCGCCCGCGGGGGCGTGGATGGCCGACCAGTAGATGACGTCGGAGTTGACCCGTTCCGCTTCCTGCACCAGTGCGGCGCCGGCGTTGCGGGTGCGGATCAGGCCCGTGCGGATCTTGATGCCCGAGCGCCTGGCCTGGATGCGGGCGCTCTCCAGCACCGAGCGGCCGTGCGCCTCCTCCTCCTCCAGGCCGCCCTCCAGCGGCAGCTGGGCGGGCACGGGCAGCACGTAGATCGCATAGACCAGGCCTTCTTCACCGATCAGCTTGGCGGCCGAGTGGAGCGCCGAGGCCGACACATCGCTGCCGAAGATCGGCACCAGCGCCGTGCGGTACTCGAGCTCGTGGAAGTCCTCCGGACGCTCCGGGCGGGGCAGGCGGTAGGACTTCTTCGGGTCAAGGCCCTGGCGGCGGCGGTAGTAGTAGTAGCCGCACATCCCCACGATCATCCAGGGGATGCCGACGATCCGGGCCTCGCCGTGCAGGATCGTCACGGCGATCCAGGCCAGGAACGTGCCGATGCCGCCGATGACCGCCGTCATCGGGATCGTCGAGCCACGGATGCGGAGGCCCAGCGGGCTGCGGTAGGGACGCTCGCGGTCGGGGTCCTTGATACGCAGCGCCACGATCGCGGCGTGGGCCGTCGTGAAGGACAGCATCGCCCCGAACGAGTAGAGGTTGCCCAGAACGCTCGTGTTGCCGTAGAGGATCAGCGCGCACGCGAACAGCGAGAAGAAGATCAGCGTGAACCAGGGCGTGCGGAACTTCGGGTGAAGCGAGGAGAACAGGCGCGGCAGCTGGCGGTGCTCGGCAAGCGACCACGACAGCCGCGAGATGCCGATCATCCCGGCGTTGGTGGCGATGAACAGGATCGTCGCCGCCAGCAGGCCCAGGTAGTACTTGGCCAGGGTCAGGATCGTGCCGTGCAGGCCCAGGTGTTCGACCACCCCCAGCATCGGGTCGTTTTCGAAAAAGCCGCCCAGCGAGGTCGCATAGCCCGGCGAGGAGAAGCTCTGTTTGAGCTGGGCGCTGTAACCCACTCCGTGGTGGATCACGGGCAGCGCCGACAGGGCCACGACGGAGATGCCCGCGTAGACCGTCAGGACCGCAAGGACGACCAGGTTGACCGCCTTGGGCACCTGTACGCCGGGGTCCTTGGACTCCTCGGCCATGTTCGCGACCGTCTCGATGCCCGTGTAGGCCAGCATCGCCAGCGACAGGGCGAAGATCAGTTCTTTCCAGGTCGGCACCGAGCCGAGATGGACCTGGTTGACCAGCAGCGAGGGGTTCAGGACCAGGAAGACCCCCAGGAAGACCAGCATGATCTGCGTGGCCAGGTCCACGCACGCCAGGACCAGGTTGAGCTTCGCCGACTCGCCCAGGCCGCGGATGTTCAGGCCCACCAGGGCGACCACGACGATCAAGCCGCCGATGATGTCGTCGGGGTTGTGCTTGAGCGGGTGCAGGCCCGGGAAGGCGCTCAGGTAGTGCGGCACGAAGAACGCCGAGATGGCGATCGTGAGGATGTAGTCCAGGCTCAGCGCCCAGCCCGCGAAGAACGAGACGACGTCGTTGAAGGCGTGGCGGGCGAAGGAGGAGGAGCCGCCCGCTTCGGGGAACATCGAGGCCCCCTCGGCGTACGTTTTGGCCGTCAGCGCGAACAGGCCGCCCGCGAAGACGAAGACCAGCGGCGTCAGTCCCAGGGCGTGCGCCGCGACCAGTCCCAGGGCGTAGTAGATCGAGGAGCCGACGTTGCCGTAGGCCGTCGCGAACATGCCGGGCACGCCGACCGTCTTGCGCAGTCCCTGCTCTGAGAGGCGTGCCATCGGCCGTGCAGGCTATCGACGCCGCCAGCGCCGCGAGGAGCCCCGGGGGTGCAAGAAGGCATTCATCGCGAGCGCCCGAGCAGGAACCGGCCATATGATCCCGACGACCGCATAGCAGCGGCATCGGACGGCATGGAAACGGCAAGGCGCGAAAACTACGACTCCGGCGAGGACTTCGTCCTCGAATACGGCGAGCTGCGCTTCACCTTCAACGAGGCGGACTTCTCGCAGCGCTGCGAGCAGGCGGCCCTGAAGCTCGGCTTCGTCGGCGACCGCCTCGGCCGCGAGGAGCTCGAAGACCTCGTCAACCTGGCCGTCAACGGCGAGATCATCGACCCCGCCTCCGCCCTCGGCGAGCACGTCAACGAATGCTGGCCCGAGCTCGTCGGCCCCGCCGAGCGCTCCCTCGTGCACTGGCTGCGCCGCCTCGTCTTCCGCGGCGCCTGGCTCGACCAGCGCGTCAAGGAGGGCGAGCTGTCCGTCGCCTTCGACGAGCACACCGGCGGCTTCATGTACGTCCAGCCCGGCCGGCCCGGCCGCGACGCCGGCGAGCCGATCGAGCTGGCGCCTGAGCCCTCCTGGGGCCGCGTCGCCTATCCAGGAAGGCGATAGCCGGGTGCCTCAGGCCTCCAGCGCCTTCGCGCGGGCCTTGCGGATCGACTTCGCTCCGTCCTCTCCGACCAGCAGCTCGGCCCGCAGGGTGCCGCTGGCGGCCAGGTCGAGGATCGGCTCCTGGCCAGTGGATGCGAGGATCGGGTCGAGGGCTATCACGGTCGTCTCGCCCCCGAGCGGGGCGTCGGCCGTGGCGATGACAGTCAGGGAGCCAGCCTCGCGGAGGTTGCGGGCGGCGGCAAGAGCTCGGCGTGCCGCGTGGGGCGGCAGGCCGGCGAGACCGTCGATCAGGACGACAGCGTCACCGCCCCTGGCGGCCGTGCGCTTGGCCGCGTCGAGAGCCCGCTCGACGGCCTGGCCCTGGGAGTCCGCGGAGGCCGCGAAGCTGAGAGCCGCGGCGGGAGCCGGTCCGCTCTCCTGCCACTGGGCGATCTCCTCGGGGCGGGCGCCCGCCAGGACGATGCTCAGCTCGATGCCCTCGACCTTGGCGAGCGCCTCGGCCAGGCGCTTGACGGTCTCCGACTTGCCTGCGCAGCGGCCGCCGACGATCGTCGCCCGCGAGCCCTTGCCGAGCGGCGTCAGCCACTCGATCGCCTCGAGCGTCTTGTCGGCAGAGCCGAGCGCAAGACGCTGCTCCGGCCACGCCACCGGAAGCTCCTCGTAGCGGACGCCGTCTGAGACGGAGTCGGCCGACTCGCCGTTGATCGTGTCGATGCGGACCAGCGACGGGTAGCGCTCGGAGCGGCGTGGCGTCCGCACGGGGCCGCTGACGCGGTCGCCGCTGACCAGCTCGCAGCGACGGACCTGGGCCGCGGAGACGTAGACGTCCTCGTCGCTCGGCTCCGGCGGGTCGACGCGCAGGAAGGCCGAGCCGTTGCCAAGCACCTCGACGACCCCCTCGGCCGTCCGCGCCTCCTCGTCCTTCTCGCCGTCCTCTGCACCGCGTGGGGCACGCGAGCCACGGCCGCCGCGGCGGCGCGAGCGTGGCCGCTCGTCCTCCTCGCTCTCCACCTCCGGCTCTGCCTCGGGCTTCTCCTCGGTCTCTGCCTCGGCGTCGGCCTCCTCCTCGGCCTCGGCCGCTTTGCCACGGCGGGCACGCGGCGCCCGGCGGCGGCGGGCTTTGGGCTTTGCCTCCCCCTCCTCGTCGATCGGCGCGCCGCCGTCCTCGGAGCCGGAGCCGGAGTCGCCCAGGATGGCATCGATCAGGTCCGCCTTGCGGAGCCTGCGGAAGCCCTCCAGGCCGATCTGATCGGCGATCGCGTGCAGGTCTGCGAGCGGGCTTGCCTCCAGCTCGGAGCGTGCGAGTACGGACATTTGTGTTCCTCTCTTGATGGATGGGTGGTCGGCGTCCCGTCGCGTCGGCGGCGACTGGCACCCGTGACGGCGAAAGCCTAGCGACTCGGGCGGCGCTCGCCGCGGTCGTAGCGGATCGCCTCGGTCAGGCTGAGGTCGCGGTCGGGGACCGCCTCCGCACGCAGGGCGGCTCGCACCGTCAGGAAGTCCCTGGCGGCGGCGACGTCGTGCATGCGGAACACGTGGGCGCCATGGTCGAGGCCGTGAGCGAGGGCCGCCAGCGTTCCGGCGTCGCGCCGGCGCGGGGAGCGACCCGTCAGTGCCCCGATGAAGTCCTTGCGGGAGATCGCCATCAGGACGGGGCGACCCAGCTCGTGCATGCGCCCGACCTGCGAGAGCAGGCGGATCGTCTGGGCCGGCGTCTTGGCGAAGTCCGGGCCCGGGTCGACGATCAGCTGCTCCCGCTCGACCCCCAGCTCCAGGGCCAGCTCGATGCGGTCGTGCAGGAAGGCCAGCACCTCCTCCACGACGTCCTCGTAGAGGTCGGGGTCCTGGCGGCGTTGCTTGGGGGCGGCGGCCGTGTGCATCAGCACCAGGCCCGCTCCCGTCTCGGCGCAGACGCGGGCCAGGCCCGTGTCCAGCAGCCCGCTGACGTCGTTGACGATGCTCGCGCCCGCCGCGACGGCGGCTCGGGCGACAGGCGGCTTGTAGGTGTCGATCGACACGAGCACGT
The DNA here is from genome assembly GCA_963697795.1 of uncultured Solirubrobacteraceae bacterium. GTDB lineage: Bacteria > Actinomycetota > Thermoleophilia > Solirubrobacterales > Solirubrobacteraceae > Palsa-744. The sequence goes on along the minus strand of OY969097.1, from coordinate 2,948,955 downwards.
CCATCTCGCCGACGATCGCCTCGATCAGCGGGACGACGCGGGCGATCTCCTCCTGCTCCTCGACGGCGGGCACGCCCGTGGAGGCCGACTCCCCGCCCACGTCCAGCAGGTCTGCCCCTGCCGCCACCAGCTCCCTGGCCAGGGCCACCCGCTCCTGGAGCGTCCTGTTCAGCCCGCCGTCGCTGAAGGAGTCCGGCGAGGCGTTGACGATCCCCATCAGCAGCGGACGGTCGCCCAGCTGCAGGCGACGCTCGCCTGCGATCAGGAGGTGGCGGGGGGCGCTGGTCACGAGGGAGCGGCTGCCGGCAGCGCGATCCCCTCCGCCTGCGCCTCCGCGGCGAAGGAGTCCAGCTCGGCCTCCAGGCGAGCCTCGTCCCAGCCCAGCTCGCGGGCCAGCGTCTCGCCGACCCTGCGGGAGGGTCCCGCCTGCACCGTCAGCTCGTGCGCCGCCAGCAGCCCCAGGCGGGTACGACGCAGCAGCACGTCGCCGATCGAGCGAGCCTGCTCGTGGCGGGCCGCGACCGCCACCTCCGCCAGCAGGTCCGGGCAGCCCTCGACGATCGGCTGCGCCAGCGCGGCGCGCTCGCCGGCTACCTGCAGGACCGTGTGGGCGCCGTGGCCGTAGCGTCCCGCCAGCGCCTCGTAGGCCTGCTCGGGGACGCCCTCCAGACGGGGCAGCTCGGCCGGGTCCACGGCCTGCCCGAGCGGGATTTCCTGGGTGCGGCAGCTCGCCTCGCGGGCGTCCCGCTCGACCAGCCTGTCGACCGTCATCTTCGCCATCCGCCGCCACGTCGTGAGCTTGCCGCCCGTAATCGTGATCATCCCCGAGGATGTCTCGTACAGCTCAGCCTTGCGGGAGATGTCGACGGACTTCTTGGGGTCGCCCGTGGAGATCAGCGGCCTGACGCCGGCGAATGCGCCCGTCAGGTCGCCCGGGCCGAGGTCGGCCGCGAAGAAGTCGTTGACCGCGCTGAGCAGGTACTCGACGTCCTCCTGGGACGGCGGGACGTGCTCCAGAGGGCCCTCGTAGTCGTTGTCGGTCGTCCCGACCAGCGTGTGCCCAAGCCACGGCAGGGCGAAGATCGAGCGCCCGCCCCCGGCCGGCACGATCGCGCCCCCGACGAGCGGCAGCCGCTCGTGTCGGAGCGTCACGTGGGTGCCCCGGCTTGGCCTGATGCTCGGCAGCTCCGCCTCCTGGTGGAGCTCCTGGGGACGCAGCTGGTCAGCCCACACGCCTGTCGCGTTGACGACGTTGGCGGCCCGCACCTGCAGCCTCGAGCCGCTCTCGACGTCTGTCACCTCGACTCCCTGCGCCCGGCCGTCGAGCTCCAGCAGGCCAGTCACGTCGAGGCGGTTCGCGCAGACCGCGCCGAAGCGCTCGGCCTCGCCGAGCACCGTCAGGACGAGGCGGGCGTCGTCTGTCTGGCAGTCGTAGAAGAGGTAGCCGCTGGTCGGCTCGCGGGCAGCCAGGGCGGGCAGCAGCTCCACCACCTCCTCGCCGGAGATGACGCGGTGGCGGGCAGGGCTCCAGGACTCCTCCGCCTCCGCGGCGCCGGCCCTCGCCGAGCTGCGCAGGGAGCGCCTGCCGCGCAGGCGATCGCGGCCCACGGCCATGACGTCGTAGAGGTTCAGGCCAACGCCGACCAGGCGATCGGGACGCGCCCCTTCGAAGGCCGGCACGACCAGCGGCAGGGGATGGACCAGGTGCGGCGCCAGCTTGACCATCAGCTGACGCTCCAGCAGCGCCTCGCGCACGAGCCCCAGGTCGAAGTTCTGCAGGTAGCGAAGGCCGCCGTGGACGAGCTTGCTGGAGCGGCTGGAGGTGCCGGAGGCGAAGTCGGCGCGCTCCAGCAGGGCAACGCTGTAGCCCCTCGATGCCGCGTCGAGCGCCACGCCGGCACCGGTGATGCCGCCGCCGACTACGACCACGTCGAACTCGTCCTCGGAGAGGGCCGCCAGGGCCTGGCTGCGGGCTATCACGCGGCCAAGTCTCGCAGAGGACGACGCGGCTACAGCTGGCCGAGCTCGGCCGTGATCTCGCTGACGGCGCTCTTGGCGTCGCCGAACAGCATCGAGGTCTCGGGCTCGTAGTAGAGCTCGTTTTCGATGCCCGCGAAGCCGGGGTTCATGGAGCGCTTGATCACGATCACCGAGTGCGAGTTGTTCACTTCCAGGATCGGCATGCCGTAGATGGGCGAGGAGGGCGTGTTCTTGGCCGCCGGGTTGGTCACGTCGTTGGCGCCGATGACCAGCGACACGTCCGTGCGCTGGAACTCCGGGTTGGCCTCCTCCATCTCCTTGAGCTGGTCGTAGGGCACGTCGGCCTCCGCCAGCAGCACGTTCATGTGGCCCGGCATGCGTCCCGCGACCGGGTGGATGGCATAGCTGACTTCCACGCCGCGGGCCTCGAGCTCTTTGGTCAGCTCGCGGACGGCGTGCTGGGCCTGGGCGACCGCCATGCCGTAGCCGGGCACGATCACGACGCGGTTGGCGTAGGCCAGCTGGATCGCCGCGTCCGCTGCGCCGATCGATTTGACCGTGCCGGCGTGCTCGCCCGCTCCCTCGGCTCCCGCGACCGCACCGCCGCCGCCGAAGCCGCCCGCCACGATCGCCGGGATCGAGCGGTTCATGGCGACCGCCATCAGGTTCGTCAGGATCGAGCCGGAGGCGCCGACGATCATGCCCGCCACGATCAGGGCGGGGTTGTTGAGGGCGATTCCCGTGGCAGCCGCGGAGAGGCCCGTGAAGGCGTTCAGCAGCGAGATGACGACGGGCATGTCGGCGCCGCCGATCGGCAGCACGACGGCGTTGCCCAGCAGGGCCGCGCAGACGAGCATGCCGATGAAGACCAGTTCGGAGTGGCTGCCCGCGGCGATGTCGACGCCGGCCGCCACGGCCAGGATCAGCAGCAGCAGGTTGACGATCTGCTGGCCCGCGCCCAGCGTGATCGGACGGCCGGGCAGGATTTCCTGGAGCTTGCCGAAGGCGATGTTGGAGCCCCAGAAGGAGACCGAGCCGACGATCGCGGCGAACAGCGAGAAGATCGTGATGTAGGTGGCCGTGTCTTCGTAGCCGCCGCTGCGACGGAACTCAGACCAGGCGATCAGGAACACGGCGCCGCCGCCGACCCCGTTGAAGAGGGCCACCATCTGCGGCATCGCCGTCATCTTGACCTGGCGGGCCGCGGGGACCCCGACCGCCGCGCCGATCGCGATGCCCAGGGCGATCAGGCCCCAGTTGCCCTCGTTCTGGTTCAGCAGCGTCGCGACGATCGCGATGATCATGCCGACGGCTGCGATGCGGTTGCCCCGAACGGCCGTCGTCGGGCCCGACAGGCCGCGCAGGCCCTGGATGAAGAGGGCGAAGGCGATGATGTAGAGGACGTCGAGGAAGCTCGGGTCCTGCAGGAAGGTGCCGGCCAGGGGCAGGCTCACTTGCTCTGCCCCTCCCCGTCCTTCTCCGCCGGCTTGGGCTTCGACTTGAACATCTCGAGCATCCTGTCGGTGACCAGGAAGCCGCCGACGATGTTGATCGTCCCGAAGGCGATCGCGATCACCAGGATGACCTTGTTGAAGGCGCTGTTGCCCGACAGGCCTACGACCAGCAGGCCGCCCAGCAGGACGATGCCGTGGATCGCGTTGGTGCCGGACATCAGCGGCGTGTGCAGGGTGTTGGGCACCTTGGAGATGACCACGAAGCCGATGAAGCCGGCGAGCACGAGGATCGCCAGGTTCGTCGTCAGGGTGCTGGCGAGGATCACGACGGGCCTCCCGCGCTCGGGGCGCCCGCGGCTTCGACTGCCGCCTTGGCGCCGGGGTGGACGATCTCGCCGTCGCGCACGACGCACGCGCCCTTGACGATCTCGTCCTCGAAGTCCAGCTTCAGCTTGCCCTCCTCGTCCACGAACAGGTCCAGCAGCGCCTGCACGTTGCGCGCGAACAGCTGCGAGGAGTGCTCGGCCATCGTCGCCGGCAGGTTCAGCGGCGAGACGATCTTGACCTCGTGCTTGACGACCGTCTGGCCGGGCTCTGTCAGCTCGCAGTTGCCGCCCGCCTCGCCGGCCAGGTCGACGATCACCGAGCCCGGCTTCATGCCTTCGACGGCCTCCGCCGTGACCAGGCGGGGTGCGGGGCGGCCCGGCACCAGCGCCGTCGTGATGACGACGTCGAAGCCCTTGATGGCATCCGTCAGGGCCTGCTGCTGCTGCGCCCGCTCCTGCTCTGTCAGCTCGCGGGCGTAGCCGCCCTCGCCGGCCGCTTCGAGGCCCAGGTCAAGCCACATCGCGCCCAGCGACTGCACCTGCTCGGCCACCTCGGGGCGGACGTCGTAGCCGGTCGTGCGGGCGCCCAGGCGCTTGGCCGTGGCGATCGCCTGCAGCCCGGCGACGCCGACCCCCAGGACCAGCACCTTGGCCGGCGGGATCGTGCCGGCAGCAGTCATCAGCATCGGGAAGAAGCGCCCCAGCTCCTGCGCCCCGAGCAGGGCCGCCCGGTAGCCGGCGACGTTGCTCTGCGAGGACAGGGCGTCCATCGCCTGGGCACGGGTGATGCGCGGGATCGCCTCCATCGCGAAGGCCGTCGCGCCCGCCGAAGCCAGCGCGCTCGTCGTGCGGGGGCTGCTCAGCGGCGCCAGGAAGCCGATCAGGATCGAGCCCTTGGCAAGGCTCGCGATCGCCTGCGGCTCGGGCGGGGCGATCGTCAGGACCACGTCGCAGCCCCACACGGCGGAGGCGTCGGGGGCGATCTCGGCGCCCGCCTCCTTGAAGGCGTCGTCGCTGAGCAGGGCGTCGGTGCCGGCACCGCTCTGCACGAGCACGTCCAGCCCTTTGGCCTTCAGCTTGCTGACGACCTCTGGCACCAGGGCAACCCTCTGCTCCCCCGGCGCGGTCTCCTTCGGCACACCGATCCTCATCTGAGGTGCGAGAACGTACCCGATTGGACGGATGCGCGCAGGCCGGGCCTATCATGATGGACGGAACGGCCAGTCGATGACAGTCAACCTGACCCGCATCTACACGAAGCTCGGCGACGGCGGCGAGACCCATCTGGGCGACATGAGCCGTGTCTCCAAGCTGCACCCGCGCGTCGAGGCCTACGGCACCGTCGACGAGCTGAACGCGGCCATCGGGCTGGCTCTGCTGGCCGACGGCATGCCCTCCCGCTTCGCCGACTGGCTGCGGCGAGTCCAGAACGACCTGCTCGACGTCGGCGCCGACCTGTCGGTGCCGCCCGAGGACTCCGGGGAGGCTCGCGAGCGCCTGCGGGTCGACGACGCCTACACGGCCTGGCTGGAGCAGGCCTGCGACGAGGTCAACGACACGCTGCCGCCGCTGCGCTCCTTCGTGATCCCCGGCGGCACGCCCGCCGCCGCCCACCTGCACGTCTGCAGGACAGTCTGCCGCCGGGCGGAGCGCCGCACGATCGCGATCGAGGACGTCAACCCGCAGGCCGTCCGCTACCTGAACCGGCTCTCCGACCTGCTCTTCATCCTCAGCCGCGCAGCCAACGGCGACGGCGGCTCGGAAGCACTGTGGGACCCCGGCGCCCACGGCGGCGCCGCCCGCGACTGAGCCTCAGCCTGTCTGCGGGGCGCCGCGGCGGCTGGGACGGATCCGCTCGCTGACGCGGACGCCGGCCACCGCCAGGGCCGTCCAGAGCCCTGCCACCAGATAGCCGCCCAGGACGTCGCTCGGCATGTGCCAGGCCAGCACCAGCAGGGACACGCTGACGGCGGCCACGAACGCGGCCCCGACCGCCGCCAGGGCGGGACGCAGGCGGGCGGGGGCGACGAGCACGGCGCACAGCACCAGCGCCGTAGCCGCCGTCGAGTGGCCGCTCGGCCAGGAGGCCGGGTTGACCTGGACGTGACCGACGACGTCGTGGCGGTGCGCCAGGACCGGCTTGAGCAGCTCGGAGGTCAGCGGCGCCAGGCCCAGGATCGCGATCGCTGCCAGCGCCAGCCGCGGGCGCTCGCGGGCCAGCGCCGTGGCGACGATCGCGATGCTCCACAGCACGAACAGCCCCGGTTCGAGCAGGCGCAGCAGGAAGTGGCCGATCGAGTCCGGTCCCGGCCTGCTGAGCGTCGTGAAGCGGTACAGCGTGACCGCGTCCTTGAGGTGCGCCGCCGGGACCAGCTCCGCGACCGACCAGACGGCCGCCAGGGCCAGGATGCAGGCCGCCGCGACTGCCAGGGGCGCCCTCAGGCCGGCCGGACCCGACGGGCGGCCGGGCACCGCCCGTGCGTTCGGAACGCGGACTCCCGCATATGCGTGCTCTGGCATCACACCAGCGTAGGGCGGATCTCTAAAGGCGCCTGAAAAGGGGCTCGGAACCGCTGCCTTTACTTTGTGAATGCTAAAGTAAAGGTCGATGGCGAAGGTGTCCTCCAAGAACCAGGTGACGATCCCCGTCGAGGCGATGCGCGCGGCTGGGCTGCACGCGGGCGACGAGATCGCCGTGCGCGCCACCCCGCAGGGCGACGTCGTCATCGCCGCAACCGGTTCTCGCGTACGACGTCACGCCGGCATCGCCACCGGCATCTACAAGCAGGGCGAACTGGATCGGCTCCGCGACGAGTGGGATCGCTGATCCTCGACGCCAGCGTCGCGATCGGCTTGCTAGACACGGCCGACGCGCACCACGGTCGGGCTGTCGACGACGTCGAGGCAGCGGATCGGGCAGGGCGAGAGCTGCTGCTCCCGGCAAGCGCCTACAGCGAGGCTCTTGTCGCGTTCGCCCGCTCAGGCCGTCTCGGGGACGCCCGTGACGCGCTCGCGGCGATGGGCATCTCCGTCGTCCAGCTCACCGAGGCGATCGCCGAGCGAGCTGCCGATCTCCGCGCCCGCCATGACACGCTGCGACTTCCCGACGCGATCGTGCTGGCCACCGCCCGCGTGCACTCCGGCGAGCTCTTGAGCTATGACCGTCGCCTCTCCCGGCTCGGCGGCTGACCGACGCCGCCTCACCGCACCGGCGGGATCGGAAACGGCCTCTCGGCCAGGGCCGTCAGCGCCTGCGCCGTCACCCACACGGGCGTCTGCGTGCCCGTGCGGGAGTAGCGGACGCTGCCGTCGGCCTGCAGCAGGCTCTCCAGGTAGCCGAGCGGGCTGCGGGAGCCTTCGCGGTGCAGCTTCGCCGGATCGCGGCCGGTCGCCACAAGCGCCTGCACCGCCCACGACGTGGACTGCGCGTTGGATGCGCCCCCCGGTTCCTCGGGGAAGCCGCCGTCGGGGTTCTGGGCCCTGCGCAGGTAGGACAGGCCCCTGGAGAGGGTTGTGTGCCAGCGCGGGCCGGCGGCCTTCAGGGCCTGCATGACCGCCGCCGTGTCGTCCACGTCGCTGCCGGCGCCCTTCGTCGCGAAGCCGAAGCCGCCGTCGGCGTCCTGCTGGCGGGCGAGCCAGGAGGCTGACCGCTGGACCGTTGCGTTCATCTGCCCGTAGCCGGCCGCCCGCAGCGCCAGGATCGCGAACGCCGTCAGGTTCGACAGGCCTTCGAAGGACCCGGTTGCCCTGCGGTAGCCGAGCAGCCTCGTCACGAGGTCTCCGCCCGGGAAGGAGGCCGGTGAGACGCCGCAGGCGTGCAGGGCCAGGATCGTGCGCTCCAGGTCCCCCGCACCTTCCAGGCTCGAAGCTTCCTCGCGCAGGGCGTCCAGGACCGAGTGGGAGTCCTTTGTGAGGGTCAGCGGGTCGCGACCGGCGGCGGCCAGGCCCATCGCCACCCAGGCCGAGTACAGCTCGCTGCCTTCCTGGCCCGGCGCCGAGCCGAAGCCGCCGTCGGCGTCCTGGGCTCGCACCAGATAGGAGACCTCCCGGGCGATGGCGACCTTCGCCGTCCTGGCGATCGGCGCCGGGGTCTCGTGGGCGCTGCTGGCGACGATCGCGACGGGCACCCCGACGGCGACCAGCAGGCCCGCGATCGGGGCCCCCAGCCAGATGCGCCTGCGCCGCGGGCGCGCAGGTGGCACCGGCTGTTGCTCCCAGCGCACGTGCAAGCGGCCCCGGACCCGCTCCAGCATGCTCAGCAGCGCCTGACCGAAGGCCATCGCGAACAGGAAGCTGGCCACGACGTGGGTCGCGTCGAAGACGGCCGCCTGTCCCAGGACGAGCCCGAAGCCGGCCGGGGTGTGGGCGCCCGTGCCCGTCCACGTGTAGACGTCCACGACGAGGTTGAAGACCTCCGCCGCCACGGCGCAGGTCAGGGCCAGCAGCAGCGCCGGCGGGCGCCGCGAGCCGAGCACTGCCGAAAGCGCCGCCCCGATCAGCCCGACCAGACCCCACCCGAGCATCTGCCAGGGCGTCCACGGCCCCTGGCCGAGCAGGACGTTGGAGGCCAGGCCGGCGATCGCCCCGACCGCGAAGCCCGGCCCCGCCCCGAAGGCCACGCCGCTGACCAGCACGATCGTCGTGATCGGCTTGACGTCGGGGATCGCCGCGAAGGCGTCACGGCCCAGCGCGGCCAGCGCCGCCATCGTCGCCACGACGGCCAGCAGCTTCGCCGGAGGGTGGCTGCGCTCGTACCACCACAGCCCGCCGCCCAGCGCGCCCAGCACGACCAGGAAGGACGCCAGCTGCCAGCTCATCCGCCCACCGCCAGCCGCTCGGGCGGATGCTCGCGGACAGGCCTGAGAAAGCCGATCCCCTGCTCGGGCAGCAGGGCGCCGCCCGCGCCGCCGAGGATCCTGGCCGTGTCCGTGGCGAAGTACCAGCCCCCCGAGAGGATCTGCCCGATAGGACCGTCCGCGATCACGCGCCCGTCGGCCATCAGCGCCGCCCGCACGGCCACGGCAGCAGCGAACTCCGTGTCGTGGGTGGCCACGATCACGGCCGTCCCCCCCTCGCTCAACTCGTGCAGACGCTCGGCGAGGGCCTGCTTGGCGGCCCTGTCCATGCCCCTCGTCGGCTCGTCCAGGGCCAGCACGGCCGGCGGCTCAGCCCCGTCCATGACGATCGCCAGCGCCAGGCGCTGACGCTCCCCGCCGGAGAGGTCGCGCGGGTTGCGATCCCCCAGGCCCGCCAGGCCGACCAGCTCCAGCGCCCCTCCCGACGCCTCTCGATCGACCCGTTCGTGCAGGAAGTAGTCGCCGGGGTTCTGCAGCAGCAGCGCAACCCTGCCGATCCGCTCGACCCTGCCTCGGGTTGGCTCCAGCAGGCCCGCGGCGTGACGCAGGAGCGTCGACTTGCCAGCGCCGTTGCGGCCCATCAGTGCGACCCTCTCCCCCCTGCCCACGGTCATCTCCACGCCGCGCAGGATCGCCCGGCCCTGCTTGAGCTCGTGCCAGACACCCCGCAACCCGAGGGCCTGCTCCGGGGTCTCGCCGCGGCGGCCCCGCAGGATGCGGGGCATGCGACCGCCGGCCTCGCCGGGGACGGCGCGCTCCGGACCCGCCTCGCCCGGGACGGCGCGCTGACCGGCCTCGCCGGAGACCGAGCATCCTTGGCCGGGTTCGCCTGGAGCGAGGCGGTCCTGCTCGATCTCGACTCCTGCCGTCTCGGGCAGCAGGCCTGCGCGTCGCAGCATCGCCCTGGCCTGCTTGACGCCGACCGGCGCCGGCGCGAGCCCGAGTCCCTCGATCAGGCGGGCGGCCGGGGTCTGCAGCGCACGCTCGCCGGTCGCCGCCCATTCCAGGAAGCCGGCGGGGTCGCTGTCGCAGACGATCTCGCCGGCTCGCATGGCGAGGACCCTGTCGGCTGCCGCCAGGCAGCGCTCCAGGCGATGCTCGATCAGCAGCACGGCCGTGTCCGACTCCTGATTGAGCCTGCGCAGCTGCCAGATCAGCTCGTCGCCGGCGACGGGGTCGAGCTGGGAGGTCGGCTCGTCCAGCAGGATCAGGCGAGGACGGGCGACCAGGGCCGCGGCCAGCGCCACCCGCTGCATCTCCCCGCCGGACAGCTCGGCCGTCGGACGCTCCAGGAGATGGTCGATGCCGAGCGCCAGCGCTGCCTCCTCGACCGCCCTGGCCACGGAGGCGGCCTGTTCGCCACGGCTCTCGACGGCCAGCTCGAGCTCGGCCCTGACGCTCGCCATCACGACCTGCGTCTCGGGGTCCTGCAGGAGCGTTCCCGCCACCATCCCGACCTGCGCCGGGGAGCTCGTGCGAGTGTCCAGTCCGTCGACCAGCACGCTGCCCGCGAAGCTGCCGCCGTGGAAGTGGGGAACGAGCCCGGCCGCCGCCCGCAAAAGGGTCGACTTGCCCGAGCCCGACAGGCCTGCCAGCACGCAGAACTCGCCCGGCTCCAGCTCGAAGCTGACGTTCCGCAGGGACGGCTCGGAGGCCGCCGGGTAGGTGTAGGTGACGCCCTGCAGGCGCAGGATGCTCATCGCTCGATCCCCCGCCTGTCCAGGAACGGCGCCAGGGCCAGCACGATCAGCAGGCCGGCCACCGAGAGGACCCCGGCGCCCGCCCGCATCGAGAGGAGCGGGAAGGTCTCGAAGCGCGCCACGCCGCTCGCCTGGGCGGAGATCGCGACGGCGAGGATGCCGAGCGCGGCCGGCATGAAGGCGATGTCGTGACGGGAGAGGGGCAGGCAGGATCGGCGGGCGCGGCGGGCGCCGTAGCCACGCATCTCCAGCACCGCCGCCACGTCCAGCGAGCGGTCCAGCGCTCCCGCGACGGTCGCCCGCAGCACAGCCAGGCGGCCCCGCGTCCCGCTCGCGCCGCCGTCGGGCCGGCAGCGCTGCGCCTCCGCCAGCCGCTGCGCGTCGCCCGCCAGGACGCCCAGCAGGCGCGTCCCGATCGCCGCCGTCAGGGCCGAGCGGGGCGAGACCCGACGCAGTGCCCGCATCAGCTCGTCGGGGTCGGCCGCGCAGACGATCAGCAGGCAGGCCAGCGTCACGACCAGCAGCCGCAGGGCGAAGACGAGCCCGTACACGACCGCCTCCAGGGTCACGTCGACCTGGCCCAGGACCCCCCATTCGCCGAGGCGGGCCAGGACCGTCAGCCCGCCCCTGTCGACCAGCCCGTTGACCGCCACGGACAGCACCAGCAGCGGCAGCATCAGCCTGGCTGCGAAGCGCGCCAGCGGCCCGGCCACGCCGGCGCCCGCAGCAGCCAGCACGACGGCTATCAGCAGCGCGCCGAGCAGGATCGGGCTCCAGACGATCAGGGCAGCCGCCGCCAGTGCTGCTCCGTAGGCCGCCGCGACGGGGCCACTCGTCGCGTGCAGGGGGCTCGCCATGGGGCGGTAGGCCAGCGGGCGGCGCAGGCCGATCGCGCTCACCGGCCGGCCTCCGGCAGGGCCTGCACGCCGGCCTGCGTGACGGCCACCGCGAAGCGGTCGCGCAGGGAGGTCTCCTCGAAGGTCTTCGCGGCCAGCTCGACGCCGGCTTCGTCGGTGCCCGTCACGACCCACACGGGCGCCGTTTCGCCTTCCCTGAGCGCCGCGATCAGGCCGGCCTGGCCGGTCAACGTGGCGACCTTCCTGCCGCCTTCGTCGAGCAGAGCGATGCGCTGCCCGCCCTTCGCCGGGATGGCGTAGACGCCGCTGGCGCGGGGGCCGTTCTGCATCTGCTCGGCTATCGGTTCCCGCCCGACGGCGCTCCATGGGCCGACCAGCACCCGCAGCGTTTCCGAGCTGCCGCCGGCGCCCATCGCCGAGATGGCCGCCGGAACGCCCGCGGCCTGCAGGCGGCTGTCGATCGTCTTGCAGGCTTGACCTTCGGCGTCGGCGCATTCGATCCGGACCGGCAGGCGCTTGCCTTCGTATCCGCTCAGGAAGGGCTCCGGGTAGGAGCCGACGACGGCCGGGATGCTCTCCGCCCGGCTCCAGTCGTGGCGGTCCCACCAGATCCTGTCGCCCGGGTGGACGTCTTTGGCGGCCGCCCCCTTGGCCGCCTGCACGCCGTTGACGTAGTAGAACCAGTCGACGGGTCGGCCTGCTTCGCTGCCGCCCGACAGCCCAGCGATCGACTCCACGAAGCCGCCGCCGTAGCGGGTCGCGACGGGGAGGTTGCGCTCCAGCAGGCTCATGATCGTTTCCGCCCCCGCCGTCCTGGGGCTCGAGCTCTCGTGCAGGACGTGGGCGCCGAAGTCCCTCGTGACGAGCAGCTCGACCCCCTTCGGAGCCGTCCCCGCGCCCAGGCCGCAGCCGCCCAACGCGAGCAGGCAGGCAAGCCAGCAGGCACCGGGCAGGAGCCTCCTCACCGCACCTGGACCGTGACCGGGAAGGACGGCACCAGGCCGCTGCGGCGCGCGCTCAGCTGGTAGCGACCGGACGAGGAGGGAGCGATCAGGGTCGCCGTGCCGCCCGGGCCCGTCGTCGCGAAGTCCGCGCCGAGCGTCACGACGGCGCCCGACACCGGCGCCCCGTGCCCTTCGTTTTCATAGCCCGTCACGCGCACGCTCAGGCGCCCCCTGCGCGACACGCTGCCTGGCGCTGACACTTCCAGCGTCCGCTGGCAGCCGCCGCCGCGGGACTGGCACCAGAACCACAGCACCCGCTGGCCGGAGGAGATCATCCTGCCGTTGCCGAGGGGGCCGCTGGTGCTGGCGGCCCCCGTCGAGCCGGCAACGTCGCCGACCTTGTACTCCCAACCGTCGGCGCCGCTGTTGCGCTCCCCCGCCAGCTCGTCGACGAACAGCTCGCCCGAGTCGCGGGGCGAGGAGCCGCAGTGCCCGTAGTCGCGCACCGAGAAGGACAGCCCCAGCCCGGCCAGCACCGACAGCGGCGTCCCGGCCGCCACCGAGCACGTCCGCGAGCCGACGTGGACGCTGCTCGCCAACGCCGTCACGCTGCGCGCGCCGAGCAGCACCCGCCCGCCCTGCCCGACGACCATCGCCTGCACGGTCGGGGCCGATCCCACCGTTCTTGCCCGTTCGCCGGCGTGGTCCGCCACGGCCGAGCTCACGCCGGCAGCAGCCGCCAGCAGAGACGACGCGACGACGGCGGCGCCAGCCGCTCTCCTCATCCCTCTAGCCGACATAGAAGACCACCTCCGTGCTGCCCAGCCTCAGCGCCGTGCGAGCGCCCGAGGTGTCCTGCGCGCGCAGCTCCAGGACGTAGCGGCCGGGCGCCAGGGGGCCGGGCAGCAGGTAGGAGAAGCTCGTCCGGCTGGGCAGGGCGAAGAACGACCCGCGAGCGCAGCCGATCCTCACGAAGCGCTCGCGGGAGCCGTCGTAGGCGTAGCAGCGGCCCCTGTAGGCGCGACGCAGCAGCAGGCTCACCGACGACAGCCTGTCCGACGTGGCGATGCTGCCGGCCAGGACGCGAGGAGCGCGGTTACGGCGATAGTGGCGGCCCTCCACGACGCTCGTCAGCCTGGCCGAGATGCCGCCCGCGCCCGCGCCCGGCCCGCCCGGTGCTGGGTCCGGATTGCCCGTGCCCGTGTAGCCGGCCACGCCGCCGCCTTTGGACCCGGGTCCGCTCGGACGATCGCCGCAGTCCTCGTCTTCGCTGGTGTAGACGCAGACGTCCGCCTCGTCGCGGATGGCATCGGTCGCGCTCGCCTTGACCTCCTGTTCGCCCGCGTGGGCGAATTCGACGCTCGCCCTGCCTTCGGAGTTCGTCGTCGCGCTCGCGCCTTCGTATTCGACCGTTGCGCCTTTGGCCGGGGCCGCTTCGCCGCTGTGCGGATGGGCCGTCACGGTCACTGTGATTTTTTCGCCTGCAGCGGCACTGGCCGGGGCTTCGATGCTGAGGACGCTCGGCGCCGCCGGGCATTCGCCGAAGCATTCGGGGAAGAACAGGAGCTGGTCGCCCGCCGACAGTTCCGTGTCGCAGACGCCGTCTTCCGACGGTTTGTAGTTCAGCCAGAACTCCCAGGGGCTGGTGCCGCTGAGGGAGTGCGTCTCGCCCAGGATCGTTTCCACGGAGTAGCCGAGGGTCGTCCCGAACCAGGCGCCTTCCCAGCTTCCTTCCGTGGCGAGCTGGAGCGCTCCGGCCGCGCTCGTGCCGGCACACGTGTCTTTCGTTTTGCCTTTCTTGTAGATCGGGGTCGTGTTCGTCGTGACCTGCTTTTCGCGCAGCAGCGTCGTCGAGGCGCCCTCGACGCGAACCGTCACGGTCGCCGGTTCGCCGGCCAGTGCAGCGCCGGGTGCAGCCGCCAGGAACAGGCACAGCAACAGGAGTACGAGCAGGCCGGTCTGCGCCGGCGGCTTGGGGAACGTCTTCGTCATCAGCCAACCCCTTCCACGAGGGCTCATGGGCTTCGGTCGGCAGCAGGTCTCCTGGCTTCCGGTTCTCCCTTGCCGCGCCTTCCCATCCCGCATCTCGCGGTCCAGTGGCTTGCGCATCCTGCGCGTCGCGACAGGGCTCTCCGGTAACAGTGGCGGGTCCGCGCCGGACTTTCACCGGCTTCCCTTGACCACCGACCCTTCGCCGCCGATCCTACCTGACGGCGGACGGGGTAAAGCGCAGCCGGCCCGGAGCGAGCTTCGTCTCGTAAAGCCAAGCCGCGGATCGGCGCCCGCTAGCGTGGGAGTCGTGCGCCGTCTCGTCACGCTCGTATCCGTCGTCGTCCTCGTCGACACCATGCTCTTCGCCGCCCTGACGCCGCTGCTGGGCCGCTTCGCCACGCAACTGCACCTCTCCAGCGCAGGCGCGGGCGTGCTCGTGGCCGCCTATGCAGCCGGGGCCCTGCTGGGCGGTCTGCCCGGAGGGCTGGCCTCGGCCCGGCTGGGGCCGCGCCGGGCAGTCTTCATCGGGCTCGCCATGATGGGCTGCGCCAGCATCGGCTTCGCCTGGGCCGACAGCTTCACGGCCCTGGCCGTGGCCCGCATCGCCCAGGGCGCAGGCAGCGGCTTCACCTGGGCAGGCTCCTTCTCCTGGCTCATCGCCGGCGCTCCCCGCGAGCGCCGTGGGGCAGTCATCGGGACCGCCATGGGCGCCGCCGTGCTGGGTGCCCTGCTGGGGCCCGTCCTCGGCGCCGTCGCCGCCTTCACGGGGCGGGGGCCTGCCTTCTCCGCCATCGCCCTGCTCGACGTTGCGCTGTTCGCAGTCACCAGCACGATCCCCTCCCATCCGCCCGAGCGCCTGTCCGCCTCGGCCCTGCGCAGAGCCTCCCGCAACCGCACCTTCATGGCCGGCCTGGGCATGCTCGGGCTGGCATCCGTCCTGTCGGGGGCCCTGACGGTCATCGCGCCCCTGCACCTCTCCCACAGCGGCTGGGGCCCCACCGCCATCGGCGCCGTCTGGCTCGTCGCCGCCGGCATCGAGGCCATGCAGTCGCCCTTCATCGGGCGCCTCAGCGACCGCTCCGGCGCCTTCACGCCGATCCGCTTCGGGCTGGCCGCGGGGGCAGTCAGCTCGCTGCTGCTCGTGCTGGGGCTGGCCACCCTCCCCTACGCCCTCGCCACTGTTCTCACCTCGATCCTCTACGGCATGCTCTTCACGCCCGCCTTCGCCCTGATCGCCGACGGCGCAGAGCAGGCCGGGCTCGTCCAGGGGCTCGCCTTCGGCCTCATGAACGCCGCCTGGGCGATCGGCGCGATCGTCGGCCCCGCCGGGGCCGGAGCCATCTCCAGCGCCTCCGGCGAGAGCCTGCCCTTCGCCCTGGCCGCTGGCATGTGCCTGCTGGCGCTGCTGTGGGCCCGCCCGTCCGCCGCCGCCGTGCCGGCCCTCTCGCGGGCCGACAGCTCCTGAGGGCTCAGCTCTCCTCGACAGCCTGCTTGAGCCTGGCCAGGCGCCCGTCCCAGGCGGCCCGGGCCTCGCCGAGCCACTGCGCAGCCGGGGTCAGCGCCTCTCCCCGCAGGCGGTAGCGGACCTCCCGGCCCTGCCCCGGCATCCGCTCCACCAGCCCCGCCTCGTCAAGGGCCGCCATGTGCTTGGCCACGGCCTGGCGGGAGATAGGCAGCGACCCGCTCAGGGCCGGCACGCTCGTCCACCCGTCCTCGATCAGGGTCCTGACCATTATCCGCCTGGTCGGGTCCGCCAGGGCCGCGAAGACCTCGCTGAGCTGCTCGCTCAAGCCGCCACCAGCTCCAGGCTCGCGGCCAGCGCCATCAGCGGCACACGCAGCCGCGGGGCGCTCTCCGTGACCACGACCCTGGCCCCGTCCGGCACCGCCACGATCCGGAACTCGACCCGTGTCGCGGGCTCCTCCTCCCCCGCCCACCACCACACCAGGCGACAGGGCCGCTCAGCCTGCTCCACGTGGATCTGCCTGTCGGGCTCCCCCAGCCAGCGCCCCCTGCCCTCCTCCGTCGCGAGCGCCTCCCAGACCTCCTCCGGGCTCGCATCCACGTCGATCTCGCTGCTGACCTGCGCCTGCTGCTCCTCGACCAGATCCACCGCCGCCTCCTTTTTGACAACCATTTGGTTGCTATTGTCTTTGACAACCATCCAGTTGTCGAAAGGATAGCCGACATGACGTTGATCCCCATGGTCGTGGAGCAGAGCCCCCGGGGCGAGCGCTCCTTCGACATCTACTCCCGCCTGCTGAACGAGCGCATCGTCTTCCTGGGCAGCGCCGTCGACGACCAGATCGCCAACCTGGTCGTCGCCCAGATGCTGCACCTGGAGAGCGAGGACGACCAGAAGGACATCTCTCTCTACATCAACTCCCCCGGCGGCTCCGTCTACGCCGGCCTGGCCATCTACGACACGATGCAGTTCGTCAAGCCAGACGTGCAGACGATCTGCTTCGGCGTGGCCATGTCGATGGGCTCCCTGCTGCTGGCCGGCGGCACCCCCGGCAAGCGCCTGTCCCTGCCCAACGGGCGCATCCTCATCCACCAGCCCTCCGGGGGCTTCCAGGGTCAGGCCTCAGACATCGACATCCACGCCCGCGAGACCCTCCACCTGCGCGAGTTGACCGACCGCATCTACGCCCGCCACACCGGCCAGACCGTCGCCAGGGTCCACGAGGACATGGACCGGGACCGCTTCTTCACCGCCGAGGAGGCTCGCGAGTACGGGCTGATCGACCGTGTCATCGCCTCCCACGAGCTGACCCGCATCCGGACCGGGTTCGCCGCCCGCACGGAGGAGCCCGGCTAGGGCGTGATTCCCGTTGCGATCCGGCGGCGTCGCGCCCGCGGATCAAACGTCAAGTTTCGATCGTCACCAGTGAATGTGGCGTGCGTCACATTCACTTCATAGATGGCAGTCATCCAGGTGACAGATTCAGGGGGTGGCGCGTCTGTGAGAACTGACTCACCTTCGCCAGATCCGCTTGGCCATGCGGTTTTGTCTGAGACTCTCAGGAACCTCTGAGGTTAGGGACAGATTGGGTTGAGGTTCGCCGGGCATCTTTCTCTCACCGACGAACGAGACCCCTAGAAAGGACCTCCCTCCAAAATGTCTGTCACTCTCGCCATAGCTCTGAACGTCATCTTCGATGCGGGTATCCTGGGCGCCCTGGCCTGGGTGATGAGCCACCCCCGCAAGCTGACCCCCCACAAGCCGGCTGCCCCCGGCGTGGAGGTCATCCAGCTGCACCGCGGCGCAACAGTCGAGGTCGAGCGCGAACGCCGCGCCGCCTGAACGGCCTCCACCGTGCAGGTGCCTTGACGGCACGCGACGAGCAGCCCGAGCGCCCGCCCCCGGCGGGCGCTCTGCGTTGGGGAGCGGGAGCCGCGGATGCCAGACCCGACCGCCTCCAATCAACTTACAACAGCCCGCCAAGTTGCTTTGAGGCGCGGATATACCCGAATAGACTGGAGGGCATGCTCGTCGCAGATCGCCTGCCAGATGAACTCAGAGAGCACCGGGCCGGCGTGACCCGGATACGCAACGCGAGTCTGCGCTTCGAAGAGGACTCCTCCGGCCGCGAGGCCCTTTGCATCGTCCTGACACTGGCCGACCCGCCGCAGGGTCAACGCACATGGCCCCCCGACGATATATGGGCGCTCCGTCGCGATGTCTTGGATATCAAGACACGACTAGAAGACGAGCTCAGGGAGCCGATCGACCTGCCCTGGTTCCTGATATTCCAGCCCGAGCGGCCCACCGAACTCGACAGCGAGCCGTCGCAGCAACACCACGACGAGGGCTAAGTCGGCACGGAAGATGCCGCATCACAGGACCAACCCGAGCCAAGCGCCGGAAGCGATCCCGATCGACCCACGGCAACTCGTGGCTGCGGCCGAAGAGTTCGCCGAGGACAGCGACAAGGACGGACAAGCTCGTCCCCGCCCGACCTGGCTGAGGCAGGCTGTCTCCACGGCCTACTACGCCATCTATCACGACTTCTCGCGCGCAGCAGCCAGCCACCTGCTTCCGAACGGAGGCGGCGAAGATCAGCTCAAGATTGCCCGCCTGTTCAGACACAACGCCTTCAAGGGTGTCTGCGCGACCATCGCGGGTAGGGACGGCGCCAAGTCCAATCCCTACCTCGACCCGATCTCGAGGCGCTTGCGGCAAACCTCGATCCTCGACGTGGCCAGTGCGTTCTGCGACTTGCAGGAGGCACGTCACAAGGCCGACTACGACCATCTGGAGCCGTTCTCGAGCAGGCCACCCTGAGCATCGTCGAGGATGCCAAGAAGGCCTTGCAGGCGCTTGGCAACGCAGCCCAACAGGATCGCGAGGAGTTCCTGGCACTCTTGGCCATGAGCCTGAGGAGATAGTCGGACAGGCCCGAAGCCGGTCCCCCTAGATCCAGCCCAACACGAGTCCGAAGACCAGCCCGGCCACCAGGTCCAGCGAGGCGAGCGCCGCCACCGCCCGGATCTGCCTGGCGCGGTCCGTCATGTCGTAGACCCAGAACGTGAAGACGTAGAAGGTCAGGTAGCCGAGGACGACGATGACGGGGAAGCTGGCGACGTTCCACCACCAGTAGTACCAGTGGAAGACGCCGTCGGCGTGGAGCAGCAGCTCGACGCCGACGGAGATGAGGGAGAGGCCGATCGAGATGGCCCAGCGGTTGGGCAGGCCGAGGATCCTGGCCGTCCTGTCCTTGGGGAGGATCTTGGCGAAGACGATCCCGTTGATGGCGAAGAAGAGGCTGATCTCGATCGTCAGGCCGATCAGGATCACGTAGCTGCTGTGACCCGTGACCGTCCACAGGGCCGCATGGCCGTTGAAGTGCAGCACGAGCGCATTGACGATCTCGTTGGCCCAGTCCATCAGCCAGAAGGCCAGACCGGCAAGGATCGCGCTCCAGTTGGCTTGCTCGGCCTCGACCGAGTAGACGTAGACGACCAGCGCCAGCAGCGTCACCGTCGACCAGTCGAACATGCCGCCGTGGCGCAGCAGGTGCTGCGCTTCGCGCGTGAACGACGTCACCTCCCCCAGCATCCCCCCCTCCTTCTCTCGGTACTCAGATCCTGTCAGACGCCGACAGCGGCAAGGTCCGAGCCCGTGTCGGCCAGGGCTGCCCTGTCGGCCTCGTCCAGCTTGGTGCCTGCGCTCAACAGGCGCCGGGCTGCGTCGAGGTCGTCCGAGCGGCCGAAGGTCAGAGCCGCCTTGACGATTCCATCCGCGAGATAGAAGCGCGTGAAGCTGCCCTCCTCGTGGCTGCCACGCAGGATCTCCTCGTCCCAGCTGTAGGCGGGACCGACGTACTCGAGCTCTCCCCAGTCGCCCAGGTCGGAGAAGAAGTAGGGGACGACCTCGTGGGGTACGTCGCGGCCCAGCATGTTCAGGGCCACCGTCTTGGCGTGGTTGAAGGCGACGTCCCAGTGCTCGATGCGAATGTGCTGCCCGCCGTGGACGGGGGAGGCGTACTCACAGATGTCTCCGGCCGCGAAGACCCCCGGGACGGATGAGCGCAGGCGCGAGTCGCACAGCACGCCGCCCCTCTCGCCTATTTCGAGGCCCGCTTTCCTGGCCAGGGCGATGTCCGGCGAGACGCCGGCTCCGACGACGACAGCTTCGGCGGGCAGCTCCAGACCGTTGCGCGTGATGACCTGCTGCACCCGCTGCTCTCCGGCGAAGCGCTCGAGCTCGTCGCCGGCATGAACGACGACGCCATGGTCTTCCAGCACGCCCTGGAAGAAGCGGCCCGCCTCCTTGCCGAAGCCCCTTTCCAGGGTGATGTCCTCCTGCATGACCAGCTCGCAGCGCTTGCCCAGCATCGTCAGGGACGCGGCGACCTCGCAGGCGATGTAGGAGCCGCCGATCAGGACGACCCGCTCGGCGTCCGCGACCCCCTCGCGGATCGCGTCGGCGTTGCCGAGCGTGCGCAGGTAGTGGATCTGCTCCAGGTGGCAGCCCTCCACGTTCAGACGCCTGACGTTGGCGCCCGTCGCGAAAAGGGCCTGCTCGAAGGCGACCTCGCGCTTGTCCGAGAGCTTGGCCGTGCGGGAGTCGAGGTCGACGGACATGGCCGTCGTACGGGTCAGCAGCTCGACGTCCTGCTCCTGCCAGAAGGACGCCGGGCGGAACAGGGGCTGCTCGCGTGACTCCTCCCCGCGCAGGTAGCCCTTCGAGCAGTCGGGACGGTTGTAGGGGGCGTCGGGCTCGCGGCCGACGAGCATCACCCGGCCCTCCGCGCCTTCCTCGCGCAGCCAGCGGGCGCAGTTGGCGGAGGCCAGGCCGCCGCCGATGAGCAGATAGTCGACCTTCTCGTCGGTCATGGGCGGGGACACTACAGACCGGGCGGATGGCGAACCGACCAGTGCGCCCAGGTCGGAATGTGGTCGAGAATCCGCCAGCGGGGCCCGTCCTGGAAGCGGTTGGGACCGACGTCGGTGCCGTGGTGGCTGGTGTCGATGCGCAAGCCTGCGATCACGCCGAACACGTGCGGAGTCGGCGCTTCGGTCGCATAGATCGTGACCCACCGCCCAGGCCCCGGGTCGCCCCAGCGCACATAGCTCTGCGCAAGCGGGTTCTGGGCGAGGATTTCCGACAGGGGCCGTACCCCTGCGCGGTAGAGGATGTAGTTGATGGTGCTGGAGCAGTCCTCATCGGGGGCTCCCAGGGGGTCGGGATGGCCGTCGGGGCCATACGGCAGGTCTTGAAGCTCATTGCCCGCAATCAGCATCGCCTGAACAACGGGCGGTGCACCCGTCGGGATCAGGGCTATGTGTCCGTCTCTCGGATCGAGCCGTGCGACGTTGCCGGAGATGGGGATGACCGGCACACCCGCCTGGCTGACGCTCTGCAGGCTGAGACGGCCGGGCGCTTCCTGAGCCGGCCCCCGATCGCCGGCCGTGTATCGGGCCGCCCACGACTCGACCTCTTCGACGTACCACCAGGCGTGGTCGTCGCTGAGAGCGGGCGCCGCCGCCACGATCTGTCCCAGTTCGTACCGCAGCATCGCGAGCCGCTCCGGCTCGGGGTTGCGATCGCGCAGCTCGGCTCCGTCGGCTTCCGATCCCAGCGGGACCGCGTACTCCATCGCGGCCTGGATCCGGCTGCGCCCCGACAGGGCACGACGGCGATCCTGGATCCGTGAGAGGAGCTTCTGCTCCAACGCATTGGCGACATGCGCACGACTTGCGAACACGACTCCCCGGCGGGCAGCCGCGACGAGCTCGAGCGTCGCCTGGCCGAAGCAGTCCTCGAGGTCCTCGCGCCTCAGGCGATGGCCGTGGACACGCAGCAGGACCTCTCGCTTGGCTCGGGCCACCAGCGCAACCGTCTCGGCAGCGTCGGGGCCAGCCAAGGTCGCACCGGCCCGGTTCGACGGAAGAGACAGCGAGCGCTCCGATCGGGTAGACACACCGACATGTCGCCGCCAGGAGCCGACAGACCCCCCCGCCAGTGGGCCGCCGAAAGCATGAGCCGTCGACCCCAAGGCTCAGACTGGCCAGCCAGATGAGCATCAACGACCGCCTCCACGCACTCGACCGTGCCCAGCAGTCTCACCGGCGTATCAGCTTCGTGGCCGCCGTCGTCAAGAAGTTCGGCGACGATCAGGGCGCGCAGCTTGCCGCCCTGATCTCCTACTACGGCTTCGTCTCGCTGTTCCCGCTGCTGCTCGTGTTCGTCACGATCCTCGGCTTCGTGCTGCAGGGCGATCCGGCGGAACAGCATCGGATCCTCAAAGGCACGCTCGAGGAATTCCCGATCATCAGCGAGGAACTCAAACTGGAGTCCTTGAAAGGCAGTCCGATCGGCTTGGCCGTCGGCGTCGTCGGCTCGCTGCTGGCGGGGCTGGGCATCACCGGCGCCACCCAGAGCGCCTTCGACCGCATCTGGGCCGTCCCCTTCAAGGAGCGGCCGAACTTCATCACCACCCGCCTCCGCGGTCTCGCGATGCTCGCGATCCTGGGCACGCTGTCGGTGATCTCGACCGTCGCCGCGGGATTCGTGGGCGCCGGCAGCCACTCCGCTGCTGCAGTCGTCGCGGGCGTGGCGGTCGCCTTCCCCGTCAACCTGATCCTCTTTCTCGTCGCCTTCAAGCTGCTCACGGCCGAATCCCGGCCCGTGCGCGATCTGCTCCCCGGCGTGTTCATGGCAGCCGTCTTGTGGCAGCTGCTGCAGCACCTGGGCGGCTTCTACATCGACCACGTCCTGCGTCACACGAAGCCTCTCTACGGCTTCTTCGCGGTCGTCCTGGGGCTGCTCGCGTGGCTCTACCTGGGCGCCCAGCTGACGATGCTCGCCGCCGAGGTGAACGTCGTCAAAGCCAGGCGCCTGTGGCCTCGCAGCTTCTTCGCAGAGCCGCTGCTGGACGCCGACAGGCGCGCCCTGACCTCGACCGCCGAAGTCGAGGAGCGCCTGCAGCAGGAGGACGTGACCGTCTCCTTCGAGGAGCCCTCGTAGGCCGAGTCCGGCCCGCCCCGTGGCTCAGTCCTCCACCGGCACGAATTCGCTCTTGCGTGCCCCGCAGACCGGGCACTGCCAGGTGTCGGGAATGTCCAGGAAGGCCGTGCCGGGAGGGATGCCCCCGTCCGGGTCCCCGTACTCGGGGTCGTAGGTGAAGCCGCAGGATTCGCAGATCCAGCGTTGCGCGGTGGCTGTCGCTGTCGTCATCTCGAACACTCCTGTCTCTCGCGGGTGGCTCCGCGGTTCTACTAGGGCAGGTCCTCCAGGATCTCCCCCAGGGGACGGCGAAGACCGGTGATGAAGGGAAGCTCGTTCTTCGTGTAGAGGCGCGCCTCCGCACCGCGCAGGTGGCGGATCAGGTCGACAATGCGCCCGAGCTCGTCGGCCTCGAAGGCCAGCAGCCACTCGTAGTCGCCCAGGCCGAAGGCGCTGACCGTGTTGGCCCTGACGTCCGGGAAGGAGCGCCCCATGCGTCCGTGCTCGACCAGCAGCGCCCGTCTGCGCTCGGGCTCCACCAGATACCACTCGGGTGTCCGCACGAACGGGTAGACGCACAGCCAGTCCCTGGCCGGCTCGCCCTGGTGGAAGGCCGGTTTGTGACTCTTTGAGAACTCGGCCTCGCGGTGGACGCCGATCGCCTGCCAGAAGGGGGTCAACAGGCCGCCCAGGCGGGTCCGCCTCAGTCGTGCCACGGCCGCCTGCAGCTCCTGCACGCTCGACGCTGCCGTCCAGACCAGGAGATCGGTGTCGGCCCGCATCGCCGTCGTGTCGTAGACGCCGCGGACATGGACCTCGCCTCCGCCCGAGATCGCCTCCTGCGCCTCCTCGGCCAGCTCGGTGCGGTCGGCGTAGTCCAGCGGACCGGCGAGGCGGTAGGCCGCGTACGCCGTGCTCGTCAGGCCGGCCGGAAAGCCGCTCTCGCGCGCCTCCTGCTCTGCCGTCATCGGATTGGCCATGCTTCAGGCTCCTTTCGTCTCGACAGACGCCGCCGAGAGCACGGCGGCCCCAGACGGCTCCTCGCCATCCCTCTCGCACAGCGCCGCGAGCGCCGCCTGCCCGACCCGGGAGCCGTCGCGCACGCACGCGCTCACGCCCACGCCTCTGTATGCCGCGCCGCAGACCTGCACACCCGGCATCTCCCGAAGGCCCTGCTCGATCCGTGCCACCCGCTCCAAGTGCCCGACCGCGTACTGCGGCAACGCCCGATCGAAGCGGAACACCCGCGCCTGAGCCGGCTCTTCGCGCAGCCCGCATGACCGTGCCAGGTCCTCGCGGACGGCCTGCACGAGATCCTCGTCGTCCATCTGCAGGGCGCTCTGGTCGCCCGCCCAGCCGACCGAGCACTTGACGATGCCGAGGTCTCCCCGCAGGTGCGGCCACTTCACCGAGGAGAACGTGCAGGCCGTGATCGTCCTGCCCAGCCCCCGCTGCACCATGAACCCGCTGCCGCTCGGCAGGCCGGCCAGATCCTGCTCGGGATAGGCCAGCCCGACGGTCGCGACAGACACGTAGGAGATTCTGGCCAGCTCGCTCGCCAGAGCCGGCGCGGCGTCACCCAGCAGCTCCGCGCCCGCATATGCCGGCAGGGCCAGGACGACCTGATCGGCGCAGAGCGTCGAACCGTCACCCAGGGTCAGGCGAGCACCGCCTTCCGGCAGCGGCTCGAGCCCTCTCACAGGGCTGTCCGTGTGACAGTCGACCGCCGTCAGCTCCGCCGCAAGCGCCTCCACTAGCGTCTGCAGGCCTCCACTCAAGCTCAGGAAGGCGGGTCCGGCCGGGGCGCCTGCGCCTGCGCTCATAGCACGCAGGCCCCGCACGAGCCCGTGGCCCTTGGCCAGCGCCGCCTCCAGCTGGGGGGCCGTCGCGCGCACGCTGAGTTCGTTGCAGTCGCCCGCGTGGATACCTCCGAGGAGGGGATCGATCAGGCGTTCCAGGACCTGACGACCCAGGCGAGCGCTCACGAGCGAGC
Organism: uncultured Solirubrobacteraceae bacterium; assembly: GCA_963697795.1. Lineage (GTDB taxonomy): Bacteria > Actinomycetota > Thermoleophilia > Solirubrobacterales > Solirubrobacteraceae > Palsa-744. The sequence goes on along the minus strand of OY969097.1, from coordinate 2,924,398 downwards.
CGACCGAGATGTCCTGGCTCAGCGGGCGGCTTGGCCTCAGCAGGTCCAACGACGCCCGGGCCAGGCCCGCGGCCGAGAGGGTCCGCGTCGAGATGACGGTTCCGGCGCCGCCGGGCGCACCTGCCAGCAGGCGCGGCGGCAGCGGGTGCAGGCGGTCCGTCCACACGTGAGCCTGGTCGGTGCTCGCCGCCACGAGGCTCTCGCCCAGCCCCAGCGACCGGCACAGCTCGATCGCCTCCGGCGTCCTTGCCAGCAGCGCCTCGGCGCCCACGTCCAAGGGGCGTCCCGCGAAGGGCTCCGTGCGTATCTTGCCCCCCAGGCGAGCTCCGGCCTCGAGCAGCACGATTCGCGGGCTCAGACCGTCCAGTGCAGGGTCCGCGAGCGCCTGCTGGAGGCCATGGGCGACCGACAGCCCCGCGATCCCGCCCCCGACGATCGCGATCTCGCAGTCCTTCTCCCTCATGCGAGCACCGCCCTGGCCTCCAGCTGTGAGAGGGCTGTCCTGGCGAGCGCCTCGCCGATGCGTGGATCGGCGTTGGGCAGAGGGGTGCGAGCGAAGCGGATGCCCAGGTCAGCGGCGTGGGCACTCGCCTCGACGTCCAGGTCGTAGAGGATCTCCAGGTGCTCTGAGACGAAGCCGGCGGGGCACACGACGACGCCGTCCACGTCGCCTGCCGCCAGCTCGCTCATCGCCTCCAGCACGTCGGGTCCGATCCAGGGCTCGGGGGTCCGTCCAGCGCTCTGCCAGGCCACCGACCATCGCTCCAGCCCCAGACGGAGCGCCAGCGCCTGTGCCGTCTCTTGCAGCTGCACGGGGTAGGGGTCGCCGTACTGGAGGATCCGCACCGGCAGGCTGTGGGCCGTGAACAGCACGTGCACGCGCTGCGCGCCTGAGCGGATCTCATCGAGTGTCCGGCCGAGCCCTTCGCCGAGCAGCTCCAGCAGGTCCGGGTCGAGGTGCCAGCTGCTCGCCACGGTCACCTCCGGCGGGCTGGGGCACGCCTGCGCGGCCGCGATCGCCCTCGTCTCGTACTCGCCGACGCTCATGGCGGCGTAGTGGGGCGCCAGAACGACGCCTGCTATGCGGCTGAAGCCCCGGCCGGCGAGCTCGGCGACCGTCTCCTCGATGAAGGGGTGAGCGTGCTTCATGCCGAGCGCGACCTCCATGTACGGGAGCCCTCGACGAGCCAGCGCGCGGCGGGTGACATCCTGCTGGCGGCGCGTGATCTCCAGCAGCGGCGAGGTGCCGCCGATCCGCTCGTAGCGGCTCCTCAGCTCTGCCAGCTGCTCCGGCGTCGGCGGGCGGCCACGGCGAATGTGGGTGTAGTAGGGCTCGACGTCCGCCGGCGAGGCGGGCGTGCCGTAGGCCATCAGCAGTACAGCTGCACCCTCGGTCATGTCAGCTCCCGTACGTGGTGGGCATGGACCAGCTCGACCACGTGGGTCAGGGCAGCCGGATCGGCCTCCGGGGGCACGCCGTGGCCGAGGTTGAAGACGTACCCGCGAGCAGGAGCCTGGGCCAGGACGGCCGCCACCTCCGCGTCCAGGGCGCCATGGCTGGCCAGCACCGCGGCCGGGTCGAGGTTGCCCTGCAGCGAGATGCCCTCGGGCAGGCGCCTTCTCGCCTCCGTCAGGGACACCCGCCAGTCCAATCCCACGCAGTCCGGCTGCAGCTGACCGACCTGCTCCAGCAGATGGGGGATCCCGAGCCCGTAGTAGATGCGGGGCACCTCGAGGCAGCGCAGCCTCTCGAACATGCTGTGCAGCGTCGGCAGGACGTGCGCTGCGTAGTCGCGAGCAGACAGGCAGCCCACCCAGCTGTCGAAGACCTGCACGGCTCGCGCGCCCGCCCGGACCTGTGCCCTCAGCGACGCGATCGCGATGTCGGCAAGGCGCTCCAGCAGATCGCCCCACAGCACGGGGTCGCTGAGCATCAGGGCCTTGGTGGCACCCATCGTCTTCGACGGGCCGCCCTCGATCACGTAGCTGGCCAGCGTGAAGGGTCCGCCGGCGAAGCCGATCAGCGGCACCCGCAGATCCCGGCAAGCCAGCGCAACCGCCTGTTCCAGCCAGGGCGCGTCGCTCTCGGGCTCGAAGGGCCGCAGCATCCGCAGGTCGCCCGCGCCCCGCAGCGGCGGGTCGATGACGGGGCCGATCCCCGCCACGATCTCGACGGGCACCCCGATCGCCTCCAGCGGCGTCACTATGTCGGAGAAGAGGATCGCCGCGTCCACGCCGTGCCTGCGGACCGGTTGCAGGGTTATCTCCGCCGTCAGCTCCGGCGAGTGGGTCGTCGCCAGGAGCGTCCTGCCCCTGCGCAGCTCCCTGTACTCCGGAAGCGAACGGCCGGCCTGGCGCATGAACCAGACGGGCACGCGGGCGACCGGCTCGCCGCGCAGCGCCGCCAGCAGCTCGCTGTTCGTCTCCCCGGCTTCCCTGCCCGGATCCTCGATCAGCGTGGGGGCGGCCATGGGCTTGACCTTAAGGACCGGCGACCCGGCCAAGAAGGCGGGAAACCACCGCTTGAGGATGCGGGCATCTACCGAGTCGCAGGCAGTGGTTCACCCTTCCCCCAGCCCGATCAGGGCCCGGGCGCGTGCCGTCAGCGCGCTTTGCGACCAGTCGCGGAGACCAGGACGACATCTTCGACCGACACCGCCTCCGACGTGGGGGCCGCCTGGACGATCGTCATCCGGAAGGGCAAGCGTCCGCCTCGAGCGCGAAGTCGGCGCAGACCGGTGGCGTCGAGCCTCATCGTCACTGTCTCGCTTCGCCCCGCCTCGAGGCTGTAATGGACTGCGCCAAGCACGACAGTGGACCTGGCGCTCCTGCCGCCCTGCCTCAGAGTCTCGGACTCGCGCAGCTCCAGTCGCCCCGAGCAGGACACAGCGCCGGCGCAGTCGACCCCGACGCGGGCCTTGCCGCCCCTGCCAACAGCGATGCGCCTGCTCGTCAGGAGCAGGCCGCTGCGGCTCACGTGCGGGCCCCCCGCCGGCCCCACGGGCCCTTCACCGCCGCCCGGCCCTTCCGGCGCTCCGCCTCCGCCCGCAGGGCCACCTTCGAGAGCGAAGTGCTGCAGCGTCAGTGCGATGCCGAACCCCGTCTTGACTTCGCGTGCCGACAGCGCGATCGGCGTCGCTTCGCCGACCTTGGCGCCACCGAAGTAGCCGGTGCCCAGTTCTTCCTTGGCCGCGTAGAAGGCGACCAGCAGGAACGTGCCGGCAGGCAGCCCGGCCACCGTGAAGGCGCCCCCGGCTCCAGAGCGCGCACAGCCGACCGTCTCCTTGCTTTCCCCGACAAGCAGTCGCGCGCACACGTCGGCTCCTTCGAGGGGACCGGCCCCGGCCGCTGTGACGGTGCCCGACAGCTCCCCGCCGGGTTCCATCTGAGCGTCGATCCCCGTCGTCGTCGCGCCTTCGGTCACCGTCACGGGCGTCGGTTCCTCCGTCAGCGGCCTTTCGTCATAGAACTGGGCGATGAAGTTCAGAGTCGTCACCGGCGGCAGCACGAACGCGACCTCGTAGCTGCCGGCGTTCAGGGAGGAGATCGTGTAGTTGCCGGCCGCGTCGGTCGTCGCGCACCCGAATTCGCCTTCGGACGATTCCGTTTCGGCAAGCGATGCGGCGCAGACTTCGATGCCCTGGATCGGATCGTGGGTCGCTGCTTCCTGCGCCGCGCCGGCAATGCCGCCTCCTCTCGCCAGGGCGCTCGCCGGCCACCACGCCAGCGCCGGCAGGAGCGTGATCGCAAGCAGCGACAGGCGCCTCACACGGCCCCTCCTCGCTGCTGCTTGCTCCCGCCGGCTGAGCCCCCACGATCGCCTCACGTGAGCGGAAAGTACCAAATGTCGAAACGCGGGCCCCGCTCGCGCCCGGCGCTCGAAGCCCTCGGCAAGGTACTTGCATCCGCAACCAGTCGCGCTATACTAACTACACTTTCGTAAGCTCATATGGAGCGAGAACCCCTATGACACCCACCTCCCCCGATCACCCGACCATCGAGCCGACCTCGCAGCGCCTGCGGCTCATCCCCCTGGACGACACGGTCGTCTTCCCCAACATGGGCATCACGCTCACGATCGACGTCGGCGAGGACGAGCGGGTCGTGCTGGTGCCCCGCCATGAGAACGAGTTCCTCGAGGTCGGCACGATCGCCGAGGTGTCGGAGCGGATCCGCCTGCCCGGCGGCGCCCGCGCCGTGGCCCTCTCAGGAGAGCACCGCGCCCTGATCGGCGCCGCAGAGACGGGACCGGAAGGCGAGTTGCGCGTTCAGGTCGACGAGCGTCCCGACGAGCAGCCCGTCGACGGGCGCACCCGCGAGCTGGAACGCGAATACAGAGCCGTAGTCGAGGAGATCCTCGAGCTGCGCGGCGACGACGGGCGCATCTCGGCGTTCCTGCGCGCCATCGCCGAGCCCGGCGCGCTGGCCGACTCGGCCGGCTACTCCCCCAGCCTGACCTACGAGCAGAAGGTCGAGCTGCTGCGCACGATCGACGTGACCGAGCGCCTGGAGCTGGCCGTCAAGCTGCAGCGCGATAGCCTGGCCGAGCTGCAGATCCGCAAACGGATCCGCGAGGACGTGCAGGAGGGCGCGGAGAAGCAGCAGCGCGAGTACTTCCTGCGCAAGCAGATGGACTCCATCCGCAAGGAGCTGGGCGAGGACGACGCGTCCGTCTCGGAGGAGTACCGCACCAAGATCGACGAGTCCGACATGCCCGAGGCCGTGCGCGAGCAGGCCAACAAGGAGCTTGCCCGCCTGGAGCGAATGGGCGAGCAGACGGGCGAGTCGAGCATGATCCGGACCTACCTGGACTGGCTGATCGCAGTGCCCTGGGGCAGGCGCTCGGAGGAGCGCCTGGACCCCGTCGAGGCAAGGCGCGTGCTCGACGAAGACCACGCCGGACTGCAGGACGTCAAGGACCGCGTGACCGAGTACCTGGCCGTGCGCAAGCTGCGCCAGGAGCGGGGCATCGAGGCCGATCCGAAGTCGGGAGCGATCCTGACCCTGATCGGACCCCCGGGCACCGGCAAGACCTCGATCGGCGAGTCCATCGCCAAGGCCACGGGCCGTGAGTTCGTGCGCATGTCGCTGGGCGGCGTTCGCGACGAGGCGGAGATCCGCGGGCACAGGCGGACCTACATCGGCGCCCTGCCGGGCAGGCTCGTCCGTGCGCTGCGCGACGCCGGCACGATGAACCCCGTGATCCTGCTGGACGAGGTCGACAAGGTCGGTGCGGACTGGCGGGGCGACCCCTCGGCCGCCCTGCTGGAGGTGCTCGACCCGGCCCAGAACCACTCCTTCCGCGACCACTACCTGGACGTGGAGCTGGACCTGAGCCAGGTCATGTTCCTGGCGACGGCCAACGTCGCCGACACGATCCCCGGGCCGCTGCTGGACCGCATGGAGGTCATCTCCTTCGACGGCTACACGACCGAGGAGAAGCTGGCCATCGCCAAGGGCTACCTGTGGCCGCGCCAGCGCGACCGCAACGGCCTGCGCGAGGACGAGGTCGAGGTCTCAGACGACGTGCTGAAGACGATCGTCACCGAGTACACCCGCGAGGCGGGCGTGCGCAACCTGGAGCGCAACCTCGGCACGGTCCTCAGAAAGACCGCGACCAGGATCGCCTCCGCACAGGCCGAGGTGAAGACCGACGAGGAGCCCGCCGAGGAGGCATCGGCCACGCCGGAGTCGAGCGACGCCACGGTGCAGATCCCCGTGAAGATCGACCTGGAGGTCGTGCGCGACGCGCTCGGGCGCCAGAAGTTCTTCCAGGAGTCCGCCGCCCGCACGGCAACCCCGGGTGTGGCGACGGGCCTGGCGGTGACCGCGGTCGGCGGCGACGTGCTGTTCGTCGAGGCCACAGCCATGAAGAACGGCGGCAAAGGCGGCCTGGTCCTGACCGGCCAGCTCGGCGACGTCATGAAGGAGTCGGCGCAGATCGCCCTCTCCTACGTGCGCGGACACGCAGAGCAGCTGGGCATCGACGAACACGCCTTCGAGGAGAAGGAGTTCCACGTCCACGTGCCCGCCGGCGCCGTGCCCAAGGACGGCCCGAGCGCAGGCGTGACGATGGTCACGGCCCTGGCCTCGCTGCTGTCCGGACGGCCCGTCAAGCACACCGTCGGCATGACCGGCGAGGTGACACTGCAGGGACGGGTGCTGCCGATCGGCGGCCTCAAGCAGAAGATCCTGGCCGCCCACGCCGCGGGACTGACCGATGTGATCCTGCCCGAGCGCAACAGGGGCGACCTGGACGACATCCCCGAGGACGTCGCCGAGGCCATGACCTTCCACCCGGTCATGACCGTCCAGGAGGTCCTCGACCGCGCGCTGGAGCCGGCACGCGATGTCGCGCACGCCTAGATGCCAGCCCGTGCCGCTCGAGATCAGGGAGGCCGCCTCCCTGCTCGAGCGGCGCTGGCAGCTCTCGATCCTCTACGCCGCCCTGACCGGCGCCCTGCGCTTCAACGACTTCGCCCAGGCCGTCGCCGGCATCTCCCCGCGGATGCTGACCGAGCGCCTGCGCGACCTGGAGGGCGCCGGGCTCGTGCGGCGCAAGGTCCTCCCCACGTCGCCTCCGACCGTCGAGTACCGGCTGACCGAGAAGGGGCGGCGGCTGGCGCCGATCATCGAAGCGATGCGCGAGTACGCACGGGAACCGGCCTGAGCCGTCGCTAGAGGATCGTGAAGTCGGCCGTGAGCACCGTGCCCAGCGAGGAGGCGGCCAGCTCGTAGCGGCCGGGCTTCAGCGCGCGGCCGTCCAGCCGCCCGCTGAAACGAAAGACGTTCGCTCCCGGCGTTCCCGTCACCTTGAAGCTTCCCGCCAGTAGCACGGCTCTCGTACAGCGGTGCCCGTGCAGCCCCCGACGGGACGCAACGCACGAGCCCTTGTGGCGAAGGCCTGGCTCGAGCCGCCTGACCGTGAAGGTCACATCCGCCCTCGCTCCGATACTGAACGAGACGGCGGTGCCCTTGCCCTGATGCGTGCTTCCACCGTGTCCGGCCGCGTGGAAGCCGCGGGGCGAGAGCGCCAGCTTCTGCAGCCCCGACCGCAGGACACCGCAGGCGCAGACAGCGGTGGGCGTCACGTCGATCGTCGCAGTTGCCGTCGCCCTGACGCCGGCCGCGTCGGTCACGGTCAGGGTCGCGACGTGCATCCCCGGGGTCGCGAAAGCGTGCGTCGCTCCCGCACCGGCCGGCACCGATGCCCCGTCGTCGAAGCTCCACTGGTAGTCCACGATCGTGTCCCCCCGTTCGGGTGCCGTCGCGCTGCCCGAGAAGCTGACCGCCTGTCCCACAGCAGCCTGTGAGGACGACGCCTGGATCGTCACCTTTGGCGGTTGGTCCTGGTACTCCAGCGCGCCGATGTCCGTGCTCGCTCCCTTCGTGCGCGTCAGACCTTCGTAGTCGACCGTGCCGTTTGCTTCTTCGACCAGTCCCGCATCGATCGTCGGCGAGCCTGGCAGCTCGCTGAAGTCCTCGGCTTCGGCATCCAGGAACAGGGGGGCACTCGTCACACGACCGCCCATGTCTGTGACCGTGCCGGCACCCGTCGGGCTCGCATAGTCGGAGTGGCTCAACTCGACCGTCGCGTGTTCTGTCACCTCGATGTCGTGGCCGCCCGCCGCGTTCACCGCGATCGTGTTGAACGCTTCGATCTTCAGGGCCCCGCTCGAGGCCTGCTGGTAGAGGCCGATCGCCGGGGCTTCCTTGGACTCCGAGTAGATCGTGTCGTTGCGCAGCGTCTCGTCGGACGTGCCGCCGTTGGAGTTCACGCCAACAGCCGCGGTCGTGCTTTCGGGCTCGGCCACGAAGACGCTGTCGCCGATGGCGCCGTCGTAGCACTGGCACAGCAGTTCGCCGCTGGGCTTGCCGACGACCAGCATCCGTTCGAGCCTTGCCGCATCCGCAAACACAGCGGCGTCTCCGCTGCCCGTGTCCAGCACGTACAGGTAGGACAGCGTCGATTCTGCATGTTCGAGTCGGATCAGCTCCGACACCGCGCCCGTTATCTCAGGCCGCGGCTGGCCCGCTTCGCCGTGGACGTCCATCCTCGCGGCGCCGGCCGAGATCGTTTCGGTGACGTGGTAGGTGCCTGGCTCGACGATCACCTCTTCCCCCGGCGCCGGTTCGTCTCCCGACTTGCCGTGGACGGCCACCGTCAGCGAGCAGGCCGTCGCGGGGGTCTGACAGCTCGCGCCCGCCGTGCCTGTCGGGCTCGCCCAGCGGACCGCGACCGCCTGTGCCGGCAGGGCGAGCAGCACCAAGCCGGCGAGCGCCGCCGGCAGGCCGCTGTGCGCGCGACGTGGCACTCTCCCCCCGAGCAAGATCAGCGGAGAATATCGGTGTTCCCAGTCTTCAGGCCACTCGGTGTCCGTCGCCCGGAAGTCTGCTCTCAGGGAGGCCCGGCCGCGTCCTGCCGTGGAGCCGTCGCGGTCGCGGCGATCGATCCGAGCAGCGGTCTCGCCTGAGTGTCCTCGGCCGGCTCCTGCCCGGGCCTGTTGCTGATGCCCACAGCCCCGACGATCCCGCCGAGCGCCACCAGGACGGCCGCGATGCCCATGCCCAGGTGGAACGCGTGCAGCGACGCCGCTTCGGCAGCCGATCGGACCGTCTGCGCCTGGTCGTGCGGCAGTCCCGACGTGCCCGGGCGCCCCAGCGGCAGGCGCTTGGCCGCACCGACCGCGGCCGTCGCCGCGCGACCGAGCCGGGCACCCTTCAGCCGCTGCTCGATCGAGGACGCGAAGGAGGCCGCCACGGCCGCTCCGACAGCAGCTGTGCCCAACAGCCCCGCCACGCGAGCGACGGCATTGTTGACACCCGAGGCGATCCCCGCCTGATGCTCCGACCCGGCCAGCACGGCCGCCGTCAGCGGCGCCACGGTCATCGACAGGCCCAGCGCGAACAGCAGCAGCGGCGGCAGCACACCCGTCAGGTAGCCGACATGGGTGCCCGTGCCCTGGAAGAACAGCAGGCCGCCCGCCGCCAGCAGCGGTCCGGCCCCCATGAACAGGCGCGGGCCGTAGCGGCCGGCCAGGGCCCCGAAGCGCCTGGAGCAGAAGAACATGACGACCGTCACCGGCAGCGTCGCCAGCCCGCTCTTCAGCGGCGTGTAGCCGGCGATCTGCTGCAGGAACAGGATCAGGAAGAAGAACAGGACCGACAGGCCCGCGTAGACGGCCAGGGTCTCCACGTTCCCCACCGCGAAGTTGCGCCGCGAGAACAGCGACAGCGTCAGCATCGGATCTCGGGTTCGCGACTCCCACAGCACGAAGGCGCACAGCAGCGCCACCCCGACCGCGAGCGGAGCGATCACGCCCGGGCTCGACCAGCCCAGCCGCGGCTGCTCGATCAGGGCGAAGACGGGACCGCCCAGGCCGAGCGCGCACAGCAGCCCGCCCGGCACGTCGACACGGCGCGCGCTCGTGCCGCGCGGCGGGCTCACCGGGATCGCCGTCAGGATCAGCGCCACGCAGGCCGCCGACAGCGGCACGTTGATCAGGAAGATCGCCCGCCAAGACGTCAGCGCCAGCAGCTCTCCCCCCGCCAGCGGGCCGAGCACTCCCGCGATCGCGCCCCACGCCGTCCACGTGCCGATCGCGGCCCCCCGCTCCTGCTGCGGGAACGTGTTGACGATCACCGCCAGGGAGCTCGGCACGAGCAGCGCGCCCGCGATCCCCTGCAGAGCGCGGGAAGCGACCAGGACGCCGATGCTCGGCGAGGCCGCGCAGGCGGCAGAGAAGACCCCGAAGCCGCAGACACCCACCGCGAACACGCGCCGCTCGCCGAACAGGTCGCCCAGCGAGCCGCCGATCAGGATCAGCGACCCCAGCGCCAGCAGGTAGGCGTTGACGATCCACTGCTGGGCAGCCAGACCGCCGCCCAGCGCCCGCTGGATGCTCGGCAGGGCGACGTTGACGACCGTGCCGTCCAGCAGCGCGATGCCCGAGCCCAGGATGCACGCCACCAGCGTCAGCCGCTTGGCGCTGTCCCGCCCTCCCGTCATGCGCCCACGCTAGCGCCAGGCGCCCCTCCGACGCTCTTCTTAGCCGTGCTTGAAGAGACGCTGAGCCGAATCTGAGGGTTTCCTTCAGCGGTTGCGCTGTACTGGGTGGATGCCTGGGGACGGGACCTTCACCCGCAGAGACCTGCTGCGCCGCGGCGCGCTGGCCGCCGGCGGCCTGGCCGTGGCCGGTTCCGCCGGCGAGCTCGTCGCGCGCTCCCTGGCGGCCTCACCCGCGCCTCCTCGCGCGCCCCGCTTCCTCTCCCGTCCCGACCTGCGCATTCCCTCCCTGACAGTTCTGCGCGCAGAGCAGGGGGCCAGCGAAGACCCCATCTTCATCGCTCCCTACAACGCTCCCGGCGAAGCCCAGGCCGGCACCGTCATCACCGACAACAGCGGCCAGCCGATCTGGGAGAACCCGATCCCGCACAAGGTCACGACCAACGTCCGCGTGCAGAGCTACCGGGGCGAGCCCGTCCTGACCTGGTGGGAGGGCGAAATCGAACTGGGGCACGGCGTCGGCGAATACGTCATCGCCGACACCTCCTACCGGACCGTCCGTCGCGTCCAGGCCTCCGGGCACATGCGCGGCGACCTGCACGAGTTCCTCATCACCCCTCGCGAAACCGCTCTGCTGACGAGCTATCAGGTCCGCAAGGCCGACCTGCGCGCCCTCGGCGGGCCCGCCTCCGAGACCGTCCAGGACGCCATCTTCCAGGAGATTGACCTCACCGACGGGCGGCTGCTGATGGAGTGGCACAGCCTCGACCACGTTCCCTTCGAGCAGTCCTACTACCCGATCGAACACGACTGGGACTACTTCCACATCAACTCCGTCGACGTCGACCTGGACGGAGACCTGCTCGTCTCCTCCCGCAACACGCACGCCGTCTACAAGATCGCCCGCGACGGCTCCATCGTCTGGCGCCTGGGCGGCAAAGACAGCGACTTCCAGATGCTTCCCGGCTCCAGCTTCGCCTGGCAGCACGACGCACGCCGCCTGCCCGACGGCACCCTGACGATCTTCGACAACGGCGCCAACCCCGCCGTCGAGCGGCTCTCCCGCGGACTCGTGCTGGAACTCGACGAAGACGCCATGACGGCCCGCATGCTGCGCCAGTACCGACACGCCGGCGTGCTCGCCGACAGCCAGGGCAACATGCAGACGCTCCCCCACGGCAACGTCTTCGTCGGCTGGGGCGAAATTCCCCGTGTCTCGGAATTCGACCCCTCCGGCCGGCTCGTCTTCGACGCCCTGCTGGGCAGGCAGTACGAGTGCTACCGGGCCTTCCGGCTGCCCTGGAGCGCCCAGCCGGCCGACGCCCCCGCCGTCGCTTCGCGCGGGAGCCAGGTCTACGCGAGCTGGAACGGCGCCACCGCCCTCGCCGCCTGGCGGGTGCTCTCAGGCGGCGATCCGCAGGCCCTCAGCCCGCACAGACCCGTACGCCGCGGCGGCTTCGAGACGGTCATGAACGTGCCTGCCCGCAGCGCCTATGCGGCCGTCGAGGCGCTCGACGAAGACGGCACCGTGCTGGGCCGCTCGGGCACCATCCGAGTCTGAGGCGCGCCGCTAGCGGGCCGTCGTCGTCGGGCCCTGGGCCAGGGTCCCCGTGCAGACCATGTTGCGTCCCCGCCGCTTGGCCTCGTACAGGGCCGCGTCCGCTTCCTCGCAGACGTGGGTGTAGTCGAAGGCGCCCTCGCGGTGCGACGCCGACACGCCGAAGCTCATCGTCACGTGCAGGCCGCCGCCGACCGAGTCCCCCTCCACCGCCCTGCGCAGCCGCTCCGCCATCGCCGCCGACTGCTCGATGTCCGCCCCCGGCAGCAGCACCAGGAACTCCTCGCCGCCGATCCTGTAGGCCAGGTCGAAGGCCCGCAGCTGCTTGCGCAGGACGTAGGCGACGTCCTGCAGGACCGCATCGCCCTTGGCGTGCCCGTGGGTGTCGTTGACCTGCTTGAAGTGGTCCAGGTCCCCCACGATCAGGCCCACCGGCTGACCCGTGCGCTCCGACTGGTGGGCCAGCTCGATCGTCCTGTCCTTCAAGGAGTTGCGGTTCAGCATCCCCGTCAGCTGGTCGATCACGGCTTCGCTGCGGTGCATCACGTCCGACTGCATCAGCGCCGTCGAGAGGATCGCCACAGCGATCGTCAGGGCCAGCGGCATGATCAGGAGCGGCGGACGGGCGATGACACCCGCCGCGTCCGTGCCGAAGGCCACCGCCACCATCATCGCGACCGTCACCGCCAGCCCCGCCAGCACGCCCCTGTGCGGGAAGCGGGCGCTCAGCGTCACGATCGGTATCGCGAACCACGCCATCGCCGGCGAGTGCGGGCCTCCCGTCAGGGCGTCCGCCACCATGATCATCAGCTCCGAGCCAACCCATGCCCCGAACAGCAGATACTCGGGGTTGCGAAAGCGCTCGACCGAGCGGTCGGCGATCTTGAACAGGACGCCCGCCACCGCCAGCAGCGCGATCGTCCACCAGCCCAGCCAGGGCCCGCAGATCAACAGCGCCACCGCCATCACGACGAAGGACTTCTGACGCACCGGCGCGACCAGCCTGTCCATGTCCAGCATCCGCTCCCGGTCCATGCCGCCGTCGAGCAGCCACGACCGCGGCGTGCTGTCCAGACGGGCCGCCGGCTGGCGGGCGCCCGGCCCGTTGAGGGTCTCATCCCACTTGTGAGGCCTTGCCGGCGAAGGCAGGCTGGCGGCGGCTATATCCCCCATACGGGGGCGGTAATCGGCCCACCCCTAGCAAAGACGGAAACAGTTTCTCTTCTTATGGACAAATAGGCAGTACGCCCACTTGTGTGCTCCAGATGTCCAGCCTAGGGTTTCCGCCCGTAGGCGGGCGCGGAGCTCAGCCCAGGACCAGCTCGGCCGCGGCCCGCAGCGTCGCGGCGTCGCCGCTGATCAGCAGCGTCGTCACGATCGACTCGCGCCAGCGCTCGAGCTCCTCGCGGATCTTCTCCTTCGGGCCGATCAGCGACATCTGCTCGATCAGCTTGCGTGGCACCTTCGCCGCCGCCTCCTCCTTCTTGCCTTCCAGGTACAGGCCGGCGATCTCGTCGACCTCCTTCTCGTACCCCATGCGGATCGCCACATTGGCGTGGAAGTTGGTGCCTTTGGCGCCCATGCCGCCGAAGTACAGGGCGTAGAAGGGGCGCAGCGCGTCCGCGGCCTGCTCGACGTCGTCCGAGACGATGAACGGCACCGTCGCGTTGACCTCGAAGTCCTCTAGCGTCCTGCGCGCGCCCGGCCTGGAGAAGCCTTCCTGCAAGTAGCCGCGGTAGACGTCCTGCTGCTCTGGCGCGAACAGCATCGCCAGCCAACCGTCGCACAGCTCCGCGCACAGCGCGATGTTCTTGGGACCCTCGGCGCCGAGGAAGATCGGGACGTCCTCGCGCAGCGGGTGGATCGAGGACTTCAGCGGCTTGGCCAGGCCCGTGCCGCCCGGCAGCGGCAACCGGTAGTGCTCGCCCTCAGCCGTCACGGGGCCCTCGCGCGCCCATATGTCGCGCAGGATCCCGATGTACTCGCGGGTGCGCGCAAGCGGCTTGGCGAACGGCATCCCGTACCAGCCCTCCACCACCTGTGGCCCCGATACGCCCAGACCGAGGATGAAGCGCCCGCCCGAGAGCAGGTCCATCGTCATCGCCGCCATCGCCGTCGCCGCCGGCTGGCGGGCCGACATCTGCACGATCGCCGTGCCCAGCCTGATCTTGCTCGTCGAGGCGCCCCACCAGGCCAGCGGCGTCAGGCAGTCCGACCCGTACGCCTCCGCCGTCCACATCGAGTCGAAGCCCAGGCGCTCCGCCTCCGCGATCGACTCCTGCACCCCGACCGGCGGGCCGCCTGCCCAGTAGCCCGTGTTCAGCCCGAGTTTCAGCTGTTTGGCCATACAGCCAGGACTATATGTCAAGCGGGGTCGAGCAGCGCGACGAGCAGCCCGTTCGCGTACTCCTCGACCGCGTTTCAGCGCTCCCGGCTCACGTCGTCTCCTGGACGGCGTTCAAGCGCGCCACGCTCATATTGCCCCCTCGCCGCGGCTCATCAACGCCAGCGGGAAGGACAGGCCGGCCGAGCGGGAGAGCGTCGAGATGCGCCTGCCGGGCTGCACCGCCGCCCGTGGCTCCTTCGCGTGAGGGGCCATCGCCGCCACCGTCTCGTCGATGTCGTCGACCAGGATCGCCAGGCCCCAGAAGTAGGCCGGCCGCTCGGGGCCCCCCTGGCGCTCGACCACCTCCTCGGGCTCGGCCACCAGCTCCAGGATCTCCCTGCCCAGGCGGAAGAAGGCCTGGCGGGGAGCCCCTGCCGGCGTCGGCTCCTCGCGGATCCTGCGCAGGTCCAGGCCTGCATCGCGCAGGGCCGCCACCGAGCGCCCGAAGGACGGGGAAATCGCGACCACGTGGTCGATCCCCACCGCGCCGTTGGCGTGAGGCAGCGCCGGCGGACGCGCCGGGGCTTGCGAGATCGTCGTCGGAAGGCCGTCCAGCGAGGTGCGCTCAAGGCCGCGCAACGACCACGACGCGACCCCTCTCCTCCCCTCCTCCTCTCCCGTCAGGAGCACCCGCACACCGGCCAGCCGGCACGCCCCGTCCGCCACAGAGAAGCCCAGGGCCTCCCAGCGGGCCGGGTCGTCTGCGATCTGGATCTCGTCGATCGTCGGCATCTGGAGCGCTAGAACTGGTGCACGGTGAACGGTACAGCCCCCCTCAGCGAGCGCAGGCGCACGGCCATCCTCGCCATCTGCTGCATGAGCCTGCTGATCGTGGCCATGGACAACACGATCGTCAACGTCGCCCTGCCGTCCATCCGCCGCGACCTGCACGCCTCCCTGTCGGGGCTGCAATGGACCATCGACGCCTACACGATCGTCCTCGCCAGCCTGCTGCTGCTGGCCGGCTCCACCGCCGACAGGCTCGGGCGCAAGCGCACCTTCCAGGTCGGCCTGGCCCTCTTCAGCACCGGCTCGCTGTGCTGCAGCCTCGCCCCCACCCTCGGCTGGCTGATCGCCGCCCGCGGACTGCAGGCCGTCGGCGGCTCGATGCTCAACCCCGTCGCCATGTCGATCATCACCAACGTCTTCACCCATCCCGCCGAGCGGGCCAAAGCCATCGGCGCCTGGGGCGCGACAGTCGGCATCAGCCTCGCCCTCGGCCCCGTCGTCGGCGGCGCCCTCACGCAGGGCGTCGGCTGGCGGGCCATCTTCTGGATCAACGTGCCGATCGGGCTGGCAGCCATCGTCCTGACCGCCCTGTTCGTGCCCGAGTCCCGCGCCGCCCGGGCCCGGCGCGTCGATCCGCTCGGACAGGTCCTCGTCATCCTCGTCCTGGCCGGCCTCACCTACGCCATCATCGACGGCCCCAAGGCCGGCTGGTCCTCGCTTCAGACCGTCGCCCTCTTCGCGCTCGCCCTGGCCGGCCTGGCCTTCCTCGTCGCATACGAGCTGCGCCGGCGCGAGCCCCTGATCGAGCCCCGCTTCTTCCGCAGCGCCCCCTTCTCCGGCGCCACCCTGATCGCCGTCAGCGGCTTCGCCGCCTTCAGCGGGTTCCTGTTCCTGAACACCCTCTACCTGCAGGACGTCCGCGGCTACACCGCCCTGCAAGCTGGGCTCTGCACGCTGCCCATGGCCGCTCTCGCGATGGCCATGGCGCCCCTGTCCGGGCGCCTCGTCAGCGCCCGCGGCGGGCGCCCCTCGCTCGTCTTCGCCGGCTTCGCCATGCTCGTCGGGGCCCTGATGCTGACCGGCCTCTCGCCCCACACCTCGCTGCCGTCGCTGCTCCTCGCCTACGCCATCTTCGGAGCCGGCTTCGGCGCCGTCAACCCGCCCATCACCTTCACCGCCGTCTCCGGCATGCCCGACAGCCAGGCCGGCGTCGCCGCCGCCGTCGCCTCCACCAGCCGCCAGGTCGGGCAGACCCTCGGCGTCGCCGTCATGGGCTCCATCCTGGGGACCGGCGCCGCCGCCGCTGCCGGACCAGGCCTCGCCGCCGCCAGCCATCCCGCCTGGTGGGTCATCTGCGGCTGCAGCCTCGCCATGATCGCCCTCGGCACCCTCAGCACCGGCGCCTGGGCACGGCGGACAGCCCTTCGCGCCGGCGAGCAGCTCAGGACCGAGGCGCCCGTTCCGGCCGTTCCCGCGGCCCCCGAGAAGGCCGCCGGGGAGCTAGCATCGTGAGCATGCGCGACGAGCACACAGCCAGGCGCAGGCGCGCCTTCGAGCAGCCCCGCCGGCACGCCCAGCCGGAGCCGCCCGCCGCCGCCCCCGGAGGCCATGAGGAGGGGCAGAGCCGGCTCATGTTCGCCCTGCGCTACGTCCTGCCCGCCGTCGTCGCCGTCGCCGGCGCGATCGTCATGGCCCTCGGCAGCGACACGGACCTCGAGGGCGGCGCCGGCATCCTCTCCGCCGGGCTTGCCATCTACTTCATCAACTGGCTCTTCCGGGCCGGCGCCGAGGGGGACATGGAGCGCCAGCGCGAGGCAGAAGCCCGTGACTACTTCGACCGTCACGGCCGCTGGCCGACCTGAGCCCGCTTCCTGACCGGCCTGCGGCTGCGCAACCTCGCCTTGCTACAGGTGAGCCAGCCGGAGCCATGAGCCTTTCTCCACCAGTCCAAGGAAAGCCGGCCCGCCGCGGGTGAGAATCCCGCAGTGAGCTCACGGGTAGAGACCCCCTCGATGACCGACTACCGGCCCCAGCCGCCCTTCCTGGACGAGCTCTTCGAGGCCGACGGCTCGCCCCGCGAGACCGCCGAGCCGCTGATCCGCCAGCTCCAGCAGCTCGGGCAGGAGGGCCTGGCCGAGGCCGGCCGGCGCCGCGACGCCATCTTCATGCAGCAGGGCATCACCTTCGAGACGACCGGCACCGGCGGCTACTCGCACGAGCGGCCCTTTCCCCTGGACCTCGTGCCCCGCGTCCTCAGCGGCGAGGAATGGCGGGCCATCAAGCGCGGCCTGGCCCAGCGCATCCGAGCCCTGAACCACTTCGTCGACGACGTCTACCACGGCCGCGAGATCGTCCGCGAGGGGCTCGTGCCCTGGCGCCTGGTCGCCTCCTGCTCGCACTTCGCACGCGCCGTCCACGGCATCCGCCCGCCGGGAGGCGTCTACACCCACGTCGCCGGCTGCGACCTCGTCCGCCACTCCGACGGCACCTGGAAGGTCATCGAGGACAACGTCCGCATCCCCTCCGGCATCTCCTACGTCCTGGAGAACCGCGCCGCCATGGCCCGGCTCGTGCCCGATCTGTTCGCCTCCTACCGGGTCCGTCCCGTCGAGCAGTATCCCCAGCTGCTGCTGCGGGCCCTGCGCTCCGTCGCCCCCTCCGCCGAGAGCGAGGCCACCGTCGTCGTGTGGACGCCCGGGCCCGCAAACCCCGCCTACTTCGAGCACGCCTTCCTGGCCCGCCAGATGGGCGTCGAGCTGGTCGAGGCCTCCGACCTCGTCGTCCGCGACGACGTCCTCTACATGCGCACGACCCGTGGCCTGGAGCGCGCCCACGCCGTCTACCGCCGCCTCGACGACGACTTCGTCGACCCCCTGGAGTTCCGCGCCGACTCGCTGCTGGGGGTGCCCGGGCTCGTCCGCGCCTACCGGGCCGGCTCCGTCGCCATCGCCAACGCCTTCGGCACCGGCGTCGCCGACGACAAGGCCATCTACCGCTTCGTGCCCGACATGATCCGCTTCTACCTGGGTGAGGAGCCGATCCTCGAGAACGTCCGCACCTACCTGCTCTCGGAGCCCGAAGAGCTGGAGCACGTGCTGGGACGCCTGCAGGAGCTCGTCGTCAAGCCCACCGGCGAGTCCGGCGGGCGCGGCGTCATGATCGGCCCCCACGCCGGCGAGCAGGAACTGGAGCGGATGCGGGAGGTCATCTCCACCCATCCCGACCGCTGGATCGCCCAGGAGGTCGTGCGCCTCTCTACCGTCCCCACCGTCACCGAGGAGGGCGTGCTGGCGCCCCGCCACGTCGACCTGCGCCCCTTCGCCGTCTTCGGGGAGCGCATCGACATCGTCCCCGGCGGGCTGACCCGGGTCGCCCTGGAGGAGGGATCGCTGATCGTCAACTCCTCCCGCGGCGGCGGCTCCAAGGACACCTGGGTGCTCGAGGACGGCGAGGAAGGCGACCGCGGCGGCACAGGTGCCGGCTTTCCAGTCTCCGACACCCAGCCGCCGGCCCTGCCCGACCTCCGCTACGGAGCCTGGACCGGCCAGCAGCAACAGCAGCAACAACAACGGTCCCGGGGCGCCGGCGCGCACAGCTGATGCTGGCCCGCATCGCCAACGAGCTGTACTGGCTCGGGCGCAACCTCGCCCGCGCCGAGTTCACCGCCCGCGCCGTCGAGGCCGTCTTCCAGGCCGAGCTGCAGGGCACCACCGAGGGCATGCCCGGCGTCAGCTTCGGCTCGGGCGGGCTGCTGGCGATACTCGGCGACGTCGGCGTCGGCGAGGGCGACTCGCGGGGACGCCAGGCCCTGGACCACCTGGCTCTGGACCCGCAGCGGCCCGGCTCGATGCTGGCCTCCATCGAGCGCGCCCGGGAGGGCGCCCGCACCGTTCGCGACGTCATCAGCGCCGAGATGTGGGAGGCCATCAACACGACCAGCCTCGGGCTGCGCGGCAGCGGGCACCCCGGCTGGGCCGCCCCCGCCTCCACCGCCCTCGCCTCGCAGTACGTCAAGGAGCGCACAGCCCTGATCTGGGGCGTCGCCAACCGCTCGATGCTGCGCGACGAGGCCAAGAGCTTCCTCGACGCCGGTGGCCTGATCGAGATCGCCGACATGGTGCTGCGGATGCTGCGCGTCGCCCTGCCGCGGACCGTCGTCGACGGCGAGGCCCTCGACAGCGCCCCCTCCGACGGGCACGCCCTGATCCTGCTGCAGGCCGTCGGCGGCTTTCACGCCTACCTGCGGGCCGTCACGGCGCCTCCCAACGCCGACCCCGTCGCCCGCTTCCTGCTGTTCGAGCGGGCCTACCCGGACAGCGTCGCCGCCTGCGTAGACTCGCTGCACGAGGTCTTCATGGTCGCCGACGCCGGCCCGCGCAACTCCAAGCCCGTCCTGCGCGTCAGCCGGCTGGCCGCCGACCTGGACTTCCAGCGCCGCGCCCTGCCCGACGGAGCCGAGCTGACGGGAATCTGCGAACAGACACAGCAGGAGCTGGCGCGCATCGACCAGGACATGGCCGAGCGATACTTCGCCGGCGCCTCCTCCGCCGGCGAGAGGGTGTGAGCAGCACTTGCACTTCGCCATCCGCTATCTGACCGAGTACCGCTACGACGCACCCGTCACCGACAACCTCAACTCGCTGCGGGTCCGTCCCGCCACCACCTCCACCCAGCGCTGCGACGAGTTCCACACCCGCATCGACCCGGAGGCCAGGGTCAGCCGCCATCTCGACTACTTCGGCACCGAGGTCATCGAGTTCGGCATCCCCACCAGCCACGAGAGCCTGACCATCGACGTCCGCGCCCGCGTCGTCACCTCCGAGCCGCCCGACCCGCCCGAAGGCTCCTGGGACGGACTGACCTCCACCGCCTACCTCGACGCAGCCGGCGAGTTCGCCCTGCCCTGGCAGGACCAGCCCCCCATCGAGGGCCTGCAGGACCTCGAACGCGAGATGCGCGGCGGCACGCCCCTGCAGACGCTCACGACGCTCTGCGAGCTGGTCCCCGATCGCTTCGAATACCGCCCCGGCGCCACCTACGTCGGCTCCTCGATCATGGACCTGCTGACCGCCGGCGCCGGCGTCTGCCAGGACTTCGTGCACCTCTCCCTGGTCCTGCTGCGCCGCCACGGCATCGCCGCCCGCTACGTCTCCGGCTACCTGTGGGCCGCCCCAGAGGACGACGGCACCGACTCCCTGGAGGTCGACACCCACGCCTGGCTGGAGGCCCTGCTGCCCGGCAGCGACGGCAAGGGCGAGCCCGTCTGGGTCTCCGCCGACCCCACCAACCGCCGTCTCGCCGGCGAGACGCACGTCAAGGTCGGGCACGGGCGCTTCTACTCCGACGTGCCGCCCGTCAAGGGCCTCTACATGGGCGGCGCCGCCTCCGAGCTGGCCGCCGCCGTGAAGATGTCGCGGCTGGATCCCCAGGCCGGCGCACGGGCCTGAACCTCAACCCGCTTCAGCCGTTGTAACCGGCCAGCAGCGCCGTGAAAGCCAGGGGTTCCTGGGCGACGCCGCTGCATTCTTCTTCCGGTGCGGGGTGGGCCTGGCAAGGACGATCCCTGTCGACCGCCCAGAAGGTCATCCGGGCCAGGTCGTTGGCTGTCGCGAAGTCCAGCATCCTGGTCCAGTCTTCGAGGCTCACGGTCTCGCCCGGTTCGTCCGTCTGGCCGTTCATTGAGGAGATGCCGGAGTGGGCGTAGGCGTCCCCGAGCGGGATCGAGTAGGCCCCGGTCAGGTCGTGGGCCAGGCCTTCTACGGCTTTGATCGAGGTCTGGGCCATGTCGCCTGCCGGCCCGAAGTCGAACGGCATGATCGTCCAGGCCGTGGGCATGAAGTCCAGCGAGGCCGCGTCGTCGATCAGGCTGACGCCGTCGCGTTCGGGCCCGGACTGTTCCGTGCCCATCGTGATCGAGATCTCGATGCCCGGGTCGGTCTGGGCCACCTGCGAGAGGGCCTGCACGACCCGCAGCCGTGTCTTCTTGTTGGTGAACTCCGTGTGCTCGATGTCGACGTCGATCGCGTGCAGGGAGTAGGCGGCTATGACCTTCTCGTAGGCCGCTGCCAGCGCGCTCGCCGTCTTGCATGAGCTGCCGAGCTTCTTGCCGCTCCAGCCGCCGAAGGACACGACCACTTCTCCGCCCGCTTCCCTGATCGCCTCGATCGTGCGCTGGTCGACCCCGCCCAGCAGCGGCCTGCCGCCGTCCCACTCGGGGTTGCAGCTGCCCTTGGAGAGGACGAAGGCCAGCGTGAAGTCGCGGATGCCGCTCGCAGCCATGACCTGGGCGGGCGGCTGAGGATCCCCCCAACCCATGTACTCGTACGGAGCCGCCATGTCGATCGGCTGCGCCGCGGCCCGGCCGGCCGACACGAGCAGCACCAGGCAGGCCGCCAGCAGCGCCGAGCCCAGCAAGATCGAGACGCCTGCCCCCTGCCTTCTCCCGGACGGCATGGCGCGAGGATACACAGGCGTTCCGGGCTGGAGCGCGCCTATGAACGCTCGGCGAGCTCGATCGAGTAGCTCAGCCAGCGCTCCCTGACGCCACCAACCGCGTCGTAGACGGCCTGGGCCCTGGCGTTGTCCAGAGCGGTCTCCCATTCCATCGCCGCCGCGCCCCGCTCCCGGCAACGCTGCAGGCAGGCCGCGATCAGCGCCTGTGCGGCGCCGCCGCCGCGAGCCTGCGGCGAGACGAACAGGTCGTTCATCACGCCCAGGCGGCTCGCCCTGGCCGTCGACCAGCTCCAGAAGACCGTCGCGAAGCCGACCGCTGCGCCGCTCGGGTCACGGGCGATCAGCTGCACGCCCTCCGCCGCCGGGTCGGCCAGGAGCGCGCCGGACATCGCCAGCAGCGCCTCGTCCTCCGGATGGACCTCGTAGAAGTCGCAGTAGGCACGCATCAGGGCCAGCAGCTCGGGCAGGTCGCTCTCCCGCACGGGCAGCACCGTGCCGGCGAACCGCGGTCCACTACGCACGGGCCGCCCGCCGGCGCCGTTATGCTCGTCCGCAGATGCGTCTTCTCCCACGCGAGCAGGCTAATGCAGCCGAGGCCAAGCGCCGATGGAGGTCTCGCATGCGACTTCGGGCACCGATCGCCGGCATGTTCTGCGCCGCGGCCCTCGCGGCAGGACTGCTCGCTTCCGGCTGCGGCTCCAGCAGCGTCTCGGGCACGCTCGACCCCGTCGCCCAGGCCGCCGAGGCCACGACTCACTCCGGCGGGGCCCACCTGGCCATGAACATGACTATGAGCTTCGACGGCCATCAGGCCGGGTTCTCAGGGCAGGGGACGCTCGACCCGAGCCGGCGGGAAGGGCAGATCACCATGGACATGTCGGCGCCGGCGGGGCTGAGCGAAGGCGCGCTGCCCGCCGGGACGACGATGACCGAGCTGTTCAAGGGCGACTCGCTCTACGTCGGCTCCTCGGCCTTCGCCGGCAAGCTGCCGGGCGGTGCTCGCTGGATGAAGGTCGACCTCGGCAAGGTCGCCGGCAAGCTCGGCATCGATCCGCAGGCGCTGACCAGCGGCGAGTCCAACCCGGCCGACTTTCTCAAAGAGCTCGACTCCGTCAGCGGATCGGTCAGGCAGACCGGCACGGCCACCGTCCGGGGCGTCCCGACGACCGTCTACACGGCGACCATCGACCTGACCAAGGCGGCCGAAAAAGCCGGCCAGGGCAACTCCAAGGTGGAACAGGCGCTGAAGAGCGTCTTCGGCAAGGCCGGACTCAGCACGGTCCCCGTCCAGGTCTGGGTCGACTCCAAGCACATGGTCCGCAAGCTGCAGATGCAGATGAACATGTCCGTCTCCGGACAGACCATGGCCATGACCGTCGTCGAGGAACTGTTCGACTTCGGCGCGGTGCCCGGCGTGAACGCGCCCTCCAGCAGCGAAACCTACGAACCGCAGCTGCCCAGCCTCGGCTCCCTGTAGGCCGAAGGTCGCCGGCCGCCTGGCCCACAGGAGGGCCCCGGGGCTCTACGCTTGACCTGTGAGGGCAGCCTGTAGGCGGTTGCCCGTACGGGGAGAACGTCGGCTATGAGGTCACGCAGCAGAACCAGGTGGGCAGGGGGCGCGCGCGAGGGGGGCGAAACACGGGTCGCCGTCGCCAGCGCGGCGGGCCTGTACGTGATCGGAGGCTCGCTGATCGCGACCTCCTTCGCGCTGACCGACGTCTCCTCGCCGATCGGCGCGGCAGCCGTCGCCGGCGACGCGATGCTCACGGCCTGCGCGCTGCTGCTGGCGGTCGCCCACAACCGGGCGCGCCTGAGCCTGGCATGGCTGGCGGAGCTGTGGGGGATCGTGCTGATCCTCGTGCTGTGCGCCTCCACCGGCGGTGCCGACAGCCCCTTCTCGATGCTCTACTTCTTCGCCGTCGGCCATGCCGCCGCCTTCCAGCCGCGCAGGCGCTTCGTCGCCACCTCCGTGGTCGGGCTGCTGGCCTTCCTCGCCCCCGTCGCCTACTCCTCGGTGTCGGAGAGCTTCGCCTCATTCGCGACCGTCGGCGCCGTTCTGGCCGTCCTGACGACGATCGCCGTCCACGCCGCCCTGGAATCGATGCGCGCCGACCACCGACGCCTGGAGCTGCTGATCGCAGCCACCAAGAAGCTCGACAGCTCCCTGAACCCGCAGCAGACGCTGCACAGGATCGCCGCGACCGCCCTGCCCGAGCTGGCCGAGCTGTGCGTCATCGACCTGACCGACGAGGACGGCACGGTCGTCTCGAGCGTCGCTGCCGGCGTCGACGAGGAGGTCGCGGAGACCGTCGAAGCGATGCGCTCCGAGCAGCCTCCGGAGATCCTCACCGGCCACCCCGTAGCTCTCGCCATGAGCGAGCGGCGCACGCTCGTGCTCGAGGACCTCAGCCAGGCGCCGACGCTGCGCCATGCGATCCAGCGCGTGCGCGGAGCCCACGGGGACATGCGCGAACGCTCCGTCACGATCGTGCCGATGGTCGCCCGCGGGCGCCTGCTGGGGACGATGTCCTTCATCCACGCCGGACCGCCCGAGCCCGCCCAGCGGGCCGTGCTGGAGGACCTGACCGGACGGGCCGCCCTGGCCTTCGACAACGCCCGCCTCTACGACGAGCGCGACCGTGTCGCCCAGACGCTGCGGCGCAGCCTGATGCCGGCCGAGCTGCCCCAGGTGCAGGGCCTGGAGCTCGAGTCCTACTTCCGCCCGATGGGGGCCGGCAGCGAAGTCGCCGGGGACTTCTACGACGTCTTCGAGGACGGCAACTGCTGCTGGCTGATCGTCGGCGACGTCTGCGGCAAGGGCGCCGAGGCGGCCGTGCTGACGGCCTTCCTGCGCCACACGACGGTCGCCTATGCGCGCGAAGGGGGCGGCCCCGGGGCGGTGCTCTCGCGCGTCAACGCGGCCATGCTCGAGCACGACTTCGGCGGGCGCTTCGCGACAGCCATCCTGGCCAGGTTGATGTTCGTCGACGGCGGCGTCTCCGTGACGGTGGCGGCCGCCGGGCACCCGCCTGCGCTGCTGGCGCGGGCCAGCGGCCTGACCGAGGAGCTCGGCTCGGGCGGGACCCTGCTGGGGATCTTCCCCGACGCCCCGATCGGCGAGTCGACGGTGTTCCTGGGGCAGGGCGACTCGCTGACCCTCTACACCGACGGTCTCGTCGAGGCGCAGGCGCCGGCCCGTACTTTGACGCCAGAGCAGATGCTCAGAGCGCTGGAGGAGAGCCCCGGGGAGTCCGCCCAGGAGACGATCGGGCGCCTGCTGGGACTGGTCGACCTGCGCCACGGCGCCCGCGACGACATCGCCATCCTCACGGTCCGCATCGGGGCGACCGTCGCCAGGGGCATACGCGCCGCCTGAGCGGCCAGGACCCTCCGACCGTCAGCGCACCACCCGAAGGACCGCGTGCATGCCCAGCCGTTCGTGTTCGGGCAGCGAGCACCACAGCTTGTAGACGCCCGGGCTGAGGTGGACGATCCCGCTCCAGCGCTGCCCCGAGCCCAGCAGTCGCCCGTAGACGGTCGAGCCAGAGCCGCTGCGACGCAGGCGCAGGTCGTGCGGGTCCATGCCCGCGTCGATCTGCTGCAGGTCGACGTCACCGGCCTTGACGACGCCCCGCGAGAGCATCAGGTGGTACTCGACCTCCGTCACCTGCAGGTGGCCCGGGAAGCTCGCCTTCGTCGCCCTTGGCGCGTGTCGCGCCGCGGCGCTGAGAGCTGCTGCAGGCCACGAGCAGGCCAGCGCCAGCGCGACGAGCACGTACCCGGTGCGGCCCCTCATCGCAGCAGCGTCGGCCGGGCGAAGCCGGCTGCTCCGGGGATGATCGGCGCCGCCTCCTGGCCGAGCCACTGTTCCAGCAGGGCGCAGTAGAGGCCGCGGAAGTCCGCTGTCGCGCGCAGGTTGCCGAGTTCGTCCAGGCCGCTCTGCAGGCCCGGCCATTCGCCGATCATCCTGCCGGCGGCGCGGGTGCCGATCAGGAAGCCGCAGCCGGCTGCCCCGTGGTCGGTGCCCGCCGAGGCGTTCTCCTGGGCGCGGCGGCCGAACTCCGACCAGACCAGGGTCACCACGCGGTCGGCCAGGCCCCGGGCTTCGAGGTCGCGCTGGAAGGCCAGCAGCGTCTGGGAGACCTGTTCCAGACCCGCTTCCAGGGGGGCGGCCTGACCCTCGTGGGTGTCGAAGACCGATTCCGTGGAGAGGCTCACGCAGTGCAGC
Source organism: uncultured Solirubrobacteraceae bacterium (assembly GCA_963697795.1). GTDB lineage: Bacteria > Actinomycetota > Thermoleophilia > Solirubrobacterales > Solirubrobacteraceae > Palsa-744. Next base: position 2,899,038 of record OY969097.1, on the reverse strand, counting down.
GGCAGGCCGGCCGCCAGCAGCTGCGGGATCGCCGCCATGCGAGTCGGGAAGTCGCCCGTGGATTTCGGGTAGCCCGCCGGCAGGGTCGGCGCCTGTTCTGACTGGAAGGGCAGCAGCTGGCGGCGCAGGGTGCTCGACATCAGCGCCGCCGAGCCGGCGCGCTGCACTTCGGCCTGGGGCGAGCCGATCCCCAGCCTGCCCAGCGCGTCGAAGTACTCGTACATGACTTCCTGGGGCGGGCCCCACACGTCTTTGCTCCAGAAGGAGTAGCCCGAGGGCGACTCCAGCGCCGCCACCGGCACCTTCGTCGTGGCCAGGGAGGGCTGCAGCGAGTCGTCCAGGCACAGCCCCTGCAGGGGGTTTTCAGCCGTTCCCGCTACGTCCAGGTAACGGCCCAGCCAGCCGCTGAGGAGGTCCGCTTCGGTCGCCCCCACCTCCCAGTAGTGGCGGCTCGTGAAGTGCGACTGGTCGGGGTCCGTGTAGCCGATCGCGGGCATCGCGCAGACCTTGCCCTCGCCGTGCAGCTGCGCCAGCGGGGCGGCCTTGGGATGCCAGTGCAGGCGCGTGTCCTCGCTGAAGACCGGGCCGGCTTCCGGCGAGAGCCCGAGCACCGGCCTGTACTTGCCGTACAGGGGGTCGCCTGCCGGATACAGGACGGACATGCCGTCGATCCCGCCCTGCAGGTAGACCGTGACGAGGATCGGCAGGGGGTTCGCCTCGGCGGCGCGGGCGATGCCCTCCTCGAAGCGCCCCGGGTCGAGCAGCCGCCCCGCCCCGTACACGGACAGGGCCAGGCCCGCTGAGGAAAGCAGGAAGCTCCGCCGCGAGAGGCCCGTGCCGGCCGGCGTCGGCATGCCCGGCTCGATCGCCGGCAGGCCCCTGCCGGCCTGGGCCGCGCCGCGGCGTAGGAGCTCGGCCCTGTTGAAGTCCCGGCAGGCGCAGGGGCGGGCCATCAGCAGGTCTGGTAGTCGGGGGTCGCGGGGACGAGGGCGCGCAGGCCGCCCAGCGCCAGCAGGGGAAACTGTTCGCGTTCCCACGACTCCTTGGCCACGTCCGTGCCCGCCGCCTTGGCGTAGGAGCGCAGCGTCGCAAGGGTCTGCTTGGAGAGGGTCGGGGAGCCCCAGAACGCGATCGCCTTGCGGGTCAGCTCGGCCGGGTCGGGGCTGAGCTTGGCGTGGCTCTTGCCGGCCTGCAGCGAGCGCTTTTCGTCGATCATCAGGGCGGACAGGTTGAAGCGGGCCTGCCAGGTGCCCGTGTTCAGCCACCGTTCGGGTTCCCAACCGGCGACGTTGGGGGGATAGAAGGGCGTCTGGCCGGTGGTGCTGGACGCCCACACCCACTGTTCCGTGTCGATGTAGCGACCGATCCCGCGCAGCATGCCCGCGATCTGCACGATCGGCGGCTTGACCATGCGCGGGCCTGCGTGGAAGGCCGGGTGCATCAGCATCGCCTCCACGACGGGGCGGATCTGCTTGCCCGAGCCCACGTACAGCGCTTCCGCTGCGCGCTGGTCGGAGCCCGACAGCGGCTCGGGGCTGAAGTAGGACCACAGCTTGGTGACGAAGTGCCCGGGGTGGTCGGGGTGATCCAGCACGAGGCGCAGGCTGTCGCGCCAGCCCCAGCGGCCGCTTTGGCCGTAGATGACCTTGACCCCGTCGTCGTGCAGGCTCGCGTCGTAGCGGAACTGTTCCTCCTGCCCCGTGTCGGGGTTCCAGGTGTAGGTGAAGCCGGTCAGGGCACGGGCGTGTTCGCGGACGTCGTGCTCCGTGTAGCCGCTGCCCGCGCCGAGCGTGAACAGCTCCTGCATCTCGCGGGCATAGTTCTCGTTTGGGGCTTCCTTGGTCGAGCCCGCCCCGGACAGCCACAGCAGCATCGCCGGATCGACCGTCATCGCGCTCAGCATCCGCGGGAAGTCGCCCAGGCAGAGGCTGCGCTGGGTGCGGTTCTGGGCGATCATCAGGCGCTGGGAGTTGACGCCCTCGTTGCTGGTCGCGAACCAGTCGTGCCAGGTCAGCGTCATCCGCTCGATCAGCTGCGCCCTGGAGCGGACCATGCGGTCGAGCCACCACAGCACGTCGTTGCCCCAAACGTCGTACGGCGCCAGCGGTTCGCCCTTTTCGTTGCGCGGAGGCGGACCCACGAGGGCCTGGCTGGCCGGCCTGGTCAGCGACAGGACGGCGCCGCGCATGCCCAGGCGTGCCAGCCGGCGGGCCTGACCGGGCTTGGGGCCGAAGCCCGCGCGCCACAGCAGCCGCTCGGCCTGGGCCTCACCGAAGGCTCCCCTGTAGACGGGCAGCGTGCCGGCGAAGCGGCCGCGCCGCGTCTTCGTGCGGGCAGGGGAGGCCGTCGAGGCGGACACCACCTGAGTATTCGGCAGCCGCGCCGAGAACTTCAATCGGAGATCCGGCCAGTGGCCGGTTGCTCAGGAGGCCGCCAGGCGCCCGGACTTCTCCAGGTAGCGGCGCAGGCCCCCGTAGCTCTGCGCCGAGGGCATCGCCTGCTCGTAGGTCGAGGCCAGCTCCGCCGGCGCCAGCGCGGCTGTGCGGGCGCGGACGGCCTGAAGGAAGCCCTCGGCATTGTTGGTCGCCGCCAGCTCCTCCGCCTCCTGCAGGTAGGAGCGCAGCTGCGCCAGCTGCTCGGCGACGTCACGGTGGACACCGAAATGGGTGATCGCCAGGGCGGCCGGGGCCCAGGACTCGAGCAGGCCGATCGACTCCCGCCACAGCGGCGGGTCGATGTCCGGCGGGGGTGTCGGCGCCGTCGTGGGGCCGCCGTCGATGCGCACGCCCGCCACGTCCCCGGCGAAGGCGTAGCCGCTGCCCTCGTGCAGGTAGGCGACGTGGTGGGAGGCGTGGCCGGGGGTGTAGGCGACCCGCATCGAGTCGATCCGCTCCCCTCCGCTCAGCACGCGGATGCGCTCGGCCGGAACGGGCAGGAACTCCCCCCACAGGGTGTCCATGTGCTCCCCGTAGAGGCGCCCCGCGCTGGCCAGGAGCCTGGCCGAGTCGATCATGTGCGGGGCCCCGCGCTCGTGGACCCACACCTCCGCCTGCGGGAAGCGGGCCGCGAGCGTGCCCGTCGCCCCCGCGTGGTCCAGGTGGATGTGGGTGAGGGCGATCGTGCGGGGCGGGCTGGCTTCCAGGAAGGGCAGCAGGACAGGCAGGCACGACGCGGGCCCCGGGTCCACGACGATGCCCTCCTCCTCCAGCAGCCAGGCGCCGATCGCCTTGGGCCGCCCGAGGTGCATCAGGTCGACGAGGCGTGGCTCGGAGCGGTGGGACCCGGCAGGCATCCGCCGCAATCTAGCGGGGCCCTCCTCGTCACTAGGGTGAGGACGTGATCCTCGAATTCCTCTGGCACGGCCTGCGGGACTCCCTGCTGATGGGCTGGGAGGTGTGGTGGGCGCTCGTGCTGGGCTTCGCGATCTCCGCGATCGTGCAGGCCTGGGTGCCGCGCGAGCGCATCGAGCAGGCCCTGTCGGGCTCCGGCCCGCGGGCAGTCGGCGTCGCGACCGGGCTCGGGGCCGCCTCCAGCTCCTGCTCCTACGCCGCCGTGGCGATCGCCAAGAGCCTCTTCCAGAAGGGCGCCTCGACGGCCACCAGCCTGGCCTTCCAGTTCGCCTCGACGAACCTCGTCTGGGAGCTGGGGCTGGTGCTGTGGGTGCTGATCGGCTGGCAGTTCACGCTCGCCGAGTACCTGGGCGGGATCGTCATGGTCGCCCTGATGGCGCTGCTGTGCCGCCTGTTCGTCCCCCGCGAGCTGGAAGCGCAGGCCCGCGAGCACGCCCGCGAGGCGGACGCCGGTCACGTCCACCACTCCGCCGGCGAGCAGATGGGCTGGCACCGGCGCCTGACCTCCGCCTCCGCCTGGTCGGACGTGGCCCACAACTTCCGCGGGGACTGGCAGATGCTCTACCGCGAGATCGCGATCGGCCTGCTGCTGGCCGGCTACGTCGCCCAGATCTCGAACGGATTCTTCCGGGGGCTGTTCCTGGCGCACACGGGCGGGCTGCCCGCGGCCCTCGAGAATGTCCTCGTCGGTCCGCTGATCGCCGTCGCGAGCTTCGTCTGCTCGGTCGGCAACGTGCCGCTGGCGGCGGTGCTGTGGTCCGGCGGGATCTCCTTCGCCGGCGTGCTGGCCTTCCTCTTCGCCGACCTGATCGTGCTGCCGATCGTGGCCATCTACCGCAAGTACTACGGAGGCCGCTACGCCCTGCGGATCGTCGCCCTCATGTTCGTGACGATGGCCCTGGCCGCGCTGGCCCTGGACGGGCTGTTCAGCCTCGCCGGGCTCGTGCCGAGCGGCCCCCGCCCCACCCGGGCCGGTGTCTTCGGGTCGGTTTCCGTGGATTACAAGCTCGCCCTGAACGTGTTCGGGCTCGCCGTCTTCGCCGCCCTGTTCGCCCTCACCGCCAGGCGCGGCGCCACCGACCCCGTCTGCGGCATGAAGGTCGACCGGGCCAAGGCCCTGCACGCCGACCTCGACGGGAGGCGTCACTACTTCTGCTCGGAAGGTTGCCGCGAGCGCTTCCTGGCGGACGGATCAGGCCACACCGGGCATTCAGGCAGCGCCGGGCAGTCGGGCCACGCCCACGCGGCTCATCACGCGCACTGAGCACCCACGCGCCTGATCAGGCTCTCAGTCACGGCGGCCGCCTGCTCGATCGTCTCCCAGCTCAGGTTCTCGACGGTGTCGCTCGGCCAGTGGTAGTTGGCCGGCGTCTTCAGGTCCGTGCAGGCGGCGATGCAGGCCGCCCGGTAGCCGGCGCGCATGGGCGGGAGCGCGTCCGTGCCTCCCGCGCCGAGGCGCAGGCCGCGCCACAGGCTCACGCCGGCCGCGTCGGCGGCATCCTGGATCTCCTCACGCAGGCCCTCGTCGTAGTCGCGCATGACGAGCATCCCCTCGCCCTCCAGCAGCATCAGGTGCGGCGAGCCGACGCACTCGAGGACGACGAAGCGGGTGCTCGCGGGCGGGAGCTCGCCACGGTGGCGGGCCAGGAAGCCCCGCATGCCCTCCATGAACGTCTCCTCGCTGCCGGTGGAGAGGAGCAGCACCCGAACGCCCGCGACCGGCCGCTCTCTCAGCCGGCGTGCGATCGCCAGCAGCACCGCCACGGCGCTGAGGTTGTCGTTGGCGCCGTCCACCACCCGCGAGCGCGCCACGTCGGCCAGCAGGGCCAGCGTGCCCGCACTCCAGATCGTGCCCGCCCGGCGCAGGCGACGGGACCCCGCCAGCGCGCCCACCGTCACCAGCGCAGGCCCCAGCACCAGCAGCTGCCCCGTCTGCGTGGAGGTCCGCTGCTTCTCATACCAGTCCGGGAACAGGCGATTGACGAGCGGCACGAGCCCCGGGTGGAAGAGCAGGCCCGTGTGGGCCGCGTCGTGGTGGGCCACCAGGACGATCGTCTCGCTGGCCTCGGGGTCGCCGACGGTCGCGACGACGTTGGTCGTCCGGCGGGCCGGCAGCGCGCGGCGCAGCAGGTGCAGGCCGTTGTCGACGTCGTCGGCCATCAGCACCGTCGCCGCCGCGGCCAGCAGCGCGGAGCCCCTGCGGCTGCGAGCGCCAAGGAGGCCGGCCAGCGCGCCGGCCGCCGCGCAGACGCCGGTCGGGCGCCAGAAGCCGCCGATGGAGCGCTCGCGCTCGAGTGTCGGCTTGGCGCCCGCATCGGCCAGCATGTCCGCCAGCAGGGCCGCGGCCTGCGCCTCGCCCTCGCCGCCGGCCTCGCGCGGGATCGCCGCCAGGCGCGCGATCGCGCTTCTCAGGTCGGCGGTGTCGGTTGTCTCGGTCGCGGCCACGGACGGAACGCTACCCGCCGGCGCTGCCACTCAGGTGCGCAGCCAGGCGTGGTCGGGGTCGTCCTGGAAGATCCACTCCCGGCGGGGGCCGGCCATGACGTTCAGGTAGTAGAGGTCATAGCCCGGCATCGCCGCCACCACGTGGTAGCCGCGGGGCACCAGCACGACGTCCCCGTCGGCGATCGCGATCGTCTCGTCGAGGCTGCGTTCGTCGTCGTAGACCCGCTGCAGGGCGAAGCCGCGGGAGGGTCGCAGGCGGTGGTAGTAGGTCTCCTCCAGCAGCGTCTGGTGGGGAGGGTCGTCGAGGTCGTGCTTGTGGGGCGGGAAGCTCGACCAGTGCCCTGCCGGGGTCAGGACCTCCACGACCAGCAGCGACTGCGCCGGCCTGTCCTCCATCAGGATCGGGTGGACGGTGCGCTGGGCGATCCCCTCTCCCCTGTTCTGCGCCTCCACGTCCTCGATCGCGTAGGGCACGAGGCCCGGGTCCTGCCCGCCCGGCGCCCAGCACAGGGCGATCTCGGCGCCCACGCTGAGTGCCTTCGCGGTGCAGCGGACCCCGGCCGGCACGTAGATCGCGCTCGGCGGCCCGCCGAAGACGCTGCCGCGCTGGCCCAGCTCCGCCACCCGGACGTCCCCCGCCTCTACGCTCAGGCGCCCCGACAGCACGACCAGGCACAGCTCGCGGGCGGGGTCCTGCCAGCTGCGCTCCTGCCCAGGGCGCAGGCGCAGGACCTCGAAGCCGACGTACGTCCAGCCGGCCGACTCGGGGGTGACCGCGACGAGCCCCCCGTCCTCCCCCGGAGGGGTCGAGTGGACGACCAGCTCGCTCATCGGTCGGGCTCGCTCGGGCGCAGGTGCGGCCTGCGGCGGGCGCGTTCCGCGACGTACGTCTCGCGGGCAGCGCGCACCTCCGGACGCTCTGAGACCTCCGCCACGGGCACGTCCCACCAGGACTCATACGAGGGCGTCTCGGCGTGGCGGTCGGCCGCGACACTGACGAGGACCAGGCCGTCGGCCTCGCGGGCCTGTCGCAGCGCCTCGCGCAGCTCCTCGACGTCGCCTGCCCGGATCACCCGTGCGCCGAGGCTCTGCGCGTTGGCGGCCAGGTCGACCGGCAGCAGCGCCTGCTCGTCCGCGCCGTCGCTGTCCAGCGAGGGGCCGCCCTCGCGGCGGGCCCGGTAGCGGGTGCCGAAGCCGTCCGTTCCGACCGACCGTGAAAGCGCCCCGATCGAGGCGAAGCCGCCGTTGTCGATCAGCACGACGATCAGCTTTAGGCCCTCCTGCACGGCCGTGACGAGCTCTGAGCTCAGCATCAGGTAGGAGCCGTCGCCGAGCAGCGCGAACACCTCCCGCTGGGGGGAGGCCATCTTCACGCCCAGCGCTCCGGCGATCTCGTAGCCCATCGTCGAGTAGCCGTACTCGACGTGGTAGGAGCCCGGCCGGGCCGCCCGCCACAGCTTGTGCAGGTCACCTGGCAGCGAGCCCGCGGCGGCCACGATCACGTCCTCGGGCGTCGTCGCGGCCTCGATCGCGCCGACGATCTCAGCCTGGGCCGGCAGCGGCGAGCGGCGCTGGTCGTACAGGCGCGTCACCTCCGCCTCCCAGCTCTCGCGCAGCTCGGCGATCTCGGTGGCGTAGGCGTCGTTCACGCGGAAGTCGGCGAGGGCGCCGGTCAGGGCCTCGAGCGCCGCCCTGGCGTCGGCCTCCAGCGCAAGCGCCGAGTGCTTGGCCAGGTCCAGGGAGACGACGTTGACGTTGACGAAGCGCACGTCGGGGTTCGCGAAGGCGGTCTTTGAGGCCGTCGTGAAGTCGCTCCAGCGGGTGCCGAGGCCGATCACCAAGTCGGCCTGCGCCGCGATGCGGTTGGCTGCCAGCGTGCCCGTCGCGCCGACGCCCCCCAGCGAGCCCGGCTGCGCCCACGGCAGCGAGCCCTTGCCGGCCTGGGTCTCGGCGACGGGGATGCCCGTGGCGGCGCTCAGCTTCGCCAGCGCCGCTGTCGCGTCGGAGTAGACGACCCCGCCGCCGGCGACGATCAGCGGGCGGCGGGCAGAGCGGATCATCGCGACCGCGTCGGCCAGGGCGCCAGGCTCCGGCGGACGACGTCGGATCGTCCATGTGCGGGGCGCGAACAGCTCCTCGGGGAAGTCGTGGGCTTCGGCCTGTACGTCCTGGGGCAGGCACAGCGTCACCGCGCCCGTCTCGGCCGGGTCGCTCAGCACCCGCATCGCCTCCAGGACCGCGGAGGCCAGCTGCTCGGGGCGCTGGACGCGGTCGAAGTAGCGCGAGACGGGGCGCAGGCAGTCGTTGACGGTCACGTCGCCCGCCCAGGGCTGCTCGAGCTGCTGCAGGACCGGATGCGGGCCGCGCGTCGCGAAGACCTCGCCCGGCAGCAGCAGCACGGGCAGGCGGTTGATCGTGGCAGCGGCGGCCCCCGTGACGAGGTTGGTCGCGCCCGGCCCGACGGAGGTCGTGCAGGCCAGCGTGGCCAGCCGGCGGCGCTCGCGGGCGAAGGCGGCCGCCGTGTGGACCATCGCCTGCTCGTTGCGGGCCAGGTAGTAGGGCATCCGCTCTCCCGCTGCCAGCAGCGCCTCCCCCAGCCCGGCGACGTTGCCGTGCCCGAAGATGCCAAGGCAGCCCGCGAAGAAGGGCGTGCGGACGCCGTCGCGCCGGACGTGCTGGGCGGCCATGAAGCGGACCAGGGCCTGGGCGACGGTGAGCCTAGGCAAGGCTCGCCTCCAGCAGCTCCTCGAGCTCCCCGAGGGTGGGCATGTCCGGGGCGCAGGCCAGGCGCGAGGCGACGAGGGCGCCCGCCGCGTTGGCCGCCTGCAGCGTCCGCTCAAGGCCCCAGCCGCCGACGACGCCTGCGCACAGAGCACCGCCGAAGGCGTCCCCGGCGCCGAGGCCGTTGACGACCGTCAGCTCGATCGGCGCGATCTCGTGCTCCTCGCCCTCCCGCGTGAGGGCGTAGACGCCCTCGGGGCCGCGCTTGACGATGGCCGTGTGCACGCCCAGCTCGACGAGCGCTCGGGCCGCCCGGCGGGGGTCGTCCTCGCCTGTGGCGACGTAGGCCTCCTCGCGGTTGCCGACGGCGATCGTGACGTGCGCGAGGGCGCTGCGGGTCCACGAGCGGGCCTCGCCCTCGGACTCCCAGAAGGCGGGGCGGTAGTCGAGGTCGTGGATCGTCTCCCGCCCCGGAGCGGCCGATGCGCTTCGGGCCTGCAGGGCCGCCAGCACGGCGCTGCGGCTGGGCTCCTCGCAGAGGCCCGTGCCGGTGCTCCAGAAGACCCGGGCCCGGGCGATCTCGGCCATGTCCAGCTCGGAGGCCTCGATCTGCAGGTCGGGGGCGCTCGGCTGGCGGTAGAAGAGGATCGGGAAGTGGTCGGGCGGGAATATCTCGCAGAACACGATCGGCGTGCGCAGGCGCTCGTCGACTCCCAGCCAGCGGTCCTCGACACCGAAGCCGCGCAGCTGCTCGCGCAGGTACTCGCCGAAGCCGTCCGCCCCGACCTTGCTGATCAGGGCCGCGCTGCAGCCGAGCCGGGCGGCCGCGACGGCGACGTTGGTGGCGCTGCCGCCCAGGCTCTTGGCGAACGTCTCGACCTGCGCCAGCGTCCGTTCGCTCTGCAGCGGGTACAGGTCGACGCCGATCCGTCCCGTCGCAATCAGGTCGTAGGGCGGCCGGCTCACAGCCCGTGCTCGTGCAGGAAGGCGCGGTTGGCCCGCTGGTCTGCGAAGCAGCGGTCGGGGTCGGCGGGGTCGGGGAAGATGTCCTGCTCGACCACCAGCCAGCCCGCGTAGCCGCTGTCCTTGACGCGCTCGATCACGGCCGGCAGGTCGATGTCGCCCTGGCCGAGCACGCAGAAGGCGCGCCGCGCCCAGATCTCTTCGAAGGGCGCCCGCTCGGCGACGATCCCCTCGACCACCCCGGCGCGGACGTCCTTGACGTGCAGGTGGTTGATCCGCCCCGACCAGTCGCCGATCGCGGTCAGGGGCTCGCCCCCGCCGACGATCAGGTGGCCCGTGTCCAGGCACAGGCCGACGTCGCTGAGCTCGAGCACCTTCTCGATCTCCCAGACGGCCTCCACGTAGGTGGCCGTGTGGTGGTGGAAGGTCGGCTCGTGCCCGCGGGCGCGGCAGCGCTCCACGACCCGCGCCAGGCCGTCGGCGAAGCGCCTCCAGCCCGCATCGTCGAGGCCGAGCTCCGGCTCGCTCGCGGCCCGCCCGGGGTTGGCGAAGCGCGCCGGCGAGCCGGCGTCCGCGAGCGTCGGACGGGCGGGCGGAGCCCCCGCGCCGGACACGCCGGCGGCGTCGCTCGCCTCGGCGAGCAGGTCCAGGACGTCGAGCAGGGCGTCGATGCGCTCGACCTCCTCGGCCAGCGCAGCCGGGTTGGAGAGGGGCAGCGCCAGGTAGCCCCCGGCGAGCGCCAGCCCGCGCGAGGTGAGCCGCTCGGCGAGCTCCGGGCCTTCGCCGAGGTAGCCGACGGGGCCGAGGTCGATGCCGCTGTAGCCTGCCTGCGCCACGCCGTCCAGCAGCGGCAGCGGCTCGGGGACGTTGGGGTCGATGCCGATCGTGTTCTCGAAGGCCCCGTAGCTGCAAGGCGCGTTGGCGATGGCGACGGTCATGCCCCCACCGCCGTGCTGCCGGCGCGGGCCTGCTCGAAGACCTCGACGAAGCGCAGGTAGCCGCGGGCGATCTCGCGGGCGGCCTGCTCGGCGTCGATCTCCCCCTCCTTGTGCGCTCGCAGCGGCGGCCACCAGATCGAGCGCCCGATCGCGAAGCCGGCGAAGCCCTCCGTCGCGGCGGCCGTGCGCAGCCAGCCATCGACACGGTGCGCTTCGGCGCCGCTGCCAAGCACGACGCAGACGACGTGCTCGCGACCGTCGCGGCGGGCGACCTCGGCGATCGCGCGGGCGTCGGCGGGGTCGTCCAGGCCCTCCACCTTCCAGATCTCGGGCTCCACGCCCGCGTCCTGCAGCTCCCTGATCGCGGCCTCGATCAGCGGCGGGCGCAGGGTGCGCTCGAACTCCTCGCGGCGCCCGCCCGCGCGGGCCAGCTGCTCTGCTGTCGGTTCGACCAGCAGCTCCAGCAGGAAGGTGCGCTCGCGCGCCGCCAGCCAGTCGGAGAGCTCGCGCAGGCGCGTGGCCTGGAGCCTGTTGCCCTCGGCGTCGCCCTGCACGTTGTGGCGGACGAGGACCTTCGTGACGTCGGGGTCGGCCGCCTCGATCTCCTCGCCGAAGCGCTCGCCGTGGTGAAGCTCGAAGACCTGGCGCTCGGAGCGCTCGGCGGGCATCGCCACGAGCACGCCCAGCTCGCGCGCCTGGGCCACCAGCTCGGCCCCGTACTGGTCGTCGACGAGGATGCCGGCGCGGGCGGGCGGGCGCAGGTCCAACTCCTCGCCCGCCACGCGGACGCCCTCCAGGATCAGCCGCTTGGCGGCCAGGATCGTCTCGGGGGATGCGCTGGGCGCCTCGCCCTCGGCCAGCTCGCGCTCGAAGAAGCCGCGGTGGTCGAAGGCCAGGAAGTAGAGCCTGTCGGTCTGCATGGGTGGCACGGTGGTGTCCTTGCTCGTTGGTGGTCTCAGCGCTCCACGAAGAAGCGCCCGCTGGCGGCTCCGTCGGAGAAGAAGCGGCTGGTGATGGTCTTCTTGCGGGTGAAGAACTCGACGGCGTCGGGACCGTGCGCGTGCAGGTCCCCCAGGAAGGAGTCCTTCCAGCCGGAGAAGGGGAAGAAGGCGACGGGGGCGGCGACGCCGATGTTGACGCCGACCATGCCTGCCTGCACGTCGTGGCGCACCCGCCGCACGGCCGCGCCGGACTCCGTGAAGATCGACATGCCGTTGCCGAAGTCGCTGGCGTTGACGACGGCGATCGCCTCATCCAGGCTCGCCACGCGGATCACGCTCAGCACGGGCCCGAAGATCTCCTCGCGGGCCACGGCCATCTCGGGGGTGACACGGTCGAGGATCGTGGGGCCGAGAAATGACGTCCCACCCGCCCCCGCCGAGCCGCTCTCGCGCCCGTCGAGGGCCATCTGCGCGCCTTCGGAGAGGCCCCGCTCGATCCAGCCGGTGACGCGCTCGCGGGCGGCCGGGGAGACGAGCGGGCCGACGTCGGTCTGCTCGTCCATGGCGTCGCCGACGGTCAGCTTGGCGGCGGCCTCGCGCAGGGCCGGCAGCACTCGCTCGGCGGCCTCCCCGACGAGCACCAGCACGGAGCCCGCCATGCAGCGCTGCCCGGCGGCCCCGAAGGCCGAGCCGATGATCCCGTCGACGGTCCGGTCGACGACGGCGTCGGGCATCACGACCATGTGGTTCTTGGCGCCGCCGAGGGCCTGCACGCGCTTGCCGCCGGCGGCGGCGCGGGAGTAGACGATCCGCGCCACGGGCGCCGAGCCGACGAAGGAGACGGCGTCGATGCCGGGGTGCTCGAGGATGCCCTCGACGACCTCGCGGCCGCCGTTGACGAGGTTGACGACGCCGGCAGGCAGATCGAGCTCGTGCAGGGCCTCGAAGGCGATCTGCTGTGTCAGGGGCACCTGCTCGGAGGGCTTGAGAATGAAGGCGTTGCCGCAGGCGATTGCGAAGGGCAAAAACCAGAAGGGCACCATCGCGGGGAAGTTGAAGGGGGCGATGGCGGCGCAGACGCCGACGGGCTGGCGCACCGTCTCGCAGTCGACGCCGCGGGCCACGTCCTCCAGCACCCGGCCCTGCATCGTCGTGGGGATCGCGCAGGCGCACTCGACCATCTCGATCATCCGCGCCACCTCGGCGCGGGCGTCGCCGATCGTCTTGCCCAGCTCCGCCGTCACGGAGCGGGCCAGGTCCTCGCGACGGGCGTCCAGCAGCTCGCGCAGCCTGAACAGGCGCCGGGCGCGCTCGATGACGCTGACGGCGCGCCACTCCGGCAGAGCCGCGCGGGCCGCCGCCACGGCCGCGTCCAGGTCCGCCGCGCTGGACATGGGGACGCGTGCCAGCACGCTCGCGTCGAGCGGGTTGATGACGTCAAGGCGCTCGGTCGAGGTCGACTGCACCCACTGCCCGCCCACGTAGTTGCTCAGCTCTCGGCTCATCTGCTCACACCTCCGCCGCGTGCCGGTGTGCCCAGGCAGGCAGCTCGCTCGGGTTCTCGACCGGTTGCCCGGTCATGTGCGAACGGATGATGGACGAGCACAGGGCCACGTCGTGCAGGCCGTCGAGGATGTTCGTGCGCGGGTCGCGGCGCTCCTCGATCGCGTCGGCCAGCTCGATCAGCTCGCGCTTGAAGGCCTCTTCGTAGGAGACGACCTCGACACCGCGCCGGGAATGGGTGCTCCCCTCCTCACCCGTCTCTGTGACGAGCAGGCTCGGCATGTCGCGCAGGTAGGGCGAGGGGAGCTCCAGCGTCAGCCGCCGCTCGACCCCGTAGAAGGCGAGCTTCTGGCTGTAACGGGCCATGCCCGGCAGGTTCACCCAGGAGAGGTGGCACTCCGTCTGCCCGAAGCGCATGCCGATGTAGGTGACCTCCCGCCCGACGTTCGCGTAGCGGACCAGGTCGGGCTCGCCCAACGCTCCCCGCAGCATGTTCAGCTCGTGGATGAGGTTGCACAGCAGCATGTAGCGGTAGCAGTGCAGGGTCTCCTCGTCGGCGCCCGGCAGCTCCGCCTCCAGGCGCGAGCGGTGCTCGGCCTTCAGCCGCTCGATCACGCCCGCCGGCGCGGCCCCGCGCAGCAGGCCGTAGTGCTCCACGTAGGGCTCGAAGGGCGACTCCAGGGTCGTCGACTGCACCAGCGGCACCGTCGTCCCGGGCAGCGTCTGCAGCAGCCGCTCGTAGGCTGGGTCGTAGCGCTTGTGGGTGCCGACCATGAAGGTCACCCCGGCCGCGGCGACGGCCTCGAAGACCTCCCTGCCCTCGCCGAGGCCGAAGCACATCGGCTTCTCCACGAAGACGTGACAGCCGGCCCGGGCGGCGGCCAGCGCCAGCGGCGCGTGGCTGTCGGGGGTCAGGTCCAGGACGACGTCCAGGTCTGCTCGCAGGAGCATGTCCTCGTAGCTGGTGTAGGACTGCTCGGCGCCGTAGCGCCGGGCGCAAGCCTCGGCCAGGTCGGTGCTGACGTCGCAGACGGCCGCCAGCTCGTAGCGGTCCGCGAGCGCGCGGACGTGGGTGAGGTGCATGACCTGGGCGATGACGCCGCAGCCGACGACGCCGACGCGCAGGCGCTCGCGCGCCTGTCCGTGACTGTTCATCTCTCTATCTCCTTGCGATGGCGGGCGCGAGGTTGCGCACGCGTCTGATCAGGGTGGGCAGGCCCAGGGCGATCGCGCCGATCGTCAGGGAGGCCGCGATCAGCAGCGTCGCGACGGCGTTGACTTCGGGGGTGATGCCGAACTTGACCTGGGTGTAGATGTAGATCGGGAGGGTGTTGCCGGCGCCGATCAGGAAGAGGGTGATGACGAACTCGTCGAGCGAGAGGGTGAAGGCGAACAGGGCGCCGGCGACGATGGCCGGCGCCAGCAGCGGTAGCACGACGTGGCGCAGGCGCTGCCACTGGTTGGCGCCGAGGTCGGCGGCGGCCCGCTCCAGCGAGCGGTCGAAGCCCTCAAGGCGCGAGGCCACGACGAGCACGACGAACGGCGTCACGTAGACGCTCTGCCCGACCACCGCCGTCTGGGAGGACAGCTGCACGTGCAGGACGCTGGTGAAGAAGGTCAGCAGCGAGACGCCGATCAGCAGGCCCGGGATCAGGATCGGCAGCATCAGCGCCACGCGCAGCCCCGAGCGGAAGGGGATGCGGGCGCGCACCAGCGGGAAGGCCGCGGAGGTGCCCACGACGGCCGCTATCGCCGTCACCTCCAGGGCGATTTTCAGTGTTTCTCCGACCGCTTCTTTGATCTGTTCGTTCTTGAAGGCGTCGGTGTACCAGTGCGTCGTCCAGCCGGTGATGGGCAGGGTCCCGTATTTGTTCGCGTTGAAGCTGAACAGGACGAGCAGGACGATCGGGGCGAACAGGAAGAAGTAGACGAGTGAGGCCCACGAGACCAGGCCTGCTCGCACGAGCCGCTTGTGCCTGGCGACGACGTCGTTGCCGTCAAGCGCCATGGGGCGCTCCCGTCAGGTTCAGGCGCTTGCGCGAGAGGATCAGCAGGAAGCCGATGAAGGCGGCGATCAGCAGCGAGACGGCGGCGCCGCGCGTGTACTCGGCGCCCTGGAAGAAGTTGACGACGAGGTTGCCGATCATCACCCCGCGCGTGCCGCCGATCAGCTGCGGCGTCAGGTACTCGCCGAGGACGGGGACGAAGACGAAGATGACCGCCGTCGTGATGCCGGGGCTGATCTGCGGCAGCAGCACGCGGGCGACCGCCTGGCGGGGCGTCGCGCCGAGGTCCATGGCCGCGTTCAGCAGCCGCCAGTCGAAGCGCTCCAGGGCCGCGTAGAGGGTGAGGGCCGCGTAGGGGAAGTACAGGTAGACGAGGACCAGGATCACCGCGGGGCGGTCGTACAGGAGAAAGCCGATCGGCTGGCTGATCAGCCCGATCGCTTTCAGCGCCTTGTTGAGGATCCCGCTGGGGCCGAGGATCGTCGTCCAGGCCGTGACCCGCAGCAGATAGCTGGTCCAGAAGGGGATGATGATCAGCGCCAGCAGCGGGCGCCGGCGCGAGGGCCTGACGTAGCGGGCCAGCCAGTAGACGAGCGGGAAGGCAGCCGTCAGCGTCAGGGTCGTGGCCAGCGCCGCCACCCACAGCGTGTCCAGCAGCGTCGTCACGTAAGTGGGGACGCTGAAGAAGTATTCGTAGTTTTCCAGCGTCCAGTGATGGACGACGTTGTAGTTGCGTACCTCCCAGAAGCTGTAGGCGACGATCAGCGCCATCGGCGCCACGAAGAAGACGCCGAACAGCACCATCGCGGGCGAGAAGCCCGCGTAGGCGCGCCAGGAGACTGCGCGCCTACGCAGGCGTGTTCCCGCTGAGCTCATCGGTGCGGAGGCGTGCACCGGTTGCGTGGTCGAGCTCAAGGTCTGGGCTCCCTCAGGCCCCGAACACCTGGTTGAAGGCGTCGATGTAGGCCTGCTCGTTGCCCGAGGGTCCCTTCAGGTGCATTTCCAGGGCCCGTTCGGGCTTGTTGTAGAAGAGCCCGTCGGCGCGTTCCTTGTAGCCCTGGTTGACGAGCAGCTTGTAGGCCTGCTCGTTGAACAGCGGGCGACCGTTGGCGATGAAGTTCTGCGCGATCCACTTCGCCTGCGCTATCGAGTTCATGAACTGCTCGAAGCGGTTGCGGTGACGTGAGGCCTTGACGATCTGCTCGCCGTCGATGAAGCCCACGACGCCCTCCTTGGGCGTGGCCATCTTCACTTCCGGGCCGCCCGCTTCCTTGACGCGGAACTGCGTCCCCAGGTTGCAGATGACCATCTCCGCCGAGCCGTCGGCGAGCGCACGGACCGTTTCGGAGTTCTGCGAGACGAGCTTCAGGAAGGCCGGCTTGGCCGCCTTCAGGAATTCCGCGGCTTTGGCGATTTCGGCGGTGCTCATGTCGTAGGGCTGCTTGGAGCCCGTCGCCAGCCCCGCCATCGCCATCAGGTCCGCCGGCTGGTTTTCGGCAACGACCTTGCCTTCGAACTTCTTTTCGGTGAGGGCGTGCCAGGAGGTCGGCGCCGTCGAGACCTTCGCCGGGTTGTAGTAGAACTGCACCGTCGACCAGCCGTTGGGGTAGCCCAGGTAACCGCCGGAGACCTCCCAGAACGGGAACTGCCGCGCCAGCGGGTACAGCTGCGAGGCGGCCCCGATCGAGTTGATGTCAAACGGCTGGCTGAGCCCTTCGGAGTGGTACTTCTGCATCCACAGGGCGTCGGCCGAGACGATGTCGTACTGCGAGCCGGTCTGTTTGATCTTCAGGAAGCCGTCGGAGTCTTCGTTCTCCAAGCTCGGGCGTGCCGTGATGCCCGTTTCCTTGGCCACCTGTGCGATCTGCTGGGGCAGGTAGTGGTCGTTCCAGGTCTCCCAGTTGAGCGTCACAGCGCCCGTCGCGGGACCCTGCGAGCTACCTGACGACCCGCAGGCCGTCAGGTACAGGCTCACCGCGCCGATCGCCCCGTACTTCAGAGCGTCGCGGCGGGTGAAATGAGTGTCTTGCAGCATGTGAGGCCCTACCCCCTTACCGTGTCGTATCGAGCAGCGTGGCGTCGCACGCCGCCCATGTCACCGTCACAACCGAGTCGTCTCCAAGCCGCTCGGCGTCTGCCTGGGCGACGGTCGCCGACAGCTCGACCTGCAGCTGCTCGCAGTGCACCGTCACCCTTGTGTGGTTGCCGAGGAAGGAGCGCTGGACGACCCGTCCGGTCAGCCCCTCCCCCCCGCCCTGCTCCGTGAGGAGGCGGACCGCCTCGGGCCGGACCGCGAGGGTTCCCCGCGTCCAGCGTCCGCCGTTCGTCTCGCATGCCAGCGGACTGCCGTCGCCCGCCAGCACGACGCCGTCCTCCCGCATCGAGACCTCCACGAAGTTCGACTCGCCGATGAAGTCGGCGACGAAGCGCGACCGCGGCCGGCGATAGATCTGCTCGGGCGTGCCGACCTGCTCCAGGCGCCCGTCGTGCATGACGCCGATGCGGTCCGCCATCGCCATCGCCTCGTCCTGGTCGTGGGTGACGAAGACGAAGGTCGTGCCGACCTCGCGATGGATGTTGGCCAGCTCTATCTGCAGGCGCCTGCGCAGCTTCAGGTCCAGGGCCCCCAGCGGCTCGTCCAGCAGCAGCACGTCGGGCCTGTTGACGAGCGCCCTGGCGACGGCCACGCGCTGCTGCTGCCCGCCGGAGAGCTCGGACGGCCGCCGCGCCCCGTGCTCCTCCAGGCCGACCAGGGCCAGGGCCTGCGCCACCCGCTCCTCGATCTCCGCCTTCTTGGCCTTGCGCATGTTCGGGCCGAAGGCGACGTTGTCGCGGACCGTCATGTGCGGGAACAGGGCGTAGCTCTGGAAGACCGTGTTGACGTTGCGCCTGTGCGGGGGCACGTCGTTGGCGCGCTTGCCGGCGATCAGGATCTCCCCGCAGCTGGCCTCCACGAAGCCGCCGATCAGGTTCAGCGTCGTCGTCTTGCCGCAGCCCGAGGGCCCCAGCAGGCAGAAGAACTCGCCGTCCTCGATCTCCAGGTCGGTCGGCTCCAGGGCGACGTGGCGGCCGTAGCGCTTGCCGACGGCGCGCAGCTCGATCATCGCCCGCTCGCTCAAGCGATCGCCTCCGCCAGCTGGGAGGTCTCGTCGTAGTGACAGCCGCACGAGCGCCGGGCGACCAGCTCGACGCCGATCCGCGACTCGCTCCAGGCCGGCTGCTCGGACTCGATGGCGGCCAGCAGCAGTCGCGCCCCCTCCGAGCCGATCGAGCGGGTGTCATAGCCCACGCAGGTAAGCGGCGGCTCCAGCAGCGGCGCGAAGTAGACGTCGTCGAAGGAGGCCATGGCGACATCCTGAGGGATCGACAGGCCCGCCCCCCGGACGGCCGCCAGCGCCCCCAGCGCGAGCTCGGCGCTGGCAGTGACGATCGCGCTGGGGCGCTCCGAGACCTCCAGCAGCGCCCTCGCCTCGCGGTAGCCGCTGGCGATCGTCCAGTCGCCGCCGCGGACGAGCTCCGGGGAGCCGTCCAGGCCCCGCTCGCGCACGGCCGCCAGGAAGCCATCGCGACGCTCCCGGCCGCTGGAGCGGTCCTCGGGGCCGGCCAGGCAGCCGATGCGGGTGTGGCCGTGACCGGCCATGTGCTCGACCAGCAGGCCCATGCCCGCGGCGTTCTCCAGCACGACGCTGCCGACGCCCAGGCCGGGCAGCAGCTCGTCGATGCAGACGCATGGGGTCTTGGCCAGCGTCTCCCTGGCCTGCTCGACGCCGACGGGGGCCGTCGAGAGCAGCAGGCCGTCGACTTCCTGGTCGACCAGCGTCTGCAGGGCGCCGCCGACGCGGCGGGGCTCCTCGCCGCTGTCGACCAGGATCAGCCTGTAGCCGTGCTCTTCGAGGGTCGCCTGCGCCCCCTCCGTGACGCCCGCGTAGAAGGCGTGGGAGATGTGCGGGACGACCAGGCCGATCGTCAGCGAGCGGCGCGTGCGCAGCGAGCGCGCCGTCGGCGAGGGCCGGAAGCCGAGCTCCTCCGCCGCCTTCTGGACCGCCAGGCGGGTCCTGTCGGAGAGCTCCCCGCGCCCGTTCAGCGCCCGCGAGGCCGTCCCGATCGAGACGTTTGCCTTCGCCGCCACGTCGGCCAGGAGCGGGCGGCGGGTTGTCGGGGCTGAGCTCATCGTGTTGATGTCGGGGCCGGGTCTGCCTGAAAGCGAGTGGTCAAGGCGCTGTGAAAGGCGATCGAGGTGCCGCAAAGAAAACGAGTTATAAAATCGGTTGCGCAAACGTTTGCGCAACCGATTGCGTGATGCTATACGAGGCCGCTTCGCGCTGTCAACCCTTTTTCTCGAAAAGGGACGGCGCCGCTCTCCCCGGCCGTTGTGGGATCTTGGGCCGGTGGCCAGGACTTCCGGGACGGCTGAGCGTGCGGTCAGGGCGTCGGTGCGAGGCCGGGTCCAGGGCGTCGGCTTTCGCGAGGCGACCAGGCGCAGGGCGCTGGCGCTGGGCCTGCTCGGCTGGGTGCGCAACGAAGAGGACGGCTCGGTGGCGGTGCACGCCGAGGGCGGGCGGGAGGCCGTCGAGGCGCTGCTCGAGTGGCTGGGCGGCGGTCCGGCGGCGGCCCAGGTGGGCGAGCTGGAGGCCCGGGACGTGCCCGTCGAGGGACACGAGCAGTTCGCGATCAGGGGCATCAGCGCGGGCGTGTTCGTCGTGCAGGAGCACCAGGCCGGCAGCCACCACTTCGACCTGCGCCTGCAGGTGGGGAACGCCATGCGCTCCTGGGCCGTGCCCAAGGGGCCCTCGATGGACCCCGCCGTGAAGCGGCTGGCGGTGGCCGTGGAGGACCACTCGCCGGCGCACAACAGCTTCGAGGGCGCGACCGAGCACGGAGGCGTGATCGTGTGGGACAGGGGCTCCTACGAGCAGGGCGGGCGCGTGCCCTGGCCGCAGGCGCTGGAGCGCGGGCACGCGGTCTTCGTCCTGCACGGAGACAAGCTGCGGGGCGGCTTCGCGCTGCAGCTGACGCGACCGGGCGCCAAGCCGCAGTGGCTGCTCCTCAAGCGCCGCGACGGGCAGGCCCGGCCGGGATCGGACGTCGTCGCCGAGCAGCCCGCCTCGGTGCTGAGCGGTCGAACTCTCGCCGAACTGCCGGCTGCGGAGGCTTAGAGGCCCCCCAGGCGGGGAAGCTCGTCTGGAAGGGGCGTCTACGCGCTGACAACAGGCCTAAAGCTCCGGTTCCACATGACCGAACGATGACCAGGACCCGTTCCCCAACCTCGAAGTCCGCTCCCTCGGCGGACGCCAGCGGCAGACAGGAGGACGCATGAGCTCGTTCTATGTCATCAGCGACGACACGGTCGAAGGCGACGTGGCGATCGTCGCGATGGGCGGCGAGGTGGACCTCGACGCGAGCCCGGCCCTGCGCGAACGTATCTTCTCCCACATCAAGGCGGGCCGGAGACGGATCGTGCTGGACCTGACGGACGTGACCTTCATCGACTCAACAGCCGTCGGCGTGCTCGTCGGCGCAGTCACTCGCCTGCGCGAATCGGGCGGCGGCTCGGTCGCGGTCGTGTGCCCCGAGCAGCGCGAGGCGCTGTCGGTCGTCGTGCCGGCAGGGGGCGCCAACATCGTCAGACAGGTCTTCGAAGTGACGGGCCTGGACGCGGGCGTGGCCCTGTGCGGCTCACGCGAGCAGGCCCTGCACGAGCTGGCGCTGGCGGGCTGAGGCGATGCAGGGGGCGACGCTGGACATGACCGCCGTGCAGGTCGACGGAGATCTACTTCTGCCTGCCCACAGCTCCTGGCTGCAGACGGCCAGACGTCACGTCGAGCTGGTAGCGCAGCGGGCCGGCCTTGACGCCCAAAGATCGGCAAGGTTCGTCTACGCTGTCAACGAGGCGGTGACGAACGCCATCCGACACGGCAAGCCGGACGGGGAGGGTCGCATCAGCCTGCGCACAGTCCTCGAGGACAGCAGCCTGATCGTCCACGTGCGGGACAGCGGCAGCTTCTCGATGCCCTCCACGCCACCCGGACAGGACGCCGAAAGCGGACGCGGCTTCGCGCTGATGAGCAGCTTCGCCGACGAGGTCCGCCTCGACCTGCGTCCCGGAGCCACGACCGTGACCCTCGTAGCGTGCCTGCCATGAGCCGGCCCGTCGACAGGTCCCGGGCGCGTGCAGCGACGGTCCGGACGGCTGCGCTCGCGGCCGCCGCAGCCATGGTGCTTGCGATGCCCGCCGCCGCCCGGGCGGGGTCGCTGCTGGGCATCTCGATCGGCGGCAAGCCCGTCCTGAACGTGTCCCTCGGCGAAGAATCCTCCTCGGGCTCGAGCAAGCCGCTCGTCGGAGTCTCCGTGCTGACGCCGAGCGGCTCCGGCGAAACGCAGGTCGCGGGCGTCAGCCTGAACGGCAACCCCGTCGTGGAAGTCAAGTCCCC
This sequence comes from uncultured Solirubrobacteraceae bacterium, assembly GCA_963697795.1. Lineage (GTDB taxonomy): Bacteria > Actinomycetota > Thermoleophilia > Solirubrobacterales > Solirubrobacteraceae > Palsa-744. Next base: position 2,877,740 of record OY969097.1, on the reverse strand, counting down.
TCCGGCGGTGACGGTGGCGGAAACGCCCGTCACCCCGCCGGTCACGGTCTCCGTCCCGACCGTCGCGACGCCGCCGCCCTCGAGCGGGACAGGGACGACCAGCACGCCCAGCTCCGGCACGAGCCAGAGCGCCCAGACGACAACCGCCGCAGCCGGCACGACCGGCCACGGCACCGCCACGGTCGCGGCCGGCGGCCCCAGCAGCCGCGGCGCGTCGGCCGCTGTGCACACGGGACAGGCGGCAGCACACAGCCGTCGAGGTGCGCGGAAGGGCACCGGCAGCGCCGGGACGCCCGCCACGGGCACGGCGACGGTCCCGGCGACGAGCGCGCCCACCGCCCGCCACGGCCAGGGCGACCCGCTGACGGCCGAACGAGCCAAGTCCACGAACCCGCTCAGCTCGCTGGGCGAAAGCCTGCCGATCCCGCTGCCCGTGCCCGACTGGAGCAAGCCGATCATCCTGGCCCTGCTGCTGCTGGCGCTCGCGCTGTGGCTGCGCTCGCGCAAAGCGCTGCGCAGGGCGCGGGGGCTCGAGCGCAGGCAGGAGACGCTGCTGGCCGACCTGGAGGCGATGCAGGCGGCGCTCGTGCCGGCGGTGCCCGAGCGGATCGCGGGAGCGGCCCTGTCGGTGGCCTACCGTCCCGCCGAGGGGCCCGCTGCCGGCGGGGACTTCTACGACGTCTTCGCCCGCGGCGAGGACGAGGTGGCGATCATCCTCGGCGACGTGACGGGACACGGTCGTGAGGCCCTCGAGCAGGCCGCCCTGACCCGCTACACGCTGCGTGCCCACATGCAGACGGCCTCCAGCCCGCGGCAGGCGCTGGCGCTGGCGGGAGCGGCGCTGGCCGCGCCCGGCGGAGAACGCCTGGCGACGGTTGCGGCAGCCGTCTACGACCGCAGGCGCGGCACCCTGACCTACGCCCTGGCCGGGCACCCCCATCCGATCCTGCTGGGAGTCGACGTGCCCGAGTCGCCCGTCAGCTGCTCCTCCCCGCCCGTCGGCTGGGACGTGCCGACAGGCCTGCGCCAGCGAACCGTGACGCTGCCACCGGGCGCCCGCGCCTGCTTCTTCAGCGACGGCCTCGTCGAGGCCCGCTGGGCCGGAAGCGAGGCCGGCTCGACGCTGCTCGGCCGGGAGCGGCTGCGGGGGCTGCTGGAACTCGCCACCGGAGCCCGCCAGGCCGAAGGCGTGCTGGCCGCGATCAGGACCGGCGCCGAGGCCACCCCCGACGACATGGCCGCCTGCATCCTGACCGCGGAGACGGAGCCGTCCGGCCGCCACATCGACCTCGAGGAGCTCGAGATCGACGAGCACACCGTCGAGGCCGGGAACCTGCAGGGCTTCCTGGAGGGATGCGGTCTTCGCCAGGCGATCGCCGAACGGCTCGTGCGCAGGGCCCGCGTGGAGGTGCACGCCGGAGGGACGGCGCTCCTGCTCGTCGACCGCTCGCGCGGCGAGCCGCGGGCGACCGTGGGGCGGATCGGATCGGCGAGCTCCCGCGAGGACGGCGGCCAGGCGCTCGCCGGGGCTCCCGCCGGGGCGCTGACGGGGACCTGACAGGACCGACGCTTTGGCACGCCAGGCATGCCTTCGGTTGGCGCGAATTCGGTTTTTCCCGTAAAGTCCGGATTCTGATGTTCAAGTAGTCGCCACGGCCGCAGGTCGCGAGCGTCGCTCAAATCGATCCCTGGGGGGAAACCATGGAAGACCGGTCGACAGGTCGGCGCCTCAGCGTGCTTGCCTACGTCCTCGCCCTGACGCTGTGCGTCCTCGGCGCCACAGCCGCGGTGGCGAGCGCCGAAGTCACAACCTTCACGGCCACCGAGACGATCCCGGTGCCGCCGGCTTCGAACTTCGCCGGCAGCGGCGGCGGCGACGGCTGGGCCGTGGCGCTGTCCAGCGAAGCCGTCTACAACGTCTTCCACCACCAGTCATACGTGGAAGTCGCATGTCACCTGCAGAGCAACGCCCAGCCCTGCTCGGGCTGGCCCAAGCGCGTCAACGAACCCGGCGGCAGCGAATTCAGCTCACAGCCGCAGCCGGGCCTGTACCTGGACCAGAGCACGGGCAAGCTCTACGTGTTCGCTACCAGGCAGTCCGACGACACCGGCGGAGTCCTGTGCGTGGAAACGACCTCGACAGCGACCGACCCGTTCTGCGGGTTCACCGCTCTCACGGGCACCGGCGAAGCGCCGCCCACGCAGAGCCGCGGCATCAGCGGCATGAGCAACCCGATGTTGATCGGCACGCACCTGTACTCGTTCAACTTCGCCGCCGGCACGCCCACCGGCACCGAGGATGAGATGACCTGCTTCGACGTCTCCAGCGGCTCGGCTTGCGCCGGGCAGCCCTACCACGTGAACATCGGTTCGGGCTCGGTCGAGACGGCCGGCAACGAGCCGATCGGCGAGACGGCCGCCATCGCCGGCAAAGCGATCGTGCCGATCGAGATCGAAGGCGCCAGCTGGCTGGCGTGCTTCGACGACGCCACACAGAGCAGCTGCGGCGGGCAGTGGCCGGTCAAACTGAGCTTCGGCTACGTGTCGGATTACGGAGCGCCCTTCCCGCTGCTGACCGCGACGGGCACCACGACGGGCATCTGCCTGCCGACCGGGACCGACCAGTGCTTCAACCTGCAGGGCGAATCGGTCGAAACGCCCGCGGGCATGACCGAAGCGATCCCTGAGACCGAGGAATGGGACGGCCCGAGCGTGACGCTCGGACCGCGGGTCTACCTGCCCAACGGCGACACCGACGACGTCAACTGCTTCGACTACTCGACGGGCAAGACGTGCGCCAACTTCCCGAAGCACTTCGAAAACCTCGAGCTGCTCTACACCGTCAACGTGGACCCGCAGAGGCCGACCTGCCTGTGGGTCAACTCCGACGACGGCGCCGACCAGATCCAGAGCTTCGACGCCTACACGGGCGAAGCATGCGGTCAGGGCGCAATCCGTGCCCTGGGCTCGCAGTTCGTGGTGCCTCAACCGCAGTGCACGCCTGCCTCCTACGTCTCGATCCAAGTGATCAAGCCGGCTCGTGGCTCATACGCGAGCGGAACGGTCGCCTTCGACAACGGCGACGGCCTGCCGATCGGGCTGGAAGAACGGGCACTCGACGGGACCGGTACGGCCGGCCTGGCGGGTCTGGAACTCAACACCCCGACGGGCCTTCCCCAGTTCCTGTTCACCATCAACGGCGAGACCGAACAGATCGGCGTGGTGGAAGTGAAGCTGACCTGGACGGGGAACTACGAAGCCAGCTGCGTGGGCAGCGGGGTGTCGGTCGTCAAACCGGCGCCGCCGAGCACGCCGACAGTGACGCCCACGCCCAAAGCGGGGGTCGCAGCGTTCGGGGTCGCCCACCTCGCCAGCTCCACCAGGGCATGCGTTGCCAGCAACAGCTACCAGGCATCCGTGTCGGGGAGCCTGATCGCCTCGGTGACCTTCACCGTGAACGGGCGCAGGGTCGCGAAGGTGACCAAAGCCAAACATGGCAGGTACACGGCGGCCATCAAGGTGCCGACCGGCCATTCGGAGAAATTGGTCATCCATGTCACCTACACCTCGGCGAGCAAGACGCATTCGGCCACGCTCAAGCGGACGCTGGCCAGATGCGCCGTGCATCACCACGCCGCAGCCCCGACCTTCACGGGCTGACACAGAGCAGGCAAGGGTGATCGGGCGAGCGGCATACGAAAGTGCGCCGCTCGCCCGCACCCTGCGCGCAGGCGGGCGCCTGGCGGGCGTTCTGCTGCTCGCCGGCGCCCTGGGCCTCGGCGGGCCCGCTGCGACGGCGCGCGCCGCCGAACCGCCCCAGGGTCACAGCGCCGAAGGGACCGAAACCGAGGCGGCTCCGCCCGCACCGGCGCCGAGCGCCGGCCCTGTCGAGCAGGCGCTCTCCGCGGGCTCGCTGACGACCTGGGCCTACTCCGAAGCGCGTGGGCCGATCTATCAGCACCCCGAAACGAGCGCCAGGCGGATCGCCAGGGTCAGGCTTTACACACCCGACGGCTTCTCCGAGGTCTACCCGGTGCTGGTCCTCTACGTCGACTCCAGCGGGAGGGAATGGCTTCGCGTGCGGGTCCCGGGGAGGCCCAACGGGCGCATCGGCTGGGTCGCCCGCAACCTGCTCGGGGAATTCCATCGCACCCGCTGGCACCTCCTCGTCGACCGTGCCCGCCGCACCATGGAGGTCTTCCATGCCGACCGGTTGATGCGGATCTTCCCCGTCGGCGTCGGCAAGCCCAGCACACCGACCCCCGCCGGCCACTTCTGGATCGACGAGCGCTTCAAGCTGGAGAATCCCGCCAGCCCCTACTGGCCTTACGCCCTGGGCACGTCGGACTACTCGACCCTGCCCGACTGGCCCGGCGAAGGAGTCATCGGCATCCACGGTCCCTACGGCGAACCCCAGCGCATACCCGGCGACCCCTCCCACGGCTGCATCCGCATGCTCGCGCCCGACCTGTCCTGGCTTGCCGTCCGGGTCGGCATCGGCACGCCCGTCGACGTCACCTGATCCGGAACGTCGCCCACGACGCGGGCCGGACGCCGCGCCATCCCTCCTCGTCCCAAACAACTGGTTGGACCAGCTGCTAAGCTGCCGGACTGTGGCGCTGAGCGCAGTCGACAGGCGATCCCTGCCCGACAGGGTCTTCGAGCAGCTGACGGGCGAGATCTTCGGCGGCGGCTACCCCGTCGGCTCCGCCATCCCCTCCGAGCGGGAGCTGAGCGAGTTGCTCGGCGTCAACAGGCACGTCGTGCGCGAGGCCGTCAAGCGCCTGGAGCAGGTCGGGCTGGTCAGGGGCATGCAAGGCGGGCGTACGACCGTCCTCGACTACAGGCTGACCGCCGGCATGGACGTGCTGGCCCTGCTGGCGGAGCACGCCCGCGAGCTGGAGCCGCTGCTGCCCATGCTCGTCGCAGCGCTGGAGATGCGGGCGGGCATCGGCGCGGACCTGGCTCGGCTGTGCGCCGGTCGGGCCAATCCGCAGCTGCGGGAGAGGCTGCCCGGCCTGGCGGAGCAGATCAGGCAGGAGGGCTCCGGCGAGAGGCTGCTGGAGCTCGACCAGGCCTTCTGGCAGACGATCCTCGACGGGGCCGGCAACCTCGCCTACCAGCTGGCCTTCAACAGCCTCATCAGGGCCGTCCACGCCCGTGTCGAGATAAGCCTGCCCTGGATGGAAGAGGAGCTGCGACGAAGCGGGCACAGGGCGCCCATCGCCGCCGCCATCGCCGCCGGGGACCCGCAGGCCGCAGAGCTCGCCGCCCGGGACGCTCTCACCCCTCCCGCCGACCTCGCCTCCCTGCTGAGGGGAGGCTCGGGACGGTCATGAGCACCGAGCAGGTCCCCGCCGCCTACCACCAGGCGCTCACCTCCAGACGGGCCGACCTGACCCGACTGTCAGCATGCCTGCGGGAGTTCCTGACCCACTTCTCGCCACGGGCCGTCGGGGTCGCGATCGTGCTCGTCCTCGCCGCCCGCATCTACGTCGGGCAGTGGTCCTGGCGGGACCTCGCCCCTCCCCTCCTGCTCCTGGCAGCCCAGCCCTTCGTCGAGTGGGTCATCCACAAATACCTGCTGCACCTCAAGCCCGTCAACATCCTGGGCAGGCGCGTGGAGCTGTACGGGTCGATCCAGCATCGCAACCACCACCTCTCCCCCTCCGACCTCGACCGCGTCCTGCTCAAGCCCGTCGAGGTCCTCGGCTTCCTCGTGCAGATCGCCATCGTCATCGGAGTGCTCGCCGTGGCAGTGGACGGTCCGCTTGGCTGGCCCGTGCCGCAGCAGGCCCTGACGGGGATCCTCTTCGCCTACCTGGGCCTGTTTCGCTACGAGTGGTCGCACTTCCTGATCCACACCCCCTACGTCCCCCGCAGCCGCTGGTACAGGGCCATCTGGCGCAACCACCGCCTGCACCACTTCAAGCACGAGGACTACTGGATGGGCGTCAGCTCCAACCTCGGCGACCGGCTGCTGGGGACCAACCCCGACCAGCGGGGCGTGCAGCGCTCGCCGACGGCCCGGACGCTGGGAGTCGACACGGAGTAGGTCTCGCGGGCGCCACCGGAGCGAGCGGCGGCGCTACGGTCCTCGGGATGAGCGGCCCCGGCAACCGCGACGAGGGGGATCTGCTCGCCGTGCGGGTGATGCCGCGAGCCCGGCGAGATGAGATCGCGGGCATGCGCGAGGGCGTGCTGCTCGTCAGGACAACAGCGCCTCCGCAGGACGGTCGCGCCAATGCAGCCGTGGTGCGCCTGATCGCCAAGCGCCTCGGCGTGGCGCAGAGGCAGGTCGTGCTCGTCACTGGGGTCCGTTCGCGGGAGAAGCTGCTGAAGATCGAAGGCCTGACCGGAGCCGAGGCACGGGAGCGCCTGCTCAGCGAGGGTTGAGACGGGTGCTTATGGGTTCTGTGCGACTCGGAACGGGAACGTGTGGTTCTACGACGTGCGCCTGCGGGTGCACGGCCTGCAGCGACAGCAGGGCCTCCGAGGCGGAGCCGGCCGGAAGGCGCCTGTAGCGGAGCAGCTTGACTTCCTGCAGGGTCTGCCCGCGCCTGTGCATCAGGCTGACAGTCCTCTGCAGCACGGGCAGGTACGTCGAGGGATCGACCAGGACGACGACCCCCTCCAGAGGGACGAGCCTCGAGCCACGGCCGTAGACGGCGAACGCGACGGGCGCTTCGAGCTTCCACAGCAGCCTGCTTCGCAGTCGCTCGCGTCCAGCCAGGCGCAGCGAGCCTTCCTCGTAGAGCTCCCTGAACAGATCCAGGCCCGGAGGGACCGAGGAGAGCGAGCCCCTGCGCACGCTCGGCAGCTTCGTGATCCTGCCCGCCCGGCCCGGCCTGCCGCTCCACAGCTCGACGAAGCCAGGGGTCGTCTCGACTTCGTTGCCTTCCTGGGGGTTCGACTCGCTCGCTGCCCCGGCGGGGACGCGAACCTGCTCGCGGCGCAGCCCCATGGCCGTGTCCAGCCATTCCCTGCGACGGAAGCCGGCGGCTGCAGCACGCCGCCCGCCGGGCGTCGTGACCAGGTATTCGGCTTCGATGACGCCACCGCCCGACGTGGCCGCATATGCAGCCGCCAGCACGTTGACCTCCGGGCCGTCCGAGTCGACCGTCAGCAGCAGGCCCCCGGCCGTGGCGGCCGCCGCCGTCACCACCAGCACAGCGACAAGTCGCAGCCGCGGCAAGGCCCTACCGAGCCTCCCCCGCCGCTCCTCCGGGATGCTCCCGCAAGCCTCGATCAGCTCGTCAATGGTCGCCACCGGGCGGACCGCGGGCGCCTCTGTGACGGGGTTGGCCGCGGCCAGCACGGCCAGCGGGTCGAGCCTCCTCATCGCGGGACCTCCATGCCCATCTCCGGACAGGGGGCAGAGCCGTCGGGAAGGGGTTCCAGGGCGAGGGTGAGGCGACGTCTGAGCCTGTGCAGGCGAACCCTTGCTGCCGCCGGGCTGATCCCCAGCGCCTGGGCTGCCTGCGACGGCGACAGGCCCTCCCATGCGATCAGCAGAAGCAGCTCCTGGTCGGCCGCCTTCAGACGCTGCAGCTCCGCCGCCAGGCTGGCCGGGTCCGGGTGTCGCCTGTCTGAGGGCTCGGGGGGATCCTGGACGGGCGGTCCACCCGGCTCTGCAGAGACCAGGCGTTCCTGCAGGCGCTCTCCCCTCGACGCGCTGCGGCGCTGGGTGCTGAGGACCCGCCTGGCGACACCCAGGAGCCACGGCAGCGGGTCCGACGGCACGTCCTGGAATCGTCGCCAGCAGACCGTGAAGACCTCCGCCACGACGTCGTCGGCCACAGACGGGTCCGCCCTGCGCAGGGCATAGGCCTTGACAGCCGGCGCGTGCTGTTCGTACAGCCGCTCGAATTCGGCGCGTCGACCCATATTCGGGTAATGGCCGAAGGCCGTCTGTTCGTTACATGCCCCGTCGACGAGCGCCGTGACGGCGGCGGCCCCGCGGGCGGTCGCCGCGAGCCTGGCCGCGAGGACGGGAGCGCCTGATTTGGGCGTTGCGGAAGACCTGTTCGCATTCCGTGTACTCGCGTGCAGCCTGCGTGAGGTGGCGTGTCGCGAAGCGCAGGGCTTCGCTGCTCAGGCTGGGCGACAGGCGCTTTCCCCGCATGCACTCGTGAAGCGCCCTGTGGCCTTCGCTGCGGACCCTCGCCGCGGGCGTCTCGTAGTGCCTACTGTGAGCCTTGGCGCCGTGATGGCCCCTGTGCGCTGGCGCCCGTGCCGCCACGCCGCCGCTGGGCGTCAGCGCGCTGGCCGGCGCCGGGCCCGCGCCGCCATGGGCGACGATCGCCACGCCCGTCGCGACAGTCGCCACGACCAGCACCTGCCAGCCCGTCGCGACTGCTCCTTTCGTTCCCAGCTTGGCCGCCAGGATGCCGCGGGCATGCGAGCGGACACGGCCGGCCAGGGTCAGGACCGCCGCCGGCAGCATCGCCGGCGAGAACGGTCGGTCCGCCTGCAGCCTGCGCCTGGCCCTGTGCAGAAGCGTCTTGACAGCCGGCACCGACGTTCCCATCGAGCCGGCTATCTCCTCGTGATCGCGCCCCTCGAAGGCGTGTGCCACCAGGACGTCGCGCTGACGTGGCGGCAGGGCGACGATCGCCCCCATCAGCCAGTCCATCCACTCCCTCAACTCGACCTCCCGGCTCGCCGCGTCGTGCTCGCCTGCCTGCAGGTCGCTGTCGGACAGAGGCAGCTCGACTCGCCTGTCGCGCCGAGCATTCAGGGCACCGTTGCGCACGATCGCGTAGAGCCAGGCGCGAACGTTGTCCGGGCGGGCGCCCTCGCGGATCGAGCGATAGGCCTTCAGCAGCGACTCCTGCGTGACGTCCTCCGCCAAGCCCGCGTCGCCGCCAAGGGTCCTTGCAGCGAAGCGGCCCAGCTCCGTTCGGTGCGGGTCTGTCAGCTGCGCGAAGGCCCCGCTGTCGCCACGGGCGACTCTGGTCAGGAGGTCGTCTCGTTCTGTTGTCATGGCTCGTGAGACACGGGCGAGACGGAAAGGTCGCACGGAGCCGATCCAGCCACGACGGGCGCCGGCGGCAGCCACGGCGATACGGACTGGTCAGTCCGCTTGTGCTAGCCTAAGTGGACCGCCCAGTCCTCTACGTAGGAAGGTAACAGACCGTGGCCTCCCCAGCGTCCGCCCCCACCGCTCCCGCCGCCTCCTCCTCAGCCGACATGCAGTCCGGCAAGCGCCCCTTCAACCCGTGGCTGACGCTCGTGATCGTCTGCGTGGCCCAGTTCATGGTCGTCCTCGACGCGACGATCGTGAACGTCGCCCTGCCCTCCATCCAGAGGGGCCTTCACTTCTCCAGGGCCGACCTGCAGTGGGTCATCAACGGCTACACGCTGCTGTTCGGCGGCTTCCTGCTGCTGGGCGGCCGGGCGGCCGACCTGATCGGGCGCAGGCGGCTGTTCAACGTCGGCATCACCCTCTTCTCGCTCGCCTCCGCCGTCAACGCCTTCGCACAGAGCTCCGACGTGCTGATCGCAGGCCGGGCGCTGCAGGGGCTGGGAGCAGCGCTCGTCTCCCCCGCCGCCCTGTCGATCCTCACGACCACCTTCACCAACCCGACAGAGCGGACGAGGGCGCTCGGGGTCTGGAGCGGCATCGCAGCGGGCGGCGCCGCCGTCGGGCTGCTGATGGGCGGCGTCCTCACGGACCTGCTCTCGTGGCGCTGGGTGTTCATCGTCAACCTGCCCGTCGGCGTCGGCGCCCTGCTGGCGGCCCTGCGCTACGTGCCCGAGTCACGAGGCCCAGAGCTGCGCAGGACGTTCGACCTGGCCGGCGCCTTCTCCGTCACAGCGGGGCTCGTCATCGCCGTCTACGCCATCGTCAAGGCCCAGCAGTACGGCTGGGGCTCGGCCCAGACGCTCGGCACCCTCGCCGTCGCGGCCGTGCTGCTCGCCGCCTTCTTCTTCATCGAGAAACGCAGCCCGGCGCCGCTGGTGCGACTGAGCATCCTGCGCATCCGCACGCTCGCCGCGGCCAACCTGTCGCTGCTGTTCGTGATGTCGGGGATGATGTCGATGTTCTACTTCGCCTCCCTGTACGTCCAGCAGGTGCTCGGCTACAGCCCCCTGAAGGCCGGGCTCGCCTTCCTGCCCGTCACGATCTGCATCGGCCTCGGCGCGGCACTGGCGCAGTCGCTGATCAGGCGCTTCGGCGCACGGGCCATCGCCGTAGGCGGACTGAGCCTCGCCGCCGTCGGCATGGCGCTGCTGCTGCGCACGACCGTCGAGGGCGACTACCCGGGGCAGCTGCTGGCCGGCCTGATCCCCCTGGCGCTCGGGATGGGTCTCACCTTCGTCCCGATCACGCTGCTGGCGACAGCCAACGTCCACGGCGACGACGCGGGGCTGGCCTCGGGCCTCTACAACACCTCCCAGCAGGTCGGCGGGGCGCTCGGGCTGGCAGTCCTCTCGACCCTTGCGGCGTCCCGCACCAGCTCGCTGCTGTCCCACAGCGCCGCGAGCGGCCAGCACGCGGCGCTGCTCGGCGGCTTCCACCTCGCATTCGGCGTGGCCGCGGGCCTGCTGGCCCTGGCTGCGGGGCTGCTGATGGCCATGCTGCGCCGCCACCACGTCGCCACGCTCGACCTCGACGCCCAACCCGTGATCGCCTGAGCCGCTGCGCGATACTCTCGGCAGCAGGACGTCGAGGGAGAGAGCCAGGAGAGATGAGCGCCACCAGTACCGACCCAGCGGTCACAGCAGGCGAGGACGCCCAGCCTCGACGCCAGCGGGCAGACGCAGAGCGCAACCGCCGCGCGCTGCTGGACGCCGCCGTGCAGGTCTTCGGCGAGCGCGGCCTGGACGCGACCGTCGCCGAGATCGCGGCCAGCGCCGGTGTCGGCCAGGGCACGGCCTTCCGGCACTTCCCGACCAAGGAGCACCTGATCGCCGCGACCGTGCGCGACATGCTCGACCGCATCACAGCCACGGCCCTGGAGCAGCTCGAGGAGCCCGACCCGCTGCTGGCCCTGCGCACGCTGATGTACAGCGGATCGCAGCTGATGGTCAGCAACCAGGGCTTCAAGTCCGCCACCGCCAACTCCCTCGTTCACGAGGACCCCGACGTGATCGCCGCCAACGAGCAACTGCTGCAGGTCGCCGCCCAGCTGCTCGCCCGCGCCCAGGAGGCGGGCGTGATCCGGCCCGACATCACCCCCGAGGACATCCCCGTCCTGCTGTGTGCAGTCAGCGCCACCGACATCGCCTCGCGCGGGCAGATGCCGGCGCTGTGGGAGCGCTACTTCGAGATCGTCTTCTCGGGGCTCTGCACGGGGGCGGGCGGGACTTCGCAGGCTACGCTCGCCGCCAGCGCGCCGACGCCGGAGGAGCTGCGGCAGTTCAAGAGCTCGCTGGGGGGTGGGGAGGGAGGGTGAAGAGGCGATCCACCTCCACGACACCGGCCACATCTCCGACCGCGACATCGCACGAGCGTCAGGCGCAGCGCCGAGCACCGTGCGGGAATGGCTTGGACGCCGCAGCGCACCAAGCGGCGTCCGCGCCGCGCGACTAGCCGAACTCTCCTCGCTGGTCGGACGACTCGCACGCGTCATCCGCCCGACCTACATCCCTGTATGGCTCAGCAAGCCCATACCCGCGCTCGACGACGACAAGCCGATCGACCGCATTGCTAAGGGCGACTACCGAACAGTTGCTCGCCTGATCTCCGGCCTCGAGGATCCAGGCGCAAGCTGACGTGCCGCTCGAGGTCGCCGTGCTGCCGGCATGGTTCGGCTGGTTAGACCTAACTCAAACCGTAGTCGCGCGCGAACAATCAATAGCATCTCGCGACTATGGGGGACCGACGACTTCACATCGGGCTGTTTTGGGCGCGTTTCCGGCTGCGATGGCGCCGCCGTTTGCGCACGCTTGAGGGATGGCATGCACTCGATGCCGCCGTCACGTCAGGCCTAGTCATCGCAGGCTTCTTGACCGCCTCATCCAAAGCGCCCGACAGCACCAAGGTTTCGATCGTGATCCTTCTTGGGGTTTCCGAGCTGGTCTTTTTCTTTGGGCGAGTCATACGCGGAGAACTCAAAGGCGTTGCCCGTCGCTCCCTCAACACATTGCCGGATGGACTCCCAACCACGATAGCTCACCATTTTGCCGACGAGCGCGAGAAGTTGCTAGGACGTGCACACGAACTAGCAGAAAATAAATCGTGCGATCTTGAGAAGCACGAGATGTACGCCACGTTGATACGCCTTACCGATGCGGTCACACTGCGTTTCTCCGGAACACTTAGCGCAGCAATCTACGCCGTATCCGGCACGGACATTAATGATTTTGAACGAGAGGTGCTCGCCCAAGAGTACCTTGAAGCAAACCAGCGGGCTGCCTCTGGCTTGGTCGTTGTACGGCGGCTCTTTCTTCTCGATTCCAACCAGCTTTACAGCCACCGGATCCTGGCGATCATGAAAAAACACGAGGACGCACTACCAACGCGCGGATCGGAGAGTTCCGGGGTCAGGTGGCTACTGAAGAGCGACGCCGGCGGCGATAAAGATCTTGACTGCGCGTTGTTCGCCAATGAGGTTCTTGTGCGTCAGGTCTACCGACCCGGCGGAGCGAAGGGCGAGCTAACAGTTAACGATGGACAGATTACGCCGGCACTCGATGCGTTTGGACGACTGTGGAGACACCCCCGAGCACGGACGGTCACCGAGTACGACCTTTCCCGCCGGTGATTACGCACATATACCATTGCTCGGCTGCATCCCTCCGCGACTACCGCAGTTCCGGGGGGCGCAACCGCCCATCCGGTACGGGCAAGTGGCCGCCGAAAGCGGGGGAAGCCGACGTGAACTTCGAACCGCCTACATCGGGCTTCGCCGACCCAGACATCGGAGCATTTCTTGAGCAGTTCAAAAATATCGATCTCGACCGACCGGAGTCCGAGTCCCCAATATGGGTGAATTGGGACTATCTCGAGCGGACGCTCGGTCTTCCTCGAGAGCGTCTCGCGGCGCTCATGCATACTTCTCGACAGCTCGGCCTGCTCACGAGTCTTTCCGCCGACATCGACCATGAGCGTTGGTTGAAACACAGCCGAGTTAAGGGCTGCCTTGTGATCATGACCTGCGTCGAGGAGGGAGACCTTCGCCGACCCATCGTCGACATAGCCAACGCATACTGTGAGGTTGTCGACGATCTCGTGAGATCACCACCACCACGGGGACTCCTCGGTAACGGCGATGAGCTCCACGATATCTTCGTCGTGCCAAACGGTCATCTTGCAGCGCGTGCGGGCTCAGGGCTACCATGGGAGCGTGCGTTGGAAGTGCTTCAATCCTTGCCGCCCGCGCTAGAAGATCGTGGATACCGTGCCCACCTAAGCTCATATGGATACGAGAAGCTGATTAAGCTAGCCATCAACGCCCACAAGCGAGGGTACATGCTGTGCGTGGTGTGACTCACCTTGACAAGCAGCCGAGAGAGGTCCTGTCAGACCTCGGTCTTAGTAGCTGACTCCCACTTCTTGCCGGTGACTGGCCCCAGTGTGTGAGCCTCATCTAGCAATCGCAGGATGTTCCACTGCTTCTCGACAGAGCCATTGAACGCCATCCGGTCGTCGTTCCAGTCAACGTCGATCTTGTAGTCGAGGCCATATTTGCGAAGCACAGCGGCTGGCCTAGTGTGCATATCCGCGCGAGCTACTATGCGAGACAGCTTAACCGCCATCGCTGGCCACCTCTTGATGCGCTCAGCAAGCTCATCGAGGTTGTCGATCCCGATGTGTTGGACTATGGCCCGAAGCTGGTCATCCACCTGTGCAATGAGCGCTGGAATGTCCCGGAATACGGCATGGAAGCCTTTGGAGTCGAGAACAATCAGTGCGTCTTGCCAGGTGATCCAGTCGATGTCGGTGCTGAATGTGATGATGGTCCCATCCAAGGCATCGAAGGCGTCGCCGGACGAGACCAGGCGAAGCACCTTGCTTGTGCGATCGAGCACGGCGGAGGGTGCGATCTTGGCACCGAGAAAGGCGATCGAGTCGTCATCGAGTTGCGCAACGATGAGCCAGACCTGGGGTTTGCGAGGGCGCTTCCCGGGCTTGTAGTCCGGCATGCCGGCTAGTGCTCCCGCTCGCGGGAAGAAGTTGCCCCCAACCGGTGGGCTGTTCGACAGGTAGAAGTATTCGCCCGCCGTCAGCTCCCACTCCGGATCGTAGGCGCGGGGGGCTCGGTTGTCGCGCAGGTCCACCGCTGCGGCGACTGCCCGCGCCCGAAACGCATCAGGCAGGTCATCACCGTGTAGCTTGACGCGCTGAAAGGTCCAGTCCCTTGGCCCGCTCTGCTTGAACCCCAGGATCACCGTGATCGTCGCGGATTTCAGCTTCTCGGCGAGGTCAGCCTTCGGGAACTGAGCCGGATCGATCAATGGCGATGAAGACATTCGTCGTGATCGTATCTACTCGAACAGTCGTTGCGACTCGAAGATCGGAGTTGCGGGCCAGAAGGAAGCCACGAGCCGGTGGCGCCTTCGGATCGGCACCGACGGTGCGTAGCTCTGCAACGTAGATATGGTAGCCACGCGAGGTCAGCAACGGATTGAGGTAGAGCATCCCGCTGCTCACCCACAGAATGCCGATGAAGAAGAGGAACAGACCAATCGCGATCACATCCTGAATGCTGGCGCCGGACACCACCACGAAGGGCAGTAGGTACGTCGCTACATACGCCGCCAGATCGGCGTCATGCGGCTCGACGTCGGTCACGACGGCGTTGTAGGGCGCGCCCTTTCGAGCGAAGTAGATGAACACCACGAAGAGTCCGCTGCTCCCGATGGCTAGCGTCAACGACACGCCGAACATGAGCCATGAGTGGTTGAACGACCTGACTGCGAGTATCAGGAACGCGGGGGAGTAGGAGCTGAGAAACAGACCAAATGCGAAAGGCTTGTTCGGCATGTTGTGATCCTAGTTCTTGGCCTCGCGCCTGATTTCGGGCGCTCTCGCTTGTTCTGGCCGCCCGACCATCGGCTTCTGTTCGCTCGCCATACGCGACTACCGTGTCACCATGCTCGAGCGCCCAGTGATTCCGGTGCAGCAGGCCAGCCGTAGGCGAACACATGTTCGCACACGCATACGACGGGCCCGCTCGGGACTGAATCGAATTCAACGGAGCAAGCACCGGAAGACCGGCCGCAAAACGCCCCGCACGGTGTTCGTGTGGCCGCTGTGCGACACCGCCCCGGATGGGTCGCCCTACCCTGCGGCCAGCTCTTCGACCGCAGAACGGCCGCAACGCAATCTCCGCGGCCGCCTTGCGGTCACCGAGACCCCGAACAGCAGCGAAGCGAGGCGAACAGCATCCCGTGAAGCCCAGTATTTATGGGGATTCCGCTTTCTTTCTGCGAACCGTCAAAGGTTCTGAACCTGCGACTTTTCATCGGGGAGACAGGATTTGAACCTGCGACCGCCCGGCCCCCAGCCGGGTGCGCTACCAGACTGCGCCACTCCCCGTGGCTTGAAGCGATTCTATCGGCGCCCTGCGGCCCAGGCTCCCCGCCCCGGCAACGTCGCCGCTGGCAACCCCCCGCCCCGTGCGGCAAACTGTGCCCGTACCGCACGCCGCCGACCGGCGGCAGAGCGTGCGCGGTGGTAGCTCAACGGTAGAGCCTCGCCCTTCCAAGGCGATGATGCGGGTTCGATTCCCGTCCGCCGCTTCAACCTCCGCCCAACCGACCGGCCGAACCTCAGCCAGCGAAAACGGCAGCGCCCTACTGCAGCCCGGGCCCTCCCCCGGCCCCGCCCCCACGCTCCTCCACGGGCACCTCTCCCCCCTCCCCGGCCAGCCCCGGCGGCGGCCATGGCCCGAACCAGTTGTCCCGCGCGCCGTCGAGCGTCACCGTCGAGCCGCTGAAGGCCGCTCCCAGCGGCGAGCAGAGCAACGCCACCAGCCAGGCGTGCTCGATCGGCTCCCCCAGGCGCTGCACGGGCACCGTCCGGGAGGCCCCTGCCCGCACGCTCTCCGGGTACTTGGCCGTGACCTCCGTCGCGAAGTGTCCGGCCGCGATCGCGACCACGCTCACACCCGCCGGACCCCATTCCGAGGCCATTTCCCGCGTCACGGCCTCGACGGTCGCCCGCGCGGCCCCCGAGTGGGCCATCCCCGGCATGCCGTGGTGGGGGGACAGCGTCACGTTGACGATCCTGCCCGTCCCCGCCGGCTCGAACGCCAGCCGATACGCGACCCGAGACATGTTCAGCATCCCCTCCACGTTCAGCCTCCACACGGCCCGCCAGCCCTTGGCGACGATCAGCTCAGCCGGGCTGAAAAACTGCCCGCCCGCGTTGTTGACCAGGACGTCAAGGCGCCCGCTGCGCGACAAGACCTCGCCGATCATCCGCTCAGCGTCCGCCGCCTCCCGCACGTCGCCTGAGACCCAGTCGATCTGGCCCGGAAGCTCGGTGGCCAGGCCGGCCGCTTCTTCCAGGACCTCGGCCCTGCGTCCGGCGATCGTCACATCGGCGCCGCTCCTTGCCAGCTCCAGGGCGCTCTCCCGGCCCAGGCCCGTGCCGCCGCCCGTTATCAGCACCGACACCCCCTGCAGGGCTCCTTCTGCGAAGATCTCCGACCGGGTCGCCGCTGCGCTCACGGCCAGCGATCATAGGACCCGTCGTCCCGGCCACGCACACACATGCCCACATCCGTCTTCCCGTCGCTCTAGGGTTTGCCCGTGTCCCACAGAACGCTGGTCCTCCTTGCGGGGCTCACCGTCGGCGACTACCTGCTGTGGAACTGGTCGCTCAACGCCAATCACGAAGTCATCGCTCTGATCTCGGGGCTGACCCTGCCGCCGCTGGCCCTGCTGTCCATCTGGCGCATCGTCGTCGCCGTCGGCAGCCTGCTTGCCCGCACAGCAGCCCGGCCGACCGCTCCAGCAGCCCGCAGCCAAGCCTCCCGGGCCGCAGCGCCCCCGCAGCCCACCGCGCAGCCCGGCATCGCCCAGGAGCCCGCCGCCACCACCACCCGTACAGCCGCCGGCTCGGGCTCCCGCCGCATCGCCGCCTGACCAGCCACCGGCGACCGCTCTCATGAGCCCTCGACGCAGCCGTCACGGCTCGCGCCGGCATCCCGTCTTCTCCCGCCACCGTCACAGGCTCTCCAGGCGCAGGCTCCTCGTCCTGGCCGGCGGCGCCGTCCTGCTCTTGGCCGCCCTCGCCCTGGCCGGCTACCTCTACGAGCGCCACCGCACCGGCTCCGTTTACCACCCCCACGCCCGCTTCGTCCCCGAGCAGACCCCCACCGCCCCTCCCAAGCAGCCCGAAGACCGCTTCTCCTGGCCCGTCTACGGCTACGACAAGGACCACACCCGGTTCTTCCCAGCCTCCTCCGCCCTGCGGCCGCCCTTCAAGGAAGTCTGGCAGCACGGCGGCAACGCCCTGCTCGAGTTCCCGCCCGTCATCTACGGGCCCCGCATCTTCCAGCTCGCCGACGACGGCGTTCTGACGGCCCTCAACCGGCACACCGGCAAGGTCCTCTGGCAGCACAGGATCGGGCTGCTCTCCGCATCCTCGCCCGCCGTCACCGCCAACACCGTCTACGCCACCGTCCTCTCCTCCGGGCACCCCCGCGTGCCCGGGCGGATCGTCGCGCTGAACTCCGCCACCGGGCAGATCCGCTGGTTCCGATCCTTGCCCTCACCCAGCGAGTCCTCACCGCTGATCGACCACGGCCACATCTTCTTCGGCTCCCAGTCCGGGCTCGTCTACGCGCTCGACGACAGCAACGGCCACGTCATCTGGACCTACCGGGCCGACGGGGCCGTCAAGGCCAGCCCCACTCTCTCCGGCGGGCTGCTCTACTTCGGCGACTACTCCGGGCACGTCCAGGCCGTCTCCGAGCAGACCGGCAGGCTCGTCTGGCGCAGCAGCTCAGAAGGTGCCCTGCTCGGCTCCGGCACCTTCTACTCGACCGCCGCCGTCTTCTACGGGCGCGTCTTCCTGGGCAACACCGATGGGCGCATCTATGCCTACGACGCCTCCACCGGCCACCTCGACTGGGCCGTCCAGACGGGCGCCTACGTCTACGCCTCCCCCGCCGTCACCAACGCCCCCGGCATCGGCCCGACCGTCTACCTGGGCTCCTACAACGGCACCTTCTACGCCCTCAACGCCCGCAGCGGGCACGTCTCCTGGTCCTTCGACGCCCACGGGCGCATCTCCGGCTCGGCCACGATCGTCGGCAACATCGTCTACTTCGCCGACCTCGGCCTCCACCGCACCTACGGCCTCGGCATCTCCACCGGCAAACGGGTCTTCGAAAAGGGCACGGGGTCCTTCGATCCCGTCATCAGCGACGGGAAGGACATCTACCTGACCGGCTACTCCGGCCTCTTCGACCTCACCCCCCGCTGACACCTCCTCCGCGAGGTCAGACGCCTCGGCAGGAGCGACCCGCGCCAAAGGCCCGACCCAGCGAGAAGCGCGCCGCCACCCGCACCTGCCCCGCCACAGGCGCCGTCACCCTGGTGAAGCCTTCCGAGCCCTGCTGCACGCAGCCCCTGCCCGCCGTCACCGTCAGGTAGCGCGTGTAGCGGACCCTGACCAGGAAGCTCCCGGCCCGCCTCGCCGACAGCGTGAAGCCTTCATGGCCGAGCACACTCACGCGGCCCGGCCCGCTCGCCAGGGGCCTCGCGCCCAGGACCTCATAGACCCGCCAGTGCCTGCTCCTGAAGACCTCCCGCAGGTATGGCAGGCCCGCTTCGATCAACCTGCCCTCACGGGCACTGGAGGGATCCAGGCGCACATCCGGCAGGGCCACGTAGGAGACCGCCTCCCGCTCCAGCCAGGCCCTGTAGGCGCCGGCGCTCAGCCGCCCGTCCAGCAGCACCCCGTCGTAGCGCTCGTCCAGCTGCTTCTCCCAGCCCCTCGCCAGCGACACCCTCCCCGCCAGCAGGGCAGCCTCCCAGTGCGAGCGGGTCAGCGGCACCTCCACCCGCACGGGACCCGGCACGCTCGCCAGGAACCTCTCCAGGGGCACGTAGTAGGAGGCCCTGGTCGCGCTGCTGCCCACCACAGCCCGCGTTTCCCTGACGGGTCCCCACAGCACGAACACGCCGATCCCGATCAGCGTCGCCGCCGCGACCGCTGCAGCCGGCCGCGCCATCGCGCCGCGCACACGCCCCTCCCCCAGCAGCGAGCACAGCAGCAGGGGGCCCGCCAGCAGCACCGCCATCCGCTCCACGTTGCTGCCGATCGGCGACTTCACGGCCAGGCACGCCAGGCAGGCCAGCAGGTAGACGACCCCGCCGACACGCAGCAGCCGCGCCCCCGCCGGGAGGGCCACCAGGAACCCGACCGTCACCGCCCCGCAGGCCAGGAAGGACATGACTGGGAAGGGCTCGCTGCCGCCTTCGGGGAAGAGCAGGGCCAGGCCCACCACGACCACCGCCCCCGGCAGCGCCATCGCCAGCAATGGCCGCAGGGAGCGCCGCTCGACCGACAGCGCCAGCGCCGCCAGGCCCAGCAGCAGCGCCGCCACGGGACTCCCTGCAGCACTCAGCAGCGTCGCGACGCCGGCCACACCGGGGCGCCTGCGCTGGTAGGCCAGGGCCGCCGCCAGCGCCGGCGTCACCCCAAGGGCGAAGGACAGCCGCCCCATCCACAGGTCCCCGACGGCAGCCACGGCGAACAAGCCGGCTCCCCAGACGGCAGCCATGCCGTAGCGCCGACCCGCAAGCAACCCGAACAGGACCGCGGAGAGCGGCGCGCACAGAAGGCCCACCGTCCTCGTGCCCAGCAGCGCCCCCAGCGCAGGGAACAGCAGGCTGTAGCCGGGCAGGTCGTGGCCCCCGTACCAGTGCTCGTCCCAGATCGAGAAGCCCGTTCCCCGGAACAGGCTCACGCGGTAGACCTGGGCCGCCAAGTCGGGGGTGTGCGGGTCGACCGCCAGCCAGATCAGAGCCAGGACGCTCGCCACGAGACCGCCCACGACAGCTGCCCTCATGGCCCCCGATGCGACTTCGGCCGGGGCCCGATGCGCTACCCCACCGGACCCCGGCACGCCCGCCTCTACGGCGGTGTCGTGCTCCCTTAAACAGGCCCGGTCCTGCAAAGTAGCTGCCCTTCCACTCGGCACGCCCAAGATAATGACGACGATGAGGATCCCCCCACCCAGCCCGCAGCGGGTCCTGCCGGCCCGCCTCCTGTCGCTGCTGGCGCTCTGTGCCTGCTGCCTGGCGGCCGCCGGGTGCTCGACCACGCATCCCAAACCGATCTCCTCCACGGAACTGGCGGAAGCCCGGGCCTTCCCCTACTTCCCCGTCTACTGGGTCGGCCCGAGCTTCCGTGGGCACCACCTGGCCGCAGCCGACGGGCTGCACGGCTACATCGAAAAAATCGGGACGTCCGTCTACTACGGGGACTGCGTCAGCGGCAAAGGCCTGTTCGGCGGCGGCGGCAGCTGCGAGCTGCCCCTGCAGGTCACGACAGTCATCTACCGCATCCACGACAACGCCCCCCTGGGCCGCCAGCGCAACATCGTCGTGCGTGGCGTGCCCGCCGTCGTCTACGACGAAGGCCGCTCCATCGAGCTCTACACAGGCCGCGTCACAGTCGACATCTTCTCCGACGAATACGCCAACGGCATCTATGCCGCAGAACACATGCTGCCCATGAACGCACCCGGATCGGCCGGTGGCGAGTTGCCCCTGCCCGTCTACTGCCCCGGCCTCTCCGGTCCCCTCAGCAGCGCCCTGTCGGCGATCATGCGCAACCTGCCTGGACGGGCCTGCCAGACCGACGCGGCCGAGCAGGCCTACTCCAAACTCCTCTACAAATGACCCCGCGAGGTCAGCTGGGGACGATCCCGACGGCCGGCTTGCCGATCTCCCTGCGCAGGCTCAGGAAGGCCGCCGAGCCGATCAGGGCAGGCAGCCACAGCGAGATCGCCCTGTAGACGATCACGGCCGCGATCACCATCGAGGCCGGGCGCGAGCCGAACAGCAGCAGCATCCCCACGATCCCGCCTTCGACCGCCAGGAACCCTCCCGGGACGGGAACCGAGTTGGCCATCATGCCGACCAGGTAGGCCATCGCCACGGCCCAGAACGACGGCGAGCGCCCGAAGGCCTCCAGGCACGCCAGCAGCACCAGGTTGTCGAACAGCCAGTAGCCGAGCGCCCCCAGCAGCCGCCAGTCGCGCCTGGCGATCGTCTCCAGGGCGTCGTGGACGCCGCCCGCGATCGCCACCAGGGCCACCGTCGTGCGGCTCTGCTCCCTGCCCGTCGCCGTCCGCTCCGCCCAGGAGGCCAGGCCCAGCGTCCCCACGATCGCGCCGATCGCGGCAGCCGACGGCAGCAGCGTCAGCAGCGGGTTCGTCGTCCCCGGCAGCAGGCCCAGCCACATGGGGATGCCGATGACCGCCACCGCTGCCACGTTGACCGCGCTCGTCAGCACGAAGATCAGGACAGACCGCTGGGCGATCCGCTCGACCGAGAAGCCCTTGCTGCGCAGCACCCACGCGCCCAGCGCTATGCCCGCCAGGCCGCTGACCGACACGACCGAGTTGACGGCCAGCTCAGACAGCGACAGGCGCGAGCTCAGCCCCCGCCCGATCCGCCCGAAGACGAGGTCGAACAGGATCACGTAGCCCAGGCACGACAGCAACTCCAGCACGACGCCCAGCACCACCCACGACGGGCTGGCCTTGACGATCGTGTCGCCCGCCGACTCCAGGCCCGGGACTGCCAGCAGCAGGGCCACGACCAGCGCGAAGAAGACCGTCAGGCTGATGATGCTGTTGCGGAGCGTCCGCGAGCTCGCTTCGAGCGCCGCCCGCTCGCTCGCTCGCTCCGTCGCGTCTCGTTCCTGTGCCTGATCCATGCCGTCTTGTCTCAGCTCTCTCTCGAATGATCCCAAGCGGCCCTCCCGGCCACCCTCCACGCTAGCCTCATGGGCAGACCCCGCCCCGTCCCGTCGACGCGCGGGCCCGCGGGAGACCACCAGCGCAATGCCAGAACCAGCCCGCATACTGGTCGTAGACGACGAGCCCGCTGTGCAGAGCGCTCTCGCCCGTGCCCTGTCGCTGGAACGCTACGTCGTCGCCCAGGCCATCGATGGTCTGGAGGCCCTGGAGCTGCTCGGCACAGCTCCCTATGAGGCCGTCATCCTCGACGTCGCCATGCCCCGTCTGGACGGGCTGGAGGTCTGCAGGCGGCTGCGCCAGGGAGGCGACCGCACGCCCGTACTGATGCTGACCGCCCGCGACGACGTCGACGACAGGGTCGCAGGCCTCGACGCAGGCGCCGACGACTATCTCGTCAAGCCCTTCGCCCTGCGCGAGCTGCTGGCCCGCCTGCGCGCCCTGCTGCGCCGCGCCGAGGACGACGAGGACACGCCCGAGGAGACCCTCGGCTTCGAGGACATCCGCATGGACCTGCGCTCCCACGAGGCCTGGCGGGGCCAGCGCCTGCTGGCCCTCACCCGCACAGAGTTCCTGCTGCTCGAGATGTTCCTTCGCCACCCTCGCAAGGTCCTTACCCGCTCAGCCATCTTCGAGCACGTCTGGGGCTATGACTTCGGCTCCAGCTCCAACTCCCTGGGCGTCTACATGGGCTACCTGCGCCGCAAGACAGAGGAGGACGACGAGCCCAGGCTGCTGCACACCGTGCGCGGCGTCGGCTACGTCATGCGACCCCCGCAATGACCCCCTGACATGAGCTTCCGCCGCCGCATCACACTCGTCTCCGCCGCCGCCGTCGCCATCGCCGTCGTGCTGGCCGCCCTGCTCGTCTACTTCCTCACGGCCAGTCAGCTGCGGGCGCAGATCGACAACCAGCTGCGCACCCACGCCCGCGAGACCAACCGGCTCAAACGCCTCTTCGCCGAGGGCAACATCAAGATCGGTCCCGACGGCAGGGCCAGCATCGTCATCCACGCGACCAAGGCCTTCGCCCTCGCCGCCAAGGAGGCCGAAGGCGACGTCGAGCCTCACACGACCGGTGAAGGCAGCGCCAAGCGCAACGCCGGCGCCCACGTCCGCTACGAAAGCCAGCCCCCCTACGGCATCTCAGGCTCCAGCCGCAGGCCCGGCAGCCTGTTCGGCAATCTCCCGCCCAACCCCGAACAGGTCCGCGGCTACT
Source organism: uncultured Solirubrobacteraceae bacterium (assembly GCA_963697795.1). Lineage (GTDB taxonomy): Bacteria > Actinomycetota > Thermoleophilia > Solirubrobacterales > Solirubrobacteraceae > Palsa-744. Next base: position 2,854,625 of record OY969097.1, on the reverse strand, counting down.
ACCAGGTCGTCGAACCGGGCGGGCGCGTCATCGCCCGCTCCGTCCAGGGCATCACGCTGCCCGTCGAAGCCCGCACCCGCAGGCTCGCCTCCGGCAGCGGCGAGCCCTTCTACAGGGACATCCACCTCAACGGCGCCCACATGCGCGTCCTGGCGGCGCCCTTCGGCCACGACAGGGCCGTCGAGCTGGCCCTGCCGTTGACCGAAGTCGACAGCCTGCTCAGCCGCCTGAAGCTGATCCTGCTGGCCGTCGCCGTCGGCGGCGTCGCCCTCGCCGCCCTGCTCGGACGCCTCGTCGCCGGCGCGGCCGTCGCGCCCCTGAAGAACCTCACCCGCACCACCGAGCGCGTCACCCACACGCAGGACCTCAGCGAGCGCATCAGGCCCTCCAGCGAAGACGAGATCGGCCGCCTGGCCGTCAGCTTCAACGCCATGCTCGACGCCCTGCAGGTCTCCATGAAGGCCCTCGACGCGTCCGTCGACGCCCAGCGCCAGCTCGTCGCCGACGCCTCCCACGAGCTGCGCACGCCCGTCACCAGCCTGCGCACCAACATCGAGCTGCTCCAGCAGCAGGGCCCCCAGATGGAGCCCGCCGAACACCAGCGCATGCTCGACGAAGTCGTCGAGCAGCTGGAGGACCTGACCAGCCTCATCAACGACCTCATCGACCTCGCCCGCGGCGAGGAGCCGACCGCCGAGGTCGAGGACGTCAGGTTCGACCTGCTCGTAGCAGAGGCCGTCCAGCGCGCCCACGCCCGCTCCCCCGCCACCCCCCTGCAGCTCTTCCTGGAGCCCTCCATCCTCGCCGGCGTGCCCGCCCGCCTGGACCGTGCGGTTGTCAACCTCGTCGACAACGCCCTCAAGTACAGCCCGCCGCAGGAGCCCGTCGAGGTCCGCCTGGAGGGCAAGGAGCTGACCGTCCGCGACCACGGCCCCGGCATCTCGCCCGAGGACCTGCCCCACATCTTCGACCGCTTCTACCGCGGCGCCGAGGCCCGCGGGCGGCCCGGCTCAGGCCTGGGGCTCGCCATCGTCCGCCAGCTCGCCGTCCTGCAGGGCGGCGCCGTCACAGCCGAGCCCGCCCCCGGCGGCGGCACGATCATGCGCCTGCGGCTGCCCGGCATGGAGCCCGCCCCCGCCACGCCCGAGGGCGAGGACTGCCCCGAGCAGGACGCGGCGGCTGCCGGAGGGAGCCTTCCAGCAGCCGTCGCGCGGTCCTGATCGGCTACCGCCGACGCCCGGTTCCCGCCTGTCTCGCGCGCCGCCTGGGCCAGCTCCCGAAACCTGCCCGGCGGGCACCCGAAGCGCGCCCTGAAGGCTCTGCACAGGTGGGGGGCGCTGCTGTAGCCCGCCAGCCTCGCCACGTCCGCGACCGCAAGCCGGCGCTGCTCCCCCAGGAGCTGGGCCGCCACCGTCAGGCGACGCTCCCGTACTTCCTCGCCGAAGGACATCGCGCCGAACAGCGCGTAGGCGCGCTGCAGCTGGCGCTCTGAGCTCGCCAGCCCCACCGCCACGCCCGCCAGGGTCAGGCGCCTGCGGTAGTGGCTGGCGACCAGGGCCCGCGCCCGCCCGTGAAGAGCCTCAAGGCCCCTGAGCGTCTCATCGCGCATGGGCCCCTCTCCGACCCGGCCCGGGAGAACGGGACGCCGAGCGGCCTCAGCCCAGGGCGGTAGCGATCCTCGCGACGGCCTCCTCGACCTGCTCGCGGCTCACGTCGAGGTGCGTCACAGCCCGCACCCGTCTCACGTCCAGGGCCATCAAGTCGACCTCGCCGGCCAGCGAGTCCACCAGCGCCGGGGCGTCCTCGACGGCGAAGACGACGATGTTCGTCTGGACGGCCGCCGGGTCGATCTCGACGCCTCGCAGCTCCGACAGGCCGTCCGCCAGCAGCCTGGCGTTGCCGTGGTCGACCGCCAGGCGCTCCACGTTGTGCTCCAGCGCATACAGGCAGCCCGCCGCCAGGATGCCCGACTGGCGCATCGCCCCGCCCATCATCTGCTTCCAGCGCCAGGCCTGCTCGATCAGCTCCGCCGAGCCCGCCAGGACCGCTCCGACGGGGGCGCCAAGCCCCTTGGAGAAGTCCAGCCAGGCCGTGTCGAAGCCGCCCGCGAACCGCGACGGCTCGATCCCCGAGGCCACGACCGCGTTCATCAGCCTGGCGCCGTCCAGGTGGGCTCGCAGGCCCTTCTCGCGGGCCACCGCCAGCACCTCCTCGATCGCCCGCAGCGGCCACACCCGCCCTCCCCCGACGTTCGTCGTCTGCTCGACCGACACCAGCCGCGAGCGGGGCGCGTAGCGATCTCCAGGCGGGCGGATCGCTCCCCTCAGCTGCTCGGCCGTGAAGACGCCGCCCTCACCGTTCAGGGTGCTGATCATCGCCCCCGCCAGCGCCGCCGGTCCGCCCGCCTCGAAGTTGACCGGGTGGGCCGTCGCGTCGCAGATCAGCTCGTCCCCCGCCGGCCCGAGGTGCAGGCGCAGGGCGATCTCGTTGCACATCGTCCCGCTCGGCAGGAGCACCGCCGCCTCCTGGCCCAGCAGCTCCGCGACCCGGCGCTCCAGCTCGCTCGTCGTCGGGTCCAGGCCACGCTGCTCGTCCCCCACCTCCGCCGCCGCCATCGCCTGGCGCATCTCCGGGCTCGGGCGCGTCTGCGTGTCGCTGCTCAGGTCGATCGTCACCGCTGCGCCCCCTCAGACGTAGGTGCGGGCCGCCCGCTCCGCCGCCGCGCCGTAGGAGCCGCCGAACAGGACCGCATGGACCAGCAGCGGCGCCAGCTGACAGAGGGGAACCCGCTCGCGCCAGCCCTCCGCCGGCGGCGCCACCTCCTCGTATGCGTCGAAGATGCGCCCCGAAGGAGCCCCGAACAGCAGCAGCATCGCCAGGTCCATCTCCCTGTGCCCGCCGTAGCAGGACGGGTCGATCAGCCAGGCCCTGCCCCCGCTGTCGGCATGGACGTTGCCCGACCACAGGTCGCCGTGCAGGCGCGACGGCGGCTCCGGTGGACCGCACAGCTCCGCCAAGCGCTCGCAGACGTCCCCCACCGCGCTGAAGGCGCCCTCCGAGATCGTGCCGGCCCGGCGGGCCATCGCCGCCAGCGGACGCAGCCGCTGCTCGGCGTAGAAGGACGGCCAGTCCGGGGCCGGGTCGTTGGGCAGGCGCAGCGAGCCGAAGCCCGTGTCCGAGCCCGCCAGGGCCGGCGGGGCGCCGAAGTCCGGCGCTCCCGCCAGATGCGTGCCGGCCAGTGCCCGGCCCAGCTCCTCCGCGCCCTCCTCGCTGAGGGACCCCGGCGCCACCCACTCCAGGACCAGGTACTGCTCCCTGACCTCCAGCACCGCCGGCGTCCGCAGCAGGCCCGGCTCAGCCAGCCACCGCAGCCCCGCCGCCTCCGCCTCGTACTCGCCCGGGTTGACCCTGGCCCGGGTCTTCACGAACGCATGGCGACCGTCTTCGAGGGTCAGCTCGTAGGCCTCGTTGATGTCCCCGCCGCCGACCCTGCGGGCCTCGCGGGCCCCCGCCGGCAGCCGCGGCCTCGACGGAGCGCCAGCCGACTCCCGAGGCCGGGACGGTCCGCCGGCCAACTCCTGAGGCCCGGATGGAGCGCCGGCCGACTCCTGAGGCCCGGATGGAGCGCCGGCCGACTCCTGAGGCCGGCATGGAGCGCCGGCCGACTCCTCATTCATCACGGCACCAGGCCGGCCCGGATCTCCGCCAGCAGCCCCTCGCAGGCCGCCCGGACCAGCTCGAAGACCTCCCTGAAGCCGTCCTCGCCGCCGTAGTAGGGGTCCGGCACGTCCAGGTCCGGGTGGGTGGGGTTCGGGCCAACCGGATCGAACTCCCGTAGCAGCCTGACCTTCTCGCGCTCCTGCTCGCCCGGGGCGGCGGCTCTCAGGTCGCGCAGGTTGGCTCTGTCCATGGCCAGGATCAGGTCGAACTCAGCGAAGTCGGCCTGGCGCACCTGGCGTGCTGTCCCCGCGAGGGTCACGCCCCTGCCGGCCGCGGCCGCCGTCGCCCTCGCGTCTGGTGCGCTCCCGACATGCCAGGAACCGGTCCCAGCCGAATCCATCTCAATCTCATCCTCGACGCCCTCTTGCACGACGAGGTGTCGCATCACGCCCTCGGCCGTCGGGGAACGGCAGATGTTGCCCAGGCAGACGAACAGCAACCGCACCCGCTCCTGCGCCACCGCCTACTCCTCGCCCAGCTCGAGCACCGCCAGGAAGGCCTCTTGCGGCACCTCCACGCGGCCCACCTGCTTCATCCGCTTCTTGCCCTCCTTCTGTTTGGCAAGGAGCTTTTTCTTGCGCGTGATGTCGCCGCCGTAGCAGCCCGCGATGACGTCCTTGCGGAAGGCCTTGACGGTCTCCCGGGCGATGATGTGCGAGCCGATCGCAGCCTGGATCGGCACGTCGTACTGCTGACGGGGGATGCGCTTGCGCAGCTTCTCCGTCAGGTTCCTGCCCATGTCATACGCCTTGTCCCTGTGCACGATCATCGACAGGGCGTCGACCGCGTCGCCGGCCAGCAGCACGTCCAGCTTGACCAGGTCCGAGGGCTTCATGCCGCTCAGCTCGTAGTCCAGGGACGCATAGCCTTTCGTGCGCGACTTCAGCTGGTCGAAGAAGTCCAGGACGATTTCCGCCAGCGGCAGCTGGTAGTTCAGCTGGACCCGCTCCGGGGACAGGTAGTGCATGCCCGTGTGCTCCCCCCTGCGCTCCTGGCAGAGCTCCATGACCGCCCCCACGAACTCTTTGGGGGCGATGATCGAGGCCGTTATGAAGGGCTCGCGGATCTCCGCGATTGTCGTCGGGTCGGGCATGTCCGAGGGGTTGTGGACCTCCAGCTCCTCGCCGCTGCTCAACGTCACGTCGAACTCCACCGAGGGCATCGTCGCCAGCAGCTCCAGGTCGTACTCCCGCTCCAGGCGCTCCCTGACGATGTCCATGTGCAGCAGGCCCAAAAAGCCGCAGCGGAAGCCGAAGCCCAGGGCGTCCGACGTCTCAGGCTCCCACGACAGGGCAGCGTCGTTGAGCGTCAGCTTCTCCAGCGCGTCGCGCAGGTCCGGGTAGTCGTCCGAGTCGATCGGGAACAGGCCGCAGAAGACCATCGGCTTGACCTCGCGGTATCCGGGCAGGGGCTCTGTCGCCATCGGCATGCCCTGGCGCGCCCTTGTCGTCAGCGTGTCTCCGACGCGCAGCAGGGTGACGTCCTTCAGGCCCGTGATCAGGTAGCCCACCTCCCCCGCCGCCAGCTGGTCCGTCGGCATCATCTGCGGGCTGAAGAAGCCGATGTCGTCGATGTCCGCCTCCGTGCCCGCCGCCATCGCCCTGATCGGCTGACCCTTCTTGAAGACCCCGTCGACGACCCTGATGTAGGCGATCACGCCCCTGTACTGGTCGAACTCGCTGTCGAAGATCAGCGCCCGCGGCGGGCCGTCGGGGTCGCCTTGCGGCGGCGGGACCTTCGCGATCAGCTCCTCCAGGACCTCGCTGACCCCCTCCCCCGTCTTGCCGCTGATCTTCAGGATCGTCTCCGGGTCCTCGCCGATCAGCTCGCTGACTTCGCCGGCCACCCGCTCCGGTTCGGCCCCCGGCAGGTCGATCTTGTTCAGGCACGGAATCAGCTCCAGGCCCGACTCGATCGCCAGGTAGGTATTGGCCACCGTCTGCGCCTCCACGCCCTGGGCTGCGTCCACGACCAGCAGCGCCCCCTCGCAGGCCGCCAGTGACCGGGACACCTCGTAGGTGAAGTCGACGTGGCCCGGCGTGTCGATCAGGTGCAGCTGGTAGGTCTCGCCGTCGGAGGCCGTGTAGAAGACCCTGACGGCCTGGGCCTTGATCGTGATTCCCCGCTCGCGCTCCAGGTCCATCGAGTCCAGCAGCTGTGCCCGCATCTCCCTGGCCGCCACCGTGTGGGTCAGCTCGAGGATGCGGTCCGCCAGCGTCGACTTGCCGTGGTCGATGTGGGCGATGATCGAGAAGTTGCGGATGTGGGCCTGGTCCATGGGAAGCAGGCGTCACGATAGATGGTGGTTGGGGGTGGAGGCGAGGGGCCACCCGCCCAGCTGGGGAGGTGTGGGGTGTCGGTCGGAGGCACGGGCGTCTGCAAAGTGGGTCGTATATGTCCTACTTTGCAGGAGGACCTTCTTTCAGTGGGCGCCGGCCCTCCCGCCCTCCGTTCTCGACGCTCTCAGGATCGCGTCAATCTTCCGTCAGGACCGTGTCCTCGTCGGAGTAGGCCGGCGCGCAGGCGCACACGATCCGCAGCGGCTCATCGCCGACTGACGTGACCAGGTACAGCTCCTCCGTCAGGCGGTGGTAGTGGGCCGTCGTCGCGCCGCCGACCGGGATCGTCGCCTCGGCCAGGCTCTGGTTGCGGGTCGGCGCCGACACCGGTCCGTCGCCGTCGAGGCGCTAGCCTTGGCTCTCCGGCGGATCGCCAACTCGACAAGGGATCATCCAGCCGCGGCTACGCGCCAGATGGGTTCCCACCCACCCGGCGGCCTGTCCAGGTGTCGAGAGTGTTAAGCCGCCCAGGCGTAAACACTGTCCTGGGACGTATGTAGTAGGCGGCGATTCAGGTCGGGAGCAAGTCGGGTGGGCTTCGGTCCACCCGGCCTCTGCTCAGGCTCTGCCGAAGCGCGCCCGCAGCAGCACGCCCACTTGGTGGGCCTCGGGCACCCGCATCGCCAGCACCGTCCTGACGTAGACGAACAGCCCCGCCAGCCCGGCCGCGCCGACGCTGAGGATCTCGGCCGGCAGGGACTGCCCGAGCACGGACTCGATCAGCTTCCAGACGACCCACGCGACGCCTGCCAGCAATGCGGCCGCGATCGTGATGCGGGCCGTGATCATCGTCGTCTGGGCGCCTTCCAGGCGGCCGTTGAAGCCGATCCGCAGACGGTGCAGCTGCAGGCCCGTCATGACGGCGTTGGCGACGACCGTGCCGATGATCAGCCCTGCTATGCCCAGCGGCTTGTAGAGGCCGACGCTGAGGATGATGTCCACGACGATGTTCATGGCCGCCAGGCCCGTCGGTATCCAGGGGCGCTGCACGGCGAAGAAGGTCCGTGTCAGCAGCAGGTTCAGGCCGCCGAAGGGCAGGCTGAAGGAGAACCAGAAGAGGGCCACCGAGACGAGGTGGGTGGAGTGGGCGTGGAAGGCGCCCCGCTGGAAGAGCAGCCGCACGATCGGCGTCGACAGGACGACCATGAAGGCCGCCGCCGGGATCAGCAGCAGGTTGATCTGGCGCATGCCCGTGCCCACGGCCCGGCGCATGCCGTCGGCGTCGCGCAGAGCAGCCATGCGGCTGAGTGTCGGGAACAGGACCGTCGCCACGGCCACGCTGAAGAGGCCCTGCGGGAGCATGTAGACCCGGAAGGCGTTTTCGATCGCTCGCGGCGCTTCTTCGCTGACGAGCGTCCCGAAGACCGAGTTGATGAGCTGGTCGAGGTTGACGATGCCGAGGCCGATCGTGACGGGCAGCATCAGCATGTAGACCTGCCGGACACGGGGGTCGTGCCAGTCGATCGAGAACTGCAGGCGGAAGTCGATGCGGCGCAGGGCGGCGACGGCCAGCAGCAGCTGGACGAAGGTTGCCACCAGGATCGCGATCGCGTACGCGTGCATCTGGTTGCCGTTCTTGTAGCCCCCGTGGAAGTGGGGGCGCAGCGCCAGCAGCACGACCAGGATCACGACGTTCCAGATCGCCGGCGAGATGGCCGGGATCGTGAAGTGGTCGTAGGACTGCAGGACGGCCACGAGGATCCCGTTGAGGCCCAGGATCAGCACGACCGGGAAGAGGATCTGGGAGAGGCCGACCATCAGCGATTCCAGGGCGCCGTGGTGGCCGCTGAAGGAGCTGCCCGCGAACAGCGGCATGATCGCCCCCGCGGCCAGGATGAAGATCGCCGTCAGAGCGCCGAGGGCGATCAGCATGATCCAGAACAGCGTCGAGGCCAGGCGCAGGGCCTCTTTGCGCTTGCCGTGGGCCAGCAGTTCGCTGAAGACGGGGACGAAGGCGGCCGACAGGGCGGCGTTGGCGAACAGCTGGGCGACCAGGTTGGGGATCTGGAAGGCGATCGTGAAGGCCGAGAAGGGGCCGCCCGTGCCGAAGAAGCTGGCAGTCGCGACTTCCCGGCCGAGGCCCACGATCCGGGAGATGCCCGTCGCGATCGAGAAGATGGCCGTGTTGCGGGCTACGCTGCTGCCGGCTGCCGGGGCCGCCGGATCGGACATCTCCTCCAGGGCGTCTTCGGCGGGACCGCTCAAGGCCGCTATAGTACGGCGCTCCGCGGCGCGCCCGGGATGGTTTCGCGCGCTCCGCCCATCAAGCCATGGCGAACATTCACTCACAGAAGAAGCGCATCCTCCGCTCCGAGCGCGAGCGCATGGAGAACCGCCTCTACCTGTCGACGATCAAGACCTACTTCCGCCGCCTGCAGTCACTGGTGGACGGAGGCGACGACGCCGGTGCCGACACTGCTCACCGCGAGCTGGTCTCGACGATCGACAAGGCAGTCAAGCGGGGCGCCCTGCACCGCAACACGGGCGCCCGCAAGAAGTCCCGGGCCGCTCGCGTCCGCGCCGGCGCCAAGTCCTGAGCGCCTCTAGCTGACGATCTCTTCGATCGCCCTCTGCACGAGGGTGTCCTCCTGCATGCCCGCCAGAGGGCTCCGCTGGCCCTGCAGGGGCGCCCCGCCCCGGGAGTCCAGTTCGAGCCGCGCCAGCGTCACGAGCGCGCCCCGGAGCCTGTCGGGGTCGCTGCGGGCGACGTCTGCCACGAGCCGCTCTGCGGCCCGGGCGGGCATGCGCAGGCCTCTCTTGACTTCGGCGACGGACTCCCCCGCCGCCAGCCGCAGCGAGATCGACAGGGCTTCGCGCAGCCGGCCGGCCATCAGGTAGGTCATCCCGGCCAGCCGCTCGCCCTGCCCACGCAGGTGCAGATACAGGCGCGTAGCCTGGGCAGTGTCGGCACCGACCAGCGCGTCCGCCAGGCCGTAGGCCCGCCACTCGGCCGAGTGGGCCGTCCGGGACTCGATCTCCTCGACGCCGATCGAGCGGGGGCCGGCACCCTCGACGGGGGCGTCCCGTTCCAGGACCAGCTTCTCCAGCTCCCGCAGCAGGCGCTGCTGGCGCTCTCCGACCTGGGCCACCAGCGCTTTGGCGGCGGCCGTGTCCAGGGCCAGCCCCATCCGGGCGGCCTGCTCGCGTGCCCACTTGGCCAGCTCCCAGGGCTTGACGGTCATCTGGGCGACGATCTGCCCGCCGGCGGCCTTGACTGCGTCGTGCAGGGCCGAGGGGGCCTTGGCCCTGGCCTCCTCGCGGGCGAAGACGGCCAGCGTCGTGTCTGGCGGCATCGCGGCCAGGGCGGGGGCCAGATGCTTCTCGACGTCCGCTTGGCGCCAGCGCTCGGCCCCTTCGACGATGATCACGCGCCTGCCGATGGCGAGGGTCATGGCGGCCAGGGCGTCAGCGGCGCCGGCGGGCGTGGCCTGCTCGCCCTCCAGGACCTCGGCGTTGGCGACTCCCCCCTCTTCCCCTTCGGCCAGTGCCCGCAGACCGGCTCGGCGCTCGGCCAGGGCGCCGTGGTCGTCGCCGTGGATCAGGTAGGCGGGCTTGAGGGCGGCGGGCACTCCCGGCTCACCGCACGACCAGGTTGACGAGCTTGCCCGGCACGACGATCTCCTTGACGACCTCCTTGCCGTCCAGGTGGACCTGGACGTTGGCGGCCGCTCGGCATAGTGCCTTGAGCTCCTCGGCGTCGGCGCCGGAGCCGGCCTGGACACGGTCGCGGACCTTGCCGTTGACCTGGCAGACGAGCTCGTAGGTGTCGCTCTCGAGCAGGGCCTCCTCAGGATGGGGCCAGGGCTGCTCCCAGACGCGCTGCCCGGTGAGCATGTCGTAGATGTCGGCGCAGACGTGGGGTGCGAAGGGGAAGAGCAGGGAGGCTGCGCTGGCCAGCGAGAAGCGCATCGTCTCGGGGGCGACGGAGTCGCGCAGGCGCGAGCACTCGTTGTATAGCTCCATGACGGCCGCGATGGCCGTGTTGAAGGCGAAGCGGCGCAGGTCGCCGCCGACCTTGTCGATCGCCCAGTGGGTCTTGCGGGCCAGCACGAGGTCATCGCCCTGCAGGCCGGCGGGAGTCGACAGCTCCCCGTCTGGAGCGCCGGCCCTCTCGGCTGTCTCGTGCGACAGCCTCCACAGGCGGGTGATGAAACGGTGGACCCCTTCGACGCCGTCGTCGGACCAGTCTGCGTCCTGGTCGGGTGGCCCCATGAAGAGGACGTAGCAGCGGGCCGTGTCGGCGCCGACCCGCTCGACGAGGGCTGCGGGCGAGACGACGTTGCCCCTGGACTTGGACATCTTGGCCCCGTCCTTGGTGACCATGCCCTGCGTGAAGAGGGCCTGGAAGGGCTCCTGGAAGTCGAGGTGGTCGAGGTCGGCCAGCGCCTTGGTGAAGAATCGGGCGTACATGAGGTGCAGGATGGCGTGCTCGACGCCGCCGATGTACTGGTCGACGGGCATCCACTCGCGCAGGGCGGCGGGATCCCAGGCGGCCTCGTCGTTGCGGGCGTCGCAGTAGCGCAGGAAGTACCAGGAGGAGTCGACGAAGGTGTCCATCGTGTCGGTCTCCCGCTCGGCCGGCCCGTCGCAGGAGGGGCATGTCGTCTTGACCCAGTCCTCGGCTGCCGCCAGGGGCGAGCGGCCCTTGGGCAGGTATTCCTCGATGTCGGGCAGCTCGACGGGCAACTGCTCCTCGGGCACGGGCACGACGCCGCAGGAGGGGCAGCGCACGACTGGGATGGGGCAGCCCCAGTAGCGCTGGCGGGAGACGAGCCAGTCGCGCAGGCGGTAGTTGACGGAGGCGTGGCCCTTGCCCTCCCGGTCGAGCCAGGCGACGATCCCGGACAGGGCCTCGCGGTTGGGCCTGCCGTCGAAGTCGGGGTGGGAGTCGACGAGCGTGCCGTCGCCCGTGTAGGGCAGCTCCCCGTCGACCCCCTCGGGTGCCGCGATGACGCGCTTGACGGGCAGCCCGAAGGCGAGGGCGAAGTCGTGGTCGCGCTCGTCGTGCCCGGGCACGGCCATGATGGCCCCGGTCCCATACTCCATGAGGACGTAGTCGGCCACGTACATGGGGATCTGCTGCCCGTTGACGGGGTTGGTGACGGTCCGCCCCAGCGGCACGCCGGTCTTGACCTTGTCGGCGTTGCCCCGTTCCTCGTTGGTCTCGTTGAGGGCTTTGTTGACGTAGTCACGGGCGGCCTGCTCGTGCTCTGTGCCGGCGGCCAGGCGCAGCACGTCGGGGTGCTCGGGGGCCATGACGAAGAAGGTGGCCCCGAAGAGGGTGTCGGGCCGGGTCGTGAAGACGGGATAGTCGACGTCGAGCTCCTCACAGCGGAAGGTGACCTCGGCGCCCTCGGAGCGTCCGATCCAGTTGCGCTGCATGGTCTTGACGTGCTCGGGCCACTGGATCCCGTCGAGGTCCCCAAGCAGCCGCTCGGCGTAGTCGGTGATGCGGAAGAACCACTGCTCGAGCTGGCGGACTTCGACGAGGGCGCCACAGCGCTCGCAGCGCCCGTCGGCGTCGACCTGCTCGTTGGCCAGGACGGTCTGGTCTTTGGGGCACCACTTGACTGCTGCCTCTTTGCGGTAGGCCAGGCCGGCCTTGAACAGCTCCAGGAAGATCCACTGCGTCCAGCGGTAGTAGGAGGGTTCGGAGGTGGCCAGCTCCCGGGACCAGTCGATCGAGATCCCCCAGGAGCGGAACTGGCGCTGGAAGGAGGCGATGGACTCCGCGGTGGAGACGCGGGGGTGCACGCCCGTCTTGATGGCGTGGTTCTCAGCGGGCAGCCCGAAGGCGTCGTAGCCCATGGGGTGCAGGACGCGCCTGCCCAGGCGGCGGTGGAAGTGGGCGATGGCGTCGCCGACGGCGTAGCACTTGAGGTGCCCGATGTGAGGCTCCCCACTGGGGTAGGGCAGCATCTCCAGGACGTAGGAGCAGGGCGGCTCGCCGGGGCCGGAGGCGTCGGAGTTGACGACCTCCCAGGTGCTCTCGGAGGACCAGAGGGCCTGCCAGCGAGGCTCGATCACGAGGTGGTCGTAGTGGTGCTCGTGCATTGGGCACCGCAGGTTACCGCCCCTCCTAAAAGCGGCTGCTCCCCCGCAGCATCCGGACGATCCCCTCGGGGGCCTTGGCGGGCGAGCCGGAGTCGAAGGGCGGCTGGGGGTCGTACTCGATGCCCAGCTGGATCGCCTGGGCGACGTCGGCGCCGGCGATTCGCTCGGCCAGGCTCAGGGCCATGTCGATGCCGGCCGAGACGCCGGCGGCGGTGACGGTCTTGCCGGCGAAGACGACGCGCTGGGAGGTGGGTTTGGCGCCGAGCCGCTGCAGTTCCTCCATGGCCAGCCAGTGGGTCGTTGCCGGCCTGTCCCGCAGGAGCCCTGCAGCGGCCAGGATCAGCGAACCTGTACAGACGGAAGTCGTCCAGGTGCTGGTCGCGTCGGCGCCTGCCAGCCACTCGAGCACGGGCCCGCCGGCGCGCTGGACGACCTCGCCGGGGCCGCCGGGGACGAGCACGACATCAGGAGCGGGCAGGTCCCGCAGGGACTTCTCGGCAAGGAGGCTGAGCATGCCGTTGTCGGTCTGGACGGGACCGGCCTGGGCTGCGACGAAGGTGGCCCTGGCTCCGGGCAGGCGGCTGAGGACCTCGTAGGGCCCGATCGCGTCCAGCGCCGTGAAGCGGTCGTAGAGAACGATGGCTATGTCCATTTGAACGTCTCCTTCTTGGGGATGGCGGGCGGGTCGAAACTGCTTTTTGATGAGGAGGAGAGGGGTCGCGTCGTGTCAGGCGGCGGCGGGAGCCGGATCGACGCGGGAGCGGAAGCGGCGGCGGTACTCGGCGGGCGAGACGCCGAGGGCCCGCAGGAAGCTGCGGCGCATGGTCTCGGCTGTGCCGAAGCCGCAGGCGAAGGCGACGTTCTGCACGGGGCTGGCGGTGTCCTCGAGCTCGCGGCGGGCGGCCTCCAGCCGGACCTGCTCGACGTAGCGGGCAGGCGTGACCCCTGTCTCGGCCCGGAAGGCGCGGGCGAAGTGGCGGGGGCTCATGTTGGCCCTGGCTGCCATGGCCTCGACGGTGTGCCGGCCGGAGGGCTCCTCGAGCACCTGCTGTTGGACGTCGCGCAGGGGCTCGCGGCGGGGCTCCTGCGCCGCCAGGCGGGCGCTGAACTGGGACTGGCTGCCGGGCCTGCGCAGGAACATGACGAGGTGGCGGGCGAGCTGGAGGGCCAGGTCGCGGCCATGGTCCTGCTCGACCATGGCCAGGGCCAGGTCGATCCCGGCCGTGACGCCGGCGGAGGTCCAGACGTTGCCGTCGAGGAGGAAGATCGGGTCGGGGTCGACTGTGACGTCGGGGTACTCCCTGGCGAGCTTCTCGGCGTAGGCCCAGTGGGTTGTGACGGTGCGGCCTGACAGCAGGCCTGCGTCGGCGAGCAGGAAGGCGCCGGTGCAGACGGAAGAGAGCCTCCTGACGCCCTGCCCGGTCCGTGCCAGCCATGCCATCAGCTGCGGGTCTTCGACAGCCTGCCTGCGCCCGCTCCCACCGGGCACGAGCAGCGTGTCGATGCCCCTGGGGCCGGCGGGCAGGCCGGCGCCGGGCAGGATCGTCAGGCCGCTGGAGGTGAGGATCGGCTGGGGCGAGGGCGCAACCGTGAGGACCTCGTATGCGGGGCTGGTACGTCCTGCCGCGGCGAGGGCGAGGGTGGCTCCGGCGAAGACCTCCAAGGGTCCTGTGACGTCCAGGGACTGGACGCCGGGGTAGAGCAGGATGGCGACCTTGCGGGTTGCGCTGGAGCTGTTCATGCACCGATCCTGACCCACAGAGCGTCTGTCCGCAAGGACGAGCTTCCCACGTTTCCTGCCACCGCGTCCGGCTGTGCGTGCGGATCAATACGATCACCGGGGTGAGTGAGGGCGAGTACCACGAGCAGGCCTACGGCGAGCACGGGTACATGCACGACCCGGACGCCCTCAGCTCGGCGCCGGGGCGGGTGGCCAGCATCGTGGCTGCAGCCGAACAGGCGGCCAGGGACCTTCGCGAGCAGGCCGAGGCGCGTGCACGGGAGCGGATAGCAGAGGCGGACAGGGCAGCTGACAACAGGGTGGCTGCAGCCGAGGAGGAGGCGGAGGAGATCCTCTCGACGGCGAGCTCCCAGGCGGAGCAGGAGCTGACGGAGGCCACGACGACTGCAGCCCAGCTGACGGCGGACGCGGAGCGGGCCCGCGACGAGGCGGCCCAGACGCTGGCGGAAGCCCACCAGCAGGCCAACCACCTGCTCCGGGAAGCGACGGCGAACGCAGAGGAGACGGTGGCCCGCGCCCGGGCGGAGTCCGACCAGGCGCGCACGGAGGCGATCGCCGAGGCAGAGCGGGTCCGCAACGAGGCCGTGACGGCGGCGGAGACGGTCCGTGGCACGGCCGAGCGCGAGTCGCGGACGATGCTGGAAGCGGCCCGCAAGGAGTACGAGCGGATCGAGACGGAGACCAGGGAGCAGACGGAGCGACTGCTGAGCGCCCGCCGGGAGGAGCTGGCGCGCCTGCACGAGGAGGCCGAGAAGCAGGCCAAGGAGATCAAGTCCCAGGCGCGCGGGGAAGCCAGGGAGATAACCGCCGAAGCCCACGTCGTGGCCCACGAGGTGCTGAACGACGGCACGGAGCTGACGCGCAACCTGCGCGACCTGTCGGTGTCCCTGCGCAACAACGCCGAGCGCCTGCTGCGAGACGTGCGCCTGGCGCACGGCGGCATGATGGCCCAGCTCGACCAGGTCGCCCCGACGGACAAGCAGCAGCCGCGAGGCGGCGAGCGGCGCCGCGAGGATCCCGACCGCGACCGCGACGAGCCGGCCAGGAGTAACTCGGGGGAGGACCTGGACGTCCCCGAGTTCATCCCCCGCCGCGGCTGACAGGTCCCGGCGGGGCGGGCGCAGTCGCGTCCGGGAGCGATAGGATTGCTCTACTTGGGGCTATAGCTCAGCTGGGAGAGCGCCGCCATGGCATGGCGGAGGTCGAGGGTTCGAGCCCCTCTAGCTCCATTTTCCTCGTCGTCCTGAGAGACCATGGCGACCGCATGGCATATGCGTGGCATAATGGTGGCATGGCAAGGACAAGGGTGAGCACGACCGTTGACGGGCATCTGCTCGAGAGCGCCCGCAAAGCACTTGCGCCGTTGACCGATGCCGCGGTCCTCGACCGGGCGCTCGCGGCGCTCTTGGAGCGCCATCGTGCTACCGAGATCGATGCTGCCTACGCCGCCTACGACGAGCACCCGCTCGAGGAGGCCGACGAGTGGGGCGACCTGGCATCGTTCCGAGAGGCGGCCGCGGCATCGTGAGCAGTGGTCCTCTTCCCGCGAGGGCGGAGGTGTGGTGGTGTGAGTTGCCGGATGTCGGACGGCGGCCGGTCGTGGTGCTCTCCCGGAATGCGGCGATCCCTCGCTTGAGACGAGCACTGGTAGCGCCGTGCACGACCACTATTCGCGGCTTGGCCAGTGAGGTCGTTCTAGAGCCAGACGACGATCCGGTCCCCCGCCGATCCTCGATCAACCTGGACTCCGTCGAGAGCGTGTCCGTCGGCGTCCTCGTCGAGCGCCTCGGACGACTCAGCGACGACCGCATGCGAGAGGTGTGCGCAGCGCTCGACGTGGCCGTCGAATGCCAGGGCTGACGGACGGGCACTTGTCCGCGCTCATGTAGCAAATTGCGGCGGCGTCACGGCAGTCTGGGAAGTCCCGTCTCGGAGCCGCTCCCCCCGTGACCCGACCCGGTCTCGGGAGCATCGCCTGGGCTTCGGAGCCATTTGCCGTGTTCGAGGATCTCGACGCCGGGCCATAGTTTGGTGGGCGGTCCCCATTTGATCCTGATCGGCGGTTCCTCCTGCACGGTGGTGGCGTAGGCCGCGAGCGCGTAGACGCTGTCGCCCTCTTCGACTTCGAGCTCCGTCTTGTCCGGTCCGGCGATGGCGATCCCGTCCGGCCCCCAGACGACCATCCAGTCGCCGAACGTGCACGCCGGTTCCCCGGCGCTGCTGTCGCCGATCTGCTGGTCGGCGGTTACCACCATCCCCTCCGACTCGGTGCTGACCCAGCCTTCGTCGTTGGCGCTGTCTGTCAGCGTCGCGTCGATGCTCGTGCGGTCTCCTTTGCCGGCGACGCTCACGAACAGGTCTTCGACGAGTTCGTTGGTCGAGATGTCGAACGCATCGACGCTCACACCGGGTTCGCCATGCGGGCCCGGGCTTCCGCTTGTGGCCATGTAGACCGCCAGCACGACGATCGCCGGTTCGCTGCCCACGAGCGCATGGGGCATCACGGGCTCGGTCGAGAACAGAGGTCCGCCCGCGACGCCGGTGACGTTCACGAAGGAGAACTTGAATTCGTTGCTCGGGCCCAGCTCAGGCGGCAGATGGGAGCCCAGCGGTCCCGGCGGCACAAGGGAGCCCTCGCCAAGAACGATCGTCTCCCCAGGGGAGGGAACGGGAGGGTTGTTCGGCACTTCCTGGAACCCGCCGTTCGCTCCGCGGGGCCGCCTCGAACGCCGCCCCCAGGTCAGGTAGACCGTTTCGTACCGCACCGTCGCCGACATCGCGCCCCCACAGGTCGTCGGACATTTCGAATCTGCCCGTTGTACGGGCCTTATACCACAGCCCTTGAGATCTGTGGGTCATGGGTTTGTTGCTGTCAACTCCCCGTGACACATACAGCCTCGGTGACCCGGCTCGCCCGGCCTAGTTGCCGGCTCGAGATCCCGTCTTGTCCTCTTGCAGTCTCGCCTCGATCGCCTGGATCGCCCCCGCCGGGCCCAGGAAGGGCGCCGTCGCTATGTAGGCGAGCTGAGGCAGGCGCCTGCCGACCTGCGCCGCAGCGCCGGCCGCCACGTCTTTCTGGACGAGCTCGAAGACAGCGCCGGCGATCGCCTGGGAGCTGAGGTGGGGAAGGTCAGCCGGGGCGCCTGGCTGCCTGTAGCCCTCCTCCAGGAAGATCGTGAATGAGCGGGTCGCATCCTCGGCTCTTCTGATCGCCGTCGGCCCGGCCGTGTAGCACTCGACCAGTCGCAGGTGTGACATGGCGGGGTTGGCTGCGATCAGCTCCAGCAGCCTGCCCAGCGCCCGCCACAGGCGCTCCTGCCAGACATCGGCTGAGAAGTAGGCTCGTACCAGGGTGTCCAGGATGAACTGGCTGGGGCTGCGCTGCGCCTCCAGGAAAGCGTCCTGCTTGTCGGCGAAGTGTCTGTAGAAAGCGTCTTTGGCGACACCTGCGCCAGCCACGATGTCAGCCACAGTCGTGCTCGCGAAGCCCTTGGCCATAGTCACCTCCGCAGTCGCCTGCAGGATGCGGGCACGCTGGTTGCGAGCCACTGCGCCCGCACTCAGCCTGTGACGTCCTCGCGGCAGGCGCTCCGTGCCGGGGGTCTCCGCAGTCGGCGGCGCAATCGCAGCGGGCAGCAGTGCCTCGACGCTCCAGCGCCCCCCGCCGGCGGGCACCGCGTAGCAGGCCAGCCAGGCCAGGATGTCGTCGGTCACCAAGTCCAGGCGATCCTCGTTGTGCGTGCGTAGATGACGTGAGACGACGTGCCTGACCGCCCCGATCAGGGCCCGGGCCGGAAGGTCGAGCGTGTAGCCGCCCGCAGGCGGACGCTCCAGCAGCGCTTCTGCACCCTGCTCGAGGCCGTCCACGATCGCCGCAAGCTCGCTGCGCAGGCGGGGCCCCCCGCTCAAGGCCTCCACGAACATGAGCCTCCCGGCATCGGGGTCCGTCCTGACCCCGTCGATCAGCTCGCCGAAGGCCGCCCTGGCTGCCGTCGCCCACTCCCCCGCCTGCAGGGAGCGCTCCAGGCGCATCAGCATCTGCCCTGTCAGCGCTCGATAGGCCTCCAGCAGGCACTCTTCGCGATCGCTGAACTGCTCGTAGAAGGTGGCGCTGGAGACACCCGCCCGTGCGCTGATCTGAGCAATGCTGAGCGACTGGTAGCCCTGCTGCCCGCTGAGCTCGACGATCGCCTCGATCAGGCGCTCACGCTGACTCGGCTTGTTCGCCCCCACCGTCCCCGCGCCCGGCCGAGGCCGGTTCGAGCGTTTGCGTGGAGACGCTGGCATCTTGCGTGTCGGCGGCATCGCTCCTCGCCCTGAAGATACTCGACCGTTTTCCGCTTGCAAGCCGCCGAGGGCATTCCGATCAAGCGTCCGCCGGCGTTTTCGATCCGCGACATCATGCCCTGCCGCAAGCGAGAATTGGCTCGCTCGACAGGTCAATCCGTCTCATACATGCGGTATTTCCATCGTCACCAGCTTGAGCATCTGTAAGAGGGGTTGACACGAAACAGCCACTCTGCTTAGCTGTCGTCGTCGTTCAAACGCGGGGCCCGGGGATTTCAGAACTTATGTTTGGAAGCTCTCCGGGCGGGGAAATAGAGACACCAAAATGCCCAGACTGCTCGTCGGTTGCGCCGGAGGGAGCCATGCAAAGGGGGCTCACATGCGGCCGCCGCGAGCGCTGGTCAGGACAACGAGACGGCCTGTCCGGGCCTGTGCGAGCGTCGCGACACACCCCTCCTCCGTGGCGCTCGCAGAGGTCCTGACACAGCCGTCACGGCGTCCCGGCTGAGTCTGGGGAGGGATGCGATCAGAGAGAGGCGACGGGGCCGCCGCGGCGGCCCCTGCCCGAAAAGGAGACGACCACCGTTGCGAACGCTCAGAGGGTTCCTGTCGAAGTCGATCGGAGCGATGCTCGCCTGCATCGCCGTGGCCGCGCTGGGGGCTGCTCCGGCCAGCGCCGGCGAAAAGCTCAACAAGGAAGAATTCCAGAAGTTCATCGACTGCCCGGTCGAAGTCGCCAAAGCCTGCACCTACGGCGAAACACTGTCCGGCGAATTCAAGATGGGCAGCAAGCAGGTCCCGATCACGACACCCGTGATCCTGCAGGGCGGGCTGGCCTACCTGGGCACGAGCACGCTGCCGCTGCTGGCGCCGCGGTTCGGCGCGGCGCCCATGTCGAAATCGCCTCAGACGATCCCGGGCGGGCTGACGGGGCTCTCAGAACAACTCGGCGGTCCCGTCATCGCGACAGCTGAAATCGCCGGACCGCTCAGCAACGTCCTGATCACAGCCGTCTTCCTGGGCTTCGGCCACGACACGGCAGTGCAGCTGCCGATCAAGGTTCACCTGCAGAACGAACTGCTGGGAGAAGACTGCTACATCGGCTCGGACTCCGAACCGATCGTCCTGCACCTCACCGACGGCACGACCAAACCGCCCGCAGGCACCGAACCGATCAGCGGCAAAATCGGCACCAACGAAGGTCGCGACAAAGGCCGCCTGATCACCTTCATCGACAACACCCTGGTGGACAACACGTTCCCCGTGCCGGCTGCCACGGGCTGCGGCACCGACAGCCTGCTGGAACCGATCGTGACAGCTCTCGTCAACACCGACGCGGGGCTGCCCTCGGCGGCCGGGAAGAACGTCGCCGTCCTGACCGGCAACTTCTTCACGACCGAGTCCAACTGGGTCGAAAAGTACGTGAAGATCAAAAAGCCCAAGAAGGAAAAGACGAAATAGGCAGGCGCCGGAGCGGCGGCCACCCCGGTCGCCGCTCCCGGCTGCCCCTCGGCACGCCGCACCGCCGCTACGATCCTCGGCAGCGGCGATGAGCGACGAGGGTTCCCACCGGCACAGGGTCAGCCTCACAGCAGTCCCCCGCCAAGGCGAGCAGGTCACGCCCCTGGAGCTGTTCTTCGACCTCGTCTTCGTCTTGGCCCTGACGCAGTGCACGACCCTGATGACGGCCGGCCCGAGCTGGGAAGGGCTGCTCAAGGGCGTGCTCGTGCTCGGCGTGCTGTGGTGGTCGTGGGTCGGCTACGCCTGGCTGACCAGCGTCGTGAACCCCGAGGAGGGGCTCGTGCGGCTGGTCATGTTCGTGGCCATGGCGGCCTTCCTGGTCGCCGCCCTGTGCGTGCCCCGGGCCTTCGGCTCGGAGGCCCTGGCCTTCGCCCTGGCATATGCCGTCGTCCGCGCCGCCCACATCGCCCTGTTCCTGATCGCCAGCCGCGAGGACGAGGAGCTGCGCCACTCCGTCCTCGGGCTCGCCCTCAGCACCGCCGTCGGCGCCGGGCTGCTGCTGCTCGCCGCTCTGCTGGAAGGCGGCGCGCTCCGTCTCGCCCTGTGGGGCCTCGCTCTCGTCCTGGACGTCGGCGGGCCGCTCGTGATCGAGACGGCCGGCTGGCGGCTCGTGCCCGGCCACTTCGCCGAGCGCCACGGTGCGATCGTGATCATCGCCCTGGGCGAGTCGATCGTCGCGATCGGCGTCGGCGCGCACGAGCGGATCGACCTCTCCATCGTGGGCGCGGCAGCGCTGGCCCTGGCCGTCACCGCGTGCCTGTGGTGGGCCTACTTCGACGTCACCTCGATCGTCGCCGGGCGGTTCCTGGCCCGTGCCGCTCCCGGGCGCGAGCAGAACCGCATCGCCAGGGACTCCTACTCCTACCTGCACTTCCCCATGGTCGCCGGGATCGCACTGCTGGCCGTCGGCCTGAAGGGCACCCTCGCCCACGTCGACGGCTCCCTGGGCATCGTCTCCACGACAGCCCTGTTCGGGGGCGCGGCCCTCTACCTGCTGGCGCAGGTCGCCTTCCGGCTGCGCACCATGCACACGCTCGAATACAGGCGCGCCCTCTGCGCCGCCGTCCTGCTGGCGCTGCTGCCGCTCGCAGAGCGCCTGCCCGCGATCGCCGCCCTGGGCATCCTGACAGGCCTGCTCGTCGCAGTCATCCTCTACGAGGCCCTGCGCTATGCCGACGTCCGCGACCGCGTCCGCCATCGCCCCGTCGAGCAGGAGCCGGCCTGAACGGGGCCGGTCCGCGGCTCAAGGCAGCTGGGCCTCGCTCAGGACGACCCCGTCCGGCCCGGACATCGCCGGCAGGGCGTCGCGACGGACGACCAGGAAGACCAGCGCCTGCGTCGTCAGCGCCACGGCCACGGCCAGCAGGAAGGACAGGAACGTGCTCAGGCTCGCCAGGGCCAGCGACAGCGTGAAGCAGAACAGGGCGAAGGCCACGAAGCCCGCCAGCATCCCCCGCAGCAGCCGGACCGTCTCCTGCACCCCCCGTTGGACGTGCGTGAAGGTCGCCAGCACCGTGGAGATGATCGGGAAGGGCGCGAGCAGCCCGCTCAGCTGGGGTCCCAGCCACCCCGCCACGGCCGTCAGGGTCAGGACCAGGGCCACGGCGCAGGCCGCTCGCAGCGGCAGGTCCCAGGACGGCGGGCGGGCCGCCGGCGGTGCGTCGGGGCCGGGGCTTGGCAGCACCGACAGGCCCAGCGCAAGCGCCCCCAGCGCAAGCGCCAGCGAGACCCCGACGGGGATCTCGAAGGCGCTGAAGAGCGCCGTGCCGAGAGCGAATGCAAGCCAGCCGCAGAGCATGCTGGCACCCCAGCGCAAGCGGCCCGCCAGGCGCCCGTAGACGACGACGAAGGCGACCAGCGATACCAGCCCCAGCAGCGTCCCCGCCGCGGCCCCCGCCGCGAAGGAGCGCCCGTGGGCGAGGGCGTATGCCAGCAGGATCGGCCCCGCCACGACCGGCAGCCCGCCCACCAGCCCTCCGATCCGCGGGCCGAAGCGCCTTGCCGTCAGCGACGCGCCCACCACGAACGTCGGCGCCATCAGCAGCTTCACAAGCAGTTGCGTCACCGCTTGATGATTGCGCACCCGCGCCGCGTTCGGTCCTCGCGCGTCACGCACGATGTGAAGCCTCGAAGACGAAAGGGCCGGTTGCCTGGGCAACCGACCCTCCGTCCTTCGATCTTGTCGACGGCCGAGACGGCTGTCAGCCGCCTGCCGATCCTGCGATCAGTGCAGCGACATGTTCGGCTCGCCGGCCGAGTTCAACCCCGTCCCAGAGGTCGTGCACGTGCCGCCCTTGGGCGTTCCGCTGTTGTAGGCCTGCGTCAGGCAGTTGCGAAGACCCAGCTGCGCCCAGTAGTTCGGGTGGATGTCTTCCTGCAGTTCGTAGGGCCCGACCAGCGTTTCGATCGTGCGGATCTGGTTGAACCACTCCGACTTGTTCACCGCTTCCGCCGCTTTCCAGTTGGAAAGCCCCTCTTCCTCGAGCAGCCCGACGCCCTTGTCGCACAGGCGGTGGCTGTTGAACGCGGAGCTCAGTTCCATCGTCTTGACGTTGGAGAGGCCCACGCCCGTTGCAGCGCCGAGCACGGTGCTGTCGATCGTCGGCAGCATGTGTTCGTTGGCGTAGTTGGCATCCGTGTTCCAGAAGCCGCAGCCGCCCGTGAACTGCCTGCTGTAACCGCTCTGCGTGTAGCGGAATTCAGACCCCATCGGGATCGGCGACGGGTAGTTCTGGACGAGGATCGTGTACTGCGAGCTCGTGTAGCCGGCGTTGGTCATCGCCGTCGCGACGTTCCTGATCGCCGTTTCGATTTCGCCCTTGATCTTCGAGACGTTGCTCGACGTGAAGTTGTTCGTCACCGAGCTTTCTTTGCTGCAGTAGAAGTCGTAGAAGATCGTCGACTCCAGGAAGTCCTCCACGCAGGTCGTCACGATGCTCGCGAAGTTGAAGTTGTTGCCCCCGATCGAGAGCGCGATCAGCTTCACGTTGTGCGATGCAGCGAAGTGCTGCAGCATCAGCGCCTGGCCTTCTTTGCCGCCGGAGTTGTAGAAGTCGATGCCCGGCTTGAAGGTTTCGCCTTCGGTGAAACTCGACGTCTTCGCGCCCGAGCAGGCGAGGTTCTCACCCTTGACGCCGCCGCCGATGTAGACCTCGGCGGACTTGGAGCGGTGGCAGCCTTTGATCAGTTCGCCAGTGCCGCCGGCGTTGTCGTCGTAGGCGGTCGAGCCGAGCGCGTCGGTCTTCGAGGAGCTTTCGTCGGTGTTGCCGGCCCAGCGACCTGCCTCCCCGGAGATGAACGAGTCGCCGAGGCTGACGGTCCACGGTTCGCCCGATCCGGGCCCTTCGGCGTGCGCCGCCGGCGCGAGCGATCCCGCCAGCGTCGCGAAGGCCAGCGCGGCCAGTGCGCCGACGAGTGCCAGCAGCCCCGTCCAGCGGGTTGCTATCGGATGATGCATGTGTTCCCCTCTCTCCACGCACCGCTCCCGTGCGGCGCTGTACCGGCGCGACCCTAACGTCTGTTGCGGCGGGAGGTCAACCCTCGCCGACGGCTCGCGCGGGCGCCTCTCCCCACAGCTGCTCCAGGCGGTAGAACTCCCGCGTCTGGGGGGTGAAGACGTGCACCACCACGTCCAGGAAGTCGATCAGGATCCAGCCTCCCTCGGCGCTGCCCTCCACCCGCCTGGGCAGCAGCTCGTGCTCGCGCTTGAGGCCCTCCAGGATGCCGTCCTGGATCGCCTTGGCCTGCCTGGCCGTGTTGCCCGAGCAGACCAGGAAGTAGTCCGTATAGCCGAGAACGCCGCGCAGGTCCAGCTCGACGACGTCGATCGCCTTCTTGTCGGCCGCATGGCGCGCGATCTCCGCGACGAGCTCCGAGGGCTCCATCAACCTCTTCCCCCATACAGACCGTTGCGGGCGATGTAGGAGGCCACCCGGGCGCCCACCAAGTCCTCGACCGGAGCTCCTTCGGCCATCCTCTCGCGAACCTCCGAGGAGGACACGCGCATTGGAGACATCGCCAGGAATCTGACTGTCGGAACCGCCGGCAAACGGTCGGCGATCGCCTCCACGGCCCTCACGACCACCTGATCGTCTGTCCCCGGCCTGTTCGCGACTGCCAAGTCGGCGAGCCGCAGAACCTCCTCGGGACGATGCCACGCGGGCAGCGTCGCTGCGGTGTCGGCTCCCACCACGAAGGTCAGCCTGGCCTCTGGATGAAGTTCATGTAGTTCCCTCAAGGTATCGGCCGTGTAGGACGGGGCGCCCCGATCGATCTCCAGCGCCGACGCCTCGATGCCCTGGAGGCCCGCAACGCCCTCTTCGCACATGGCCAGCCGGTGGCGCGGGCCCGGGTCCTCGCCGGCCTGCTTGTGGTGGGGAGTGTGCAAGGGCATCAGCAGCACCAGGTCCAGGCCGAGCTCCGCCCGAGCCTGGCGGGCCAGCTCGACGTGGCCGAGGTGGGGCGGGTTGAAGCTGCCCCCGAGGATGCCGATGGCCATTCTGGGGCCCGCCCGCCCCTCAAGCGCGGACGTGCCCGTCGCCCTCGACGAGGTACTTGAACGTGCACAGCTCGCGCAGGCCGATCGGCCCGCGCGCGTGCAGCTTCTGCGTCGAGTTGCCGATCTCCGCGCCCATCCCGAACTCGCCCCCGTCGGTGAAGCGGGTGGAGGCGTTGACGTAGACGCAGGCCGCGTCGACGCCCAGCTGGAAGGCCCTGGCGGAGCTCGCGTCGGCCGCCACGATCGCCTCGGAGTGCCCGCTGCCGTGGCGGGCGACGTGCTCGATCGCCTCCTGCACCGAGCCGACCACGCCGACGGCCAGCGTCAGGTCCAGGTACTCCGTGTCCCAGTCGGCCTCCTCCGCGGCCTCGACGTGCCCGGGGGCGGCAGCCCGCATCGGCTCCAGCGCCCGCTCGTCGGCTCGTATCCTCACGCCCGCCGCCGCCAGCTCGGCAGCGATGCGGGGCAGGAACTCTCCCGCCGCCAGCTCGTGCACGAGCAGCGTCTCGGCCGCGTTGCAGACGCCGGGCCGCTGCGTCTTGGCGTTCACGACGATCGCTGCGGCGCGATCGAGGTCGCAGGGCCAGTCCACGTAGACGTGGCAGTTGCCCGAGGCCGCGTAGATGACGGGGACCGTCGCGACCGCCTGCAGGGCCTCCTTCAGGCCCTCCCCGCCGCGGGGGATGATCAGGTCGACGCTGTCCTTCTGCGTGGCCAGCTCCGCCAGCTCCTCGCGCCCGCCGCCTGCGACAAGGCTCACCGAGCCCTCCGGCAGGCCCGCCGCCGTCGCCGCCTCCGAGGCGATCCTCGCCAGCGCCAGGTTGGAGTGCAGAGCGGAGGAGGAGCCGCGCAGCACGATCGCGTTGCCCGACTTCAGGCACAGCGCGGCCGCGTCGATCGTCACGTTGGGACGAGCCTCGTAGACGACCGCGACGACCCCCAGCGGCACCCGCACCCTGCGCACGTCCAGGCCGTTGGGCAGCCTGTGGCCGTCGATGACCTCTCCGACGGGGTCGCCCAGGGCCGCGATCTGCCGCACGGCGGCGGCGATCGCCAGCACCCGCCCCTCGTCCAGGCGCAGCCTGTCCAGCAGGGCGGCGCCGATGTCCTGCTCGCGACCCCGCTCCATGTCCAGCTCGTTGGCCGCCAGGATCTCCCCCATGCGCTCCCGCAGCGCCACC
The DNA here is from genome assembly GCA_963697795.1 of uncultured Solirubrobacteraceae bacterium. GTDB lineage: Bacteria > Actinomycetota > Thermoleophilia > Solirubrobacterales > Solirubrobacteraceae > Palsa-744. The sequence continues at coordinate 2,829,284 of OY969097.1, read as the reverse complement.
GCGATCGCCTCCAGGGCCGCGTCCTTCACGGAGGTGGGGGTCGCCGCCAGGGCGCGGGCCGCGCGCTTGGCGGCGGAGCAGATGTCCGCGACTGTCTCGGTGGCTGTAACCATCGGCTCTAAGGGTAGGGCCTGCGGGGTCTATCCCTAGTCCAGGACGAGGTAGTCGCGGTGCACGGCCTCCTCGCTCGCTCCCGGCAGCACCTCGCGAGCAGCCTCGGACTTCATGCGCATGACCCTCCTCAGCTCGCCCGCCGAGTAGTTGCAGATGCCCTTGGCGAGGGGGCGCGGGTGCCCGCCGGCGCCCTCTGAGCGCTCGAGGATCTCCACCGCGTCGCCGGCGTCGAAGTCGCCCTGGACGTCGGTGACCCCGACCGGCAGCAGGCTGGCGCTGCCCTGCTTCAGCGCTCGCGCAGCGCCCTCGTCGACGTAGACCCGCCCCCGCGTGGGCTTGGCGTACTTCAGCCACAGCTTGAAGCTCGAATGACGGGCCTCGCCGGCGACGAAGCGGGTGCCCAGCTCCTCGCCGCCCAGCACCGCCGTCAGGGTCCCCGGCTTCAGGCCGTTGCATATGACGGTCGGGATGCCCGCGGCCGTCGCCATCTCGGCCGCTACGACCTTGGAGCGCATGCCGCCGGAGCCCAGCGGCGAGGTCGTGTGGCCGATCTGCAGCTCCGCCAGGGCCGCCTCGACGTCCTCCACGCGGGTCACGATCTCGGCTGCCGGGTCCAGGCGCGGATCGGCCGTGTAGAGGCCGTCGATGTCCGTCATCAGCACCAGCTCGCCGGCGCCGACGAGGACCGCCACCTGGGCCGCCAGGAAGTCGTTGTCGCCGAAGGAGATCTCGTCCGTGGCGGTCGTGTCGTTCTCGTTGATGACCGGCAGCACCCGCCACTCCAGCAGCGTCGTCAGCGTCTGGCGGGCGTTCAGGTAGTGCGTGCGGGCGCTCATGTCGAAGAACGTCAGCAGCACCTGGGCGCTGGTCACGCCACGCTCTCGCAGCAGCTCGTCGTAGACGCGGTAGAGCTTGCCCTGCCCGACGGCGCTGGCGGCCTGCAGCGCGCCGACCGTGCCCGGGCGCTGCGTCAGGCCCATCGTCTCCATGCCCCTGGCGATCGCCCCGCTGGTGACGAGGATCGGCTCGGTGCCGCGCTCGTGCAGGTCGGCCAGCTCCGAGCAGATCTCCGCCAGGACGTCCGTGCGCAGCGTGCCCGACGGCTCCGCTACGACGCTCGATCCGAGCTTGACGACGACCCTGCTCATGGCCTGGAGCTTATTTGCGGGCGTCCGCGCCAGGCTCGGGGGCGGGATCCAGCTCGAACGTCACGCCCGCTATCTCGATCTCGTCGCCCGGCTGGAAGCCCTCGTCCTGGAGCGCCGCGATCACGCCGATGCGACGCAGGCGCCCCTCCAGGTAGTCCATCGCGTCCTCGTTGTCGACGTCATAGCGGGCCAGCAGCCGCTCGACGCCGCGACCCCGCACCGCGAAGGAGCCCTCGCCCAGACGCTCCACCGTGAAGCCGGCGGGGCCGCTGGGCCGGAAGACCATGTGCTCGAGCAGAGGCGGCTCCTGCGTCCCCGCCCCGCCAGCCGGCTGCTCGACCGTGCCGGGCGCCTGCGACTCAGGCACCCGGTGCAGCAGCTCCGCCGAGAGCTCGGCGACGCCCAGGCCGGTCGCGCTGGAGGTCAGGATCACCGGCACCCCCTCCCCCATCCGCTCGCGCCAGCGGGCCAGCTCTTGCTCCCGGCGCTCCTCGTCGACGAGGTCGGCCTTGGACAGGGCCAGGATGCGCGGGAGGGCTGCCAGCCGCGGGTCGTGGGCCGCCAGCTCCCGCTCGATCGTGGCGTGGTTGGCCTGGGCGTCCGCGTCCTCTCCCTGCGTCAGCTCGGGGGCGATGTCCAGGACGTGCACCAGCAGGCGGGTCCGCTCGACGTGGGCCAGGAAGTCGTGGCCCAGGCCGGCCCCCTCGCTGGCGCCCTCGATCAGGCCTGGGATGTCGGCGATGACGAGCTGGCGCTCCTCCCCCTCCAGCACGCCCAGCACCGGCGAGAGCGTCGTGAAGGGGTAGTTGGCGACCTTCGGCGCTGCTCTGGTCATCCGCGAGATCAGCGAGGACTTGCCGGCGTTGGGCAGCCCCACCAGGCCGACGTCGGCCAGCAGCTTCAGCTGCAGGTGCAGCCAGCCCTCCTCGCCGGGCAGGCCGCGCTCGGCGAAGTGGGGCGCCTGGCGGGTCGAGGTGGCGAAGCGCTTGTTGCCGCGCCCGCCGCTGCCGCCGCGGGCCGCCACGGCTCGCTGGCCGGGCGCCAGCAGCTCCCAGCGCCTGCCAGCCAGGTCGCCGCCGTCGTCCTCCTCGGCCTGGACCTCCGTCCCCGGCGGCACGCGGATCTCCAGGGTCTGCCCGTCCGCGCCGTGGCGCAGGGCGCCCTCGCCGTGACCGCCCCGGCCCGCGTCGTAGCGGCTGCGCCTGCGGAAGGCCTGCAGGTCGCGCAGGGAGCCGTCGCAGACCAGCACGACGTCGCCCCCGCGACCGCCGTCGCCGCCGTCGGGCCCGCCACGGGGAACGTGGGCTTCACGGCGGAAGCCGGCGGAGCCGTTGCCGCCGGCCCCGGCACTGACGTGGATGGAGGCTTTGTCGTGGAGCATCGGGTCAATCGTGACAGCAGGCCGGGGCTCGCGGCCGCCGTGAAGGCCGGCCGGCTGCCGCGATGCTGCTAGACCGCGTCGGGACAACCGTCGACGAGAGGAGCCGCAAGCCATGAGCACTGACACCGACGCCGCCACTCAGCCCGTCCTGCTGATCACGGGCGCCTCCTCCGGCATCGGCGCCGCGACCGCGCGCCAGGCCGCCGCCGCGGGCTGGCGCCTGGTGCTCGCTGCCCGCTCGGTCGAGAAGCTGCAGGCCCTGGCGGGAGAGCTGGGCGGGCCCGAGCGCGCCCTGGCGGTGCGCTGCGACGTGACCGAGTGGGACGACCAGCAGCACCTGGTCGAGCAGGCCATCGAGGCCTTCGAGGGGATCGACGCGGCCTTCGCCAACGCCGGCTTCGGCGGGCCCCGCGGCTTTCTCAACGACACCCCCGAGCACTGGAGGGAGATGGTCCTGACCAACGTCTACGGGGCCGCCCTGACGATCCGGGCGACCGTGCCGGCGTTGCGTTCCTCCAAGGGCCATCTGCTGCTCACCTCCAGCGTCGCCGGGCGCCGCGTCCTGCCGGGCTCGCTGTACTCCTGCACCAAGCACGCCGTCACCGCCATGGGCGAGGCCGCCCGCCAGGACCTGCACGGCAGCGGCGTGCGGGTGACGCTGATCGAGCCGGGCATGGTCGACACGCCCTTCTTCGAGAACCGTCCGAGCGACGCCCTGGCCGACGAGGACGTCGCGCGGGCCGTCATGTACGCCCTCTCCCAGCCCGCTCACGTCGACGTCAACGAGATCCTCGTGCGCCCGACGGCACAGCAGGGCTGAGCGGGAAGGGCGGTCAGCCCGCCGCCAGGCGGCGGGAGAAGCTCAGTCCCGCCGCCGCGGCGGCCCCCGCCACGATGACGGTGCCGATCAGGCCTTTGCGGGGCAGCACGGGTGCGGCCAGGATCGTCGCCAGCACGTCGACGCCGTCCACGACGGCGCAGGCGGCCTGCACGCGGGGGCCGAGCACGGGATCGTCCAGCGTCTGCAGGGTCGCGATGCCCAGGGCCAGGTCGCGAGCACCCAGCGAGCGGGCCAGGTCGGTCACGATCGGCAGGGCCGCGTTGTCCTCCCCGAGCCAGCGCGAGGTGACCTGCTCGGGAGCGGCCAGCACGGCCACGCCGAGCACGGCGCGGCCGGCGGCAAGCAGCCAGGCTCCCCGCCGCGGGCTCATGCCGGGCCGCGCCTACCCGGCGTCAGGCTCGACGCTGACGACCCGGCCGCGACGGCCGGTCGTGAAGATGACCGTGCCCGCGGCCCTCGCGTAGAGGGTGTCGTCCTTGCCGATGCCGACGCCCTGGCCGGGCTTGAAGCGGGTGCCGCGCTGGCGCACGATGATCTCCCCGCCCGTCACGGCCTGGCCCGCGAACGTCTTGACGCCCAGGCGCTGGGCGTTGGAGTCGCGGCCGTTGCGGCTCGAGCCGAGCCCCTTCTTATGCGCCATCGGTGCTCTCCTGGTCGCTGGCTTTCGCAGGCGCCGCTTTCGCGGCCGCTTTGGCTTTGGCTTTGCCGGCGCTGATCTCGGTGACCTCGATCCGTGTCAGCTCCTGGCGGTGGCCCGTGCGGCGCTTGTAGCCGCGCTTGGGCTTGAACTTGAAGACCCGCAGCTTCTCGCCGCGCTCGTGGCCGAGCACCTTGGCGGTGACCTTGACCTGCTCCAGGCCGGCCTTGTCGAAGACGGCCTCCTCGGAGCGGTACATCAGCGGCTCCAGGGCGACGTCGGCGCCCTCCTCGGCGGGCAGGCGCTCGACGAGCAGGGTCTGGCCCTTCTCGACGCGGTACTGCTTGCCGCCGGTCTTCACGATCGCGTACATCTGCTCGTTCTCGACTCTCGTCTTCTGGTCTGGTGGGCTACTCGGCCGCCTTGGCCTTTGCAGCGGAACGGCGTCGCCCGCCCCTGCGGCCACGACGCCGAGGTTTGGATTGTAGGCCATCCTCGGCCTCCTCGCCCTCGGCCACTGCTACATCGGGCGCCACGGGCTCCTCCTCGGGCTCGCTGTCGTGCTCGGCGCTGCGTTCGGCCAGCCCCGCTTCGACCCTCGCCTCTGTGTCCTCCGCCGTCACGGAGGAGCGCCCGCCCCGCCGGCGCCCGGCGCCGGAGCTCGAGCCGCCCGAGCGGGCACGCCGCGAGCCGCCGCCATTCTCTTTGGCGACGGGCTTGATCTCCTCGCCGTTCTCGTCGATCAGCACGGCGCCGGCCGCGGTGCGCCCGACCTGGCCGATGCGGACCATGCGGTTCTCGCCGACGAAGGGGGCCGCACCCGCGATCGAGACGATGTAGCCGTCGATTTTGGCGACCGCGTCGTCGACGTCGTACATGTGCGGCTCGACGATCTCCACGAGCACCTCGTCGCCGGGCCGGAACGGCAGGGCGCGCTCCTCGACCTCCTCGCGGGTGCCCGTGAAGGTGATCGCGAAGTGGTCCAGGGCCAGCCCTTCGGAGCCCTCGAACAGGAAGGACTTGCCCGTCTGCGCCTCCAGGGCGTGCAGGACTCGCGAGTTGTTGCCCGTGAACTGGGTGGAGACGCGCGGGTTCATCTGCACCAGGAAGGCGTCGTCGTCGGGGTGCTCGACGGCCACGTCGCGCAGGCGCCGCTCGAAGTCGATGGCGATCGTCTCCTCCGAGCGGATCACGCCCTCGCCCTCGCAGGTCGGGCAGTGACGGGTCATGATCTCCCGCACCCCCTCGGTCACGTTCTGGCGGGTCATCTCGACCAGGCCGAGCTTGGAGATCTCGGCCGTGAAGGTCTTCGTGCGGTCCTCGTCCAGCGTCTTGCGCAGCGTCTTCATGACAGCGTCGCGGTTGCGGGCGCGGGCCATGTCGATGAAGTCGATGACGATGATGCCGCCGATGTCGCGCAGGCGCAGCTGGTTGACGACCTCCTCGGCCGCCTCCAGGTTGGTCTTGGTGATCGTGTCCTCCAGGCCCGCGCCCTTGCCGCGGCCGATGAAGGAGCCGGAGTTGACGTCGATCACCGTCAGCGCCTCTGCGTAGTCGACGATCAGGTAACCGCCGCTGGGCAGGTCGACGCGGCGCGAGAGGACGCCTTCGATCGCCTTGTCGACCTGGTAGGCCTCGAACAGCGGCTCTTTGTCCTGCCACAGCTCGACGCGCTCCACCAGCTCGGGAGCGGTCCTCGTGAAGAACGAGACGAGGCGGTGGTACTGCTGCTCGTCGTCGACGACGGCCCGCTCGAAGTGGGCCGAGAAGATGTCGCGCACGACCCGCACCGACAGGTCGGCCTCCTGGAAGACCAGACCCGGCGCGGGGGTCTCCTCGACTCGTTTCTCGAGCACCTCGTGGAGCTTGTGCAGGTACTTCAGCTCGCGCTCGAAATCCTCGCGCTTGGCACCGTGGGCGGCCGTGCGGATGATGACCCCGCCGCCCTCCATGGGCAGTTTCGCCGTCTGGCGGCGCAGACGTTCGCGCTCTTTGTCCTCCAGGCGCCGGGACACGCCCACGCCCTCCCCGGTGGGGGCGTAGACCATGTAGCGCCCTGCGATCGTCAGCTCCATCGACAGCCGCGCGCCCTTCGTCTTCAGGGGGTCCTTGACGACCTGCACGACGATCTCCTGACCCGGTTTGAGCATGTCGGAGATCTTGCGTCCGCCGCTGCGGCCGCGCTTGACCTGCTCGACGCCCGGCAGCACGATCTCGTCGACGTGCAGGAAGCCGTTCTTCTCCAGGCCGATGTCGACGAAGGCGGCCTCGAGGCCGGGCAGGACGTTGTCGACCTTGCCCTTGTAGATGTTGCCGACGATCGAGCGCTGCCCGCGGCGCTCGATGTAGAGCTCAGCTACGCGGTAGCCGTCTGCCGGTCGCGCGGCCTTCTTGCGTGATGAGGCTTTGGCGGAGGAGGAGCGGGCGGTGGGAGCCCCGGCCCCCTCTAGAAGCGCCACGCGCGTCTCGGCGCGGTCGACGCTGACAAGCACTTGCTTTTTCAATGTGATCCAGTCTTTCGATGTTGAGGTGCGCCGAGAGGACGCCTGCGCGCGGGCGAGCGCCCGGCTGGCGTGCCCGCCTGTGGACCAGCGCCGTGGCGCCGCTGGCGCGGCTGCCTACGTGCATGGTGAGCGTCGGGCAGGACGAACCCGCCGCGCTCCCGCGCACGGCCCCTGAGGGCCGCTGGCGTGGTGGAGGATGCTCGGCTGACATATGTGCCTAGAAGCGTGGGACGCGGCCCTTGGATGCTGCCGAGGCGCGAGCCCTCACGTAAATCGATTGCAACAGGCCAACGGACACCATGGTCGCGACCACAGAGGACCCGCCGTAGCTCATGAGCGGCAGCGTTACGCCCGTGATGGGCATGATCCCGATGGTCATTCCCACGTTGACGAAGACCTGAAACATGAGCATAGCCGCTATGCCCGCCGCGATCAGTGACCCGAACAGGTCCTTGGCCATCACCAGTATCCGCAGCGTCCGCGATATCAGCAGCGCATAGAGGCCCAGCACAAGCGCGGCGCCCACGAATCCGTAGCGCTCTCCCACGTCGGCGAAGATGAAGTCCGTCTGGCTCTCGGGGACGAAGCCTTCGCTGGTCTGGCTGCTCTTGTCGCCCCTGCCGGTCTTCTGACCCGAGCCGATCGCGATCTTGGACTCCGTCTGCTGCCAGCCTTCCTTCTGGGGGTTGGAGGAGGGGTTCAGGAAGGCCGTCAGGCGCTGCACCTGGTAGGGCTTCAGGACGTGCAGACCTGCCGCCGGGGCGGCCACCAGCACGAACGTCGCCGAGACCACCACGAGCGCAGCCAGGGCGCTCAGCTGCTTCCAGGACGTGCCTGCGACGAACAGCATCATGTAGGCGATCGTCATGTAGACCAGGCCCGAGCCGAGATCGGGCTGGACGATCACGAGCATCGCCGGGATCAGAGCCGCGATCACCACCCGGATCGTCGTGTCGCGCCGGCGCAGCTCGCGTGCCCTGTCGACCAGCAGCGCGGCCAGTGCCACGATCAGCAGCACCTTGCCGAGCTCGGAGGCCTGGAAGGAGAACAGCGGCAGTTTGATCGCCCGCTGCGCGCCTTCGGCTGAGTGCCCGAGCCCCAGCACGGCCAGGATGCTGAAGATCAGCGCGATGTAGATGCCGTTGCGCCAGCCGCGCAGGACCGCGTAGTCGATGCGGCTGACGATCAGCATCGCGATCACGCCGACGACGAGGTAGATCGTCTGGCGGCTGGAGAAGTAGGTCGGGTCGCCCGGCACGAGTTTGCGGGTGCTGGCGTGCAGCGTCACGGCCGAGCAGACGGCCAGCCCCAGCACGGCCAGCGTCAGCAGCGGGTCCAGGGGCAGACGCAGCCGGCGGGGACCCGAGGTCGGCTGGGCGTCGCTTGGAGGCTGGATCGGGGAGAGCGGCATCAGTACGTCTTCGAGCTCCCGGCCACGAACTTCTCTTTGACGCCGAACCACTCCGAGGCCATCAGCCGCGCCACGGGCGCCGCCGTTTCGGCCCCGAAGCCGCCTTCCTCCACCTCGACGGCGATGACGATCGGGCGCTTGGAGTCGCCGACGTAGCACATGTACCAGGACTGGTCTTCGCGCCCGGTGTGCTGGGCCGTGCCCGTCTTGCCGTAGACGGGGTGGGCGCTCTGGTTCCAGCCGCTCCAGACCGCCGCCGAGGTTCCACCGCTCTCGCTGGCCGCGTCGTGGATGCCTTCCATGACAAGCGACAGGTCGCCGTAGTCCAGGTGCACGTGGCGTTTGGGCGGGAAGTTCAGGCTCTGCACGAGACCGCCGCCGGGTTCGTCGATCTCCTTGCCGAGGTGTGGCGTCACGACGTAGCCGTTGCCTTCGTTCAGATAGGAGTTGGCCAGCGTCGAGTAGGCCACGGCCATCTGCAGCGGGTCCGTCAGCAGTTCGCCCTGCCCCACTGCCAGGTGCATGTTGTCGCCGACCGTCCAGGTGCCCGTCGGTTCCTCGACGATCCCGCAGTTGGACTTGTGCGTGCGCCGCTCGCAGGCCAGCTCCAGCCGGTTCTCGTCTTCACGCCATCTTTTGTCCGGCAACACGCCCTTGAAGGATTCGGGCAGGTCGATCCCCGTTTCGTCCCCCACGCCCAGCTTGCGCGCCTCGTTCTGGATCAGGTCGCCGTGCGAGTTGGCGCGCTCGCCGACTTCGAAGAAGTAGGTGTCGGAGGAGACCTTGAGGGCTTCCACCAGCCCGACAGCCCCGAAGTCTTCTTTCCCGGCGTTGCAGAATTCCTCGGCGCCGACTGTGATGCAGGAGCCGGCACCAAGCCCTTCGGAGGGGCTGAGGATGCCGCCTTCCAGCGCCGCCATCGCCGTGATCGGCTTGAACGTGGAGCCGGTCGGGTACTGGCCGTTGACTGCGCGGTCGGTCAGCGGGCCGCCGTTCGTGCCCGTTCCCACGAGCGCTTCGTATTCGCTCTTGGAGAGGTGTTTGGAGAACTTGTTCGGGTCGAAGCTCGGCGAGGAGCCGATCGCGAGGATTTCGCCGTTGAGCGGGTCCATCGCCACGAACGCCCCCGCGACCGCGGGTTTGCTGTTGGCCTGGGCGTGTTCTTTGGCTTCCGAGAGCGCCTTTTCGGCCTCTCGCTGCAGCCCCAGCGAGATCGTCAGGCGCAGGTTGTGCCCGGCCTTGGGTTGGGTGGGAGCGACCTTGACGGGCACCGGCAGCCCTTCGGCGTTGACCTCGATGCGGCGGATGCCGGATTCGCCGCGCAGGTAGTGGTCGTAGAAGTACTCGAGTCCTTCCTGGCCGACGACGGTGCCCGGTTGTACGCCCCGGAACGCCGTCGAGGAGACCTCTTCCGCGTTGAGCACGCCGACGTGGCCGATCACCTGGGCAGCCATTTCCCCGTAGGGGTAGGAGCGGATCGAGACGGGCTCCTGCACGACGCCGGGGAATTCGTTCTGACGCTCGTAGAGGGTGATCAGGGCCCGCTCGCCGGCGTCTGTCTTGACAGTCACGGGAGCGTAGGGCACCGCTTTGCGTTCCTGCACCACGATCGCCTCGATCTGCGCTGCGCTCATGTGCAGGACCCGACCGAGTCGGCGGTAGAGAGCCAGCCGCTGCGGCCCCGCCGGCGGCAGCGCCGAGGGGACGATCTGCACGGCGCTGGTCGGTTCGTTCTTGACGATCGGGCTCCCTTCCCGGTCGAGTATCTGCCCGCGCGGGGCGGGGATCGGCAGCGTCCGCACGCCGTTGGCCGAAGCCTGCTGCACGTACTGTTCGCCGGAGAGGATCTGCAAGTACCAGAGGCGGAAGAAGATGACGCTGAAGAAGGCGATCGAGATCGCGCTGACGATCGCGACGCGCAGGGCCATCCCCTGGGGGGCGGGGACGTTCGGGCCGCGGGGACGGACTGGCTCGATCGAGCTCATCGGGTTTTCGTGAGCGGGCTCAGGCCGCCCGTCGTGTAGGCACGCCGGCGACGACGGCGACGGGGATCCTCGGGCAGGGCGCCCTCCAGGCTGCGGCGCACGACCGCCCACATCGGCACCGCCAGGATCGTGTCGACGACCGTCCCGAGGACGATCTGGCGCAGAAGGTCGAAGCTCACGGGCGCGTTGACGCCGAGCATGAACTCCACGATCGAATAGCCGACGAGGGCGGCGCCGGCGGCGCCGGCACCGACCAGCAACGGCGTCAGGCCGGCCTGGGGATCGCGCAGTTCGCGCAGCCTCCCGGCCCAGTAGCCGATCATCGTGAAGACCAGCGAGGTCAGCCCGAGCGTCTGCAGGAGCATCAAGTCGACCATCATCCCGATGGCGAAGCCCGCGCAGGCGCCGATCGTCGAGCCGCACGTGAGCCCGACGAACGCGACGAGCAGCGGTGTCAGATCGGCGGTGACGCCGAACACGGGCAGCTCGGAGACGACGCCGACCTGAAAGAAGACGATCGCCAAGCCGAGGGCAGCGACGCGAGCGATCAGGGCCGCCGAGGGTCCTTGGTTCACCCGCCCACCCCCGTGGAGGCCAGCTGTTCGCCCTGGGCGGAGGTGCCCGCCTGCTGGCCTGGCGGCAGGCTGCTGATCAGGCGGGCCAGGTTGGCTGGTTCGCTGCCGGCGCCGGAGGTCAGGACCTCGACGACGTCGAGGTTGTGCAGGTCGGCGAAGGGGCGCACGTTGACCGACTCGTAGGCGCTTTCTTCGTTGACCGAGGTGACCTGGCCGATCGGCAGGCCGGGCGGGTAGAGCGAGTCGTCAGCACCGCCGACGCTGCCGGAGGTGACGACGTATTCGCCCTTGCTGACGGGCGTGTTTTCGGGAAGTTCCTGCAGCAGCAGGTCGTTGGGTTCCCCCACCTTCGGCTGCACGATGCCCGTCGCCCGGCTCGTGCCGATGCGCGCCGAGACGGCCATGGCGCTGTCGGTGATGAGGTCGACCTGAGCTCCGTCGGACTCCACGGCCACGACCCTGCCGACGAGGCCTTCGCTGTTGACGACGGGATCGTTGACTTTCACGCCGTCCGGTGAGCCGGCGTCGATCGTCACCGTCGAGTACCACAGGTTGGGCGTTTTCCCGATGACAGTTGCGGTGACGGGGTGGTAGTCGGAGACCCCGAGCTGGTTGAGGTGGTCCAGGGCGACGAGCTGGCGGCTCAGGCGGGCTTCTTCTTCGGCCTTGACCAGGCGCGGGCGCAGCTTGTCGATTTCGCGGCGCAGCTGATCGCGCTGGCCTTTGGCGCTGAAGGTGTCGCCGACCCAGCCGAACAGGTCGCGGACCGGCTTCAGGGCCTTGTTGGCGCCGTCCTGGATCGGCGAGACGACGGTCAGGAAGTCGCGCTGGAGTCCGTGCAGGCGTCCTCCAGAGGACTCGCCGAAATAGGCGGTCAACAGCAGCAGCGAGAGCACGACGAGAACCGCGAGGACGGCTCGTCGGCGCCGGACAGTCTTGTCGTACACGTGGGGACTGGCCTCCGGGAGCGTTCAGGCCACAGAGTAACCGGGCCTGGGTGACGAGGTGCCCACCCGCCCTAGACCGGGCCTCTCACCGGCGCCGGCGGTTGCGCGAGGTGCGGTTCGAGCGGTGGATCGCCTCGAACTCCTCGAGCGACCGACCCGACCCCACGGCCACGCACGTCAGCGGCGACTCGGCCAGATGGGCGGGCATCTGCGTCTCCTCGCGCAGGCGCTCGTCCAGGCCCTGCAGCAGCGAGCCGCCGCCGGCCAGCATGATGCCGCGGTCCATGATGTCCGAGGCCAGCTCCGGCGGCGTGCGGTCGAGGGTCTCCTTGACGGCGTCGATGATCTGGCTGAGGGGCTCCTCCAGGGCCTGGCGGATCTCCTCGCTGGTCAGCACGACCGTCTTGGGCAGCCCCGCGACCATGTCGCGGCCTCGGATCTCGGCCTGCAGCTCCTCGGCCATCGGGCAGGCCGAGCCGATCTCCAGCTTCAGCTCCTCGGCCGTCTGCTGGCCGATCAGCAGCTTGTACTCTTTCTTGGCGTAGTTGATGATCGCCTCGTCCATCTCGTCCCCGCCGACGCGGATCGACTGCGAGACGACGATCCCGCCGAGGGATATGACGGCGACCTCGGAGGTGCCGCCGCCAATGTCCACGACCATCGAGCCGGTCGGCTCGCCCACGGGCAGCCCGGCGCCGATCGCCGCCGCCATCGGCTCCTCGATCAGGTAGGCAGTGCGGGCGCCTGCCGACAGGCACGCCTCCTCCACTGCGCGCTTCTCCACGCCGGTCACGCCGGAGGGCACGCACACGACCACGCGGGGGTGCGCCCAGCGGTTCTGGTGGACCTTCTGGATGAAGTGGCGGAGCATCTGCTCTGTCACGTCGAAGTCCGCGATCACGCCGTCCTTCAGCGGTCGGATCGCCTGAATCGTGCCGGGGGTGCGGCCGAGCATGCGCTTGGCCTCGATGCCGACCGCGTGCACTTCGCCCGAGCGCGAGTCGATCGCCACGACGCTCGGCTCGGACAGGACGATGCCGCGTCCGCGCACGTAGACGAGCGTGTTGGCCGTGCCCAGGTCGACCGCCATGTCGCGACCGCCGAAGCCAGTCAGGTAGGTGAAGATGCTCATGTCGAGGAGGTCGGCTGGCTCGGGAGAGGGCTTCCGGCGCTGCCCGCCAGGGGGCGTTGCGGCGGCCAGTGCTGCTACCGGGCCTGCCAGGAGGCGCAGTCTAGCGGACGCCTGTCACGCACCCGCAAGGTCTGCCAGGCGATTTGCACGTCGCAGCGCAGCAGCGCTCCCAGGCCACGAAGGGCAGGCGTTCAGCCGGCGCTCAGCTCGGGACAGAGCTCGAGCAGGCGCGTCAGTGGCAGGCCCACGACGTTGTCGACGTCGCCCTCGACCGAGACGACGAGGCCCGACCCGGCGCCCTGGATGGCGTAGCCGCCCGAGCGCTCCCGCCACTCGCCCGTGGCCACGTAGGCCCTGACGCCGGCCGCGTCCAGGGCCCTGAAGGTGACGGCGGTGCAGACGCCGGCGGTCCGCTCCTCCTCACCGATCAGCACCGCCAGGCCGCTGAGCACCCGGTGGGTGCGCCCGGCCAGCGCCGCGATCGTCGCGCACGCCTGGGCCTCGTCGCCCGGCTTGCCGTAGATGCGCCCGTCCAGCGCCACGACCGTGTCGCAGCCGATCACGATCTCCCCCTCGCCGGGCCTGGCCACGGCGCGGGCCTTGCGCATCGCGTTCTCGACCGCTATCTGCTCCGGATCGCCCTGCTCGACCTCCTCCACGCCCGAAACCCTCACGCTGAAGTCGAGCCTGAGACGTTCGAGGATGGCGCGCCTCTGCGGCGAGCGCGAGGCGAGGATCAGAGCCGGGGCGGCCACGACGGCCTCTCGTGGACCCCTACAGGTCGCCGAAGAACAGGGCGGCCTCGCGGGCGGCGGACTCCGGCGAGTCCGAGCCGTGGACCATGTTGGCGCCCATCTCGATCGCGAAGTCGCCGCGGATCGTGCCGGGAGCGGCCTCCAGCGGGTTGGTCGCGCCGATCGCCTGGCGGGCCGCCTTGACGGACTCCACGCCCTCCAGCACCATCGCCACGATCGGGCCGGAGGTGATGAAGTCGACCAGCTCGCCGAAGAAGGGCCGCTCGGAGTGCTCGGCGTAGTGCTGCTGGGCCAGCTCGCGGGTGACGGTCATGTGGCGCATGGCCACGATCTTCAGCCCCTTGCGCTCGAAGCGGGCGACGATCTCGCCGGTCAGGTTGCGCGCGAATGCGTCGGGCTTCACGAGGATCAGCGTTCGGTCCATGGGTTCCTTTGGTGGGAGTGTCGTATCAGGAGGTCGGGCGCGTCCTGCCGCCCGGCCTGGGCGCGCGACCCGTCGAGCGCGAGGATCGCGCCGGCGGCTCGGCGGCCGCCACGGGGGTGGCCGTCTCGGTCGCGACGGTCTCCTCCGCCAGCGAGCTGTCCAGCTCGCTCAGCTCGGCCTCGCGGGCCGCGGAGCGTCGCCGCCGCGGTTTGGGCGAGTTCAGGCTCGGCACGTCGGCCTCGCAGTAGGGGCAGATCGTCCAGGCCTGGTCGAGCGGGCGGGAGCAGTTCGCACAGCGCTCCTTGAGCTTGCGCAGGCAGCTGGGGCAACGCACGAAGTCGGGCTCGATGCGGTAGTCGCAGTGAGGGCACAGCGTCTGGTCGAACTGGTGCAGCCTGGCTTCGGCGGCCTGCACCTCCAGTTCGCGCTCGCGCACGTCCTCCAGGTACTCCGGCGGGCGCAGGATCGCGTAGACGATGGCGCCGACGAAGGGGAAGAAGGCCGCTGCCGTCGCGCAGCCGACCAGCATCGGGTCCTCGATGCGGCGCTTGGCGTCGCTGTAGGTCCAGTAGATCAGCGCCAGGTACAGGACGGCGATGAACAGGAAGACCAAGTCGACCGCCAGGTTCAGGCCGCTGCTTTCGATTCCGAAGTACGCGAGCGGGGGCATCGGCCGGACGAGTTTAGAGAAAGAGGCGGCCGAAGCCGTAGCCAGCGGCGAAGAAGACCAGTATGACGAGCGCCACGAAAAGCGCAACCGCGCCGATCATCGTGAGCACTGAGGGGCCGTCCTCGTTCATGTCGCTGTGCGCCGGTCGGCGCTGTCCTCGTCCGCAAGGGTAGCGGAGGCGCGGGCACGGGCGAGCAGGTCCCCGACCAGGTACACGGAGCCGGTGGCCAGCACGGCGGCGCCGCGCTTCCCGGCCCAGTCCACGGCGGCGGCCAGGGCGCGCTCGGGCCTGGGCTGGCAGACCGTGCCCTCGAAGCCCAGGCGGCGCGCCTGGGACTCCAGGGCCGCCGGGGACAGAGCGCGGGAGCTGCGCGGCGCGGTGAACCACGCCCTCGCCGCCAGCGGCATCAGGGTCGCGAGCATGGCCGAGGCGTCCTTGTCCTCCAGCACCCCGAGCACGAGCGCCAGCTCGCGACCTTCCAGCACTTCCGGCAGGGACTCGACCAGCGCCGTGACGGCGGCGGGGTTGTGGGCGCCGTCGAGGATCGTCAGCGGCGCGCCGGCGACGATCTGCAGGCGCCCCGGCACGGCGAGGCCGGCGGCGACGTCCGCGACGACGTCCTCGTCCAGCTCGCGCCCGATGCCCGCCAGGTAGGACTCGGCGGCGGCGCGGGCCAGGGCCATGTTGGCCCGCTGGAAGCGCCCCCGGGAGCGCAGGAGGAGCTCTGCCGGCAGCGGGCGCGGGCGCACGATCGGCGCGTCTCGTTCGCCGGCGATGCGGGCTGCGACGGCCTCAGCCTCCGGCGCCGGCTCGGCGCCGAGCACGAGCGGCAGGCCGGGCCGCACGACGGCCAGCTTCTCCTCGGCGATGTGGGCGACGGTCGGGCCGAGCCAGCGCGTGTGCTCCAGGCCGACGTTCGTCAGGACGGTGACGGCGGCCTCGACGACGCTGGTGGCGTCGTAGCGACCGCCGAGGCCGGCCTCGATCACGGCCACCTCGACGCCGTCCTCGGCCATCTGCCACAGGGCAGCGGCCGTGAGCAGTTCGAACTGGGTGACGTGGTCGTCCTCCGCGAGGGTGCGGTTGACCTGCTGCGCGGCGTGGTCGGCGCGGGCGACGGCGGCGCCGAAGGCCTCGGCGTCCAGCTCGCGCCCGTCGATCAGGATGCGTTCGCGGTAAGCCGTCAGGTGCGGGGAGAGGTAGGCGCCGGTGCGCAGGCCGTGTCCCTGCAGGATCGCGGCGGCCATGCGGGTCGTCGAGGACTTGCCGTTCGTGCCGAGCACCTGGATCGAGTCGAACTTGCGCTCGGGCGAGCCGAGCGCGGTCATCATGCGGCGCATCCGGTCCAGGCCGAAGCGCATGCCGAACAGCTCCAGCGAGCGCAGGCGTCCCTCGGCGCGGGCCTCGCTCCAGCGGTCGCGGCCGGGCACGTGCTCGCCTCCTGCCCCCCCTGCTGTCATGGACTGCTCAGGCGTCGGGGTGCTTGCGCAGGTAGTCGATGAAGAGCGGCCGCAGGGCCTCGCCCAGCTCGCCCTCGCCGCTGTGCAGGGCGTCTTTGATGAGCCCTTTGGAGAACTGGATGTCGAAGTCGGCCTCGGCCTCGTCGCCGCGGGCGACCTCGGCGGCGGGGATCGCCTCCAGCAGCGTCCAGAAGAACTTGACGTCGAGATGGCGCTCGGCGCGCCGCATGGCGCGGTCGTGCAGCTCGAGCGTCGGCAGCTGCTCGAGGTCCTCGGCGGTCTGGTCGCTCACGGGCGGCGCCTGCTCCTGCGGCGCAGCCCGGCCAGGTCCCTGCCGATCCCTTTGAGGTCGAGCTTGCCGGCCAGCTTGCGCAGCTCCTTGCGCTGCTTGTCGGACAGGTTGGAGGGCCGTCCACCGGACTCGGCGAGCAGAGCGCGCAGACGGGCACGCTCCTTGGCCGAGAGGCTCTGCCAGCGGCCCGCGACGATGGCGCCGGCCTGCAGCAGGGCCGCCCACGGCAGCTCCCGCGCCTTCTCCAGACGTGAGTCGGACTTCTCGCTGCGGCGGGCCATCAGGGCCGATGGTAGCGGCTGGGCCCGGCCGCTCGGCCCCGGGGAGTCCTCAGGCGGACTCCTGGCGCGGCGTCGCCTCCTCGGCGTCCTCCGGCGCTGCTTCGGTGACGAGGGTCGGCGTCAGGCCCTTCTCGACGGTCTCCTTGGTCACGACGCACTTCTTGACGTCGCGGCGGGAGGGCAGCTCGAACTGGACCTCCAGCAGTATCTCCTCGATGATCGAGCGCAGCCCGCGGGCGCCCGTTTCGCGCTCCAGGCCCCTGTCGGCGATGGCGGTCAGGGAGTCCTCGGAGAAGACCAGCTCGATGCCGTCGAAGGCGAAGAAGCGCTGGAACTGCTTGACGAGGGCGTTGCGGGGCTCGACGAGGATCGAGACGAGGTCCTCGCGGGTCAGCTGGTGCACGGCGCTCATGACGGGCAGGCGCCCGATGAACTCGGGGATCAGGCCGTACTCGATCAGGTCCTCGGGCAGGCAGCGCTCGAACACTTCGCCGGTGTCGCGGTCGGCCTTGTCTTCGATGGCGGCCGCGAAGCCGACGCCTTTGTGGCCGATGCGCCGCTCGATGACCTTGTCGAGGTTGGCGAAGGCGCCACCGCAGATGAACAGGATGTTGGTCGTGTCGATCGTCAGGAACTCCTGGTGGGGGTGCTTGCGCCCGCCCTGCGGGGGCACGGAGGCCTGGGTGCCCTCGAGGATCTTCAGCAGCGCCTGCTGGACGCCCTCGCCGGAGACGTCGCGGGTGATCGAGGGGTTGTCGGCCTTGCGGGCGATCTTGTCGACCTCGTCGATGTAGATGATCCCCGTTTCGGCCTTCTTGACGTCGTAGTCGGCGGCCTGGATCAGCTTCAGAAGGATGTTCTCGACGTCCTCGCCGACGTAGCCGGCCTCCGTCAGGGCTGTCGCGTCGGCGATCGCGAAGGGCACGTTGAGGATGCGGGCCAGGGTCTGGGCCAGCAGCGTCTTGCCGCAGCCGGTCGGACCCAGCAGCAGGATGTTGGACTTCTGCAGCTCGATGTCGGCGTCCGGGGACATCATCATCTGGACGCGCTTGTAGTGGTTGTAGACGGCTACGGAGAGGGTACGCTTGGAGGGGTCCTGCCCGACGACGTACTCGTCGAGGACGTCGTAGATCTCCTTCGGCTTGGGTAGGTTCTCGATGTCGAAAGCGGGCGGCGCCGAGAGCTCCTCGTCGATGATCTCGTTGCAGAGATCGATGCACTCGTCGCAGATGTATACGCCGGGCCCTGCGATCAGCTTCTTGACCTGGCGCTGGGACTTGCCACAGAAGCTGCAGAGGAGCTGCTCGTTGGAGTCTGTTGGTCTGGCCATGTCCCCTAGCTTCCCGCTTGCCGGTCAGGCTCCTCCCGTCATCTCCGTCAGTGTTCGGAGATGACGCGGTCGATGATGCCGTACTCCCTGGCCTCCTCGGAGGACATGAAGTAGTCGCGGTCCGTGTCTTTTGAGACCCGCTCGAGGTCTTTGCCGGTGTGCTTGGCGATGATCTCGTCCAGGCGTTTGCGGACGTCGATGATCTCTTTGGCGTGGATCTCGATGTCGGTGGCCTGGCCCTGGAAGCTGGAGGAGACCTGGTGGATCAGGATCTTGGCGTTGGGCAGGGCCATGCGCTTGCCGGGAGCGCCGCCGGCCAGCAGCAGGGCGCCCATCGACATCGCGATGCCGACGCAGATCGTCTGCACGTCGGGCTTGATGAACTGCATCGTGTCGTAGATGGCCAGACCCGCGTAGACGGAGCCGCCGGGCGAGTTGATGTACAGGGAGACGTCCTTCTCCGGGTCCTCGGACTCCAGGTGCAGGAGCTGGGCCACGATCAGGTTGGCGATCTGGTCGTCGACGGGCGTGCCGAGGAAGATGATCCGCTCGTTGAGAAGGCGGCTGTAGATGTCGAATGCACGCTCGCCGCGTGAGGTCTGCTCGACGACCATCGGTACAAGTGGGCTCATGGTCTCGCTTTGTTTGCCATCGCCTGAATAATTCCTCTAGAGGCTAGCGGCCCGGCGTCCACAGCTGGCCGGATTGCTCTGCGCCCTCGCCCTTGGCGGCCTGCTCGGCCTCCTTCTCGGGCGTCCACAGCTTCTCCCGAGCCTCCGCCTGGGCCGGCGGGATCGGCTTGGCGCCGTCGGCGATCGCGTCGATCGCCTGGCGCGCGGCCAGGTCCTCGCGGACCTCCTCCAGCCGTCCGGCCTTGCGCAGGTCCTCGACCAGCTGCTCGGGTTCGACGCCCTCGCGCTGGGCCGTGGGCGTGACGGCGTCGAGCACGTCGGCGTCGGAGGGCTCGATCCCCCGGGCCTCCACGACGGCGGTGATGACGGCCTCGCGGCGCAGGGCGCGCTCGGCTTCGGGCTCGGCGTCGGCGAGGATCTCCTCCTCGGCGCGCCCGGCTATCTGCAGGTAGGCCTCGCGGGAGATGCCCCTGTGCGAGAGGGAGTGCAGGGTGCGCTCCCACAGCTCGCGGGCGCGGGCGCCGATCAGCTCGGGGGTCAGCTCGACCTTGGCGTTCTCCACGGCGGCGTCGAGGGCGGCCTGGCGGAACTCCGACTGCACCCGGGCCTCGTCCATCTCCAGCAGGCGCGAGCGGATGTCCTGGCGCAGCTCGGCGAGGTCGTCGAAGCCGGCGTCGACGGCGAAGTCGTCGTCGAGCTCGGGCAGCTCCTTCTCCTTGACCTCCTTGACGGTGATCGCGAAGGAGGCCTCGCGGCCGGCCAGGTCCTCGGCGTGGTAGTCGGCGGGGAAGGTCACGGCGACCTCGCGCTGCTCTCCGGCGCCGGCCCCGACGAGGCCCTCCTCGAAGCCGGGGATGAGGTTGCCGGAGCCGAGCTCGACGAGCTGGTCGCGGCCCTCCCCGCCGGGGAAGGCGACGGGCTCGGAGCCGTCCTCGGCGGGCAGCGTGCCGAGGTAGTCGATGACGACGAAGTCACCCTCCCCGGCGGCGCGCTCGACGGTGCTCAGGCGCCCCAGCCGCTCGCGCATGGCCTGGATCTCGCCGTCGATCAGCTGCTCGTCGGCGATGGCCTCGCGACGGCCGACCTCGAGTCCCAGGTAGTCACCCAGCTCGGCCTTCGGCAGCACGCCGATCTCGACTGTGAACTGCAGGGCCTGTCCCTTGGCGGGCAGCTCGCCCAGGTCCAGGGCGGGGTCGCCGACGGGCACGACGCCGCTGGTCTCGATTGCGTCCGAGTACCAGCTCGAGAGGGAGTCGCGAACGGCTTCCTCGAGCACGACCTCGCGGCCCATGCGCTGAATCACGAGCGGCGCTGGGACCTTGCCGCGACGGAAACCCGGCAGCTTCAGCTGGCGCCCGAGCTCCAGCGCCTTGCGCTCGACCCGTCCCTCGACCTCGCGGGGCTCGACCTCGACCTCCAGACGGACCCTCGAGGAGCCCAGGTCGGTGAGCTTTGTCTTCACGGCGCTCGCCACGACCGCCACGATACCGTGCTGCCCTTGCGCCAGCGCTTCCGCTCCTGCACGGCCAGACGCATCGAGGCCCGCCTGTGGACGGGCCCGCTGGCGCACCTGGTGGGTGGGGCCCTCGATCTGGCGGGGGCGCTGAGGGTCTACCTGCTGGCCCGGGCAAGAAGCGGGCCGCTCAAGCGGCGATGACCGCGGCCACGACGAGCGCCACAAGGACGAGGGCCGGATAGAACCAGTGGAAGACCACGTTTGGCCTGGAAGCCTTCAACTCCGGGATCGAGAACCGCCGAAAGTGCGAGTAAAGGCCGAAGCGATGAACTGCTGCAGCCACTTCGAAGTCGGCGATCAGCTCTGGATCGTCGTCGCCGCTCTCGACGGCCCGGTAGTAGCGCGAGATCAGCTGCTCGATCGCGCGCCCGTGCCGCAGCGCTTGGCCGTAGAGCCATGAATAGTAAGCATCGAGGAGGGCGAACGGGAACACAGCGGTCGCGGCAAGCAGCGCGAGCAACCAGCTTTCCTGTTGCACGCCAACACCGAGGACAGTCAACCAGGCGGTGACGCCCCAACCACGCGCGATCGAGGTGCTGCCAACCACGCTGCGGATGAAATCCGACGTCTGGTCGTAGTCCCACTCAAGCAGTCGGACCATCTCAGCGATACGGTCGTTCGAGCTCACTCCTCATCCCATTCGTAGCGTTCGATCGCGTCCTCAAAGGCTCCCAAGCTCTCTTCGACACGCTCCACGAGGACGGTGTCACCGATGGAACGCGCAAATACGACCAAGCGCTCGAGCATTCTGGACACGTGCACGAAGTGAAATTCTTCGAGGACAGACGCTTGGCCGCCATAGCCGGCACCGAGAACGTCCTCGTGCACGTCGCATATCTGCTCGAAGAGAGCCAGCAGAGCCTTCAACTCCTTCGAGAGCCCAGCGTCCTTCTTTCGGCGGAGCCGCGCGGCCCTTCGCTTGTCGACCAGGTCGAAGCCGGTGATCTCCACGCCGGCTGCATTCTCGAACAGCTGGGCGAATGCGTTCTCGATGAAGCTGAGCAGAGGCGAGGTCGCCGGAACCACCCCCTCGCTGATCGCTACACCTTCATTCAGTTGCTCGACGTATTCGTCCAGCGAGTCGAACAGGGCGGGGCTTACTACATGATCAGTCACGCCGCAGGTGCTCGGCCAAGCGCCTCACGGCGTCGGTTGCGCGACGAACCTCTTGCTCGCAGTCGTGATACGCGAACGGCAGCTCGACATCCTGCCCCTTTGAGACCACACTGTAGAACGGGCGCAGGCGCGCGACCGTTGCGACGTCATTGAGAGATTCAGGAAAGAGAGTCGAGAAGGCGTCAAAGGCTCGATCTCGGTTGAACTCGTATATCTCGTTTTCGGCCAGTATCGCCATCACGATCGCCTTGCCTATGGCGTAGATATGCGACAGCGGGAACAGAAAGTTGCCGTTGTACCGACTCGGGTCGTCATAGAGGGCCAGACGCTTCAGCTGGCCATCCACCTCGGCGGCAGCAGACTGTTTTGACAAAGGTCTGTCCTTGAGGCGTCCCAAGAAGCCGTCTTGGTCATACAAGACCTTGCCCTCCAACTGCACGTGAAGCAGGAATCTCGAACCAGTCATCGCGTACCGGTCCAACGTTCTCGGCGTGTGATAGACGATCGACACGCGCGGCTTGACGTCTTTCAGGCGCAACCGTCGCTTGATCGACGACGGCGTCAGCGTCGGGTCCAGGCCGACGACGAGGAGGTCCAGATCGCTGTCAGGGCCGGCGTCCCCACGCGCGACTGAGCCATACAGGCATACACCGGTGATCTGCGGAAAGCTATGGATGATCTCGCTGGTGAGATCATCGGCTTGCCCGTTGAGATCGTGCACCATCGGCATGCTCTGAAGCATAGGGCCGCCTCAGACGGAGCAGGCAAGGATCGGCGGTTCCAACGCACGCAGCCATACCAAGCAGGGCGGTCGACGAACAAACCGCCGACCGCCCCTGGTCTTGGGACTTGCGTGCGCCTTACTAGGCGGCGCTGACGGACGGGCTACCGACGCCGCTGAAGGCGGGACGGGCGCCGCGGGGCAGCACCAGCACGGCGCTGGTCGAGATCTCGATCAGGTGCTGTGCGGAGGAGCTGATCGAGACGCGGCCCTCCTGGGCCTCGCTGCGGGAGTCGACGACCAGCAGGTCGGTGTCCTCGCCGGCGACGGGCGCGACCTCGGCGCCGAGCGCGCGGGCCAGGGCCTCGGCGGTCTCGCGGGCGCCGCCGTCACCGTCGCCGACGGCGACGACGCGGCTGATGCCACGACCGCTCTCGGCCAGGTCGACGGGGGCGATGGCGACGCCGACCTTGCCGCCCTCGAGCAGGCGGGAGGCGGAGTTGCCGATCGAGACGTGGCCCTTGGCGGTGTGGGAGTCCGAGCAGAACACGACGACGTCGGCGTTCTCGGACTCGGCCAGAGCTGCCAGCCCCTCGGGGGTGGAGGGGTCGGTCACGACGTGGGCGGCCGCGTTGGGGTTGCCCAGCAGGGCCAGGCCGCGGTTGAGGATCCCCTGCGTGTCGCCGACGGAGTCCTGGCCGTGGCTGACGTAGGCGATCGCGACCTCTGCGCCGGCCTTGCCGAGCAGGCGGCCGAGGGCGATGGCGTCGTCCTCGTTGGCGGTTCCGTCGTAGGAAACGATGATCTTGGCGGGCATTGTTCTCTCCTTGGTGCGAGCCGGGGCGATCCCGGCTGAAGTTTGGTTTCGATCTCTTCTTCGGCTCATGTTGGCACCAACCTGCCATCAGCTCCAATGATCTTCTTTATTTATGATATAAGATCTACTAATGCTTAACGTCGGCCGATTGCGCGTACTCCGCGAGGTCGCCTACCGCGGCTCCTTCTCGGCAGCCGCCGAGGCCCTCTCCTACACGCAGTCGGCCGTCTCCCAGCAGATCGCGGCGCTGGAGGCGGAGACTGGGCTGAGCCTGCTGGAGCGCCACCCGCGCGGCGTGACCCTGACTGCCGCGGGCCAGACGCTGGTCGGCCACGCCGACGGCATCCTGGCCCGGCTGGAGGCCGCCGAGGAGTCCCTGGACGCGATCAAGGGCCTGCGCGGCGGGCACCTGCGGATGGCATCCTTCCCCAGCGCGGGGGCGACGCTGATGCCCCAGGCGATCGCCACCTTCAGATCCCTGCACCCCGAGGTCGAGCTGAGCCTGGCCGAGGGCGAGCCGGAGGAGGTGGCTCCGCGCCTGCGCGAGGGCGAGCTGGACCTGGCCCTGCTGTTCGAGTTCGCCGGCGAGTCGGTCGTGGAGGGGCGCATGACGCGGGAGGAGCTGCTGGAGGACCCGATGCACCTGGTCCTGCCCAAGGCCCACCGCCTGGCCGCCCGCCAGCGCCTGCGCCTGGAGGATCTCAGCGGGCAGTCGTGGGTGCAGACCTCCAGCCAGAGCCCGTGCGCCAGGCACGTCGTGCGCTGCTGCCACGCCGCGGGCTTCGAGCCCCACGTGGCCTTCGAGAGCGACGACTACCAGACCGTCCAGGGCCTGGTGGCTGCCGGCGTCGGTGTCGCCCTGATCCCGCGCATGGCACTGTCGACGCCGCGCGAGGACGTGGCGATCCGCTCGCTTGACCCCGCGCCGCCCGTGCGCAGCGTGATCGCCGCCACGCCGGCAGGAGCCAGGTTGGTGCCGGCGGCCACGGCGATGCTGGGGATCCTCGAGGAGCTGGCCGGGGAGATGGCCGGCGGCACAGCGTCGTCGGCATGAACCGGACGGTCCATACCGCCACCGCCTGAAGCGACGCCCGGGCCGGCGAGTCGCTTAAACGCACCGGGGCGCCCCGCGTCCTGCGGAGCGCCCCGGCTCACTGCCCCAACCAGAGGGTCAGGCTTTCTTCAGAGCCGAGCCCACCGTCTTGGCGAACAGTTCGTCGCCGGCTTTGGTCGGGTGAATGTCACCCGGAAGGAACACGGCACCTTCTTCTTCTTTTTCGAATTTCGTGTTCAGCGATTTTTCGATGGCCGCGAATTCTTCAGGCGTCACCGAGTGTTTGACCGCTTTTTCGTATTCGATCTTGCGGTCGAACGGGTTGCACTCTTCCGTGTAGGTGCAGATGGCCGTCAGCTCGAGGTCGGTTTTTTCGAGCCGCGTCTGCGACTTTTTGCCCTGCGGGTTGGTCTTCTTGAACGGGTTGCCGACAGCCACGCCGGCACCGAAAGCACCGCCCTTGACGGTGGCTTCGAGCGCTTCGTTGAGCCCCTTCTGCAGCGCGTCGCTGCTGGCCACCAGGAACGCCTGCGGGTTGTAGAAGCCGAGGATCGCGACCGGACCGGTGTAGCCGGCATTGCGCAGCGTGCCGATCGTCAGGCCGATGTTGTTGATGATCGTCGGGAACAGCGTGTTTTTGGCTTCGGCCTCGACGCATTCGATGAAGCTCATGAAGCCGTGGGCTTTCAAATACGCTTCGGAGGCGCATTCGCCGAGCTTGTGAAGCTCGTCGTTGGAGCCGATCTGCAGCGTCACGTCCTTGACCTGAGCGCCGGACTCGATGATGCCGACGGCCGCTTCCAGCTGCGAGACGCCGCCGAATTCGTAGTGACGCGGGAAGCCGTCGCTGTTGTACCAGCCACACGGCGCTTCACCGCCGGTGAAGTGCGTCGTTTCGGCGGCCGCTTCCAGCCCCGCCGCGATCGGGCCGTCGCCGATCAGGCCTTTGCTGGTCTCACCCGGGCAGGCCAGGTTGACCAGGCTCAGTTTGTTGTTCGCCTTGGCTTCCGTCTTGGCGAGCTTGGCAGCCAGCAGGTTCGGGTATCCGCCTTCGAAGGCGCTGACGGGCTCCGTCGGGTAGTTGAGGTCGAATTTTTCTGCTGTGTAGCCGTACGAGACCGAGTCGCCCATGTTGATGTAGACGGTCGGGTTCGTGGGTTCCGTTTTTTTGGCGCTGGCGGTCGACGCGAACAGCGCCGAGGCCAGCAGTGCGACCGCCATCAGGCAGCCGAGCAGCCGGGTCGGCTGCGTCAAGCCATTCTTGGCCGACATTCTCACCCTCCTGTGTCTCCGCGGGACATGCCCGCAGATGACATCCGCTCCGGCAAGGCCCCTCTTTTGATCCCTCAGTAGATCCCTTGATAGCCGCGCAGGGCGCGGTTACGAAAAGTCAACATAGACCTACCCCCACTTGATGTCAAGCGTCCGCGAACGTCATGTCAAGCCGCAGGCTCGCCGTCATGCCGTCCGTCGCGCCTGCTTCGCTGGGTGGCCGACATGAGGAGACTCCCCCGATGACAGCTCTGCTCGTGGTCCTCGGCGTAGCGGCCGGGGCCCTGATCGCAACCCTGCTGACGCGCGCCCGCGGGCAGCGCCTGAGCGAGGAGCTCAAGGCTCTGTCGCTGGACGTCATGACCCAGACCAGCGCTGCGCTGGCCCAGAGCGTGGCGGACTCGCGCAGCGCCGAGCACGAGCGCACCTCCGGGGAGATGAAGCAGCGCACCGAGGAGATCAAGGGCCTGGTGGTGCCGATGCGGGAGAAGCTGGTCCGGATGGAGAACGAGATCGGCCGCCTGGAGCGCGAGCGCAGGCAGGCCCAGGGCGAGCTGGCGCAGATGGTCCGCCATCTCGGCGAGGGCGTCGGCTCCCTGCGCAAGGAGACGGGCAACCTCGTCTCGGCGTTGAAGCGTCCCTCGACCCGTGGCTCGTGGGGCGAGATCCAGCTGCGCAACGTCGTGGAGATGGCCGGCATGGTCTCCCACTGCGACTTCCTGGAGCAGAGCACGATCCAGGCCGAGGAGGGAGCCCTGCGACCCGACATGCTGGTGAGGCTGCCGGGAGAGAAGGTCGTCGTGGTCGACTCGAAGGTCCCGCTGGACGCCTACCTGTCGGCGCTGGAGGCCGAGGACGAGCAGGAGCGCGAGGCGCACTCGGCGCGCCACGCCCGCCAGACGCGCGAGCACATCGTCAAGCTCGCCTCCAAGGGCTACCAGCGCCAGTTCGACTCGACGCCCGAGTTCGTCGTCATGTTCGTGCCCTCCGACGGCATCTACCAGGCCGCCCTGGCCCAGGACCCGGGACTGATCGAGTACAGCGTCTCCCAGCAGGTGCTGATGGCCACCCCGACGACGCTGATCGGGCTGCTGTGGGCCGTGCACTACGGTTGGCGCCAGGAGCTGATCGCCGAATCGGCGCGCGAGATAGCGGCGGCGGCGAGAGAGCTGCACGGGAGGCTGGGGCGCTTCGTGACGCCGCTGGCCAAGGCCGGCAAGCAGCTGGGCTCGGCCGTGGCGGCCTACAACGAAGCCGTCGGCTCCTTCGACACGCGGGTGATGCCGCAGGTTCGTCGCATCGAGCAGGCTGGAGCGGCCTCCGAGAAGGAGGTCATGGCGCCCGAGCCGCTGGAGGTGGCGGCGAGGGCCCTGGCTACGCCCTCCGAACCCGAGTTCGAGTCGGGTGAGGTGCAGGCGCAGCGACTGGGACCTGCCCGCATCACCCGCTAGCGACGGGATGCTCCCGCACGGACGCTCCTAGGCCGGCTCTGCATAGCAGCAGCGTGGCGAGGGCGACCGGGACGGTGGCGGGAAGCTCGTCGACTGCGAAGAAGAGCAGGTCGAAGCAGAGCGCAAGGCCCGCCGTCAACGCCGCCGCTCGCAGCTGCGAGCCGCCGCGGGCCGCCACCAGTCCGCCCAGTACGCCTGCAACGAAGGCGTCGCCGTAGCCCATCACGGCGCTGCCCAGCACCTCGCTCTGCAGCCGCGGCAGGCCCGCCGCGGGACGCGCGGCGTTCAAGGCGTCGTTCGGTCGCTGCAACAGGTCGGACACGACCAGATAGGTGTCGGCGGCGGCCATCAGGACGATGCCTGCGACCAGCCAGCGAGTCGGGGTGATCGCTCCGAGCAGGGAGCCGAGCGCGACGCAGCTGAGCGCCGACAGGGCGGTCGCGGCGGCGTTGCCGGCCAGGCCCCCCCTGTCTGCCCAGGCGAGGCCGAACAGGAAGACGGCGAGCACGGCGTTGCGTGGCCTGCCGCCCCGCGAAAGCCGGCCCAGGGCGAGTACCGCCAGCGGCGGGACGGCCACGAGCGCGAGATAGGTGAGTCCCTTGGCGCTGGCGCTTTCGGCGGCCCGGGCGATCAGCACGAAGCCGACGACGGAGGCCGGCAGCACCAGCGCCCAGGCGCCCGCCCGCAACCGCTCCAGGGGCGCCCACTCGATCCGCCCAGGAAGCGCGACGATCCCGCCCTGCACGAGCGAGAGGAACGCGATCGAAAGCCAGAAGGGCATGGGCGGCGACCATAGAGCGCCGAGGGGACCTCGGGGCAGGTCCCTCCAGCGCAGCAGCGTCCCGTCAGCTCGCGCCCGCTGCCCGTGCCCGCTCCGGATCGCTGACCAGCAGCGAAGCGCCGATCGCTCCCCCCAGGTCCCCCAGCGAAGCCACCAGCACCCTTGGCGGGCGCGAGTCCGCGAACAGGTGCGGCTTCATCGCCTGCGCGATCCGCTCGGCCAGAGGCTGTCCGAACCTCACGCCCAGCCCGCCGCCGAGGATCACGGCTTCGACGTCCAGCAGGTTCACGGCCGAGGCGACGCCTGCGCCCAGCGCCTTGACGGCACGGTCGATCATCTTCTCGGCGAGATCGTCGCCCTTCTCCAGCGCCCGCGCCCAGATGCCGCTGGTCAGCCGCTCGCGGTCGTGGCGCTCGGCCAGCCTGAACAGGTCTGTCTTCTCCCCCTTCTCGACGAGCTTGCGGACGTGCCCTTCCATGGCCGCCCTGCCCGCATAGGCCTCCATGCAGCCGCGACGGCCGCACGTGCACCTGGCACCGTCCACCTCCACGACCATGTGGCCGATCTCACCGGCACCGCCGCGGCCGCGCCAGGCCTGCCCGTGCAGGATCACCCCGCCGCCCACGCCCGTGCCCCAGAAGACGCCGAGCAGCGAGTGGAAGGGCTCGCCCGCGCCGAGGTGGAACTCGGCCGCTGTCGCGACCTGGACGTCGTTGCCGAGCGCCACCCGCGGGCCGAGCTCCTTCTGCAGCTCCTGCGCCAGCGGATAGCTGCCTTCCCAGCCGGGCAGGTTGCGGGCGCTCGTGACGGTGCCCTCCTCGACCGTTCCCGGCGAGCCGACGCCGATCCCGTCCAGCTCCGAGACCTCCACCTTGGCGTCCTGCGCCGCTTCCCGCAGCGCCTGCGCCATCTCCCTGGCGACGTCCTGCGGTCCGCCCGCCGTCGGCGTGGGACGGCGCGCCTGGCCCAGAGGGCTGTGCTCGCCGTCGACGATCGCCGCCTGGATCTTGGTCCCGCCGAGGTCGATCCCGCCATAGCTCGGCATCGCTCCGATGATCGCAGCTCGCAGGTAGAACCGCGCAGGGCCCGAATCGAATTTAGCCCCGCTTAGGCGCTTTCTTGCGTCTTCCTTACAGCCTCCACCGAGGATCGAGCAGAACACATGTCCAATCGCGCAAGAGCATCCTGGCTCGTATACGCACTGGGTGCCCTCAGCGCCGGTGCCGTCGTCGCGGCCGTCCTGGTCGTCGGCCCCGCCCCCGCCAGCCAGTCGAGCGTCACCCGCACCGCCACCGCGGCCCGGGGCGTCGTGCAGTCGACCGTCTCCGGCAGCGGCAACCTGCAGCCCGAGACCGAGCTCGACCTCGGCTTCAAGACGGCCGGCACCGTCACGCAGATCTACGTGACCCAGGGCCAGCACGTCACCGCCGGTCAGCTGATCGCGACGCTCGACCCCCAGAGCGCCGAAGTCTCCCTGGAACAGGCCAAGGCGACCCTGCAGTCGGCCGAAGCCGGCCTGTCCCGGGAGGAAGAAACGGACGGCGAAAGCTCCAGCCAGGGCACCGGCTCTGGGGGTGCCAGCGCCGCCGCAGCCAGCGTCGCCCCGGCCCGCGCGGCAGCCGCCGGCGAAGCGGCCCAGACCACGACAGGCGCGGGCGCGACCGGCATGGGCACGACCACAACCCCCGCCACCACGTCAACCCCCATCACCACGTCAACCGCCCCGACCACGACGACTCCAGCCGCCACGACGACGCCCGCAAGTACCACGACGCCGACGACGACCACCCGCAAAACGTCCTCCACCACCAGCCAGGGCGAATCCAGCTCGTCCTCCTCGACGTCGAAGTCGACTCTCAGCACCGCTACGCGGGAAGCCAACATCGCCTCGGCCCGGGCGGCCGTCAAGAGCGACCGCCTGAACGTCCGCAGCGCCGAAGAGTCCCTGCAGGACACGAACCTGTACGCGCCCGAGAGCGGCACCATCGCCTCCCTGTCGGGCCAGGTCGGCGAAGTCGTCTCGGGAGGCGGCACGACACGCGACAAAAGCTCGAGCTCCTCGGAATCGAGCAGCTCGACCGGCACCGGCTCCCGTAGCGCAGCGGCAAGCAGCAGCGCCAGCTCCGCCGCCGCCACCGGCTCGTCCAGCTCGACCTTCGCCGTGCTCAGCGACCTCAGCTCGATGCAGCTGGTCGTGCCCCTCTCCGAATCGGAAATCGGCAGCGTCCGCGTCGGGCAGGTCGCGACCGTCACCGTGGAAGCGCTCGAAGGCCGCAAGCTGGCCGCCCACGTCGGCGAAATCTCGCTGCTCTCGACGTCCAACAGCGGCGTCGTCAGCTACGACGTGACCTTCCAGCTCGACCAGCTGACATCAGGGATCAGGCCCGGCATGAGCGCCGGCGCCGAAGTCGTCGTCAAGCAGGCCGAAGGCGTCAACGTCCCCACCAGCGCCGTCACCGCCGATTCCGTCACGGTGCTGAAGGACGGCAAACGCAGCACCCGGCGGGTCGTGACGGGCCTGGCCGGCGACAGCTCGACGATCGTCCTGTCCGGCCTCGCGGCCGGCGAAACGGTGGTCCTGCCAAGCGTCTCCACGACATCCGGGAGCTCCACTCGCAGCGGCCTCAGCGGCCTTCGCAGCAGCCTGCGGGGGGCCGGCGGCACGGGTGCCATCGGAGCCGGCGGGGGCTTCCCCGGCGGTGGCGCTGCCTTCTTCAGGGGCGGCGGCTGATGCGCCTGCCGCTGCGGTCCGGGGCGGGCGCGCGGCGCGAGCCACGCGAGCGTCCCGTCGTCGGCAGGCCCCTGCCGCCGCAGCCGCGCCCGCCCGCCCGCCACCCGATCATCGACGTGCGGGACGTCTCCAAGCTCTACGACCTGGGCCAGATCAGGGTCCGGGCGCTGCGCTGTGTGTCGCTGTCCGTGCAGGCTGGAGACCTCGTCGCGATCATGGGCAGCTCAGGCAGCGGCAAGAGCACGCTGATGAACATCGTCGGCTGCCTGGACGCCCCCACCAGCGGGCGCTACCTGATCGACGGCGTCGACGTGGGTTCGATGGACGAAGACGACCTGGCCGACCTGCGCAACCGCAAGATCGGCTTCGTCTTCCAGAGCTTCAACCTCGTCGCCCGCACGAGCGCCCTGGTCAACGTCGAGCTGCCCCTGGCCTATGCCGGCCTGCGCGGCGCCGAGCGCCGGCGCCGCGCCGAACGGGCGCTGCGGTCGGTCGGCATGGGCAACCGCATGGCCCATCAGCCCTCCGAGCTCTCCGGCGGCCAGCAGCAGCGCGTGGCGGTCGCCAGGGCGCTCGTCACCAACCCGTCCCTGATCCTCGCCGACGAGCCGACGGGCAACCTCGACTCGCGCTCCACCGAAGAGGTCCTGCGCATCTTCTCCCACCTCAACGCGGAAGGCCGCACCGTCGTCCTGATCACCCACGAGCCCGACGTCGCAGCCCAGGCCAAGCGGGTCGTGCGGCTGGCCGACGGGGAGGTCGTCGCGGACGAGCGCACGACGGCCCTGCACGACCCCCCTCCCCTCGCCCCCGTCCACCACCCGCACCTGCTGGGAGCCCAGCGATGATCGGTCGCGAGACGCTGCGCATCGCCTGGAGCGGGATCACGGCCAACAAGCTCCGCTCCGGGCTGACGATCCTCGGCATGACGATCGGCGTGGCCTCCGTGATCGTCCTGATCGCCGTCGGCAACGGCTCCTCGCAGACCGTCAAGTCCCAGATCCAGAAACTCGGCACCAACGTCCTGATCGTGCAGGGCTCGGGCGGCCTGCGCGGTGGCGCCCGGGCCTCCACCAGCACCGTCTCACTGACCAAGGCCGACGCCCAGGCGCTGCAGAACCACGCCCTTGCGCCGGACGTCAAGAGCGCCTCCCCGGTCGTGGACGCGACCAGCGTCAAACTCGTCGCGGGCAGCTCCAGCTACGAACCGTCCTCCTTCGTCGGCACGACCCCCTCCTACATCTCCGCCCACGCCTACACCGTCGCCGAAGGCAGCGCCTTCACCGGCGAAGACGTCGCCAAGCACCGCCGCGTCGCCGTCGTCGGGCAGACAGTCGTACAGGAACTGTTCGGCGGCGCCAGCCCCGTCGGGCAGAGCATGAAGGTCAACGGCGGCAACTACGAAGTCGTCGGCGTGCTGGCCTCCAAGGGCTCCAACGGAGCCACCAACGAGGACGACGTCGTGATGGCGCCGATCACGACCGTCCAGGACGCCCTGACAGGACCGGGGGCGATCGACTCGATCACCGTCCAGGCCAACTCCGAAGCGTCCCTGAACTCCGCCGAAGCCGAGATCACGCAGGTGCTTGAGGAACGGCACAAGATCAAGGACACCGAAGAACCGGGCTTCAGCATCCTCAACCAGGGCTCGCTGCTGGAAACCTCCAACTCCACCTCCAGCGTCTTCACGACCCTGCTCGGAGAGGTCGCCGCCATCTCCCTGCTCGTCGGCGGGATCGGCGTCATGAACATCATGCTCGTGTCCGTCACCGAGCGGACCCGGGAGATCGGCATCCGCAAGGCCATCGGAGCCAGGCGCGGCGACATCCTCACCCAGTTCCTGACCGAGGCAGTGCTCGTGTCCCTGTTCGGCGGACTGCTCGGCGTCGGCCTCGGCGTCCTCGGCAGCCAGTTCGAAATCGCCGGCGTGCAGCCGCAGATCGCGACCTACTCGATCTTCCTTGCCTTCGGCGCCGCCCTCGCCTCGGGCCTGTTCTTCGGCACCTATCCCGCGGCCCGCGCCGCCGCCCTGCGACCGATCGAGGCATTGCGCTTTGAGTGATCAAGACACCCATCAGGAGTCCCCCATGCCCCCACAGGAGCCGACGACGATCCCCCATGCCGCCCCCGGCCCCGACACGGCCGAGGCCCAGCCCGAGCGCTGGCTGGAAGACGACGAGCAGCTGCCGCCGCGCCCGCGCCGGCGCCTGCTGACGCCGCTGCCGCTGTCCCTGGCGGCGGTGCTGCTGATCGCCTGCGGCTTCATCGGCGGCGTGCTCGTCGAGAAGGGCCAGAGCGAAACGAGCGGCAGCCCCTCCTCCGGAGCCGCCGGCGCCTTCGCCTCGCGCCTGCGCAGCCTCACGGGCGCGGCCGGCAGCGGATCGGGCGCGTCGGCCGGTGCGGGCGCCGGCGGGGCGGCAGCGAGCGGCGGCTTCGCCCGTCCCACGGCCGGCACAGTCGCCTACATCTCAGGCGACACCCTCTACGTGAACGGCACCGAATCCAACACGATCAAGGTGCGGACGTCGCCCGGCACTAGCGTCACCAAGACCGTCAAATCCTCCGTCAAAGCCATCCACCCCGGCGAAACGGTCACCGTCACCGGCTCGACGGCAGCAGACGGCACCGTCACGGCCGAATCGATCCGCGTCGGCGCGCTCGGGGGCGGCCTGGCGAGCCTGCTGGGCGGAGGATCCTCCAACTCGTCCTCCTCCGGTTCGGGCTCCGGCAGCTCCTCGTCGGGCTCCTCCGGCGAACCGGCGCTGTTCGGCAAGTGATGGACGAGGATCCGCCCACAGGACTTCACGAGAAGATCGACCAAGACAGACCCACAAGGAGTTACATGCAGCCAACCAAGAGCCACCTGACCAAGCGCCTCGCAGCGATCGCGGTGCTGCTGATCGCAAGTGCCGTGCTTGTCGCCTGCGGAGGCTCATCCAGCACGACCGGCTCGACGAGCACGACCAACGCAGCCGCGACTGCGCCGACGGGGTCCGGGAGAGCGCGCTTCAGCGCCCTGCGCGAATGCCTCCAGAAGGAGGGCATCACACTGCCGACACGGCCCCAGGGAGGCAAACCCTCCGGCGGCAAACCCGGCGGCGGGCTGTTCCTCGGCGGCGGCGGGCAGCGGACCCTGCCCAGCGGCGTCAGCCGCAGCAAGTTCGAAGCCGCCATCAAGAAGTGCGGCGGGGGCGGCAGCTTCCAACGCTTCGGCGACCGCAACCGCCTGAACAACGCGAACTTCAAGAAATCCCTCGAAAAGTTCGCGACGTGCATGCGCCAGAACGGCGTGAACGTGCCGGCCCCCAACACGACGGGCAAAGGCCCGATCTTCGACACCAAGGGGATCGACACGGGCTCAGCCAAGTTCCGCACGGCCCAGCAGAAATGCTCGTCGCTGCTCGGGTTCGCCAGGCCCGGCGGCGCGGGCGCGGCCGGAGCGCCCGCAGGGGCACCCGGAGCGCCAGGAGGTCCCGCTCCGGCGCAGGCCGGTTAGCGGGGCACCAAGGCCCGCGGGCGGGCGCGCCGCGTCGGCGCCCGCCCGTGCAGGCTCGCCCCCGACGGGCGCGGGCAGGCCGAGAGCAGCCCCGCTACTTGCGCGTGTGGTCTGGGATCGCCGAGGACGTCGGCTTGGCCGCGATCTTCGGGCTGGGGATGGCGGCGATGCGTTCCACCAGCTGAGTCCACTGCGTGCTCGACAGGACGCTCGTGGAGACGACGGGGGCCGGCGCCGTCTTGCCCTTGCCGGCCGAGTGGGCCGCAGCGCTCGTGGCGGCCCTGCTGAGGGCGCCGGCCGTCGAGACGGGCTGGAAGACGACGCCGATGCGGTTCCAGTAGGAGCGCTCGGCACGGGTCGCGGCGGAGCTCGGGTAGTGCATCAGGCTGAGGATTTCGTGCGGCACGAATTCGGCCGGCAGCGTCAGCAGGGCGCGGATCGTCAGGTCGGTGATCGTGCCCGGTCCCTGGCGGCCCGCCAGCGCGACGCCGTTGATGGCGCTGATCTCGACGGCTTCGCCGCGGTACTGGGAGGAGGTGCCCCCGCCCGCCGCGTACTGGCTCTGACCGCAGCGCAGGGCGCTGACGGTCGGCTCCAGGCCGCTGCGCGACAGGAAGGCCAGCAGGGCCAGGACGCGCTTGTCGATCGCCCCGGAGGCGACTTCCTGGCGCTCGCAGGCGTTCATGACGATGCCCGCATCCGACAGCACGGCCCGCTCGAGCTGGGACTTGGAGAGCAGGAAGACGTCGCTGGCGGTGGCGCCCAGCAGCGCGTCGCCGGCCTTCGCGCCCTGCGGGTGAAGGGCCTTCTGCAGCTCCGCCCAGTTGGCCAGCACCGGCCCCGGGTCGACGTAGGCGCTGTCGCCGGCCGGTTTGATCGCGAAGCGCAGGTGTCCCGCCTTGCCGTCGGTCGCGACCATGACCTTGCCCAGCACCGTGCCGGCCGTCACGACAGAGCCCTTGCGCAGCGGCTGGCGTTCGCCCGCACGTGCCTTCTGGGCCTTGCGCTCGGCCACGACGGCCTGTGCCGCACGGGCGTCGGGGTTGCCCGGCGTCGCGAACAGGCGCTTGCGGGCCATCCCCGCAGGCACGCCTTCGCCGCCTGAGACGGTCGCCTTGCCCCCTGCCTCACTGGGACTGCGGGCCGGCGCTTTGACCTGCAGGGTGACGGGCGACTGTGAGCCCGCCGTGGCGGGGGCCGAGGGGGCCGAGTCGCGGGTGCTGGCGGCCTTGACGACCTGCGAGGAGCCCTTCGCGCTGCCCTCGGGTGCGAGCTTGTAGGTGGAGGCGACGCTGCCGAGGCCGGCGTACGTGAAGACGTCGCCGTAGACGTCGCGCAGGATCACATAGCGACCCAGCTTGCGACTGTCGCCGAGGCCGACGACGCGCCCGTCCTCGACCGCCACGACGTCGGCTTTCGGCGAGCTCGTCAGGTCGACCAGCTCGATCGGCGCCGGAGCGCTGGACGTGCCCGCCGCTGCCGCCGTCGGCGAGACGGCCTTGGTGGAGCCCGGCGTGGTCGTGCCCTGCGCGCCGGGCGCGACAGCCGTCGCTTTGGCCGTCGCGCTGGAGGCGCCCGTGGAAGCCGGGTGGCTGGGCAGGGCGCTCCATTCCAGGGCGCCCGCGCCAACGGGGGGACGGCCGTCGACCAGGCCCGTCAGGGTGGCGATCACGGCCTTCGGGTAGGTCGCGATCAGCTTCGCCCTCAGCAGCACCGATTCGGCATATTCTTCGGAGTGGTTGTAGGCCAGGATGGCGCCGCGCAGGTTCGTGGCCGCGCCCGCGGCCCGCAGGTAGCGGGCCGCCGCGAAGATCGCGTCGACGGGGTTGTAGGGGTCGGCATAGCCGGCTTCCAGGGCGTCCACGCCGTACTGCAGCCAGGTTTCGGGCATGAACTGCATCCAGCCGACGGCACCGGCGCTGGAGACGGACTGGTCGGCGCCGTAGTCGGTCTCGACTTCGTTGATGGCGGCCAGGATCTGCCACGGCACGCCGTACTGGACTGCTGCCGCCTTGTAGACGGGCAGCAGGAACAGCGGCACCCTGTAGAAGGCCAGGGCCTGCACGTTCGCCTGCGAGGAGGCCAGGATCGCGGCCAGGGCGCCCGCCTTGGCGACCGACTGGGGCGAGCCGGCGACGTTGCCTTCGCCTTCCTTGCCCTGCTTGGTCGTGCTCGTCGTGCTTTCGCTCTGCTTTGAGCCTTCGCTGGGCTTCTGCTTGCGCTGAAGGGTGACGGTGGGGCCCTGGGGCGTGCTCGCCGGAGTGCTCGCCGGTCCCGTCGTGGCCGGCGTCGTCGTGGTGCTCGGCGTCGTCGTCGCGGGCGCAGTCGTCGTGGGCGTCGTCCCGGTGCTCGCAGGCGTCGTGGCAGTGCCCGTTTCGCCCGTTTCCGCGCTGACTTCCGGGGTCGTCGGGACGTTCGAGAAGGACGCAGCCCAGGCGCCGCCGGCCAAGGGCCCGCCGAGGCTTGCGGCGGTCAGACCGCCCCCCGCGAGGGCCGAGAGGACAGCGCGCAGGGCCCTGCGGCGGGCGCGTGTCGGCGGCATCATGCGGCTGTTCTGCTCATCTTCGGGTCGTCCCATGGGTTGTGGTCGGCGCACCTGATCCACGTTCGCGGGATACGCCCACCGGGAGTCATATCGGCAGCCAATCAGGAATCCGTAAAGGATTCGTAATCGAACTGGCAAATGTCTCCCGGGCCTTTCGGGGGCCAGTATGAGCCATCTCCGGCCATGTGGGGGCAGTTCGAGGCGCCGCCCCGCACTCCTGCGAACATCGCCCTCGCCGACTCCGCTACCCTGCGCACGTGGAAACGATCGACTCCATCATCCAGGTCGTCATCGCCGTCGTCCTCGTGTTCCTGGTGCTGATGCACTCGGGCAAGGACTCCGGGCTGTCGGGAGCCTTCGGCGTCGGCTCCGGGCAGGGCCCCCTCGGCGGCGGCTCGATGGTCGAGCGCAACCTCAACCGCTGGACTATCTTCTTCGCGGTCCTGTTCTTCGTGAACGCGATCCTGCTGCTCAAGCACCCCTGGTCTTGAGCTCTTCGAGCTCGTCGAGGATCCTCAGGGCCTCGGCGCGCAGCTCCGCGTCGACCGTCTCGTAGTCCTCGGCCGAGAGCTTGCCGGTGCGGTAGTCGAGCTCCGCGTCGCGGATCTCTTTGTACTTGGCCTCCCGCGCCGCCTCCAGCTCCTGCAGGCGCAGCTCCCGGGCCTGCTCGCCCGCCTCGATGACGGGGGCGGGCTCGCCGCCGGCGGCGGCCGCGATGCGCGCGTCCTCCGCCATACGCAGCGGCCCCCCCACGAAGTACAGGACCACGCCGATCAGCACGACCACGCAGATGACGACGAGAATGGCCACGACGGCGCCGATGCGCCCCGCTCAGGAGCGGGCCAGGCCGCGAGCGACGCGCGTCCGCAACGCGAACGGGACGCGCGCCCGCAGGGGCATCGGCCAGATCGCGATGAGCCCGCCCACGAAGACGATCAGCCCACCCGTCCAGATCCACATGACCATCGGCGAGACGATCAGGTTGAACTGGGTCGGGGGCGGTTTGGACAGGTAGGAGCGGGCCAGGTACATCAGCGCCACCGGCGCGTCTTCGGGGCCGAGCGTCTTGTTGCCGATGTCCACGATCCGCTTCAGGGTCGGGGTTTCGATGTCCGGTTCGATCGCGCTCCAGACATCGCGGGTCATGCCCGAGCTCAGCGCCACGTGGCTGACGGCCTGGCCGCCGATCAGGCTGCTGACCGTCCCCTGGGCCGGTTCGCCGGAGTCGTAGTAGCCCTCGCTGGGCTGAAGCGTCGTCACGTGGCGGCCGTTCTTGGTGACGTCCAGTTCGGCCCCCAGGCTGAGCGTCGAGCCGGTGTGGGCCCGGTCGTACTTGGGCGTCACCGTGGCCGTCGGTTTGACGTAGGTGATCTTGTAGGAGCCGACTTTGGTCGCCTGGCCCGGCGCCAGCGACAGCTGGGATGCGTGGCGGAAGGACGAGGAGGCGGCCACGCCGACGAACAGGACGACGATGCCGACGTGCACGATGTAGCCGCCGTAGCGGCGGCGGTTGCGCTGGACGAGCGCCGCCAGGGCACGGGGCAGCGACTCGCCGGCCATCGCCCTGCGCGCCATTGCGCCCCTGGCGAACTCCTGCCCGACCGTGCCCAGCACGAAGGCGCCCAGGCAGAACATCAACAGCGCCAGGGGCCTGCTGGTGACGCCGGCCCCGACCAGCACGAGAAGCGCCAGCAGCGCGCTGCCCAGCGGGATCGCGAAGTTGCGCCGGGCGTTGGCCAGCGTCGCCCGCCGCCAGGCGATGACCGGACCGATGCCGCTGAGCAGGACCAGGATCAGCGCCAGGGGCACCGTGTAGCGGTCGAACCAGGGTGCCCCGACGGCCGATTCCTGACCCGTGAAGGCCTCGGAGATGAGCGGGAAGTAGGTGCCCCAGAAGATCACGAAGCAGAGGCCGACGAGGACCAGGTTGTTGGCCAGGAAGATCGACTCCCGCGACAGCAGCGAGTCCAGCCGGTTCTCCGAGCGCAGCATGTCCCTGCGGGTGACGACGAGATAGATGGAGGCGCCGATGAGCAGGCCGATCAGGGTCACGAAGGGGACGCCCAGCGTCGCCCCGCCGAAGGCGTGGATCGAGTTGAGGATGCCGCTGCGCACCAGGAAGGTGCCCATGATCGAGAGCGTCCCCGTGGCCAGCACCAGCGAGACGTTCCAGACCTTCAGCATCCCCCGTTTCTCCTGGATCATCAGCGAGTGCAGGAAGGCCGTGCCCGTCAGCCACGGCATCAGCGAGGCGTTCTCGACGGCGTCCCAGCCCCAGTAGCCGCCCCAGCCGAGCTCCGAGTAGGACCAGCGGGCGCCCAGCAGGATGCCGACGCCCAGGAACAGCCAGGCCGCGAAGGCGAAGCGGCGGATGGCTTTGATCCAGTCGGCGTCCAGGCGCCGGGCCAGCAGGGCGCCCATCCCGAACGCCAGCGGGATCGTGCACAGCGTGTACCCCGAGTAGAGCATCGGGGGGTGGATCATCATCGTCGGGAAGCGCAGCAGCGGGTCCAGGCCGACCCCTTCCGCCGGCGCCGGGCTGGTCGTTTGGAAGGGGTTGGCGTAGAACACCATCAGCGCTACGAAGAAGCCGCCGAAGCCGAGCATGATGGCCTGGGCGTAGGCCGCCACGTCGCGCATCCGCTTGCGCGTCAGGAACAGCGCCAGGCTCGACCACATCGACATCAGCCAGGCCCACAGCAGCAGCGAGCCTTCCTGGGAGGACCAGACGGCCGCCCCCCTGTAGAGCAGGGGCGTCGTGCGGCTGGAGGTGTCCGCGACCGTGTTGAAGGCGAAGTCGTTGCGCAGGAAGGCCACCTCCAGCACGACGAAGGCGACCGTGAGGACGCCGGCCAGGGCGTAGACCGAGCGCCGTCCGGAGTCCGAGAACTCGGGACGGCCGCGGCGCACCCCGTAGATGGAGGCCCCGATCCCGTAGACGCAGACCGTCAGGGCCAGGATCAGGCAGGCGAAGCCGAGTCCCGCCATCAGCCCTCGCCGCCGGAGTCGACCCGGAGCTCTTTCGGCCTACCCCGCACTCAGGCGTTCTGATTCTCGCCCGCGGGCGCCGTCTTGTACTTGGACGGGCACTTCGTGATCAGGCTGTTGCGTTCGCCGACGTAGTCGGCGCCGTCCTTCTGCACGGTCACGATCACCTCGCGGCCTTCCTTGAAGGGGTCGGGCACGGAGCCCGTGTAGGCGATCGGCACGGCCGTCGCTCCCGCCCTGTCGCGCACCGCGAAGTCGAGCACCCCGTTGTCCAGGTGGTGGACGCTGCCCGGGGCGACCGTGCCCGTGACGACATAGGTGCGCCCCGGCTGGGCCTCGTGCACCAGCTGGCTCGGGGAGATGGCCGGGCTGGCGGCGCTGAAGCTGGTGTAGATCAGGGCGCTTGCCAGCAGGACTGCAGCGCTCAGCGCCACGATCAGGCGCACCGTTCGCTTGCGCGAGGGGCTCATCGCCCCAAGTATCTCAAACGTCCAGCCCTGCGGTCCCGGTCCCGGCGGCGAGCTTCCGGGACGAATCGTCATCCGTCCGACAGGAAATAAAGGTTGCGGAGCGAAACCTTTTGGCGTCCGAGACGTCTATTACAAGAGGACCGATGAGACCGAGATTGCTTGAACGACGTGAGGGACCCCGCCGGCGGCGGGGACACGACCGCCGCGCTGCCGCGAGCAGGGGCAGGCGCGAGGCCGCACCCGCGGTGGAGCAGGTCGTCATGACCCCCTGCGACCCCGACGTCGAGAAGGTTCGCCGCGCCGGCGGCCCGCTCGATCAGGCCGTGTACGCATGCGCCTGCGGCTATGTCTTCAGCGCGGCCGTCTCGACCACGGTCGACTGCCCGCACTGCGGCGCCGATCAGGCCTGGTAGGGCCGCAGAGGCAGGCTCGGCGTCCGGATCGACTCGACCCGGACGCTCGTTCCAGCGACTTCAGGAGGCCGAGGACCCGAACATCCCGGGAATCCCGGAGATGGCGCGGGAGATGACCATCTGCTGGATCTCCGCTGTGCCCTCGAAGATGTCGTAGATCTTGGCGTCGCGGTGCCAGCGCTCGACAGGGAACTCGCGGGTGTAGCCGTTGCCGCCGAGGATCTGGATGGCCCGCTCGGTCACCCACACGGCGACCTCGCCGGCCTTGAGCTTGCTCATCGAGCCCTCGGCGTTCTCGAAGGGGACCTGGTTGCGGCCCATCCAGGAGGCCCGCCAGACCAGCAGCCGGGCCGCGTCGATCTCGAGCTTCATGCGCGCCAGCGTGAAGGCGATCGCCTGGTTCTCGATGATCCGCCGGCCAAACTGCTCGCGCTCCTTGGCGTACTCCAGGGAGTACTCGTAGGCGGCCCGGGCGATGCCGATGGCCTGCGCGCCGACGGTCGGACGGGAGGCCTCGAAGGTCTGCATCGCCGCCTGGGCCTTGCCTTTCTGACCCTCGCGCACGCGGGCCAGACGTTCGTCGAGCTTGTCCTTGCCGCCCAGCACGTAGTTGGCCGGCACGCGGCAGTCGTCCAGGTAGACGTCAGCCGTGTGCGAGGCGCGCAGGCCGTGCTTGGAGACCTTGGCGCCCTGGGAGATGCCCTTGGCTTCGCTCATCGGCACGACGAAGGCTGCGTGGCCTTTGGATCCCAGCTCGCGATCGACGGAGGCGATCACCACGTGCACGTCGGAGATGCCGCCGTTGGTCGCCCACGCCTTCTGGCCGTTCAGCACCCACTCGCCGGTCGCCTCGTCGAACTTGGCGGTCGTGCGCACGCCCGAGACGTCGGAGCCGGCGTTCGGCTCGGAGGCGCAGAAGGCCGCCACCTTGACGTCGTCGACGGTGCCGAAGCAGCGCGGGATCCATTCGCCGATCTGCTCGCCCGTGCCCTGCCCGAAGATGGCCGCGACGGCCAGCGAGGTGCCCATGATCGACATGCCGATGCCGGCGTCGCCCCAGAACAGCTCCTCGTTGACGATCGGCAGGCCCAGGCCGGAGGGGTCGGCGAAGAACTGGGCGATCCCTTCGAAGCCGTACAGGCCGATCTTGGCGGCCTCCTGGATGATCGGCCAGGGCGTTTTCTCCTTCTCGTCCCACTCCGCCGCGGCGGGGCGCATGACGTCGGCTGCGAAGCCGTGGACCCAGTCTCGGATGTCCTTCTGGTCCTGGGTCAGGGCCAGCGAGAAGCCGCTCTCGCCGGGCGCCTGCGCGTCGTCGGCCTGGACGGCCTCCTCGGCAGGGGCTGTTGACGTGGGGGCTGACATCGAGCGGATCTCCTTGTCGTGGGGCGCGGGATCAAAGTCCTGGACGTGCTCGTCCGAGCGCGTCGCAACTGCAGAAGCGTAGCTGACACGGGGCCAATTCGTGTAAACCAAACCGAACGTCGGCGGCCTGCGTGTCCAATGTCACTCAACTCGCGAGCCGGATGCTCAGCGGGTCTGCCAGGCCTCCTCGTCGTGGGTCAGCGCCAGAACCCCGTCGGGGAGGTGCGCCTCCGCCACGTCCGCGACCGTCACGTTCTCGAGCACGGCGCGCAGGTTCGTGCGCAGCGCCACCCAGACCTGCTGCAGGGCTTTGGCCGAGCCCTCGTACTCGATCTCCTCCGGGCGCTGCCCGCGCACACCCACCAGCGGGCCCTCGACGGCCCTGATGATCTGGGCCAGGTTGAGCTCGTCGGCTGGGTGGGCCAGCCAGTAACCGCCCTCAGGGCCGCGCTGGCTGCGCACGATCCCCGACGAGCGCAGTTGCGTCAGGATGTTCTCCAGGAACGAGACGGGGATGCTCTGAGCCTTGGCGACGTCGTCGACCTTGCGGGGCGCCTCCTGGCTGCTGCCGGCCAGCTCGACGACGGCTCGCACCGCATAGTCGGCCTTGGCGGTCACGTGCATTGGCCTGATTGTCCCTCATTCTCCGGCGCATGGTCGCGCCGGCTTTGCCGCGCCGGCCTGCCAGGCATGTTGTTAGGTGACCCTAACTCGTGTGATACGTTGGGGGCGCGGTCATCCCGACCGCCAAGATCGGATTTGATTCATGCCCTTCGGCAAGCCGCTTTTGCCCATAGCCACCCTCCTCTGTGCCGCGATCGCGAGCGGTTGCGGAGGCTCCTCGGGCGCACCCGACACGATCACCCTCTACAACGGCCAGCACGAACAGACGACCTCCGCCCTGGTGAAGGCCTTCGAAGCGAAGACCGGCATCAAGGTGCAGGTGCGCTCGGCCGACGAGGCCACGCTGGGCAACCAGATCGCCCAGGAGGGGTCGAGCTCGCCGGCCGACGTCTTCTACACCGAGAACACGCCCGTGCTGGAAGCGCTGCAGGAGAAAGGCCTGCTGGCGAAGGTGGATGCGAGCACCCTTGCGTCCGTGCCCGGCCGCGACGAGTCGGCTCGGGGCGACTGGGTCGGCGTCTCCGCCCGCGTGTCCGTGCTCGTCTACGACACGTCCAAGCTGAAGCCCTCCCAGCTGCCCCACTCGATCCTCGAACTGGCGCAGCCGCGCTGGCGTGGAAAGGTCGGCTTCGCTCCCTCCGAGACGGACTTCCAGCCGCTGATCACGTCGATCGTCGACCTCGACGGCAAGGCGGCGGCTGAACGCTGGCTGAAGGGGCTGCAGGCCGGCGCCAAGGTCTATCCGGACAACGAGACCGTCGTGGCCCAGGTCAACAACGGCGAGAGCGAGATCGGACCGATCAACCACTACTACTGGTACCGCCTGCGCAAGGAGCTCGGCTCCTCCGGGATCCACTCGGCCCTGGCCTACTACTCCCCCGGCGACGCCGGCGACCTCGTCGACGTGTCCGGCGCCGCCGTGCTGCGTGCGAGCTCCAAGAAGTCCGACGCGCAGAGGTTCCTGGCCTTTCTGGTCAGCCGCGAAGGGCAGCAGGTCATGGCCCGCAGCGACAGCTACGAGTACCCCCTGCGCCCCGGCGTGGCGGCCCCCGCGGGCCTGCCGCCGCTGTCGAGCTTCAAAGCCGTCTCCCTGACTCCCGCCCAGCTCGGCGACGGCAGTCAGGCCCTGGCGATGGAGCAGAGGCTGGGGCTGCTCTGACGCGGTGAGCACGCTCGCCCCGACGGGACAGATCGGCGGCCTGCTCGGGCAGGCCCCGGCGCGGCGAAGGCGGAGGCCGACCGTCGGCCTGGTCGGAGGGCTGCTGGCGGGGGCGCTGGTGCTGCTGCCCCTCGTCTTCCTGGTCGTGCAGGCCCAGCAGGCCGGCTGGAGCTCGGTCTGGCACCTGCTGGACCGCCACGAGACGGCCGTGCTGCTGTGGAACAGCATCCGCCTGGCGCTGGCCTGCACGGCTATCTGCGCCGTGCTGGGCATCGGCGCCGCCTGGCTGGTGGAGCGCAGCGACGTGCCCCTGCGCGGCTTGTGGGCGGTGCTGCTGGTGCTGCCGCTGGGCATACCCGACTTCGTCGTCGGCTTCGGCTGGATCTCGATCGATCCGGGCCTGCACGGCTACCCCGCTGCCGTGATGGTCATGTCGCTGTCGCTGTATCCGCTCGTCTACCTGCCCGTGGCCGGCGCCATGGCCAACCTCGACGCCGGCCTGATCGACGCCTCCCGCAGCCTCGGCCTCTCCCCCTGGCGCTCGTTCCTGCACGTCACCATGCG
Source organism: uncultured Solirubrobacteraceae bacterium (assembly GCA_963697795.1). Taxonomy (GTDB): domain Bacteria; phylum Actinomycetota; class Thermoleophilia; order Solirubrobacterales; family Solirubrobacteraceae; genus Palsa-744. The sequence goes on along the minus strand of OY969097.1, from coordinate 2,785,681 downwards.
CCAGGTGTGGCCGGCCGTGCTCGGCGGCTGCCTGCTCGTGACGCTCGCGCTGCTGGCCGAGTACGGAGCCTTCGAAATCGTCCAGTACCAGACCTTCACGGTGCAGATCTTCACGGAGTACAAGCTCGCATTCGACGCCGCCGGCGCCTGCGCCCTGTCGCTGGTGCTCGTCGCCCTCAGCATCGCCGCGCTCGGAGGGGAGCTGGCCCTGAGCGGACGCGGCAGGGCCTTTCGGAGCGGGCCGGGGGCGCGCCGCGCACCGGTCCGGGTGAGGCTCGGCGCGCGGCGCATACCGGCCCTGCTGGGGCTGTCCGCGCTGGCCGGGCTGGGGCTCGGCGTGCCCGTCGGCTCGCTCGTCTACTGGATGGCGCGAGGCAGCTCCTCGACGCTGCCCTCCACCTCCATCCTCGCCGCGACGGGGCACACGGCCGCTTACAGCGCCGCCGCGGCGGCCCTGGCGACGCTGCTGGCCATCCCCCTCTCCACCCTCGCCATCCGGCACCGGACCCGCTTCACGATCCTGCTGGAGCGTCTGGCCTACCTGCCGATGGCCCTGCCCGGCCTCGTCGTCGCCCTGGGTCTTGTCTCCTTCACGATCCGCTACGCCTTCTCCCTCTATCAGAGCTCCCTCGAGCTGATCGTCGCCTACGCGATCCTGTTCCTGCCGCTGGCGCTCGTCGGCGTGAGGGCCGCCATGGCCCAGGCCCCGCCCGCCCTGGAGGAGGTCGGGCGCTCGCTGGGACAGCGTCCCCTCGCCGTCTTCAGGCGCATCACCCTGCCCCTGATCGCGCCGGGCCTCGCTGCCGCCTTCGCCCTCGTCTTCATCTCCAGCGCGACCGAGCTGACCGCCACGCTGCTGCTGCGCCCGACGGGCGTCGACACGCTGGCGACGCAGTTCTGGACATACACGACCAACTTCTCCTATGGGGCTGCGGCCCCCTACGCGGGCATGATGGTGCTCATCTCGGCCGTCCCCGCCTTCCTGCTCAGCCGTCGCATGCAGCAGATCTCCCGCATCGGAGGCCGGCGATGAGCGCCCTCGGCGTACAGGGCCTGTGGAAGGGCTACGGTCGCCGGCCCGTCCTGCGCGGCGTCGACCTGCAGGCACCCGCCGGGTCGCTGACGGCCGTGCTGGGCCTGTCGGGATGCGGCAAGACGACCCTGCTGCGCTGCGTGGCCGGCTTCGAGCGAGCCGAGCGTGGCACGATCGTGCTGGGGCAGCGGACCCTCGACGACGGCCGCACCTTCCTCGCGCCCGAGCGCCGCAGCGTCGGCTACGTGCCCCAGGAAGGCGCCCTCTTCCCGCACCTGGACGTGGCCGGCAACGTCGGCTTCGGGCTCTCCCGCGGCGAGCGACGGGGCGAGGCCGTCACGCGGATGCTGGCGATGGTCGGGATCGACTCGCTGGCCGAGCGCATGCCCCACCAGCTCTCGGGCGGCGAGCAGCAGCGCGTGGCCCTGGCCAGGGCCCTGGTGCGCCGCCCCGAGGCGCTGCTGCTGGACGAGCCCTTCTCCTCCCTGGACGCGTCCTTGCGCTCCCGCGTGCGCGAGGAGGTGACGGGCCTGCTGCGGGAGCAGGGCGTCACGACGGTGCTCGTCACCCACGACCAGGAGGAGGCGCTGTCGCTGGCCGACACCGTCGCCGTCCTGCGCGACGGTGTGATCGTCCAGCAGGGGACGCCGGCGGAGCTCTACGAGCAGCCCGCCGACCGCCGGCTGGCGCACTTCCTGGGCGCTGTCAACGTGCTCGAGGCGAGCTTCCGCGACGGCGTCGCGCAGACCGTCCTGGGCCCTCTGCCGCTGCGCGAGCCCGCGCCCGGAAGCGAAGGAGAGGTGATGGTCCGGCCCGAGCAGCTGCTGGTCGTGCCCGCCGGCGAGGCGTCGGCGCAGGCGTCCGGCCCGGGGCTGAGCGGGCAGGTGCAGCAGTGCCGCTACTACGGCCACGACGCGATCCTGCAGATCGACGCCGCCGTGAGCCCGCTGCCGCTGGTGGCGCGGGTCCTGGGCGAGCATGCCCTCCCTGCCGGCACTGCCGTGCTCGTGAGCGCACGCGGGACGGCCACGCCGGTGCGATGAGTCGCTCCCTCGCAGTGCTGTCTAGCATCTGACCATGGCGCCCCGCTGGAGCTGGGACTTCGAGGACGAGCAGCGCCGAGCCGCCGTGCGTGGCAGCCGACGACCGGTCAGCCGCGCAGTGCTCGTCCGCAGGCGTCGGGCCGGTGCCGGGTTGCTGCTGCTGGTGGCGCTGATCGCGGCCGTCGCCGCCATCTCGGCCGGCTCCCAGGGGTCGAAGCGACCCAGACCGAAGCAGGCGGCGAAGGCCGCGAAGCCTCATGCGCCGGTGCTGAGCGTCGCCCAGCAGGAAGCCGACGCCGTCAAGTCGGTGCTCGCCTACACCCCCTTCGTGAAAGAGGGCTCGGGGAGAGCCCGCGACATCGCCCTGACCTTCGACGACGGGCCCGGCCCCTACACGCCCGAAATCCTCGACGTGCTGGAGCGCTACCACGTCCGCGCGACCTTCTTCGAGATCGGCAAGATGTTCCGCTACTTCTCGGCCTCGACGGTGCGCGAGATCCACGACGGCGACGTGATCGGCGACCACACCGAGACCCACCCCGAGATGGCCCTGCTGTCAGCCCACGAACAGCACGAAGAGCTCTTCGAACAGATGCTGCGCGTGGAAGCCCTGGGCGCAAAGCGGCCGACCCTCTTCCGTCCCCCCTACGGCTCCTTCGACGCGACGACCTGGCGGGAGCTGAAGAAGCTGCACCTGCTGATGGTGCTGTGGTCTGTCGACACCAACGACTACCAGCTGCCGGGCGTCCCCGCGATCGTGCAGAGCGTCCTCGAAGGCGCCCATCCAGGCGCGATCGTGCTGATGCACGACGGCGGCGGCGACCGCAGCGAGACCGTCGCGGCCCTGCCCATCGTTATCAGGGACCTGCGCGCCCGCGGCTACGCCCTGGTGACGGTTCCCGAACTGCTGGCGGCCGACCCGCCGGCGGCGGGCCAGACCCCGCCCGGCAGCCTCGAGGGCGACTGAGCGTGAGCGGGCAGACGGACGTGACCGGCCGGCGGTTGCGCCGTGAGCAGCGCAGGCGCGAGCTGCGCAGGCGACGGCTGATGGCCCTCGCCGGCTTCTGCGCTGTCGTGGCAGCGCTCGCCGCGATCCTCGCGCTCGGCTCCGGCGGCGGCGGTTCGCGATCCGCCGACACTTCTGTCTCGACGCATTCGACGGGAGCAGCCGGGAAGGCCGCGGGCAGCCGCGCCAAGGGGACGAGCACGAAGACGCAGGTGACCCACGGCCCGCCCGGCCGTGACCCCGTGCCGATCCTGATGTACCACGTCATCGCCCCACCGCCGGCGGGTGCCCCCTTCCCGGGCCTGTACGTGCCCCCGAAAGAGTTCGCCGAACAGATGCAGACGCTCGAGCAGGCGGGCTGGCACGCCGTGACGCCCGACCAGGTCCTCGCCTACTGGCGCGAAGGCGTGCCGCTGGGGCCGGGCAAGCCGATCGTGCTGAGCTTCGACAACGGCTACCAGTCGCAGTACACGCAGGCGCTGCCGGTGCTGCAGAGGCTGGGCTGGGTGGCGGAGGAGAACCTGCAGCTGACGGGCCTGCCGCCGTCCCAGGGTGGCCTCGGGCAGGAAGAGATCAAAGGGCTCGTGAAAGCCGGCTGGGAGCTCGACACGCAGGGCTTCAGCCATGCCGACCTGATCACCCTGGACGCGCAGGAACTGCACTACCAGGTGGCCGTCGCCAGGGGAGTCGTGCGCAAGCGCTACCACGTCCCGGTCAACTGGTTCTGCTACCCCTCCGGCCACTACGACCCGACGGTCGTGGCGGCGGTCAAGGCGGCCGGCTACGTCGGCTCGACGACTGTCGTCCCCGGCTGGGCCCATCCCGAGGACGACCTGTACCGACTGCACCGGCTGCGCGTGCTGGGCGGGACGAGCGGCGCCGAGCTGGTCTCGGAGATCGCGGCGATTCGCGACGACCCGGCGGCGCCCGAAACGTACACGGGCGCCTGAGCGCGGCTGTAGCCTCCCCCGATGCGCGCGGAGGCCCTGAAGAGCCGGCCGTTTCGCCTGCTGCTGGTGGGGCAGAGCGTGTCGGGGATCGGCGACGGGGTCGTACCTGTGGCGCTGTCGTTCGCAGTCCTGGACCTGACCGGCTCGATCCGCGACCTCGGGCTGATCCTGGCAGCTCAGTCGCTGCCGTTGATCCTGTTCGTGCTGATCGGAGGCGTCTGGGCCGACCGCCTGTCGCGACGGAAGGTGATGCTCGCCTCCGACCTCGTCAGGGCCGGGGTCCAGGGGACAAGCGCCGTGCTGCTGCTGACGGGCGGCGCCTCGATATGGGCGCTGGCGCTGCTGCAGGCCCTCTACGGCACCGCGCGTGCGTTCTTCGGGCCGGCGGGCACGGGGCTCGTCCTGGAGACGGTCGAGCCCGAGCACCTGCAGAGCGCCAACGCGCTGATGGGAGTGGGCGAAAACCTCGCGTCCGTCCTGGGGCCGGCGCTGGGCGGGGTGCTGGTCGTGGCCGCGAGCCCCGGCTGGGGGCTCGCCTTCGACGCGGGTGCGTTCCTGCTCAGCGCGTTCTCGCTGCAGCTGATGAGCCTGCCTGACAGACCGATCGTCCTGCGCGGGAGCGCGCTGACGGAGCTGCGCGAAGGCTGGCATGCGTTCGCGTCGCGAACCTGGCTGTGGACGAGCGTGGCTGCGCTGACGTTGATCGTGACGGTCGTGTTCGCCCCGCTGGAGGTCCTCGGCCCGGCCGTGGCACGGGCCCACCTGGGCGGGGCCGGCGCGTGGGCCGCGATCAACACGGCGATGGGTGCAGGAGCCGTGCTGGGAGGCGTCGCGGGCCTGCGCTGGAGACCTCGATACCCGCTGCGCGCCGGCTTCCTGCTGACGTTGCTGGGGGAGCCCGTCCTGCTGGCGCTGCTGGCGCGGGGCGAACTGCTCGGCCTGATCGTCGCCTTCGGGCTCGTCTCGGGGCTCGCCGCGACGCTTTTCAACGTCTTCTGGTTCACAGCGCTGCAGCGGGAGATCCCGCCCGGCGAGCAGTCCCGCGTGAGCTCATGGGACCACTTCGGCTCCTATGCCCTGCAGCCCCTCGGGCTGGCGCTCGTCGGCCCGATCGCGCTGGCGGTGGGCACGTCGAGCACCCTCTATGCGGTCGCGATCCTCGTCGTGCTGCTGACGGGCGCAGTGCTTGCCGTGCCTGCCGTGCGCAACTTCCAGGCCTCGACGGCCGTTGCGCCGGCGGCGGTCGAGACCTAGGCGAAGCCGCTATTCGGCAGGCAGCCGGCCGGGGTGGGCGCGCATGTAGGCGAGTCGCAGCTCGATCCTGCCGATCGTGTCCCGCATCTGCCCGATGGCGCCCTCCTCGCCGGCTCGGCTGTGGGCGGAGATCGGCCCGGCCGCCTGCCTGCGCAGTTCGACGAGCAGTTCCCGGTCGCGGCGCAGCTGCTGCAGGAGAGACGGCGGCGAGAACCCGCCCGTGGCGAAGCTGGCGATGGCCTCGGTGCGGGTGCGACCATCCGTGAGGCGCACTGTGGCCGTCAGGGCGCCCCGCGTGAAGAAGCCCGCGTAGACCGAGATGATCGTGTGCAGGGGGCCTTCCGGTCGAAGCGTCCGCACGTCGCTGGGAGTGCTGATCGTGACCGAGGCGACGTCGGGCCGGGCGATGCCGGTGATGATCGTGCGTCCTGGCAGCGTTCGCCCTTCCACTTCGGGCTGTTCCAGGCGATTCGGATCCGAGGAGAAGGGGTCGTCGCGGTCGACGGGCTCCATGTTGAATTCGACCGGCTCGCGACGCAGGAACGAGGGCTCGCGGCCGCTGTCGCGGGTGATGCAGTAGGCGCTGCCGCCGCTCATCATCGGCCCTTTCTGGAGCACCCCGTCGAGGGGGTCGATGCTGGCCAGGATCCCGTCGACGACACGGCCTGTCGCCGTCGAGCAGTCGCGGCCGGCCGTGAAGCCCCAGGGGGCGGCCCCGTCGGGATCGGGCGCTCTGACGTCGGGCTGCTGCGGGCCGAAGGCACGCGGTTCGCCGATCTTGTTCGCGAGGCGTCCGACCCTGTGGCCGTGCAGCAGGTAGCTGATGCGAGGGTGAAGCTTCCACAGCCGGCCCGGGAGCACGACCAGGAAGGCGTCGTTGGCGTCCAGTCGCAGCGGCCTCGGGCCTCCCAGGCCGAGCAGCACGGCATCCCTCGCCCCCGGCGGCAGCAGCCCGCTGGCCACGACCCGCCCGGGCTGGGGCGAGTAGGCGTCGGGGTCGCTGAGGAAGGCTTCGTAGGAGAGCATGTAGCGCATCCTCACGAGCTGGACGGCCCCGTTGCAGCGCTGCGCTTCGCGGTTCAGCGCGGGCGTGCTCGAGGAGGGATCGGCCGTCGGCGCCAGCAGCCGCCCGTGCCGGCGGACGGCCAACTCGGCGCAGTACATCGGTTCGCTCGGGAGGCCGTGCAGTCGAGGGTTGGGCCTGGCCCGCCAGCTGCGCACGACCCATTCGGGCCCGCCGGCGGGGTCGGGCGAGTGCAGGCTCACCACCGCGCTGGCGGCGATCGGCAGGGCGAAGGGCGGTGGCAACGTAGCCCGGATCGGCAGCGGCGCCCGGTAGGCCGGAACGGGCTGCCTGCCCAGCGGCTTGTTCGTCTGCTGGCTGAGCAGGCCCGTCGGTTCGTCGTAGGTCACGATGCTGCCGTCGACGAGGTGCGCCTTCAGGGTCAGGCTGCGCGGGTCGACACGGCCGTCGAGGACCGCCGCGAAGGCGCCGCCGTGCCTGTCGATCGGCACGCTGCTCACGCCTGCTCCAGAGGACAGCTGCAGGCTCTGCACGCGGGGAGCCGCGACGCCGTAGACGACCGTGCGGGACGGTTCGTCGCCCCACGGGTACGGCGAGGAGCGTTCGCCGGGAACGAACCTGCGCATCTGCACGAACAGGGGATCGTCGCCGAGGTGGCCGCAGATCTCCGGCGTCAGCGCCAGCAGCTCGTGGCCTGGTTCGCTCTGGCTGTTTTCGCGGGTGACCTGGACGCAGCTCTCATCGGGCGAGGCCACGCTCTGCAGGTCCGGTTCGGTGCTGACGGCCCAGCCGGCTCCGCCCGTGGGGTCGGGGACGGAGAACGCGGGCGACTGCTCCAGGGCGACTGTCCTGCTGTGCCCCCGGTCGTCGAGGATCGTGACGGTGGGACGAACCTGTTCGGCTTCCCCGCTGTAGACGGCGATGAAGCTGCCAAGCGGCCCGACCCGCAGGTGCCGGGTGCCTGCCTCGGTCTGGACGGTGACGGCACGGGCACCCGGTCCCGCGATGCCGCTGACGACGGTCACGGCCTGGCTGGGGGTCCGCCCCACGAACGTCTGGGCGCCGAGCAGAGCGGGAGCGTCGGGGGCGTCGAAGCCGCAGCTGTCGACAGCGTCGAGAGGCAGCGCACGGAAGACGTGGTCCAGCCCGACGATGCCCAGGCGCCCGCCGAGCACCTGGCCGACGGTGGCACAGGTCTCACCGCCGGAGGTGCGCGACAGCCGCAGGTCCCACGGCGGTTCGCCACCCGCCGGGTCGGCGGCGTCGAGGCCGGCCAGGCGGGCGCTGCCCGGCAGCGGACTGCCCTGCGATCGCAGGTCCTGGGCATGCGGCCCAGGCAGCGGCGAGCCCTGCCTGATCAGCAGCACGGCAGCTGCTGCGGCAGCCGTCAGCGCCAGGGCGATGAGGGCGATCGCGACTGCTCCGAAACGCCTCGTCTGGGCGCCTGCGCCGAGGCGGCGGGAGCCCGTCAGGGAACGCCTGGCGGCAAGCTCGAGCTCCTCCCCCAGCTGGTCGAGCACATGCAGGTCCCGGCTCATCCCGACCCCTCCTGCCAGCCGGCGTCGCACGAGAGCGGCCTGCGCGCCTGGTCCTGGTCTGCGCCGTGACGATCCAGCCCGTCGGACATGGTGCGTAGGGCGCGGGACACGCGTGTGCGGGCCGACTGCTCGGATATGCCCAGCAGACGAGCGATCTCCTCGTAGGAGCGTTCCTCCACGACGCGCAGCTGCAGGGTCTCGCGCTGCCCGCTGCTCAGGCGCGAGAGCTGCTCGGCGAGGACGCTGCGCAGCTCGGGCAGGCCGGCACGTCGCTCGATCTCGGCCAGGTCGTCGTGCTGGACTTGTGGCAGCTGCATCCCGAGCCTGTCGATCGCCCTGCGCTCGACACGGGCACGCCGGCAGTAGCGGGAGAACAGGCGCCTGGCCACGGTGAACAGCCAGGCTCGCTGCTGCTCGGGCGCCAGCGGCGCCAGCCGCTGCCAGGACTCCAGGGCGACGGCGAAGGTCTCGGCCGTCAGCTCCAACGCGATCTCGCCGTCCCAGGTCCTGCGCGTCAGGAAGACGAGCACGATCCCGACCTCGCGTCGATATAGCTCTCGGAAGGCCTCCACATCGTCCATCGGTAGGAGAGTGCCGCGAGTCGCAATCGTGTGACAGTCCCGATCCGCGAAACGTCAGACAGCTCAAACCATGCCAGGTGCTGTAAAGATGTCGCGCCATGCAAAGGACTACGACAGCGATGACGGTGGCGCTCGTGCTCGGCGCCCTGGCGGGATGCGGATCCGGCCACTCCACGACGACGACCAAGAAGGCCGACGCGCCCCCGGCCGTCGACGCCCAGACGCTGAGCAGCCTCAAGGCCTTCGGGCAGGCCGTCAACCTGCGCCCAGCCGACGTCCCGGCCTTCAAGCAGACCCCCGAAAGGCACGAACCGGGACCGACCGAACGGCAGACCGTGCGCAAGCTGCTGGCATGCGCCGGCGGTGAAGGCGCCACCACCGGCACCCTCGAAGCGGCCTCCCCGAAGCTCGAACGCAGCAGCGGCGAGACGGTCCAGGAAGTGCGCTCGGCAGTCGAATTCGCCGCCGGCGCCTCGCAGGCCGAACAGGAGATCTCCGCCATCCGCAAGGGCAACGCCGAATCGTGCGCCCGCAGCTTCGTCGAAAAGGCCATGGGCGGCCCGAGCCAGGCAAACGCCAAAGTCGAGGGGTTGTCGGTGTCCTCTACGACGCCGCGGGTTCCCGGGTCGGGCGCGAGCTTCGCCTGGAAGATCTCAGCGAGCGTCGCGACAAGAGGCCTGCGCGTGCCCTTCTACATAGACCTGATCGGCTTCACCAGCGGGCGGGCCAAGGTCATGCTGCAGACAGTATCGGTGTTCCAGCCGTTCCCGCCGAGCGAGGAGAGCAAGCTGCTGGCGCTGCTGGCCAAGCGGGCCGAGGCGGCCTCCGCGAAGTAGCGGAGGCCGCTCGACAACCCACCTGTCAGGCTGGGTACTGTCCCTTCAGGAGGAGTAGATCGCGACGAGTTTGAACCTCGTCAACTGCTTGTTGACGCTGTACGTGTAGTTCGTCGTCTTCTTGCCGGAGCCCGAGTCGGATTCCCATTCGCTGTAGGAGCCGCCGCCTTCCAGTGCGAATTCTTTCTGTTCCCTGCCCGCTTTCATGTGAGCGAACTTGCTGGTCGATTCGCATGTCTCGACGTCCTTGCCGTACGGGTATTTCTTGTTCACGACCGTCTGCCCCGTACAGCTGACCGAGCCGTAACCGGCTGAGAAGTCATATGAGGCGGTCCACGTCGTCGTAGTGGCCGACGCGACCGACGTGAACACACCAAATGCGGCGATTACGCCCGCAAGAAGCATCATGCGCTTCATGTCTCGTCTCCTTCTTGCCCCCTCGGGCAATCCGTTGCTTGAGCCCTCCAGGAGAGGGAACGCCGGAGCGTATGGGACGAGAATCGTTCAAAATGTAGAAATCACGATTCTGCGATATGGATCCTCCGCCTCCACATAGGTCTCGCTTATGTCGCCGAGCTTGTCCGCCTCCCGCGAGTCGGTCCTCAGACCGGGCGTTCGACACGTCGACTCTGGCGCGACCTGACGTAGTCCACGACGAAGATCACGAAGCGTAGGAACAGGGCCAGCATCAACGTTCCCACGATCGCTGCAAACACGCCGGCACCGACATGCTTGTAGTGGCGGACGGCAACTTGGGGCACGGTCACGATGGCACCCAACACGAGCGACACGATCCACGGCGTCAGGGAATGCGCGCTGCGCCGGATGCGTCTCCCCGTCAGAAGAAAGATGGCCGCCGTCAGGCAAACGAGCAGTACGATGAACACCGCTCCGGTCACGAACGGCGCGCCAAGCAGCAACGCCATGGCAATGAGGACGGTGGCTGTCGCAGCGCGCCGCACCCCCAAACATCGGCGTGCGACAGAACGAGCTTGACCATTCCGCTCGCGCCCATGCTGCAAAGCAGCGAAGGGCCTCGAACCCGCGACCTCGAGCTCGGGAATCGCATCCCGACAAAACGCCTCGGTAGCTCTATGCCAAGGCGTCGTTGAGCTTTCGCCGGAAAGCGACTGGGTCGATGTGCGGATAGCGGTACAGCTGAGGCTCGACAGTCTCGTAGAGTTCCCGAAGCCGTTCCGGGTCTACGAGGCCCTGGTCGATCATGCTCTGCGTGTCGGCGAGATCCTGGGCGAAGCCGCGCTCGATCTTGGAGAGCGCCTGCGAATACAGGTCGAAGTTGCGGATCTCGACGTTGCCCTCCTGCATGACGAGAGGACTCCGGTCCCGCCAACCGGGCAGCTCGGGCACGAAGTCTGGCGGCGAGGCGAACTCTATGTTGATCGACAGCGCCTCCTTCAGGGCCGGGATCGCCCTCAGCAACTCGTCGCGGTCGGGCTCCAGTCGAACATCCACGTCGACAGTAGACGCACGCCACCCTTCGACAACTGCTGTCGCCCCTCCAGTCAAGTAGACCGTCGTTGGCCCGGACGCGACCTCACCAAGACGGCGCGCGAACTCGCGCAACCGCCCGACGTCAACGGGCGGCCGCATTCTCGGCCGCGCTCGCAAAGCTGGCGACGCGTGCGAGCAATGCCTTATAGCGGCTGTGTGCATCGCTACCCAGCTGATCCGAGAGCATGGTGTACAGCCGATGCTCAGGCGATTCCGCATCTGCTGCCCTGACCGGCAGCCCACCGATCTCTATTCCGAGCGAGCTCAGCCGCGAGGCGGCAAGCTCCACCAGCAACGAAGACTCCGTTTCGCGGCCGTCGTGGAGGTCACTGAGCCCCGTTCGGATGAGCTCGCTCCCAGGCAGGTCCACCGGAATCTCTTTCATCACTGCTGATCGTAGACGGCGCCCCGAATGCGGGCCTGTCACGAACCGCCCGATGACTCGGCGCGTAGCTTGAACGGGCTGAGCAGGACCGACAACCAGGACAAGTAGGACGCTCCCGCGGCCCGAAGCCGGTCGGGCGCGCGGGACCGGCTTTGCCCCGCCCTGGGACCTATCAGGATCGAACACGACCCTGCTGGTCCACCAACCCCAACCGAGAGCGGCGAACGGGCTTCGAACCCGCGACCTCAAGCTTGGGAAGCTTGCGCTCTACCAACTGAGCTATCGCCGCGCAGAGGGGGATTCTAGGGCTTACAGGAGGCATCCCGCGACGCCGCCCGGCCCCTCCCCTCTACCCTTGTGGCCCCGTGCGTCGCGTCGTCACGATCCTCATCACCATCGCCGGGGCCGGCCTGATCGCCCTGCTCGTCTTCGGCCTGTCCAACCAGGGCGCAAGCCGGACCCTCGACGAACAGGTCCGCCAAGGCCACGATCCGCTGGCCCCCGATGCGAGCCGCAGCCTGCCGATCCTGGGCGGCGGCGGGCGCAGCTCCCTGGCTTCCCTAAGGGGAAAGGTCGTGCTGCTGAACTTCTGGGCCTCCTGGTGCGAACCCTGCCAGGCCGAGGCTCCGCTGCTGGAGAAGGGCCAGGCACGTCTGGCGGGGCACGACGGGACGGTCCTGGGGGTCACCTACCTGGACGCCTCACCGGACTCGGAAGCCTTCGTCAAGCGCTTCCACCTGACCTACACGAATCTGCGCGACAACGACAACGGCGACTTCGCCCACGCCTACGGGACCGACCAGCTGCCAGAGAGCTTCCTGATCGACCGCGGCGGACGCATCGTGGCGATATCCCGGGGTCAGATCGAACAGGGCTTCGTCAGCAAAGCGATCGCGCTGGCCGAAAGCACGTGACGGCACCGAAGCTGATGCGCCTCCACTCCCTCCTGCGCGGCCTGCCGGCGGCCCTTCTCGTCTGCCTGCTGGCAGCGACCGCGGCGCTGGCCGCCTCGCCCGCCCCCCGCACCTCCCTGCCCGAAATCGAGCCCCAGGTGATGTGCGTGACCTGCAAAATCCCGCTCAACGTCGCGGAGTCCCCGCAGGCCACCCGCGAGAAGGCCTTCATCCAGTCGCTGATCGACAAGGGCGAGGACGAAGCGCAGATCAAGAGCGCCCTGGTCGCCCAGTACGGCCCCTCCGTCCTGTCCGTCCCTGCAGCCCACGGCTTCGACCTGACCGTCTACCTGGTTCCCCTGGCTGTCGTCCTGGTCCTGCTCGGCGCCTTCGTCGTCCTGCTGCCCCGCTGGCGCAGGCGAGCCCGCGAGCAGGCTGCCGAGCGCACCCCGCCGAGCCCCCTGGCGGGCGCCGACGCGGCCCGCCTGGACTCCGACCTGGCCCGCTTCGACTGACTGACCGCCCGGTCACTGACCGACCGGTCGGTCACCTACATCCGGTCCGGGGCGGTCACCCCGAGCAGGTCCAGCGAGCGGGCGATCGTGCCCATGGCGGCGACGCAGAGGGCGATCCGGAAGGACTCGACGTCGGGGGTCTCGGCGCCGACGACGCGGCAGTCCCTGTAGAAGGCCGTGAAGCCCTGAGCCAGCTCCAGGGCCTGGGCGGCGATCCGGTGGGGCGCCCGCCGGGCGACTGCCTCGGCGATCAGGCCCGGGAAGCCGAGCAGGGCCAGGACGAGAGCCCGCTCGGAGGAGTGCAGGTCATGCTCTTCCCCGGCCCCGGCGATGCCGGCGAAGGCCAGGGCCTCGTCGACGCGCGCCTCGCCTGCCCGCTCGAGCATGGAGGCGATGCGGGCGTGGGCGTACTGGACGTAGTAGACGGGGTTCTCACTGGACTGCTCGCGGGCCTGGTCGAGGTCGAGGTCGAGGGTCGTGTCGTGGGAGCGGGCCAGCAGATACCAGCGGGCCGCGTCGACGCCGATCTCCTCGACGAGCTCGTCGAGGCTGACGAACTCACCGGCCCGCTTTGACATCTGCGCCCGCTCTCCGGAGCGGACCAGGTGCACGAGCTGCATGATCAGCAGCTCCAGCTCCGCCGGATCCCCGCCGAGGGCCTCGTAGGCGGCCTTCATGCGGCCTATGTAGCCGTGGTGGTCGGCCCCCCACACGTCGATCTGGCGCTGGAAGCCGCGCTCGCGCTTGTCCTGGTGGTAGGCGATGTCCGAGGCGAAGTAGGTGTGCTCGCCGCTGGAGCGCACCAGGACCCTGTCCTTGTCGTCGCCGAAGTCCGTCGTGCGCAGCCACAGGGCGCCCTCGCTCTCGTAGCTGTGGCCCTGCTCGGCGAGGATCTTCAGGGTGTGCTCGACGAGGCTGGGGCTGCCCTCGTGCAGGGCGCTCTCCAGCTGCCAGTGGTCGAAGTCGATGACTCTGAAGGCACTCAGGGACTCCCGGGTCCGTTCCAGCATCAGCGCCACACCTGCCTTGCCGACCTCCGCTGCAGCCATCTCCGCGGCGCCGGGGATGGCCTGGGCCAGCTCGGCAATGTAGTCGCCCTGATAGCCGTCCTCTGGCACCGGCCTGCCCTGCGCGAGGGCGCTGATCGACTCGCCGAACTTGACGATCTGGGAGCCGGCGTCGTTGACGTAGAACTCCCGCTCGACCCGATGGCCGTGGAAGGCCAGCATCCGCGCCAGGGCGTCGCCGTAGGCTGCATTGCGGGCATGGCCGACGTGCATCGGCCCAGTCGGGTTGGCCGAGACGAATTCCACGAGCACCCGCTCGGGACGCTCGGCGCCACCGGAGCCGAACTCCCGCCCAGCGTTCAGGACCTCCGCCAGGGCCCGCCTGCACCAGCCGTCGGACATGAACAGGTTGACGAACCCGGGTCCTGCGACGTCGTAGCGCAGCAGGTCCTCGCCCAGGCGCTCACGCAGGACGGCGCCGAGCTGCTCGGCGACCTCCCGGGGCGGCCTGCCCAGCCTCCCCGCCAGCAGCATGGCTGCGTTGGTCGAGTAGTCGCCGAACTCGGCCCGCTTGGGCCGCTCCAGCGTCACGCCCCCGTGTCCCGTCTCCCCGCCGCCCTCAGCCCCGGCCCCCCCTGCCAGGAGGGCCTCGGATGCGACCAGGACGGCTGCTCGCAGCGCCTCCATGGGGCCGCTTGCGACGGGGGTTTTCTGGGCGGCTGGAGGCTCAGGCATGGGGTCCGTTCCCGGAGCTTGCGATACTAGCCTTCGTGAACGACCAGGACCCGGGCCAGGAGCGCCACATCAACATCCATCTCTCCCCGGAGATCATGGGTGGCGTGTACGCGAACTTCGCCAACGTCAGCCACTCCGACTACGAGTTCACGGTGACCTTCGCGAGGGTCGACCACGAGGTCGAGGCGGACGAGGTGCCGGGCGTCGTCGTCTCGCGGGTCAACCTGTCGCCCCGCTTCATGCGCGAGCTGATCGACGCGATGGAGGACAACTACTCCAAGTGGCAGACCCGCGAGGGCATCAAGAACCTGCCCGAGTACGGGGGCAAAGAGGCTGGAACGGATTCGCCGTAGGACTCGTCGTCGGGCGAGGGGCGCCAGACTGCTTGCAGGAGCCCGCCGGATGGAACGCCCCGGCCACATCGGTGTTCCTACGCTGCAGTGATGAAGGTCGCCGTCGTCTCGGACATCCACGCCAACCGCCATGCCTTCGAGGCGACCCTGGAGGCGGTGGCGGCTTCTGACGCTGCCGAGCTGTGGTGCCTGGGCGACCTGGTCGGCTACGGCGCGGAGCCCGACGCATGCGTCGAGCTGGCCCGCGAGCACGCGGCAGTCTGCCTGGCGGGCAACCACGACATGGCCGTGACCGGCGAGATCTCCCTGGAGGACTTCTCGCGGGGGGCCGGCGTGGCGGCGCAGTGGACCAGGGAAGTCATCCACCCGGAGAACCTGGAGTTCCTGAAGGGCCTGCAGCCGCAGGGGGAGGAGTCGCAGGTGGGCCTCTACCACGCAAGCCCCCGCGACCCCGTCTGGGAGTACGTGCTGTCGGCCCTGCTGGCGGAGCTGTGCCTGAACGCCCAACCGCACCGGATCTGCCTGATCGGCCACAGCCACGTGGCGCTGTCCTTCGACCGCCAGGAGGGCGAGCCGGCCAGCGGCGAACCGCGGCGGGAGGGCGCGCGCCTGGACGTGGCCGAGGGCGAGTGGCTGCTGAACCCGGGCAGCGTCGGGCAGCCCCGCGACGGGGACCGCAGGGCAGCCTGGATGATGCTGGACCTGGAGGAGATGGACGCGACCTTCCACAGGGCCGACTACGACGTCGCGGGAGCGGCTGCGGCGATCCGCGCGGCCCGCCTGCCGGACTCGCTGGCCGAGCGGCTGGAGTACGGGCAATGACGGCGCCAAGGACGAAGCGGGCGGCGCGCCTGGCCCTGGCCCTGCTGCTGGGCGCAGCTGCGGCGGCCCTGCTCGTGGCCTGCGGCAGCTCCGGCAAGGGGCTGATCCCCTCCTCCCTTGGCGAACCGCTGCAGAGCGACATCGAAGCGGTCGACCAGGCGGCAGAAAGCGGCGACGGCAACTGCACGGCCACCGAAGAGGCCCTGCAGAAGACCGAGCAGGACTACGCAGCGCTGCCCTCCTCGGTCGACTCGGGCCTGCGCAGCAACATCCACCAGGGCATCGAAAACCTCAGGAAAGTGGCGCTGAACGCCTGCAACCAGCCGATCGCCAAGACGACGACTACGAAGACCCAGACGACAACGACGACCCCGCCGACGACGAAAACGACGACACCGCCGGCCACGACGACGACGAAATCGACGACGACGCCGGTGACCCCACCGAGCGAAGAAGGCGAACAGTCGGGAGCGGGCGGGGGCACGCCGGCGCCCGGCGAAGGCAACGGCAAGAGCCCCGGCGAAGGCTCCGGCGGCGTCGGCGCGGAAGAAGCGCCGGCAGCGGAAGGTCCCGCCAAATGAGCCACCCCGAGCAGCAGGAGATCGCGGGGCGCTACCGCCTGCAGGGCCGCCTGGGCTTCGGCGGCATGTCGACTGTCCACCTGGCCCTGGACCTGCGCCTGGAGCGCCAGGTGGCGGTCAAGCTGCTGGCCGAGCACCTGGCCGACGACCCGGCCTTCGTGTCGCGCTTCCAGCGCGAGGCCCAGGCGGCTGCCCGCCTGATCCACCCCAACATCGTGCAGGTCTTCGACTCGGGCCGCGACCAGGGCTCGGGCCGGTACTTCATCGTCATGGAGTACATAGAGGGCCAGTCGTGCGCTGAGATCCTGCGCGACGACGGCTGGGTGGAAGTGCCGGAGGCCCTGTCGATCATCGAACAGGCCTGCGAGGGCCTGGACTACGCCCACCGCCACGGCGTCGTGCACCGTGACGTCAAGCCGGGCAACCTGCTGCGCTCCAGCGAAGGCGAGGTCAAGCTTGCCGATTTCGGCATCGCCAAGGCGACGGAGCAGTCGAGCATCACCCAGGTCGGCTCGGTTCTGGGCACAGCGGCCTACCTCGCCCCCGAGCAGGCCCGCGGCGAGGAGGCGGGCGCCAGCGCCGACCTGTACGCCCTGGGCGTCGTGACCTACCAGCTGATCTCCGGGCGTCTCCCCTACGAGGCCTCGTCGCTGACGGAGCTGGCCCTCAAGCAGCAGCAGGAGGAGCCGGCCAAGCTGGACACGCTGGTGGCGGCTGTCAACCCGGAGCTGGCGGACGCGGTGGCCGGCGCCCTGGCTCTGGACCCCCGCTACCGCTACAGGACGGCCCAGGAGATGCGCAAGGCCCTGCACGACGGCTCCAGGGGCATCGTCCCGATCCAGCCTGCGGCGCCGCCCCGCCGCCGCCAGGAGCGCAAACAGCAGCAGCACAGCACGGAGGCGACCTCCGTCCTGGCCCGCCCCAAGCGCAGCGAGCCCCCGACTGAGGCGGTGGCCACGCGCCGGCCCCGTCCCGCCCCGGCGGCCCGCTCCCGCCCGGCGGCGGCGCAGCCCCCCCAGGCCAAGCGGTCCTCGCGGGGCGCCGGGCGCAACCGCCTGATCATGCTGCTGGTGGGACTGCTGATCGTCGTGCTGGCGGTCGTGGCGATAGTCGTCCTGAGCGCCCCCGCCCCGACCCGTGTGGTCCTGCGCAACGTCGTCTACCAGGACATCCACCAGGCCTCCTCGGCCCTGCGCCAGCTGATCTCCGAAAACACGAAGTAGCGGCTCGGGTCCGGCAAGGGGCCGGCTCTGCGTAATGCTGGTGCCGGGCAGATGCTGGCGGCCATCCTCAACGTCGAACACCTGATCAGCACGGCTGGCTACCCGCTGCTGTTCGTGATCGTCATGAGCGAGTCAGGCGGCGTGCCGGTGCCGGGCGAGACGGGCCTGATCGCCTCGGGGCTGCTGGCCAGCCAGGGCAACATGGACATCGCCCTGGTCATCCCGATCGCCGCGGCGGGGGCGATCGTGGGCGACAACATCGGCTACGTGATCGGCCGCAAGGGCGGCAGGTGGGTGCTGGAGCGCCCCGGCGCCTTCGCCCGCCAGCGTCGTGAGATGCTGCTGATCGGAGAGCCCTTCTTCGAGCGTCACGGCCCCAAGGCCGTCTTCTTCGGGCGCTTCTTCCTGGGCCTGCGAGTGTGGGCCTCCTGGCTGGCCGGCGCGACCCACATGCGCTGGCGCGTGTTCGTGCTGTGGAACGCCCTGGGCGGGATCGTGTGGGCGACGGGCATCGGCCTGGCCGCCTACTTCCTCGGGCACTCCGCCAAAAACGCGGTCGAAGCGTTCGGCCTGTACGGGCTGGCTGCCGTCCTGGTCGCGATCGTCGGAGGCGTCGTCATGCACAGGCGGGGCCGCAGGCACAGGCAGGCTGCCCAGGCGCTGCAGAACCCGGCAGAGGAGCCGCAGCCCGAGAGCGTCGGGCAGGCCTCCTCGGAACCCTGAGACGGCTCGCCCCCGACACGGGGCCGGGGGCGATGAGAACCTGCCTGCCGGGTGCCGCTGGGCGTCAGGCGGCCTTGGCGGGCTCGACCTCGACGACCTCCGGGCTCCCGCCGGCCTTGATCGCCACCCGTGTCGGCTTGCGCTCGGCGGGCTTGGGAATCCTGACCTCCAGCACGCCGTGCTGGACCGTCGCCTCGATCGCCTGCGGGTCGACGCCCTCGGGGAGCGTCAGGGAGCGGCTGAAGCTGCCGCCTGCACGCTCGATCCTGTAGTAGCCGTCCTTGCGCTCCTGGTGCTCGGAGCTGCGCTTGCCGGAGACGGTGAGGACGCGGTCCTCGACCTCGATGTCGACGTCCTTGTCGGTCAGGCCGGGAAGGTCAGCCTTCAGGACGTAGTGGTCCTCCTGCTCGAGCAGGTCCATGGCCGGCACCCAGCGCCTGGCCGCGATGCCCGCCTCTCCCGCCGGGGCGTCGAAGAACGTCCCGAACAGCCTGTTGACCTCCTGCTGCAGGGACTGGATCTCCCTCGCCGGCTCCCATCTGATCAGTGCCATCTCGATTTCCTCCTGATTTCCGAAGACTTGGTGATGCTGCTCGACGCCAGTATAAAATCTCAGTCGAGCTTTATCAAGTTATTTATAGGAGGGATCGCGTGCCGGTGGGCGCGCGAGGTGGGCGCGTCACGTCCGCCCAGGTCCTTCGGGCATGAAAAAACCGCCTTGCGGCGGCTGGGAGAGGGCGTCGGGCGGGCTGCTCAGCAGCCGCAGGTGGCGATGCGGTCCCACATGTCCGCCAGGAGCGTCAGCTCCTGCTCGGAGAAGCGGGACAGGAAATGAGCCCGGATGACGGCCAGGTGCGTGCCCCTGGCTTCCTGCAGGCGCTCCCTGCCGACGGCCGTCAGGCAGGCGTAGGCGCCGCGGGCGTCGTGTTCGCAAGAGCAGCGGGACAGCAGCCCGTCGCGCTCCAGACGGTCGACGAGGCGGGTCAGGCCGCTGCGTGACAGCTGAGCCTGATCGGCCAGGTCGCACATGCGCATGCGCCCTTCGACGGCCTCCTCGAGGTGGTGCAGGACCTCGTATGAGGTCATGGGCAGGCTGTGGGAGCGCTCCAGTTCGGCGTCCAGCTTCCTGGCCAGGCAGGCGTGGGCTCTCAGCAGGCCGCGCCAGGCCCTCAACTCGGCGAGGGTGAGATCCTCCTCGGCCGGTGGTGCTGGGATCTCAACTGCGGTCGCGGTAACCATGGTCCAGGATCCTGCGTGCTGCCTGTGTCGAACATAGCAGCGACTGGGGCCTCCGGGCGGGCGGAGGCTGTCAGCGTTGTGTCGACCTCCAGGCCCACAGCATCATCAGGGGCTGCAGCGGAAGCCGCCCGTACAGGGCCCAGCGCGGGATGTGGCTGAAGCGCTCGGGCTCGCGAACCATGTACAGGTTGGCCGGAAACACGGCCGCCAGCAGCGCGATCAGGCCCCACCCGGACAGGCGTCGGGTGAAGGGCAGCATGACGCCCAGGCCGCCGGCGACCTCGGCGACGCCGCTGGCCTGCACGACCAGCTTGGTCTGACCCTGCAGGGAGGGCGGCACGATCGCTTCGTAGAAGCGGGGGTTGAGGAAGTGGTTGGCGCCGGCGCCGACGAAGAAGGCCGCCAGCAGCCGCCGCGAGCGCTTGCCCGGCGCCTGCTGCACGTCCGCGCCCGTGGTGGTTGCGATCGCCATGAGCCCAGAATCTATCGCCTACAGGACGTCCGGCGCGCGCCTGTAGCGAAGGTAGACGACGCGAGAGCCGAAGGTCTTCGTCTCGACCAGCTCCAGGCTGGTCCTCCCTTCCAGGGCCGGGAAGTACGGGGTGCCGCCACCGAGCAGGACGGGGCTGACGAACAGCTGCCACTCGTCGATCAGACCGAGCTCCATGCAGGCGCGGGCGAGCCCGGCGCCGCCGACGGCGATGTCCTTTCCGGGCTGCTCCCTGAGCCGGGAGACCTCCTCGCCGACGCCGTCCTCGGCGATCCTGGTGTTGCCGATCGCGCTCTCCAGCGTCCCGGAGAACACGACCTTGGGCAGGGCCTTCCAGATCCGAGCGAACTCGACCTGCGGCGGGTCGAGCGAGCCCTCCTCTACATCCTCCCAGTAGAGCATGGTCTCGTAGAGCCGGCGCCCGCACAGGTGCACGCCGATCTCCCTGACCAGCCGGGTGTGGAACAGGAACAGCTCCTCGTCGGGCGCTGACCAGTCGATCGAGCCGTCGGGCGCGGCGATGTAGCCGTCCAGAGACACGGTCATCGAGTAGATCAGCTTGCGCATCGCTCAGGCGATCAGCGAGTGGCCCGTCATGGCGGGCGGCTGGGCGATCCCCAGCATCTCCAGGACGGTCGGGGCGACGTCGGCGAGGATGCCCCCGTCGGCGCGCAGGGACACGCCCGGGCAGGTCACGATCGCGGGCACGGGGTTCAGCGAGTGGGCGGTGTTGGGACTGCCGTCGGGCTCCAGCATGTGGTCGGCGTTGCCGTGGTCGGCCGTGATCAGGCAGGCCCCGCCGCTCTCGTGGACGGCTCGCACGATTTCGCCGAGGCACTCGTCGACGGTCTCCACGGCGGCGACCGCGGCCGGGATCACGCCCGTGTGCCCGACCATGTCGGCGTTGGCGAAGTTGATGATCCCGAAGCGGTAGCCGTCGTCCTTCCAGGCGCCGACGAATGCCCGAGCGGCCTGGCGGGCGCTCATCTGGGGCTTGTGGTCATACGTCGGCACGTCCCGCGGCGAGGGCACCATCTCGCGGCGCTCCCCCACCTGCGGGGCCTCCTCGCCGCCGTTGAAGAAGTAGGTGACGTGCGCGTACTTCTCGGTCTCGGCCACGTGCAGCTGGGTGGCGCCGGCGCCCGCGACGACCTCCGAGAGGGTGCTGGATGGGTGTTCGGGCAGGAAGGCGACGGGGTAGGGCCAGCCCTCCTCGTAGCGGGTCAGCGTGACCAGGCGCTGGACCGGCTCGGCGCCGCCGCGGCCGGGCCAGCCGGGCAGCTCCTCGCTGGACGCATCGAAGCCGGGCTCGGCCAGGGCGCGCACGATCTCGCGCATGCGGTCGGGGCGGAAGTTGAAGCAGATGACGCTGTCGCCGGGCCCGATGCGGGCCTCCGCGCCGACCAGCGTGGGCTCGATGAACTCGTCCGTCTCGCCGCGCTCGTAGGCGTCGCGGACGGCCTGCTCCCCCGTCGGCGCATGGTGTGGCGCCCGGCCGTGGACGAGCATGTCGTAGGCGCGGGCGGTGCGCTCCCAGCGGCGGTCTCGGTCCATCGCCCAGTAGCGCCCGACGACGGAGCCGACGCGGGCGGCGGGGTTGGCGTCCAGGCGGGCCAGGAACTCGGCGCCCGCGTGGGGCAGCGTGTCGCGGCCGTCGGTGAAGGCGTGCACGACCAGGTCGGCGACGCCCAGGTCGCGGCCCATCTCGATCAGGGCCAGCAGGTGCGCCAGCGAGGAGTGCACGCCGCCGTCCGAGACGAGGCCGAGCAGGTGCACGCGGCGGGCCCCTGCGAAGGCGGCCCGCAGGACCTCGTTGCCGCGCAGGCTGCCGTCGGCGACGGCGTCGTCGATGCGCATCAGGTCCTGACGGACGACTGCGCCGGCGCCGAGGTTGAGGTGGCCGACCTCGCTGTTGCCCATCTGGCCCTCGGGCAGGCCGACGGCGCGCCCGCAGGCCGTCAGGGTCGTATGCGGGTAGGCGGCCCACAGCTCGTCGAAGACGGGCGTGTCGGCCAGGGAGACGGCGTTGCCGGGGCCGGGCTCGGCCAACCCCCAGCCGTCCAGGACGATCAGGCAGGCACGGGGAGCGGGCAGGCTGCCCGGGCCGGCCGGGATCGTCATCGGGCGGCCGCCGCCACGATCCGGGCGAAGGAGTCGGCCTCCAGGGAGGCGCCGCCGACGAGGGCCCCGTCGACGTCGGGCAGGGCCAGCAGCTCGGGAGCGTTCTCGGGCTTGACGGAACCGCCGTAGAGGATGCGAACGCTCTGTGCCGCCTGCGCGTCGCGGCCCTCGACGAGGGCGCGGATGAAGGCGACGGCGTCCTGGGCCTGCTCGGACGTGGCGACGCGGCCCGTGCCGATCGCCCAGATCGGCTCGTAGGCGATCACGACCTCGGCCAGGCGCTCGGCCGGGACGCCGGCCAGGTCCTCGTTGATCTGGTGGCGCAGCTTGCGTTCTGTCTCCTGGGCGTCGCGCTCCTCCTCCGTCTCCCCCACGCACAGGATCGGCACGAGCCCGGCGTCGAGGGCGGCCGGGACCTTCAGGGCCAGGGCCTTGTCGGTCTCGCCGAACATGGCCCTGCGCTCGGAGTGCCCCAGCACGACGCCGCGGACGTCCAGCTCGCGCAGCATCGGCGCGGAGATCTCCCCGGTGAAGGCGCCCTCGGCCTCCTGGTGCATGTTCTGGGCGTAGACCTCGACGTTGGAGCCGCGGGCGGAGTCGATCATCGGCGTCAGGTCGGTGAAGGGCACGCAGATGGCCACGTCGACGCCGTCGAGAGCCGAGACTCGTGGCAGCAGGCCCTGGATCAGCTGCTCGGCCTGCTCCTGGGTCTTGTGCATCTTCCAGTTGCCGGCGATCAGCGGCGTGCGGCTGCTCATCGGACGGGCACCTCCTTGCGCTCAAGGGCGACGATGCCTGGTAGCTGCTTGCCCTCGACCAGCTCCAGGGTCGCCCCGCCGCCCGTCGAGACGTGGTCGACGGCGTCCTCCAGGCCGAAGTGGGCCAGGGCGGAGACGGAGTCCCCGCCGCCGACGACGGTCACACCGGGAGCCGCGGCGACGGCTTCGGCGACGCGATGGGTGCCGGCCGCGAAGGGCTCCATCTCGAAGGCCCCCATCGGCCCGTTCCAGAAGACCGAGCCGGCTTTGGCGATCTGCTCGGCGTAGCGCTCGGCCGTGGCGGGCCCGATGTCCAGTCCCATCCAGCCCGCAGGCACCTCCACCCCGTCGAGCACGCGGTGCTCGGCGTCGGCGGCGAAGTGCTCGGCGATGACCAGGTCCGAGGGCAGCTCGACGCTGGCCTTGCGGGGGTCGGTGGCGATCGCCAGGGCCCGGCGGGCGTGCTCGACGTCCTCGGTGTCGCACAGCGAGTCGCCGACCCTGTGGCCCTGGGCGCAAAGGAACGGGAAGGCCATGGCGCCGCCGATGACGACGACGTCGGCGACGTCCAGGAAGCGGTCGATGACGGCGATCTTGTCGGCCACCTTGGCGCCACCGACGATCGCGACCAGGGGCCGCGGCGGGTCCTCCAGGATCGCGCCGATCGTCTTCACCTCCCGTTCCAGCAGACGCCCGGCGGCGCAGGGCAGCAGGTGCGCGACGCCCTCCGTGGAGGCGTGGGCGCGGTGCGCGGCCCCGAAGGCGTCGTTGACGTAGAGGTCGGCCAGCTCGGCCAGCTCGGCGGCCAGGCGCGGGTCGTTGGTCGTCTCGCCCGGCTCGAAGCGGACGTTCTCCAGCAGCAGGATCTGCCCTTCGCCGAGCTGCTCTGTCATGGCCTTGACCTGCGGCCCGACGACGGCGGGAGCGAGCACGATCGTGGCATCTGTCAGCTCGGCCAGGCGGGCGGCCACGGGCGCCATCGAGAGGTCCTCCTCGCGGCGGCCCTCGGGCCGGCCCAGGTGCGATACGAGGACGAGACGGGCACCGCGGCCACGAAGCTCCTCGATCGTGTCCAGGGCGGCCCTGATGCGGGTGTCGTCGGCGACGGACACGACGCCGTCACGGCGGTCCAGCGGCACGTTGAAGTCGACCCGCACGAGCACCCTCCTGCCGTGCACGTCGAGATCGTCAATGCTCCTCATCGAGGCCTCCCATCGGTTCGTGCTCCTTCACGGTACCCCCCGTCAGGCCGGCTCAGACGGCCCAATGCTTCCTCACAGGACCCTTTGCACCAGGTCCACGAGCCGGTTGGAGTAGCCCCACTCGTTGTCGTACCAGGCGACGACCTTGGCCATCGTCCCGTCCATGACGGCCGTCAGCTGGCTGTCGAGGATCGAGGAGTAGGGCGAGGTGACGATGTCGCTGGAGACGATCGGGTCTTCTGTGTACTGCAGCAGCCCCGCCAGCGGTCCGCTCTCGGCGGCTGCCTTGAAGGCGCCGTTGAGCTCCTCCACGGTCGTCTCGCGCTTGCACTCGACTGTCAGGTCCACGACGGACCCGGTCGGCACGGGGGCGCGAACGGCGAAGCCGTGCAGCTTGCCCTGAAGCTCGGGGATGACCAGCCCGATCGCCTTGGCGGCTCCCGTGGAGGCGGGGATCAGGTTGATCGCGGCGGCGCGGGCCCGGCGCAGGTCCTTGTGGGGCATGTCCTGCAGACGCTGGTCGGCCGTGTAGGCGTGGATCGTCGTCATCAGCCCGTGGTGGATGCCGACGGTGTCGTTGAGCACCTTGGCCACAGGGGCCAGGCAGTTGGTCGTGCAGGAGGCGTTGGAGATGACGTCGTGGCGATCGCGGTCGTAGACCTCGTCGAAGTTCACGCCCAGCACGACGGTCGCGTCGGGGTTCGTCGCGGGAGCGGAGATGATCACCTTCCTGGCACCTGCGGCCAGGTGCTGGGCGGCCTTCTCGCGGTCGGTGAAGTGGCCCGTGGACTCGATCACGACGTCGGCGCCCAGCTCGCCCCAGGGCAGGGCGGCGGGATCTGTCTCGGCCAGCACCTTCAGCTCGCGCCCGTCGACGACGATCGTGTCCTCGCCCTTCAGCTCGACGGTGCCCGGGTAGGGGCCGAGGATGGAGTCGTACTTGAGCAGGTGGGCCAGGGTGCGGGCGTCTGTCAGGTCGTTGACGGCCACCCACTCGATCTCGCCGGCCGCGGCCTCGCCGCGAGCCATGGCGGCGCGGAACGCGTTCCGGCCGATCCGGCCGAACCCGTTGACTCCCACCCGTACAGCCATCTTGCCTCCTAGCTGAAAAGAACGATGCCGGGCCTGTGATCGCCCGGCTGCCTGCGGCAGGCTATCAGCGGCGCCGGGGCCGCAGACCTGTGCGAACTACCCGACGGTCCGCGTGGGGACTACGTAACGAGACGCCTCAGGTGCCGCGCGGGACGCGGTCGATGTCGCGGTGGGCGACGCTGATGTCGAGGTCCGGGTGGTCGCCGTAGCGTTCCGCCAGCCGCTGCACGATCGCCACGGAGCGGTGGCGCCCGCCGGTGCAGCCGACGGCGACCATCAGGTGCGACTTGCCCTCCCCCACGTACTCGGGCAGCAGGAAGTCCAGCAGCGGGTCCAGGCGCTCGTAGAACTCCTCCAGGCGCCCGTCGCGGCCCATGTACTCCACGACCCGCCGGTCCAGGCCCGTCAGCGGCCGCAGGTCGGGCTCGTAGTGGGGGTTGGGCAGGAAGCGCACGTCCAGGACCAGGTCCTCGTCGCGGGGCGGCCCGTGCTTGAAGCCGAAGCTCATGAACGTCACGGCCAGCCGTCCCACGGTCTTGCGGGGCAGCAGCTCCTGGGCGATCTTCTCGCGCAGCATCGCCGCCGACATGCCGGTCGTGTCGATGACCAGGTCGGCACGCTCGCGCAGCGGCGCCAGCATCTCCCGCTCGGCCGCCACGCCCGCCCCGACGCTGCCGTTGGGCGCCAGCGGATGACGGCGGCGGGTCTCCTTGTAGCGGGTCACGAGCGTCCCCTCCTCGGCCTCCAGGAACAGCACGCTGTGCTTGAGGCCGAGCGCGTCCAGGTCGTCGACGACCGCCTGCAGCCCGTCGAAGTGCACGCCGCCGCGGACGTCGGAGACGACGGCTGCGCGCTCCACCTTCGTGCCCTTGTGGACGACCAGCTCCACCAGCGAGCGGATCATCTCGGGGGGCAGGTTGTCGACGCAGAAGTAGCCGGCGTCCTCGAAGACGTTCATGGCCGTGGACTTGCCGGCGCCCGAGAAGCCCGTGATCACGACGAGGTCCTCCAGGCGCGAGCCGGGCACCGGCTTGACGGGACGGGCGCCACTCGAGCGCAGGGGTCGCAGGGGCCTGATGACGGCCATCTCGCCATCCATTGTGCCCGCAAACACGGACGAGCGGTGAAGATTCGGGGCGTCCCGCTCGCAGGCCCTGCTACCCGGCGGCCATCTGCATGATCGTGAAGGACCCGCCCTGCGGGTCGATCATGCCCGCGAAGCGGCCGATCGGCATGTCCATCGGCTCGGCCACGATCGTCGCGCCCAGCTCGCGCGCCTTGGCGACGGTCCCGTCGCAGTCGCCGACGGCGAAGCAGACGCTCCAGTGCGCCGGCACCTCGGGCGGGAAGAACCGGTCGGTCATCTGCATCATCCCGCCGACGTTGCCGCCGTCCAACTGCCAGACGGTGTAGCTGTCCGGCGCCCCCTCGAACTCGGGACGGCCCGCCGTCCAGCCGAAGACGGCCGGGTAGAAGGCCTTGTCCGCCTCCGCGTCGCGCGTCAGCACCTCGTTCCAGCACAGCGAGCCGGGGACGTTGACCAGATCGGCGCCGGTGAAGGTCTTGGGCTGCCAGATCCCGAAGACGGCGCCCGTCGGGTCGGCGAAGAAGGCCATCCGCCCGATGTCCATGACGTCCATCGGCGGGACCACGACGCTGCCACCCGCCGCTGCCACCTTGGCGGCCGTGTCATCTGCGTCGAGGACGCTGACGTAGGTCGACCAGGCGGTCGGCTGCCCCTCCTGCATGAGACGCATCAAGCCCGCGACGCTCTTGCCGTCCTGCTGGAACATGCGGTAGCCGCCGCTCTCGGCCGGACCGGGATCGGTCGCGCTCCAGCCCATCAGCGCGCAGTAGAAGGCAGCAGAGGCGTCTGGGTCCGGCGAGGCGAGGTCCACCCATGACGGTGTCCCCGGTGCGTAGTCGGGCATGGTTCTCCTCCGGATTCGTGGTCGAGCCAACGATCGTCCCAGATCGTGTGCCAGCCGGCATCGATCCGACCATTCGACCAGCGGGAGGCGCTAGTCTTGACCGCGATGGCCCTGTCAGACGAGCGCTACATGCTGCTGACGACCTTTCGCCGCGACGGGACGCCGGTGGCCACGCCCGTCTGGGTCACCCCCTACGAGAACGGCAGCGTCGCCTTCTGGACAAGCTCCGGCTCGGGCAAGGCCAAGCGCCTGGCGCACACCCAGCGGGTGACCGTCCAACCCTGCGACGCCCGCGGCCGGGTGAAGGAGGGTTCGACGGTGACGGAGGCGACCGCGCGGGTCGTCTCCGGCGAGGAGCTGGAGGCGATCCGACGCCAGGTGATCGCCAAGTACGGCTTCCAGACGAAACTGACGAAGCTGATCGGAACCCTGATGGGGATGCTCAAAGGCAAGCGCATCCCCTACGGCGACCGCGGCGTCGTCGTCACGCCGGGCTGATCGCGCTCCGCTCAGACCGAGTCGACTGACCGACCGGTCGGTAACAGGTCAGCGCGGCGCGGATCGAGTCCTCCCTCACCCGGCCCGATGCAGCTGGGCGTGCACGTCGCGGGCCGTCTTGGGGGGCAGGCCGGGCACGGCTTCGAGCTCCTCCCTGCCGGCAGCCAGCACGGCGTCGGGGGAGCCGAAATGGGCCAGCAGGGCGCGCTTGCGGGAAGGGCCGATCCCGGACAGGTCATCCAGCACGGAACTGGTCATGGCCCTGTCGCGGCGGCTGCGGTGGTGGGTGATTGCGAAGCGGTGGGCCTCGTCGCGGACGCGCTGCAGCAGCTGCAGCTCGGGCGTGGAGTGGTCGAGCACGAGCGGGGCGGCGCGGCCGGGCTGGAAGACCTCCTCGATCCGCTTGGCCAGCGAGACGACTGCGACGCCGCGCTCGCGAAAGCCGCGCAGGACGGCCAGGCCGGCTGCCAGCTGGCCCTTGCCGCCGTCGATCACGATCAGGTTGGGCAGGGAGGCGAAGCTCTGGTCGTAGGCCGGGTCGTGGGGCGAGATGTCGGCCTGGCGCTCCCACTGGGCCATGCGACGTGACAGCACCTCGGCCATCGAGGCGAAGTCGTCGGGCGCCCCCTCGGTGGAGCGGATCGTGAAGCGGCGGTAGTCGGACTTCTTGGGCGCCCCGCCCTCGAAGACGACCATCGAGGCGACCGTGTGGGTGCCGCCCAGGTTGGAGATGTCGAAGCACTCGATGCGGATCGGCGGCGCGTCGAGGCCGAGCGCCACCTGCAGCCCCTCCAGCGCCTCGACCCTGCTCTGGCGGCGGCGCTCTGAGCGGAGCTTGTCCTGGTCGAGTGCCAGGTGGGCGTTACGCTCGGCCAGCTCCAGGATCCGCCGCTTCTCGCCGCGCTCGGCGGCGCGCAGCTCGACCGTGGCGCCGTCGCGCCGGCCGGCCAGGGCTTCGGCCAGGGCGGGACGATCGGCCGCCTCGCGCTGCACGACCAGCAGCGAGGGGATCGCGATCTGGCCGCTGTAGTACTGGAGCATGAACTCCTCCGCCACCTCGCCGAGGTCCCGCTCGGTGGCGTTGGAGAGATAGAAGGACTGGCGGTCCGACAGCACCCCGTCGCGAACCTGGAAGACCTGGGCGTTGGCCTCGGTGCCGTCCAGGGCCACGGCGACGGCGTCGAAGGAGCCCAGCGACTCGGCCGTGACGCGGCGGCGCTCCAGCAGGGAGCGGACGGCCTGCAGGCGGTTGCGCTCGACCGTCGCCTGCTCGAACTCCTCGGCCGCGGCGGCAGCGCGCATGCGCTCCTCCAGATCCCTCTCGATCGCCGCAAAACGACCCGACAGGAAGTCGATGACGCCGTCGATCGCCACTCGATACCCCTCCCTATCCACATATCCCACGCAGGGCGCCCCGCAGCGCTTGATGTAGTAGTCCAGGCAGGGGCTGCCGCTGCGCCGTCCCGGCTCCGGGCCCGTGCAGGAGCGGAACATGAAGACCTTGGCCAGCACCTCCAGGGTCGAGCGGACCCGTTTGGCGTTGGAGTAGGGGCCGAAGTAGGCCCGCCCCGGGCGGTGGCGCTCGCGGGTGAAGTAGACACGGGGGTAGTCCTCGTCCAGGGACACCGCGATGAACGGGTAGGACTTGTCGTCGCGCAGGCGGATGTTGAAGCGGGGGCGGTACTGCTTGATGAAGCTCTGCTCCGCGATCAGGGCCTCCGCCTCACTCGCGACGACGACGCACTCGACGTGCTCGACGGCCGCCACCATCTCGGCGTGTCCCGGGCTGGACGGGACCTGGGCTTTGCTGAAGTGCGAGGCGACCCGCTTGCGCACTGACTTGGCCTTGCCGACGTAGATGACCCGCCCGTTGCCGTCGCGGAACAGGTACACGCCCGGCTGGTCGGGCAGGGCACGGCGCTGGTCGGCCAGGGCCTCCCGGGCCGTCTTCTCGTCTGTCGTCTGCGTGCTCGCCACCCGTTCGAGGATAGGAGCAGCCGGTCGGCTCAGGAGTAGCTGCGGAAGTGGCGCAGAACCTCGAGCAGCCCCCACACCACGGCCAGGACGAGCAGGAACCAGAACAGCTCCCCCAGTCCGGTTTCCCACAGGCGGGTGCGGCTCATGTAGCAGAAGCCGGCCAGGGCGATCGAGCCGTACAGCACGCCGCGATGGCGCTCCCCCAGCGCCGCCAGGCGGAACTGGTTTTCGCGATACAGGCGCAGGCCCAGGTAGGCGATGCCGACGCCGAAGACCGCCCACAGGGCCGCTTCGAAGGCCCCCGCCGCGCGGCCGCCACCGGGGATGAAGTAGACGGCCAGCCCGATCGCGACGACGATCGCGATGTTGCGTGCTGTTCGCCAGCTCTCCACGTAAGGAAGTCTAGGCGGCCGCGTGGCCGAGCTCAGTCGACCAGCTCCTCCAGGCGGGCATAGGCCGTCTCGACAGCTCGCTTGGCGGCAGTGTGGCGGGCCTCGGACTTGGCTGCCTCGTAGCGGGTCGCCCACAGGGCCGGGTCGGTCAGCTCCCGTTCCAGGGCGGCCAGCGCCTGCTCGGCCTCTTCGACGGCCCGCTCGGCCTTCTGCTGGGCGTTCTGGCGGTTCTTGGACGGCCCCTTGGGCTTGCTGCGGCGGGGCTTGGGGGTCTCCTGCTCCGCTTCGGGAAGTGGACGCGGCTCGGCCTCGGCTGCGGGCAGGGGCGCCAGCGCGCCGGCGCGGCCGCCCGGCGTCTGACCCCGTTCCTCGCGGACCCGCACGTACTCGGCCCAACCGCCCTGGTAGGTGTGCAGGGCCCTGTCCTCGACGGCGATCGTGCGACTGCCGACGGCGTCGAGCAGGGCACGGTCGTGGGAGACGAGCAGGATCGCGCCCTGGAAGGCCCGCAGGGCGTCCTCGAGGGCCTCGCGGCTCTCGATGTCCAGATGGTTGGTCGGCTCGTCCAGGATCAGGACGTTGGGAGGGTCGCGGTCGGCGCCGACGAGGACGGCCAGCGACAGGCGCCTGCGCTCCCCTCCCGACAGGCCCGCCAGGGGTTTTTCGACCTCCTCCCCGGAGAACAGGAAGCGGCCCAGCAGCGTGCGGGCCTTGTTGGGGGTCAGGCCCGTCGCCCGCGAGGCGGCGTCGAGGACGCTCTGCTCCGGTGCCCCGCCCGCGCCCAGCTCCTCGGCGTGCTGGGAGAGGTAGCCGACCTTGACGTTGTGGCCGATGCTGAGCTTGCCGCCGGCCAGCTCGCGAGCGCCCGCCAGGGTTTCGATGAGCGTCGTCTTGCCGGTCCCGTTGGGCCCGACCAGGGACACGTGCTCTTCCCTTTCCAGCCACATCTCGGCATGGTCGAGCAGGACCAGAGGGGGATCGCCGACCTCGACGCGCCCGTCGATCAACTCGAAGATGACCCGCCCGGAGCGCTGCGGCTTGGCGAAGGAGAACTCCATCGTCCGCTCGTCGCGCGGGTCACGCTCGATCTTGTCGATCTTGGCCAGCTTCTTGACCCGCGACTGCGCCTGTTTGGCCTTCGTGGCCTTGTAGCGGAAGCGCTCGATGAAGCGCTCCATGCGCTCGATCTCGGCCTGCTGCTTGTCGATGGCCTTGCCCAGGGCCATCTCGCGGGCCGCCTGCTCGCGACGCCACTGGTGCCATGTGCCGGCGAAGAAGCGCGACCGGCCGGCCTCGATCTCCAGCACGGCCGTGCCGACTGCCTCCAGGAACCAACGGTCGTGGGCGACCAGCACGACGGCCGCATCGAGGTCCGTCAGGGTCTGCTCGAGCCACTCCAGCGACTCGATGTCGAGATGGTTGGTGGGCTCGTCCAGCAGCAGCACGTCGGCGCCCGTCGCCAGCGCCCGGGCCAGGGAGGCGCGCGTCAGCTGCCCGCCGGAGAAGGTGTCCAGCCGCCGCTGCAGGTCGGCGTCGTGGAAGCCCAGGCCGTGGGCCATGGTGGAGGCCCGGGAGCGCCACAGGTAGCCGCCCCTGGTCTCCAGGCGGGCCTGGGCGTCGGCGTAGCGGGACAGGGTCCCCTCCTCCGTGTCGCCGCCGGCCATGCGGGCCTCCAGCTCGGCCAGCTCGGCCTCTATGGCCAGCTCCTCGGCACAGCCGGAGAGCAGGTAGTCCTCCAGGGCGATGTCCCGCTCGCGGGGCGGGCGCTGGTCGTGCAGGGCGATGCGGACCCCCTTGGCGACGGACAGCTCGCCCCTGTCGATCGAGGTCTCGCCGGCCAGCATCCGCAGCAGGGTCGTCTTGCCGGCGCCGTTGCGCCCCGCGATCGTCAGGCGTTCGCGGCGCTCGAGCTTGAAGGACACGCCGCGCAGCAGCGGCGAGCCGGCTATGTCCTTGTGCAGGTCGGATGCGATCAGCAGTGCCACGGCAGCTGATGGTAGGGGCGCTTCCCGGACCGCCTGAGGTAGGATCGCCCCGATGCGCCTGAGACTGACTGCGAAGATCGTGCCTTTGACCCTGCTGGCCGTGCTGGTGCTGGCCCCCGTGGCCCGTGCCGAAAACGACGGCCGGGGCTTCTACGGGGCGACCAACGACAAAGTCGTGACGAACTTCGGCTTCGCCGTGATCGCCTTCTTCGCCCTGTTCGTGTTCACCATGAGCATGATCCAGCGGGCCCTGGACAAGCGCAAGGAAGCCCGCAAGGCAGCCGCCAAACGGCTGAGCGGCGCGCAGTGGCGCGGCGGCTGGTAGCCGGCGGCCCCGGCCGTGCCCGAGCCTGACGGCAGCGCCCCACAGGCCGTCTCCTACGAGCGGCGCGGCTCTACTGCGCTGATCACGATCGACCGTCCCGAGCGTCGCAACGCCGTCGACGGCCCGACGGCGGAGAAGCTGCTGGCTGCATACCGCCGCTTCGAGGCCGATGAGCAGGCGCGGGTGCTCGTCGTGACGGGCGCTGGCGGCATCTCCTTCTGCGCCGGGGCCGACCTGAAGGCGACCGAGACGATGGCCCCCCGCCTGATGAGCCCCGAGGGCCCGATGGGCTTCACCCGCTTGACCTCCCCCAAGCCCACGATCGCGGCCATCTCCGGCTGGTGCCTGGCGGGAGGCCTGGAGATCGCCCTGTGGTGCGACCTGCGCATCGCCACCGAGTCCTCCAGGCTCGGCTACCCCGAGCGCCGCTGGGGAGTTCCCCTGATCGACGGCGGCACGCAGCGCCTGCCGCGCATCGTCGGCATGGGCAGGGCCCTGGACCTGATCCTGACGGGGCGCATCGTCGACGCGGCCGAGGCCCTCTCGATGGGACTCCTGACCGAGGTCGCGCCCGACGGCGCCCACCTGGAGCGCGCCCTGGAGCTGGCCGACGGACTGGCGCGGTTCCCCCAGCGGACGATGCTGGCCGACCGCATGGCGGCGATCGAAGGCTTCGGGCTGCCGCTGGAGGAGGCGCTGGCGCTGGAGGCCCAGGCAGGGCCGGAGGTGTTCGAGGACGGGGCCCGGGGGGCCGAGCGGTTCGCCGGGGGGGAGGGGCGCGGCGGGGTCGGGGCGGGGGCTTAGCCGCCTCTCCTACTTCCGACTGACTCTCCCAGCGAGGACACCCGCTTGACGGTAGGCTCCACCGGTGGCCTACTTCGTGACTGGAGCTACGGGCTTCATCGGACGCCGTCTGGTGGAGAACCTGCTGGCCAAACGTCAGGGCGACGTGTACGTGCTGGTGCGGGAATCCAGCAAGGGGCGCCTGGACGACCTGGTCGAGCGCTGGACCGCCGTGGCGGGACCGGGCACTGCTCAGCGGGTGATCCCCGTCACGGGCGACCTGCGCAGGCCCATGCTGGGCGTTGACCCGGACAGGGTCGCCGAGCTGCACGGCAAAGTCGAGCACTTCTTCCACCTGGCAGCCGTCTACGACATGACGGCGCCCGCGGAGCGCAACACGGCCGTCAACGTGGGCGGCACGACCCACGCCGTCGAACTGGCCCGGGCGCTGGACGTCAAGTGCCTGCACCACGTCTCCTCGATCGCCGTCGCGGGCACCTACAAGGGCGTCTTCGAGGAGAGCATGTTCGACGAGGGCCAGCGGCTGCCCTCGCCCTATCACCGGACCAAGTTCGAGTCGGAGCGGATCGTCCGGGAGCAGCCCTACGTGCCCTGGCGGGTCTACCGGCCCGGCATCGTCGTGGGGGACTCGCGGACGGGCGAGATGGACAAGATCGACGGCCCCTACTACTTCTTCAAGGCGATCCAGAGGCTGCGCAGCGTCGTGCCGGAATGGGTGCCCCTGGTCGGCCTGGACCTGGGCCGCACGAACGTCGTGCCCGTCGACTGGGTGGCAGGCGCCCTGGAGCACATCGCCCACGAGCCCGACCTCGACGGCAGGGCCTTCCACCTGACCGACCCGCGCCCCCAGCGGGTCGACGACCTGATCAACGAGCTGGCCGCCGCCGCCCATGCACCCCGCTTCGCCGTCAGCGTCGACAAACGCCTGATCGACCCGCTGCCGAAGTGGCCGCTGGCGCTCGCCGGCGCCCTGCCCCCCTTCAAGCAGATCACGGGTCTGGCGCTGCGCGAGCTGGGCATCCCCCGGCAGGTGCTGGGCCACATGGAGCTGGTGCCCCGCTTCGACACGCTGGAGGCGGGACGGGCGCTGGCCGGCACGCCCCTGGAGCAGCCGCCTGCCCTGCACGACTACGCGCCCAGGCTGTGGGACTACTGGGAGCGGGAGATGGAGCCGAGCTCCCGCCGCGGGCGGACGCTCAAAGAGGCCCTGGAGGGCAAGCACGTGATGATCACGGGGGCCTCCTCGGGGATCGGGCGGGCAGCGGCCCTGAAGGTCGCCGCCGCCGGGGGGGTGCCGCTGCTGGTGGCTCGCAACGTCGACAGCCTCGAGGAGGTGCGGGCGGAGATCGTCGCTGCCGGCGGCACGGCCTACGTCTATGCAGCCGACATCTCCGACATGGAGTCGATCGAAGGGCTGCTCGACAGGGTCCTCGCCGACCACCGCAACGTCGACATGCTGGTCAACAACGCGGGCCGCTCGATCCGTCGCTCGATCGCGCTCAGCTACGACCGCTTCCACGACTTCGAACGGACGATCCAGCTCAACTACTTCGGGGCCGTCAAGCTGATCATCGGCCTGCTGCCGCACATGCGCGAGCGGGGCTCGGGGCACATCGTCAACATCTCCTCGATCGGCGTGCAGACGAACCCGCCGCGCTTCTCGGCCTACGTCGCCTCCAAGGCCGCCCTGGACGCCTTCTCGCGGGTCGTCGCCTCGGAGGTCGTCGGCGACGGCGTCACCTTCACGACGATCCACATGCCGCTCGTGCGCACGCCGATGATCGCCCCCACCAAAATGTACGACGCCTTCCCCACGCTCAGCCCCGAGGAGGCCGCGGACATGATCTGCGAGGCCCTGCGCTCGCGGCCCAAGGAGATGGGCACGCGCCTCGGCAAGTTCGGGGAAGTCGCCTACAGCCTGTCCCCCAGCATGGTCGACAGGCTGCTGCACCTGGGCTACCGGGTCTTCCCCGACTCGGCCGCCGCCAAGGGGCACAAGGACGTCGAGGAACACGTCTCCTTCGAGCAGATAGCGATGGCGACACTGACCAGGGGCGTGCACTGGTAGGGCGGTCCACCCCTGCCGTCGGTTGCCTGACGACTCCCGATTGGTCTCTATGCGCCGCTCAAGTGCGGTCCGCACGGAACGGGCGATATGATCGGGCATGCCTCCAATGACTACTGGAGTCAATCAAGGTGGTGGACTCTGCATCAGCGTCAGAGACAGGACAGGCAGATCCCTGCAGCGCAGCCTACGCCCTTTCGGCGTGTTGTGGGCATGTGGTGCCGATCATGACCGCAACAATTCGGCGCGAAGCGGAGGCTGACGTACCATCACGCCATGCGGTCGGTCTGGAGATGCTCGGTGAGCACATGAACACCTCCTCGCCCTTCCCTGCCCGCAATCGGCTTCTCGCACTCGACTCGCAGCCGATGCACGGTATATGGTTCGCGCGTATCAAGTACGGGCAAAGGTCTGTCGATTGGAACTTGCAGCAGGTTCCCGCGACTGAACTCCATGACCCGTCCTGACCCAACAAATACAAGCGAGAGAAGGGGAACCTTGGGCACGGCCGCGACTTTGGACCAGCACGCAGTAGCTGTAAGCGACATAACACCGGCGAAGCTTCTGAAGGACCCCAAGCTGGCAGTTCGAGTATCTGGGCAGGAACTCCAAGACGCCCAGAAAAAAGCTCGAACGGGCAAACACACCGCCAAGAGCTAGCGAGTGATTGCAAAGCTGCCCGTGCTGCCGCAGACGCGGTGGATTTCGGACCCTGGCGAATATCCACCCTTGCAGGACTTTCGATGCGGTGGAGAGTCCGAGTACGAGCGGGACGTTGAAGAGGCGCTCGACCAACTGCGTGCACTCTCGACAGTCGATGCTGGCGAATTCGCGATACGCGTCGCCGAGGCGCGACACACGGAGGGTCTCGTTGCCGTCTCCGTCTTCCACGAGCGACCGTTCACGGACGACGAGGCGTTTACCGGGGCCGTCTGCTTGGACCTGACTGTCATCGGCGAGCCCTACCGTGGTTTGCGGATGCCCGACGGGGCGACACGAATAGGGACCTTTATGCTGTGCGACACGCTCGCCCAGATACACCAGGGCTCAAGCGAGGGCATGCCGTACGTGTGGGGGGCTGTGCATCGTGACAACCAAGCCTGCCAGAGGATCTTGTCCAGGCACCACTTCTGGCGGCTCAGAGCACGCAGGAGCCCAACCGAGCCGTATTACATCCACCTCCGCGACAGAGGCCTCAATTGGGATTACGATTTCTCGCCCCAGATCCTCGAGATGGTCGAGGGGGCCTCGCTCTGACGCTGACAGCGACGCTCGACCGAAGGGATTCGATCGTCTAGCTGAGGCGCCAGAAGGTATTGACTTCGAATAGCTGGCCAGACACGGTAGCGCCCGCGGGTCGCGTGGCAGCCGATCCTGGGATGATCGAGTTGGTGCTTGGTGACGCAGCAAACGCGATCCAGGTCAGCGGGCTGCGCAAGAGCTACGGCGACTACGAGGCGCTGCGCGGCGTGGACATCACCGTCCGCCGCGGCGAGGTGTTCGGGCTGCTGGGCCCCAACGGGGCCGGCAAGACGACGACGGTCGAGATCCTGGAGGGCTACCGCAGCCGCTCCGGCGGCGAGGTCTCCGTGCTCGGCCACGACCCCGCCAGGCGCTCGATCGCCCTGCGCAGGAGGATCGGCATCGTCCTGCAGGCCGGCGGCATCTACAGCCACATCACGCCCCGCGAGGCGCTGCGCCACTGGGCCGGCTTCTACCCGCATCCGCGTGACGTCGAGGAGGTCCTGGAGCTGGCCGGCCTGGGCGGCTTCGCCGACGTCCGCAGCCGCAAGCTCTCCGGCGGGCAGCTGCGGCGCCTGGACTTCGCCCTGGCCCTCGTCGGCGACCCCGAGCTGATCTTCCTGGACGAGCCGACGACCGGCTTCGACCCGGAGGCCCGCAGGGCCGCCTGGGAGACGATCCGCTCGCTGCGCGAGCTGGGCAAGACGATCCTGCTGACGACCCACTACCTGGACGAGGCCCAGGAGCTGGCCGACAGGGTCGCCATCGTCAAGGACGGCCGGGTGCTGGCGATCGGAGCCCCCCACGAGCTGGGCGGACCCGACTCCAGCGCAGGGCGCTACAGGATCGCCTACCGCGACGGCACGGGCACGCTGGTGGAGCGCGAGACCGACGAGCCGACCGCCCTGCTGCACGAGCTGACGGGCCAGGCCCTGGCCGAGGGCTGGACGCTGTCCGACCTCTCAGTCAGCCGCCCCTCCCTGGAGGACGTCTACCTGGAGCTGACGGCAGATGCCTGAGACGCTGACGCTGGGCTGGCGCCAGTACCGCCTGGAGCGCAAGATGTTCTGGCGCAACCCCAGCGCAGCCTTCTTCAACTTCGTGCTGCCCCTGCTGTTCCTCGTCGCGGGCGGCGTGATCCTCAGCGGCAGCCAGCACGACCTGAACAAGCTGGTGCCGGCGATCGCGGGCATGAGCGTCATGTCCACGACCTTCACGGCCCTGGCCTACAACATCGTCTTCCTGCGCGAGCGGGGCGTGCTGAAGCGAATCAGGGGCACTCCCCTGCCGACCCTGTCCTACTTCATCGGCGTGGCCGCCAACGCCGTCACCAACACGATCCTGCAGATCGCCATCGTGATCCTGGCCGGGCGGGCCTTCTTCGGGATCGGCTGGCCCCAGCACTGGCTGGCCCTGCTCGTGTTCGTGGCCGCCGGCGTCGTCAGCCTTGCCGCCCTGGGCGTCGCCTTCGCCCATGTCATCCCCAACTTCGAGTCCACAGCCGCCTACGTCAACGCCGTCTTCCTGCCCGTCGTCTTCCTGTCCTTCTACGTCTTCGACTCCCACAGCGCCCCGGGCTTCCTGCGCTCGATCGCCGAAGCCCTGCCGCTGAAGCCGCTGATCGCCGGACTGTCGGGGGCGATGGTGACAGGGGCCGGCATCTCCAGCAACCTCGACGGGCTGGCCGTGATCGGGCTGTGGGGGGTCTTCGGCGTCTACCTGGCCGTGCGGGGCTTCTCCTGGGAGGGCTCCAGGCGGTGAGCGAGGCGGGGCGGCGGGACCCGGCGTCGCAGTCGTGGCGGCGCTGGACGGTACGGCCATGAGCGAGAGCGTCTTCCTGCCCGACGGGGAGGGCTTCGCGCCGAGCGAGCTGGCACGCGGGCCCTGGGACCCGCAGGCGCTTCACGGCGGCGCCCCGGCGGCGCTGATCGCCCGGGCCTTCGAGCGTCACGAACCCTCCGCCGAGCTGCGCTTCTCACGGTTGAGCTTCGAGCTGCTGCGCCCTGTCCCATTCGCGACCCTGAGCGTGTCCGTGAGGACGTTGCGCTCGGGCCGGCGGGTGCGGGAGCTGGCGGCCGACCTGCACGCGCACGTCGACGGCGAGCCCGTCCTGATCTGCCGTGCCGGGGCGCTGCTGCTGCAGGCCGTGCCCGAGGGGCTGCCGGCGGCCGGGCAGGAGGGACAGCACGAGGCCATGCCCGGACCCGCTGAGGGGCGGGCGATCCGCTTCGCCCTGAGCGACGACGACAGTGTCAGCTTCGCCTCCACGGAGATGGAGATGCGCTTCCTGGACGATCCCCGCACGCTGGGTCCGGGACGGGTGTGGATGCGCATGCGCCATCCGCTCCTGCCGGGCGAGCAGCCGAGCCCCCTGCAGCGCCTGGCGGCGACAGCGGACTTCGGCAACGGCATCAGCGCCTCGCTGCCCTTCGACGGCTTCCTGTTCATCAACGCAGACCTGTCCGTGCATCTGCACCGGACGCCGCGCGGGGAGTGGATCGGGCTGGACGCTCGGACGCTTTTGGAGCCCGACGGGGCTGGGCTGTCAGAGACCGTGCTGCACGACGTCGACGGGCCTGTCGGGCGGGGGTTTCAGGCGCTCGTGGTGGGGCGGCGGTGAGGGATCAGCCGCGGCAGCCGCCGCCCACGGGGTGACGTCACCTCAGCGCAGGACGACCCCGCCCAGCGCGTCATCCACCGCGGCCAGGGTCTGCTCGTCCAGCGTCAGGCCGGAGGCGGAGGCGTTGGCGCGGACCTGCTCGGGGCGGCTCGCGCCGACGATCGCCGAGGCGACATTGGGCTGGCGCAGGACCCAGGCCAGGGCCAGCTGGGGCATCGTCATGCCGGCCCGATCGGCGACGGGACGAAGCAGCTCGACTGCCTGCAGCACCTGATCGGTCATGAGCTGCCCGATGAAGCCACCCATGCTGTCGCTGGCAGCGCGGGAGTCCGCCGGCGGCGGCTGACGGGGCTTGTAACGACCGGCCAGCACGCCCTGGGCCAGCGGCGACCACACGATCTGCGAGATGCCCTCGCGTTCGCAGAGCGGCATCACCTGCGCCTCGGGGCTACGGACGATCATCGAGTACTGCGGCTGGCTGGAGACCCAGCGCTCGACGCCGGGCAGCGCGAGCGAACGTTCAATCTCGGAAGCAGGCCACTCGCTGAAGCCGATGTAGCGCGCCTTGCCGGCCCGGACGACCTCGCTGAGGGCCTGCATCGTCTCCTCCAGCGGTGTCTCGCTGTCGTAGCGGTGACACTGGTAGAGGTCGACGTAGTCGGTCCGCAACCGTGCCAGCGAAGCGTCGATCTGCTTATGGATCTGCTCTTTGGAGAGCCCCCGATCCGTGTCTGACATCGGGAAGAAGACCTTCGTGGCGAGTACGTAGGAATCGCGAGGGCGCCCGGACAGGACCTCGCCCAGCAACTCCTCGGCGGCGCCACGACCGTAGACGTTGGCGGTGTCGATGAAGTTGATGCCTTCGTCGAAGGCGGCCTGCACACACGATCTCGCCTGCTCGGAGCTGACCCCGCCGGAGTAGGTCAGCCACGAGCCGAGGCTTATCTCAGAGACCTCCAGGTCGCTCGATCCGAGCCTGCGGTAGTTCATCGCCATCCACCCTAGCCTGAATCTGCGTCGCGACTGTGCTCTTATCTGGAACGTGACCCCACCTGTGCCGATCGATCCGTCCCTGCGCATCGGCAAGGTGCAGCTGGCCGTCAGCGACCTGCCCGCCAGCGTCGACTTCTACGAGCGCGTCATGGGCCTGCAACTCATGGAGCGCGACGAGCAACACGCGATCCTGGGCGCCGGCGGCGTGGGGATGCTCGAGCTGCTCGCCCTGCCCGACGCCTCTGCGGCGCCCCGGAGAGCTACGGGCCTCTTCCACGTGGCCTGGCTTCATCCCAATCGGGCGGGCCTGGCGGAGACGGTGCGGCGCATTGCGGCGGCCGGCTGGCCCTTCGAAGGAGCAGCGGACCACGGCGTCTCGGAGGCTCTGTACCTCGCAGACCCGGACGGGCTGGGCATAGAGATCTACGCCGACCGGCCCCGCGAGAGCTGGCAGCGCCCCGCCGACGGGCACGGCGTGAGCATGGTCACGCTGCCCCTGGACGTCGAGGACCTGCTCGGCACCTTCCCCGGCGAGCCCTCCGAGCGTGTGGCGGCGGGAACGGGGATCGGGCACGTGCACCTGAAGGTCTCAGACGTGGACCGGACGGCCGCCTTCTACGAGGACCTCGGCTTCGAGGAGCAGGCACGGCTGCCCTCCGCCGCGTTCGTGTCGGCCGGCGGCTACCACCATCATCTGGGCCTGAACTCCTGGCAGAGCGCCGGCGGGTCGAGGCCGCCCGAGCGCTCGCCCGGCCTGCGCCTGGTCGAGTTCGGGCTGAGCGGGCCGGCGGCGCTGGAGGAGATCGCCGAGAGCGCCGGCGTGGATGGCGAGAGGGAGGACGACGGCGCGCTGACGCTGCACGATCCCGACGGCCAGGCGCTGCGCTTCAGCGCGACGGGGACCTGAGAGTCGAAGCGGCCGGCTTCAGGCGCTGGCGCGGTCGAGGCGGGCCAGCTCCTCCGCGCTCAGATCCAGCGTCGCCGACTGCATCAGCTCGGCCAGCTGGGCCGGCGAGGTGGCGCTGGCGATCGGCGCCAGCACGGTCGGCTGCAGGCGCAGCCAGGCCAGCGCGACGGCGGCCACGCTGACGCCTCTGTCACCGGCGATCGCGTCGAGGGCGTCGAGCACGGCGAAGCCGCGGTCGTTGAAGTAGGAGTCGCGGACGCCCTGCGCGCGGGGGCTGTCTACCTCGGGGCCGCCGGGGCGGTACTTGCCGGTCAGGAAGCCGCGGGCGAGACCGAAGTAGGGCAGACAGGCCAGGCCGTGGCGGGCGCACACCTCCGCCAGCTCGCCCTCGTATTCGCTTCGCTCCATCAGGTTGTAGTGAGGCTGCAGGGCGACGTAGGCGGCCATGTCGGGCTGGGCGCCGACGGTCATGGCCTCCTGCAGGCGCTGGGCGCTGTAGTTGGAGGCGCCGGCGTGAGCGATGAGGCCGTCCGAGATCAGCTCCGCGAAGGCGCCGAGGGTCTCGGTCAGGGGCGTGTCGGGATCGTCCCGGTGGGCGTAGTAGAGGTCGATCCGATCGATGCCCAGGCGCTGCAGCGACTCGCGGGCGCCCTGGCGGATCGTCTCGGCGGAGAGGCCGTGGCGGTCTGGGGACATGCCGACCTTGGTGGCGATGACGAGCTTCTCGCGGTTGCCGCGGGCTGCGATCCAGCGTCCGACGATGCGCTCCGAG
Organism: uncultured Solirubrobacteraceae bacterium; assembly: GCA_963697795.1. Lineage (GTDB taxonomy): Bacteria > Actinomycetota > Thermoleophilia > Solirubrobacterales > Solirubrobacteraceae > Palsa-744. The sequence goes on along the minus strand of OY969097.1, from coordinate 2,744,254 downwards.
GAGCCTTCGCCGTCGGGTCCCCGCCGGCCGTAGACATCGGCCGTGTCGATGAAGTTGCCTCCGGCGGCGACGAAGGCGTCCAGCACGGCGAAGGACGCGTCCTCCTCGAGGCTCCAGCCGAACACGTTGCCGCCGAGGCAGAGTGGAAATACGTCCAGTCCAGTGTCCCCGAGGCGGGCCATGGTCGGAGACTACCCAGCAGAGGCCCCGGAACCCGACCCGGCGGCATCGTTCGTGCAGATCTTAAGTCGGGCTTCAGAAGCGGCGAGGACGGTTGGCGTGTTGAAGGTGCGAGGAGGACATTCAGAGCGAAGGAGAGACCGATGGCAAGAATCATCGTGATGGCGGATGCGGCTCCGCTGCGTTCGCGCGACGCAGGCGAGGACCTGGACAGCGTGGTGCTCGACGAGCACGTGCGCTCGATCCATCTCCGCGACGGCCATTCGGCCGAGCAGCTCGTGCAGAGGCTGGCCTGGGCGGTCGACGACGCCGAGCGGGCCGAGCGGACCCGGAAGGGCTCGCCGAGAACCGTGACCTCACCGGCCGGCCGTTCGGCCGTAGGGTCGAGGTCTCGCCACATGGCCGTCAGCGGCTAACGTCGACGCCCCATGGCAAAGCTCTGGATCGGCGGGGCGACGGCACGCATGCTGGAGGTGACCTCCGCCCCGTCAGCCTCCTGGACCTCCTGCTCCTCGCTGAGAAGGGGAGTGAGGCTGCTGACGGTTGCCTGTTTGGAGCCCTCGACCAGGCCCCCCTCGATGTAGCGCTCCAGCGGCTCCAGCTCGCGAACGAGCAGGTTGACGACGGGCTTGACGACCTCCCCGTCGTCTTCCTTGACGACCCTGCCGGGCAGCTGCTCCACCCCCCAGGCGATCCTGCCTCCCTCCTGGTGGCGCTCCAGACGCCCACGGGCCAGCAGCAGCGGCTCGGCCCTGGCCAGGTGACGGCGGCGCTCGTAGACGTCGCGGGGGACGATCAGGTTGACGGTCCCGAACTCGTCCTCGACGAGCAGGAACATGATGCCGTTGGCGGTCCCCGGTTTCTGCCTGGCGATGACGAGGCCGGCGACGGCTATGTCGCTGCGGTTGGGCAGGCGGGCCAGCTGGGCGCTGGTGGCCAGGCGGGGCACCTCCAGGCGCTCGCGCAGGATCGCGATGGCGTGCTCTCCGATCGAGATGCCGCTGGTGGAGTAGTCGGCGATCAGCTGCTGCCAGCGCCCCAGCCGCCGCAGCGGCGGCGCGTCGGGCAGCTCCAGGGGCAGTGCCAGCTGAGCAGCGTCCGAGGGCTGCTCGCCCGATGCCTTGACGGCCTGGGCGGTGCCGGCCATGCCGAGCTGCCAGAGGGCCGTGCGCCTGGCGACGGCGCCGGGCTGTCCCCGGCCCAGCAGGGCGTCGCAGGCGCCGGCCCAGGCCAGCTGCTCGAGGGTGCCCTGGCGGGCGCCGCTGCGGGCCGCCAGATCGCCGAGGGTCCTGTAGCGCCCGCCCCGCCCGCGCTCGGCCACGAGCCCCTGCAGCTCTTTGTCCGGAGCCTCCTTGACGTAGCCGAGGCCGAGCCGCACGGCCCCGTCCCTGACTGTGCACTGCACGTCGGAGGCGTTCACGTCGATCGGCAGGATCGGGATGCCGCGGTTCTGGGCCTCGTGCAGGAGGCTGTCCGATGCGTAGAAGCCCATCGGCTGCTCGTTGAGTAGGGCGCAGAGGAACTCCGGCCCGTAGTGGACGCGCAGCCAGGTCGACTGGTAGGCGAGCAGCCCGAAGGCTGCGCTGTGGGCCTTGGGGAAGCCGAAGCCGGCGAAGCCCTTGACCATGTCCCAGACCCGCTCGGCCGTGGCGGGGTCGGCGCGGGAGTGCTCGATGGCCCCTTCCACGAAGCGCTCGCGGTGGCGGGCCAGCATCTCGCTCGAGCGCTTGCGGCTCATGGCCCGGCGCAGCCCGTCGGCCTCGCCTGGGGTGAAGCCCGCGAAGGCTTCTGCGACTTCCATGACCTGGTCCTGGAAGATGATCGTGCCCAGGGTCTCCTCCAGGACCGGCTGCAGGGAGGGGTGGTCGTAGGGGATCTGGAAGTCCGGTTCCCTGCGCAGGCGCTGCAGGCGTTCGATGTAGGGATTGACGGCGCCGCCCTGGATCGGGCCCGGCCTGACGATGGCGACCTGGATGGTCAGGTCCTTCAGGTCGCGGGGGCGGGTCCGCAGCAGGGACTGCATCTGGGCCCTGCTCTCGATCTGAAAGACGCCGACCGTGTCCGCGGCGCGGATCGAGCGGAACGTCTCGGGGTCGTCCAGGGGCACCCTGGAGAGGTCGATCCGCTCGCCCCGCCCGCGGGCGATCTCCTCGACGCAGCGCTCGACGGCGGAGAGCATCCCCAGCCCCAGCAGGTCGATCTTCAGGAAGCCGGCGTCGGCGCAGGAGTCCTTGTCCCACTGGACCATCTGGCGTCCCTCCATCGCCGCCGGCACGACAGGGCAGCAGTCGATCAGGGGGCGGGTGGCGATGATCATGCCGCCGGAGTGCTGGGAGAGGTGCCGGGGCAGGCCCTGGGCCTGCTCGACCAGCCTCCCCAGCCACTGCCAGCGCTCCGAGCGCCTGTCGGGCCTTCCCTCCCCCGGCCCCGAGCGCCCGAAGACGCTCTGGACGTCGTGCTCTGAGCCGTGCCAGTGGTCTGCTCCGCGGGCCAGCCGCTCGATCTCCCCTGCGGGCAGCCCCAGCACCTTGCCCAGCTCGCGGATTGCGCCGCGGGCACGGAAGGTCGGGAAGGCCGCGACCAGGGCCGCCCTGTCCTGGCCGAAGTGCTCGTGCACGCGCGGGATCAGCCGCTCGCGGACGTCGCGGGGGAAGTCCAGGTCGATGTCGGGCAGGCCGTGCAGGTCTTCGTGCAGGAAGCGTCCAAGCGAGAGCCCGCCGAGGACGGGGTCGATGTGCGAAAGGCCGGTCAGGTAGCAGATGAGCGAGGAGACCGACGAGCCCCGCCCCCGTCCCGGCGCCAGCATGGCCCGGACGGAGTCGGGGCCGCGCACCTCCAGGGCGACCTCGCGGGCCAGCTCGAGCATCTCGTGGTGCAGAAGGAAGAAGCCGGCCAGTCCGAGGCGGTCGATGACGTGCAGCTCCTGCTCCAGGCGGGCCTGGGCCTCCCCCGCCCTGGCCCTGGCCTCCTCGATCGCACCTGGCCCGTAGCGCTCGGTCATCCTGGCCCGGCACAGCTCGGCCAGCTCGGCGTTGGCCTTCCGGGACTCGGCTCCGGGATAGCGGTAGCCGAGGTCCCTGGTCAGGTCGAAGCGCAGCCGCTCGGCCAGGCGCAGGGTCTCGGCGACGGCCTCGGGATGGTCCGGGAAGCGGGCTGCCATGGCGGATGGGCGGGCCATGACGTGGCTGTGGTTGCCCCGGCGCAGCGGCTCTGAGGCGTCGAGGGTCAGGTGGTGGCGCAGGGCCACGAAGGCGTCCTGCAGCTGGGCCCTGTCGAGGCTGTGGGAGTGGACGTCGCCTGTCGCCAGGCACTTCACGCCGAGGCGCCTGGCCTGGGCTGCGAAGGCCCTGTTGCGGGCACGGTCGTGGCGGGCATAGGGGCGCTGCAGCTCGACGTAGATGTCCTCTGTACCGAAGGCGTCGAGCACCCGGGCGACCATGTCGGGAGAGCCGTGGGGGCCCAGCACGGAGCGCTCTGCGCAGCCGGTCAGGCAGACGAGCCCCTCGGCGTGCTCGGAGAGCTGCTCGATGCTCACGGCGGGCCGGCCCAGCTCGCGCCGGCCGGAACCGTCTCGGGTATGGGCGTGGGCCTTGGTGATGATGCGGCAGAGGTTGCGCCAGCCCTGCTCGTCGCGCACGAGCAGGGTGACGTGGGGGTTAAGCGGAGCCGGCTCCCCCGCCAGGGCGGGGGCCGGGAGCAGGTCGATCTCGGCGCCGTGGATGACCCTGATGCCGTGCTCTGCCGCGCTCTGGGCCAGCTCCATGGAGCCCGAGACGGAGTTGTGGTCGGTCAGGGCCAGGGCCTGGTGGCCCAGCTCCCCGGCCCGCTGGGCCAGCTCGGAGGGCAGGGAGACGCCGTCCAGGAAGGAGTAGGCGGAGTGGCAGTGCAGCTCGACGTAGGGAACTCCGCCCATCGGCTCCTCCCGTCAGTGCCCCTGCAGGAACCAGTCGCCCGTGCAGAGGTCGTGGAAGACGATCAGGTTGCGCCCGCGGGCCCCCAGCAGCTCCCAGTAGCGGCGGCGCAGGGGCCGTTGCTCCCACCAGCGATCCTCGACCAGCCAGGACTCCCGCATGGCCTCGACGGGTTCGCCGTCGACCTGGGCGGGCAGCCCCTCTCCCCAGTGGACGCGGACGGGCCTTGGCGTGTTCAGCGTCCTGGCCACTGCTCACTCCGGCACGGGCGCCAGCACGACACGACGCTCGGGGACACGGGAGTCCGGGTCGACGCAGACGGCACGAAGGGCCGCGTCCCTGCCTGCCACTGCGCGCACCTGGGCGACGGCTTCGCGCAGGCGGGCGGCGCGGGCCAGGCGGCTGAGCTCGCCGTCCAGCAGCGACCCCTGCTGGCCCTGGGGCGGACCGAAGCTCTCCACGGCCAGCCCAAGCTCGCCGGCGGGGGCGGGCAGCAGGGCCAGGCGCAGGGACAGGGCCAGCCAGATCCGCTCGGAATCGCCGGTGGCTTCGCGGAAGACGACCTGCTCGTGCCAGCTGCCCCCGGAGAGCAGACGGGCATGCAGGCGCACGGAGCGCAGGGCGCGACCGCGACGCTCGGGCCGGGCCAGCAGACGGTTGACGAGGACGCCGAGGACCCGCTTCAGAGCACTGCCGCTGGTGGCGTCGCCGACCCCCATCGACTCCTCCAGCCCCTCCCGGGGCAGGCGCGGGCGCAGCGGGCCGTCCTCGCCGCGGGCGAGCATGTGGGCGAGCCCCCCGGCCCAGCCGAAGCGATCCGTCACGGCGGCTCGGCCGAGCTTGACGAGCTCGCCCAGGGTGAGGACGCCAAGGCGGGTCAGCGGCAGGACCAGGTGAGCCGTCTCCTGCCTGAAGGCCAGCAGCCCGATCGGCCTGGCGGCCAGCCAGCGGCGGGCCTCCTCCGGGCCGATCACGAGCGCCCGGCGGGAGCGAGCGGCCTCGGCTGCAGCCAGGGAGCAGAAGCGGGTCGGCCCGACCCCGACACGAGCGGGGCGACCGAGGGCCGTCCGGGCGGCCTCGATCGTCCCCGCGAGCGTGCCGTGCAGGCCCCGGAGTCCGTCCGTCTGGAAGAAGGCCAGCCCAGCGCCGGCCGGCTCGACGGCTGCCCCAATCGACTCCAGGGCCTGGATCGCGGTCTCCCATGCCTCCGCGACCCGCACGGGGTTGCCGGGAAGGAGGATCAGCTCCGGGCAGCGAGCCAGCGCCTCGCCCGTGGGCATGCCACGGATGACGCCATGAGCTTCCGCTGCTCCGGAGACCTCCCCCAGCCGGCCCCCGCCGGCCGCCCCCTCACCAGCGCTCTGCGGCGCGACCGCCAGGGCTGCCCCGGCGAGTGCCTTCCTGGCGACGCTCGCGCCCTCGGAGGCTGCTGCCAGCTCGAAGCGCTGTAGGTGGATGCAGGCGACCATGCGAACATATGTTCGCATTTGGTCCCGTCGGAGTCAACCGCTAATCCATCGTCAAAGGCCCCTCGGCGTCCCCGCTGAGGAACTGGCGCACGAAGGGGTTCTCGGAGGAGAACATGTGCGCGGCGTCGCCGGCCTCCACGATCCGCCCTCGCCACAGCACGGCGATGTATTCGCCAATCTGGCGCGCGGAGGCGATGTTGTGGGTGACGACGATGTAGGTGCCTTTGTAGATCTGATGCATCTCCTGGATCAGTTCGCACAGCAGCGCCGTGCGCACGGGGTCCAGGCCGGAGTCGGGCTCGTCGAAGATGACGACGTCGGGCTCCATCACGAGGGCGCGGGCGAAACCCGCCCGCTTGCGCATCCCGCCGGAGAGCTGCGAGGGCGCCGAGTCGACGGCGTCGCTGAGGCCCACGTCGTGCAGACGCTGCAGGACCCGCTCGGAGATGGCCCCCTCGGTCATGTCGGTGTGCTGGCGCAGCGGGAAGGCGACGTTGTCGAACACCGACATCGAGCCGAACAGCGCGCCGTCCTGGAAGAGGACGCCGATTTTTCTCCTCAGCGCCAGCAGGTCGGGCATCGTCAGCTTGGAGACGGACAGGCCTTTGACGATGACTTCCCCGGAGTCGGGGAACATCAGGCCGATGATGTGCTTGATCAGCACGCTCTTGCCCGTGCCAGAGGGTCCCAGCACGACCGTGATCGTGTCCTCCGGGAAGGCGACGTTCAGCCCGTTCAGCACGGGCGCGCCGCCGAGGCGCTTGACGACGTCCACGCAGCGGATCGACCAGTCGCCGGTCTCCGGGCTGCCCGAGAGTTCGAGGTCGCTCGAGTGGTACTCGAAGTCGTCGTCGGGCGCAGACATCATTTGCCCCCTTCGTAGGTCACGTGGGAGAACTGGCTGCTCTTTCCGTTGAAGCTGTTCTTGCCCTGCTGAGTGCAGGCCGGGGCCGGGACTTCGTTGGGGCTGCCTGCCGAGGCGGCGTTGCTGCTTTCGATGCCTTCCGGTTTTTCGGGCTTGTTGGCAACCTTGGCTTTGATCAGTTGTTCGATCAGGGTCTTGGGGATGATTTCGCTTTCAGGCCCGTTCAGAGATGGTGTCGGGTTGCCGCAGCCTTTGGCGCTGAAGACGGACAGGCCGGTCGCCAGGTTGCTGTACGTCCCCGCCAGCGGGTAGGCGTTGGAACGGTCCGTGCCCAGTTTTTCGGAGAACAGCGAGAGGCTCTCAGGGCTGAGCACGGCCATTGCCGTGAGCAGGTGCTGCTTGGGGCCTTCTGATTCAGATTCGTTGTGTTCCTCAACCGGATAGTCGCCATTGGACTGCCGGAACGCCGAAGCCGAGGTGATGTTGGCGAAGAAGGCCTGGAACTCATGCACGTAGTTGCTCGCGTACTGCAGAAACGGCTCGAGGTTGTGGAGCACCGGACGCACGTTTTCGAGTACCGGCGTGGTCAGGTTCAGGGACTTGCTCAGATCCGGAAGGCCCGTCTTGGCGTATTTCGTGAGCGGGCCGAGGGCCGTCAGGAATTTGTCGAGCTGTGGAGCGAAGGGCTTTGCCGCCGTGAGCAGCGCGGACAGTTCACGCTCGGCGGGGCGGAATTCTTCGAAGAAGGGACTTGCGTCGGCCGCGAATTTGTCGAGTTCCTTGAACGCCTTCTTGGAGCTGCGAGCGAAGCCCGGGAGCGCTCTGACGGCGGCCGCAAACGCTTCGCTTCCTTCCGCCGCTCCTTTGAAGGCGTGTTCGCCGTTGACGATCAGGCCTTCGAGCTGGTGTTCACGGCTTGCAAGGGCGTTGAAGACGACACCGGTGTCGTGAACGAGGGCTCGAAGGGCGCCTTCCTGGCTCGCCAGTACTCCGAGAAGCTTGTTCGCGTGTTCGACGAACGGTTCGAGGCGCGCGAAGGACGCATTTACCTGTTCCCCCTTGCCGTCCAGGCCCTGCGCGACTTCCTGCTGCCAGATTTTGAAGTAGCTGCGAGTCTTCGGGTCGAACGCGGAGAGGATGTCGTCCAGCGTCACGGACGGTTCGACATTGGCGTTCGAGAGCTGCCCGCCGTCGCGCAGGTTGGGCCCGCCGTTCCCCTCGGGTATCAGCTGCACGTAGGTCTCGCCGAGCAGCGTCTTCTGCCTGAGGATGGCGTGCATGTTGGCCCGAATCGGGGCATATTTCTGGTTCAGTTCAAGCGTCGCGTGTGTGCGTCCGTCTGAGCCGAGCTTGACGGAGATGACATGGCCCACGTCGACCCCGCTGATACGGACGTCCGACTGTTCGGCGAGCGCAAGCGCGCGGGGGAACGCGACGGTCATTCGATAGCCCTTCGGCTTGAGGGGCAGGGGCCCGCCGAAGGACTCCCACAGGAACATCAGCAGCCCGAAGCAGCTCAGCACGAACAGGATGATCACGAGGATGTTTCCGAGGGTGGGCGCGCGCTTCTGCATGTCAGTTCCCGCTCCCATGCCGGACACTCGCGGCCTTCACGCGTGCGCTCCGGCCCGTGACTGTGACGCTCTCTGCCGGCCGGCTCTCAAACGGTGTCTGACTGAGCCCGGAGAAGAAGGAGCCCGTCCTCCGGGGGAGCACCTTCTCGCCTGCGATCGTCGGCAGGCCGCGCGCCGTGCATTCCTGCTTCGTCGGGGGCCTCAACAGCCCCTTCAGCTGGTTGACGTTTTCATTGACTTCCGCTGCGCCTTCGAGAACTCCCAACACGTGGCAGTTCAGGTAGAGCAGGCTTCGGCCGATCGGTCCGTTGGCGTCGGAACTGGAGACGACGCTGTTGAGGTCGTGGTTGGCCCAGGCGAGGAAGAAGTCGAAGCCCGCCTTCCCCTTGCCCGGGTTGTAAGCGATCTCGTTGAAGAATTCGTTGAGGATCGAGAAGCTGCCGGCGAGCTTCGGGAAGGCTTCTCCGATCGACTTCGTGTCCGGACCGAGTTCCTGGACCGTAGGCAGGATTTCGCGTGCGAACGGGCGGATCTCGTTCTTGAAGATCGGCGTCGTCTTGATCGCGAGCCGTTTCGTAGCTTCCTGGGCGGGGGCGAACGACCTTGCGAACGGCTCGAGCTTGCGCAGAGCTGGTCCGCCCTGTTCGAAGGCGTTGCCGACCTTGTTGAGCGCCTTCCCTGTCTTGCCGAGCGCACCGGGCAGAAGCTTCAAGGTGCTCTGAAGGTTCGCTTCCTCCTTCGCAAAGGTTTCGAAGACCGCATTGGAGGAGTCGACCAGTTCGGAGATCTCCTTGTCCTTGCCGCCCAGCGCTTCTGTCAACAGGCTGAAGTTGTGGATGGAGCGTTCGATGTTCTTTGAGCGCTTGGCAAGTTCGCGCTGGATTTCGTCGCCGTATTTGGCCGCCGGCTCGAAGCGCTTGAGGTCGGCCGCCAGCGAGGTGCCGTTGTGGTTGAGGCCTTCGCCCGCACCCGCCAGCAGCTCCTGCAGGTAGGCGCGAGTTTCCGCGTCCAGCCCGGCCAGGAATTCGTCGAAGTTGACGTCGGGCGCGGTCTGCGAGAGCGGTATGACTTCTCCGCTCTTGAGCCTGCCCGCGGACGGCGTCCCCGGGTTCACCTCGACGGTGATGTCCTGGAGTTGGGTCTTGGGTCGCAGCAGGAGCGTCGCGTTCTTGTAGAACCGCGCGTACTTCGGTGTCACTTTCATGGCGACGATCGCTATGCCGTTGTGCAGATCGACGCTCGCGACTTCGCCCACCTTCGCTCCGGCGATCGTGACCGCCTGCCCCTGTCCGGGAGTGACGGCCTGCGCCGTCTGGAACTCGGCCTTCAGTTCGTAGTATTCGTGGCCCAGAACAGGCACCCAACTCGGCAGGTGCAGGTTCTCGTGGGAGAGGATGTAGCCGCCCACGGCCGCCGCGATGACGATCATTGTCACGACCGAGATGAACGCCGTACGGTAGCGCTCGATCTGCTCGCGGACGGTGAGACCGCCCTCGCGTGAGTGCTTGTTGGCGTCCTGGGGAGCCATCGTCAGCTGCCGTCCGCCGGGCCGTTTGAGAGCGGGCCGTTGAATTCGGGAAGCGTCTGCTTGTAGCAGGGCTGCAGCGGCTCGTACGGCGGCTCTTCGCTGGGGAACGCAGGCCGTGTGCCAAGGGGCGGCTCGGGGGCGTGCGCCAGCAGCTTGAGCCCTTCTCGCTTGAAGGGCACGCCCACTGCCGTCACCGGTTTGGACTCAATCGTGGCGCCGCTGTTGCCAACGAGGAACTTGGCGAAGCTGCCGTTGCCGTCGAAGCCCTGGCCAATCCCCGACAGACCGACCATGCTGTACCAGAATTCCTTGTAGTTTTCGATGCCGGTCGTGCTCGATCCATCCTGCAGCTTCGCGTCGCCGGTCGGGTAGATCACATTAGTCAGACATTTGTTGAAGAGTTCGGTCTGCTTGAAGACCGGCACCTGTTCGCCGGTCAGCTTCGCCAGTGACGGGGTCGCTTCGGCCAGCCCCTTAGCCACGCCGCCGAGCTCGCTCGGGGCCAGCGATGCCGTCACCTGTTCGAGCCAGGGCACTACCGCCTTGACGGTTTCGGGGGTCACGCGAAGACCCGGGAGGATCGCGTGGGCGAAAGCCTTGGTCGGGCCAAAGGATGCGCCCAAGCCAGCCAGCCCGTGTCTGATGCCGCGCAGGCTGGAAGGCAGCTCGGCGACCGTCTGTCGGAGCGGCGTGGACTGCTTGGCAAGGGCGGACATGAACGTGTTGAAGTTGGGGATCAGTTCGCTCAGTTGCTGCTCGTGCACGTTCAGGGCCGCCGTCAGTTTCCCGACGCCGGCGATCAGCTTCGAGAGGTCGTGGGGTTCGCTGCCGCTCAGCGCCTGGTTGATGAGCGTTCCACCGCGAAGCGCTTCGGGGGAGATGCGGTAGGTCTTGTTGATCGCCTGCGCGGCATTCAGCCCCTGAACGCTCGGAAGCTGTTCGGCGTTTTCTTCGGCGTCCGGCTTCTTGGTGAGGCCTTCGCCGTAGTTGATCAGCAGCTTCTGCAGGTTTGCCCGTGTATCGGCGTTGAGCGCATCCAACACTTGATCGAGCTGGACCGGGTCGGCCGTCTGGGTTATCGGGATCGTGTGACCCGAGGAGACGACCTTTGCCGACGGGCTGCCGGGCTGCAGTTCGACGAACCAGTTGCCTTCCAGGAAGATGCGCGGGCGGATCTTGAGGGTCGCGTCTTCGTGGATCGGCAAGCCGCGGCTTTCGATTTCCATGGTGACCAGGCCGTCGTTGCCCTCACGCTGAATCGAGGTCACCTTGCCGACGGGCACTCCCGCGATGCGCACCGGCGACTTGGAGTGGACGTTGATGGCGCTGGGGAAGACCGCTTTCAGCTGGAAGCCGTGTTTGAACGGGATCGCCTTCGTGAAGCCGAAGTAGACCGCGACAGCCAGCACGACGAGCATCACGACCGCGAAGCGGACACGGCTGCCCTTCCCCAATTCGGAGACAGGAACCTGGTCGCGACGGCGCAGGAACGCGAACCGGCTCATTTCTTCTTCCCCTTCGCTTTCTTCGAGGCTTTGGGCTTGCTCGTCTGGATGCCGAGGGCCTTCAGCGTCGAGGGGGACGAATACGGTTCGCCATACAGGTCGGTCTTACGTTCGGTGAATTCGGCACCCTTCCCGACGGTGCTCAAGGGGGCGTTCCCGATCACGGTGTGTTTGGGCGTGTAGGTGATCTGGCCGGCTTCGCAGACCTGTGTCTGTCCGGGTGCGCTCACGTTCGGGTAGGGGTTGGCGTGCAGGTAGTTGCTTTCGAGGATTTCCCCGGGCCTTTGCCCCTTTTCTGTGGAGAGGCCGTTGGCGGGCGCGGATGAGGGATACCCCTCGTTGTTGGGGCCGAAGGGAGCGAGCTTGAAGCCCGCGCGATCGACCGTGCCGACGCCTACGCTCTCAGAGCCGATGCTCGCGATGTTGCGGAAGGCGAGCGTCAGGTAGTTGCACTTCGTCTGCTCGGGTGCGAGGCCGGCCAGCAGCGGATTGCCCGCTTCGAGCGTGGAGCTGAAGTCTTCGAGCGCGAGCGTCACGACCGGGCTCTGGCCGAAGCCGGCAAGGGCTTCGGAGGATTCCGCGAGCTTCGAGTTGAGTTCCGTCGCCGCCGCCAGGTTCTTCGCGCCTTCCTTGAAGGCGTGGCCGAGCGGCTTGGCCACAGTCGTGAGCGCGGCCGCGCTGGGACGCAGCAGACGCATGAACTCCGTCGCGTTGTCCACGAACTTCGCCTCGTACGGAAGCGAGTGGGTCGCCTGTTCGAGCGAGGACGGTCCTTCCACCGTCGCTTCTTCGAGCGGCTTGGTGACGCTCGCGAACGCTTTGAAGAAGGTGTCGAGGTCCGTGTAGTAGGTGGCCTGCGCTTCAGCCACGGGGGCGGCCTGCGAGGCGGCCCGGTCCAGCGCGATGAAGAGCTCTCGGAGCCCGGTCTGCGGCGACGCCAGATTGTGCAAGACCGGGATGGCACGGTTGACGAGGGGGCGAAGCGTGGCGATCGTGTTGTTGAGTCCGAGCCCCCGGCCGGCCAGCCCGTCGCCGAAGTTGTTCGAGTTGATCTTGATCGCCGTTCGTGTCTTTGCGTCGAACATGTTGAAGAGTTCCTCGATGTTCACCGGTTCCCGCACCTGGCTGGTGGGGATCGTGGCGCCGGCGGACAGGAGTCGGCTGGAGTGGCCCTTTTCCAGTTCGAGGTACTTCAGGCCGATCGCCGAGACTGACTGCACGACCGCCCGCGTATCGGCCGGCAGCTTTTCGACGCTTTTTTCGAGCTTGAGGTTGGCGATCGCCGTGACCTTGCCCGTCTTCGGGTTCTCGTACGGCGTGAGCGAGCTGACAAGGCCGACTCGCGAGCCGCCGATCCGAACCTGATTGGAGGGTTGCAGGCCCGACGCCTCCGGCAGAGCGACTTTGATGTTGTAGGTCGGCACGAACGGCAGCCCGTTGTTGGCGTTGTAGGACAGGAAGACGGCGACGACCACGATCAGGGTCGTGACGGCCCCGATCAGCAGCGGGCTGGCCGCAAGGGAGTTGCGACGGCGGCGATCCATCACGGCACCTCCGTCGGATCGCAGTCGAGCAGTTCGCTGTCCGTCCACGGGGAGGACCCGTCTTCGGCGGGCGCGGTTGCCGCCCCCGGGCAGCGTCGCAGCTGTCCCGTTTTGAGGTTCGCGAGCGCCTGCTGAGCCGAGCTCGGTTTCAGCGTGTTGCCTTCGCCGAGGGCGAAGCTGGGGAAGATCGGGCTGACGCGGGCATATCCGCCATCTGCGTCGTAGTAGGCGCCAGCCTGGCCGAAGGTGCGCAACGTTCCCACGAGATCGGGGGTGTAGGGCCCGAAGAAGTTCGTCACGGGCACCGATTCCTTCTCGCCTTGGACCACGCTCGGGGAGGCCGTGGTGAGCTGCTTGTAGAGAACCGGCAGCGCCTTGACGATGTCCGTCAGGTCGTTGTTCGCGCCCGGGCGGCTGAACGCTTCGTTGAAGTTCGCGATCGCCGGCGTGCCGGCTTTCACCAGCGTGTGCAAGTGTGCGAACAGGGTCACCAGCGGCTTAGTCGTCGGCTTTGAGGCGTTGACGAACTCTTCCAGGGCGGCGAAGGCTGAGGGGAGTTCGGCGAACGTCTTGTTCCCCTGCTGGAGAGTGCCGGGAAGCTGTTTCAGGCCGGCAGCGAGTTGGTGCTGCTCGTCGCCGATCGCTTCGTAGGCCTTGTTGCTGTTTTCGATCAGATCGGCGAGCTGGGGAGCGCGCGCTCCGATCGTCGTGACGGCCTTGGACGTTTCGATCAGGAAGTGTTCGAACGTCGGCTGGTCGCGGACGAGCTCTTCGAAGACGTGGTTCGAAGCGGAGATGAACGGACCGAAGTATTCGGTGTCTTCGCCGAAGGACTTGCCTGCCCCGGCATAGCTTTCGCCCAGGCCCTGGATGAACTGAGACAGACCCGCGCGCGTCTTGGGGTTCAGCGTGTTGAAGAGCTGATCGAGGTCGGTGACGGGCTTGCTGGCGCTCGCGGGCAGCGTCGCGCCTTCGGAGAGGGCGGGCTTGTTGTTGGGCCCCGGCGAAAGTTGCACGTAGCGGTTCGCCACGCTCGACAGCGACGGCGTGCGGACCTGGGCTTCGGTGCCTTCGTGCAGGGGCGTCAGGGACGAGTCGACATGGATCGTGACCTTGGCTTTGAAGTCCTTGGTCAGTTCTATTCCGGTGACGCTGCCCACGGGCACCCCGCCCACCTGAACCTGATCGCCGAGGACGAGCTGGTCGCCTTCGGCAAGGGTCAGGTGGTAGGTCGCGCCGCCGCCGCCTCCGAAGATGAGGTAGGCGACGATGAGCACGACCAGCGCGAGACCGCCGATGGCAAGGATGCGCGCGGTGCTCGAGCCACGCGACCGCAGCGCCTGCGCGGAGCCGGGCCCGGGCGGCGGCGTGGAGGGAGAGCTGGGAGGGCTAGCCGTTGCCACTCGCGCCTCCTTCGCCCGCGGAGTCGGGGATCGCCGCCGAGGACGGCTTGCGCGAGACGACGGGATCGGGGATCTCGCCGAGGCGCGCTATCAGGCTCGTCCACTGCTCGGGAGCCAGCGCCGATGCGTAGACACCCGCCACTCGTGCCAGATCGCCGGACGGAGTCGCGAAGCTGACCCGGATGGAGTCGGCCTTGGAGTCGGTCACGGCGCCGGCCGCGCCCGTGTAGCTCATCGCGCTGACGATCCGGCGGGGACGGGAGAGCCCCTGCAGCATCAGCAGCTTGCGGACGGCCGTGTCCGCGATCGTCCCCGCTCCCTGGTGTCCTGAGACGGTCACGCCGTTCACGGCGACGATTTCAAATGCCTCGTCGGTACTGCCGCTGGCCGCATTCGACGCCAGCGCGGCCGGAGTGGCAGGCGGGCATGGCATACCCGCGACGGTCGGCCGCAGACCGGACACGGACAGGTACTCCAGCGCGGCCAGAACGCGCTTGTCGACGCGTCCCTCTTTCGTGTCCTCGCGCGCGCAGGTGTCGAGGCGGATTCCCCCGTCGTGCAGGACCTGGTGCTCGAGCTGCTGCTTTGACTCCAGCAGCACCTGACCGACCGTGGGCGAGGTCGCCAGGAACGGGTTCTCCCCCTTGGCGTGGAACGCGGAGCTGTTTTCGAGCGCCACCCAGCCGTCGAGGATCGGCTTGGGGTCGATCAAGGGCGCTCCCGGACCGGCCGGGCGAATCTGGAAGACGATGTGCGGCGGGCCATCCCCGGCGCCCGATCCGCCGTCGCCTACGTGCCCGAGGACGGTTCCGGCTATCACCTGCGATCCCGGCTGCAACTGGTGCAGGTAGACCTCGTTTTCGCCTTCGCTGAACGCCTGCACGTTGGGGGCCACGATCTTTGGCGTGGTGCTCGCCGGCTGGCTGGGTGCAGGCTTGGACGGTGCTGTGCTCGGCGGCTCGGATTCGAGCCCGGCGGCTGCGCCCATCGCCAATCCCGAGACGGTGGCGCCTTCTGACAGCGGGGAGCGCGGCTGCACGCCCGCCGTGGCCGGTCCCTTCGGCGCCGCTTCGTTCGTGGTCGTCTGGATCTGTGCACTGACCGTCGAGTCGACCTTGGGCTCGAGCACCGGGTAGACAGAGGAGACGTCACCCAGGCCCGCGTAGACGTATGTGTTGCCGTAGGCATCCCGCAGCATCACGAATCGCCCCAGCGACGGCGATTCGCCGATCTGGGTGACTTCACCGTCCTGGACGGCTATGACGGGCGCACCGGCGCTCGCGAATATGGCGGTGCCGACGAGCGTCTTGCCGCCGGCCGAGGTCTGGACGAGGGGGAAGCCGTCCGCGAAGTGAGCCGCCGCGTGAACGGGGAAGCGAGCCTCGGTCAGGCCGGTTATCGCTCCCAGCAGTTCCGATGGCGTGCCGCCCAGAAGCTGTGCGCGAAGCATCACGGATTCGACGTACTGCTGGCTGTGGTTGTAGGCGAAGATGGCCGAGCGGATGTTCGTGTCGCCGCCCGCGGCTCGCAGGTAGCGAGCCGCTGTGAAGATCGCGTCGGCCGGGTTGTAGGGGTCCTTGTATCCGTCGCCGTTCGCGTCCACGCCGTACTGGGCCCACGAAGAGGGCAGGAACTGCATCCAGCCCTCCGCTCCGGCGCTCGACACGCTCAGGTCGCGGCCGTAGTCGGTCTCGACCTCGTTGATCGCGGCGAGGATCTGCCAGGGGACCCCGTAGGCCGCGCCTGCGGCCTGGAAGATCGGCAGCAGGAAGGGCGGAACCTGGAAGTCTTCGATGAAGAAGCCGGGAATGCTGCCGAGTCCACCCGACAGCGACAGGGGGAGGTTGGGTGTCAGGCTCGATGGGGCTACGGCCTTGTGCGGAGCACGCACACCTTCGCCGACCGCGGCTTCGACCGTGCCGCCCGCTTCCGGCTTGGAAGACCGCGAGGCGCCGTGTGTCGACGGTGTAGAGCCGGCACTGCTGGGTTGGCGCACCTGTTCGGCGACCGTGGGGCCGGGTTCGGCGTGGCCCGCTTCCCCGGCTCCTTCGGGCGCGGGCACCGTCGTTTCGGCCGAGGGCGTCGTGACCGTCGGCGGTTCACCCACGTTCGGTGCGGCCGATTCCGCGAACGCGCTTGCCGGCGCGTACAGACAGCAGACCGCCGCCAGCGCGGGCAGCAGAAAGCGTCGCCTCTGTCCCTTGTCGCTCATCAGCCACCCAGCAGATAGTTGAGGAGCAGACCGTCTGCTTCGCTGCTTTCTTCGGCCGGCGAGTAGTACGTCGTACCCGACGTGGAGCCGCCGACAGGTTGCGTCGTTCCCGACACCACGGTCTGCTTCGATGCTTCTTCACGTTCGGCCTCGGGATTGCCGGGGTATTTGGCGATCGCCTGCGCCGGTGTGGCGCCGTTGATGACGGCCAGCGTTCGCGCCATTTCGATGCTGGTGCCGGGGGGGATGCTCGCCTTCGTCGCGGTGGGGGACGCAGTCGCGCCGAGGTGGCCATTGCAGCCAGAACCGGTCGCGGTCACGTATTTCACGCAGGGGGTGCCCACGCCCTCCGTCCGCAGGAAATGCCCGAGCGCGTCGTAGCCGTTGGCCGCGCCGGCGCCGAGGAAGATGAAGTCCATGATCCGCTCGATCCCACCCGTTTCGCGCAGGCCCGTCAGGAGCGAGGACAGTTCGGTCGTGAACGGCTTGGCGGCCGTGCCGAACGTCTTCAGCTCTCCCAGCAGTTTTTTGCTCGCCACGAGAGCCGGCCCGGATTTCTTGGCCGTGCTGCCGAGGCTTTCGAAGAACTTGACAGAGCTGTTGGAGAAGCCGGGGAGGTGCACGAACGCTTCGCTCAGCTGTGGGGCCGCCTTGTTCAGGTCCGTGAAGACCGGGGTCGCCTGTTCGGCGAAGCGTTCCAGGCGTTCCATCGCCGGCCCGAGCTGGCGCAGGAACGGTGGGAAGTCTTTGAGGTTCTGCGCCAGCGCGCCACGGTGGGCGGCGCTCGCCTGCGAGACTTTGTTGGCCTGAACGAGGAAGTCGGCGACCCGTTCACGCACCCGTGCGAACGGGGCCAAGGCCTTGTCGGAGTCTTCGGAGAGCTTGGTCAGGACGTTGTTCTCGCCGGCCAGGATTCCCAGCACCTTGTCGAGTTCTCGCAGTGCCGGGTTGGCCCGCCTGACGACTTCGTTGAGGTCGCTGCCCCTGCCCGCCAGGCCGGCGCCGAGTTCGTTGAGGATGATCGTGAAGCGCTGGCGTTCGGGCAGGCGCTGGATGTCGCCGAGCAGATCGACGTCGACAGGGCTGCTGTTGTTCTGCACCGGAAGCAGGTACTGACCGGAGCCTTCGCCATGGCGGATCTTCTTGAGCGGCGGTGGCAGCGGCGTCCCTTCCACGCGCGGCTTCGTGGGCAGGCAGTCGACGTACTTCTCGCCGATCAGGGCCTGCGGGCGAATTTCGCAGCTGGCGTCGCTGCGGAAGTCCTGGAAGCCGGGGTTGCTGATGTTCAGCACGACCGCGGCCTTCTGCTGCGGGGTCGGCGTGACGGAGCCGACCGTGCCGACCTTCACGCCGTCGATCTTGACGTCCTCGCCGGAGATCACGTTGCCGGCGTCGTCGAAGATCGCCCGCACGGTGTAGCCACCGCTAGAGCCCCCGGCCGACGTGGCCAGGACGATCAGTCCCGCAAGGCACGCGACGACGACGATCCCCGTAGCGACCCTCCTGCGCCCGATCTGCGTCCTCAACCCCGATCCTTCCTCGCCGTTCTGCAACGAGGCGGGCGACCCCATCGACCGTGATGAGATCGCCCGCCCCACTTTCCAGCCTTTGAGCTTACGCGGTCACCCGGGCAAGCTCATCGCCCGTCTATTTCTTCCTTGGACAGGGCGCCTTGTATTCCTTCGTCACGACCTGCTGGGTCAGGCCACCCAGACCCGCGAAGGTCAGTTCGGTCTTGATCGGCAGGTATTTTTTCGGGCAGCTCGTCGGCATCGTGCCGTAGTAGATGGTCTTGCCGCCCTTCTTGATGGCCGAGCCGCTCTTGACCTTGATCTTCGTGACCGAGGCGTCCTGAGCGCCGGGCACCGTTTCGACGAGCGGCACTTCGGCCTCGAACTCCTTGCTGTACAGGCCGCTCGCGCCCGTGAAGTGCCCCTTGGAGATGATTTCCAGAAGCACGGGGCTGTGGCCGAACGTGAAGAACGTCAACTGGTTTCCAGGAGCGTAGAAGCCCTGGACCGTGACTTTCTCGGGCACGATTTCTTTACCGAAGGCCACGAAGCCTTCGCCTTCGCCGACCGGGCCCGACGCGGAGCCTTTGGGGCACCCCTTGGGACCCTTGCCCGTCGGTTCGAGTTCCGAGACCGGGCAGGTCGGGAAGCCGCTCTGGTGCAGCTTCACGCCGGCCGGCAGGAACACGTTGACGCCGATCAGCGGCGGCGGGTATCCGCCGTATTCGTTGCCGGAGATGTGGTATTCGGCTTCCACGGCTGCGCCCGCGCCGTAGATGTTGCCCGTGTGGGCGAAGCCCGGGATCGGCACTGCCGCCGCCCGGAAGGTCACCGTCGGGGCCGCTGAGGCTGCACCAGGCAGCGCCAGGGCCAGCGCGGTGAGGCCCGCGACGGCAAGACAGGTGGATGCTCTACGCATCAGGTCTACTCTCCTCTGTTGATGGACAGGCCCGCCTCGATCCGGGTAGCTCCGGAGCCATTTGGCGGTCCGGCGACATCGAGATCCCCCAGTTCGGGCAGGGGACTTGGGCGACTTCTGGCTGGACACACTAGCCATCGCCGACGATGCGTTCAAGTTGCAAGGGAACTGGCAGCAGCGCTCCGGCCGCCGAGCGTTCGGCTTGTCTGTTCGGTGTGTCCGCATGTTGCAACCCTGCGCAACCCAAACCCTCAGGTAGAGAGTCAGCCCTTGGCGGTCAGCTCCAGCTTGTCGCTGTCGAACACGACCCCCACCGGGTCGAGCATTACCCGCCTGGGACCGTCCTCCACACATCCAGCCACGAGGGCGCGCAGTCCCACGTCCCGGGCCGCGCCGACGATCTGCTCGCCGCTGCCGCGCTCGCAGTAGACGGCATAGCCCGCGCCCATGTTCAGCGTCGAGTAGGCCGCTGCCGCGTCCAGGCCCGCCTGCGCCACCATGAAGGACAGGACCGGCGGCACCTCCGGCAGGCGCTCGATCCGGTAGGTCAGCTCGCGCTGGGCCCTCATCAGCTTCAGCAGGCCGTGACCCGTGATGTGGCTGAGATACGTCACCGGCAGCTCGCGCTCCAGCAGCGCCGCCACCAGAGACACGTACATCACCGACGGGTCCAGCAGAGCCTCGCCGAAGGTCCCGCCGTCCGGCAGCGCTGTCGCATACCCCTCGGGCAGACGACCTGCGAGCAGGCGGGCCAGCGACGCGCCGTTGGCGTGCAGGCCGCTCGCCGAGACCAGCACGATCTCATCGCCGGGGGCCAGCCGCTCGCCGAGGATCGCCTCGCGTCCGGGCGGCGTCGCGCCGACCGCGGCGCCCGCCAGCTCGATCTCGTCCTCAGCGACCAGACCCGACAGCGAAGGCGACTCGCCTCCCCCCCACGTGCAACCGGCGTCGCGGCAGGCGCGCTGCCAGCCCTCCACCAGAGCCTGCGCACGCTGGGGGTTGGCGTACCAGTCCGAGGAGCCTGTCGCGAAGTAGGCGTTCAGGACCAGCGGCAGGGCACCCAGGCAGCTGAGGTCGTTGGCGATCGCCGCGACAGCGTCATAGGCGACGTCGGCGAAGCGGTTGGCGCCCGTCTGCTCCAGGACGGACCTGGCGATCATCGACTTGGTGCCGAGCCCCTCCACGACGAAGGCCATCGTGCGATCGCCCAGCCGGAAGGCGAAGGCGGGCTCGCCACGGGACTCGTCGATCGCGGACGCCCCGCGGGCGCCCATCAGCTCCGACGTCGAGAGCGCAGCCGTCATGGCCAGGCGCTTGGCCGCGTCCAGGACGTCGTAGTCGACCCCCGCCGCGCGGTAGCTGACGCTCTCCGAGCTCATCCGCGATGATCCTAGGGACCTGTCGCTGTACGGGACGTGCCGATCGCTTCGGGCGTGCGGGCAGACAGCGACCGACCCAGCCACAGGACACCCACAGGAGGATCGATGGACTTCGAGCCGAGCCCGCGCTGCCTTGACTTCAAAGAGCGCCTGAGCGCCTTCATGGACGAGCACGTCTACCCGGCCGAGGAGCTCTACGAGCGCCAGCGCGCCGAGTCCGGCAACCCCCACCACCACCCGCCCGTCATGGAGGAGCTGAAGGCCAGGGCCCGCGAGGCGGGCCTGTGGAACCTGTTCCTGCCCGACGCCGAGCACGGCGCGGGGCTGTCCAACGCCGACTACGCGCCCCTGGCCGAGATAATGGGTCGCTCCCACATCGCGCCCGAGGCATGCAACTGCAACGCCCCCGACACGGGCAACATGGAGGTCCTGCACCAGTTCGGCACGCCCGAGCAGCAGGACCGCTGGCTGCGCCCCCTGCTGGACGGCGAGATCCGCTCGGCCTTCGCGATGACCGAGCCGGCCGTGGCCAGCTCCGACGCCACCAACATCCAGCTGGAGATCCGCCGTGACGGCGAGGACTACGTCCTCAACGGGCGCAAGTGGTGGACCTCCAACGCCATGCACCCCAACTGCAAGATCATGATCGTGATGGGCAAGACCTCCACGGAGGGTCCGATCCACAAGCAGCAGAGCCAGATCCTCGTACCGATTGACACGCCCGGCGTGACCGTCATGCGCAACCTGACCGTGTTCGGCTACGAAGACCAGGAGGGCCACGCCGAAGTCGACTTCAGCGACGTCCGCGTGCCGGCCTCCAACATCGTCGCCGGCGAGGGCGAGGGGTTCATGATCGCCCAGGCCCGGCTGGGCCCGGGACGGATCCACCACTGCATGCGCGCCATCGGCGTCGCCGAGCGGGCGCTGGAGGCAATGTGCGCCAGGGCCGTCTCGCGGACCACCTTCGGCCAGCCGCTTGCGATGCGCGGCAACGTCCAGGACTGGATCGCCGAGTCGCGTGTGGAAATCGAGATGGCCAGGCTGCTGACGCTGAAGGCCGCATGGCTGATGGACACCGTCGGCAACCGCCATGCCCGCACCGAGATAGCGGCCATCAAGGTCGCCGCCCCCAACGTCGCCCTGCGCGTACTCGACAGGGCCATCCAGGTCCACGGCGGCGGCGGCGTCTCCAACGACTTCTTCCTGGCCCCCGCCTATGCGCACCTGCGCACGCTGCGCCTTGCGGACGGCCCCGACGAGGTCCACAAGCTGTCCATCGCCAGGCGCGAGCTGGCGCCCTACATACCTCGCTGACAACCCCCGGTCAGCACTCGCGACCGCCGCCGGTCCGGGCGCTGACCTGAATAAGCAGAGCGCGATCTGGGTATGTCTCGGAGGGGACGCACGACGTCCGCTTGACAATCCGAGGGGAGAGGCTCGATCGCATGAAGAGGGATCGCCGGACTGCGCTTTTGACGTTCTGCTGCTCCTGCCTGGCGTCCCTGATGCTCGCCTCGATCGCTCACGCCGCCGGCAGCCTGGGCATCGCCAAGTGGGAAGCCGGCACCTGCAACGGGTCGGAAGTGGAAGTCAAAGAATGCAAGTACTCCGACTCGCACAGCGCCTTCTACACGCAGTCCGCCGGTCATCCGCCCTGGGGCCTGACGGGCTTCGAACTGGCCTCCTCCGGAGGGGTCCCGACGGGCTCGCCGCTGAAGCGAATCCGAGTCGACGTCCCTCCCGGGCTCGCCGCCGACCCGCAGGCCCTCGGCGTCTGCTCTCGCTCCCAGTTCGAAGCCAACGCCTGTCCCGCCGAATCGAAAGCCGGCTTCGTCGAACTCAAGGCGTACGTCGAAATACCGCTGCTCCCGCAGACGCTGACCCTCAAAGGCAACGTCTACAACCTGCCCCAGGAACCGGGACTGCCGCTGCTGTTCGGGATCGACGTCGAAGGCGTTCCGCCGCTCGTCGAAGACGTTCACCTGATGCTGGAAGGCCACGTCAGCGACGCATACGAACCGGCCCTGGCCGCTCGGGGCGTGCCCTCCGGCGACTTCCACGAGTGGTTTGAAATCAACAACATCCCGACCGAAGTCCCCGTGAAGCTGCTCTCACTCGAAATCGTCAAAGCCGGCCTGAGAACGCTCGAATCGAAGCTCTTCTTCGACGGCCACGCCGGCAAGGAAGGCAAAGAAGACTTCCTGACGATGCCCAGCAACTGCAAGGCGCCGACGACCTCCTACCTCGAACTGGAAACCTACGCGCCAGTCGAAACGACCAACGGGCCGACGACCCCTCCGGTCGGCGTCGAAGGGTGCGACAAAGTGCCGTTCCGGCCCACGGCGACGGTCACCCCCGAAACCTCCCACTACGACACCCCCGACGGCGCCGTCACCGAAGTCAGGGTTCCCCAGAACGAAAAGTCGGGTGAAATCAACACGGCCGACATCGAGGACGCCCACGTCACCCTGCCCGAAGGGCTCACCCTCAACCCCTCCGCCGCAACCGGGCTGCAGGCCTGTACGCCGTCGCAGCTGGCCAAAGGCCAGGCCGTCGCGTCCTCCTGCCCGGCCGCCTCGAAGATCGGCACGGTCGACATCGAGACCGACCTGCCCCCGGGCAGCCTGGCCGGCAACGTCTACCTCGGCAAGCCGAACGGCACCGGCGCCATCACCGGCCCGCCTTACCTGATCCTCATCGACGCCGAGAGCGTCTACGGGGTGTCGGTGCGCCTGGAAGGCCAGGCCGTGCCCAACCCCGTCACCGGACGGCTGGAAGTCAGCTTCCTCGGCAACCCCCAGCTCCCCTTTAGCGACCTCGTCCTGAAGCTGAACGGCGGCCCGCGCTCACCCCTGGCCAACCCCGTCTCCTGCGCAGCCGCCGCCACCGGCTTCCTCTTCACGCCCTACACGGAAGAGGCCCCCTTCGCCGCCTCGACCCCCTTCGCGACGAGCGGCTGCCCCTCGCCGGTGCCCTTCTCGCTTACCCAGGGCACCTCCGAGACGGACAACCACGCAGGAGCCTTCACCTCCTACACCTTCAGCCTCGACCGCAGCGACGGCAACCAGTATCTGGGCCGGGTGCAGGCGGAGCTGCCCGCGGGCCTCGTCGGGCTGATCCCCTCAGTGACGCTGTGCGGGGAACCCCAGGCCGCAACCGGCTCCTGCCCGAAGTCCAGCGAAATCGGCACGGCTACCGCCACCGCCGGGGTGGGCACCGAACCGATCGGCTTCTCCGGGCCCGTGTACCTGACCGGGCCGACCGAAGGACAGCCGTACGGCATGTCGATCCCGATCGAGGCCGCCGCCGGCCCGTTCGACCTCGGTCGCGTCACGACGCGCGTCGCGATCGGGGTCGACCCTTACAGCGGCCGCGTCATCGCCACCTCGAACCTCCCCCAGATCGTCGGCGGCGTACCCCTGCACCTGCGCGGGCTGAGCGTTGCCGTCACCAGGTCCAAGTTCCTCTTCAACCCGACCTACTGCGGCGGCCTCGCGACCGAATCGACGCTCGGGTCGACAGGCGGCGCCGGCGACAAGGCGGCCAGCCCCTTCCAGGTCACGGGCTGCTCGAGCCTGCCCTTCAAGCCCTCCTTCGCCGCGTCGAGCCCGACGACCCCCTCGCGGGCCAACGGCGCCAGTCTGGTCGTCTCCTACACCGAGCCCGCCCATCAGGCCAACATCCGCTCGGTCGTCGCGCACCTGCCCAAGCAGCTCCCATCCCGCCTGACGACCCTGCACAAAGCCTGCCCCGAAGCCACCTACGCGGCCAATCCCTACTCGTGCTCAGGGGAATCGAAGGTCGGCACCGCGACCGTCAAGACGCCGGTGCTGCCCGAACCGCTGACCGGTCCCGCCTATCTCGTCTCACACGGCGGCGCCGCCTTCCCCAACCTCGACCTGCTGCTGGAAGGCGATCACGGCGTCAAGGTGATCCTCGAAAGCACGACCGAAATCAAGAACGGGATCACGACCTCGACGTTCCCTTCGATCCCCGACGTGCCCGTCTCCAGCTTCGAACTGAACCTGCCCACGGGCCCCCACTCCGCTCTGGGCTCCTACGAAAGCCTCTGTGCCAAGCCCCTCTACATGCCGATGACCGTCACCGCCCAGAACGGCGCCCATCTCAACCAGAACGTCCGCCTCTCGATCGGCAGCTGCAAGATCAAGCTGCTCAGCCACCGCATCAAGGGCGGCAAGCTGATCGTCAGGGCCGAGGTCTTCACGGCCGGGCGGGTCAGCGTCAAAGCCGGCGACCTGCACACGACCTACAAGCGCGCCGGCGGGCCGGGCGTCGTGACCGTCAAGGTGCCTCTCTCCAAGCGGGGCAGGCGGGCACTCGCCTCAGGGCGCTCCGTGCGCGTGAAGTTCCGTGTCGGCTTCAACCCCCGTCACGCCGACGAATACCACTCGGCCGCCTTCGCGACCGTCACCTTCAAGCATTAGCCTCCACCGTCATCGGTCGAAGTACAGCTTGAACCCCTCGCTGAACGGCTCGTAGCCGACGCTGCGGTAGAAGCTGTGCGCCTCGACGCGCTTCTTCCCCGACAGGAGACTCACCTTGTGACATCCCGCGGCCCTCGCGATCCGCTCGA
Organism: uncultured Solirubrobacteraceae bacterium; assembly: GCA_963697795.1. GTDB lineage: Bacteria > Actinomycetota > Thermoleophilia > Solirubrobacterales > Solirubrobacteraceae > Palsa-744. Next base: position 2,719,660 of record OY969097.1, on the reverse strand, counting down.
TCTCGCCGAAGATCGCGCGTCCGACGCCGCTGCGGCGTGCCTCGGATGCGACGACGACGTTCTCCACGATGCCCCAGGCCGTGCCTCGATGTGTGACATTCGGGACGATGGCAAGGTCGGCCGTGCCGACCACCCGCTCGTCGAGCACCGCGACGAGCAGGTGACGATCGGGGTCGGCGAGCACACGGTCGAGCGCGGCGCGCGAGGTCTCCCGGTCTCCCGGAGCAGCGGACGGCGTGCCCTCCGTCAACTCGTCATACAGCGCGAGGAGCGCCGGCAGGTCATAGGGCGTGGCTGCACGCACTTGTATCTCGCTCATCGCCCGAGCATCGCATGAGCGAGGGTCGCACACTTGCACTGGCGTGCCTCGTCCTTGCCTGCTCGCTGGGGCTCGTCTCCCCTGCGCACGCTGCCACCGTCACGCTGACCGTCCAGCCGGCCTCGACCGTCCTCGGCGGTCAGACGACCGTCGCCGGCACCGTCGAGCAGGGCAGCATGCCCGTGACCGGGGCGATGCTCGTGCTGCGCGGCGACTCCTACCCCTTCAAGAACCCGCGAACTCTGGCCGGCGCCGTCAGCGCAGCCGACGGCAGCTTCCGCTTCGCTCCCCTGAGCCTCACCCGGGACACGCACCTGCAGGTTCTGGCCGGGGGCGCGGCCGTCGCCGCCAGCCAGACGATCGAGGCCATCGTGGCGCCCCGTCCAGCACTGGCCGTGCACGACCTCGGACCGGGCCGCGTCCGCCTGAGCCTGCGCCTGGCCCACGCGCCCGGCCTTCGCTCTCCCCCCGTCAGCGCCCGGTGGTACGTGGCAGCACCCGGCCAGGGCTTTCAGCAGGCCGCCGTCACGAGCACCTCCGAGCTGCCCGGTGCCGTCACCTACGCGACCGCGACCGTCGACCCTCCCGCCAGGCGCTTTCGCTATCGGGTCTGCCTGGCGCCGGCCTGGATGGGGGCGATGGGTCCGCTGCGCCACGGCGGCGTCTGCCCCTCGGCCGGGCTGCTCTACGGCGGGCAGGGGAGCGGACAGCCGCTGCCCCCCTTTCCCTCCGCTGCAGCCGTCGCCGCCGCCGCCCGCTTCCTCGCGGGCCGCGCCGGGAGGACGTCCTTCGCCGTCCTCGACAGCAGCGGCCGCCTCAGCGGACTGGACGTCCGCGAGCACTTCGAGACGGCCAGCGTCGTGAAGGTGATGTTCCTGACGGCCTACCTGCAGAGGCTCGCCGTCGCCCACCGGCAGCTCGACGCCCACGACCGCTCGCTGCTCTATCCGATGATCCACGAATCCAACAACGAAGACGCCTCGGCCGTGCTCGCCGTCGTCGGACAGGAAGCAGTGGAGAGGGTCGCTCGCGAAGCCGGCATGCAGGACTACGCGCCGGGGGTCGGCTGGTGGGCCTACTCGCAGACCTCCGCCGCCGACCAGGCCCGCTTCTTCGCCCAGCTCGGGCGTCTGATCCCAGCCCCCTTCTACGCCTACGCCCGCGAACTGCTCTCGACGATCGAGCCCTCCCAGAGCTGGGGCGTGCCGCCCGTCGCCCGGCCCGACTGGCAGGTCTACTTCAAGACCGGCGCCCTGCCCTCGCAGGGGCTCTTCAACGAGGTCGCCCTGCTGCAGCGTGGCGGCGTCTCCTTCACCCTCGCCGTCTTCACCGACGGCGACCCCTCGATGGAATACGGCGAGCAGACGATCGCCGGGGTCGCGCAGCGCCTGCTGGAGGGCTGACCCCGGAGCGCACATCCGCCCGGCAGGGCATAAGGTTGGCAACGACAGGACGCCGTGTACATGAGGAGAGCGAGCGTGTCCTTGCCCGAACAACCGACGACGGCCAAGCACGGCCTGCAGGTCCTGATCGTCGGCGCCGGCTTCGGCGGCATCGCCGCCGCCGTCGAGCTGCTCGAGCACGGCATCGAGGACGTCACGATCCTCGAGAAGGCGCCCGACCTCGGCGGCACCTGGTTCTACAACACCTATCCCGGGGCGGCCTGTGACGTACCAAGCCACCTCTACTCCTTCTCCTTCGCCCAGCGACGCGACTGGAAGCGGCTGTGCTCACCCGGCCGGGAGATCCACGACTACCTGCGCGACGTCGCCCGCGAGCATGGGATCGAGGAGCTGATCCGCTTCGGGCAGACCGTCGCCTGCTGCCGCTGGGAGCAGCAGCGCAGCCGCTGGGTCGTGCAGAGCGAGGACGGGGAGAGCTTCGAAGCCGACGCCCTCGTGCTCGCCACGGGCCAGCTGCACCAACCCAACGTCCCCGCCCTGCAGGGCCTCGACACCTTCGCCGGGCACAGCTTCCACTCGGCCCGATGGGACCACGACTACGACCTCGCCGGAAAGCGCGTGGGGGTCGTGGGCAGCGGCGCCAGCGCCGTCCAGTTCGTCCCCGAGATAGCGCCCGAAGTAGCCCACCTGGACGTCTTCCAGCGCACAGGCAACTGGTTCCTACCCCGCAAGAACCGTCCCTACCCCCGGCCGGCGCGCCTGGCCTTCGAACGCCTACCCGGCGTGCAGCGGGCGCGGCGGCGCTTCGTCTTCGAGTACGGCGAGACGCTGACGCTGGCGATCCGCCACCCCCGCACGATCGGGCGCCTGGGCGCCTGGCGCTCAGCCCGCTTCATGCGCTCCCAGCTGCCCGACCCGCAGCTGCAGGCGAAGGCCTGGCCTGACTACACCTTCGGCTGCAAGCGGGTCCTGTTCAGCTCCCACTTCCTGCCCGCCCTGGAACGCCCAAACGTGGAGCTCGTGACCGAGCACGTCGAGGAGGTCGTGCCCGAGGGGTTGCGCACCGCCGACGGCGCCGTCCACGAGCTCGACTGCCTGATCTGGGCGACGGGCTTCAAGACCAACGATTTCATGCTGCCCATGGAGATCGCCGGGCGCGACGGTGTCCTGCTGAGCGACGCATGGTCGGGCGGCGCCCACGCCCACCTCGGCGTGACCGTCCCCGGCTTCCCGAACATGTTCGTCATGTACGGACCCAACACCAACACCTCCGGCGGCTCGATCGTCTTCTACCTCGAGACCCAGGCCGCCTACGTCCGCCAGGCGCTGGCGCACATGGCCGCACGGGGAGCCTCCTCTATCGAGGTCAGGGCCGAGATCGAGCAGGGCTACGACCGCGACGTGCAGCGACGCTTCAAGGGCACCGCCTGGATGGACTGCGACTCCTGGTACCGGGACGCCCATGGACGGATCGTCGCCAACTGGCCAGGCTACATGCGCGAGTACCGCCGCCGCCTGCACGTCCTGGAACCGGCAGACTTCAGGTTCGCCACCGCCGTCCAGCCGGCCGTCCTGGCGGAGGCGTGATCGCATCGGGGGGATGCAGGTGAGCTCGAACCATGACTACGTGATCGTCGGCGCCGGCTCTGCGGGCTGCGTGCTGGCCAACCGCCTCTCCGAGGACCCCTCCGTGCGGGTGCTGCTGATCGAGGCCGGCGGGCGGGACCGCTCGATGAAGGTCAGGATCCCGGCAGCCTTCCCCCAGCAGTTCCACACCAAGCTCGACTGGGACTTCGAGACCGAGCCCGAGCCCCACGTCGACGGGCGGCGCCTGTTCGTGCCCCGCGGCAAGATGCTCGGCGGCTCCAGCTCCATGAACGCCATGCTCTACGTGCGCGGGCGTCCCCTCGACTACGACGGCTGGGAGGCCCAGGGCGCACCCGGCTGGGGCTACCACGACGTCCTGCCCTACTTCAAGCGCTCCGAGGACAACGTCAGGGGCGCCTCGGAGTACCACGGCGCAGGCGGGCCCCTGCGGGTCTCCGAGCAGCGCTCCCCCCGACCGCTGGACAGGCGCCTGCTGGCAGCCGGCGAGTCCGCCGGCATCCCCCGCATCGCCGACTACAACGGGCCCGAGCAGGACGGCGTCTCGATGTTCCAGGTCACACAGCGCGACGGGCGGCGCTGGAGCGCTGCCGACGCCTTCCTGCGCCCGGCCCTGACGCGCCCCAACCTGGACCTGCGCACGGGCGCCCAGGTGCTGGGCGTCGAGCTGGCCGACGGGCGGGCCGTCGGCGTGCGCGTCGCCTCCGGGCGCTCCGGCCAGGAGCTGCTGCGGGCCGAGCGCGAGGTGATCCTCTGCGCCGGGGCGATCGGCTCCCCCCAGCTGCTTCAGCTGTCAGGGATCGGCCCGGCGGCCGAGCTCGAGCAGGCCGGCGTGCAGGTCCGCCACGACCTGCCCGGCGTCGGGCGCAACCTGCAGGACCACCCCTTCGTGACGCTGATGTGGGAGGTCTCAGACCAGCAGACCCTCTACGGCGCGGACAAGCCCAGGCCGCTGGCGGAGTGGATGCTGCGCCGCTCCGGCAAGCTCACCTCGACCGTCGCCGAGGTCGTGGCCTTCGTGCGGACCCGCGGCGGGCTGCCGGCTGCTGACATCCAGTTCCACATGGGCGCCGCCTACTTCGAAGACCACGGCGCCGAGACCTACGACGGGCACTGCGCCGTGATCGCGCCCGTGCTCGTCTCGCCGCGCGCCCGTGGCAAGGTGTGGCTGCGCTCGGCCGACCCGACGGACAAGCCGCGCATCCTCACCAATGCCCTGTCCGAGCCCGAGGACCTGGAGTCGATGCTCGCCGGCGTCACCCTGGCTCGCGAGATAGCCGCCCAGGGGCCGCTGGCCGAGGTCGTCCTGAAGGAGCTCAAGCCGGGGCCCGACGTCGTCGACCGTGCGGAGCTGGAAGCCGACCTGCGCAGCCGCCTGATGCTGATCTACCACCCCGTCGGCACGGCCAGGATGAGCGACACCCATCCCGAGGCCGTCGTCGACTCCCGGCTGCGCGTCCACGGCCTGCAGGGCCTGCGCGTCGTCGACGCCTCGATCATGCCCACGATCGTCGGCGGCAACACCAACGCTCCCACGATCATGATCGCCGAGCGGGGCGCGGACCTGATCAGGGAGCGGGCGTGAGCATCGCCGTCAACTACGACCGCCGGGGCCAGGGTCCGCCGCTGCTGCTCCTGCACGGCGTCGGGCACCACTGGCAGGGCTGGCGCCCAGTCATCGACCTCCTCACCGGGGACTTCGACACGATCGCCTGCGACTCGCCCGGCTTCGGGCAGTCCCCGCCCCTGCCCTCGGCGATGGAGCCCACGATCACCTCCTACGCCGACGCCTTCGAGTGGTTCGTCGCCGAGCTTGGGCTGGAAAGGCCCCACGTCGCGGGCAACTCGATGGGCGGCGCGATCGGCCTGGAGCTGGCCCGCCGCCGTGCAGTCGCGTCCGTCACGGCCCTCTCCCCCGCCGGCTTCTGGACGCCCGCCGAACGACGCTTCTGCGTGCTCTCCCTGAAGCTCGCCGGGCAGGCGCCGGGCGCGGTCAGGCCCGCTCTGGAGGCTGCCGCCCGCACCCGCGCGGGACGCACTGCCCTGTTCTGGCAGACCTTCGGCTTCCCCGGCCGGATGCCCGCGGAGGAGGCCGTCGGCACCCTGCGCGACGCATGGTCCGCGCCCGCCCTGGACGGCGCCCTGCGCGCCTTCAGCGCCTACACCTTCCAGCATCCCGAGGAGCTGCGGGGGGTGCCCGTGACGATCGCCTGGGGCGAGCACGACCGGCTGCTGCCCTACCGCACGCAGGCCGCCCGGGCCCGGAGCCTCCTGCCCTGGGCCACGCATCTGCGCCTGGGCGCCGGACACGTTCCCTACTGGGACGATCCCGCCGCCGTGGCCGAGGCGATCAGAGGCACGGTGCGTGCGGCCAGTCGCCCGGCGCGAGCCGGCGCAGCCTCCTGACGGCCCTATTGGGACGATCCCGCGCCCGTGGCCAAGGAGACCAGACGCGCCTACACCAAGCGCGCGCGTCACTTCGTACGTGGAGTGGCGCGATCGCGATCGAGCGGAGCCATCGCAGTCGATCCGCATGATTCGCCACACCCACAACGAATGCTTATGTCTGACAAAATGGATAGTATCTGGGATGCGCTCCGCTTTGCGCGCTCAGCCACCAGGCACCGAATCTCGAAGCGCGACATCACCCATGTCATCGTCAACTACAGCGTGCGATTCGAACAGGCACCGCCGCCGGGCGGGCCAGCTTCACGCTCCACGCGAATCGTCTACCTGGGAGAGGACTTACATGGCCGCAGGCTCGAGGTCATGGCGGTGCTGGGACCGGATCGGGAGCTGATCGTGATTCACGCGATGCCACTACGTCGGAAGTACCTCGCCCTCTATCCGGAGGAGGACGCAGGATGAAAAACCTCAGAACGGCCGCGGACGACGTTCTCGACGAGGAGGCGATCGAGGCCCTCGCCGACGAGGCCGAGCGGGGCTACGACCTTGCCAAGGCGAAGAAGGTCACGTACGGCAGGCCGTCGCTGGGAGTCAGCGGCACGTCGCCCCGGGTCCAGGTGCGAGTCGATCCGGACCTGGCCCTGGCACTGAAGTCGCGGGCCAGGCAGGAGCGTCGATCGGTGAGCGAGATAGCCCGTACGGCTCTGCGCGAGTACGTCGAGCGGGCACCCTGATTTCACCCGCCCGACCAACTCGGGTACGCTCGCGGGAGTCGTGGAGGGTGCGCTTCAGCCTGACTTGTCCTACGGAGACAACCTCTTCCGGAGCGAGACGGGAGCGCCGCCGGCTGCCCTGAGGGCGGCCCTGATGCCTGCTGTGCCGGGGATCGTGGAGGCGGCCATAGCGGCGATCCGCAGCCACGGAACGGAAGACCCCGATTCGCGCCTGGCGCTGGAGCGCAACCTCCGGATCGGTCTGACGGATGCAGTCGATCGCTGGTTCGACCCCCGCGTGGCCGTCTCCGCGCCGGATCTCCACTTCGGGCTGGGGCGGGCGCAGTCGCGGGCCGGTCGCAGCCTCGACGAGCTGATGGGCTTCTACCGCATCGCAGCCCAGACGGTGTGGCGGCGGGTGGCGGCGATCGGCTCGGCCCGGGGAGCCCGGCCACAGGATCTCTACCGCCTGGCCGAGTCGGGCTTCGGCTGCGTGGAGGAGCTCTCGACCCGTGCTGCAGCCGGCTTCGCAGAGGAGCAGTCCCAGCGCTCGGGCGCATCCCACTCCCGCCGCTCGGAGCTGGTGCGCCTGCTGCTGCGCGACCCCCAGCCGGGAGCGGAGGTCCTGCGCGAGGGCGCCCGCACGGCCCGGGTGCAGCTGACCGAGCAGCTGGCCATGTTCGTCGGCCCGGCCGACATGTACGAGGCGCTGGCCAGGGCGATCCGCGAGGAGGCCGTGCTGGGTCCCCGCGAGGGCGAGTTCGTCGGCGTCCTGTTCGACCCGACGGAGTCCGACAGACGCGAGCGGCTGCAGGAGGCCGCAGAGCAGGCCGGGACGCGGCTGGCGCTGGGCCCAGCCGTGCCGCTGGCGCAGGCCAGGCACAGCCTCGCCCGGGCACGGGCCCTGCTGGGGCTGATGCAGGGCGGCCTCGTCGCCGAGGCTCCCCTACTGAGCGCCGAGGAGCACGAGCTGGAGCTGCTGTTGGGGGCCGAGCCGGCCCTGGCCGGCGAGTTCGCCCGCCGGCGCCTGGCGCCCCTGCAGTCCGTCGGCGGGGCGGCTACGCGGGCCAATCTGGCGCTGACGCTGAAGGCCTGGCTGCGGGCGCCCGGCCAGCGCAAGACGATCGCCGAAGAGCTTGGTGTTCATCCCCAGACCGTCCGCTACCGCATGACTCGCCTGCGGGAGCTGTTCGGGGAGGAACTGGATGATCCCGACGGGCGCTTTCAGCTGGATCTGGCGCTGCGCCTAGAGCCCTTCGCGACGTCCCTCCTTTACGTAGAAGGTTCTCGTCCAGTACCTTCAACGTCGTGACACTCGAGGAACTAGAGGGGGCTGTCGAGAGCGGGGCTGTCGACACGGTGCTGCTGGCCATCACGGACATGCAGGGCCGCCTGCAGGGCAAGCGCCTGACGGCGACCCACTTCCTGGCCGAGGTGGTGGAGCACGGCGCGGAGGGCTGCAACTACCTGCTGGCCGTCGACGTCGACATGGCGACGGTCGACGGCTACGCCATGTCCTCCTGGAACACGGGCTACGGCGACATGCTGCTCGTGCCCGACCTGGACACCCTGCGGCCCGTGCCCTGGCAGGAGGGAACCGTCATCTGCCTGGCCGACGTGGCCTGGCTGGACGGCAGCGAAGTGCCCGCATCCCCCCGCCAGATCCTGCGCCGCCAGCTGGCCCGCCTGGCCGAGCGCGGCTGGACCGCCAACGCAGGCACAGAGCTGGAGTTCATGGTCTTTCTGGACACCTACGAGGAGGCCTGGCACATGCGCTACCACGGCCTGCGCCCAGCCAACCTCTACAACGTCGACTACTCCCTGCTGGGAACCGCCCGCGTCGAGCCCCTGATCAGGCGCATCCGCAACTCGATGGCAGCAGCGGGCATGGTCGTCGAGGACTCCAAGGGCGAGTGCAACCACGGCCAGCACGAGATCAACTTCCGCTACGCGGACGCCCTGCGCACTGCCGACGAGCACGTCATCTTCAAGAACGGGGCCAAGGAGATCGCGGCCCAGGAGGGCACGGCCATCAGCTTCATGGCCAAGTACGACGAGCGCGAGGGCAACTCCTGTCACATCCACTTCTCCCTGGCCGAGATCGGGGACCCACCCGCCCCACTGTTCGCCCGCGAGGAGAACCGGCAGCTGTTCGAGTCCTTCCTGGCAGGGCAGCTGGCCTGCCTGCGCGAGCTGACCCTGATGCTGGCCCCCAACGTCAACTCCTACAAGCGCTTCGCGGCCGCCAGCTTCGCCCCCACGGCCGTCGCCTGGGGCAAGGACAACCGCACCTGCTCGCTGCGCGTCGTCGGGCACGGCCCCGGCAAGCGCTTCGAGAACCGAGCCGGAGGGGCCGACCTGAACCCCTACCTGGCCCTCTCGGCGATCATCGCGGCCGGCCTGCACGGCCTGGACGAGGGGCTGGAGCTGCCGCCCCCCCTGGAGGGCAACGCCTACGCCGATCCCAACCTGCCCCGGGTGCCGGGCACGCTGCGCCAGGCCCGCGACCTGTTCGCCTCCTCGGAGGTCGCCCGCGAGGCCTTCGGCCAGGAGGTCGTCGATCACTACCTCAACAACGCAGACGTCGAGCTGGCGGCCTTCGAGGCCGCCGTCACCGACTGGGAGCGCTTCAGGGGGTTCGAGCGGCTGTGAGCTCGCGGAGGCCCGAGCGCGGTGGCTGAGGCCGACCGTTCCCAAGCCGGCACGCTCGCTCCGCCCGAGGCGGTGTTCGCGCCGGTCCGCTCGCAGACGGCCTTCGAGGAGACCGTCGAGCGGCTGGGGACGGCGATCAAGCTGGGACTGCTGCCGCCCGGCTCCCAGCTGCCCGCCGAGCGCGAGCTGTGCGCCCGCCTCGGCATCGCCCGCTCGACCCTGCGCCAGGCCCTGACGGCCCTGACCCAGTCCGGTCACGTCTACGCCACCCGCGGGCGCGGCGGCGGCACCTTCGTGTCGGACCCCCAGCCTCCCGCCAACCCGCCCTCCTCGCTGATGATGGCCGAATGGCGTGAGATCTGCGACCAGCGCCTGGCCGTCGAGATGGGGGTCGCAGTGCTGGCGGCAGAGCGCGCCGAGACCGGCGCCCTGGACGTGCTGGAGGAGGTCGCCGACAGCCTGGAGGGCGTCCTCGAGGACTTCGCCGCCTACAGGCAGGCCGACACGCGCCTGCACGTCGGCCTGGCCGAGGCCTCCGGATCGACCCGTCTCGTGCGGGCCATGACCGAGGTCCAGGGCTCCATGACAGACCTGATCTCACACATCGCCCACCCGCCCGAGGTGCTGGCGTCCTCCAACGCCCAGCACCGGCGCCTGCTCGCCGCCGTCCGCCAGGGCGACGCGATGCGCGCCGCCCAGGTCATGGCCGAGCACCTGCAGGGGACAGAGCACATCCTCGCCGGCCTGCTGCCCGAGGGCTGAGCCCTCGACAAAAGGCACAAAGGGGCCGCCTCATTCCTGGACTCGTGACCCCTTGACTTCTATCCGTCCACGCGCGTATTGTCACGAACGAAGGACGGGAGACCAAACCTTTTCCTCCAAGGGGGGCTAGCGGATGAGCACAGTGGAATCGTTGGGCCAGGACGAGAAGCGCCTGGCGGAGCTGGGTTACAAACAGGAGCTGAAGCGCGGCTGGAGCTCGTTCTCCAACTTCGCCATCTCCTTCTCGATCATCTCCGTCCTGGCCGGGTGCTTCACGACCTACGGGCAGGCTCTGAAGAACGGTGGGCCCATCGCCATCTCGATCGCCTGGCCGCTGATCAGCGTGCTGGTCCTGTTCGTGGCCTTCTCGATGTCCGAGCTGGCCTCATCGATGCCCACGGCGGGCGGCATCTACTACTGGGCCTCCAAGCTCGGCGGCGCCGGTTGGGGATGGTTCACGGGCTGGTTCAACCTGATCGGCCTGGTCGCCGTGGTCGCCTCCGTGGACTACGTCTGCGCGAGCTTCCTGATGAACCTGCTCGGGCTCTACAACGTGCACTTCATCTTCAACTTCACCAAGGCCGCGGCCGCGACCGACGTGCACTACTCGGCGCACGTCAACTTCGCCCTGTTCGCCTTCCTGCTGTGCATCCACGGGCTGATCAACGTCTTCTCCAGCCACCTCGTCTCGATCTTCAACGGCATCTCGGTCTGGTGGCACGTGCTCGGCGTGGCGGTGATCGTCGTGATCCTGATCGCGGTGCCGAGCCACCACGCGTCCCTCTCCTACGTCTTCGGCCACCGCGCCAACCTGTCCGGCTTCAGCGGGCACATGTACTGGTTCTACGTGCTGCCGCTGGGCTTCCTGCTGACGATGTACACGATCACCGGCTACGACGCGTCCGCCCACGTCTCCGAGGAGACCCACGGCGCCGAAGACTCGGCGCCAAAAGGCATCTGGCGCTCGGTCTTCTACTCCGCCGTGATCGGCTGGATCGTGCTGCTGGCGATCACCTTCGCCATCCCACACGGCGCCAAGGCCGAAGAAAGCATCTACGCGGCCGGGTACCCCGCCCTGAGCATCTTCGAGACGGCCCTCAGCTCCGCAGCCGCCAAGGCCGTGATCCTGATCTCCACCGTGGGTCAGATCTTCTGCGGCATGGCCTGCGTGACCAGCGCCTCGCGCATGACCTTCGCCTTCTCGCGGGACGGGGCGGTGCCGGGGCACAACCTGTGGCGGCGCCTGGGCAAGAACAAGACACCCACCTGGGCGGTGCTGTTCGTCGTCCTGTTCGCGGCCATCATCACGATCCCCGCGTACTTCCCCAACCACCTCGGCACGCCGGTCGCCTTCCTCGCCGTCACGTCGATCTCGGTGATCGGGCTCTACATCGCCTACACGATCCCCGTGTTCCTGCGCTGGCGCATGAAAGACGAGTTCAAGCCCGGCTCGTGGACGCTGGGCAGCAAATACAAATGGATGAACCCGGCCGCCTTCATCTGGGTCGGTCTGTGCGTGATCATCTTCTGCCTGCCCTTCGCCCCCGCCGGAGTCTTCTTCAAGAGCGGGTTCGAATGGTCGGCGGTCAACTACGCGCCGCTGGTCACGATCGGGGTCATGGCGGCCGTGACGATCTGGTACGCGGTCTCGGCCAAAAACACGTTCAAGGGCCCGATCCGGACGATCGAGGAGCTGGACACGGAAGTCTCGCTGCCGCCGATCGCCGAGGCTCCCTAGAGCCGGGCCAGCGTTGCATCGTGGGACCGATGGTTTCGCTGCGACTGCGAGCGGCTGAGCGCTGAGCGAGCTGCTCGCAGTCCTGGAGCCCGCCACCGAGGCGGTCCTCGCCGAAGTCCCTCGCGCGGGAGCGCAGGACGTCGACGAGGCCGTCGCGGCGGCACGGGCCGCCTTGCCCGGGTGGCGTGATCTCGCGCCCGGGCGTCGCGCCGCCGTCCTGCGTTCCCTGGCCGACACCGTCGAGGAGCACCTCGAGGAGCTGGCCGTGCTGGAGGCACGCAACGCCGGCAAGGCCATCGGCGACGCCCGCGGCGAGATCGGGATGGTCGTCGAGACCTTCCGCTACTACGCGGGCGCACCCGAACGTCCCGCCGGGGACACCATCCCCGTCGCCGGCGGGCAGGCCTTCACCGTCCGCGAGCCGATCGGCGTCGTCGGGCTGATCACGCCCTGGAACTTCCCCCTGACGATCGCCGGCTGGAAGCTCGGCCCCGCCCTGGCCGCCGGCAACACCGTCGTCCTGAAGCCCGCCGAGCTGACCCCCCTGACGGCCCTGCGCTTCTCCGAGCTGGCCCTGGAGGCGGGGCTGCCCGAGGGCGTCGTCAACGTCGTCGTCGGGCCCGGCTCGACCTGCGGGCAGCGGCTGGTGGAGCATCCCGACGTCGGCAAGATCGCCTTCACGGGCTCGACCGAGGTGGGACGGTCGATCGCCCGTGGCGCAGCCGAGACGATCAAGCGGGTCACCCTGGAGCTGGGCGGCAAGTCCGCCAACATCGTCTTCGCCGACGCAGACCTGGAGGCAGCCGCCCAGGCCGCCCCCCTGGCCGTCTTCGGCAACGCCGGACAGGACTGCTGCGCCCGCTCGCGCATCCTCGTCCAGGAGGGCGCCATGGAGCGCTTCATGGAGCTGCTGGAGGCCTCCGTCAAGGCCCTGCGTGTCGGCGACCCGCTGGAGGAGTCCACGCAGATGGGCCCGCTCATCTCAGCCGGACAGCGCGAGGCCGTCGCGTCCTTCCTGCAGGACGGCGTCCCCGTCGCCTTCCGCGGCTCCGTTCCCGAGGGTCCCGGCTACTGGTTCGCGCCGACGGTCGTGGCGCCCGTCGACGTCGACGCCCGGGTCGTGCGCGAGGAGGTCTTCGGGCCGATCGCGGCCGTCGTCCCCTTCGCCGACGAGGCCCAGGCGGTGGCGATGGCGAACGATACGATCTACGGCCTGTCCGGCTCGATCTGGACCCGCGACGGCGCCCGCGCCCTGCGCGTCGCCCGGGGCGTCCAGACGGGCGTGCTGTCGATCAACTCCAACAGCTCGGTGCGCGTGTCGACGCCCTTCGGCGGCTTCAAGCAGTCCGGCTACGGACGGGAGCTGGGGCCGCACGCGCTGGACGCTTACACAGAGGTCAAGACGATCTTCTACTCGACGGAGGCATGATGGGGGCAGGCAGGCTTGAGGGACGGGTGTGCGTCGTGACAGGCGCCAGCGGCGGCATCGGCGCAGCCAGCGTCGAGGCCTTCCAGCGCGAGGGCGCCAAGGTCGTCGGCGTGGACGTGCTGGAGGGCGCCCCCGGCGACCTCGCCTTGCAGGCAGACCTGACCAGCGAGCAGGAGGTCACGGACATGCTCGCCGCCGCCCGCGGGCAGTTCGGGCGCCTGGACGTCCTCTTCAACAACGCCGGCATCTCCCCGGGCGACGACGGCTCCGTCGTGGAGACGACCCTGGAGGCCTGGGAGCGGGTCCAGGCCGTCAACCTGCGCAGCGTCTTCCTTTGCTGCAAGCACGGCATCCCCCACCTGCTCGAGAACGACGGCCCCGAACGCGGCTCGATCATCAACACGGCCTCCTTCGTGGCAGTCATGGGCGCCGCCACCTCCCAGATCTCCTACACCGCGTCCAAGGGCGGGGTGCTGGCCCTGACCCGTGAGCTGGGCGTCGAGTTCGCCCGCCGGGGCGTACGCGTCAACGCCCTCTGCCCCGGCCCCGTCGACACGCCCCTGCTCAAAGAGCTCTACGCCAAGGACCCCGAGCAGGCCGCCCGGCGCCTCGTGCACGTGCCCATGGGCCGCTTCGCCGACGCTTCTGAGATCGCCTCGGCGACCGTCTTCCTGGCCAGCAGCGACTCCAGCTTCGTGACGGCCTCGACGTTCCTCGTCGACGGCGGGCTCAGCGGCGCCTACACGACGCCGCTGGACTGACCTGCAAGGCGCGATACTGACCCGGATGCCGGCCGGGTCAGACGCCGCTCGCCTGTATGTGATCGCCGGCTCGCATGCCTGCCGTACGGGCATGCTGATGCTGGAGCACAAGTCCGTCCCCTACAGGACCGTGACGCTGCCGACGGGGTTGCATCCGCTGGCTGTGCGCATCGCCGGGTTCCCCGGCAATCCCACGCCGATCCGCGAAGTCGACGGCTCGAGCGCCGGCATGGTGGGCCTGTTCGACAGGCTCGGCACCGTGCCCGCCCTGAGCTACCGCGGCGAGCGCGTCCAGACCAACACACGCATCGCCCTCTTCCTCGACCGCCTCCTACCCGACCCGCCGCTGTACCCCCGCGACCCGCCAGCCCGCGAACAGGTCGAGCAGGCCAGGCTCCTGGGCGACGGGCCTCTGCAGATGGCCGCTCGCCGAGCGGTGCTCTCGACGGGAACGGCCGGGCTCGACCGTCTGCACGAAAGGGGAGGAAGGGGACGGCTCGGACCGTTGCTGGCAGGCAACGCCCCGATGCGCCGGATCCTCAGCGGCATGGCCGCGCGGAACACCTTCGACGCACGCCCCGAGCGGGAAGCGGAGCTGACCGCCGCCGTGATGCCGCTGCTCGACGAGGTCGATGCCCTGATCGGGCGGGGCGTGCTGAACGGTGAGCAGCTCAACGCCGCCGACTTCGCGATCGCCCCCAGCCTGGCGCTGCTGGACTACCGCCTGGACCTGCGCGAGGGGCTGCGCTCGCGCCCGCTCTACGAGCTCGTCGAGCGGCTGCTGCCCGAGCCGGCCTGAGCGCCCGCCGCCGCCCGCGTCAGGCGCTCGCCCAGCACGGCCAGTCGCTCGTGCAGCTCGGGCGGTCCGTCGAGCTCGAAGTCGACCCGGGCCATGGCGATGCGGAAGGCCAGCCAGTCGAGGTCGTCGTCGCTCGTCTCGTACACGCAGGTCCCGTCCGGCAGCTCGCGCAGCTCTCCCCAGCCCCGAGGCAGACGCCCGCGCAGCTCCGAGGCTCCCGCATGGAAGCGTACGGTCGCCTCGTGCCTGTAGACGACCGCCGAGATCGACCGCTGCACGAACCCGCCCGCATCCCCACCCGGGATCGACCTCGCAGCGAAGCGCCGTCCGGCCGCGGCAGGAGCGGCGATGCGGTCGACACGGAAGGTGCGCCAGCCGCTGCGCGAGGGGTCGAAGGCCAGCAGGTACCAGCGCCGGCCCGCCGTCACGAGCCCGTGCGGCTCGACCAGGCGCCGGCCCGCCGCGCCGTCGCGAGCCGTGTAGGAGAAGCGGACCTGCTCCTGCTCGCGGCAGGCGCCGGCCAGCACCGTGAGAGTCTCCGGGTCGACGTCGGGCAAGCCCCCGCCCCTGCTGATCTCGCTGACCTGCCCGAGCGCCTGGACCCTGCCTCGCAGCCGCGCCGGCAGCACCTGCTCGAGCTTCAGCAGCGCCCGCAGGGCCGTCTCGTCGACGCCCTGCACAGCCGACCGGGCAGCCGTCCGCAGGGCGATCGCGACAGCAGTCGCCTCCTCGTCGTCCAGCAGCAGCGGCGGCATCGCCGTGCCCGCCTCCAGCACGTAGCCACCCGCCGGGCCGCTCGTCGAGCGGATCGGGTAGCCCAGCTCGCGCAGCCGCTCGACGTCACGGCGGACCGTGCGCTGTGAGACCTCCAGGCGCTCGGCCAGGACCGTCCCCGGCCACTCCCGGCGGGCCTGCAGCATGGCCAGGAGCCGCAGCAGGCGGCCGGCTGTCGGTGACTTGGGCACGATCTCCACGATCCACCATATTGAGGACAGAAACTGGCCGCAATACTCCGTAGCGTCGCCGGCGAGCCGTCGCGTGCAGCGACGGGGGTCAACGAGAACAGGAGCGCGAGATGGACATGAAGCTGGAGCTGGTCATGGTGCCCGTGTCAGACGTCGACGCGGCCAAGGCCTTCTACGCCGAGAAGGCCGGGTTCGTGGCCGAACACGACCAGCGCGTCGAGGACCAGGGGATCCGCTTCGTGCAGCTGACCCCGCCCGGGTCGGGGTGCTCGATCGCCTTCGGCGAGGGACTGACGGAGGCCGAGCCCGGGTCCAGCCCCGGCCTGCAGATGGTCGTCTCCGATGTCGAGCAGGCCCGTGCCAGGCTGGCCGCCGGGGGTGTGGACGTCAGCGACGTCCAGGTCTTCCCGTGGGGCTCCTTCGTCTTCTTCAAGGACCCCGACGGCAATCCGTGGTCCGTCCAGCAGCTGCCCTCCCGGGCCTGACCAGCGACCGGGTCACTGCGGGGTGACGGCCTTCTCGACGGCGCCCCGCGAGGCTCCGATCGAGGCGATCACGACCAGGCCGATCCCGACCAGGGCGCGCCCGCCGAGATGCTGGCCGAGGACGACGAGCCCGGCCAGCGTCGCGACGGCCGGCTCCAGGCTCATCAGCACCCCGAAGACGTGCGGAGCGATCCTGCGCAGGGCCTCCACCTCGAAGGAGTACGGAATCGCCGAGGACAGCAGGCCGACTGCGCCGCCGAGCAGCAGCGCTTCCCAGCTCAGCAGGCCGGAGCCACCTTCGGCCAGCCCCAGGGGAAGGGCCAGGAGAGCAGCCATGCACATGGCCAGGCTCAGTCCACTGCCGCCGGGGAACAGGCGCCCGAGGCGGGCGTTGATGAGGATGTAGGCGCCCCAGAAGCAGCCCGCCAGCAGCGCCATGCCCACGCCCAAACCGTTCAGGGCATGCCCGTCCAGACGGGTCAGGGCGAGGATCCCGAACGCCGCCAGCGCCACCCACAGGAAGTCCAGACGCCGGCGCGACCCCAGCAGCGCCACGCCGAGCGGCCCCACGAACTCCAGCGCCACCGCTATGCCCAGGGGGATCCGCGCCAGGGCGCCGTAGAAGGACAGGTTCATGGCGCACAGGTCGAGGCCGAAGACGGCTGCCCCCAGCACCTGGGCGCGACTCAGGCCACGCAGGCCCGGACGCCAGACGACCAGCAGCACCAGCGAGCCGAACAGCAGTCGCAGCAGCACCGTCCCGCCCGGCCCGATGCTGTCGAACAGGGTCGCTGCTATGGCCGCCCCGAACTGGACAGAGCCGATCGCCCCGACGACCAGTGCCGGCGAGGGCACCCGCGCCAGGGAGGCCGCTCCCGGGAGGGCTTGACGGTGGGCGGACACCCGGCCGATCGTATTGGCAGGACGGGTGGACGGCAGGCGCATACGATGCGCCGATGTTGGACGTCCTGGTGGCCGGAGAGGGACCACGGGTCGTGCTCGTCCACGGCAGCGTGCTGGGCGGCGCACGGACGTGGCGGGAGCAGCTCGAGCTGTCCGAGCGCTGGCGCCTGGTCGTGCCCAACCGCCCCGGCTTCGGCGCCAGCCCGCCCGCGGAGCGCGGGGACTTCGAGGCCGAAGCGCCGCTGGTCGCCGAGCTGCTGGGCGACGGCGCTCACCTGGTCGGGCACTCCTACGGTGGCGTGATCGCGCTGTTCGCGGCCGCCCTCGCCCCTCAGGCCGTGCGCTCCCTGACGGTCTCCGAGCCGGGTTGCCTGTCCGTAGCCGCCGGCGTCCCCGCCGTGGACCGGCAGATCGCAGGCGGCCGTCTCCTCTACGAGCAGGCGGGCTCGCTCAGCCCTCGAGACTTCCTGCTGGCCTTCCGCGGGGGCGCCGGCGTGACGCGCGACACGCCCGATCGGCTGGAGGGAGAGCTGCTGCAGGGGGCGAGGCTGCTGATGCGCGAACGCCCGCCCTGGGAGCGCGATCCGCCCCTGGCGGAGCTGGCCGGGGCAGGCTTCCCCAAGCTCGTCCTCTCAGGCGGGCACTCGGAGGTCTTCGAGGCCGTCTGCGACACGCTCGCCCAGCAGATCGGCGCAGAGCGGGCGAGGCTCCCCGGCCGGGGGCACACGATTCCCGCCACACCCGGCTACAACGAGCTGCTGGAGGGGTTCCTGCGCCGGGCCGAGGTGTCGCAGCGCTCCGCATAGGATGCCCCGACCGCGACGAGGGGAGAACTCACCAGATGGGAACGACCAACCCGGCCATAACACCTGAGCTGAGCGTGCAGCGGCTGGCCGGGACCTTCCCCGGCGACCTCGGCATCCAGCTGACGGAGATCACCGACGAGCTGGTGCGGGGCAGGATGCCCGTCGACCACCGCCACCTGCACCCGATGGGCTACGTCCACGGCGGCGTCTGGGTGGCCTTCGCCGACACCGTCGCCGCCTGGGGCACGATGCGCCACCTCCCCGCCGACCGCGGCTTCACGACCGTCGAGCTGAAGATCAACGTGATCGCCTCGGCCGTCGCGGGCGAGGAGCTGACAGCCGTCGCAGAGCCGCTGCACGTCGGCTCCCGCACGCACGTCTGGCAGGTGCGGGTGCTCAAGGGCGAGCGGCTTGCGGCCAGCTTCACCTGCACCCAGATGGTGCTGTGACCTCCCCGTCTCAGCCCGCTGACCGGGGTGAGCGCGCCTGGCGCTCGGCCAGGCGTTTGAGGTTGAGCAGCTGCCTTCGCATCATCACCAGGTCTCCCGCCGGCAGCAGCGCGCCCATGAAGGCCCGGGCGACGCGACGCCGCGGGTAGGCGAAGCGCAGCTTGACGACGAGGCGCGTGCGGTCCCCGCCGGCGTCCTCGACCCTGTAGGTGCAGGCCACGGGCCCGAACACGGTCCCGCGGGAGAGCACCGTGATCGAGCGACCCGGCTCGAAGTCGACGAGCCTGAAGATGGTCATGAAGCGCTGCCCCAGCTCGAGCTGCTCCAGGCCGGGAGTCAGGGTCTGCGGGCTGCGCCGTCCGAGGTTGTCGATCGCGTCATAGCTGTAGGGAGCGGCACGCAGCTGGCACAGCCAGCGGAACACGACCTCCGGCGAGGCGGCGACCGTGACCGCCCGGTGCAGCTGCTCGGGCGCCTGGGGCAGCACCTCGTCGCACTGAAACGGCTCGACCCGCTCGGCGCCCGTGGAGCCCCACGTGTAGACGGGCTCAGGCCAGCGCGGCATCGGCCCCGTCGAGCTCCTGCTCGATCTCCCCCAGCCCCTGCCGGCCGCGCAGCGCCGCCAGCGTGCCCTCGTACAGGCGGGCCTTGATCGTGTGCATGGTGGCGCGGTCCTTGCCGCTCAGGGCCGCGGCCCGCTGCACCGCGACGGGCTGCACCTGGTCCTCACCGACGGCAGCCTGGACGATGCCCGCGGCCAGCGCCTCGGCGCCGCCGAGGCGGCGCCCCAGCACCATCGTCTCGTGGGCCGCCTGGGCCGGAAGCCGGGCCGCGATCAGCGCGCTCATGCCGGGCGTGAAGGGGATGTTGATGTCGACCTCGGGCAGGCAGAAGTAGCCGCGGTCGGCGCGCATCACGCGCTCGTCGTGGGCCAGGGCGAGCATCGCCCCGGCCGCGAAGACGTGCCCCTGGATGGCGGCCACGGTCGGCACGCCGATCTCCAGGAACCGCGCAAGCAGCTCGTGCACCCTCATCACGAAGGCCGGCGCCGCCGGCCCCTGCCCGGCGATCCACTGGAGGTCCAGGCCGTTGCTCCAGACCTTCCCCGAGGCGACCGTGACCAGCGCGCAGGGAGCAGCCGCTTCGACCTCCTCCAGACAGCGCTCGATCGAACCGACGGAGTCGCCGTTGAAGCGGATGTCCCCCTCCCCCAGGTCGAGTAGGAAGACGTCGCCCTCACGTCGCAGAGATGCCACCGCAAGCCCCTTTCTAGAGTGTCTGCTCTAGAGGATACACTCATCAGGCAACGATGGCGCGCAAGGTCTTCTCCAGCGACACGATCCTCGACGCGGCTCGGGAGATCGTCATCACGCGCGGTCCGCGCTCGGCGACGGTCGCGGCCATCGCCGAGCAGGCCGGCGTCCCGGTCGGATCGATCTACCACCGCTTCCAGTCCGTCGACGAGCTGCTGGCACGAACCTGGCTGAGGGCGGCACGGCGCAGCCAGGAGCGGGCCCTGGCCGTGCCGGTCTCCTCCGCGGGGCCGGTCGCGACCGCCCAGGCCGTCGCCCTGGCCATGTACGACTACTGCCTGTCGGAGCCCCAGGACACGCTGCTGCTGGATGCGCTCAGCCGCACGGAGCTGCTGGGCATGGCGCTGGGCGATCTGCACGACGAACTCGAGCGAGCCAACGACCACGCGGAGGAGCGCATGGCCGTGCTGGCCAGGGCCCTGTTCGGCAGGGCCGACAGCCGCACCCGCGACCTGGTCCTGCTGGCCATCGTCGACATGCCTCACGGCTTCGCCCAGCGCCAGATCGCAAGCGGCCAGAGGACACCGGCGCGGCGGGAGCGACTGGCGGCGGCTGTCGCGGCTGTGATCGGCTGAGCCTCAGGAGGTCTCGGGCGGCGGGTCGGGCCCCTCGCCGAGCGCCCGTTGGACCCATGCCACGTCGTGCCACGCCCCGAGCTTGTAGCCGATCCGCCGGTAGACGCCGATCGGCTGGAAGCCCATCGCCCTGTGCAGCCCCTCGCTGGCCGCGTTGGGGAGGGTCATGCCGGCTATCGCCATGCGAAAGCCCCGGCCGGCGAGGACCGGCAGCAGCGCCTCGTAGAGAGCCCGACCGAGCCCCTCGCCGCAGTGCTCGCGGTCGAGGTAGACGCTGACCTCGCAGGACCAGCGGTAGGCCGCGCGGGCGTGCATGGGACCGCCGTAGGCGTATCCCGCCACGAGCCCGTCCCGCTCCACGACCAGCCAGGCGTGCCGGCGGGCTGCCACTGCCATGCGGTCTGCCATCTCCTGCGCGGAGGGCGGGTCCAGCTCGAAGGTGATCGCCGTCTCACGGACGTAGGGGGCGTAGATCTCCGCACAGCGGGTAGCGTCGCCGCCGTGCGCCGGGCGGACTGCCGGTGTCGGTTGTGGACCGTTCCCCATCGCTGCCGGAGATCTTCTCAGGGCCGGGACAGGACGGACTCGCCATACTGCGCCCGTGACCGGCGTGGTGCTGTGGGACTTCGACGGGACCCTGGCCTGGCGCCCGGGCCTGTGGAGCGGGTGCGTGATCGAGCTGCTCGACGAGCACGAGCCCGGGCACGGCGGCACCGTCGCGCAGGTGCGCGAGCTGATGCGGGGCGCCTACCCCTGGAACCGCCACGAGCACCCCCACCCCCACCTGGCCCACGCCGACGCCTGGTGGGACGCCCTGCGACCGGCCCTGGCCCGTGCCATCGCGGGCTGCGGCGTGGCCGAGCGGCGGGCGGGAGAGCTGGCCGGGATGGTGCGGGAGCGCTTTGTGGACGCGAGCCGTGGCTGGCGGGCCTTCCCCGACAGCAGGCCGGCCCTGCAGACGACCGCGTCCGCCGGCTGGCGCAACGTGATCCTCTCCAACCACGTTCCCGAGCTCAGCGTGCTGGTGTCCGAGCTGGGGCTGGCCGATCTCGTCGAGGACGTGCACAGCTCGGCGCTGAGCGGCTACGAGAAGCCGCACCCGCAGGCCTTCCGTCTCGCGCTGGCCGCCGCCGGAGACCCGCGGCGGCGCTGGATGATCGGCGACAACCCGACCGCCGACGTGGCGGGAGCGGAAGCTCTCGGCGTCCCGGCGATACTCGTCAGGACGGCCGCACCGGCGAAGCTGGCCGCGGCCGACGCCCTCGCCGCCTCTCGGCTTGTTGTCAAGGATTTGTGAAGCCGTCACGGATCTGACAGTCTGACGCCTTCCGATAAGCCAATCGGATACGAACAGGCTGAAGTCGTATTGGACAGGGTCAGCAAGGCCGTAGAGACTTGCCCCGGCGCACCGTGGTGCGTCACAACGGAGGGGCTTGGGACGGCGCTCCTGGAGGGGCGTGCGGGTCATAGACCCGCCGAGCCGACGAGACGTCAACGAGGACGGCTCTCCCCTCCGGTCGGCTTTCATCGAGAGACAAGGAGCGAGTGAATGTCCAGAGGAGCCCGTGGCATCGCGGTTCTGGCAGCGGTGTCGTGTACGGCCTTGGCGAGTGCCGCCGGTGCGAGCGCCGCGACCGTCTACGTGTCCAACAGCGCACCGACCGTGCCGGGCGGCAAAACTTGCGCCCAGCCCGCCTACAGCACGGTGCAGGCAGCCATCTCAGCAGTCGGCGACGGGACGGTGGAGATCTGTCCCGGCACCTACACCGAACAGATCTCGATCGCGGGTCCCGTCAAGCTGAACGCGGTCAGCGGAATCGGCACGGCCACGCTGGCGATGCCGGCCGACGCGACCCTGTCGAAAAGCAGCTGCGACACCCTCGACGGCCTCGAACAGATCGACGAGGTCTCCATCTGCACATCCCAGACCGTCACGATGACGGGCCTCGACGTGCAGGCCGTGATCCCGCTCGAAACGTGCGGATACGGGCTCAACGGGATCTTCGTCGGGGACGGCGGCACGCTGTCGGCCAACAGCATCGCGGTGGACGGGGCCAGCACCAGCCTGGACAACTACAAGGGCTGCCAGCACGGCATAGCGATCGAGGTCGGCTCGAAAACCCCGGCCGAGGTCGGTCACGCCAAGCTCAAGAACGTCACCGTCAGCGGCTACGAGAAGAATGGCCCGACGGTCAAGAGCCCCGGCTCGACGATGTCCGTCACGGGCTCGACGATCACCGGCGAAGGCCCCAGCCCCTACATCGCCCAGAACGGCATCGAGGTTGCCTGGGGCGGGCAGGCGACGATCAAGTCCTCCCATGTCTCGGGGAACGAGTGCAGCATCCCCGTCGTCTGCGGAGCCGTCGCCGAACAGGCCAGCGGCGTGCTGTTCTACGAAGCCGCCCCCGGCTCCTCGCTGGCCAGCTCGACGATCGAAGGCAACGACATCGGCGCCTACTACGGCTCCGGGCGCAAAACCGTCGCTGCCGCGCCTGAAGTCTCGATCAGCAAAGACCTGCTGAGCAGCAACCGCTACGAGGGCATCCTGCTGGAAGAAGGCAAGGCCAGCCTGCGCAGCGACACGATCAACGGCTCGGGCAGGGTCGGCGTCGACCTCTACCAGGCCGCCGGCCAGCTCTCGGCCTCCGAATCGAGCGCTTCGGGGTTGAAGATCAGCGGCCAGTCCGAGGCGGCCTTCGAGGTCGAATCCGACGAATCGCCCAGCGACATCGCCGGAAAGTTCACGATCACCAAAGACACCGCTTCCGGCAACGGCTCGGTGCTGATCAACAACAGCAACGACTTCGAAGTGATCTTCTAGGCCACTTCGATTGGCGGGCGGGGGGACGGTGCGGCTCCGTTCTCCCCGCCCGCAGCTTCAGAGCTCGAGCACGCCGGGGCGCAGCACGTCCGGGTCGTGCCCCGGCAGGACCCTCGCCCCCTGCTCGCGGATCCGCACGAGACGGTCGGCCGAGCGTCCCTGCTCCTCGAAGTCGTCGGCGAAGCTCGGGAAGCGGCGATCCTCGAAGGTGCTCTGGAAGTGCACGACGTCACCACCGAGCACGAGCGTCTCGCCGACGCGAACGGACTGGTGCCCCGGCGTGTGCCCCGGCGTCAGCAGCAGCTGCACCGAGCCGTCGCCGAGCAGGTCGTGGTCGCCCTCGACGAGCACCAGCCTGCGCTCCTCCACCGCATAGTCCCGGGGGAAGAGGAAGTTCCGCCTGATGCTGCCCCGATCCCCGCCGGCCTCCCATTCCCGCCGTTGCACGACGACCGGCAGCGAAGGCGGCAGCCTCGTCAGGGAACCCGCGTGGTCGAAGTGCATGTGGGTGAGGACGACCATCGTCAGCGTGCTCGGATCGACCTGCTGGAGCACGTCGCGTTCCTGCTCCAGCTCGAACATGCCCGCCTCGGGGCGGCCGTAGAAGCCGGCCGGGTCCTCCACCGCGTCCGGGTGCAGGCCCGTGTCGACCAGTATCCGGTGGCTGTCAGTCTCGATCACGTAGGCCGGGATGGGGAAGCGGATGCGCCGCTCGGGTTCCTCGCCCTGGCGCCACACCGCGGCCGAGGACGAGATCCAGCCCACCTCCAGCAGCTCCACCTTCATCTGGGCCTCCTCCCTTGCTCTGGACGCGAAGGCGTCGGCATCGGCGCCCGCCTTCCGGACGTCCGCCAAACTATCAGACCGACAGTCGGTTTACAATTATGTCATGGCGGATGGCAGGAGAGCGAGGGGCGAGGCCACGCGGGCGCTGCTCCTGGCGACGGCCAGGGCGACGTTCGGCGAGCGTGGCTACGAGGCCACGTCGATCGAGGCCGTGCTGGAGCGCTCGGGCGTGGCCAGGGGAGCCCTCTACCACCACTTCAAGAGCAAGGCCGAGCTGTTCGACGCTGTGCTCGAGTCTCTCTACGCCGAGCTGGCGAGCAGCGCGGGCGAGAGCGCGAAGGCCGGCGAGGACCCGCTGGAGGGACTGAGGAGGGGGTCCCACACCTGGCTGGACATGGCCATGGACCCGGCGGTGCAGAGGATCGCCCTGCTGGACCCGCCGACGGCGCTCGGCTGGGCGAGGTGGCGTGAGCTCGACGAGCGCTACTGGCTGGGGGGACTGCGGGCAAGCCTCGGGCGCCTGGAGCGGGAAGGCCGCGTTCCCGCCGGACAGTCGGAGCTGCTGGCGCGGCTGCTCTACGCGGCGCTGAACGAGGCATCGCTGCTGATCGCGGCCGCCGCCGATCAGGGCCAGACGCGAGAGGCGTGCCAGCAGGCGCTGGACACCCTTCTCGAGCGGCTCGTGCCGGCGGCGAGGATATGAACTAGCTTCAGTGGAGTGACGCGCGAGGGGGCCGGCGAAACGCGAGCGGGACGCCACGGCGGGATGTTCGACAGCCGCTGGGTGTGGGCGATCGCGGCAGCCCAGCTGGCCGTGCTGCTGGCGACGAGCACGCGCTACGGCTATCACCGCGACGAGCTGTACTTCATCGCGGCGGGCGGGCATGCCGCCTTCGGCTACCCCGACCAGCCGCCGCTGGTGCCGCTGCTGTGCTGGGCCATGAACGCGCTGGCGCCGGGCTCGCTGCTCCTGCTGCGCGCGCCCTCGGCGCTGGCGGCGGCAGCGACGACGCTGCTTTCGGCCCTGATCGCGCGCGAAGTCGGCGGTGGTAGGCGGGCGCAGACAATCGCCGCCGCCTGCACGGCCTCCTCCGCCTTCGCCCTGGCCGTGTCGCACCTCGTCACGACGACCACCTTCGACATGCTGAGCACGACGCTGCTCGGCTGGCTGGCCGTGCGGGCGGTCCTGCGCGGCGGGGGTCCGAGCCTGCTGGCTGCCGGCGTCGTGGTCGGCCTGGGGGTCGAGGCCAAGCCCCAGGTGGGCCTGGTCGCGGCGATCATGGCGGGGGCGCTGCTCGCGGTCGGGCCGCGGCGGGCGCTGCGCTCGAGATGGACCCTGGCAGGGGTCGTGGCGGCAGTCGTGCTGGGCGCTCCGTATCTGATCTGGCAGGGAGCCCACGGCTGGCCGCAGGCAACGGTGGCAAGCCACGTGGCCGGCAGCGAAGAGGGCGGGCGGGCCGGCTTCCTGCCGTTCCAGCTCGTCATGGTCAGTCCCCTGCTCGTGGGGGTTTGGGTGGCGGGACTGCTCGCTCCCTTCCGGGGCGAGCGCCGGCGGGATCTGCGGTTCCTGCCGATCACCTACTGCGCGCTCGCGGTCGTATACCTGCTGGGCGACGGCAAGGCCTACTACCTGGCCAGCCTCTACCCCCTGCTGCTGGGCATGGGTGCCATCCCCACGGCGCAGTGGATCTCCCGAGGCCGGGGGCGCCCGGTCGCGTTGACGGGGGCGGTCCTCCTGAGCGCCTGCATCAGCGCCTTCCTGGCACTGCCGCTGCTGCCACAGCGCGAGCTGGCCGGCAGCGTCGTCGTGGCCGTCGACCCGGCGCAGGCCGAGACGGTCGGCTGGCCGCGCTTCGTGTCCACCGTGACCCGGGCATGGCGGGCCGTGCCGGCAGCGCAGCGGGCACAGACGGCGATCTTCACAGCCAACTACGGAGAGGCCGGCGCGATCGACGTGCTCGGCTCCAGGGCACAGCTGCCGCTCGCCTACAGCGGCCACAACGGCTTCAGCGAGTGGGGCCCGCCGCCCGAGCGGGACCGCAACGTGCTGCTGATCGGCTACGAAGGCCCCGCCGAAGCGGCCCCCCACTTCGTGTCCTGCCGCACGCTGGCGAGAGTCGACGACGGCGTCGGCCTGAACAACCAGGAGCAGGGGCTGCCGGTCATGCTCTGCCGCCTGGTGGGCTCCTGGCCCAAGCTGTGGCCGAGGCTCCGCCACTACGACTGAGTCGCATTGCGGTGGTGAGGAGGCAGGACCGGCGCGTTGTCGATCAGGGGCCGTGGCGGTCGCCGCCGAGGCGCTCGGCTTCCTCCAACAGGGTGGACAGCTTCACGTGCAGACCCCGGGCCAGCTTGACCAGGGTGCTGAAGGTGGGGTTGCCCTGACCGCGGATGTAGGTGCCGATCTGCTTTTCGTCGAGACCTGAGTCGCGACCCACGACGTCCAGGCTCAGCAAAGGGTTTTCTGCCATCAGGACGCTGATCGCCCGACCCAGCGCGGCGTGATCCGGACTACGTGGCTTGGCGGTTCGTGGACGTGGCATCGGCGATCAGACTTACTCACTTCGCGAGGAGGGGTTAGGGCATATATGTGGAATTCGACTGAATACAGTTGTCTACAGCGGAAATTGGGGACTTTTCTTGCCCGAGCACGGACACGAACGCGGCGACCTGGCCTTCCTGGGCCAGGCGGTCCGGCAGATGCGCGAACAGCTGCACATGAGCACAGAGGGATTGGCCGAGGCCTCCGGCACGACTCCCCGGCGTGTCGCGGCGGTCGAGGCGGGCGGCCTCGATCCGACCTACGCCCTGCTGGTGGCGCTGGCCGGCGGGCTGCGGACGCACCCGTCGAGCATAGTGGCGCGGGCCGAGCAGTTGAGGAAGTCCAGCGGGTCCTGAGCAGGCGGCAGCGGGACGCGAGCGTCAGCGAACCCAGACGATGTCGCCGAGGGCGAGCATGCCGAAGACGCGGCGTGCCGTTTCGATCGGAAGCTCGACGCAGCCGTTGGACTGAGGGGAGCCGTAGGAAGCGCGCGGGTAGCCGTGAACGGCGTCGCCGCCGTTGAAGTAGTTGACCCACGGCACGTCGGGCACGTCGTATTTGGTCCCGTCGGGGTCTTCGCCGCTCATGCTCGTGGAGACGTAGCGCGCATAGATGGGGAAGATGCCCTGTTCGGTTTCGGCGCCAGACACGCCGGTGTTGGCGAGCGTGGAGAGCACGACGCGGTCGCCCTCGTGCACCTGCAGAGTCTCCGGCAGGGACTCCGACACGGACACCCACGTGTAGGACTGAGGGTCGCGACGATTGACGGTCAGGTCGTACAGCAGCGACTCCCACGTTTCGCGGTCGGGCGCCCCCGTCACGGACAGGTGCCTGTCGGCCTGGTAGATCTCGATCGCTCCACGCGTCGTCTCGTCGAGCCTGCCCATCTGCACGGGCGGAGCGTCGGAGGGCTCGGGGGCCAGCCGGCCGCGTGGCGGATCGAAGGCGTCGATAGCGGCCTGGCGGCGGGTCTCGTGAGCAGGCGGCTCGTGGAAGA
Organism: uncultured Solirubrobacteraceae bacterium; assembly: GCA_963697795.1. Taxonomy (GTDB): domain Bacteria; phylum Actinomycetota; class Thermoleophilia; order Solirubrobacterales; family Solirubrobacteraceae; genus Palsa-744. The sequence continues at coordinate 2,692,431 of OY969097.1, read as the reverse complement.
CGTAGGTGGGGCGAAAGCGGGCCGCCAGATAGCCGAGACGTGCGAGCCCCTGCTGCAGGGCCGACAGCGGAGGACAGCCGACGCTCACGTGCAGTGTGCGCCGCTGCCCGAGCTGGGCGTGACCGACGGAGGCCGTGCGGCCCCAGACGGTGATCGTGTAGCTCGAGCACGGCTCGAGCGTCGAGACTGGCGTGAACACCTCGTAGTCGCCCTCGACCCTCCAGCTGCCGGCCACCGACGGAGATATCACCGGCGAGGGAGATTCGGGCGCGACGGGGGCGGACAGCTCGATCGAGAGCGGTGAGGTGCCGTTGGCGACGGAACCCCTGGCCGGCGTGAGCAGGCGTGTGGCAGGAAGGTGGGCGGGCGGGGCCGCGGGCGTGGTCGCCGGCGTGGTCGTCCCGGACGGCGGCGTCGCGGTAGCGGTCGAACCGGCGGCGAGGGCTCGCGGCGCCGCCAACGCGAGGGCGACCGTGATCGTGACCAGCACCAATCCACGGACAGGCGCGGCGATGCCAGTCCGCGTCGGCGATGCCTGTGAGCTGCTCACGGCCGCCAGGCTAGCCGATGTGGGCGGCGGATCGCGCACCACGCCGCCCCAGCCCGCTTGCATCAAGGGAGACGATCCAGGCGAATCAGTCATCTTGTCGGAACTTACTGGCGAAACTACCCTGACCCCACCGGAGGCATGGGCGCGGAGGGTGAGCCCTGCCCTCACACAACTACGACCCCAGGAGGGTTCATGTCTGTCTCATGTCGAGTGCCGGCGCGCTTATGGGCGTGCTGCCTGCTTGCTCTTGTCGTGCTGGGTGCGCTCGCCTTCGCACCGTCGGCGGGAGCAGCTCAGATCGGGAGCACCTACCTGGCCCTGGGCGATTCGCTCGCCTACGGCTACCACGCGGCCCAGTTCAAGAGCGAGCTGGAAAGCAAAGGCTTCGTGGAACCGACGACGTTCGACGACGGCTACGTCGACGACTTCGGCGCTGCCCTGAAGCTCCTCCACCCCGGCCTCCAGACGATCAACGACGGCTGCCCGGGCGAGACGACGGAAACGTTCATCCACGGCTCCGGCCTGCCCGGCTACTGCGCCGGCGGCCCGACGGGCACCCCGTTCCCGTACGCGTTCCTGCACCACTCCTACGGCTCGAACGCCTCGCAGCTCGCCGACGCCTTGGCGGTCCTGAAAGCAAACCCGAACGTCAGCCCGATCACGCTCGACATCGGAGCCAACGACGTGCTCCAGTTCCTGGCGAGCAAGTGCGGCTTCCCGGCATCGTTCACGTGCAGCCCCACGGAAGTCGAAGCGGAGTTCGGCCACATCGCCGGCAACGTCCTCTCGATCCTCGTGCAGTTGCGCGAAGCCGCCCCGAAAGCGCAGATCGTGCTGCTGGGCCTCTACAACCCCTACCCGACGGTCCTGCCGGCCCCGGGCGGGGACAAGACGACGGCGGCGCTCAACGAAGCGCTGGCGAAAGTGGCCGCTGCCGTGCCGGGAACGAGCTTCGCCAACCCGGAGCCGGCCTTCAACCCGTCCCTCCTCACCGGTGGACCGGAAACCGTCGACCTCCCGGCGATCTGCTCGTTCACCGCGATGTGCCCGGGCGGGACGTTCAACCCGACCAGCCCCAACGCCGACATCCACCCGACCAAGCTCGGCTACGCCGTGATGGCCGGAATCGTCGGGGTCGACTTCTTCAGCCACTGAGAGCGAAGCCGGCCGACCCGATCGCGTCCTCCGCCACCGTGGCGGAGGACGACGGTCGAGCTGCCGGGGAGGTGCTGCCCTCAGCTGAGCTGTTCCGCCAGCTCGACGATGATCCCCTCGGGGCCGCGGAGATAGCAGAGCCGATAGCTGTCTCGATAGCGCTCCGTCTCGCCGACGAGCTCGCCGCCAAGATCTCGCAGACGAGCCACGACGGCGTCGACGTCCTCCACCACGAATGCGACATGGCGAAGGCCCGGCGCGTTCGCCGGCGTGTGACCGTCGCCGTCTCCACTCGACGGCGCGTGGAACTTCGCCAACTCGAGGCGCCCGTGCCCGTCGGGGGTCCTCATCATCACCAGCTCCGAGCGAACTCCGTCGAGCCCGAGGACCCTGTCCACCCAAGCGCCCTCGACCGACCCCGTTCCCTCCAGCTCAAGTCCGAGCTCGACGAAGAAGGCCGTCGCGACCGAGAGGTCCTCGACCACGAGGCCCACGTGATCCATGCGCCTGACCGTCACTGACTCCGACGCTAGCAGCCGCTACTTCCCGTAGTGATAGCGAGCCTGGAGTACCACGAGATCTTCGCCAAGCACCTGGTAGACGAGCCGGTGCTCCTCATTGATGCGCCGCGACCAGGCGCCGGCGATCCCGTACTTGAGCACCTCCGGCTTGCCGATCCCGCTCGTTGGATCGCGCAGCGCGTCATCGAGCAGTCGGTTGATGCGCTTGACGAGCGCGCGGTCAGCCCGCTGCCAGTAGGTGTAGTCCTCCCAACCCTGCGCGGTGAAGACGAGCCTCACGCCCGGTCGAGCTGATGCTCATCCGTCTCGCCGCGCTCCGCCGCCTCGGCGGCATCGAGCAGACGACGCGCGTTCGCGGGCGAGCGGAACAGATAGGCGGTCTCCTGCCAGGCGGCGTAATCGTCGGCTGACATGAGCACGGCGTTGCCGCGCTTGGACGTGATCTCGATAGGTGCGCGGTCGTCGTTGACCTGCTCAATCAACGGGAACAGCGCCCGTCGCGCCTCGCTAGCTGTGATCGCCACTGTCGCGTCCTTTCATCTTGTACCAGATACTGTACCAGGCGCGACGGCGGTGCTGTCTTGGTTTGCCGCTGGCAGGGATAGGACCCGAGGAGGTAAATCCCTGCAAACCAGCCGAAGTGGAGAGGGCCGTACATTGCGCAAACCCCGTGTGCGTGCGCGCGCCGAGGCTGACCCTGACGTAACGCGGAGACAGGTGGCCCACGATGAGAGGCTACGGGAAACCTACGCATACCGCGCGTCGTGCGCAGCACGCATCTCGTGCAGCATCGCGTCGCGTCGCCCCCGTCTGCGCGCGGCCTTCTTCGCCGACGACAGCTTGTGGGGCTTGTAGAGCGTGGGCTACTTCGGATGCAGGCAAACTCTGCCTATAATGTAGGCATGTCAAGCATCCAGTACACGATACGCCGCGTGTCGCCTGCCCTCGATGCGGAGCTTCGCCGCGAGGCGAGCGAGACCGGCAAGACCCTTAACGCCGTGGTCGTGCAGACGCTCGAGAACGCGAAGCTGTCCTCTGCAGCCAGCGAGCACGACGACCTCGACTGGTTCATCGGGCGCATGCGGATTGGTAACGGCGACGAAGCCGACGCACAAGCATGGCTCGACTCACTTCCGGTCGAGCCCGCCGCGTGAAGCTCGCCCTAGACACGAACGCCTACAAGGCTCTCGGTGAAGGCAACCAGCAACTAGCCGAGGAAGCACGCACAGCCGATGCCGTTGGTCTACCGATGATTGTGCTCGGAGAGCTTTGGTTCGGCTTCATGACCGGAACCAAGCTACGGCAGAACGCCGCCACGCTCGAACGCTTCCTCGCCACGCCCCGCGTTCGAGTGCTCGACCCCGACCGCCAGACAACTCGCGTCTTCGGCGAGATCGCAACCCTGCTCCGACAAGCAGGCATTGCGATACAGCAAAACGACATCTGGATCGCGGCGCTGTGCAAACAACACGGGTTCGCTCTCGCAACCAGAGATCGTGGCTTCCAACACGTCCTCGGACTCGAGGTCATCGAGTTCACCGTGCACGTGCCAGAGACTCGAGATAGTCGATGACTTCAGGAACCTTCGTGAACCCCAAGGTAGGCGCGAGTTGCGACGCTGTGGACCTGTGGTACCGCTACTACGCTGGCTACTCAGGCGCTGAAGGAGTCGGCCACAACGGCGAAGCTAGTACTGGATCCCTGGAACGGGACAGGAACGACCACAGTCGTCGCCGCCAGCAAGAACGTCCCGGCGATCGGCTTCGACCTCAACCCCGCACTGGTGGTGGTGTCCCGGGCGAGACTGCTGGGCGCAGGAGTGTGGGCGAGCATCGACCCGCTGGGTGCGGACGTTGTAGACCACGCGGCCAGCGTCGAGTTGGACGATGACCCACTCTGCTTCTGGTTCACCCAACGGGCGGCCAGCTCGCTTCGCGGGCTGTAGCAAAGTGTCCACCGACTTCTTGTCGACAGCGGGACCGCCTCTCAGCCGGCGTATAGGGGCGCCTCGGGAATGAGCACGCTCGCCGCCCAACGCCCAACAACAAACAGAACGCGAGCGACCCGCGCTCGACGAACGCCGCCAAGCCATCGCTGCGGAGATCACGCCGATCTGGCAGGGGTCGCCGATCGACTCGACAGGACCCTCGCGCAAGGCGAGCCCGAGCAGACCAAGGCGCTCCTGCGCATCCTCATCGCCGAGCTTCGCGTCAACAACAAGACCGATATTCAGCCGACCTATCGCATCGTCACGCCAGGGGTTTGCGCAACGTCCGAAAAAGTGGAGACGGTGGGAATCGAACCCACGTCCATGATCGCGTGACAGTGGCTTCTACGAGCGTAGCCGGCACTCTGGTCTCGCCCCTCGCTAGCCTTGCCGGCCGGGTTGCGAAGGGCCAGCCCCCTGAAGTGTCCCCGGCTCGGCGAGGGCGGACCTCACCGGGTTGAGCCTACTTTCTGATCCCGGCCTTCCCCGCCGTAGGCGAACGGGGCCCGAGACCTCACGGCTTAGCTATTGACTAAGCGGCGAGGGCGTACTCGTGAGAGTCCGCACTTATGGTTTCCCGGGTGTTTTACGAGGCCGCCCGGGCACCTCGACTCGCAACCACCCCCACGAAACCGACCATGTCGAAGCCTGTCGTCCCCGGGGATGCTTATGACCTGATTCTAGACGGCGGACCGCGCCATCAACAGGCCAGAACGTAAAGCGACGCGGTCCGGGCCGCTTGAGGAACCTTTCCCGGCGCCAAGCCCGAAGGCCAGTCTTCCGGTTCCGGTGGCGCGGCCTCACACCTCGGTGGCCTCGCTCTTTGCGGTCCGTCCCGCGTCTGGATTCAACCTAGACCGGCTATGTCTCCAATGCAAGGGCCTCCGCGCGACGATCCCGCATCCTCCGGAAAAAACACGTCGTCGGGACCGTCTGGGCGCGGCCTGGAGGAAGCCGCGGGCCCCCTGCAGGGTCCGCTGTCGCCGTTATGGATCCCTTATCGGCGCTGTCAGAATGGAGTCATGGAGAACCCCGAGCTGTCGCTGACGCCGCCGCCGATCCCGCCGCAGCCCGCGCCAAGCGAGCCGCCCATGCACAGCAACCCCTTCGGCGAGCCCGTCCGTCCCCCCGGCAGGGAGCGGGGCGGCCTGCGAGGTCGGATCAGCTCCGGCCTGGCTGCCCTCGGTGCCCTCGTGGCGAAGTTCTTCGCAGCCATCAAGGGAGCCGTCCTCCTGCTGCCCAAGCTGAAGCTGCTGACGACGGCGGGCACTGCACTCGTCTCGGTGGCCGCCTACTCCCTCTTCTTCGGCTGGTGGTTCGCAGTCGGCTTCGTGATCCTGCTGTTCGTCCACGAGATGGGCCACGTCTTCCAGCTTCGCCGTGAGGGCATCAGAGCCAGCGCCCCCATGTTCATCCCCTTCATGGGAGCCGTCATCACCTCACGCTCGCTGGGCGACAACGCCCTGGCCGAGGCCCGTGTCGGACTGGCCGGCCCCATCCTGGGGACGGTCGGCTCTGGGGTCTGCCTGCTGATCGCCGAACTGACCGGCAGCGACTTCTTCCGCGCTCTGGCCTACATCGGCTTCTTCCTGAACCTCTTCAACCTGCTGCCCGTCGTGCCCCTGGACGGTGGTAGGGCCATGGCCGCCATGGCTCCCTGGATGTGGTTCCTGGGCTTCGGCGCCATCGTCTTCATGGCCCTGATGTTCCCCAACCCGATCCTGTTCATCATCGCCGCCCTCGCCGGCTTCGAGCTCTACCGTCGCTGGCAGCAGCGCAAATCGGGCGCCGTCGGGGTGGCCGCCTACTACCGCGTCGCCCCCCGCCACCGCCTACTCGTCGCCGCCGTCTACATCGGCCTGATCGCCCTGCTTGCGGCCGGGATGGACGCCACCCACATCCTCAGCTCCGGCGGGCACAGCTTCCGCACCCTCTGAGGTCTCGCTCCGAGCGGCCCGCCCTCAGCGGCGGGCTTCCCTGACCGCCCTTTCCATGTCCCGCTTGGTCTCGCGCTCGCGGATGCTCTGGCGCTTGTCGTAGAGGTCCTTGCCCCTGGCCAGGGCGATCTCGACCTTGGCATGTGAGCCCTTGAAGTAGATCCTCGTCGGCACCAGCGTCAGGCCCCGCTCGGCGACCCTGCCCGTCAGCCGTTCCAGCTCCTTGCCGTGCACCAGCAGCTTGCGCTTTCGCTCGGGGTCGTGGTTCTCCCTGGAGGCGGGGCCGTAGGGGGGGATGTGGACGGAGCTCAGCCACAGCTCGCCTCCCTCGATCGAGGCGTAGCCGTCCTTGAGCTGGGCGCCGGACGTCCGCAGCGCCTTGACCTCCGTCCCCTCCAGCACGATCCCGCACTCCAGGCGCTCGATCAGCTCGTAGCGGTGGGAGGCGTAGCGGTTGGACGCCACGTCCCCCGCCCCCACCTTGCGCTTGCCCTTGCCCTTGGCCATGACCCGAGCCTAGCCTGCCGGCTCCAGGTCGACGCGCCCCCTGATCGCCTCGATCCGGGCCACCCTGACCTTGACCTCGTCGCCAAGCCGTAGCGTCGCCCCGCTGCGCTCGCCGCGCAGGATCGTGCCCTCCTCGTTGAGCTCCCACCATTCCCGGCGCTCCTCGGGCTGACCGTGACGTGGACCGCCGCGCCCGCCGCGCCCCTCCCGGCCGCGTTTGGCGGCTGTGCTCGAAGGCGCCCGCATCAGGCGCACCGGCAGCATCCCCTCGAACGGGGGGAGTTCGCCCTGCTCGTGCTCTGCCTGCAGCGGGCTCGTGAAGGCCACGAAGGCGCCTGCGCCGATCAGGCCCGTCACCTCGCCCTCGAGGGCCACCTCCGCCCCCGCCCTGTTCAGCGCCATCTCCAGCGCGAAGCAGGCCGCTATGTCGTCGCCGTCGCGCTCCAGGAGCATCGCCTGGCGCTCCCTGTCGGAGGTCCATTCGCCCAGGCCCGCCAGCTCGCCGGCACGGTGTGCCTGCTCGCCACCCCCCACTGCCGACAGAAGCGCACGGTGGCAGACGATGTCCGGGTAGCGGCGGATGGGGGACGTGAAGTGGCAGTAGGCGCTCGAGTGAAGGCCCGCATGGCCCAGGTTGACGGGCGAGTAGTAGGCCTGCTTGAGCGAGCGCAGGATCAGCAGGCCCAGCGCCAGGCGCCCGCGCCCGTCTCCCCCGCGCAGGTGCTCTGCGACCTTCACCGAGATCTCCCCCACCAGGTCCGCCGCCTGGGAGGAGGACATCCGCTCCGGCACCGGCGGGGTCGGCACCTCCAGGCTCGCCAGCTGGTCGACCAGGCGCTCCACCCTGGATGGCTCCGGACGCTCGTGGACCCTGTACAGGCACGGCACCCTACGCTCTGACAGCAGCTCCGCGACGGCCTCGTTGGCCGCGATCATCAGCTGCTCGATCAGACCGTGGGACTCCGTCTGGACACGGCCGTGCACGGCCATGACGTAGCCCTCCTCGTCGAACTCGAACTCCGGCTCGGGCGAGTCCAGCTCGACCGCCCCCGACTGCTCGCGGGCGCGGGCCAGCTCCTTGGCCGCGCCGCGGGCCGCCTCCAGCGGGGCCGCCCACGGCTCCCCGGCGCGCTCTGACCCCGCGAAGATGCGGTCGACCCGCTCGTAGTCGAGCCTTTCGTCGGAGCGGATCAGGGATCTGTAGAAGGAGCTCTTCAGAACCTTCGCCCCCTCCAGCTCCATCTCCACCGTCACCGTCGCCCGCACCTGTCCCGGCACCAGCGAGCAGGCGTCGGAGGAGAGGGCGTGCGGCAGCATCGGCTCGACCGTCCCCGGCACGTACACGCTCGTCGCCCGCCTGCGTGCCTCCCTGTCGATCGCAGAGCCAGGCGGGACGTGCGCCGCGACGTCGGCTATGTGCACCCACACCCGGACCCTGCCACCCTCCATCCGCTCCGCCGAGATGGCATCGTCGAAGTCGCGGGCGCTGATCGGGTCGATCGTGAACGTCGCGAGGCTCGTCAGGTCGCGGCGCTCGCCTCGCTTGCGCATGACGCGGGGACCGGCCTCGGCTGCTTCGCGTTCGACCCCCGCCGAGAATGCCCGCCGCTCGCCCCTGTCCAGCAGCAGCGCCTCGATCACGTCCCGGGCCACGTCTGGGCGGCCGATCCGGCGCAGCACCTTGGCGCCGTTGCGGCTCATCCCGAGCAGGACGACGTCGCCCTCCCGAGCGCCGTCGCGGCCCGCTCGCGAGCCCGCGTTGCCGACGACGATCCCGCCAGCAGCACCGCGGCGGCCCTGGGCGATCGGCACCTCGGGCTGGGGGAACAGCGGCTCGGCGACCAGGAAGCGGCCCCGCCTGCTCAGCACGGCGACCAGCTCGCCGCGCCTGGAGGTGGCGCTCACCTGATCTTCGCCGCCAGCCTGTCCAGCGCCTCTTCGAGGCCCTTCTGGGTGTCGACGACGGACTTCGACAGCTTCACTTCCGGCGTGATGCCGGCCCCCTGTTTGACGCCCCCGCCGCCCAGGTTGCGACCGTTGGGGGTGAAGTACTCCCCGACCGTGATGTCCAGGGCGCCCCCGTTGGACAGGGGCATCTCCTCCTGGAAGACGCCCTTGCCGAAGGTGTGGGTGCCCACGATCGTCGCCCTGCCGTGATCCTGCAGGGCCGCCGTCACGATCTCCGCGGCCGAGGCCGTGTTGGCGTCGACCAGGACGACCATCGGGATCGACGTCGGGATCGCATCGCCCAGGGCATCGAGCGTCTGCGAGGGCTGGGTCCTGCCGCGTGTGGAGACGATCACCCCCTTGGGGATGAAGATGCTGGCGATCAGCTGGGCCTCCTCAACCAGGCCGCCGCCGTTGCCGCGCAGGTCGAAGAGGATGCCGCGTGCGCCCGCGTGCAGTTCCCGTTCGACCGCTTCGCGGACTTCCGCATGGGCGCCCAGGCTGAACGTCGCCAGGGCCACGACCCCCAGCTTGACGCCTTTGACGGTCCTGCTCTCAGAGGCCACGACCGGCTCGGACACGAGCGCCCTCGTGATCGTCACCTTCCTGCCTGTGCGGTCGCCCTTGCCGCCCGTTTCCAGCTGCAGGTGGACGTCCGTGCCCGGCTTGCCCTTGATCAGCGCCGTCGAGGCTTCGGCGGAGAGGCCCGCCAGCCTGTGCCCGTCGACGCCTACGATCAGTTCGCCGTCCTTCAGGCCCGCCCGCGACGCCGGCGAGGAGTCGAAGACCCTGACGACGAGCAGGCCCTGCTTCTCGGGATTGACGACCACGCCGATCCCGGCGAAGTGCGGGGGCGCGTTGAATTCGTGGAATTCGGTGGGCGTCAGGTAGTGGGAGAAGCGGTCGTGCAGGCCCGCCACCAGCCCCGAGATCGAGGTGTTGTCGAGTTCGTCCTTCGAGATCGGCCGGTAGTAGTCGTCGGCGACCCTTTCGATCGCTTCCTGGACGACTGCGCTGCGGGCTTCTGCCACGAAGGCTTTGCGCACGAAGCCGGGCAGGTCTTCGGGATGCCCGCCCAGCCAGAGGCCGAGCAGCAGCAGCAGGACCGGCACGAGCACGCCGAGCGCCGTGCTCAACGGCGGCTTGCGCTGACTGGAGGACGGCATCGCCCGGCAAGCCTAGACGAGCGCCCCTGCGCCCTCGCCGCAAGACCTTCTAGGGTGCAGGACGTGGCCGACATCACCACCACCACGATCGCCTCCAACGGGCTTCCGCTGCACACGATCTCGCTGCCCGGGACGCGCGCCCTGACGATCCTCGTGGCCTTCGACGCCGGTGCCCGCACCGAGCGGCCCGAGGAGAACGGCATGGCCCACTTCCTCGAGCACCTCGTCTTCAAGGGGGGCGAGAAGTACCCCCACTACAGCGACGTCAACGAGACCGCCGAGCGGCTGGGGGGCGTCCTGAACGCCTACACCAGCCACGACCTGGTCGCCTTCCACATCACGGTCCGCGCCGAGAGCGCGGCGCCCGCCATCGACCTGCTCAGCGACTTCGTCGGTCGACCCAGGTTGGACGCCGAGGAGCTCGACCGCGAGCGCGGCGTCGTCATCCAGGAGATCAACCGCGCCTTCGACCAGCCCTCGACAGTCGCCGAGTACCTGATCGACAGGGCAGCCTTCGGCGATCACCCACTGGGACGGCCCGTGCTCGGTCCCGCCGAGAACCTGCGCAGCTTCACCCGCGAGGGCATCGTCGCGTTCCGCGAGCGCCGCTGGGCCGGCTCGCGCGGCGGCGTCTTCCTGGCCGGCAACGTCGAGCACATCCCCGACGAGTCACAGCTGCAGGAGCTGTTCGGGCGCTTCCCCAGCCTCGGCGACCCGGACCCCTACGTCCCGGCTCCCGACTTCGTGCCCCAGAAGCTGGTCGAGGAGCGCGACACCAACCAGTCGCACCTGCGCATGATCTACCGTCCCGACGTGGAGGTCGGCGATCGCCGCCAGCGAGCCGCCCTGGCGATCTACTCGACGTTGCTCGGGGGCTCCATGGGCTCGCGCCTGTTCGACGAGATCCGCGAGAAGCGGGGCCTCTGCTACTCCGTCTACGCCCTCTCCCACAACTTCGCCGACGTGCCGATCCTGCAGCTCGGCTCGGGCCTCGATTCCAGCAAGTGCATCGAGGCCTACACGCGCATGCGCGAGATCGTCGCCGAGCTGCGCGAGGACGGACCGACCGAGGAGGAGGTCCAGCGGGCCCGCGCCTACGCCGCCGGGCGGCTCGTCCTGGGCTTCGAGAACTCCGGCGCCGTCGCCCGCCACGCCGCCACCCAGACGATCGTCTACAGCGAGGAGATCGACCCGGACTCGGCCATCGCCGCCCTCGACGCCGTCACCTTCGATGAGGTCCGGGAGGTCGCGGCAGGTGTACAGGAGACGCTGGCCGTCGGCTGCGTCGGGCCGCACACCGCCGAGGAGTTCTAGGGGGCTTCGACTTTGCCGTCGGGGCGCAGGCGCAGGGGCGGAGGCTCGGCCTGCGAACGACGCGCGCCGCGGAGCTCTTGCAGCTTCTCGATCCTCGGGTCGTCGCCCAGCATCTCGCGGATCCGGCGGATCGCCTCATCGACGTCCAGCGACCGCGCCTCGATCATGGCTTCGATGTCGACCCAATCGCGGGGTCGGCTGAAGAAGGCCTTGAAGATCGCAAGGGCCGTGCAATCCAGCACGGGGATCGTCCTGTCACCAAAGGCGACGTGCCGTATGTCCCGTTGCACTGCGTCGTGAAACGGGAGCACGCTGAAGAACACGTCGATCGGCGTAGCGTCCCAGAGCAGGCGCACCTGACCGTCGCGTTCGGCCGCTTCCACGTCCTGGCCTCTCACCCGTACGCCGTCCGGCAGCGCCGCGAGCACTTCCCTCGTTCGGCTCGGCGACACGAAGACGTTCACGTCGATGTCCTGGGTGCCGCGGGGCTCGATCGTGCAGTAGCCCAGGGCGATGGCGCCGCCGATCGCATGGGGGAAACCAGCCTCGCTGAGCGCGTCGTGCACCGCCAGCATCAGATCTGCGACGCCGATCATGTCGCCAGCTGGATGAGCGGCGGGTACTTCAGCTCGCCGCGAGGTTTGGACGGCATCCGGTCGGCGAGCTCGAGCACCTGGATCAGGATCTCACCCGAGCGCGCCAGCGCATCGGTGTCGGCCAGCGGTGAGATCTGGAGCTCCAGCCCTGCCGCTCCCGCGATACGCGCAAGTGCCGCGACAGAGGGCTGGCGTCGACCGTGCTCGTAGGCGCTCAGCACCGACGACTGGATTCCCGCGCGACGCGCAAGCTCGGCCTGACTGAGCCCCGATGTTCGCCGCACTTGCGAGATGAGCTCGCCTGCGACGGCGTCGACACGACCAGACATGCCCATATCGTAGCACATACGCTAACAACTAGGTTCTATTGTTAGCGTATGTGCTACCTACCCGATCGCGACCATCCTGTCGATCGGCACCCTCGCCTTGGCAGCCGTCTCGGCGTCCACCCGCACCTCGTACTTCCCATCGCGCAGGGAGTCGCGCAGCTTGGGCAGGGTGATCATCTTCATGAAGCCGCAGGAGGCCTCGGCGTTGGCGGGGATGAACTCGACGTTGGGCGCTGCCATCTGCAGCGGGTGGAGCATCCCGACCTCAGTCGCGACGACCGCCTCGTGCGCTCCGTGCGCTTCGGCTTCGTGGGCGAACTTCAGCATCCCCCCGGTGGAGAGCATGTGCACCCCCTGGGCGGAGATGTCGCCCGCGGCGACGTACTCCATGACGGAGGTCGAGCAGCCGCACTCGGGGTGGATCAAGAACTCTGCGCCCGGGTGGGCAGCGCGGGTCGCGTCGATGTCGGAGGGGCGGATGCCCGCGTGGACGTGGCACTCGCCGTCCCAGACGTGCATCCTGCGCCCCAGCTCCTTCTCCACGTAGGCACCCAGCCACATGTCGGGGCCGAACAGGATCTCGGTGCCCTCGCCATGGGTCTCGTAGATGTGGCGAACCACCTCGACGGCGTTGGCGGAGGTGCAGCAGTAGTCCGTCAGGGCCTTTACCTCGGCCGTCGTGTTGACGTACATGACGACAACGCCGCCGGGGTACTGGGCCCGCCAGCCCGCCAGCTGCTCGGCGTCGATCGAGGCAGCCAGCGAGCAGCCGGCGTCGAGGTCGGGGATCAGGACCGTCTTCTCGGGGCACAGGACGGACGCCGTCTCGGCCATGAAGTGCACGCCGCAGAAGACGATCGTCTCGGCGTCGGCGGCGGCGGCCTGGCGGGACAGGCCCAGCGAGTCCCCGACGTAGTCGGCGACGTCCTGCACCTCCGGCACCTGGTAGTTGTGGGCCAGGATCACGGCGTTCCGCTCGGCTGCGAGCGCCCGCACCTCCGCCTGCATGTCGGCGATCTGCTCGGGCGCGAGGCCGCTCGGGGCCGGCTGTGTCGGGGCCATGGGCAGGTTCATGGCGTCATCTCCAGGATCAGAGAGAGGTCGAGGGCGGGCGCCGAGTGCGTCAGGGCACCCATCGAGATCCATTCTACCCCCGTATCCGCCACGGCCCGGAGCGTCGCCAGGCTGACCCCGCCGCTGGCCTCGAGCTCTGCCCGACCAGCCACCTGGGCGACGGCCGCCTCCAGCTGGTCCAGGTCCATGTTGTCCAGCAGCAGGCGCGGCGCGCCGGCGCGTAGCGCCTGATCTATCTCATGCTCGTCGCGCACCTCGACCTCCAGGGTCCCGGCAAGCTGCGGCGCAGCGGCCCGGGCTCGCTCGAGGGCCGCGGCGATCCCGCCTGCCGCGGCGATGTGGTTCTCCTTGATCAGGATCGCGTCATACAGGCCTGCACGGTGGTTGACCGCCCCGCCGGCAGCCACGGCCTGCTTCTCCAGCTCGCGCAGGCCGGGGGTCGTCTTGCGCGTGTCAAGCACCCGCGCGCCGGTGCCGGCCACCTCCCTCGCCGCCATTGCCGCCGATGTGGCCACCCCCGAGAGGTGGGCCAGGAAGTTCAGGGCCGTGCGCTCGCCTGTGAGCAGCGCCCGGGCCAACCCCTCGATCTCGAGGACGGGCCCTCCCTGCTCACGCCAGAGCCCCTCCTCCACGAGACGCTCGAAGCGCACCTCGTGATCCAGCGATCTGAAGACGGCTTCGGCCGCCTCCAGCCCGAAGATCGTGCCGGGCGCCTTCTGGGTGACGAGCGCCCGTGCCCTGGTGTCAGGCGCGACCGTAGCCTCTGTCGTGACGTCGCCGGAGCCGACGTCCTCGGCCAGGGCGGCGGTGACCAGCTCGCTGAGGCTCGGCACGCCTACCCCTCCGCGGGCTTGGCGGCGGAGAGCAGGTAGGCGCGGACGAAGCCGTCGAGGTCGCCCGCCAGCACCCTGTTCACGTCCCCGACCTCGTGGCCGGTGCGGTGGTCCTTGACCATCGAGTAGGGGTGCATGACGTAGGAGCGGATCTGCGAGCCGAAGTTGACGTCCTGGGCCTCCCCCTTCTCGCGTGCGATCTCCTCCTGGCGTTCGCGCTCCTTGCGCTCCAGCAGCTTGGCCATCAGCATCGCCATGGCAGTGGCTCTGTTGGAGGACTGGGAGCGCTCGTTCTGGCACTGCACGACGATGCCCGTAGGGCGGTGGGTGATGCGCACGGCCGAGTCGGTCTTGTTGACGTGCTGCCCGCCCGCCCCCGAGGCCCTGTAGGTGTCGACCTGCAGGTCGTCGTCGTTGATCTCGATCTCGCCCGTGTCCTTCACGACAGGCGCCACCTCGACGCCGGCGAAGCTCGTCTGGCGGCGGTGGGCCGAGTCGAAGGGGGACAGGCGCACGAGCCTGTGCACGCCCCGCTCGGCCCCGAACAGGCCGTAGGCGTTCTCGCCGGATGCCCTGAACGTGGCCGACTTGATGCCGGCTTCCTCGCCCTCTGATACCTCCAGCAGCTCGACCTGGAAGCCGCGTGACTCTGCCCACCGCATCAGCATCCGCAGGACCATCTCGGCCCAGTCCTGGGCGTCGGTGCCGCCGGCCCCGGCGTTCACGGTCACGAGCGCGTCGCCGGCGTCGTAGGGACCGGAGAACAGCCGCTGCTCCTCGAGCTCGGCCAGACGCTGCTCGACGGAGGCGATCTGCTCGTGGACCTCAGCCTCCAGCGAGGGGTCCTCGCCGGCCATCTCGACCAGACCGTCCAGGTCCTCGACGTCGCCTGCCAGCGCCGTGAAGCCCTCCAGGCGCCGGGACAGGCGCGAATGCTCGGCCGACACAGAGGCAGCCCGATCGGAGTCGTCCCAGAAGCCCTCGGCGCCCATCTCCGCCTCCAGGGCGGCCACGCGCTCGCTCAACCCAGCCGGGTCAAAGATAGTCCGAGAGCAGGTTCATCTGCTCACGGATGGCCGCCAGACGCTGCGGGGTCGACTCGCCTGTGTCTGTGCTGGCCATGACGGCCCACGCTATCAGGCCGTCTGACAGGCACCGAAGCCGCTGGCTATGGTGACCATGTGCAAGGGGCCTCCCCAGAGGACGTTCCGGCGGCCATCGTCGCCGCCCTGCACGCCGGCGACGCCCACCGGGCGGCGCAGCTGTGGACCCGCGACGCCAAGCTGATCGCGGCCGACGGTCAGGTCTTAGAGGGCAGCCAGGCGATCGCCGAAGCCCTGCAGACGCTCGTCTCAAGCGGCGCCAGGCTGGCGATCGAGCTGGCCCACCTGTTCGTCTCGGGCGACGTGGCGATGGCGACGGGCACGCTCACGATCACAGCCACCGACGCGGAGGGCGCGAGCCACAGTCACACCAGCGAGTCCGTCGTCGTCTACCGGCGCGGCGAGGACGGACTCTGGCGGGTCGCCATCGACGCCCCCTGGGGGCTGCCGGGCAGCTGACAGGCTCTCAGCTCAGGCCGGAACGACGACGAGCTTGCCGGCCGGATGGCCATGCTCGCTCTCCCGCAAGGCGTCCCCGACCTGGCCGAGGTCGTAGATTCCGGCGATCGGGAAGGAGAAGCGCCCGGCGGCGATCAGCTCGAGCACCTCCCGCAGCGCCTGGATCGTCAATACCCCGCCCCCGCCGGCGTGGAACGTCAGCCCCAGCTCCTGAGCTTCGGCGGAGGAGGCGATGGTCAGCACCCGCTCCCGCGTCTTCGTCAGCGCCGCAGCAACCCTCAGCTCACCGTGCCCGGAGGCGTCCAGGGCAGCGTCGAACCCGTCCGGGGCGAGATCGCGCAGCCTCGCTTCGAGACCGTCCCCGTAGGCGACGGCGACAGCGCCCAAGTCCTGCACTTGGGCAAGCTTCGCCGGGCCCGCCGTGCCGATGACCCGCACGCCGCGCCCGGCCGCCAGCTGCACGGCCGCCGAGCCGACGGCCCCCGAGGCCCCCGCCACCAGCAGGGTCTCCCCCGGCTTCAAAGCAAGCGCGTCGAGCGTCGCGTAGGCCGTACCGACCACGACAGCAAGGCTTCCCGCGACCTCCCATGAGATCGCCGGCGGCTTCTCCACCAACATCTCCGGGCGGCTCAGGGCCACCTCCGCGTAGGCCGCCGTGCTCGACGCCCCCAACACCTCCTGCCCCACGTGCAGCCCCTCCACTCCCGGCCCAACCGTCTCGACGATCCCGGCGACGTCGACGCCCAACCCGCGCGGCGCCTCGAGCTCCTTCCCGCCGGCCAGCCACCCGTGCAGGATCTTCCAGTCGATCGGGTTCACCCCCGCGGCCATCACCCGCAGCGAAACCTCCCCCTCCCCGGGCTCAGGCGCATCAACCTCCACGACACGAACCTCCTCCGCCCCGCCATACCGATCGAAGCGAGCAGCCCTCAACTCACCCACCCCCCAGCCTGAGGTAGCAACCAGGCCGCACCGCGCGACGCACGAGCCCCACCCGTCCAAGCACCGGCCGCCATCTCACCCGAAGCATCGCACCCGTCCGAGCACCGACCGTCGTCTCACCCGACGCCCCCACTCGTCCGAGCGCCAGCCGACCTCTCACCCCACGCCACCACCCGTCCGAGCGCAGCGCAAGAAGACCACCCACCCCAAGCGCAAAGGCGGAGCCGTGCGCCCCTTTGGCTTGCCGCCGCCAGGCCGCAAGACAAAGGGGTGTACGGCGGAGCTACGCCCCATGACACTTCTTGTACTTCTTCCCCGACCCGCACCAGCAGGGGTCGTTGCGCCCCACCTGGTGCTCCTCGTCGAGGACGCGCTGCTCGACGACGGGTGCGGCCATCTCCTCGCCGTCCTCGCCGTAGGCGCCGCCCGCGCCGGCGGCCGCGGCCGCTGCCGCCATCGCCCCCGCGCCCGCTGCCGAGGTCCCGCCCGAGTAGGAGACCCGCCCGGCGCGCGTGGAGCTGCCGGCGGCCTGGAAGGAGGGCGCCTGGCGCTGGCCGTTCTCGCCTTCGATGTTGACCTGGACGTTGAAGATCATGCGGGTGTAGTCCGACCAGATGCTGTTCATGAGGTCGCCGAACAGGGTGAAGGCCTCGTTCTTGTAGGCGACGAGCGGGTCGATCTGGGCGAAGCCGCGCAGGTGGATCCCCTCGCGCAGGTAGTCCATGTCGAACAGGTGCTCGCGCCAGCGCTCGTCGATCGTCTGCAGCAGAAGGAAGCGCTCCAGGGCGCCCATCAGCTCCTCGCCGAGGGCCTCCTGGCGCTGGTCGTAGCGGTCCATGGCCTCGCCGATCAGCTCGTCGACGAGGACCGTCCGGTCGACCCGCTCGCTGTTCAGCTTGCCAGGGTCGAGCTCGACGGGGAAGAACTGGCCGAGGGCCGTGAACAGCCCGTCCAGGTCCCAGTCCTCCACGAAGTCCCCCGGCGTGTACTCCTCGACGGTCCGCTCGATGACGTTGCCGACCTCGCGGCGGGCCTCCTCGCCGATCGGCTTGCCTTCCAGGACCTCGTCGCGGTAGGCGTAGATGACGCGGCGCTGCTCGTTCATGACGTCGTCGTATTCGAGGACGTTTTTACGCATCAGGAAGTTCTGTTCCTCGACCTTCTTCTGCGCTTTCTCGATCTGCTTGGAGAGCATGCCGGCCTCGATCGGTTCCTCGTTGCCCTCCTCGTCGACGCCGCCGAGGCGGTCGAGGATGCGGTAGATGCGGTCGCCCGCGAACAGGCGCACGAGGTCGTCTTCGGCGGAGAGGAAGAAGCGCGACTCGCCGGGGTCGCCCTGGCGGCCCGCACGGCCGCGCAGCTGGTTGTCGATGCGGCGGGACTCGTGTCGCTCGGTGCCGCAGATGAACAGGCCGCCGGCGGCCATGACGATCTCCCTGTTGGAGGCCACCTTGGCCTCGTATTCGGGCAGGAGCTCCTTCAGGCGGCGCTCGTAGGCCTCGTCCTCGGGGGAGACGTTCTCGCGGGCCAGCTGCTGGGCAGCCAGGTGCTCGGGGTTGCCGCCCAGCTTGATGTCGACGCCACGGCCGGCCATGTTGGTGGCGATCGTCACGGCGCCAGGCTGGCCCGCCTCGGCGACGATGTCGGCCTCGCGGGCGGCGTGCTCGGGCTTGGCGTTCAGGACAGTGTGCGTGATGCCCTGCTGGGTCAGGCGGTCGCCCAGCAGCTCGGAGACCTCGACGGAGATCGTGCCGACCAGGACGGGCTGGCCCGCCTCGTGGCGGGCCTTGATTTCCCGGGTGACGGCCGCCCACTTGCCGTCCTTGGTCTTGTAGACCTGATCGTTGCGGTCGTCGCGCACCATCGGCATGTTCGTGGGCACCTGCACGACCGGCAGGTTGTAGGTCTTCATGAACTCGGTGGCCTCTGTCAGGGCCGTTCCGGTCATGCCCGACAGCTTTTCGTAGAGGCGGAAGTAGTTCTGGTAGGTGATCGTGGCCAGAGTCTGGTTCTCCTCCTGGATCGCCACCCCCTCCTTGGCCTCTACGGCCTGGTGCAGGCCCTCCGACCAGCGCCTGCCGTCCAGGATGCGGCCCGTGAACTCGTCGATGATCTTGACCTCGCCGTCGATCACGGCGTAGTCGACGTCTCGCTTGTAGAGGGCCTCTGCCCGCAGCGACTGGATCAGGTGGTTGACCAGGTGGCCGTTCTCGGCCTTGTAGAGGTGGTCGATGCCCAGGAACCGCTCGGCCTTGGCGACGCCCTGCTCGGTGATCGAGACCGTCTTGCGCTTCTCGTCGATCTCGTAGTCGAAGTCGGCCATGAACTGCTTCTTCATGCGCGGGTCCATGCCTTCGGGCGTCTCGCCTGCCTGCAGCCGTGGCGCCAGGCGCGCGAACTTGACGTACAGGTCGGCCGCCTGTTCGGGCGCCCCGGAGATGATCAGCGGCGTGCGGGCCTCGTCGATGAGGATGTTGTCGACCTCGTCCACGACCGCGAAGGGATGGCCGCGCTGGACCTTTTCGGAGAGGTCCTTGGCCATGTTGTCGCGCAAGTAGTCGAAGCCGAACTCGGAGTTGGTCCCGTAGACGACGTCGCAGGCGTAGGCCGCCTGCTTCTCGTCGTAGGCCTGCATGTTCTGCAGGACCCCGACGGACACTCCCAGCGCCTCGTACAGGGGGCTCATCCATTCCGCGTCGCGGCGGGCCAGGTAGTCGTTGACCGTCACGACGTGCACGCCCCTGCGCAGGGGACGCCCCTCCGCGTCGGTCTTGTCGGAGTGGACGGCCAGGGAGTTCAGGACGACCGCCAGTGTGGCCGTCAGCGTCTTGCCCTCGCCCGTCTTCATCTCCGCGATCTGGCCCTCGTGAAGCGCCATCGCGCCGATCAGCTGGACGTCGAAATGGCGCATTCCCATGCGCCTCTTGCCCGTCTCCCGCACGATCGCGAAGCACTCCGGCAGCAGCGCGTCCAGCGACTCGCCCTCGGCCGCCCGCGAGCGCAGCTCCTCCATGCGCTCGCGCAGTTCCTGGTCGCTGTCGTGTTCCAGCTCCGCCTCGAAGGCGCCGATCAGCTCGACCTGCTTCTGGTAGGTCTTGTACTTCTTGTTCTCGCCGACGTTCAGCGCACGATCCAGCAGCGATGGCATGGGGCCAAGGATAGCTGTCGGCAGCGTGCTCGTTCGCAGGCCGCTACGGGCCTGAGATCAGCCTGCTCGCGAGCCGGCCCACGCCACGTTGCGAGGGCCGGCTGCAGGCGTGCTCTACGTCAGGTCGAGGGCAGCGTCGCCCCGGTGACCCGGGCCGAAGCGGCGTGGGCCTCGCGGCGGCGGCGCAGCTTGTCGCGGTGGCGCTTGACCTGCCGCGCCAGCTCGTCGACCATCAGGTTCAACGAGTGGATCATCTCCGGCGAGGCGTCCCGGGCGCGCAGCGTGATGCCCTTCAGGTACAGGGTCGCCTCGGCGACCTGACAGTCCGTGACGCGCGGGTTGCGCTCCTGGAAGATCTCTATCTCCAGGCGAGCCAGGTCGGAGACCTGTCTGGCAACCTTTCGCAGACGCCGCTCCGCGTGCATGCGGAGCTCGTCGGTGACCGGGACGTTTCGACCCTTGATGTCGATCTGCATCGTCGCTCCTTCGGTCGGCCTTTTCTCTGGCTTCGACCCCGATGCTACGCCTGTCCCCGGCGGATGTAAACGGCAGTTGGACGCAATGTGTCCGCTCCTGCTATGCTGACAATTGTCATAGTCTCACTTTCCGTGAAGGGGCTCGTCGCAGCGCGGCGGGCCCCTTTGCGTTGTGGAGCGGGACGTGCGCTCGAGACGGGCCTGGGCGCGGCCGTCGAGCGCCGCTCAGGGCCGCGTGCCCGACAGCTCTACGCAGAGCTGCTCCAGCAGGCGCTGGACCTCGGGGGCGCGGGCGGCGTCGTGGTCGGCCAGCATCTCCCGCAGCTGCTCGCGGCGGGCGCTGAGCATCTGGTCGGCCATGGCCACGCCGGCGGGGGTCAGGCTCGCCTCGCCCTCGGCGCCGCTGCCGTCGACGAGCTCGGCCTCGCGCAGCTCCCCTTCGACCTCGGCGATGCGCTCCTCGGCGATGCCCTGCCGGCGGGCCATCTCGCGCGTGCCCTGCACGCCGTAGCTGCCGAAGCGGGCCAGAGCCCAGGCCGAGCCGGGGCTGAGCTCGGTGCCCGCCCGGGCCGCCAGGCGCTCGTTGAAGGAGCGCCGTGCCTCGCCGCCCACGAGCACGCCCAGGGCGCGGTCGATCTCGGCCAGCGAGCTTGCCTGCTTGGGCGCCGCCAGCGCATCCTCCAGGCCGGTGCTGGTGGAGGCGGTCGCGCGCAGGGGGCGCTCGCGCAGGCGCAGGCTCAGCAGGAAGCCGCAGGCGCCGACACCGGCCGCGACCAGGAAGACCGGCTCCAGGGCGTGCACGTAGGCGTTCTCGTACAGGCTCCTGGCGGCCGCGGGCAACGTCGCCAGCTGCGCGCCCGTCAGGCGCGCGCCACCCGTGACCTGCGCGCCCAGGGACCCGGGGATCGCATCGTGCAGGCTCGAGCGCAGACGGGTGGAGAAGATCGTGCCGAACACGGCCGCGCCGAAGGAGCCGCCGATGCCTCGTGCCAGCGTCACCCCCGACGTGGCTGCGCCCAGCACCTCGTACTTGACGGCGTTCTGCACAGCCAGCACGAGCACCTGCATGACCAGGCCGAGCCCGAGCCCCAGCACCAGCAGGTAGCCGTCGGCCTCGATGCTGCTCGTGCTGATCTTCAGGCGCGAGAGCAGCAGCAACCCGACAGTCATCACGGCCGTGCCGGCGATCGGGAAGCGCCGATATCGACCGGTGGCGGAGATCAGCCGTCCCGACACGACGGAGGTCACCAGCAGCCCGCCCATCAGCGGTATCAGCCGCAGGCCGGCGCCCGTCGGGCTGGAGCCGAAGACGGTCTGGAAGAACAGCGGCAGGAACGTGACCGAGCCAAACAGGGCGAAGCCGACGATCAGCGACAGCAGCCCCGCGACGCGGAAGACGTCGTCGCGCAGAAGCGCCAGCGGCAGCACCGGCTCGCGGGCGCCCCGCTCGACTCGGATGAATACGCCCAGCAGGACCACGCCCACGACAGCGACCAGGATCAGCCGGGCCGAGCCCCACGACCAGGTCGTGCCGCCGAGGCTCGCGACGAGCACGATCGCGCTCAAGGCCGCCGCCAGCACCCCCGCGCCGAGGTAGTCGATGGCCGGGCGCGTACGCGCCTGCGCGGCGGGCAGCGTCGCCGTGATGACGCTCAACGCGATCACGCCCACGGGCAGGTTGACGTAGAAGATCCAGCGCCAGGACAGGTGCTCGACGATCACGCCGCCGAGCAGCGGCCCGGCGACGCTGGCCAGCCCGAACACGCCCCCGAACAGGCCCTGGTAGCGGCCGCGCTCGCGCGGGGAGACGATGTCCCCGACCGTCGACTGGACGAGCACGATCAGCCCGCCCGCGCCGAGTCCCTGGATCGCACGGAAGGCGATCAGCTGGGTCATCGACCCGGCCAGCCCGCACAGCGCGGAGCCCGCCAGGAACAGCAGAACGGCGCTCTGCAGCACCCGCTTGCGGCCCAGCTGGTCGCCCAGCTTGCCGTACAGCGGCGTCACGGCCGTCTGCCCCAGCAGGTAGGCGCTGGTCACCCAGGACAGCTTCTCCAGGCCGCCGAGGTCGCCCACGATCGTGGGCAGCGCCGTCGCGACGATCGTGGAGTCCAGCGCCGCCAGCAGCATCACCAGCATCAGCCCGGTGAAGACCAGGCCCAGCCGCGGCGTGGCGGCGGGACGTGCCGGCAGCGGCTGCGCGGCGGTCGCGCTCACGGTCGGCTTCCAGACGGTCTCGCGGGTCGGGTCCAGCGAGCCACGGTCAGCTCAGCTCCGGCGCCGCAGGCTCTCGGCTATGCCCTTGTGCCCCGAGATGGCGTCGATCAGGATCGCGTCGGGCCCGATCTCCGTGCCGGGGAAGACGATGCTCGAGCGAAGCTGAGCGCCATCGCCGACGACTGCGCCGTCGCCCAGCACGATCGGTCCCGTCAGGCGCACGCCCGCTCCGATCCTCACGTCGGCGCCGACCCAGACCGGTCCCTGGGCCTCCGTGTCGGCGGGCAGGGGGGCGCCGTCGGCGACGGTGACGCCCGCCGCCACCTCCTCGCCGGCCATCTCCAGGTGCAGCTCGCCGCGCAGCGCGTCGAAGGTTCCCTGGCGTAGCTCCCCCAGCGAGCCGACGTCGTTCCAGTACTCGCGGACCTCGTGGATGTGGAAGGGCACGTCGCGCTCCAGCAGGGCCGGGAAGACGTCCTGCGCCCAGTCGGCGAAGTCGCGCTCGGGGAAGTGCTCGAAGATCTCCGGCGAGAACACGTAGATGCCGCAGTTGCCGAGGTCCGAGAGGGCATCCTCGGGCTCGGGCTTCTCCTGGAAGCCCGTAATGCGCCCCGCGTCGTCGTGCACGACCACCCCGTACTCGCGCGTGTCGGGCACCTTCTTGACGGCCAGGGTCGCGATGCCGCCGCTGGAGCGGTGGCGCTCGGTCAGCGCCGTCAGGTCGATGTCCGTCAGCGCGTCCCCGGAGATGACCAGGAAGGGCTCGCCGCCGAAGAACTCCGCGCAGGCCCGCACGCCCCCGGCCGTCCCCAGCAGCTCCTGCTCGTAGCGGTAGCTGACGCGATCCCCGAAGTAGTCACGGATCGTGTCGGGGAAGTAGTGAAGGTTGGCGATCACGTCCTTGAAGCCGTGACGCCCCAGCAGCTCCAGGATGTGCGCCATCACGGGCCGGTCCAGCACCGGCACCATCGGCTTGGGTATCTCGTTGGTCAGGGGGCGCAGGCGGGTGCCGAGACCCGCAGCCAGAACCATCGCCTTCATCGGCTGCAGGCCTCTCCCCGTCCTAGTAGCGGTAGTGGTCGGGCTTGTAGGGGCCCTCGACCGGCACGCCGATGTAGGCGGCCTGCTCGGGACTCAGGGTCGTCAGCTTCACGCCCAGGGCGTCCAAGTGCAGGCGGGCGACCTTCTCGTCGAGGTGCTTGGGCAGCACGTAGACCCTCTTCTCGTACTCGTCGTTCTTGGTGAACAGCTCGATCTGGGCGATCGTCTGGTTGGAGAAGGAGTTGGACATCACGAAGCTGGGATGCCCCGTGGCGTTGCCCAGGTTCAGCAGGCGCCCCTCGGAGAGCATGATGATCGCGTGGCCGTCGGGGAAGACCCACTTGTCGACCTGCGGCTTGATGTTGATCCTCTCGATGCCCTCGATCCGCGACAGTCCGGCGATGTCGATCTCGTTGTCGAAGTGGCCGATGTTGCCGACGACGGCCTGGTGCTTCATGCGTTGCATGTCGGCCGCCGTGATGATGTCCTTGTTACCCGTAGTCGTGATGAAGATGTCGGCGATCTCGAGCACGTCCTGCAGCGTCTTGACCTCGTAGCCCTGCATCGCCGCCTGCAGCGCGCAGATCGGGTCGATCTCGGTCACGATCACGCGGGCGCCCTGGCCGCGCAGCGATTCCGCGCAGCCCTTGCCGACGTCGCCGAAGCCGCAGACGACCGCGACCTTGCCGCCGATCATCACGTCCGTGGCGCGGTTGATGCCGTCGATCAGCGAGTGCCGGCAGCCGTAGAGGTTGTCGAACTTGGACTTCGTCACGGAGTCGTTGACGTTGATCGCCGGGAACAGCAGCTCGCCGCGCTCGACCATCTCGTACAGGCGGTGGACGCCCGTCGTCGTCTCCTCCGTGACGCCTTTGATGCCCTGCCCGAGCTGCGTGAAGCGCTGCGGGTCCTCGCCCAGCGAGCGGGTCAGCAGCGACAGGATCACCTGCAGCTCCTCGGAGTCCGCACCGGCGGGATCGGGGACGGCGCCGGCGGCCTCGTACTCGGTGCCCTTGTGGACGAGCAGGGTCGCGTCGCCGCCGTCGTCGAGGATCATGTTCGGGCCGGTCTCGCCGTTAGGCCCGAGCTCGGGCCACAGCAGGACCTGTTCGGTGCACCACCAGTACTCCTCCAGGGTCTCGCCCTTCCAGGCGTAGACGGGCACGCCGCGGGGCTCCTCGACGGTGCCCTCGGGGCCGACGGCGACGGCCGCGGCGGCGTGGTCCTGGGTGGAGAAGATGTTGCAGCTGCACCAGCGGACCTCGGCGCCGAGGGCGGTCAGGGTCTCGATCAGCACGGCCGTCTGGATCGTCATGTGCAGGGAGCCCGTGATGCGGGCGCCCTGCAGCGGCTGGGCCTCGGCGTACTCGGCCCTGATCGACATCAGGCCTGGCATCTCGTGCTCTGCCAGCGTGATCTCCTTGCGGCCGAACTCGGCCAGCGAGAGGTCAGCCACCTTGAAGTCGCTGCCGGTTGCCGTAGCGGTGGGGGTCATAGCTCCTCCTGTCTCTTCTCAGGTGAGCGCCCTTGCTGCAGATGGGGACCGAGCGTGGCGGGTCGGCGCCCGTCGCAGCGCTCCTCGGCCGCCGCTGAAGGTATCACAAGGCCAAGCCCGTCTCGGGGCCTGGCCGGTGCCGCTCAGAGCCTTGCCAGCGCGGACTTCAGCTCATCCAGAGCCATCACGGGACCCGGGTCGACGCCCCTCAGGGCGGCCAGGTAGATCGAGACCAGATCGCCCAGCAGGACCAGCGATATGACCCGCTCGATGGCCGTCTCGCCGCGGGTCTCCAGTCGGAAGCTGGCCACTGCCTTGCCGGCGATCATCTGCTCAGTCAGGTCCATGCGCTGCTTGACCCGGGGGTGGGCGTCGGAGTCGTCCAGGAAGACGGCCGAGAAGCGCCCCACGTCGGGTGCACCCTCCCAGCCGGCCAGCTCGTTGTGGTCCAGCTCCGGCAGTTCGTGGGAGAAACAGGGCTGCTTGGCGTTCTCGTTGACCTGCGTCTTCCAGCGGTAGGCGATCGGCGTCGTCAGGCCTGCGCCGGCGATGACGGGGATCGTGCCGAGCAGGCCGCGGGCCACCGTCTTGGCCAGGGAGTCCTCGCCGGCGTCGGGGCCCCACTCCTCGACCAGCTGCTCGATGTGGGAGGCGGCAACGTCGATCTCAGCCGTCAGGCGCGGCCCGACGCCGCACAGCGCTGCGACCTCCAGCGAGGCGACGATCATGTAGGCCACGGCGGCGCGGGGCTGGAAGCCGCCCGGCAGCGGGATCACGGGCACGCCGTCGGCGCGGGCCATCTCGGCCAGGCGCCCGCCCGTCGTGACGACTGTGCGCTTGGCGCCCAGGGCCCCCGCGGACTCGTAGCAGGCCAGGGTCTCCTCGGTGTTGCCCGAGTAGCTGGCGCACAGGACCATCGTGTCGGGGGTCGTCCAGGTCGGCAGGCCGTAGGCGCGGGTCACGAAGATCGGCCGCGAGGCGTGGTCGCCCAGGGCCGCCCGGGCCAGGGCGCCGCCGATGGCCGAGCCGCCCATGCCGGCCACGACCAGCCCGGCGGGGGTGTCCCAGTCCTGCATGATCGCCGACTCCACACGCCAGACGGCGTCGCGCAGGTGCTCGGGCAGAGCCAGCACGTCGGCCAGCTGGCCGGTCGAGTCGACCTGGGCGATCAGCTCGCGGGAGATGTCTGGGGCGGCGGGGGTCGTCGTGACACCGTCGCTCATCGCTGGCGCTCCTGTCGGTTGCAGTTGGTCGCTGTCATGTCAGAACTCGATGGCCCCGTCGGGCAGCCGAACACCAGGGAAGATACGCGCCCCGCGGCCGATGACGTTGCCCGCCCCCACCACGACGCCCTCGCCCAGCACCGCCTCGCCGTCGATCCTGGTGCCCTCGCCGATTACGCAGCCCGGCCCCACGATGCAGTCGCGCAGCTCGCAGCGCTCGCCGATCCTGGTTCCCGCCAGGACCACCGAGCGCTCGACGACGCTGCCCGCGCCCACTGTGACGTCGCGCCCAAGCACCGCCAGGCTCCCGACCTGGGCGCCCGCGCCGACGCGCACGCCGTCCTCGAGCACGGCCGGCGGGACAGCCCGCCCGCCGTCGATCTCAGCGCCCGGCTCGACGGCCAGCCAGCCCTCCCCCATCCGCTCCCGGACCGCCGTCGCGACCCTGCCCTCGATGATGTCGAAGGTGCCCTGCAGGTAGCGCTGGGGCGTGCCGATGTCCATCCAGTAGCTCCTTGAGGCGAAGCCGTAGAGGCCGTCGCCGACCAGGCGCGGCCACACCTCCCGCTCGATCGAGACGTTGCGGTCGGGCTCGACCATGTCCAGGATCTCCCGCTGAAGGACGTATGCGCCGGCGCTGATGAGGGCGCCGGCCGGCGTCGCACCGCCGCTGGGCTTCTCCACGAACTCGCGCACAGAGCGGTCCTCGTTGAGCAGGACCATGCCGTAGGCGCTGGGGTCGGGGACCTCGACCAGGGCCAGCGTGCCCCGCGCCCCCGTCGCCTCGTGCTGGGCGATCTGGGCCGACAGGTCGATGTCCGTCAGGACGTCGCCGTTGAGCATCAGGAAGCGCTCGGCGAGCATCGGCTCGGCCAGCTTCAGCGCCCCCGCCGTGCCGCGGGGCTCTGGCTCCTCCACGAAGGTCAGGCGCATGCCCAGGGCCGAGCCGTCGCCGAGCACGTCGCGGACGCCGTCGGCCAGGAAGCCGCAGGACATGATCACGTCCTCGATGCCGTGTCCCCGCAGCCACTCCAGCATGTAGGAGATGAAGGGACGGTCGACGAGCTGGACGACGGGCTTGGGGACCCTCGAGGTGAGCGGGCGCAGGCGCGTGCCCTGCCCGCCGACCAGGATCACCGCCTGCAAGCCTGGCCTCCGGTGCTCATCGGGTGCCGATCCCCTCGTAGACGAGACCCGCTTCACGGATCGTGGCCGCGTCGAGCGCGTTGCGCCCGTCGATGACCAGGTCGCCGCTCATGGCCTGTGCGACCTGCTTCCAGTCGAGCTCCAGGAACTCCCGCCACTCGGTCACGAGGACGACGGCGTCGGCGCCCTCGATCGCGTCCAAGGCCGAGTCGCGATAGTCGAGCTGGGGCATCAGCTTGCGCGCCTCCTGCTCGGCGACGGGATCGAAGGCCGTGACCTTCGCGCCCTCGGCCAGCAGGCGCGCCGCCAGGACCAGAGAGGAGGCGCCGCGCATGTCGTCCGTCTCGGGCTTGAAGGCCAGCCCCAGCAGGGCCACGCGCCGGCCCGAGAGCTTCCCACCCAGGTGGCGTTCCAGCTTGGAGACGACGCGGCGCTTCTGCAGCTCGTTGACCTCCGTGACGGCGTTCAGCAGCTGGAAGTGGTAGCCCGAGTTGGCGGCCAGCAGCTTCAGGGCGCTGACGTCCTTCGTGAAGCATGAGCCGCCGTAGCCGATCCCGGCCTGCAGGAACTTCGGCCCGATGCGGTCGTCCAGGCCCACACCCCGCGCCACCTCCACGACGTCGGCGCCTGTCTCCTCGCAGACGTTGGCGATCTCGTTTATGAAGGAGATCTTCGTCGCAAGGAAGGCGTTGGAGGCCAGCTTGATCATCTCGGCGCTGGCGACGTCGGTGCGCACCAGCGGTGCTCCCAGCGGCTCGTAGAGGTCGACCACGGCCTGCCCCGCCCAGGAGCCCTCGTGCTCGCCCACGACGACACGGTCGGGATGACGGAAGTCCTTCAGGGCCGTCCCCTCCTTGAGGAACTCCGGACAGGAGACGTAGGCGATCCCCTGCACCCTCCGCTCCTCGAACGCGCGCTGGATGCTCGCGCCGGTGCCACAGGGGACCGTCGACTTCATGACCAGCGCGTGGTCTCCCGAGGAGGGCAGCTCGTCCACGACGGCATGCACCGCCGACAGGTCGGCGTCGCCCGAGTAGGTGGGGGGCGTGCCGACGGCCACGAACAGCAGGCGGGCGTGCTCCAATGCCTGGCCGATGTCGGTGGAGAAGTGCAGGTGCTCCGTGTGCCGGGCCAGGACCTCTTCCAGGCCCGGCTCGTAGATCGGGACCTCGCCGCGCTGCAGGCGGGCGATCTTCTCGGCGTCGATGTCGATGCACCAGACCTCCGAGCCGAGCTCGGCGAAGCCGGCGGCCGTGACGAGGCCGACGTAGCCGGTGCCGATGACGGCGATGGGCGCGCGGGGGACGTTCATCAGGCGGGTAAGGCTAGCCGCAAGACAGGCGTGGGGGCGATGCTCTTGGCGCTAGCGCTGCTCGACGCCCAGGAAGGCCTCGTAGCGGCGGGCGTCGCGGGCGGCACGGGCGCGTTCCTCGCTGCCCTCCTCGGCCCGCTCCGCCGTCGCCCGCGATTCCGACAGGCGCTGCTGCAGCTGCTCGCGGTCGAGCTTGACGGGGTCGATCGCCTCCTCGACCAGCACCAGCGCCTTGTTGTCCGTGAACTGCAGGTAGCCCTCGGCCTGGGCGAAGCGGACGATGTCCGTGTCGGAGCGGTACAGCCGCAGCTCCGTCGGTTCCAGCATCGCCAGCACCGGCTCGTGGCCGGCCAGGACGCCGATCGAGCCGACGGCGGTCCGCGTCGAGAGCATCTCGACGTCCTCCGAGAAGACCTCCCCCTCGGGGGTCAGCACTTCAGCCTTGAAGGTGTTGCGGGCCACGTGCTCAGTCCTTGGCGGCGGCCGCGACGACCTCGTCGATCGTGCCCTTCAGGAAGAAGGCGCTCTCGGGAACCTCGTCGTGCTTGCCGGCGATGATCTCCTCGAAGCCGCGGATCGTCTCGGCGATCGGCACGTAGGCGCCGGGGGTGCCCGTGAACTGTTCGGCCACGAAGAAGGGCTGGGACAGGAAGCGCTCGATCTTGCGCGCCCGCTGCACCGTCAGCTTGTCCTCGTCGGAGAGCTCGTCGATGCCCAGGATGGCGATGATGTCCTGCAGCTCCTTGTAGCGCTGCAGGATCTCCTTGACGCGGTTGGCCACGCGGAAGTGGTCCTCGCCGACGATGTCGGCCTTGAGGATCGTGGAGGTCGAGTCCAGCGGGTCCACGGCCGGGTAGATGCCTTTTTCGGAGATCGCCCGCGACAGCGCCGTGGTGGCGTTGAGGTGCGCGAACACCGAGGCCGGGGCCGGGTCCGTGTAGTCGTCGGCGGGGACGTAGATGGCCTGGATCGAGGTGACAGAGCCGCTCTTGGTGGAGGTGATGCGCTCCTGCAGCTGACCCATCTCGGTCTCCAGCGTGGGCTGGTAGCCGACCTGGGAGGGCATGCGCCCGAGCAGCGCCGAGACCTCGGAGCCGGCCTGCACGAAGCGGAAGATGTTGTCGATGAACAGCAGCACGTCCTGACCCTGGTCGCGGAAGTATTCGGCCATCGTCAGACCGGACAGGGCGACGCGCATGCGGGCCCCGGGCGGCTCGTTCATCTGCCCGAAGACGAGCATCGTCTTGTCGATGACGCCCGACTCCTTCATCTCCAGCCACAGGTCGTTGCCCTCGCGGGAGCGCTCGCCGACGCCGCAGAAGGCCGACAGGCCGCCGTGCTCCTTGGCCAGGTTGTGGATCAGCTCCTGGATCAGCACCGTCTTGCCGACGCCGGCGCCGCCGAACAGCCCGACCTTGCCGCCCTTGGCGTAGGGGGCCAGCAGGTCGATGACCTTGATGCCCGTCTCGAACATCTCCGTCGTCGGGGTCAGTTCGTCGACCTCGGGGGCGTCCTGGTGGATCGAGCGCCGCTCGACGTTGGCCGGCAGCTCCTCGCCCATGTCGATCGGTTCGCCCAGCAGGTTGAAGATGCGCCCCAGTGTGACCTCGCCGACGGGCACCGAGATCGGCGCGCCCGTGTCGATCACCTCGACGCCGCGGGCCAATCCGTCTGTCGTGTCCATCGCGACCGCCCGGACGCGGTCGTCGCCCAGGTGCTGCTGGACCTCGCAGACGAGCACTTCCCCGCCGGCCTCGGCGCTGATGCCGGGAGCCTCCTCCTCGGCCGCCGCGCTGGGCCGTGCCACGGTGATCGCGTGGTTGATCTCGGGCAGGCGGTCGGGGAAGACGGCCTCGATCACGACGCCCTGGATCTCCTCGATCCGCCCGACGTTGCGGGTCGCGCCGTTGCTCGTGGTGGTCGGCTCGGTCTCTGTGCTGGCCATCTGGTCCCTTCTCTCTTTCTCTAATTCAAGTCTTGAAGTTCAGTGGAAATGCGCGTCGTGCAAGACGGGCGAGGGTCAAGCGAGACAAGGACGTACCCCTTCGGGGCACAGGCAGGTCGCGTGGGTGCTCCAGCACACGAGCGACCGCATCGTGCCCTCGGGGTAAGGACGCAGTATCGCGCAGGCCATCGTCCGTCCTAACTCAAACCCTCGGCTCCCGCAACGACCTCCATGATCTCCTGGGTGATCTCCGCCTGGCGGGCGCGGTTCATCTGGAGGGTGTACTCGGTGATGATTTCCCCGGCGTTCTCGGAGGCGCTGCGCATGGCCGTCATCTGCGCGCCGAAGAAGCCGGCGGCGGACTCCACGAGGGCCCGGTAGATGGAGATCTCGATGTAGTCGGGGACGAGCCTGCGCAGGATCTGCTCGGGGTCGGGCTCGTATGAGACGAGCGCGCGGGGACCGGACTGCTGCCCCTCCTCCTCATCATCGTCTTCTTCCCCCGAGATGGTCGCCGCCGACAGGGGCAGCAGCCGCTCGTGGGTGACGGTCTGGGTGAGCGGGGAGACGTATGAGTTGTAGATCAGCTCGACCCTGTCGAGCTTGCCGTCGACGTAGGCTTCGATCACGTCGTCGGCGATCGAGCGGGCGTCGGCGTAGGCCGGTTTGTCGGCGAAGCCCGTGTAGGAGCCGGAGAGGTCGAGGCCCCGGAAGGTCAGCGAGGAGACGCCGCGGCGGCCCGTGGAGTACCAGACGCTCTGCTTGCCCTGCTCGTCCAGCTCCCCCGACAGGCGCACGCCGGCACGGATGACCTGGGAGTTGAAGCCGCCGGCCAGGCCGCGGTCGCCTGTCACCAGCAGCAGCCCGACACGGCTTTCGGACTCGTGGGCCGAGAGCAGGGGCATCCGCGAGGCCTCGGCACCGGCTGCCTGGGCGGCCTGACGGGTCATGCGCCTGACCGCATCGGCGTAGGGGCGCAGAGCGTCGATGCGCTGCTCGGCCCTGCGCAGGCGGGCGGCTGCGACCATCTCCATGGCACGCGTGATCTTCTGGATGTTCTTCACCGAGGAGATCTTGTTCTTGACGTCGCGCTGAGAAGCCATGGCTGTGAATCCCCGTCCGCTGCGCTAGGCGGCAGCGGTCGCGGCCTCCTCGAGCGGCTGGCCTTCCTCGTCCAGGTCGTAGCCGAAGTCCTGGGCGAAGGCCTCGACGGCCTCCTTGACGGCCTTCTGGGTCTCATCCGACCAGTCCCCGCCCGCGACCTTCTCGCGCACATCGCCGTGCTGTGAGTGCATCCGTTCAGTCAGGCCGAGCAGGAAATCGGGCACCCGCTCGACGTTCAGGCGGTCCAGGA
Source organism: uncultured Solirubrobacteraceae bacterium (assembly GCA_963697795.1). Taxonomy (GTDB): domain Bacteria; phylum Actinomycetota; class Thermoleophilia; order Solirubrobacterales; family Solirubrobacteraceae; genus Palsa-744. The sequence continues at coordinate 2,660,654 of OY969097.1, read as the reverse complement.
AGCCGTTGGTGGCGGAGAAGATCTGGACGACCTGGTCGGGCACCGCCAGCGGCGCCCGCTCGCTCTGGTTGAGCGTCGCCACCAGGCGTTCGCCGCGGGCCAGCGTGCGCTGGGTGTCAGCGTCCAGGTCCGAGCCGAACTGGGCGAAGGCTTCCAGGTCGCGGTACTGGGAGAGCTCCAGCTTGATGCGCCCCGCGACCTTCTTCATCGGCGAGATCTGGGCGTTTCCTCCCACCCGGGAGACCGAGATGCCGACGTTGATGGCCGGCCGCACGCCCGAGTTGAACAGTTTCGACTCCAGGAAGATCTGCCCGTCGGTGATCGAGATGACGTTGGTCGGGATGTAGGCCGAGACGTCCCCGGCCTGGGTCTCGATGACCGGCAGGGCCGTCAGCGAGCCGCCGCCCAGCTCGTCGTTGAGCTTGACTGCCCGCTCCAGCAGGCGCGAGTGCAGGTAGAAGACGTCGCCCGGGTAGGCCTCGCGTCCAGGCGGGCGGCGCAGCAGCAGCGACATCTGCCTGTAGGCGTAGGCGTGCTTGGTCAGGTCGTCGTAGATGCACAGGGCGTGACGGCCGTTGTAGAGGAAGTGCTCGCCCATCGCGCAGCCCGCGTAGGGGGCCATGAACTTGATGGGGGCAGCCTCGTCGGCGGAGGCCGCGACGATGATCGTGTTCTCCAGGGCGTTGTTTTCCTCCAGCGTCTGGGCCAGCGCCACGACTGTCGACATGCGCTGCCCGATCGCCACGTACACGGAGACGATGCCGGAGTCCTTGTTGTTGATGATCGCGTCGATGGCGATCGCCGTCTTGCCCGTCTGGCGGTCGCCGATGATCAGCTCTCGCTGGCCACGGCCGATCGGGATCATCGCGTCGATGGCCTTCAGGCCCGTCTGCATCGGTTCCGTGACCGGCTGGCGCTGCACGACGCCGGGGGCCTTGAACTCCGCAGGGCGGGTCTCCGTCGTCTCGATGTCGCCCTTGCCGTCCAGGGGCCGGCCCAGCGGGTCCACGATCCGGCCCAGCATCTGCTCGCCGACGGGGATGTCCAGCAGTTTGCCCGTGCGCTTGACCGTGTCGCCCTCGGAGATGTGCTCCCATTCTCCGAACAGCACCGCGCCGACGTTGTCGGACTCCAGGTTCAGGGCCAGGCCCGTGACGCCGTGGGGGAGCTCCAGCATCTCGAAGGACATGCAGTTCTCCAGGCCGTGCAGGCGGGCGATGCCGTCGGCCACCGACAGCACCGTGCCGACCTCCGTGAGGGAGGCGCTGCCGGCGTCGAGGCCCTCGATGCGGCTCTTGAGGATGCTGGTTATCTCGTCGGGGTTGATCTGCATATCAGGCTCCTTGGTGAGCTACCTGCCTGCGCAGCTGCTCCAGTCGGTTTCGGATTGAGGCGTCGAGGATCGAGTTGCCGACGCGCAGGACGATGCCGCCGAGGATGTCGGGGTCGACGCGGGCGGACAGCGTCACCTTGCGCCCGGCCTGCTCGCCGATCGTGCGACCGAGGTTCTCGGTCGTCTGCCGGTCGAGGACGATGGCGCTGGTGATCTCGACGGGCAGGATGCGGTTCTCCTGCTCCCAGAGCCTGTCGTACTCCTGGCGGACGCGGAAGATCACGGGCATGCGGTGGTTTTCGATGAGCAGGCTCAGGAAGTTCGTGAAGCTCTCGTCGGCGCCCTGCAGGACTTTGCCCAGGGCGTCTTGCTTCTCGACCGTCGAGAAGTAGGGCGAGAAGAAGAACGTGCTCAGCTCGCGGTTTCCCTTCAGGGCGTCGGCGAGCTGGCCGAGCTGCTCGCGCAGCAGGTCCAGCTTGCCTTGCTCGCGGGCGACCTCGAAGAGGGCACGCGCATATACGCGGGCGAGCTCCTCCATCTAGGAATCAGCGCCCCCGGAGGAGATGCCGGAGAAGTCGAGCTCCTGCAGAGCCTCCTCGACCAGACGGCGCTGGTCTGCCTCGTCGAGGACCTTGCGGGTGACCTTCTCGGTGGCCATGATCGTCAGGTCCGCGACGTCCTTGCGGATGTCCGAGAGGGCCCGCTCGGTGGCGGCGGCGATGTCCCGCTCGGCCTTCTGGGCGGCTTCGGCCACGAGCTCCTGGCCGCGGTTCTTGCCCTCCTGCTCGTGGGTCTCGGCCGCCTGGCGGGCGCGCTGGACGATCTCGTCGGCCTGCGCCCGGGCCTCCTTCAGGCGCTCGCGGTATTCGGCCAGCAGCTTGTCGGCCTCCTGGCGCGTACGCTCCGCTGTGTCGATCGAGTCCTCGATCGCCTTCTGGCGGCGTTCCAGAGCCTGGCTGATGGCCGGGAAAGCGAGGCGCTTGAGCAGCACCATCGTCGCCACGAAGACGACCAGCGTCCAGACCATCAGGCCGATGCCCGGCTTGATCAGGAAGCTGCCCTTGGAGGCGGCGAGTACGGCTGGCATGTGGGCTGCGATTGCCATGGCCTAGACGATGAAGGCGGCCAGCAGTCCGGCCACGAGGCCGTAGAAGAAGCAGGCCTCTGTCAGGGCGAAGCCCAGCCACTGAAGCTGGGTGATCTCGTCGCGCATCTCCGGCTGACGGGTGATCGCTTCGATCGCCTTGCCGAAGATGATGCCGATGCCGACGCCGGCGCCGACGGCCCCGAGGCCTCCACCGACACCGAGGCCGACGGACTTGCCCGCCTTGGCGATTTCTTCGCTGACGGCAAAGATCGTGATGAGGGCTATGTGCACGGCGTTTTGCTCCTTTAGTGGTTTTCGGCGACCGCGCCGCCGAGGTAGATGGCAGTGAGGGTGGCGAAGATGAACGCCTGCAGAGCGGCGACAAGGCCGACCTCGAAGGCGAACAGGATGATGCCGAAAGGCAGTGTGAACCAGCCCAGCCAGGCCACACCCAGGATCACGGCGAGAGCTCCCGCCATGAACAGGATGATCAGGTGCCCGGCCAGGATGTTGGCGAAGAGACGAATCGTCAGCGAGAGGATCCGCATCAGGTTGGAGAGGACCTCCAGGAAGAAGATGGCGACTGCCATGCCGCCTTTGACGCCGCCCGGGATCAGCCCCTTCAGGTAGCCGATCGGGCCCTTGGCGCGAACCCCTTCGAAGGTGTAGGAGAAGAACACGACCAGGGCCAGGACGAGCGGGATCGACAGGTTGGCGGTGGCCGCGTACAGCGAGAAGGCGGGGATGTGGGCCCCGAAGATCGCGATCTCGTGCTCGGTGTTGGTCGGCAGCGGGATGTAGCCGACCAGGTTCGAGAAGAGGATGAAGAGGAAGAGGGTGGCGATGAACGGGAACCACTTGGCCGCCATCTTCTCGTCCATGGCGCTGCCCGTGATGTTGACCCTGGTCAGCTGGTAGATCGCCTCGACTGCCGTCTGGACCTTGTTGGGGCGCTGCTGCATGCGCCGGGCCACGTAGATCATCGTCACGCAGGTCGCGATGCCGGCCAGGAACAGGTACATGACGGCCTTGTTGATCGAGAAGACGCCGAGGTTGATCCAGCTCTCGAGTTTGAACTCGTTCTGCGGTTCGAAGCTCGTGTTGCGGGTGCCTTTGAAGCCGTAGATGGCGACCAGCGCGATCAGCCCGGCCACGTAGATGCCGAAGAAGATCAGCAGGCGCGCTTTGAGGCTGCCTTTGCGTTTGGGCGCGCGGGCGCCGTCCGCTGCCGCGGGCGAAACCGTCTCGCTCGGCGCGACTCCCCCCGTCTGTGTCGTGCTCATGCCCGGCTCAGGGCTCCAGTCACGGGGGTCACGACGTCACCTGCCCGCTGCGGGGAGGCGGCTGCAAGGGGTTGCCGCGGGTGAAGAACGACATCACGAAGTAGACGGTGAAGGCGACCAGCAGCACGACGGCGGCCATGATGCCGTCGTCCTTGGAGCCCGCGAAGCGGGCCACCAGGATCGCCAGGGCGACGCCCCAGATGCGGATCATCATCCCCCCCACCTGCATGCCCGCCCGCAGCTTGGGGTCGGTCACGCCCAGCGCCCTTTCCTGCATGAAGGTCGTGCCGAAGCGGGTCAGCAACCAGGCCGCGGCGGCCAGCACGTAGCCGAGCACGGGCAGGCCCGCGATCGGCACGAAGGGGGCCGTCGCGAGCACCAGGCACACGTCGAGGTAGCGAAGGAAGAACACGTCAGCTGAGAGGTCCGGAGCGCCTGCGAGCGGGACTCCTCGCGGCGCGTGCTGTCGCGGCCGCCGAAGCTTCCGGGGCAGGCAGGCGCGTGGAGTCCTCTTGTGGGTCGATTTCAGGCATCTTCAGTGGCCACCCTACAGACGCCGTGCTTCCTGCGCCTTCTCAGCGGTGGAGCCGTGGGCCTGTCCCTCAACGGGCTCCGACGGCGCCGCCAGTCTAGCCTAAATCAGACTTCGTAACAACTTTGTGACATGCGCTACGGGGTCTGGGGGGCCGCAGAGCGTCTGACCTGCCCTAGCCTCCCCGCCCCTGCCACCACTGCGAACGACAGCCCCGCCACGACCGCTCCGCCCACGACGTCCAGCACGTAGTGGTTGCCTGTCGCCAGCACCGCGAAGATCGTCACGAGCGGATAGAGGCAGCCGATCGCCCGCACGGCCCTGCTCTCGAAGGCCTGCCAGATCGCCACCGCACACCAGAAGGCCCAGGCGGCGTGCAGGGAGGGCATGGCGGCCAGCTGGTTGGCGTCGGAGGCCAGCGAGCCCGTGTGCCAGGAGCCGATCGTGTGGCTGGCCGCCACCACGTCGGTGAAGCCGCCCAGCATTCGCGGCGGCGCGACCGGGTAGAGCCAGAACACCACGAACGCCAGCACGTTCATGGTCACCAGCGCGTTGCGCAACGGCCTGTAGATGTCCGCCCGGCGCCACCACAGGTAGGCCAGCAGCCCCAGCGTCACGATGAAGTGGGCGTTGTCGTAGTAGTAGGAGAGGACCGCCCCCAGCGTGTGGTGCCCCGCCAGCCAGCGGTCCAGCGCGTGCTCTGGGTCGACGCCCAGCCACCGCTCCGCGCTGAGGATGTCGCGGCCGTGTCCCAGAGCAGCCGAGAGACGCAGCGGCGCCAGGTTGGTGACCGCGTCGTAGACCCAGCACAGCCAGACGATCGTCAGCAGCTCGACCCACCAGCGGCTGCGCACGGCAAGGCGCCTCCCGTCGACCGACAGGCCCTCCGCCCCGGCCACGCCGGCCACGGGACGATCGATCGAGACAGCGCTCGACAAGCCTTCGATGTTAGCCGCAGGGGTCAGGGGAAGACGGGCTGCACGCCTCGTTCCCGCAGCGTCTCGACGACTCGCGGGAGCGCCGCCACGGTCCGCCGCCAGGAGCCTTCGGCGGAGTAGTCGTCGGCGTCGTGCAGCAGCAGGACCGACCCCCGGCCGGCCCCGTCGGTGACCTTCGCCGCGATCGACTCGGGCGTCGCCCGGGCTTCCCAGTCGCGTCCCCACTGGCTCCACAGCAGCGTCCGCCAGCCACGGGCGCGGGCCAGCCGCAGGGCGGCGGCGTTGAGCACCCCGTAGGGCGGGCGGTACAGCTCGACTGCCAGTCCCGTGGAGTCGCCGATGGCCTGCTCGGCCCGGGCGATGTCCTCGCGGACCTGGCGGGGACCGAGGCGCAGCAGGTTGCGGTGGCGGTCGCAGTGCAGCCCTATACGGTGGCCCGCGGCGTGGATCTCGCGCGGCAGCGAAGGGTTGCGCCTGATCTGCTCGCCGACCAGGAAGAAGGTCGCGCGAACGTCCTCGGCAGCCAGGATCTCGAGCACGGCGGGCGTGCCCTCCCGGTGGGGACCGTCGTCGAACGTCAAGGCGTAGCCGTGCCCGTCGGCGGTCCTGTCCTCCACGCCCAGGGGTCCACGCAGGGGTGCCCAGGCTCCCGCCAGGCCGGGCAGCAGGTAGCTGGCCGTCGCTGCGCCGGCCAGGGCGGCGGCGATCCGGGACGGGCTGCTGCGATCATCGTGTCTGGACATGTTGAGACTGGTGCTGGGCATCGCTGCCGCGATCGGGGCGTCGAGCCTCTACAGCCTAGGGGTCGCCTTCCAGGCCGTGGACGCCCGGGAGGCTCCCAGCGAGGAGCACCTGCGCCTCGCGCTGGCCTGGGGGCTCGTCAAACGCAGCCGCTGGCTGCTGGGCACGGGCCTGTCGATGCTGGGCTGGCCGCTGCAGGTGCTGGCCGTCCATCTGGCTCCGCTGGTTGTCGTCCAGCCGGCCATGGCGGTCGGGCTGCTGGTGCTGCTGTTCGCCGGCGAGCGCATGCTGGGCGAGCGCGGCGGGACCTACGAGCACATCGCCATGGCAGCCATCATCATCGGGGTCATCGGCGCCGGCCTGTGCGCGCCGCCGCCCTCCAACACCCATACGACCGAGCGGCTGGAGATCGTCATCCCGCTGGCCGTGCTCGGGGCGGCCAGCCTGATCCCCTACATCCTGAAGCCCTTCGGCCGCAGCTGGCCCGACATGACGATCATCTGCGCCGGCCTGGCCTTCGGTTGGAGCGGCGTCGCCACGAAGCTGGCCTCGGACGACCTCTTCAACGGGGCACTGGTGGCGGCGGCCGCCTGGGGGCTCTCGACAGCCGCCGCCTCGGGGGTCGGGATGCTCAGCGAGATGAGCTCGCTGCAGTCCCGTCCCGCCATCCTCGTCGCACCCGTCGTGTTCGTGACCCAGACGGTCGTCCCCGTCGTGCTCGCCCCGACGATCCTCGAAGAGCACTTCACCGACACCCCCGCGGGCGGCATCCCGCTCGGCCTCTCGCTGGCTCTGCTGATCGCGGGCGCCGCCGCGCTGGCGCGGTCGCGCCTGCTCGTCGCCCTGATGGAGCCTCAGGAGGTCAGCGACTGCAGGGACTCGACCGACAGGCCCTCGGAGGCCAGCCGCGACGCCAGCCGTTCCAGCCACAGCACGGACGCGGGCGAGCCGTCCAGCGACACGACCAGCACGTCCCCGGCCCGGATCCTGCGCTGAGGCAGCGGCCCGCCGGCTCTCAGCCTCTGCGAGCCCGCGATCGGCGTGGCGCCGTCGGTGCGAGCCAGCACGAGCTGGCCGACGGACAGCCCGCCGGGAGGCTCCAGGTAGTAGAAGCGGTGGTGCAGCCCCAGCGCCCTGGCCTGTTTGTGCAGAGCCCCACGCGTGCGCAGCCAGTGCAGCGGCGAGGAGCTCGGCACTTCCGGCAGCAGCCCCTCGCGGAGGTCGTGCAACTCCGCGATGCGCTCCGGCGTCGGCACGCCCGAGCCGTCCGCGAAGGACACGTGGATCTCCTTTTCGGCCAGCTCGTAGGCGAGCACGGAGATGTCCTTGGACGGAGCCCTCACGACGACCGCGACAGCGTGCTGGTTGGTCGCCACGTGGGCCAGCTGGTGGACTTTCAGGACCTTCTCGGCCAGACCCGTGACCTCGTCGGTCGAGAGCATCCAGGCCCCGAACACGAGCAGGATCGCGACCTGTGTGGTGAGAGCGACCAGGCGCAGGCGCCAGCGGGGGATCGGGCGGACACGTTTGGGAGCCGACAGGACCAGGTCGACGGCCTCCGGGTCCAGAGAGGGAGCCGCCGCCGTGTCGCCGTCAGCCGCCGCCTCCTCCTCCTCGGCGAAGCTGGCCCTGACGTGCTCGCGCAGCTCGTCGGTGTCGTTGGCCAGCCGCAGCAGGTCCAGGGCGGCCATCGCACGCGTGTTCAGTCGGGCATGCCCGACGGGCAGCCCGTAGGACACGACCGGGGTGCCCGTGGCCCGCGCCTCCAGGCATGTGACGCCCCCGGTGGAGTGCACCAGCACGTCGGCCGCGGCGAGGATCTGGGGCATCTTGTCGGTGAAGCCGAAGATCCGCACCCGCGGTTCGTCGGCGAACAGCTCTCCCAGCTTCTCCTCCAGCTGCTCGTTGCGCCCCGCCAGGCAGACGATGCTGCTCACCTCGGGCGTGCGCACGAACTCGCGGACGGCGCCGGCGATGTCGCCGACGCCCCAGCCGCCGCCGGAGACGACGACCATGCGCCCCTCCTCGGGCAGTCCCAGGGCCCGGCGGGCGTCCTGCGGGCAACGAGGCTCGAGGAACTCGGCCGAGATCAGGGGCCTGACCAGCTGGACGCTGCCCCGTCCCGCGATCCGCTCGACGGAGTCCATCGACTCGCCGTACATGACCAGGTGCATGTCGATCCCCGGCTGGGCCCAGAAGAACAGCCCCGTCAGGTCCGTGATGGTGGCGATTGTCGCGCAGCTGACCTCGCCGCGTCTGCGCAGATGGGCCAGCACGACTGTCACGGCCGGGTAGGTCGAGACGACGACGTCCGGTTCGTGCTCCGCGATCGTCCGCGCCAGCGGCTTGGAGCCCAAGCGGCACAGCAGCTTGCGCGCGAGGAGGCGGATCGGCCCGACGTGCTCGAGCAGCCAGTAGACGACCGTGTAGGTCCACGGGAACAAGCGCAGCTGGACCCTGTAGCCGTCCTCGACGACCGGGCGCAGCACCCGCCCCATGGCAGCCAATCCGTCGATGACCGTGACCTCGGCCGCCCGCGGAGACGCTTCGATCTGCGTGGCCAGGGCACGAGCAGCCGCGGCGTGCCCCTCGCCTACGTCGGCCGACAGGATCAGAACGCGCTGCGCGCCCTGGCGCTCTGCGTCCTGGCGCGTGCTGCCTTTGCGGTTACGAACTCGCATACCGGAATTAGCCCGGCCGGAGCCGAGCGGTTACAGCGCTCGGACAGGGGCCCTCATGGCCCGTCTCGGGTCCTTGCTGTAAGGACAGCCTACCTGTCACCATGGACGCCCGCCGGCCGAGGGGCGGTGAGAAAGGACTCATGCACGTGACGCAGCCGATCGCGCCGGATCGGCCGCGGCGGCGATCGCCCGCGGCGACATCGACGTCCCCCGGCGCAGCCCGGGCCTGGCTGGGCGGCGCCGGCATCCTGCTGCTTGTCGGCTCGCTGGTCGTGCTGGCTGCGCAGGCCGCCGCCGGGCCCTCCAGCTTCGTGCCCGCCGATACCGGTGGCTGGTTCCCCTGGCTGGCCGGACCGCTGGCGGGCCTGGGGTCTCACCTCAGCGCTACCGGCTTCGAGGTCCTGATGCTGTGCGCCTGCGCCGGCTACCTGCTGGCTCTCGCGTGCGCCCGGCGGCTGCCGGCGGCGCTGCTGGTCGGCGGGATCGTCCTGGCCCACCTGGCGATGGCGCTGGGGCCGCCGCTGATCTCCCAGGACGTCTTCGGCTACCTGGACTACGCCCGCATGGGCGCCCTGCACGGCCTGGACCCCTACTCCCACGTCCCCGCCCAGGCCGCATCCGACCCGGCCTTCTCGTTCATCGGCTGGCCGATGCAGAGCTCGCCCTACGGGCCGCTGTTCACCCTCGCCAGCTACGCCCTCGCGCCGCTGGGGCTCAGTGCCGGGCTGTGGACGGCGAAAGCCCTGGCTGCCCTGACGAGCCTGCTGGCCGTCTGGCTGACGGCGCGAGCTGCCGAGCGGGCGGGGCGCTCGCCCGCCGTGGCGGCAGCCTACGTCGGGCTGAACCCAGTCCTGCTGGTGCTGGCCGTCGGCGGCGCCCACAACGACACGCTGCTGCTGGTGGCGTTGGCGGGGGCGCTGTGGCTGACGGGCCCCGGACCGGGCCCCGCGGCGCCGGACCGGGGCGGGGCTTCCGCGCGAGAGCCGGGTGGTCGCTCCCGTCCGCGCGCTGCTGCGCTGGCGCTGGCTGCCGGGGCCGGCGTCAAGCTGACGGGCGGCCTCGCGCTGCCCTTCCTCGTGCTCGCGCCCTCGCGATGGCGGGCACGCGCTCGCATCGCGGCCGCCGCCGGGCTCGGCCTGCTGGCCATCCTGCTGATCGGACTGGCCGGCTTCGGACCGCACGTCTTCGGCTTCCTGAACGCGATCGGCGAAGAGCAGCAGCAGGTGGCGACGCACTCGATCCCCGCCGAGACGGCCAGGCTTCTGGGCCTGTCGGGGACGCCGTCGTGGTGGCGGCAGCTGTGGGACGGGGGCTTCGTCGTCGTGCTCGCCTACGCGCTGTGGCGGACCGCCCGGGGGGCCGACTGGCGGACAGCCGCGGGCTGGACGACGCTGGCCCTGCTGCTGGCGACGGCCTGGCTGCTGCCCTGGTACGCCGTCTGGCCGCTGCCGCTAGCCGCCGTCGGCGGTCAGGGGCGCCTGCGCGGCGCTGTGCTCCTGCTCTGCGCCTACGCCATCCTGATCCACGTGTCGCTGGCTGATCCTGTGCTGAGCCCGGGGCGGCCCGCCAACGTCGTCCATCGGGCCCACACCCGTCTCGGTCACCGCCTGGAATTCGCCGGTCTCGAAGTCCTTCGCCACGTCCATCGCGATCTCCGCTGGTGACGCGTGGGGGCGCAGCCGCCGCAGGCGCATCGCGTCGAGGTGGCGGAACTTGAGGATCTCCAGGACGTAGACGAGGTAGACGCTGGCGGCCACGACGATCAGCCCCAGCGCGACCATCACGATCGTCCAGCCCAGGTACAGGCGGCCGTGGTGGTTGCTGTAGGGGACGAAGCGCAAGGCCAGGGCCAGCCCAGCCAGCAGCAGCGTCCAGGTGTACAGGTAGGCGATCGTGCGCCTGCTGGAGAAGCCGATGCGGGCCATGCGATGGTGGAAGTGCTCGCTGTCGGGCCTGTAGACGGGCTGGCGGTACTTCAGGCGCTTGAGCACCACGAAGGTGGTGTCGAGGAAGGGCACGGCCAGCAGGATCAGGGGCAGCACGAAGGACACGACGGCAGTCGTCTTGACGGCCGCCTCGACCGTGATGACGCCCATCAGCAGCCCCAGCAGGTTGGCGCCCGCGTCTCCCATGAAGCTCGACGCCGGCGGGAAGTTGAAGATCAGGAAGCCGAGCGCGGCGCCGGCCGCGATCGCGGCCAGCACGCCCGGCTGCTGGCGGCTCAGGTCGAAGGCGATGATCGCCATCGCCCCGGCGATGATCGCGCAGACCCCGGCGGCCAGGCCGTCCACGCCGTCGGAGAAGTTGACGATGTTCATCATCGCCACCAGGCCGATCGTCGTCAGCACCGGCCCGGCGTTCGTCACGCCCGCGTTGGGGAAGCTCAGTTTGCCCACGAAGGGCAGCGTGATCACCTTCACGGCCACCCCGTAGTGGACGACGACGACCGCTGCCAGGATCTGGCCCAGCAGCTTCAGGCCCGGGTGCAGGTCGAAGCGATCGTCGATCGCCCCCACGGCCGTGATGACGGCCGCACCCAGGAAGACCCCGTGCCAGAGCTCGTGGTTTTCACCGTAGCCCGAGGGCAGCCAGACGAGGCCCGCCACGAGCGCTCCCGCGAAGATCGCCAGGCCGCCCAGCAGCGGCGTCGGGCGGTCTGAGAGCCCCCGCTCACGGGGCCTGTCGATGGCGCCGACGGCCCTGGCCAGGCGCATCGTCAAAGGCGTCAGCGCCGCCGTGACGGCCAGGGCCACCAGGAACGCATAGAGCGCTTGCAGCTGCGAAGGATGCGCCATCTGCTCAGCACAGCATCGCAGGCCGAGGGGTCATCTGGCGCGAATGCGCGCCCACCACGGCGAACCCGGCTTGGAACGATCAGACCGCGCCGGCGGTGGCCAGGCTCTCATACAGCGGGTAGCGCTCCACGATCGCCGCCACGCGCTCGGCCAGCTCGCCCGCACGCGACTCGTATTCGGGCGTCAGCGCGGTCGCGAGGATCCTGCCGACCTCCACGAAGTCGTCCTCCTGCAGGCCGCGGGTGGCCAGTGCGGGCGTGCCGATGCGCAGGCCCGACGCCTCCATCGGCGGTCGCGGGTCGAACGGGACGGCGTTGCGGTTGACGGTGATCTGGATGTCGTGCAGGCGATCCTCGGCCTGCCTGCCCGACAGCTCCGGATCGCAGTCGCGCAGGTCGACCAGGACGAGGTGGACGTCTGTGCCGGCGGTCAGGACGTTGACGCCGTGACCGGCCTTCAGCAGCTCCAGGGCGAGAGCCTTGGCTCCCGCCACCGTCCGCTGCTGGCGCTCGACGAACAGATCGCTTGCGGCGATCTTCAGGGCGACGGCCTTGGCGGCGATGACGTGCTCCAGCGGGCCGCCCTGCTGGCCCGGGAACACGGCCGAGTCGATCTTCTTGGCGTACTCCTCCTTGCACAGGATGATCCCGGCCCGGGGGCCGCCCAGCGTCTTGTGGGTCGTCGTCGTGACGACGTCGGCGCCGGCCGCGACCGGGCTGGGGTGAAGGCCGGCCGCGACCAGGCCCGCGAAGTGGGCCATGTCGACCATCAGCAGCGCCCCGACCTCGTCGGCGATCTCGCGGAAGCGCACGAAGTCCAGCTCTCGCGGGTAGGCCGACCAGCCCGCCAGCAGCATCTTCGGTCTGCGCTCGCGGGCGATGCGGGCGACCTCGTCCATGTCGATCAGGCTGCTCTCGCGGTCGACCTCGTAGGCGGCGATGTCGTACAGGCGACCGGAGACGTTGATTTTCATGCCGTGCGTGAGGTGGCCCCCGTGCGCCAGGGACAGGCCCATGATCGTGTCGCCAGGCTGCAGCAGGGCGTGGTAGACGGCCGTGTTGGCCTGGGCTCCGGAGTGCGGTTGGACGTTAGCGTGCTCGGCCCCGAACAGGCTCTTGGCGCGGTCGATGGCGAGCTGCTCGGACACGTCGACCCACTCGCAGCCGCCGTAGTAGCGCCTGCCCGGATAGCCCTCCGCGTACTTGTTCGTCAGGACCGAGCCCTGGCACTCGAGGACGGCGCGGGGCACGAAGTTCTCCGAGGCGATCATCTCCAGCGTTCCCTGCTGGCGCTCCAGCTCGCCCCTCAGGACGTCGGCGATCTCGGGGTCCACCTCGGCGAGCGGGCGGTTGAAGTAGTCGGGGCTCAGATCGGACACGGCGCGTCTCCTTGGCAGGTGGCTCGGACTCTCATGCCCAGGCGCGCGGCGTGTTGGCTGACCGCTTCCCGGTGGTCTGTTCCACCCCTTCGCGCCAGTCGCGGCAGCTGTCACGAGGCTAGCACTCCGGGCGGGCGCGAGTGCCGAGCGCGAGGTCGATCTGCTCGCGGGGCACGGCTCCCTCGCGGAGCACGTACCAGCTGCCTGCGCCGTCCAGCTCGCGCAGGTCGACGACCGTGGAGGGAGTCCCCGGCAGCCTCCCCCCGTCGATCACGAGATCCGACCCTTCGCGAAGGCTCAGCGGCACCTGCTCGAGCTCCCTGGCGTCGGGCTCGCCAGACAGGTTGGCGCTGGACTGCATGACAGGCACCCCGACACCGGCCAGGGCCGCCAGGGCTCCGTCGAGGGAGGGCACGCGCAGACCGAGCGTGTCGGGGTCCACGCGGCAGGCGGCGGCGAAGCGGTGGGACCTGTTGGGCAGCAGCAGCGTCACGCCGCCGGGCAGCAGCGCCCCCAGTGCCTGGCGCTCGCGCTCGGTCAGGTCATCCAGCGAGGCCAGGGCCCGCTCCAGGTCGAAGAACATGACGGCCGAGGCCCGCGCGGAGGGGCGCCCCTTCAGCTCGTAGACGCGGCGGGCCGCAGTCTCGTCGTCGGGGTCGCAGCAGATGCCGTAGACGGTGTCGCTCGGGAAGACGGCGACGCCGCCGGAGCCGATGCACCTGGCCAGCTCCCGGGCCGCCTGCTCTCCGAGCTCCAGGGTCGTCATCGCTTCCCGATCACCACACGCTTTATACCCGCAAGGTCGAGCTCGAAGCCAGTCTCGGCGAACCCTGCCGCCGACATCAGCCCGGCCGTCGCCTCGGCCTGCCCGGCGCCTATCTCCACAGCCACCGTCCGCAGCCGAGCTCGCGCGCCGGCCTGGGCCAGCAGCGTGCGCACGAGGTCGAGCCCGTCGGGCCCGCCCCGCAGCGCCAGGGACGGCTCGTGGCGGGCGATCTCCGGGGCCAGCCCGACCATCTCCCCGTCTGAGACGTAGGGGGGGTTGGCGAGCAGGGCGTCGTGCTCGTCGGGCACCTCCGCGAGCAGGTCGGAGCGCAGCCAGCGCACCTCCAGCCCCAGGCGGGCGCCGTTCTCGCCGGCCAGCGACAGGGCCTCGGCGCTGAGATCGCTGCCCCAGACCTCCAGGTCCGGGCGCTCCTGCCTGAGCGCCAGCGCGACGGCCCCGCTGCCGCTGCAGCAGTCCAGCACGCTCTCCCCCTCCCCCAGCCGCAGGCCCACCTCGACCAGCAGCTCCGTCTCGGGGCGGGGGATCAGGGCGCGGGGATCGACGGCCAGGTCGAGGTGGCGAAAGCCCTTGGAACCGACGATGTAGGCGACAGGCTCGCGTTCCACGGCGCGGCGGCGGACAGCGTCCTGGTAGGCCCGCACGGCCGGTCCCGCGACCTGCATCTCGTGCTCGCTCAGCAGGCGCTCGCGGCCGACGCCGAGCACGTGTGCCAGCAGCACTTCGGCGTCCAGGCGCGGTGTGTCGCTGCCGCCTGCCCCGATCGCCGTGATCGCTCCTTCCAGCGCCTCGCGGACGGGCGTGGCGGCCCTCACGCGAGCGCTTCGCTCGGAGGCGCTCACGGCTGAGCCTGGGCCTGGGCCTCCAGCCGGCGGCGCTTCTCGTCCGATTGCAGGGCGTCGGTCAGCTCGTCCAGGTCGCCTTCCAGCACCTGGTCGAGGTTGTGGACGGTCAGCTTGATGCGGTGGTCGGTGACGCGGCGCTCGCCATAGTTGTAGGTGCGGATCTTCTCGGCCCTGTCGCCCGTGCCGACCTGGGAGCGGCGGTCCGCGGCCAGCTCGGCCTGCTGCTCGGCCAGAGCCCGCTCGTAGAGGCGGGCCCGCAGCACCCGCAGCGCCTTCTCCCGGTTCTGCAGCTGGGACTTCTCGTCCTGCATGGAGACGACGATGCCGCTGGGCTTGTGCGTCACCCGGACCGCCGAGTCGGTCGTGTTGACGGATTGCCCGCCGGGGCCGGAGGAGCGGTAGACGTCGATCTGCAGGTCGTTGGGGTCGACGTGGACGTCGACGTCTTCGGCCTCCGGCAGCACTGCGACGGTCGCCGTGGAGGTGTGGATGCGGCCCTGGGACTCCGTCGCGGGGATGCGCTGGACACGGTGGGTGCCGCCCTCGAACTTGAAGACAGAGAAGGCGCCGTCGCCTTTGACGGCAAACGTGTACTTGCCCTCGGCGACGTCCATCGGCTCGACCTGGAAGCCACGTCGTTCGGCGTAGCGGGTGAGCATCCTGTAAAGGTCGCCCGCCCACAGGTCCGCCTCGTCCCCGCCGGCGCCACCCTGCACTTCGACGATGACGCTCTTGTCGTCGTTGGGGTCGCGCTCGACCATCGCCAGGCGGATCTCCTCCTCCAGCGCCTCAATGCGCTCGCGGGCGCCGGCAAGCTCCTCGCGCATGCCCGACTCCTCACCCATCTCGGCCAGCAGCTCCTCGGCGCCGGCAGCGTCGTCCTGGGCACGGCGCCACTCGGCGGCCAGCTTGGCGGCGGGCTCGAGCTGGCTGTATTCGCGCCCGACCTGGGCGTAACGCTCGCGGTCGGCGATCACGTCGGGGTCGGTCATCAGGCGGCCGAGCTCGGCGAAGCGGGCCTCGATCTGTTGGACGAGTTGTTCGATCATCGGGCTGCGAGCGTACCGGTCGAGCGGTCGGCGGTCGGGGAGAGACCGATTGGCATCGGCCTCCCGACTCCACGTGCATCGTCAGAAGGCTTACACTGCCCTTATGAGACGACTCCTGAGGCTGGCGTCGTGCACGGGGGCGCTGCTGCTGCTCGGCCCCTCCATGGCACTCGCCGGCGGCGGGGTCAGCCACGTTCTCTACGAATGGCACCCGGGCGGGGAAGGCACCGACCCGCAGCTGGTCCTCGAGGAGAAGGCCGACCTGAGCGGCAAATTCGACGTGCAGTGCGGCCGCGTGTGGATCTTCCTGCCGATCGGCGGCGGCGGCACGGCCGACCCCTTCAAGCTGAGCGGCGAAACGCTGTCGGGCTCCTACCTGTTCCCCACCAAAGACGCGGGCTACGGCTCCTCGGGCGTGGGCGCGGAAGTCAACTACAACGACTTCCACAACGCCGGGCCCCTGGACGTGACGCTGAGCGGCACGGCGACGGCCGAAAAGGCCCTCGGGACGCTGACCCTGAAGCTCTACAAGCTGGCCAAGGTCAAGCGCCACGGGCACAAGAAGCTCGTGAAGACGTTGAGCGCCGGCTGCGCCGTGCACTTCGAAGCGCCCAACTTCTACTACCAGCCGCCGGCACCGGCCGAATAGCCTCCGTCCGCGACGGGCGAACAGGCGCCTCGTCAGCCGGCGGCCACGCGCCGCTCCTCGGCCAGCTCCCGCAGCTCGTCGAGGGTCGCCGAGAGCGCCTCCCGCGCATCGGCGTCCAACGGCAGCCCGTCGGCGCCGAGCGCCTCCTCGGCCTGCGGGATCGGCAGCTCGCGGTCGACCACGCGAGCGCCGATCGTCGAGAGCACCTTGCGCAGCTCCGCCTGCGCCCAGACGGCCCCGAACAGGCTCGTGCTGGTGCCGATGACGGCAGCCGGCTTGCCCATCAGGGGGGTCGTCGCGACGGGTCGCGAGACCCAGTCCAGGGCGTTCTTGAGCACGCCCGGGATCGACGCGTTGTACTCCGGTGTGGCGATCAGGACGGCGTCGGCCTGGGCGATCGCCTCCTTCAGCGCCGCCACGGCCAGCGGTGTGCGGTGCTCCTCGTCCTCGTTGAAGGGAGGTATCGCGTCGAGCTGGCCGAACAGCACCAGCTCGACGCCCTCGGGCAGCAACGAGGCGGTGGCGGCCAGCAGGCGGGAGTTGTGCGAGTCCCGCCGCAGGCTGCCGGATATCCCGAGGATCCTCATGGCTGTTACTCCTTGACGAGCTCGAGCGAGACCTCGAGCTTGACGTCGTTCTCCAGGGCGAAGCCGCCTTTTGGCAGCGGCGCGTTCCAGTTCAGGCCGAACTGGGTGCGGTCGACAACGGCCTCCAGCTCCACGCCCACGCCCTCTTTGCCGGCGATGTTCTCGTGCGGGCCGGTGATGGCGCCGCGCGCCGTCACGGGGTGGGTGTTGCCCTTGATCGTCAGATCCCCCGCGACCGTCAGCTCGCCGTTCTCGCCGATCTCGACCGAGGTCGAGGAGAAGCTGATCTCCGGGTAGGTGGCGCTGTCGAAGAAGTCCGGCGATTTGAGGTGGCCGGCCAGGTTCTCGTCCTTGACGACGAGCGAGTCGACCTTGACCGAGCCCTTCAGCTGAAGGCCCTCGTCAGTCGCGTCGAGCTCTCCCTGGTAGTCCTCGAAGCGGCCGCGGAAGGTCGCCACGACCATGTGCTTGACGGAGAAGCCGACGTGGGAGTGGATCGTGTCGATCCGCCATGTGCCCGTCTCGATCTGCTGCGTTGTTGTGCTCACGTTCTCTCCTTTGGGGGGTGTTCGGACCGCTCGGACTGCGGTCCGTTTGTCGCTGGATTCAGCCTAGCACATAACTGGACCGTAGTCCGCTTACGCTAGGATGGATGATGTGAAGACGATGTTCGAGCTACCCGTTATCGAGGAGGACTCCGGCGAGCGTCAGGATGCGGCCCGCAATCGCGAGCGGATCCTGTGCGCGGCTCGACGGCTGTTCGAGGAACGGGGTGCGGGCTGCGTGTCGATGGACGAGGTCGCGGTAGCGGCGGGTGTCGGCAAGGGCACCCTGTTTCGCCGCTTCGGCTCGCGGGCGGCGCTGGCTGCCGCCGTGCTCTCAGAGCGTGAGCGGGCCTTTCAGGACGCCTTCATCCGCGGCGAGCCGCCGCTGGGGCCGGGCGCGCCGCCGCGGGAGCGCTTGATCGCCTTCGGGGAAGCGATGCTGGACACGCTGGAGGCCCACTCGGAGCTGCTGCTGGCGGCCGAGACGGGGGCCGCCCGTTTCGAGCACCCCGCTGTCACCGTGCACCGCCTACACATGACCCTGCTCGTGGCCGAAGCCGACCCGGACTGCGACTCCGAGCTGCTGGCCCAGATGCTGATGGCCGCGCTCAGCGCAGACCTGTTCATCCACCTGCGCAGCGTCAGGGAGATGCCCCTAGAGCGGATCAAGGCGGGCTGGCGCGAGCTGGTCGGCCGGCTGCTGGGCGCCCGCCGCGAGGAGTTCTGAGAGGGCTCCGCCTGCAGGGCAGGCTCCGCCGCGATGGGCCGCGCAGCGCGAGCCCGCGCACGGAAGGGTGACTCAGGCGACGACCTCGACGCCGACGAGGTCCGCGGCCGAGAGCTCGCCGGGCTTCTCCAGGGCCAGCACGGCCTCAAGGGAGGCGATGGCGACGGCCAGCTGGTCGAGGTCGGGCTCGCGGGTCGTCAGCAGCTGCAGCTTCAGCCCCGGCCACATGACGGCCCGGACCCAGCGCCTGGAGCGGTTGCGCCCGGCGAACTTGATCAGCTCGAAGGAGATGCCGGCGATGACGGGGACGCCGAGGATGCGCGTCGCGACGAGCCAGTACCAGGCCGGCAGCCCGATCGGTGCGAACACGAAGATGGCCACGATCATCACGACCAGCAGGAAGCTCGTGCCGCAGCGGGGATGCAGGCGGGAGAAGCGCTGGGCGTTGGCGGGCGTGAGGGGCAGGCCCGCCTCGAAGCAGGAGATCGTCTTGTGCTCTGCCCCGTGATACTCGAACACCCGTCGCAGGTCGCGCAGGCGCGAGAGCAGCAGCATGTAGCCGAGGAACAGCGTCGTGCGGATCGTCCCCTCGACCAGCCAGAACAGCAGCGAGGAGCTCAGCTGGTGCTTGATCAGGCTGGTCAGCCCGACGGGGATCAGGAAGAACAGGACGATGGCCATGATCAGGGCGACCGCGACGGTGCCGATCCAGACCGCCTTGGGGATCTCTTCGGGCTCCTCCCCGCCGTTCTCGTCGGGGGGCAGTTGGGCGTTGGCCGAGACCTCCAGGGCGCGGAAGCCGATCGCCATCGAGCCGCCCAGCGCGACGACGCCGCGCAGGATCGGCAGGCGCAGCACGCGATGGCGGCGCATGACGGAGTCGAGCGGATAGGTGCTGACCTCGATCTCGCCAAGCGCCGCCTCCTCGGGCGAGCGCTCGCCCTCTGCCAGCTGCTCGGCGGTCGGCTTGCGGACAGCCACTGCCCAGTTCGAGACGCCGCGCATCATCACGCCCTCCAGAACGGCCTGCCCGCCCAGGGGGGCGTCACGGGCGGCCTGCAGCTGACCCTCGCCCTGCGGAACCTGCAGCGACTCGACGGGCGGGGCGGCCTCGACCGTCTGGCCGGGCGCAGGGGCCGTCGCGGTCGTCATGGCGACCGAGATGCCCGTTTCGCCAGCCGCCTCCCCTGCGGCCATCGGGCTACTTTGCTGCCGCGCGGGCCTGGTGCAGGCGGCCCTTCGCGACGCGGCGCTGGAAGCGCTCGACGCGACCGCCGGTGTCCATCAGCTTCTGCCGGCCCGTGTAGAACGGGTGGCAGTTGGAGCACACCTCGACGTGCAGCTCGCTGCGGGTGGCACGGGTCATGAACTCGTTGCCGCAGGTGCAGCGAACGTGTGCCTGCTCGTAGGTGGGGTGAATGTCAGCCTTCATCGTCAGAGGATTCTAGCGGGCGAGCGTGGGCGGGCGGGCGCGTGTCTCCCGCTCAGCCGGCGGCGGCGACTTCTTCGGGCGAGGGCTGGCCGGTGGGCGCCACGGGCTGCAGGCAGTGGGGCGTCTTCAGTTCCAGCGCCCTGATCGTCCTGCCCCTGGCGTTGACCCAGCGGAAGCGAATCGCCGCACGGTAGGAGGCGGGGGCGCTGAGGTTGGTGACCTGGCGCAGGTAGCGGTAGGCCTTGACGCCCGGGGCAGCCGTGCGCCAGACGCCCAGGCCCGGCGCCGTGACGACGTGGAATTCCGTTTCGTGGGGCATCCGCTCCAGCACGTCGATGCGCATCTCCATCTTGGCCGTGCCCGGGATCGTCGTCATTTCGCCCGCGAATGTCGCCGAGCGTTCTGTCTGTTCGGTGGAGGTCGTGCACTGCTCGAGCGTCGCCGAGCCGGGCACTTTGACCGGCGTCGTCGTGCTGATCACGGCCGGAGCCGAGGCCGTCGTGGGGGCGCCGGTCGTCGTCGTCTGGCCTGAGGCGCGGGTGCCGGGGGCCAGGGCCAGGGACACCAGCACCGAGGCCGTGCAGAGGCCGATGGCGCCGGCGCGGCGGCGGCCGCAGACGATTGCCGTGGAGAGCAGGCTTGACATCAATCCCCCTAAACACACGAGCAGGCCCGAGGTTTCGCGCGCCCGCGGCGAGCGCGCGAAAAACCGCTGCGGACCTAGGTGTTCTGGTAGAGCGGCCCGTCTCCGCCCTCGGGGGTCGTCAGGCGCCCCCCCTTGGCCGTGATGGCTCCGCACTGCACGCAGTTGGTGTAGTTGACGATCACGTCCACCTCGCCGTGCTCCGGCGCATCCTCGGGTATCTCGTAGACGCCCGCCGGGCACATCCACCGCCACGTTTCCGCGATCTCGCGGGGAACGTGTTTCTGCACGCGGATGTGGTTGGGGGCGTCGTCGCGGGTCGCGTTGCCCGTGATGAAGACCGAGGAGAGCTTGTCGAAGGTGTACTTGCCGTCCGGCTTGGGGTAGCTCTCGGCCGTGTCGCCGACGAACATCGGCTGGGCGTCGTTGCGGTGCCAGGACCAGCGCCCGCCGGGGAAGCGGCCTTTGGTGCCCATCATCACGTTGACCAGCGGGGCGCCCTTGACGAAGCCTTTCTGGAAGGGCTGGCGGGTGTTGCGAACTTCGTAGAGCTCCTTGCCGACTATCGAGTCCTCGATCGCCTGTTCGTAGGAGTCGAAGTTGCTCTCCCCGCGCACGAGCGCCGCGTAGATCGACTCTGCCGCCAGTTTGCCGGACATGATGCAGTGGTGGACGCCCTTCAGGGCGACCGTGTCGACCATGCCGCCTGCGTCGCCGACCAGCACGGCCCCGGGGAAGGCCAGTTTGGGCATCGACCAGTAGCCGCCGCCGGGCAGCGCCTTGGCGCCCCACGAGACCCGCTCGCCGCCCTCCAGGATCCCCTTGACGAGCGGGTGCAGCTTGAACTGCTGCAGCAGGTCGTGGGCGGAGGTCGTGGCGTCTGCGTACTCCAGGTCGATCACGAAGCCGATCGAGACGAGGTCGTCGCCTGACTTCTCGTCCTTCATCGGGTAGATCCAGGTGCCGCCGACGTGGCCGTACTTGGCAGACAGCTTCAGCGGCCAGGGTCCGAGCGTGTGGATGACGCGGTCGAGCGGCTTGGGGACCTTCCAGACCTCCTTGACGCCGAGCTCCCAGACCTGGGGCTCGCGGCCCTCGGCCAGGCCGAACTCCTTGATGGCGGCGCCCGTCAGGTGCCCCCAGCAGCCCTCGGCAAGGACCGTGGCGTGGGCCTTGATGTCGGTGCCGGGCTCGAAGTTCCCGAGCGGCTCGCCGTCCTTGCCGCGGCCCTTGTCGCCCGAGCGAACGCCGACGACGCGACCGCCGTCGACGACCAGCTGGGTGGCCGCCGTCTCGGTCAGGACGTAGGCGCCGCCCTCTTCGGCCTGGCGCTGCTGGAAGCGGGCCATGGCCGAGACGGAGACGACCTCGTTGCCGTGGTTCTTGAAGTTGGGCGGCGTGGGGATCTTGATCTTGGTCGAGCCGTTGGGCAGGACGTAGACGGCCTCCTTGGTGACCTCGCCGTAGGCGAAGCCCTCCTTGCGCCAGTCCTCGCGGCTCATGTCGGGGAACAGCTCCTGCAGGGGGCCGGGCCGCATGACTGCGCCGGACAGGTTGTGCCCCCCGCAGGTCTTGGCCTTCTCGACGACGGCGACGGGCACTTCGCCCAGGCGCTCCATCGTCTCGGGGTCGTCGGCCAGCAGCTGCAGCAGGCGGTTGGCGCAGGCCAGGCCGGCCGTGCCGCCGCCGACGATCGCCACGCCGACCTCGATCAGCTCGTCCTCGGCGTCGAGGCCGCGCTTGACGAACTCCTTCTGGGAGTCGACGGGGGGCGGGAAGGCCGCGGGCGCGACCTTCCCATTGTTCGAGCCACTGTTGCCTGACATCGCTTCAGACCTCCCTGTGAGTGGTTGCCCGATTCGCTGTGAGCACAGCGGCTCCCGTCATCCCTCTAGCTCCCCTTCTTGGCCTTCACGGCCTCGGTCAGCTTCGGCAGGATCTTGTTCAGGTCGCCGACGATGCCGAGGTCGGAGAATTCGAAGATCGGCGCGTTGGCGTCCTTGTTGATCGCGACGATGTTCTCCGAGCTCTGCATGCCGACCTTGTGCTGGATCGCCCCGGAGATGCCCGCGGCCAGGTACAGCTTCGGCGAGACGGTCTTGCCGGTCTGGCCGATCTGGGCCGCGTAGGGGTACCAGCCGGCGTCGACGACCGCGCGGGTAGCCGCCACGGCCGCATTGCCGCCGAAGGCAGCCGCCAGTTCTTCGCAGAGCTGGAAGCCCTCGGCCTTGCCCAGGCCGCGGCCGCCGGCCACGAGGATGTCGGCGCCCTCGATGTCGACGTCCGCGCCGCGCTGTTCGCCGCGGGTGACCATCGTCGCCTGCGTGGCGTGCGGGCTCAGCTCGAAGCTCAGCGACTCCACGGGAGCGTCGCCGCCCCCGGTCTCCTTGATCTCGAAGGCGTTCAGGCGCCCGATGATGATCCCCACGGGGGAGCGGTATTTGATCTCCGAGATGGCCGAGTCGCCCAGGATCGGGCGCTCTGCGATCAGCTCGCCGCCCTCGGCCCGGACGTTGGTGACCTCCATCGCGACACCGGCGCCCAGGCGCGCGGCCAGGCCGGCGCCGATCTCGAAGCCGAGCAGGCCGCCCCCGAACAGGGCGTACTTGTAGTCCCCGCCGGAGATGGCAGCGGCCATCGCGTCGACGAGCGGCTGGGCCAGGCCCTCGGGGCCCTCGGCCACGAGCACCTTCTTGGCCCCGTAGTTGCCCAGGGAGGCCGCCAGGTCCTGCGGGACGTTCTCGCCGAGCAGGATCGCGTGTGCCTCGCCGCCCAGCTCGGCGGCCAGCTTGGCGCCCTCCGAGACGGCTCCCAGCGAGTTCTTGTTGATCGCGCCGTCGTAGTGCAGCGCGTAGACCAGGATGTTCGCCATTCAGATCAGCTTCCTCTCGTCGAGCCAGGCGACGATCTTCTCGACCGTCTCGCCGGTGTCCTCGTCCTCGATGATCTCGCCCGCGGCCTTGGCCGGCGGCGCCTTCGCCGCGACCCACTGGGCCGCCGAGTTCTCGCCACCGACTTTGGAGGCATCGATCTGCACGTCGGCCGCGCTGACAGTGTCCAGCGGCTTCTTCTTGGCGCCCATGATCGCCTTCAGCGACGGGTAGCGGGGCTCGTTGATGGCGTCGCCGACGGAGATGACGGCGGGCAGGTTGATCTGCACCGTGTCGTAGCCGTACTCGGCCTGGCGCTCGCAGCGGAGGGCCTGCGGATCAACGTCCATCTTGATGACCTGCGTCAGCGAGGGCATGCCCAGGTGCTCGGCCACGACGGCGCCGATCGTGTAGCACTCGCCGTCGTCGGACTGCTGGCCCAGCAGCACCAGGTCGGGGTTCTCCCGCTTGAGCGTCTGCGCCAGGGCGTAGCCGGTGGCTGCCACGTCGGAGCCCGCCACAGCCTGGTCGGACAGGTGCACGGAGCGGTCAGCACCGAGGGAGACGGCCTTGTGCAGGGCGCGCACTGCACTCTCCGGGCCCATCGTCACGGCCACGATCTCCTCGACAGGGACCGCGCCGCCCTCCCTGATCTGCATGGCCGCCTCGATGGCGTGCGTGTCGTAGGGGTTCAGGTTCTTCTCGCCACTACGGTCCATCCGCCCCGTCGAGGTGTCGATCCTCTTCTCGACGGCGGCGTCCGGAACCTCCTTGACGAGGACGCATATCTTCATTCTCAGGCCTTCTCCTTGGGGGGTCTGTTGGCTGCGATCCTACCGCTTTACGCGGTTGACTGACGAGTCAATCAAGCCCTGGCCGCCCGCCCGCCGACGGCGTCGCGTATGAAGTCGACGATCGCCTGGGTGGGGGCGCCGGGGGTGAACACCTCGGCCACGCCGAGGCTCTTGAGCTCTGGGATGTCCTCGGCGGGAATCGTCCCACCGACGGTTATGACGACGTCGTCGACGCCCTGCTCGTGCAACAGCTCCACGACGCGGGGGACGAGGGTCATGTGGGCACCGGAGAGGATCGACAGCCCGACGGCGTCGGCGTCCTCCTGGATGACGGTCTCGACGATCTGCTCGGGCGTCTGGTGCAGGCCCGTGTAGATGACCTCCATGCCGGCGTCGCGCAGGGCGCGGGCGATGATCTTGGCGCCACGGTCGTGGCCGTCGAGGCCGGGCTTGGCGACGACCACGCGGATCTTGCTCTGGACGGGTGAGGACATGGGCAGGCTGAGATGTCGTCGTGTCTTGCGGCTGCTGCAGGGCGCCCGCGGGGCGCCGGTCCGGCGGCGCAGGCGTAGCGCCCAGCGCCCCTCGGCCCGCATACTGTAAGCCCTAGAGGCCGGCGAGCGCGTGCCGGTCAGCGCCGGCGGGGCCGTCTGCCCGCCCCGACGCCGTCCCTGGATCTCGCCGCCCGGTCGATCGCGGCCCGCCCGGCCGTCGCGAGGCCTGCGCCTGCGCCGAGCATCCCGAGCAGCTTCAGGCGCCGCCCGAGACGGTCCAGCATGACTATCTCCCAGCCTTCCTCCAGGGCGATCCGGCGCAGCAGCGCATCGGGGTTGACGACGACGGCGTTGCCGACGGCCCGCAGCATCGGCAGGTCGGACTCGGAGTCGGAGTAGGCGAAGGAGACCCCCAGGTCGATCCCCTCCCGACCCGCCAGCTCCTGCATCGAGAGGACCTTGCCCTCGCGGTAGTTGAAGGGCCCCGCCGGGCGCCCGGTGTAGCGGCCGTCGACGATCTCCGAGCGCGAGCCCAGGCCGCCGTCGAAGGCCAGCACGCTTGCCAGCAGGTCGGCCATCTCCTGCGAGGCGGCCGTGAGGATGTAGACGGGCACGCCTGCGTCCTGGTGGGCGTAGGCCCGCTCCAGCATCTCCGGGTA
This sequence comes from uncultured Solirubrobacteraceae bacterium, assembly GCA_963697795.1. Classification (GTDB taxonomy): domain Bacteria; phylum Actinomycetota; class Thermoleophilia; order Solirubrobacterales; family Solirubrobacteraceae; genus Palsa-744. The sequence continues at coordinate 2,635,808 of OY969097.1, read as the reverse complement.
CAGGCGCGGCAGCACGCCGGAGAGCACCCGCGGGGAGAGGCGCTGCAGGTCGCGCACGGGCACGCCCGCGATCATCTCCCCCACGCGCCTGCGCACGTCGTCGGCGCGCTCGTCGGTCGAGCCCAGCAACCGGAAGCGGACGTTCTCGTAGACGTCCTTGACCAGCCGCGAGCGGGAGATCATCCCCGTCTCGAACGCGGCCCGGGCGAAGAAGATGCCCGAGGACCCCGCCATCAGGGTCTTGTCCAGGTCGAAGAAGGCGGCCGGCCTGGCGCCGCTCACGGCCATCTCAGACCTTCAGGATGACCGCGTCTCCCTGCCCGCCGCCGGAGCAGATGGCCGCGCAGCCCAGGCCGCCGCCGCGACGGCGCAGCTCCATCACGATCGCGCCGAGGATGCGGGCACCGGAGGCGCCGATCGGGTGTCCCAGGGCGACGGCGCCGCCGTTGACGTTGACGCGGTCCTCCTCGATGCCGAGCATGCGGATCGAGTTCAGGGTGACGGAGGCGAAGGCCTCGTTGATCTCCCAGACGTCGATGTCGCCGGGCTGCAGGCCGGCCTTCTCCAGGGCCTTCTTGGCGGCGCTGGCGGGGGTCGTGGCCAGGTAGGCGAAGTCGTTGGCGCTCTGGGCGTGGGCGACTATCTCGGCCAGCACCTCCTTGCCGTTGGCCTGGGCCCACTCCTCGGAGGACAGCACCAGCGCACCGCCACCGTCGTTGACGCCGGGGGAGTTGCCTGCCGTGTGCGAGCCCTCCTTGCCGATCAGCCCGGGCAGCTTCGCAAGGGCCTCCAGGGATGTCTCCCTTCTCGGGCCCTCGTCGACCTCGACGATGGTGTCGCCCTTCTTTCCCTTGACGGTGACGGGGACGATCTCCTCCGCCATGCGGCCCTCGTCGGTCGCCTTCAGAGCCAGTTCGTGCGAGCGCAGGGCCCAGCGGTCGAGGTCGGCCCTGGTCATCTCGAGCTCCTCGCCGACCTCCGTGGCCTCGACGAACATCTGCTTGCCCGAGAAGGGGTTGGTCAGCCCGTCGTGGACCATCGCGTCGAGCATCTTGGCGTCGCCCATGCGGTAGCCGAAGCGGCCTTGGGGGACCAGGTAGGGGGCCTTGGACATCGACTCCATGCCGCCGCCGACGCCGACCTGGACGTCGCCGGCGCGGATCGCCTGGTCGAGGATGACGCTGGCCCGGAGGCCCGAGGCGCAGACCTTGTTGATCGTCTCGGAGGAGACCTCCTTGGGCACGCCGGCTTTGATCTGCGCCTGGCGGGAGGGGATCTGGCCCTGCCCGGCCTGCAGCACCTGGCCCATGACGACGTGGTCGACCTGCTCGGGCTCCACGCCGGCGCGCTCCAGGGCGGCCTCGATGGCGATCGCGCCGAGCTCGGTGGCTTCGAGCGTTGACAGGCCTCCGCCCATCTTGCCGATGGGGGTGCGGGCGGCGCCGAGGATCACTGTCTTGGCCATGGCGGCAGGTCTCTCCTAGCTCTCGATACAGACGGGACGGGAGCGAGAATGGTAGTGGACCGATCCCTGACGGCCGTCGCGCGCACGCTGCGAACGGACTCGCGGGTGGATATCGTGGCCCGCCATGGAGGTCCTCTTCTCGGCAGCCCCCGATGGCCCTGGCGATGCGGACACCGTCGCGGTGGGCCTGTTCGAGGGCGAGCGGGCGCCTTCCGTCCTGCCCTCCGCCGCCGCCGAGCTGCTTGGCTCAGGAGAGGCGCGGACGTCGCCGAAGGCGCTGGCGTTGGCCCATGCCGACGGGCGCCGCTGGCTGCTGGTGGGGCTGGGCGCCAGAGACGGCTTCGGACACGAGCAGGCCCGCGTGGCCGCAGCCGCCGCCGCGGCCCGCGCCAGGGAGATCTCCACCGAGACGCTCTGCTGGGTCGTTCCCGAGGGGGCTGACGCACTCGTCGCGGGCGCCCTGGTCGAGGGCACGATGCTCGCCGACTACCGCTTCGAGCGCTTCAAGTCCAAGTCACGGGAGCCCGAGGGGCCTCCCGGCCGCCTGCAGCAGCTGATCGTCTCCGGCCCGGGCGAGCTGGAGCAGGCGGTCGACAGCGCAGCGATCGTGACCGAGCGCGTCAACGCCGCCCGTGACCTGCAGAACCGCCCCGGCAACGACCTGACCCCGACGGCGCTGGGCGAGTACGCCACGGCGCTTGCCGCGGAGATCGAGGGGTTGAGCGTCGAGGTGCAGGGCACCGAGGGCCTGAGGGCCCGGGGAATGGGCGCCTTCGCAGCCGTCGCCCAGGGATCCGATCAGGAGCCTGCCCTGATCACCCTCAGATACGAGGGTCCCGGCGCCGGCGGACCGACGCTCGGCTTCGTCGGCAAGGCCGTGACGTTCGACAGCGGCGGCATCTCGCTGAAGCCCGGCCCGAAGATGTCGGAGATGAAGTTCGACATGTCCGGCGGGGCGGCGGCGCTGGAGGCGACGGCCGCGATCGCCCGCCTGGGCCTGCCGGTCAAGCTCGTGACCGTCGTCGGCGCGACCGAGAACCTGCCCGACGGCTCCGCCATCAAGCCGGGGGACATCGTCACCGCCGCCAACGGCAAGACGATCGAGATCAACAACACAGACGCCGAGGGCCGCCTCGTGCTGGCCGACTGCCTCTGCCACGCCGTCGCCCAGGGAGCCGAGCGGATCGTCGACCTTGCGACCCTGACGGGCGCCGTCATCATCGCCCTGGGCAACACCTACGCGGGCCTGATGAGCAACGACGACGAGCTGGCGGAGCAGGTCCGCCAGGCAGGCGAGCGCACCGGCGAGATCGTCTGGCGCCTGCCCCTGCACAGGGAGTACGACAAGCTCATCGAGGGCACCTATGCGGACCTCGACAACGCCCCCGAGGCCCGCAAGGCCGGGACGATCGTGGGCGCGACGTTCCTCTCGAACTTCGTGGGCGAGACGCCCTGGGTGCACCTCGACATCGCCGGCTCCGCCTGGGAACTCGGCCGCCCCTACGTCGGCAAGGGCGCCTCCGGCTACGGGGTCAGGCTTTTGGTCGAGCTGGCCCGGTCCTTCGCGGGCTGACCTGCGCCGACCGGAACCTCACGCGAGGCGACGTCGGCGTAGTGCACAGGCGCCTGGCTAGGCTTCGGCGCGTGGAGCTGCAGCGGCGCATTGCGGAGGGAACGGGTGAGTTCTTGCTCTTTGCGCTGACGCCACCGCGCCTGACGACCGAACCGGAGCACGCCCGTCAGATCGCCGCGAAGACGCTCGAGCGCCTGCGCCCCGTGGGCATCGACGGCCTCGTGCTCTACGACATCGACGACGAGAGCGACCGCAATCCCGAGGAACGCCCCTTTCCCTTCCTGCCCACGATGGACCCCGCCGACTACCTCGCCCGCCATCTCGTCGGCTTGGAGGTCCCCGCGATCGTGTACCGCGCTGTCAGCAAGTACCCAGAGCAACAGCTTCGGTCGTGGCTCAGCGAACAGGCCCCAACCCAGGCGCTGTCGGTGTTCGTCGGTGCCTCGTCCCGTGGAAAGCCGGTCGCGACCTCTCTGCCGCGGGCCTACGAGCTACGGAGGGAGGTGCGCCCGGACCTCCTGCTCGGAGGCGTGGCGATCCCGGAGCGCCACGCGCGCGGAGGCACGGAGCACCTCCGTCTGCTTGCGAAGCAGGCTGCAGGTTGCTCGTTCTTCGTCACCCAGATCGTCTATGACGTCAACGCCGCGAAGGACCTGGTCTCCGACTATCACTACGAGTGCGCCGCTCGTGGCCTCGAGCCGGCGCCGATCGTCTTCACGTTCTCGGTCTGCGGGTCGGTGAAGACACTGGAGTTCGTCCAGTGGCTAGGTGTCGATGTGCCGCGCTGGATCGAGAACGAGCTGCGCCACGCCGAGGACACCCTGGAAGCGTCATACGACCAAGCCGTCGCCACGGCCGTCGAGCTGATCGCATTCTGCCGGCGCGTCGGCGTCCCATTCGGGGTCAGCGTCGAGAGCGTCTCGATCCGCCAAGTCGAGATCGACACCTCCGTCCGCCTCGCAACACGGCTACAGGCAGAGCTACGTCGCTAATCCGCGCCACCCGCATCGCGGGTGAGGCGAGCCACTCGGCCACACCGCGCTGTTCCGCGGCGACCTAGCCTCCAGTCTGGACCCCTGGCATCCCCGCCAGCCAGTCCACCACGGGCCTCCACTCCGCCCCCCGCGGATCGATGTGAGCGCGATGGCCTCCCGCCGGCGCCTGCAGCTCGACCAGCTCGACATCCGCGCCCTGCTCACCGGCGTGGCCGGTGTAGCGGCGGCTCAGCTCCACCGAGACCGTCTCGTCTCCTACGCCGTGCACGATCAGGATGGGCAGGGTCGTCGGGATCAGCCCGATCGGATCGGCCAGGGCGTAGGCGTCGGGCAGCTCTGTCGGAGAGCCGCCCATCAGCGCCCGCACCGCCCCGCCCCGCCACCGCTCGTAGGCGCCTACGAGATCCGCGACGGGAGCCTGTGCGACGACTCGCCGCGGCATCAGCGCCGGGTCCGCGCCGGGCGCCCCGGCCGGCAGCAGTGCCCGGCCCGCTGCCCACAGCGCCAGGTGCCCGCCCGCCGAGTGCCCGATCAACGTCACGTCATCCAAGTCCAGGGCGGCGTCCAAGTGGCGCGCATGATCGATGGCGGCGGCCGCGTCATCGAACGTCGCGGCCCATCCTCCTCCCTCTCCCACCCTGCGGTACTCCACGTTCCACACGGCGAAGCCACGTCGCACCAGGTCCGCCGCCAGGCCGCGCATGACGACACGGCCGTAGCGGGCCTGCCAGGAGCCGCCGTGGATCGTGACCGCCAGCGGGTGCGGGCCCGGGCCCGCGGGCACGTGCAGGTCCCCGACCTGGGAGCGGTGCGGGCCGTAGCGGTGCGTGCTGCCGCGTTTGAGGAAGTCGATCAGCAGGCGGGCTCGGGGCAACCGCGCCGATGCTAGTGGACCGTACCTGTGAGAATGCTCGCCGCCATGGACTTCGACCTCTCGCCGGACCACGAGCTGATCCGCCGCACCGTCCGTGACTTCGCCGAGGGCGAGGTGGCGCCCGTCGCCGAGGAGCTCGACCGCACCAAGTCCTTCCCCTACGACATCGTCCGCAAATTGGGGGAGCTGAACCTGATGGGGATCCCCTTCCCGCAGGAGTACGGCGGCGCCGGCGCCGACACACTCGCCTACGCCCTCACCGTCGAGGAGCTGACGCGGGTGGACTCCTCCGTGGCCATCACCCTCTGCGCCCACACCTCGCTTGGCACCCAGCCGATCTACCTGTTCGGCTCGGAGGAGCAGAAGCGGGAGTGGCTGCCGCGGCTTTGCTCGGGCGAGCGGCTGGGCGCCTTCGGCCTGACCGAGCCCGAGGCCGGCTCCGACGCCGGCAACACCCGCACCCGGGCGCATCTGGAGGGCCAGGAGTGGGTGATCGACGGCGCCAAGCAGTTCATCACCAACGCCGGCACCGACATCTCCGGCGTCGTCTGCATCACCGCCGTCACCGGCGAATCGGAGGGCCGCAAGGAGATCTCCAACCTGATCGTCGCCAACGGCACGCCCGGCTACGAGCCCGGCGAGCCCTACCGCAAGATGGGCTGGAACGCCTCCGACACCCGCCCCCTGTCCTTCGACGGCTGCCGGGTCCCCGAGCAGAACCTGCTCGGCCCCCGCGGCGCCGGCTTCAAGCAGTTCCTGCACATCCTCGACATCGGGCGCATCGGCGTCGCCGCCATGGGCGTCGGCCTGGCCCAGGGCGCCCTCGACCAGGCGCTCTCCTACGCCCGCGAGCGCCGCGCCTTCGGCCAGCCCATCTCCAAGTTCCAGGCCATCCAGGGCAAGCTGGCCGACATGGCGACCGAGATCGAGGCTGCCCGCCTGCTCGTCTACAAGGCAGCCCGCGAGAAGGACGCCGGGCGCAACTTCACCCTGACCGCCGCGCAGGCCAAGCTCAAGACCGGCCGCCTGGCCGTCCGCTGCGCCGAGGAGGCCGTCCAGATCCACGGCGGCTACGGCTTCATCGAGGAGTACCCCGTCTGCCGCTTCTACCGCGACGCCAAGATCCTCACGATCGGCGAGGGCACCGACGAGGTCCAGCAGATGGTCATCGCCAGGGCCCTCGGCGCCTAGCGTCGGCCTCTCAGCGCGGCTCCAGCACGACCAGCGGGATCTCCCTGTCCGTGCGCCGCCGGTAGGTCTCATAGCCGCCGTAGACCGAGACCATCAGCCCCCACAGCCGATCGCGCTCCTCGGGCGTCGCCAGGCGCGCATGCACCTCGCGGCGACGCGGCCCGATCTGCACGAGCGTGTCGGGGTTGGCCATCAGGTTGTGAAACCAGGCCGGGTTCTTCGGGAAGCCACCCTTGGAGGCGACCAGGATCACGTTCTCCCCGTCCACGCCGTAGACCAGCGGCGTCGTCCGCCTGATCCCGCTCTTGGCCCCGACGTGCTCGAGCAGCAGCATCGGCGGCGAGCCGGGGAAGCGATGGCCGACCAGGCCGTTGGAGGCCCGGTAGAGGGCAGTGTGGAGGCCGGCGCCGCGGCGCAGCAGCGGCCACGTGCGGTCGGCTATGTCGAGGTAGTCCATTGCTCGGTGAGCCTACGCCCCGCGCTCCAGCAGCGCCGTAGCCGCGCTGGCCGGGTCGAGACGCCGCTGCACGACCTCCTCCAGCAGAGCCTGGAAGTCCTCGTCCCCTTCCAACTCCTGCTCAAGGCGCCTGCGCATACGGGCCACGGCGATCGACAGGACCTCGTTGTGAAGGTTGCGCCGACGGCGGTCGGCCAGCGTGCCCGCCCGCTCGATGTGGGCTCGGTGCTCGTCGAGGGCCTGGACGAGCTCAGCGACGCCCTCGCCACGGCTGGCCTCCGTGCGGACGATCGGGACCCGCCAGCTTCCCTTGACCTCCTCGGGGGTGCGGTCGAGGTTGGCCAGCGACAGGACGCCCCTGATCTCCCTGACCATCGTGTCCGTCAGGGGGTGGTCGGCCTTGTTGATGACGATCACGTCCGGGATCTCCATGACGCCGGCCTTCAGGGCCTGGATCGAGTCGCCCGATCCGGGCATCAGCACCAGCACGATCGTGTCGGCGTGGTCGATGATGTCGATCTCGGCCTGCCCGACGCCGACGGTCTCCACGAAGACGTCCTGGCGCCCGGCGGCGTCGAGCAGCAGGGCAGCCTGCAGCGCGGCCTCGGAGAGTCCTCCCAGGGCGCCGCGGTTGGCCATCGAGCGGATGAACACGCCGCGGTCCAAGAAGTGCTCGGTGAGGCGGATGCGATCCCCCAGCAGGGCCCCCTGGGTGAAGGGCGAGGAGGGGTCGATCGAGAGCACGCCGACGGTTCGTCCGGCTTCCCGGCGGGCCTTCGTGAGGGCGCCGATGAGGGTCGACTTGCCGACGCCGGGCGGGCCCGTGAAGCCGACGACGGAGGCAGAGCCCGTGTGCGGGTAGACCTCGCGGACGAGGTCCCAGCCCTCGGGCCGGTCGTCCTCGACGAGGGTTATGGCGCGCGCCAGGGCGCGCCTGTCGCCGTCGAGCAGGCGGCTGGCAAGGGTCGGCTCGGTCATGGGGCGCCATCATCGCAGGGGGCGCCGGGAGGCTGCCGCTCAGAGCTACGATCCCCGCCGATGGGACTGATAGCCGACAAAGCGCCGGCGGTGCCCGAGCGGACCGACGGTTCGGGGTTGCGGACAGCGCCCGGCCCGCTGCGGGGCGGGCCGCTGGCGCTGCTGTCCTTCATGCGGGCAAACAACATGCTCAGGCCGGGCTACGTGCCGCTGCTGGCTCGCTTCGTCCTTTTGAAGCTGCGCTATGGACGGCGCCTGCAGACCGAAGGCCTGTGCTTCGTCTGCCCCCGCGTCAAGCTCGAGATCGGGCGCGGCGCGACGCTGCGGATAGGACGCTGGGCCTGGATCGGGCACGGCTGCAAGCTGCGCGTCCACGAGGGCGAAGTCTCGATCGGGGCCAAGACCGTGATCGGGCAGGAGTGCACCGTCTCCGCCTTCCAGCACGTCGCGATCGGGCGCGAGTGCATCATCGCCGACAGGGTGATGCTGATCGACTTCGACCACGGCGTGACCGAAGTCGAGCGCCCGATCCGCCTGCAGGGCATCTACAAGCGCGACGTCACCGTCGGGCACAACGTCTGGATCGGCTACGGCGCCTGCATCCTGCGCGGCGTCACCGTCGGCGACAACTCGATCGTCGGCACCAGCGCCGTCGTGACCAACTCCTTCCCCGAGAACTCCGTCGTGGGAGGGGTGCCGGCGCGGCTGATCCGCACGCGCGATACGCCGCAGTCGATGCGCTGGAGTTAGCTGCCTCCCTGCGGAGCCGGAGCCTGGCGGTGCGCGCAGGTCGCCTCGTGCACCTCCTGGGTGAGCGTGCTGAGGCGTTCGCTGAGGACGTGGATCTGTTCCGTCAGCTTCGTGTTGTGTTCGAGCAACTCCGTCTGGGTCGTGTTCAGCTCGTCGCGGTGGCGTGCGGCCGCTTCCTCGTTGGCCTTGTCCGTCCGCGTCTGCGCCTTCTGGGCGATGATCACGAGCGCACCCGTGTAGAAGGCGACAGCCGAGAAGACGAGGTTCAGGAGGATGAACGGAGCCGGGTCGAAGCCCTGTCCGTTGAGCAGCCCATGCCAGGAGTTGCTGAGGAAGTGGACTACGTGGTTGGCCAGGACCCAGGCCAGGATGACCGCCGAGCTGACGACCAGGAAGCCGACCGTGCCCATGCCGCTTGCGACGGCCTCCGACACACGCTCCATGAAGCTGCTGCCGCCGGCGTAGGGCGACGGTCCGTGCGGGCTGTCCGCGTAGTGCTTGTGGAAGCGCAGGGGATCCGGCTGCGCCTGGGACGATGCGGCCTGCTCGCTGACTGACATCTCGCTCCTCTCGATCGTTCGACTGGTCGGGAGAAGCACTATCAGCCGCGACAGCGGACTGCTCAGACGGGCGCGAGCAGCCCGGCCGCGTGAGCGTCCACGGCCAGGTTGCGCAGCCCCGTCGCGTCGGCCAGCGGTCCGTCCGCCAAGGCGCCGTCGAGAGCCGCGCCGTGACCGGCCAGCCGCTCGCGGGCGTAGGGCACGGCGATGTCGCGCGAGACCATGAAGGCCCAGTCGCTGGCCTGCAGGGCCATCAGCGCACGCACGGCGGCCGGGCCGGCGCGGGCGCCGGCGGCCAGCACCCGCAGCTCCGCCGCCCGCTGCTGGAAGGCGATGTCGGCGACGGCCGGACCGGACCACGTCGAGAGGTCTCCCGCCTGCCCCCAGCTGCTCGCCGGCCAGTCGTCGGTGTCGACCTCGTGCGGCTCGATGTCCGACAACGCGTCGTCCAGGCGCACCAGCTCGAGTCCCTGCCGGGCGGACTCCTCCACGACGGCGGCCAGCCACGTCACCCCCTCGTACCACCAGTGCCCCAGCAGCTCCGTGTCCAGGGCGCAGACGACCAGGCCTCCGCCGGGCAGTCCCGTGCCCTGCTCGCGCAGGCGCGCCGCCGTCCGGGCCACGAAGTCGCCGGCGTGCTCGCGCGCCAGCGCTGCCGCGATGCGGTGGTCGTAGGCGCCGCCGTCGTTGCTCCAGGGGTTGTGGTGGTGGACTGTGTGGTGGTGGTAGTCGCGATAGGGGCTCGCCGCCGGATATCCATCCCGGCTCCATACCAGCGACATCGTCCGGCGGTCGACAGGCACCAGGGTCAGTCCCGAGGAGCGGCTGCGCAGCGGCTGCAAGTGCTCGGCCGCCCCCAGCCCGAAACGCCCAGTCGACTCGATGCAGACGGCCCGCACGCCGGCCTCCAGCAGCGGGCGCTCCAGCCAGCTCTCGTGGGCGCACTCGGGCAGCCAGAAGCCTCCCCCCCAGCCGGGCCCGAAGCGGCGGGCGTGGGAGCGCAGGCCGCTTGCGATCTGCTCGTCCACGACGGCCTCGCCGGCCAGCAGCGGCAGCACAGCGTGGGTCGCGGCGGAGGTCCACTGGGCGTGTCGCCCCAGCGCCCCCAGCAGGTCGCCGCCGCGACCCGACAGGGCATCGCGGGCGCCCGTGTAATCGCCGTACGAGCGTTCCAGCTCGATCGCCAGCTGCTCGTGCCCGCCGGCGCGCATGCCGGCAGCGTCGTCGCGATGGGTCTCGCTGCGGACCTCCTCGACGAAGCGGACGAAGCGCTCGACGATCCCGGGGGCCTCCAGCTGGTCGCAGAGCACGGGCGTCAGCGACAGCGTCAGCGGGGCACCCGCGTCCAGCAGCTCCAGCAGCGGCAGGTAGCTGCCGACCGCCGCCTCCCACAGCCACTCCTCTCCGAAGGGCCAGGTCCCGAAGCCCTCTACGTAGGGCATGTGGGTGTGCAGCACTATCGCCAGCGCGCCGCTTTCGCGGCGAGGGCTCACCGGCACACCGCGATCAGGTCCAGCGCCCTGTCCAGGCTGGCCCGGGAGGCCGGCACGATCGCGAAGTCCCGGACGCCGATCGCGGGCGTGAACCAGCCGTAGAAAGGGCCGCTGAGGCGCAGCGCCTTGTGCACCCGATCCCAGCCGAGGCGCAGGGCCAGCTCGTGCAGGCGCAGCATGCGGGCGTGGTAGAGGCCGTACATCTCGACCTGCTCGAAGTGCTCGGCGCAGAGCCTGCGGAACTCCTCGGGCAGGTACTCGTGGACGTGCCAGGGGTTGTCCGAGCGCGACGCGCCCTTGGGGGCCAGGGTCAGGACGTTGGGCGTGGAGACGAAGGCGCGCCCGCCCGGCCCGAGCATCGAGCGGAAGTGCTGCAGCGTCGCGCCGGGGTCCTGCAGGTGCTCGATCGTCTGCAGGAACACGACAGCGTCGGTCGGCTCCGAGAACTCTTCCACGAGGGCCCGCTCGAAACGCAGGTTGGCCGCCGTGTAGCGCAGGCGGGCGTGCTCGAAGGCCTCGGGGTTGGCGTCGACGCCGACGACCTCGGCGGCGCGGCGGGCCAGAACGGCCGAGCCATAGCCCTCGCCGCACGCCATGTCGACGGCACGGGCGCCAGCCAGCTGCTCGGCGATCCACTCGTAGACGACCAGGTGACGGCGATACCAGTAGTTCTCCTCGGGCACGTCGGGCAGCGTCCGCTCGCCCGTCAGCGACAGCGGCGGCACGCCCTCGGGCTGGTCCCGCTGGAGATACAGGGTCTCCCCTTGGCTTGTCGTCAATGGACTCTCAGCACTCTGCGATCAGGCCCATGGAGGACGCCGGGCCACGGCGCGCGAGTATATGGTGCCGCCCCGTGGCGCCGACACTGACAGCCGAGGAGATACGGGACGCGAACACGCGCTACCACGACGTGGCGGCCGACCACTACGACGCCAAGTGGGGCATCGACTTCGGCGAGATCGGCAGGGCCCAGGTCACCTCGAAGGTCCGCAAGGTGCTGGGCCGCCGCCCGCCACGCTGGGAGCGATCGCTGGAGATCGGCTCGGGCACGGGCTACTTCAGCCTGAACCTGATGCTGGCGGGGATGATCGGGCAGGCCACCTGCACCGACATCTCCCCGGGCATGCTCGACACCCTCTCCGCCAACGCGCAGCGGCTCGGGCTGGACGTCACGACTCAACCCGCCGACGCCGAGCGCCTACCCTTCGCGGACGAGAGCTTCGACCTGGTGCTGGGCCACGCGGTCCTGCACCACATACCCGACCTCCCCCGCGCCTTCACGGAGTTCGAGCGCGTCCTGAAGCCCGGTGGCACGGTGCTCTTCGCAGGCGAGCCGTCCCGCTACGGAGACCGCCTGGCGAGAGCGCCCAAGCGCCTGGCGAGCACGATCGCGCCGCTGTGGCGGGCCGCCATGCGAGCCGAAGCGGCGATCTCAGACCACGAGCACGAGCCCGACGCGGCCCTGGAGAGCGTCGTCGACGTCCACGCCTTCGCGCCCGGGGAACTGGTGCGGGCCGCCCGCTCGGCCGGTCTGGCAGACGTCAGGGTCGTGGGCGAGGAGCTGCTGGCCAACTGGTTCGGCTGGACCAACCGCACGCTGGAGGCCACGGCCAAGCCCGAGCAGGTGCCCTGGGCCTGGCGCCAGTACGCCTACCGCGGCTACCTGCTCTTCCAGGGCCTGGACCGGAGCCTGCTCGAGGGCCGCCTGCCCCCGGCCGTCTTCTACAACCTGATGATCACGGCCCGCAAGCCGGGCGCCTGAGCACCGCGCCGGCGCGGCACCGGCATAGACTCAGGCCAGCATGACCTCGGGCGCACGCTCTGAGTTCCCGCTGTTCCCCCTGGGCATGGTCGCCCTGCCCGGCGAGGGCATCCCCCTGCACATCTTCGAGGACCGCTACAAGCGGATGATCGAGCATTGCCTGTCCGGGGACGGGGAGGAGCTGGGGATCGTCTGGCTCTCCGAGGAGGAGCTCAAGCAGGTCGGCTGCGCCTGCGCCGTGGAGCAGGTGCTGGAGCGTCATCCCGACGGTCGCCTGGACATCCTCGTCCGCGGCACGTGGCCGTTCGAGCTGCTGGAGCGCCAGGACTCCCTCGCCTACCCGGCCGGCGTCGTGCAGGCCCTCCAGGACGAGCCCGAGCAACCGGACACGGGCGCCGCCGCGATAGCCCGGGAGCTGTACCGACAACTGGTCATGCAGGCGACGGACCGTGAGCTCGGCGAGCAGGAGCTGGAGCGGATGTCCTCCTACGACATGGCCGCGACGGTCGAGTTCGAGCGGGAGTCCAAGCAGGAGCTGCTGGAGCTGCGCTCGGAGAACGCCCGCATGCAGCTGTTGGGCAGGCTGCTGGCGGGCGCCCTGGAGCGTCTGGAGCTGCTCGAGCGCGCCCAGGCCAGGGCCATGTCCAACGGCAAGGTCCGCTTCAGCTGAGCAGCGACTACTCGGGCAGGTGGCAGACCTGCTGGGCGGTCTGCAACACGAACAGCACGAGCCGGCGAAAGACGGCCGGCTGGCCGCTGGAGTTGTCGGCGAAGCGCACCCAGCCGCTTTCGTCGCGCAGGTAGTAGCGCAGCACGGAGCCGGGGCGGGGCGCCAGGGTCAGGTGCTCGGCGGCCTGTTCGTGGATTTCTTCCTGGATGGCCCGTGCCTTGACGATCTGGGAGTCGCTCAGATGGAGCACGTGCCCACCGTTGCAGCGGACGCCGCCTTCTTCGTCGACGAGCAGGGTCAGGTTCGCCGAGGAGCCCGAGCCCGTGCGGTGGACGATGAACAGATCGGGCGCCTTGACGCCGCTGCAGCCGGCCAGCAGGAGAGCGCCGAGCAGCGACAGCGATGCGATCGCGGTCCTCATGCCCTGACCGCGGCGCCGCCGCGACGGGGATCGCCGCCGCCGCCGAGCGCGCCGTCCCTGCTCAGGGCCGCCTGCACGCCGCCGAAGAACAGGTTGGGGCCGCGGAAGCGGACCTTCTCGACGTCGTCCTGAAGCGTCTCGAGGTCGATGCCGGGCTCGGCGTAGACGATCCCGTCCTGGTAGTGAAGCCGGGGCGCCTCGACGGCCGCCTGGGCGTCGAGGCCGTGGTCGAGGACGGCCACGATCGTTTGCAGCAGCGCCGAGCGGATGCGGTTGGAGCCAGCGCTGCCAAGCGCCAGCTCGACCTCGCCGTCGCGCATCACGATCGAGGGCGCCATCATGCTGGGCATCCTCCTCCCGGCCGGGTGCAGGTGGAAGCCGGCCGGGTTCAGGTCCTCCTCACCCATCACATTGTTCATGTGGATGCCCGTGCCGGGCACGACGACACCCGATCCCTCGCCGTTGGTGGAGGTCGTGCTGCAGGCCATGCCGTCGGCGTCGATCACGGCGATGTGGGTCGTCGAGCCGAGGCGGCTGCCCATGAAGCGCGCCAGGAAGCCCTCGTGGGCCAGGCCCTCCAGGAAGTCCTGGTCGCGCTCGGCCTGGGCCGCGGCCATGACGTGCACGATGTCGCTCACGGCAGGCGGGGAGGGAGCCCGGTCGAGCAGGGCAAGCGCGTAGGCCAGCAGGATGCCGCCGGCCGAGGGCGGCGGGTTGGTGAGGATCTCCCTGCCCCTGTATCGAACGGCGACGGGCTCGCGCTCGACGGCCTCGTAGTCGGCCAGGTCGGACCGGCTGAGCGACGCCCCCTGCTCACCCAGCCAGGAGCAGACCCGTGCAGCGATGTCGCCGCGATAGAAGGGTTCGCTGCCCTCCCTGCCGAGCCTGCGCAGAGCCTGCGCCAGGTCTGGGTTGCGAAGCGTCTCGCCCTCGCGCAGAACGCGACCCTCTGGCGCCCACAGCGCCGCGCACTCGGGCGTCGAGGTCAGCAGGTCGGCGAGGATCTCGGCCACGTAGGCCTGCGCCCCGTTGAGGGCCACCCCCTGCTCCGCCAGCCGTGCTCCAGGCTCGACAAGCTCCTCCAGCGGCATGCTCCCCCATCGCCTCGCCGCCGCACAGATGCCGGCCGGGTTGCCGTAGACGCCACAGGAGGCAGCGCCGATGTGAAAGACCTGCACGGCGTCGCCGAAGGACACGTCGACCGCCAGCAGCTCGGCCTCCGAGCCGTCGTTTCGCCTCGTCGGAGCCTCCACGAAGAAGTCCAGCAGCGCCGGCTCGTGCCCGCCGCCGGCGACCAGCATGTAGCCGCCCGCCCCCAGCCCCGTCAGCAGCCCCTCGGTCGCAAACGACGCCAGCATCGCCCCAAGCGCGGCGTCGACAGCATTCCCTCCGTCGCGAAGCACCTGCGCCCCGACCTCCGCCGTCAGCGGGTGCCCGGCCGCGACGACCCCCCTCTCAGCCCCAGCGATCATCGCTCAGCGATACCACACCGAAGGAGGACCGTGCGGCTGTCGTGACCAATGGCGGTAGATTCCGAAAGATGACACTCGGCGGTCCAGAAGAGCCAAGCTGGGATGAGCGCTTTCTCCAGTACCTGGCTCGACAGTCGTGGGAAGCAGCGAACGACCCCGCAACACACCGCAACCCCTCGTTCTGGACACAGGTCAAGTCGCCGTACTACTGGCTGGCAGTCGCCGCGTTCGGGGGATCTTTCGTGATTTGGCTCGTCGCGGGCCACGGGTGGCCCCGCGCGATAGCTGCCCTTCTGTATGTCTTCTCGTTGCTCGCGGGTGCGCTGTCTCGTCGAGACGCTCGCGCAACGACCTTCCGTGACGAGGACTGATCCAGTTCCCGGGGGCAAGCTCCCGTACGGACACCTCGCAGGTTGGCAGGAGCCCAGACTAGAGGTTGGGGATGAACTCGGGGACTTCCAACTCGTCCCCGCGGCTGCGCATGGGCGCGGGCGCGGTTCTCTGCACCCTGACCTCGCCGGCGGGCTCGCGGAAGCGCGCGGCGCTCTTGCGCCTGCCCTCCTCGCCGTAGCCGGTGGCGACGACGGTGACCCAGACCTGGTCGTCGAGCTTCTCGTCGACCATCGCGCCGAAGATGATGTTGGCGTCGGGGTGGGCGGCCTCGGAGACGGACTTGGCTGCCTCGTTGACCTCCCACAGCGACAGGTTGACGCCGCCTGTGATCGACAGCAGGATCGAGCGGGCGCCGTCCATTGAGGTCTCCAGCAGCGGTGAGGAGACTGCCTGCAGCGCGGCCTCGACGGCCCTGTTCTCGCCGACGCCCATGCCGATGCCGAGCAGGGCGCTGCCAGCTTCGCTCATGATCGTGCGGACGTCCGCGAAGTCGAGGTTGATCAGGCCCGGGAGCGTGACGAGGTCGGAGACGCCTTGGACGCCCTGACGGAGCACGTCGTCGGCGACCCGGAAGGCGTCGACCATCGAGGTCTGCTTGTCGAGCACGGTCAGCAGGCGGTCGTTGGGAACGACGATGAGCGTGTCGACCTCGTCGCCGAGGGCCCCGACGCCCCGCTCGCCCTGCTCGCTGCGCCTGGTGCCCTCGAAGCCGAAGGGCCTGGTGACGATGCCGACGGTCAGGGCGCCGACTTCCTTGGCGATCCTGGCGACGACGGGGGCCGCTCCCGTGCCGGTGCCGCCACCGGAGCCGGCTGCGATGAAGATCATGTCGGACCCCTTCAGAAGGGCCTTCATGCGGTCGTAGTCCTCCATGGCGGCCTGACGCCCGACGTTGGGGTCCGAGCCCGCGCCGAGGCCGCGCGTGAGCTCTGCGCCGATGTGCAGGGTCAGGTCGGCTGTGGACTGCTGCAGCGACTGCACGTCTGTGTTGACTGCGATGAACTCGATCCCCTCGACCTCCGCCTCGACCATGCGGTTGACGGCGTTGACGCCGCCGCCGCCGACGCCGACGACGCGGATCACGGGCTGTCCGGCCTTGGCGTGACTTGGCATCGGCGCGAGCTCGGGCATGTACTCGATGGGGGCGGGACGGTGCGCTGGGCGCTCCATGATGTTCTCGGGGATCTCCGAGGAGAAGGCGTGGCGCAGACGCTCCTGCGGGGAGGGGACGCGCGGCTCGGGCTCGGCGGGCGCCTCCGAGGCGCTGAGGGCGGGGTGCGGCAGCCCGCTCTGACGGGGGTGCACGGGAGCCTCAGCTTCGGGCGCAGGGCGCTGGAGGTGGGGCGAGGTCTGCTCGGCAGCGGGCGTCGCAGGAGCCGCCGGAGCATGGGCTACGGCATCCTCGGCTTCTTCTGTCTTGCGGAAGAGGGCAGCCAGGGGGCCTTCTCGCATGCTGGCGCGCTTAGCGTTGGCCATTGGTCAGAACCTCCTGGGCAAGTTGCCTGTAGGACTGGGCCGCGACCCCGTCGGGCTCGTACTTGAGGACCGACATGCCCTTGACGGGAGCCTCGGCGAAACGGACTGTCTTGCGGATGCGCGAGGCGAACACGCGGTCGCCGAAGTTTTCCTCGAGGATCTCGATGGC
This sequence comes from uncultured Solirubrobacteraceae bacterium, assembly GCA_963697795.1. GTDB lineage: Bacteria > Actinomycetota > Thermoleophilia > Solirubrobacterales > Solirubrobacteraceae > Palsa-744. Next base: position 2,619,109 of record OY969097.1, on the reverse strand, counting down.
CTCCTTGGCGTGGATCGTGCGCGAGTCGACGAGGGTCGGCAGGATCCCCTCGATGTCCACGTTGGGGTTGAGGTTCTCGCGGATCATGGCGAGCGTGTTCTGCAGCTGGATCAGGCCGCGCATCGACAGATACTCGCACTGTACGGGGACGATGACCTTGTCGGCCGCCGTCAGCGCGTTGATCGTCAGCAGGCCCAGGCTGGGCGGCGTGTCGATGCAGATGAAGTCGTAGTCCTCGAGGATCGGTTCGAAGGCCTTCTGCAGGGAGCGCTCACGGCCGATCATGGTGGACATGGCGATCTCGGCGCCGGCCAGGTCGATGGAGGCGCAGGCGACGTCGATCTCGCGGCGGCGGATGACCTCGCGGATCGAGACCTTGTGGACGAGCACGTCGTACATGGACTGCTCGAGCGTGTCCGGGTCGATGCCCTGGGACATCGTCAGGTTGCCCTGAGGGTCCATGTCCACGCACAGGACGCGGTGGCCCTCCTCGGCGAAAGCCGCTGCCAGGTTCAAAGTCGTTGTCGTCTTGGCCACGCCGCCCTTCTGGTTGGCGAATGCGATGACCTTGGCCTTGCCGTCCACGGTGGCTCCGATGCTCGGTTGCTTGGAAAGCCTTCCGCTGCTTATTCGCATGGCGATGGTGGATTCCTGCATGCTGAGGCCGGTATGGAGCGCCGGCCGACTCACTCGCTGTCTACGATCCCGGGATGTCCCGGACCGCCACGGCCGAGCGTTCCCCGCTGGCCGACCTGATCGCCGGCAGGCGCGTGATCGTCACGCTCGGGGCCGGCGGGGTCGGCAAGACGACGACCTCGGCCGCCCTGGCCCTGGCCCTGGCGATGGACGGGCAGCGGGTGGCGGTCGTGACGATCGACCCGGCCCGGCGGCTCGCTTCAGCGCTGGGACTGGAGGGACTGTCGGGTCAGCCGGTCCACATCGACGACGCCCCGTTGCGCGAGGCGGGCCTGGCCGTTCCCGGCGAGCTGTGGGCGATGATGCTCGACGTCAAGGCGACCTTCGACGACATCGTGGCCCGCCACACAGACGAGGAGCGCAGCAGCGAGATCCTGGCGAACCCCGTCTACCGGGAGCTCTCGACGGCCGTCGCTGGATCGCACGAGCTGAGCGCTGTGGCCAAGCTCTACGAGCTGCACGAGGAGCACGACTTCGACACGATCGTGCTGGACACCCCTCCTTCCCGCAACGCCCTGGACTTCCTGGAGGCGCCGGGGCGTCTGCTGGCCTTCCTGGACGGGCGAGCGCTACAGGTCTTCCTGGCGCCGGGCGGGCTGACGGCGAGGCTGTTCGGGCGGGGCACGGCCCTGGTCTTCTCGATCTTCGCCCGCGTCACGGGCGTCGACATGCTGGCGGAGCTCTCGACCTTCTTCCGCTCGCTGGGCGGCGTCATCGACGGCTTCGGCGAGCGCACCAGGTCCGTCCAGGCGCTGCTGCGCTCGGACCTGACGGGCTATGTCATCGTCACCTCGCCCGAGCCCGAGCCGGCGCAGGAGGCGCGCTACCTGGCGAGCAGGCTGGCCGAGCTGGGACTGTCCGAGCCGGCCCTGCTCGTCAACAGGGTGCACCTGCTCGGCACGCAGGGACACGACGCCACAGAAGTGCGGGAGCTGCTGGAGCGGTCGCTGGAGGGGGATCTGGCCAGGCGCCTGGCGCACAACCTGGCCGACTTCGACGTGCTGGCCAAGCGCGATGCGAAGACCGTGGAGCTGCTGGGCTCGGAGCTCGGCCTGGGCAGGCCGACGCTCGTGCGCCACCTACCCGATGAGGTCCAGGATCTCCTCGGCCTCGCTGCCGTAGCCGAACAGCTGGGGGTCTGAGGAGGGAGCTGCGACGGCCCGGGCGCGGACCTCCGCTCCCTCCGGGACGGGGATGGCCGCCTGCGCGGTGATGGCGGCAGCGACGGGAGGCGCGGGCGGTGCCACCTCGGCGGCCAGCAGCTCGTCGGCCAGGCCCACCAGGTCGCCGTCGAGGTGCCCGCAGATGACGTCGCGCAGCAGGGCGCGCAGGTGGTCGGCGACTTCGGCGGCCAGCGCCTGGGCGCCGGCGTGGTCGCGGGCGCTCCCGGCGATGACTGCGCGCTCCAGCGACTGTGCGTCGATGACCCGTTCGGTCAGGTTCTGGCGAGCGTCGGGGGTGGCGCAGAGGGCCGCCAGGCGCCAGGGCAGCAGCCCGCTGGTCGGTCCCTCGGGCTCCAGCAGAGCACGCAGGGCGAGCAGGTTGTCCGAGAGGGCCTGCAGGGCGTTCTCGCGGGCACAGCCCATCTCGAAGCGGGCCAGCGCCCATGCCAGCTCGTTGCCGTCGGGAGCCCGCCGCGAGACGAGGTTGCAGAAGGCCCTCAGCTCGTCCTCCTGGTCGGCGGCGACGACGAGCATGCCGTGGGGGCGTCCGCCTTCGCCCAGGGGCAGCGGCGCGAACTGGTTTCCGCCGACGCGCGCCCAGCCCAGGCCGCCCAGCGTGACCCGTCCGTCGCCGAACAGGCGCAGGGCCCGCAGCAGGTCGCGCAGCACCGCCCGGCTGGCCTCGATCGCCTCGCGGGGGTCGGGCTCCTGGCTGCGCAGGACGACGACGAGGTGCTCCTCTCCCCGCGGACCGCGCGCCATGACGGCCGGCGGCAGACCCTCCAGAACGTCCAGGCGGGCGATCGTGAGACCGCTGGTCAGGACGAGTTCGGGGGAACCGATCGTCAGGCCGTGCAGGGTGGCCAGCAGGGTCACCTCACTGGCTGCTTCCAGGGCGCTGGTCTGTAGGCGGTCGAGTGCGGCCTCGAGACGGTCAGGCCGGACGTCGAAATCGGACTGCTCGGCGAAGACGTCGGCCAGCAGCGAGCCGATGGCGGCCCGAGCGCGGGCCGAGCCCGAGAGGCGCGACACGTCGGCGCCGAGGCTGGCCAGGTAGCGGTCCAGACCCTCGTAGGAGCTGAGCAGCTGCTCGGCTGCCTGGTGCTCGGGGAGCGCCTGAAGCAGGCTCCGCCGCTCAGCGATGAACTCGACGGTCAGGGGTCGGTAGCAGTAGAGGGCGGGACCACCGGGCCCGCGACTGCCGGGCTGCTGCTCTAGCTCGAAGGGGATCTCGGCTCCCCCGGCCAGCTCTCCGCGCAGCCGCTCGGAGACGGCTTCGACGTAGGCGGTCAGGGTGGACTGCAGCTGGAGCGAGCGCATGATGCGCGGACTTCGTTGCCGGAGGTGCCGCTCCTGCCCGGCGCACCGGCCCTTGCAGACCGCGCCGGGTCTGTCAGGCTGCCGCGAGCGCTTGCTGGGCTCGCTCGGCGCAGTCGAGCCCGAGCCAGTCTTCGCCGTAGGCGCGCATGTCGTCGATGATCGGCAGCAGCGCCATGCCCTTCTCGGTCAGGGCGTACTCGACCCGCGGCGGGACCTCCGGGAAAGTGTGCCGCTCGACGATTCCCTCCTCCTCGAGCGCACGCAGCCGCAAGGACAGGGTGCGCGGGCTGATGCCCGCCAGCGACCGTTCCAGCTCACAGAAGCGTGAATGTCCCTCGGAGAGGTCGCGAACCAGCAGCAGCGTCCACTTGCTGCAAACGATCTCAGCTGTCCTGCAGACAGGACATGTCTCGTCGACGGCCATCCAGACCGTTACTTTACCAAATGAAGTAAAGGTCAGCCTTCGAGCGGGTTGGCGTGAAGGAGCCCAGAGAAGCCGAGCCGATGCAGCAGCGCGGCCCTCGACTCAGGCCTCATCTGTGCCTGCTTGCGCGTGACGGCATCCAGTTGACCGGCAAGGGCTTCTCGCGGCCAGCGTTCAGCTACGCCGTGCAGTGCCGGACGGGGAAGCCCTCCGGCACCGCGTCCGACGGTGTCCAGCGACACTCCCCGCGAGAGCAGGTGTGCCTCGGCGCCGAGACGGGTGGGCACGGAGATGTTCATGTGCAGCGCGATCGCCCCGGCGACCCCGACGGCGAGCTGAGCAGAAGCGCCGCGATCTCGCAGCAGCGTCTCAGCAGCAGGCAGTGGCCGTGAAGCCAGGGCGGCGAGAGCGTCCTGACCGCCTCCTCGGCCTGCACGGCCAGGACGCTGTCGGGAGGATCGGGGATGTCGAAGGAGCTCACCTCCCCACGCAAGGAGTCACGCAGGCGATCGGGGAGCTGCAGAAGCCGCGCGAGGACAGCCTGGCGGATCATCTCTGCGCGGTCGCGCCTGCTCAGGCGGCCACCGGTGCGCTCAGCCCACTGCCAGGTGCCGACATCGGAGACCATCGGCCACTTCTACCTCGCCGGCGGGCAGACGTGGCGCAGGTTGGCAGGATCGGTGGGAGAGAGGTCCGCTCTACACGCCCAACGGCGTACTCGGCCGCGAGCTCTCCTCGCGCCGCGCCTCGGCGACGGCGACGTCCTCCATGGTCGTGCCGACGCGGCCGTCGGCCTGCATGAGCAGCTTGAAGTCGTGAGGGCTGGTGGCGACGCGCATGGCGTCCTCGAAGGTGACCCGTCCGGCCTTGACGTGGCCGAAGAGGGCCTGGTCGAAGGTCTGCATGCCGTAGTAGCCGCCGCTGGTGATGACCTCGACGAGTTTGCCTGTCTGGTCGGGGTCCATGATCATGTCCCGGACGCGCCCGGTCATGCGCAGGATCTCGCAGACGGCGACACGCCCGCCGTCGGCGCCCGGGACCAGGCGCTGGGAGATGACGCCCTTGACGGTGCCGGCGATCATCGAGCGAGCCTGGTGATGCTGGTGTGGCGGGAAGAAGTCGAGCATGCGGTTGATCGACTCCGTCGCGTCGACGGTGTGGATCGTGGAGAGGACGAGGTGGCCTGTCTCGGCCGCTGAGAGGGCCGTCTGGACGGTCTCCTCGTCGCGCATCTCGCCGACCAGGATGACGTCGGGGTCCTGGCGCAGGACGCGGCGCAGGGCGCGCTTGAAGGAGGCCGTGTCCATGCCGACTTCACGCTGGTTGATGACGCAGCGCTTGTCCGAGTGCACGAACTCGATGGGGTCCTCGATCGTCACGATGTGCTTGCTCATCGTGTGGTTCATGTGGTCGATCATGGCGGCCAGGGTCGTGGACTTGCCCGACCCGGTCGTGCCCGTCAGCAGGATGATCCCGCGCTCCTCCTCGGCCAGTTCCCTCACGACCGGGGGCAGCGCCAGCTCGTCGATCGTGCTGATCCGATGGGGGATCGCGCGGCAGACCATCGAGATCGCGCCGCGCTGACGGAAGGCGTTGATCCTGTAACGGGCCACGCCCTCGATTTCGAAGGAGAAGTCGACCTCGTGCTCCTGGGCGAACTCCTGGAGCTTGCTTTCGTCGCTGAGCAGCCCGCGCAGAGCCCCCTCGGTGTCCTCGCGGGACAGCTCCGGCACGCCGGGCGCCGAGCTCAGCTCGCCGTGGACGCGGTAGAGGGGCGCGGAGCCGACCTTCAGGTGCAGGTCCGAGCCCTCTTTTTCGACGAGCTCACGCAGAGCCGCCTTGACGTCGAACATGGATCACGCATCGGCACGGCGGCGCAGAGCCTTGAATGCCCCCGGCGGCGATGGACGCACGAGGACGCTGCCGGCGTGCGCGAGGCGCCCTTCAGGCTACGTCGCGGAGCTTCTGCGCCTCCGCCAGGGACTGCAGCTTCTTCAGCGACTGGTTCTCGATCTGGCGGATGCGCTCGCGGGTGACGTTGAAGGTCCGCCCGACCTCGTCGAGCGTGCGGGGGTGCTCGCCGCCGAGCCCGTAGCGCAGCTCCAGCACGCGCCGTTCGCGGTAGGAGAGGTTCTCCAGAGCCTCGCGCAGGGCCTCCTTGGTGAGGATCTCCGCGGCACGCTCGTAGGGGGACTCGGCCCGCTCGTCGGCGATGAACTGGCCGAACTCCGACTCCTCCTCGTCGCCGACGGGCTTCTCCAGGGAGACGGGAGCCTGGGCGGAGCGCTTGATCGAGTCGACCTCCTCGGGGTCGATGCCGGTGACCTCGGCGATCTCGTCGGCCGTGGGCTCGCGGCCCAGCTCCGTGACGAGCTTGCGCTCGGCTCTCCCGATCTTGTTGAGCTTCTCCACGACGTGCACGGGGATGCGGATCGTGCGGGCCTTGTCGGCCAGGGCCCGGGCGATCGCCTGACGGATCCACCAGGTCGCGTAGGTCGAGAACTTGAAGCCCTTGCGGTAGTCGAACTTCTCGGCTGCCCGGACCAGGCCGAGCGTGCCCTCCTGGATCAGGTCGAGGAAGGGCAGGCCCTGGTTGCGGTAGTTCTTGGCGATCGAGACGACCAGACGGAGGTTGGACTCGACCATCTTCTGCTTGGCGTCGAGGTCGCCCCGCTCGATGCGCTTGGCCAGGTCGACCTCCTCCTGAGCGGTGAGCAGACGGACCTTGCCGATGTCCTTGAGGAACAGCTGCAGCGAGTCCGTCGTCATGTCCGGCTTCAGGTCGATCGACGTTTTGGCTTTGCGCCGGCCCCGCTTGTCGGGCGCCCGCTCGACCTCGGAGGCGGCTGCCAGGGCCGGGTCGATGTCCTCCACGAGCTCGATCTCCGAGCGCTCCAGGAAGCCGTGCAGCTCCTCTACGTCGGACTCGTCCAAGTCCAGCTCGGACGTCGCTTTGGTGATCTCCGCGTAGGACAGCACACCGACCTGCTGGCCCTTGGCCAGAAGGTTCTTGACCTCATCCAGCTCCTGAAGCTCGACTACTGACATTCGCTGTTTCCGTTTCTTCCGTCGATCGACAACGTGGTGGCCCTGGAGACCGGCATCCGCGGCTCCGGCGACGCCTCGCCGGACATTACGGCCGCAGGCCCGCCGACGTTACATCCCTATCGGCAGACCGGCCCCCCATGCTAACGCGTCACGGCGATGACGGACCCCATGGCGAGAGGCTTGCACCCTCCCCTGGCGCCGGCTGGGACCCTCCTGCAGGCAAACAGGGCTTAAGCAATGATGTCGGCGTGAGCGGGCCCAGCCCAGGCGAAGGAAACGGTCGCGCCGAGGTGTCGGAGAACGGCGCGGGCGTCCTCGCGAACCTTCCCCGTACGCGTCCCCAGCGGGCGACGGCGCGAAGGGCGGCGGCCCGTCGCGCCGATGGCCCGGGGGCATCCGCCAACGGCGCCGGATCGGCCGTGGCCACGAAGCCGCCCGCCAAGACGAAGGCCCGCGCGGCAGGGGCGAGCAAGCCGGCGAGTAGCTCCGCCGGGCAGCGTGCCAAGCCGGCCGCGCCAGGTCAGGCCCGCCGGGCCAAGCGGGCCTCCGCCGCCGCCCGCCCCCGCAGGGCGGCCCCGATCGTGGACCCGGCTCCTCGCCAGGGCTACGAGTGCCTGGAGGAGAGGGCCACGGGAGCAGTCGCGCCCCCCGGCGGAGCCGATCTCCTCAACACGGCGATCGAGGCCTTCGGGGAGCTCGCCAAAGCAGGGCTCTCGAGCGGCGAGCGGCTGTTGCGCGACGTCCTGTCGCGGCTTCCCGGCTGATCCCCGCGAGGCCTCCGCGGGGCGCCCGAGCGGCCCGTGCGGAGATATGTATACTGCCGCCCACGCCGAGCTGCCTGGCCTCAGGGCACGGCAGGCGGGGGACCCAATGCGGACCTGACAGGTCCGCTGGGGCGAATGGACCCGGCAGGGTCCTAGCGCAGCGAGAGATCGCGGCGCGAGCCCGTCAGCTCACCCCGTAGGCGCCAAGGCAAATGCGTATCGACGTGAGAACAGCAACGGTCGTCCTCGCCCTGATGGCGGGCTCCCTGCCCCTGGCGTCGGCTGCAACGGCCGCCACGGGCGGCGCCAGCGCGCCCGCGGAAGCGACCCCGGCGAGCAGCAACGGCCACGCTGCGACAGTCCACCCGACAGGCATCGCGACCTGGTTCGGACCCGGCTTCTACGGCAGCAAGACTGCCTGCGGGCAGACCCTGACCCCGGCCGTCGAGGGAGTCGCCAACCGCACCCTCCCCTGCGGCACGCTGATCAAGGTCGGCTACAAGGGCAGGACGCTGGTCGTACCGGTGCTGGATCGCGGCCCCTACAGCCACATCGGCGCCAGCTGGGACCTGACGGCCGGCGCGGCCCAGAAGCTCGGCATCACCGAAACGGTGCGCATCAAGACGAGCATCGTCGGGAAGGCCGCCAACACCTCCACGCTGGGCACACCGCCGGAATCGCAGACGTCGCTGGTCGCCGGCGGCGCGTCGGCCTGACGAGCGCACCCGACCAGGCCCGGCTCAGGCGGGCTCGCCCCGGGCGACTCCCGAGCGTGCCTCCCAGCGGGAGGCGTAGAGCCCCACGTCGGCGTGAGCCGCAAGCGTCGAGGCGTCGCGTCCGTCCTCGGGGCAGACGGCCGCGCCGTGAAGGACCGCTGCCGAGCCGCCAAGCCGCCCCGCCTGCGCCCGCACGACGGTCTCCAGGGAGGTGGCGAGGCTCTCGGCGCCGGCCCTGTCGGTGTCCGGCAGGACGGCCCACCAGCGGCCGGGACGCTCGCTGGTCAAGGTCGCCCCGGGAGCCCTGTCGAGCTCCTCGCGGATGCAGCGATCGATCGCGCCGAGGCTCTGCCCGTCGGAGTCCGCCCGTGCCCCCGCGAGCTCCAGCAACAGCACCGCGAAGGGCCTGCCGTCCCGCTCGAATCGCTCGAGCTGTGCGCCGATCGATCCGATCCAGGCGCCCGGTCCCTCCTCCCCGCGGCGGTCGTGGATCTCGATCCGCGGCGAAGGCTCGGGCAGCGTTGCAGGCGCCAGGGGGACGGGCTCCGGCGAGGACGCGGCCGGCTCGGGCTGCTCGGCGCCTGCCGACAGCCGTTCGTCGAGGATCACGATGCTCCCGCCGCCGGAGCGGGAGGGGGAGGCCGGCTGCCCACCCTCCGGGACGCTCGCCTCATCCGGCTCGGGGGCCTCGGGCAGGGCCTGCAGGGCCTCACCGAGCAGGGCCAAGCAGAGGTGGGCCAGCCGATCCGCCAGGGGCCCGGCCAGTCCTGCATCGGAGCCGCGCAGGCCCTCCTGCAGCTCCTGCCAGAGAGCGCTGCGCAGCGCCTCGGCGGCGAGCAGGGCGTCGTGGCCGCCGCCGGTCCCGGTGCAGGCAAGCAGGTCGGCTGCGAAGTCGTGGGGCGCCCGGCGATCGCCTGGCACGGGCCTCCCCAGCAGCCTGTCGAGCTCCCGTTCTGAGCTCAGAGCGCTCAGGACCTGCTCGCACAGGCCCGGCGCCCGGGCGGCGATCTCATCGAGGGGCAGCTCGGCGGCCTCCGCCAGGGGCCGTTCGGCGAGCAGCTCGAGCGCCCAGCGGCGGGCGATCGCCTCGATCTGCTCGCCGCCGGTGGGAAGGGGAGCGTCGGCGACGGGTCGTGCCCGCGGCGCTGGTCGACTCTCTCGCTGCTCGGGCATGGGGGTTGAATAGCAGTAAGCGGGGACGCGATCCAGCTCGCGGCAGCCGCTGGGGGTAGCCTGCGGACGACTTGGCGACCCGGAGGCGGACATGAACAGGCTGTGGATCCTCCTGGCCGCCCTCGCTGCGGCGGCCGGGGGGCTGGTGGCGCGATCGCGTCTGCGTGGCCGCAGGCCGTTGCGGGCAGAGATCACGAACCTGTCCGACGAGACGAGCGTCGAGCGGGAGACAGGCGCTGTCAGGTCTGTGCAGCGGGCGGATCTGCTGATCGACGGGGACGCACTGGAGGAGCTCTGGACGGCTGTGAACTTGGAGCGCCTGGCCCGCACCTACTGGCGCTTCCTGACGAGGGTCACGCTGGGCCTGATCCAGGTCCGCTACAGCGACAGGGGCAGGGCCATCGTCCTGCTCGGCGAGCCCTTCAGGCTGCTGACGTTCAGGACGCCTGAATACGAGATAGAGGGCGAGCGGGCGCTGGTGCGCTGGCGGATCGAGCGGGGCCTGCTGGTGGCCAGGCGGGGCCGGGGCGAGGGCTTCCTGCAGATAGAGGTGATGAGGGGCCCAGAGGAGGCAGGAGGGCGCAGGCGCCTGCACGTCGAGGTGGCGGTCGTCAACTTCTACCCGGCCATCGCCTCGGCGATCAGCCTGCGCCTGTACGACCTGACCCAGTCGCGGATCCACGTGATCGTGACCCACGCCTTCCTGCGCTCCCTGGCCCACCTGGACCTGGCGGAGTCGCGGGTCGGGCAGCTGGAGAGCACCCCCCGCTGAACGAGGCCCGGCGACTCAGCGAGGCCCGATGGCGTCGGTTCCGCCGGGCAGCCTGACGACGGGCTCGTGAGGCTCCAGGCCGACGGTCGCGATCAGCCGGGCCAGGCCCAGGTAGTTGCCGATCACGAGCAGCAGCTCGACGAGCTGCCTCTCCCCCAGCCGCTCGACCATGGCCCGCACGGCCTGCTCGGAGGCAGCGCCGTCGATGACGACTTCACGGGTCAAGGAGAGGACGGCGACCCCGTCGGGGCTCAGGCCGGGCGGCTGCGGATCGTCCTGGGCGATGGCCCGCACCTGGGCCGCCTCGGCGCCGAAGGATTCGGCGATCGGCTCGTGCTGGGTCCACTCGTAGTCCGAGCCGGACAGGTGAGCCACCTGCAGGATCGCCAGCTCCCGCAGCAGCGGGTCCAGCTCCAGGTTGCGAAGCAGCGTGTTGGAGTAGGCCAGCCACGGCTGGAAGGCCGTGTCGGCGTGGGCGATGACCCCCAGCAGGGTCAGAGGCGCCCCGTCGATGATCCTGGCGATCTCCGGGGGAGCGTCGGCGGGGTCGCGGTAGGGCAGGCGGGCCATCCAGGCGCGATCCTACCGGCCGCCCGCGGGCGCGCCTCAGACCGGCTCGGGCCTGTAGGGCCCGGGCTTGGGTCGCGGCCCGCCGCCGGGGAGGGCCAGGCGCAGGATCGTGCGGTGGACGGTCCCCAGCTGGCGGCTGAAGGGGCCGGTGTTGTAGGGCAGCCCGTAGCGGGCGCAGACGTCGCGGACGCGGGGTGCGACCTCGGCGTAGCGGCTGGAGGGCATGTCGGGGAAGAGGTGGTGCTCGACCTGGAAGGAGAGGTTGCCGCTGAGCAGGTGGAAGAGGGGCCCGCCGTCGATGTTGGCTGCGCCGAGCAGCTGGCGGACGTACCAGCCGCCGCGGGTCTCGTTCTCGACCTCCTGCTGGCTGAAGGTGTAGGTCTGGTCGGGGAAGTGACCGCAGAAGATGATCGAGTGGGCCCACACGTTGCGCACGATGTTGGCCGTGAAGTTGGCTGCCAGGGTCGCCTTGAAGGTCCGCTTGCGCTTGCCCTTGCGGGCGACGGCGGCGGAGAGGGCGGGGAAGGCGATGTAGTCCTTGACGACCTGCCGGCGGGCCTTCAGGCCGATCGCCTTCAGCTCGGCCAGGGCCTGTGCCTTGGACTTCTCGCCGGCGCGGATGGCGTCGAAGTTGAGGTCGTGCATGGCGACGCCCCACTCGAAGAAGCCCATCAGCAGCAGGTTGTAGAGGGGCTGCAGCAGGTAGACGGGATGCCAGGGCTGATGCGGGTCGATGCGCATGATCTCGTAGCCCAGGTCGCGGTCCTTGCCGCGGATGTTGGTGTAGGTGTGGTGCTCGTAGTTGTGGGAGTGCTTCCAGGCGTCGGCCGGCGAGGCGGTGTCCCAGTCCCAGGAGGTGGAGTGGATGTCGGGGTCGTTCATCCAGTCCCACTGGCCGTGCATGATGTTGTGGCCCAGCTCCATGTTCTCGAGGATCTTGGCCAGGGACAGGGCGGCCGTCCCTGCCAGCCATGCGGGCTTGCGCGGCGAGAGCAGCAGGGCGGCGCGGGCGGCGATGACGAGCCGGCGGTGCAGCTGGATGGTGGCGCGGATGTAGCGGGAGTCGCGGTCGCCGAGGTCGGCGAAGACCTCAGCGTGGATGGCGTCGAACTCCTCCCCCAGCTTCTCGATCTGCTCGGGGGTCAGCCTGGCAAGGGGGCTTTGGGGCTCCTGCTGCTGGGGCGCAGCGGGCTCTGCGAGGGTTGCTGACATCACGATTTCCTCTTTTTTCTTTTTATTTGGAGTCGTTTTGCGTTGTGGTCCATCAGAGGTCGACCTCGATCGCGCCCTCGGGCGCGCTCACGCAGGTCTGCAGCATCTCCCCGGCCTGGCCGTGGATCCGTCCCGTGCGCAGGTCGCGGACCTTGCCGGAGCGAAGCCGCCCGGTGCAGCTGTGGCAGATGCCCATGCGGCAGCCGAAGGGCAGCTCGGCCCCCGCCTCCTCCCCCGCCTGCAGGATCGACTGGGTGCCGTCGCTGTGCGCCTGGACACCGCTCCTGGACAGGGAGATGGATCCTCCTGAGCCGACCTTGGCGGGGTCGATCAGGCCGTCGGGCTGGAAGTGCTCGTGGTGCAGGCGGGCCGGGTCGCCGTCGCGCTCGAAGCGGTCTTTGATCGCCGTCAGCAGCCCCGAGGGGCCGCACACGAACGTCTCGCGCTCACGCCAGTCGGGGCAGATCGAGTCGAGCTCCTCGGCGCGCAGCCGCCCTTCCCGGCCGGTGTGCCGCTCGATCAGCGAGTAGCCGGGGCGGCGGGCGGCCAGGGCCCGCAGCTCGGGTCCGAAGATGGCGCCGGCGGCGTCACGGGAGCAGTGGACGTGCAGCAGATCGGTGGGCGCGTCGGTGCGGGCGATGTGGCGGACCATGCCGGCGATCGGCGTGATGCCGCTGCCGGCGCTGAGGAAGAGCAGCCGGCGGGGCAGCGGGTCGGGCAGGACGAAGGAGCCCTCGACGCCGCCGAGGCGCACGACTGCGCCGGGCGCCAGCCGGGTGCAGAGGTGAGGCGAGACGGCCCCGCCGGGGACGAGCTTGGGGGTGATGGCGATGCGCCCGTCGGGGCGGCCGGGGTCTGAGGTCAGCGAGTAGGCCCGCCAGTGGTGGACGCCGTCGACCTCGATGCCCAGGCGCAGGTACTGACCGGGCCTGTGCCCCGGCCATTCCCAGCCGGGCTTGATGAGGACGGTGACGGCATCGGCCGTCTCGCGCTCGATCCGCTCGACCCGCCCCCGCAGCTCGCGGGTGGACCACAGCGGGTTGATCAGCTCCAGGTAGTCGTCTGGGGCCAGCGGAGAGGTGAACGACCGGGCGAGCGCCAGGGCTCGGCGCCGTACCGCCGGCACCCGGGGGACGGTGCCGCGTTCAGCCACGGTCGACCGTCCTGGGCGGCATCTGGGCGGGGCTGTAGGGAGGGCGGCTCATCGGATCTCTCTGCACGTACACCTGACCTGGATCAACGTTACCTCGTTTGAGGTCACATCAAACATGGTATCCTTGTCAGAAGCATGGCGAGTGTGACGAGGGACACGCAGGCGCCTGCGCGCAGGCAGACGAAGTCAGATCGGGCCGACGGCACGGAGGAGACGGCCGAACCGCCCCACGACCTGACGATCGAGCAGCTGGCCGGCGAGGTCGGCATGTCTGTCCGCAACATCCGCAACCACCACTCGCGGGGTCTGCTGGCACCGCCGGAGGTCCGCTCGCGGGTCGGCTACTACAGCTCAGACCACGTGACCCGGCTGCGCCTGATCCAGGACCTGCAGGCGGACGGCTTCAACCTGACCGCCATCGAGCGACTGCTGAGCGGCCCCGACGAGCTGGCCGGCAAGCTCCTGGGCCTGCGAGCGGCCGTGACGGCCCCATTCGACCCGGAGACCCCGGAGGTCCTGACCCGTCAGGAGCTTGAAGAGCGCTTCGGCCCGGCCAAGCCCAAGGACATCGAGCGGGTCCGCCGCCTGCGGGTGCTGCTGCCGCTGGGCGAAGACCGCTTCGAAGTGACGAGCCCTGCGCTGCTGGCGGCGGCGGAACAGGTGATGGCGCTGGGCATCCCCCTGCAGACGACCCTGGAGCTGATCGAGCGGGTCAGCCGCGACTGCGACTCCGTCGCCCGCTCCTTCACGAAGCTCTTCATCAAGGAGCTGTGGGAGCCCTTCGAGCGCGAAGGCCAGCCGGCGGAGCGCTGGGAGGAGCTGATCGGCGCCGTGGACTCCCTGCGTCCGCTGGCCTCAGAGGCCCTGCTGGCCATGTTCAAGCTGCGCATGACCAGCCAGCTCGAGGAGGCCTTCGGCAAGGTCGTCGAGCACCAGGCGAAGAAGAAGTAGCCGCGCGACGCGGTCGGCAAGGGCCGGCTGGGCCCGCCCCATGCGGGGCGCAGCCCAGCCACCCAACTGGCTTATGGGACTTCAACCGTCTTGGTGCCGTCCGAGGTCGTGATCTCGATGTTCGCGGGCTGTGGCCCGGTAACAGCTTCCCAGCCGTTGTCCACAACAGTGAGAGGCTTCCCGTTCAGGGTGACCGCCGTCGTGCCGTCAGGCACGACACCCACGACATGCTGCACTCCAGCTTCGCTCATGCGGGACTCCGACAGTTCACCGGCTACCGCCTTTGCGGTCGTGGCACAGCCCAGCCCACCGCTCTTGCCGCCAGCGTCGGTGAGCCACAGGCACAGACCTCCGTCGCCCGGTATCAACCAGGCACCGCTATCGCCCGCGACAGGCCGAGCCAGGGTCGTGTTGACTCCGTACTGAGCTGCCAGCGGGCCGCCGTTCGCCATCGTGGCAAACGCCGCCGGAAGGCCCGACCCAGTCGCTCCCAACGCTGAGAATGCTCTTGCGTCGCCAGGTTCCAGGACCGTGACGGTTGGGTGCGGGTTCTGCCGTGCGGCCACGGCCTTCGACAGTTCGCTGTCGCCGTCGGGACTCAGCAGCGCTGGAGAGGCCCCCGAAGAGAGGGTCGCCCAGTAGACCGCCCCCGCCGACAGCACGGCCAGGAGCGCCAGGCTTGATGTGATCTGTAGTCGTTTGCTCATGTGATGTATTCCACCCAGCCGAGGACTTCGTTGTGACCTGTCCCATGGTTGTGGATGACGGGACGAAGGTGTTCGGGACTGTAGGAGTGTTCGGACGTGACGCCCGTACAGTTGTATTCGCCGTAGAGCCGATTTTCGTTCGGGTAGAACGCTCCGGCGCATACTGCGGTAACCCCCTCCGCGACGTTGCGGTACATGTACTTCGAGGCCCCAACGCAGTCTTCGTACGCCCCCGAGATGACGTAGCCGATGCAATAGAAGTTCCCAACGTCTTCCGCGTGCGCCCGGCTGGCGGTAATTGCCGCGCCCCCCGCGAGAGCGACCATCATCACCGCGAGCGCTGTATAGCGCCTAAATCGTGCCGACAACGGCTTCTCCCCTCCGTATCGCCATCCAGATAACGAGGCCATGATCCATTAATCGGAACTAAACCTATATAACGAATCCTGGCCGGTATCGCCCTGTTCCCGACTACGGGAGCCGACAGGACTCGGCTCCGAGCCGCGTCCGGGATTTTCGAGCCCGAGATCCTGTGTCGCTCAGAAGCGATCGCCCCCGACCGCGTGCAGCTTGGAGCGGTCGTGGGTGGCCCTGATGCGCCTGATAGTGCCCGAGCGGGCACGCGTGACGAGCGATTCCGTCGTGGCGCCGCCGGCGCTCGGGTAGCGAACGCCCTGCAGGACGTCGCCGTCGGTCACGCCGGTTGCCGAGAAGAAGACGTCTTCCCCGGCGACGAGGTCATCGCGGTTGAGCACCCGATCCAGGTCGTAGCCGGCGCTCAGCGCGGCCTGGCGCTCCTCGTCGTCGCGAGGCCACAGGCGCCCGAGCAGCTGTCCCCCCAGGCACTTCACTGCAGCCGCCGAGATGACGCCCTCGGGGGTGCCGCCGATGCCCCACAGCAGATCGACGGGTGAGCGCTCGGTGACGGCCAGCAGGGCCGCCGATACGTCGCCGTGGGGAATCAGGCGCACACGGGCGCCAGCCTCGCGGATCGCGGCTATCCCCTCCTCATGGCGGGGACGGTCGAGCACGACGACGATCACGTCGCCGACGGGACGGCCCTTGCGCTGGGCGATCATGTTGACCGTCTCGCCGAGGGGCCGGTCGAGATCGAGCAGGTCGGCGATCTCGTTGCCGCCGGCCATCTTCTCCATGTACACGCAGGGCCCCGGGTCGAACATCGTGCCCCGTGCGGACAGGGCGATCACGGCCAGGGCGCTGGGCATGCCGTGGGCGGCCAGGGTCGTGCCCTCCAGCGGATCGACGGCGATGTCGACCTGCGGCGGGGTGCCGTCGCCGATCTGCTCGCCGTTGTAGAGCATCGGCGCCTCGTCCTTCTCGCCCTCGCCGATGACGACGACGCCGTCCATGCGGATCGAGTGCAGCATGTAGCGCATGCCGTCCACGGCGGCCTGGTCGGCTGCCTCCTTGTCGCCCCTGCCGACCAGCGGCGCGCAGGCGAGCGCGGCCGCCTCCGTGACCCGCACGAGCTCCAGGGCCAGGTTGCGATCGGGCAGCTGCCGGTCTGATTTCTCGTCGCTCACCAGGTGGGCAACCTATACCAGGGACGCTGCCACTACGATCGTGGCGTGAGCGACTCCGATCTCACCCTCACGGCGCGCCTGCCTCCGACCCTCGCCGCCGCCGTCCAGGAGATCGTCCGCCGGGCCTCGCAGGAGAACGTCGCCGAGCGTCTGCGCGACGCGGACCCCTCCCTGTGGGGCGGCCCGGAGGTCCCCGAGGTCGCCAACCGCCTCGGCTGGCTGACGATCGCGCAGCGCATGCACGACGAGCTGCCGGAGGTGCAGGAGCTCGTCGGCGGCGTCGTGCAGGACGGCTTCACGGACGTCGTCCTGCTGGGCATGGGCGGCTCCTCGCTGGCGCCCGAGGTGCTGCGCCGATCCTTCCCCGCCTCGCCCGCGCATCCCCGCCTGCACGTCCTGGACTCCACCGACGCGCAGGACGTCATCGCCACCCAGGAGGCCGTGGCCGACCTCTCCTCCACCCTCTTCGTCGTCTCCTCCAAGTCCGGCGGCACGATCGAGCCACTGTCGCTGTTCGCCCACTTCCACTCGCTGGTCCCGGACGGCTCGCACTTCATCGCCATCACCGACCCCGGCTCGGGCCTGGCCGCCCTGGCGGCCGAGCAGGGCTTTCGCCACACCTTCTTCGGCGACCCCGACATCGGCGGGCGCTACAGCGCCCTGTCCCCCTTCGGGATCGTCCCGGCCGCCCTGGCCGGCATCGACACGGCCGGGCTGCTGAGAGGCGCCTCGGCGGCCTGGGACGCGCGCCTGGAGGGCGAGGAGCTGCCCGGCGCCGTCTGGCTGGGGGCGGCTCTGGCGGAGCTGGCCCGCAGCGGGCGCGACAAGCTGACGTTCCTGCTCTCCCCCACGCTGCCAGGCCTGGGGCTGTGGCTGGAGCAGCTCGTCGCCGAGTCCACGGGCAAGCACGGCACGGGGATCCTGCCCGTCGCCGAGGAGCCCCTGGGCGAGCCCGGCGTCTACGGCGAGGATCGCGTCTTCGCCTACCTGCCGGATCTGGACGCCCCCGACGCCGCCACGGACGCCCGCGTGGAGGCGCTTGCGCATGCCGGTCATCCCGTCGTCACGATCCCCACGCGCGGGCCGGGCGACCTCGGCCGCGTCTTCCTGCTTGCCGAGCTGGCAGTCGCCGTGGCCGGCTGGGGCCTGGAGATAAACCCCTTCGACCAGCCCAACGTGCAGCAGGCCAAGGACGCCACCAACAAGGTCCTCGAGGGCTTCGAGCAGAGCGGCGAGCTGCCCGCGGTGAGCGACGCCGACCCAGCCGAGCTGCGCGAGCTGCTGCTCGACGGCGGACCGCCGGCCTATGTCGCCCTGATGGCCTACACGCGGCCCGACCCAGCCCTCGACGAAGCCGTCGGGGAGCTGCGCCAGGCGATCCGCGCCGCCTCCTGCGCGACGACGACCTTCGGCTACGGGCCGCGCTTCCTGCACTCCACGGGCCAGTTCCACAAGGGCGGCCCCAGGACGGGCCGCTTCCTGCAGCTGCTGCACGACGGCCCGCAGGACGTGCCCATCCCCGGCCGAGCCTTCTCCTTTCAGACGCTCAAGGAAGCCCAGGCGATCGGCGACCTGCAGACACTCCGCGAGCTTGGCCTGCCCGCTGCACGCCTTCGCCTCACGGGAGATCCGGTGGGCGCGGTGCGCGCCCTCACAGCAACGATCAGGGAGCGGACATGACACAGATCGGCTTCGTCGGCCTGGGCAAGATGGGCGGCAACATGGTCCACCGCATCAAGCGGGACTCAGACCACGACGTCGTCGCCTTCGACTTCGACCAGAAGGCCGTCAAGGCCGCCGTCAAGAACGGAGCCGCCGGCGCCGCCTCGCTGAAAGAGCTCGTCAAACAGCTGGCGCCGCCGCGGATGGTCTGGATCATGGTCCCGGCGGGAGCGCCCACCCAGGAAACGGTCGAGAAGCTGGCCAAATTGATGGACCGCGGCGACGTCATCGTCGACGGGGGCAACTCCAAGTGGACCGACGACAAGCGCCGCGCCGCGGAATTGAAAAAGGCCGGCATCGAATACGTCGACGTCGGCACCTCCGGCGGCGTCTGGGGCCTCGAAGTCGGCTACTGCATGATGGTCGGGGGACCGCCCAGAGCCGTCAAGAAGCTGGCCCCGATCCTCGACGTGCTGGCCCCGGCGACCAACGAGCAGAGCGTGGCGGCGATCGGCCCGCGCGGGTGGCTTCACTTCGGTCCCTCCGGCGCAGGGCACTACGTGAAGATGGTCCACAACGGCGTCGAGTACGGGCTGATGCAGGCCTATGCGGAGGGCTTCGACGTCTTCGACAAGTGCGAGTACGAGCTGGACAACGCCAAGATCGCCCACCTGTGGGGCCAGGGCTCGGTCGTGCGCTCGTGGCTGTGCGAACTGGCCGCCCGGGCCTTCGAGGCCGACGGCAACGACCTGCAGAAGATCGAGGGCTACACCGAGGACTCCGGCGAGGGCCGCTGGACGATCGAGGACGCGACCGCCCACGACGTGCCGACGCCCGTCATCACCGCCTCCCTGTACGCCAGGTTGCGCTCGCGGGGCAACGGCGACTTCGCCGACCGTGTCCTGGCGGCCCTGCGCAACCAGTTCGGCGGGCACGCCGTCAAGAGCGCCCCGGGATCGGGCAAGGGCGGCTGACATGGCGATCGCCGCAGGCCGCCCGACCGAGCAGGAGGAGCCCGAGAACCCTCTGACGGCTGGCCTGGAGCGCCGCCCCGTCGCCCCCACGACGCTCGTCATCTTCGGCGCCACCGGCGACCTGGCCAGGCGCAAACTGCTGCCGGCCCTCTACAACCTCGCCCACGAGGGCGCCCTGCCCGAGCGCTTCCACCTCGTCGGCGTCTCGCGCAAAGAAAAAGAGGACGAGGACTATCGCGGCGAGTGCGAACAGGCGATCCGGCGCTTCTCGCGGCGCAAGCCCGACGAGGACGTGCTGTGCGGGCTGCTGGACAACGTCCGCTACGTGCCCGGGACCTTCGACGACCCGCAGGTCTACAAGGAGCTGGGCGCCACCCTGGACGAGTTCGAGAAGGAGGCCGGCGAGCCCCTGAACAGGGCCTTCTACCTCTCAACGGCGCCCAGCTTCTTCCCCGTCATCGTCGATCAGCTGGGCAAGTCGGGGCTGTCCCACCACGAGCACGCCCAGGTCAGGCTGATCGTCGAGAAGCCCTTCGGCACGACCCTGGAGGAGGCCCGCGAGCTCAACCGCCACGTCCTGCACATCTTCGAGGAGCCGCAGGTCTACCGCATCGACCATTACCTGGGCAAGGAGACCGTCCAGAACATGATGGCCTTCCGGTTCGCCAACGGCATGTTCGAGCCGCTGTGGAACCGCAACTACATCGACTCCGTGCAGATCACGGCAGCCGAGGACCTGGGGATCGGCACGCGGGCCGACTACTACGACCAGGCCGGCGCCCTGCGCGACCTGATCCAGAACCACATGCTGCAGCTGCTCTGCCACGTCGCCATGGAGCCGCCCGTCAGCTTCACGGCCGAAGAGGTCCGCAACGAGAAGGTCAAGGTCCTGCAGGCGATCCCCGAGCCGACCCCTGCGGACATCCCCGCCATGGCCCTGCGCGCCCAGTACACCTCCGGTCACGCCGGCGGCGAGGACGTGCCCGGCTACCTGCAAGAGGAAGGCGTGCCGGAGGGCTCGGTGACCGAGACCTACGCGGCCCTGCGCCTGGAAGTCGACAACTGGCGCTGGGCGGGCGTGCCCTTCTACCTGCGCACGGGCAAGCGCCTGGCCCGCAAGGTCACGGAGATAGCGGTGACGCTCAAGCCCGTCCCCCACCTGGCCTTCAGCCAGGACGGCTCGCTGGGCGTGCAGCCCAACCAGCTCGTGCTGACCCTGCAGCCCAACGAGGGCGTCTCGCTGCGCCTGGGAGCCAAGATCCCCGGCACGCGCATGATCATCCGCCCCGTCAACATGGAGTTCCTCTACGGGACGGCCTTCCTGTCGCAGTCGCCGGAGGCCTACGAGCGCCTGATCACGGACGCCATGCGCGGCGACGCGACGCTCTTCACCCGCAACGACGAGGTCGAGGCGCAGTGGCGCATCTGCGACCCCATCGTCAAAGCCTGGGCAGCCAAGCCCGGTCCGCCCGTGGCGCAGTACGAGGCCGGCTCGCAGGGTCCCGCAGAGGCGGAGGAGCTGCTCTGCGAGGGCGACCGCTGGCGCGCCATCTGATGAGCCGCATAGACGCCGTCTGGAGCGAGCAGGGCACGACCCCCGACGCGATCGAAGGCGCCCTGCGCCGGCTGCTCGTCGAGATCCACTCCGAGCACCACGACTTCGTTCCCGCCAGGGTCCTGAACATGATCGCCTTCGTGGACCGCGAGTGGAGCGGGGAGATCGCCAATCGCCTGCGCGGCGTCGGGCGCTACCACGCCTCCCGCATGGTCGTCCTCTCCTACGAGCCCGACCGCGAGCGCCTGGACGCCCGCGTCATGGTCGCCGCCGACGAGGACCACGCCCCCGGCGAGTTCTCGCTGCTGCGCGAGACGGTCGTCGTGGAGCTTGGCGACCGCCACCTCGACGACCTGCTGACGATCGCCGACCCGCTCGTCGTGACGGACCTGCCGACGCTGCTGTGGTCCCCCCACGGCCACCACGAGATCGTCACGGACCTGCTGCCCCTGGCCCAGGCCGTGCTGCTGGACTCCGTCGAGGAGCCCGACCCCCTGGAGGCCCTGCAACGGGCAGCCGGCCTGTCCGAGCAGGCCTACGTCGTCGACCTGGCGTGGCTGCGCTCGACGCCCTGGCGGGAGCGGGTGGCGGCCATGTTCGACCCGCCCTGGCTGCGCCGCGAGCTGGGGATGCTCTCAGGCGTGACGGTGCGCCACCATCCCGCCTCGACTGTCGCGGCGACGCTCTTCGTGGGCTGGCTGGCCTCGCGCCTGGAGTGGCAGACGGGACGCCTGATCGCCCACGAGGGCGAGCTGCACGGCAAGGCCCACGGCTCCCGCCAGGACGTCGAGGTCCGCCTGCAGGCGGCACCAGAGCTGCAGGTGCCCGGCCTGGAGGGCCTGACGATCGAGACGGCCGCCGGGCACAGCCTGAGCCTCGACCGCGGCCCCGGCGGCCTGCGGGCGCGCTTCGCGGGAAGCGGTCAGGAGGATCGGGAGTGGACCATCACCGGCGCCTCGCGCGGGGAGACCGGGGTGCTGGGCGAGGGGATCCGCCAGGCCCTGCTGCGAGACCCCACCTACCTGCCCGCCCTGGACGCGGCGAGGACGATGCTGGCGTGACGCGCCTGACGACCTGTCCCGACGACGAGACGGTCGCGGCACGGGCCGCCACTCATGTCGAGAGCGCCGTGAGGCGTGCGGTGGCCGAGCGCGGCGTCGCCCACGTCGCCCTCTCAGGCGGCACGACGCCAGGGCGCACGTACGAGCTGCTCGGCGCCGACGGTCGGGAGCTCGAAGGCCTGGAGGTCTGGTTCGCCGACGAGCGCTGCGTGGCGCCCGAGGACGAGGACAGCAACTACCTGCTGGTGCAGCGAACGCTGCTGGCCGGCGGCGAGATCGCCCCCGAGCGGGTGCACCGGATGCTCGGTGAGCTCGGTCCCGAGCAGGGCGCGGCCGCATACGCCAAGGAGCTGAGCGAGCACGTGCCATCGGTCGACGGGCTGCCCGTGCTCGACCTGGTCGTCCTGGGCATCGGCCCCGACGGGCACGTCGCCTCCCTGTTCCCCGGCGCGGCGACGCTGGACGCCGGCGAGGAGGCGGTCTGTCTGGGCGTCTCGGACTCGCCCAAGCCCCCGCCGCGGCGGATCACCCTCAGCCTTGCTGTGCTGCTGGCGGCCCGCGGCTGCCTGCTGCTGGCGACCGGTGCGAGCAAGGCCGACGCGGTCGACGCGATGCTGGGCCAGCCCACCCGTCACGTCCCCGCCAGCCTGCTGCGCAGGGAGCGCCTGGCCGTCATCTGCGACGACGCCGCCGCGCCGCGATGAGCACGGGGCCGCCCCGGGCAGTCCTCGTCCGCCACGCCGAGACCGAGTGGAGCCTCTCAGGGCAGCACACGGGCCTGACCGACCTGCCCCTCACCGAGCACGGACGGGAAGTCGCGCGGACGCTGGCGCAGCCGCTGTCCGGGTGGAGCTTTCAGCGGGTCCTGGTCAGTCCCTCCCTGCGGGCCAGGGAAACGTGCGAGCTGGCCGGCCTGGGGCCATCGGCGGAGATCCGCGAGGAGCTGCACGAGTGGGACTACGGCGACTACGAGGGCCTGACCAGCGCCCAGATCGAGGCGATCGACCCCGACTGGGACCTCTGGCGCGACGGCTGCCCCGGCGGCGAGAGCCCGGCGCAGGTCGGCGCCCGCCTGGATCGGATAGTCGCCGAGCTGGCGTCCGCGGAGGGACCGGTGGCGGTCTTCTCCCACGGCCACGCCCTGCGCGTCCTGGGCGTCCGCTGGATCGAGCTGGCGCCCGCCCACGGCCGCCATCTGGGCCTCTCCACGGCGTCGGTAAGCATGCTCGGACACGAGCGCCGGACGCCGGTGCTGGCACGCTGGAACGACACCGTCGGCTGATCCGGGCCGGGCCCCCGCGCGTAACGCCGGCGAACCCTTCCGGGACTGTTCGTACAGTGCGACAAGCCGACACCTTCTAGAGTGACCCCGCAGAGCCTGCTGATGGCGGTCCGCGCGGCACAGCCCGACAGCCTCACCTCAGACGCCGAGCAGGTGCTCGACGCCCTCGCTGTGGTGCGCGAGCGCACGCTGGAGCTGGTGTCGGCGCTGAGCGAAGCCGACCTGGAGAAGGTCCATTCGCCGATCATGAGCCCGCTCGTCTGGGACCTCGGCCACATCGCCGCCTACGAGGACCTGTGGATCGTCCACCGCCACGGCGGGCGCGAGCTGCTGCGCAGCGACCTGGCGGCCCTCTACGACGCCTTCGAGACGCCCCGCTCGGTCCGCGGCGACATCGAGATCCTGCGACCGGGGCCCGCCCGGGACTACCTGGCGGAGGTTCGCGAGCGCACGATCGGCACGCTCAGCGAGCAGGGCCCCGGCGACGGGACGATCTGCGAGATGGTCCTCCGCCACGAGCTGCAGCACACCGAGACGATGCGCCAGACGATGGCCATCGCGGGGCTGCTGTCAGCCGGCGAAGGGCAGCTGGAGCCACTGCCGGGCGGCGAGGAGTGGCTGCAGATCCCAGGCGGGGCGTTCGAGATGGGAGCCGGCCCTAGCGGCTTCGCATACGACAACGAGCGCCCCCGCCACGGCGAGCAGCTCGACGCCTTCCAGATCGCCGGGCGTCCGGTCAGCAACGCCAGCTGGATGCACTTCAGCGAGGGCGGCGGCTACGAACGGCGCGAGTGGTGGTCGCACGAGGGCTGGGCCTGGAAGGAGGAGTACGACATCGGCCACCATCCGGGCGTGGCTGCGGGCCACCCCGACGCGCCCGTGTGCCACGTCTCCTGGTTCGAGGCCGATGCCTTCGCACGCGCCAACGGGGCGCGCCTTCCCAGCGAGCAGGAGTGGGAGAGGGCGGCGACCTGGACCCAGGGGCCGGGCCTGGAGGGCGTCGGATCCGTCTGGGAGTGGACGGCGTCTCACTTCCTGCCCTACCCGGGCTTCCGGGCCCACCCCTACCGCGAGTACTCGGAGGTCTTCTTCGGCGAGCGCTACCGCGTCCTGCGGGGCGGCTCCTGGGCCACCCATCCCCGCGTGGCGACACTGACCTTCCGCAACTGGGACCTGCCCGAGCGCCGCCAGATCTTCTCCGGGCTGAGACTGGCGAGGGACGGCGCCTGATGGCCACCACACCGGCCCGCGAGCAGGGCTCGATCCAGATCGACTCGCACCTCGGCGAGGGTCAGGAGCGCTCCCTGGCCGACGACGTCCTGGACGGCCTGACCAAGCCCTTCAAGGAGCTGCCGCCCAAGCACTTCTACGACGCCCGCGGAGCAGAGCTGTTCGACCGCATCTGCGAGCTGCCCGAGTACTACCCGACACGGGCCGAGCGGGAGATCCTGCAGAGCAACGCCCGTGAGGTCGCCAGCGAGACGGGCGCCGTCGAGCTGGTCGAGCTGGGCTCCGGCACGGCCGCCAAGACGAGGGTCCTGCTGGACGCCATGCACGCGACCGGCCAGCTGCGCCGCTACGTCCCGATCGACGTTACGGAGAGCATGGTCCGCGACTGCGCCAGCGAGCTGATCGGCGAGTACCCGGGCCTGTCCGTGCACGGCGTGATCGGTGACTTCGAGCGCCACCTCGACCGCGTCCCCGCACCCGAGGGCCCCCGCATCGTGGCCTTCCTGGGCGGCACGATCGGCAACTTCCCGCCCGGCAGCCGCCGGCGCTTCCTGCGCCAGATCGCCCGGCTGCTGGGCCCCGAGGACCACCTGCTGATGGGCACGGATCTCGTCAAGGACCCCCATGTCCTGCAGGCCGCCTACGACGACTCACAGGGCGTCACGGCGGAGTTCAACCGCAACGTCCTGCGGGTGCTCAACAGGGAGCTGGACGCCGACTTCGACCCCGAGGACTTCGACCACGTCGCCCTCTTCGACACCGACAACGAGTGGATCGAGATGCGCCTGCGGGCCCGCCGCGCCCACACGACGCTCGTGCGCGAGCTCGACCTGGAGGTCCGCTTCGAGGAGGGGGAGGAGGTCCGCACGGAGATCAGCGCCAAGTTCACCCCCGAGCGCCTGCGCGGCGACCTGGCCGCGGCCGGCCTGGAGCTGCGGCGTTGGATGACCGACGCCGACGGCCTCTTTGCCCTCACGCTGTCGCGACCGGCCCGCGTGTAGGCTCCCCGCCATGCGGATCGAGGGAGCCGGTGCAATCGTCGTCGGAGGCGCCTCCGGGCTTGGAGAGGCGACCGTCAGGGCCCTGCACGAGCGCGGCGCCGCGGTCACGATCGCCGACGTCAACGTAGAGAAGGGCCAGGCGCTCGCCGGAGAGCTGGGCCTCTCCTTCGTCAGCTGCGACGTGCGCCAGGAGGAGCAGGTGCAGGCCGCTGTCGAGCAGTCAGCGCAGGCGCAGGGCGGGCTGCGCATCGCCGTCTGCTGCGCAGGCACCGGCTGGGCCCAGAAGGTCTCCGGCTCCAAGGGCCCCCACCCCCTGCTGCCCTTCCAGACGATCATCGAGATCAACCTGATCGGGACCTTCAACGCGCTGCGCTATGCCGCCACCGCGATGATCGCGACCGACGCCCTGGAGGACGGCGAGCGCGGTGTCTGCGTCAACACCGCCTCGATCGCAGCCTTCGACGGGCAGATCGGCCAGATCGCCTACTCCGCATCGAAGGGTGGGGTCGTCGGCATGACCCTTCCCGCCGCCCGCGACCTTGCCCAGTACGGGATCCGCGTGAACACGATCGCTCCGGGCCTGTTCGACACGCCGCTGCTGGCCGCCCTGCCTGAGGAGGCCCGCACCAAGCTCGGCCAGGGCGTTCCGTATCCGCCGCGCCTGGGGCAGCCCGCCGAGTACGCCCAGCTGGCCTGCCACATCGTGGAGAACCGCATGCTCAACGGCGAGACGATCAGGCTCGACGGGGCGCTGCGGATGCCGCCGCGCTGAGGCCGAGATTCTCCGCACATAGCCGAGATGTTGCAGACAATTGACATCAGCAGGCGCGCGCAGCCGTAGACTGCGGTCATGCCGGGAGCGAGTCCTCGCACGATGCTGGAGCCGGGTCATGAGGAGACCTGGCGCAGGCTTGACAAGGAGAAGCGCAAGGCCCTGACACCTCTGCCGGGCACCCCTGGCAGCGATCTGTTGAAGCGGGGGCAGCACCTCTCGACCGAGGTGGCAAAGCTCCTTCGCGCAGTCGAGCGGGCCAGTGGTCATCGCCGCACCTGAACTCGACGTAGCGGTCACAGCCCTGGCGTCTGAGGGCGCTTCGTTCGTCGTAATCGGAGGCTTTGCCGTGGCCGCGAACGGCTTCACCGGACGAGTCGATGACATCGACTTCCTCATCCCGGACGATGCGGACAACGACCTGCGGGTGTTGACCGCGTTGCGCCAGTTGGATGGGCTGCTCTTTCGCGATGACGCGCCGCTCGAGGACCAGCATCTGCTCGGCCAGGCTCACCTCCGAGTTGTGACTGCGGCAGGCCTGATCGACGTCCTCCGCGACGGACCGCTCCCGCTCGACTTCGACACTGTGAAGCGCAAAGCCATCGCCGCCGAATACGACGACGTGCGATTTCTCGTCGCGGGTCTCGCCAGCGTCGTCGGCTTCAAGCGCCTGGCTGGGCGAGTCCGGGACGAACACGAGCTGGCCGGCCTTGCCGAGGTCCACGGCGAGCTGCCGATAGAGCCGATCCCCGGCCTCGACACCTGAGATCTCGCGCCGAGGCCGGCCCAGGCCGGCCCCACCGCGCGGGGCCGAAGCGCAACGCAAAACGACGAGGGCCGCCCCGAGGCGGCCCCCATCAAATCTCTTCCCTAGCTCAGGCGCTCCACCAGCATGGCCATGCCCATGCCGCCCGCCACGCACATCGACTCGATGCCGTAGGTGCCGTCCAGCGTCTCGAGGTCGTTGATCAGGGTCGTCATGATGCGGGCGCCCGTCATGCCGAAGGGGTGACCCAGGGCGATCGCGCCGCCGAACGGGTTCAGCTTCTCCGCCGGGATCTTCAGGTCCTCCATGCAGGGCACGATCTGGGCCGCGAAGGCCTCGTTGATCTCCACGACGTCGATGTCCTCGATCTTCATGCCCGTCTGCGCCAACAGTTTCTCGATCGCCGGGATCGGGCCGAGGCCCATGATCTCCGGGCGGATCGCCGCCACCGTCGAGGCGATGATGCGGACTTTCGGCTTCAGGCCGAGCTCGGCCGCGCGCTCGGGCGTCGTGATCAGCAGGGCAGCAGCGCCGTCGTTGAGAGGGCACGCGTTGCCTGCCGTGACCGTGCCGTCCGGGCGGAAGGCCGGGGGCAGCCCCGCCAGCTTCTCCACCGTCGTGCCGGGGCGGGGGCCGTCGTCCTTGGTCACGACCTGCTCGGGCACCTCGACGTCGTTGCCCTCCTTGTCCTTGACCGTGTGAGCCGGCGCCGTGACCGGGATGATCTCTTTGTCGAAGTGGCCCGACTCCTGCGCTTTGACGGCCCTGTCCTGGGAGGTGGCCGCCCACTCGTCCTGGGCCTCCCGGCTGACCTTGCAGCGGTCAGCCACGTTCTCCGCCGTCAGCCCCATCGGGATGTAGACGTTGTAGAGGGAGTTCTCGGAGCCGTCCAGGAGCGGGTGGAACTGGAAGTCCGCCCCTTTGCCCGCGCGCGAGACGGCCTCGACGCCCGCCGCGACGTACGTGTCGCCCTCGCCCGCCGTGATCGCGTGGAAGGCCATCCGGGTCGTCTGCAGCGAGGACGCGCAGAAGCGGTTGACCGTCGTCGCGGGGACGTGGTGGTCGATGCCCGCAAGCAGCGTCGCATTGCGGCCGATGTTGTAGCCCGACTCGCCCTCAGCGAAGCCGCAGCCCATCATCACGTCCACGATCGAGCTCGAGTCCAGCTGCGGGTTGCGCTCCAGCAGGGCCTTCAGCGGCACCGCCGCCAGGTCATCCGCACGGACCGATTTCAGGGAGCCCTTGACGGCCCTCCCGATGGGTGTGCGCACGGCGTCGACGATCACTGCTTCGGGCATCTGAAGATCTCTCTCCTTGGTCGGTGGAAGCGCCTGCGGGGACCTCTTGCGGAGCAGGGCAGGCGCCCCCACATCCTATGGGATCGCGTCTTGCCGGCCTGTGCCGATGCGCACACTTGATGTCGGCACAAGAACGACTAGGACACCGGCTGCCCAAAGCGTCGCTGCCAGCGCTTCAGCCGTTTCAGGCCCAAGACTCCCGCCAGTCGCTTGCGCCACGCCTCACGTCTCGCAACTCGGGTCCTCAGTCGTGCCTCCCCCCGAATCTGACGCAGCGGAGTGTCGCGGACCATCGCCTGCCACGCCCAAAAGTGGTTATCGCCCTGCCTTTCTTGGACGGCCAGAAGAAACGGCTGCGTCCTGTTCCAGAGGGCCTCGCAGTGCGGGCCAAGCAGTTCGGCCGCTACGTCTCGGCTGATGAGCTTGCGGTGGTAAAGCCCAGCCGCCTCCTCGATGAGATTAGGTAGCGCGAGAAGGTCGTTTCGGATATGGCGATCCAGCTTCAGGAAATCCTCGTACGTATGACCTTCGTCCTCGAAGTAGCGTCGATAGCGCGCGGCAAGCCGCCGCATTTCACGCTGACCGAGACGGTCTGCATATTCGTAGGTGCGAACTCGCTTGGCGTTCGCATTGCTGCTGTGTATTTGCCAGACGGCTCCAAAGAACGCGAGGAATCCTACGCCCGCCAAAATCAGCTGGGCGACGTTGCCCCACTGAGAGAGCGAGAGGCCGACCGGGCACACGACAAGAACTTAGATGAACGGGCCGATATCATGTAGATCGTGCGTGGCCCATACGTTGAAATCTAGAGTCCCAATCTTCCTCGCAGATTCGTGAGGACCGCGGCAGGGCACTGTGGTCGAGCCTCGAACTGCGCCGCGGCTACAGATCCAGCCGGCTCACACCCAGCTCGTCGAAGCCGACGTGGTGGGCCAGCTCGTGACGGACCGTCCTCGTGACCTGGTCGCGCAGCATGTCGGGCTCGTGGCCGAAGTCCCGGCGCAGCGTGTCGCGG
Organism: uncultured Solirubrobacteraceae bacterium; assembly: GCA_963697795.1. Lineage (GTDB taxonomy): Bacteria > Actinomycetota > Thermoleophilia > Solirubrobacterales > Solirubrobacteraceae > Palsa-744. Next base: position 2,590,280 of record OY969097.1, on the reverse strand, counting down.
AAGATCACGATCCTGTCGGGCACCTCATCGCGGGTCGCCCCGTCGCCCTGGTAGAGGCCGTAGGCGCCCATCTTGCGACCGCCGTCTGAGATCACCACGGCGACGTGGCCCAGGGCGTTGCGGAGCAGGTCCGGCAGGTCGTCCAGGGCGTCTCTGACGAGCTCCTCGAAGTCACTGTCGTCGAGCGGGTCGAGCTCCATGAAGTCCGCTTCCTCTGGGTCCACGAACAGACCTTCGCGGGCCAGGCGCTCGGAGTGGCGGACGATCTCGTCGAAGTCCTGCTCGGACTCGGGGTCGCGCCAGCCCGCCATGCGCACGGCCACGAAGGCGATCGCCCCCATCAGGGCAGCTGCCACGATGACGCCCAGGGCCACGTCCTCCAGCGCCCGGACGATGCCGATCGAGCTGAAGCCCTGGCCGATCACGATCACGATCAGCCCGACAGCCAAGGCGATGAGCGCCGAGAAGCCGACCGTCCTGCGGCGGTCCGGGCCCGGCCCTGGCCGGCGCACCCTCATCCTGCCCCGCTGCCCGTCAATGCTGCCACAGTGGCCATGATGCCAAAGTCAGGCGCCCGCGCGGAGGCAGTCCTGTGAAGGCGCCCCGAAGGTCTCCCCGGGCGCGGCCTATTTGAGCGTCCTGGCGATCACCAGGCGCTGGATCTCGTTCGTGCCCTCGTAGATCTGGGTGATCTTGGCGTCTCGCATCATCCGCTCCACGGGGTACTCCTTGACGTAGCCGTACCCTCCGAGCACCTGGACCGCCTCGACCGTCACGGCCATGGCCGTGTCCGAGCAGAAGACCTTGGCCATCGAGGAGTACTTGCCTTTCTCGGGATGGTTCTGGTCGGCCATCGCGCAGGCCTTGTAGAGCAGCTCCCGTGCCGCCGCCGTGCGCGTCTCCATGTCGGCCAGCTTGAAGCCGATCCCCTGGAACTCGTTGATGGGCTTGCCGAACTGCCGGCGCTCGCGGGCGTAGGCCACGGCGTAGTCCGTCGCCCCCTGGGCGATCCCGACAGCCTGGGCAGCGGCCCCCAGGCGCGTCCGCTCGAGGGTCCCAAGCGCCACCGACAGGCCCCTGCCGACCTCACCGATCACGTTCTCCCTGGGCACCCGCACATTCTCGTAGATCGGCTGCCCCGTCGGCGAGGCGCGGATGCCCAGCTTGTGCTCCAGCTTGCCGACGCTGAAGCCGGGCCTGTCCGCCTCCACGACGAAAGCCGTCATGCGGCGGTTCTCCCGGTCCGTGACCGCGAAGGTCACGTAGAAGTCGGCGACCCCCAGGTTGGAGATCCAGTTCTTGGTGCCGTTGATGACCCATTCGTCGCCATCCAGGACGGCAGTCGTCTTCATACCGGCCGGGTCGCTGCCGGCCTCGGGCTCCGACAGGGCGAAGGCCGGCGAGCGCTCGCCGCTGGCGCAGCCGGGCAGGAAGCGCTGCTTGAGCTCGTCGCTGCCGAACAGCTGCAGGGGCAGCGTGCCCAGCTCCTGGACCATCAGGATCAGCGCGCAGGCCGCGTCGACCTTGGCGATCTCCTCGACTGCCATGTTCAGCATCAGCGTGCCCGTGCCGGTGCCGCCGTACTCCGTCGGGAAGGGCAGGCCCAGGATGTCCTGCTCGGCCAGCAGCTTGCGGACGTCCCACGGGTATTCGGCCTTCTCGTCGATCTCGGCCGAGCGGGGGGCGATCCGCTCCCGCGCTATCTGCCCGATCGTCGCGCAGAAGTCCAGGTGCTCCTGGGGGATCGTGTAGACGTCTTCGAGGGCCTGCATGGGCGCATGATCCTATTGATGAGGGGGCGTTCGCGCCGTTTGCCCCTCGCCGCTGCGGGGTAACCGATCCTCATGACAATCGGCAGCTCGATCTTCCTGATAGCCGTCGGCGCGATCCTCCGCTACGCAGTCACGACCTCCGTGTCGGGCGTCTCCATCACGACCATCGGGCTGATCCTGATGATCGCCGGGATCGCCGGACTGGTGCTGTCACTGCTGTACATGCTGACCTGGGCGCCCCGGCGGCGCATGCCCGACGAGCGCGTCGTCGAACGCGACTCCTACCGCGAGCCGCCCGCCTACTGATCCCCCACGACACCCGCTCCCGGGTTCGTCGTGGCGGTAGGCTCAAGGCATGACCGGGAGCAGTCAGATGGCGCAGTCGATCGACGCCCAGCGCCTCTCCGAGTGGATGGCCGAGCGGCCCGACCTGCAGGTCATCGACGTCCGTGAGGGCTACGAGCGGGATGCCGGGCACATCGCCGGCTCCAGGCACGTCGAGCTGGCGGCCCTGACAGGTCAGGCGGCGAGCGTCGAGCGCGAGCGGCCTGTCGTCTTCTACTGCCGTGTCGGAGGGCGCTCGGCGATGGCCGCCGAGGCCTTCGCCGGCGCCGGCTACGACGCCTATACGCTCGACGGAGGCCTGCTGGACTGGGCGGCCCGCGGGCTGCCCCTGGAGCCCGACGGCGGCACAGTCGCCGACCACTGAGAGAGGAGAAGCAGCGATGGAGGCATCGAGCGACTACCCCGGCGTCAGCAGCGGCGAGGGCTGGGCCGTCGGGCACCTGCAGGACCTGGGCGACGGGCCCGGCTTTCGCAAGGTCCGCAAGGGTCTCGGCGTCAACGCCTTCGGCGTCAACGCGATCGTCCTGCCGGCCGGGATCGAAACGGGCTTCCACTTCCACGACGAGCAGGAGGAGCTGTACTTCGTGCACCGCGGCACCGTCGAGATCGTCTTCGGCGACGGCACGGCCAAGACGCTGGGCGAGGGCGGCATGGCCCGCGTCGACGCAGCCACCGTGCGCAAGCTGCGCAACGTCGGCGAGGGCGATGCCGTCTACCTGTGCGCCGGCGGCAAGGACGGCTACGTCGGTCGTGACGGGCGTGTCCCTCCGGGCGAGGAGCAGCGCGTCCGGGCCCTGCACGACCTGACAGGCTCCTCCGGCGGGCAGTGAGCCCCCGTCGCCTGGGCGACCGCGGTGGCCGAGCAGGCTGACAGCCGGCTGCGCGTCAACGCCTCGCTGACGCTGCCGCTGTCGGAGGTGACCCTGCGCGCCAGCCGCTCCTCCGGCCCGGGCGGCCAGCACGCCAACGTCACGGCATCCCGCGTGGAAGCCGTCTTCGACGTGCTCGCCTCCGAGAGCCTCAGCGACGCTCAGCGGGCGCGGCTGCTGGCACGAATGGGTCCCCGCGTCAGCGCCGTCGCCCAGGACGCCCGCTCGCAGAGCCGCAACCGCGAGCTGGCCCTGGCGCGGCTGGCCGAGCGGATCGCAGAGGGGCTGAAGGTGCCCCGCAGCCGCAGGCCCACCCGCCCGACAGCGGCCTCCCGCGAGCGGCGCCTGACAGACAAGCGCCAGGCATCGGAGCGCAAGGCATCGCGGCGGCGCCCCGAGGACGAGTAGGCGCGCCCGCCCTGCCGAGCTCTAGTTCAGGAGCTCCTTGACATAGCGCTGGTGGAGCCTGCCCAGCGACGTCTTTTCGGGGTGGAAGTGCAGCAGGCCCCAGATGCTGCCCGAGGAGGGCATCCAGACGACGATCAGGTAGGCCCCGAAGACGAGGGCGAACGTGCGCAGGCGCCTGGAGCTGGAGAGGGCGGCCAGCGGCAGCACCCACACGACATACCAGGGCAGCACCCAGCCGAGCGTCAGCAGCAGCGCCACGCTGGACCAGCCAGAAGCCGTGATCGTGCGCCTGGCGGCGCCCCGCTCGCTGCCCTTCCAGGCCAGCCAGCAGCAGCCCAGCAGGGCCATCGCCAGCACGGCCGTCAGCAGCTCGTGCAGCCCTTCCGTCTCCCCGCCCAGCCCCAGCGCCAGACCGATCAGGTTGGGGACGCTCTCGCTGGTGACCAGCTGGCTCTGGGTGGAGAGGTCGGGGATGTGCAGCCCGAAGGCGATCAGGCTGGCAGCCGCCACGCCCGCGGCCCCCGCGGCGAGGCCGATCAGCATCTGCACGAGCGCCCTGCGGTGGCGCAGCAGGCCAGCCAGCACGACCGGGATCAGCACCGCCGCCGACGCCTTCAGACCGGTCGCCACGGCCAGGGCCACGGCTGCGCCCAGCAGGGGCGGCGACAGCGGCCACAGCCACGTCCTCAGGCCGCCCTCCTGGCGGTCGCGCTCCCGCTCCCTGGCCACCAGCATCAGGTAGAAGGCCAGCATGATGCAGAAGACCATCAGGAAGTCGTTGTGGTCCCCGCCCAGGCCCCACACCAGCACGATCGGGTTCAGGCCGACCAGCGCCACCGCCGGGACCGGGTCGCGCCCGACCCGCTTGGCGCACAGCCACACCAGCCGCAGGATCGCCAGGCTCGTCGCCACCATCAGCACCTTCAGGGCCCAGAAGGAGCCCGCCACGCCCAGCGGGACCACGACGAACGTGAGGATCGTGAACAGGGGGCCGTAGGGACTCAGCAGCTCGTGCCAGTTGCTGAGCGTGTAGGAGGGGTCGCTGTGGGGCTCCAGGATCGGGATCGTCGTGTACGGGTTGAGGTGGTGCACCATCTCCATGCGCCCGTAGTTGACGTAGTTGAAGAGGTCCGTCAGGGCCAGGGGCGGCGACAGGATGAAGACGCAGTGGACCGCCACGATCGCCGTCACGATCCAGCGGGCCGGCAGGCGGGCGTGGTAGCGCAGCACGCCCAGGTAGCCGAGGTACATCGCGATCATCGAGAAGCTGAAGAGGTTCTTCAGGACCGTCCCGTCGTTCGTCAGGCTCGGCCACAGGCCCCCCAGCGGCCCCGCCATCCAGCCCGGGAAGTAGCCCGTGTGGGTCGTCGGCGAGAGCAGGCTGGGCCGGTCCGCCGCCATTACCACGATCAGCAGGCTCAACAGCACGATCGCGCTGAGGCCGATCGCGCCGAGCAGGCGACCCCTGTCGAGGTCCTCTGCGCGCAGGCGTCCGCGCCGGCGCGCTGCCGGGCGCTCCTCGCGCAGGGGGATGGTCGTGGCGTCGCTGCTCATCGCTGGCCGGGGGGCGACCCCGGGCGGGAAGGCGTCAATTAAAGAGCAAAGGGCCCGCCGAAGCGGGCCCTGAGCAGCATTCGAGCAACCGTCAGGCTCAGATAGTCGTGACGTTTACGGCCTTGGGGCCCTTGTCGCCCTGCTCCGGGTCGTAGGAGACCTTGGCCCCCTCCTGCAAGGACCTGTAGCCCTCGCCGTTGATGCCGGTGTGATGGACGAAGAGGTCCTTGTCGCCGTCGTCGGGGGTGATGAAACCGAACCCCTTGTCGTCGCTGAACCACTTGACTGTGCCGGTTGGCATTGTGTGAACTCCTCCACGGTGTGTGCCGGCTGCTTCGAGGAGGATGCTGCTCAGAGCTTCGACCTGCGAGCACGTGCACTGCTTTTTACGCCGGCTCCTGGCCGGCCATACGCGACGACCGTAGCACGTCAGAATGCCCCCGTGTTGTCGAGATGTTGAGCGACCTTCGGAACCTGCCCGCCCTCCGGCACGGCTAGGGTGGGGCGATGGGACGCTCCGAGCTGTCGCTGGAGCGGCTGCTGCCGGCCGCCGCGCCCGCCTCTTCCTCCCGGATCGTCGAGGAGATGGGCCTGTGGGAGCGCCCGTCGGAGCCCTCTCAGCGTCCCCGCCTGCTGCTCAACATGATCGCCACCGTCGACGGCCGGGCGACCCTCGGCGGGCGCTCCGGACCGATCGGCGACGTCGCAGACCACCAGCTCTTCCATGCCCTGCGGGCGGCCGTCGACGGGGTGCTTGTGGGCGCCGGCACGGTCAGGACCGAGCGCTACGGCAGGCTCGTCCGCGAGGACTCCGTGCGCGCGCTGCGCGCCTCCCGGGGCATGCCCGAAGAACCCCTGGCCTGCATCGTCACCGGGCGCCTGGCGCTGGCCGAGGACGTGCCGCTGCTGCAGGAGCCCTCCGCCCATGTCGTCTTGCTGACCGCCTCCGCCGCAAGCCTGCCGCCCGTGCCCGCCACGGTCGACTACGTGCGGGCCGGCGAGGGGCAGCTCGACCTGACGGCCGCACTGGCCGAGCTGGCCGGGCGCTTCTCCGTGCAGACGCTGCTATGCGAGGGCGGCCCGCACCTGGCGCGGGAGCTGATCGCAGCCGGGCTGCTGGACGAGCTGCTGCTGTCCGTCTCGCCGATGCTCGTCGGCGGGGAGCCCAGCGGCGGTGAGGCCCTGCGCATGCTCGCCGGCGCCGAGCTCGACAGCCCCGCCCGCCTTGAGCTGCTGGGCGTGCTGCGTAGCGGCTCCGAGCTGTTCCTGCGCTATCGCGTCTCGGCCTGAGAGGGCGGCTGGGACTGCGACACGCCGTCCTCGTGGGACGTCGCGTCGGCGTCGGACTCGCCGTCGCTGTGGGCCTTGGTCTCGCGGGAGACGATCGACAGCAGCTCGCTGGCCAGGTGGCGGCCCTGGCTCGCCACCCTTGGCGTCGCCGCGATCCGCACGACCACGTCCTCGCCGTCCAGTTCCTCCAGCGTGATCCGCGGGGCCGCCCGCACCGGCGTCTGCAGCGACTTCTCGAGGATCTCCTGCAGGTCGCCGGGGGTCATGCCCGCCCGCAGGCGGGCACGGAGGTTGACGGCCTCAGGTTCGCGCAGGGGCAAGATGGCCACGTTCAGGACGACGCTGTTGGGCACCAGCAGCGAGTCCTCGCCCGTCGCGAAGGTCGTGTAGAGCAGGCCCAGCGAGGAGACGGTGCCTTCGACCTGGCCGGCCAGCGGCCCGCCCTGCAGCCGCACCCGCTCCCCCACCCTGAACGGCCGTGCGCTCAGCAGCACCGTGCCCGCGATCAGGTTGCCCAGCGTCTGCTGGGCCGCCAGGCCGAAGATGACGGCCGTGAAGGCACCGCCGAGGGCCAGCGTTTTGGCTTCGATGCCCGCCACCTGCAGGGCCACGACCAGCGCCAGCACGACCGTCGCCAGGCGGATCAGGAAGCCCACCGTACCGGCCGTCGCGGGGTCCAGGCGCCGGAACAGCGCCGGCCCCAGCCCGCGCCCGACGTCCCTCGCGATCGCCCAGCCAAGAATCACCAGGACGATCACCGTCGCGATCGTCAGGGGGGTTTCGATCGCCTGTTCCAGCGTGTAGTGGGCGACGTGACGGTGGTGCTCGGCGTCGACGTATTCGGCCACGTAGTCGCCGAACAGCGACCTGCGGTGGTCGTAGACGAGCACGACGCCGACGAACAGGGGCAGCAGCACGAGCGCCTCCAGGCGCGCCCGCTTGACCACCCGCGGGCTGATCTGGCGCAGCAGCCCGACCTCCTTCCAGGCCTGGCTGCGTGTCTCGAACATCCTCGGGGGGGTGCGCGGGATCGGCATCGGCTCCATGATGGCGCGCCCGGCGCGCCGATCGGGGATGCCCGCTTGCAGGCGGCCGGCTAAGCCAGGGTGTAGATCGTCATGCCGGCCCCGAACAGCAGGCAGTAGACGGCGAACGGGATCAGCGTCCTGGTCTTGAAGTAGCCGACCAGGAAGCGGACCGTGAAGACGGCCGTGATGCCCGCGACGATGCAGGCCACGACGGCCTGGCCGCGGATGCCGTCGCCGAGATGACCCGTCAGGTCGGGCAGCTTGACGATGCCGGCCGCGAGGATGATCGGCGTGGCCAGCAGGAACGCGAAGCGGGCCGAGTCGCTGTGGTCCAGGCCCCTGGCCAGACCCGCGCCCATCGTCACGCCGTCGCGGCTGATGCCGGCCACCAGGGCGGTCGACTGGGCGAAGCCGACGACAACCGCCTCGCGGTAGTCGAGCGTCTGCAGCCGGCGCGCTCCGTCGGGCTTGGCGCCCTCGCGGACGGCCAGTTCCCGCACCTCCGCACGCCGGCGATAGCGCTCGGCCGCGAACAGGATCAGACCGTTGAACATGAGCACGATGGCCGCCACTTCGGGCTTGGCCGTGAGCGTCCGCAGCGGGTGCTCGAGCGCCAGTCCGATGATCCCCGCCGGGATGCTGGCGAGGATGATCAGCCAGGCCAGACGCTCCGTTGATGTCTCGATGCGCCGCTTGGCCAGCGTCGCGAAGAAGGCCTTGACGATCTCCACCCAGTCGCGCCAGAAGTAGGCCAGCAGCCCCAGGGCGCTGCCGACGTGCAGCATCACCACGAAGGCCAGCCAGAAAGACTCGGACTTGGACTGCGCGTCGACCAGGCTGTTCCAGCCGAACAGGGTCGGGAACAGGACCGTGTGGCCGAGGCTGGAGATCGGGAACAGCTCCGTGACACCCTGCAGGAAGCCCAGCACGATCGCCTGGAAGTAGCTGAGCGCTGAGGCCAGCGGTGTCACGAGCAATCCCGCCACGAGGCCGGGAGCTTATTGGCTGACCGGATTCTCCGCGCCGCGACTTACGGCCATCGTGAGCGTTGTCTCATGGAAAGGCCCGCACGCTCACAGGCCGCGGCGCCGAGTCACGGCGTGCCGATCTGCCTGCGCCGGCGAGCATCGCCAACCCCCGAGAAGGAGGACCCATGCACCCCTCATGGCAACCCCGGCGGCTCAACGACCGCCTCCCCCGCAGCCGCCCCCGCCGCATCGCCTGCGGTGCCGTCGCGGTCCTGGCACTCGCCGCCTACCCGGCCATGGTCGGCGCCACCAGCCTGGCCAACGCCGGCGGCGACAGCATCCGCGCAGGCATCAAGAACCCGCCCAGCGGCGGCTACTACAACACGACCCAGATCTGGGCCGACGACGCCAGCTGGGGCACCCGCCAGTCCAACCTCGGCACCGGCGGAGCCGCCATCTACGGCTGCCGCAGCCCCGAAGGCGGGGTCTCCTGCCTGGATGCCGACAACCTCAAAGGCGGCACGGCCTTCGACTTCATCACGACCGGCAAGCGCGGCGGGACGATCACCGTCGGCAGCTCAACGGCGGCGCCCTTCACGACCAACGGCCATGGCGAAGCGACCGGCCTGAACGCCAACTACCTGCAGGGCAAGACGGCCTCCGAATTCGCCGGTATCGGCCAGCTCCTGTTCGCCGACGTCGCCGCCGGACCCAAACTCGGCGCCACCAGGGGCGCCACGACCGTCACCCAGAAGGAACTCGTCTACACCGTCACGTTCGGCACGACCAACCTCAGCCAGTGCTCGCTGACGGTATCCCCGCAGGGGGCCAGCATCGGCGGCTCGCTGGGCGTGGCTCTCAGCGCCTCGAGCACGAGCGCCGTCGAAGTGAGCGCGCCCAGCGGTTTCACCGGCGGCTTCGACCTGCAAGTCGTCTGCTGAGCGGGGCTTCGTGGGCGGCCGGGACGAAGGTCCACCCGGTCGCCCCGCCCGCCGCTGAAGGGGCCCGCTGTCTCCAGCCTGGCCAAGCCAGAGACGGCACGGCAGAACTTCACAGCCACTTCACGCGATCGTTGCCGGTTGGTCACAGAAACCCGCTGTTTGCGGGCGAATCTGTTGGCATGAAAGAAATGGAACAGAACCCATCGCCGGCATCCGAGCCGGTCAGCAGGGCGGACATGCACTGCCACTCAGACGCCTCCGAGCGCTCACGCCTGGGCGTCCAGCGGGCAGTCGGACTGCCGGAGTGCGCCACCCCGCCCGAGGAGGTCTACGAGCTCGCCAAGCGGCGCGGCATGGACTTCGTGACGATCACCGATCACGACACGATCGAGGGGGTCCTGCAGATCGCCGACCGCCCCGACGTCTTCGTCTCCGAGGAGCTGACCGTCGGCTTCCGCGGCGAGCCCCAGGCCGTGCACGTCCTCTGCTACGGCATCGACGGCGAGGACCACGACTGGCTGCAGGCCCACAACGACGACGTCGAGCTCTGCGCCGCCTACATGTTCGAGCGGGACATCGCCTGCGCCCTTGCCCACCCCTACTACAACGTCGCCGCGCCCCTGACAGCCCGTCACCGCCGCCGCCTGGCCGAGCTGTTCCCGGTCTGGGAGACCCGCAACGGGGCCCGTGCGCCGGAGCTGAACAGGCCCGCGGCCACCTACGTCGCGACCCGTGACGGGGTCGGGATCGCCGGCAGCGACGACCACGCCGGGGTCGACATCGGCAGGACCTGGACCGAGACGCCGCAGGTCGACACACCGGCCGCCTTCCTGGCGCAACTGCAGGCAGGCCGGGCGCTCGCCTGCGGGGCCCAGGGCAGCGCCGCCAAGTGGGCTCACGCCGCGATCGCCCTGGCCGCCCGAACCCTGGGGGTGGGCGCGTCCGCGGAGCAACCCGACCCGCGCCGCGTGATGCGCATGATCGGGCGCCTGCTGAGGGAGGGCGACGCCCGCCACGGCAGCGCCCCCGGCGAGGTCTCACCGGCCGACGCCCGCTGCCTGCTGTCCGCCTGGCTGAGCGCCGTCGGCCTCGGCGAGCTGGACGCAGCCGGGCTGATCGAGCACATGCAGCAGGACGGCTTCAGCCACTCCGGCCTGTTCCGACGGGCCTGCCGGGCGCACGAGCGCAGGCTGGCCGAGGCAGTGGCGATGGCCCTGCGCGCGGCGACCGGGGAGGGAGAGCTGCAGGTCGCCGCGGGCGGGCTGTTCGAAGCCTGCATAGCGGCCGTCCCCTACGCGCCCGCCGCCGCCTTCCTGGCCAACGAGCAGGTCAAGCTGCGCTCGATCTCGGCCGCGCCCAGGGCCGGCGGCGAGCGCGGCGGCGAAGGCCCGCCCCGGGTGGCCCTGATCGCGGACGGGATCGGCTCGACCCACGGCGTCAGCCGCACGATCCAGGAGATCCGCCAGCGCGGCGTGCCCGGAGCGGAGATCGAGGTCGTGGGCACCGACCCCGAGGTCGACCGGCGCCTGGCCGCGGTGGCCGAGGTCGACGTGCCCTTCTACCCGGGCCTTCGGATCGGCGTGCCCAGCCTGCCCGCCGCCGTCCAGGCCCTGACCGAGGGTGATTTCGAGATCGTCCACGTCTGCTCGCCCGGACCGGCGGGCATCGCGGGCGCGCTCGTGGCCAAGGCCCTCGGCCTGCCCCTGGTGGGCAGCTATCACACCGAGCTCGTCGCCTACGCGGGGCTGCGCTCGGGGCGCCGGCAGGTCGCCCAGACAATGGCCGGTGCTGTCGCGACCTTCTACCACGCCTGCGACGTGGTGCTGTCGCCCAGCGCCGCCTCCGACGAGGCGCTGGCGCAGATCGGGATGCCGGCCGAGCGTGTGCTGCGCTGGGACAGAGGCGTAGACACCAGCCGCTTCGACCCCGGACTGCGCGCCCGCTGTCCCGACGACGAGACGATCCGGGTGCTCTACGCCGGGCGGATCACCAGCGAGAAGGGCGTCGACCTGCTGGCGGAGGCGTTCATGGCCGCAGCCGAGCAAGATCCGCGCCTGCGACTGTGCCTGGCGGGAGGCGGGCCAGAGCAGGAGCGTCTGGCAACGCTGCTCGGCAGCCGCGCCGGCTTCCTGGGCTGGCTGACCGGGCAAGACCTGGCCCAGGCCTATGCCGACGCCGACGTCTTCCTGTTCCCCAGCGCCACGGACACCTTCGGGCAGGTCATCCTCGAGGCCCAGGCCAGCGGGCTGCCCGTCATCGCAGTCGCGGCGGGCGGGCCGCTGTCGCTGATCGAGGACGGCGTCTCGGGCCTGCTGCGCCCCGCCGAGCCACGGGCGCTGGCCCAGGCGCTGCTGGAGCTGACGGCTTCGCCCCTGCGCCGCGAGGCGCTCGCGCGGGCCGGTCTGCGCTCCGTCGCCGAGCGGACCTGGGAGCGAGCCCTGGCGCGACTTGCGGCGGGCTATGAGGAGGCGTTGAGAGGACCCCGCAGCAGCGATCTGCTGGACGGGGTGGCCGCATAGGCCGGCGTCCTTCACCGGACGTTCACGGGAGATCTTGCAGAGCAGTGGAATCAGGGGACGAGAGAGATGCCAAGGCCCACGGGAGAGAGCACCGAGCGCACGATCGCGGTCGCCCTGCACGGCATCGAGCCGGCGACCTTCGAGCGTTGCGCCCTGATCCGTGACTGGCTGGACGACCACGGCGTGGACAGGGTCACGCTGCTGGTGATTCCGGCCCGCGACCTGCACCCCGTCGGCGAGCGCTCGCCCGAGATGGTCAGCTGGCTGGAGGAGCGCCGGCGAGCAGGAGACTCGATCGCCCAGCACGGCTTCCAGCACGTCTGCCCCCGCCGCAGCAGCGCCCTGGCCGGCCTGGGCCAGCGCTCGGGCGAGTTCGTCGGCCTGGACGGCGCCGAGACCAGGCGGGCCGTGCACGCCGGCTGGCGGGTCCTGAAGCTGGCCGGCATCGAGCCCGACGGCTTCGTTGCTCCCGCCTACGCCTACACCTCCGCCCTGCGCCGCATCGTCGGTGAGCGCTTCCGCTGGTGGGCGGACATGCTGCGCGTCCACCCGGCAGTACCGGCTCTGGCCGGGCTCGAGACCCGGCAGCTGGCCCCGGCCTTCAGCCTCGCCGGTGGCGGGCGCATCTCGCGGGCCCTCTCCCCCCCGCTGGTGCGAGCCGGGGCGCTGCTGCCGACGAGCACCCTGCGCCTCGACCTGCACCCCGCAGACCTGCGCCACACCCGCCGGATGCTGGCCCTGGAGTGGGTCCTGCAGCACGCAGCCGGCCGCACGGCCGTGACCTACCGCGAGCTGGCCGGCGTCTAGCCTTCGCCGTTGAGCAGGCTCTTGGCGAACGAGCTGACGGTCGGCAGCGCCGCGTAGCCGATGTGACGCAGGCCGAAGACGTCCTCGATGGTGCGCAGCAGCGAGAAGTGGTTGTACGGTTCCTGGCTGCTCGTGGCGCCCTTGACGAAGGGCGAGAGCAGCAGCGCGCCCACCGAGCCGCCGCCGTGGTTGAGCTGCGGTGAGGTGTAGTTGGGGTAGGCCGGCTGGCCGCAGCAGGTGCTGGAGTCGGCGAATTCGCCGCTGGAGGGAGCCTCGTCGGTGGTGATGACGAGCAGCCCGTTCTTCTTGTAGGCGGGCGAGGCCAGGATCTTCGGAACCACCTGTTCCAGGAACGGATCCACGTCCGCAGGTCCAGCCGAAGCGCCCGGCGAGCAGGGCGTGGCGTCGCCGTCGTGGCAGCGGTCAGGGACGATGTAGGAGAGGTTGGGAGTCTTGGCGGCGCTCGCCAGGTCCCCGCCGAGTCGGCTCAGGCCGACGTCCTCGGCCTGGCACGCCGGGGACTGCAGGATCGACTGGAAGTAGACGAAGGGATTGCGGGCGGTCGCGTAGAGGCCTTCCGTGTCGCTCGGATCGTTCGCGCCCAGGGCCGGGTGCGAGCAGGCGCCGGCCGTGGAGCCCGGTTCGTCCATGCCCTGCACGTAGGCCCGCCACGTGAGGTGCTTCGCCGCCAGCTCGCCCGGCAGCGTCTGGACGGTCGCCGGATAGACGCACCCTTCGCCCAACGCCTGTTCGTCCTTGCCGAGGTCGCCGGGAGCGATCGCCGCGTAGGTCGGGCAGTCGGCCGCCGTCTGGGACGTCGGGCCCTGGCCGCTGATCAGAGCGACGGCGTTGGGCAGCCGCTCGTGGGCGATGGCGTCGTAGTGAGCCAGCAGCTCGCCCTTCGCCTCCAGCGTGTGAGCCAGATAGCGGGCCTTCGATTCGGGGCCGAAGTCGGCCGCGTAGGGCTCGTCGGAGAGGACGATCAGGAAGACGTGCTTGACGTCTGTCAGCTTTGGCGCCGGCTTTTCCGAGGACGCGCCTTCTTCTGAGGACGTGCCCGTGCCGGCAGACTGTTCGGTGGAGGTCTTGGCCGTCGTCGTCGTCTTCGCGATCGCCGGGGTTTCCGCTTCCGTTCCGGCGCCACCCGATTCCGGTTCGGTGGCCGATTCCGAGCCCGATCCGCCTGCTCCGGCTTCCTTGGGCGCCTGCGTCGAGGCTGCCGCGTGCGGGATGTAGAGCTTGAGGGCCGGCGAGGTCGCAGCCGTCAGGCGCCCAGCCGGGGACGCGGCGCGTCCCAGCAACGCGCCGAAGGCGACGAACACGAGCACCAGCACCGCCGAGATGCGCGGGCCCGGCAGCGAGGGCCATCGCCTGCGCGGAGCCACCGCCGGTTGCTGCGCCTCGGCTGCCGCCGGCTCGCCCTTTCCGACGCGATCCAGCAGGGCGAGCATGCGGTCGCTCGCGGGCCCGACGCGCCGCCCGCAGGCGACGCAGTAGAGCTGATCGGCCGCCAGCGGCGAGCTGCAGCTCTGACACTGCCGTTCAGAGGCCACGACGGCTCAGCGCTCGGGCTCGACGGAGCCCCCTGGAGGGACCAGCAGGGCGTCCATCACGGCCGTGGGCGCCTCCCCGTCGACGGCGGAGGCGCTGGGCAGCCGCTCCATCAGCGACTTGCCGCACTGCCAGCAGTAGACGGCCCCGCGGCTGTGAGGAGCCGAGCAGGACGGGCAGCTGCCGGCGGCGCCGCTGTCCTCCAGGCGCAGCAGGCGCTCGACCTCGGCCAGCTCCGCGTCCCGTTCCTGCAGCACGGCCGCCCTGCGCACGAGCACGTCGAGCCGGAAGTGGTCCCTGATCGCCATCTCGTAGGCGAGGCCGCCGAGATCCCAGTGCAGTTCTGTCACCTGCTGGGCGAGCGAGTCTCTGCGCCTGGCGAGCACCGAAGGCTGCCCGGTCGGCTCTGCCTTCTCGGGCCCGCTCGGTGGGGCCGGCACAGGCGCGGCGACGGGCTGGGTCTTCAGGCTGTCGGGCAGGATCCGCATCGCTCAACCCGTCGAGACGACGTCCGGCAGGTTCTTCGATTTTTCCTCGTAGCTTTTGCCGTGGGAGTGGGACTCGCCTTCCAGCACAGACGGGGGTGCCGGGTGGTTGATGCTGGAGCCCGCCCCGGACCCTGACGTGCTCGACGATTCAGAGGAGCCCGAGGACTTTTCCGAGCTCGATTCGGAGACCTTCACGACCTTTGCCCCCGGGAACTTCTTCTTCAGCGAGCCCAGCGCCCTCTGGGCTTCTGCTCGCTTGTGGTAGACGCCGGAGTAGATCAGGTAGTCGCCGGAGGGCAGACTCGAGAATTCTTCGGACTTCAGCGCGCCCACCGACTTGGCGCCCTTGGATTCAGCCGAGGACTTGGCTTTTTCGACTTCCGCCACGGACGTGCCCGTGCTGGGCAGCGTCTGCAGCTGGATCGTGTAGCCACTGGTGCCGGCCGGCCAGCTGCTCGTAAAGGAGGCTTCCGAGGCAGGCGACGAGCCGCTGCTCGAGCCCTGGCTGACGGTGATGACCGACGGCGAGGAGGCCTGCTGCTTGCCGTCGCCGCTGCGTCCGATCAGCACGCCGACGCCCATCGCGAGCAGAAGCACGCCGACGCCCGCCAGCAGGCTGGGGAGGTTGTTGGGGCTGGAGGGACCGCCGTCCTGCCGGGGAGGCGCGGGCGGCGCGGGCGGAGTCGCCTGCGTGACTGCGGGATTACCCCCGCGCAGGAACTCGCTGACCTGGGGGCGCCGCTCGCCGCACTCCAGGCAGTAGCGCTGGTCGGCCGCCAGCGCGGAGCCGCAGCTGACGCAGCGCGCCTGCGACTCGTCGTCTGCTGCGTGAGGGCTTGCGTACTCAGTGGTAGACAGGGCTGCACCTTCGGGCTGGCAGGCACGTCTCGGCCGACGTCCTGATGGCTCTGGCCTGCAATAGTCGAGCCACCGCCCCCGTCCGTCGTGATTATCTTGTGAAAGTCCTGTCTTTCACGGTCGCCGTCAGACGACGACCCGGATCCGTCGACGCTCGCCGGATGTGGCCGACCCAGCCGGCTCCTCGACCGGCTCGTCCTCGTGATCCTCCAAGCGCCGCAGCGTCAGCTGCGCGTCGGCGGCCTGAAGACGCAGCTGGCTGTCGCCGAGCCGTGCTCCAGCGCACAGCCCGACGACCAGCAGCATCGCCATCAGCCAAACAGGAAGGATGAGGAACAGGATCATGGGATCTCCTAGTCCGTAATCCTCACAGAGTATATCAGCTTTATCCTCATCATGTCTTCCCTTGTCCAGTCAAAGCTACCCACGAGCCCGCCCGTCGAAGCGAAACACTGACGTACCGGCGGGGTTGTAGCCTCAGGGGCAAACCCCGAACCAGGCTCCGTGAGGACAACGGAGCGTCAAGCGCAGAGAGATCCTGGAGAAAAGCCGAGATGACAGCAGCAGCAGCCCGCAGGGGCAGCCTCGCCGTCCTCGCGACCGCAACGCTGGCAGCGGTCGTGGTGGGTGCGCAGGCGTTGGGCGCAACGCTCAAGCCCCGCGCTGTCACGGGTGGCGTGACAGCGGTTCACGGGGGCAGCGGACAGCTCGAGGGCGTCGTGAACCCGGAGGGGTTCGAAACGAGCTACTTCTTCGAATACGGCCTCACGAACGCTTTCGGCTCCTCCACCAAACCCGTCGCCATCGGCAAAGAAGCCAAGGAGATCAAAGTCGGCCAGACGGTCACGGGACTCGTCCTCGGCGAGCACTACCGCATCGTCGCGACCTACGTGAACCCCGCGAGCGGCCAGACCGAAACGGTGCGCGGCAAAGAAAAGACATACAAGGGCAAGAGCTCCGACCGCACGCGCTTCGAGATCGAAAAAGGCAAGGAAGCGGAACTGACGGCCGTCTACGGGCAGACCTTCGAATTCGTCGGAAGCCTCACCGGCAAGGGCAACGCCGACGTGCCCGTCAGCCTGCAGGGCACCGACTATCCCTACACGGGGGCCTTCAAGTCCCTGGCCGGGCCGGTCACGACCAGCAGCACCGGCCGCTTCGTCTTCAAGGTGCCCCACCTGAGCAGCAACACCGAGCTGCGGGTCCTGACGGACGGCACCCGTCCCGTCTACAGCCCCCCGGTGACCGTGCACGTCGTACCTCTGATCGTCCTGCACGTCCGCTCAGGCGGCAAGAGCGGGCTCTACAGGCTCTACGGCACCGTCGCGCCCGCCCGCAACGGCGTGCCGATCGTGATCCAGGAGTTGCTGCCCCAGAAGGTCGGCAGCAAGCGCAGCGGCCCGCGCCCGCACGAGGTCGCGAGGACGGTGCTCAAGCGCGCGACCTCCACGGTGTCGCGCTTCAGCGTGATCGTGGCGCTGAGCGGCACATACCACTACCAGGCCTTCGTGCAACTGCCCAAGGGCGCCCTGACCTCCGGGGCGAGCAACCACGTCGAGATCCGGGCGCCTAAGTCGAGCGCCAAGCACAAGCACAAGAAGTAGTCCGGCAGGAAGGGGAGCTCTGCCGGCCGGGCGCGAGGCCTAGAGAAGGCCTCGATCGCGCAGCAGTTCGAGCACCCGCTCGACCTCCTGCTCGACCGTTTCGCCGCTGCTGCCGAGCGTCAGAGCTGGGTCGCTGGGTGGCTCGTAGGGAGCGCCGACGCCCGTCATCCCCTCCAGCTCGCCGGCGCGGGCGCGGGCGTACAGGCCCTTCGGGTCGCGCTGCTCGCAGACCTCCAGCGGAGCGTCCACGAACACCTCCATGAAGGGCAGGTCGTCCTCCGCGTGCAGCTGGCCGGCCATCTTGCGGTCGGCCGCATACGGGCTGACGAGGCTGACCAGGGCGATCGTGCCGGACTCGGCCAGCAGACGTGCGACGTGGGAGGTGCGACGCACGTTCTCGGCACGAGCCGCCTCGTCGAAGCCGAGGTCGCCGTTGAGGCCGTGGCGGAGGTTGTCGCCGTCGAGCATGAAGGCGGGACGGCCCATCTGCACCAGGCGCTCCTCCACGGCAGCCGCCACAGTCGACTTGCCGGCGCCCGGCAGTCCCGTGAACCACAGCGTGGCGCCACCGTGGCCGAGCGCCTGCCAGCGCTGCCCGCGGTCGATCTTGGTTCCCTGCCAGCGGACGTTGGGGCTGCGCTCGCCCGGCTCGGCCCGCATCGGCTGGCCCTCGACCTCCGTGTCGAGGATCACCCCGGCCGCGACCGTGTCGTTGGTCGCCTCGTCGATCACGATCAGACTGCCCGTCACGCGGTTGCGGCGATAGGAGTCGAAGACCAGCGGGGAGCTCAGCTCCAGGTGCACCCGGGCCAGGTCGTTCAGCCCGAGCGTCTGCACCGTCTCGTCCCGGCGCAGCGTCTCCACGTCGATGCGATAGCGGACGTCGACGCGGCCGACCAGCGCCGTACGGGTCGTGTGCTTGACGAGATAGCGGCGCCCGGGTTGCAGGGGCTGCTCCGACATCCAGCACATCAGGCACTCGAAGCGGCTGGCGACCGTCGGCTGGTTCTGGGTGCGCACGATCGTCGAGCCGCGACTGACGTCGACGTCGTCGGCCAGTCGCAGGGCGACCGACATGGGCGGGAAGGCCTCCTCGACGGTGCCGTCGAAGGTGTCTATGCCCGCGATCGTCGAACGCTGCCCGCTGGGCAGCACTACGACCTCGTCGCCTGGTCGCATGATCCCGCCCGCGACCTGACCGGCGTAGGCGCGGTAGTCGCCCGCCGGCGGCCGGACCACCCACTGCACGGGGAAGCGGACATCGATCAGGTTGCGGTCGGAGGCTATGTGGACGTGCTCGAGGTGGTAGAGCAGTGGCGGACCCTGATACCAGGGCATCGCATCCGAGCGCGTGACGACGTTGTCGCCCAGCAGCGCCGAGATCGGGATGAAGGTGACGTCGGGGAGCTCCAGGCGGGCGGCGAAACGGTCGAACTCCTCGACGATCGCGTCGAAGGCGGACTCACTGAAGTCGACCAGGTCCATCTTGTTGACGCACACGACGACGTGCGGGATGCCGAGCATCGAGCTGATGAAGGCGTGGCGCTTGGATTGCGCCAGGACCCCCTTGCGGGCGTCCACGAGGACGATCGCGAGGTCCGCCGTGGAGGCACCCGTGACCATGTTGCGGGTGTACTGCTCGTGGCCCGGCGTGTCGGCGATGATGAAACGCCGCTGCGCCGTCGCGAAGTAGCGGTAGGCGACGTCGATGGTGATGCCCTGCTCGCGCTCGGCCCGCAGCCCGTCGGTCAGCAGCGACAGGTCCAGGAACCCCTGCCCCTTTCGCTCGCTGGCCTGCTCGACGTGGGCGAGCTGGTCGGCCAGTACCTGCTTGGAGTCGTACAGCAGCCGGCCGATGAGGGTGCTCTTGCCGTCGTCGACCGAGCCTGCGGTGGCGAAGCGCAGCAGGTCAGCGGGGCGGTCGGCGAGGCGGCTGAAGACGTCGGCGGTGGCCTGCTTGTCGACCGTCGCGGCCGCCCAAGCTGCTGCGCCGTGTCCGTTGGAGCCGTTGGCGGAGCTCATCAGAAGTACCCCTGGCGCTTGCGGTCCTCCATGGCGGCCTCCGTGACGCGGTCGTCGGCCCGCGTTTGTCCGCGCTCGGTTACCTCCGTGGCGGCTATCTCGGCCACGACGTCGGCCAACGTCGCCGCGTCGGACTCGACCGCTCCTGTGCAGCTCATGTCGCCCACCGTGCGGTAGCGGACTGTCGCCGTGAAGGGCACCTCGCCCTCCATCATCTCAATGAACTCGCTGACCGCGTAGAGCATGCCGTCGCGCTCGAACACCTCGCGCTCGTGGGCGAAGTAGATCGATGGCACCTCCAGGTTCTCCTCGGCCAGGTACTGCCACACGTCCAGCTCCGTCCAGTTGGAGATCGGGAAGACCCGGGCGTGTTCGCCCTTGTGCATGCGCCCGTTGTAGAGGCTCCACACCTCCGGGCGCTGTTTCTGCGGCTCCCACTGCCCGAACTCGTCGCGGAAGGAAAAAATGCGCTCCTTCGCACGGGCTCGCTCCTCGTCACGGCGAGCGCCGCCGAAGGCCGCGTCGAAGCCGTGCTCGGCGATCGCGTCCAGCAGGGTGACGGTCTGCAGGCCGTTGCGGGATGCCCGCGGGCCCGTCTGCTCGACCACCCGTCCCATGTCAATGGACTCCTGAACTCTCGCAACTATCAACCGCTCCCCGATCTCCGCGATGCGGCGGTCGCGGAACTCGATCGCCTCAGGGAAGTTGTGGCCCGTGTCGACGTGCATGACCGGGAACGGGAAGGGCGCCGGCCTGAAGGCCTTCTCGGCCAGGCGCAGCAGCACGATCGAGTCCTTGCCGCCGCTGAACAGCAGCACGGGCCGCTCGAATTCCGCGACCGTCTCGCGCATCACGTGGATGGCCTCGGCCTCGAGCGTCCGGAGATGCGGCAGGTGGTAGGTCGCAGGCATCCTTGCTGGCGATTCGCTGTCGCGGGATTCCTCGTGCATCGGGCTCAACGTTGGCTCACGCCGGGCCTCATGTAGTGAAGATTAGGGTGCCGATAGTGACTTTTCAACGCCTGCAAACTCCGTGAACTCGCACGAGCGCCAAAACCCCGAGGCCCGCCCGCTGATGCTGGGCCTCGGCTGGTTCCCCGACAGCCTGGGCGGCCTGGACCGCTACTACCGCTCCCTGCTCGAGCGCCTGCCCGAGTCCCGGGGGGTCGTGATCGGCCCGGCCGGGGACGCGCCCGAGCGCGTCGAGGCCGTGTCCGAGCCGCAGGCGCCGCTGCCACGACGCCTGGCCGCCTTCCGTCGCGCGAGCCTTCGCGCCGCCGATCGGACGAACCTGATCGACGCCCACTTCGCCCTCTATGCGCTGTCGCCCATGTACAGCCGGAGGCTTCGTGACAAGCCTGCCGTATTCCACTTCCACGGGCCATGGGCCCTCGAGAGCGCCGCCGGCGGCGAGCGCTCGCGGCTGCGCCTGGGCCTGCGGCGGCTGCTGGAGCGGGCCGCCCTGCGCCGGGCGCAGCGGCTGATCGTCCTGTCCGGGGCCTTCAGGCGCGTCCTCGTAGAGGACTATCGGGTCAGCCCGTGGCTGATCGACGTCTGCCCTCCCGGGGTCGAGCTGGACCGCTTCACCGTGGCGGGGCGCCCGCAGGCTCGCGAGCGCCTGGGCGTCGCACCCGAGGCCTTCCTCGTCGTCTGCGCCAGGCGGCTGGTCCCGCGCATGGGCATCGACGTCCTGCTCGACGCCTGGGCCGCGCTGGCGGGGGAGCTTCCGCCCGGCTCGGAGCTGCTTGTGATCGGCGAGGGTCCCGAAGGTGAGCGTCTGCGCGCCCGCACACAGGAGCCCGACCTGGCCGGCCGCGTGCGAATGCTCGGACGCGTCGGGGAGGAGGATCTGATCGAGGCCTACAGAGCCGCCGACGTGGCCGTCGTGCCGAGCCTCTCCTTCGAGGGCTTCGGCATGGTCGTGCTCGAGGCGGCCGCCTGCGGCACGCCCAGCATCGTCAGCGACGTCGGGGGCCTGCCCGAGGCGCTGGCGGGCCTCGACCGCTCCCTGGTCGTGCCCGCGGGAGACGTCGGGGCCCTGGCCGAGCGTCTGCTGCAGGGCGCCCGCGGCGAGCTGCCGGCGCGAGCGGTCGCCCGCTCCCACGCCGAGCGCTTCGACTGGGGCGGGGTGGCCGAGCGTCATCGCGACGTCTACCGGGCCGTCTTGGCCGGCGGGCACCGCAAGCGGCCCCGCGTCGTCTACCTCGACCACGTCGCCCGCCTGTCCGGCGGGGAGATCGCGCTGCTGCGAGTGCTGCCGCACCTGCGGGACGTCGAAGCGCACGTGATCCTGGGCGAGGAGGGCCCGCTGGCCTCCCGTCTGGCGCAGGCGGGAGTGTCCGTCGAGGTGCTGCCGATCGCGCCCGCTGCCCGCGACGTTCGCAAGGACTCCGTCGGCGTCGGCGGTACGTCACCCCTGGCGATGCTGCAGACGCTCACCTACGTCCTGCGCCTGGCTGCGCGGCTGCGCACCCTGCGTCCGGACCTGGTGCACACCAACTCGTTGAAGTCCGGGGTCTACGGCGCCCTGGCGGCACGGCTGGCGGGCGTGCCCGTGCTGTGGCACCTGCGCGACCGGCTGGCCGACGACTACCTCTCCAGTGGAGGCCTGCGCCTGGCCCGCATCAGCATCTCCCGGCTGGCCGACGGGGTCATCGCCAACTCCCGCTCGACGCTTTCCACCCTCGCCCCATCCAGGCGCAACCGCTTCGCCGAGGTCCTCCCGGACTCCGTGCAGGCCCCCGAGCCCCGGGCGCGACCCTCCAGCACACAGGAGGGCGCCGTCTTCGGGATGCTCGGGCGGATCGCCCCCTGGAAGGGCCAGGACCTGTTCCTGCGTGCCTTCGCCGACGCCTTCCCCGACGGGCCCGAGCGAGCCGTGATCGTCGGCACGCCCATGTTCGGCGAGGAGGACTACGAGCGCTCCCTCGCCCACCTGATCGCGGAGCTCGGCCTGAGCGAGCGTGTGGAGCTGCGGGGCTTTCGCGAGGACGTCTGGCCGGAGCTGGCCTCCTTCGACGTGCTCGTGCACGCCTCGATCACCCCCGAGCCCTTCGGTCAGGTCGTGCTGGAGGGGATGGCCGCGGGGCTGCCCGTGATCGCCGCGGACGAGGGCGGCCCGGCTGAGGTGATCGCCGACGGCCGTACGGGCATCCTCTTCAGAAGCGGCGATCGACCGGCCCTGCGCGACGCGATGGTCGCCCTGCGCGACGATCGCGCCGAGCGGGAGCGCCTCGGCAATGCCGCCGCGGCAGCCGTCGGCGACTACGCACCCACCGTCATCGCCGCCCGCCTGCAGGCTGTCTACGAGCGGCTGCTCGGCGACCGCTCACCCGCCTGAACGGCCTCGATCGCGGCCGTCAGATCGGCCCGATCGCAGCCTGCTGACAGACCGGGCACCGTCTGTCCAGGCCACCCGACTTGCGTCAAGCAGACACCCCGGAGGGTCGATCACAGCCGCGGCAGGGGATCCGCGGACGCGGCCCGGCCCCAGGCAGATGTCACGCGATCGAGCACGCCAAGCCCTCTTCAACGCCCGCCGCTCGGGATCCCGTCTGGCAATAGCTCTCACCCTGTCGCTCGCGTCCCTGACGACGGTCTCGACAGCCGGCGCCCAGGCTCGAAGGACCGCTCGGGCCGGTCACCGGACGCCCACGAGGCTCGTCGCGCGGCACCCCCGCACGGGGACCCGCACCACCCGTCACGCGAGCGGACACGCGAAGGTCCCGGCCCCCAGGACCGCCGGGCCCAAGCCGACCCGCCTCGCAGCCACAAGCGTCAAGGGCGGGTCGGGCTCCGGCTCCGGCAAGACCGGCGGCACGGTCAAGACCAAGCCCTCGGGCTCCGTGGAAACCACCGAACCGGCCAAGGGGCACGGCAAGGGCGAACCCGGGACGGGCGCCGGCGGGCTGCCCGTCGAAGAAGGCAGCATGCTGGGCGACCCGATCGACCCCCGTTTCCTGACCAAGGACCCCTTCGGCTTCACCTCCTTCTGGATCCAGCCGTGGCGGGCCTACTTCGACACGTGGCCCGGCTCGACGCTGCTGAACTCGCTGGGGATCAACTTCAACGTCGGCCCGGAACGGGCGGAAGCCGTCGCCCAGCTGCTCCAGGAAAGCGGCTTCACGCTGGCCCGCAAGGAAATCCCGTGGGGCGCCATGTCCTACGAAGAACCGACCAAGTTCAAGACCCAGCCGCGGATCGAAGCGATCCTGCTGGCGCTGAAGCGTCACGACCTGCGGCCCTTGATCCTGCTCAACGCCAACAGCGGCGAGCCCGACCCAGCCAAGACGATCACGCTGAGCACGACGGCCACCGCCTACCCGGGCGCCATGACAGTCAGGCTGAACGCGGCAAGCGCGGCGATGGTCGTGCCCGGCAAGACGGGCTTCGAGGGCCTGACCTGGGGCAGCGGCCCCGACGTGCTGATCGCCTCCGTCAACGGCGAAGGCGTCGCCACGCTCTCGCGCCCGCTGCGCTGGACGCTAGCGGCGGGAAAGCACTACGCCATGACCCTTCGCTACGCGCCCTTTCAGTCACCGACGCTGCCCAACGGGCAGCCCAACCCCGTCTATCAGGAAACGATGACCGGCTGGCTGGGCTACGTGAAGGCCGTCACCGCGGAAGCGAGCCGCATCTTCGGCCCCGGCGGCTATGACCTGGAGGTCTGGAACGAGCTGACCTTCGGCTCACAGTTCCTCAACTACGAACACTATTACCAGCCCGCCGACAGCCGTACGAGCGAAGCCGAAGAAGCAGCGGAAGCACAGGACGCACCCGGCGCACCCGAAGACGCCGAAACGGAAGAAAGCAGCGCCGTCAGGGCCGACGGCACGGAACTGGAATCGCTGGAAGGCGAAGCGGAAGCAGGCGAAGCCGAAGAAGCGGCGGCCTCCAGCGCAGTCGCAGGCGCGCGTGCGACAACGAAGGCGAGCCTCGTGGAAGAAGGGGCCGAAGGCGAACAGGGCCCCGAACGCAAGGATGCGACCAAGGCCAGCATCGACGACAAGCTGACCAAAACGATCACCAACAAGCTGCTCAAGGAAACGGTCGACTGGGTGCGCAACCCCGCCAACGGCATCGGCGCCGGCGTCGGCGTCACCGACGGCTTCGCCAGCCAGACCCCCTTCCCCTCGGGCGCCTATGCCCCGGTCGGCCTGACGGCGCTCAGCAAGCACCTCTACAACGGTGCCCGCGAGCTGCCCGCCGAATACGTCGAAAAGCGCCTGAAGCCCCTGAACGCGCAGGGCTTCCGCGACACGGCCGGCGGCAAGGGCTTCACGCCCCTGTTCGTGCCCCACTACCAGGAGCTGTTCCCCGAGTACTTCCTGACGGCCCTCTCGACGGAGACGCTGGTTCGCGATATCGCCCCGATCACGACCGACATCTACGGCCTGCCGCACGGGCGCGAAGTCGGCCCGGTCGGCGGCAGCCCCGTGCAGAAGTGGATGACCGAGTACAACCTGACGCCGGGTCGCGGGCACGTCGTGGAAGCAGACGGCGTGACCCCCTCGACGCAGTCCCTGACACCAGCCGACCGTGCCCACTTCGAGGCCAAGGCATTGCTGCGCAGCCTCGTCGCCCTCGTCGGCAAGGGCCTCTCCCGCGAGTACTTCTTCGCAGCCGGCCCCGGCCCGCTCAGCCTCATCTCGCCCGCCTTCTACGCGGCCCTGGAAGCCCACCCCGAAACGTATCCGGGAGCTCCGCTGGGCGGGGCGACGATGAGCGCCTTTCGCGAACTGATGGCCCGCTTCCAGGGCCCCGGACCGGAAGGCCAGGCACGCCGGCTGAAGCTCCTCTCGATCGCCCAGGAAGGCAACCACGCCCAGTTCCAGGGCGACGGGACGAGCGCCCACCCGAGCCTGTACGACCGCGACATGCTGGCCGTGCTGCCCTTCCAGACCTCCCCCACCCGCTTCGTCATCCCTGTCTACGTGATGACGGAGGACCTGCTGACGCTCTACGAACCCGGCCGGCCCAGCAGCGACGTGCAGCGCTTCGACCTGCCCGCCGAGAGCTTCACGGTCACGCTGGGCAACCTGCCCGCCGGCGGCGCGGCGCCCAAGGTCAGCTCCTACGACCCCTTGCGCCACGAATACACGCCCGCCAGGCTCGTCTTCCGCAGTGGCGAAACGGCCCAGTTCGAAGTCGCCGCCACCGACTACCCGCGGCTGCTGACGCTCGAATACGAATAGGCCGACGGGCGCTCAGGATTCCGGCACTGCCAGCCAGTTGACGGTGCGGGTGGGCGCAGTGAAGCGATCGCGCTGGAAGGGCCCCTCGCCGGTGACGGAGAAGATCCTGTAGCCGGCCTGCGCGAGCAGGTCCCACAGCTCGCCTGGCGCGTGGCCGTAGAGCTCGCCGGCAGCGGCGACGTGCTCGAAGACGATCGGCGGGCGGGCGCTTGCCAGCAGGCCCGAGGCGCCGCGCAGGACGTCCAGCTCGGCTCCCTCGACGTCGATCTTGATCAGGTCCGGGCGCAGCTGCAACTCCTCGAGCTCCAAGTCCAGCGTCGAGAGGCGCACGTCGATGTACTGGGGCCTGCCCTGCTCGTCGCTGACGGCGGGGTTACGACGCAGGCCGCTCCAGCCGTCCAGCCCCGTGAAGTGGCAGAACTGGGTACTGCCGGGCCGGTCGGAGACCGCCAGCTCGCGGACCTCGACGGCGGGGAAGCGACTGCGGAGCTCCGCCGCCAGCGCCGGGATCGGCTCGAAGGCGACGTGCCGCCCGGCCGGAGCGACGCGCACGGCCTCTGCCAGCACCTGGCCGCGGTTACAGCCGACGTCGACGTAGGTGCCCCGCGCCCGCAGCACGGCGGCCAGCACGGCGGCGATCCCCAGCTCCTCGTGTTCGGCCTGCCTGGCGCCCGCGTAGAAGGCCGAGACCAGCTCGGGACGATCCAGGCGGCGGGCTACAGCCCCAAGGGCCCTGCGCATCGGTCTCATCGGCTCAGGCCACCCCGCCGGGCAGCTGGACGGCAGGGCGCAGCCGGGCCATGACGGCACTCAGCGGCGCCTGCAGCAGTGCCGTCAGACGTGAGCCGCCAGTTGGCGCGCGGTTCTCGCCGGACAGGGCCACCGTCTCGGCCCGCAGCATCGGGTTGCCGCCCATCGACAGCCCTGTCCTTAGGTTGGCCAGGTCGGGCAGGTCGGCCTCGGCGCCCAGCATGTCCAGGATCTGGCGCAGGACCGTCTGCGGCTGGGCCGTCAGGTCCTCGTAGTGCAGAAACAGGCGCCTGTCGCGGCGGTGGCCGAGGAAGACGGCTATCGCCAGCAGGTGGGTCAGCCACAGGTCGAGGTTGGTCTTGAGGATGAGCTTGGCCCGGGTCAGCGGGTCGTTGGCGGGGACTGTCCGGGTGAAGGAGGCAAGCACCCGCTGCGGGTCGCGGACCATGAACAGCAGGTACACGTCGATGCCCTCCACGGCTTTCAGCTCTCTGGCCCGCAGCGGGAAGTGGGAGGTGTCGACGACGTGAGCGACACCGGCCACATCCGCCACTGCCCCGACGATCTGCCCGCTGGCCTGGCGGTAGCGGCGACGCAGGGCCCGCCTGCCGGCCCGTCCACCCAGCCGGAACAGCCCGCCGGCCCGCTCCAGCTGATCGCGGGCGCGGGAGTCGAGCATGTCCTGGGGCACGTCGACCTGCTCGCGCACCGCCGACCAGAAGCGGGTGCGCTCGGTGCCACCGAGGGAGGGGATGCCGCCGCTGGGCAGCCACCTGTCGAGCTCGCCTGCGTAGAAGAAGCCCTGGCAGTTGCCAAGCGCCACACCGAGGATGGAGCTGCCGGAACGACCCGATCCCATCACGTAGACGACCTTGGGGGGACCCGTCTGAGGCGGGTTGCCAGCATCTCCCGCAGCCGTCTCGGACATGGCGCGGGCCAATGTACCAGAGGGCCTATGATCGGTTGGCCCATGGCGAGGGAGAGCCCACGTGCAGCCGCACAGCAGCTTGACGTGGGAGAACGAGACCGTCCCGAGACGGTTCTGCTGGTTGCACCGAGCTGGTCCCGAGCAGGGGGCATCGCAGCCCACGTCGTGGCGAGCGCGCGAGCGCTGGCTGCGCACGGCGCGTCTGTCGAGGTGCTGGTCGCGGAAGCCTCCGACGAGGAGTCGGCGGAAGGCGTGAGCGTCCACGTCGATCCGGTCCTGGGGGACGCCAATGCGCCCGCGGCTCGGCGACTGCGGGCGATCGCCGACCTGGCCCCCGACGTCGCTCACTTCCACGAGATCGAGGACGCCGGGCTGGTCGGGGAACTGCGCCGCCTGGCCCCCGTTGCCGTCAGCGTGCACGGCTATTCAGCCTGCACGTCTCACCTCTACTACTTTCGCCCGGGGCAGGAGTGCACTCGCGCCCACGGCCCAGGCTGCATTCCCAACCTGCTCCTGCGCGGCTGCGCGCACACGTTCGACCCCCGCCCCCTGCCCCGCTCCTACCAGCGGGTCGCCGGCTCCCTGCAGGCGCTGCGGGCGGCAGACATTGCGATCTCCTACTCGAGCTCCGTGGACCGTCATCTCGCCGCCAACGCCATCTCCCCCCGCCGGGTCGTGCCGCTGTTCACGACCGTCGCCCCCGCCGCGGCGGAGGGACACGAGGCGCGCCGCAAGGTCGTAGCGGCCGGGCGGGCCGTGGCCGCCAAGGGGTTCGACACCCTGATCCGCGCCGCAGCGCTGGTGCAGGCCGAATTCGTCATCTGCGGCGAGGGCTGGCAGCTCCCGGAGCTGCGCAAGCTGGCAGCCCGCGAGGGCGTGGCCGACCGGGTCGCCTTCCCCGGCTGGCTACCTCCTGAGGAGCTGGCGCGGGAGCTGGCGGAGGCATCGGTTGTGGTCGTGCCGTCGCTCTGGCCTGAGCCGTTCGGCATCGTCGGCATCGAGGCGCTCGCCGCGGGGCGGCCTGTCGTCGCGTCCGCCACGGGCGGCATCGAGGACTGGCTGCGGGCAGATGTCAGCGGGCTGCTGTTTCGCCCTGGCGATCACCGTGACCTGGCGCGCGGACTGGGCGAGCTGCTGGACGATCCCGAGCGCCAGGCGCGGATGGGGCAGGCGGGCGCCCTGGACGTGGCGGAGCGATTCACGCCGCAGCGGCACGTCGAGGCTTTGATGGGCGCGTATGCGGGTGCGCGGGAGGCTTGGGACGGGAGGGGCTGAGGGGTCGAGGCGGGGGGCGCAGGCGCAGAGCCTGTCTCCCAGACGAGGTCGGTGATTGTTGGAGGGACGAGGAAGGGCCGCGCTCATCTACCAACTCGTTGACGAGTACACGGAGAGCGTCTTCGGGCTGCTTGACAAGCGGAGCGAGCTCGCCACTGCGGCGGCTACGCGGCTCGCCGAGCGGATGAGACCGTGAAATCAGGAGTCACCGAAGGTCGTCCAGAAAGTCTCGCAGCGACGGCCCAGTATGCGCTGAGAAGCCTCGACTCGGTTCCTTATGCTGCCGTCGACGGTAGGTCCTGCTGAACAGCGCCGGGCCTAGTCCGAATTGTCGGACGGCAAGGGCGACGGCTGCTCTCTCTCTCGAAATCGCCGACAATTGCGTCCGAAGCATCGACTAGGACGCCCGGCGCAAACTCGAAATAGCCGGTTCGGGTGCCGTTATTTGTCATCACAAACTTCAGCGTCAGGACACGGCGACTCACAAGGTGAGGCATCGACCACACCGGCTCAAGGACCGCGCAAACGGTTCCCGGTGACAGACCGAGCTCGGCAAGATCAGACGGGCTAGCAAGGTGTGCCTGCGTGGTTTCAAGCCGCACCTTGATCTTTCTGAGCGAAACCGTGCTGTCGCCAGGAATATGAACGGCGACGTAGCCGTCGTCGGTCCTGACTATCAACGTCTTGAGCTCGTGGGCGAGGGGGATGCTCCGAGCAGCCGCCGCTTCCTCGCAGGTGATGACTGGCGTATCGAGATATTGAGACGCGAGCCGCCGCCCCGGCTCAGGAACCTTTGCTCCAGGCCTGGCGTCTCGCCTCGCTCTAAAGAAGGTGGGGCCGGTGAGGGCGAGTTCCCATGCGAGATCAAAGGCGTTGCGCTTACGGGCTAGGCTCGCGGCGGAGACGAGCAGCGCTGCTGCCCGGATTCGGCGGGAACCATCAATGCTTGGTAGAGCGACGTAGGCGCGCGTACCGTCGGGGTCTTCGAAGAGAACAAAGTCGTCCAGATCCGAAGCGTCAGCCAGCAGGCTTGTTGAGCCCACGCGAGCCTCTATGCCTGCGTCTTCTTGGCGCCGAACCTCGTCCTCATAGGCGTCTGCCTGAGTTTCGAGTAGCACAAAGAGCCGCCGGATCTTTGCGCCGCGATTTGCGGCAGCAAGGTTGTATCCGGCGTACCGTGCTTGGTCGGTGTCACGGCTCCAGAGTTCGGACGACAGGGTCGAAACGGCGAGAACTCGCGTTTGGTAGTCCGCTCGAGCCATCTCCGCCAGCACGCGCTGGTAATAAAGCGATGGCGAGAGCGGGATCGTTCCGATCTGAGCCGAAGAGATGGCATCGACAAATGGGCCGACAAGAAGCGACTCCACCTCGCTGCGCCACGCTACGGGTATTCCTTCGATAATCGATGACGCGGACCGGCCTAGGGCGTCGAGGGAGTCAGGCGGCCGAACAGAGCTGGCTCGCGGCTGATTCTCGCGCTCCGCCGACATCCAGCCAGCGATTTGGTTTGCGAGTCGCTCTGAGAGGAGCCTCATGCCTCCCTCGGTGAAATCGCTGATTGGTAGATCAACGCGGCCGTCAAGCCCAATCTCTGCGAGGCGATGACGGACATCGTCTACTAGGACAGGCAAGACAATCGTCCGCCCAAGGAGTTCCTCGCGTTCTCTTGCCCAAGCGACCTCCTGCCTGATCCACTCCGAGTCGGCTGTATCACGACCGAAGATAAGCACGACATAGTCGACCTCAGAGTTGATGGCACTTCTGAGCGACGGCTTGAGCTCGGCCCCAAACAGCAGCTCGTTCTCATCGATCCAAGGCTTGAGCCAAGCGGGAAAATAGCCAACGAGCTCACGCACGAGCGCCTTGTCTCGACTGCTATGGCTGATGAAGACCCTCACGCTGGCGGATTCTAATAATCAGGCGTGTGTTACGCCACCGCCTTGGGCCGTCAACAGTCCTCAGGCCCCAGTCAGCGCCTTGGCGAAGTCGCCGAGATCGGCTTCTATCGTGCGACACCGAGACTCTGAGGCCGCCCTCGTCGCACGAAGAGCGATTTGTGGCATTGACCCTCGCCGTGACCGTCCAAACCGACTGCGTGCCCCTCCGGGCTGCCGAAGGCGTCAGCGGCAATCTGCTCTGGCCCTCTCCGGAGGTAGGGGATGTCTCCGTCCTTGTCGTAGGAGACCCAGTCGAACTCGTAAGGGCCGACGTGAACCGTCATCGTCGCCAGCGTAGCCATTCAGGCGCCAGCGACCGGAGTCGTCAGAGCCGCAGCCGCCCACGAAACTGCCCACGCCATGCCAAATCGCCCGCACCCACGCTCTCCAACCCTGTCTCTCCGATTTTCACACCCTCCTCACGAATGTCGATGTGGAGAGGCTTTCGTTACAAGCTCCTTCGATGGCCGGTGCCGCCGTGCCATCGCAGTCCATCCGTACGATCGATGCCATGAGTACGTGCGCTGCCGCGACTTCTCGCGAAGGCTATGCGCTCGCCTATCGCGAGGCCAGAATGGGATTGGAGGATCAGGAGAGATCGGTCGTGGAGCTTCGGGCGCGCAGCGGTGCGCTGATTGCTGCTGCCGCGATCACGACATCGTTCTTCGGCCGCCGGACGCTCGTGAAGCACGACATCAGCGCTGTGGCTTGGATCGCGATGGGCTGCTTCGTATTGCTCGGCTTCGCAGTGCTGATGGTGCTGTGGCCGCGTCGGGATTGGGAGTTCTCATTGGCGCCAGACCAGTTCATCGCCACGTACCTCGAGCCGGCGGATGGGGAGCCGCTTGCACTGCATCTGATCGAACGTGACCTTGCTTTGCACATGGGCCGCAGCGCGGAACTGAACCGCCGCCAGCTCAGGACATTGATGGGAGTCTTTCGCATAGGCGCTGTGCTGTTGCTGATCGAGGTTCTGGCATGGGTGATTGCCCTCGTGGTCCAGCGGTAGACTGATGGCGGTGCCTGGCAAATCGACTCCGCAGCCATCCCCGGTGCCTCCGCGACCTGAACCTGTGCGTCCTAGTCCGATGGTCGGCGAGACGCGAGGCGGGGGCAACTCGGGCCGTTAGCCTCGCGCGGCAGTCGGGACGTAGCGAGCGACGCCTCAGACCCCCAGCCCGCGCGCCAGCTCCATCACCGCCTCCGCCGTGCGCCCGACGCCCATCTGCTCCAGCGCGAAGGCGCGCCCGCGCGCCCCCTGCTCCTCCTGCATCCCGGCATCGCCAAGCAGCTCTCCCAGCCCCGCCGCCAGCGCCCGCGGGCTCTGAGCGGCCACCCGCAGCGCGTCAGCCTCCGTCAGCTCCCGCCACGTGCGGGGACCGTCCAGCGCCAGCACCGGACGTCCCGAGGCCAGCGAGCCCGCCAGCGAGCCCTTGCGCGAGGTCGGCCCCAGCGCCGCTATGCAGAGCAGCACGTCGCAGCGGGCAAGCTCGTCGGAGAGCTCCTGCTCGCCCAGCCTGCCCGAGAACGTCAGCGACCCCTCGAGCCCTCTCGCCGCCGCCCCCTGCCGCCACGACCGAGCAGCATCGGAGTCCGGTCCCGGCGCGCCCAGCAGCCGCAGCCGGGCCGGACGCCCTTCCGCACGCACGAGCGCCAAGGCGTCCAGCACGAGCTCGTGGTTGGTGCCCTCGTAGGAGTATCCGAACAGCCCGACCGTCTCACCGTCTCGCTCGCCGGGCGCGAAGCGACGAGGCTCCGGCAGGTTCGAGAAGACCGGCGCCACAGCGACGGGACGGCGGGGCAGCCACAGGCGACTGCGCAGCCAGTCGGCGCGGAAGTCGGCCGTCACCAGGAGGGCGCCGCTGAGACGGACCAGGTCGATCAGCGCGACTCGCTGGCTGGCCGCCCAAAGCTTGCCTCGCGCCCCGCCTACGTTCCACGGGTAGACGGCCTCGTGCAGGACCGTCACGACCGGCAGACCGGCCCCGCGCACGGCACCCAGCAGGCTCGGCGCGAACAGCGGCAGGCCACGGTGGGCGAAGGCGAAGACGGAGTAGTGGAGGAGCACGATGTCGGCGTCGGCCCGGGGCAGCTCCTCGCGCAGCCGCCGCGCGAAGGCCGCCATCTCCTCGCGCTCGACCTGCAAACCGCTGCGCTCGCGCACGAGCCAGTGCATCGAGCACTCGACGCCCTCCGCGCCCAGGCCGCCCGCCAGCAGCCTGGCGTGGTCGTGCACGCCGCAGATCTCCCCCGGCGAGACACCGACGACAGCGACCCTTCTCACCATGGCGCCTGCCCCCTGTAGGCCGCGTCGATCGCCTCCGTCAAGCGCTCGAGGTTGCCGGTGGGCACGACCAGCCCCTCCCGCTCGCTTGCGATCAGCTCCTTCATGCCGGTGTCCTCGCTGACGATCACCGGCACGCCGCAGGCAAGCGCCTCGGCGGGCGCGTATGCGAAGCCGTCCTCGTAGGCCGGGTGCACGAGCAGGTCGGCCCGCGCCAGGTGGGGAAGGGGGTCGCCGGGGCTGACGACGATGCGGGGGTCGGCGGCAAGAGCCCGCTGCATGTACACGCGCATGCCCCTCGTCCCCCAGCCGCCGACCAGGGTCAGGCGGATGTCGCCGTAGGGCAGCTTCGTCAGCGCGTCGATCAGCAGCGGCACGCCCTTGTGCACCGCCAAGCTGCCGACGTAGACGATCTCGAAGCGCTCGCCCTCGGGCCCGCGGACGGCAGGCGTGTAGCGGGGGTCGGGCGTCAGCGGGAAGGTCGACAGCCGCTCGGGGGCGACGCCGGCCGCCAGGAAGGACTCCAGCGTGTAGCGGGAGGAGACGTGGATGCGCCCCGCCAGCTCGTACTCCTTCAGCGTCCGCCCGATCATCCTGCCCGTCCAGGAACGCTCGAAGGGGTAGCGCCTGTAGGCCATCGCGTGCCTGCGGGCGACGTGGCGTATGTGGGAGTTGGCCGCCACCAGGCCGAGCGACTCGTAGCCCGCCTCGCGAGCCGCCCGCAGCTGCGCCAGTGCCTGCCCGTTGAAGGCGATCAGGTGGCCGCCTCCGGGAAGCTCGCGTGCCGCACGACGGTCGAAGGACACGCTGCCGGCGAGGGCCCGCAGCGACGGGGAGGGAGCCAGGGCCCTTGCCAGCAGCGTCTCGCCGCTGCCCGGCGCGAGCGCCCGCACCTCAGGCCAGGGCCCGTCCGGCCTCTCCCCCGCCAGGCTCAGGCAGGCGGCTGTGCTGCCGCGCCTTCGCAACGCCTCCAGCAGCTCCCGGGTGTGACGCCCCAGCCCGCCTGCTCCGAAGGGCGCGGCGCACGACAGCAGCACCTCCCCGTCCGGCAGCCCGTCCTGCTGGAGGCGCTCGGCCTGCTCCCGCCAGGCAGCTCCCAACGGCTCGCTCAACGTCGAGCCGCCGTCCTGCTCACCCGCCACCGCCGTAGCCCCACAGCTCCAGGAGGTCCCGGTCGAGGTACTCGCCGAGCGCTGCGACCTCGTCCCTGAAGCGCTCCCGCAGCTCCCCCTCCAGCGCCTCGTCGGCGGCCCGCGGCGGGCTGTACAGGACGCGCCTGCGCAGGGCCGGCAGCAGCTCGGCCTGCACCCGTTGCGGCGTGAGCGCCTTGACGGTCCGCTTGGCGGCCCGGTAGGGCGCACTCTGGCCGGCCCGCAGCGAGCGCACCGCCCGGTCCAGGGCCAGCGAGCGAACGTGCACGCTCGGGTTGGCCTCGACGGGAGCCACCGGCACCGTCTCGTCGACGCCCAGGAAGCGCAGCACCCTGCGCACGGTCGCCTCGTTGTCGGCCCTGAAGTCCTCGTAGATCAGCACCAGCACCTGCTCGGGCGGGAAGACCTCGTGGTAGCGGCGCAGCTGCTCGACATAGTGGACGCGGTCCGTGTAGCGGGGCAGGCCGCTCTGCCCGCTGGCCGCGCCCTGCCCGGCGGGAGAGTCCCACTCCTCTTGCAGGGCCGTGCGCAGGTCCTGCTCGGACTCGACGTGGTTCTGGACGAGTTCCATGTGCAGGGAGCGCAGGAAGGACGCCGGCTCGCGCAGGATCGCGATTATCTTCGCGTCGGGCCTGGCGGCGGCGATCAGCTCGGCCGCCCTGACGGAGCGCAGGTAGGAGGGCGAGGCCTCGCCGACGACCTGCTCTGGACGGGCCGCCGCGAACAGCTCCAGGTACTCCTGGAGCGTCTCGGGCAGTCGCTCGCCGCCCGCGCCGCCGCCGGCGCCCTGGAAGCGGGGTCGCAGGTCCTCGGCGAAGAAGCGCGGCTCCTTGACGTCCGGCATGAAGACCTGGGGGTGGCTGCGCAGCATCTCGTAGAGGGCCGTCGTGCCGCTCTTGGGATGCCCCACGATGAAGAAGTCGGGCAGGCGCCCGCCCGTTCCCGTGCTGCTGCCCTCGTCCGTCTCAGTCGAGGCTGTCATAGCCCCACAGGCTGACGAGATCTCGCCCCAGGTACTCGCTGAGGGCGACGACCTCGCCCTTGAAGCGCCTGCGCAGCTCGAGCATGAGCTTCTCGTCGGGGGGCTTGGGGGGGCCGAACAGGACGCTGCCGAGGACCGCCCTGTGCGCTCGCAGGCGCAGGTCGTGAGGGGTCACGGCCCGCACGAAGCCGCGCAGCGCCCTGCCGAGCGCGCCCTCCCCCCCGGTGACGACGCGGACGGCCTCGTCCATGCGCACCGAGCGCAGCTGCACCGACGGATTGGCTTCGCTGTGGGCGATCGGCACGTTCTCCTCCACCTCCAGGAAACGCATCACCTTGCGTACCGTCGCCTCGTTCTCCGATCGGAAGTCGTCGTAGATCAGGACCAGCACCTGCTCGCGGGGGAAGGCCTCGTGGTAGCGGCGCAGCTGCTCGACGTAGCGGATGCGGTCCGTGTAGAGCAGCACCGCAGGCCACTTGGCGACTGGCTTGGGCAGGTGCTTGCCCTGGCGGCGCTTGTCCTCCAGCGCCAGCGCCCGGCGCAGGCTGCGCTCGCGCTCGACCCTGATCTGCAGCAGCTGCAGGTGCATCGAGCGCAGGTAGCTGGCCGGCTCGCGCATGATCACGACGATCTTCGCGTCGGGTCTTGCCCTGGCGATGTTGGCGGCCGCCGTCTTCGACCAGATGTAGGCCGTCGAGGCCTCCCCGACCAGCTGCCCCTCCCCGGCCGGGGCGAACAGGGACAGGTAGTCCTCATAGGTTTCAAGCGGCTCGCCGGAGGGCCTGTCGTTGTAGCGGGAGGGCAGGTCGCTGG
The DNA here is from genome assembly GCA_963697795.1 of uncultured Solirubrobacteraceae bacterium. Lineage (GTDB taxonomy): Bacteria > Actinomycetota > Thermoleophilia > Solirubrobacterales > Solirubrobacteraceae > Palsa-744. The sequence goes on along the minus strand of OY969097.1, from coordinate 2,554,943 downwards.
CGAAGTAGCGCGGCTCCTTGAAGTCCGGCATGAACACCTGGGGGTGCTTGCGCAGCATCTCGTAGAGGGCGGTCGTGCCGCTCTTGGGCTGCCCGACGATGAAGAAGTCGGGCACCCGGCCGGGCTTCGCGGCGGCCGGCTCCCGGACCGGCGCGGGCGTCTGCTCAGAGGACGTCGTCATAGCCCCAGAGGGTAGTCAGGTCGCGGTCCAGGTATTCACTGATGGCCAGCACCTCGGGCCAGTAGCGGCGCTTGATCGCCAGCGTCAGCTCAGGGTCCGGCGGCGCCGGCTCGCTCGCCACGAAGCGGCGCTGAAAGCCCTTCAGCGCGTCCCGGCGAAGGCCGCTGGGGGTCACGGCCTTGACCAGCGATCTGGCGGCCCTGAAGCCGGTGCCCTGCCCCGTCGAGAGGCCGTGGACGAGCGTGTCCAGGCGCTGGGAGCGCATCTGCACCGTCGGGTTGGCCTCGACGCTCGCGACGGGCGCGTCCTGCTGCACTCCCAGGAAGCGCAGCACCCGGCTGACGGTCGCCTCGTTGTCGGCCCTGAAGTCCTCATAGATGAGGACCAGCACCTGCTCGGGCGGGAAGACCTCGAGGTAGCGGCGCAGTTGCTCCGCGTAGCGGACGTGCTCGGAGTACAGGAGCACCTGCGGCCACAGCGAGCGGGGCGGCACGCTGCGACCCTCCCTCCTCTCCTCCTCCAGAGCCAGCGCACGTCCCAGGTCGGGCTCGTCCTCGTAATGGGACTGCAGGTTCTGGAGGTGCAGCGAGCGCAGGAACGACGCGGGCTCGCGCAGGATCGCGACGATCTTCGCCTGCGGGCGCACGGCTGCGATCTCCGCTGCCGCCACCCGCGACCACAGGTAGCAGGCCGAGGCCTCCCCCGCGATCTGGCCGGGCTCGGCCGGCTCGAACAGGGCCATGTAGCTCTCCAGGGTGCCGGGCGCCTCGTAGCGGTGGGCCTGGCGCGGCAGCTCCTTGGCGAAGAAGACGGGCTCCTTGAGGTCTGGCATGAAGATCTGCGGGTGCGATCGCAGCATCTCGTAGAGGGCCGTCGTGCCGCTCTTGGAGTGCCCCGCCAGGAAGAAGTCGGGGAGCCGGCCGGCCGGCAGCGGGGCCGGCCTGCCCGCCGCGTCCCGCAGCGTCGAGTCAGTCGAGCTGGTCATAGCCCCACAGCGCGACCAGGTCGCGTCCGATGTGCTCGCCGAGCGCCTCCACCTCACCTCTGTAGCGGCGGCGGATGTCGTTCATGACCTGCTCGTCGGGCTCGCCAGGCCTGCCCAGCACGACCCTGTCGAGGGTCGCCTGCAGGGCGCCCCTGCGCAGGGAGGCCGGCGTCAGCGCCTTGACCGTCCCCTTCACGGCCCGGGTCAGGGGGCCCCGTCCGACCGAGACGGCGTTGACCAGTTCGTCCAGGTGCTGGGAGCGCATCCGCACCGTCGGGTTGGCCTCCGTCCGCCTGACCTCGAAGCTGTCGTCGACTCCCAGGAAGCGCAGCACCCTGCGCACCGTCTCCTCGTTCTGGGCACGGAAGTCGTCGTAGATGAGGAACAGCAGCTGCTCGGGCGGGAAGACGGCCTCGAAGCGGCGCAGCTGCTCGACGTAGCGGACCCGCTCGGAGTACAGCAGCGCCTGCGGGCGGGTCGAACGGCGGGGTATGCGCTTGCCTTCGCGGCGCTTTGGCTCCAGGGCCAGCGCCCTGCCGAGGTCGCCGACGCTCTCGATGTGGTTCTGCAGCAGCTGCAGGTGCAGCGAGCGCAGGAACGAGGCAGGCTCGCGCAGGATGCCGATGATCTTGGCCCCGGGCGCCACGGCCGCGATCTCGCGGGCGGCCTCCCGCGACCACAGGTAGGAGGAGGAGGCCTCCCCCACGAGCTGGTCCGGGCGGGCTCCGTCGAACAGCGACAGGTAGTCCTCGAGCTCTGTCGGCAGCGGACCCGCGGCGGGGCGCTGGAAGCGCATGCGCAGGTCCGTCGCGAAGTACAGGGGCTCCTTCAGCTCCGGCATGAAGATCTGCGGGTGCGGGCGCAGCATCTCGTACAGGGCCGTCGTGCCGCACTTGGCGTGCCCCGCGATCAGGAAGTCCGGCAGGCGCCGCCCGGCCGGAACCTGGCGCTCGGGCAGGCTCGGCTCAGTCGTGCTGGCCATAGCCCCACAGGCTCACGAGGTCGCGGTCCAGGTACTCCGAGATCGCCTGGACCTCCGGCAGGTAGCGCTCCCGCAGCTCGGCCATCAGCTGCTCGTCGGCCGGCGGCGGCTCGCCGAAGACGAGGCGGCTGCGCAGGGCGTAGAAGGCGCGGCGGCGGGGACCGTCGGGCGTCACCGCCTTGATCGTCTCCTTGACGGCGTGGGAGATCGGCCCGCGCCCGACGCCTACGGCCTGGAAGAGCTCGTTGAGCGCCTGCGAGCGGGGGGCGACGGTCGGGTTGGCCTCGACCGGCACGACGGCCGGATCGGGCTCCACCCCGAGGAAGTCCATGACGCGCGCCACCGTGCCCTCGTTGTCGGCGCGGAAGTCCTCGTAGATCAGGACCAGCACCTGCTCGGGCGGGAAGACCTCGTGGAAGCGGCGCAGCTGCTCGACGTAGCGGATGTGCTCGGAGTAGAGCAGCAGCTGGGGCCAGTAGGTGTACTGGGGCACGCCGCGGCCGACCCTGCGGTCCTGCTCCAGGTCCAGAGCCCGCCTCAGATCGGCCTCGACCTCGTAATAGACTTCCAGGAACTGCAGGTGCAGCGAGCGCAGGAAGGACGCCGGCTCGCGCAGGATCGCGACGATCCTGGCATCGGGCCGCACGGCCGCTATGCCCCTCGCCGCCGTGTGCGACCACAGGTAGTGCGGCGAGGCCTCGCCGACCAGCTGCCCCTCCCGGGCCTCCACGAACAGCTCCCGGTACTCCTGCAGGGTCCTGGGCGTGCCCTGCGGGCGCGGCGGCGTGCGCTCGTGCAGCTCCGTCGCGAAGAACCAGGGCTCCTTGACCTCGGGCATGAAGACGTCCGGGTGGCGCCCCAGCATCTCGTACAGCGCCGTCGTCCCGCACTTGGGATGCCCGACGATGTAGAAGTCCGGCACGCCCCCCTCGCTCACGGCTAGGTTCCGCCCGTCGCCAGCTGCGTGGCGTGCCTGTAGTACGGGTTGCTCGCCTGCAGCGCCTCGCGGGCGTCGAAGGCCACCAGACGCCCGTCCAGGATCACCATCACCCGATCGCATATGTCAAGCGTAGACATTCTGTGCGCGACTATGAAAAGGGTCAGCTGCTCGCGCAGCGCCGTCAGGGACTCCTGGATGAGGCTCTCCGAGTGCGGGTCCAGCGCGCTTGTGGGCTCGTCCAGCACGAGCATCTGGGGGTTGCCGACGAGCGCCCGGGCCAGGCAGATGCGCTGCTGCTGGCCGCCCGAGACGGCGTCGGCGCGGGGGCCGACGACCGTCTCATAGCCCTTGGGCCAGCCGATCACGTCCTCGTGGATGCGAGCCAGCTGGGCGGCTCTTTCGACATCCTCCCGCGGGAAGTCGCGGAAGTAGCGGATGTTCTCGGCGACGGAGGCGTGCAGCAGGCGCGGCTCCTGGGGCACGTAGGCGATCTGGCGGTGCCAGTCGACGTCCAGGAAGCGCTGGGCGTCGACGCCGTTGATCAGGTAGGCGCCGGAGCTGGGCGGTCGCAGGCGCAGCAGCAGCTGGATCAGCGTCGACTTGCCCGCGCCCGAGGGGCCGATGACGCCGATCGCCTCCCCGCCGACGGCCTTGAAGCTGACGTCCTCGAGGACGGGACGCTGCGGGTTGTAGGCGAAGCCGACCTTGTGGAAGGTGATCGTGCGGATGCTCTCCAGGGACTCGGTGCGCTCGCCGGGGGCGCTGCCCAGGTAGCGGTCGCGGGTGTCCTGCAGGCGCTCGATGAAGGGCAGCGACTGACGCAGGGCCTGCCATGCGCCCTGCACGGACTGGCCGTAGGTGCCGGCCCGCATCAGCAGCAGGATCACGGCGCCCAGAGCGGCGATGTGCCCCGTGCCGTAGCGGTGCAGGAGCTCCAGGCCGCCGACCAGGATCACGTAGACGGCGCTCTGGTAGATGCTGGGGGTGATGCGGGCGATCAGCTGGGTCCTGTAGAAGAGGTCGCGGGCCCTGTCGATCAGGTGCTCGACCTCCGCCCGCTGGGCCTGCTCGACGCCGAAGACCTTCGTCTCCTCGGCCAGGCGGTTGGCCTGGCCGACCCCGCCCGCGTATTCCATCTGGGCTTTGGAGAGCGCCCGGGCACGGCGCCCGCCGAGCTGGTTGAGCGGTCGCAGCCCGACGAACAGCAGCAGCGTCGCGGCCACCACGATCCCGGCGGCGATCGGGTTGAGCGCGATCGCCACGGCCAGCAGGACGAGAAAGGTGAACAGCGAGGTGATGATGCCCGTCGCCTGCAGGGCCCCCCCGGTCGCCTGCATGACCTGGCCCGTCATGACCTCCTGCAGGTGGCCCTCCCGCTCCATCGACTGGACGCCCCAGGAGGCGCGCGTGAAGGCCGCGAAGACTTCCTTGCGGATGCGGGCCTGGACTTCCGCGGAGATGCGCGCCGGCAGGATCGAGATCGGGATCTGCAGGATCGTCCGCCCGAGCACCAGCCCCAGCGCGACCAGGATCAGCGTGCCCACGGGGGCGTGCAGGTGGATGAAGCTGAGGTGGCTGTTGCGTCCCGTCACGCGCTTGGAGCCGCTGACGAGGGCCAGGGCGATCTCCGAGAGAACCGCCAGGAAGACGGCTTCGAAGATGGCCGAGACGATCGAGCAGACCGCCAGCCACACGACCAGGCCGCGCTTGTTGCCGATCAGCAGGCTGATGCGCTCGCGGGTCGAATAGCGGCCCGCGTCCTGCTCGGGGGGTATCGGCAGGGCCCGCATCAGACGACCTCGTGCATCATCCGCGGAGTGCTGCCGGCGCCGCTGAGCGGCTTGTCGGCGAAGCGGCCGGGCCCCGCCAGCCAGTAGGCGCCGATGCCGGCGATGAACCAGAAGTAGGCGCCCGTCTGCCCGCTGGTGAAGGCACCCGCGAAACCGGTCAGGGTCAGCCCCACGAGCGCCCCGAAGACGCCCGCCAGGGCGATGCGCGTGTCGACGTCGCCGATCTGGCGGATGCGCGTGGCGGCCATCCACAGCAGCCACACCAACAGCGCCACGAACAGCGCCAGCCCGGGCAGGCCCGTTTCGTTCATGAGGAAGTTGAACTCGGTCTCGGAGCTGAAACCGTGACCTTCCAGTTGCACGGTCGACTTGCCGCCGACGCCTGAGGCCGCTCCTGCCGTGCCGAGGCCGAACCCGAAGGGATCGTTGGCGATGTCTTTGGGAATCTGCTTGAGACTGACTTCCTTGTAGTCCGGCGCGGAGGAGCCGACCTTTTCGGGCGCGATCGAGGAGTAGCGGGTGAAGATCGAGCCGCTGCCGGTGGATGACAGGACCGTCACGAGTCCGACCCCGAGCACGACCAGCACGAGCATCGCGGCGAGCGGTCTCATCACCTGTCTGCCTGCGCTCAGCGACAGCGTCCCGAACCCGAGCAGCGCGACGATCGCACCCAGCACGCCGGTCCGGGACTCCGACGTGGCGACGGCCAGCAGGGCACCCAGGCTGAGGATCGCGATCGGCCATCGTCGTCGCGTGCCTGCCATCGACATCAGCGCCAGCGTCGCGGGCAGGGCCAGCATCCCGACCGATCCGGCGAAGCCGATGTCGGAGCCCAGGCCGAGCGGCCTGACGTGCCCGCCCCCTTCGCCGGCGAAGGTGTCGCCGCCGCTGCCGCCGACGCCGTTGACCTTTTCGGCGTAGCCGGGGCCCCAGGAGGCCAGCTGCTGCGGGGAGAGGCGCGATTGATAGGCGGCGACGAGGCCGTTGGCCAGGGCGATCAGGCCCAGCAGGAGGAACAGCTTGCGCAGCCGCTCGCGGGAGCGCATCAGCGCGTAGCCGAAGAAGAAGAAGGGCAGCCACTCCAGCTGCTGGCGAAAGCCGGCCAGGATCTTCAGCGTGCCGACCGTGTTGGGGTTGATGGCCTCCACCACGACGAGCGCGACGAAGGCGAAGACCCAGCCCGACATGGGGGGCAGCCTGATCGGCTCCCTGCGCGCGGCCAGCCGGCCGAGGGCGCCGATGGCGACGATGAAGATGAGAACGTCGCGCAGGGCCGAGACGGCGTTGCCACCGCCCGAGAGCAGCTTGACGGGACCGTCCAGGCAGCCCAGGTAGATGGCCAGCAGGGCGACGCTCAGCTCGAGGCGGCTGTTGAACATCAGGAACAGCAGCCCGGCACCGCCGATCAGCCCGGCCGCAGTCAGCACCCAGTTGGGCGTGGAGATCAGCTCGGAGATCCCTACGGCGAGCCCGGCGGCGATGGCCAGGACGACGGCCAGCAGCGTCAGCTCGCGCGCACGCCTGCCGAGGACCGCCGGGTGCGCGCCGGCTGCCGATCCGGCAGGGCGCGGTGTCATCGCGTTCATCGCCCGAGCATGCTCATCGGCCAGCGTCGCTGGCCGCCCCCACCCGCCAAGCCGTACTTGGCGATGTCCCTCTGCGGCACTGCGTTGGCGACGACGCCCAGCACCGGCGCGCCGGCCGTCCGCCCCAGCAGCTCCATCAGCCGCTGGGCCGAGCTGTGGCGGGTGTGCCCGACACGGGCCACGATCACGATCCCGTCCACCGCCCCCAGCAGCGGGATCACGTCGCTGACCTGCAACGGCGACGGCGCGTCCACGATGACGCTGTCGAATTCGCCTCCCAACGAACGCAGCAGCTCCACCATCTCCCGCCTGGCCAGCAGCGCGGGCGGGTTGGCCACCTCGCTGGAGCCGAGCAGGACCGAGACCGACCCGGACACCGGCGTGACGGCCGTCGCGACAGCACCCGGCTGCGGCCCCCCGGCCACCCCTCCCACCTCCGCGCCGCCTGTGGCGACACGCTGCATCGCCCCCAGCGGCAGTATCGCCCCTGTGATGACGTCGGCCAGGCCGTGCGAGCCCGGGCTGACGATTCCCAGCAGCTTGCGCTGCACGGGCCGGCGAAAGTCCGCCTCCACCAGCACCGCCTGCTCGAAGGCGTCTCGCTGCACCAGGGCGAGGCCCGCCGCGACGGTCGACTTGCCGTCGCCGGCGTCTGCGCTGAGGAACAGCAGCGAGCGGGGCGCGTTGCCGTCCGCGCCCCGCAGGGCGAGCGTCGACTGCAGCCGCCACAGCCCCTCGTTGAGCAGCTTGGAGATGCGAACCTGCCCGTCGCGCAGGACGATCGGCGTGCGCGAGACGGGCAGCACGCTCAGCACGGGCAGTCCGAAGGCGGCCTCGATGTCGGCCGGGGAGCGCAGCCGACGGCTCAGTCGCGAGGCCGCTACGACCGCGATCGCGGCCAGGACCAAGCCGATCACGAACCCGAAGATGGCGTTCTGTTTGGGATGGGGCCCGATCAGTTCCGCCTTGGCGGGCCTGGCCAAGCCGACCTGCTGGACGCCCATGATCGTCAGATCCGATTCGAGCTGGTTGAGCTTGGTCGACAGCGCCGCCGTCTGCAGCGTGCTGGAGGTGCTGCTGGAGCCCGCGCCCTTGCCCGCCTTGGCCTTGGCGATCTGCTCGGCCGCTTCGATCCGTTTGATCTGGCGCTTGGTCGTCGTGATGGCCGACTGCACGGCCGCTTCGTAGTTGGCCTGGTGGCGTTTGATGTACGTCTGGGCGTAGGCGTTGGCCACGGCGGCGGCAGCTGTCGGCGTGCGCGCCTGGGCGGTCAGCGCGATGAAGTCGCTGGAGGCGACGGCCTTGGCTTTGGCTTTGCCCTTGGCCGCCACGCCGTTGTGCTCCAGACGGAATTTCTTGTGGACCGCTTCGCCGATCGAGGAGTTGATCAGGGCCACCTGGTTGGTGATCTGGGTCGCCGAGATGTTGGTTTTGCCGAGCGTGTTGTTCAGCAGCGACTGACCTTCGGCGGCGGCTCCCAGGTTCAGCTGCGTCTTGACTTCGAAGCTGGTCGGCTTGCTCTTGTAGTGCAGGTAGGTGGCGGCGGCCACCACCGCGCCGATGATCAGGATCAGCCACTTGCGCCGCCAGATGGGCGCGAAGATCGCGGATGCGTCCGTGGTTCCGTTCATTTCGGCTGGCGGGTCCGTCCAGTGCCGCTGTCCGTTCCCCCCGGCCAGCTTATGGATCGGCTTGAATCGTCCCTAAAGATTAGCGGTCGCCTTCGAGCCAAAAGCAGCTTCTCATGCAAGTATGTCGCCGTGTCCAGAGCCCCTGCAGCGGCCCCCGGGGCCCGCTCCGGCAGGCGGCTCCTGGCCGTCAGCCATCCCTGCGTCGTCAGCGTCAACCAGGAGCCCTACCTGGAGCTGAAACGCCGCGGCTGGGACGTCACGGTGGTGGTGCCGAGCCGCTGGCGCCACGAGTACTCGCCCCGGCCCGTGCGCCCCGAGACGCTACCCGGGATGGAGTCGGCGCTGCTGCCCGTGCCCGTGGCCCTGGCGGGCCGCCCCCAGCGACACGTCTACCTGGCCCGCTGCGGTGCCATCTGCGCCCGCCTGGACCCTGACGTCGTCTTCCTGGAGGCCGAGTCCTACTCCCTGGCCGCCGCCCAGTGGGCGCGCGTGCTGCGGCACAGGGGCATCCCCTTCGGCGTGCAGTGCGCCGAGAACCTGGACCGCCCGCTGCCGGGGTTCGCGCGGGCGCTGCGCTCGCGGGTGCTGCGCGACGCCGACTTCGTGGCGGCCCGCTCGCAGACCGCGGCGGGACTGGCGCGGGACTGGGGGGCGCGGGGAGAAGTGGGGTTCGCTCCCCATGCCGTCCCGAGCTGGCCGACCGTGCCCGCCACCGGCGAGGCGGCGCGACCGTTCACAGTCGGCTACGCGGGACGGCTGGTGTCGAGCAAGGGCCTGACCGACCTGCTGGCGGCCGTGCGGCTGCTGCAGGAGCCCGTGGAGCTGCTGCTCGTCGGCGACGGGGAGCTGCGCGGGGAGCTGGAGGGCCAGCCGATCCCGGGCTCTGAGGTGAAGGTCCTGGACGGCCTCGGCCACGACGAGATGGCGGGCGCCTACGCGCGCATGGACGTGCTGGCGCTGCCATCGCGGACGACCCCGACGTGGAAGGAGCAGTTCGGGCGGGTCGTCGTGGAGGCGCTGTGGTGCGGCGTGCCTGTCGTCGGCTCGGACTCCGGGGAGATCCCGTGGCTGATCGAGCTGACCGGCGGCGGGCTCGTCTTCCCGGAGGGGGACGCGGCGGCCCTGGCCGAGCGCTTGGGTCAGCTGCGCGCAGACCCTGTGCTGCGTTCGAGGCTCGCCCGGACGGGACGGGAGGCCGTTGGACGGCTGTTCACCGTGCCCGCGGCAACCGATCCGCTGGAGCAGATGCTGGTGGCTGCGACGCAGCGAAGCGCCGGGTCAGCGGACCGAGGCTGACCCGCCCCGCCCCGCGCGGCGCGGACTCATCGCCGCCCTGCACCCCCCGCCGGCCTGCACTCACCGCCGGCGCAGGCTCTTGCGACGACCGGCGTCGTTCTCGCCGGCCAGTCGCTGGTAGAGCTCGTGGTGGCGCTCGACCATGCGATCCCAGCTGTAGTCGAGGGAGGCCTGGCGAGCCGCCGTGCCGATGCTCCGGCGCAGCTGCGGGTCCTCGCCCAGCCTGCGCAGAGCGGCGGCGATCGAGTCCGGGTCGCGCTCGATCAGCATGCCGCTGCGGCCGTCCTCGATCAGCTCCCTGACGCCGTTGACGGGGGTCGCCAGGATCGGCAGGCCGGCGGCGGCGGCCTCCAGGGCGACCAGCGGGAAGGCCTCGTATGTGGAGGGGAAGACGAGGGCGTCGGCGGCCGCCAGGACGAGCGGGACGTCACGGGCCACGCCCAGCCAGCGCACGGAGTCCGCGACCCCAAGCGAGGCGGCCAGGCGCTCGTAGCGCTCGCGGTCGCCGCTGCCGGCGACGATCAGCTGCCAGCCGGGGGCGCCGGCGAGGGCTCCGATCGCCTGCTCCAGGCCCTTGCGCTCCCACTCGCTGCCGACGAAGGCCGCGAGGAGACCCTGTGAAGAGGTCCCCAGCCGCTCGCGCAGCGCAGCAGCCTCCTGAACACGGGTCCCGGGCGCGAAGGCGTCCACGTCCACGCCGTTCTGGATGGCGATCACCCGCTCTCGTGCGCGCGGGTAGTAACGGCGCATCTCCTCGGCCACGCCCTCGGAGACGCAGACGAACACGGCGCGGCGGCTGAGCTCGTAGCAGAGCCGCTCGCCGAGCCTGTTGAGGATCGCCACGAGGCGGATGTAGAGGCCGGCCAGCCGAGTCCTGCGCGATGGGGTGGCGCCGCCGACCTGCTGGCAGTAGTGCACGGCGATGGCGTCGACCTGGTTCAGCACGATCGCACCGGTGGCCTGGACGACGCCCCGGCGCCTGCGGGCGACGGCGATGCTGCCGGCCAGCAGGAACCAGGGGTAGGCGATCAGGAAGGGGCGCCCCGGCCCGGGCACGCGGTGAAAGCGCACGCCGCTGCCGGACGGAAGCTCGCAGACGCGCCCGATCACGGTGACGTCGTGTCCGCGTCTTCGCAGCCCCGTGATGAGGTGGGTCAGCTGGCGCTCCATGCCGCCGACGGGGCCGATGTCGTGGGCGACGATCGTGACGTCGACGGGCTCGCGCGGGGTGGCTGGATCGCTTGCTGAGTCGACTGCCATCAGATCCGCCCCCGGGGTCAGGGCAGTGTCGCAGAAGACGTGCCGGTTGGTAGGGTCGCGCGGTGAGCGACTACTCCGATCAGACCGCCTCCGAGGGCATCTCGATGGAGGAGATCGTGGCGGGCGCCCTGGATGCGGCGCGACCCGAGCCGGGCCTGCGCTGGCTTGACGTCGGCTGCGGCCGTGGCGCGCTACTGCGCAGGATCCGCGACGAGTGGCAGCCGGCCGGGCTGTGGGGCGTCGACCCGGTCGACTGGCTGGCCGACGACCTGCGTGAGGACGTGAGCTTCCAGACGACGCCGGTCGAGCTGGCCGAGGGCCTGCCGGTCGTCGAGCGGGTGACGATGGTCGAGGTGATCGAGCACCTGGAGGCTCCCTGGAGCGCGCTGCGGGCAGCCGCCCGGCTCGTCGCCCCGGGAGGTCGCCTGGTCGTCACGACTCCCAACCTGGCCCGTCTGCGAAACCGCCTGGAGCTGGCCGTGCGCGGGCAGATGACGTCCTTTCGTCCCGACAACGCCGTGCACCTGTCCCCCGCCCCGCCGCACGTGACGAGCCGGATCCTCGGCGAAGAGGGACTGCTCGTGGAGCCGCCGCGTTTCGCCGGCAACGACGTGATCTCGCTGACAGGAGGGCGCACATGGCCGCCCGCCCTGCACGCCCGCTGGCCGACGCTGACCTCGGTCTCGGTGATCGTGGCCGCGCAGCGCCCGGCGTGAGCGGCGCTCAGGCCCCGGGGATGAGCCCTGCCACGGCGGCGAAGAAGCGCTCGCGCATGGCGACGTCGGTGAACTCGGCGAGATAGCGCTCGCGGCCGGCCCTCCCCATCTGCTCACGCAGCTCGGGCGATGCCAGCAGCCGCTGCAGGGCGTCCGCCAGGGCGGCGGGCTGGCCCGAGGACGCGAGCACGCCCGTGCGGCCGTCCTCGACGATCTCCAGGGGACCGCCGGAGGCGACGGCGACGACGGGCACGGAGCGGGCCATGGCCTCCAGCAGAACCAGCCCGAACGGCTCGGGGTCGGAGGCGTTGACGAGGACGTCCATCTGCTCGATGTAGGGCCCGGGGTCCGGAACCTGCCCCGTCAGCGTCGCCATCCCCTCCAACCCCAGCTCGGCGACGAGCCCGGGAAGGTCGGCGGCGTAGCCGCTGGAGAGCCCGTGCGCGTCGCCGCCGACGATCAGCGTGCGCACCTGCAGGCCCCGATCTCGCAGCAGGGCCTGCGCACGCAGCAGCCGGTCCTGCCCCTTCCAGGGCTGCAGGCGTCCGACCATGCCGAGGACGGGCGGCTGCCCGCTCGATCGCTTGGCGGGCGCGTCGTCGGGCTCGGACGGCGCAGGGCTGCCCGGGGCCACGACGAACGTCCGCCGCCGCGGGCGCAGCCGCTCCTGGGCGCCGGCGGCGGCCCGGGAGGAGCAGCCGACGGCGCGTGCGGGCAGCAGCGTCGCCAGCCTGTCGATCCAGTGCCCCGTCGCGATTTCGTGCTGCCACCAGATCAGGCGGTCGGTCATGCCGGCCAGCGCCGCGGCGGGCGCCGCGTACAGCTGGGCAGTCGCGATCCAGGCCACGACGAGGTCGGGAGAGCGCTCGCGCATCAGCCGCGAGAGGGCGAGGACGCAACGAGAGGCGTGCAGGGGCTGGCGCATGCGCCCGGCGGGGACGACGTGCACACGCCGGCCGGCGTCAAGCAGCTCGGCGGGCCAGGGGCCGTCGCGCAGGAAGACGAGCTCCAGCTCGTGCTCGCCGCCCTCGGCGGAGTCCAGCAGCGTCTGCAGCATGACCTCGCCGCCGCCCAGCCGCTCCCCCCACGGCACGATGAACAACAGGCGCACGAGCCGCGACTATAGTTGGCCCGTCCGAGACCGTGCGCGAGAACGACCACAACGACGGGCGTGTCACGCTGGTCCACGACTACCTCCTGGTGATGCGGGGCGCGGAGCGGACCTTCGCGGCGATCGCCGACCACTATCGTCAAGCCCCGATCTACACGCTGCTGTACGACCGGGAGGGTACGGACGGCCGTTTCGAGGGCCGTGACGTCCACACCTCGCCCCTGCAGCGCCTGGACGTCAGCCAGGCCGGCTTCAGGAGGCTGCTGCCGCTGTACCCGTGGGCGACGGAGCGTCTGCGCCTGCCGGACTGCGAGCTGGTCCTGAGCAGCTCGAGCGCCTTCGCGCACGGCGTGCACGTCCCCCCGGGGGCGGTGCACGTCTGCTACTGCTACACCCCCTTCCGCTACGCCTGGTACGAGCAGGACCGGGCCCTGGGCGAGATGCCCGCGCCGCTGCGCCCGCTGCTGCGGGCAGAGCTCGCTCGCATCCGCCGCTGGGACCTGGCGGCCAGCCGCCGCGTCGACGCCTACATAGCGATCGGCGAGCTCAGCAGGGAGCGCATCGCCCGCTACTACGGCCGCCGGGCGGAGATCGTCCACCCGCCCGTGGAGACGCACCGCTTCGCGCCCGGGCAGCCGCAGGACTGGCTGCTCGTCGTAACCGAGCTGGTGCGTCACAAGCAGGTCGACGTGGCGCTGGCGGCGGCGGAACGGACGGGCGTGCCGGTGCGGGTGGTCGGCTCGGGACCCGATGCGGCGGCGCTGGCGGCAGCCCACCCGCAGGCCGAGTTCCTGGGGCGGACCGACGACGAGGCGCTGGCGGAGCTGTACGCGAACGCCCGGGCGGTGCTGGTGCCGAGCGTCGAGGAGTTCGGGATCGTCGCCGTGGAGGCCCAGGCCGCCGGGCGCCCGGTGATCGCTGCGGGCGCCGGTGGGGCGCTGGAGACGGTTCTCGACGGGGTCACGGGCCTGCTCGCCGCGCCCGGCGAGGTGGACGCCTTCGCAGCGGCGATCGAGCGGCTGGACCGGCTCGACTTCGAGCCCGCCCGGGCGGTCGAGAACGCCGAGCGCTTCTCGGTGGCGGCCTTTCAGGCGCGCCTGGCGGACGTCGTCTCGCACGCCGCCGGCTCGGCCCGGCAGGCCCTACCGTCAGGGTTGAGCACAGCAGACGAGCAATGAGTGCGGCGGATATGGTTGGCGAGGTGCCCGGTAGAGCGCTTCGGATCGCCTGGGTGGGAGCCCTGCCCTCGGCACGTGAGACGGGCGGCGTGCCAGGGGTCGCCGCGGATCTGCTGGAGGGCCTGACGGCCAGGGGCCACCAGATCGACTGCTTCGCCCCGGGCGCGGCTCCGAAGCTGCCCGAGCGGCTGCAGGGCAACGAGCGGATCGCCCTCGTGGCGGGCCGCAGCACCTGGCGCTGGGACCGCTGGTACAGCCGCACCAAAGCGACGGCGTTCCTGTCGGGCATGGCGGCACGGGCGTTCGGCCTGCTGGCCTTGCGGCGGGAGCTCGGCCGCCGTCATGGCGAGCGTCCCTACGACGTCATCTACCAGTTCTCCGCGATCGAGACGCTGGCCGTTCCGGGACGCTTGGCGCGAACCACGCCGCTCGTCATCCATCCCGAGACCCATGCCGCGGGCGAGCTGCGCTTCCTGCTGCGCGAGCGTCGGCTGGCCTGGCGCTGCCAGCCCCTTCGCACGTGGCTGATGGCGGTGGGCGTGATGAGCGTGCGGGCCGCAGCCCAGCGGGCGACGATCCGCCGTGCGAGCCTGCTCGTCTGCATCAGCAGGGTCTTCCGCGACCACCTGGTAGCCGACTACGGCTTCCCGGTCGAGCACACGGTCGTGATCCCCAACCCGGTGCGCCTGGCCCGCTTCCCGAGCGCCGGCGAGCCGGCACTGCGCGAGCCGGCGATCCTGGCCCTGGGCCGGGTGGCGGTGCGCAAGGGGGTCGAGGACGTCGTGGCGCTGGCCCGGGTGCTGGCCGAGCGTGAGCCAGAGGCCCGGCTTCGCATCGTCGGCGGCCCCGGCCTGTGGTCGGACTACAGGCCGCTGCTGGAGGACCTGCCGGGCAATGCCCAGTACCTGCAGCGCATCCCTCCCGATCAGATCCCGGCGGAGCTGGCACGCACCAGCGTGCTGCTGCAGCCGAGCCGCTACGAGCCCTTCGCCCTGACGGTGGCGGAGGCGCTGGCGTCGGGCGTGCCGGTCGTCGCGACGACCGAGGTGGGCGCCGTCGAGGCCATCGACAGGCGCGTGGCGGCGGCTGTGACGCCAGGGGACGCGCAGGAGCTGGCGAGCGCCGTCCAGGCCATGTTGAGGGGAATGCGCGAGGACCCGGAGACCCTCGAAGCGCTTGCGCGCTCGGAGGCGCGGCGGCTGTTCGCTGCCGAGGTCGTCTGCGGGGCCGTCTCGGAGGCGCTAGTGAGACTCGCCGCTCCGAGCCGCTCAGATCAGCTCTGAGAGCCAGTCCGGGTCGTCCCGGGCGATCCGCTCGTAGAGCCCTCGCGACTGCTCGAGGTAGCGGTCGTGGCGCTCGTGCAGCCAGGACTGGCGGGCACGCCACTGCGAGCGCGTCGCCAGCCGTCCGAGCAGCGGCAGGCGCGAAGCTCGCACGTCGGGCGCGCCGGAGAGGTGGGCCCGGCCCAGCTCCTTGGTGCGGAAGGCGGCGCCGTGGTGGTAGACGACGTCTCCGTAGACGCCGAAGAAGAGCGGGTCGAGGTCGTGGCGGTTGGAGCGCAGCACGGGCACCCACGGCGTTCCCGTCAGCTCCAGCGCCCGCAGCAGGTTGGCGCCGACGTCGGTCACACGCTCGCCGTTCTCGTTGATCCAGGTGTAGCCGCCCGACCAGTCGCCGGGAAGGCTCTTCCAGGTCCCCACGGTCGTCACGCAGAAGCAGGGATGCGGCTGGGGGTCGCCGAGGTTCTCGGCGCGCCTGACGGCCACCAGCGGCGCCTGCGCCAAACCGCTTTCGATCAGGGGCATCGGGTCGGCGATCGGGAAGGCGTCCCCGTCCAGGAACATCAACAAATCCTCAGGCCCGGCCTCGTGGGAGATCTCCAGAGCCAGATGGTTCAACTTCCCCGGATGACGCCCCCGCTGCTCAAAGACCCGATCGAAGTGAACCCCATATGAAGGATCGATTCTCTCCAGCGAGCTCCACACCTGGAAGGGCACGTGAACGTGGCGGCGCAGGTGACGGGTCTGTATCTCGACCCAGTCGGGAGAGCGGTAGTGAACTGTGAGGACGTAGAGCACGGGCGTCGGCTCACATGAACTCGGACAGCCAGTCGCCGCCCTGCTGGATTGCCTGGAAGACCCGCTCGGACTCCTTCACCTGCCACTGCTTGGTCGCCTTTTCCCAGCGCCTGAAGCGGATCGAGTCGGCTGCCCGTGCCAGTGGTGAAAGCAGCGCTGGAGCGTGGCTTTGAAGCAGCTCCGGTGCCATGTTGCTGTGGGCGCCACTCAGTTCGCCGGTGCGAAAGCCGGCGCCGTGGTGGTAGATGACGTCGCCGTAGACGCCGAAGTAGAGCGGGTCGAGGTCGTGGCGGTTGGAGCGCAAGACCTGTACCCACGGCAGCCCGTCCAGCTCGAGGGCCCGCATCAGAGCGCCGCCGACGTCGGTGACGTTGCCGCCCTTGGCGCCGGGCCAGACGGGTCCGCCCGACCAGTCGCCGGGAAGGCTCTTCCAGGTCCCCACGGTCGTCACGCAGAAGCAGGGATGCGGCTGGGGCTGGTCGACGTTCTCGGCGCGCCTGACGGCCAGCAGGGGCGCTTCCCCCAGGCTCTTCTCGATCAGGGGCATCGGGTCGGCGATCGGGAAGGCGTCCCCGTCCAGGAACATCAACAAATCCTCAGGCCCGGCCTCGTGGGAGATCTCCAGAGCCAGATGGTTCAACTTCCCCGGATGACGCCCCCGCTGCTCAAAGACCCGATCGAAGTGAACCCCGTAAGAAGGGTCGATTCTCTCCAGCGAGCTCCAGGTCGTGTAGGGGACGGAGATGTGCTCGCGCAGGTGACGCGCCTGGATCTCGATCCAGCGCGGCGAGGAGAAGTGCACAGTTACGATGTGAAGCACTCAGGTGGTCCGTCTCGCGACTGCGCCGGGGCGGGGATGATAGCCGACCGTCCGCCGCTTGAGCCCCCCTGGAGCGGCTGCTAGCTTGCTTGTAAATGGGGCCTCGTCGCAGCGGTATGGGTGGTCACGTGACGGGGCGCGCCACGCTCCGTGGCTTGCTCGCGCCCGCCCTCCTGAGCACCCTGACGGCCGTGCTGCTGTCGGGCTGCTCTGCGGGGTCGGGCGGAACGAGCTCGCCCAAGGCGAGCCCTGAAGCGATCGAACGCAACGAACGCAACGAAGATGCGGCTGCGCTGAAGAACGAAGAATCGGCCGAAACGGCGAAAGAGCGGGAACTGCTGTCCGTGCTGGAAGCCAAGAAGCGCGAAGAAGCCGCCGAAGCGGCCGCGAAGAAGACCGAACAGCGCGCGGCCGCGAAGGCCCGCAAGCGCGAAAAGGCCGCCGAACAGACCGCCAAGCACAAGGAAGAAGCGGCCGATCAGGCTGCGAAGAAACGCGAACAGGAAGCGGCCGCGAAGAGCAAGAAGCCCGCCGCGAAGACGAAGCAGACGCCGGCCGCGAAGACGCCGGCGGAAGCGGTGGGGGCGCCACCGACCGTGACAGAACAGGGCTCCGGCAACTAGATGACGCACACCTGTGCCGCGCAAGGGAGAATCCATGGAGGTAGGGATGCCGCAGAGGCTTGACAGGAGATCCAGGACGGCGCTGCGCCTGCTGCTGGCGGGCCTGCTGACCTGTGCCCTGGCGCTGGTGGCGAGTGGCTGCGGCGGCTCCTCTTCGGGCGGCTCCGGCGGCGAAGGGCACAAGTCGGCCGCGGCGGCGGAAACCAGCGAAGAAGCAGCCGAAGCAGCGGCGCGCAAGAAGCGCCTGGAGCTGGCTGCGCAGTCGCGCAAGCACGAAGAAGAAGAAACCGCTCAGCTCAAGCGCGAGGCCGAACAGGCGGCCCGCGAACAGCCCGCTACGACCAAGAGGAAGGGCAAGAAGGGCAGGGGCGGCAAGGCAGGACATGGCGGCGCCAAGAAGTCAAAGGGAGGCGGCGGGGCTAGCAAGAGCAAGCACGCCGCTCACGGCGCCGGCGAAAGTGCGGCAGAACAGGCTGCCCGCAAGCAGTTCGCCGCCGAAGAAGCAAAGGAAGCAGCGGCTTACGCACACAAGTAGGAGGGTCGGGGCGCCGACTCGCCGTGCTTGGCGCAGGACGACAGCACGCGCCGCTCAGAGCCCGCGCCGGCCGATCACGTGCGGGATCGTCCGCAGCATGATCTTGATGTCTGTCCAGGGCGACCAGTTGGCCACGTACAGGTAGTCGATCGCGACCATCTCGCGCAGCGGCACCCGCGCCGGGCCGAGGATCTGCCACGGGCCCGTCATGCCGGGCATCAGCTCCAGGCGGCGGCGGTGCCAGCCCTCGATGCGCTGGTCCTCCTCGATCACCAGTGGCCGCGGCCCGACCAGGCTCATCTCGCCGCGCACGATGTTCAGCAGTTGCGGCAGCTCGTCCAGGGCGGTACGCCGCAGCCAGCGCCCGACACGGGTGATGCGCGGGTCCTCGGCGATCTTGAAGAGTCCCTCCATGGCCTCGTTGCGGTCGAGCAGCGAGTCCTTCATGGACTCCGCTTCCGGCACCATCGTGCGGAACTTGATCATGTGGAAGCGCTTGCCGTGACGCCCGACGCGCAGCTGGCGGAAGAAGACGGGACCGCGGCTGTCGAGCTTGATCGCGATGGCTATGGCGATCAGCAGCGGCGAGACCGCCAGCAGCCCGAGCGAGGCGCCGATCACGTCGAACCAGCGCTTGAAGGCGGCCGAAGAGCGGGTCAGGTCGAAGCGGCGGACCCCCATCACGGTGACGCCGTGCAGGTCGTCGAACTCGACCGAGGAGCCGACGACCTCCAGCAGGCGCGGCACCACGCTGACACGGACGCCGACGGCCTTCAGCGTGCGCACGAGGTTGAGCATCTCCCCGGCGTCGGCGCTGCGCGGGGCGATGATGGCACGGTGCACGTCGAGCGTCTGGGCGAGGTCGCGGATCTCGGCCAGACGGGAGACGGAGTACGAGTCGCTGGACCAGGGCGCGACCTTGTCCAGGTCCAGATGAGCGACGATCGTCGCCTTCACGCCACCATGACAGTCGAGCTTCGAGCGGATCGTGGCCGCTGCCATCTCGTCGCCTATGAACAGGCAGCGCTCGGTCGGAGCCAGGCGCAGCGCCCCCCAACGGGCGATCGAACGGAACATGATCAGCAGCGCGGCGAGAGCCAGCCACAGCACCAGGACGGCCTGACGCCCGAGCATGCCGTTGACGATCAACCCTCCCGCCAGCCAGGCGACGACCGTACACAGCGTGGCGACCTGGAACAGCTTCGGGGCCTCGTCCAGTGTCGTCTTGCGCAGCAGCGTCTCGTCACGGTCGTACAGCCCAGTCAGCTTCGCCCCCACGAGCAGGATCGGGATCTCGATCAGAGTGCCCCAGGTCAGCTGCATGGGGCGCCGCGAGACCGCGAAGGTGACAAGGAAGGCAGCGAAGATCGCCAGGACGTCGGCGATCGCCAGCGTGCGCCTGAACAGCGCGTCGCGGCGCATCGAGGCGGCCGGCCCGCGCACCTCTGAGATACCCGGCAGCAGGGTGCGCCTGCGGCCCCCGGCCAGCCCCCTCGATGCGGCCAGCGACGGCGCGCCCCATGGAGCCCCTGCCTCCGATGGATTCCCCGTCTCGACACTCATCGCGTCTCCCCGCCTCCTTGCTTGCTATCCGGCCCCCGCGAATAGTGGATCAGCCGACCCCAACAAATGTCGAGATTCCGTGATCGCCCTCAGGTGGGCCATCATAAACACGAGCGAAACCTAAAGCAAGTGCCCTGTTTTAGGACCGTACTCGCGGGGCAATGGGATCCAGTCGCTTCGAAGCGACTCGACGCGGGGGTAACAAGTCCCTAACATCCCGCCCCCTGAGGAGAGGGGGCATGGGCGTCCAGCCCCTGCCCAAAGACCGTGCACATCGATCCGTACATAGTTCTCGGCAGCGCCATCATCGGCTTTCTCGTCGGCATGACCGGCGCGGGCGGCGGCGCGTTGATGACGCCGATGCTGATCCTGCTGTTCGGCGTCAAGCCCTCGACGGCTATCTCCAGCGACCTCGTCGCCGCAGTCGTGATGAGACCGGTCGGCGCGGCGGTGCACACGCGCCGGGGCACCGTCAACTTCCGGCTGGTCGGCTGGATGGTGCTGGGGTCCGTGCCGATGGCCTTCGTGGGCGCCTACCTCCTGCACGTGATGGGACATGCCAAGTCGGCCGAGACGAACATAGAGCGAGCGCTCGGGGCGGCGCTGCTGCTGGGCGCAGGGGCGATGGTCCTGCGCTACCTGCTGGACAGGCGCGCTGGCGAGACTCGCACGGCGCTCGTCAGCCAGATCCGCGCCCGTCCCGTGCCGACGGTCCTGATCGGCGTCGTCGGCGGAGTCATCGTGGGCATGACCTCGGTCGGGTCGGGATCGCTGATGATCATCCTCCTGCTCTTCCTCTACCCGACCCTGGGAGCCAACCAGCTCGTCGGCACCGATCTGACCCAGGCCGTACCGCTGACGTTGGCCGCCGCTCTGGGCGCGCTGGCCTTCGGTCATGTCGAATTCGGAGTCACGACGTCGCTGATCATCGGCAGTGTCCCGGCGGTCCTGATCGGCTCGCTGCTGTCCTCCTCGGCACCCGATCGCTACGTCCGTCCGGTGATCACCTTCGTCATCGCCGCTTCGGGCCTCAAGTACGTCGGCCTCGAAACCGAACCACTTGGCTGGACGCTGTGCGGGATGCTGCTGGCGACGGCGCTGCTGTGGGCAGCGGTACGCCGGCCCTGGCGGTCGACCCCGACCCCACCGCTCGCGCGGGCTCCCAGCGAGCCCCAGTAACGACGGGCGGCGGCCGAGCGGAGAAGCCGGCCCGCGCATGCTGCGCACGGGCCGGCTCTTGCCTGTCCCTACCAGCGAGAGCTAGAAGGAGATCGCCTTCGCTCCGTTGGCAGCCTCCTTTGCGACAGTCGACGGCAGGGCCTCGTAGTCGTGGCCCACGATCGCCGTCTGCCCGCCTTTCTTGTCCGTCACGTACTCGAGGAAGTCCTTCACGGTCTCCGCCTCACCGGTCGAGGTTTCGGGGAAGAGCGAGTACTTCTCGGTCGTAAGGACGTATGTGAAGCCACACAGCGGGTACGTCTTCTCCGACGTTTTCGTGGTCACTTCGTTCCACGGTTCGGTGACGGCCGGCGGCGGAAAGGGGTCCGCCCCGTTGCTGTAGACAGTCTTCTTGCAGTTGGCTTCCGCGGCAGCTTCGATGTCGCCGTTGGTCGCCGGGTCCTGGTATTTGTCTTTGCCCGACTTCACTTCGTTCTCGATCTCGACCCAGAATTTGGCCGTGCCGGCACCGCCTTCGCCGGTTTTGCTGAATTTGTTGGTGGCACGAAGTTCGGCCAGGTTGGAGTAGCCGATGCTGCCCGGCGTCGAGGCGACCTTGGCGGCCTCTTCGGCGTCGCCTTTTTTGGCTGGCTGCACGAACGCCAGGGCGCTCGGCCAGGTTGTGTTCAGGGCCCCTTCGGAGAGCTCGTCCCAGGTCTCTGGACCTTTCGGCGTTTCGAAGCTGCCCGGGTCGATCAGACCGAGGAAGCGCTTCAGGATGTGCGTCGTGCCGGCTTGGTCGAAGCGTACGACGGGAACAATCGCGTCGCTGGCGGGCGTGCAGCTCGGCCCGCTGAGAGCGTCGCCACCGTCGGTGATCTGGCCCCATGTCGTGATCGAGCCGTCGTAGATGCCGGCCAGCGTGCTCTGGTTGAGCACCAGACGCCCTGATGCCGCGGTGCTGGTGGCCGAGGTGCAGCCACTGGGCAGATTCACGTACACGGCGACCGCCAGCTGGACGACCGGGATCGTCGAGATCTCTTCCGGGGTCACCGGCGACTCGTGCGAGGCGATTTCGCTGAGCGTCGTCGCATCGGGCGTTTCGGAGGTGCCGACGTAGCCGTTGGTGGGACCGTAGTTGGTCGCGACTTTCCCGAACTCACCCCAGGATTCCAGACCCTGACCGCTGCCTGTATTCGTGTAGCTGATTTTCGGCGTCCCCGTGGTTCCCTGGGAGCCGTTGCAGGCGTATTTGTCGGACGATTCGTTGAATGCTTTATCCCACACCCCGATCGCCAGGCTGTCCACCGATGCGCCCTGCCCGGCGACGTTGACACCGGAGCACTGCGTCACGACCTTCTTGGCGAGGGCGTTCCCCGGCGCCGCGAGTGCGATCACGGCCATGGCCGTGACAAGCCCGACCGAAGCCGGTCCGCGACGGCTTGCATGCTTGACCTTCATTGGTCTCTCTACCTCCAGACCCGTTGACGTTTTGATCGACGCTCGTGCGCCGCGCCCGGAGGAGTTTGCTCACTGATCTGATGGGATTTGTTCGCTTCCTGTGAAGCTGGGTTTGGCTTGGCCGCGCCTCGGGTCGACCACGGGAAGAACCCCGCGGACTCTCAGTCGGCGGCCGCTCGGCCGTCGCGAGGAGCATGCCCGCCTCGGCCTCCTGGCGGGACGGCCAACGAAAAAGGCCGGGGCGCCCCGTCCTTGAGGCGCCCCGGCCTTCCATGCCGGCGCTAGGCGCCGACGTTTCTTGCAGTCCCTACTCAGTCAGCAATGAGCTTCGTGCCGTTCTCGGCGATCTTGGCGACCGTCGAGGGGAGGGCTTCGTAGTCGTTGGTGTTGAGGATGGACTGGCCGCCCTTCTTGTCGGTCACGTACTGCAGGTAGTTTTTGACCGTTTCGGCCTCACCCGCGGACGTGCCCGGCAGCAGGCTGTACTTGGTGACCGTGACGTCGTAGGAGAAGCCGCACAGCGGGTATGTCTTCTCCGCGGTTTTCGTCGTCACTTCGTTCCACGGTTCCGTCACGGACGGAGGCGGGAACGGGTTGGCGCCGTTGCTGTAGACCGTCTTCTTGCAGTTGGCACCAGCGGTCGATTCAGTCTCGCCGTTGTTGGACGGTTCGGCGTATTTGGCCTTGCCGCTCTTGACTTCGTTTTCGAGCTCGACCCAGAATGCCTCTTTGCCAGCGCCACCTTTCTTGAAGGTTTCGTTGGCGCGTGCGTCGGCCAGAGAGGCGTAGCCGATCGTGCCCGGGTGACCCGCGACGTAGGCGACCAGTTCGCCACCGCCGGATTTTTCGGCGTGCACAACGCCGGCCGCCGTCGGCCAGGTCGTGTTGAGCGCGCCTTCGGACAGTTCGCCCCAGGTCAGTTTGCCTTTGGAGGTTTCAAGAGCGCTGGTGTCGATCAGGTTCAGGAAGCGCTTGAAGATGTGCGTGGTTCCCGACTGGTCCTGACGGACGACCGGCTGGATGGCGTCGGCGGCACAGCCGCTGCCTTCGACTTTGTCGCCACCGGCGGTCAGTCCACCCCAGGTTTTGATCGTGCCGGCGTAGATGCCCTCCAGCTCAGCCTGGCTCAGCACCAGACGGCCGGCGGAAGCGGTGCTCGTCGCCGTGCAGCCCGTGGGCAGGTTCACGATGACCGATACAGCAACCTGCATGACCGGGATGGTCAGGACCGTTTCCGGCGTTTCAGGCGACTCGTGTTTGACGAGGTCGGCGATCTGCGACGCGCTCGGGGGTTCGTCGGTACCGAGGTACGCGTTGGTCGGACCGAAGTTGGGGGTTTCGCTTTCGGAGTTTTCGATGCCCCATGATTTCAGGCCGGCGCCACTCCCGGTGGAGTGGTATACGACTTTCGGCGTGCCTTTGGTGCCCTGGGTCCCGTTGCAGGCGTACTTGTCGCTGGATTCGTTGAACAGTTTGTTCCAGAAGTTGATCTGGATGATCTTCTGGGTGGAAGCGCCCTGGCCTTCGACGTTGGCACCCGAACACTGGGTGACAACCTTTTTGGCCATAGCCGTACCGGGCGCTGCCAGTGCGACGGTGGCCAGCGCCGCCGAGCAGGCGACTCCCAAGCCACGCGCGAACTGGGATTTCATTGCGTACCATTCCTCCTGGTAGGGGTTGTCTGCGGCCGGCCCCTCTGAGTCGCGACCGTAGATCGGGGCATCCGCGCCCCACGCATGACTTTGTCTCCAGCCCCCGTTCACATGGTTGCCGACCGGTGATGAGAGGACCTCCGCAGGCTCCGTGCAGAGGCCGGTAACACCTCGGTCACAGCCTGTTCACACCTTGGTCACATGCGGCGGAGACCCAAACGCCAGCCATATGGGCCACCCGGCGGCGATGAGCAGATTAGACGCTGCAGTGAGCACTCGGGGCGACGTCGTTGCAGACGTGCGCCGCAATAGCTGCCCGCGAAACCGCGTCGCTCCCGATCGGACCGCTCGTGCTCGTGTCAGGATACGCCTCCGCGAGCGATGCGACAGCGTGGGAGTCGCAGGACAGGGTGCTTCGAGGCCGCACGCGGCGGCCCCGAAGCACAGGCCTCAGTCCTCAGTGATGCTTCTTGGCCGGCTTGAGCGTCGCACCGAGCGAAGTCGTCGTGCTTTCCCCGCCGGCGTTGTGAGCCACGAATGTCGCCTTCGCCGCGATGCTGTGGGCCTTAGCGAGCAATGCCTTGGCCTTCGAGCTCAGATGCAGCGTGATCGACTTGCTCTGACCGGCAGTGATCGCGAAGGAGCCACTGGCAAGGGCCAGGACCGACGCCTTGGCCTTGGCCTCGTGACCGAGGCTCGCGATCACCGCCTTGGCCGTCTTCAGCGTCAGGGTGCCGGTGCAGGAGCCTGTCCCCGCCGGACAGCTCAGCGTGATCGTGAAGGAGCCGCTGCTGCTGACGGTCGAGACCTTGATGATCGCCACGCGCGCCTGGCTGTAGCTCAGCACTTGGTGTTTCGGTTCTTCTTTCGGCGGCGGCTGCGTCACCGGTTCTTCGGACGGCGGCGGGGTGACGACGTGCACCGCCGCCGTTTCGAAGCTCGCGTCGGCACCTTCGGCCGTCTTTGTGGCCGTCTTGACGACGATCCGGAAGTGGTACTTGGAGGCCGCCGCGAGGCCGCCCACGGTCGCCGCGACGGCCACTTCTTCCTTGACCGCACCAGGCGTCGTCGAGCAGGGCGTCGAGCTGCTGTAGGGAACCGCCGTCCCGTATTCGAAGGTGCAGGAGGTGATCGTGTCGCCTTCGGGATCGACCTTGGCGTTGAGGGTGGCCCCGGTCTGACTGATGCCGGTGGCCGAGCCGGTCGTCGCGATCGGTGCCTTCGGCCCAGTCGTGAACGGTCGGTCGGCCGAATCCACTTCGGCTTCTTTGCCTTCGAAGCTGTACTTGGCGACGAGACGGTAGTGATAGCCCGTTTCCCGTGTCAGGCCGCTCACGACCGCCGTGACCGTGACCGGGCTGATGCCGTTGCCGGGGGTCTGTTCGCAGGCAGCGGTTTTGCCGTAGCTGGTGGTCGTGCCGTATTCGAACTCGCAAGTCGTCGGCTGCCCGTTGGGGTTGACGCTGCCTTTCAGCGTCGCCGTCGTTTCGCCCACGATTGGTTCGAGCGTCACCACAGTAGGCGGGTTCGGTTCAATCAGGACTTTGCGTTTGACGGTAACGATGGGGTTTGCCAGGTTGTCGGTGTGGATCGTCTCGGTGACTTCCAGGTTGCCGGGCTTGGCGAATTTGTGGTTGACGAGCGTCGCCTGGGGCGTGCAGCCTTCTTCGGCTTTGACTTCGAGGAAGCACTGCTGCAGCTCGTCGACGGTTTCCGTCGTCCCGTCGCCGAAGTTCCATTCAACGCTCAGGGCGTTCCCCTGAATCACCTTCGAGGACATCGTCACGGTGTCGTTGATCGGAATCGGCTGGCCGGTCCCGACCGGGATTTCGTTGACGGACGTAGTGGGAAGTTCGGCGCTCGCTTCCGGACAGCCTTTGCCGCCCGGCCCGAACTCGATCAGCTTGGACTTGCCGGGGGTCGTGTCGAGCACGAACAGGTCTTCGCCGCTGCCCGCGGCGATCTCCGGAGCGCTGTTGATGCCGATCGAGCAGGCTTCGCTGACGGCTGAGCTCTGGCCTCCGGTGTAGCCGATCTCCCCTCCGCTGGCGTTGAACTCGACGGCGCCCGGGAACAGAAAGTTGTTGTCGCTGGACAGACGGATCGAGGCGGTCGTCCAGAACTTGCCGGTCGAGGACACGCTGAAGTCACCGCTGTCTTCGGGGTTGTCGAGCGTCGGCACTTCGACAAGGTCCTGTTCGCTCCAGAAGTCTTCGGTCTGCGGCGTGGAGCGGCTGAAGGGTTTCGCAGGGCCCGCGGCGCCACCGGCGGGAACTTCCCACAGCTGTTCTTCTGCCGCGACGTAGAGTTTGCTGTTGTAGACGACCGGCGAGGTCGCTTCGTCGCCGAGGAGTTCCGTTTCGTCTGTCCACTGTTTGCCCGCGAGTTCGCCGTTGCTCTTCACCCACAGCAGGCTGCTGTGGGTGATCTCGACGTGTTGGGGTGTCTGTTCGCCCGTGTCGACCGTACCGGCAACGATCACGTTGTCTTCGGTGGCGCTGATCGGTTCGACCGTCAGCCCATGCGGTTCCAGCAGAGCTTCGCGGTATTTCTCGCCGTCGGCGCGGAGCTGCGCCCTGCTCGACACGAGGCCGGCTTCGGTGCCACTGGCCGGCTCCAAGGTGCTGCCTGACTGCTGAGTCGAGAAGGCCCAGAGTTCACTCGCCACTTCTTCGCTTGGATCGATCTTGTCACCCGCTTTGCGTTCACCCATCACCAGCAGATAGACGCGGTGCATGGTCGGGTCGACCGCCACCCCCTCGATCGTCGAGGATTCGTCGGCACCTTTGGGATTGAAGGTCGCCGAGGCGACGGCTTCGAATTTGCCGTTGTTGGCGGAGAACTTCTGCAGGCGGAAACCCGCTTCGGTTGGCTCGTCGAGAATGTAGACGCTGTTGGTCGTGGGATCCACGCCAAAGGCGTCTGTTTCGGGCTCGAGTTTGAATTCTCCGAGACCGGTGCCTTTGGGGCCGCCGGAGATCCTGCCCAGCTCACCGAATTCCGCGGCGCCCGCAGCGGGCGCCACCACGACCGCCGCGAGCAGGGCCCACGCCAGGGCCACAGCCATGCGACGAAGGGAAACCGGGATCTTGGGCATCATGCTCCGATCGTGTCGTTGAGGACTCGAGAAAGGGCCGCCGCTAGGCGGGTTTGGCGCCGCTCAGGATCCCCTCTTGGTCCCTTTGCCGGCTGTGCGCCGCTAAAGATGCCTTGGGGCTGCAGGGACGTTGTGTTAATGCCGTAAACGGCAGGTGAACCGCCCGCTCTACCAGGGGCGCCGTCGCGAGTTGCGTCGCTGCGCGCGCATCGTGTTGACCGTGGCCGGCGCAATCCGTGCCTCACGACGCCCGCGGCCCGGCCGGCGGCGTACCGACGCGCCGGCGAATGCCGCCAGAACGATCAGACCGAGCAGATACGGCGACGTGGGCTCGTGTTCGTGGGACTGGTAGGCGACGGCCTCGTTGCTGACCGACTCGGGCGCCGCCTCCTCTTCTTCCTGCTTCTCGGGAGCCTCGACGGGCGAAGTGACGGCCGAGGTGCCGCTCGGCGGCGTCGGGCGAGCCGGCGTCGGGACCGGCGGTGGCAGGAAAGGCGGGATGAAGGCCGGCAGCGCCGAGTTGATGAAGAAGGGCTGGGGCGCCGGTGGCTTGGCGGCGATCGGTGCGGCCGGGGTCGCCGGCGGCGCCGGCAGCGGGATCGGTGGCGGCGAGGTCGGGGCGGCGGTAGCCGGTGTCGGACTAGGCGCTGGAGCGGGCGCCGGCGTCTGTGTTTCCTTCGGTTTTTCGTTGGCCGGAGTCGTCCCGCAGGGTCGCCGGACGCTGCCCGCCTGGACCTGGACGTGCAGTTGCGCTTTGAGGCCTCCCGAGGTCAGCGTGATCGTCGTTTCGCCCTTGTTGAGGGCACAGAAGAGCGCCGAGTGCTTGTCTTCGTGGACTTCTCCGCCGACCAGCTTTGGGGTGAGGCTCCTGCTCGCTTCGTCGGCCGGTTCCACGAAACGTCCGACGGACGGGTTGGAGGATTCGAAGGTGTATTCGGGCTGAGGGAACTGACCGCACTTTTCCAGGCAGTTGCCCGGCAGCTGGATGTACGGATCGGTTTCGGCTTCCGTCTCTCCGTTGTGGGCTCGATTGCCCGACCGAGGCCGACGTCCGAGACCCTGGAAGTAGGCCGCCGAGCTGCGCCTGAGCAGCGTGCCCTGCTGCGCTTCGATCGCGAGTTCTTCGATGTTCGGTATCAGGCGAACGTGCGGTTCGCTCGAGGGTTCCCCGGCTTCGACCAGCATGAAGCCGCTGGCCCCGTCGAAGGTAGTGCCTTCTTCTTTGGTGAAGTTCTCATATCCCAGCGTGCCAGAGCCGTAGGAGGAGATCGATTTGCCGCCAGAGCTCAACGGTTCCTCGACGTTCACTTCAGGCG
Source organism: uncultured Solirubrobacteraceae bacterium (assembly GCA_963697795.1). Lineage (GTDB taxonomy): Bacteria > Actinomycetota > Thermoleophilia > Solirubrobacterales > Solirubrobacteraceae > Palsa-744. The sequence goes on along the minus strand of OY969097.1, from coordinate 2,526,984 downwards.
CGTCGAAGAAGTAGGTGACAGTCTTCTTCTTGGGAACCACCGCTTCGACAAGGGCTTGCGTGACTTCCCCGAACCAGGTCCCGAGCTGTCCGTGTTCACGGTCGAGCTGGGCCAGGTTTTCGCTTCCGAGCACGATCACGTTCGCGTCGCTCGTTTGCAGGGCGCTCCTGAGTTTTTCGAGCTCTCCGCCACCGACCCCGCCCACCTCGTCCAGCTCGACGGCCAGCGTCGCCGGCTTGCCCGGGATTTCGGCCGTGTAGAAGCCGCACCCCGTCAGGCAGCCCGCTTCGAGACCGAGCAGCGAGCCGAAAGCGTTCACGAACGCCTGCTCGGTACGAGCGCCGGTCGGTTCGTCATCGGTCGCCGAGGCCGTCGGATAGGCGCTGAAGACACCCGGCTGTTCGAGTGCGCCGAGCACGTCCCGATAACGGTCCTCCTCCGCCTCCCATGGCACCGGGACGGTCGCCGGGCCGGCCGTGGCCCCACTGGTGACGCGTTTACCGGTGTCGAAGAAGGCGTGCGCGCCGATCCGCTTGGCGACGCCGAGGGCGTTCGAGAGCCAGCGGTCGGGGCCGATCCCCGCGTCGCTCATGGTCGCGCAGGGCGCTTCGCACTGGGCATCGCCGCCGACGGCGAACAGCGCGTCCTTGCTGTCGACTTCGGGCACGGACGCCTGCCCGAAGCCTTCGGGCGGTTGACCTTCGGCGCCGCGATAGCGCTCGACGTCGGCGGTGTCGAGCAGGGCGTGGCCGGCGTTGTCGATCGTCCCGCCTACCGCCCAGCCTTCGCCGCCGCTTTCCGAGACGAGTACGGCAGCGACCGGATCGGGGGAGTACGGAGTGTCGTAGTAGGTGTATTCGCCCGGCACTTCTTTGGCGTTGTTGAGTTCGTGCTCCTCATCGTTCCAGCCACTGGCCGTCTGGCGCAGCACGCCCTGTTCCGGGCTCGATTCGATCGGGTAGGGCCTCAGCAGCTCCGGCGGCTGGCCGACCGGGACGTTGGCTTCGCTTTCGATCCTGGCCGTGTCGGGGACGACCCCCGTGGCGACCGCCCGCAGTGCGCCGCCTTCGCGGAACAACGACAGCGAACCGGCGGTCCGACCGGGGAACGGCGTGGCGGTGGGCTGCCAGCTGGCGCCGGCACCCTGGCGCTCGAATATCAGAGACCCTTCAATGAGACCCGAAGCACTGAAGGCGGCACCGCCGTCGGGGAGGGCGGCCACCGCATAGGGGGTGTCTTCGCCCAGCACCGCGGCTGCGCCCGCGTCTACATGCCAGCCGCCGCCGCTGTTGACGAGCAGGCCGCCCCGGTACTGCTCGCTGGCCGTCGACGGCAGGATCCGGTAGGCGGCGATCGCTTCGGAGCCCGCGAAGGCGATGGAAGTGAAGGTCACGTCCGACCAGGTTGAGCAGCGCTTGATTTCTTCGGCGTTGCCGGCATGGATCGGGGCGCAGGCCGGTTCCGCCGGAAGCGCTTCCTGGGTCCATGTCTTGCCGTAGCCCAGCAGCGACCCTTCCTCGCCCACCGCATACCCGCGAGAGGGTTCTTCGGGGTCGAAGGCGATGCCGAGCAGGTTTCCGCGGAAGTTCTCCGGCGTCGCCGGGTCCGCTTCCCACAGACCCGTTTCCCCACGCCATACCCACATCTGGCTCTGGGCGTTGCCGGAGAAGTCCCCGACGGCATAGGCGCGATTGGCACGAGGCCAGGCCACCGCCCGCAGGCGCACCGTTTCGAACTTCCCGCCCGGTCCGAGCAGGCTTTCGGGCACCCAGCCGGCCTTGGCCCCCCTGTACCGTGCCACCTCGCCGTTGTCGCCGACCGCCAGGGCTTCGCTGGCGAGGGCTCCAACCGGCTGCCCGGGGGCCGGCGCGATCGCCAGCAGGGCTTTGCGGAAGGGCACCGGCCATGGCGTCAGATGGTTCTGAGGGGCTTCTTCGGTCAGGTGGACGGGCAGCAGTTCCTGGCCCAGCCACCCCTCCCGGTCGCTGGCGAAGGCGGAGCCGTAGACACCGCCGACGTCGTGATGGGGGGTGCCCCCCAGCGCTGGCTGCACGACGAATTCGGAGCCTTCCAGGCGCAGGCTCTGCCCGACCGGCAGACCGCTGAGGACACGCCGCCCGTAAGGCTCGCTCGGATCCGCCCACGCGTAGCTGCGCCCGCCGCTCTTGGGCAGGGTTTCGGGGAGCGTCCCGGCGCAGGCCGGGGCTTTGCCTGCGGGCGGTACGCACCAGGCGCGCTTCACGGCCGCTTCGCCTTCGCCGGTCGGCTTGACGTAGATGGTCGTCGAGGCGTCGGTATCCGCGCGCAGCCCGTCCAGCCAGACCCCTTCGGTCGTGGCCGTGATGATCTGCGACTGCGTGGCTCCGGCGATCGTGAAGGTCTCGTTTTCGCTGCCGACCGGGACCGTGACGGGACCTCCCGGTTCGCTGCCGTCGACCGACACCGGCTGCCAGGTCGCTTTTTCCCCTTCGACGTGGCGACGGAACAGGCCGACCGAGCCCTGGGGGTAGCTCGAGGACAGGGATGCCAGCAACCAAGCATCGGAGCCCGAGGCGGCGCCGATCGCCAGCACCTGGAATTCTTTGCTGCTGGCGGCGGGGATTTCGATCGGCTCGCTGCTCCAGGCCGTCCCATCCCAGTGCAGGACGCTCGATTCGACCTTCGAGCCGCCATGTTCGACGACAGGCACGATCAGGGCTCCGGCCTTGCCTCCCGGTTCTTCCAGGGCGGCCACGAGCGGCGCCCGGTTCTGGCCGAACAGTTCTTCTTCGCTGCTCAGCGAGACTTCTTCGCCGCTCACTTCCTGGAAGGCGCCGCCTGGGTTTCGCGCCAGGACCACCTCGCGGCGTTCGGTCTTGCTTGCGCCCGGGACCGTGCCGAGCAGGACCGCACTGCCGTTCTCGGTCACCGTGCCGGCGAGCGGGCTGGGCTGGGCGTACTTGCCCGGTTCGGGCTGATCCAGCTCGAACCCTTCCAGGGGCTTGCCCGAGGAGCTCAGCGGACCAGCAGCCACCGACCAGCCCGCACCGGTCACGTAGTGGACGATCGTCGTAGCGCCGTGGCTGGTGCCGATTCCCCAGACCTCGTTGCCGGCCTCACCGGGCGAGGCCCCAAACATGGTGACGTTGCGCGCCGGCACGGCGTCGTCGGTCTGGGGCCTGATCGCACCAGGGGTCGAGGCGGCCGCCGCCGGACGCGTGCCGGCGCCCGAGCCGAGCACGAGCAGGCCCGAGCTGACGAAGGAGCCCAGCAGCAGCAGACAAGCCAGCAGCGCACGCCGACGTCGCCGGCGCCGGAGCAGTTCGGCGTAGTTCACGGCAGCTGATCCTCCAGACCCTGAGAGACGCTCAGCGGCTGACGCTCGGAGGTGGAGACGCTGTTCGTGGCCGAGCCTGATTCACGGGTGCTGACCGTCGGCAGCGGGGCCAGGTTCTTGGTCTTCAGGGCGAGGCTCGTGGGCCACTGCTTGGCGTTGAGCTTCAGCATCAGCTTGCGGTTGCCGGCCTTCAGAGTCTGCTGTGCGGTTTTCGCGACGACGCGACCGTGGCGCTTGGCCAGCAGCTGGATGCGCGCCTTGACCGCCAGATGGAAGCTCAGCTCGAGGGTCGTCCCGTGGATCAGACGCGAGTGCACGTGCGAGAGCAGCGGCAGGGTGACTTTGGCGAAGGGTTCGGCTTCGACCTTGACCAGCTGGCTGAAGTTGACGGTCGATTCGCCTTCTTTGACACCTGAGTCGTCTTCGGGCAGTGTGTCGAGGACCGTCTGCGGGATGCTTTCGTCCAGCGGCCTGGAGCTGATCGGCACTTCGCCTTCTTCTTCGGCGAAGGCAGAGTCGGGGGGGCCTTCGGCTGCTTCGCCGGGGACGTGCAGGTGGAAGAGCCAGCCCTGCGTGGTGACCAGCCAGCAGTCGTGATCGGCCGGGCAGACGAGGTGGGCGGCGGCGCCGGTCGGCCCGAGGGGCTTTGAGTTTTCGGGCAGTTGCAGTTCATCGCCCAAGTGCCCGTCGGCTTCGATGCGGGCCACGCGAGCCGGCGCGGTCGTATCGGGTTTTTCCTCGTCGAGGGCTTCGTCGAGCGCCACCCAGGCCGCCTTGGTGCCGGGCTCGGCCGCGATCGAGCTGACGGCCTCGCTTTCGCCGAAGCGTTCGATTCCGCTGGGGTTGGATTCCGGTCCGACCAGTGCCTGCCAACTGGGTACTTCTTCGGTGACGTATTCGCCCAGGGCTGCGACGTACTGGGTCTTCGAGTAGCGGACGATCGTCACGCCGGCTGGTTCGCGGCCTTCGTCGCCGGTCGGCTTGACCCCTGCGGCCGCCCACAGGGCTTCGCCGTTGGCGCTCAGACGCAGGCTGTCCAGGGAGTAGGGCGACTCCAGCGCACCGTAGATCGGCGGCTGCAGTTTCGTTTCATAGCTCGGCGGTTCTCCTTCTCCGACGATCCTTCGCAGCGGCGGTACTTCGGTGGAATGGATCAAGTCGTTGTCGCTCTGCTTCAGCAGCAGACTCTCGTAGAGGTCGCCTTCGAAGGGCGCCATCGCCGCTACCGCATGGCCTTCCTGCAGATACGGTTCGGAGATCACGCTGTGGCCGTTCCAGTGCAGCTGGAAGGCTCCCAAGGCGGGAGCAGTGAGCGGTTCCCCGCCGAACCAGCAGTCGTTCGGGGACAGGCATGCCGCTGCGTGCATCGCTAGGTAGGACGTGGTCAGGAAGCCGAGCGTCGCGTAGGAGCCGACAATTTCGAACTTCGGATGCGTCGAGGGTTCGGCCTTGAAGCGACAGAGCGTGTCGTCGGTCAGTGGCGGCAGTACGCCCTGGGGGTTGGGGGCCTGCCCCGGTCGCCCGTCGGAGACGGTCCAGAATTCGTCCGGGCCCGCCCACGCTATGCGACCGTCGGTGGCGCCGCATTCGGTCGACAGCTCACGCCACCTCACACCGTTGTAGAGCCATACCCCTGGCGGCACGGTGCTCCCGTTGCCGGCGGTGATGAGCGCCCCGCGGTTGGGCGCGTAGAACTCGATATCACCGACTTTGCCGAGCCCCACCTGCCATGCCGGCTTTTCGACACCCGCCGGTGGCGGTGGCGGTTCGGGCTGTTCGCGCACCCATTCGGCACCCCCGTCGTCGCTCAGCGTCGTGGCCTGGACGGGGGCGGCGAGGCAGAGCAGCGAGACAGCCGCAGCGAGCAGCCACAGCGACTTCGAAGTCCGGTTGCGGCTCATCGCGCCTCCCTTGAGCTGGAATGGGCTGCCTGCTTGGACTTGGCCGGCTTGGCTTTGAAGGTCACTTCGATGCTGTCTTGCAGGGCGGGATAACCGGGAGCCGAGAAGCTGACGGTGGCGTTCGCCGGCAGCCCACCCGGGCGCGAGGCGAGCGTGTCGTAGGTCCGGCCGAGCTTGAGCGTGAGCACGGTCAGGCCACCTGCGGAGCTCGCGCCGGCGACGCTCGCGAGGGTCCGCTTGGCGAGCGTCGTGCGGTACGTCGTCCTGCCCCCATGGCGAACCTTCCTGCGCACCTTTATGGCTGCGCTCGCATGTGCGCTCAACCTGCCGCCGGCCGGGAGCTCGAGGTAGAGCTGGACCCTGCCCCCCGAGATGCTCGCCGCGGTCAGGCCGAGCAACCAGGGCATCTGCGCGACGGGGTTGGGCGGCGCCGCGGAAACATATGTTTCGGCCGGTTCGGGGGTGAAGACGTCACGTCCCACCAGGAAGGCGTCGGCACCGTCGTCGTCGCCCTGGGCTTCGCCGTTCGTGGGCGTGTTGCCATCGCCGTATACAAGGTTGGAGGCGGTCGAGGAGAAGGCGATCAGGTTGCCGCTGTCGGCGAAGGACGGAGACAGGGACCCGTCTTCTGCACCGGCGGCTCCGAAGTAGGGGTCTTCGAAGCCGACCTCGACGGTCGACAGCGGGTATTCGGCCGGCCCGCCTTCATAGCCGCGCGTGACGCGCGTGAGTGTCTGGTTGGCGAGGTCGACGTCGAACACTTCCCCCAGACCGGGCTGGGCCGCCGACTGGGTGATATAGGCCGGGATACCCAGCGCGAACTCGGTCCTCTGGGTAGTGAAGGCGACCTGCTCCCCGTCGGGTGAGATCGCCAGGTCGGTGATCGGCCCGTTCGTGGAGACGTCCGCTTCGTTGCCGCTGCCGATCTCGGTCAACGGCGTCAGCGCCTCTCGGCGGGTCAGGCCAGGACGCATATCGGCGAGGTAGAGGTCGCTGCTTTCTCCCTTGCCGTTGTATTCGCCGACCGCGACCAGGGAGGCGTCGGCGAGAAAGGCCACCTCGTAGCCGTCGGCGCTCAGTTGCGGCACCGGGTCGTCGTTGCCGGAATCCCCGAGCCAGACCCCCCCGCCCCCGGACTCGCCTTCGAAGACGTTCGTGTCGAATGGCCCCTGGCAGGGGTCCGCGAGCGAGGGGACGCTCGGCAGGGTCTGCTCGCCGCCTACCTGACAGGCCGGGTTTTCCGGTTCCGAGCCTCCCGTGACGCGGCGGGTGGGCGTCTGCTCGCCTTCGCCGATCCGCCGCCACAGCGGCTCGGCGGCGGAGGCCTTGATGTGTTCGGAGGGGAGCTCGGCGGCCTGTTCGGCGAGGTCCTGTCCCATCCAGGCGATTGTCGATCCGTCAGCGCTGATCGAGGCCCCAACGTGCTGGTCGACCTTGTACTTGTCGAGCCCTTCGAAGGCGGGGGGGCCGGCCACGGTGTAGACGGCTCCCCGGTAGCCGACTTCGCTGTTGCTCAACGGGACCGCTTCCGGGCCACCCGTTTCGGGATTCGTCGCGGGCAGTCCGGTGGCCTGATCGCGCCTTGCGCTGACCAGCTGCGTGGTGTCCGTTTGCAGGTTGCGGACAGCCACCTGCAAGGGCGGCGTGTGGGGCTTGGGGGTTTCGCCGCGGCCCTCTTCTTCGGCTTCCACCAGCGGGTACGGCAGCAGGTTCGAGACCGCCGTGGTCACGAAGACGACCTCTCGGCCGTTGGCCGTGATGGCGCTGCGCCCCGCTGCGATCGAGCCGTAGCGTTCCACGGTGAGCCCTTCCCCAGCTGGGGCTTCATAGGTCAGGGGTTCCTGCGAGCCGCTCGGCGCCGAGACGATTTCGAAGGCTTCGGCTTCTTCGGGCTTGAAGTCCATGTTGCGCACGTAGACGTTCGGCGCTTCGCCGGTGTGGTGGACGGGGTCCGGTTCGCCGTCTGTGATCGTCGACAGGCTTTTACCTTCGTTGGTCGTGAAGCTGACGTACTGGCCGTCTTCGCTGATCGAGGGCAGCCGGGCATCCCCACCGGCCACCTCTTCCAGGTCCCCCGAGCCGCCGATTTCCTTGCGCCAGACACCTGTCACGCCGCCGACTGAGCCGTCGAAGACGACATATCGGCCATTGCCCGAGACGGCGGGATCGTGGGCGTAGTCGGCCTGCTGGAAGGGGCTGCTGGAGACCAGCGAGATCCCTCCGAAGACGTCGGCTCGGGCGCTCGCCGCGGACAGCAGGCACAGGGCGAGGACAAGGGCGGCTGGGGGTCGTCGGCGCAGTCTCATCGGACGCTCACCAGCTTTCGCACGACGCCGCTGTTGCCGAGCTTGTCGCGCACCCGGACGATGACTTCATAGACGCCCGCGCGGGCGTAGCGGTGGCGCGCCCGCGTATGTCCGCGGGCATGACTGCCGTCGCCGAAGCTGACCTGGACGGCGCCGGCTGCCACACCCGAGTAGGAGTCGGTGACCGAGACGGTCACTTCGCTGCCCCTGCCACGCACGGAGACGCTCGGCGGTCGGCCGTCGATCTCGAGTGGTTTCGTGGTGGTCAGGGTCTGCTGGCCGTAGCGGTCGGTCGCCAGCAGGGAGAGTTTGTGCTTGCCGCTTGAGAGCAGCTTGGGGCTGATCGTGTAGGAGAGGGCACCGGCGGGGACCGGCAGCTCGTGACCGTCCAGGACGACGTCGTAGCTGAGCGGCCCGTCGGCGCTCTGGGCCGCTTCCCAGCTGATCGTGGCGCCGGCCGGCTTGATCCAGCCCTTTGGCGAGTCCACGACGAACTGCAAGGGGGAGGCGCTGATCTGGGTCGCCACGATCGCGGCGTCGCCGAGGGGGCCCTGCTGGAAGGCCACGAGCCCCGATCCCAGGCCCGAGCGGCCGACCGCCAGTTCGCTGACGGCGCCGCCGGCGCCGCCGCTGACGAGCGCCGTCTGGACGCCGCCGCCGACGTAGTCCTCGCGTACCGCCACGGCCGGGACGCCGTGGGCGTCGTGGCTCGGCCAGGCCGAGAGGCCGCCGCCTTCTGGCCCCATGACGCTGGCGGACTGCTGTTCCGCCGCCGGCGTGATCGTGGAGCCGGCGAAGGGCGTACCCAACGACAGGGCGGGGCTCAGTCCGGCGGCGTTCCCGTTGACTACCCGGGGCACGCCGTCCTCGTCGTAGAGGATCCGCACGCTTTCCTGTTCGTCAACGTCGACGCTCGGCCGGCCCACCGAGCCACTCTTGCCGCCAGGAACGGATTCGTCGGAGATCTGGGCGCCTTCGAACTCCGCTCCGCTCTTGGCTTCCCCGTTGGGCAGGTCGTTGAAGAAGATGCGCGGCCCGGGCAGGGGCGAGGAGCGGCCGGCCTGCTGGCGGTATGCCACGGCCGCCTGGCCCAGGAACGTGAAGGCGACGCTCGGCGCGTCGGCGTCTTCGTCGATCGGCTGGCCGTGATAGGTCGTGGCTGTGACCGGCATGACGTAGTTGAGGCCCGCGCCGAAGATGCGCCGGGCCCAGATGCGGGCGACCTTGCTGGGCAGTTCCGGCTCCTGCCAGACGACGATTCCGTTCCCGGCCGCGTTGATGGCTATCTGCGGGGCGTTGGCGGCCGTCGGTGGGCGCATCGAGGTTCCCGCTTCGCGGTTGACCGACCCCATCCTGATCCAGCGTTCGCCACCGAAGTGGGCGACCCGGACGCTCTCCTGGACGTCCCCGGAACGCTGCAGGGGGATCGTCGGATGCGGCTGGACGACGCGGTAGACGACGTCCGCCTGACCGGTCGGGCTCATCGCCAGGTCGGGACTGGTGCCGGTGCCTTCCTGAATGTCGGGGTCGACGATCTGGGCGGGACCGAAGGAGCTGCCGCCGGGCCCAAGCGTTGAGCTGAGCAGCTCCTGCACCGGCTTTTCGTCTTCGGTGGCGAAGGGGGTCGCCCAGACCACCACGAGCTCGCCGTCGTCGGCGGCGCCGATGCGGGGCCAGCTGGCCGCGTAGGGATCTTCCACGTCGACGCGAATCGGGGTCTGCCAATGGCCTTCCACGTAACGCGAGACGAAGACGTGGGCCACCCCGTCGACGCGCTTCAGGTACACCACGCCACCGGTCCCGTCTTCGGCCATGGCGACACCGCCGAAGCCGACGATTTCCTCGCTCGGGCCGTCGATCGTCGTGGCCGGCAGGATGTCCGCCCCAGCCGGCGCCGCCCAGCAGAGCAGGGCCAGCGCAGCCGCCGCGGCGACATATGCCCGTCTGCGCCTCGGATCCCGGCGGTCTCGGCCCGGATGGCGAGGCGCGCTGGTGTCGCGACTGCGCATCTGGACTCAGGATTCGGGTTTTTGGAGGGCGCCCGGGGTCTTGTTGAAGGCACAGCGGAAGTTCTGCGGTTCGCTGACCGGCTCCGACCCCGCGAACCCGCCGTTGTTGGCGTTGTCGTAGACGGTCACGTACTGCAGGGATTCGGGCAGCGGGTTGGCGGCCAGATCGACTGGATTGCCCTGGCCCTGGCGTGGGTCACCCGTCGCACCTTCGCTGACGCCCTCCGATCCGGCGGCCGCCGGCCCCGCCTCTGTCGTCACCAGCGACGAGCTCATCTCGCGTTCGTCTTTGAGGCCACGGCTCGGATCGAGGTCGATCGTGGCCGTGTCCTGGGAGTCGTGGATCGTCGACTCGAGCTTGACCCGGTTGGCCGCTCCGAGCAGCTGGGTGGCGCTCGGCAGCCAGCCGCCTTCGGCCTCGCAGGCTTTGCTGGCCCAGATGTAGTTGTTCTTGCCGACGGCCGACTTGGGCAGCGGGTAGGGCGCAGTGTCCAGGCACCAGGTACCCAGGTCGACGGTCGCCGGCGGGCAGCTCGGCGCCAGTTCTTCGGCCGTCTTGCCGCTCAGCCGGGAGGCGTTGTGCACGGTCGGGATCGCCCCAGCCGGGAACTTCCCGTTCGTGCCCAGCGTCAGCAGGGCGCCGGGTTTCGGCTTGGACGTGACGGCGTGGCCGTCGATGGCCGCGACGACCGCGTGGCGCGCCGCGTCGGCCAGGCCGGTCGTCGAGAGCAGGAGCGCCACCAGCGCCACTGCCATGGACGGTGAGGGCAGCAGCCGCCTCATGAGGTGCGCTTGGGATCGCGCGCGGGTGCGCTGCGACGCACGTCGCGCAGCTCCTCGAGCGAGATCTCCTGCACCGTCGAGAGCACCGCGTCGAGCGCGACGCCGGAGAGCGTCTCCTGCTCCATCAGCGCCGTGGCGACCTCTTCGACCGTGTTCCAGTTGCGGTCCAGGATCACGGCGGCGCGGGCCTCCGCGTCGCCGACGAGTCGCTCGATCTCGTTGTCGATCACGTTGAGCGTCTCCGGGCCGACCGAGCCGAGGTCCTGCAGGGAAGCCCCCAGGAAGACCTCGCCGCTCTTCTCGCCGATGGTGACCAGGCCGAGCGCCTCGGACATGCCGAAGGACGTGATCATGCTGCGCGCCAGCGCAGTCGCGGCGTGCAGGTCGTCGTTGACGCTCGTCGAGGTGTGCCCGAAGGCGATTTTCTCACCCGACAGGCCGGCCAGGATCACGATCAGCTGGCTCTGCAGGTCGGGCTTGGACATGATCGTCTGGTCGCGGTCGGAGAGCATGTGCGCGGCCGTGCCGAGCTGGCGCCCGCGAGCCACGATCGAGAGCTTGCGCGTCGAGGCCGTATGGCCGAGCGCATCCGTCACGACGGCGTGCGAGGCCTCGTGGATCGAGATCAGCCAGCGCTCCTGCTCGGTCAGGATGTGACGCTTGGCGGGACCCGCCACGACCCGGTCGATCGCCTCCTCGAGGATCGGCTGGGTGATCTGGGCGCGCCCGTCGCGGACGCTGAGCAGGGCAGCCTCGTTGATCACGTTGGCCAGCTCCGCACCGCTGAAGCCGGGCGTCAGCTTGGCGACCTCCTCCAGCGACGCGTCGGGGGCCAGCGGCCGCTTGTCGCCGTGCAGGCGCAGGATTTCCAGACGACCGTGCACGTCGGGGTTGTCGACGACGATCTGCCGGTCGAAGCGGCCGGGACGCAGCAGCGCCGGGTCCAGGATGTCGGGGCGGTTGGTCGCGCCCATCACGACCAGACCGCCGTCGCCGGCGAAGCCGTCCATCTCCACGAGGATCTGGTTGAGGGTCTGCTCGCGCTCGTCGTTGCCCTGCCCGATGCCGGCACCGCGCTTGCGCCCCGCGGCGTCGAGCTCGTCGATGAAGATGATCGCCGGCGCCGTCTTGCGGGCCTTGCGGAAGAGGTCGCGCACGCGGGCGGCTCCGACGCCGACCAGCGACTCCACGAAGTCCGAGCCCGACAGCGAGAAGAAGGCCGCGTCGGCTTCCCCCGCGACAGCCTTGGCGAGCAGCGTCTTGCCCGTGCCCGGAGGGCCGACCAGCAGGACGCCCTTCGGGGCTGCCGCGCCTACAGCCAGGTACTTGGTGGGATCGGCCAGGTAGTCGCGGATCTCGCGCAGCTCGGCCACGGCCTCGCCGGCTCCCGCCACGTCGGCGAAGGTGATGCGGTCGCTCGTGCCCTTGCCCTTGCGCTTGCCCTTGCCCGTGAACTGGGAGAAGGCCGCGATGCCTCCGGCGCCGCCGTCGGCGCCGATCCGGGTGAACAGCGAGAACAGGCAGACCAGCAGCAGGATCGGGATCAGGAACTGCACGATGATCGCCTTCGTGGACTTGCCCGACTGCTGCTGAACGGTGACCGTCGCGCCGCTGGCCGTCAGTTCGGTGGCCAGCTGCTCGGTCTGGGCTCCGGAGGCCGGGTAGGCCGCCCACAGCTGCTGGGCCGTGCCCGACGGCGCTTCGGTGATTTCCCGGCCGCCGGTGCTGCCCGCTTTGGAGGGGAGTTCCGCCAGGGTGCCGGCGGGGGTGATCGACGGCGCCGCCGGCGTCGTGGCGATCTCGACGCGACTGTCGTGGTCGAGCAGCACGGCTGTCTGCACGTAGTGCTTCTTGGCCAGTTTCTCGACCGTGCTGAGCGGCACCTGACGACCCGAGCTGCCCGGCTTGATCTGCCCGAGCAAGACCGCGAAGGCGACCGCCAGGCCGATCGAGGCCAGCGCCAGGAACAGCGACATCCTGTCGCGCAGGAGCAGGCGGCGAAGGTTGGAGAGGATCTCGCGCGCCGCCGACAGCACCGGGTTGCGTTTCTGGGCCAGCCCCGAGCGCACCGCTGCACGCGCTTTCGGGGAGTGGCCGTTGGCCTCGGGCGGGCCGTCGGGAGGCGTTGTGTCGTCGTCAGTCATACGAGGCTGGGGGTTTGAGCCGCTCGCCGCGGCACGCAAGGCGCGTTGCTCCGGGCGAAAGCTGGCAGCAGAGTCACACGCTCCAGAGTGAAAAGCAATGGCGTTCACAAAAACAACACACGGCCCCCATTTGCGTTCACATTCCGTATACAACGCGGCTCCGGGCAACGTTCACAAAAACGAAACACCAGTCAAAGCTCCACCCGACACCCTCTGTCGCGGCCACGGTCGATCGTCCGGGCGCACCGTCCCGCGCGAACCCGCGCATGACGGTGCGCGGGGGCTCGGTCGGGTTGCCGCCGGCCCCCAACCTCCAAACCCCGGACAAGGAGCAACGTACGTGCGCGCACATCGCACCCTCATCGCCTCCGTGCTCGTCGCAGCGGCACTCGTCGCTCCAGCGAGCGCCATGGGCAAGCGCCTGATCATCGACGGCTCCACCTCGATGCTGCCGCTGGTCGAAAAACTGGCGACGGCTTACCACAGGGCCAACCCGCACATCCCCGCCCCCAAAGTCGGCGGCGGTCAGACCGCCGTCGGCATCGAGGACGCCGCGGTGGGACGTGTCGACATCGGCATGGCCTCGCGCGACCCGATCCCGGGCCAGGATCCGAAAGGGCTCGTCTTCACCAAGATCGCCCGCGACGGCGTCTGCGTCATCACCAACTCGGCCAACCCGCTGCCGAACCTCTCACAGGAAACGGTCGAGGGCATCTTCACCGGCTCGATCCGTGACTGGAGCAACGTCCCGGGATCGAATCTCACGGGCTCCATCGACCTGTTCGACCGTGACGGCGCATCCGGCACCCAGGACGCCTTCCAGAACATCTTCCTCGGCGAAAGCGTGAAAATCTCCCCGAGCGCGACGCCGGAGATCTCCGAGGGTCTGGAGGTGAACGCGGTCGGCGGCGACAGAAGCGCGATCGGGTTCGTCTCCTTCGCGGCGACGATCAACGGCGGTGTGCACACCGTCGACTACCAGGGCATCCCCTGCACGCTGCGCAACGCCAAGTCGGGCCAGTACGGCGGCGTCCGTAACTTCTGGCTGGTCACCAAGGGCGCGCCCAAAGGCGAAGCCCGCAAGTTCATCGAATGGGTCGTCAAGCCCGGCAACAAGACGGTTCGTTCGATCGTCAGCTCAGAGTGGATAGCGATCCACTGAGCTCTCCCGGTGCCCTCGCGCGGATTCGTGCGAGGGCACCCCGCAGCGACCGGCGCGTCGAGCGAACGCTCGGTGCGCTGGCCGTCGCCGTCCTGGCGATGATCGTCGCGATGCTCGTGACGGTCTTCGTGCGGGCATGGCCGTCCTTCTCCCACAACGGCCTGGCCTGGTTCGGACCGGGCGGGGACGTCGACACGCAGCTGCGGGCGATGCAGGAAGCGCATGCCCTGCCCGGTCATTCGATCTACTACTTCCGTGCCTGGCCGCTGATCTGGGGGACGCTCCTGACGACGCTCGCGGCCGTCCTGATCGCCCTCGTGATCTCGACCCTGGCGGCGATCTTCATCGCCGAGTTCGCCCCCCCGGCGATGCGGCGCGTGCTGGACCCCGTCGTGCGCCTGCTGGCGGCCGTCCCGTCGGTCGTCTACGGGCTGATCGGCATCCTCGCGCTGGCCCCCTGGATCGAACACCATCTCGTCAGCCAGTCGCGCAAGGCCTCCGTGCAGTACGTGGTGCAGCTCAGCGGCGCGAACGTGATGACGGCGACGCTGGTCCTCACGGTGATGATCCTGCCCATCATGGTCGCGATCAGCGCCAACGCGATCGAGGCCGTCCCCAGCGCGTGGCGGGAGGGCTCGCTGGCGCTCGGCGTCAACCGCTGGCGCTCGATCTGGAGGGTCTCGCTGCGCACCGCCCGGCCCGCCATCGTCGCCGCCACGATCCTCGCGACGGCGCGGGCCCTCGGCGAGGCGGTGATGCTCGCGATGCTCTCCGGCGGCCGCGGCTTCGCCGCCAACCCCCTGGACGGCCTGACCTTCCTGTTCGAGCCCGTGCGCCCGCTGGCCGCGACGATCCTGGAGAACTCCGAAGGTCTCACGATCCAGCCTCTCATGCACACGATCTACGCGATCGCGGCCGTGCTGCTCCTCTCCGCGTTCATGCTCTCGCTGGCCGGCTGGGCGGCCAAGCGCCAGATGAGCCGCTACGGGGTCAGGCTCTGATGTCGACGGTCGGACTGACCCCACCCGCGGCGATCTCCCGCAGCGGACGCGAAGGAACCTCCTCCTGGCCGCTTGCGGACCGTCTCGGCTACTGGGCCTGCTGGGCGACGGGCATCGGCATGGCCCTTGTGGCGCTCGGGATCGTGCTGTTCATGCTCGTCAAGGGGATCTCCTACTTCAACCTCAACCTGCTCCTGGAATCGCCGGCGCCGTCGGTCGTGCAGAGCAAGAGCGGAGGGTTCCTCGACCCGATCCTGGGAACGCTGCTGGTGACCGTGCTGGGGACGCTGATCGCGGGCCCGCTGGGCGTCGCCCTCGCCTTCTGGTCGACCGAGTACGGGCGTCCCCGCTGGCTGGCCCGCGCCTTCGAGTCCGCCATGGAGGTCATCGCCGGCGTGCCCAGCGTCGTGCTCGCCCTGTTCGGGCTGCTGATCTTCGCGAAACCGTTCCTCGGCTTCCTCTCCCAGACAGCCGCCAACGGCTCGGTCTACGGCCGCTCCTTCTTCGCCGCCGGGATCGTGATGGCGGTGCTCGCGCTGCCGCTCGTGGTCGGCTCCACCAAAGAGTCGCTCGTGCAGGTCCCGGCGCGGATGCGCGAGGCCTCCTTCGCGCTCGGCAAGACGCGTTCCACGACCATTCGTCACGTGCTCATGCCGTCCGTGCGGCCAGGCATGGCCACCGGTGTCGTGCTGGGCATGGGCCGGATCATCGGCGACACCGCGATCATCAAAATCCTGCTCGGCGTGACGCTGACGATCCAGCCCGTCGGCTCGGCCCCTCTGCTGGGCCTGCTGCGCGGCACCGGCGGCACGCTCACCACCTACATCTACGAAAACTCTCCGGCCGGCGAAGGCAGCGCCCCTCAGAAGGCCTACTTCGCCGCCTTCGTGCTGCTGCTGATCGTGCTCGCCCTCAACGGCATCGTGACCCGGATCGCCACTCACAGCGGCGAACCGCGCGAGCGCCGCAGGTTCCCGGTCGAGCTGCTGCGTTTCCGGGGGGTCCAGAATTGAAGGCACGATGGACCCGCTGATGCCACCGCCGATCCGGCGCATCGCCCTCGACCGCCACCCCAACGTGGCGCCACCGCGCCAGCCCTCCAACGGGCAGGTCACGGGCGCGCCGACGCTTGCGCCCCGCGCGGTGCGCGCTCCCGCCGCGAACGTCCGCGAGCGCATGAGCATCGAGTCCCTGTGGCTGGCCTACGGCGAGAACTGGGTCGTCCGCGACGTCACGCTGCCCGTCCGCCACGGCGAGGTCCTGGCCCTGATCGGTGCCTCCGGCTCCGGCAAGACGACGCTGCTGCGCTCGCTCAACCGCCTCACCGAGATCACCGAAGGGGCGGGACGCAGCGGGCGCATCACGCTCGACGGCCAAGACATCCACGAGCTCGAGGTCAATGCCCTGCGCCGTCGCGTGACGATGGTCTTCCAGCAGCCCAACCCGTTCCCGATGAGCATCTTCGACAACGTCGCCTACGCGATCGTCGAGCACCCCGAGCGGGGCTCGCGCCGCCTGCGTCGGCGCACGCCCGCGCTGCGCGAGGCGGTCCGCGAGGCGCTGCACGGGGCCGCACTGCTGGACGAGGTCGGCGACGACCTGGACCGCTCCGCCCTGCGGCTCTCCGGCGGGCAGCAGCAGCGCCTGTGCATAGCCCGCGCCCTGGCCGCCAAACCAGAGGTGCTGCTGCTGGACGAGCCGTGCTCGGCGCTCGACCCGATCTCCACCGCCACGATCGAGGACCTGGTCGTCGAGCTCCGCGAGAGCGTCGCGGTCGTGATCGTCACGCACAACCTGCAGCAGGCCTTCAGGGTCGCGGACCACGTCGCCTTCATGCACCTCGGCGAGCTCGTCGAGTACGGGCCCAGCGAGCAGGTCTTCAACCATCCCGTCGCCCAGCGCACGCGGGACTACGTCAGCGGAGCCTTTGGGTGAGGTGGCCGGCGCTGGCGCTGGCGGCGCTCGCCCTCGGCGGATGTGAGAGCAGCCAGGAAAAGAGCGCCAAGCTCGAAAAGGGCGCCAAGGCCCGCGAAGCGCAGGCCGTGCGGCACCGGGCCGCGGAAGCCCGCGAGCTGACCATCTCCCGCCCCAGCACGAAGCTCGCCGTCACCGAAGCCGTCCTGCTGGAGGGGACAGAAGCTCAGGCGGTCGTCGTGACTCTTCACAACCACTCCAGCCAGACGATCCTGCAGGCGCCCGTGAAGGTCACGGTGCGAGACGGCGCCGGACAGGTTCTCTACACCAACGAGACGCAGGGCCAGTCGCACTCGCTGCTGCAGGCAGCCGCCATCCCGGCCCACGCCAGCCTGCACTGGATCGACGACCAGGTCCAGGCGCAGGGGCACGGGCTGACCGTGCAGGCGGAGGTCGGCGAAGGCACCGTCGCGACCTCCGCTCTGCCGCTGCTGAAGATCGGCCACGCCCACGTCAGCGAAGACCCCACCAACGGGCCGGGAGCGGAAGGGATGGTGCTCAACGAATCCTCCGTGGTCCAGGAAGAACTGGCCGTCGACGCGACCGCCAGCCGCGCCGGCAAGGTCGTGGCGGCGGGCAGGGCCGTGCTGAGCAGCGTCCCGGCCCACGGCTCCACGCGCTTCCAGCTCTTCTTCGTGGGCAGTCCCGCGGGCGCCCGTCTGGAAGTCGACGCGCCGCCGACGAGCGTGGGCTGAGACTCAGGCGGCGAGCGCGGGCTGCTCGGCGGGGCGCGGGTCGAGCCGGTAGCCGACCCCGAAGTGCGTGTGTATGTAGGACCAGTCAGGCGAGTAGCGCTCGATCTTGCGCCTGAGCTTGTGCACGAACACGTCCACGGAGCGGTCGTTGCGGACCATCTCATAGCCCCACAGGCATTCGTAGATGCACTCGCGGGCGAGCACCTCCCCGCCGGCCCCGCACAGCAGTTCCAGGAGCTGGTACTCGCGCCTGGTCAGGCCCAGGCTCTGCCCCGCCACGAAGGCCTGGAACTGGTCGGGACGGATCTCCACGTTCCCGACCGTGACCGGATCCGCGTCGCGGACAGTCGAGCGCCAGCGGTGAAGCGTCGAGGACTCGATGCGCGCCACGAGCTCCTCGGGGTGGCAGGGCTTGGCCAGCCAGTCGTCGACCCCGAAGCGCAGGGCGTTGACGCGTTCGGCGACCGTCGAGCTGGCGGTGCACACGATCACGCTGATCTCGGGACGCTGGTCGCACAGCCCCTTCAGCCACGTCAGCCGGCTGCCGCCGAGCAGCTCCGCGTCCACGACGACAGCCTCGACGTCCAGCGCCGCCGCCTTCTTGACCGGCATCCGCCGTGTCAGCACCTGGTGCTGCCATCCAGCCAGCTCCAGCCGCTTGCCCAGTACGAGCAGGAAGCCCGAGTCGCTGTCCAGCACCGCCAGGTTGCGCCTGCGCGCCCCCGGCTGCGAACTGGCTCGCTGCGAGCGCTCGTTCCTGGTCGATTCGCTGCCGCGGCGTCGTGCCGCAAGTGCCCGAACGCGCGGGCTGACTTCTATGTCCAAGTGCCTGTCCATTGCCCCCAACGGTCTGTCGCCGATGCGCTTCTGGAAGGACTTGTACCATAAAGCAGATAGGTTTAGTGGGAATTATGAGGAACGTGAAGGGTTTGTGAAAGAGCCCCCTCCCGCGATCCGGCGGCGGAACCCTCAGCGAGGCCCGCGACGCTGCTTGAGGGTGATCCCCTCGAGCACGTGGGCGACTTTCTCGCAGGCGTCGACGGCTGCCTCGAGCGTCTCGAAGATGTCCTTCCAGCGGATCACGACCATTGGGTCGATCCCACCGGCGAACAGCGAGGCGACGCCGTCGCGCTGCAGCCTGTCGCCCTCGTTCTCCAGGCGGTGGATCTCCACGAGATGCGGCCCCAGCTCCGTGCCCGTGCGAAGCGAGCGGAGAGCCTGGGCGATCTGCTCGCCGGCGCCGACGAGCACCTCCGTGAAATCCAAGGCTTGCTCCATCGGCGCCTCGACGCCGTAGAGGCCGAGCTGGGCGGCGACGTGCTCGCAATGGTCGATGATGTCGTCCAGAGCAGTCGCCAGGGCGTAGCCGTCGCCCGCGTCGAAGGGCGCCCGTACCCTGCCCCGGCCCGCCAGGCGGTGGATGATGTCGTGGGTGATGCGGTCGCCGTCCTGCTCGCAGACCTTCAGGTCCTGGGCCAGGGCGGCCCGCTCGGGGTAGTCGGTCAGCAGGTCGCGCAGCAGCAGTCCGCACTTCTGCACGTTGCGTCCGGACTCCTCGACGAGCTCCATCAGGACCGTGTCCTGGGGTCGGCGCAGAAAGGTCATCCGGCGAGCATATTGACAGCGGGCTCCGGCGGGGATGCTTTTACTCTTTTTTCACCGATAGATCACGAGTTTGCAACTCCTGCTCGCGCGCGCGATGCGAGGCTTTCCCACCGTGGCGGTCTACCAGGAGAGTGCTGACACCCCGGAGACCCTCTACGCGGGGGAGCTCGAGATCCGGCTGGACGAGGGCCTCGTGCTCGCGACCGGCCAGGCCCTGACGCTGTCGGTGCGGGAGTTCGAGCTGCTTTCGGCGATGGCGCGTCGCCAGGGCGCCATCATCACCCGCGAGGACCTCTACAGGTCGGTCTGGGGCGGCGAGCTGCGGTCCGGCGACCGCTCCGTGGACGTCTACGTCAGCAAGCTGCGCAACAAGCTCGAGAGCGCCCTGCCCGACCGTCGCTTCATCCACACCCACCCCGGTTTCGGCTACCGCTTCCAGCCACAGGCTTCACGAAATGTTCACATAGGGGGAGCGGGCGGCTGATGAGACTGTTGCCGGGCTGTGAAAGCCGTTTGCAGGACTCCACTCTGCGGAAGTAGCCGAGAGTGGGCCGCGCGAAGCGTGGCTTTTGCGGCAGAGGCAGTCCAGCCGCCGGCACGTGCCGGCACGACACGATCAACCAGTCAGAGGAGACCCTGTGATCAAGAACAAGATGGGCGCGCTAGCGAGCTGTGCGCTGCTCGGCTTGGGACTCGCAGCATGCGGAAGCTCCAACTCCAGCACGACCGGCAGCACCAGCGGCAGCACCTCGTCTAGTACTTCCTCCAGCGGAGCCTCCGGGACGATCTCGGGCGCCGGCTCCACCTTCGCTGCACCCGTCTACGAACAGTGGGCCTCGTCGCTCTCGCCGCTGACGGTCAACTACCAGGCCGTAGGCTCGGGCGCGGGCATCACATCGCTGGAGAGCAAGACCGTCGATTTCGGCGCCAGCGACCCGCCGCTGAAGGCCGAAGAAGAAGCAGCGCTCGCCAAGAACGGCAGTCCCGCTGTGCAGATCCCGATGTTCTTCGGGGCCATCACGGTCTCCTACAACCTGCCCGGCGTGGCCAGCGGCCTGAAGCTGGACGGCAAGACGATCGCCGACATCTACCTGGGCAAGGTCAAAACCTGGAACGACGCCGAGATAGCGGCGCTGAACCCGGGCGTGAAACTGCCCTCAACGGCCATCACGGTCGTGCACCGCTCCGACTCCTCGGGCACCTCGGCCGGCTTCACCGGCTTCCTGTCGGCCGTCGACCCGGAATGGAAGAGCAAGGTCGGCGAAGGCAAGGACGTGCAGTGGCCGACGGGTACGGGCGCCAAGGGCAACGCCGGCGTCGCGGGTGCCGTCGAACAGACGACGGGCGCAGTCGGCTACGTCGAGCAGGCATACGCCCTGCAGCACCACTTCCACTACGCCTCGGTCAAGAACGCGGCCGGCAAATTCATCGAACCGACGCTGGAATCGACCAGCGCGGCCGGCGAAGGCGTCACGATCCCCGCCAACCTCGGGATCAAAGTGGCCAACCCCAAGGGCGCGAACGCCTACCCGATCACCTCGCAGACGTTCATCGTCGTCAACAAGGACCTCTGCAAGGCCGGCACTCCCGGTGGCGAAGCCGCCGCCAAGGGCGTCGTGAAGTTCATCGAATACGGCCTCGGCAAGGGCCAGGAAATCCTCAAGGAAGCCGACTACGCGAAGCTTCCCGCGGAAATCCTCGCAAAGTCCAAAGAAGCGCTGTCCGGCCTGGAGTGCAACGGATCCCCGATCTCCGGCTGAGCATGACGCCACGGCCCGCGATCAGGTAGGAAGAGGCCGTGGAGGCAGCAACCGCAGTCGCACCCGGCGCCGACCGCTCGACATTGCAGCGGTCGGCGCTGGAGCGCCTTCCCGACAGGGCCCTGAAGATCGTCTTGACGACCCTCGCCGGCCTGATCCTGGCGCTGATCGTCTACTTCTTCATCCGCCTCGTCGGCCAGGCCAAACCGGCCTTCGCCAAAGAAGGCGTGTTCGGCTTTACCTTCGGCAACGACTGGAACGTCAGCGCCGGGCACTTCGGAGCCCTGCCGCTGGTCGTCGGCACCCTCATCACCTCCGCCATCGCGCTGATCATCGGCGTGCCCGTGGCCGTCGCCACGGCCATCTACCTGACCGAGCTGTGCCCGACGCGCGTGCGCGGACCGCTGACTGTCCTGATCGAGCTGCTGGCGGCCGTACCGTCTGTCGTCTACGGGCTGTGGGGGATCTTCTTCCTGGCCCCCAAGCTGCAGGGCGCGGAGCAGTGGGTGGCGGACCGCCTGTCCTTCATCCCCTTCATCGGCGGCGGGCTGGTCACGATCCCCAACTACTTCATCACCGGGCTGGTGCTGGCCGTGATGATCCTGCCCATCGTCAGCGCCATCAGCCGCGAGGTGATGACGACGGTGCCGACCGACCACAAGGAGGCCGCGCTCGCGCTCGGCGCGACCCGCTGGGAGATGATCCGCATCGCCGTCCTGCCCTACTGCCGCTCGGGCATCGTGGGCGGCGCCATGCTGGGTCTCGGCCGCGCCATCGGCGAGACGATCGCCGTGACGATCCTGATCGGCGATGCGCCCCAGCTCGGCCATCACGTCTTCGGGCAGGGCTACAGCCTGGCGGCGGTGATCGCCAACGAGTTCGGCGAGGCCACCGGCATCCACCGCTCGGCGCTGTTCGCCGCCGGGCTGGTGCTGTTCGTGCTGACGCTGCTCGTCAACATCCTGGCGCGCGTGTTCGTCATGCGCGCCGGCCGGGCCAGCGGCCCCCCGCGCGCTGAGGACCACGGCCCCGGCGCCGGAATCCTCGCGGCCGACACGGCGGCCGGAGCATGAGCGCCGGTGTGACGTCGACGGGGCTGTCGGAGCGCTTCGCCGTCAGCGCCGGGAGGCGCCGGCGCGACCGCATCGCTCGGGGCACGATCCTGGCCGCGACCCTGCTGGCGCTGGTGCCGCTGGTGCTGATCGTCTACTACCTGCTCAAGAAGGGGCTCGGCTCATGGAGCACCAGCTTCTTCACCACCGACCCGACCGGCAACACCTTCTTCAAGAGCTCGAGCATCGGGGGCATCAAGAGCGCCATCCTGGGCACGCTCGAGATCGTCGCGCTGGCCTCGGCCATCTCCATCCCGATCGGCATCGGCGTGGCGGTCTGGCTGGTCGAGTACGGGCGCGACAGCTGGTTCGCCCACACCGTGCGCTTCTTCGTCGACGTGCTGACGGGCGTGCCCTCGATCGTCTTCGGCCTGTTCGTCTACATCGTGCTGATCGTCGGCACGGGCAGCACCTACGCCGGCTACAAGGGCTCCATCGCCCTGGGCCTGCTGATGCTGCCGATCGTGATCCGCTCGGCCGAGGTGATCCTGCTGCTTGTCCCCAACGGGTTGCGCGAATCGGCGCTGGCGCTGGGCGCGCCCCGCTGGAAGGTGATCTTCCGGATCGTCCTGCCGACGGCCCTGCCGGGCATGGTCACGGGCGTGCTGCTGGCCGTCGCCCGCGCCGCCGGGGAGACGGCGCCGCTGCTGTTCACGGCCGCCGCCACGCTGAAGACCAACTTCAACCTCGGCGAATTCATGAACTCCCTGCCGGTCCAGATCTACAAGGACGTGACCTCCCCCACGGAATCGGTCGTCAACCGCGCCTGGGGGGCAGCGCTGACGCTCGTCCTGCTGATCCTCCTGCTCAACTTGATCGCTCGTCTAGTCTCCAGAAGGAGCCGTCTTGCATGACACCCAACGGACCAGACCCCCAGGTGGCTGAGCCCAACCCGGAAACCCAACCCGAGGCGAGCCCCGAGCCGGCGGGCGCCCGCCCGGCCGCGATCGTGCCTCAGCAGCGGGGCTCCGAGCGTACCGTCACCTCGCAGGCGCGCAGCGTGCGCCTGGAGGGCCTGCGCGCCTTCTACGGCGACGCGGAACAGGTCAAGGGCGTCGACCTCGACTTCCGCGCCAACGAGGTCACGGCCATCATCGGCCCCTCCGGCTGCGGCAAGTCCACGATGGTCCGCTGCATCAACCGCATGCACGAGGAGATCCCGGCAGCCCGCGCAGAGGGCCGAGTGCTGCTGGACGACGTCGACATCTACGGCTCAGGCATCGACGTCGTGGCCGTCCGCCGGGCGATCGGCATGGTCTTCCAGAAGCCCAACCCTTTCCCGACGATGTCGATCTTCGACAACGTCGCCGCCGGCCTGCGCCTTACCTCCAGGCGCGGGGACCTGCATGGCAGGGTCGAGGCGGCCCTGCGCGGGGCCGGCCTGTGGGAGGAGGTCTCCGGACGGCTGTCCGAGCCCGGCGCCGGCCTCTCCGGTGGCCAGCAGCAGCGGCTGTGCATCGCCCGCTCGCTGGCCGTGGAGCCCGAGGTGATCCTGATGGACGAGCCCTGCTCGGCCCTGGACCCGATCGCCACCCTGAAGATCGAGGAGCTGATCGACGAGCTCAAGCAGCGCGTGACGATCGTGATCGTCACCCACAACATGCAGCAGGCCGCCCGCGTCGCCGACCGCACGGCCTTCATGCTCAGCGGCAAGCTCGTCGAGATCGGCCCGACGAGCGACATCTTCACCAAACCCAGCGACCCCCGCACCGAGGAATATGTCACCGGCAAGTTCGGCTAGCGGCGAGGGACCCGCCGGCACGGGCTTCGAGGACGGCGCCCCGCTGGACGCGGCTCCGATGGCCGAAGGCAGCGGCCGCGCCCACTTCCAGGAGCAGTTGCGGGAGCTCGAGACCCGAGCCCTGGGCGGTCTGGACCTGATCGTCGAGCAGCTCGACAGGGTCATGGAATCGCTCGAGCAGCAGGACGTCGAGCTGGCCCAGATGGTCATCGCCGACGACGACCGCGTCGACGGGCGCTACCTGGAAGTCCACCAGGGCATCCTCTCGCTGCTTGCCCTGCAGGCCCCCGTGGCGGGCGACCTGCGCCTGGTGGCGGCGCTGCTGCACATGATCAAGCACATCGAGCGCATGGGTGACCAGTGCGTGAACATCGCCAAGCTGATCCCGCTGTCCGGCTACGAGCCGCCGGTGCACCAGGAAATGCTGGCGGCGCTCGTGAAGATGGGCGCTTTCGCGCGCTCGGAGGTCATCCAGAGCAAGGCCGCCTTCGCCGGACGGGACATAGGCCTGGCGGAGGACCTGGTCCGCCAGGACCGCGAGATCAATCGCCTGAACCGCGAGGTCTTCCGCCTCGCGATCGAGATCGGCGACGACCCCGACACGCGCGAGTGGGCGATGCACATGACCCTCGTCGCCCGCGCCCTGGAGCGCATCGGCGACAACGCCGTCGACATCGGCGAGCAGGTCGCCTTCGTCGTCACGGGCCTGTTCCGGGAGTTCTCGGACTCATCCAGGCCCTTCAGCGGCCCTCGCTAGAGCCTGCGAGAGCCCTGGACCCCCGCAAATAGCAATCGCATCTGTGAAGATCCTGTGACCGTATGCTCTCAGGCCTTCCCAAGGCCGCTCGGTCCCCTAGACTCCGCCTCGATGACGGTAAGCGTTCGCGCTGAGGACAGGGGGGTGCCGTCCAATGCCCCTGAGACCACGGCCAACTCGTCCGGCTCGCTGCGGATAGCCGTCCTGGACCGCGACAGCGGCTTCATCCAGGTCCTCTCCAAGCGCCTCGACCGCCTCGGCTGGGAGCACCGCGTGCTGGCCAGCCCGGTCCCCGCCGACGCCGTCGTCTCGATGCGCCTGAGCGCCCTCGTCGTCGACCTGACCGTCCTCGGCCCCCAGGCCTGGAGCTGGCTGGAGCGCCTCTGCGAGGCACTACCGGAGCTGGGCATCGTCGTTTGCACGGGCCCCTCGACGGTCGCCCAGCGCGTGCGTGGCCTGCGCATCGGCGCCGACGACTGGATCACCAAGCCCTGCCACCCCGAGGAGGTCATCGCCCGGGTGCAGAGCGTCGTGCGCCGCCGCCGCCGCTCCTCCGGCCGCGCCGAGGCCGAGCCCGTCATGGCCGGCGAGGTCGAAATCCGCTCCGACCGCTTCCAGGCCTTCGTCGGCGAGCGCTCGATCGACCTGACCCGCCGCGAGTTCGAGCTGATCGAGCTGCTGGCCTCCGCCGAGGGACGGGTGCTTGAGCGCGAGGAGATCTACTCCCGGCTGTGGGGCTACACGATGGTCCGGGGCGACCGCTCCGTCGACGTGTTCGTGCGAAAGCTCCGTCAGAAGCTCGAGAAGGCCTCCCCCAGCTGGCGCTACATCCACACCCACTTCGGCATCGGCTACCGCTTCGCCGCGGAATCGCTGGAGGTCGTGAACCCCGCCGACGTGCCCTCGTCACTGCCGGCCGACTGGGACACCGCCGGCGACGAGGACCAGCTCGCGGGGCCGCATGAGGACCGCGAGCTCTCCGCCGGCACCCTCTAGCCGAACCGCCGCAAGGCCCCCCTTCTTGAGATCCAGGCGGGCGCCCGTGAGCCCTGCCAGAACGCCCGACAGGTCGGGCTCGTGGCCGATCAGCAGCAGCCTGCCATCGGCCGGGACGGCCTCCAGCGCCGCCAGCGCGTCCTGCACGTCGAAGTCGCCCGCCAGAGGCTCGTGCACGCTCAGCAGGGCACGCTGGTCCTCCGGCCAGCCGGCTGCCGCCAGCTCGGCAGTCTGGCGAGCCCTGACCTTGGGGCTGAACAGCACGAGGTCGAAGCTCACGTGCAGGCGCGCCAGGGCCGCCCCCGCCGCTCGCGCCTGCTCCTCCCCTCGCTCGGTCAGGCGGCGCTCGAAATCCTCGCGGGTGCCGTGCGGCTCGGCCTCCGCATGTCTCAGTAGCCAAAGCTGGCGGGCCATGCGTCCCGCTCAGCCTACCGTGCCTGCGCGTGGGCGGGGCGGTCCAGGCACGGCGCCCGCCCCGCCCACGCGGTAGCTTGAGAGAGCCATGGAGAGCGCCAGCATCGAGCAGCCGAGGGTCGTGGGCGGGCACGACCTCCAGAGCCCCGACCTCTACATCAACCGCGAGCTGTCCTGGCTGGACTTCAACGACCGCGTCCTGCAGCTGGCCGAGGACCAGGGCGTGCCGCTGCTGGAGCGGGTCAAGTTCTGCGCCATCTACACGACCAACTTGGACGAGTACTACATGGTCAGGGTGGCAGGCCTGTGCGACCAGATCGACGCCGGCGTGGAGACCCCCAGCCAGGACGGGCGCACCCCCTCGGAGACGCTGTCCCTGATCCGGACGAAGGTCCTCGAACAGGGCAAGCGGCTGACGGACTGCTTCGAAGGGGAGCTGCGCGCGAAGCTCGCCGACCAGGACATCCAGATCGTCTCCGTGGCGGAGCTCGACGACGAGCGCCGCGCCGAGCTGGCACGCCACTTCCAGAAGGCCATCTTCCCGGCCCTGACGCCACTGGCCGTCGCTCCGGGCCGCCCCTTCCCGTACATCTCCAACCTGTCCCTGAGCCTGGCCGTGCTCGTCCGCGACCCCGTCACCGACCAGACCGTCTTCGCACGCGTGAAGGTGCCCACGGAGATCCTGCCCCGCTTCGTGACGCTGCGCCCACCGGCGCCGGCGCCGGCCCTGCTGGTGCCGCTGGAGGACGTCATCGCCAACCATCTCGACGCCCTCTTCCCGGGCATGGAGATCGCCGACTGCGACGTCTTCAGGGTCACCCGCGACGCCGACCTGGAGGTCTCAGACGATGCCGCCGACCTGCTGCAGGCCGTCGAGGACGAGCTGCGGCGCCGGCGCTTCGGGGAGATCGTCCGTGTCGAGATCGGGGCCCGCATGTCCGAGCAGCTGCGCGGCGCCCTGTCGGGACTGCTTGGCGTCCAGGACGAGGACGTCTTCCCCGTCGACGGCCTGCTCGACATGGGCGCCCTCTGGCAGATCGTCAAGCTGCCCGGCCACTCCGAGCTGCGCGACGAGCCCCTGGTGGGCGGCACCCACCCCCGCCTGACGCGCCACGAGGGCGAGCGACCCGACGTGCTCGGCGCCATGCGCGAAGGGGACGTGCTCGTCCACCATCCGTACGACTCCTTCGCCACCTCCGTGGAGCGCTTCGTCGAGCAGGCCGTCGCCGACCCCAACGTGCTGGCCATCAAGCAGACCGTCTACCGCACCAGCGACGACTCCCCCCTCGTGCCGGCCCTGATCGACGCCACCGAACGGGGCAAGCAGGCCGTCGCCCTGGTCGAGCTGCAGGCCCGCTTCGACGAGCGCATGAACATCCACTGGGCCAAGGCCCTGGAGGAGGCCGGCGTGCACGTCGTCTACGGGCAGCCGGCCCTGAAGACACACGCCAAGTGCGTCCTGGTCGTCCGTCGCGAGGGCGACGGCGTGCGCAACTACGTCCACATCGGGACGGGCAACTACCACTCCGCGACGGCCCGCCTCTACACGGACTTCGGCCTCTTCACCGTCGACGAGCAGATCGGCGCCGACGTGGCGGACATGTTCAACTACCTGACGGGCTACGGGCGCCCCACCCACTACCGCCGCGTCCTGACCGCGCCGGCGCACCTGCGCGACGGCATCCTCGCCGAGATCGAGAAGACCGTCGAGGCCCACTCCGAGCACCGTCCCGCCCGCATCGCCATGAAGATGAACGCGCTCGTGGACGGGCGCTGCATCCGCGCCCTCTACCGCGCCTCCCAGGCAGGCGTCAAAGTCGACCTGAACGTGCGTGGCATCTGCTGCCTGCGGCCCGGCCTGCCCGGCGTCTCGGAGAACATCACCGTCGTCTCCGTCGTCGGGCGGCTGCTCGAGCACTCCCGCGTCTACGCCTTCCAGCGCGGCGAGGAGGAGACCATCTACATCGCCTCAGCCGACCTGATGCCGCGCAACCTCGACCACCGTGTCGAGCTCGCCGCCCCGATCCTCGCCCCGGAGCTGCGCGTGGAGCTGATGGACACGCTCGAACGGGCCTTCGCCGACAACCAGAGCTCCTGGGAGCTGGACGGCCAGGGCACCTGGAGCAGGCGCTCACCCGGCGTCGGCGGGGCTCCCGTCGAGCCTCGCAACATGCAGCTCGAGCTGGCCGAGATCCACGCCGCCCGCATCGCCGCCGCAGGCGAGCCCGAGCGCAGCGGACCGATACTCGGTTAGTGGATAATCCTGAATAACGGGTCCATTCGATTCTTCCGAGCCGGCCCCGGCGCTGCGTCCAGCCCCGTTATGGCGTAAACGTCGCGTCGCAAGCCACGGACCGTTGACAACATGGCGCTAAGCGTGCGCAGTTGTCAGGCTGCCGCGATGCCCAAAGGCGCGCAGAAGCCCGACCCGGCCCTGGCCGCCGTCATCCGCCGCCTGCGCGAAGACCGCGGCGAATCCCAGGAAGCGCTCGCCTATCGCTCGCACATGGCCGGCGGCACCCTGGCCCGCATCGAGCTGTGCCAGGCCTCGCCGGCGTGGGTCACCGTCCGCGACATCGCCAAGGCCCTCGACATCGGCATCGCCGACCTCGCCGTGCTCGTCGAGAAGGAGCAGCACGCAAGCGAGGGGTCGTAAACGCTGCCTTGCAAGGCAGCGGCAGCCAGCTATCCTCCGCTGGCATGCGGTTGGAGATGCACGACATGTCGGCCGAGGAGCGACTGGCGTGGGAACGGCTGCAGGCGGCGGAACTGGAGGTCGTCCAGGCTCAGAACGAGCTCATCGCCGTCACCAACCGCAAGGCCAGGCGGGGGCGGCTGACGGTCATCCCGGGCGGGGGATCCGAGTCGGAGCTGGACTACCCTGCCTACGACCTTGGGGTCCCCGAGACGGGCCGCAGCGCCTGAGCCGCGTCAGCCGGCAGCCGGCAGCGCCTCGAGCGCCGCCTTGATCTCGTCCACCGACTGAAAGTCGAGTCCCAGGAGATGGTCGTGCCGGTGTCGCACGACGCCCTGCTCGTCGACGATCACGACCGCCCGCTTGACCCCCAGGCGGCCGTATGCGCTGTACTGCGAGGCGACCTTGCCGCCCGGGTCGGCCAGCAGCGGCACGTTCAGCGAGAACTTGGCCGCGAAGGCCTCGTGGGAGTCGACGTCCTGGGCTGAGATGCCCACGACCGTCGCGCCCAGGGCGCCGAGCGCCTCTGGGCGGTCGCGGTAGGAGCAGAACTGTTTCGTGCAGACCGGCGTGTTGTCGCCCGGATAGAACAGCAGCACGACCCGCTCGCCGCGATGCTCGGACAGCCTGAAGGGGCCGTCGGTGCCCTGCAGCTCGAAGTCCGGGGCCTGCTCGCCCACCGCTGGAGTCTTCGCCATGTGCGGAGCATAACGATCGCCTGCGCCGGCCTGGAGCCGCCCGCTCCGTGCGCTAGAAAGGCCGGATACGAACGCGTCTACCAGCTGGCCTGACAGCCATCCTCGCGGCCTGCCTGCTCGTTGCTGCGTGCGGCGCAGCGGCACCGGCAGACGTCTCGACTCCGACGACCTCGGCGGGGGCGATCCCGGCGCCTGCCAGGGCCGCCGGAACCACCGCCCTGCTCGACTGGCCGGAGTTCGGGCTGAACCCCCAGCGGACCGACTCCAGCGAAGACGCGACCGGCATCACCGCGACCGACGTGTCCCACCTGCGCCGCACGACCGTCTCGTTGCCGGGGACTGTCGACTCCTCCCCGGTCTACCTGCACGAAGTCGAGGTGGCCGGAGCCAGGCACGACCTGATCGCCGTCACGACGACGTACGGGCGCACGGTCGCGATCGACGCCGGCAGCGGCAGGGTCCTGTGGACGTTCACGCCGCCCGGCTTCGCGGGCTGGGCCGGCAGCGCCCAGATCACGACCGCCAGTCCCGTCGCCGACCCCGCCGGGGGGTTTCTCTACGCGGCCTCCCCAAACGGGCTGATCCACAAGCTCTCCCTGGCTGACGGGCACGAGGCCCCCGGCTGGCCTGTGCGGATCACCCTCGAACCGCGTCACGAGAAGATCGCAGCGGCCCTGAACGTCGACGGCCCCTACCTGATCGCCGCCACCGGCGGTTACATCGGCGACGCGCCCCCCTACCAGGGTCACGTCGTGCTGATCGACCGCTCCAGCGGACACCTGGCGGCCGTCTTCAACACGCTCTGCTCCGGCCGCCGCCGTCTGATCGCGCCGAGCAGCTGTCCCGCCAGCGACTCCGCGATCCTGTCCCGCTCGGGTGCGGTCGTCGAGCCCGGCGGCCAGCGCATCCTGATCGACACCGGCAACGCCCCCTGGAACGGCAGCAGCGACTTCGGCGACTCGGTCCTGGAGCTGACCGTGCCGGGTCTGCGCCTGCGCCAGGCCTTCACGCCCGTCGACCAGGCCCACCTCAACGAAAGCGACACGGACCTCGGCTCCAGCGCGCCCGCCCTGCTCGGCTCCGACCGGATCCTGCTGGCCGGCAAGGACGGGATCATGCGCGTCCTGCGCCTGTCGCGGCTGGACGGGCACGCGCCCTCCGGCGGCGACGCCGGGCGCCTGGGCGGCGAAGTGCAGCGTCTGCAGGTCCCCGGCGGCGCTGAGCTGTTCAGCGCGCCGGCCGTGTGGCGCCATGGCAGCCTCACGACGGTCTTCCTGGCCGACGAAAGCGGCACCGCCGCGTACGTGCTGCACGGCGGGCTCCTGCGCCGGGCCTGGCAGAACGACCATCCGGGCACAAGCCCCGTCCTGGCCGGCGGGCTTCTATACGTCTACGACCTCTTGGCCGGCGGCATCTACGTCTACCGGCCGGGCTCGCCGACTCCGCTCGCCAAGCTGCCGGGCACGTCAGGGCACTGGAACAGCCCCATCGTCGTCGACGGCCACGTCGTAGAGCCCGAGGGCAACGCCAACGAACACGCCCTGACGGGCACGCTGGACGTCTTCTCCGTGCGCTGAGGGCCGCCCTCAGCCGCGCTGCCAGCCCGCCATCAGTCCCAGCCACATCTCACTGCGGGTGGGGAAGCACGGGACGGCCTGCTCCAGGAGCTCCACGGGCACCTGGGCGACGATCGCGATCGTGGCGGCGTGCAGCGACTCAGCCACGTCGGTGCCGACGAAGCAGGCGCCGACGAGCACTCCCCGATCCTCCTCCAGCAGCACCGAGGCGACACCGCCGGCGCCATGCCCGACGAAGCTCGCCCCCGCGTTGGCTTCGAGCTCGACGCTGATCAGGCGCACATTCAAGCCCGCCTCGCGGGCACTGGCCTGCGTGTGGCCGACGGCAGCCACCTGCGGTTCTGTGAAGATCACCCGCGGGATCACCTCGCCCGCCGGCGCGGGCGAGACGGGCCTGCCGAGGATGCGATCGGCCGTCATGCGGGCCTGGTGCTTGCCCATGTGCGTCAGCAGCGCCCGGCCGTTGAGGTCGCCGACGGCGTAGAGCCAATCCAGCCCAGCCACCCGCATCTCCTCATCGACCGCCACGAACGGGTCCGCCTGCACGCCGACCGTCTCCAGGCCGAGATCCTCGCCGAGGGGGCTGCGCCCGACAGCCACCAGCAGCTCCTCGCCGGAGACCGTCTGCCCGCCCTCCAGCTCGACCGTCACGGGACCGTCGCCGTCCCGCCCGACCGCGGTCGCGCGCACGCCGAGGCGCACGTCGACCCCCCGCTCCCGCAGCGCCCCGGCCAGCATGTCCGAAGCCAGCTCCTCCTCGCCCCCGATCAGGCGGGGGGCCGCCTCGACGATCGTCACGCGGGAGCCGAGCGAGGTGTAGGCGCCGGCCATCTCCACGCCCACCACGCCACCTCCCAGCACAACCAGCGAGGCCGGCACCAGCTCGGAGGTCGTCGCCTCCCGGTTGGTCCAGGGCCGCGCCTGGGCCAGGCCCGGGATCGGCGGCAGCGAGGCCCTGCTTCCGCCCGCCAGGACGACGGCCCTGCGCGCCCGCAGCAGCGTCTCCCCCACCCTGACCGACAGCTCGCCCTCAAGCCTGCCGTGCCCGCGATGCAGCTCGACCTTGCGCTGCTCCAGCCACGGCAGCTGGGCCGCGTCGTCCAGGCCGTGGATCACCTCGTCGCGGCGGGCCAGCACGGCCGCCACGTCGAGCTCGCCCGTCGCGGCCTGCGCCGCGCCTGGCACCCGGCGCGCCTCCGCCAGCGCCTGGGCGGGACGCAGCAGCGCCTTGGAGGGCATGCAGGCGTGGAAGGAGCATTCCCCGCCGACGAGCTCCTGCTCCACGATCGCGACCTGCAGGCCGCCTTCGGCCAGGCGCCCTGCGCATACCTCTCCGGCCGGGCCTGCTCCGATCACGATCGCGTCGAGCTCGCGCATGCTCACAGCTCGTCATACCCCCACAGGCTCACCAGGTCACGCCCCAGGTAGTCGCCGAGGGCCTCGACCTCGGGCAGGAAGCGCTTGCGCAGCTCCAGCATCAGCTCCTCGTCGGGGGCTGCCGGCGGGGCGAACGCGAGCCGTCCGCGCAGGTAGGAGAAGGCCTGGCGGCGGGCCTGCTCGGGAACGACAGTCTTGGCCGCCCGGCGCAGCGTGCGCAGCCCCGGGCCGCCTCCGAAGAAGGCTCTGTGCAGGGCGTCGTCGACGCCGACACGCCGCTGCACCGAGGCGTTGGCCGTCGAGATCTCCGGCGCAGCGCGCTCCTCGACGCCCAGGAAGCGCTGGACCGTGCGCAGGGCCGCGTCGTTGTCGGCCATGTAGTCGTCGTAGATCATGACCAGCACCTGCTCGGGCGGGAAGACGTCGTGGTAGCGGCGCAGCTGCTCGACATAGCGGACGCGCTCTGAGTACATCAGCACCTGCGGCCAGCGCCTGTTGACCTCCGTCAGGTGCCTGCCCTGGCGCCGCTCGCTCTCCAGCTCCAGCGCCCTGCGCAGGCTCGGCTCCTCCTCTGATTTGTGCTGCAGCAGCTGCAGGTGCAGCGAGCGCAGGAAGCTCGCCGGCTCGCGGAACAGGACCACGATCTTCGCCTGCGGCTGGGCCTGCGCGATCAGGCCCGCGGCCGTCGTGGACCAGATGTAGGCCGTCGAGCCCTCGCCGACGTGCTGGTCCGGACGCGCCTGCGCGAACAGCGCCAGGTAGTCCTCGTAGGTCTCACCCGGCTCCCCCGAGTCGCGCTGCTGGTAGGGGGAGGGCAGGTCGCTCGCGAACCAGCGGGGCTCCTTGCGCTCTGGCAGGAACACCCGCGGATGGGTGCTGAGCATCTCGTAGAGGGCTGTCGTCCCGCACTTGGGGTGCCCGACGATGAAGAAGTCCGGCACGCGCCCGCTCACCGGCCCTCCCCTGGCGGGACCTTGCCGGCCCCGAGCCGCTGAAGCCAGCCGTCGCCGCCGGCCTCGATCCAGCCCGTGACCTGCTCCGAGAGGCGGCCCATGCGCCTGTATGCCAGCCGTTCCCACATCAGCGTCCGCTCCGTGTTGAGCCTCTGCACCGCCGCGCCCGCGAGGTGCAGCCGGGGCACGGGCAGGGGGCGGGGGGCGCCGAGCCTGTGCGCCCTGGACAGCTCGCCGGCGCCGTGGTGATAGACGATATCCCCGTACACCGCGAACATCAGGGGGTCGCGCTCGGCGGGGTTCGTGCGCGGCAGGGGCACCCAGCGCTCGCCCACCAGCTCCAGGCGGCGCATGACGTTGGCGCCGACGTCGGTGACACGGCGCCCGTCGCTGCTCGTCCATGGGAAGCTGTCCGACCAGTCCAGGCCCAGGCGCCGCCACGTGCCCACGCTCGTCACGCAGAAGCAGGGATGCGGCTGCGGGTCGCCCGCGTTCTCGCTCCTGCGTGCCGCCACCAGCACGGCGCCGCCGTCGAGCGCGCCGCGTACGGTCGGCATCGGGTCGGCGACGGGGAAGGCGTCGGGCGCCAGGAACATCAGCAGGTCCTCGTCGGCCGCCTCCCTGCAGATCTCCGCGGCCAGATGGTTCAGGCGCGCGTACTCGGGGCCCTTCTGCCCGATCAGGCGGTCGAAGCGGTCGCCGTAGGCCGGGTCGATCAGCGGGATCGAGCCCCACGTCGTGTAGGGCACCTGGACGTGCTCGCGCAGGGCTCGGGCCTGGATGTCGATCCAGCGTGGCGAGGCCAGGTGTGAGGTGGCGACGTGAAGCACTCAGACCAGCTCCGCCAGCCAGTCCTCGCCGCCGGCCGCGATGCGCTCGTAGAAGCGCTCGGACTGCTCCAGCAGCTCCCTGCGCTTGGCCTCTTCCCAGGCCGCTGCCCGACGCCGCGCACGCGGCTCCCCGCCGCGCAGGGCCGAGGGCGCAAGCCCCCTGGCCCTGTGCGCAGCAGCCAGGTTCTCGCTGCGAAAGCCGGCGCCGTGGTGGTAGACGAGCCCTCCGTAGACGGCGTAGTAGAGGGGGTCGGGGTTGTTGCGGTTGGAGCGCAGCAGCTGCACCCAGCCAAGGCCCTCGATCTCCAGCTTGCGCATCAGCAGGCTGCCGACGTCCGTCACCTCGTGCCCCTGCCCGCCCGGCCACAGCGGACCGGCCGACCAATCGCCGCGCAGGCGCCGCCAGGTGCCCACGCTCGTCACGCAGAAGCAGGGGTGGGGTTGGGGGGAGTCGACGTTCTCGGCCCTGCGCACGGCCATCAGCGGCGCCCGCCGCAGGCCCTCCCGGATCGCCTCGTCGAGGTCGGCGATCGGGAAGGCGTCGCCGTCGAGGAACATCAGCAGGTCCTGCTCGTCCGCCTCCTGGCAGATCTCCATGGCCAGGTGGTTGAGCTTGCCGGCATGGCTGCCCAGCTGCTCCACGACACGGTCGAAGTGCTCGCCGTGGGCGGGGTCGATGCCCTCCAGGGAGCCCCAGACCTGGAAGGGCATGCCTATGTGGCGGCGCAGGTAACGGGCCTGGATCGCGATCCACCGAGGCGAGCGGTAGTGCGCCGTGGCTACGTAGAGCACCTAATCGGGAGGTCGCAGCCAACCGCGCCGGGCCGGGTTGCGCAGCACCGTCCACAATGACTCCCTGGTGCGCTGGGGCTCGGGCGTCAGCGCGGCCAGCGAGACCCCCCTGCCGCAGACGAAGGCCAGGCGACGGCGGATGCGGTAGTCCTCCATGCCCGTGTAGTCGGTCATGTTGTGGGCCAGCGGCACCGTCTCGTAGTCGAACTGGGCCGCCAGCTCGATCAGCCCCGCCCTGCTGGGGACCAGCACGATCTCGTAGTCGACGGCGTTGCGGGGATCGCCCAGGTCACGGTCGAGGTTGACCTCGAAGCAGGCCTGCGGAGCGAACGAGACGGCCGTGTCGATGACGACCAGCTTCGCATCGACGCCGGCGAACATCTCGAACAGCTCGACGGGCTTGGCGATGTGGTACATGAGCCCCAGGCACAGCACCACGTCGAACTTCTCCGTGAAGTCGTGGGTGAAGATGTTGGCCTCTTCGAAGCGGTAGCGGGACGGGTCGATGCCCTTGGCCTCGAACACCAGCTCGGCCTGTTCGACGTGCATCCGGCGGCCGTCGACGCCCAGCACGTAGTCGGCGCCCGCCTGCGCCGCCTGCAGCGACCAGAAGCCGGCGTTGCAGCCCAGGTCCAGGACCCGCTTGCCCTCCAGGGTGCCGCCGCAGACGTCAAGCAGCGCCTGGAAGAAGTAGGCCCGGCGCTGGCGGTGGCGGTTCATTTCGGCCGGCTTGGCGATCGGGGTCCTGACGTCACCCTCGAACTCGAACTCGTAGTGCCAGCGGGGGAAGGCCTCGATGCGCCTGCGCAGCTCCTCGGAGTCCATCGCCATCTCCCTCAGCGCCCCATCCGCTCGTAGATGCGGGCCCGCGCCTCCTGCAGGCCGGCAACCCAGAAGTTGCGGTGCAGCTCCGGCTCGGACGGGAGCGCCACCGGCAGCGTCCCCCTGTGACAGATGAAGGCCAGCCGCCTGCGGCTGCGGTAGTCATCCATGTGCGTGTAGTCGGCGATGTTGCGGGCCAGCGGATGCGCCGTGTAGCCGAACTGCCCGGCCAGCTGCACTACTGCCTGGCGGGTCGGCACGAGCACGAAGCGGTAGTCGACGGCGTTCTGCGGTTCGCCCAGGCGGCCGATCTCGAAGATCCTGTAGGGGGAGCGCGAGAGGCCGGTGTCCAGCACGATCAGCTCCGCGCCGCTGGAGCTCATCAGCTCGAACAGGGCAACGGGCTTGGCGACGACGTTCAGCAGCCCCAGGCACAGCACGACGTCGAAGCGCTCGCTCAGCTCGAAGTCGAACAGGTTGGCCTCCTGGAAGGAGTAACGGGCCTGCTCGACGCCCTTGGCCTCGAACACCAGACGGGCCTGCTCGAGGCTGCTGGCGCGGGCGTCGAGGCCGAGCACGAAGTCGGCGCCCGCCTCGATCGCCTGCAGCGACCAGAAGCCCGAGCTGCAGCCCAGGTCGAGCACGCGCTTTCCCCGCAGGGAGCCGCCGCAGGCGCTCAGCAGCGCCTCGAAGAAGTAGCGGCGACGCTGGACCTGGCGGTTGACGCGGTCGGGATCGGCGAGGGGCGTGCGGATGCCGCCGTCGAACTCGAACTGGTAGCTCCAGCTCTGAAAGGAGGCGATCCGGTCCTGTAGCTCCTGGGCTTCCAACTACGGTCCTCTCTGGCGTGCGCGGTGGCAGTCGAGCTGCAAGGCGTGACGGCTGGGAACGGCGCGCAATGCTAACCCAAGCGGGGAGGGGGTGGGTAGCCTGTCGGTGATGTCCCGCGAACCCGTGGCAGGACGCCTGCTGATCGCCTCGGCGACCCTGCAAGACCCCAACTTCGCCCGCAGCGTCGTGCTGATCGGCATGCACGGGCCCGACGGGGCGCTGGGGCTCGTGCTCAACCGACCCTCGACCTCCACGGTGGCGGAGGCGGTGCCGCAGCTGGCTGGACTGGTCGAGGAGGACGAGCCACTCTACGTCGGCGGTCCCGTCCGCTCCAGCTCGATCGTCGTGCTGTGCGAGTTCACCGACCCCGAGGCAGCCGGCATGCTCGTGCTGGGACGGATCGGGCTGCCGGCCGCCGACCTGGACCTGGACCGCCTGCCCGAGACGACGAGCAGGCTGCGCGTCTTCGCAGGCTACTCGGGCTGGGGCGAGGGGCAGCTGGACGGGGAGCTCGAGCAGGGCGACTGGATCGAGCAGGACGCGCTGCCCGACGACGTCTTCTGCCATGCGCCCGAGGAGCTGTGGAGCGCCACGCTTGCGCGCAAAGGCGGGCGCTATGCGCTGATCGCCCGCATGCCGCTGGACCCCAGCGTGAACTGACGGACGGGCTCGCTACCCTGCCGGGTGGGCGTCCCCCCTCCGGCTGCCCTCCTCCCTCCCGAGTGCAGGAGTCCCCATCGTGCTGAAGCTCGCCCGCTGGTCCACAACCCACCGCAAGTACGTGCTGATCGGCTGGATCGCCCTGCTGCTGGTCGTCAACGTCCTGGCGCAGTCGGCGGGCACCAGCTACTCCAACAACTTCACGCTGCCCAACTCCGACGCCCAGCGGGCGGCGGACCTGCTGCAGAGCAGCTTCCCGGCCCAGGCCGGAGACCGCGACACGATCGTCTTCAAGGTCGCCTCGGGCAGCGTCACGGCCCCGTCCGTGCGCAGCCGCATGAGCGCCATGTTCGCCCAGGTCGCGCGCCTGCCTCACGTGAGCAGCGTCATCAGCCCCTACGCGGGCAGCGCCGGCAAGTCGATCTCCAAGAGCGGGCGGATCGCCTTCGCGACCGTCGTCTTCGACAAAAAAGCCAACCTGCTGCCCCAGAGCGCGCCCGAAAAGGTCGTCCAGGTCGCCCGGGCGGCGGCCCGTCCGGGCCTTCAGGTCGAGCTGGGCGGCCAGGCCATCGAGATGACCGAGCAGCCCGGCTTCGGCATCTCGACGGGCGTCGGGCTGCTGGCGGCGATCGTCGTGCTGCTGCTGACGTTCGGCTCGATGATCGCGATGGGCCTGCCGATCGTCACGGCCCTGTTCGGCCTGGGCACGGGCCTCGGCGCGATCGCCCTCTTCACCCACGTCGTCGACACGCCCAACTTCTCCTCCGAGCTCGCGGCCATGATCGGGCTGGGCGTGGGCATCGACTACGCCCTCTTCATCCTGACCCGCTTCCGCGAGGCCTACGCCACCCCCGGGCCGACCTTCGGCGACGCCCGCGAGTCCGTCGTACGCGCCATCGACACGGCCGGCAGGGCCGTCCTGTTCGCCGGCTCGACGGTCGTCATCGCCCTGCTCGGGATGATGCTGCTGGGCGTCGACTTCCTCTACGGCGTCGCCATCTCAGCCTCGATCGGCGTACTGCTGGTGATGCTGGCCTCGCTGACCCTGCTGCCGGCCCTGCTGACGATCGCCGGTCCGCGCGTGGCGGCGGGCGGGCGCAGGCGCCGCCGGGCAGCGGCCGCGGCTGCGGCGGCGGGCACCCCGCCGGCCGTGCGGGAAGCCGATGCGCCCGCGGCTGCGGCCGGTAACGCGTGGCTGCGCTGGAGCCGCTTCGTGGGCGCCCATCCGCGCCCGATCGCGCTGGTCGCGACGTGCACGATGCTGCTGATCGCGGCCCCCGCCGTGGCCCTGCGCCTGGGCTCCAGCGACGCCTCCAACGACCCCGCCAACCAGACCACCCACAAGGCCTACGAGCTGCTCGCGGAAGGCTTCGGCGAAGGCTTCAACGGCCCGCTGCTGGTCGTGGCGAGCATCGGCCACGCCTCGCCCAGCCAGTCCGTGATCGACCTGTCGCGACTGCTGCAGGGAATCGAGACCTCGCCGGGTGTCGCCTCGGCGGCGCCGCCCAGGGTCAACCCGGACAGGACGGTGGCGACGATCACCGTCTACCCGACCTCCTCGCCCCAGGCCTACGCGACGACACGGCTGGTCGAACACCTCCGCCAGAAGGTGATGCCGCCGATCGAGAGCAGCACTGGCGCGAAGGTCTACGTGGGCGGCGTGACGGCCGGGGCGGTCGACTTCGCCAACACCCTGGGCCACAAGCTGCCGCTGTTCATAGGCGTCGTCGTGCTGCTCTCGGCGCTGCTGCTGATGGTCGTCTTCCGCTCCCTCGTCATCCCCCTGCAGGCCGCCGTCATGAACCTGCTGTCGATCGGCGCCTCGCTGGGCGTGATCGTGGCGATCTTCCAGTGGGGCTGGCTGGGCAGCCTCTTCGGCGTCCAGAAAGGACCGATCGAGTCCTTCATCCCGGTGATGCTGTTCGCGATCGTGTTCGGGCTGTCGATGGACTACGAGGTCTTCCTGGTCTCACGCATCCACGAGCGCTGGACGCAGACCCGCGACAGCTCCCGGGCCGTCGGCGAGGGCCTGGCCCTGACCGGTCGCGTCGTGACGGCCGCGGCCGCCATCATGGTCTGCGTCTTCCTGTCCTTCATGCTCGGCGAAGACCGCGTCATCAAGGAGTTCGGGCTGAGCCTGGCCAGCGCCGTCCTGCTCGACGCCGTCGTCGTGCGCTGCCTGCTGCTGCCGGCCACCCTGAACCTGCTCGGGACGATCACCTGGAAGCTCCCGGCGGCGCTCGACCGGGCGATGCCGCGGCTCAACGTCGAGGGCACCCTGACAGAACCCGAGACGGACGGCCCCGAGCCCGAGCAGCACGCGCCGGACGCCAGCGCCAACGGCTCGCCGCGTGCACGCAGCGGGGTGGCGGCCGAGGGGGCGGAGGGCTGAGACCGGCCCGCCGGGGGCTTGCCCTCGGCACGGTCTGCCTGCTGGCGCTGACCGCGCCCGCGCCGACCCTCGCTGCGCCCGCTGCAGCAACCCCACATGAGGTGCTGCTCGTCTTCGCCCCCCTCGGCGAGCGTGCCCTCGCCCGCATCCCGAGCCTCTCCGTGGGCATCGTCTCGGCCGCCCAGGGCTCCTACAGCCGCGCCCAACTGCTGCTCGACGTCGGGCAGGGCGCACGCGTCGCCGACTCCGCCTACCCAAGCTCGGGCGCGCCTGCCCTGTCGGTCCTGCCGAGCGGGCTGGTGCGGGGCTGGCCCGCGGCCGTGCGCCGCGCCCGCGAAGCGCCCCAGGAGCTGACTCCGGGCCTGCTGGCCCAGACGGCCCCCGGCGGGGCCGCCTACGCAGGGGTACGAGGCAGCGACCACCTCGACGCCGTTGCGGGCGCCGACGCCTCCGGACGGGTGGCGAGCATGTCCCTGGGGGACGCGGCGAGCCTGCCACAGCGGATCGCCTCGCTGCTGGCCGGACATCGGCTGGTCGTCGCGGACCTGCCGTCGGGACCGGCCGGCGCCGGGCAGCTGGCGCAGCTGGTGGCCTCGCGCACGGACGGCGAGCTGCTGCTGGTCGTGCAAAGGGTCGCCGACGGACCGGGGGGGCGACTCCTGTGGGGCGGGGCGGCGGGCCTGCCCGGCGGGGGCGCTCGGGAGCTGACCTCCGACACGACGCAGCAGCGCGGTCTGGTCGCGTCCTTCGACCTGGCGGCGACGGCCCTGCGCTGGCTGGGGCGCCCGATCCCGTCTCAGATGCGAGGCGCGCCGCTGCGCACGGACGGCAGCCTCGACGGCTCGGCCCTGCGAACGTTGATGGCCCGCCTGCGCGCGGTCGGCCCGCGGCGGCTGAGGGCGCTGGGCGTCCTGCTGTGCGCATGGGCGCTCCTGCTGCTGGCCTGCGCGGGCCGGGCGGCCTGGCGGGGGCGGGCGCTGCGGGCGGGGGCGCTGGGGCTGCTGTGGTCGCCGGTCATCGTGCTGGCGCCGGCTGCGCTGACACCCGGGGCTGGACTCGAATACGCCCTGATCGCGCTGGGCTGCCTGGGCGCGGGCGCCCTCACGGACCTGCTCGTGCCGTGGCCGAGGGCGCTGGCTGTCCCGGCCGTGGCGGCCCCCCTGGCGATCCTCCTGGACGCCCTGACCCGCTCCCAGCTGCTGGTGCGGTCGCTGCTCGGACCCGACCCGATCCTGGGCGCCCGCTTCTACGGCATCGGCAACGAGCTGAAGTCGGGGCTGGCGGTGGCTGCCCTGGCAGGGCTCGCAGCAGTCCTGGCGCCCGGCAGCAGGCACCGGACCGGACGAGTCGTGCCTGCACTGGTCGCCTGCGGCGTGGCGCTGGCCGCCATCGAGGGTTCGGCCAGGGTCGGAGCGGGCGTCGGCGGGGTGATCCTGGTCTGCGCGGGCTACGCCGTGGCGGCCGTGCTGCTGCTGCCGGGAGCATCCGCGCGCAGGCGCGCCCTGACGGTCCTGATCGCTCCCGTCGCGGGTCTGGCCGGGCTGGCCGTCCTCGACCTCCTGACGGCTCACGGCAGCGGGCACTTCACGGGCAGCGTCCTGCACGCTCGCTCGGCGGGGGATCTGCGGGACGTGATCGTGCGCCGCTACAGGGCGGCCTGGCAGGAGCTGGGCAACGGGGCGATGCCGCCGGCCACGGCGCTGGCGCTGGCGGCGGCGGGGCTGGCCCTCGTCCGGCGCGAGCGTCTGCTGGCGCCGGTCGGCGGCGACCCCCTCTGGAGGGCCGTACTGTCGGGAGGCCTGGCGGCCGGGATCGCGGGCTCCCTCGTCGAGGACTCGGGTCCCGTCCTGCTGGTCGTGGCCGTCTTCGCGCTCGGCTGCGTGCTGGCGTACCTGTGGGCTCGGCCCGCGCGGGCGCCCGAACAGGGATGATCCAGGCGACCGCCGGGCGAGCGAAGGAGAGGCCGATGCACGAGCTTGACGTTGACTCTGAGGATCTGATCTCCCCCACCTATGCGGGCCGGTCGTTCTCGCACGACATCCCGAAGTACAGGCTGCCGGCGCAGGGCGTGAGCGCCTCCGCGGCCTACCAGCTGGTCCACGACGAGCTGAACCTGGACGGCAACCCGGCCCTCAACCTGGCCTCCTTCGTGACGAGCTGGATGGAGCCGCAGGCGGACCTGCTGGCGGCCGAGACGCTGGCCAAGAACATGATCGACCAGGACGAGTACCCCCAGACCGAGGAGGTGCACAGGCGTGTCGTGAGCATGATCGCCCGCCTCTTCAACGCCCCCTCTCACTCCAAGCCGACGGGGACGGCGACGATCGGCTCCTCGGAGGCGATCATGCTGGCGATGCTGGCCCACAAGCGCTCCTGGCAGAAGCGCCGCCAGGAAGCGGGTGAGCCGACGGACAGGCCCAACATGGTCGTCGGGGCGGACGTGCACACCTGCTGGGAGAAGTTCGGCCGCTACTTCGAGGTGGAACCGCGCATCATCCCGATGCAGGAGGGCCGCTACACGATCTCCGGCGAGCAGGTGCGCCCGCTGCTGGACGAGCGCACGATCGGGGTGGCGGGCCTCTTGGGCACGACCTTCACAGGCCAGATGGACGACCTGGCCTCGATCGACGCGCTGCTGAGCGAGGTGAACACGGAGAAGGGCTGGCGGATCCCCCTGCACATCGATGCGGCCTCTGGGGGCTTCATCGCGCCCTTCGCCAGGCCCGAGCAGAAGTGGGACTTCCGCCTGCCCTCGGTCCGTTCGATCAACGTCTCGAACCACAAGTTCGGCCTGGTCTACCCGGGCATGGGCACGGTCGTCTTCCGCGACGCCTCCGACCTGCCCCAGGACCTCGTCTTCCACATCAACTACCTGGGCGGGGACATGCCCAACTACTCGCTGAACTTCTCGCGCCCGTCCTCGTCGGTGATCCTGCAGTACTTCGCCTTCCTGCGCCTGGGCATGGAGGGCTACAGGGCGATCGTGCAGACGGTCCTGGAGAACGCCCAGGCGCTGGCCGGGAAACTGGGCGAGGTGGAGGGCATGGAGCTGGTCTCAGACGGCTCGCTGTTCCCGATCGTGACGCTGAAGGCAACCGATCCGCAGCGGATCGACATGACCGGGATCTCCCACCTGCTGCGGGAGCGAGGCTGGATCGTCCCGGCCTACACGCTGCCGCCGGACGCCCAGCACGTCACGGTCCTGCGACTCGTCGTCAAGGAGAACTTCTCGCGGGACATGGCGGAGATGCTGAACAAGGACCTGCGCATAGCGGTCAAGGCCCACCTGGCGGGAACGACGGCCCATCCCCACAGGGAGCGCCGCCGTCCCCACTGCTGAACTCGGCTACTCCGACGGCTGGCGGCGGCGGTTGACGAGCAGGACGATCCCGACGATGACGATGATCACGATCAGGATGCCGCCGGCGATGTAGCGGAGTTTGTGTTTGGCCGGTTTGACTTCTTTGGTGGCCTGGGTGGGCGTCAGGACGGTCACGGAGACCTTCTTGGCCTTCAGCTGGGCCTCCAGCGCGGGCGAGCCTTTCTTGGGGTATTTGTAGAGGAAGTGTTCGCCGTTCTTCAGGTCGATGCGCAGGCTGCGCACGCGCTTGTTGAAGGTCGCTGAGGCGATTTCGCCCTTGTTCAGCTGGGCTTCGAAGGCCTGCTTGGCCTCGGGGACGTAGGTGACGGTGGCGGCGGCGAGGCCGGCGGCCGGCAGGGCAAGCGCCAGGCAGAGCATCGCGGCGGCGAGGCAGAGCCCGCGCGCCCGCTTCAGTCCGGTCATTCGTTGCTCCTCTTCTACGCAGTGAACCGGGCGGGTGGCCGGCCCGAACTGCCTCTGTAGGGGGGTGGACAGTCGCGTACCCTAGCCGCTAGACCCGGCCCGTGTCGCGCTGGTAGGCGCGCTGGGCCAGGCGGGCCAGGACGACCGTCCAGACGGCGATGACGATCCAGCCGCGCAGGGGCCAGGCCGAACCGCCGAGGGCGACATGACTGCCCTGCACGAGCCAGTAGGACGGTATGTACTGGGCGAGTTCGTGGAGGAAGCCGCTGTTCCCCAGCGGGAACCAGACGCCGCCGAGGAAGGCCAGCAACGAGACTCCCCCGCCCATCGCCGGACCGATCGAATCGGGGGTCAGCATGTGCCCGAGCGCGATGCCGAGGCCTGCGAATGGAACCAGCCCGACGAGCATCAACCCGATCAGCTCAAGCCAGTGCCCGCCCGACAGGTGGACGCCCACGGCGACACCCGATGCGAACAGCACGACCATGCTGACGAGGGCCATCATGTAGGCCGTCAGGACCTTGGCCCGGAAATAGGCCCGGGGCGGC
Organism: uncultured Solirubrobacteraceae bacterium; assembly: GCA_963697795.1. Taxonomy (GTDB): domain Bacteria; phylum Actinomycetota; class Thermoleophilia; order Solirubrobacterales; family Solirubrobacteraceae; genus Palsa-744. Next base: position 2,483,349 of record OY969097.1, on the reverse strand, counting down.
AGCGGGCTGATGCGCAGCTGGCGGTTCCAGCCGACGGCGCGCTCGCCGGCGATGCGGGCGCCACTGGAGAGCATCGCGCTCATCGTCCCGAAGGCGGCCATGCCGACCATGTAGTAGACGCCCCACGTGACGTCCGTGTGTTCGATGCGCTGGTGGGCTTTGGGCGCGGCGATGGCGAAGTACAGGATCAGCGGGAAGAACAGCGACAGCAGCATGAAGCGGCGGTTGCGAAGCGTCCGCAGCAGCTCGAAGCGGGTGTAGACGAGCGAGCTCACGACAGCTCGTCGCCTTCGCCGGTGAGGGCCAGGAAGGCCTGCTCGAGACCGGCGGCCTCGATCTCGATGTCGCGGGCCTCGGGGTGAGCTGAGAGCAGGGCGCGGATGGCGGCGTCGGAGTCGGTGCAGGCCAGCACGACGGCATCGCCGCGACGCTCGACGGCGCTGACGCCGGGAAGACCGGACAGCTGATCGGTCGCGACGCCGGGCAGGACGGCGCGGATCGTGCGCTGCCCGACCATGGCCTTGATCTCGCTGGGCGGCCCGTCGGCGACGATGCGGCCGTGGGCCATCAGGACGGCCCTGTCGGCGAAGTCGTCGGCCTCCTCCAGGTAGTGGGTGGCGAACAGGATCGTGCGCCCGCCCGCGGCGAAGCGGCGCATGGTCGCCCAGAAGGCGTGGCGGCCCTCGACGTCCATGGCGGCTGTCGGCTCGTCCAGGACGAGCAGGTCGGGGTTGGCGACGAGGGCGACGGCGCTGCGGACCCGCTGGGTCTGGCCACCGGAGAGCTTCTGGGTGCGCTGGCCCGCGAACTCGCCGGCCCCGGTCAGCTCCAGAACCTCATCGACGTCGAGTGGCCTGGGGTACAGGGAGGCGATCATGGCGACCAGCTCACGGACGCTGAGGTCGCGGATCAGGGCCCCGGTCTGGAGCATGGCGCCGACGCCGCCCTCGGCGACGGCCTGGGCGGGCGGGCGCCCGAAGACGCTGACGGTGCCGGCGTCGGGCTCCAGCAGCCCCAGCAGCATGTCGATGGTCGTCGACTTGCCGGCGCCGTTTGGCCCGAGCAGGGCGACTGTCTCGCCGGGAGCGATCGAGACGTCGATGCCGCGGACGGCGCGGATCGGCCCGTCGGGGCCGGGGAAGGTCTTGACCAGGCCGCTCAGCTCGATGCCGCCCGCTCGGCCCCCAGGCGCGGGCCGCGTCGCACCGACCGGCGCGCCGGCGCTCATTTCTTGGCTTGGCGCATCGCCTTCAGACGCTCGACCCGGGATGTGTTCACCTTACGAATCCGGACGGTCTTGGGTGTCACTTCCACGCACTCGTCCTCGCGGACGAACTCCAGTGCCTCGTCGAGGCTGGGCCGGTGGTGGGTGTCCAGGCGCACGAGCACGTCGGCCGTGGAGGAGCGCATGTTGGTCAGGTGCTTCTCCTTGGTGGGATTGACGTCGAGGTCCTCGGAGCGGGCGTTCTCACCGATGACCATGCCCTCGTAGACCTCCTCGCCGGGACCGATGAACAGCGAGCCCCGCTCCTGCAGAGTCATCAGCGAGTAGGTGGCTGTCTGGCCGCGACGGTCGGCGACGAGGGCACCTGTGGTGCGGGTCAGGATCTCCCCGGCCCAGGGCTCCCAGCGCTCGAAGACGTGGTGCATGATGCCGGTCCCGCGGGTCTCGGTCAGGAACTCGGTGCGGAAGCCGATCAGGCCGCGGGCGGGGACGAGGTAGTCCATGCGCACCCAGCCGGTGCCGTGGTTGGTCATGTGCTCCATGCGGCCCTTGCGGGCGGCCAGCAGCTGGGTGACGGTGCCGACGTGGTCCTCGGGCACGTCGACGGACAGCCGCTCGACGGGCTCGTGGCGCTTGCCGTCGATCTGTCGCTCCAGCACGTGGGGCTGGCCGACGTTCAGCTCGAAGCCCTCGCGGCGCATCATCTCCACGAGGATCGCCAGCTGCAGCTCGCCGCGGCCCTGAACCTCGTAGGTGTCGGGCCTGTCCGTGTCGTTGACGCGCAGGGAGACGTTGCCGACGAGCTCCTGGTCCAGGCGCGAGCGGATCTGGCGGGCTGTCAGCTTGTCGCCGTCGAGGCCCGCCAGGGGCGAGGTGTTGACGCCGATCGTGATCGACATGGCGGGCTCGTCGACGGTGATGACGGGCAGCGGCCGGGGATCGGCGGCGTCGGCGAGGGTCTCGCCGATCGTGACCTCTGCGATGCCCGCGACGGCGATGATTTCACCGGGCCCGGCCTCGGCGGCGTCGACCCGGTCCAGGGCTTCTGTGACGTACAGCTCGGCCACCTGGGCTTTCTGGACCGTCCCGTCGGCGCGGCACCAGGCGATCTGCTGTCCCTTCTTGATGGTGCCGTTGCGGACGCGGCAGATGGCCAGGCGCCCGACGTACGGGGAGGCGTCGAGGTTGGTGACGAGGGCCTGCAGGGGATGGTCGGGCTCGTAGGTGGGCGCGGATATGCGCTCCAGCAGCAGGTCCAGCAGCGGCTGCAGGTCGCCGGAGTCCAGCTGGTCGCCGGGCTCGTAGGTGAGCGAGGCGACGCCGGCCTTGGCGTTGCAGTAGACGATCGGGAACTCGATCTGGTGCTCTGTGGCGTCGAGGTCCAGGAACAGCTCGTAGACCTCGTCGACGACCTCCGCGACGCGGGCGTCGGAGCGGTCGACCTTGTTGACGACGAGGATCACGGGCAGCCCGGCCTCCAGCGCCTTGCGCAGCACGAAGCGGGTCTGGGGCAGGGGGCCCTCGGAGGCGTCGACGAGCAGCAGGACGCCGTCGACCATCGTCAGCCCCCGCTCGACCTCGCCGCCGAAGTCGGCGTGGCCGGGCGTGTCGATGATGTTGAGCTTGACACCCTTGTAGTGCAGGGAGGTGTTCTTGGCGAGGATCGTGATGCCCTTCTCCCGCTCCAGGTCCATCGAGTCCATGACGCGGGTGGCGACGTCCTGCCCCTCCCTGAAGGCACCCGACTGCCACAGCATGGCGTCGACCAGGGTCGTCTTGCCGTGGTCGACGTGGGCCACGATGGCGACGTTGCGGATGTCGTCTCTTGTGCTCGGCACGGCCGCACAGGCTAGCGGCGAGCGGGGCAAGCACCGTGAAAGAGCCTCGATCACCGGATCTTCACGAGCCGGTGTGGACAGCAGGGAAACGTCGGTGTCGATGGAGCCTTCACCCCGCCACGAGCCTCTGCCGGGCCTGCCGGGCTCGCCGCTGCGACCGATCACGCGCCGGACGCTGCTGCGCCAGGGCGCCTCGCTCGGCGTGGCCGTGGCGGGGCTGTCAGGCGCCGGCTCGCTGCTGCGGGCGAGCAGCGCGCTGGCGAGCAGGGTGCGCCTGCCCGACAGCCTGCCCGACCCCTCCCGGGCGGCGGGCACGGTCGACGAATCCCTGCCCTTCGACCACGTCGTCGTCGTGATGATGGAGAACCACTCCTTCGACAACCTGCTGGGGGCGCTGGCGCACTCCGGTCAGCCCAAGGCGCACGGGCTGAAACTGACTGCCAAGGGGACTGCCCGCAACAGCAACCCGGGACCGGAAGGTCCCGTCTATTCGTTTCCCTTCCCGACGACGGCGCAGGCGGGCGGCGTGTCGCAGTCCTGGAACGCGACCCACGAACAGATCGACGGCGGGCGCATGGACGGCTTCGTCCGCTCCGTCGCAGGCGACCAGCCGATGGGCTACTGGACGGCTGACGTGCTGCCCTTCGCCTACTCCTTCGCCAGGACCTTCACGATCGCCAACAGGTGGTTCTGCTCGGCTCCCTGCCAGACCTACCCGAACCGCCGCTTCCTGATGGCCGGGACGGCCTACGGGGACATCTCGACGGACACGGAAAGCCTGAAGGACCCGCCCCCGCCCAACGGCACGATCTTCGACCGCATGCACGCCTACGGGGTCAGCTGGCGCAACTACTTCACGGACCTGCCCCAGACGGCGATCATCCCCTCGATCATCGAGAAGTACCCGGGCAACCTGGCGACGTACGCCCAGTTCCTGGCCGACTGCGCGGCGGGCACGCTGCCGGCCGTCAGCTTCGTGGACCCGGAGTTCGGGGCGGCCTCGGATGTCGGCTCGACGCTGAAGGAAGTGCCGGGCCTGGAAGCCCTGGGCGCCAAGCTGGAAACGACGGGGGGCGACGAGGAGGACCCGCAGGACATGTCATACGGCGAGTACTGGGCCTACCAGACGGTCAAGGCCGTCCTGGACTCCCCCGCCTGGCCGCGGACGCTGCTGATCTACACGTACGACGAGCACGGCGGCTACTACGACCACGTGCCCCCTCCGCCGGCCATCCCACCCGACGAAATCAAGCCCGAACTGCACCCGGGCGACGTCCAGGGGGGCTATGACATCTACGGCCCGCGCGTGCCGGGGATCGTTGCCTCCCCCTACTCCAAGCCGAACGGGGTCACGAACGTCGTGCACGACCACACCTCGGCGCTGGCCACGATCGAGGCCAAGTGGAACCTGCCTGCGCTGACCTACAGGGACGCCAACGCCAGGACGGTCACCGACTTCCTGGACCTGAGCACGCCCGCCTTCATGGAACCGCCGGCGACGATCGTGGAACCGCCGGTGCCCGTGGGGACGGTGACGGGGACGTGAGCGGGCGGAGAGGAAGATTTATAGGAGGAGGGGTCGCGCTGCTGGCTCTGCTCGCGTGCCTGTCGTGCGGGAGCGCCCTGGCGGCCCGCACGAAGCCGTTCAAGCTGCCCAAGGTCAAGCACGTCTTCGTGATCGTGCTGGAGAACGAGAGCTGGGAAAGCACGTTCGGAGACCCCGCGGCCGACCCCTACCTGGCGCAGACGTTGCCGGCGCAGGGAGCGCTCCTTGAGAACTACTACGCGACGGGCCACGAGAGCAACGACAACTACATCTCGCTGGTCTCCGGTCAGCCCCCGAACGTCCAGAACCAGGCCGACTGCCAGGTGTTCGACGAATTCCTCGGCGGCCTGGAACTGCCGGGCGGTGTGGAGGCGGGGACGGGCTGCGTGTACCCGGCCAACGTCGCCAACATCGGCACGCAGCTGTCGGGGACGGGCAGGAGCTGGAAGGCCTACGAGCAGGACATGGGCAACGACCCCAACCGCGAGACGGCGGCCTGCGGGCATCCGGCCCTGAACTCCGTCGACGAAACCCAGGAAGCGGTGGCGGGCGACGGCTACGCGACCCGTCATGACCCCTTCGTCTACTTCCAGTCGGTGATCGGCGAACAGGCCTACTGCGACGCCCACGTGGTGGCGCTGGGCAGCCCGACGGGGGCGATGCCTGCGGCTGCCCTGAAGGGCGAGACGGGCCTTGCAGCGGACCTGGCGAAGGCCGGGCGCACGCTGACCTTCTCCTTCATAACGCCCAACCTCTGCCAGGACGGCCACGACTACCCCTGCAAGAACGAAGGCGGCGGCGAATCGGCGCTGGCGGACGTCGACTCCTTCCTGTCGACGTGGGTGCCGAAGATCGTCTCCTCGCCGGCCTTCGCCAGGAACGGGCTCCTGGAGATCACCTTCGACGAGTCAGACGGACCCCAGTCGGACTCGAGCGCCTGCTGCGGGGAGCAGCCCGGCCCCGGCTCCCCCCTGCCGGGGATCACAGGCCCCGGCGGGGGGCGCGTCGGCGCTGTCCTGATCTCCCCCTTCATCAAGCCGGGGACGGTCGTGAGCACGGACTACAACCACTACTCCTCGCTGGCCAGCTGGGAGGAGCTGCTGGGACTGCCTACGCTGGCCGATGCGACGGGCGCCCCGACGTTCGGCCCGGAAGTCTTCACGGCGGCGGGTTAGTCAACCAGCCGGGGACGGACCAGTCCAGCCGCGGCTCCGCGCCGGACTGGGAGAGCAGCCAGTCCAGCAGGGCCGGCCCCGCTCCCGCCCTGAAGCCGTGACGGCGAGCGAAGGGAGCCAGGTGGTCGGCGAGCTCAGCGGGGCCTTCCAGTCCTTCGCGCAGGACTGCAGCGGCGGCATGCGCGGCTGTAAGGGGCTCGTCCAGGCCGGCCAGGAGGTCGGCCACGGTGCGGCCCGGGACTGTCGCGGGCAGCCCGTCCAGCAGCTGCCATTCCTCGCGTCGAATGGATTCGACGCGGGTGCGCACGTCGGGGCGGCGTGTCTGCCGACGCGAGGCGACGGTGAACTCGTGGATCTCTCCGGGCGGGACCAGGCCGTGCAGGGCAGCGGCGCTGCCCTGCGATACGACGGCCAGGCCCTCCGGGAAGGCCAGCCGCTCCCAGATCGGCGGGCCCGGATCGAGCTGAAGCCAGGCGGCCTTGAGGGCGAGGTGGGGCGGTGGGGGCGCTCCCCTGACGCGATAGACGCCGTGGGCGACACGCTCCAGCAACCCGTCGGCAAGCATGCGGGCGAGGGCCCTGTCCCCCACGTCGGCGAGCCGGGCATGCTGGCGGGTGAAGAGCCCCCACTGCTCTTCGGTGAGCGTGAGCAGAGCGACGATCGGCGAGGGCATGCTGCAAAGCATGACGCCCTTGTCCTACTTTGCAGCTAGCCGCGAGCTCTCGAGCGCACCCCCACGCCTCCTTCCGCTCTTCCTCGCTTTCCCCGGCGCGGGCAGCCATCTCGCTCCAGCCTGCTAGCGGGCGCCACCCCGGACCTGGGCCCGCCCTGCCCGCAGCCCCGTGCGCAGGCCGAACCTGGCCAGCGCCGCCGGGTAGCGCTCTGCTGCCGCGATCGTCTCCCGCAGGGCGGCTGCGAAGCGTCTTATCTCCTCCTCGGAGACGGTCAGGGCCGGCAGTGCCTTGATGACGTTCATGTGGTGGCCCGCGACCTGGCAGAGGATGCGGTGCTCGTGGAAGAGGGGGACGGTGATGAGCTGGGAGAAGAGGCCCGGCTGGCGACGCTCGACGGAGTCCCACAGACGCCTGCCCAGGCCCCCCGCGGGGGGCCCGAATTCGATGGCCCACATCAACCCCATCCCCCGTACGTCACGGACGACCTCGAAGTCCTCGACGAGGGGCCGGGTCAGCTCCAGCAGCAGCTCCCCCAGCTCCCTGGCCCGCTCCACCAGGCCCTCCTGGTCGAGCACCCGCAGGGTCGCCAGAGCGGCTGCTGCAGCCAGGTCGTTGCCGCCGAAGGTGGAGCCGTGGCGGACGGCCCGCTCCATGCCGTCGAAGACCTTCTCGAAGACGCTGCGGGAGACGAGCACGGCCCCGATCGGCACGAGACCGCCCGAGAGGGCCTTGGCCAGGCAGACCATGTCCGGCTGCAGGTCCCAGTGCTCCAGGGCCAGGAACCGTCCCGTGCGCCCGATGCCCGTCTGGACCTCGTCGCAGACGAACAGGGTCCCAGCATCCCTGCACAGCGCCTGGGCCTCCTGCAGGTAGCCCTCGGGGGGCAGGTTGACGCCCTTGCCCTGCACGGGCTCGAGGATCAGGGCCGCCACGTCGCCTGTCGCCAGCTCGGCCCGCAAGGCCTCGAGGTCCCCGAAGGGAACCTCTGTGCAGCCGGGCAGGAGCGGGCCGAAGCCGTCCCTGAACTCGTCGTTGCCGTTGATTGACAGGGAGCCGAGGGTCAGGCCGTGGAAGGCGTGGCTGCCATAGAGGATGCGGGGCCGGCCCGTGGCGGCCCGGGCGATCTTGATGGCCGCCTCGACGGCCTCCGTGCCCGTGTTGGCGGGCACCATCGCATCGAGTCTCGTGGAGCCCGCCCCCCCGGCCCGCCCCAGCAGCTGCTCGGCCAGGACGCCGCTGAGCAGGGTCACGCCGAGCTGGGGCATGTTGCCCGTGGCGGCCTGCATCGTCTCCTGGACGGCCGCGATGGCCTCGGGGTGGTTGCGCCCGATGGCGAAGACGCCGTAGCCCCCGAACAGGTCCAGGTAGCGCTCCCCGGAGGAGTCGATCAGATGGGCCCCCTCCCCCCCGACCCATGTCCTGTCGAAGCCCAGGGTCCGCAGGATCCTGCCCATCTGCGGGTTCAGGTAGCGGTCGTTGAGGACCATCTCCTCGCCCCTGCGCTCGGCCAGGATGGCTGCGACCGGCGGGGGCGTCTGCGCGGGCATGAGCTGAGCCTAGCTCCAGACGCCGCCCGCAGCGGATGCCGCAAAGTCCGGCAAAACGTCAGAGCACTGACGACATCCGTCCAGATGGCTGTTTCGATGCCGACCTTCCGGGGTATGGCAGACAGGTGATCGCCTAGAATGGCGATTGCCGGGGGCAGTCCGGCAGGGGCTGACTGAGCGGCCGAGGAAGGGAGTTGAGATGCCTGGTTTGGCAGCGACACAACCGATCGGTACAGGCAGGACAAGCGGTGAGACCGACACGGCTCGCCTGTTCGAGCGCTGGCAGGGTCATGGCGACGAGATGGCCAGGGAGCAGCTGGTCCGTCGCTTCATGCCGCTGGCCCGCAGCCTGGCCCGCCGCTACGGACGTTCCTCGGAGCCCTTCGAGGATCTCCTGCAGGTGGCCTCGCTGGGGCTGCTGAAGGCCATCGACCGCTATGACGGCGAACGGGGCCATCCCTTCCAGTCCTTCGCGGTGCCCACGATCCTCGGCGAGATGCGCCGCTACTTCCGCGACTCCGGCTGGGCCATCCACGTGCCTCGCGGCGCCCAGGAGCGGGCCCTGAAGGTCCGCGACGCCCAGGAGCGCCTGGCCAACCAGACGGGGCGGGCGCCGACGGCCGGCCAGCTGGCCGAGTACCTGGAGATAGACCTGGAGGAGGTCATCGACGCGCTGCAGGCGATCAGGGCCTACGAGACGGTCTCCCTGGACGCGCCCCGCGGCAACGGCGACGACGACTCGACCGTCCCCTACGGCGACACGATCGGCAACGACGACGAGCGCTACGAGCTGGTGGAGCTCGACGCGACCGTGGCGGAGGCCCTGGGGCACCTGCCCGCCAGGGACAGGCTGGTCCTGCAGCTTCGCTTCGTCGAGGACATGACCCAGACCGAAATCGCCGAGCACGTGGGCATCTCCCAGATGCAGGTGTCCCGCCTGCTGCGCCGCTCGCTCGACCAGCTGCGGGCGATCGCGGACGCACCCGCCGAATCGGTTCGCTAGAACACCCCCCATGGTTCGCAGGGGAGCGCTTCGCGGAGCCGGCCCATGGCGGGATCGCCCGACGTCCGGCTGAGGCTCGCAGCCAGGGCCGAGAACGTCCTGATCGTCCGCCAGGCCCTGTCGGGCGTGGCGGACGCGCTCGGCCTGGACAGGATCGCCCTGAACGACATCAGCACGGCTGTCACGGAGGCCTGCAACAACGTCGTCATGCACGCATACGGCGACGGCCTGGGACCCCTGAAGGTCGAGCTCTACGTCCGCGCCCGTGGCCTCGACGTCGTCGTCGGCGACGAGGGCCGGGGCATACCGCCCGAGACCGGCGAGCCCAGCGAGGCAGCCGGGGGCATCGGCCTGCCCGTCATCCAGGCGCTGACGGAGTCAGTCGACTTCCGCGACCTGCCGGCGGGCGGCACGGAGGTCAGGATGAGCTTCGACGCCAACGGCCTGCAGGCGCCGGACGGCAACGGCGCCGAGCAGCTCGGCGGCGGCAGCGAGCCTGTCGACATGGAGCCTCGACCGGGTTCCGACGACGAGCCCGGCGAGGTCGTGACGATGGCCCTGAGCCCGGGCCCGATCGCCCACGGCGTGCTCCCTCGCGTCCTCTCGACCCTGGCTGCCAGGGCGCACTTCACGACTGACAAGCTCGCCGAGACCCGGCATCTGGCCGAGGAGCTGCTGGCGGACGCAGACGAGGCGGCCCTGCTGTCGCTGAGGGCCACCGTATCGCCCCGCCTGCTGGACGTCAGGATCGGGCCCGTCGGCGGCCAGGTCCTCGACCTGCGCCTGGCCCAGCTGGACTAGACAGCAACTACGTGGCACGCCGGCCGACCTGCGTCGGGGCAGGCCGGCCGACATGCCACTCACTGCCACCCGGATATGGACGAAGGCCGCAGGGGGCGCGCGGCGATCGCCCGCGGGGCGACACTGGTGGGGATCACATTGCCCACTCTGCACAGCCCTAAACACCCGCGCCCCGTATGTCTCTGACTCAGTCGCGCATTTTGCGAAAAAGCGAGGAAGCGGGCGCTGTCGCGTTCGCGGTCGAAGTGGACGTTCGATCTGCAGCAGCCCCAGTCGGGGAGGAGATTCGGTTTGGCGCCGATCCCATCCGGGAATCTCTCAAGGCAGCACGGCAGGCACAGTCAGGTGCAGCCGGCGAAAGACGAAAGCGAGGTGCGAGATGGGACCCTTGATCGCGCTGGTTCTGATTCTTGCCATCTTCGGCGGACTCGGGTTTGCGGTGCACGTCCTCTGGTACGTGCTGATAATCGCCGTCCTGCTGTGGGTGCTCGGCTTCTTCTTCGGCGGTATCGCCGACGGCGGGCGACGGCGCTGGTATGGCCGCTGGTAGCCCCCAGACGCTGCAACGTCGTGCCGAGGACGGGAGCGCCCGCCCCGACAGCTGGGGCTGCGCCCTGCGCGGCGAGCTCGCCGAGCCCCTGGCCGGCGAGCTGCCCTCCCCGGCAGGCTCGGTGTGGGCCATCCCCTTCACGGGCGAGGACCTGAAGGAGCTCCGGGAGCTCGTCGCCGCCTGGGCCGGACGGGAAGCCCTGACCTTCGACGACATCCAGGACCTGGTGCTGGCGGTGCACGAGATCGCCACCAACAGCGTCCGTCACGGCGGCGGCGAAGGCCTGCTGAAGATGTGGCGAGACGGCGAAAGCCTCGTCTGCGACATACAGGACCACGGGCACATCGCCAACCCCCAGATCGGCCGTCTCCGTCCCGACGCAGCCCCCGACAGCAGCCGCGGCATGTGGATCGCCAACCAGTTGTGCGACCTGGTCCAGGTCTCCTGCTCCCCGAGAGGGAACAGAGTTCGCCTGTACAAGCAGATCTCCTGAGAGGCCAGCGCGCCTCCAGCGCGCATCGTGACCCCCCCAGGAGGCTAAAATCGCACCCATGGGGGACCGGGACCAGCTCCAGATCGACCTTCGGCGGGAGACCGACAGGGTGATCGTGACGATGGCCGGGGAACTGGACATGGCCAACGCCCCGCTCCTGACGGGCCTCGTCGGGGACGACACCCTGACGGGTGCCCCCACCGTCGTCCTCGACCTCCAGCAGCTGACCTTCCTCGACTCGACCGGCCTCCGCGAGATCCTCTCGGCCCGGCAGAAGTGCTGGGACAGGGGCCAGGAGTTCGCCATCACCCAGGGCTCCCCCCAGGTCCAGAGGCTCCTCAGCGTCACCGGCGTCGGCGAGCACCTGCGCACGCTCGCCTCCGCCGACGAAGTCCTGGCCTGAGCAGTCCCGGCCTGACCGGGCCGGATCCGTCGCGCTCTGGGCGGCGAGACGAGCTCGCTCCGAGCGTCTGCTCTCTCAGCACGCCAGCTCCCCCAGGCGTCTCTGCAGGAACCGCCGCTCTGGCTCCGAGTGGACGAGCTCCAGGGCCTGCCTGTACTCCCCTGCCGCCTCCTGCGTCCTGCCCAGCCGACGCAGCAGGTCGGCCCTGACGGAGTGCAGGTGGCGGTAGCCCTCCAGGCGCAGCGGCTCGATCGCCTCCAGACCGGCCTGGGGACCTTCCAGCTCCGCCTGTGCGACGGCCGCGTTCAGGCGCACGACGGGGGAGTCCGTCAGCTCCAGCAGCTGCCCGTATAGCGCCAGCACCAGCGCCCAGTCGCTGCTCTGGCCGCAGTGGGCCAGGGCTATCTCCCCCTGCAGGACGTAGGGGCCTGCGCCGGCGGGACCTGCCAGCGCCCTGGCCCGCTCGAGCGTCGCCTGTCCGGCGGCGATCCGGCCCCTGTCCCACAGCGAGCGGTCCTGATCGGCCAGCAGCACGATCTCCCCGTCGCGCAGGCGAGCCTCGCGGCGGGAGTCGCTGAGCAGCATCAGGGCCAGCAGGCCGTGGGCCTCGGGCTCGTCGGGCATGACCTCGACCAGGCACGTCCCCAGGCGGATCGCCTCCCTCGCCAGCTCGCCGCGTCCGTCATAGCCCTCGTTGTAGATCAGGTAGACGACCGCCAGGACGGCCGCCAGGCGGTCCGGCAGGAGGTGGGCCGGCGGCACCCGGAAGGGGATCCCCGCATCGCGGATCTTGCGCTTGGCCCGCACCAGACGCTGGGCCATCGTCGCCTCCTCGACCAGGAAGGCCCTGGCTATGTCCCGCGTCGAGAGCCCCGCCAGCGAGCGCAGGGTCAGGGCCACCTGGGCCTCCAGCGACAGGGCCGGATGGGCGCACGTGAAGAACAGCTCCAGGCGCTCGTCGGGGAAGTCCCGCGAGTCCCCCTCCTCCGCTCCTGGGCCGATCGGCTGCATCGTCTGCTCCTGCTCCAGGCGGAGCGCAGCCGCGCTGCGCGTGCGCTCACGGCGAATGCGATCCACCGCTCGGTTGCGGGCCGTCACGATCAGCCAGGCCGCCGGGTTGTCCGGGAGGCCGTCGGAAGGCCAGCGCTCCGCTGCCCTGGCGAAGGCCTCCTGGGCGGCCTCCTCGGCGAGGTCGAAGTCGCCGAGGTAGCCGACCAGGGCAGCCAGCACGCGGCCCCACTGCTCCCTGAAGACCTGCTCTATCAGCGCTCCACCAGCGGACGCACCTCGACGGCCCCGCCCAGGCGGGCAGCCGGGACCCTGGCCGCCAGCTCGATGGCAGCGTCGAGGTCGGGGGCCTCCAGCAGGTAGTAGCCGCCCAGGGCCTCCTTGCTCTCCGCGAAGGGGCCGTCGGTCGTCAGCGTCCTGCCCCCGTCGACCCGCACCGTCGTCGCCGTCGAGGACGGCTGCAGCTGGGCCCCGCCGATCACGCCAGGCTCCTGCATGATCGAGAAGTACTCCTGGCTGACGGCCTCTTTCTCGCTCTCCGCCAGCGCCTCCCAGGCTCCCATCGCCTCGCCCGTGAATATCTGGATCAGGTACTGCACAGCGACCTCCTTCGCGCAGATTATGGACACCCCGAGGACGCTCCGCGAGCAGCCCCTTCGACACCATCGCGCGACCCATCCCTCTTTAATTATATATTTTTATGATTATGGATAGGGTTGGCGCCTTCGAGATCGTCGCCGAGCCGTCGCGACGGGCCCTGCTGGATCTGATGCGGCAGGGGCCCCTCCCCGTCGGCGAGCTGGTCGCAGGGACGGGGCTGAGCCAGCCCAACGTGTCCCGCCACCTGCGGCTGATGCGCGAGGCTGGTCTGGTCGAGGCCACGGCCCAGGGCCGCAGGCGCCTGTACGGGCTGCGCCCGGATGGCTTCGCGGAGATGGCCCGCTGGCTGTCCCCCTACGTCGTCATGTGGCAGCGCAGCCTCGACGGCCTGGAGTCCCACCTGGAGAAGGAGGAGAGAGATGCCCGATGAGCACGCCGTGTTGATGGAGCGGGAGGGGCGCTCCGTGTTGCGCTTCCAGCGGCTGCTGGCACACCCGCGGCAGCGCGTCTGGCGGGCCCTGACAGAGCAGGGAGAGCTGTGGCAGTGGCACCCCACGCCCTTTCAGCTGGAGCCGCAGGTCGGCGGGGAGGTCGCCTTCCTGGCCCAGCCGGGCGGACCGCGGATGCCGGCTGGACGGGTGCTGGCCTACGAGCCACCCAGCCTGCTGGCCTACACGTGGGGCGAGGACGAGCTGCGCTTCACGCTGGAGGACCGGGAGGAGGGCTGCCTGCTGACGCTCGAGCACACCTTCGGAGACCGCTTCAAGGCGGCCCGCGACGGGGCCGGCTGGCACCTCTGCCTGGATGCCCTGGCGGGGAGCCTCGACGGGGCGCCCGCCCCGCACCGCCGTGAGGGCGAGCGCCTACCGGGCGGCTGGCAGGAGCTGAACGCCGACTACCAGCGGCGCTTCGGGATCTCGCCCTCGCAGGCCACGCCGGTGCCGCCCATGTAGCCTGGCCTGGCATGCGGGTCGCACAGACAACAAGCTCCTAGCCCGTGGCCAGCACGGAGACGATCGCCTCGCTGGCGACTGCGGCGGGAACTCTGGCCCTGGCTGTAGCAACCTACTCCTCGACCCGCTCGGCAAACCGGGCTGCGCGCATCTCCGAGCAGACCCTGAAGGTCGGCCTGCGACCCGTTCTGTTCACGGCTCGACCGACCGACCCGCCACAGAGGGTCGGATACATCGACGATCACTGGCTGCGCCTGCGCGACGGGATGGCCGGCGCCCAGGAGCATGACAGCAAGCTGTACCTGGCCATTCCCCTGCGCAACGTCGGGGCAGGCCTGGCCGTGCTGGACGCCTGGTACGTATGGACGGGTCGACCGGACACGAGCGCTACCGCACCGGCACCCCTGACTGAATTCCGCCGCCTCGTTCGGGACCTTTACGTACCCGCTGGGGACATCAGTTTCTGGCAGGCCGCCATCCGCGACCCCTCGGATCCCCTCTATGAGAGCCTGCAGAAGCGCATCAGGGAGCAACAAGGCTTCAGCGTCGACCTGCTCTATGGCGACCATGAGGGCGGACAGCGGACCATCACCCGGATCTATCTGACGCCGTCCGAGCAGGAGGACGGGAATGAGCCGTGGCTGTGGACGTGCTCGGTCTCCCGACACTGGAACGTGGAACGGGCCGATCCGCGCTAGTGGTTGTCCCGCGGGTTCGGAGCCGATGATCTAGGCTCGGGCCACACGCGAGCAACGGGGGGTTTCCCGATGGGCGGTCAGGGCAGGCGACTGGTGCTGGTGGCGATGATCTTCGCCGTCGCCATGATCTTCATCGACCAGACGATCGTGGCACTGGCGATCCCCAGGCTGCAGCGGGAGCTGCACCTCTCCCCCACGGGCGCTCAGTGGATCGTCAACGGCTACCTGCTGTCGCTGTCGGCCCTGTTCGCCCTGGGCGGGCGCGTCGCGGACGTGCTCGGGCACAGACGGGTCGTGCTCGTCGGGGTCGCCGCCTTCGCCGTCTTCTCGGCCCTGTGCGGGGCCACCCCCACCAGCTCCCTCGGGGAGGCCTGGATCATCGCCTTCCGAATCCTGCAGGGGGCCAGCGCCGCCTTCCTGTTCCCGGCGGCCCTGGCCATCGTCGTGGCCAGCTTCCCGATCGAGGAGCGCGGGCGGGCCCTGGCCATCTTCTTCTCCGCCTCCGGCGGTCTGACTGCGATCGGGCCGATGGCCGGCGGCTACCTGACCCAGTGGACCTGGCGGTCGATCTTCTGGATCAACGTGCCCGTGGCCATCGTCGCCATCGTGCTGACGCTGCGCACGGAGGCTGACGGGCAGCGCCGGCCGGCCGGTATCGACTGGCGGGGGGCCGCCCTCGTCTCCGCCGGCATGGGCCTGGCCGTGCTGGGGCTGCAGCAGGCTTCCACATGGGGCTGGGGCAGCCTCGCCACCTGGGGCTGCCTGGCCGCCGGGCTCCTCCTGCTCGGCCTCTTCGTACGCCAGCAGCTCTCCGAGCGCGAGCCGCTAGTGCCGATGAGGCTGTTCGCGGAGCGGGCCTTCGCAGTCGACAACGGCGTCCTCTTCTTGCTCTCCATCTGCTTCGTGCCCCTGTTCTTCTTCGCCTCCGTCTACGCCCAGGCGGCGCTGGGCGAGAGCTCCTCCAGCGCAGGCCTGTTCCTGCTCGTCTTCTTCGGCGGCTTCACGATCGGCGCGCAGTGGGGCGGGCGGGTCCTGGACAACCGCGGCGCCCGCCCGACGGTCGTGCTGGGCAGCGCCGTCGCCGCCGTCGGCTTCTACCTGTGGGGCGCCCACATCGACCAGCTGTCCTTCTCCAAGCAGTGGTACTGGCTGGCCATCGCCGGCCTGGGCATGGGGATGGTGCTGGGGCCCGTCTCCACGGACGCCCTCAACAGGGCCTCCTCGGCCGCCTACGGAGCAGTCACAGGCGTCACCCAGACCGTCCGGAACTTCGGCGGCAGCCTCGGCCTGGCCGTCCTCGGCTCGATCCTCATCACCGAAAACGTCTCCCGCGTGACGCGGACGCTGGGGGCGATGGGCGTGCCCGCAGCCAAGGCCGAAGCCATCGCCCATGCAGCCTCCGCCGGCGGTGGCGGGGGAGGCGCTCCCGGCGGGCACATCCCCCACTCCGTAGCCCTCGACTTCGCCCTCTCCACGCGCACGGTCGTCTACGGCATGGCCGGCGCCATGGCCCTGGCCTTCCTGCTGGCCCTGCGGGGCATGCCCCGCGGGCGATCCCACGAGACCGTCGGCGAGGACGTGGCCGAGGCCGGAGCCGGAGCCGCCGCGGCCGGGTAGGGCTCAGGCGCCGCTTCGCTGGGCCGCCCTGTAGCGGCGGTCGGCCCTGCGCAGGTAGACGAGCGTCGCGATCCCGATCAGGGCGGGCAGGAAGTGCGGCCAGTGGATCATCGCGAAGGCCAGGACCTGCCGGCCCAGGCCGCCGCCTGCAGCAGTCAGCGCTCCCGGCGAGCACCAGCGGTGAAGCCAGCCCGTGGAGCCGGCGCCGCCCAGCGCCAGGGCCACGATCGGCAGCAGCGAGAGCAGCACGGCCAGGGTCGCGACCGCCACGGGCGCGCTGACGCGACCCGGCCTCGGGGGCCCGGCCGGCGCTCTCACACGGTCGGGTGCTCTCACGCCCCCACCTCCTGCAGCGCCATGGCGACTTCCCCCACCGCCGCCCTGCCAGCGTGCTCGAGGGGCTCCGTCGAACGCAGGGAGCGGGCGAACACGAAGGCCCCCTCCAGCAGGTTGAGCATCACGAAGGCCAGCTCCCGCGAGCGCTCCGGGGCGATGCCGGCGGAGCCGAACCAGACGCTCGCCCCGTCGATCCACTCCGTGAAGACCTCGGCCGTGGCCAGCCGCAGCTGCTCGTTGGTCGAGGAGACCTCCAGGGCGACCGTCGCGATCGGGCAGGCGTCGGCATAGCCCGTCTCCACCAGCGTCTCCGCGGCGCCCGAGAAGAAGGCGGCGACGGCGCTGAGCATGTCGGGAGCCTGCATCGCGATCTCCGCGAACATCCGCGTGTACAGGCGCCCCGAGGTGAGGATCGTCTGGGCTCCCAGGTCCTCCTTGCCGCCCGGGAAGAAGTGGTACAGCGAGCCGAAGGGGGCAGCCGCTTCCGCCGCTATCTGCTTCATCCCCGTCCCCGCGTAGCCCTGCCTGCGAAACAGCTCGGCCGTCGTGTCGAGGATCCGGTCCCTTGTCTGGCTGGGCATTCCGCTGCTCTCCCCGGAGTCGAAGACGCCGCTTGCCGGACGCCCTCACGCCTGTGAGAGTAGCCTCTCTAGAACGATCTATCAAGTCTATGCAGGAGGCGTGAGACGATGAGCCCCGACCGACCCCCCGGCCTGCCGGTTCTGCGCGCGATCATCGCGGCGGAGATGCTCTCCACGGCGATCCACTACACCCACAACTTCGTCAAGGTCAGCTCCTACCCGGGTCCGCACTCCCTCTACACGCCAGCCCGCGTCGCGATCGTGATCGCCTGGCCGCTGCTGACCTGGATCGGACTGATCGGCTACCGCCGCTACAGCGAAGGCCGCGACCAGGAGGCCCGCGTCTGCCTGTCCGTGTACTCCCTGACGGGCCTCGCGACGCTGGGGCACTTCGTCTTCGGCAACCCCCAGATCCCGGCCTTCTTCTACGCGACGCTCTTCACGGACGCGGCCTTCGCGCTGTGCCTGCTGGGCTTCGCGGCCTGGATCGGCAGGGGCGGCGTGGCGAGGACGGCCTGAGCGGACAGCACGCCGGCGCCGGCTGGATCCCACTCAGGGGGTGCGGCGCCTGAGCGTGGCGGCTCCCGCCAGCAGCGCGGCCGCCGCGAAGGCCAGGACGATCGCTATGTCCCCCCACAGGGCGCCCGTGGCGGGCGCTTCACGGGTCAGGTGGTGCATGCCGTCGACCGCGTAGGACATCGGCAGCAGGTCCGAGACGAAGTGCAGGGCGGAAGGCATCCGCGAGCGTTCCAGCAGCAGCCCGCACAGCAGCAGCTGGGGCAGGATCGTGGCAGGCAGGAACTGCACGACCTGGAACTCGCTGCGGGCGAAGGCGCTGGCCAGCAGCCCCATCCCCATCCCCAGCAGGGCCACGGAGACGGCCAGGACGATCACCAGCACGTCGCTGCCGGCCACGTCCAGGCCCAGCGGGCCGAGCGTCAGGGCGCTTGCCAGCAGAGCCTGCACGGCTGCCAGCGCGCCAAACGCCAGGGCGTAGCCGAGCAGCAGCTCAAGGCGACCCAGCGGCGTCGTCAGCAGCCGCTCCAGGGTGCCGCTGGTGCGCTCCCGCAGCAGGGCGATCGAGGTCACCAGGAAGACGGCCGTCAGCGGGAAGATCGCGAGCAGCGGGGCGCCGGCGTGGTCGAAGGCGATCAGGTGGTGGGAGTAGACGAGCCGCAGCAGCGTCTCCAGCACGCACGGCACGGCCATCATCAGGGCGATCGTGCGGGGGTCGTGGCGCAGCTGGCCCAGCACCCTGCCCGCCGTCGCGACGGTTCGTGCCGCCGACCCTCTCACGAGCCCTCCTCGATCAGGCGCACGAAGGCCTCGTCCATGTCCTCTGTGCCAGTCCGGGCCACGAGCTCCGCCGGCGTCAGCTGGGCGACCAGCCGGCCCTCGCGCAGGAGCACCAGCTCGTCGCAGTGGCGGGCCTCGTCGAGGACGTGGCTGGAGATGACCAGCGTCGCCCCCTCGCCGGCCAGCTCTCTGAACAGCAGCCACAGGTCCCTGCGCAGGAGCGGGTCCAGGCCGACCGTCGGCTCGTCCAGCAGCAGCAGCCGCGGGCGACCGATCAGGGCAGCCGCCAGGGAGACCCGTGCCCGCTGGCCGCCGGAGAGGTCCCTGACGAGCTGGTGCGCCTGGCCGGCCAGGTCGACGCGCTGCAGCAGGTCCCCCTCCTGCGCGTCGTGCAGGCGGGCGAAGTAGCGCATGTTCTCCGCGACCGTCAGATCCTCGTAGACGGAGGGGGCCTGGGTCATGTAGCCGACCTCCCTGCGCAGGGCGCCGTCGCCTGCGGGGCGGCCCAGGACCGTCAGGCGCCCCTTCACGCCCGCCTGGACTCCCGCCAGCGATCTCATCAGCGTCGACTTGCCGCTGCCGCTGGGACCGAACAGCCCCGTGACGCTGCCCGTCGGGACCGTCAGGGAGACACCCGCCAGAGCCTGCACGTGCCCGCGGCGGACCTCGACGTGCTCGGCGCTGACGGCGGTCGTGTCCACCCGACCATGCTCGCCCGCGGCGCACCATCGCTCACAGCGGGACCCTCCGTCGCAGTGCTGCGGAAAACCCCTGATACACAACTAGATCGTTGTGTGTTAGTTTAGATTCAGACTCTATGAGAAGGCTGGTGAGGCGATGAGCATGACGGCGAGGTCGCGGTCGGCGGACGGAGGGCTCCGCCAGGAGGTCGACGTCAACGGCCGCCACACGATCCAGACGGACGAGCCCGAGCGCCTGGGCGGCACCGACCTGGCCCCAGCCCCCCACGAGCTGCTGGCGGCGGCGCTGGCGTCCTGCGTCTCGACGATGGCCGCCGCCTATGCGACGAGCCGGGGCTGGAGCACGGAGGGCATCTGTGCGGAGGTCGAGTACGACCCCGACAGCCAGCCGCGACGGGTCGAGGTGCGACTGGTCCTGCCCGCCGCGATCGACGAGGAGCGGCGCCGGCGCCTGGAGCGGGTGGCACGGACCTGCCCCGTGCGCAGGGCCCTGGAGTCGGAGTTCGCCTTCGTCGAGGAGACGGTCCTGGAGCAGCCGCAGGCGGCCGCCGCGTAGGCGCTCAGGCCGCCGCGGCCAGCCTTTCGGCCTGCTCGTCTGTCAGCTCGACCGCCGCCGCGGCCATGTTTTCCTCGAGGTGATCGACGGAGGAAGTCCCGGGTATCGGCAGCATCACGGGCGAGCGCCACAGCAGCCAGGCCAGGGCCAGCTGGGAGGGAGTGGCGTCGAGCTCGGAGGCAAGCCTCGCCAGCGGGCCGCCCGGCTCGGCCAGCCTGCCGGTGGCCAGGGGGAACCAGGGTATGAAGGCGATCCCCTCGGCCTGGCAGTGGTCCAGCAGCGACTCCGCATCGCGGTGGGCCAGGTTGTAGAGGTTCTGGACGGAGGCGATGCGGGCGTGCCGCCGGGCCTCCTGCAGCTGGGCGACGGTGACCTCGGAGAGGCCGACGTGGTGGATCTTCCCCTCCTGCTGGAGCAGGGTCAGCTCCCCAACCTGCTCGGCCAGGGGCACCTTGGCGTCGATGCGGTGCAGCTGGAAGAGCTCGATCCGTTCCAGGCCGAGGCGGCGCAGGCTCAGCTCGCACTCCTGACGCAGGTACTCGGGACGCCCGACGGGACGCCAGTCGCCCGGGCCCGAACGAGTCAGACCAGCCTTTGTCGCGATGACGAGGTCCTCCGGATAGGGGTGCAGGGCCTGCCTGATCAGCTCTTCGGAGACGTGGGGGCCGTAGGAGTCGGCCGTGTCGATGAAGGTGACGCCCAGCTCGACGGCCCGGCGCAGGACGCGGATGGCTTCCTCGGGGTCCGCCGGAGGACCCCAGACACCCTTGCCGGTGATCTGCATGGCGCCGTAGCCGAGGCGCCGCACGGTCGTCTCCCCGCCGATGTCGAAGGTGCCGCTCTGCGCCGCCAGGGGGGTCGCCGTGCTCATGGTCTCGCTCCTTCCGGGGGCCGTCGGGTCTCGACCCTCACTCTGGCAGCTTGGGTGTGGCCTCCCAAGGGGAAGAGCTCGTACCTGTCAAGGCGTCTAGCGAACCGCGGCCGCGCTCACGCGCAGCCCAGCCGCGACCGACCCTGCGTCAAAGAGCGGTTCTGACAATCAGCTACGTAGGACCAGGGGGCAGGTCGAAGATGAGATCGAGGGGCATGACCGTACGCGGTCGACTGACGGCAGCATCCGTCCTGGCGTGCGCGCTGTGCGCAGCGGCGACCCCGTCCGCGCTGGCGTCGCTCTCGTCCTCCACCTTCCGCACGCAGAGGCTGTGCGAATCGGCCCGTCCCCGCACGGCCAGCTGCGTCGGCATCAGGCTGCTGGCGAAATCGCTGACGGGCGAAAAGCTGCACGCGGACAAGGTGCGCCAGGCCGGCGAAGAGGCTCGCGGCCAGACGCCCGCCGTGCAGAACACCTCCCCGGTCAGCGGCGGGCTGACGGAGGAAGAGCTGCACAGCGCCTACGACCTGCCCGACGAAACCTTCCCCGGCTCGACGCAGACGGTCGCGATCGTCGACGCCTACAACGACCCCACGGCGGAAGCCGACCTGGCCGTCTACGACAAGCAGTTCGGCCTGCCCTCCTGCACGAGCTCCAACGGCTGCTTCAAGAAGGTCGACCAGGAAGGCAAGACCAAGCCGCTGCCGGCCACCAACGGCGAATGGGCCACCGAGATATCCCTCGACGTGGACATGGTCAGGGCGATCTGCCAGAGCTGCCGCATCCTGCTCGTGGAGGCCAACAGCGCAGGCATCGAAGCGCTTGCCACAGCCGTCGAGGAGGCGGTCAAACTGGGCGCGACTGAGGTCAGCAACTCCTACTCCAGCGCCGAGGAATCGTGGGTCACGACGGCGGACGCCTACTACAACCACCCCGGCGTCGCGATCACCGTCTCCACGGGCGATTGCGGCTATCTGGACGAAGCCTGTGGTTCCAGCTCGCCCAACTTCCCGGCCGACTCCCCCTACGTCGTGGCCGTCGGCGGGACGCACCTGTCGGAGTCCGGCTCGACCTGGACGAGCACCGTCTGGGAAGACGGAGGCAGCGGCTGCTCGAAGGAGCTCACCGCCCCCACCTGGCAGTCGAGCCTCGAAGAATTCTCCAAGGCCGACTGCTCGGGCGAGCGCTCCAGCGCCGACGTGTCGGCAGTCGCGGACCCCTACACGGGCGTCGACGTATACGACAGCACGCCGGCCGGCAACGGCGACCCGACGGGCTGGGTGGTCCTGGGCGGCACCTCCGCCTCCTCGCCGATCATGGCTGCCGAGTTCGGCCTCGCAGGCGGCTCCCACGGAGTCTCCTACCCGGCCAAGACCCTGTATGAAAACCTGGGCGACTCGAAGGTCCTGACAGATGTGACATCAGGCCACAACGGCACCTGCAGCTCGATCGCATGCAAAGCAGCGAGCGGCTACGACGGCCCGACGGGCGTCGGCAGCCCCTACGGCCTGGGCGCCTTCTTCCCGGCGGGCAGCCCCTTGAGCAGCGACGCCCCCACGATCTCGGGGACCGACGAGCAGGGCCAGACCCTGACAGTCAGCCACGGGACCTGGAGCGGCAGCCCGACCTCCTACTCCGAGCAGTGGCTGTCCTGCAACGAATCGGGCGGGGAATGCTCTGAGATCTCAGGCGCGACGGCCGGCAGCTACACGCTGACCTCCAAGACCCTCGTCGGCCACACGATCCGCGTCCAGGAGACGGCCACCGACACGACCGGCGCCGGCCCGGCGGACATCTCCTCGGCGACCGGCAAGGTCATCTCCGACACCCCCGTCATCTCCAGCTTCACCCCCACCTCCGGCGTGACCGGCTCGACGATCAAGATCACGGGCACGGCCTTCACGGGCGCCACCAAAGTCACGATCGACCGCCTCACGGCGAGCTTCAAGCTGCTGTCGAGCACGGAAGTCGAAGCGACCGTCCCCAGCGGCGCCCAGAGCGGCACGATCGTCGTGACGACCCCCTACGGCTCGGGGACGAGCAGCAAGGCCTTCGCCCCGACCCTCTCGCTGGTCTCTGTCAGCCCCGCCAAGGCGATCGCCAACACGACCGTGACCCTGACGGGGATCGGCTTCACGAGCAGCTCGGAGGTCTTCTTCGACGGCACCCGCGCCACGGCCACCTACGTCTCCTCGACCAAGATCAAGGCAGTCGTCCCGGTCGAAGGCTCCTCCGGGGCGATCACGGTGGTGAACACGGCCTCGCCTGCGGGCACCGTGTCGAGCCCGTCGAGCTTCACGCTGCTGGAATAGGGTCGCCGAGGCTAGGCGGCCGCGTCGACGAGCGCGACCAGCTCGGCCAGCTGAGCCCGCAGCCCGCCGCAGACCTGCTCGCAGAGCTCGTAGACGCCCCGGTCGGCGATGCTGTAGAGAGCGCTGTTGCCCTCCTTGCGACGGGCCAGGATGCCGGCCTGCAGGAGGATGCCCAGGTGCTTGGAGGCGTTCTGCTGGCTCGTGCCCAGGCGCTGGGTTATCTCGGTCACGCTCAGCTCCTGCTCGCGGAGCATGTCGAGGATGCGGATGCGCAGAGGGTCGCCGATGACGCGCAGCCGGGAGGCGATCAGCTCGGCCAGCTCGGGAGGGATGGGAGTCGGGATCGCCATCGCGTGCTCGTTCTCAAGTGTACCGCTATGGAGTTGTGCATCGAGAGCCTGGAACGACGCGAAGGCGCGTCATGATCGGGCGGATGCACCTGCAGATACGCGAGGCGCGACCGGCCGACGCGATGGCCGTGGCAAGGCTCCACGTGCGCTCCTGGCGGGCCGCCTACCGCGGCTTGCTGCCGGAGGACTTCCTGGACGCCCTACGCCCGGAGGAGCGGGCGGCCCGCTACACGTTCGGCTCCCCCGACCCGGGCGCGCCGCGGACGATCCTCGCCTTCATCGACGGGGAGCTCGCGGGCTTCGCGACGGTGTCGAGGTCTCGCGACGAGGACGCGCAGCAGGCGGCGGAGCTCTGCGCCCTGTACGTCGATCCGGACCACTGGAGGGACGGCGTAGGCCGGCGGCTGCTGGTCGAGTCGCGCAGGCTGATGCGGGAGGAGGGCTACGAGGAGGCGATCCTGTGGGTGCTCGTCGGCAACGAGACGGCGGAGCGCTTCTATGAAGCGGACGGCTGGCGCAGGGACGGCAGCGAACGGACGGAGGACCCCTGGGGCGTGGTGTCCCAGGTCATCCGCTACAGACGGCGGCTGGACGAGGAGGAACCGCGGGCGAGGACGTAGCGGATCGCCTCCGTCTGCCCCCGCCGGGCCCTCTATGCGGGAGCGCGGTGCGGCGTCTGGCGGGGTACCGAGCGTTCTGCTGTGGCCGTCTGGAAGTAGCGCGCGGCGACGAGGCAGGCGATGCAGCCGAGCAGGCGTCGCAGCGAGCGCTCGGGCAGCCGGCTCTGCAAGCGGGCGCCGCAGTACGCCCCGGCGAAGCCGCCCGCGCCGAGGAACGCACCGAGGACCCATTCGGGCGCAACGGCGCCGCCGTGGCTGAGCTGGAGGACCTGGTAGGTGGCGATGCCGGCGATCGAGGTCAGGAAGGTGGCGGCAAGCGTCGCCGGCGCGACCTCATAGACGCTGAACCCGAGCCCGATCAGGACGGGCGCAAGCAGCGACCCTCCGCCGATGCCGTAGATGCCGCCGACGACGCCGACGACGAGCGCGAGCGCCCATACCGATCGGCTCAGGCGTGGCGTGATCGTGCGTTCCCGTGGAATCGGCTGGTTACCGGTCAGCAGCCACAGCCCCAGCGGCAACAGGACGCCGGCAGCGATGAACGTGAAGTCCCGCGAATTGGACAGCCACTCCACACGCACGATCGCTCCGACGATCACGCCGGGGAGCGTGCCTGCGACGAGCAGCACCGCAAGGGGGGAGCGCAGGCGCCCTTCGCGGCCGAAGCGCATCAGCGCGCCAGGCGTAGCGAACACGTTGTAAAGCAGGTTGGTGGGCGTAACGGCAGGGCTGGGCACACCGAGCACGCTCACCTGCACGGGCAGCAGCAGCACCGCGCCCGAGACACCTGCGGGCGTCGTCAGAAGCGCCAGGAAGAACGCGCACACGGCGCCGCCGAACCACTGCAGGAGCACATACGGAGCCTACAGATATGGTCAGTGAGTCAGTGAGGAATTGGCCCCCTACCGTGCTCGGGCCTGCTCCAGGTTCGGTGTCGATCTATCCACCACTAGGGCGGCACCTCGTCGAGGAACCATCGACAGCCCGCCGTCCCGTCGCCGAGTTTGACTGGAACGTTGCATCTTCCCGTTGATGCACTGAGCCCCTCTCTCCGAGACGATACAACGGCTACCGCACACCGAGCGGCGTCGAAATCCGCAGCACCGGTTACACGCTAGGCAAGCGCTGCAGCCGCCCTCCGCGGCACGGCAGACTCGACTGGCGCAGGCCGCCGAGCATCATCGAGAGCCGCTGACCGCGTGATACTCAGCCGCGCTTCCATTATCTGCGTGTACTCCTCGGAGTGATCTGACAACACCGCGCGCCGGCCGAGCACCCGTGCCACCGCGCCACTCGTACCTGAGCCTGCCATAGGGTCGAGAATCAAATCGCCCGGCTTCGTAACCATCTGTACCAGCGGCTCGAACACCTTTGTTGGCTTTTGCGCCTTGTGCCCAGTCTGCTCGTTGCGGCCGACAAATCCAATCTGCAAGGGCGACTCAAGAACGCTCATCGGACCAGGCATATAGCGCAGCTTTTTTTCAGCTTTTTTCGCGAGCTGCGCCTCGTTGAGAAAGTGCTCTGGGTACAAGGTGTGGTCTTCGGTCGCCAGGTGCAGACAAGCCATCTGACTTGACCGCCAGCCTCGAATGACTGACGGGTTGTTCTTGTAGAACCACGTTAGCCACGCAACAAGCTCAAGTCGCGGGGGAAGCTTGTCGACGAACGACGCGACGATCTCCGGGAACCCCCATAGATAGACATGCTCGGAGAACCGGCTTGAGAGCTCGACTAGTCGCAGGACGTAGTCGACATAGTCGTCTCGCTCACCTCCGATGCCCTTGTTGTACCAAGGGTCGAGCATGGTGAGCTTGACACACTCTCCCGACGCAGCAATCAGTTCCAAGCAATCTTCGACGTCAATCGGGGCCAGCAACGTGACGTCGGCCGAGTTGCTGTTTGAGGACATAAGGTCACGTATCAAAGCCGTGCTCTCGGGCGATGTCGTACTCATTTACTCACCTTTACTCCGAAGTAGTCCAACAAGAACTGGAGGATTTCTTTCTTCTCCTTGTCTCGTGCAGCCTGAACGACGGCGTACGCGTTGAGCTTGCCGGTCGTGTTGTCCCAGTAATTCTTCTTTACGACCTGGTGGCGCCCGCACAGCGCCTGCCATTGAGCGGGGTCGTCTGGGTCGGTTGCCGGATTGACTGAGTGCGGCTTCTTATGATCCGGCGTCAGGCGCACTGTTCCGCCACCCACTGGGTCGAGGTCGCCGTCATGCAATCCGCACCGTTCTCCTGCCTCAAACCACTCGCAAGCGGTACCCGCCCGTGCGAGCACGGCCGTCCACGTCGCGCTGGTCGGTTTGAGTCGTTTGCTGGCTGCCTCGCGTTTCGTGGCGTCCGGCATCAAGTACTCCTGAGTGCCGAGGTCGACTCGATCACGCTGCGACAAGATCGTGTAACCCTTGTCTGTCCGCAGCTCCGAGAGACGCTGATGCCAGTTCTCCGGCTCCACGCCACTGATCGGATCGGTGGCCGCTTCAATGATTTGCTGACGCGTCACGACCTTGCCGAGATTGTCGAGGAAGAACGCCTCGATACGAGCACTGACGGATCTGAACCGATACGGCCCGTTAAACGCCCCATATATCTTCTCGGCCACGACTCAACGCTACTTGGCAGCTCAGATTGACGTATGGACGAACACATGTTCGATCTTACTCCCTGCTGCCACGGAACAAGCCGAGGTGCCACTGACCAGTGGTCCAGCGCGATGGGTGCGGGGGACGCGATCCGACCATGGACATGTTTGCCGGACCGTGCGAGTCAGCGCCGCCTCGCGGGCAGCGCCGCCGCACCGAAGACTCGCCACCGCAGCCCGCTCATCAGCGACTACTGAGTCGAGTACGCGCTCCTTCGTTCGGCACGGCGTTCTGCGGTGGCGCATTTTGCGGCCCATCGGCGGTCCGCTGCGGTCCCGATCCCGTACTCGCAAACACCGCTCCGCCTTGCGCTATTTGCCCGTATTCGTGGCTATTTGCGGGCCTTCAAGGCAAATCGGGGCGCCCGGATTCGAACCGGGGACCTCACCGACCCGAACGGTGCGCGCTACCAGGCTGCGCCACGCCCCGACGCAGCCAGCAGTATCCCACACCAGCCGCCTCTTCCCGGCCATCGCAAGCCGCCTGCCGAGAACAGCAACGATCCGAACCCATCCGACCGCCGCCCGGCGAGTCCTCACCCCCGCTGCTCGACCACCATCAGCGTGTGCCCTTCGGGGTCGCGAAACCAGAACATGGGCGGGATCGGGTCGCCCATCCGGGAGACCTCCTCGTCCACGTCCACGCCCAGCGAGCGCAGCTCGCCGTGCGTCGCATCGGCGTCGCTGCTCGTCAGGCTGATCCCGATCTCCTTCGGCGTGACGCCTTCGCCGGGACGCGGGGGCGACAGCGCGAGGCCCGTCGTGCCCTGCTGCGGGTAGACCTCGACCCACCTGTAGCTGCCGCCGAAGGGCGTGTCCGTGCGCTTCTCGAAGCCGATCTTCTCGTAGAACTCGATCGAGCGGTCCTGGTCCGCCGTCGGGACCATCACGAGGCTGATGCCCTGGATGCCCGTCTTCGCCGTCGTCATCTTCCTGGTCTCCTTCGTCGTCGTCGCTTTCGCCGCCGCCCATTCTCCTCCCTGGCGCTATCGTCGGCTCGTGCCCGCCCAACTGACGGACATCCTCGCCGAGGCAGAGCGGCTCCTCGATCCGGGCCGCTTCGAGGACTACGGGCCCAATGGTCTGCAGGTACCCGGCGGCGCCACTGTCGAGCGCATCGCCTCGGCGGTGTCGGCCAACGCCGAGGTGTTCGAGCGGGCCGCAGCAGAGGACGTGCAGCTGCTGCTCGTCCACCACGGCCTCTTCTGGGGCTCCGGCTTGCAGAGGGTCGACGGCGCGCTGAAGCGCCGCCTGCAGCTGCTCTTCGACAACGACATCTCCCTGGCCGCCTATCACCTCCCCCTCGACGCCCATCCAGAGATCGGCAACAACGCCCTGCTGGCAGACGCGCTCGGAGCGGAGCTCCACGAGCCCTTCGGGGCACATCGCGGGCAGACGATCGGCCGTCTGGCGACGCTGCCCGGCGAGGGAACGCACGTCGAGGAGCTCCTCAGGCAGGTCGCCACCGTCACCAGGCGCGAGCCTCTCCTGCAGGGCGCTGGGCCAGAGCAGGTCAGGCGTGTCGCGATCGTCTCGGGGGCCGGGTCGGACTACCTGCCCGAGGCCGCGGCCGCCGGTGCCCAGGCGCTGCTGACCGGCGAACCCGTCGAGCGGGCCATGGCCGGCGCCAGGGAGCTGGGGCTGCACCTGATCGCAGCCGGGCACTACGCCACCGAGACCTTCGGGATCAGGCGCCTGGGCGAGCTGCTCGCCGAGCGTTTCGGGGTCTCCCATCAGTTCATAGACGTGCCAAATCCCGTCTGAGCCAGCCGGCCAACCAGGGCCGTCCAACCTCTAACATCCCTTCTGGTAACCGGAGTCGAGAGGGGAGTGCAGATGGAGGCAGCAACCAGCACGGGATCCAGGACGATCGCCGATCTGATCCCCACCGTCGCCGGCGAGTACGGGGAGCGGACTGCCGTGCGCTACAAGCGCGACGGCTCCTGGCACGACGTCAGCTACTCCGGCCTCGGCGAGATCGTTCAGGAGATCGCGCTCGGCTACATCGACCTGGGCCTTCAGCAGGGCGAGCGCATCTGCATCCTCGCCAACACCCGCCCCGAGTGGACCTACGCCGACATGGCCGCCACCTCCGCCGGGCTCGTCGTCGTGCCCATCTACCAGACCAACTCGCCCGAAGAGTGCCTGTGGGTCATCTCCGACTCCGGCGCCTCCGCCATCGTCGTCGAGGACCGCGACCAGCTGGCCAAGATCGTCGAGATCAAGGATCAGGTCCCCCACCTTCGCACCATCATCGTCATGGACCCGGCCGGCGAGGGCGAGCCGGCACTCCAGGCCGTCGCCCTCGACGACGTCCGCGCCCGCGGCGCCGGTCAGCCGACAGAGGAGCTCGAGGCCCGCCGGGCGGCCGTCACCGGCGAGGACCCCTTCACCTTCATCTACACCTCCGGCACGACCGGCCCGCCCAAGGGCTGCGTCCTGACCCACGGCAACTACACGGCCATCGTCGACATGGTCAGCGAGGCCGGCGACATCCAGGGCGACGAGGTCATCTACCTGTACCTGCCCCTGGCCCACTCCTACGCCCTGCTGATCCAGCTGGCCGTCTTCCACCTGGGCGGCACCCTGGCCTACTTCGGCGGCGACACCAAGCAGATCATCCCCGAGCTGCAGGAGGTCAAACCGACCTACCTGCCCTCCGTCCCCCGCGTCTTCGAGAAGATCTACACGCTCGCCCAGGCGGCCTTCCAGGCGATGGAGCCGGCGGAGCGCGAGAAAGCCGAGAAGGCCATCGGCCTGGGCCTGAAGGTCCGCGACATGATGGCCCGCGGCGAGGAGGTGCCCGCCGACATGCAGGCCCTCTTCGAGGAGGCCGACCAGAAGCTGTTCGCCAACGTCCGCGCCATCTTCGGCGGCAACGTCAGGCACGCCACCTCCGGCGCCGCCCCCATCGCCAGGGAGATCCTGGAGTTCTTCTGGGCCTGCGGCGTGCCCGTCCTGGAGGGCTACGGCATGACTGAGACGGCCACCGCCGCCACCGCCTCGACCGTCGAGAACCATCGCTTCGGCACCGTCGGGCGGGCGCTGCCCGGCGTCGAGCTGAAGATCGCGCAGGACGGCGAGATCCTCGTCAAAGGCCCCAACATCTTCAAGGGCTACCACAACCAGGCCTCCACCAGCTTCGGCTCCGTCGAGGAGGGCTGGCTGCACACGGGCGACCTCGGCTCGATCGACGAGGACGGCTACCTGTCGATCACGGGTCGCAAGAAGGACATCATCATCACGGCCGGGGGTAAGAACATCACCCCCGCCAACATCGAGAACGACCTCAAGCAGAGCCGCTGGATCTCCCAGGCCGTCATGCACGGCGACCAGCGTCCCTACCCCGTCGTCCTGATCACCCTCGACGAGGAGGAGATGCCCGCCTACGCCCGTGAGCACGGGCTGCCAGAGGACATCCCGAGCCTCTGCAAGGAGCCAGCCGTCCACGAGCTGATCCAAGCCGAAGTCGACAAGGCCAACACCAAATACGCCCAGGTCGAGCAGGTCAAGAAGTTCTGCATCCTCGACCACGACCTGTCCCAGGCCACGGGCGAGCTGACCCCCACCCTGAAGGTCAAGCGCAACGTCGTCAACGAGAAGTACGCGGAGCTCTTCGAGGGGCTCTACAGCGGCTGATGCACTCCGACCCCGCCGACAACGGCGGCCTCTTCGTCGGGCGCAGGCCCGGCACGGCCCCCGTCCACTACCGCGCCGACCCCAGCAAGGGCAGCGACCGCCGCCAACGCCTCGACGGCTCCCTGGCGGGCTTCATCTTCGCCGCCATGGTGATCCTCAGCCTGCTCTGCTGGGGACCCATCCCCGTGGCCTGCCTGTGGATCGGCTCGGAGGCCAACTACCTGACCGGCTCGGTCAGCCTCGGCATCCTGCTGGCCTTCGTCGCCCTCTTCGCGCTCCTGTTCGGCTGCCTGGCCCTGCTGCGACGTCTCGACAACGCCTGGATCCTCGTCCGCCGCGCGGCCGGGCACGACCAGCGAAGCGGCGCCCTGGGGCGCATCTTCGGCGCCACAGCAGCCGTCTGCGGGGCCGTCTTCGTGTTCTGGTTCGTGATCATCCACGGTCCCGGCTCGACCATGTTCTCCGGCAAGGCCGGCTCCTGAGCGCGGGCTCGACCGTCCCGCCCGCCGCCCCCGCCGGACGCTGCTAGAAAGAGGCCAGGATGGGCCTGCTCGACTACTACAAGCAGTTCGAAGGGATGTCCGAGGAGGAGGTCAACGCGGGCCTGCGCGAGGAGGCCGCCGAGCGCCGCCGCAAAGCCCTCACGAGGGTCGACACGCTGGACCTCTCCCACACGACCTGGCCCGAGCTGCCCCACCCCCGCATCGTCAACGCCATCACCTTCGTCGCCCGCCGCGGCCTGCACGAGTACCCCCATCTGCGCGGCACCGACCTGCGGACGGTGCTGGCCGAGCGCCACGGTGTCGAGCCGGAGCGCCTCGTGCTCGGCAACGGCGCCGCCGAGCTGCTGAGCGCCGCCACCCGCGCCCTGCTCTCCCCCGGCCAGCGGCTGCTGACCCCCTGGCCCTCCTACCCCCTCTATCCGCTGATGGCCCGCCGCGCCCACGGTCAGGCCGCCAGCGTCACGGGCGGCGTGCGGGAGCTGCTGACGGCCGCCGCCGACCCCGACGTCCGCGCGATCGTCATCGCCAGCCCCAACGACCCGACCGGCGAGCTGCTCTCGACAGGCGAGCTGAGGCGCCTGCTGGAGGGGCTGCCCGAGGGCGTCGCCCTGCTGCTCGACGAGGCCCTCGTCGAGTTCTCGGACGCCCAGCCGACCTCCTCCTCGATCGAGCTGCTGCAGACCCACCCCCGCCTGCTTGTCTTTCGCAGCTTCTCCAAGGCCTGGGGCCTGGCCGGCCTGCGTGTCGGCTACGTCGTCGGCGGCCCCGGCTCCGAGCAGCTGCTGGCCGAGCTCGAGCCCGACCTGGGCGTCTCAGAGCTCTCCCAGGCGGGAGCACTGGAGGCCCTGCGCACCTGCTCGGAGCTGATCGAGCGGCGCGTCGCGACGATCTGCGAGGAGCGCCCCCGCGTCGTCGCGGGGCTGCGGGGGCTCGGCTTCGAGGTGGCAGACAGCCAGGCCAACTTCCTGTGGGCCGCCCACCCCTCCCTGAGCGGCGCCGAGCTGGCTTCGCGGCTGGCCCAGTCGGGGATCCTCGTCGCCGCCGGGGACGCCCTCGGCGAGCCCCGTCACATCCGTGTCGGCCTGCGCTCCAAGGCCGCCGGGGACCGGCTGCTCGACGCCCTCGCGAAAGCCCTTCAGGCCGACTCGTAGGGCTCAGGCGCCGACCTGGCGCAGCAGGGCGCCCGTCGTGCCCTCGAGGATCTTGCGCCAGGCGCTGACCTGCTCGGCCTCTTCGTCGAAGTGGGCCACGACCTGACGGACCCGCTTGCCGGAGATGTCGAGACCGTGGCGCTCGGCGACTGCCTCGAAGTGCTCGTATTCGCCCGCCAGCTTCTTGGTCACCGACTCGAAGCCGTGGCGGGCTATCTCCACGCGCGACGTGAAGCTCATCATCGACGTCTGGAACATCAGTTCGTCGGTCGGCTCGGGCTCGATCAGGACGATGTCGACGCCCGGGTAGCGCTCCTCCCAGCTCTTGGCCAGTTCGTGCAGGCGCTGGTGGGCGACCAGCTTGAAGACCTGGTAGCCGATCTGGGCGAAGCCCATGTCGGAGACCCGGCGGGGGCGGGAGCCCCGCAGCGTGCTGATCGTCGTCTCGAAGTCGTTGACGAAGGGCACGATCGGATTGATCACGATCACGAGCTTCGCGCCCGCCTCCACGGCGACGTCCAGGTTCGTCGTGGAGACGATGCCGCCGTCGATCAGCTCCCTGTCGCCGACTTCCACGGGCGAGTAGACCATCGGCAGGGCGCCCGAGGCCCGCACGGCCGTGGAGATCGGCGTCGAGTCCAGGCCCTCCGCGCCGAACACGACCCGCTCGCACGTGTCGAGGTCCGTCGCCGTCAGGTACAGGTCGCAGTCGAGCTCGCGGAAGTCGTCCGTGCGGCCGGGCTCGGAGAGGACCTCCGCCAGGTACTGCTCGATGCCCGAGCCCGTGTAGAGACCCGACGGCAGCACGTCCGCCAGCCCCAGGACAAGGTCCATCGCCGACAGGCCCCCACGCTGGAAGGTGAACTGGCGCAGGGCGGAGATCGCTTTGAGCGGGAATGTCGCGCCCTTGCGGGCGAACTCCAGCAGGTTGGGCCTCAGCAGGTCGCCGATGTCGATGTCTTTGAAGGCCGGCGTGCCCTTGCGGGTCACGACCTGCATCATCTCCTCCGGTGTCACGCCGTTCGCGCACAGGGCGGCTATGAAGGCTCCCGCCGACGTGCCCACGTAGACGTCGAAGTTGTTGACCGTGCTGTTGACGGCCAGCAGGTCCAGAGCCCGCAGGGCACCTATCTCATAGACGCCGCCCGTGAAGCCGCCGCCGCCCAGCACCAGGGCCGTCTTGTCCCGTCGCCGGCGGCGCCTGCGGTCGATCGAGGCCGGACGGCCGATGCCCCTGGGCGCAAGGCGCCCAGAGCCGGCTTTGCCCGCCCTGGCCCCCTTCTTGAGGCTCGGTTCCAGCTTGACAACCTTGCCCATCACCAACATTCTAGGGCCGCGTGCCCCGGATTCGCCCTGCGCAGCTGCCCATTCTAGTGGCTGGAATGCTGGCCGTCGCGGCCATCTCGGCGACGTCGACCTTTGCCGCCGGCAGCCTCGCGGGCCTGCAATCGGACCTGACCCACCAGCTGACCCTGGCGGGACCGGCCGACGGCGCCTACGTCTACGACGTCACGGCCAAACAGACCCTCTTCTCCGAGCGGGCGACCGTCGCCAGGCCCCCGGCCTCCGTCGAGAAGCTCTTCACAGCCACAGCGTCCCTGGACCTGATGGGCCCGACGGCCCGCCTTTCGACGAACGTCTACGGCGTCGGCCGGCTGGCCGCCGGGGGCGTCTGGGAAGGCAGCATCTACCTGCGCGGCGGCGGCGACCCCACCTTCGGCACGACCGGCTTCATCAAGAGCCTGTACGGGGGCCTCGGCACGAGCGTCAGCACGCTCGTCGCCGACCTCGTCCGCCACGACGGCATCCACGCCATCACCGGCTCCGTCTACGGCGACGAGTCCTTCTTCGACTCCAGGCGCGGCGAGCCCTCGTCGAACTACGCCCCCGACCCCTTCCTGGAAGGCACCCTCAGCGGCCTGGCCTTCAACCGCGGCGCCACAGGCTCCTACAGGGGAGCCCACGCCCCCGCCGCCTACGCGGCGCACGTCCTGTGGGGAGCCCTGAAGGCAGACGGGGTGAGGATCGCTGGGGCCAGCGCCGCCGCCACGACGCCGGCGGGAGCCTCGCTGCTGGTGAGCGCGCCCTCGCCGACGATCGCCCAGTTGCTGGGCCTGATGCTGCCTCCGTCCGACAACTTCTTCGCCGAGACCCTGACGAAGGACCTGGGCGCCCTCTATGGCGGCGCCGGCAGCACCGCCGCGGGAGCGGCCGTCATCGCCAAGGCGATCGACGGCCAGTTCGGCTTCAAGCCCCAGATCGTCGACGGGTCGGGGCTCTCCAGGGCCGACAAAACCTCCCCCTATGAGGTCGTCGACCTGCTGGCCGGGCTGTACGGCACACCGGCGGGGGAAGTGCTTCGCGAACACCTGGCCGTGGCGGGACGGACGGGGACCCTGGAACTGCGCATGCGCGGGACCCGGGCGGCCGGCAACTGCAAAGGCAAGACGGGCACCCTGGAAGGCGTCTCGAACCTCGTCGGCTACTGCAGCGCAGCAGACGGCCATGTCCTGGCCTTCGCCATCTTCACCGACGGCATCGGCGTCGAACCGGCCCACACCTTCCAGGACCACATGGCCATCACCCTGGCCGACTCCGATCTCAGCAGCGCCGAACTGGCCCGGGCGGCTCGCTGAGCGCCTGCAAGTCGCCGTTCCCCTCAAGGCTGCCGGCGGGCCTGTCGAATAGGTCCACATGGCCTCCCGGCTCAGCCGTCCCGCTGCCCTGCTCGCGGCGATCCTGGCCGCCTGCGTGCTGGCCGGCTGCGGCAGCGGCGAAGAAGACCCCTCCGGTGTCGCCCAGACCCCCGTCGAACAGGTCCACGAATTCGTCCAGAACTACGTCAACGAAGGCGGCGAAAAGGCCGAAGAAGAACTGAAGGAACGCCGCGGCGAATACGAAGAAGCCCAGCGGGAACGCGAAGAACAGCCGGGCGAAGCAGGCGAAGCAGCGGAAGCGGAAGGGGCGGAAGCCCGCGACGCCTGGCAGTCCCACGAAGAAGAGCAGGAAGCGGCCGAAGAAGCCGAAGAAAGGCCCGAACGGGAAGAGCGTCCCGGCCGGGTCCTGCGCGAAGGCTAGGCCGGCTCCCCGCCGCCCAGCAGGGCCAGCAGGCCGGCCTCGTCGAGCACGTTCACGCCCAGGCGCTGGGCCTTCTCGAGCTTGGAGCCGGGGCTCTCGCCGGCCACGAGGTAGTCCGTCTTCTTGGAGACCGACCCCGTGACGCGACCGCCGGCGGCCGTGATCAGCTCCGTGGCCCGCTCGCGGGAGAGCTCCGGCAGCGTTCCCGTCAGGACCAGGGTGCGATCCGCCAGGGGGCCCTCCGAGGGCGGCGGACCCTCCTCGTGGAAGGTCAGGCCCTGCTCGCGCAGGTCCGCGACCAGGCTGAGCATGCGCTCGTCGTGAAGCTCCGCGACGATCATGGCGGCCATCTTCTCCCCCACGCCTGGGGTCTGTTCGATCTGCTCCTCGCCGGCGTCCAGCAGCGCGTCGACGTCGCGGAAGCGCTGGGCCAGGTTGCGGCCCGTCACCTCCCCGACCTCCTCGATGCCCAGGGCGAACAGGACCCGCGCGAAAGGACGCTGCTTGGAGGCCTCGATCGCCGCCAGCAGGTTCTGGGCCGAGAGCTCGCCGAAGCCCTCCAGGCCGATCAGCTGCTCCTCGCGCAGGCGGTAGAAGTCCCCGGCCGTGCGCACGAGGCCCCGCTCCTGCAGCATCGCGACCTGCTTCTCGCCGAGCCCGTCGATGTCCATCGCCCCCCGCGAGACGAAGTGCTTGAGCAGCTGCCAGCGCCGGGCCGGGCAGTCCCTGTTGGGGCACTGCGTGAAGATGCTCTCGGCCGGCTTGACTGTGGGGGTGTCGCAGAACGGGCAGCGCTCGGGCGGAGCCGGCAGCGGCGGGCGGTTCTCGTGCTCTGCCACGTGCGGGGCCGGCGAGACGACCTGGGGGATGACGTCCCCGGCCCGCACGACGATCACGTCCTCGCCGGCACGCAGGTCCTTGCGGACGATGTCCTCCTCGTTGTGCAGGGTCGCCAGCTTGATCGTCACCCCCCCGACTTCGACCGGCTTCAGCACCGCATAGGGGCGCAGGTCGCCGAACTTGCCGACGTTCCACATGACCTTCTCGAGCTTCGTGACGGCCGTCGTGGGGGCGAACTTCCAGGCCACGGCCCAGCGCGGGTCGCGTCCGACGGAGCCCAGGCGGCGCTGCAGGGCCAGCTCGTCGACCTTCACGACGGCGCCGTCGATCTCGAAGTCCAGCTCGCCCCGGCGGCGCTCCCAGTCCAGGCACTGCGCCACGACCTCGTCCTCTGAGCCCAGCAGCCTGATGCCGCTGTTGACGCGGAAGCCGTGCTCGCGCAGCCACTGCAGGGCCTCGCTGTGGGTGGTGAAGGACAGGCCCTCGCTGACGCCAACCTGGTAGCACCAGATCGACAGGGGCCGCTTGGCCGCGTCGGCGGGGTCCAGCTGGCGGATCGTGCCGGCAGCGGAGTTGCGGGGGTTCATGAACGTCGATTCGCCCGCTTCCGCGCGACGCTCGTTGAGGGCCGTGAAGTCCTTCAGGGACATGTAGACCTCGCCCCTGACCTCGACCAGCGGGGGCGCGTCGGGGATGCTCAGGGGGATCGCCCCGATCGTGCGCAGGTTGTGGGTGACGTCCTCGCCGATCTCGCCGTTGCCCCGCGTCGCGCCGCGCTCCAGGACGCCGTCCCGGTAGAGCAGGCTGATCGCCAGCCCGTCGATCTTCGGCTCCACGACATAGTGGAAGTCGGGCTGCTCGATCCCCTCCCTTGCCAGGTGGTTTCGCATCCGCTCGACCCAGGCCCGCAGCTCCTCCTCAGAGCGGACGTTCCCGAGCGACAGCATCGGCTCCAGGTGCTCGACCTTCTCCAATCTCCCAACCGGCTCGCCGCCGACGCGCTGCGTCGGTGAGTCGGGCGTGCGCAGGGAGGGGTGCTCGGCCTCGATGCCGCGCAGCTCGTCCAGCAGCCTGTCGTAGACGTCGTCGGTGACGTCCGGGTCGTCCAGGACGTAGTAGCGGTAGGCGTGATGGTGCAGCTGCTCGCGCAGCTCCGCGGCCCTCGCCAGGATCTCGGGCGGGACCTGGGCTGCGCTCACGTGGCGTCGTTGACGACCGGCTCCAGCAGCCCGCCCAGGTCGAAGCGGCGCAGCGCCTCCAGGCTCTCCTTGTCGGTCAGTTCGAAGTGGATCGGGGTCACCGCGATGTGCCCGCCCGCGACCGCCGCCAGGTCGGTGCCGGGCAGGTCGTGGAAGCCCGGGTCCGAGCCGTAGATCCAGTAGCGGCGGCGGTTCTCCTCCTCGTGCTCCAGCTTCAGCTCGTCGCGGTAGATGCGCTTGCCGAGGCTCGTCACCTCCACGCCATGCGGCGTGCCGCTGGGCACGTTGACGTTCAGCAGCGTCCCCGGCGGCAGCGGCACCTCCTCCAGGCGCTCCACCAGCCGGGCCACGAAGGAGGCCGCCACGTCGAAGGCAAAGCCCCCTTCCAGACGGAAGTCAAGGCCGCCCGCCCGGGACTGCTGGGAGACGGCGATGGCCGGCAGCCCCAGCACGATCCCCTCCAGGGCCGCCGCGACCGTCCCCGAGTAGGTGATGTCGTCACCGAGGTTGGCCCCGTGGTTGATGCCCGAGACGACGACGTCTGCGGAGAAGCCCTCGACCAGGCCGAGGCTGGCCAGCCTAACGCAGTCCACTGGCGTGCCGTCTGTCGCATAGCCGCTCGTGCCGTCCGCGAAGGGCACCTCCTGCACCCACAGCGGGCGCCGTGTCGTGATCGAGCGGGCCATCGCCGAACGGTTGCCGTCGGGTGCTATGACGGCCAGGCGCACGTCGTCGAGCTCCAGCAGGGCGCGGCGCAGCGACTGCAGGCCCTCCGCTTCGATCCCGTCGTCGTTGGTGAGAAGGACGTTGAGCATCTTCAGGTCCAGCATAGGGGCCGGCTCGGCAGGCTCGCGTGAAGGTAGGGTGTCGCCATGGGAGCCTCACGGAGGGGTGTGGAGGCCCGGCGCGGGGGAACCACGCTGTTGGCCTGCCTCGCAGCACTGGCGGTCCTGCTGGTGCAAGCGAGCGGGAGCATGGCCCTCGGGGTCGGAGACCGGGCGGCCACGGGCACCTTCCTCGCGGCGACCCTCCACTTGGACGAGACGATCCTTGCGAACGCGAAGACATCGACCGTACAGGTACACAAATACGTCCAGTCGCTCGAGCAGACGTGTCCAGGAGCGATCGCCTCCGCGCCGATCCGCACGACTGGTGAAACACACTCCGAAAGCAAGCTCGACGCTCGTGGCAGCGGGGAACTGGCCCGTCACGAGAACCAGCTCTTCGATCTGCGGCTTCAGCTTGCCGACTCTCTGTTCGCCGAGGTTTTCGGACCGGATCAGGAAGCGCTGCTCGCCTATCGGCACGCCGTCGAACCGCTCAGCTGGAGCAACCCTGAGGTCAACTCGGTCGTCGCATACGAGCTGGCCAGCCTTCGGTACCTCGTCGAAGGCCCCACCGAAGAAGTCTGTACGAGCCTGCGAGCATGGTCGGCCAGCGGGTACCAGACCGTCGACGCGGCCACACGGCAGGCGGGCCGGCGCTTCACGACCGCGGTGAGGGAAATCTTCTCCTACGAGCTCACCGGCACCACCACGCTGGAAGCGATGCTGGGACGCTACGAGAGCGCGGCGCAGCGCTCGCTCATGCGCCGCATCGAGCGCCTTGCGATCACGCTGTCCAGCATGGGCTACTCATCCGTGGGAAACGGAGTGGGAGCGGCGCTGGGCTTCGTCGAAGAAACCGAATCGGCTCCACAGGGCACCGAGATAGGGCACGGCCTGACCACTGCAGGAACCTCGTTCGTGGTGCGCGCCGAACGCGTCCCCCTGGTCGGATGCCATTACATGATCAGCGTCGAATCGAAGTCGGCATCTGGCCTGCTCCCCTTCGTGATAGACGAATCCACGTCCTCCTCGGGGTCCTCCTCTGGTTGCCCGGCGCACGGGAGGCCAGCCAAGCCTCATGTCGACTGCGAAGCGAAAACCCTCACGGTCGAATACCGCACGCCGGCAGCGGCTCGCAGGGCAAGGTTGGAGATGAGCGACGGCCGCACCTACACCTCGGCTGTGATCGCCGTGCCAAGACGGCTGGGCGGGCCGGCGGGCTTCTACTACCAGGCAGTCCCCGGCACGAAGAGCCGGCCGGTCTCGCTGACTCTCTTGAACAGCCACGATGCGGTGATCGCTGTGGCGAGGCTGCCTCGCCCGAGCGGTTGCGCGCCCCCGCCGTCGCCCTCTACCCGTCCGACGGAGCTCGCCGTCGTAACGGACCCGGACGGGTCCAGCTTCGAGATCCGTGGCGAAGACTCCAGCTTCCGCCACCGCCACACGCTCCACCTGGAAGCGACATCCCAGCAGACCGAAGGGGAACCGCTGCTCTCTCTCACTGCGCCCGCAAGCGGGCAGACCGCCTCAGGGCAGCTCCAGTGGAACCTCTCCAGCAGCTGCGAGCCGACCGACACGCTCGTCTACGGGCTGCTGAAGACGCCCGCCGACCGCGTGCTTGCGAGGACGCCCGGCGGACTGGCGCAGCTGAGCACCGCTGCGATCCCGAAACGCCTGCACGCCGCCGGCGAGCTGGTCTACGGCGCCTTCGCCACCCTGCCGACCGAACTGGTCCTGCAGGCACCCGACGGCAGCACCCTCGCCGCCGTCAGCTTCGCGGCACAGGACCGGGAAGCAGCGGAATACTGCGCCGGCTATGACGAAGCTGGAGCGGTCGCACCCGGATAGCCGACGCTAGCCAGCGCCAGCCCGTGCGCCGGCGCCGTCGGGCCCGCCTCCACCCGGGGCCTCCCCTCCAGCAGCCCTTCGAAGTGATTGAGGCTCGTGTACCCCCGCGCGACGTCCAGCATCGTCCCGACGAGCACCCTGTTCATGTGGCGCAGGAACATGTCGGCCTCGATCCAGAACTCCAGCAGGTCGCCCTCGATCAGCCACTGCGCACGGGCGATCCGGCAGTGAAACCAGCTGTGTTCGGTTTCGCGGGGCGTGAACGCAGTGAAGTCGTGGCGCCCGAGGAGCGCCCTGGCGCAGGCCTGCAGAGCCTCGACGTCGGTCGGCCCGGCCCACCAGTAGGCCGTCCCCCGCATGAAGACGGAACGTGCCCGCCGCGCCAGGACCCGGTAGCAGTAGGTCCTGCTGGTGGCGTCGCGCCGGGCGTCGAAGCCCTCCTCGGCAGGCTCTGAGGCGAGCACCGCCACGTCGGGCCCGAGCAGGTTGTTCAGGCGCAGCGGGTCGACGGCCTCGTGGCTGTAGCTCGCGACCTGCCCCCAAGCATGGACGCCCCGGTCGGTACGGCCGGCCACTGTCAGCCGCAGAGGTCTCCCGTCCGTGCCGGTCTCCCCCAGCACCGTACGCAGGGCCTGCTCGACCTCGCCCTGGACTGTCCGCTCGCCGGGCTGGCAGGCCCAGCCGGCGAAGCCGGCGCCGTCGTACTCCAGGGTCAGCTTCGTCGTCATCGCCACCGAGCAGTCGCCGCCGGGCGGGCGGGCCAGGTCCGCTCAGACGAGCTCGATGAAGACCATTTCGGTCGCGTCGCCGGCGCGCTGACCGAGCTTGAGGATGCGCGTGTAGCCGCCGGGCCGGTCCTTGTAGCGGGGGGCCACATCGACGAACAGCTTGTGGACTGCGAACTTGTCCTGGGAGAGCGTCGAGAGAGCCTGGCGGCGGGCGTGCAGGTCGTCCCGCTTGGCCAGCGTGATCAGTTTCTCGATCTCCGGTTTGACGGCCTTGGCCTTGGCTTCGGTCGTCTTGATCCGCTCGTGCTCGATCAGCTCCTTGCTGAGGTTCATCAGCAGGGCCTTGCGGTGGGCCGAGTCGCGGCTGAGCTTGTGGCGGGTCTTCTTGTGTCGCATGGGGTCGGGAGTGTAGACGATGGGTTCATGCGGCCGCCTGCGGCGGCAAGGGCATGAACCATCGTCCACACTCCCTCCTGCCGAGGCTGGGGGGCACCGCCCGCGTGTTGGACTCGCGTGCGGCGCCGCCCATGCGGCCTGTTGCTCAGTCTGCGCGGAGGTTCAGGCCCCTTGCGTGGAGGGTTTCGATGACCTCGTCGATCGACTTTTTGCCGAAGTTGGGGATCGCGTTGAGCTCCGCCTCGGACTTGGAGATGAGGTCGCCGACGGTCTGGATGCCGGCCCGCTTGAGGCAGTTGTAGGAGCGCACGCCGAGCTCCAGCTCCTCGATCAGGATGCCGTACTCCTCGCCCTGCAGTCCGGGCCCGCCCGCCCCGCCGGCGGCGCCGCCGACTGCCAGGCCGTGGCCGTCGAGCTGGCCGCCGGGAGCTGCACGCAGCTCCTGGATGCGGTCGGCGTCCGTGAAGATCGCCAGCTGGCTGATCAGGAGCTCTGCAGCCTCGCGCAGGGCGGCCTGAGGGTCGATCGAGCCGTCCGTCTCGATGTCCAGGGTCAGCTTGTCGAAGTCCGTCTTCTGCCCGACGCGGGCCTGCTCGACGGCGTAGGCGACGCGGCGGACAGGCGAGAAGATGGAGTCGATCGGGATCACGCCGATGGGCTGGTCGGCGGACTTGTTCTCCTCAGCCGGGCGGTAGCCGCGGCCGCGACCGATCGTCATGTACAGCTCGAGCTTCGTTTTCTTCTCGAGCGTGGCGATGTGCAGGTCGGGGTTGAGGATCTCCACGCCGGCCGGCAGGTCGATGTCCTTGGCCGTGATCTCGCCGGGACCGGTGACGACCAGGGGCGCCTCGACCTCGGAGGCGTCCGAGTGCATCCTGCAGACCACGCCCTTGAGGTTCAGGACGATGTCCGTGACGTCCTCGGTGACGCCGTTGATCGTCGAGAACTCGTGGGCCACCCCCTCGATGCGCACGCTCGTGACGGCAGCGCCGGCGAGAGATGAGAGCAGTACGCGGCGCAGCGAGTTGCCGAACGTGTAGCCGAAGCCGCGGTCGAGAGGCTCGATCGTGAACGTGCCACGGTTCTGCTCCACGGACTCGCTTGTGATCCGGGGGATTTGGAAGTCGAGCATGAGAGTCCTTACGTCGTTTTGGTGTCGTGCCGGTGTCGGGCGGACGCCGGCCTACAAGCGCCCCCGCCCCTGCGGGCGGCAGCGTGGGGAATGTCCTTCTACTTCGAGTACAGCTCGACGATGAGCTGCTCCTGCACCGGCGCAGCGACCTCTCGCCGCTCCGGCTTGCGCAGCACCTTGGCCGTCAGCGACTCGTGATCGGCCTGCAGCCACGCTGGGATCTGTCCAGTCAGCTCGGTCGCGTCCCTGACGACCTGGGTGGCGGGCGTGCTCGCCTTGATCGCGATCACGTCGCCCGGGCGGACCTGGTAGCTGGGGATGTTGACCCGCCTGCCGTTGACCGTCCAGTGTCCGTGGCGGATCAGCTGGCGGGCCTGCCTGCGCGAGGCCGCGAAGCCCAACCGCACGAGCACGTTGTCCAGGCGGCACTCCAGCAGCGCCAGCAGGTTCTCACCCGTGATGCCGGTCTGGCGGGAGGCCTTGTCGTAGTAGCCGGCGAACTGTTTCTCCAGCACGCCGTAGTAGCGCTTGGCCTTCTGCTTCTCGCGCAGCTGCACCCTGTACTCGCTCTGTTTGAGGCGGCCCCGGCCGTGCTCGCCGGGCGGGTAGGAGCGACGCTCGACGCCGCACTTGTCCGTCAGGCAGCGCTCGCCCTTGAGGAACAGCTTCTGTCCCTCGCGGCGGCACTGCTTGCACTGGGGGCCGG
Organism: uncultured Solirubrobacteraceae bacterium; assembly: GCA_963697795.1. Taxonomy (GTDB): domain Bacteria; phylum Actinomycetota; class Thermoleophilia; order Solirubrobacterales; family Solirubrobacteraceae; genus Palsa-744. The sequence continues at coordinate 2,440,902 of OY969097.1, read as the reverse complement.
TGTCACGCGCCACTGTCTAGACCCTCCGCCGCTTGCGTGGGCGGCATCCGTTGTGGGCCTGGGGCGTGACGTCCTTGACGCCAGTCACCTCGAGGCCCGCGGCCTGCAGCGAGCGGATCGCCGTCTCACGGCCCGAGCCGGGTCCCTTGACGTAGACCTCGACCTTCTGCAGGCCCTGTTCCATACCCTTGCGGGCGGCCGCGTCGGCTGTCACCTGGGCCGCGAACGGGGTCGACTTGCGCGAGCCCTTGAAGCCTGCCCCGCCGGCCGACTCCCAGGCGATCACGTTGCCGGTCGTGTCGGTCAGGGACACGATCGTGTTGTTGAAGGAAGTCTTGATGTGCGCCTGCCCGACGGGGATGTTCTTTTTCGGCTTGCGGCGGCCGCGTGCGCGTTTGGGAGCGGGAGGCATTACTTCTTGCCGGCTTTCTTCTTGCCGGCGACCTGCATGCGCTTGGGGCCCTTGCGGGTGCGCGCGTTGGTCTTCGTCTTCTGTCCCCTCACCGGCAGGCCCCTGCGGTGGCGCAGGCCCCTGTAGCAGCCGATGTCCTGAAGCCTTTTGATGTCCTGCAGACGCTCACGGCGCAGGTCGCCCTCGACTGTCATGCCCTCGTCGATGGCGTCTCGCAGCTTGGTGACCTCGTCCTCTGTCAGGTCGCGGATGTAGGTGTCGGGGCTGACCCCGACCTCTCCCAGCAGCTTGGCAGCAGTCGGACGACCGATCCCGTAGATGTAGGTCAGGCCGATTTCGGAGCGCTTGTTGAGGGGCAGGTTGACCCCGGCGATTCGAGCCATCAGCCGATCACCCCTGCCGCTGCTTGTGGCGCTTGTTCTGGCAGATCACCAACACCACCCCGTGGCGTCGGATGATCTTGCATTTCTCGCACATCGGCTTGACCGACGGTCGTACCTTCATGATCCCTTTCAGGCGCTGTGTACCGGCGAGCCGGCTCTGGAGGCCGCACGGGCCACCGCTACCGACTCGTGGATTATGCCTCTGCGCAGACGAAGGGCCTGCGCGCGGGCAGCACCCCGGATGGTAGCAACTTCGTCCTGGGCTGCGTCGCCAGGTCCCTCGAATGGCTCCAGCAATGGCCTCAGACGCCTGCTGCGTCTACGGCCAGGGTACCGTCGCGCTGCTCCGGCGCCAGGTGCCAGGGGGTCAGCACCTGCGGGCCCTCGCCGGTGACGGCGACGGTGAACTCGAAGTGGGCAGCCGGAGAGCCGTCCTGGGAGTAGATGGCCCAGCCGTCGGCGCCGACCCGCACGCCCGGCTTGCCGGCCGTCGTCATCGGCTCGATCGCCAGCACCATCCCCTCTTCCAGCAGCGGCCCCTTGCCGGGCTTGCCGTAGTTGGGCACCTGCGGGTCCTCGTGCATGTCCCGTCCGACGCCGTGGCCGACGAGCGTCCGCACGACCGACAGGCCTGCGTCCTCGGCGACCTGCTGGATGGCGTGGGAGAGGTCGCCCATGCGGTTTCCCGGACGGGCCTGCTGGATGCCCGTGCGCAGGGACTCCTCGGTTGCCTCCAGGAGGTTGCGGGAGACGTCGTCGACGTCCTCGACGGGGAAGGTGCGGGCGGCGTCGGCGACCCAGCCGTCGAGCGTCACGCCGACGTCGATGGAGATCACTTCGCCGGCCTTCAGGCGGTGCTTGCCGGGGATCCCGTGGACGATCATGGCGCCCGGGGAGGCGCAGATGGAGCCCGGGAAGCCCTTGTAGCCCTTGAAGGTGGGCGTCGCTCCCTGGGAGCGGATGTAGCGCTCGGCGATCCTGTCCAGCTCGCGCGTGTCGACGCCGACACGGACGTTGCTCGCCATCAGGTCGAGCGTCGCCGCCAGGATCTGCCCGGCCCGGGCCATCTTGGCGATCTCCTCGGGGGTCTTCTTGATGATCACCCGCCCAGCTTAGCCGTCCGCTGTCGCGCGGACAGCTCCCACGGAAGGCCTAGAAGCCCTCCTCCAGGCGCAGCGTGGCGATCGTGGCCCGGACGTGGGCGTGGACCTCGTCGGGCGAGCGGGTGCCGTCGAAGCGGCGCAGCAGGCCGGCCTCGTCGTAGTAGGAGATCAGCGGCTCCGTCTGGGCGTGGTAGACCTCCAGACGTTTTCTGATCGTCTCCTCGCGGTCGTCGTCGCGCTGGATCAGCCGGGAGCCGTCCTGGTCGCAGACGTCCTCGTGCTTGGGCGGGTCGAAGTCGACGTGGTAGATGTGGGAGGGGTTCTTGACGCAGACGCGCCTGCCCGCCAGGCGCTGCACGACGACGTCGTCGGGAACCTCGATCAGTAGGGCAGCCGTCAGGCGCCGCTCCAGGCGTGCCAGCGCCTTGCCCAGCTCGTCGGCCTGCTGCTCGTTGCGGGGGAAGCCGTCGAGCAGGAAGCCGTCGCCTGCGTCGGGCTCCTCGACACGGCTGGTGATCATGCCGACGATGACCTCGTCGGGGACGAGCTCGCCGGCGTCCATGTAGCGCTTGGCCTCCAGGCCCAGGGGCGTGCCGGCGGCCAGCTGGGCGCGCAGCATGTCTCCCGTGGAGATGTGGGCAAGGCCGAAGTCGTCGCGCAGGCGCTCTGACTGGGTTCCCTTGCCGGCCCCGGGGGGGCCGAGCAGGATCAGGTTCAACTCGGACACGACCGTCGCAGCCTAACCGTTCCCAGCCGGCCGGCGCCACCGCGAAAGCCCGCAGATGACGCCCGGGGACTGGCTGCTACTTCAAGAAGCCCTCGTAGGAGCGCATCATCAGCTGCGCCTCGAGCTGCTTCATCGTTTCCAGGGCCACGCCGATGACGATCAGGATCGAGGTCCCGCCGAAGGCGAAGTTCTGGTGGGTGCGGGCGAAGAGGATGGCCGGCAGGGCCGCGACGGCTGCCAGGAAGAGGGCGCCCGGGAAGGTCAGGCGGGCCAGGATGCGATCGAGGAATTCGGCTGTCGGGCGACCCGGCCGGACGCCCGGGATGAAGCCGCCGTACTTCTTGAGGTTGTCGGCCTGGTCGACGGGGTTGAACGTGACGGCCGTGTAGAAGTAGCTGAAGACGATGATCAGCAGGGACTCGCCGAGCACGTAGTGCCAGCCGTTGGGGCCGAAGAAGTCCGAGACCTGCTGGCCCCAGTGGGTTTTGATGAGCTGCCCGATGGTCGAGGGGATCGCCATCAGGGAGGCCGCGAAGATGACAGGGATGACGCCCGCCATGTTGACCCGCAGCGGCAGGTAGGTCTGCCCGCCCTCGCTCATGCGCCGGCCGATGACGCGCTTGGCGTACTGGACGGGGATGCGCCGCTGGCCTTCCTGGACGAAGACGATGGCTGCCACGACGACCAGGACGAGGAAGGGCATCATGACCTTGAAGACCTGGTCTGTGCTGTCCCACCAGGTCTGGATGCCGGTCGGGATGCGCGAGACGATCGAGCCGAAGATCAGCAGCGAGATGCCGTTGCCGATGCCTTTCTGGGTGATCAGCTCGCCGACCCACATCAGCAGCACGCAGCCCGCTGTCAGGCAGATGACGATCAGGAAGATGTGGGGGGCGTCGAAGTGGGTGACGACCGATTCGCCCGCTTTGGCTTGCAGGGAGTGGAACAGGAAGACGTAGCCGATCGACTGGGCGAAGGCCAGGCCGACTGTCAGGTAGCGGGTGTACTGGGTGATCCGGGCCTGCCCCACTTCGCCTTCCTTGGCCAGCTTCTCCAGGGAGGGCACGGCCACCTGCAGCAGCTGCAGGATGATCGAGGCTGTGATGTAGGGCATGATCCCCAGCGCGAAGATGGCCAGTTTGGACAGGCCGCCGCCGGAGAAGAGGTTCAGGTAGCTGAGGATGCCGGCGCCGCCGAACTCCTTCTGGATGTTGTTGACTGCGCTCAGGTTCACGCCCGGCACGGGCACGTGCGAGCCGAACCTGTAGATCAGCAGCATCAGCGCCGTGAAGCCGATCTTCTTGCGGATCTCCGCAACCTGGAATGCGTTGAGAATGGTCGAGAGCATGGTGGTCTGCCCGCACCCCGGAGAGCCTTTGCCCCTCCTGCGCGAAGCGGGTGGATTCTAGTCGATGCGCGGCCGCCCGATGCCGATCCGCGCAGCCGCCCTTGCGACCTAGCTGTCGAGGACCGTGCAGGTGCCGCCGGCCGCCTCGATGCGCTCGCGGGCGGTGGCGGAGAAGGCGTGGGCGTGGACGGTCAGCGGCTTGCTGATCTCGCCCTTGGCCAGGACCTTGACGGGGATGTCCTTGCGGGTCGCCAGGCCGTTGGCCTTCATCAGCTCCAGCGTCACCTCCGTGCCGGCCTCGAAGCGCTCCTGCAGGGAGGAGATGTTGACGGGCTGAGTGTGGGTCCGGAAGGGCTCGAATGGCATCGACTTCTTCATGTGCGGGCCGCGCAGCTTTCGCATGCGCATGTGGATGGGCATCTGCCCGCCCTCGAAGGCGGCCCGGGACTTGGAGCCCGAACGGGAGCCTGCGCCCTTCTGGCCGCGGCCGGAGGTCTTGCCCGTGCCCGACCCTTCGCCGCGGCCGATCCGCTTGCGGGGACGGCGGCTGCCGGGGTTGGGCGAGAGGCTGTGCAGGCCGATGCGCTGCTGCTTGTCCTGCTCGGGGCTCACTTGGCCTCCTCGACCTCGACGAGGTGGCGGACGGCGTGCACCATCCCGCGGGACTGCTCGTTGTCCGTGACCTCGACGGTGTGCCCGATGCGGCGCAGGCCCAGCGAGCGCAGCGTATCCAGCTGTTTCTGGTTGGCGCCGTTTGCGGAGCGGCGCTGCGTGACCGTCAGCGCGCTCATCAGGCCGGCGTCTCCTCGACGGCGGGGGCCTCGGTCGCCTCGCCCTCGGACGCGACGCCGTTCTCGAGGACCTCGCCGGCGGCGGAGCTGTCGGTCAGGCCCAGAACCTGGTTGACCGTCAGGCCGCGGAGCTGGGCCATCTCGGCGGGGGTGCGCAGGCCGCGCAGGCCGGCCACCGTGGCCTTGACGAGGTTGATCGGGTTCTGCGTGCCGAGGCTCTTGGAGAGGATGTCGTGGATGCCCGCGAGCTCCAGCACCGCGCGCACGCCGCCGCCGGCGATGACGCCCGTACCGGGCGCGGCGGGCTTCAGGAAGACGCGTCCGGACCCGAAGATGCCGGTCGTCTGGTGGGTGATCGTGGAGCCGTGCTTGGGAACCCGGAAAAGGTCCTTCTTGGCTCGCTCGACTCCCTTCTGGATGGCCAGGGGCACCTCTGTGGCCTTGCCGTAGCCGACGCCGACGACTTCGCGTTCGTCTCCGACTACGACGAGAGCCGTGAAGGAGAAGCGCCGGCCGCCCTTGACGACCTTGGCGACGCGGTTGATCTCGACGACGCGCTCCTGGAGGTCCAGGCCGGCCGGGTTGACTGATCTATCTGTGGTGGAAGACATGGTTGAAGTCAGAGAGAGTAGCGGCAGGATCGTCTCAGACGACGACGCCGGCCTCGCGGATCGCCTCGGCAAAGGCGCGGATGTGGCCGTGGTACTGGTAACCGCCGCGGTCGAAGACGGCCTCTTCGACGCCTGCCGCCTTGGCCCGCTGGGCCAGCAGCGCACCGGCCTTGGCGGTGCTGTCGGCTTTGGAGAGACCCTTCAGCTCCGGCTCGTACCAGGCGACTGCCGCCAGGGTGCGCCCGGAGACGTCGTCGACGAGCTGGGCGGCGATGCCCCTGGTGGAGCGGAACACGGAGATGCGCGGACGCGTCGCCGTACCCGAGATCTTGGCGCGCACGCGCCTGCGCCGTTTGAGGCGGCGGTTCTCTTTGGTGATGACGCTCATGCGCGCTTGCCGACCTTCCTGGCGACGTACTCGCCCTCGTAGCGGATGCCCTTGCCCTTGTAGGGCTCGGGGGGGCGCTGCTTGCGGATGATCGCCGCGGTCTCGCCGACGAGCTGCTTGGAGATGCCCTTGACGACTACGCGGGTCGGCTGGGGCACCTCGAACTCGATGCCGTCGGGGGCGGGGATCGGAACGGGGTGGGAGTAGCCCACGGCCAGCTCCAGGTTCTTGCCCTTCAGCTGGGCGCGGTAGCCGACGCCCTGGATCTCCAGGCGCTTCTCGTAGCCGTTGGTGACGCCCTCGACCATGTTCGCCACGAGCGTCCGCGTCAGGCCGTGCAGGGCCCGGTGTTCGCCGCGGTCCGTCGGACGGGTCACGAGCAGTTGGTCGCCGTCCTGTGTGACCTCGATGTCGCGGTGGATGCGCTCCGAGAGTTCGCCTTTGGGGCCGTTGACGCGCACGGCCTCCGGCTCGATCGAGACGGTCACGCCGCTGGGCACGGGGATGGGTTGTCTGCCGATTCGGGACATCTCGCTCCTACCAGACCTGCGCCAGGACCTCGCCGCCGACGCCCTGGGCGCGAGCTTCGTGTCCGGTCATGACGCCGTGGGAGGTCGAGACGATGGACGTCCCCATGCCGCCGAGGACCTTCGGGATCGATTTGGCGTCGACGTAGGTGCGCCGGCCGGGCCGTGAGACGCGCTTGAGGCCCGAGATGGCCGAGCGGCGGTCGTCGGTGTACTTGAGGCGGATCTGGATGATCTCGCCGACGTTGTCCTCGCCCGCGCCGAGGACCGTCCAGGACTCGATGTAGCCCTGCTCGGTCAGGATCCGGGCAAGCTCCCCCTTGAGCTTCGAGGCGGGCACGTCGACGGTCTCGTGGGCAGCGTGGATCGCATTGCGCACGCGCGTCAGGAAGTCGGCTATCGGGTCGGTCATTGACATGGTCGTGAATCTCCTACCAGGAGGACTTCGTCATCCCGGGGATGTAACCGTTGTGGGCGAGCTCGCGAAGGCAGATACGGCACACCCCGAACTTGCGGTAGACCGATTTGGGTCGCCCGCAACGGGTGCAGCGAGTATAGGCCCGCGTTTTGAACTTGGGTTTCCGCGCCTGCTTGACGCGCATGGAGGTCTTGGCCATCAGTCGCTGCTCTCTTTCTCGCTGTCCTGTGCCTGCTCGGCGGGCTCCTCGGAAGCCTCGGCGGCCGGCTCTGCCTGGGCCTGCGGCTCGGGTGCCTGCTCAGTCTCTGTCGCGGGCTCGGGTGCCGCTTCCGCTGCAGGCTCCTCGGCTGCGGGCTCCTCGGCGGTCGACTCCTCCGCCGTCTCAGGCTCCTCGGCCGGCTCTGCCTCGGCGGCGGGCTCCTCGGCAGACTCCGGCTCCTCGGCGGGCGCAGGCGCGACCGCTGCGGCCTTCTCCTCGGCCTGCGCCTGTGAATCCTGGTGGGCGCGTTCGGCTGCGGCGTCGGCCTCGGGGTCGTAGCCCTTGGGGCGACCCTGGGCGGAGAAGGGCATGCCCAGCGCGGCGAGGAGGGCGTAGGCCTCTTCGTCGCTGCCTGCGCTGGTCGTGATGGTGATGTCCATCCCGCGGACCTGGTCGATGGCGTCGTAGTCGATCTCGGGGAAGATGATCTGCTCTTTGACGCCCATGGAGTAGTTGCCGCGCCCGTCGAAGGAGCGGGGGTTCAGGCCCCGGAAGTCGCGGATGCGCGGGATCGCGATGGAGACGAGACGGTCGAGGAACTCGTAGCCGCGGTCGCCTCGCAGCGTGACGGCGACGCCGACGGGCATGCCCTCGCGCAGTTTGAAGGCGGCGATGGACTTGCGGGCGCGGCGGACGCTGGGCTGCTGGCCGGCGATGGCCGCCAGCTGGTCCGTGGCGGCCTTGAGCATTTTGTTGTCCTGGCGGGCCTGGCCGACGCCCATGTTGACGGTGATCTTCTCGACCTTGGGGGCCTGCATGACCGAGGAGTAGCCGAAGCGCGACATCAGCGCAGGACGGATCTCCTCCAGGTAGCGGGCCTTCAGGCGGGCCTGAGGTGCGGTCTCTGTCGCCATGTCAGTCGAGCCTCGTGCCGGTGCTCTTGGCCACGCGGAAGCGCTTGCCGTTCTCGCGCTCGATGCCGATGCGGGTGGGGTTGCCCTTGGCGTCGAGGACCATCACGTTGGAGACGTGGATGGGGCCCTCCCGCTCGATCACGCCGCCCAGGGCCTGTTCGCTCTGGGCGCCGGCGACCTGTTGGGGGCGGGTGTGGCGCTTGATCATGTTCAGGCCCTCGACGTAGACCCGCTGGTGCTTGGGGTCCACGCGCAGGACGCGGCCCTTCTTGCCGCGGTCCTTGCCCGAGGTCACTTCGACGTGATCGCCCGAGCGGACCTTCATGCTGACGCGCCTGGTCGCCTTGACGGCCATCACAGGACCTCCGGGGCCAGCGAGACGATCTTCATGAAGTTGCGGTCGCGCAGTTCGCGGGCGACGGGTCCGAAGACGCGCGTGCCGCGCGGGTTGTTCTGGTCGTCGATGATCACTGCCGCGTTCTCGTCGAAGGAGATGTAGGTGCCGTCCTCGCGGCCGATCGGCTTCTTGGTGCGGACGACGACAGCAGTCACGACGTCGCCCTTTTTGACGGCGCCCTGCGGGTTGGCCTGCTTGACAGTGGCCGTGATGACGTCGCCGACGTAGGCGTAGCGGCGGCGGGACCCGCCCTTGACGCGGATGCACAGGATCTCGCGGGCGCCGGAGTTGTCGGCCACCCGCAGCCGTGTCTCGTTCTGGATCATCGCGCCCTCTCCACCACGTCGACGAGCGCCCAGCGCTTGGTCCTCGACAGCGGCCTGCTCTCGACGACGCGAACGACGTCGCCCTCGTGGGCGTCGTTGTTCTCGTCGTGGGCGTGCACCGTGCTGGAGGAGCGCACGATCTTCTCGTAGCGACGGTGCCTGCGAGCCACGTCGATGCGGACCGTGATCGTCTTCTCGGCCTTGTCTGAGACGACGATGCCCTGGCGCACGCGGCGGGCCCCCTCGACGGGCGCGTGCACCGGCGCGAGCGGCTCCGCTGCGGGAGCGGAGGCGCGCTTCTCCTTCGCTTTGGCCCGTTCGGAGAGGCGACGGGTGCGACGGCCGGCTGCCTTGGCCTTGCGTGTCGCGGCGCGCTCCGCGTGGCGCTCCTCGGGCGTCCGCGACGGACGCGTCTCGGTATGACGCGAACGCGTCCTGCGACGGCGCTCCTTGGAGGTCAGCTGCTCCTCCGGCTCGGCGGGGGCGGACGGAGCTGCAGCCGCAGCGGGCTCCTCGCCACCGTCGGCGGCGGGCTCGCCGGCCTCCTCGGCGGCGGGCTCGGACTCGGCGGGAGCCTCGGGCTCGGGTGCCTCGGCGGCCTCGGTCGCCTCGGGGGCGTCCGTGGCAGCCTCGGGCTCGGGCGTCTCGGCGGGCGCCTGCGCCTCGGGGTTCTCGGTCGTCTCGTTGTCTTGCTCGTCAGCCATCAGTTCGCTCTAGCTCTCGGTCGTTCGTTCTCTTGGTCAGCTCTGCTGGGCGTCCACGGCGCGCTCGCGCTGGACTGTCAGGGCCCTGGCCAGGTCGCGCTTGGTCCGGCCGATGCCCGCGGTGTCCTCCAGTTCGCCTGTGGCGTTGGAGAAGCGCAGGCCGAACAGCTCTTTGCGCAGCTCAGCCAGGTGCTTGATGAGGTCGGCGGGCTCCAGGTCCCGAAGTTCGCTTGCCTTCACCGATCAGTCCTCACGCAGCACGAACTTGGCCTTGACGGGAAGCTTGTTGGCGGCCAGGCGGATGGCTTCGCGGGCCAGCGGCTCGGGCACGCCTGCGAGCTCGAACATGACACGGCCGGGCTTGACGACGGCGACCCACCCTTCGGGGGAGCCCTTGCCTGAGCCCATGCGCGTCTCGGCCGGCTTCTTGGTGACGGGCTTGTCGGGGAAGACGTTGATCCAGACCTTCCCGCCACGCTTGATCTTGCGGGTCATGGCGATACGGGCGGCCTCGATCTGGCGGTTGGTCAGCCAGCCCTCTTCGAGGGACTTCAGGCCGTACTCGCCGAACTGGACGTGCAGCTGCCCGCGGGAGTTGCCGCGACGACGTCCACGGTGCTGCTTGCGGTGCTTGACGCGCTTGGGGGACAGCATCAGCGTGCGCCTCCGTCACGACCGCCGCCGCCACCGCCACCGCCGCGACCGCCGCGACCGCCGCCGGGACCACGACCGCCGCCGGGACCACCGGGTCCACGACCACGACCGCCGGGACCGCCAGGGCCGCCGGGACCGCGGTTGCCGCCGCCACGCCCGCCGCGGCCACGGCCGCCTTCGCGACCCTCGCGACCGCCACGGCCGCCGTCACGGTCGGAGCTGGGAGGAGCGGGGGCAGTCATGTCCGTCAGGTCGGCGCCCGTGTAGCCCTCGGGCATGATCTCGCCCTTGTTGACCCAGCACTTCACGCCGATGCGCCCGAAGGTCGTGCGGGCCTCGTAGAAGCCGTAGTCGATGTCGGCGCGCATCGTGTGCAGCGGCACGCGCCCGTCGGAGTAGCTTTCGGTGCGGGCCATCTCGGCGCCGCCCAGGCGTCCAGCCACCTGCACCTTGACGCCCTTGGCGCCGGAGCGCATGGCGCTGGTGAGGGCGCGCTTCATGGCGCGACGGAAGGCGACTCGGTTCTGCAGCTGCTCGGCGATCGACTGGGCGACGAGCTTGGCGTCGAGCTCGGGGCGCTTGATCTCGAGGATGTTGACCTTGATCTGCTTTTTGGTGATGCGGTGCAGGTCGCGGCGCAGGGCGTCCACTTCGGTCCCGGACTTGCCGATTACGATGCCGGGACGGGCCGTGTGGATGTTCACCTCGAGCTCGTTGGCGTCCTTGCGGATCGTGATGTCCGACAGGCCGGCGTGGGCCAGCTTGTTGGTGATGTGCTCGCGCACCTTGACGTCCTCGGCCAGGTACTCGGCGAAGCTGCGGTCGTTGAACCAGTTGGACTTCCAGTCGTGGATGTAGCCCACGCGCATTGCCTCTGGATGAACCTTTTGTCCCATACCGTCGTCTCTCTAGCTTTTTCTCTTGGTCGCCTGACGCTCCGGGAGCGTGCTCAGGGTGATCGTGAGGTGGCTGGTGCGCTTCCTGATCGGCGTGGCCCGGCCCATGGCGCGGGGCCGGAAGCGCTTGATCGTCGGACCTTCGTCGGCGTAGGCCTCGCGGACGATCAGGTCGTCCTGGAGCAGTTCGTGGTTGCTCTCCGCGTTTGCCACCGCCGACTCGAGCAGCTTGCTCCAGTCGCGCGCCACCTCACGAGGTGTGAAGGCGAGGATAGCGCGAGCCTCCGCAACGGTCTTGCCTCGCAGGTGCCCGCAGACCATGCGTGCCTTGCGGGCCGACGTGCGTACGTAGCGGGCGCTGGCTTTGACGGTCCTGCGGCGGGGAGCCGCGGGAGCCGCTTTGCTGCGCGGTTTGGCGGCGGGCGCCGGCTCCTCCTCGGCCGGTTTGGCCGTCTCGGCAGCAGGCTCTTTGGCTTTGGCAGCTTTTTTGGCAGCGGGTGCTTTTTTCTCAGCAGCGGCCTTGGCCGGAGCTTTCTCCTCTTTGGCCGCTGCTTTCTTGGCCGGCGCTTTTTTGGCCGGTTTGGCTTTGGCCTCGCCGCCTTCGGCGGCTGCCGCTTTTTTGGCGGTGGCTTTTTTGGCGGGTTTCCCTGTGCCCCCTTGTGGGGTATCCGCCTTGGGCTCCTCTGCCGCCACGTCCTTCTCCTCCTCGGCCATCAGCGGACCTTCCCGGAGCCGGCGTGTCCACGGAAGGTGCGGGTCGGGGCGAACTCGCCCAGCTTGTGCCCGACCATGGCCTCGCTGACGTAGACGGGGATGTGTTTCCTGCCGTCGTGGACGGCGATCGTGTGGCCGACCATGTCGGGGAAGATCGTCGAGGCCCGCGACCACGTGCGCAGCATTTTTTTGTTGTTTTCGGCGTTGAGGGCTTCGATGCGGCTGAGCAGGCGCTCTTCCACCCACGGGCCCTTCTTGCTGGAGCGGCTCATCGGCTACGTCCCTTTCCTCTCCTGCGACCGCGGACGATGTAGCGGCTGGAGGTCTTGTTCTGCTTGCGGGTGCGGTAGCCGAGCGTCGGCACGCCCCAGGGGGTGACGGGGTGACGGCCGGGGGTCGTGGAGCCCTCGCCGCCGCCGTGCGGGTGGTCGACGGGGTTCATGGCCGTGCCGCGGGTCTGCGGGCGCACGCCCATGTGGCGCTTGCGCCCTGCCTTGCCGACCTTGACGTTCTGGTGGTCCGCGTTGCCGATCACGCCGACGGTGGCCCTGCACTCGGCGCGGACCATGCGCATCTCCCCGGAGGGCAGGCGCAGCGTCGCCATGTCGCCGTCCTTGGCCATCAGCTGGGCAGATGCGCCGGCGGAGCGGGCCATCTGGCCGCCGCGGCCGGGCTGCAGCTCGATGTTGTGGACGACCGTGCCGACGGGCATGCGGGCCAGCTCCATGGCGTTGCCCACTGCGATGTCGGCGCCCTCGCCGGAGGCGACCGTCATGCCGACGGTCAGCCGCTGCGGAGCCAGGATGTAGCGCTTCTCGCCGTCCACGTAGTGCAGCAGGGCGATGTAGGCGGAGCGGTTGGGGTCGTACTCGATGGCCGCGACCCTGGCCGGCACGCCGTCCTTGCGGCGCTTGAAGTCGATCCGCCTGTAGGCGCGCTTGGCTCCACCGCCGCGGTGGCGGGAGGTCTTGCGCCCGTAGGAGTTGCGCCCGCCGCTCTTCTTCAATCCTTCGACGAGGGACTTCTCGGGCTTGGACTTGGTGATCTCCGCGAAGTCCGCATAGGAGACGAACCGTCGTCCGGGGCTCGTGGGCTTTGGCTTGCGAATCGGCATCTCAGTCCTCCAGTCCTGCCAGGCCCTGGAACACCGGGATCGACTCGCCGGGGGCGATCTGGACGATCGCCTTCTTCCACTGGCGGGTGCGACCGGTCGTGACGCCGCGGCGCTTGGGCTTTGACTTGACGCTGATCGTCCTGACCTCGACGACGTGCACGTCGAAGAGAGCCTCGACGGCCTGACGGATCTGCGTCTTGTGGGCGTCGGCGTGGACGCGGAAGGTGTAGCGGTTGGCGGCGGAGAGGACGTAGCTCTTCTCCGAGACGACAGGGCGGATGATCACCTGGGTGTGGTCCATCAGTCCCCTCCCTCCTGGGTCTTGGCGGAGGTGCTCGTGCGGGCCGTCAGTGCCTCCAGAGCGCCTTCGGAGATCAGCAGCGAGGCAGCTCCGACGAGCTCTGTCACGCCGACGTCCTCGGGGGTCGAGATGACGACCCGGGAAAGGTTGCGGAAGGACAGGGCGGCTGCCGACTCCTGCTCGTCCAGGACGACCAGGGTCGGCCCTGCCTGGCTCCAGTCCTCCAGCAGCTCGAAGGCCTGGCTGGTCTTGGGGGCGGCGAAGGCGCTCGCGTCGAAGAGGGCCACCGAGCCGCGTCCCGCGTGCAGCGACAGGGCGCTGCGCAGCGCCGCCCGGCGCTCCTTGCGGTTGACCTTGAAGGTGTAGGAACGGGGCTGGGGACCGAAGACGGTGCCACCGCCCGTCCAGATCGGGGAGCGGTTGGAACCTGCACGGGCGCGACCCGTGCCCTTCTGGCGCCAGGGCTTGGCGCCGCCGCCGGAGACCATGCCACGGGTTTTGGTGGCTGCCGTGCCACGACGGCGGGCAGCCTGCTCGGCGCGCACGCTCTCGTGGACCAGGCCGCCTACGAAGCGGGCGCCGAAGGCTCCGTCGTCGAGCTTGGTCTTCTTGGAAGTGGAGTTGCCCAGGACGGGTGCTTCAGCCATCTGTGCGCACCTCCACGATTCCTCCGGTCGGGCCGGGCACGGAGCCGCGCACCATCAGCAGGTTCTCCTTGGGGTCGACCTTGACTATCTCCAGGCCCTTCTGGGTGACGCGCTTGTTGCCCATCTGGCCGGGACCGCGGATGCCTTTCATGACGCGGGCGGGCCAGGCCGAAGCGCCGATCGATCCGGGCGCCCGGACGTTGTGGGAGCCGTGGGACTTGGGGCCGCGGCTGAACCCGTGGCGCTTGATCGTGCCCTGGAATCCCTTGCCCTTGGAGGTGCCGGAGATCTTGACCTTGCCGCCGGCCTCGAAGGCCTCGACGGTGACGGTCTCGCCGAGGGTCAGCTCGCCGGCCTCGCCGCGGAACTCCACGAGCGTGCGCAGCGGTGGCGCGTCGGCCTTCTTGAGGTGGCCCAGCTCCGCTTTGGAGAGGTGCTTCTCGCGGCTTGCGCCGTAGGCCAGCTGGACGGCTTCATAGCCGTCGCGCTCGAGCGTCCGCACTGCCGTCACGGGGCACGGACCGGCCTCCAGGACGGTGACACGGGCGACAGAGCCGTCCTCCTGGAAGACCTGGGTCATGCCGAGCTTCTTGGCGAGGATCGCGGTCATCGGCTAGAGGGCGAGTCGGATCTCGATGTCGACGCCCGCCGGGAGGTGGTCCAGGCGCTGAAGCGAGTCGACGGTCTTGGGGGTGGGCTGGTGGATGTCGATCAGCCGCTTGTGCGTGCGGATCTCGAAGTGCTCGCGCGAGTCCTTGTCCTTGAAGGGGGAGCGGATCACGCAGTAGACGTTCTTCTCGGTCGGCAGCGGCACGGGGCCCGAGACGCTGGCGCCCGTACGGGTCGCCGTCTCGACGATCTCCTTGGCAGCCGACTCGATGGCCGAGGTGTCGTACGCCTTCAGTCGGATGCGGATCTTGTTTTGGCTTGCTGCTGCCATGTCTTCTTCTCTGTTCTGTCTCGGTGTGGTTGCTGCGGGCTGCCCGGACCGCTCATGCGGCGGCGAGAAAAGAGCGGACTCCGCGGTGGAATCCGCCCTTCCCGCCGCCTGCGGCGGGGCTTGTTCGTCGTATCTGCCTGTCAGTGCGCGCCTTGTGCCTACCTGCGTCAGGCGCGCTGGTGCTACTCGATGATCTCGCTGACCACGCCCGAGCCAACCGTGCGGCCACCCTCTCGGATGGCGAAGCGCAGGCCCTGGTCCATGGCGATCGGCTGGATCAGCTCGATCTCCATCTGGACGTTGTCGCCGGGCATGACCATCTCGACGCCGTCGGGCAGCTTGGCCACACCGGTGACGTCGGTCGTGCGGAAGTAGAACTGAGGACGGTAGCCCGAGAAGAACGGGGTGTGGCGACCACCCTCCTCCTTCTTGAGGACGTAGACCTCGGCCTTGTACTTGGTGTGAGGCGTGATCGAGCCGGGCTTGCACAGCACCTGGCCGCGCTCGATCTCCTCACGCTTGGTGCCTCGCAGCAGGCAGCCGACGTTGTCGCCGGCCTGGCCCTGGTCGAGGATCTTGCGGAACATCTCGACACCCGTGACGACCGTCTGAGCGGAGTCTTTGATGCCGACGATTTCGACTGTGTCGCCTGTGTTGACGACGCCCTGCTCGACGCGGCCGGTGGCGACGGTGCCGCGGCCCGTGATCGAGAAGACGTCCTCGACCGGCATCAGGAAGGGCTTGTCAAGCTCGCGCACGGGCTCCGGGATGTAGGAGTCCAGAGCGGCCGCCAGATCGAGGATCTTCTGCTTGTAGGCCTCGTCGCCTTCGAGCGCCTTCAGCGCCGAGCCGGTGATGAAGGGGATGTCGTCGCCGGGGAAGTCGTACTCGGAGAGGAGCTCGCGCACCTCGACCTCGACCAACTCCAGCAGCTCCTCGTCGTCGACCATGTCGGCCTTGTTGAGGAACACGACGATGTAGGGGACGCCGACCTGTCGGGCCAGCAGGATGTGCTCACGCGTCTGGGGCATCGGGCCGTCGGCCGCCGAGACGACCAGGATCGCGCCGTCCATCTGCGCCGCGCCGGTGATCATGTTCTTGACGTAGTCGGCGTGACCGGGGCAGTCGACGTGTGCGTAGTGACGGTTCTCCGTCTGGTACTCGACGTGCGAGGTGGCGATGGTGATGCCGCGTTCCTTCTCCTCGGGAGCGTTGTCGATCTCCTCGAAGGACCGGGCTTCGGCGCCTCCATGCTCAGCCAGCACAGTCGTGATGGCAGCGGTCAGCGTCGTCTTGCCATGGTCGATGTGACCGATGGTCCCGACGTTGACGTGCGGCTTGTCGCGCTCGAACTTCTCCTTCGCCACTTTCTGTTCGCTCCTGTAATCGGCTTGTACGTCCGCCGCTCCATGAGGGCGAACCGGGGAAATCTATCTAACTGCTGCTTTCTGTGACTGCTGGTTGCTGCCTATGCCGGAACCGGCTCGCCCGTCCGCCCTTCGACGATCTTCTCGGCGATGTTCGGCGGGACCTCTTCGTAGGTGTCGAACTGCATCGTGTAGGTCGCCCGACCCTGCGTGTTGGAGCGCAGGTCGGTGGCGTAGCCGAACATCTCGCTGAGCGGCACCTTGGCGGTGACGGCCAGCGCGTTGCCGCGCGGCTCCTGACCCTCGACGCGCCCGCGGCGGCTGGACAGGTCGCCGATGACGGTGCCGAGGAACTCGTCGGGTGTGACGACCTCGACGGCGAAGATCGGCTCCAGCAGCACAGGCTTGGCGCGTTTGGCGGCCTCCTTGAAGGCGATCGAGCCGGCGACTTTGAAGGCGACCTCCGAGGAGTCCACGTCGTGGTACTTGCCATCAACCAGCGTGACACGGACGTCGACCATCGGGTAGCCGGCCTTGACGCCGTTCTCCAGCGTCTCCTCGATCCCCTTCTTGACGGCGGGGATGTATTCCGAGGGGATCGCTCCGCCCTTGATCTTGTTGACGAACTCGAAGCCCTCGCCGGGCGCCGGCTCGAGGTCGATGTAGACGACTCCGAACTGGCCCGAGCCGCCGGTCTGGCGCACGAACTTGCCTTCGATCTTCTCGACCGTGCCGCGGATCGTCTCGCGGTAGGAGACCTGCGGACGCCCGACGTTGGCCTCCACGCCGAACTCCCGCTTCATGCGGTCGACCAGCACCTCCAGGTGCAGCTCGCCCATGCCCGAGATCTCGGTCTGGCCGGTCTCCTCGTTGGTGCGGACCTGGAAGGTCGGGTCCTCCTCCGCCAGGCGGCCCAGGGCGACCGACATCTTCTCCTGGTCGGCCTTCGTCTTGGGCTCCACCGCGACCTTGATGACGGGCTCGGGGAAGACGATGTTCTCGAGGTGCACGGGAGCGTCCGGGGCGGCCAGCGTGTCGCCCGTGATGACCTGCTTGATGCCCACGGCTGCCGCGATGTCGCCGGCGTAGACCTCCTCGACCTCCTCACGGTCGTTGGCGTGCATCATCAGGATGCGCCCGATCCGCTCGGTGCGTCCGCTGCCGACGTTCAGCACGCGGGCGCCCGCCTCGAGTTTGCCCGAGTAGACGCGGAAGTAGGTGAGCTTGCCGACGTAGGGGTCGGACATGATCTTGAAGGCCAGGGCCGCGAAGGGCTCGGAGTCGTCGGCCTTGCGCACGACCTCGCGCTCCTGCTCCTCGCCTTTGATCAGCTCCGTGCCGACGACCGGCGGGACGTCCAGCGGCGAGGGCAGGTAGTCGATGACCGCGTCCAGCAGCGGCTGCACGCCCTTGTTCTTGAAGGACGAGCCGCACAGGACGGGGGTCAGTTTGGTCGACAGGGTGGCGCTGCGGATCGCGGCCTTCAGCTTGTCCGCGGGGATCTCCGCTTCCTCGAGCAGCAGCTCGAGCAGCGTGTCGTCGTAGTGGGAGACCTCCTCCAGGAGGTGTTCGCGCGCGGCTGTCGCGGCTTCCGCCAGCTCGGCCGGGATCTCCGTCTCTACCTGTTCCGTGCCGAGGTCGTCCTTGTAGACGATGGCCTTCATCGCGACCAGGTCGACGACGCCGGCGAAGCCGCCCTCGGCGCCGATCGGCAGCTGGATCGGCACGGGGTGGGCGCCGAGGCGGTCGATCATCGTCTGCACGCCCTGCTCGAAGTTTGCGCCCATGCGGTCCATCTTGTTGATGTAGGCGATGCGCGGGACGTGGTACTTGTCGGCCTGGCGCCAGACCGTCTCGGACTGGGGCTCGACGCCGGCGACGGAGTCGAAGAGGGCGATGGCGCCGTCCAGGACACGGAGAGAGCGCTCGACCTCGACCGTGAAGTCGACGTGACCGGGCGTGTCGATGATGTTGATGCGGTGGTCCTTCCACTGCGCCGTGGTGGCAGCGGAGGTGATCGTGATGCCGCGCTCCTGCTCCTGTTCCATCCAGTCCATGACGGCTGCGCCCTCGTGGACCTCACCGATCTTGTAGGTGCGCCCGGTGTAGTAGAGGATGCGCTCGGTCGTCGTCGTCTTGCCGGCGTCGATGTGGGCCATGATGCCGATGTTGCGGGTCTTTTCGAGTGAGAACTTGCGGGGCATCGTCAGGTTCCAGGTCTCTTCTTCCGGGGGATTGCGGGCAAAAAAATGGGCCCCTCGGGCCCACGCGCGCTGCTGGTCGTTTGTGGACCGGGCCGCTTCGCTATCTGCTCGAGGTCTCCATTTCGGTTACCGACTCGCGACACTCGGGCAGGGCCCGTTGCGCGCGACGCCTCGGCGACTATAGCAGAGGAATTGGCGATCTTAGAGGGGCTTCCTGCCCTACTCGGGCTCTCCCACCGGGCTCTCCGGCAAGTCCTTGGCGGGCTCCAGCTCGAGCATGTCGCCGAGCCTCTGCAGCACCTCACGGGCGGCCCGCAGGTCGCGCTCGGCGAAGCCCTCCAGGGCGGCCTCCCAGCGCGACTTCCAGGCGTCGCGCTTGGCCTCGATGCGGGCCGCTCCCAGGGCGGTCAGGCGGGCCATGACGACGCGCCTGTCGCTGTCCGAGCGGGTCCGCTCGACGTGCCCGGACTCGGTCAGCGCCTCGAGCATCTGGGTGACGGTCGCGGGCGAGAGCCGGGCCGCCTGCGCCAGCTCCCCCGCCGACAGCTCGCCGCGCTCGTAGAGCTCGATCAGCAACTCGTACTGGGCGTGGCTGAGCTCCCCGGCGGCGAGGTGCGTGTCGCGCCCGCGGATGCGCCCCAGCGCCCTGAAGACGTGCCGGAAGACGAGGCCGAGCTGGCGGATCTCCTGCTCGCGGCGCTCGGCCTCCCCCGCGTGGGCGGCCCCGGTCGACTTCGCTTGACTCCTGCTCGCCGCCATGGCGATGCTCCTAGATGCCGGCCTCGATCACGCTCTCGGCGATCAGGGCTCCCTCGTCGGCTGCACCAGCCTGAGCAGCCGTGGCCGCCGGGCGCTCGGCCCGCAGCAGCAGCAGGCAGGGGATCAGCGACAGGACGGCGATGCCGAGACCCCACCAGTACGTGTGGGCGAAGGCGTGGGCCGTCTGCACGACGTGCCCGTGCGCGCGAGTCGAGGCGCGTTCCAGCACGACGGCCAGAACTGCTACGCCGATCGCGCTTCCCAGCCTCATCACGACGTTGATCTGCGGCGTGGCGTCCGAGAGCTGGTCGGGACGCAGCACCGCGAAGGCCGCTGTCATAGCCGGCATGAACGAGAAGCCGATGCTGAGGCCGCGGATGACGAGCACGCAGGAGATCCAGACCATCGAGGTGTGAGCCCCCACGAAAACGAGCGGCAGCGTGCTGAGGCACAGGGTGAGCACGCCTCCGATCGCAACCCGACCGCCGCCGAGGCGTTCGGTGAGTTTGCCCGCGAGCGGCATCGCGATCAGCGCGCCGAGACCCTGCGGTCCGTTCAGCAGGCCGGTGTCGATGACGCTCTGGCCGCGGACGTTCTGGTAGTAGAGCGGGACCAGGATCATCGCCCCGAACAGCGCCGCGCCGAGGCCGAAGGTCGTCGCCGAGGCGCCTGCGAAGACGCGGTTGGCGTACAGCCGCACGTCCAGCAGCGGCCGATCGATCCGCAGCGCGTGCAGGACGAACGCCACGATCAGGAGGAGTCCCGCGATCGCCGGCAGCAGCACCTTGGCCGATCCGATCGCGGCCCCCGAACCGGCTTCGCTGACGCCGTAGATGAGGGCTGCGGAGCCAAGCGGCAGCAGTGCCAGCCCGGTCAGATCGAGCCGTCCGGCCTCGCCGGAGTCGGTGCTCGGCAGCATCCGCCAGCCGAGGAAGAGGGCGATCGCCCCGACGGGCCCGTTGACGAAGAAGATCCAGGACCAGTGCATGTTCTCGAGGATCAGCCCGCCGATGACCGGACCGAAGATCGGCGCGAGCATCGCCGGCATCGAGACGATTCCCATCACGCGTCCCATCCGCTGGGGTCCCGCGACCTGGGCCATGATGAGCTGCGCCAGGGGCATGATCATGCCGCCGCCGATGCCCTGCAGGACGCGGAAGACGACGAGCGCAGTCAGCGAGTTGGACAGCCCGCAGGCGATCGAGCCCAGGGTGAAGAGGACGAGCGAGACGAGGTAGACCCGCTTGGCGCCGAAGCGCCGAGCCATCCAGCCGGTCACGGGCATGACCGCGCCGAGCGCCAGCAGGTAGCCCGTCACGACCCACTGCACCTTGGAGATCGGGCTGTGCAGGTTCTTGCCGAGGGTGTCCAGGGCGACGTTGACGATCGTCGTGTCGAGGATCGACATGATCATCCCGAGGATCACGACGCCCGAGATGACCCAGACGTGGCGCTCGATCTTGATCGGTTCGGCCGAGGCTGTCGCGGGGCGAGAAGACATTCGGTACCGAAAGTTTAGGTGCCGAAGGTTTTCCTCTCAAGGGAAGTGTGCGCGATCGCACATATGGAGCAGCTCCGACCGGCCCCGAGACTAGGCTCGCGCCGTCAAGCGAAGGGAGGACTCCGATGAGCGGGCTGATCCTGGCTCTGACCTTCTGGAGCCAGCCGCAGGTGGTGACGGACAGCTGGGTCGAACTGGCGAGCACGGTGACGCTGATCACGCTGCTGATCGGCGCCTACAGGCACTTCGAATGCCACGTCAGCGGCTGCCACCGCGTCGGGCGCTTCGCCCACGGCCACTACAAACTCTGCCGTGTCCACCATCCGGGCGTCCCCAGCAGCGGGCGCATCACGGCGAGCGAGGTGAGGAAGGCGGCCCCCGTTGCGGCCGCCGCCCCGGACCCGCCTCAGCAGCCGGCCGGTTGAGCTACCAGCGGTAGTGGGCGAAGGCCTTGTTGGCCTGCGCCATACGGTAGATGTCGTCCTTGCGCTTGTAGGCGCCGCCCTGCTGGGACTGGGCGTCCAGCAGCTCGTTGGCCAGGCGCTGGGCCATCGTCTTCTCGCGGCGCTGGCGGGCGAACTCGACGAGCCAGCGGACTGCCAGGGTGCGGGCGCGGCGGGCGGGAACCTCGACGGGCACCTGGTAGGTCGCGCCGCCGACACGACGGGAGCGGACCTCGAGCGTCGGGGTCAGCGCCCGGATCGACGCCTCGAGGGTCTCGACGGGGTCTTTGTCGGAGCGCTCGCCGAGCAGCGCGAGGGCGTCATAGACGATCTGCTCGGCCGTCGACTTCTTGCCGTCCAGCATGACCTTGTTGATGACCTGCTGAACCAGCTTGGAGCGGTGTAGGGGGTCCGCCTCCAGGGGGCGGATCTGGGCGGCTGCGCGGCGAGGCATCTATTTCTTCTTCACGCCGTACTGCGAGCGGGCCTTTTTGCGGTCGCTGACGCCGGCGGCGTCGAGCGTGCCCCGGACGACCTTGTAGCGCACGCCCGGGAGGTCCTTGACGCGGCCGCCGCGGACGAGCACGACGGAGTGCTCCTGCAGGTTGTGGCCCTCGCCCGGGATGTAGGCCGTGACCTCCATCGATCCGGAGATGCGCACACGCGCGACCTTGCGCAGGGCGGAGTTAGGCTTCTTCGGGGTCGTCGTGTAGACGCGGGTGCAGACGCCACGACGCTGCGGGGCGGCGACCTTCTTCTTGCGACCCTTACCGGACTTCAGTCCGGGGGTGGCCAGCTTCTTCTTGGGGGCGATGCGTCCCTTGCGTACCAGCTGTGAGGTCGTCGGCATTCGGCGCAAGATGCTAGCAGCGTGAGGCCGTCGGTTGCGCGAGGTGGCCGGAAAGCCTGTCGCAGCGGGCCGGCTCAGGCCGGCTGGGCGGCGCTGGCTGCGCGCACGGGCGCGGGCATCAGCGCGGAGGCGACGATGACGAGCACGAAGGCCAGAGCCTGGACTGTCACGCCCAGCGCGCCGGCGGCCATGGGGTCGCCGAAGACGATGATCCCGCCGGCGATGCCGGAGATGTTGGCGGCTGTGCCGGTGACGGCGATGACGGGGACGGCCTCGCCGTCCTGCAGTCCTTTGGCGGAGGCGAAGAAGGCGAAGACGGAGGCGGCGACGGCGACGGCCAGCCAGGGGCTCAGCAGCAGGCCGAGGAAGCCGTGGGCTCCGACGATTCCCGTCAGGGCCTTGATGGAGGTGTCGGAGACGCCGAACAGGATCCCCGAGGCTGCGCCGAGCATGACGCCGTGGTGCTCGACGGGCCCGCCCATGCGCGGCCCCATGATCAGCAGGCCGCCGAGGCCGAACAGGACGGCCTCGAAGGAGATCATGCCGGCCTCCGAGAAGTGCGAGTGGGCGCCGTGCATGGCGGGAAGCGTCAACCCCAGCAGGACCAGGCCGGCGGCCGTCAGGGTCAGACCGATCCACTGCCTGCGCCCGACCTCGAAGCCGAACATCCTGTCCGCCATGACGGCGATGAAGACGACGCCGGCGGCCAGGGACACCTGGATGACCGACATCGGCGCCAGCGCCAGGGCAGCCACGTGCAGACCCCAGCTGAAGGTCGCCGTGAGCATGCCCAGGCAGAACCACTTCGATGAGTACAGCTCACGGGCGGAGCGCAGCGGATGGGTCACCTGGACCCGTGGCACGGCATTGGCGCCCTTGTACTTGTAGAAGAAGCCCAGGTTGGCCACGAAGGCGCAGGCCAGGGCGAGCAGGATTCCGATGTCGAGAGTCATGTGGGGATCAGTCCGGTTCGGTCGATGACGGAGGCATCCATCGACGGGCGGGGCCCGTTGCTTTACTCCGCGGGAAGGAGCTCGGCGTATCGACCGTCCCCGCAGAGTACCTGTCGCAACCTGTATGCAAGCTAAAGGCCGTCTCCCCTTGACCACAGAGCCTCACGAGAGCCCCCTTGAGCGCCCGCTGCTGATGGTGGACGTCGACGGCGTCATATCGCTGTTCGGCGCGGACTGGCGGACCAGCGACCCGGGCGAGGGGTCCTTCCATTCGATCGAAGGCATACCGCACTTCCTTTCGTCCACGGCCGCCGCTCACCTGCTCGACCTGACCGGCGATTTCGACCTCGTCTGGGCCAGCGGCTGGGAGGAGCGGGCAGACGAGCACCTCCCCCACCTGCTGGGCCTGCCCCGCGGCCTGCCCTTCCTCAGCTTCGAGCGCTCGGTGGGACGCGGCAACGCGCATTGGAAGTTGCAGGCGATCGAGCGCCATGCGGGCGAGCGGCCGCTGGCCTGGGTCGACGACGCCCTGGACGAGCGCTGCCGGGAATGGGCCCGGACGCGGCGCTTCCCGACCCTGCTGGTGCAGACGGCGCCAGAGCAGGGCCTGACCGGCAGGGAGGCCCTGGAGCTCAGGAGCTGGGCGCGCTCGCTGCGGGCGTGACGGGGGCAAGGGCCGGTACGAAGACGGCGGGCGAGACGGCTGCACCGCCGCCCGGGCCTCCTTCGTAGAGGGCCCGCACGAACTGTGCACGCGCCGCTGCCCTCACGTCCCGCGCCACGCCCGGAAACGACACCGCCCGGGGTCTCCCCCGGGCGGTGCACTGCTGAACTACCCGCTACTGCAACGTCTTGCTGCGGCGGCCTACTCCTCGCCGAGGTCCTCGACGGGGATCTCGAGCTCGGCCAGCTCCTCGGCGAAGCCGGGGTCGGTGCCGCCGGCCCCGATCTTCTCCAGGGAGGCGAGGTCGGCGTCGAACTCCTGCCCGTAGCCGCCCAGCGGGTCGCCGGCGGTCAGGCCGAGCTCCGCGGCGATCTCGTCCTGGTCGAGCAGGCCGACGTCGTCGATGGCGCGGGGCAGCGGTTCGGAGGGTTCGATCTCGATCCGCCTGTAGCGCTTCAGACCGGTCGCGGCCGGGATCAGCTTGCCGATGATGACGTTCTCCTTGAGGCCGTTGAGGCGGTCGATCTTGCCTTCCAGGGCCGCATCGGTGAGGACCTTCGTGGTCTCCTGGAAGGAGGCCGCCGAGAGGAAGGAGTCGGTGTTCAGCGACGCCTTGGTGATGCCCAGGATGATGTCCTCGAACTGGGCCGTTTCGCCGCCCTTGTCGACGATCGCGTCGTTGGCGCGGGCGAATTCGAAGCGGTCCACGAACTGGCCGGGCAGGTAGTCGGTGTCGCCCTTCTGGTCGACCCGGACCTTCTTGAGCATCTGCCTGACGATCAACTCGATGTGCTTGTCGTTGATGTCGACGCCCTGGGACTTGTAGACCTCCTGTACCTCCTTGACGAGGTACTGCTCGGTCTCGGTGCGACCGCGGATGGCCAGCAGCTCGTGCGGGTAGACGGACCCCTCGTTGAGCTGCTTGCCGGCCTTGATCTTCTCGCCGGAGCTGACGAACAGCCGCGTGCGCCTGGGGAAGGCGTGGCGGTGCTCCTCGCCGGCGTCGTCGGTGATGACGACGGTCAGGGCCTTGTCTGTCTCCTCGATCGAGACGGTCCCGTCCTGCTCTGCGATCTTGGCCAGGCCCTTGGGGCGACGGGCCTCGAAGAGCTCCACGACGCGGGGCAGGCCGTGCGTGATGTCCGCGCCGGCGACACCGCCGGTGTGGAACGTGCGCATGGTCAGCTGCGTGCCGGGCTCGCCGATCGACTGGGCCGCGATGATGCCGACGGCGTCGCCGATCTGGGCCAGGGCGCCGGTCGCCATGGCCCGGCCGTAGCAGGCCTGGCAGACCCCGCTGGGGGCCTCGCACTTGAGCACCGAGCGGACTGGCACCTTGACGTCGTTGCCCTTCTCCTGCTCCTCGGCGAAGGCCTGGGCGATGTCGGCCAGTTCCGCCCGGCCGATTTCGACACCCTTCTCGGCCAGGGTGCGACCGCGCTTGGTGGCGATCTCGGCGGCCGCGAAGCGCCCGACGATGCCGTCGTTGGGCTCCCCGTCCTCCTTGAAGACGGGTATTTCGATGTACTCCTCGGTGCCGCAGTCGGCCTCGCGGATGATGACGTCCTGTGCGACGTCGACCAGGCGGCGGGTCAGGTAGCCCGAGTCGGCGGTGCGCAGGGCTGTGTCGGCGAGTCCCTTTCGGGCCCCGTGGGTGGAGATGAAGTACTCGAGCACCGACAGGCCCTCCATGAAGTTGGCCTTGATCGGGCGCTCGATGATTTCGCCCTTCGGGTTGGCCATGAGGCCGCGCATGCCGGCCAGCTGGCGGATCTGCTTGAAGGATCCGCGGGCGCCGGAGTCGGCCATCATGTAGATCGGGTTGAGTTTGTCGAAGTTCTCGATCATGGCGTCGGCGACCTCGTCGGTGGCCGCGTTCCACTGCTCCACGACAGCCTCGTGGCGCTCCTCCTGGGTGATCAGGCCGTCCTCGTACTGGCCGGTGATATCGGCCACGAGGGCGTCGAACTTGTCGAGGATGTCCTGCTTCTCGGGCGGGACGACGACGTCGTTCTTGGAGATCGTGATGCCGGCCTGGGTGGCGTACTTGAAACCCAGGTCCTTGAAGGCGTCGAGCACCAGCGAGATCGTCGTCGCGCCGTAGCTCTGCACCAGCAGGTCGATCAACCTGGTCGTGTCGCGCTTCTTCATCGACTGGTTGACGAACGTGTACGTCGAGGGGTCGAAGTCGTCGCCCAGCGCTTCGGCCAGGGCACGCTCGATGCGGTCGTTGTAGATGATGCGCCCGACCGTCGTCAGCAGGTGGCCGCCCTCACGCCCGTAGGGGCGGAACTCGGCGATCTCGTGCAGCTTCACGACACCGGCCTCGTAGGACAGTTCGGCCTCCTGAGCGGTGCGGAACACGTGGATCCGCGGCTCGTGCTTGGTGCGGTCGATCTCCGCCAGCTCGTGCGCCTCCGGACCGTAGGTCAGGTAGTAGGCACCCAGGATCATGTCCTGGGTGGGCGTCGCCAGCGGCGCCCCGTGAGCCGGGGAGAGGATGTTGTTGGCCGAGAGCATCAGGATGCGGGCCTCGGCCTGCGCCTCCGCCGAGAGCGGCAGGTGCACGGCCATCTGGTCGCCGTCGAAGTCGGCGTTGAAGGCGTGGCAGACCAGGGGGTGGACCTGGATCGCCTTGCCCTCGACCAGCAGCGGCTCGAAGGCCTGGATGCCCAGACGGTGCAGGGTGGGAGCGCGGTTGAGCAGCACGGGGTGCTCGTGGATGACCTCCTCCAGCACGTCCCAGACCTCGGCGATCATCGAGTCGACCATCTTCTTGGCGGCCTTGATGTTCTGCGCGGACTTGCGCTCGACCAGGCGGGCCATGATGAACGGCTTGAAGAGCTCCAGGGCCATGATCTTGGGCAGGCCGCACTGGTGCAGCTTCAGGTAGGGGCCGGCCACGATCACGGAACGCCCGGAGTAGTCGACGCGCTTGCCGAGCAGGTTCTGGCGGAAGCGCCCCTGCTTGCCCTTGAGCATGTCCGAGAGGCTCTTCAGGGGCCTGTTGCCGGGCCCCGTGACGGGACGGCCGCGACGGCCGTTGTCGAAGAGGGCGTCGACGGCCTCCTGCAGCATCCGCTTCTCGTTGTTGACGATGATCTCCGGCGCGCCCAGGTCCAGCAGCCGCTTGAGGCGGTTGTTGCGGTTGATGACGCGGCGGTAGAGGTCGTTGAGGTCGGAGGTCGCGAAGCGCCCGCCGTCCAGCTGCACCATCGGGCGCAGCTCGGGCGGGATCACCGGTACGGCGTCCAGCACCATCATCTCGGGCTTGTTGCCGGACTGGATGAAGGCCGAGACGACCTTCAGGCGCTTGACGGCACGGGCCTGCTTCTGGCCTTTGCCGTTCTTGACCTGGTCCTCCAGTTCGATCCGTTCGGCCTCCAGGTCGACCTGCTGGAGCAGGTCGCGGATGGCCTCGGCGCCCATGCCGCCGCGGAAGTACTCGCCGAAGCCGTAGGGCGAGCCGAAGCGCTCCTTGAGCTCGCGGAAGGTCGTCTCGTCGTGCTCGATCTGCTTGGGCTCCATCGTCTTGAAGAGCTCCCAGACGTTGCGCATCCGCTCGGCTGCATCCTCGATGTAGGCTTCGGTGTCCGCGATGTCGGCCTCGAAGGTCTTCGTCAGGTCCTTGATCTGCTTGTCGCGCTCCTCGTCTGAGATTTTGGCGAGGTTGACGTCCAGCGAGTCGGCCCACAGGTGGTCTTCGTCGTTGAAATTGGTCTGCTTGGCGCTCTGCAGGTACTTCTCGCGGCGGCCGAGGGACTCGCGCAGTTCCAGCACCCGCTCCTCGCGCTCTGCGGCATAGGAGTCGAGGACCTTGTTGACCTCCTTCTCCAGCGAGTCGAGGTCCTTGGCGCGTGCCTCGTCGTCCACCCACGTGACGATCGAGGCGGCGAAGTACAGGACCTTCTCCAGTTCCTTTGGAGCCATGTCCAGCAGGTAGCCGATGCGGCTGGGCACGCCCTTGAAGAACCAGATGTGGCTGACGGGGGCGGCCAGGTCGACGTGGCCCATGCGCTCGCGGCGGACCTTGGAGCGGGTCACCTCGACGCCGCAGCGCTCGCAGACGATGCCCTTGTAGCGGACGCGCTTGTACTTGCCGCAGTAGCACTCCCAGTCCTTGGTGGGACCGAAGATGCGCTCGCAGAAGAGACCGTCCTTCTCGGGCTTGAGGGTGCGGTAGTTGATGGTCTCCGGCTTGGTCACCTCGCCCGAGCTCCAGCTGCGGATCTGCTTGGAGGAGGCGAGAGAGATCTCGATTGCGTCGAAGTTGTTGATGTCGATCATTCAGGGGCCCTTCTGGCTGTGGGTGAAATCTGGGTGACTGCGGGTGGGACCAATGGGGGGACCGTGTCCTACTCGGGTGCCTCCTCGCCGACGAGGCTCTCCAGGTCGATGTCCTCGGTGACGCCGACCTCGTCGAGGTCGCCGTCGATGGCGTCCTCCTCGCTCGCGCCGTCCGCCTCGCCGTCGCTGCTCTCGTCGGTCTCCGCCGAGGCGTCGGTGTCGTCCTCGCCCTCGAGCTCCTCGTCGCTGGACTCGCCCGCCTGGGCGCGGACCCCGGAGAGGTCGATGCCCAGCTCCTCGGCTGCCCGCAGGAGGTCGTCGTCCTCGTCGCGCATCTCGGTGCGCTGGCCCTCCTCGGAGACGACGTTGACGTCGAGCGCCAGCGACTGCATCTCCTTCAGGAGCACCTTGAAGGACTCGGGGATGGACGGCTCGGCGATGTTCTCGCCCTTGACGATGGCCTCGTAGGCCTTGACGCGCCCGACGGTGTCGTCGGACTTGATCGTCAGCATCTCCTGCAGGGTGTAGGCGGCGCCGAAGGCCTCCAGCGCCCAGACCTCCATCTCGCCGAAGCGCTGACCGCCGAACTGCGCCTTGCCGCCCAGCGGCTGCTGGGTGACGAGCGAGTAGGGACCCGTCGAGCGGGCGTGGATCTTGTCGTCGACGAGGTGCAGGAGCTTCAGGATGTACATGTAGCCGACGGTGACCTGCTCCTCGAAGGGCTCGCCGGTGCGGCCGTTGAAAAGGGTCATCTTGCCGGAGGCCTGCTCGCCCTCGCGACGGGACTTGTCGATGTCCATGCGGATGCGACCCTCGTGGGCGTCCTGCCACTTGACCAGCGCCCGGTCCACGTCCTGCACGGTGGCCCCGTCGAAGACGGGCGTGGAGACATAGACGCGACGCTTGCCGTCGGCTTTGGCGGCAGCTTCCTTGTAGGCGTCGGTGCCGTCGTCGTACCAGCCCTGCGCGGCCGCCCAGCCGAGGTGGGTCTCCAGGATCTGCCCGACGTTCATGCGCGAGGGCACGCCCAGCGGGTTGAGGATCACGTCGACGGGGGTGCCGTCCTCCAGGAACGGCATGTCCTGCTGGTCGACGATCTTGGAGATGACACCCTTGTTGCCGTGACGGCCCGCGAGCTTGTCGCCCTCGGAGATCTTGCGCTTCTTGGCGACGAAGACCCGGACGAGGTCGTTGACGCCGGGCGGCAGGTCGTCGCCGGCGTCGCGGCTGAAGGTCTTGACGTCGATGACGACGCCGCCCTCGCCATGGGGCACCTTCAGGGAGGTGTCGCGGACCTCGCGGGCCTTCTCCTTGAAGATGGCCCGGATCAGCTTCTCCTCAGCCGTCAGCTCGGTCTCGCCCTTGGGCGTGACCTTGCCGACGAGCAGGTCCCCTGAGGCCACCTCGGCGCCGACGCGGACGATGCCGCGGTCGTCGAGGTTGCGCAGCGACTCCTCTGAGCGGTTGGGGATGTCGCGGGTGATCTCCTCCTCGCCCAGCTTGGTCGTGCGGGCGTCGATCTCGTACTCCTCGATGTGGATCGAGGTCAGCTCGTCGTCCTGGACGAGGCGCTTGGAGAGGATGATGGCGTCCTCGAAGTTGTAGCCCTCCCAGGACATGAAGGCGACCATCAGGTTCTTGCCGAGGGCCATTTCGCCCTTGTCGGTCGAGGAGCCGTCGGCCAGCACGTCGCCGGCCTTGACCTTCTGACCGCTGGCGACGAGGGGCTTCTGGTGGATCAGCGTGCCCTGGTTGGAGCGCATGAACTTCTGCAGCTCGTACTCGTCCTTCTTGCCCTCGCCGGTGACGATGACGATCTGGTCGGCGTCGACGTAGTCGACGGTGCCGGCGTTCTTGGCCAGCAGCACGTCGCCCGTGTCCAGGGCGGCGCGGCGCTCCATGCCGGTGCCGACCAGCGGGGCGTCGGCCTTCAGCAGCGGCACTGCCTGCCTCTGCATGTTCGAGCCCATCAGGGCGCGGTTGGCGTCGTCGTGCTCGAGGAAGGGGATCATGGCCGTGGCTACGGACCAGATCTGCTCAGGCGAGACGTCGACCAGGTCGACGTCCTTCGGGCCGACCGTGACGTACTGGCCCGCCTGGGTGCGGCAGAGGATCTCGGTGCCCTTGAGCTTGCCGGTCTTCTCGTCGATCGGCGTGTTGGCCTGGGCGATGACCAGCTCCTCTTCCTGGGTCGCGTCGAGACGACGGACCTCCTCGGTCACGACGCCGTCCTTGACGACCCGGTAGGGGGTCGTGACGAAGCCGTACTCGGAGACCTCCGCGAAGGAGGACAGCGAGCCGATCAGGCCGATGTTGGGACCCTCGGGGGTCTCGATCGGGCACATGCGCCCGTAGTGGGTCGGGTGCACGTCGCGGACCTCGATCGGGGCCCGCTCGCGGGTCAGGCCACCGGCGCCCAGCGCGGAGAGACGGCGGCGGTGGGTCAGGCCGGCCAGCGAGTTGGTCTGGTCCATGAACTGGGACAGCTGGGAGGAGCCGAAGAACTCCTTCAGCGCCGCCACGACGGGGCGGATGTTGATGATTGTCTGGGGCGTGATCGTGTCGGCGTCCTCTGTCGTCAGGCGCTCGCGGACGACCCGCTCCATGCGGTAGAGGCCGATGCGGAAGGCCTCCTGGATCAGCTCGCCGACGGTGCGCAGGCGGCGGTTGCCGAAGTGCTCGTACTCGTCCAGGTGCTCGGCGACGGGCTCGCGCGGCATCGACATCGCCTCGGCGGCGTAGTCCTTGATCTCGATCTCGCCGTCCTCGGGGATGCCGAGGATCTTCGGCAGGCGCACCAATTCGGAGATCAGGGCAACGATGTCGTCCTTGGTCAACGTGCGGACGTCGAGGTCGGTGCCCTGCTTGAGGCGCGAGTTGAGCTTGTAGCGACCCACGCGGGTCAGGTCGTAGCGCTTGGGGTCGAAGAAGAGCTGGTTGAGCAGGGCCTTGGCGTTGTCGACGCTGGGCGGCTCGCCGGGACGCTGCTTCTTGAACAGCTCGATCAGGGCACCCTCTTCGGTCTTGGTGACCTCGGTGTCGGATTCGATCGTGTTGCGGATGTACAGGGAGTTGTCGAACAGCCGCAGGATCTCCTCGTCGGAGGCGTAGCCCATCGCGCGCAGCAGCACCGTGACGGGCAGCTTGCGCTTGCGGTCGATGCGGACGAAGACCTTGCCCTTCTTGTCGATCTCGAGCTCCAACCACGATCCGCGGGCGGGCATCAGGTTGGCGATGAAGACCTGCTTCTCGCGGTCCTTGGGCTCCATCAGGTAGGCGCCGGGGGAGCGCACCAGCTGCGTCACGACGACGCGCTCGGTGCCGTTGATGACGAACGTGCCCCGCTCTGTCATCCACGGGAAGTCGCCCATGAAGACGGACTGCTCGCGGATCTCGCCCGTCTCGCGGTTGATGAAGGCGACGGTGACGGTCAGCGGACGGGCATAGGTCAGGTCCTTCTCGCGGCACTGGTCAAGCGAGGCGACGGGCTCGTCGAAGACGAACTCCCCGAACTGCACGGCCAGGTTGCCCGTGTAGTCCTCGATCGGCGAGATGTCGTCGATCGTCTCGCGCAGGCCGCCGTGCTGGGGGTCTGTAAGCCACTCGAAGGAGCGGCGCTGGATGTCGATCAGGTTCGGTACGTCAACGGTCTTGTGCAGACGCGCGAAGGTGCGGCGCGTCCGGAGAGCATCTGCAGCAGCCAAGAAATGACTCCTTCGGAGGGCGAAAGACGGACGAGGAGGGCGCCGGGGGCGCGACCAGCAAAGATAGCACAGAGCATCGGCGCCCTGAAGGGCCACCGGTGCTCACGGACCCCGCCCGCGACGCTCGCGTATGTGGCGCGAGGCCCTTGAGGGGCGGCTGCGACTATCGACCAGCGGCCTAACTGTACCGGAAACTGCGCCAAAGTGGGCGAAATCGCAAGTGCTCGTGCGGGCCGGCGGCGAGGGCCTCCCGGGGTCCGGGCGCGACGCTGCCCGCACGCCTTCAGCCGGCGAGCGTGCGGTTGAAGCGACGCAGCGCCAGCGGCATGGCGAGGGCCAGGATCAGCAGGCACCACAGGGCCATTGCCAGCTCGGGGTGCTGCAGCTGCCAGGAGCCGCTGGAGTGGGTGCCCTGCGTGAGCGCCCGCACGGCTGCGACGAGGGCGGAGATTGGGTCCCACTGGGCGATCGCCCGCGGCACTGCGTCCATCCCGGCGATGGGCACGAAGGTGCCGGCCATGAAGCTGAGCGGGAAGATCACGATGAAGCCGATCCCCTGCATGGCGTCGGAGGAGCGCACGAGCATCCCGAACAGGACGCCGGCCCAGGTGAAGGCGAACATGGCCAGCGCCATCAGCCCGACCAGCTCCAGGGCGTGAAGCACGGACAGGTGGGGACTCCAGCCGAGCGCCAGGCCGAAGCCGACGACGATGACCATGCCCAGCAGGGCCTCGCAGAACTGCCCCATGACCTGACCGGTGATGATCGACAGGCGGCTGATGGGCATGGAGCGGAAGCGGTCGATGACGCCCTCTGTCATGTCGTTGGAGGTCGCCACGCCGGCGCCGATGATTCCGAAGGCCAGGGACTGGCCGATGATGCCCGGGAACAGGTAGTCCTTGTAGGAGATGCCGGGCACGTGGATGGCCGAGCCGAAGACGTAGAGGAACAGCAGGATGAAGACGATCGGTTGGATCGTCACGTCGAGCAGCCGCTCGGGCACGCGCGGGATCGCCCGCAGGCTGCGAGCAGTCAGCAGCATCGTGTCGCGGACGTAGCGCCCGGGCGCGAAGCCGCTCTGGGCGGGAGAGGCGACTGTCGCCTGGACGCTGCTCATGCGGCCATCTCCTCCTCTGGGCGATTGGTGTCCTGTTCGCCGGCGGCTTCGGCGCTGCCGGCAGTGCTGTGGCCCGTCAGGGCCAGGAAGGCGTCGTCGAGCGTGGGCCTGCGCAGCGCCAGCTCGTCGACCGCGATCTTGCTCTCGCGTACGGCGTGGGCGACGCGCGCCAGGTCGGCCGCCTCTTCGGGAGCGGGCACGGAGACGGTCCGCTGCTCGTGGGCGACGCTCGTCTTGAACTGCCCCTCCAGCAGCTGGACCAGCTCGCCCAGCGCCGCGCTGTCGGCGGCGACGATGTCGATGCGCTGCTCACCGACCCGGGCCTTCAGCTGCGCGGGAGTGCCCGCCGCGATCTCGCGGCCGTGGTCGATCAGGACGACCCGGTCGGCCAGGGCGTCGGCCTCGTCGAGGTACTGGGTCGTGAGCAGCAGGGTGACGCCGTCGGCGACGAGTTCGCGAACGGTCGACCAGACGACCTGGCGGCTGCGCGGGTCGAGGCCCGTCGTCGGCTCGTCGAGCACGAGCAGCCGGGGCCTGTCGATGAGCCCGGCGGCCAGGTCGACGCGCCGCCGCTGCCCGCCGGAGAGGTTCTTGACGAGGCGGTCGCGAAACTCGCCGATGTCGAAGCGCTCGACGAGATGCTGCACGATCGTACGGGCGGCCCCGCGGCGATGACCGCGCAGGCGGGCCATCAGCTGGAGGTTCTCGACCGCCGTCAGGTTCTTGTCGAGAGCAGCGAACTGCCCGGTCAGAGAGATGACTGAGCGGACTCGGTCGGCTTCGGAGACGACGTCGTGGCCGCCGACGCGGGCGCTGCCGCCGTCGGGACGCAGCAGCGTGGCAAGCATGCGGACCATCGTCGTCTTGCCGGCGCCGTTGGGACCCAGCAGCGACACGACGCTCCCCTCCGGCACGAGCAGGTCGAGCTCGGCGACGGCTGTGAAGTCGCCGAAGCGCTTGGTCAGGGCGCTGGCCACGATTGCGTTGCCGGAATCGCTCATGGGCAGAAACTTACACTAACTGAAAACTTTCTGCAACTGTACCTTCGCTGGTAGGCTGGGGGCATGGCCGGCCAAGAGGTCGAGACCCCTCCCCCGCTTGCGGACGACGACGATCCGGGAGAGCTGCCCGGCACGGACAGGCTGCTGGCCCTGCTGAGCAGGGAGATGGGCCCCGAGATGGCGAGCGCCTACGCCGAGACGCGCCGGCTGCAGGAGCGCTGGGCCCGCGTCGAGCACCCCGAGGAGGGCCTGCGGGAACGCAAGAAGCGCCTCACGCGCCAGCAGATCTCAGACGTGGCGACGACCCTGTTCCTGGTGAGGGGCTTCGAGCACGTCACGGTCGCGGAGGTCGCGGACTTCGCGGGCGTCTCGGAGAAGACGGTCTACAACTACTTCCCGACCAAGGAGTCGCTGGTCTTCGACGAGGCTGACGACGCGCAGGTCAGGCTGGCCCGGGCACTGCGCGAGCGCGAGCTGGGCGAGTCGCCGACGCGAGCGATGCTGCGCGCCCTGACCGAGGACGCGGCGCGCCTGGAGGAGCTCCCGGAGGAGTCCCACCTGCTGCTGCCGCTGTTCGTGGACATGATCGCGACGACTCCGGCGCTGCGGGCGGCGTGGCTGGAGCTGCAGGACAGGCTGGTGGAGGTGGCGCGAGCCGAGTTGGCCCATCACGCCGACCTCGACCCGCGCGAGCCCGAGCCCGCGATCGCAGCCAGGGCGATAGTGGGCCTGACAGACATCATGATGCAGTCCCACGTCCGCCACATCGAAGACGGCCTGCGCCGCCGGGAGCTGAGCGAAGCCGTCAGCGAGGACCTGGAGCGAGCAGCCCGCCTGCTGGACACGGGCCTGTGGTCCTTCAGCGTCATGACCGCCGGGACCCGCAGCCGCTCGCAGCTGCACGAGGCGACCCTGGCCACCGAGGAAGCCCGCAAGCAGGTCATGGACGCCCTCAAGCAGGCCCGCTCGGCCTGGCGGGACATCAAGAACCGCGCCCAGGAGCACACCCGCCAGCAGACGGCGGCCCTGCGCGAGGAGGCCAAGCAGGCAGCCAAGGCCCAGGCCACAGCCCTACGCGAAGAAGCCAAGCGAGCTGCCAAAGCCCAGATCGCCGCGGCACGAGGCGAAGCAGGCACCGCCGGCAGCCGCCGCTCGAACGCCGACACCGAGCGAAGCCGACGCGACTACGCCCGCTTCCGCCAGGAGATGTCAGACCGCCACGAGGCGATCAGAGCAAGAGGGAATCAAGCTCGGACATGAGCGCACCCCGAACCTCGATCTCGCGACCACTCGGTAGCCGATGAGGTTTGGCCTCTTCTGCTCGGCGCAGGCGAGCCGCGACGATCTTCCTGCTGAGACTGGCCAAGGTTTTCGCGACTATCTCGACTTCAACGTCGAGGCTGAGGAGCTCGGCTTTCATTCGAGCTTCCTGGTCGAGCATCACTTCACCGGCTGGAACCAGGTCTCTGCCACGCTGACGCTGCTTGCTTGCCTTGCCATGCGCACCACCAGGTTGCGCCTCGGCTCGGCGGTGATCGTGCTCCCCTGGCATAACCCTATCCTCTTGGCGGAGGAGGCAGCGACGCTCGATCTGGTCTCCGGCGGGCGGCTCGACTTCGGAATCGGGAAGGGCTACCGGCACAGCGAGTTCAACGGCTTCCAGGTTCCGCCGGAGGAGGCAGATGCACGGTTTGACGAGGCTGTTGAGGTCATCACGCGATCCTGGCTCGAGCGTTCGCGCTTCTCACACCGTGGCCGGTTCTGGCACTTCGAGGACGTCGTCGTCGAGCCGCCACCCGCGCAACGACCGCATCCGCCGTTCTGGATGGCTGCCGGGAGCCCGGCATCGATCCGCCGAGCGGCCGAGCGCGGCTTCAATCTCATGCTCGACCAGTATGCGTCTCCCGCGCAGATCGGCGAGCGTATGGCTCTCTACCGCGCCGAGCGTGAGGCACACGGGCGACCGTTCGATCCGATGGGCGTCGCGGTGGCGCGCCAGCTGTACGTCGCGAGGGATCGGGCGGACGCCGAAGCCGCCCTGGCGCGTCTGGCCGGGTACACCCGGCGCACGGTGAGCGTTGCTCGCTCGCCCCGACACGAGGGCGGCTCCCATGTCCTCGCTTACGCCGACAAGAAGGGCGCCACCGAGCAGCATGCGCTCTGTGGAACGCCTGAGGAAATCCACGCCAGGCTGGCGGAGTTGAGCGATGCCGGCGCAGAGTACGTCCTGCTGACGGTGCTTGGCGGCAAAGAGCAGTTGCAAAGGTTCGCGCGGGAAGTCATGCCGGCGTTCTCCGCTACCCAGCCTGGTTGACGCACCCCAGGCGCCAGCGCCACGAATCGACAAGCCACTTCGGGAATGCTGCCCTTAGGTGACCACAGGCCCCACCCGGTCCAGCCAAGCGGAGCCGTTTCCATCGGGGTCGCCCGCGCAACCGCGACCCCGATGGGAATGGCGTAGCGCCCTTACTTAAGCTCCACCTTCCCCCCGGCCTCCTCGAGTTCGGCCTTGAGCTTGTCGGCCTCCTCGCGTTCGACACCCTCCTTGACGGGCTTGGGGGCCTCGTCGACGAGCGCCTTGGCCTCTTTGAGGCCCAGGCCGGTGGCGGCGCGCACGACCTTGATGACCTGGATCTTCTTGTCGCCGGACTCGGCCAGGATGACGTCGACGGTGCTCGATTCTTCCTCGCCGCCGCCTGCCTCGCCGCCGCCGCCTGCAGCGGCGACTGGAGCGGCTGCGGCGACAGCTGTCGCGGAGACTCCGAACTCCTCCTCGAGCGCCTTGATGCGCTCTGCCAGCTCGAGCACGGAGATGCCCTTGAGCTCCTCGATCCAGTCCTGAGTGCTGGTTGCCATGGTCTGTCAGTCCTCCTTGGTGGGATTCGTCTCGGCGTCATCGGACTCGGCCTCTGCCGAGACGTCCGCCTGGTTGTCGTCTGCTGCCGGCTGCTCTGCCTCCGGCTCAGTCTTCTCGCCCTCGGCCTCCTCGACGGGAGCCGCCTCCTCGGTCGGGGCGTCCTGCGCTTCTGCTGCAGGCTCTGCTGCGGGGGCCTCGACCTCTGTGGCCGCCTCAGCCTCGGCGGTCTCCTCGACGGGCGCGGCTGCAGCAGGTGCCTCACCGCTCGGGATCTCGCCCGATTCCTTCTTCTGCTGGACCTGTCCGAGTGCGATCGCGACGCCTGAGAGCATGGCGTTGAGGGAGCGGACGAGCCCGCCGATGGGCGAGGCGACGATGCCGACGAGCTGTCCGTAGAGGACGTCGCGGGAGGGCAGCCTGGAGAGCGAGCGGATCTGCTCGATCTCGAGCGACTCCTGGCCCATCATGCCGCCCTTGAAGGGCAGCAGCTGGGTGGCTTTGGCGTAGTCGGCGACGGCCTTGGCGGCCGCGGCGACGTCGCCGCGGACGAAGGTCAGGGCAGTGGGACCGGTCATGTAGGCCTTCAGGGCCTCTGCCCCGACCTGGTCGGCGGCCCGTTCGCTGAGGGAGTTCTTGACGACCTTGAAGGTCGCGTCCGACTCGCGCAGCTTGGCCCGAAGCTCGGCCACCTGCTCGACGGTGATTCCTCTGTAGTCGACGGCGAAGATCGCCTCGGACTGGTCTATGTGCTCGGCGATCTCGGCGATCGCCACGGCCTTCTGGTCGCGATTCATTGGGGCTCCTGTCCCGGTCTTACGCTGATGCGGCCGAGGGTCTCTGGGGCTTTGGGATGGCTGCCTCTAGGCGGCGATGCTCGCCGCAGGCGCCTCCTCGGCTATGTCTCGGGTACGGCTGGGGTCGACTTTGACGCCCGGCCCCATCGTCGATGCGAGCGTGATGGAGCGCAGGTAGCGCCCTTTGGCGGCTGAAGGTTTGGCGCGGACGAGCTCTTCGATGACGGCTGCGTAGTTCTCCAGCAGCTTGGAGTCCTCGAAGGAGGCCTTGCCGATGACGAGGTGCACGATGGCGGTGCGGTCGGTGCGGTACTCGACCTTGCCCGACTTGGACTCGCTGACGGCCTTGCCGACGTCCATCGTGACGGTGCCGACTTTCGGGTTGGGCATCTTGCCGGAGGGGCCGAGGATGCGCCCGAGCTGGCCGACGACGCCCATCAGGTCGGGGGTGGCGATTGCCACGTCGAAGTCGTCGAAGCCGTCCTGGATGCGCTTGGCGAGATCTTGGGCGCCGACGACGTCGGCACCGGCCTCTTCTGCCTCCTTGGCCTTGTCGCCCTGCGCGAAGACAACCACCTTGACGTCTTTGCCAAGACCGTTGGGCAGGGCGATGGTGCCGCGCAGCTGCTCGTCGGCGTGCCTGACGTTCAGGCCCGTGCGGACGTGGACCTCGACGGACTCGTCGAACTTGGCGCTGGAGAGGCTCTTGACGAGGGCGATCGCGTCGGCGGGCTGGTACTCCCGCTCGCGCTCGACCTTCGTGACGTTGTCCTGGTGGCGCTTGCCGTGACGGGTCGTCATGCCTCCACCTCCACGCCCATCGAGCGGGCTGTGCCGGCGATGATCTTGGCCGCCTGGTCGACGTCGTGGGCGTTCAGGTCGCCCAGCTTGCGCTCTGCGATCTCCCGCAGCTGGGCCTGGCTGATCTTGCCGACCTTGGTGCGGTTGGGCTCGCCCGAGCCCTTGCTGATTTTGATGGCCTGGCGGATCAGCACCGCGGCGGGGGGAGTCTTCGTGACGAAGGTGAAGGAGCGGTCCTCGTAGACCGTGATGACGACCGGGATGACGGTCCCCGTTTCGCTCTGCGTCTGGGCGTTGAAGGCCTTGCAGAACTCCATGATGTTGATGCCGTGCTGGCCCAGGGCAGGGCCGACCGGCGGGGCGGGCGAGGCCTGCCCGGCGTTGGCCTGCAGCTTGATTGTGGTGAGGACCTTCTTTGCCATGGTCTCGTCCTAGAGCTTTTTGACTTGATCGAAACTGACTTCGACGGGCGTCTCGCGGCCGAAGATAGATACCAGCACCTTGAGCTTGGATGCGTCCTCGTTGATCTCGGAGATCTCGCCGGAGAAGTCCGACAGGGGCCCGGAGACGACCTTGACGGACTCACCGATGGAGAACTGGGCGCGGGTGCGGGTGGCGGTGGCGACCTCCTTGTGCAGGAGCCTGTCGACCTCCACCTGGGTCAGCGGCACGGGCTCTTGGGAGGAGCCGACGAAGCCGGTGACGCCCGGGGTCCCCTTGACGACGCCCCAGGAGTCCTCGTTGAGCTCCATGTTGACCAGCACGTAGCCGGGCATGGTGCGCTTCTCGACGGGGTTCTTCTGGTTGTCCTTCATCTCCATGACGGTCTCTGTGGGCACGACGACCGAGCGCACGGCCCGCTGCTGCCCGAGCGACACGACACGGTGCTCGAGGTTGTGTTTGACCTTGTTCTCGTGACCCGAGTAGGTGTTGACTACATACCAGCGGAACATTCAGACCTCAGAGGATGAATTCGACGATTTCCTTGGCCACATAGTCGGCGACGCCCAGGTAGGCGCCGGCGATGGCGACGAAGCCGATGACGACTGCTGTGGCCTGGCCGACCTGACGGCGGTCGGGCCATTGGACGCGCTGGAGCTCGGCCCAGCTGGCCCGGATGAAGCCGATCGCCCTGTTGCCGCCGCGGATGGGAGCGCCCGAGGGCGTCTCCGACCCGCCCCCGCCGAGACCTCCACCGCCGGGCGGCAGGAGCCCTCCGCCGTCGCCGCCGGGAGCCTCCAGCAGGTCCTCGGCGCCGTTCTCCTCCGCGCCGAAGGCCGACTCTGCCAGCTCGTTGTCGACGGGCGCTCCGCCGGCTCCCCGCACGATCGCTGCGTCGAACTCGTCGACGTCGGCGGAGGCGTGGTCGAGGGCGCCGGGGACGTCGACGCGCTCGAGCCCGCCGTCTGCGGGTACGGGCGAGCCGGGGCGGCCGGCTGGGGCACGCCCGCGGTCGCGGCGCTGCTTGGCACGTTTGCGGTCACGGGCCACTGGAGCGCTCCCGCGCTAACGGGTCTCCTTGTGGCTGGTGTGCTTACGACACCAGCGACAGTACTTGCGCAGGGTCACCCGGTCGGGGTTGTTGCGCTTGCTCTTGTTTGTCTGGTAGTTGCGGTGCTTGCACTCCTCGCAGGCGAGGGTGATAGCGATTCGCACGTCTCCGCGGGCCATGGTCGGTCTATCCCTGCGTTGTTGGTGGCTATCGGCTTTGGGCGAAGAAAAACCCCGCCCAAGCGCGAGGTCCGAAGCAGTCTAGCGCGCTTGTCCTGCCCGCGTGGCCGCGGCTTTCCCGGGCTGGGGGCCGGCAACGTCCGGAGCAGCCGCCAAGCTCGTCGATCGCAGGAGCAGGAACGCCCACGAAGGACGCCCACCAGACAAGTGACGGGCGCCGGTCCGCGAGCGCGGTGGCGCCAAGGAGGAACGACATATGCACCTGCCCGAGCCGATACCGGCCGCTGTACACGACGAGTCCTTCGCAGGCGTGACCTACCACGTCCGGGGCGAGCTGGTCCCGGAGCTGCAGATCGAGGTCTCCTCCCGGCCCGTCATGTTCGAGCACCACGTCCTGCTGTGGAAGGAGACACAGCTGAACGTCGAGCTGCGCAAGCTGCCGGGAGCCATCAAGCGCAAGATCGCGGGCCTGGAGTTCTTCGTGACGCGCACGTCGGGTTCGGGCCGGATCGCCTTCTCCCGGGACTCGCCCGGCCAGTGCGTGCCCCTGCACCTGCGCCAAGGGGAGGGCGTCGACGTCCGCGAGCACCAGTTCCTGGCGGCGACCGACAACCTCGACTACAGCTTCGAGCGGATCAAGGGCGTCCAGAACATGCTGCTTGGCGGCTCGGGCTTCTTCATGGACAAGTTCCGGGCGACCGACGGCGACGCCCTGGTCTGGCTGCACGGGCACGGCAACGTCTTCCTTGTCCAGCTGGACGCGGGCGAGCAGCTGGACGTGGAGGCCGGCTCATGGCTCTACAAGGACCCCTCTGTGAGCCTGGAGGCGATCACGATGGGGCTGAAGTCGGGCGTATTCGGTGGCGGCGGCAAGCTGACCTGGAACCGCTTCACGGGTCCCGGGCGCCTGGCCATCCAGACGATGTTCATCGCTCCCCTTGAGGGCGTCGAGCAGAGCCCGGCGGCAGCGGCGGGAGCCGGCGGCGTCGCCGGAGCGCTGATCTCCGGACTCGTCAAAGGCTAGGCCGGCCGGCTACTCGTAGAGGGTCAGCGCGGCCAGGATGACGTACAGGGCGACCAGCGCCCAGCCCTCGAATTCGGCCGCCTCGCCGTCGCCGCTGACCTGCCAGAGGGCCAGCGCCCCCAGCGCCAGGGCGCCCGTGTAGACGGGGGCCAGGGAGAAGGTCAGGGTCGTCGTCAGGGCCAGCGAGATCAGCACCAGGGCCGGGAACAAGAAGGCCGCGATCTGGGCGACGGAGTTTTTGACGACGGAGATGGCCAGGTCCGAGCGCCCGCGCCAGGCCAGGACCAGGCCGGCCGTGTTCTCCACGGCATTGCCTGCGATGGCCACGATGACCAGGCCCGCGAAGGCCTGGGAGAGATGGAGCTGATGGATGGCCGGCTGCAGGCCCGCCACGAACCAGTCCGAGACGAAAGCCGAGGCGCCGCCCGCCGCGATCAGCAGGATGAGGGTGACGGGCAGGCTCAGGCGTGGACCCCCGGCGGCGGCGTGGCCGTCATGGCCGGGTGCGGCGTCTGAGCGCAGGTAGGGCACGACCCAGGCCATGTAGACGATCAGCAGGCAGATCGCGCCGACCGTGGAGATGGCCTTGACGTGATGGCTGGCGGGGTCGTGGGAGCTCAACGACAGGGCCAGCAGGACGATGATGAAGACCGTCACCTGCAGCAGCGTGGCCGTGTCGCGGGGCAGGCGCTTGGAGAAGCGCATGACCCGCTCGGGCGAGCGGCGGGCGCCGACGACGATGACCAGCCCCAGCACCAGCAGGGCGTTGGCCAGCACGGAGCCCACGATCGCCGTCTGGGCGACGATCAGCTCGCCCTTCTGCAGGGCGAAGATGACGACGAACAGCTCCGGCAGGTTGCCGAGGGTGGACTGCATCATCCCCGTCACGCCCGGCCCGAAGCGCTCGCCCAGTTGCTCCGTGGCGAAGGACACGACCCAGGCCAGCCCCGCCAGGGCCAGCGTCGCCAGCAGGAAGCGCGGGACCGCAGCCCAGGCGCCGTAGTCGGCCACACCGGCCAGCGCCGTGAGGATCACGATGCCGCTCAGCGCCGAGCGCTCGAAGGAGGTCAGCCTCGACATGTCCCGCCGGCGAGCATATTGGGCGCCCAGGATCGCCTCAGGGGCGGGCGACGTCCCGCGACGCCGGCCCCTCTCTAAAAATCCTTCTCAGCCTCAGTGGCTGTCGAGGACCCGGTCGATCAGGCCGTACTCCTGAGCCTGCTCGGCGGTGAAGAAGCGGTCGCGCTCCATGTCGGCGCGCACCTCCTCGACCCCTTTGCCGGTCAGCTCCGAGTAGATCTCGTCGATCCGTTTGCGCAGGTTGATGATCTCGCGGGCGTGGATCTCGATGTCCGTCGACTGGCCTTCGAAGCCCGCCGAGGGCTGGTGGATGAGGATGCGGGAGTTGGGCAGCGCCGCCCGCTTGCCCTTGGCGCCCGCCGCCAGCAGCAGCGAGCCCATCGACATCGCCACGCCCACGCACATCGTCGCCACGTCCGGTTTGATGAACTGCATCGTGTCGTAGATGGCCAGGCCCGAGTAGATCGAGCCGCCCGGCGAGTTGATGTAGATCGAGATGTCCTTCTCGGGGTCCTCGGACTCCAGGTGCAGCAGCTGGGCCACGACGAGGTTGGCCACCTGGTCGTCGATCGGCGTGCCCAGGAAGATGATCCGCTCGTTGAGCAGGCGGGAGTAGATGTCGAACTCGCGCTCGCCCCT
The DNA here is from genome assembly GCA_963697795.1 of uncultured Solirubrobacteraceae bacterium. Classification (GTDB taxonomy): domain Bacteria; phylum Actinomycetota; class Thermoleophilia; order Solirubrobacterales; family Solirubrobacteraceae; genus Palsa-744. The sequence continues at coordinate 2,398,672 of OY969097.1, read as the reverse complement.
GGCGGTGCGCTCGATGACCATGGGAATCAGCGGCATGGGACCCACCCTAGCGTCCGCTGCCCCGGCAAGGCCCTGTCCGCAGGCTGACGCTGCTGGCCGTATGTCCGAGTGGCCCCGCAACGGGACCCGGGTAGGACCGTTGCAGCCGATGCAGAAAGGCAGGTGCCCGCAATGACGACATCCCCCAACCCCCGCCCGACAGCCCGCCGCCCCCTCCTGGCGCTCGTGCTTGCCCTGGCGCTGGCCTTCGCCGCCTCCGCGGCCGCCATGACCAGCCACGCCGGCTGGCCGCCCGACCAGCACCTCGTCATGGACAAGGGCCCGGTCGGGCAGGAGCACGTCCTGCGGGGCGTGCCGAGCGTTCACAACTACCTGCTCGGCGGCTACGGCAGCGACACCATCTACGGCGGGCAGGCGGGAGACGTCATCTGGGGCGACTACCACCCCACAGGGGAGAAGCGCCAGACAGCCGTCATCCACGCCGGCAACGGCAAGAACTTCATCTACGCCAACGACACCGTCAACTACGTCTGGACGGGGACCGACCCGGCGACGGTCGTCCACGCCCACGAGGACGGCGGCGTCATCCACTGCCAGAACCCCCACCAGGTCGTCTACACCAGCCACCACGCCAAACCCCACTGGACCTTCGAGGGATGCAGGCACATCAGCTTCTACAGCGTGGGGTACTGACGTGACACCCCAGGCCGGCCCGGAGGGCGCCCCGCCATTCCCTGGGCGCCCTCCCGCCGGCCTTGCCGCATCTAGGCGTTGACGAGCCGCATGCCTTCCTCGTCGTAGCGCTCGCCCGCGGCGGCCGGCAGGGCGTCCGCGATCCGCTGTGCCTCCTCGGCGCTCAACTGTACCTCCGCTGCCGCCACGTTCTCCTCCAGGTAGGAGATCCGCTTGGTGCCGGGGATGGGCACGACGTGCTCGCCCCTGTGCAGGACCCAGGCCAGGGCCAGCTGGCCCGGCGTCACGCCCTTCTCGCTCGCCAGCTCTTTGACCCGCTCTGCCAGCTTGCGGTTCTGCTCGAGGTTCTCGCCCGTGAAGCGGGGGCCGACGCGGCGGTAGTCGTTCTCATCCAGGTCCTCTGGCCCCGAGAAGCGTCCCGACAGGAAGCCGCGGCCCAGCGGCGAGTAGGCCACCAGGGCGATCCCCAGCTCCTGCAGGGTCGGCATGACCTGGCCCTCCACGTCCCTGCTCCACAGCGAGTACTCGCTCTGCACGGCCGTGATCGGATGGACGGCGTGGGCGCGGCGGATCGTCTCCGCGCCGGCCTCGGAGAGGCCGAGGTGGCGGACCTTGCCCTGCTCCACCAGTTCCGCCATCGCCCCGACCGTCTCCTCGATCGGCGTCCGCTGGTCGACCCGGTGCTGGTAGTAGAGGTCGATGTAGTCGACTCCCAGGCGCTTCAGGGACGCCTCGCAGGCAGCGTGCACGTAGGCCGGGCTGCCGTCGATCGAGCGTCGCAGCTTCCCGTCCTGCCCCTGCTCCAGCCTGATCGCGAACTTCGTTGCCAGGAAGACCTCCTCGCGACGGCCCGCGATGGCCCGCCCCACCAGTTCCTCGTTGGTGTGGGGCCCGTACATGTCCGACGTGTCCAGGAAGTTGCAGCCGAGGTCCAGGGCCCGCTGGATCGTCCTCTCCGATTCGGCGTCGTCGCCCTGCCCGTAGAAGGCCGACATGCCCATGCAGCCGAGGCCGATGGCCGACACCTCCGGCCCTCGCGGTCCGAGCGTGCGCTTCTTCATGGCCTCTCCTTTCGGCTCGTTGACGTTGCGCCGCGGCGGGCGCACGCCCCCATATAGCAAGCGGGCGGGCGCCGATATGCCTAATGTTGCCCTGACATGTTCCCCCTGAACCTGCCCAACGTCCTGACGGTCCTGCGCATCATGCTCGTGCCCGTCCTGGTCGTGGCCCTGCTGGGGAACACGCCCTCCGGGGACGTCCTGGCGGCAGTCGTCTTCGCCCTGGCCTCCCTGACCGACTTCGTCGACGGCTACCTGGCCCGGGCACGGGACTCCATCACGAACTTCGGCAAGCTCATGGACCCGCTGGCCGACAAGCTGCTCGTCGTCGCAGCCCTCATCTCCCTGGTCTCCCTGAACAGGCTGGCGGCCTGGGTTGCGATGGTCATCATCACCCGCGAGCTGGCCGTCACCGTCCTGCGCATGGGCGCCAGCCAGGCCGGCGTCGTGATGGCCGCCTCGATGTTCGGCAAGGTCAAGACGTGCCTGCAGATAGCCGCCATCCTGGCCGTCATCGCAGTGCACGGCCGGCCCCTGTGGCTGACCGGACTGATCTACCTGACCGTGCTCGTGACGGTCCTGTCGGGCCTCGACTACTTCTTCGGCGTGCGGCGCCTGATGGCCCGCGCCGAACGCCGCACTCAGGCCGACGCCTGAGCAGCCGGGCCGGCCTGCTCCAGCCAGCCCTCCAGGGTCGTCTGGCGCGAGACGGGGACGCCCGACTCCATCTCCGCCCGCAGCTCCGAGAGCAGCCCGTGGCGCTCGGCCACGACGTTGTGCTGGTGGATCGTCTCCAGGTTCTCCTGGCGGGCCGCGATGAAGCTGGCACCGTCCAGGTGGGGGAAGGCCGCCACGACGCCGGCGACCATCTCGCGCACGCAGTCCTCGACGAAGCGGGGACGGCGGTGGGCCTTCTCGACGACCTCGACCTCGTCGGAGCGCTTCATCAGCTCGTAGATCTCCGAGGACATGCCGGCCTCCGCGATCTGGAGCAGCACCGACGCGTCGATCTCCTCGCTGCAGTCCTCCATGCAGCCGACGTGCAGCGTCGCCAGGCCGCGCTGGTTGTGGGTCGCAACCGGCACGGCCTCCAGCACCCGCTCGATCTCCTGCTCTGAGAAGCCCTCGCCTGACAGGCGGTCGCGGGCTTTGGCGGCGATCAGCTCCTGGGCGCAGGGGCAGGCCGTCATACCCGTCGCGGAGACCCCCACGACGCGCCTGGTGCCGTGCTCGAAGGCCACTGCCCGCCCGTGCAGCGTGTAGATCTCCTGGGTCATGACGCCCGAGACGGGGGCCGGCTTGTGCTCCGGGTAGCGGGCTGCGATCGTGACCTCCGCCCTGGCCGCGCCCTGACGGGCCCTGACCAGCTCCGCGATGTGCTGGGCAAGCGTCTCGGCCCGGAACGGCGACTCAGACAGCACGACCTCGCCGATGGCCTCGTTGACGACCTCCTCGAAGCGGGACATGTGCGCCCCCTTCTGGTGCCTGGAGAGGTCCACGAAGCAGTCCAGACGGGCGAAGAACAGCTGCTCGCGGATCCGCACGACCTTCTCCACGCCCGTCACGCCGACCCGCGACAGGCCGACGGGAACGGCCGGGATGCGGGCCTGGACGTCCTCGCCCGAACCCAGGGTCGGAGACAGCGTGGTGATGGAACGGCTCTGCGCCACCGCGCCCAAGCCTAGCGCGGGGAACCCGCCGGACAGTCGGGATTGACGACCGGCGTGCGCAACCGCAGATTCTGGTATCACTCCGCACTTAGTTGTTCCGGGGGCAGAGGGAGCATTGGAGGGCCTCCCGGCACAACAGCGCTAAGCGCAACTAACTGCTGATGAGAACGCAACGCACAGGAGGCTAAGCGTAGGTCAGGGGAGGTCGCGGCGGTGCGCCCGTCGCGACGGGGTGACGGTCCTTGGGGAGTTCCAATTGAGCCAGAAGCTTGAGGGTCTGCTGACGGTCGCCGAGCCGGCGGTCGTCGAGATGGAGGAGTTGCAGGGGATCATCGCGGAGGGCCAGGAGAGGGGCTATCTCACCGCGGAGGCGATAGCGACGGTGGCCGACGAGGTCGAGCTCACCAACGGGCAGGCGCATGACCTGCTCAGCTACCTGGAGGAGCACGGCGTCGAGATCGTCTCGGCGTCTGAGACGGCGGAGCTGAGTCCCTCGCCGATCGGCGAGGAGCCCGGGAGCGGCTCGCGGCTGAACGGCGACGGTCCGCTGGAGCCTGTCGGCGGCGACGAGCGCGGGCCCGAGCTGCAGGCCCGCCTGGAGGAGATGCGAAGGCCCGAGGTCGACCTGACGGCCGAACCCAGCCTCGACTCGTTGCGGCTGTACCTGCGCTCGATCGGGCGGGTGCCGCTGCTCAGCGCCGAGGAGGAGGTGGCCCTGGCCAAGCGCATCGAGCGTGGCGACATGGCCGCCAAGCAGCACATGGTCGAGGCCAACCTGCGGCTGGTCGTCTCGATCGCCAAGGGCTACGTCGGGCGCGGCCTGACCCTGCTGGACCTGATCCAGGAGGGCTCGCTGGGCCTGATCAGGGCAGTCGAGAAGTTCGACTACCGCCGCGGCTACAAGTTCTCGACCTACGCGACCTGGTGGATCCGCCAGGCCGTCACGCGGTCGCTGGCCGACAAGGGCCGGACGATCCGCATCCCAGTGCACATGGTCGAGCGCCTGAACAAGCTGCTGCACGCCGAAAGGCGGCTGATCCAGCAGCTTGGTCGGGAGCCCAGCCCGACAGAGCTGGCCGACGAGCTGGAATGCACCGTCCGCGAGGTTCGGGACGTCATGCGCATCACCCAGCAGCCCGTCTCGCTGGAGAAACCCGTCGGGGAGGAGGACGACTCCGCCCTGGCCGACTTCGTCGAGGACGTCTCAGCCGCCTCCCCCTTCGAGATCGCCTCCGAGGCGATGCGCAGGGAGAACGTCATGAGGGTGCTGGCCGCCCTGCCCCGGCGCGAGCGCGAGGTCATCGAGATGCGCTACGGCATCGTCGGCGGGCGCTCGCGGACGCTCGAGGAGGTCGGACGGGCCTTCAACATCACCCGCGAGCGAGTTCGCCAGATCGAGAACAGGACGCTCAAAAAGCTCCAGACGCTGCCGGACGCCCAGCAGCTGCGCGAGGCTTCCTGAGGCGGGATCGAGGCCAGACGGTCGCGGCGGGCGGCGGGGGACCGCCGGCCGCGACCGCCGGCAGCAGCGGGCCTCACCCTCCTCGGCGTGCGGCCTCGCCTGGATAGGCCCTAAACTGACCAGCCCCCGGCGGGGTTCCCGAGCGGTCAAAGGGGCGTGGCTGTAAACCACGTGGCTCTGCCTTCGAAGGTTCGAATCCTTCCCCCGCCATCTCCTGGAGTCAGGCCGTCAGGTGCTCCGCGTGCCGCGAACGCAGTGGCGGCAGGTAGGCGCCGGACTCGGGCGCCGGCGGCAGCACCCGCCCCGCCCTGCGCACGAACACGTCCTGCTGGTTTTCGGCCGAGCGGGAATGCGGATAGAAGGCCAGCTGGCGGAAGGCTCGCTTGCTGGCCATGTTGTGCCGACGGATCAGCGCCCAGATCGTCGGCGTCGGCCCGTCCGGCAGCTCGTGCTCGATCACTTCCACTGCTGCCCTGACCAGGACCGCACCCAGCCGCGTCCGCCCGTCGCAGAGGAGGTGGTTGCGGAAGCGCTCGTCGCGAGCCACCACGTTCACGTAGGGATTCACGGCCAGCCGCCGCAGGAACCAGGGCGTGCTGGACTTGGATCTGATCTGGGCGTTGCCGTCGACGCGCACGGAAGCGATCCCCAGCAGCTCGCCCGTGCCGTCGTCGGTGAGCATCGCGACCGTCTGCTCCAGCGCGTCACCGCTGTGCAGGTTCTCCACGATCATGCGCACCTCGGCAGTCGCCGGGCTGCGCCCGCAGTCGAAGTCGACCAGGCGTGGATCGCCTACGCATTGTGCTTTGGAGCGCACCACGACCCGCACCGGCCCGGGCAGGATCGACGGCTCCGCTGTGCTCTCGAGGGAACGCATGGACGGCTACCGAGGGTAATCGGCAGCCTGGTCGGAAAGTGCAGTCCTCTCAGACGGTCGTGAGGCGGCGCGGCGCGGCAGACACTTCGAAGCCCTCGTCCCGCGGCTCGCTCCAGCCGGCCCTGCCGATCTCCTCGACAGAAGCCGCAGCTTCGCCCCTCACGGCGCCTGCACCGCGGGCGTCCCGCGCATCGACAGACGGCCAGGGCGCACCGGGGCGCCCGAGCCGGTAGCCCTGCACGAACTGGACGCCGATGCCGCGCAGGGTCTGCAGCTCGGCGGTCGTCTCGATCCCCTCGACGATCAGCCTGGCGCCGACCTGACGGGCGTAGCCGGCCAGGGCCGAGACCAGCGCAGCCCGCTCGGGGTCCGTATCGATCCCCGTCGCCAGGGCCCTGTCGAGCTTCAGGTAGGCGGGGCGGACGCTCGTGATCTGGCGCAGGCCCGAGTAGCCGGCACCCATGTCGTCCACTGCCAGCCGGGCGCCACTGGCGATCAGCGGCGCGATCGCCTCGCGCAGGCTCTCGTCGCTGTCCACCAGCGTCTCCTCCGTTATCTCCACGATCAGCCCGTCGAGTCCGTCGGGGCTGCGCTGGGCAGCCTCATCCAGCACCGCCAGGGTCCGGGCTTCCAGCAGCACGGGGGCCGACAGGTTGACCGACAGGCTCGTCCCGGCGGGTCGCTGCCAGAGCAGGTCGAGCGCTTCTCGCAGGCAGGCTCGCTCCAGCGCGGGACGGGCGCCGAGGCGTTCGGCCAGGGCGAACCAGTGCAGCGGCGTCGAGGAGGGCCGCTCCGCGCCGAAGCGGGCAAGCGCCTCGAAGGCATGGATGCTGCCGTCGAGGACGTCGACGATCGGCTGCACGACCATCTCCAGGCCTTCCCCTTCGATCAGCTTCGCCAGGGCAACCCGGGCGCTCGCCAGCTCCTCCTGACCGAGCACGATCGACTCGACTCGACCTGACTTCGCCTCGTGACCGTCACGGTCGGCCATCCGCGCCGCGATGTCCCCGGCCAGCAGCAGCGTTTCAGCGCTGTCGGCCTGCAGCCGGGCCTGGCGCAGCAGCAGGTTCAGCTCGCTCGTCAGCCGCCCGCTCGTAAGCAGCAGGCTGATCGTCGCGACGCACATCGCCCCGTAGGAGGCGTCGAGGGTGCCGGTGCGGATGACCGGGAGAGCCAGGGCGAGCAGCAGCACGTAGCGGCCGATCCAGTGGACACGGCCGCCTCGTGCCAGCACGCCGCTGGCCACCGCCACCAGCCACAGCATCGTCACGACGTCCACCCGCTCGAAGCCAAGGCCGACTATCAGCACTCCGGCACCGGCCGACAGCGACTCCTCGACCGTCAGCAGCCTCAGCCGCGGGGCCATCATCGGCACGGCAGCGCTGATCAGGATCGTGGCGAAGCCGATGACCGCCGCCAGGCGGTGCGGGACCAGTCCGGGCCGTGCCAGGACCATCGCGATCCCGATCGCACCCATCGCGAGACGGCTGACGCCAGCCGTCCTGCGGGCGCGCAGGATGTGCTCGTCGGACTCGATCGGGACTGGGCTTCCGATGGCGGCCATTCCTCGCCCCTCGGCTGCGACCGCCCCTTCCTTGAGCCTGCGGCTGACCTATGGGCACGCGATGTGACGATTCGGTCAATCTGAACTTGTATCGTCAGATTGCTGACCGGGGTGGTGGGCGTGGGCCGAATGTACGCCTGGAGCGATGCCCAGCGCCTCCCTGACAGCCCCCAGCATCTCGAGCAGCAGCTCCCGCTGCCCGTCTCCCAGGCCCCCGCACAGCTCCCGCTCATACCCGGCGGCAACGGCGAAGGCCTCCCCCAGGACCCGCCGGCCAGGCTCCGTCAGGAACAGGGCCCGCGCACGCCGGTCGGTGGGATGCGCCCGCCGCTCCAGCAGGCCCCGCTCCTGCAGCCCGTCGAGGAACGCCACCATGCGGCTGGCCGGCATGCCCAGGCGGGCTGCGACCTCGTGCTGGGAGGAGCCCTCGTCAGCCTCGACAGTGCGCATCAGGGCGAAGTCCTTGGGCTCCAGGCCGAGCGGGCGCAGACGCTCGTGAAATCCCGCCGAGACCGCGAAGCCGAGCGTCGACAGCGTGAAGCCGACCGACTCCACGAACGGCGGCGGTGCCGACGCCCCGACGCCCAACTCGCCCCCTGGCCCGCTGCTCATGCAGAGGATGATAGTCCTACCGTAACTATTTGTGATATGAATTATTTCAATGTTGATCGTTATGGCGGTGGACGATGGGCGCTGAGGGGAACGGCATCGAGGTCGAGGGTCTGGTCAAGGACTTCAAGGGTGGCGTGCGAGCCGTCGCAGGGATCGACCTGCAGGTCGCCCCCGGCGAGATCTACGGCTTCCTGGGGCCCAACGGAGCCGGCAAGTCGACGACCGTCCTGATCCTGACGACGCTGCTGCCGCCGACAGCCGGCAGGGCCCGGGTGGCGGGCCTGGACGTCGTGCACCAGGGACCGGAGGTGCGCCGGGCCATCGGCGCCTCCCTGCAGGAGTCGGCCCTGGATCCCTTCCTGACGGGCCGCGAGCACATGCGCCTGCAGAGCGCCCTGCACGGCCTGGGCCGCGAGGAGCGCGACCGTCGGGGCAGCGAACTGCTGGAGCGGGTCGGTCTGACAGATGCAGCGGACCGCAAGGTCGGCGGCTACTCGGGCGGCATGAAGCGGCGGCTGGACCTGGGCCTGGCCCTCGTCCACGGTCCCCGCCTGCTGTTCCTGGACGAGCCCACGACGGGACTGGACCCGCAGAGCCGGGCGGCCCTGTGGGAGGAGGTGAGGCGCCTGGCCGGGGACGGCGTGACCGTCTTCCTGACGACCCAGTACCTGGAGGAGGCCGACGTGCTGGCCGACAGGGTCGGAATCATCGACCAGGGCACGATCGTCGCAGAGGGGACGCCGACCCAGCTGAAGTCCTCGATCGGGCGCCCCAGCGTGGAGGCGATCCCGCAGAGCCCCCAGGACGCGCCCCGCCTGGCCGAGGTCCTGCACCGCTTCGGAGAGGAGGCTGCCGCTTCCCCCGGTGGCGTCGCCGTGCGCCTGCCCGAGGGTGCCGGCGATCTGGCCGAGATCGTGCGCGTCCTCGACGGCGAGGGCCTGAAGATCGCCGACCTGCGCCTGCACCAGCCGACCCTGGACGACGTCTTCCTGGAGAAGACGGGTCGATCCCTGGAGGGCGCCGGAGGCGCCGAGCCGGCCGAGGGTGACGGCAAGCAGCCGTGAGCTCGGGCTACACCCAGATCGCTGTGCTGGCCCGCAGGGCGATGCTCAAGACGCTGCGCCAGCCCTTCCAGCTCTTTCCCATCATCTTCTTCCCCCTGATCCTGCTGGCAGTCAACGCCAGCGGCCTGAAGGCGGCGACCCGCCTGCCCGGCTTCCCGACTCACTCCTACATCTCCTTCGCCATCGCCGTCGCCTTCATCCAGGGCGGCATGTTCTCCCTGGTCAACACCGGCACCAACCTGGCCGAGGACATCGAGAGCGGCTTCTTCAACCGCCTGGCCCTCACCCCCCTGCACCGCGTATCGCTGATCGCCGGCCTGCTCGTCGGCGTGGCCGCGCTGGGCGTCCTGCAGTCGGCCGTCTACATCCTGATGGGGGTCGTGGCGGGAGCAGACCTGCAGGCCGGCGTCGGCGGCGCGCTGGTCATCCTCGGCCTCGGTGCGCTGACGGCGGTCGGGTTCGGGGCGCTGGGTTGCGCAGCCGCCCTCAGAACTGGCTCTGGCGAGGCCGTGCAGGGCCTCTTCCCCCTCTTCTTCGTCTTCATCTTCCTGTCCTCCAGCAACCTGCCCCGCAACCTGCTCAAGACGGGCTGGTTCCACGCCGTCGCCACATGGAACCCGATCTCCTATCTGATCGAGGGCTTTCGCAGCCTCTACATATACGGCTGGGACGGAACTGCGCTGTGGAAGGGCTTCGCCGTCGGCGCCGGACTGACGGCCGTTGCGCTGCTGGCCGTCGAGGGGGCCATGCGTTCGAGGCTGCAGCGGACATGAGCCGGGACGCCACGAGCGTGAAGGGCGGTGGCATCTGGCGGGTCGCCGGGGCGATCGCCTGGCGCAGCCTGCACACCTACGTGCGCCGGCCTGACCTGTTCGTCCCCTCCCTGACCTTCCCGCTCGTCTTCCTGGCCAGCTTCGCGGGCGGCCTGTCGGCCCTCGGCGACATCCCGGGCTTTCACTTCAAGGCCGGCTACACGGCCTTCCAGTTCGTCTTCGTGCTGTGCCAGTCGGCCATGTTCGCCGGGCTCTTCACCGGCTTCACGCTGGCCTTCGACTTCGAGAGCGGCTTCGCCCGCAGGTTGATGCTGGCCGCGGAGGACCGCCGCGGCATCGCCCTCGGCTACGCCATGGTGGCGCTGACGCGGGCCGCCATCACCCTGAGCGTGGTCACGGTCGTGGCGCTGGCCACGGGAATGCGCATGACCGGCAGCGGCGTCGACCTGTTCGGGCTCTACGGCCTCGCCGCCCTGCTCGTGCTGGTCGGCTTCGGCTGGGCCGCCGGCGTCGCCTTCCGCTTCCGCTCCATCCAGGCGGGACCGCTGATGCAGACCCCCGTCTTCCTGCTGCTGTTCCTGGCGCCCGTCTACGTCCCCATCGGCCTGCTCAAAGGCTGGATACACAGCGTCGCCCGCATCAACCCCGCCACCGCCTTCCTGGAGGGCGGGCGCGGGCTGATCTCCGGCGTCCACGACCACACCGGCCTGGCCTTCGTCGCAGCCTTCGTGCTGATCGTCCTGTTCGGCATCTGGACGATGACGGGCCTGGGCAAGGCCGAGCGCCCCGCCTGAGGCTCAACGCCGGCCTCGCGACCGGCGAGCGCTCAGCTGCTGCCGCCGAGACGCGCCACCAGCTCCCGCGCCCCCGGAGTGCTGATCAGGACGTGCTTCAGGGTCCCGTGGTCGGCGATCTCGAAGGACAGCCCAGACACCCCTCGCCGCACGACAAAGGCCCGGTCGAGGCGGATCGAGCGGGCCACGTAGATGACCCACGGCAGCCGCAGGCCGACCTTCAGAGTGGCGCTGCGCATCGTCTCCCGCACCGGGTCCTCGACGAAGCGGACGTCGCTGACGTCGCCCAGCGGTACACGGATGTTCCCCATCAGACCGAGCACCTTCTCCCACACCGCCAGGCGGACTTCCAGGACATCCTGCTCGATCTGCACTTGCACACCGGCAAGCCTAGTCACTCGGCTCGCCCGCTGTCACTTGCCACCAAGCGAGTTCCATTTAACTGAATAATCCCGACCATCACCCAACACTTGTCCAGCCGCAGACAGTTGTCTGTAGATCTTTCGTCCGCAGATGTGAAGAGTGCCGGGGATGGACTCCCTGCGCGACCAGTTCGCAAGAAACCTGCGCCACCACCGCGACGAGGCCGGGCTCTCCCAGGAGGAGCTGGCGGAGATCTGCGAACTGCACCGCACCGAGATCAGCCTGCTGGAGCGCTCCAAGCGCTCCCCCCGCCTGGAGACGATCGTGATCCTGTCCAGGGGGCTCAAGCTCTCATCGCCGGCGCAGCTGCTCGAGGGCATCTCCTAGCCGGCAGGCCATTGCACGTCTGCTCGCTATGCACAAGCCATGTGCGGCGTCAGATCCTAGAGTCTCGACAGCTTTTCGCCCTGTCGCCACGCGATCAATGAGGCTTCGGAGCCCAGTTCGCTGTTGCCTGTAGCGGGCACCGGGTTCGCCGAGTAGCTCGACGTAGGCACGACATAAATGTGCGTCGCTTCAGTGCCGCCGCCCGCAGTTCCCGTTTCGCTTCCAGTCCCGCCACTTTCGCCGGTCGTCTCCGACGTGCTGAACCACAGCGACTTGCCGTCGGGCGTGACCTCGGCCCATTTAACGGTCTGCTGCGTTTCTGGCGTGAGAGCCGTCGCCTTGGGAGGCGTCTTGCCTTTAGCTACCACCTTCGCAAGCGAGAACCGCGTGCCCGAGCCGTTGGATTCCTGGCATACATACGCGCTGGTCGACACAAACCCAACAATTACCCGACAGTCTTGGCTCAAATCGAACGAGCTGACCCCCTTGCAGCCTGACACTTCGGCGAACGGTTCGATGCTGCCGCCGTAGCCTTTTTCACAAGCCGCATCCAGTCCAGGCCCGGTTACGAGCGTCCCGACGACGATTCCGTTGCCGGTTAGGTTGTATTCCTCGCCGCTTGGCTGCATGAAGACGACCTTGCCTTCAAGCGACTGTTGCCAGACCAGTTCCTCCGGTTCGCCGGTCGGAGAGAAGCCGTTCAGCGTGTTCGCGCTCTTGTCGCGGACTTGTGGCTGCTTGGCGGTAATCGACGCCGACCACATCTCGTTGTTAGTCATCCACCAAAGGTCTCCGGTGGTCCAGTTGAACCGCGGCTGTTGGTCAACCACCGCTTCGTCACTGAAGCCGCGCTTTTCGGCCCCAGCCACGTTTACGAATGCTCCGCCTCCATTGGGCACGTATCCCGCCACGACATTGCCCGCCGCGTTGTGTTCAGTCGCAGCCATGTCCGCCAGATCGGATGACACCGGACACCCATCTTTTTCCGCCTTCGCGAAGGTTGCGGCGGGACTGCTCGCGATCGCTCCGTTTTCGTACCGCAGAGCTACAACCGTCGAGGAACTGCTGGATTGCGATTCTTCGCACGCGAGCAGTTCGAGGGCGCCAGATGACGCGGTGCTCACAGGCGTCGTTTTCTGCGACTTCTGAGATCCAGGCGGCGGACCACAGTGATGCAGCGTGTATTCGTTGATCCGCTGTTCGGCGCCGCTCGACGCTAGAGCGCTTGCGAACAGGGACCCGATCGAACCAGCCGGATTCGCGGCTGCACTCCCGATCTGTCCCGTCGCACCTTCGAGGTCCTTCGCGAGTGCTTCCAGCTGCGGGGCGATTTCCTCAGGTGCCCGCAGTGCAAGCTGATGCATGAAGCTCGCGGCTTCGGGAAGGTCGGCGAACACGCTGGCCAGGCCCGCTACGGGATCGCTCGCGTCTTTCTCGCTCGCGCGGATGAACCGTTCCCGCAACGCAGCGCCTTCCCCATAGAAGTAGGAGCAGTAAGCGCTGGCACTCCGGGTGACCCCCGCGGGCCCGCCCGTCGCCGTCGAGCCGGCGCCGCAGCCTGCGGCGACTGTCGCTGCCGCCAACCCAAGCAAGACGAAGACCAAAGCCAAGGGCCTGCGCAGTCGTTTCAACCCGCGGCCTCGCGCTGGCCGACAATCCAAAGTATGCGCCTCTCGCTTTCGTCGCGACCGGCCCGTGCGCCTGCTGAGAGACTCCGATCGCCAGGGGGAACGTCAGCGGAAAGAGGACGGCTCGCGGGCACGTCGACCACACGAAGCCCCCAGGCACACGAATCCCATGACGGCCTAGTCCCCATCGCGCCGGAGAGTCTAACCACCAAGCTTCCCGGCCAAGCGACCGAGGCTCGCCGCCGGCCCGATGGCGAGCCGCATAGGGGGCTGACGAGCTCCCTCAAATCGTCAAGCCGACGCGGGGATTCGAACCCCGGACCCCTTCCTTACCATGGAAGTGCTCTACCAACTGAGCTACGTCGGCGCGACCAGGATCCTACCCGGATCGATCACCGATCGCGAGCGGGGGGAGGAGACGGTTCGAGCCCGCTGCCGGGCTCTCAGCCGAGCACCAGCGGCGGCGCCCGCCAGCCGGGCGCCGCCATTCCCATGCAGTCGTCGTTACTTGCGCGGGCAGGGGAGCTTGATCGTCTTGGTGACGGTCGTTTCGGTCAAGCCGCCGAGCCCTGCGAAGGTCAGTTCGGCCTTGGCGGGCAAGCTGCCTTTGCATTTCGATGGCACCCGGCCGTAGTAGATCGTCTTGCCGTTCTTCTTGATCGCCGAGCCGACGACTATGGAGATGTTTTTGACCGACGCGTCCTGCGCCCCGGGCACGGTTTCCACCAGCGGCACGACCGTCTTGAGCTCTTTGCTGTAGAGGCCGCTGGCGCCGACGTATTTGCCCGAGGAGATGATTTCCAGGAGCACGGGCGAGTGGCCGAAGGTGAAGAAGGTCAGGCCTCCGCCGGAGGCGTAGAAGGACTGCACCGTCGCCGTCTCAGGCACGATTTCTTTCCCGAAGGCAACGTATCCGGTGACTTTGCCGACCGGTCCCGCAGCCGACCCCTTGGGGCAGCCTTTCGGCCCGGGGCCCGTCGGTTCGAGTATCGCCAGCGGACACACGGGGAAGCCCGACGGGTGCAGGACGGTGCCTTTGGGCAGGAACACGTTGACGCCGATCAGCGGCGCCGGGAAGCCGCCGTATTCGTTCCCGGAGATCGTGACCTGGGCTTCCACGGCCGCGCCCGCGCCAAGGTAGTTGCCCGTGTGCGGGTAGCCCTTGATCGGCACGATCTTCGCTTTGATGCTGACCGCCGGCGCCGCCGCCGACAGAGCCGGAAGGGCCAGCGCTGCAAGCAGAGCCCCCACCACGACCGCGAGCGTGACTCCAAACCTCTGCATGTGCTCTCCTCTCCTCGACGACGCGGCGCCTTTTCGCCGCACTGATTGGAACACATCAGTACCCCATTCGGAGCGTGCCAACCAGGCTTGTCCCCTGGCATGCAGGGGTCGTGGGGGTGTCGGAAGGCTCCCGTCAGGGACGGCCGGCGGCCCGGACGACCCGGCTGCGCCTGCTTGCGGCCTGGCGCAGGGACGCGCTCTCGTGCGCCGGCGCCGGCGCGTAGAAGACGTTCGCCGCAAGGCCCTTGACGCCGGCGTCGAGGACGATCAATTCCGAGAGCGAGTGCCTGTAGGTGATGCCGTAGCGGCTTTCCAGTTCGCCCAGGACGGGGTCGTTGAGGTAGAAGAAGCGGTCGCCGTCGCGCAGGGCTTCGAACTGCCTGCGCCACAGCGCCTGCTGCAGTTCGCCCATCTCGCTGCCGGGCAGGTGGGGCTCGGCCATCATGCCGACCATCGCGTCCATGTTGGAGACGGATCCGTAGATCGCTTTCAGCCTGGCCGCGAGGGTCGTGCGTCGCGTCGCGTAGACGGCCCGTTCTTCTGAGCCCGCCGGGATCGGTTCCCCGTAGTAGTTCTCCAGGGAGGTGAATTCCAGGATGTGCGGGTTGTCGATCTGGTCAGACGGCCCGATCAGCGGGTCGCCGGTCGGGAATTCTTCGCTCGACTCACCCGTGACTTCGCGGAAGTCGTGCTGGGGGGCCAGGCCGAGCGCTTCGCGCATTTCGTCATAGCCCGGCATGCCGTCGTCGCGGGTCCGCTGGATGTCGATGGCGCCGAGGTCCTCGACGGCGCTGAAGCAGCCCGCGTGCTGAGGTTCGGCGTCGCAGAGAGCCGGTTCGGTGCCGGGCTGGGGGATGCCGAACAGGACGCTGCGCAGGGCGTCGTCGATCTGCTCGTCGTTCTTGTAACTCGGTTCTTCGGCCAGGCTCTGCAGAATCGGGCCGAGGCCGATCGTGCTGACCACTGCCGGGTCGTAGAAGGCGGCTATCTGGGATACCGCCAGGCGGACATGGGACTTGGACTTGGGCGAGGGAGAGATCGTCACGCCCATCGCCTCCAGCTTCGCGCGCTCGGAGGCCTTGACCTTGCCGGCCGGCAGTTCGACGTCTACCTCGCCGTTGACCATCGAGTGGGCCCGGCCCCCGACAGTCGCGAATTCGTCGCTGACCTCCGCGTCGACGCCCGGGTCATAGCCCGTGTAGGGACTGAGCGCCACACCCAGGGCAGGGAGGAATTCGCTGTAAGTGATGTACTGCTCCTCGGCACCCACGAAGAGCCTGGCGATCTGGAACTTTTCTTCGTTGCTGAGCGAGCCCGGCAGCTGCTTGACGATCCTGTTGTGCTCGCGCGCCAGCAGCGTCGTCACGGCCGTCAGCTCGGCGTTCTCGTTGGTGCGCACGTCGCCCGCCACGACGGCCTTCTGCGGTTCTTCGGCAAGAGCGCCTTCCGTGACCATCGAGGGCGCCGGGTGGCTCGGTCCGCGGGCGCTCGTCAGCGGCAGGTATTTGTGCGGCAGCAGCAGCGTCGCTCCCGCGGAGCCCGGCTTGCCGTTGTCCGGACCCGTCCGCAGCCATTCCAGACGCGACGGGCTGTTCCCGTAGACGGTCGATGCGTCGATGTAGGAGGCGATCGAGTTGACCTGCCGGCGCGGGTTGCCGGGACCGGTTCCCGTACCCGCGGCGACGGCGTTGCGGGTGAAGGGAATGAAGCCGAGGCTGTCGCTGAAGCTCTCCAGCGGGTCTTCCTGGTCGAACGGGATGTTGGCTTCTTCGCTGCCCGGCTGTGCCCGCTCGATCGTGTGATCGACGAACTGCCCCCACACCCACGCCCACTGGCTCACGTCGCGCTCTGAGAAGAGGGCCACGCCGAGCGAGTTGAAGATCCTGTTGCTGACGAAGCGCGGGTTCGGGCCTTCGACCATCTGCCCGGCCCCGTCCCCGTAGCGGGCCGGCGCGATGCGCTGGTAGTCGTTGCCTGCTTCGCCCCAGCTCGGATGGGAGAGGTCGTTGCCCGCCCCGTTGAGGCTCTCCGCTTCGAAGGAGACCGACGGGGTGGACTGGGCTGCCGCCGTCCCGGCCGGCAGGGCCGCCGCGGCACAGGCGAGCGCCGCGACCGCCAGCCGGCCCGCGCCGGGCAGGAAAGGTCTACTGCGAGCCGGCCTCATCCGTTGCCCTCCTAGCTGCATCTCGCTCCCTCTCGACGCCGGCACGCTGCGAGACCCAGCCGGCAGGCCCGGCAGTCTCCCACCACCGTCTACCGCAGTCAAGCGTCGGGCGACTCGATGCCGGCGGGCACCAGCAGCTCTCCTTCGCCGACGATGACCGCATCGCCGCCGACGAGGACCCGCTCGATCCCGCTCCCCTCCCCCTCTACCCGTGCCCGCAACAGCGACAGCCGGCCGATCTCCGCGCCCTGCTCGATCTCGATCTCCTCCCCGAAGGCCAGTCGGCCGTGGCGGCGCAGGTGGACGGCCAGAGGACCCGCCGCCGAACCCGTGGCCGGATCCTCGGGCACGCCCAGGCCCGGTGCGAACATACGCGACTTGTAGGAGGCGCCCTCGCCGGCGAAGCAACTGACCCCGCCGGCGCCGACGATCGCCAGGATCGCCTGCAGGTCCGGCTGTAGCTCCGCCACCTCCCGCCTGGAGCCGGCCTCGACGTAGACGTGACGGGGTCCGTTCTCGTAGACCTCGACCGGGAGTCCCGACTCCTTCAGGCCGAGCGCCGACAGCAGCTCGGCCGCCCTGGAGAATGGCGCCCATGTGGGCACGGGTTGCTCCATGACCGCCGCCCCGCGCAGCCCAGAAGCGAGATCGACCGTCACCCTGACCTCGCCCATGCCCGTCTCCAGCACGACGACAGGGCGCTCCAGGGCGGCGGCCGCGACGACGGCCGCTCCCAGCACCGGGTGACCGGCGAAGGGCAGCTCGGCCGACGGGGTGAAGATGCGCACGCGCAGGTCGCCACCCTCCTGGGCGGTGAGCGCGAAGACCGTCTCGGACAGCTTCAGCTCAGCCGCGATCGCCTGCATGGCAGCGCCCTCCAGACCGTCGGCCCGCGGGACGACAGCGAGCTGGTTGCCCTGCATGGGCTTCGCCGTGAAGACGTCGAGCAGCACGTAGCGCAGGCTGTCGATTGCGCCCGCCAGCGGCCTCCAGCTCGCAAGCGCCTGCATCGAGTCGCTCACGCGGGGAGATCCTCCAGCTCGATGCGCACCGCCCCCAGGTCCAGTGCCGCGCGCCCGGCCCTGACCTCGGCAGGCACCTGCAGGGCGATCGAGACGACGCTCTCCGGCCCACCCGCGAGCGGCTCGAAGCGGACCGTCTGATCCTGCAGCTCGATCCGAGCCGACCCAGAGCCAGGCAGGCCGAGCACGTCCGCCCAGCGCTCGCATGCGGCTGCGGGTTCGGTCACGGCCACGGTCACTCCAGCCAGCCTCCCCGGCGCTCCCCGCCCCACCCGCTCCGTCCATCCGGGCCCGCCCCAGCGCCAGCTGCCCTGCGGCCGGGAGCAGTCGACGGAGACGATCGTCCCGTGCATGTCGGAGGGGTGCAAGTGCGTGCCCGAGATGTCCGGCAGGTCGATCTGCCAGACCGTCCGCACGCCAGCAGCGGCGGCTCGCTCGCGGGCGCCCTGCAGGTCGCTGACGTCGAACAGGACCATGTAACCGCAGTCGCCGCCGCAGCGCTCCAGCCGGCGGGCGGCGGCCGTGCCCGGGACCGTCGGGGCGACGATCTCCAGGAAGCAGTCGCCGATCGCGAAGACGACGTTCTCCAGGCCGAAGGCGGCCACGCCCGGGTCGCGGAAGGGCTCCTGCAGCGCCAGCTCCTCCCTGAGCCTGCTTGCCAGCGGCTCGATCCGGGCCGAGGCGATCACGGCCTGGCGCAACCTGACCGTGGCAGCGGCGTCCATGCCTTGCAGGCTACCCGCGGTCCGCGAAGGGGTCGTCCGGGCACGGGATAATCCGTCGATCGGCACCGCAGAGGACCAACGGCCGCAGCACGCGGGCAACCGCCCGGCCAGGCTGGCTGCTCGCGTCGTGGACTGGGTCCTGCCCGAGCAGAACCCGACCGCCGCCGTCTACGGGGTGATCGTGATCGGGGCCCTGCTCAGCGCCGAGACGCCCGCCCGGGAGACCTACCTGGAGACGATCGCCTCGACGATCATCGCGACGGCCCTCTACTGGCTGGCCCACTCCTATGCCCGCGTGCTCGGCGGACGGCTGCAGACCGGCCGCCCGCTCACCCTGTCGGCCCTGACTGACGCGCTGCGCAACGACTGGCCGCTGCTGAGGGGAGCCTCGATACCGCTGCTGGCGCTGATCGTGGCGGCCCTCACGGGGGCCGGGCGCGGCACGGCCGTGGCGGCGGCGGTGTGGGCGGCGGTGGCATCCATAGCCGCGTTCGAGGCCGTCGCGGCCCTGCGCTCGCACGCCACCCGCGGGGAGCTGGCCGTCGAGATCGCGATCGGGTTGACGATGGGTCTGGGCATCCTGGCCCTGAAGGTCGTCCTGCACTGATCCGTTCTCGCTCCGGCGGCGGCGCCTTTTGTCAGCAGACAAAACATTACTGACACCTCGTCCGCCAATCGTGCATAAGATGTGACACGGATCGTCTGTTCGGAACGGCTTTCGAGGAGATTGAATGGCAAGGGGAGGAACGGGGCCCGCGGGGGGCGGGCAGAGGTCGAAGACGCGCCAGTCCGGGCGGATCGCGCCGATCTACAAGCGCCTGCCGCACGGGCCGCACCAGCTGCCGCCGGAGGAGGTGGCCAGGCACCAGCGGGCCCGCATCCACGGCGCGATGATCGAGGCTGTCGCCCGCAGCGGCTACCAGGGCACGAGCGTCAAGCAGGTGATCGGGCTGGCCGGCGTCTCGCGGCGGTCCTTCTACGAAATCTTCGCCAACCGCCAGGACTGCTTCCTGGCGACCTTCGACCTGCTGGCGGGTCGCGAGCTGGCGGCCCTGCGCAGCGCCTACCTTGACGCGCACGGCGGTCTGGAGGACCGTCTGCAGGCCGTCTTCGCCCACTGCGCGCAGACGATCTCCGGCGATCGCAACGCCGTCAAGCTGGTCCTGCTGGACGTCGCTACAGCCGGCCCCGACGGGATGGTCCGGTTCTGCCGGGGAGCCGGCGAGTGCGAGCAGCTGCTGGGCGCCTGCTTCGAGCTCTCCAGCCGCTCGGAGGCGCTTCCGGCGCCGATCCTGCGCGGCATGGTGGGCGGCCTGCACTGGTCCCTGGCGGGCATGCTGGCCAGGAAGCAGCTCCCCGACGAGCGGGCGATGACAGAGCAGATGCTGGAGTGGACGCTGCGCTTCAGGACGCCCCCCGGCAGCGGCATCACGGAGGAGCTGAACAGGCGCCTGCGCGATCGAGCCCGTCAGATCGGAGCGCGGGCGATGCACGGCGAGAACGGGCAGCCGCCGGGCGAGGACACGCGTTCACGCCTGCTGCACAGCGTCCTGCAGCTGTGCGGGCCGCGCGACGCGGCCGAGCTGAGCGCGCCCCTGATCGCCGAGCGCGCGCAGGTCAGCCTGGACGACTTCTTCGCCCTGTTCCCGACTTCTCAGGACTGCCTGCACGCAGCCTTGGACATGACCGACAAACGGCTGCTGGAGGTGGCGAGGGAGGCGGCCGCCGGTCAGCCCGACTGGACGACGCGAACCATCGGCGTGACGCGAGCCCTCCTGGAGCACCTGGCGGCCAACCCCCTACACGCCCGCACGCTGGTGGTGGACGTGAACTGCTGCGGGCGCAAGCCGATGCAGCGCCACGCCCAGGCGTCGGCGAAGCTGGCCGACCTGCTCGCCGCGGGTGCGCCCGAAGAAGGCTGCACCCTGGCCACCGAGGGAGTCGTGGGGGCTTTCTGGCACACGGTCCGCTGCCAGGTCACGGGCGGGCGGGTGGCGCTGCTGGGCGCCCTGACGGATCAGCTCTGCCATCTCGCCCTGGCTCCGTACCTCGGCGCCGAGCGGGCAGCCGAGGCGGTCCTGGCGAGCGGCGACTAACGGCGCTTGCGGACGCGCCTTTCGGCTATGTAGGTCATCACGATCCCCACCAGCAGGGAGATCACGATGACGATGATGAGGGGAGCGCGTCCCGACCCGAACACCCAGTGGACCTTGACCTGGTCCAGGTTGAAGACGGCGAAGAGGGTTATCAGGATCGCCAGCACGACCAGGCCGACCGTCCGAGCGGTCTCCCGCGGGTTGCGACCGGGAGGCTCGGCACCGGGAGGCTGGGCCCGGGGCGTCTGTGCGCGCTCACTGGACATCTGCCTGATCGTACCCGCTCTGACAGCTTTCACACCTGCCAGGAGCAGTCGCAACGGCGGCGAATACCATCGGTGAGATGACTCGACCGAGGACAGCGACGATGGCTGTGCTGGCCGCCGCGGCTGCGCTGGCGGGCTGCGGCTCCCAGACCAAGACGGTGACGGTCGCAAGCGCGCCGGCGGCGGCGGGGACACAGACGACGACGTCCACGACGACGGGCACGACGAGCGCCCCCGCCACGACGCCGACGAGCACGACGCCGACGCAGACGGAAGCGTCGAGCACCCGCACGGCGCCCGAGCCGTCCTTCACGGAAGGACAGTCGCACTCCTCCTCCGAAGGAGCCGGCGCGGCGGCCGCGGTCGTGGGCGCCCACGGCTTCACCGCCAGGGACACCGCCGAATACCACCCCGGACAGACCCTGCGGGTACTGGTTGGCACTCGCACCTCGGAAGGCACCCCCCAGCAGCAGGCCTTCTTCTTCCTGGAAGGCCGCTACCTGGGCACGGACACGAAGTCCCCCAGCGGCCAGATATCGGTCGTCTCCCAGAGCGACACGGAAGTCGCGATCGCCTATGGCATCTACCGTCAGGGCGACTCGGCCTGCTGCCCCAGCGGCGGCAGCCGGGTCGTGCACTTCGCGCTCGACGACGGGCGCCTGACGGCGCTCGACCCGATCCCGCCGCTGTCCAGCCGCACCTGATAACGCTGCCGGCGCGGACAGGCCCTATGTTGGAGGGCAACGGCAAACAGCGAAAGGAGATGGGCCGATGAGCGAGCAGATCGACGGTCGCGCCGAGGAGCTGCTGAAGGCGAAGAACTTCTGTCACGTGTCGACGCTTCGCAGCGACGGCTCGGTGCACACGGCCCCCGTTTGGGTCGACGTGCAGGACGGTCGACCCGTCCTGAACACGGCCGAGGGGCGGGCCTGGCCGCGCAACCTGGAGCGCGACCCGAGGGTGACCCTGACGGTGCAGAACCTGGAGAACCCCTACGAGTACGTCGAGGTGAGGGGCCGAGTGGCTGAGCGCACCCACGACGGGGCGGACGCCCACATCGACTCCCTGGCCAAGAAGTACATGGGCGTCGAGGAGTACCCCCTGCGCCAGCCCGGCGAACAGCGTGTGATCCTGCGCGTGGAGCCCGAGCACGTCCACGTCTTCGGCGGCTGAAGCGCGCCCCGCATCGTCCAGGATTAGCCGCGCCGCAGCAGACGCCGCCAGAGGGACGGCTGCTGCGGCTGCTGCGCCTGCCACTCCTCGCGCAGCCTAAGCTCCCCGCCGGCCCTGGCCTTCATCACGCACTGCGTGTGGGCGTGGCGGCGCCTGCGGGTGTCGCCTTCGGGCGCGATCAGCATATGCTCGCTGAGGGCAGGAAGATGATGCGAGCAGATCGGACAGCGATAGGTAGATGGCTTGGTGTTGGCGGCGGGACGCACCGTCCACCACGACGCCTGCTGAAGACCCGTCATCGCCACATTGTGGCGCCGCTGGCCGCGACGCTCATGGCGGGCGCAGCGCTTGGGGTGGGCGTGGCGATGGCGCGGGCCGGAGGCGCCAAGCGCGAGCCTCGCAAGCGTCGTCTCGGGCTGCGCCACGACGAGCTCCTGACGGTCGGCCTGCGCCGCATGGTCGTCGAGCAGGCCGAGCTGGCAGTCGAGCATCTGCGGGCCGTGGACGCGGATCCCCAGCAGGCTGTGCACGAGGCGCGCAAGGCCATCAAGCGGATCAGGACGATCGTCAGGCTGCTGCAGGAGGAGCTGGGGGAGGTCGCCTGCGCACGCGAGCAGGCGGCTCTGCGCAGGGCCGCCGAGGGTCTCGCAGCTGCCCGTGACAGCGAGGTCATGCTGGCGACGCTCGACGGCCTGTGCAAGCGCGAGCCGCGGCTGGCCAGGCGCAAGCGGGTCGTGCGCCTGCGGGCCGAGCTGGCCCGTCGTCGCGACGTGGCGGTGGCCGCTGCGCTCAGCCCCACGACCCTCCACGCCGTCGTCACGGAGCTGGAGGCCCTGCGGATGCGGGCGTCGGCCTGGCCGCTGCGCGAACGGGAGGGCCTGGCCACGATCGGGCCCGGCCTGAAGCGCGTCTACGAGGAGGGCAGGCGAAGAGGGCGCAGGGCGGCCCGCGCCAGGAAGGACCGGACCATGGCCATGCACAAGTGGCGAAAGCGGGTCAAGGACCTGCGATACGCCTCTGAAGCCCTGGGCCGCGAACAGGACAGGCGGTCCTCCTTCGCCTCCGGCAAGCGCTCGCGCGGGGCTGCGGCGAAGGCCGAGGCGAGGTGGCTGGCGCGCCTGGCCGAGCGCTCCGAAGCCCTCGGCGAATTGCTCGGGGAGGAGCACGACCTGGCCGTGCTCGAAGCCTGGATAGAAGCGGAGGGGCGCCGGGCGGGGCTCGGCGCCGGCAGCAGGCGGGCCCTGCTGCGTGCCGCGGCGAGACGGCGGGCCAAGCTTCGCCGCCGTGCTCTGGCGCAGGGACGCAAGCTCTACGGTCCAGGCCCCAAGGCATTCGCCAAACGTGTCGAGCGCGCCCACCGGCGCTGCTCGCCGCGACGGCTCAGCTGACGGACAGGATCGTCAGCGCACGGGTGCCGCGAGGCAGCGTGACAGACGTCTGATCGCCCACGGAGCGCCCCAGCAGGGCTGAGGCCATCGGCGATTCCACAGACAGCCGCCCCTCCCGCGGGGAGGCGTCGTGGGAGCTGACGATCTTCCAGGTCTGCTCGGCGCCGTCCTGGTCGCGAACGGTCACCGTCGAGCCGAGGCCGACGGCCCCGCCGGGACTCGCCTGGCGCTCCTCGACGACGACTGCGCCGGTGATGCGCTCGCGCAGCCTGGCGATCTTCGTCTCCAGGTGGGCCTGGTCGTTCTTGGCGTCGTGGTACTCGCTGTTCTCCTTCAGGTCGCCCCATTCGCGAGCCGTCTTGATGCGCTCGGCGATCTCCCTGCGACCTTCCCCCTCGAGCGTCGCCAGCTCCTCCTGCAGGCGCTTGAGCCCGTCGGGCGTGATCAGGTTGGCAGCCTCCGTCATGGCTTAGAGCCTACTCGCTCGCGGCATCGCCGAAGGCTCGGGATGCTTCTAGAAGTACGTCGAGGGCGAGGAGGACAGCAGCGCGTAGATCTGCACGATGGCGGCCTGGACGAGCAGCTGCCCGGACGGCGGGGAGCCGTAGACGAAGAGGTTCGAGCTGGTCCGCAGGTGCGCCCAGAAGTAGTCGACGTAGGACTGCGCCTGGCTGCGGGCGCCACTGGTCTGTGTGACGGCTTCGTAGTACATGAGGTTGCGGAAGTAGACGGAGGGGAAGAAGGGGATTTCCCCGCCCAGCCGCGAGGGCGTGAAATAGGCGCCGGCGGCCTGCACGGTCTGGGCGGCCTGGGTGAGGTATTCGGGGTTGCCCGTGGCCTGGTAGAGGAGCGTGCCGGCTCCGATCATGGTGCCCTGCGTGTAGCTCCACAGGCGCGGTTCGACGATGCCCCGCTTGTTGACGTGATCGCCGTAGAGGCCGCTGGGCAGAAGCAGGCAGGTCCGCACCCAGGCATAGGCCTGCTCGGCGAACTGCAGGTATGCGGCGTTGCCGGTGAACGCGTAGAGGCGCACGCCGAGCTCCGCCGCGGGGGCCGTCGTGATCGTGTTGCGTTCGCTGTTCTGGGGCGAGTTGGAGAAGGGGATGCCGCCGGGGCAGCCCAGTTCGGGGCTCGCCTGCCAGCCCGCCATCTCGAAGGCCATGATCTGCTCGGCCAGGTTCAGCGCAGCCCGTTCGCGGGTAAGCCTGTAGAGGCGGAGGAGCTCCAGCCCGACCCAGTCGTTGTCGTCGTAGTACTTGGTTCCGCCCGGTCCCGCCGGCGGCGCGACGGCGCCGTCGAAGGCAGCCTGGGCGCTCGTGAAGGTCCCCTCGGGCGCGCCCGAGTTGTCGCCGTCGAAGTAGTCGCCCAGGCCGATCATGCGCGCTTTCAGTTCGTGCTGGAGCTGCGGGCGCAGCGCCGGGACCTCGTCGGCGGTGACGGTCGCCGCGAGCGCCTGCGAGAAGGGCCACAGATAGGAGAACGGTTCGCCCTTGTACAGCCCCGAGCCGAGGATGTAGTAGTTGCGCTGCATCGCCTGGAAGCCCAGCAGGGCACGGGCCGGGTCCCCACTGAGTGCCGGCTTTCGCTGCCTGGCGGGAGCGTGACCTGCCGCACGGGCCCCGTGCTTCCCCGACTGACCGGAGGTGAGCGTGAAGGAGGCTTGTGTCGCTGCCGCCGGGTAGGGACCGGAGGGGCGGCGGGCTGCCCACGAGGAGGCCGGGGCCAGGGCAGCCACCCCCAGGCAGAGGGCCAGGCAGGCAATCTGGGCGCGTGGGAATGTGCGTCGCATCGCAGCGGGCTTCATCGCTCAAGCTCAAACAACAGTCTCGGGACGCAAACGATTTGGTATACGCCCTGCTTGATGGCGGACCTGCAGGCGTATGACTATCTCGCCCTCGGGCACGTCACCGTCGACATCATGCCCGACGGCTCGCCCCAGGCCGGCGGGACGGTTCTCTACGGGGCCCTGCAGGCAGCGCGCATGGGCCTGCGGGCGCTGGTCGTGACGCGGGGGGCGCCGGGCCGGGTGCGGGAGCTGCTGAGCCCTTTCGCGGGCGAGTTCGACCTCGACGTCCAGGCGGCGGCGGAGACGACGACGCTGCAGACCAGCGTCGTGGACGGCATGCGCCGCCAGCGGATCCTGGCATGGGCGGGCGAGATGCGCCACCTCGACCTGCCGCGGTCCCGTGTGCTTCACCTGGCGCCTGTCGCCGCGGAGCTGTCCGGACGGGTGCAGGCGCAGGCAGATCTCGTGGGGCTGACCCCGCAGGGCCTCGTGCGCTACTGGCCGGGCCCGGGAGGGGAGATCGAGATGAGGTCCCCCTCGGCGCAGGGCAGCCTGGTCGCGAGCGGCTGCTCGGCCCTGGTCATCAGCGAGCAGGAGCGTGAGGTGTGCACCGCCATGACCGGGGCGACCGTGGCGGGCGGCGGGGTCGTTGCGATCACGGCAGCCCATCGCCAGACGGAGCTGCTGACGGGAGGAGGCACCCTGTCGGTCCCCGTCCAGGAGATCGCCGAGCCGATCGACGACATGGGGGCCGGGGACGTGTGGGCCAGCGCCTTCTTCGTGGAGCTGGCGGGCGGGGCGGACCCAGCTGCAGCGGCTCGCACGGCAGCTGCCGCGGCCGCATTGAGGGTGCAGGGCAGCGGACCGGCAGCAGTGGCCGACGGCCGCGCCATCGCCGCCCGTCTGGCAGCGACGTGACGGGGCCCGGCAGAGAGCTCAGGCCTTCAGGGAGCTCTCGATCAGGCGTGTCAGCTCGGTGGGCTGGACGCTGTCCTGCTGACCGCAGGCGCGGGCGGCGAGCAGCAGGCTGCCGCCGACGGGCGCCATCTCCACGAGCGATATCCGGGCCTCTGGAGCATCCTGCCTGACGCGCTTCTCCAGCGGCTCCACGAAGACCGGGCCGGCCTTGTAGGCGCTGCCGATCAGCCCGACGGGAAAGCGGCCCCGCAGTCCTGTCTGTGCGATGACGGCGACGATCTGGCCGCCCAGCTGCTCGGCGCCGCGGGCGAACAGCTCGCGGGCCACCTCGTCCCCCTCCTCGGCGAGCTTCGCGGTCCGCACGGCAAAGGCGGCGATCTCCCCCTTCGTCAGGGGCTTGGAGTAGACCAGGCTGGCCAGCGCCTCGATGCTGGGGACCTCGAAGAACGCGCTGGCCTCCTGGCCGAGCCGGGTCGGCGGGCCTGATGCGTCGCGGTCGCGCAGGGCGGCCCGGATCGACTCGACGCCCAGCCAGTAGCCCGACCCCTCGTCGCCGAGCAGGTGGCCCCAGCCGCCGGTGCGCCAGCTGCGTCCGTCCTCGCCGACGCCGAAGACGTTGGATCCCGTGCCGGCGATGGCGGCGACGCCGGGGGAGCAGCCGGTCGCGGTCGCCCATGCTCCGACGACGTCGTTGACGACCGTCCAGGAGTCGCCCCGGGCGCGGTGGACGTGACGCGTGACCGAGTCCGTGTCCGTCCCGGCGATGGCCAGGACGGCCGCGGACAGCTGCCCGGTCTCGGTGCCGGCGCCGTCGATCGCCTCCTGGGCGGCTTCCAGCAGGGCCTCGACGGCCGCCTTGGCGCCGACTGCGTCCTCGTTGCTGGGACCGCCGTGGCCGAGGTGAAGGCTGCCCTCGCTCAGGTCCAGGACCGCTGCCAGCGTCTTGGTGGCGCCGCCGTCGACCCCGAGCAGGAAGCGTGCTTCGCGCCGGGCGCCGGGCGCGGCCAGGGCGGCGGGCAGCTTGACGAGGGGTTCGCCTGTCATGGCCTGATCCTCGCAGTTCGCCCGGCAGCCTCGCCGGGCCGACCAGAGCAGCCGTCCAAGCTCCGCTGCAGCGCTCATGCGCATGGGTGGGCAGGCCGATGCTCAGCTTCGAACAGAAGTCAACCCGAGACAAGAGCGGTGCGGCCGTGGGGAACCGCCCCGGAGTGCGCCCGCGCGAGGAGAGCCTGAGTGTCGAGCCCTGTGGAGCAGAGCGGCCGTGAGCTTGCGATGGGTGCCGAAGCGCTGCTGCGGGAGCATCCCGGAGCGATGGTCTGCGCGCTCGCCGGCAACGGCCTGATCGTGCCGGTGCCCCAGACGGTCGGGCTGTGGGGCCAGAGCCTGATCGAGGGGCGCGCCCTGATCGACAACGTCGTCGCAGCCGACAGGACGGCCGTGGTGAAGCTGTGGCTGAAGGCCCAGCAGGAGGGGGCGGCCTCGACGAAGGTGCGCATGCTGAGCAGTCCCACCACGTGGTCGACGCTGCACTTCGTGGACCTCCGGGAAGTACACGGCGTGTTCCTGGGAGTGATCCTGCCCAGCGACGAGGACGCAGAGCAAGCCCCGAGCGAGGAGGATCGCGAGCCGGCTGCACCGCGCTTCTGCACCCTGACCGAGGACGAGGGGGCGCGCGTGCTGGGCGCCGACGAGGCCTTCACCCAGATGTTCGGCTACACGGAGGCAGAGCTGCTCGGCAAGTCGGTGCTGGACCAGATCCATCCCGACGATCAGGGTCGCGCCGTGGAGGGCTGGCTGGCGGTGATCTCCAGCAACAGGGCCCAGCAGACGCGGCTGCGCCGCAGGCGCAGGGACGGCAGCTACATGTGGGTCGACACGACCCTGCACAACTTCCTCAACGTCCCCGGCCGCAACTGCGTGGTCGTGGAGATCATCGACATCTCGGCGGAGATGGCCGCACAGGAGGCCCTGCACGAACACGAGCAGCTGCTGCGGCGCCTGACCGACGCGATGCCCGTCGGGCTGCTGCAGATCGACACCGACAGGGAGGTCGTCTACAACAACGCCTGCCTGCTGCAGATCCTCTACGGCAGCGAGCCACCTGCGATCGACGCCTCCGAGCGGCGCGTGGCCCCTGCGCCTGGCGCCCACGGAGATCCGACGGCGCCGGCCGTTCGAACGCTCCTGCAGACGCTGACGGACGAGAGCCGGGATCGTTTCGACGAGGTCCTCGAGGAGGTGCTCGGGGCGGGCGCCGACCGGGACGTGGAGGTCGACATCGAGCTGCCCGCGGGCGGCTGGCGGCGGGCCCTGATGAGCCTGCGGGCGCTGTCTCGAGCCAGCGGCGAGGTCAGCGGTGCCATCACGTGCGTCCTGGACGTGACCGACAGCGCCAGAGCCAGACAGGAGCTGGAGCACAGAGCGACCTACGACACCCTGACGCACGCCCACAACAGGGCATCGATCCTGAGCGCCCTGCAGGCGGAGCTCGAGCAGCACGACGGCCGTCGCACGGGTGTCATCTACGTCGACCTGGACAAGTTCAAGCCGATCAACGACGCGCTCGGCCACGGCGCCGGCGACGAGGTCTTGATCCTGGTGGCCGAGCGTCTGAAGCTGGCCAGCCGGGAGAGCGACCTGATCGGACGTCTGGGCGGAGACGAGTTCCTGATCGTGCTGCGGGAGCTGCCGGCGGCGGAAGTAGCCATGCACGTGGCCGAGCGGATCGCGATGGCGATCTGCGGGAGCTTCGAGCTGTCCTGCGGGGAGGCGGAGCTGCAAGCGAGCATCGGCGTGGCCTACGGGTACGCCGGCAGGGTCAGCGCAGAGGATCTCGTCAGGCGCGCCGACGACGCCATGTACCGCTCCAAGAGCGAGGGGCGCAGCCGCCCCGTACTGGCTGCGTCGAGCTGACCCGAAAAAGCGACGAGCGCGGAGCGGCGGCCCTTCCGGACAGCCGTCCCGCGCTCGAGCGATGACTTAGGTGTGCTGCGTCAGGTCAGGCAGGCGGGATGAACGCCAGCTGACCGCCCTTGACTTCGAGACCTTCCATTTCCATGAAGATTTCTCCGTCGGTATGTTCGGTCCAGCCCTTCCACGGACCTTCTTCCGTGACGATCCGCGTGTTGGCTTCGCCTTTGACGGGCGTGCAGCCGTGGGGCTTGCCGGTCGAGACGGTGTCGACGTAGGTCACGATGTGTTTGAACTTTTCGGTCGTTTCGATGAACAGGCGGTTCTTGAAGTTGCCGGGGTACTGTTCCTGGAGCTTCTTGCTTTTTTCCCAGTTTTCGACCGGCGCTTCCTTTTCCGTCGAGTATTCCGCGCCTTCCCAGAATTTTTCTTCTTTTTCTTCGGCTTTCGCGGGCACGAACTGGGCCGGGATCGCGATCAGGCACTGCTTGTTCGCCGTCGTGACCTTCACGTAGGCCGTTTCTTCGATTTTGAGCCCCGTGTCCTCGCCGATTTCGGCGGATTCGTTGGCGATGAACCTCATGCCGAGCTTGAAGCCACCCGCTTTGTAGCCGTAGCCGGCGCCGCTCTTGGTCCACGACATGCACTGCCTGAACGTGACGTTCAGGAGCAGGCTTGTCGATTTTTCTTCGGTCGCTGCACCCTTGACACTAGGTTCCTTCAGGCACGGGGTTTCGGGTTCGGGCTTGGCTTCTTTGACGTTGAAGCCGAAGAGCGTCCCCCCGAGTTTCAGGCGGGACACGCTCGCAGACCCTTCCTTGGAGAGCGCGATGGGCGCCGGCGAGCTTTCCGAGATCGTCCGGCCGGCGATCGACGCTTCGAATTCCCCGAATTTCAGTTTTTCTTTGACGGCGAACGCCGGGGATGCGAACGCACCCAGCGCACACGCCATCGCGGCAGCGCCGCATATGGCCTTGATGCTCCTCATTCTCCTAAGTCCTCGCTTTCGCCTTGCTGGAAAGGCTCGTTCGACGGTTATCAAACGGTCCCCGACCCGGTGTCTCCGGGCAACCCCCTGCTCTGGCCCCCGAGGTCGAGTTTCGACGGACGCGAGCATACCATGACAGTCCACCGATGGCGACAGTAGACATCCGGGCTCACCAGCCGGATGTTCGGAACTCATATGGGCCCCGCGGACTGAGCCGCTGCATCTGACGATGGCCGAGACCCCTCCCGAGTCGGCCACCGCGTTGGCTGGCGAGCCAGTTTAGCAATGTCAGATTGACAACGTATTCACGTAATGTCGACATTGTTCGCACAGTTCGGGCGAGCGCAGCGGAAACTGCCATCCGGCGCGTTGCGTGGGCTGCCGAAAGTATGCTCGCGCCGATGAGACGCGGCATGAGGCGAAACCTCGCAGTCGCAACCGCCGTGGCGGCGATCGTGGCTGGGGCGCTGATCGCAACCCTGTCCGGCGGGGGGTCCCATCACGACAAGGCTCCCCCACCGTCGCGAACCTCCGCTGCCGACGAGCTGACGCTGTCGGCCCGCTACCTCGGCATCGGCGTCGGCGAGCTTCGCAAGCGGCTGCACAGCGGCAGCAGCCTAGCGGCGGTCGCCGGATCCACGAACGGACGCTCCGAAAGCGGCCTGATCGAAGCGATCATGGCACCAGAGGTCCGGCAGATCGAGAGCGAGCACCTGTCCAGGGCGGCCGAAGGCTCTCGCATCGCGCGCCTGCGTGCGCGCTTGGAAGCCCAACTGACACGTCGCCGGCGCCCCCGGGACCTGGCTGCGGCAGCACGCTACCTCGGCGTCACCTCGGCGACCGTCCTGCGGCAGCTGGAGCAGGGACGCAGCCTGGCCCAGATTGCCGACTCCGAGCCGGGCCACACCGCCGCCGGGCTCGAAAAGGCGCTCGTCCAAGCCCGTCGAGATAAGTACGAACGCTACGTGGCAGCCGGCGTCATCAGCAGCAGCGAGGCACGCAAAGCGCTCAAGAGCGTGCCGAGCAGAGTCCACGCCGAGGTCTACGGCTAGAGAGCAGCGCGCCCGCGAAGACGCCGGTCGAACTTTCGGCCTTTGTTCGGTCCCTCATCGAGGAACTACTGGAGCCGACCGGGCGGGCTGCCCGAGCGAAGGCGGTGGAGAAGGTGCTGGGGCGCAACGCGCCGTAGAGCACCGACCGAGGCTGTTGGTGCGCCCGGAGAGAATCGGACTCCCACCACCTCGGTCCGAAGCCGAGTGCTCTATCCGCTGAGCCACGGGCGCGCGACCTCCTGCCACTATGCGTGATTTGCGGGGGTTTCGTCAAGCGGGGAGTTCGGGACTGCCCGCGAACCTAGAGAAGGTCCTGGATCGTCTGCTTGAAGCCCTTCTGGAGCCGGAAGGATGGAGGACTCGACGCCATGCAGCAGTGCTCTGCGCACGACTGCGGTTTGAGTACCTGGGCATGCGGGCGCTTCGTTCGCGCTGGGCCGCGCGGAGGATCTGTCCTCAAGCCCGGTATCGTCGACACGTACATACGTTCGACTGCCGGAGGTCGATGCTACCCCCACTACAGCGGTGGATTTCTCGCCGCGCTCGCCATGCCTGAGCCTTGCTTCGCACAAGCGGCTTGGCTCCGAGGCCCAGGCTACGACACTTAGTCGGGTTGCTCTTGTGGAATAAATTTCAATACAACGCTCTCAAAGTGGGCGATGAGTTCGTGCTTGGGGAACTTTTTGATTGCGTATGACCAGGACACCTCCGAGGGCGTCAACTCGAAGACCGTCTCTCCGATTTCGTATAGGCCGGTCGATCTCTCCGCCATTATCGCGCCCGTAGCCCCAATGAGCATGTTCTTATCCCTCTCGGTCCAGTAAGTCAAGATTCCTCTTGTCGAACAGACACAATTGTAGCCAATACGCAGGTCAGCCTCCAGAACTTTACCTAGGTGGTCGTTGAGCCAAAGCAATGCCTCATCCCGTGTGATAGGGAACTCGTCGAAGGACAGCTCACCGGTTGGTCCAGGCACCTTGGGATCATTCTAACTGGGCACCCACCGCAGCAAAGGCCACGTAGATTTGCGGTCGCCGACACCCCCGCCCTGTAGCACAATCGGCGATGGGCACGGTCGTCTACAGCGTACGTGCTCTGCGATTGTTGCTTGACGCCGTAAAGTAGCCTGCACCTGTAGCGACTGCGCGCAAGGTGACCCGCTGGTGCCGAAGCCGTGCGGGCACTCTGAAGTGGATGGTCGCGAGTGAGCTGGCGACGGGCGCTGTGCCGATCGTCGTCCACTGACCGTGGCCTTTGATCTCCAGTGCGCAGATGACGACCGGATTGTTGATTTCACCCCCTGCGGGGTCGTGAACCGGAACCGCGATTACGCCCTTGGTGTGCAGGACAGCAATGTTTGGCGACGCGACCACAACCGAGTGTGTTACCTGCGCAGTAAAGTTGTAGGGACCTGGTTCGGCATTGCCATAGCATCCGGGATCGGTAAAGAGCACCGGGAGGTCGCCCGTTTCCTCTGACACATAGGTGAATTCGGCCTTCATGTTGGCGTTGACGCCGCCGCTGGTTAGGGCTTTCTTCTGGAGAAAGTTGAAATCGGTCGTCCCGACACCGTAGAGCCGCAGTTCGATGTACGGGTCCTGCACTTCCCAATCGATCTGCAGGTGATCACCGGCGACCGTAGGCAAAAGCCACCATTGGCGGCAGTCCTCGTATTTGACGAAATGGACGAAGCCGAACTCTTGTTGGCCGTACGCCACGACTGGAGCACCGGATATCGCGGCTCCGCCTTCGGCCTGAGCCGACGGAGCGACAGCAAGGACGAGCAAGACTAGAATCGCGATCGGTACTCGCCGCATAGCAGCCCCTTTCTGGATCGAATTGGCTGGAGCATATCGGTCCTTGGCCAGTCGAGGTCGGAGGGCTAACGGTCGGCAAGAGCGCGTCTAGTCGAGTCGAGCGCACAGCCGTTCCTGAACTGAATGGTGGGTGAACTTGTTCACGATCGGGCGCGCCCGCTACAGGACTGCGCCCATCGTGTAGGGGTCTACGGGACGAGGTTGATGTCGTAGCGGCCATCGCCGTCGTGGTCAGCCAGCTTGCCTCGAAATGTGCCATGTAGCAGAGTATTCGTGCGTTCACCGACTAGGGGGTCGGTCGGGCTTGTCAGCTGCACGGTTCCCGGTTCGACTCGGCCGGCTGCGCCGAAGCGTTCGAGATCGGTAAACGCCCAACCTGAGAACTGCCCGCGGACGGAACGAACGACCCCGAACTCCCTCAACGCCGCGGCCCTTTGGCTCTCGCCGTCTTCGGCGACGACGTCCATCTGTTCGGCCGGTACTCTCTGGGTGACTGCGGCATAGCCGACGATCTCGAGCGGTACGGTCTGGTCGAAGGACCCATCGCTTGTATAAACGGCCTGCGGGTAGGCCGGTTGCGGTTTGGCGGCGGCTGCAACAGCCGCGTAGTCCAGCTGGTGTGTGGCAGGCTCAGGTGAGCCTTGATGCGGTAGATGGCCACGCCCTCGTCGGCCTGCAAGTGCAACTGCGCCCGCCGAACGGCAGCGAGCAGCAATCCATCGGGGATACGAGCGGTTCCGGGCATACGGAGTCACCGCTCCTTGTGTCCAGAGCCCGCGTCGCTACCAACGGCGCGGGCTCACTTGTGCAAATTGTCATGAGCAAGCCTACGCCCTGTCCCGACGGAAGAAACCGCACCACCCAGCTCAGGCCAATAGCCTCAGGGGCGCAGCACCCGAACGGGAGACCGCTCAGCCGTTGTTGTTGCTGTCGTCCAGCGGGATCATGCGCGTACGCTCTGGCGGAGCCGCGCCACCGACAACTACACGTGTCGCCTCTGGCGCTACTCGGACAGTGTCCTGCGGAGTCCCAAGCCCCCGCTGAACAGGTCGCGTTCCCTCAGGCTGGACTTTCGCTTGGGGGCCGCCGCCAGCGGGCTGGCTCCCCTCAGGCGGCACAGATGGGCCGCTACCACTGCGATTTGTCATCGTTCTAACAGTCTACACGACACTTCCGACGGCGACTACGACTATCGCCAGGACAAGCAGAGAAAAGCCCGCACCGACAAGCCAAAACGTTCTGATCGCAGCCGTCGCCTTGGCGTCGTTGGCTTGCCTAGCTGATACGAGATTCACGACGAGGGTTGCAGCAAAGCTCGCCCACGCGTCTTGAACGTCACGTTCAAGACTTCCTTGGAGCAGGCGAGCCTCCGCAGCAGACTCTTCCACGCCCTGATAACCCCTTGGTTTCAGACCCTTGAAGGCTGTCACCACGCCGCCGAGCAGAAGCGTCGCTGCAAGCGCCAAGGTGCTACCCAGCGCAATCGCAAACCCCAACGGGAGTCGACCCGTCGCCAACACCGAACCGCCGACGCCACCACTTACAGAGATAGACAACCCGGAGAAGGCGGCAAGATTCGTGAGCTTGCCATCAATGATGCGCATTCGGTCCTCCTCACTCGCGAGATCACGAGCGCAGGCCTGATATGTCGCCTCGGGAGTACCGTGCCCCCACTTCTCAACGTCAAGCTCCACGGTGAGACCATAAAGGGAGCTGGGTTTGAGAGCCAGCGCCGCCAGCCGCTACTTAACGTGATTTGCCCGACCTACCCAAGCCCACAGGGTCGGCCTTTCGCGGGCTTAGGGACCAGCTACGTGGCTGCCGCCCCAACGGCTAGCAAGGGCGGGACGAGGGCAGCTAGCCGGGCTCTGCCACAGCACTCATGCCAAAAAGTGCTGATTAGCAGGGGGTTCTCAGCGCGCCCGCGGGGACGCCGGTCGAACTTTCGGCCTTTGTTCGGTCCCTCATCGAGGATCTGCTGGAGCCGACTGCGCGGGTGATCCGAGCCAAGGCCGTGGCGAAGGTGCTCAAGCGCGAGGCGTCGTAGCCGCCGAGGCTGCTGGCGCGCGAGCCGGAAACATCGCGGCTTCCTCACCTAATACGTGAGATTGTACCCCCGAAGACGGTTGTCGTCTAGCGGCGAGTTCGCGTCCCGCTCTCCGGGAGCTTTGGGACGAGGTGCGAACGTGAGATGCGGGACGCAGACCGGCCGTGGATTCTGGCTGTAGCTCGTGGGGCGCTTCCCCGAAGATGGGCTCCGGACGGGGCGAAGTCAAGATCGCATCATTCCGTCGGTGTGGTCACTTAGCGTGCTGTGATGATCGTGCACTCCCCGATCGTGCTGCACGCGACGCTTCATGGCGACGGCTACGAATGGGGCTGGTCCTCCTGGGTAGCGTTCGGCACCGTCTTGCTGGCCGTCGTCACGGCGATCGTCGCCTTCCACACATCCCGGTTGGCCGGGCAGACACGGCACTTGGCGGTCGAGACCACCGAGCTGGCGAAGCGCACGGCGGAAGATGTCGCCTCACAGTTTCGGCCGGTGCTTGTGTCTGACAACTTCGACCCCGCACAAGGCCCGCCCGTTCTCTACGACGACCAGGCCGGTCTCTTGAGGCTTAGGGTGCGCAACGCCGGACGGGGCCCGGCGCTAGACGTTCAGGCGCTTGCTCAGCCTGGCGGGACCGCCGCTTCCTCCTGGCATCGAGGAGCTGTACCAACCGAAGCAAACGTCGGGCTCAAGTTCGAGCAGGTCATCCCAAGCGAGGACCGCAGGATCATGATCGAGCTCCAGTATCGGGGCCTCGGCAACGAGACTTTTGCAACCGACATCATGATTAGCTGCGAGGGCGGGATGCCAGGTTACCCCGAGCCCATCATCGAGGATGTCCACGTCCGTGCTCTGCCGGCGCCCCCGGCGGAGGCGCTCGCACGGCTTGGGGAGTCTTCTTAGCTGGGCCCTGGCGGGCCAAGACGCAACCGTCAATCTAGGGTCTATCTCTGCTCCGGAAGTGGGGGCGCCACGTCGCATTCTCGTATCCGGTATAGACAAGGGCTATCAAGATCCCTGTCTTCATGTCCTGCCCGACAGCGTTGAGCGCGCAACAGCAGACCGCGCGGGGTCAAATCGTCCGTCAGCTCGACCGACTGAATTTGGAGCCACACGCGCTCGGTCGGTCCGACTATCCCAACGAGCTACCGCTCCGCGAGGTTCTCCTTCTCGCTCGCCACTGCTCTGGCGGGGTGATCTTGGGCTTTGAGCAGTATCGAAGCCTCGGCGGTATCGAGAAGCCAGGCACGGAGAGCGAGACGTCGACCGACGCACATAGACCCTTTCCGACACCCTGGAATCAGATCGAGGCCGGGATCTTGTTTGGCCTGTCACTGCCGCTGCTCATCTTCCGTGAGCCTGGGATCGAAGGCGGGGTCTTCGACCCCGGCGTTACCGACGTCTTTATCCATGATATGCCCGCCTCTTCCGATGATTCGAGGCGCAAAGCGGCGTTGACGGAACTGTTCTTGAAGTGGCACGCGCTCGTGCGCAATCACTACTACGACGTATAGCCGCGCGTTTGCTAGCGAGGCCGCCGCTTCGGCACGTCCGCGTCTCCAGACCTAGCGCTAATCCCGAGACGTCTCCTCAGCGCCATGAGAAGGGAGGCCGTGACATCGCCGGAAAACGCAACTATCTCAGGTCGGGACCCATCCCAGACTGCCCCACCAACAGCCCCGAGGCCACGGATGACCACGAGCCCAAGCCTTGCTCCCACGAAGATCAACGCAGCATGTCCATCGATGATCGCTACTCCGGTAGTCGTTGCGAGACTCGCCAGCCTTGAAACGGATGCCGCCCCGAGCGGAGAGGTCTCGGCAGCAAAGACTGGCGCTGCAAGAAGCTCACGTGCGTAGTCCGGTTGGATAATCGGGGAGCTACCCGTTGCCCGTAGCGACACCGCGCCGACCGCATTCCACTCCTGCGTCGGATCCCCGACTAGTGCAAACACGGTCTCCAAGCCACCTAGCGCCTCGAGAGACGTAATCTCGCCCAGATCACCTACTAGGTCCGTGTAGGAAATCACCTGCTGATTGATTTCCGGCGGACTCGCGAGTAGCTGCCAGCCCAAGACGCATCCTGGCTGCGGCGTATCATAGAACACTGTTTCGTAAAATCTTCCCATAGTGACTACCGCTCGACGCCCTCCGGCCAGATGACCATTATCTGCTTGTCGACACTACGGGCATAGTCAACAACATCAGCCGTCCCGCCATGGCCCCTAGCTCGCTTGCCGTCCCAGATGGCAATCAACTCGTCCGAAATGTCCACCACCCGCCTGCCGGCCGCAAAATACGCCTCCTCAGACGGTTGAGGGTAATCGAGTCGAACAACTGAGCCCGCCTCCTCCAAGAGCCTCTCGTATCGATCAAGGTCGGCCTTCTCGCTAAACGTCGTCTCGTATCCGTTACACGGAACTACGACCTTTAGCACTCCTCCTCGCCTAATGATCGCCTCAGCAAACAACTGATCGCCGCCGGCAGCTAGCGAGCATACCCCAATCGGATCGACTAGCGACGATAGGTGAGCATCAAGGTTACGCCTGACATAGCCTGATGCGCTCGCCGGAATATCCTGATGCCCGCTTACGCCTACAACCATCTAGAAGCGACCCTCTTGCGCAAGGTGTAGGTAGTGTTGGCCGAGGCGAGTCAGGCGGCAGCTCTTGCTGTTCATCGCCGCAAAGTACATATGCTCCTCATCCACCGGCTCGACCAACTTCGCGGCCCTATATTTTTGCAAAATACCGAAGACAGCTTCATGCTCTGGATTTGGGGGGTCGGCCTCCGGCTCATATGATGGGTCTAGCGAAAACTCATGATCTGCGGTCGCAAAAAACTCCGGCAGACGTCTCAGGTCAGTAAGGGGCACAGCTGGTCTACAGGTTCGCAAATCGTTTAGACGCTCGACATTGGCCTTGAAGACTGGACGTTGCTCCCACGGCCCAAATGACTCGTCAAGATATGCATAGAGGCCCGCAACCGTAGTTCGACCCAATACATCGGCGGCGCCACCTTCGAGAGCACCACAAAGATACGTTGAAAACAGACCCCGTCCGGATGGGGTCTCGGCGGCACCCTGATCTCCCCTACTCGCGGTGAGAATCGACACCCCATTCTTGAGCGATGCTGCCGATGTTCCAAGTTGTGGTACACCGGCAGCAGCGCCGGCAAAGCAGCAGTCGAGCATTAGGACGACCTCTTTGACAGGCGAGACCGCTATCTTCGCCATTATCTCGGAGAGAGCGATTCCGGGAGTGGTACTCGTACCGTCTTGTGAGACGAGCGCAACATCGCTGTCGCGGCTCTGGCCGTGCCCAGCAAAGTACAGAAGTGCCACATCGGCGCCGCCGCTCAGGAGTGTGTCGATATCTGCCACGAGGGCGTCCCGTGTCACGCCGCCGGTCTCGGTGGTCCGCTTCTGGCAGTCGAAGTTCGGGGAGCTATCCTCGTTACGCGCTAGCAATGGCTCGACTGCATCCACATCGTTTATGCAACCCATCAACGGGTTGAAGTGCGTATAGTGATCGATTCCGACGAGAAGTGCGCGCTTCATGGCTACTCTAGAGACTGTCGATAAAGTCAGCTACGTTATCCCACGTCCAGTTCTTGCACGGAGCGCTGCCCATTGCCGCTGGCTTGGTCCTATAGCCGTCCTCGATCCAAATACCTAGTAGCGGCCTTTTCTCGTCAACGGCGCATTCGATCTCCCATAGCTGCCCCGTGGCCTTGGGCGTGCTTGAGGATATGAGTGCAATGACGCCGTCGCTTCGGCGTATGCGGGCGCGCACTTTTGCCTTCCATTCGGCGCTGTACGGCTCCTTGACGGACATGTCTGTAAATTCGAAAGGCGTGTCAGGATGTACGCGCTGCCCCGTAAAAAGGTTGCGGGTGCTCTCGTCCTCCTTCGCGAAAGCGATAAAGACCACCTTGCTTGCTGCCATATTCGTGTCCCCCAAGCATATTAGTTAACCGGCAATAACTCCACTATACGCTTGCGGAGGGCAAGCGTCCATCGCTTGGCAACAGGAAACCGTGGTGGACTGTGCGAGCTGGTCCCAGGCCGGGTTCCGCGAGCCGTGAGCAGGCGTCGCACATGCGGCACTAGCGGTCGCGGCTCGGCTCGGTGAGATCCCTAGAAGGCCGGCTGATGATACTGTTCCATCTGTCGTGAACAACTCGTCCGGCGACCAGAATTTCCGAATTAGACGGGGCACAAGGACACGGGGCGCAACTCGTGCTGACGTGTGGCACTCGCTACGTGCCCATTGGGTCATCACGACAATCATCGGAGGATCAGGTGTGGCGGCGGCGGCGAGTTCGATCGCTCTCGCGGACGAAGGTGAGCCGCTAATTGCCGTTCTAACAGCCGACGCGCTTGTCGTGTCCGTGGCGATCTTCGCGGCAGCCGTCGCGGCTGCCATCTACGCGAAGCCGGCTTACGATCAGGCGATCGCTTCCCTCCGGCCCGCCGAAGTCGAGATTGTCGACTTTCAGCTCGACGGCACAGATGGAGCACAACAGACTATCGACACTCTCAATGAGGTGCCCGTTTTTCGAGTGTCATCGGTCCGACCGTACACAATCCGAGTCTGCGTAACGATTACGAATGTCGGAGCGGCAAATACATGGTGCTCGTTCAACCTCTGGGTGCCCGCGTCATGTGACCTTCAACCATGCGACCCCGCCAAGGTACAGCACGAAGTCATGTCTAGAGGCAAACTAGTGGAGCTAACGCCCGGCGAGGAGACGCAATGCAAGGTCTCCACAGCCGAGGGCATGTTGTACCGTGGCTATAGCAAAGAGTACAACGCGGAGATCACGCTTCCGACTGAGGGTTGTCCCAGCGAGTCAGGTTGGCCGATGCGGCTTTGCTGTTTCGGCCCTAATGAAAGAGGGTTCGCTGTGGAGTTTGCGTGGTGGGTTGCGTAGCTCTATGCGCGTAACTAGTGTCTCGATGGAATGTCGCACAATCGGCGTTTAGCGTCGTCGGTTGGATCTACGCCGATCCCGACTCTCGACTCCTGATATTTGCCGCGACCGCGCGTGCTGCGGATGCGGCATACGTGTCGCCCTCATCGCAGATAACAGCTAGGGCTTCTCTGACCGCCTGCTTGTAACTCGTTACCCGGGCGTGCTCTTCGCTAAGTACATTAGGAGCCTCAAGCAACATGGCCTCGAGCAACCGTATTGTAGCCACCCGGACGGCTTCGCTGTCGCTCGCAAGGTGTGCAATCGCGCTGATGAGCCGCGCCGCGTATTGCTCTGCGCGGGCTGAGCGGAGATTAACACCGGTGAAGTAAAGCCCAAGCAGTACAAGGGCGCCGCCTGCAGTTTGCAGGACGTGAGTGTAGTCATGGGTCCCCATCAGCACAAGGCCTGCTACGACGGTGCCCGCGAACAGGAGCAAGATACCGGCATATTCGGGATCGCCAGTATCTCTGATAACCGGAACCTGGGTAAAGAACTTGAACGCTAAGCGTCTTTTAGTCATTAGGACTTCGTGTCTGTTCTGGGCAATGGGGATTCGTCAAGGGCGGTAGGACGATCAGCGGGGTGGCTCATGGTCTAGCTGATTGGCGACGCTCGGCGGCGGTCGCGGCCAGAGCGCCGCTCGCCAGAGCGGAGGTCGGTCGACACGTAAATATCTCGCCGACGTCGGTCAGCTACTCGTCTGTTGAGCCCGCTCCGGCGCTCATATGGTGGACCACCATCCACCCTTAGTGATCGTGGGTCAACATCTGGGTGCATAGTCAGATACTCAGGATGCCGAGCTAGCCACATTCGCAGATCCCGGCGGACCTGCCGCCGCATCGTATGGAGGGTGTCTCGCCTATTGTGTTGCACGACTCGGAGCCACAGCGCCGCTATGTAGAGCATTCCGAGAAATGCACCTACAGACCGAAGCGGGTGATCCTCTACAAGGTGAAAATGGAGACCGGCGCGCACCAGTGCGGCCACACCTGCAAACAAGGTAGATATACGACAGGCACCGAGTATGTGGTACATATCTCCGAGGGAGACATAGTCGTCGCGAATACGCCCATCACCGGTGCTTCTGGTTGCATTCAAGAGGCTTCGCACCGCATGCATATTGCGATACCAGCGCTCGGTATATTTGTCGTCGTCCTTAATGTCATGGGCATCGCCCAAGGTGCCTTTTATGCCTTGCACCACCTTGATCCTGGCCAGAATGGCACGGTTACGATTTTTGTCCGTGCTCAAGCCAGCCAAGACCCAACCGCTGCGGTCAAACGTTCGCCCAAAACGAACAATGCGC
Source organism: uncultured Solirubrobacteraceae bacterium (assembly GCA_963697795.1). GTDB lineage: Bacteria > Actinomycetota > Thermoleophilia > Solirubrobacterales > Solirubrobacteraceae > Palsa-744. Next base: position 2,357,806 of record OY969097.1, on the reverse strand, counting down.
GGAAGCGGGAAGCGCACAACTGGCTGGTGCATAGAGTAGTAGAACTGGTAAATTATGAACCCGAGGACTACTACTCCGACGGCTGTCGCGAGCCCGTCATTTGTGATGATGCTAAACGCAGTGGCTGGCTTGTCTCGCCATGCCCACTGAAACAGAAAATCAAATACCGCTACGAGTCCGACAAACACGCCACCCGGAAGGCTGTATCGGATGAGTTGCTTTGCGGCGTCCATCTGGACTGCCGGACGCTAACAGCCCCTCTCGAAAATCGAGAAGGGCTGTTTCTCACTGGTGGCGCGAGCTCGGGGTTGAGCGTACGTCTAGCGGTCCTCGTCATCGACCATCAAGGCGGGTGCCAAGAGTGGTACGGCCAGAAGTGCACCGCACGCCGCTACGATGCCTGCCGATTCGGCGCAGCCACCGAGGCCGAGTATCGCGGCGGGGATGAGCAGGCAGAACGTGATGACTACGCCCGTAACCATGGCTACGGGCGTAAGTGCCGCGTGTACACAGCAGGCCAAGGAAGGTAGTAGCCTAGTTGAGCTACTGGGCGTCCTTGTCGGATCGGGTCTTAGCTGGCGTTGCACTGAGCCTCCTTTGTACTAGGTACGCATAGGCCATGTCAGATGTTTCTGACTTAGCCATAAGCGCACCGAGTCGCCGAGGGAGGCTTCACACATGAGATTAATACGGATTGGCGTATTTGACAATGTGTGGGAGCGGACGACCGATGAGGGTTGTTAGGGGGTCGCACAAGTGCCAGTGGGCGGCCGGCGTTGCTATAAGGATTTCACCTCGCGCTATAAGTGAGTGGGATATCGCTCTGTGACGGGCTGGTTCATGTGGGTAGTTCGCTCTGCGTCTGGTGCGAGGTCGTCTACGAGGCGGCCGGGTTTGATGTTGAGGCCGTGCGCGAGTCGCAGGATGGTGCGGAGGGTCGGTTGGCGGGCGCCGCGCTCCAGGCGTCCGATGGCGGTGGGGTGGATGTCGGTTCTTCGTGCCAGCTCGTCCTGGGATACACCCAGCTCGGCGCGCAGCATCCGGAGCCGTGCGCCGAACGCCCGTGCTTGCAGAGCTGCGGCGCCTGCAGCGTGGTTGGATGGCTGTGTCATCGGCTTGTCTGGCCGGGGCCGGTTCGGAACCGTGCCCAAGGTGGCGTGTCGCGCAGCGGGTGGATCGCGTCATCGGCTCTTGTTTCGTCTGGCTCTTGCCACTCGCGCAGGCAGTAGATGGCTGAGCCGATCCACTGCAGCGCGTTGCGCAACCGTTGGCCGAGATCAACCCAGACGTCAGACGACGGCTGAGGGCTGGCCGCTAGGACTCGGGCTGCCTCAGCAACCAGGGTTTCGGCGTCGGCGAGCAGCTGGTCTATCTCGTGTTCTGCGGCGTGTCGGTTCTCGCGCCAGTGTCGGTGTTGGGGTGACTCGGGCAGCGGCTGGAGCTTGCCTTTCGAGCGGCTGGCGGCGAGGCGCTTGCGCCCTGCTGCCGTGAGCGTCCACATGTTGATGCTGTGGCGTCTGAGCGGCTGGAGCAGCCCCTCGGCGGTCAGCCGGTCGAGCTGGGGGCGCAGTCGCCGGGTCGTTGCGCCGTTGTGCTCGATCCCGGCATGGGCCTTGACGGTGATCATCGAGACACCGGGCTGCAGGTCACCGCGCCGGTGGCGCTCGCCGCGATCGAGGGCAGCCAGGAGCATGTCATCAGCGAGCAGCAGCTCGGGAATACGCTTAGGCGTGGGCATGGGAGCTTGTCCTCCTGTGTCCGGGCTCCGGTGCGGTGCCAGCCGCGCCGGAGCCACTTGGGGTTAGGTGAGCCGCCGACGGTAGGGCTGCGCGCTTTGATGGGTCAAGCTGTGGGCTGGGCGCTCAGGACGTGCCGGCGGCCGGGGCGGGATGCTGCTCTATCTGCTCAGCGCGGGCGATCAGCTCGGAGGTGGTGAGGTTGAGGCTGGTGGCCAGGCGGCGCAGGCTGGCGTAGCTGGGGTTGCGCTTGCCGGTCTCGACGTTTGAGATCCAGCGCTGGTGCAGGCCCGAGTCGTTGGCGAGTTGCTCCTGGGTGCGTTTGAGTTCTTGGCGGCGGGCCTTGACGGCCAGGCCGAGAGCACGCTGAGGCGTCGAGCGGGCGGGCATCCCGGCAGCCTCACGACCAGCCATCCGCCGCTCAATGACATTGCAGTAGACCTCTTGCCGACATTGCGCTACAGTGCCCGCCCATGACATTCCAGTAGAGGAGACCTGTTAGCTCGATGGGACTGGTTTGGCGCGGGCGAGCGTCGAGCTAACGGGCCCTCCCGGCGAAAGGGGTCGCGCGATGAGTACAGCGGGGCGGTGGGTTATGGGACGAGCGTTGGTGGCTCTTGCGGGTAGCTCGGTGGCGATGGCCATAAGCCTCGCGACCGGCACTGCGGTGTTGTCTGCGGCAGGTCGGCCGCCAGCAACCGCCGCGACCCGCTGCAAGCCGATCAGCATCGGTGAGCCCTGCCTGGCGCCGATTCAGAGCGTCTACGCTTACGACGGCTTTGGCGGCGGTGACGACACCTACATCCGCGCCAAGGCGGGGCCAAAGGTGGCCGTCGAAAAAGAACACGAAACCGGGGAAGTGACCGAACGTACCTTCACCTGGCACTCAATACCGAGTGTGGAAATGGTGGCGGTGTTCATCGTCAGCAAGCCCAACCCCGACTCTCGGACGTTCCATTACACCCGTGTTAAGACCGGCCGTCATTCGGGTCATGTGGCCATGAGGGCAGTGTTTCAGGGCATCCCGCCCACGCTGCTGCTCGAGGGGCGTCATATAGCGCGGTAGGACCTGTGCAACATGATAAGCCCCCGACGAGCAGGGGCTTATCGGGGGCAGTAGTTGTGACTCATGCTCCATTGGGTGCGGAGGCATGTACTCGAAGCCGATCAGGGTCGATGACAACCTGCACCTGGGCCGCGTGAATGACGCGGCCTTCGTCCATCGACAGGAACACATGCGCTGGCGCGGTCTCTGGCTCGCTGGTCGGCCCAGTGAAATGGGCGACACCTCGGAGATACCAGCTGGGGGTGTCGTAGCACCCGGCTGGTGTGCTCTCAGGGTCGCCAATCTCATACATGGCGTGAGCCAGTTCAACCGTCATCTTGATGTCGGTTGTGAGCTTGATGTCAGCGTGCTCCTTTGGGAACAGCAGTGTGATGGGGCTTCGGTAGGTGCTCTCAAACAGGGCTAGCTGTACTCTCCGCAGATCGAAGGGTACCTCGCGGAATTCGATCGTTGACCACAACAGGTCTGGGTCGAAGTTCTCGTTTTGGGCGTCCTCCAGCCCGCTGCGGTACGCCCTGAAAGGTGAGTGCTTGCTCAGGTCTCCACCCATGACGGCCTCGATTCTTTGTTCAAGAGGCCGCCATTCGGCCTCGGGGCCGAGTCACGGCGGATTACCCGTGGATCAGCTCCAAGGCCGAGGCACAGTTGCAGCAATCAGACGACCGCAACTTGCTGAGATAGTAACATATTTATGAGTTTATGTCAATAATAGGAATGGCATGGTCGCATTTAGATCGCAAGGTTCACTCGTCGTATGTCCATGGCGAGACGCTCATATCATTCTCGACCTGACGATGCCACGGCCTACCCCTCGCGTCAAAGGCAAGCAGCGCGATCACGCCTTCCCCACGACTGGTACTGGCTAGAGGTCCGCAGATGACCTCGTTGTCCTCGAACCACTGCACCTCACCAGCAGTGCGCCACCCGCGATGATCTGCTCTCCAAATTCGGCACCACAGGCGTCCGTCCGGGGATAGTCCGAACAGAACCTCGTCTTCTGGCCACCGGCTGATGGCGGTCAGCGCGACAGTCGCGGGCTCCGCCCAAGACTCGACCGGGGACCAGCCACGCCCGGCTTGCCACCATCGGTAGAAGACCTCGTTGTTGGGTCCGATCCAGAACACCTCGAGGTGATCGGGCTCTCGTGAGACCATCGTTGCACCGAGGCTCGCCAGCCCTCCGACGATGAGAGGCTTGGCGGGGGAAGCGTCGAGGGAGTCGCGAGCAGCGGAACCGTGGTCCGCTGTAGGTCCGGTGGATGGTGCCTCGACACCTGCGCCCTCCCGTGCGTTGATGTAGTTGATGGGGTTGGCGACGCCACAAAAGGCACAGGTGACGAGTGCGATCACGTAGCTGCTCGTCTTCATGCCGAAGTACTTCTTGTGCGGGTCGCGATACCAACGAGCACCGCGCCCGAACTTCTTTGCGGCGCGATTTTCACGGATCCCCTTGCTGTACGGCTCGCCGGCCCTTTGGTCTGTAAAGCCGAACTGCTCCAGCGCCGCCTCCCTATAAGGGTTGGGAAGCGTCTTGATGGCGGCCTCGAGAGCGTCGCCGATCGCCTTCAACTTGGCGTCAGGATCGGCCCGTCCTTCAGCATCAAGACCGGCCAGCCGGTCTTGGACTTGGGGCACGCCCGCCAGAACGTCAAAGTCGATTTCGATGGGGTCCCAAGCACGACGCCCTTGGATGACCAGCGCCGCAATCTTCGGTTCGATCCGCTCGACAAGGCTCTTTGTCTGGCTTTCCATGGTCTGCCAAGGCTATCCGCGGCTGGTGCTTGAAAGACCAGAACGGCCCAGGCAGCGTGGCCCGCATTGTCCAACGCGTGCCGCCGCCACGGCGGGCGCCTGCCACAGGAGGCTCAGGAATGTCCAATCTCGTCCCCGCCCGCCGATCGATCCTCGGTGCTCTGAACACCGATCGGGCGACCGGCAGACAGCTCGCTGAGGTCCAGACCGGCGCGTTCCTTGAACGTGCCGAGGCCGAAGCTCAACGCCAGCTCGTCCTCAGCAAGATGAGCGACATTGGCGCTGCCACCCGGCACGCTCTTGAGGAGGGCGACGGCATAGCCGCCGATCTCATGAGCCGGGTCGAAAACAACCCAGTCGCCGCCAAGGCGCTCGGCGGGATTGCCGAAGACGGGATACGCGGTTTGCGCCGCGAGCTCCGGCGTTTGAGCGAGGGCTGGTAGCGATGCTGGCCCTCGTACCCGCGATGAGTGCCTCTGACTGGACAGGGATCGCTCTGGTCGTCCTGTTCTTGGCGGTGCTGTGCGGCGGCACGGAATCTGCCGCGCCACAGCAGCGCATGATGCGTGATCGTCGTCGTCATGCCGAACGCACCGCACGTGCGATGCGACGAATGACACAGATCCGCCGAGAGGCCATCGACCGGATGAACCGTGCGGAAGAAAAGGGGCGGCAATGACCGAGCGGGATCAGCTGCGCCGGGTCTGCCGCTGGAACGACCAGCTCGCCCACAGCAACCGGCGGCTGGAGCGGGAAGCCCATCGGCTGCGCCTAGCGGTGCGCGACCTAGAGACTGAGAATGCCCGAATTCGAGTAGAGGCCACGGCCTGCGACGCGCTGCTCGGTGCTGCGATGGACGCGGCAGTCAAGGGTGGCGTGTCGTGACCAAGCTCGTCTCGGTACTGGTGCTGGTGGTGTTTGGGCTGGTGGTCCTGGCGGTTGCCAGTCCGGCACTGGCGCGACTTGCCTCGGCGCTTGTTCCGCTGGTGTTGGTTGTCGGTGTCGTCGTGGCGGTGTTGCGGCTGGTGTGGAGTGCTACCCGTCGGTGGTGAGGCGGCTGTGTTGGCTACGTGCAGAGTTCCAATTTCACTGCCGCGACGTGTGCGTAGAACTGTCATTTCGTCGCTGGGTGTTCGGTTTTTGTTCGGCCAGACTAGGACACATGACAACGGAGGAAACGGTCATGTAGTCACATCGAATAACAGGAAGGAGGTGGAGCTTGCCTATGGGACGTCGTATCAAGGTGAAGGGGGTACGCAAGGAGACCATTGATACCGAGCAGTTGGCACTTGTCTACTGGCTCCAGGCCAAGCGCATCTTGCGTGAACGCCGCGAGCAGGAAGAGAAGGCGAAGGCCAAGAAGCGGGAGCGCTCCGCGTGAGCGCAGCGCTGACCCCAGCACTTATCGCTGCCGGTGGCGGCTCGGCCATGCTGGCAGGCGTCTGGGCGCATGAGCAGCGAAGGGAGGCTGCCATGCGCGCCTCCAGGCAGCGGCTGGCGATCCGGTTCGGTGCCGGGCTTGACCCGATCCGTGCCGGTGCGGCCCTGGACGCGCTGGCCGGTCTGCCGCACACGCTTGAGCTGGTCGCGGAGGTCGCGGCTGGCGATGGGCGCATCCAGCATTTTCTTTGGGTGCCGCGTCAGGCGCGTGAGGGTGTCGCAGCGGCGCTGGCGGGCGTCCTGGGTGGTGTGCGCATCACGGCCGCCGAGCCGGTGGAGAGTGTGGGCGTGACGGTTGCGCTGGGGCTGTTCGTGCCGACCCCGGTGGTCCTCTCGGATGCTTTTCCGGTCGAGGCATCGCGGGCGCTGCTGGCGAGCCTGGCTGTGCTCGGCCGCGATGAGCAGGTGATCGTCCGGTGGGCGCTGCGGCCGGGTGCGGCTCCGCGCTGGGAGCCCAAGGACCCAGCCGGGCCGCGTGAGCGTGAGGTGGAGCGGGCGTGGCGGCGCAAGACCGCAGGTAGCGGGTTCAGTGTGCAGGGTCTGGTGCTCGTGCGCGCCGGCAGCGTGGGGCGCGCCCGGACGTTGGCGGCTCAGGTTGAGCGGGCGGTACGCGGCCGTCGTGGGCTGACCGGGGAGGTGCGCATCAGTGCGGAGCGCGGCAACCGGCGGCTTGCGAGCCTGCCGCACACGCGGCGCTCCAGTGGCTGGCTGGCAAGCGGCGAGCTGCTGGCGCTGCTGGCCTGGCCGTTGGGTGAGGAGCCGGTCGCGGGCGTCGAGGTGGGCGCGGCCCGCGAGCTGCTCGTCCCCCGCCACCTGCCTCGTAAGGGGAGGCCGGTGCTCGTCGGACGGGATGCCGCAGGGGAGCGGCCGGTCGCGCTGGACGCTGTGGCAGCACGTCATCACATGGCGGTGGTGGGTCCCTCCGGTGTCGGCAAGTCGGTGCTTTTGGCTCGCTCGATCCTGGCCGACATCGAGGCCGGTCATGGCGGGGTCGTGATCGACCCGAAGGCAGATCTCATTCAGACGGTGCTCGACCGGGTGAGGCCCGAGCACGTCGACCGCATCGTGGTCTTGGACCCTGGCGATGACGATCGGCCTGTCCCGGGGCTTTCGGTGCTCGGTTCGGGTGACCCGGATCTGCGCACCGAAGTGCTGGCAGGCTCGCTGCGCTCCATCTTCGGCGAGGCCTGGGGCGTGCGCACCGATCACTACCTCCGCCTCGCCTTCAGGACGTTGGGCGAGGTTCCCGGGGCCTCACTGACCGACGTTGCCCGCCTGTTCTATGAGGAGCCGTTTCGAGCCCGTGCGCTAGCCGGTCTGCGTGACCCCTTCCTGCGCGCATCCTGGGCCTCGTTTGCGGCGCTCTCACCGGCAGCCCAGGCAGAGCACGTCCAGGCTCCACTCGCTCGCGTGATGAGCCTGCTGTCGCGGCCCCGTGTGCGGGGAGTGCTGGCAAGCCCGGACGCGCGGCTTGATGTTGGCAAGCTCTTGGGCGAGCGGAAGTGGCTGCTTGTCTCGCTGGCACCGGGTCAGCTCGGTGAGAGCGGTGCCGCGATCGTGGGGGCCTGTCTGGTCTATCTCGTCTGGAGCGCGCTGGAGGCCCGGGTGGCTCTGGCGCCCGAGGCGCGTCACCCCGCCTTCCTCTACCTCGATGAGCTGGCGACCCTGACCGGCAGCCTGCCGTTCGGTTTCGAGCTGGCCGCCGAGCGGCTACGTGGCTTGGGTGCAGGACTGGTGGTGGCGCTGCAGACGCTGGGGCGCATCCCCGAGAGCACCCGCTCAGCTCTGCTCGGGAACGTGGCCACGCTCATTACATTCCGCGCTAGCGCCGAGGAGGCCACGCGGCTGGCCCGCGAGCTACCGGGCCTCACCGCCCCGGACCTGATGGCGCTCGCACGCTTTGAGGTCGCGGCCCGGGTGGCCGCCGGGACCGGCAGCGCCGTCTCGGTCGTGACCGGCCGCACCGAACCGCTGCCCGCACCGACCGCAATGGCCACCGCCATCCGTGAGATGTCGGCCCTGCGCTACGGCGCCCGCGAGCTGCCGGACGAGGCACCCGAACCGGCGCCAGTGACCGAGAGCGAGGCCGACCTGGGCTACCGGAGGCGCCGCCCGTGACCTATCCGCTCGGTTATCCGCTCGCGTCGAACACGGGCACCCAGCGCGCCAATGCTGGCGGGACATCTGGCGATCGTCTGCCAACGAAAGACTCCCCCTCCGGTAGTCGTCTTACCGCCGGTCGCCTGGCCGCCATCAATGTCCGGCTCTCCGATCGCGACCAGCGGGTTTTGGAGCTGGTCGCCCGGTTCCGTCTGGCCAGTGGCGTGCAGCTCGCGCGGCTGTTCTGGCCCGAGGGCACCCCGCAGACGCGTGCCAGGCTGTCTCGTCACGGCCTGGCCCGGCTCGTTTCGATGGAAGTGCTGGCCACGCTCACCCGCCGGGTGGGCGGGGTGCGCGCCGGTAGCAGCGGCCACGTGTTCGCGCTCGGCCCAGCCGGGCAAAGGCTGGTGAACACCGCCAAGCGCTCCCGCTCGGTCTACACCCCGGGCGAGCGGCACCTCGCGCACACCCTGGCCGTGACCGAGCTGTACGTCCAGCTCACCGAGGCGCAGCGCTGGGGCCTCGTGCAACTGCTCGCCTTCGAGCCGGAGCCGATCTGCTGGCGCTCCTATGCGTGGGCGTGGGGTGCACGGCTGACGCTCAAGCCGGATGCCGCCCTGACGCTCGCCGCTGGCGCCTACGAACTGGCGTGGCTCATCGAGGTGGACCGGGCGACCGAGTCGCTGACAACCATCTGCCGCAAGGCCCAGCGCCACATCCACTACCACCGCTCCGGCGCGGCCCGAGCCGCAGGCGGGCTGGCGCCACGCGTGGCCTGGATCGTCCCCGACCAGGCACGGGCCGAGGCCATCACCGGCGCGCTTTCGAGACTGCCCGCCCATGACCGGCTGTTCGTGGTCATGACGGCCGAGGACGCGGCCACGCAACTCGGGATCGGAGAGCGCGCGTGAGCCGAGTCACCGTCTACAGCGACACCAGCCAGCGCTGGCACCTCATAGAGGGCGATGCGCTCGAGCTCTTGGCCAAGCTCCCGGCAGAAAGCATCGACGCCGTGATCTGCGACCCGCCTTACGGACTGGGGTTCCACGGGGAGCGCTGGGACGGCCAGCAGATCCGCTCGGTTGTGCCTCTCGCACGACCGGAGGAGGCCTTTGAGCGCTGGTGCCATGCCTGGGCGCTTGCGTGTGCCCGCGTGCTCAAACCCGGCGGACACCTCGTCGCGTTCGGTGCGCCGCGCACCTTCCACCGTCTGGTCGCCGGGCTCGAGGACGCAGGGCTTGAGGTGCGCGACCAGCTGCTCTGGCTCTACGCCCAGGGCGTCCCGAAATCCCGACGGCTGCCCGGCGGGATGGGCACCGCGCTCAAGCCCGCCTACGAGCCGATCCTGCTCGCCCGCGCACCGCTCATCGGCACCACCACCGCCACGCTCGCCGCGCACGGGACCAGCACGCTGAACATCGACGCCGCCAGCATCGGCACAGAGCACCACTGGCCCGCCAACCTCGCTGTAAGCCACTCCCCCGACTGCCCGGTCGGCCTGATCGACGCACCGGCCGGTGGACCGAGCCGCCTGTTCTTCTGCGCCAAGGCCACCAAGGCCGAGCGCGAGGCCGGCTGCGAGCAGCTCCCCTTGCGCGACGAGCCGCTCTACTCCCGGCCCGCCACCAGACTGCGGCGCAACATCCACCCGACCGTCAAGCCCATAGCCCTGATGCGCTGGCTGATCCGCCTGGCCGTCCCCGAGGGCGGGCTGGTGCTGGACCCCTTCACGGGGTCGGGCAGCACCGGCATCGCAGCCGTCCTTGAAGGCCGCCGGTTCGTCGGGATCGAACGCGAGGACGCCTACGTCGAGGTCGCCTGCGCCCGCCTCACCCACTGGGCGCGCCAGGCCACAAAGGAGCCCACGTGAGCGCTGGATGGCCCCACGGCGGGCGGAAGGACATTCCGTGTCTTTCTGCCCGCCGACATGGCCATCCAATGCAAAAGGAGAAACCTCATGGCTACCAAGGCCGAGCAGATCTACGATGAGATCAACCAGCTGGTCGAGGCCGGCACCACCAAGGCAGAGGCCTTCAAGGAACTCGCTGAGTCCTACGGGCAGCCGGTCGACTCGATCCGCGGGGCCTACTACGCGGCGAAGAAGAAACGCGAAGGCGGCGAGGCCAAACCCCGCACCCGCCGCCGCGAGACAACCCCCGAGGACGCCCTGGCCGACGCCCGCGCCTCCCTGGAACGCTCCATCGCCGCCATCGACCGCGAGGTCGAAGTCGCACAGGAACGCGCAACGGAGGCGGCAGCCGAGGCCAAAGCCTTGAAGGAAAGCGCCGCCGAGCGCAAGCAGGCCATAACCGAGCGCTTGGAGGCGCTCACCTAACAGCATGGGCCGGTCCAGCACACATCTGGACCGGCCCATCAAGGCCAATTAACACATTGCCATATCGCCAACTTAACGGGAAAATCGTTAAGCCAACTAACTAGAAAGGAGGGAGTTTGCCACAAAATTACGACAACAAGAGAGTAAAGCGCGCTGTGATCTATCTGCGCGTTTCAACTGACCAGCAAGTCGGTCGGGGTTTCGGCGACGAAGGCTATTCAATCCCCGCCCAGCGAGAGGCCTGCACGAAGAAGGCGGCAGATCTTGGCGGCGCCGTCGTTCGTGAGTACGTGGACCTTGCCAGGACGGCCAAGACGCGCAACCGGCCCAGGTTTATGGAAATGGTGGCCGACATCGAGCGGGACCGCGACATCGACTACGTCATCGTGCACAAGCTGAATCGCTTCGCGCGCAAGGCGATGGATGATGCCGTTATCGACTACCGCCTCAGCCAGGCTGGCGCCCAGCTTGCCTCAGTCCAAGAGCACATCGATGCAACGCCTGCGGGCAAGTTCAACCACCGCATCCATGCCGCGCTGGCCGAGTACGAGAACGAGAACCTCGCCAATGAGATTCGCAAGGGCCAGATCCAGAAGCACCGCGACGGCGGCACGCCGTTCACCGCGCCCATCGGCTACAAGCACGCACCAGTCGAACATGAAGGCCGCCTGATCAACTCGATCATCGTGGACGACGAGCGCGCACCGCTCGTGCAGCTCGCCTTCGACCTCTACGACACCGGCGAGTACAGCATCACCCGCTTGCAGGAAACGTTGATCGAACACGGACTGACAACACGACCCACGCGCAAAAGCCCACCGCGGCCAATCTCACGCAACTGCGTGGCCAAGATGCTGCGAAACCCTTACTACATCGGGACCGTCGTCTACATGGGCAACAAGGCTAAAGGCCGGCACCCGAAGATCGTCGACCCCGCCGTATTTGACCGCGTACAGACCCGCCTTGACGCACAGCGGCAGGCTGGCGAGCGCACCGTGCGCCACCGCCACTACCTCAAGGGTTCGATCGTCTGCGATATGTGCGGTGCCCGCCTGATCTTTGGCCGCCACCGAGGCAAGATGGGCACCATCTATGAGTACTTCAGTTGCGTGCGGCGCCGCGCCCGCAACGGCGGCACCTGCGACTCCGGGCACTACAGCGTGGACCGCGTCGAGATAGAGGTCGCCGCACTCTATGGGTCCCTGCACTTGACGCCGAAGCAGATCGCAGATGTCCGTCAGGCCGTCCGCGACCACGCCGAACAACACGCCACGGCGATCAACACGACGATGCGACGACATCGTCGCCGCTTGAAACAACTCGAAGAGGAGCAGACCAAGTTGCTCGAACTCCACTACAAGCAGGCAGTAGCTGAGGGAGTGCTCCGCCGCCAGACCAAGCGGATCGAGACTGAGGAACGCACAATCCAGCGCCTTCTCGGACGCTCAGAAGTCCAGCTGGGCGAGATTCGCCAAGCGCTCGACGAGGCCCTGGCGCTGACGGAGAACCCGCTTGAAACCTACTTGGGCGTAAGCGACCTCGGACGCCGGATGCTCAACCAGGCGTTCTTCAGCGAGATTCGCGTCGGACCCGAGGGCGAAGTCAAGAGTGCCAAGCTCCGACCGCCCTACACGACCCTTATCGCGGACCGCCTGCAACGGCGCGGCGGCGCCACAAGCGCAGTCTGCGCCCGAAAAAGCGCAGGTGGCAGCCGGCCAAACCGCGACCCCCATTTCTTGGGGCCAGGGTTTGACCGTTGCAAAGATGGCGCGCCCGGAGAGATTCGAACTCCCGACCTTCGGTTCCGTAGACCGACGCTCTATCCAGCTGAGCTACGGGCGCAGAGCGACGTAGTCTACCGCCGCCGCCATGTGCCGCCCCCGCAGCGCTACCGTCCGGCGGAGGTCCGCTCGAAGATGGCCGCCAGCCCCTGCCCGCCGCCGATGCACATGGTCTCCAGGCCGTAGCGGCTCCCGCGACGGTCCATCTCGCGCAGGAGGGTCGTGAGGATGCGAGCCCCTGTGGCACCAACTGGATGACCGAGCGAGATTCCCGAGCCGTTGACGTTGACCCGCTCCAGGCCGTCGGGTAGGTCCCACTCGCGCAGGACAGCCAGCACCTGCGCCGCGAAGGCCTCGTTCAACTCGATCAAGTCCATGTCCTGCAGCGACAGGCCGGCGAGTCGCAGGGCGCGCTCGGTGGCGGGGACGGGCCCGATCCCCATCGTCGCCGGGGGCACGCCCGCGGCAGCCCACGAGACGAGCCTGCCGAGCGGTCGCAGTCCGAGCGCGGCAGCCCGCTCCGGATGGGTGACGATGCAGACGGCGGCGCCGTCGTTCTGCCCGCTGGCGTTCCCCGCCGTCACGGTCGCCTCCTCGTCGCCGGCCGACATGACCGGGCGCAGGCGGGCCAGTGCCTCCAGGCTCGCATCCGCTCGGGGGTGCTCGTCGAGCGTGACCGGATCGCCCTTGGGCACGGTCACGGGCACGATCTCCTGGGCGAAGCGACCATCCTGCTGGGCTGCCACGGCCAGCCTGTGCGAGCGCAGTGCCAGCTCGTCCTGCTCGCCGCGGGGGATCCCATACTCGCGCCTGACGTTCTCGGCCGTTTCGAGCATGCCGCCGGGGACGGGGTGGTTGACGCCCCCCGCCGTCACCCGTCCTCGCGCGAGGCGATCCTCGAGGCGGACCCCGTTCGTGCCTTTGACGCCCCAGCGCACCCCGAGGGCGTAGAACTCGGTCTGGCTCATGCTCTCCACCCCGCCCGCCAGCACCAGCTCGGCGGCGCCAGTCTGGACCCGCATGCACCCGTCTATCACGGCCTGCAGGGCCGACCCGCAGCGTCTGTCGACCTGTACGCCGGGGACCTCGACGGGCAAGCCTGCATCCAGGGCTGCCACCCGTCCGATCGCGGGGGCCTCGCCGGTGGGCGAGCACTGACCCAGGATCACGTCGTCGACGTCCTGGCCGCGCAGGCCCGCCCTCGCCACCAACTCGGCGATCACGGTCGAGGCCAGCTTTGCCGCCGAGACGTCCTTGAAGACACCGCCGAAACGCCCAACGGGCGTCCGCAGCGGTTCGCAGATGATGGCATCGCGCATCAGCGCCCGATCCCTCTAGTCGTCGCGCAGGCCACAAGCACGGCCAGCAGTCTACGAAGACCGGCCGCATGCCTGAGGCGCCGGCAGCTCACGGCGTGGGGGCGCGCCGCCGGCAGAGCCGCCGGGGCGGCACCTCCCACGCGGGAGGTGTCACCCCAGCCGGGCGCCCGACTGCTCGGACGCCACGTCCTGCTTCTGCTCAGCGACTCAGATTTTGATTTCGACTTTTTCGGAGAAGGTCAGCGTCTCGTTGCTGGCCAGACCGGACTCCTTCCAACCGCTGCCGAGTTCGGTTTCCGTGATGTCTTTGAATTTTTCGCCTTTTTCGTTTTCGTATTCGGTGTACTGCTGAATGCCTTTCGTCTGTTTGCAGACGAGTTTGAAGGTGGTCGTTTTGGTGTTGGTGGGTTCCACCGGGCAGAGCGTCGAGCCCCTGACTTTGGCTTTGATGATCAGGCAGGTGATCGTGGTTTCTTTGGCGACGAGATCCTGGCCTGCGATGCTGGACGATTTGTTCAGCCACACCAGTTCGCTGGTGATTTCGGTTTCGATGACACCGGATTTCGCGCCCGAGGTGCTGCATTTGACGCCCGACGACGTGCAGCCTTCGAATTTGACCGTCGACTTGCCGGTTTTGACGCCCGTGACTTCGCCGGACCCGGTCGCGCCCGTACATTTGATGACCGTGCCGGTCGTCGTTTCGAAGGACCCGCCTTCGGGAGCGCCGACCGTGAATTTGCCGGACGCCGGAACCTGTTCGAGTTCCGCAGCCGACGCCGCCGATGCCACTGCTGCGCTCACGGCCAGAGCCAAGAGCGAAGCGAGCAGCACGAAACGACTACGAGTAATTCGCATTTTTTTGTCTCCTATTGAAGAGGTGTGGTAATTCCTGCCGCGGCGTTCGAACTGAATGCCGTGGCAGTACCTCCAGGCCGTGCCGGGCCATGCCGCGCCCGCATCTGGAAGCACTTGCGCACCCTAAGTCCGATTTCCCGAATAGTGAAGTCTTGTCTCTAAATGAGAACGGTCGGTTTTCGCCTCGAGCTGTAAGCGGTCGCCTCTGCTTGACTTCCCGCATGGCTGTGGAGCGACGTTTGAGTTTCGGAGGCGTAGCGGCTCGCTATGACCGCATGCGCCCCTCCTACCCCGCCGAGCTGATCGAGGACATACTTGCCTTCGCCTGCCTGTCGCCGGAGGACCTCACCGTCGAGGTCGGCGCCGGCACCGGCAAGGCGACGGCCCTCTTCGCCGCCCGTGGCATCGCGCTGACTGCGATCGAGCCCAGTAGCGAGATGGCGGCGCTGGCCACACGCAACTGCGCGCCCTATCCGCGGGTGGAGATCGTGCAGGCGGACTTCGAGAGCTGGGAGCCGGCAGGCAGGCCCTGCGGCCTTGTGTACGCGGCGCAGGCGTGGCACTGGATCAGACCGGAGGTCCGCTACGTCAAGGCTCGACGGATCCTCCGTAGCGGGGGGACGCTGGCAGCCTTTTGGAACCGCCCGGACTGGTCCAGCTGCCCCCTGTCTGGCGAGATCGACGAGCAGTACCGCGCAGTGGCTCCCGAGATGCTCGCGGACGCCGGTCCGATGCGCCCGGGCGTGAGCGCCACGCCGCCGCTGTGGGGCGATCCAGCCGGCGACATCCGAGGCTCCGGCGGCTACGAGTCGCCCCTGCAGCGGAGCTACCGGTGGCAGCGGGACTACTCGACGGAGCAGTACCTGGAACTGCTGCAAACCCACTCCGATCACATCGTGCTCGAGCCAGAGCGACGGCGAGCCCTGATGGCGGCCGTGGCCGCAGTCATTGACGGGGCCGGCGGACAGCTGCAGCTGGACTACGTCACGCAGCTGACGCTCGCCCGAGCTTGCTGAGACGAGATGCGTCAGCGCCTGTCACGGACGCCAGATCGACAGGTCCAGCTTCGTCACGTCGGGTGACCAGGTCAGTGCGATCACGTGCCCGGCTGGGGCAGCGGCGACTTCCCCGAGGGTTGCGGGTGCCAGCTGATAGGGACCACCCCCGGCGGGTCTGACGAACAGCTTGCCGGCCAGTGGACCGGCGCCTGGCGCTCCTGGTCCATATGTGTTCGCTGCTCGCCCGCCTCGCAGCACACGTCGCCGCGACCGTCGGCGATTACGGGAATGACCGCGTTGGCGCCCTGCTGCGTCGTGCCCAGGATGCCGTTTGCCCCTATCTGAGTGCTGAACGGTTCTTCGACGCCATTGGCTGCGCGGAGGTTCCAGCCGACGGTGGCGCCGGCGGCAGTCGCGACCGCGGCGGCCGATTCCGCCGGCGCGGCGGTGAGCGCGAATGGCGCGAGGAACCGGCTCGCTCGCAGGAGACGCACCAGCGCGGCTCCGGGTTGGGGAGGTGCCGCATCGTCATAGGAACAGGCTCCGGCGACCCATGCTGCGAGGCCCTGCCCGGCGCCGGACAGGGCCAGCGTGAATGACTTGACGGCCCCGCCGGTCACGATCGTCCGCCTGAAGCGTCGCGTATCCACCGGTGCGATCGCGACGGCCCCGCTGCACCTGGCGGAGAGGTACGCCGTACCGGCCGCGTCGAACTGTGGCACCGAGCCAAGCGGTGCCGTGCGCACCACCGTCGGCGGCCCGAACGGACGTCCCGGACGCTGCCACGCGACCAGAACCCGCTGCTGCGCGCCCTGTTCGCCGGGGACGCCAAGACAGGCACGTTGTGTCAGACATCCGTCCCAAGCGACCAGCACGGTGCCGTCCGGCGACAGCGCCAGCCCCAGCTGCCCCAGCGGGCGCCCGTTCGTCCAGCCTACGTTCCAGCGTCCGCTGATCGTCTGCGACTTGGACCAGCGCCCGATCAGCGGGCCATAGGCGACCCGCAGGCCGCCCCGGGAGTCGATGCGGGGCTTCGCGTACTCCAGCAGCACCGTCGCCTCCCGAGGACTGAGCACGACCCCGATCACCCCCTCCCCCCGCGCAGACGTCACCACACGGGTGTGCGACTGCCCAGCCGCCGTCACCACCGTGAGATGCACCGTGGTCACGGGGTAGCACCCGAGCCGCGTCGGCGACCCTGATCGCCACTGGCAGCCGCGCCCTCGATACTCGGCCGGCCGTGCCCCGGTCTTCGACCAGGCCACCGCTACATCGCCACGCGAATCGACGGCCACACTGCTGCCGATCGCGGACACGTAGCCGCTGCCGAGCTGCAAGGGTGGCGCAGATGCGACCACCCGCGGCTGCGACCAGTCAGCCCGCGCCCACGTCACCCAGCCCGCCGGCGCCGCCAAGACTGCACCCAACACCAGCGTGAGAGAGGTCAACCGCGCGGGAAGGTTCAACATATGCGCCGACCGTAGGCGGTCGATGCTCCGAGTGAACCCGGGGAACTCCCCGACATCGGTACGGGGAAACCGACGGGGATGCAGCAACTACAGCCTCAGGCGCTACGCCCGCGGTCCCATCGTCAGCGAAGCAGAACGCCACCCTCGATCCGGGATGGACGCCGCCCACGCAAACACCTGCTCCGCAAGGGCACGCGCCCGCTCTCGGTCGAGCAGGTCGTCAATCGTCTCTCCATAGCGAAACTCCACAGCCCAAGGCGCCAGCGCCCGGACACCACGCAAGGATGACGGCAAAGGCCTACGACGGGCACCGAGCCTCTCGGCTAGGCGCTGCAGATCGTGAGTCCATGGGAACTCGTCACCGCACGACGCGAGAACGGCCTTGATCGCCTTCTCAGCAGCCTGCTTGCGCATGGAACCCCACTACGGAGTCGGCGATGCCGCAGTCGTTTGCCTGGCGGCCGCAGCCAGACACCGACCAGCGTCCACGATCATCTCGTCGGTAATCACGAACCTAAGGTAGCGCCAACAGGGGCGCAACGGAGAGGGAGGGATTCGAACCCTCGAACGAGGTTTCCCCCGTTACGCGATTTCCAGTCGCGCCCATTCAACCGCTCTGGCACCTCTCCTGGCGCTGCTCGGGGCCACGGCCCGTCGGCGGCACCCGACAGGCTACGACACCAGCCGCTCGCGACGCTGGTAGGCTGCCCGGCATGCTCCTGGCAGCAGCCAGCCCCGCCTTCAGCAAGACCTTTGGTCTGATCGTCACGTTCGGCGGCATCGGCGTGATCGTCAACGTGATCATCGTCTACATCCTCGTTCAGGTGCGTGGCGAGCGCCAGCAGAACGAGGAATACGCAGCCTCGCGCAAGCCGCCCGAGACTTCCTGAAACCAAGGGGGCAGAAGCACCAGGCCGCCCGGCTATGCGGCTGTACGCGCCCTGGACACGACACCTGCCTTGTGTAAAGTGCGGGTCAGAGGGAGGGACGATTCCCAGCCAAGCCAGGAGGTCGGTCCCTATGTCATCGGCATCAACAGCATCAGCCATACCCGTCACCTGGCGGGACCCCAAGCGCCACGCCTGGCTGCTCGGCCTGATCGTGCCCC
The DNA here is from genome assembly GCA_963697795.1 of uncultured Solirubrobacteraceae bacterium. Taxonomy (GTDB): domain Bacteria; phylum Actinomycetota; class Thermoleophilia; order Solirubrobacterales; family Solirubrobacteraceae; genus Palsa-744. Next base: position 2,339,848 of record OY969097.1, on the reverse strand, counting down.
TGCTCCCCTTCGGAACCTGGGGGCTCGTCGAACTGACCGGGGTCGGGGCATTCTGGTTCTACGGCCCCGTCCTCGTCTTCGGGGTCTTCCCCGCACTCGACCTGTTGATCGGCATGGACGCGCGCAACCCGCCGGATGACGCCCTGAAGTGGCTGGAGCAGGACCGCTACTACCGCTGGTGCACGTACATGTACCTGCCGCTCCAGTACGCGGGGCTGGTGCTGGCCTGCTGGATGTGGGCCAAAGGTGGGCTGTCCATCCTCGATCGGACCGGCCTGGCGCTGACCGTCGGGATGGTCAGTGGCGTCGCCATCAACACGGCTCACGAGCTGGGACACAAGCGCGACAGCCTCGAGCGCTGGCTGAGTCGCGTCGCCCTGGCCCAGAGCGGCTACGGCCACTTCTTCATCGAGCACAACCGGGGCCACCACGTTCGCGTCGCTACGCCCGAGGACCCGGCCAGCGCCCGCCTCGGTGAGAGCTTCTACCGCTTCCTGCCGCGCACCGTTCTGGGCAGTCTGCGCTCTGCCTGGGAGCTGGAGACCGTTCGCCTTCGCCGGCTGGAGCGCTCCCCCTGGACGCTGGGCAACGACATCCTCACGGCCTGGGCCATGAGCCTGGCGCTCGCCGGCGCCCTGGTCGCGGCCTTCGGGGTCGTCGTGCTGCCCTACCTGCTCCTGCAGGCAGTCGTCGGCTTCTGCCTGCTGGAGGTCGTCAACTACCTTGAGCACTACGGGCTGCTGCGCCGGCGCCGGGAGGACGGTCGCTACGAGCGGACCCGCCCGGAGCACAGCTGGAACAGCAACAGCACGGCCTCCAACGTCCTGCTCTACCACCTGCAGCGACACTCAGACCATCACGCCAACCCCGTCCGCCGCTACCAGGCACTGCGCCACGTCGAGGAGGCTCCCCAGCTGCCCACCGGCTATGCCGGCATGATCGTCCTGGCCCTGCTGCCGCCCGTCTGGCGCCGGGTCATGGACCACCGCGTGCTCGAGCACTACCAGGGCGACCCGTCGCTCGCCAACGTCCACAGGCCCGCCAGGCGCCGCTACCTGGCAGCCGCCGCGGAGACGCGGGCGTGAGCCGCTACCGCTGCCCCGGCTGCGGCTACGTCTACGACGAGGAGCACGGGCATCCCCGTGAGGGCTTCCCGGCCGGGACGCCCTGGAGCGAGGTCCCGGACGACTGGGCCTGCCCAGACTGCGGCGTGCGCGATAAGGTCGACTTCGAGCAGGACGAGCGATGAGCGTCGCCCGCCGGCTCGGATCTCGATCATGCCAGCAGCAAGCCAACGTGTCCCATATTCGGTAGCCGCCAGGGAGCTGCTGCGCAACACGCTGCTGGACGCGGCCTGCCACGAGCTGCAGGGACGCCACTGGGCCGACATAACGATGGCCGACATAGCCGTGGCGGCGGGCGTCAGCCGGCAGACCCTCTACAAGGAGTTCGGCTCGCGCGAGGAGTTCGCCCAGGTCCTCGTCATGCGCGAGGCCGAAAGCTTCCTCGATGCCGTCGAGCAGGCCGTCAACGGCAACCTGGCAGACCCTCAGCGGGCGCTGGCCGGGGCCTTCGAGCTGTTCCTGACCGCCGCCGAGGAGAACCCCGTCGTCAAGGCCATCGTCGTCGAAGAGGGCGCAGAGGAGCTGCTGGCCCTGCTGACGACCCACGGCAAGCCGCTCGTGGAGCGTGCCGTCGACCGCCTCACGGAGGTGATGATGGACGGCTGGCCGCTGATGCGCCGCGCCGACGCCGAGCTGCTCAGCGACTGCCTCGTGCGGCTGGCCATCAGCTACGCCGCGCTGCCCAGCGGGCCCGCCACCAAGACAGCCGCCGCCATCTTCGAGCCTGTTCGAGCCCTACGTGCAGAAGCTCGTCCGCTCGAGCGCGGACTGACGCGCCAGGCAACGCTCAGGACGAGGTGGCCTCTGCGCTGCGTGCCTCTTCGCGGGCCCGCCTGTACTCGTTGACGACGATGTCCGTCAGCTCCTCGACGGACGTCTCGGCAGTCGGCTTGTCCAGGGCGATCACGCCGTCTTGGATCATGCTGACGCGATCGCAGGCTTGAAGCACATGGACGTAGTTGTGCAGGATCATGATGATCGAGACCCGTCCCTCCTCCTTCAGGCGGGCCACCAGGTCCAGGATCTGGGCTCCCTCCTTGGCGCCCATCGCAGCCAGCGGCTCGTCCAGCAGGATGATGTCGGCGTCCGAGTTGACCGTCCGGGCGACGGCGATCGCCTGACGCTGCCCTCCTGACAGCCGCGCCACGGACACGTCGATGCGCGGAATGTGGATGCCGATCTCGTCCAGCGCCCGGCGTGCGTCGCGCTTCATCTCACGGTTGGCCAGGAACGGGATCGGATGGTGGACCTTCTCCCGGCGCAGCGCCAGGTTGTGGTAGACGGACAGTTCGTCGATCAGGGCGAGGTCCTGGTAGACCGTGTCGATGCCTTTCGCGCGGGCGTCGTCGACGCTTTTCGGCGCATAGGGCTCACCGTGCAGGAACATCTGGCCTGCGTCCTGCTTCTGAAAGCCGCTGAGGATCTTGATCAGCGTGGACTTGCCTGCGCCGTTGTCGCCGAGCAGGCCCAGCACCTCGCCCTTGCGCAGATGCAGGTTGACGTCGCGCAGAGCGGTCACCGGCCCGAAGCGCTTGGCGATGTGTTCCACGCGCAGCACGTCGTCCGCGGCCGACACCGGCCCGACGATCTTCTCCGCCGCCACCTGCCGATCCTCAGCCACTTCGAGGCCCCCTTCTCGTACGCGCCACGTACACGCTGACGGCCGCGGCCACGATGATCGCCAGACCGAGGTAGAAGAGCTGATAGTCGGCGTTGACGCCCTTGAGGATCAGTCCCTCGTTGAGGATGCCCAGGAACAGCGCGCCGATCAGCGCACCCACGACAGTCCCCGAGCCACCCGCCAGCAGCGTGCCGCCGATCACCGCCGCCGCGATCCCCTTCAGCAGGAGTTCGTTCGCACCGGAGACATCGGGCTCCATCTGCGCGGCCCGCACGGCCTCGAGTATCCCCACGAAGCCGCCGGCTCCGGCGCACAGGACGAAGTTGCGAATCATGACCAGGCGAACCCGCACGCCGGCCTCGGCGGCGGCCAGCTTGTTCGAGCCGACCGCCACCGTGTACAGGCCCCAACGGGTGAACGTCAGCACGAGCTGACCCATGACCACGATCACGATCGCCCAGATCAGCTCCGAGTAGGTGCCCTCGCCGAGGACTTTTGCGAACGTCGAGACATGGTTGACCGTTTCGCTGAGGGTGATGTGCGCGCCGTTGATGAAATGTGGGACCTGAATCGTCGACGTCGTAACTTCCGCGTCCGGCAACGAGACGGGCTGGCCGTGCGAGATGATCAGCGTCAGCCCCTCCAACGTGAACAGCATCCCGAGGGTCGTGACGAACGAGCTGATGCCCACGACCGCTGTCAGGAACCCGTTGAAGAAGCCGACGACCATGCAGCAGACGATCGCGATGATCACGCTCGGCACGGGCGCGATCCCAGCCGTCGCCAGCTTGTAGTAGATGAGTGGCGCGAGCAGGTAGGTGCCGCCGATCGACAGGTCGATCTCGCCCAGGATCATCACGAACACCTCGCCCGCGCCGAGGATCGCGAAGGGCGCGAAGAACGGAAGCAGCGACTTGAAGCTGGAGCTGGTCAGGAAGGTGCTCGTGTCCAGCGCGAAGTAGATCGCCACGAGCAGCGTGACGACGATGATGCTGCCCTCGCGCAGCGCGAGCACGCGTTCGAGCAGCATCTTGCGATTCGGCAGTGAGGCCCGGCGCGCGGGCGCCGAGCCTCCAGCCGGTGGCGTAGACGAGCCGGGCGGGGCCGGGTTCTCCGCCGCCTGCGCCATCGTCTAGGCCGGAGTACCGGCCGCGATCGGCACGACTTTTGCTTCCGAGGTGGTGCCCTCGTAGCGGCTCTTGGAGTTGACGTACGGGGTGATGCTTTCTTTGTCCACGAATTTCAGTCCGGTGTTCACTTCCGCCGGACCCGACAGCGAACCGGAAACCTGCCACAGGAACAGCTGCAGGATCGGCACGAACCCCTGCAGATATGGCTGCTGGTCGATCGTGAATTCGAGGTGGCCTTCGTGCAGCCCTTTCTGGGTTTTTTCGGCCAAGTCGAAGCCTCCGGCCTTGACGCCTTTTGCGTTCAGTCCGAACTTCTGCATCACACCGGCGAGTTCAGCCGTGTCGCCGCCGTCGACCGCGTACATCCCCTTCGTGTTCTGATGCCCTGTCCAATACGCTTCGATTGCCGATTTCTCCTGGGATTCCAGAGAGCCTGTGACGATCGTCTTCAGCGTGATCGGCGCGCCGGAGGCCTTGATCGCCTTTTCCGCTCCTTCCAGGCGCGGCTGCAGGTTCGCCGAGCCCGCACTGGCAGTGAAGATCACCACGTCGCCCGATTTCACGTCTTCGACGATCCGTTTGCCCATCAGTTCGCCGGCCAGTTTCAGGTCCTGGCCGATGTAGGACAGGCGCTTGTTGGAAGAGGAGTCGGCGTTGTAGGCGACGACCGGGATGCCCGCCTTCAGCGCGTTTTCGACGGGCGTGTTGAAGGCCGTGTTGCTGATCAGCGACACGGCGATCCCGTCCGCCCCGGAGGAGACAGCTGTGTTGATGGCGTTGACCATCTGGTTGATGTTTTCGCTTTCCGAGCCCGTCCACTCGTAGCTGCAGCCGAGGACCTTGCACGCGTCGGCGATGCCGTACTGGGTGGGCACGAAGAAGGAGTTCGTCGTGACGTGGTTGACGACCACGAATTTGTAGGACTTGTGCGACCCGAAGACACCGGCCGAGTTGCCGCCGCTGCCGCCGCTGGAGGCACTGGAGCCGCAGGCCGCAAGGATCGTGCTGACAGATCCGGCCGCGACACCGGTGAGAGCTGTCCGTCTCAGGAACGACCGCCGGTCGAAGCCGCTGCCGCTCGTCTCGAGTCCCCCGGACGCCTCGAGAACATCGTCAATGTCGGACATCAGTCTCCTCCAATCAACTTGTCCACCGGCCACGCGCCGGATTGCACCAATGCACACTAGCCTCTTGGCAAGCGTTATGCCGGGTCAAGCCCATATGCAGCGGGCATCCCGCACGAAAACGCGGGAAATTCCGCTGACGGGGACGGCGCCATTGCGCTCGAGCAGCGTCCGATCGAGATGTGCGCTTCTCCACGACGTCGCTATACCCTCGTGCAATGAACGCAAAACTCCCCGCCTCAGAGGACCCGGCCGGAACCGATGAGGAGGAGGCAGGTGGGTCAGAGGCACCCCCCGACTCCTACGGCCCCCTCGAGCTGCTGCGGCTGCGCAAAGCCGACGGCCGCGCTCTGATCGTCTACAGCCGTCAAGTGGAGTCGGAGTGAGCGAGCTCCGCTTCAACGAGCTGCGCGGCGAGCAGGTCGCCTACGCCATCCACCGCCAGGACCGCACGTTCCTGCCCGACCGCGACCACTGCCCCCTGGATGCCACCAAGCCGGGAGGACCCGAGACCGAGATCCCCCTGCCCGCCTTCGAGATAGCCGTCTTCGACAACCGCTTCCCGGCCTTCGAGTCCCCTAACGGCGCCGCCGAGGTGGTCGTCTACACAGACGACCACGACTCCTCCCTGGGAGCCCTGTCGATCGAGCGGGTCGAGGCCCTGATGTGGGTCTGGCGCCACCGCTACCAGGAGCTGGGAGCACGCGAGGACGTCGACTACGTCTACATCTTCGAAAACAGGGGCGTCGAGGTCGGCGTGACGCTGCACCACCCCCACGGTCAGATCTACGGCTACCCGTTCGTGCCGCCCGTGCCCGCCCTGGAGCTGGCCGCCGACGAACGGCTGGGGGGCTGCGCCGTCTGCTCGCAGCTGGAGCGCGAGCTGGCCGGGCAGGCGCGCCTGCTCTTCCACACGGAGGCCCTTGCCGCCTACGTCCCCCATGCCGCACGCTGGCCCTACGAAGCCCACCTGGCGATGCGCTCGCACCGCCCCAGCCTGCTCGACTGCGACGCCGCTGAGCTGCGCGGCCTGGCCGAGGGGCTTCGTGCCCTGGTCCGCGGCTACGACCGTCTCTTCGAGCGGCCCATGCCCTACGTCATGGCAGTCCACCAAGCCCCCACGACCGGCGAGCCGGGCAGGGGGCACCTGCACGTCGAGATCTACCCACCCCTGCGCACGGCCGACAAGCTCAAGTACCCGGCCGGCTCCGAGCAGGGCGCCGGCACCTTCATCTCCGACGTCCTGCCGGAGGACGCGGCCGGCGCCCTGCGCCAGGCGATCCAGCGTGCCGGCTGAGGAGGTCGTGGCCTTCGCCCCCGGGCGGGTCAACGTCATCGGCGAGCACACCGACTACAACCTCGGCCTGGCCCTGCCCTTCGCCATCGCCGCGGGCGTCACCGTCAGGGGACGAGCCGAAGACGGCAACGGGGGAAGGATCCTGGCGATCGCCTCCGACCTCGACGAGCGCGACGAGCTCACGCTGGCGGCGCCGGGTCCCGCGCAGGGCTGGCGCGCCTTCGTGCACGGCGCCGTGGCTGAGCTGACGTCGGCCGGGGTGCCACTTGCCGGAGGCATCCTGGAGATCTCCGGCGGGGTGCCCCAGGGGGCCGGTCTGTCCTCCTCGGCCGCTCTGACGATCGCGCTGTGCCTGGCCCTGATCGAGCTGGGCCGCCCGGACGACGTCGAGCCCGGCACGCTGCCGCTGGAGCGGGTCGAGCTGGCGCGGCTGTGCTCTCGCGTGGAGAACGACTGGACAGGTGCCCGGACAGGGCTGCTGGATCAGCTCGCCAGCCTCTACGGAGCCCCCGCGACGGCCCTGCGCATCGACTTCGCAAGCCTGGCCGTCGTGCCAGTGCCGATGCGTCTACAGGGCTGGCGCTTCGTGGTAGCCGATTCGGGGGAGCGCCACGTCCATGCCGGCTCCGGCTACAACGAGCGTCGCGAGGAGTGCGCCCGGGCCTGCCGGCTGCTGGGCGTGGGAAGTCTGCGCGAGGCCCGGCCGGAGCGGCTCTCGGAGCTGCCCGAACCGCTTGCCCGCCGTGCCCGGCACGTGCTGGAGGAGAACCTGCGCGTGCAGGAGGCCGTCGTCGTCCTGCGCGAGGGCCGGCCGGAGGAGCTCGGCCCGCTGCTGAACGCCTCCCATGCCAGCCTCCGCGACCTCTATGAGATCTCCACCCCGGCCGTGGAGGCGACAGTCCGGCGGCTGCTGGACGCCGGCGCCCTCGGCGCCCGCATCGTCGGCGGCGGTTTCGGCGGCAGCGTGCTGGGCCTCATCCCGCCCGGCCTGGGGATACCCGAGGGCTGCCTGGAGGTCCGCCCGGGACCCGGCGCGCATCTCCTTCGATGATCGATCTCGCGGGCTCCGCCGGACGCCGATCTGCGAGGCTGCCGGCAGCATTCCGTCGGCGAAAGGGAGTCATGTCCGAGCACGCCCAGCAGCGCAGCGCAGCGCCCGTGATCCTGATCACCGGAGCCTCCAGCGGCATCGGCGAAGCCGCCGCCCGGCGCCTCGTTCGGGAGCCCGGTGCGAGCCTCGTGCTGGTCGCCCGCCGCGCGGATCGCCTGGCCGCCCTCGCCGACTCGCTCGGCCCCGCACGCGTCAGCTGGGCTTCTGTCGACCTGCTCGACGAGGATGCACCGGCGCGGGTCCTGGCGCATGTCCAGGAGCGCCACGGCAGGCTCGACCTGCTGGTCAACAACGCCGGCGCTGCCTGGCGAGCCCGCTTCGCCGAGGGCGGCTACGAGAACGTCCGGCGCACGATGGCCATCAACTTCGACGCCCAGCTGCGCCTGACGGAGGCGCTGCTTCCGCTGCTGCGCGCCAGTGCGCCCTCGGCCATCGTCAACGTCGCCTCGACAGCCGGCAGGGTCGCGCGAGCCGGCAGCGGCGCCTACAGCGCCTCCAAGTTCGCCCTCGCCGGCTGGTCGGACTCGCTGTGGGCCGAGGAGAAGGAGCACGGCGTCCACGTCGGCCTCGTCCTGCCCGGCTTCATCGCCACCGAGGGCTTCCCTCAGAGCGAGCTGATGGACAAGCCCCTGACACGCCGGATCGTCTCGACTCCCGAGCGGGCCGCCGAGGCGATCCACCAGGCGGGACTGGGCAGGCGCCCGGAACGCTACGTGCCCCGCCCATACGCGATCGCGGCGGCCCTGCGCGTGCTGACGCCTGCGCTGTACCGCCGCGTCATCGGAGGACCCGGCGCAGCCGTCATGACGACGACCACAGGCGCCGACCTGGCCGAGCGCGAAAGCGACGGCTGAACGGGACCGCCCGTGCGACGCGGTCTCGTCCTCTTCACCTGCGACCTGCGTGTACACGACAACGCGGCGCTGAGCACGGCGGTCGCCGAGTGCGAGGAGGTAGTGACCGCCTTCGTCCTCGACGAGGCCCTGCTGGCGGGAAGCTGCGGCGCGCCCAACCGCCTGTCCTTCCTGCTCGACTGCCTGACCGACCTCGACGGGTCCCTGCAGGCCCGCGGCGCCCGCCTCGTCCTGCGCCGCGGCGAGATCGTCGCCGAGACGATGCGCCTGGCCGCCCGCCGCCGCACCGAGGCGATCTACATGAGCGCCGACACGACCCCCTACGCCCTTGCCAGGACCCGGCGGCTGCGCCGCGCCTGCAGCGAGCAGGGCATCGAACTGGTCGCCCTGCCGGGGCCGTCGATCGTCGAGCCCGGTGCTGTCGTGCCCAGCGGCGGCGGCCACTACCGCGTCTTCACCCCCTACTGGCGTGTCTGGCGCGGGCAGCCCGTGTCCGCTCCTCTGGCCGCGCCGCGCCGCATCCCCGCTCCGGCGACCCTGCCGGCGCCCCGCCTGCCCGCCCTGCGATCCCTGACCCGGGGCGCCCCCTCTCCCGGCCTGGCGGCAGGCGGCGAGACCCTGGCGCGCAAGCGTCTGGACGCCTGGGTCAGAGGTCCCCTGAACGACTATGAGCAACGCCACGACGACCTGGCGGGCGAAGCGACCTCGCACCTGAGCGCATACATCCACTTCGGCTGCCTCTCCCCCCGTCAGATGCTGGCGCGGGTCCGCGACCGTCCCGGCGCCGAGGCCTTCGTCCGTCAGCTGTGCTGGCGGGACTTCCACCGTCAGGTGCTGGCCGACCGGCCCGACCTGCCACGGCGGGACTACAGGCCACGGGGCGATCGCTGGCGCAGGGACAAACGGGGGCTTGAAGCCTGGCGAGCGGGGCTGACGGGATATCCGATCGTCGACGCCGGCATGCGCCAGCTCGCCGTCGAGGGCTTCATGCACAACCGCGCCCGCCTGATCGTCGGGTCCTTCCTGACGAAGCTGCTCTACCTCGACTGGCGCGAGGGCGCGGTCCACTTCGCCGGGCTGCTGGCCGACGCCGACGTGGCCAACAACGTGGGCAACTGGCAGTGGCTTGCCGGCACGGGCAACGACACCCGCCCCAACCGCGTCCTGAACCCCCTGCGTCAGGCCCACCGCTTCGATCCCAGCGGCGACTACGTCCGCCGCCACGTCCCCGAGCTGGCCGGGATCGCCGGGGCGGCAGTGCACGAGCCGTGGCGGCTCGGGCGAAGGGGAGTCCGCTATCCCCCACCGATCCTCGATCACCGGTTGGCGGCCGCGGAGCTGCGCCTGCGCCGGGGCTGAGACGGCTAGATTCGAGCCGTGCCCACGGAGATACCGATCCGCGGCGAGACGATCAGGCTCGGTCAGCTCCTGAAGCTGGCGGGGGCGATCGACAGCGGCAGCGACGCACGGACCCTGCTCCGGCTGGGCGCCACGACCGTCAACGGGGAGGTGGAGGAACGCCGCGGGCGCCAGCTGCACCCCGGCGACCTCGTCAGGACAGGCGAGCTGGAGCTGCTCGTCGTGGCCGGAGGCTAGAGGCTCGCGACGACTACGGGCGAGCTGGTCGGAACGCTCGTCCCCCCCTGCGGCTCGGCCGTCACCATCACCACCTTGACGCCCCTGACGCCGCCCGGCACGCCAACGGTGGCCCGTCCCGCCGAGCTGACCGTGAAGAGGGCGTCCGTCGGTTCTGCAGCGCCCGCCCGTTTGACCCACAGCTCGTAGATCTCCCCGCGCGGGGAGGGCGGCATGTCGGCGATGTCCAGCTCAGCGCTCGAGCCCTCGATCCGCAGCAGCGCGCTGGCCCGCGGGAAGGCGACCTGGGCCCTGACCAGCCTGGTCCTGCCGGTGCCGCCGCCTGACAGAGCGAGCGCCACGACGACGCCCAGGACGAAGGTCGCGGCCACCCCCAGCGCGACCCGCCAGGACGGCCACGACCAAGACCGGCGCCCGCGGAGCGCGCCGTCCTGGCCAGGCGCCTGATGCCTGCGCAGCCCGGCCTCCATCGTGACAGTGCGCATGACGCTGTCCTTGAGGGGGCTCGGCGCCTGACCCTGGGGCACGGCGGCAGCCAGCGCGGCCACGACGGGCTGCAGCGAGGCGACCTCCTCGCGGCAGCCCTCGCAGTCCTGCAGGTGCTCCTCGAAGGCTCCGCGCTCGGCCTCGGTCAGGGCGTCCAGGGCGTAGGGGGCGGCGTCCTGCCCGAAGCGCTCGCAGCCGCCGTGGTCACGCACGTTCACGAGCTCACCTCCGCCGCGGCCTCGCCCAATGCGGTGCGCATCTTGGCCAGCCCAAGTCGCATGCGGCCCTTGACTGTGCCGACCGGAGCGTCGAGGGCCTGGGCGATCTCGACGTGTGTCAGCCCGCCGTAGTAGGCCAGCTCGATGACCCGGCTCTGCTCGTCGGGAAGGCGGCGCAGGGCATCTCTGATCTCCCTGGCCTCGTCCCGGCGGGCGAACTCGACCTCCGTGCGCTCTCGGGCGGGCAGCTTCTCCTCGATCCCCTCCTGCACGATCGTGACACGGTCGCGAACGGACTTGCGACGCAACGCGTCGATGGCCCTGTTGTGGACGATCCCCAGCGTCCAGGAGCGGACGCTGCCACGACTGCGGTCATAGCGGGCGCCAGAGCGCCACAGCGACAGGAAGGCCTCCTGCACGACGTCCTCGGCCATCGCCCGCTGGCGGCACATGCGCAACGCCAGCGAGAAGGCGGCATCGGCGTGGCGGTCGTAGACGACCTCGAAGGCGTCCGCGTTGCCCCTGTAGACGAGTTGCATGAGCTCCTCGTCGGCCAGCACGCGGAGGTGGGCACCGGAGCGGGAGCCGGCGGCCGATCGCAGGGGGTTCAGCATCGCTGTCCCTCTACGGCCCGGGGGCCGGTGCGGATCACCGCGGCTCGCGCCACATCTTCCACATGGGGGGCCCGCCCAGCAGCCTGATCTCCTCCATGACCTGGAAGCCGTGCCTGGCGTAGAAGTCGACGTTGCGCTCCTTGGAGGACTCCAGGTAAGCGCCGACGCCGTCCGTGTCGCACTGCTCGAGCACGCCCTGCAGGACGGCCGAGCCGAGGCCGCGGCCCTGCGCCGAGGGGTCCGTGCCGAGCACGGCCAGGTAGAAGTGCGGCCTGCCCCGGGGATGCCTTCGCTCGAGCCGTTCCCAGCCCACGGCCACCAGCGGCATGCGCCCGATCAGGCGCGGGTGCATGAAGCAGGGCACCAGCTGCGCCACTTCGCGCAGGCTCGAGTGCCAGTTGCCGGGCGGCGCCCACAGGGCAGCCGAGCACAGGTCCTCGCTCGTCCAGACCTCCTCGTGGACCAGCAGCTGGCGCAGGCGGGTGGCCTGGAAGCGCTGCAGGGCCCGCTCCCTCAGACCGTCGGGACGCCATGCCCATTCCGCCACCGGATCGTCCAGGAAGGCGCGGGCGAGCATCGCCGACAGGGCCGGCACGTCCCGCGCCGTGGCCCGCCGTATCCCCGGCACGGCGCCGAGGCTCACAGGCCGAGCTCTCCGGCCAGCAGCTGGTAGCTGCGCCTGCGCGCCTGGTGGTCGTAGGTGATGCACACGACGATCGCCTCTTCGGCACCGTACTCCTCGACGACCTCCAGCAACCCGGCAGCGGCGTTTGCGGGCGAGCCCAGGACGGCCCTGCGCTCTTGGCGGGGGCCCTCGCCGGCCGGGCGGGAGGCCAGGAACCGCTCGGCCTTCTCGGGCGGGGGCACGGCGATCGGGCGCCCCTCCCGCAGCAGCGCGAACGTCATCCGCCCGCTGGCCGCGATGCGCCTTGCCTCCTCGTCGCTATCGGCGCAGATCGTCCAGACCGCGACGGCGCTCCGCGGAGAGCGCTCGGTGTGTTCGTGCTCGGCGAAGCGTTCTTTGTAGAGACGCATGATCTCCGCCCCCCGCGGGTTGATGAAGTCCGCGAAGGCGTAGGGCAGGCCCAGCTCGGCGGCCCACAGGGCGCTCTGCGGGGAGGAGCCCAGCAGCCACGGCTCGGGACGCTCGGGCAGGCCCGGCAGCGTCCCTGCCAGCCGGGCGAAGGGATGGTCTGGAGGGAGCCTGTCCTCCAGGTAGCCCAGCAGCTCCGCCAGCTGCTGGGGGAAGTCGTCGGGTGCCGCCTGGCGGCGGTCGCGCTGCAGGGCGAAGGTCGTCATCGGGTCCGTCCCCGCGGCACGGCCGAGCCCCAGGTCGATCCGCCCCGGGAACAGTCCGGCCAGCAGGCTGAACGTCTCCGCCACCTTGAAGGGGCTGTAGTGGGGCAGCATGACCCCGCCGCTGCCGACCCTGATGCGCTTCGTTGCCGCCGCCACGGGCCCTATCAGGGCCTCCGGGCTGGGACCAGCCAGCATCGGACCGCCGTGGTGCTCGGCAAGCCAGTAGCGGTGATAGCCGAGCTCGTCGGCCAGCCGGGCAAGGTCGAGCGTGTTGGCCAGAGCCTGGGACGGCGTCGACCCCTCCGCCACGGGCGACTGGTCGAGAACCGACAGGCGCAGCTGCGTACTCATCGCCGCCAAGGTTATGACGGGGCCTGAAAACACCCCGCGACCCGGCAGTTCCACGAGGGGTATCGTCAGAGACATGAAGCGCCGGCTGGCCGCCTGCCTGCTGTGCCTGGCCCTTGCGGGCGCCGGAGCACTGCTCGCCTTCGCGCCCGCCGGACACCGCTCCGGGCCCTCGCACGCACGCACCGGCGAGCTTGCCGGCGCCGAACTCCTGGCCTTCGTGGAGCGGGTCAACGGCGCCCGCGCCAGATCGCCCGAGACGCCGGGCCAACCCTGTTCGGTGGAAGGCAGCGGCTGCGTCAGGGGCTGCACCGTCTTCGTCGCCTCGGCTCGATCCAGGCTCGCCAAGGCCCGCTCCAGGCTCACGCCGGACGGGCAGTGCGAAGGCGCGACCGGCGCCGCGCCCTGCCGCGAGCTCATCGCCGCCGGCACCAAGCGCTCCCACCCGCCCGGCGGCTCTTTCTGCTCGCAGTCCTCGCCGACACCGAGGGAACGACTGCGGCGCAAGCAGGGCAAGCCCCCAGCCCGTTAGGGTTGACCCCAATCGGGGAGAGGAGCATGAAGTGTTCACACCTGTCTTGTTCCGGGACCGCTCGCGGCCGGCGCAGATCGTCCTTGGTGGGGTCGTGCCGGCCCTCGTCGGCGCCCTCGCGGGAGTGCTGGTCGGGGCCTCCAGCGCCGCCTACTGGGTCGTGGCCGTCCTGGCCGCGCTCGGCGGCGTGCTGTCCGGCTTCGAGCACCAGGACGGCTGGGGCGGCGCGGATCGCGGGCTCGTGGCGGGGGCCGTCTACGGCACCGCCCTGCTGCTGGCGCACGCTATCGCAGGCACCCACGCGAAGGTCTCGCTCGGCAGCTTCCCGCCGCTGCTCGCCGTCCTGACGGCGATCGTCGGTATGTTCTTGGCGGCTGCAGGCGGCCGCTTCGCGCGAATCCAGCGACAGCGAAACGCCGAGCCGACTCCAGAACAGGCGAGCGGTCAGGTGGTCGAGTAGATGAGCGAGCGATTCCGATGAGCGGCGAGGGCGAGGAGACGGGACCCGACTACCACCTCCTGCTCGACCCGACCGAGGTGCCGGTGGCGGCCAGCGCCCTGCGGCTGCTGATCTCGGGCGAGGCGCACGAGCCCGACATCAGGCGGCTGGCGCGGGAGGCCCTTGCCGGCCTGGACGGAGAGCCCGGCGAGAACGGGCTGCTGAGCGTCGGTCTGAGCGCCCAGCAGATGAAGATCACCCACAGCGCCGTCAGGCTGCTGATGAACGATCTTCAGCGCGAGCAGGCGGACGAGCGCGAGATCCTGCGGGGCATCCTCGAGAAGCTGCCCGACGAGCACGTCATGAGGGCAATCGAGATCTAGCTCACCGGGGCGGCCTGCCGTCGCCCTGCCGGTCCCCTCCCTCGCGATCGTCCTCTCCCCGGCCGCGCTCATCTCGTTTCCTCCCGTGCAACCTGTCGACCTGCTCCCAGGCGTGCGCCCGCCTGCGCGCCTCCTGGCTGAGACGGCGTGCTCGCTCCAGAGCGGTCTCGCTGACCGCCCCGATCGCACCGGTCAGGTCGGCGCTGCCGGCGCTCTCGGGACGGGGCCCGCTTGCTCGGTCCGGGGCCATGTCACATCGCTTACCCGCAAGAGCCTTCGCCAAACTGCACGCGCCCCGATCGGCCTCGCATGCCTTCTTCAGCCTGCGACGGCCGCCGGCTCCAGGCTGCCGGTCGTGTCCTCGGCGGTGAGCGGTTTGGCGATGCTCTCCAGGCCGGCCCGCTCTGCCTTGACTCCGAAGACGGCCTCGGCAAGCCCTCCCAGGATCATCATGACGGCCCCGAGCCCGAGCGCCAGGAAGACCTGCTGGTAGCTGCCCGTGTTGATCATGCGGCTGAAGACCTGCGGGCCGATGACGCCGCCGATACCCGTGCCGACGGCGTAGAAGACGGCTATGCAGAGGGCCCGGGTCTCCATCGGGAAGATCTCCGAGACGGTCAGGTAGGCCGCGCTGGCGCCGGCTGAGGCGAAGAAGAAAACCCCACAGCAGCACGCCGTGAAGGTGACGTCGTCGAGGTCGTGGGCCCTGAACAGCAGCCCCGTGAGGATCAGCAGCGCCCCCGAGAGGATGTAGGTGCCGGAGATCATTGGCTTGCGCCCGACGATGTCGAACAGCGGGCTCAGCACCAGCGCCCCCGCGAAGTTGCCGGCCGCGAAGACGGCCAGGTAATAGGGGGTGTTGCCCGAGGGCGTGTGGAAGAAGAGGCTGAGGATGTTGCCGAAGCCGAACAGGATCGAGTTGTAGAGGAAGGCCTGTCCGATGAAGAGGGACAGGCCCAGGATCGTGCGACGGGGGTACATCGTCACGACCGAGCGGACGATCAGCCGCAGCGGGATGGCCCTGCGCTGGCGGACCGTCAGCTCCTCGTCGGCCGGCTCGGGGAGATCCTGGCCGGTGGACTCGCGGACGCGCTCCTCGATGTCCTCGACGATCTTCTCCGCCTCGCGCTCGCGCCCGTGGATGAACAGCCAGCGCGGGCTCTCGGGCACGTTGCGACGGACGAGCAGCACGGCCAGCCCGATCACGGCGCCGAGCACGAACGACAGGCGCCAGCCGAGGTCGACAGGGAAGATGGCGGTATTGAGCATGACGACGGCCAGCAGCGAGCCGCCGACGCCGCCGAGCCAGTAGCTGCCGTTGATGGACACGTCCACCCTGCCGCGATGGTTGGCCGGGATCAGCTCGTCGATGGCCGAGTTGATGGCGCTGTACTCGCCGCCGATGCCCATGCCCGTCAGGAAGCGGAAGGCGAAGAACATCGCCGGCGAGAAGGCCAGCGCCGTCAGGACGGTGCCGAGCAGGTAGATGGCCAACGTGACCATGAACAGACGCTTGCGCCCGAAGCGGTCGGTCAGCTGCCCGAAGACGATCGCGCCCAGGCAGGCGCCGAGGATGTACAGGGACGCCGCCCAGCCCGACACGTCCCCGGCCGTCAAGCCCGTGCCCGCACCGTGTTCTGAGATGCGGCTGGAGATCGAGCCGACGACGTTGACCTCGAGGCCGTCCAGCACCCAGGCCGTCCCCAGTCCCCCTATGACCATCCAGTGGAAGCGCGACCACGGCAGCCGGTCCAGGCGCGCGGGAATGCGCGTCTTGATCGTGCCCGTCTGCACCCCTTCGCTCATCGCTTCTCCCTCTTCAGCGTGTCCTCGGCAACCCGTGTGCGGCTCCTCCTACCCGTGCTCGGGCGCCGCGAAGCAGGTCTGTCGTCGTACAGGTCGGGCTTCGACGCACGGCAGGCGGGTAGAGCCACCGTCGACAGCAGATCGAGAAGGGAGACAGACATGGCGTCCGAGCTTCAAGGCAAGCGCATAGCGTTCCTGGTGGCCCAGGAGGGAGTCGAGGAAGTCGAGCTGACGGAGCCCTGGCAGGCGGTCGAGCAGGCCGGCGGGCTGCCCGTGCTGGTCGCTCCCGAAGAGGGCGAGGTGCAGGCCTTCAACCATCTCGACAGGGGCTCCACCTTCGACGTCGACGACACTCTCGACTCCGCGGACGCGGAGGAGTTCGACGGCCTCGTGCTGCCCGGCGGCGTGGCCAACCCCGACCAGCTGCGCACCCATCCCGAGGCGATCCGCTTCGTGCGCGAAATCTTCGCGGCCGGCAAGCCCGTGGGCGTGATCTGCCACGGCCCTTGGACGCTCGTGGAGGCCGACCTCGTCAGAGGCAGGACGATCACCTCCTGGCCGTCGCTGCAGACCGACATCCGCAACGCAGGCGGCGAGTGGGTGGACGAGGAGGTCGTCGTCGACGAGGGCCTGGTCTCCAGCCGCAAGCCTGAGGACCTGCCCGCCTTCTGCTCGAAGCTCGTCGAGGAGCTGGCCGAGGGCAGGCATCCGGTCGCACATGCCGGCACCTGATCAGACCACATCTATATTGAGCCCGATGCAGCGTCACCGGCTCGGCAGCGCAGGCCCAGAGGTCTCGACGGTCGGGCTCGGCTGCATGGGCATGTCCGGCATGTACGGCCCGTCCGAGCGGGATGAGTCGATCGCGACCATCCACGCCGCCCTGGACGCGGGCGTGAACCTGCTCGACACGGGCGACTTCTACGGGATGGGCCACAACGAGCTGCTGATCGGGCAGGCGCTGCAGGGCCGACCCCGCGAGGACTACCTGCTGAGCGTGAAGTTCGGCGCCCAGCGAGCACCCGGCGGGGCGTGGCTCGGCTATGACGCAAGGCCCCAGGCCGTCAAGACGGCGCTGGCCTACTCGCTCACGAGGCTGGGGGTGGAGCACATAGACGTCTACCGCCCGGCCCGCCTCGACCCGCAGGTGCCGATCGAGGAGACGATCGGCGCCATCGCCGAGATGGTCGACGCAGGCTACGTCCGCCACATCGGCCTGTCGGAGGTCGGCGCCGAGACGATCCGCAGAGCGGCGGCCGTGCACCCGATCTGCGACCTGCAGATCGAGTACTCGCTGATCTCCAGGGGCATCGAGGCGGAGATCCTTCCTGCCTGTCGCGAGCTGGGCGTCGCCGTGACCGCCTACGGCGTGCTCTCCAGAGGGCTGATCGGCGGCCACTTCCAGGCCGACACGGAGCTCACCCCGGGCGACTTCCGCGCCCACGCACCGCGCTTCAGCGAGGCCAACCGGGCGTCGAACCTGGCGCTCGTCGAGTCGCTGCGAACGATCGCCGGGCGACTGGGGGCGACCCCTGCGCAGCTGGCGATCGCCTGGGTCATGAGCAGGGGCGAGGAGATCGTGCCGCTGATCGGGGCCAGGACGCGGGAGCGCCTGGCCGAGGCGCTCCGAGCCCTGGACGTGCAGCTCAGCGACGAGGACCTCGCCGAGCTGCAACGGGCGATCCCGGCGGACGCCGCGGCGGGCGAGCGCTACCCGGCCCAGCAGATGGCGATGCTCGACAGCGAGCGGAGCTGACGCGAGGGCAAGCCCCTCACTGCAGGGGCTCCTCCCCCCCGCGCAGGCGGCGTGCGCCATGGGGAGTCTCGCCATGTATCAGCCTGACGCGCAGCAGGGCCTCCCTCCTGCGCGCCTGGGTCACGTCGCGCATGGTCATGATGGCACCGGCCGTGCGGCCACGGCTGTCGCTGGCGGGGTGAGCCGAGGTCTCCAGGAGCACATCCGAGCCGGCGAGGCGCACGAGCATGTCGACGCCGCCGACGACTTCGCCCTCGAGCGCCCTGATCGCGGGCAGGTCGGCGAGCATGAGGGGGATCCCCGAGGACGTCCGGGGCTGCAGCTCGCGCATCCACGTGTCCGGATAGGTGCCCATGGCGCACTTGGCGCCGATCAGCGTCCGCGCCCGCTCGTTGGCGTGCGTCAGGCGCCCGTCCCCGGCACAGGCCAGGACCGCGACGTCCATCGACTCCATCAGGGCGCGAAGCAGGTTGCCGTCGTCGGCACGGCGGCGGCTGAACAGCGAGGGGCGCAGCGGCACCTGTGAATGGTGGGGACGCTTTCGGGAGCCTTCAATCCCTCGAACGGAGGATTTGGGTCAGGCGTCCACGCTTTGCCCGTCCAGGGCGTGCTCGCCGCACAGCGCGATCGCGACCAGCTGGGCGCGGGTATGGGCGCCGAGCTTGCCCATGGCGTTGCGCACGTGACTGCGCACCGTCTCGGCCGAGATGTGCAGCTCCGCCGCGATCTCGGCCGTCTCCTTGCCCAGGGCGATGAGGGTGACGATCTCGCGCTCCCTGCTCGTCAGGGGAAGCTCGGTCGCGCCCGCCGGAGGCTCTGGCGTGTGCTCCTGCTGGAGGATCGCCACGTAGATGGCAAGACGCCTGCCGCCGACGACGCCGAGGCTTGCCGCGAAGGCCACCCGCACCTCCGATCCGTCGCCACGGATCAGGTCGCGGGTGCCCGAGTACTCGCCCGACCGCAGGAAGGCTCTCCACTCCGCGTCGGCCGTCGCCTGCTCCGAGGGCCTGATGCTGTCCTTTATCGACGTCCCGATGACGTCGCTGCGCCTGCCTCCGAACAGCTGCAGGGCCGCGCTGTTGAGCTCGACGATGCAGCGCTGCTCGTCCAGCAGCAGGACCGGGTTCGAGGTGCGGTCGAATACCAGCCAGAAGAGCCGCTCCCATCCCGTCTCCCCGCGGGCGTCGGTCATAGCCGGAGCATAAGCCACCCGCTCCCCGCCCGGGTCAGACCGCTGACATGCGTCGCGGGGTCCCGCGGGTCGGCAGACGGGGGTCGCCGGGCGTAGCCTGCTCGCCATGGCGCAGTCGCTCGCAACGAGGATGCTCGTCTCCTGGCTCACAAACGCCCTCGTGCTCGTCCTGGTCGCGCTGGTCCTTCCCGGCGTCAAGGTCGACGGTGCCGGCTCGCTGCTCGCCGCGGCAGCGGTCTTCGGCGTCCTCAACACTCTCCTGAAGCCGCTGTTGAGGTTCGTCACGTTCCCTCTGGCCCTCCTCACCCTGGGCCTGGCCTGGTTCTTCGTCTCCCTGCTGATGCTGCTCATCACCAAGACGCTCGTTGGCGGCTTTCGGATCGACGGCTTCTGGACGCTCGTGGCCGCAACCGTCGCCGTGTGGGCCGTCAACGTGCTGCTGGACATGACGCCCGGCCCCTGGCAGCTGACCGGTCGCCGGCGCAGGCTGAGAGGCGGGCGTGGCTGAAGGCCTGGCTGCCTCAGCGACCGTGGAAGCGGCGCCGGCTCAGTCGGCAGCGGCCTTGACCGGGCCCGCGGCCAGCTCGGTCGGCATCGCACCGAGCTCGATCAGCTCGCCCGGCGGCTTGCCGACGAGCAGCCAGCCGTCGCGGTAGGTCTGCACCAGCCCGCTTCTGTAGAGCTCCGAGAGCGCACTGGTGACAGTGGGACGGCGGGCGGCGGTCAGGTCCGCGAGGACGTTGTGGGTCAGGCGCAGCGGCAGCACGACCCCGTCGCTGCCGACCCGTCCCCAGCGACCCGCCAGATACCAGAGAAGGGTGTGCAGGCGGACGTCGACGCGAGCATGGTGGACGATGGCCATGTAGACGGCGAGGTTCCGCGAGCGCCTGAGAGCGCGCCCGACGAGCCTACCGGTGAGCTGCGGGTAGCGGCCGATCCGTCTCACGAACGATTCGTCCAGCAGCGCCACCCGCGAGGGCTCGATGACCTGCCAGGCGGTGCTGACGGGGATGATCGGGGGCTGTTCGTCGCCCTGCCAGGGCCGCAGGAGGTCCCCTGCCCCCAGCAGCTCCGCTCCGAAGCGCCCGTCGACCCCCACACGACGGATCAGCAGGCCGCTCAGCACGAGTCGCCCGATGCCCTCGGCCTTCGCCGGTATCCCCGGCGAGCCCCGCCAAGGACCGGCCTCGATCGTCACCGTTCGAGCCAGGCACTCCCGCGTCGCCTGCTCGCGCTGCTCGGGCGGAAGCGCCTCGGCGAGTTCGGGGTCCTCCTCGAGCACCCGGCAGATCTCCAACGGCTCACGCTGCGTGTCGGCTGCCATGTAAAAGAATCTGGCACATGCGGGGCCTCGACCGGGCCGGTGCCGCCGAGTGCCCGGGCCTCACAGCCCCAGCTGTGTCAGACTTCTGACCACTCAGGGGCCGTCAGCACTGGGTGAGGCACGAGGAGGTGCGAACCACCACACGCCCGAGCGCGGACTGCGACGGCGTGCCTTGACGGCCCCGCCAGGCGAGGACCCAGCGCTGCCCGTAGGGCGCGTAGATCGGGGTTGCCAGTTCCGCGTATTCGGCCGGGCCGACCTGCACCGGAGCACCCAGACGGCCCGTTGGGGGGTCGGTGACGGCCGCGAAGATCGCCGCCCCCGGAGAGAGCGTCGTGAGCGGTGGGTTGGGCCCGCCGCTCCAGGTCACGATGTCCCCGTCGGGAGCTTCGGCGGCCGCGGCCCGGCGGCGAGAGCGACCGAGTCGATCGAGTCGTGCGCCGCGGACACCGTCGCCGGCTCCGTCCAGCCTGAGGCCGGCGGGCCGAATGCAGCTCGAGCCGATCCGGGAGCGCCCACCCCGCCGGCCAGGAGCGCTACGGCGGCACCCACCAGGCAGGCGACGATCAGCAGCCACCACGGGCTGACCCCGACCGGGATGCCGGCGATCCGACCGATTCGAAAGCTCCGCCCAGGCATGTACCGGCAGACTGGCAGCGGCCTCGCGGGCGTTCATCGGTGATCGCGCCCATCGTCGGTCCGTAGATGCCACGGACATCCGCGGCCGCCTGTTCGGGGCCTTCAGGGCAGCGCCCGCGCTTCGCGCAGCAGCCCGGCGACCTCCTCCTCGCTGGTGGGAGAGAAGTCCTCATACCAGACGCCCACGGCCCACAGGTCCTCTGGCAGCTCCGCGCTGATGACTGCGTCGGCCTCGTCTTGCAAGGAGCTAGCCGAGGAGGCTGCCGCGACGGGCACCGCGAGGATCACGCGCACCGCACCGCGGGCGCGCAGCGAGCGGATCGCGGCCCGGGCGGAGCGCCCCGTCGCCAACCCGTCGTCGACCAGTATCGCCGTGCGCCCGCGCAGGTCCAGGGGCCCGCGATCGCCCCTGTAGCGCGACGTCTGTTCGGCCAGCTCTCGCTCCGCTCGGTCGATCAGAGCCTGCACGTCGCGTTCGGCCAGCCCCACGGCCCGCGCGACGCCGGCGTCGATCAGGTGCACGCCTCCCTCGGCGACGGCGCCGATCGCGTACTCGCGGTTCTGGGGCGCGCCCACCTTGCGGACGAGGACCACGTCCAGCGGGACGTCGAGCGCCCGGGCTACCTCCCAGGCCACCGGCACGCCGCCACGAGCCATCCCCAGCACGATCGGCCGCTCCGAGCGGAACTGCTCGAAGAAGGGGAGCAAGCCTGCGGCCCGCGTCGTGCCGGTCGACGAAGGGTCGCGCCGGCACAGCTGCGACGGGATCCGTCAGGGTTGTGACGGCTCCTGCCCTGCGTGCTGTCATGTGACCATTCTGCGCCCCGGAGGAGGCTCGCGTGAGGGTCCTTTGTACGTATAGCCGAGGTGCGAGACCACACCACCTACGTACATATCCCGGAGCCGGCACGGGAGAGCCACGATTCGCGGAGGTCGACCGACGCCTAGATTGGGTCGATGGCGGCGATCGAGGACGAGCGACCCGACATGACCGACCCGGAGGAGCCCCGCACGATCGCGTCGGCTTTGGCCGCGTACTGGGCGGCCGTGGGCGAGCTGCTGCCACAGGCCGTCACGAGAACGGAGGCGCCGAGGGCAGCGGCCACGCAGACTCTTCGCGAGAGTCGAAGGGTCCACGGGCGTGCCCCTCGGCGGGTCGGAGGTGCAGGCGGTTTGTTCATGCGCCGAGCATCACCGACGGGACCTGCAGGCATATCCGCAGCTAACCCTGCGTGGGAGGTGAAAACTACGTAGCCGGCCTAGCCGCCGGCGCTGCGGTACTCCTCGATGACTGCCTGGAGACGGTCCAGCCTCTGCTCGACCTCGTCCCGACCGGTCGACTGCAGGTGAAAGACGTAGCGGCCGACGCCTGCGCGCTCGTAGTCCTCGATCGCCCGGGCTTTGGCCGGGGCGGCGTAGAGGGTCACGCCGAGCTCGCCCCGCCCGGCCGCCGAAGCGCGCTGGTGGAAGTCCCGGATGCGCTGCTGCAGAGCCTCGGCGTCGGGCATGGCGTTGGGCATCCACTCGTCCCCGTAAGCCAGGACGCGCTCTATGACCTTGGGGCCGTTGCCGCCGACCAGGACGGGCGGGTGGGGCTGCTGCAGCGGCTTGGGCTCGGACCAGATCGCCTCGAAGTCGACGTGGCGGCCGTGGTAGCCGGCCTCCTCCTGCGTCCAGATCGCCTTCATGGCCTCGATGCGCTCGCGCATGATCCCGAAGCGCCGGCCGCCGTCGGTGCCGTGGTTGGCCATCTCCTCGATGTTCCATCCCGCCCCTACGCCGAACAGGAAGCGCCCGCCGGAGAGCCGGTCCAGCGAGGCGACCTCCTTGGCTGTCGTGATCGGGTCCCGCTCGATGACCAGGCAGATGCCGGTCGCGAGGCGCAGGCGCGTGGTCGCGGCGGCGGCGAAGCTCAGGGCAACGAAGGGGTCATAGGTGTGCCAGTACTCCCGCGGCAGCTCCCCGCCGGCCGGGTAGGGAGTGATGCGGCTGGCTGGGATGTGCGTGTGCTCGGGCAGGAACAGGGACTCGTAGCCGCGCTGCTCGACGATGCTCGCCAGCTCCCCGGGAGCGATCGAGTAGTCCGTCGCGAACATCAGGACCCCGAAGTTCATGCGGCTCTCCCCACGGGAGCAAGTCTATGAATGCGATCGCCGGGATGCGGGTACGTGCAGCACAGAGATGAGGATGAGAGGAGCGAGGGCCAGAAACGTCGGCGTGCTGCTCGGCCTTGGGCTGGTCGCTCTGGCGGCGTTCATGGCGCCCGCAGCGCAGGCCACCCTCAGTCCCTCAGAAGATCCCTTTTACCGCTACGAAGGCGGCCGGCCGCTGAGCGGTATAGCGCCGGGCACGGTCCTGAAGACGCGGACGCTGTCCTACCACGTGGCCGGCGTCCCCCTCCCCGTCACGGCCGTCCAGTTGCTGTACAGATCGACGGGCGCGGTCGGCCAGCCGACGGTCAACGTCACCTCGGTCCTGCTCCCGCCGCTGCGCATCGGCACGCCGGTCGCGCTCTCCTATCAATCCTTCTACGACTCGCTGAACAACCAGGACGAGCCGTCCTATGCGATCTCCGGGGGAATCAGCCTCGGGGGCCTGATACCGGACGTGGAGTCGGCGATCGTCGCGCCTGCCCTGCTGGCCGGTGAGACGGTCGTCGTACCCGACACGGAGGGCGAGAGCGCGGACTTCGCTGCCGGGCCGGAGTACGGGACGAACACGCTGGACTCCCTGCGGGCAGCCCTGGCCTCGCCGGCGACAGGCCTGGCAGGAGCTCGCAAGGTCGGGCTGATCGGCTACTCGGGCGGGGCGATAGCGACCGAGTGGGCCGCCGAGGAGGCCCCTTCGTACGCGCCTGAACTGGACGCCAAGATCGTCGGCGTCGCCTTCGGGGGGACGCTCGTGGACCCCGCCCACAACCTCCGCTACGTGGAAGGCAGCACGGTCTGGGCCGGCGTCATCCCGATGGCCCTGATCGGCATCGGCAGGGCCTACGGGATCGACCTCACCCCCTACCTCAGCGAATACGGCCTGGCCCTCTACGAGAAGCTCCAGCACGCCTCGATCACGGAAGTGCTGGGCCAGTACCCGGGCCTTACCTGGTCGCAGCTGGCCAAGCCCCAGTACCCGACGCCGGAAACGATCCCCGTCTACGTGGAAGAGGCCAACAAGCTCATCATGGGCACAGCCGGCACGCCCGCCGCCCCTCTGTTCATAGGCCAGGGCGCCGGCGGGGAACTGGAAGGCACACCCGGGAACAAGCCCGGGATCGGCCCGGGCGACGGCGTGATGATCGCGGGCGACGTGCGCAGCCTGGCCCGTGAGTACTGCAGCCGCGGCGTGACCGTCCAGTACCAGCAGTACGAAGACCTCAGCCACGTTCCCAGCGCCCTGCAGTGGCTGCCAGAAGCCTACTCGTGGCTCACCCAGCGCTTCCTGGGGGTGCCGGCGCCGCAGGACTGCGGGCAGATCGCACCGGGGAACTCGCTGGAACCGATTCGCTGAGCGGCCGGGGCGCGCCCGGAGTCCGAGGAAGGCAGGCGCGCAGCGCTGACCGGACACGCAGCCTGATTGGATGCGGGAATGCTGGACGTCGCCGATCTCCATCACCGCTTCGGCGAGCAGATCGCGCTGGACGGCCTGACGTTCGCCGTCGGCGAGGGCGAGATAGTCGGCCTGGTGGGCCGCAACGGCGCCGGCAAGACGACGGCGATGCGCGCCGTCATGGGGATACTGAGGCCGGACAGCGGCTCGGTCGGCTGGGACGGCCATCGGGTCGGCGGCGCTGACCGCAGGCGGTTCGGCTACATGCCGGAGGAGCGCGGCCTCTACCCGCAGATGCGCCTGTCAGACCAGGTGACCTACTTCGCACGGCTGCACGGGATCGACGCGGATGCTGCGCGCGAGGCCGCTGACGGCTGGCTCGAGCGCCTGGGCATCGGCGCGCGCAGGGAGGAGAAGCTGGTCGCCCTCTCCCACGGCAACCAGCAGCGGGTCCAGCTGGCTGTCGCGCTGGTGCACGCTCCGAGCCTGCTCGTCCTCGACGAGCCGTTCTCGGGCCTCGATCCGGAGGCCGTCGACTCCCTGTCAGAGGTGCTGCGCGAGCAGGCAGGTCGCGGCACGGCGATCCTCTTCTCCAGCCATCAGCTCGAGCTTGTCGAGCGGATCTGCCGGCGTGTCGTGATCGTGGACGCCGGCAGGATGCTCGCGGCGGGGACGATGCACGAGTTGCGCGAGCGCTTCCCGGCGCAGCTGCGAGTCAAGGTCGACACGGCCTCGGACTGGGCCTCGGCGATCGACGGCGTGCAGGTGCTCGGCACCGACGAGCAGGGAACCCTGCTTGTCGTCGAACCGGGCACCGATCCTCAGGCGATTCTGCATGCCGCCCAGGCGAGCGGGCCGGTCGAGCATTTCGCTTTCGAGTCCGCCGGGTTGATCGACCTTTACCGTCAGATGGTGAATCAGTGAAGCGGTGGGCGATCACCCGGCTCGTCGCCGGCCGTGAGATCACAGAGCGTCTGCAGGGACGGCTGATACGAGTCGTCACGTTCGTGACGGTCCTGCTCGTGGTCGCGGGAGTCACGATCCCCGGCCTGATCCAGGGAGGGTCCGGTCCGGTCAGGATCGGGCTGGTGGGAAGCTCCGCCCGGGCGCTGGCGCCGACGCTCGAGCGGACCGCCTCCGCCGCCAGGACGAAGATCGCCGTCAACGACGTCGCCAGCGAGGCCGCCGCCCGGCGGGCGCTGATCGCGGGCCGACTCGACGTCGCGCTGAGCGTCGACGCTGCATCTGCGCACGTCGAGGTCAAGCAGAGCCTGCCGGCCGCCACGAGAGCGGTGCTCGAGGCGGCGGTCTATGGCGCACACCTGCGCCATGCGCTGCAACAGGCGGGCCTGTCGCCCGCCAGGGTGCCGCCTGCGCTCGCGCCGGTGCCGTTGAGGACGACCACGCTCCAGCCTGCCCCGGCGGACGAAGCGGCACGGGCAGTCGCGGCTGTCGCTGCAGCCCTGCTGATGTACGTCAGCCTCGCCCTCTACGGAGGCGCAGTCGCCACCGGCGTCGCACAGGAGAAGACCTCGAGAACGGCGGAGGTGCTGCTGGCCGTCGTCAGGCCCAGCGAGCTGCTGACGGGCAAGGTGCTGGGGATCGGCCTGACAGGACTCGGCCAGCTCGCCCTGGCAGCGGCGGCAGGCCTGATCGCCAACGGCCTCGCCCACAGCGCGACGATCCCGGCCAGCGTCTGGGTGCTGCTGCCCGCCTTCCTGGTCTGCTTCGTCGCGGGGTTCCTGCTGTATGCCTTCGCCCTCGCAGCAGCCGGCTCGCTCGTCGCCCGCCAGGAGGAAGTCCAGCTCGTGACGACCCCGATCCTGATGCCGCTCGTGATCGGCTACGTGCTGGTCTTCGCAGCAGTCGCCTCCCCGGACGCGACATGGCTGAAGGTGCTCTCGCTGCTGCCGCCCTTCACAGCGGCCCTGATGCCCGCCCGCATCGCGCTCGGCCACATCGCAGCCTGGGAACTGCCGGCCGCTGCGTTGATCATGCTGGCCTCCGTCTACGCGATGATCCGCCTGGCGTCCAGGGTTTACGCCAACGCCTTCATGCACAGCGGGGCGAGGCTGAGCTGGGGTGCTGCATGGAGGCTGCGGGTGGGGCGTTCGGCTGGGGGCTAATCCGGGCGAGGCTGTCACCGCTGTCACAAGGTGCTGCGAAAGAGTTCTACAGCCGGCATGTTTTGCAGCCCGCCGCTGCCATAGGCGGTCCGCCATGCGGCCTTATCCGTCGGGTTCGATCGCAGCGGCCAGCCCCGGTAATCGCGGTCTTGTGGCGCAGACGCTCGGGAGACAGGGTTTGAACCTGCGGCAGGGCTCGTCTCAAGCTACTCGCCGCAACGACCACAATCATGTCGAGGTTGGATCATGTCGAGGTTTGCACCCTGCTGCACCTCACCTGGATCTACCGCCCCTCGCCTCCTAACGAAAAAACCCTCCATTTGGAGGGCTTCTTCGCATAGCGGGGGCGGGATTGATACGCAATCCTGCGACCGCCGTTCGGATCGAAGGGCATTGGGATTTGGCGGCAAATGACTGGATTGCTTGACGCTCCGAACCGCTCTGTATCAGCGGAGCGAGCCGCCGGCGTAGCGAGAGCTTCGCCCCAGGCCCAAGATGCCGTCGTCTGATCGTCCCGATGTTTGGACCAGCGCGACCAGCTCGGGACCCATCCTCAACGCTGAACATCACGCCTGGATCGCACCGTAAGCCGCCGCTCCGGGATCGCGGCGGCCACACGCGCCGCGGCACTCTCAGGGTCGCGAAGGACATCGCTCTCCCAAAATCTTAGGACCCGCCATCCATCATTCTCTAGTGCCGCCGTAACCTCCTCGTCGCGATCCATGTTCCGCCGGATCTTGGTTGCCCACCAGTTAGTCCGCGCGGGAAATTGAGCCTCCAGCGACGGCAGGCCGCGAAGGCGCCAGGCGTTCCCATGCCAAAAGTCGCCATCTACGAAGACAGCCAGACGATACTTTCGGATGACGAGATCAGGACGCCCCAGAATGTCGCCAGCGTGGAGACGGAAGCGCACGCCGCGTGCGTGGAGCGCTCGCCGCAGCTCTAGCTCGGCGCGGGAATCCTTGGATCGGACACGCGCCATCGTTCGAGATGTCGTCGCGGGGTCTTTTGGTCTATACGCCCTCGTCCTCATCGCCGCTCAAAGTGTCCGCGATCCGCTTCCCCAAGGTCGCCGCCAGCCGGACCGGAACAGCGTTGCCAATCTGTCGCGAGGCCTCGGAACGGGGTCCGGCGAACATCCACGAGTCGGGGAACGTTTGCACCCGCGCGCACTCGCGAACCGTTAGATAGCGATGCTCGCCGCTGTCAAGGATGACGACGTGCTCCCCGCCCGGCACCCCGTGGACACCGGCCTTGATCGTCTTGGCCGGCCAGTCAAGAGGATTGCCCGAGTGCCCCTTGTAGAGGCGCGCTCCAGGGACCCCGATGTGGGAGTCCACGCCGGGACAGTCTTGGCCGTCCACAGGCTCGGGAAGGCCCCTGAGAGCGTCCCTAAGCGTACTCCAGCGCGCGATCTCGCCAGAGCGCATCCTCTCCCCCGCAAGCTCAACAGCCTTGCGACGTGACGCGGCGACGCACGGCGGCCGCGGCGGTAGGCCATGCTCGCGCCAGTACGACCCGTCCTCTTGCGCGGCGAGCAGCGCGTCCCGGTCGTGAGTTGTCGGCGGCCAGCCCCATCGGCCGCCATACGGTGCCTCGTGATCCCACGCGACGCCGGCGTCAGCACGGAACGCCACGATGACGAGTCGGTGGCGAAGCTGAGGGACTCCGTAGTCCGCGGCGAGGATAACTCGCCGGTCCACCACGTACAGCTCATCGTCCGGGACCTCACCATCCGCAAGCATCGCCAGGACGCGCCTGTGATGGTCGCGCCAGTCCTCACCGGGCTTTGGCTCCACAGTAGGCGCCGATATTCGGTCGCAGACGTAGTCAAGGTACGGGATGAAGGAGGCGCGGGTGAGACCCTTGACGTTCTCCCCGAGCACTGCTGTCGGCCGCACGCGCCGCAGCACATCAAGGAACGCGGGCCAGAGATTGCGCGCGTCCTCGTCTCCTTGGTGGATGCCCCCGATGCTGAACGGCTGACACGGCGCCCCGCCGGCGAGCAAGCCGACGCGGCCACGGTAGTCGTCCCACGGCTGGACCCTTACGTCCCCTGCGAGAACATTCCAGCGCTTCTGACGGCACTTGTCCGGACCCGCGCGATTTGCTCGCAGCGTTTCCAGCGAGCGCTCGTCAATCTCGTTGACTGCGAGGTGCTTGAAGCCAGCCTCAGCAAGCCCGAGAGCAAGCCCTCCGCCGCCGGCGAACAACTCAATTGAGGCGCGCTCGGTCCGCCGGGCCGAAGTCGCCGGGTCCGAGCCACGAAGGACCGTGGCCGTCACCGACACGAGTCAATCGCACGGGACGGACAGAACTCGCGCGCGCCGATCAAGGTCCGATCACTTGCCCCTGTGGGTAGGTCCGCGACTCGCGGTACATGATGACGTAGCCGGGAAGCGCCGTGATCTGGTACTGCGGCAAGGCTTCCGCGATCAGGGCCAGCACGTCTGTCGCGGCCATGTCGTCCTCGGGAACGTTGACGTTGACGTTCTCGTAGTCCAACCGCGCGGCGGCATCGTTTTGGTATCGGAGGTTGTACGGTAGCTCCCGCTTCAGCCGGGCGAGAAGAGTCGTCACGGCGTAGTGTCCCGTCGTCAGGCCCTCGCAGGTCCAGTCCAGCCGGATCGGGTATCGCGCGTCAAAGTGGTCCTGGCGCAGAACCGTGCTGTCGCGGTTCCGGCCCGGATCGTGTAGCCCAAAGCCCATGCCGTTCCACGCGCAAGACCCCTCGTCTTGGAAGACGCGGATAAGTCGGTCCTCAGGGGCGAGAACCGTGAGGTCCTCGTCCACGTAGAGACACGTGAAGCGGACTTCGGCGGCAACGATGTGCTGTCGGCCGGCGAGCTTCTCTAGATGCTCTATAAGACGGTCGCGCAGGGAGCTAGACGCCGAGCCGACATAAACAAGGTCCCCGGCTAGATAGAGCTGGTAGACGCCTTGGCGCGGCTCTACTTCCGGCAGGTTTTCGGTCGTCAAGGGCGCCGGTTCAAGCTGGTGGAGGGCATCGTGAAGCTGGTCCGTCAGCGCTTTGCTGATGCTCAGCTTGAACTCGCCACTAGCAGCCATCGGCCGCTACTTCGCCTTATAGAGGTCGGCTCCTCTACTGGGCGATGAGCATCGCTCGCATCTCCTGGATGGTGTAGGGCGACCCTTTGTGAAGCATCCGATGGCAGTTGGCGCAGACCACCGCGAAGTCCTTGTCGGGGTCAAGCTCCGTGGGCCGGCCGTTGAGGGACGCGAACGCCGTGAGGTGGTGGGCCTCTATATACCCGCTGGCCACCGGCCCATAGACCTCCTCCAGGCGAACGTCACACACCTGGCATCGGTCGCCATGCGTCTTCTTGGCTTCCCTAGCGAGCGAGCTGTTCCGCTCAGCGCTCCGATGCCACCGATACCGCTTCGCCTCAATGCCCTTGCGCGGTTCGTCCGAGTCGCCGTCGTCTCCCGCGATATCCCCGAGCGCGTCAGCGAGGGTCTTGTATAGCCTGAGAAAGCGGCCAAGATCAGCGGTTAGGACCCCATCATCGGGGACGTCCGAAGCGTCGTAGTACTTCGCCGCGATGTTGCCCGCCTCATAGCCCCGGCATCGCCACGTGGTCGCGAGCAGATCTAGGGGGCCAGTCATCAGCCCCGACCGATCCTTTTTCTCCAGCAGACCAGCATCTCGCGCCGCGGTAGCGCGCAGCACTTCTACGTACTGGGACTGTCCGACGCGATCAATAATCGCGGTCGTTCCTTGGTTCAACGACAGGAAGGCGCCCGCGCCGTCGCGACGGAATAGGTAGACGACGTATATGCCCTCCTTGGCTGTCTCTGTGATGAGCCTGTCAAAGACTCCAGCCCAGACAGCCTCCCCCCACCTGCTCTCGCCAGCACTCCCCTTGATCTTGTAGCCCGGGTCGTCAACGATCAACCGCAGCTCGTCGGCCAACGGACCCCTGATCCGGGCGGCGAGCGGGTGTTTGGCGTACGGCTCGCCGAGTGCGGCGGGTAGCCCCGCCATCACGGCGGCGAGTTCCGTACGTAGAGCCATACGCGGATCGTCTCACCTTCTCACCGGGGCCGCCATGCTTCACCAACAGCGCGCCTCAATCGTTCCGCGCGGGGTCCGCATGGTGAGGGCTTCGCGAATCAGCAGCTCTGTCTCTGTTGATGACGCGGTAGCGCTCAAGCATAAAGCCGACTCACGGACTGGACGTAACCGCCACCGCACCCGCCGTCGTCTGGCTCCACCCAGGCGGGAACTGGGCCAGATGAGCCTGGATCTCCTGCACAATCACGGTGCGTTGCGCCCCGGGCGCCGTGGCGCCGCCGGCTCGGCCGGGGTGCAAGGTATCCCAGCGCGAGACTTTGCCGCTGGACCGCGGACCGCCGACGACCTTATTCCCGAAACCCGGCAGAGTCGCGTTCCAAAGAGGTCTGTAGAAGCGGAGGAGCAGGATCTCACCGAGGATGATAAAAGGCTCATCCACCTCGAACCATCGGGCGTGGAAGTGGCTGTAATTTAGCTTCGTGGAGGCTATAGATTCACGATGTCGATTGAGACGATCGAGGATCGGCGACTTGCTCGGGCGGCGCACATTGCCGGTACGTCCGCCAGGAGGCATCGCCGACCCCAGATAGATTGGCCAATCACAGCGTGCACTCGACACCTTCCTATAGAGCCTAAGCCCGCCCGAGTAGTAGAGCGCGTATAGCCCGGCGCCGCGGACCGCGTTCGGGTCTACTTTAGGGAGCGCGACAGAAGGGCACGCCGCCAACTCGTTAACGAAGATCTTCGTTAGAGACCCCGTATCCAATGGATTGAACCCGGGCATAGACTGAGATTCGCGCCCGATGATCGCGTGCCTTTGCGCCGCGGAGCGACTTGCAGCCCATGAGCTTACGGCGTGGATGTGTCCTCAATAACGGCCACCGTGGCACCGCCGGCTACGGCGTATCCTGAGGTCCCCGTGTCGCCCCTCGCCGGCCCCATGCTGCGAAGAGCTTCACGTACCCGGCGTATTCGCGCCTTCGACCTGGCGATCACCCACGACAAGCCCGAACAGCGGCTCCATCTAGCCGGCACGATCGCGCCCGAACTCTCGCCGATCTCCCAACGACCACGACCGCCCCGAGGGACGGTCGCAGATTAACGACATAGCGGGGGCGGGATTCGAACCCGCGACCTTCGGGTTATGAGCCCGACGAGCTACCAGACTGCTCCACCCCGCGTCGCTAGGAAATGTTCTAGCAGACCGACGCGACCTAAGCGAGGCTGCTGAACCCGCCTCCGCCCGGCCCTCCTTAATCAGCCCCCGACACCGCCACGCCCAACCCACCACCGCACCCGCCCTCTAGGATCACGCCCGTGCGAGTAGCCGTCGTGGACATCGGGACCAACTCGACGAGGCTGCTCGTGGCCGACGTCGACCCAGAGGACGGCTCCATCGCCGAGCTCGAGCGTCGCTCGCAGGTGACGAGGCTGGGCCAGGGCGTCGATGCGGGCGGCTCCCTCTCACAGGAGGCCGTCGAGCGGGTCTTCAGGGCTCTCGCCGACTACAGGCAGCTGATCGACAAGCACGGCTGCGAGGCCAACCTGGCCGTGCTGACCTCTGCCGTCCGCGACGCCGCCAACGGCCAGGCCTTCGCGACCCGGGTCCGTGAGGAGATGGGCCTGGACGCCAAAGTCCTCACGGGCGACGAAGAGGCCCAGCTGACCTTCCTGGGCGCCATGGCCGGGAGGCCGCCGGCGGCGGAGCCGACTGTCGTCATCGACATCGGCGGCGGCTCCACGGAGTTTGTCGTGGGCCTCGATCGCAGCGCAGGCTTCCACGTCTCCACGCCGGCAGGGGTCGTGCGCATGAGCGAGCGCCACATCCACACCGATCCGCCGACGACCGAGGAGCTGCAGGCTCTTGCCGAGGACACCCGCAGGGTCTTTGACGAGCACTTGCCTGAGGAGGAGAGAGAGCGGGTTCGCGCAGGCGTCGCCGTCGCCGGAACCGCCACCTCGGCCGCAGCCATCGAGCAGGAGCTGGAGCCCTATGACCCGAGCCGGGTTCACGGCTACGTCCTGCAACTCGCCACGGTCGAACTGCTGCTGGCCCGGCTTGCCGACATGACCGAAGAGGAGCGCCGGGCCGTCGCCGGCCTTCATCCCGATCGGGCCCCCACGATCGTCGCCGGCATGATCCTGCTCTCCGAGGCCATGATCGCCATGGACCTGGAGCAGGTCGAGGTCTCAGAGCACGACATCCTCTACGGCGGCGCGCTGCGCCTGGCCGGCGGCGGCTGAGCCGCCCCGCCCAGACCCCCGCCCCGCCGCGCGCGAGGCTCAGGCCAGGTTGGACTTGCGTGGGTAGACGACAGTCGGGTCCGTCAGCACGTTGACGAGCGCCGGCAGCCCCGAGGAGAAGGCCCTCTCGATCGCGGGCACGAGCTCTCCCGGCTCCCGGACCAGCTCGCCATGGCCGCCCAGCGCCGCCACGACCTCGTCGTAGCGGGTTTCGGGACGCAGGTCGGCGGCCACCGAGTAGCCGTACAGGAACTCCATCGGGTGCTTCTCCAACGCCCAGATGCCGTTGTTGCCCATCACGCCGACGACGTTGACGCCGTGGCGGGCGAGGGTGTCGAACTCCATGCCAGAGAAGCCGAAGGCGCCGTCGCCCAGCATCATCACGACCTGGCGGTCGGGGTGGGCCAGCTTGGCAGCCAGCGCGTAGCCGGGACCCGTGCCCAGACAGCCGAAGGGTCCCGGGTCCAGCCAGCAGCCGGGCCTGTAGCTCTCGACGACCCTGCCCGCATAGGACACGAAGTCCCCGCCGTCGCCGATCACGATCGCGTCGCGGTCCAGCACCTTGGCCAGCTCCGCATACAGGCGCATCGGATGAAGCGGCGAGCGGCCGTCCTCGAACTCGGCCCGCTCTCCCTCCCTGCGCTCCGTCTCGACCCTGCGCAGCTCCGCCACCCAGTCCTCGCTCGCCAGGGCCCCGCCGGACCCGGCCAGCTCCCTCAGGGTCTCCGATATGGATCCGTAGCACTCCGCTGCCGGTGTCCGCGGGTGGTTGCGCTCGGGCTCCGCCGAGTCGATCACGACGATCTCCGTGTCTTCGCCGAAGGCCGCCCCGAAGGCCAGCCTGAAGTCCATCGGCACCCCCACGACCAGGGCCACGTCCGCCCCCTTCAGCCCGGCCGAGCGGGCCCGCGAGAAGAACAGCTCGTGGTCAGCCGGCAGGCATCCTCGCGCCAACCCGTTCAGGAAGACAGGTATGCGCAGCCGCTCCGCCAGCGCCACCAGGGCCTCCTCGCCGTGGCCCCAGTAGAGATCAGTGCCGGCCATGATGACGGGGCGTTCCGCTCCCGCCAGCAGCTCCGCCGCCCTCGTCAGGGCCGCACCGGAGGCTCGGCCGCTGCCCTCGCCGCGGTCGGGCTCCTGCTCTGACTGCGGCTCCTGGGCCTCGCTGAAGACGTGATCCAGTGGGAAGTCCAGGAAGGCCACGCCGCCGTGAGGGGAGGCCGCCGCCGCGAAGGCGTCGTCGACGAGGCCCGGGATCTCGGCCGTCGACTCGGGCGTGACGGCCAGCTTGCTGAGCGGGCGCACGAATGGCACGTGGTCTATCTCCTGCAGGGAGCCCTGGCCCCAACGCAGGGCAGGCGCCCTGCCGCCCAGCACGACCATCGGCGAGTGGTTGGCCTGGGCCGAGGCCATGGCGCTCATGCCGTTGGTCACGCCCGGGCCGGCCGTCAGCGCGCACACCCCCGTCTGCCTGGTGACCTTGGCCCAGCCCTCCGCGGCGAAGGCGGCAGTGGACTCGTGGCGGACGTCGACGAGGTCGATGCCCTCCTCCCGGCAGCCGTCGTAGATCGAGAACAGGTGCCCGCCGGAGAGCGTGAACAGCCTGCTGACGCCGTGGGCCTTCAGGCGCCTGGCGATCAGCCTGCCGCCGTGGAAGGTTGCCGTCTCCTGCACGCTCTCGGTTGACATCGAGGCAACCCTATTGGATGCGCCCCGGCGGGCGCCTCGGGGACCCGATCGGCGCCTGATCGGATCTTTATCGAGCGCAACTAAGCGATTGCTACGGTGTTTTTCAGGGCAGATCCAGGGAGAGAGTCGCTACCCCGCCATGGAGGTCTCCGCACTACCAACGCCGAGCAGCATCTCGGGCCTTCGAGGGCCCTCTGCTCTGCTGCGCCTGCAGTCAGACGAGCGGCTGATCGCGCTGACCCGTCGCGGCCACCACGCCGCCTTCGAGGTCCTCTGCTCCCGCTACCAGTCCCGGCTGCTGTCCTTCTGCCGGCACATGCTGTCCTCCAAGGAGGACGCCGAGGACGTCCTGCAGGAGGTCTTCGCTGCCGCCTTCAACGCCGTCCTGGCCGACGAGCGTCCGATCAACGTGCGGCCCTGGCTGTACAGGATCGCCCGCAACCGCTCCCTGAACCACCTGCGCCGCAACACGGCCACGGGCGTCGACTCGATGGACATCCACTTCGCCGAGAACGGCATCTCCACGAGCGACAAGGTCATGCGCCGGGAGAGCTTCAACGAGCTCATCGCGGACGTCCACAGCCTGCCCGAGACCCAGCGCACAGCCCTGCTGCTGCGCGAGATCGACGCCATGTCCTACGAGCAGATCGCCCATGCCATGGAGACGACGGTGCCTTCGGTGAAGTCCCTGCTCGTCCGCGCCCGCATCTCCCTGGCCGAGGCCGCAGAGGCCCGCAAGCTCAGCTGCGAGCAGGTTCGCCTGGAGCTGGGCGAAGTCGCCGAGGGCCTCGTCAAGCTCTCCCAGCCGGCCCGCCGTCACGTCCGCGACTGCGAGCGCTGCGCCGCCTTCAAGAAGCAGCTGCGGGAGAACAACCACGCGCTGGCGGCCATCTTCCCCGTCGCCCCCCTCTTCATGCTCAAGAAGCTGATCCTGGCCAAGCTGGGCTCGACGGCCTCCGCGGGCGGCGCTCACGTCGCCGGCGGCGCAGGAGCGACCGTCGGCGCGGGAGCCACAGCAGGAGCCGCCGCGACCGGTGGCGGCGGCCTGGCCGGCGGACTCGTCACAGCCGGCGCCGGCGCCCTCGCCACCAAGGCCGCCGCCGGCCTGGCAGCGGCAGCTCTCGTAGCCGGCGCGGTGGCTGCCGACCACGCAGTCGTCCCCCACCGTCACCTCCACAGGGCGAGTGCCGCGACAGCCTCGCTCGCCGCTCCCGCCGAACCCGTCGTCGCGGCGGTCCGCGAACAGCCCACGACCCCCGGCGTCGCGGCCCTGACCGCCCATCGCGTCCACCGTCACCCGCACCTGAAGGCCCTTGCGGCGACGGCGCCCGCGGCAACCCCGGCGACCGTGCCGGCCGCTCCCACGCCGCCCAAGACAGAACCTGCTCCACCCGCCCCCGTCCAGGTCACCGAGGTGACCAGCGAGTCGACGGAACTGCCTGCCTCCGCTACCGACGGCGAAGCCCCATCGACCGCCACCACGACACCGACCGACCCGACGACCGGCACGCCGCCGGCGACCGCGACCTCGCCGACGACCACCCCGATCGTGACAACCGGCCCGACGACCACGACCCCCTCGACAGCCCCCGCCGGCCCCGAAGAACAGTCCACGACACAGAACGGCGAAACCTCGACGGCCTCAGGCGACACCCGGACGACGACCGTCCCCGTCATCACCGCTCCCCTCTCCGACAGCGGCTCGACGGCAAGCGGCGGCACGCAGGCGCCCGTCACGTACAAGGCGAGCCTCCGCGGGCACCGCCCGGGTCACCTCAGGCACGCTGCATCCGGCTACTGATCCGGCCTAGCCGAAGCTGAACGTCTTCAACGGGCGCAGCAGCACGCCGCCCGAGGCGACTTCGCTGGGCGACTTGACTTCGGAGCTGGCGCCGGGAGCGGTCAGCATCACGATTTCCACGCCCCTGCGTGCGCCCGGCGTTTCGGGCAGGAGCAGGATGTTGCGCCCGTACATCAGCTCCCCTTCGACACGGGCCGTGTAGAGCACCTGGTAGGCGGGGACCTGGTTGACACGCGTCTTGCCCTCCCCGTCGGGCGTGAAGTCGTGCATGCGCGCGGCCAGCCCTTCCCGATAGCCGGTCGCGTAGACGGGCAGGACGCCGTTGGCCTGGCCTGCGTAGGGGGGCAGCGTCAGGGGGTTGACCGCATAGGAGTACTTGAGCTCGCCGTGCTCCCAGCGGGATTGGATGCGCACATAGCCGCCGGCTTCGGGGGCGACCTTGTAGAGGCCCTTGTAGGTGAAGCTGAAGGGCAGCGCCCCACCGTGTGAGTAGCGGGCCGGCTCGATCGTCAGGACGAGCCCCGCGGCCCCCGCCAGCACCAGCAGGCACAGGGCCACGACCAGCGTCCGCACGGCACGGGGGGCACGCTGCCAGCTCGGCGAGAGCAGCCGTCCCAGCGTCGGCCCGTACTCCCGCTTGACCGGGATCGCCCGCACGCCCAGCTCGACCGTCACTGGCCGATCGAGAACAGCGACTCGAGGTCGTGGCGGGAGTAGGCCGCGAAGGCGACCATCGTCTGCGTGCGGGCGACACCCGAGAGCCCGCCGATCGAGGTCGTCACGACGTCGGCCAGCTGCTCGTGGTCGGGCACGCGGACGATCGCCACGAAGTCCCACTCTCCCGTCACCGAGTAGGCCTCGGCGACCCCCTCGATGTCGGCCAGGGCCCCACCCAGGCTGGACAGGGCGTCCCGCTCTGCCTCGATCAACACGACGGCGTGGGTCATCGCCATAGGCGGCCCATGATAGGGCCCGGGCTTCAGTCCTGCGCCCGCTGCACGCCGCTGAGGCCGAGGCCCGCCAGCAGCCCGACGACGGCCCCGACGAGGCCGGCCACCCAGCTGGCCTCGGGGCGGGCGAAAGGCACGGCCAGCAGCAGGGCCGCCAGCGCCCCCGCGCCCAGCAGGTCACCCTCGTAGTAGACGCCCTCCCGGCGGGCCAGCAGGTCCGGAGCCGCCCAGGCCCCGATCAGGGCCAGCGCTCCCGCGTTGGCGCCGACGACCAGTGGCAGGGTGTAGATGGCCACGGCCGCCAGCGCCCCGGCCGCCCCCGCGCCCAGGAACAGGGCCAGCACGACAGTAGGGCCGTGGCGGCGCTCCAGCAGCCACCCGAACAGCCCCGTCGCCAGGATCGCGACAAACGCGTAGACGCCACCGCCGCCGCCCTCGTAGTAGGCGAACTGGGCCGTCAGGACCCTCCACCAGTCGCCGTGCAGCGGCCCCACGACCA
Source organism: uncultured Solirubrobacteraceae bacterium (assembly GCA_963697795.1). Taxonomy (GTDB): domain Bacteria; phylum Actinomycetota; class Thermoleophilia; order Solirubrobacterales; family Solirubrobacteraceae; genus Palsa-744. The sequence goes on along the minus strand of OY969097.1, from coordinate 2,302,067 downwards.
TCATTTTGAAAAGCAGTTCCGGTTCTGCCCGGGTGGCCACCCAGACGGCGCACGACACGGCCACCAGCGCGATCGTGGCGTAGGGGCGGACCGTCGCCCAACGGTCCGATCCGGCCCTGACAGCTGCAGGGCGGCTGCGTGGCCTTACCCCCGAGCGTCCCTTGCCCAGCAGCGACCCGAGGCCCGAGCGGGCCGCCGGGGCGTCAGCGGAGGAGTCCATGCGAGGGAGCTTGGGAGCCCGGCGGCGCAGGCGGTTGCCGCAGTAGGGACACTCAGTGATGTAGGGGCTGACCTCAGCGCCACATTGCTTGCAGACGACGAACAGGTCGGCTCCCGAGCTCACCAGCCCATTCTAAGTACCTCCCGACCATGCCCAGCACCCTCTGGAATACTGACCTGCCATGAACCTTGGATACGACCAGAAGCTGTACATCCTCGCCTTCGACCACCGCGGCTCCTTCCAGAAGAAGTTCTTCGGCATCGAGGGCGAGCCAGACGCAGAGCAGACAGCCATCATCGCCGACGCCAAGCACTTGATCTACGAGGGCGTCCTGCAGGCCGTAGCGGCCGGCGCCGACCCTGCCGTCACCGGTGTCCTCGTCGACGAGCAGTTCGGCTCGACAGTCCCCACAGAGGCCCACGAGCGGGGCCTGAAGGTGGCCATGCCCGCCGAGCGCTCCGGACAGCCCACCTTCGACTTCGAGTACGGCGATGACTTCGGCGAGCACATCCTCGCCCACGACCCCGACTTCACGAAGGTCCTGGTCCGCTACAACCCCGACGGGGACGCCGCCGAGAACAGCGAGCAGCTGACCAAGCTCAAGCGGCTGTCCGACTGGCTCAAGCAGAACGACCGCAAGTTCCTCTTCGAGCTGCTCGTGCCCGCCGAGGAGGCCCAGCTGGCCACCGTCGACGGCGACACGGACCGCTACGACGCCGAGCTGCGTCCCGAGCTGATGCGCAAGGCCATCGGCGAAATCCAGGACTTCGGCATCGAGGTCGACATCTGGAAGATCGAGGGCGTCGACGAGCGCTCGGACTGCCAGATGCTTGTCGAGCAGGCCCGCACCGGCGGACGCGACGACGTCGTCTGCGTAGTGCTGGGCCGTGGCGCCGACGACGCCAAGGTCGACCAGTGGCTGACCGCCGCCGCCCCCGTCGAGGGCTTCGTCGGCTTCGCCATCGGCCGCTCGATCTGGTGGGACCCGCTCAAGGCCTACGTCGACGGCAAGATCGAGCGCTCCGCAGGAGCCCGCAAGATCGCCGAGAACTACCTGCGCTTCATCAGCGTCTACGAGCGAGCCACGGCGGCGACTCCTCAGTCATGAAGATGAGACAAAGCCTGGCCGATTGGGAGCAGGCCTTCGTCAAAGAGATCAGCCTCGACAGGCGCCGCCGGGACTCGCTGCGGCGCACCGCGGAGCAGCGGGCGCGCAAGCGTGAAGTCGCCAAGCGTCACAAGCGCGGGTCTGTGCGCTTCGCGTTGCTGGTCGCCACGCTGATCCTGACGGCCGTCGTGGTGACGATCGTCATGTTCCGCACCCTGTACCTGCTGCTCGGCTAGCAGCGGCAGCGAGGACCGCGGGCACGCCGGAGGCCTGCGCCCGCCGGGCGCGGACCGCTCCTCTCAGGCGCCCTCGCCGAGCTCCTGCAGGGACTCGTCGACCTCGGCCACGGCGGCCTCCGCGACGGGGCTGCCGTCGACGTCGGCTGCGGCCGGGACGCCTGCCGCTTCGCGGTGGATCTCCAGGTAGATCTCCTTGCGAAAGACGGGAACCTTCTGCGGCGCCTGAATGCCGATCCGCACCTTCTCGCCCATGACAGACAGCACCGAGACCTCGATTTCATCGCCGATCATGATGCTCTGGTTGGACTTTCGCGTCAGAACCAGCATTCTGGGTGCACCTTCCTCTTTGCCGACGGGCGACCCGGCGGACGCCCCACCGCCAGATGAGCCAAGCATAGTCCCAGGACCGGGGGAAAGCGATCCCCTTTGACCGAAAATCCCACTTGCCGGCGCCGTTTCGCTCGCCGCCGGACGCCCCGTGGGCACGGACGGCGCGCCGCGCCCGCTCTTTGCGCTAGTCTCCCGGACCTTCTATGCCCAGGAAATCACTGCGCCCGCACCTCAATCAGATCCGCGCCTGGGTGCGTCAGGGACGCACCGACGCCTGGGTCGCCCACCAGCTCGAGGTCAGCGTCAGGGACATCGAGCAGTTCAAGCGCCAGAACGACCTGTCGGGCGAGGAGTCTGCCGAGAACGGCGCCGCCGGCGACTTCGAGGAGATCGACCTCAGGGCCGAGGACGACGCCCTGATCGCGGCCGAGCTGGAGGCCGCAGAAGCGGAGGCCGAGCGGGCTCGTGCGGAGGAACCGGAGGAGGAGTCCGACGAGGACGCGCGGCCCCGCCGTCGCGGCCGTCGCGGCGGGCGCAGGCGCTCGACGCGCAACACGGGACCGCTGGAGGGGACCTTCGACCACGGCGAGGAGGGCTTCGGGCTGTGGCTGGACCCCGCCGTCCAGGACAACCCGATCTACGCCGAGCACTGGGCAGGTCACCGCCCCATCGAGGTTCTCGTCGAGGAGGACCAGATCGTCATCCGTCGCGTAGGCGACGAGGAGGACTGAGGCGACTCAGGCCTGGATCTCGCGACGTCCGCCCGCGAAGTCGGCGGCCTCGCGGAGATAGCGGGCGAAGGCTGCATCGGTCACGATCGACGCGTCCCAGGCCCAGGGGTCCTCGGGGGCGACCCGCATAGCGACCTGCAGGCACCAGGACGTGCCCGTTTCGTAGAGGTCCGCCAGCTCCTCGGCCGTGAAGCGCCCGCCGAGGCGTCGCCGCAGTTCCGCCACGAGCTCCTCGACGACCCGCTCGAGCATCCGCCTGCGCTCCTGTGGAGCCCCCTGCAGGCGCCGTTCGCCCTGGCGCCACTGCTGGAAGGCACTCTCGAAGCTCATCGCCGGGCGAGGCTAGCAGCGACCTGCCGCTGCCCCGCCCGTCAGTCGCCGGGCAGGTTCCCGACGACGTAGGGCTGCTCGCCTGCCCTCATCATGCCCAGCTGGCGCGCCTCCCGTTCCAGGGTGCTCTGGTTGGAGAGCTGGTTGTGCTGGCGCAGCAGCACGCCGTGCTCGCGTTCCAGCGTGCTGACCGCCGCTTTGTCGCGATGGGACTGGTGAAGCGTGGAGAGCATCCTCAGGCCTGCGCTCATGTACAGGTAGACGAGCGCCACCAGCACCGCCAGCATCGCGATCCGGCCCAGCCTGTCCCAGCGGATCCCGCCTGCCGGGCGTGCGCCCCTGCCGGCCCGCCGGCCGCTCGAAGTGGAGTTGCCCCTCGCACGGGAGGCGTATGACGCTGCAGGCACCCGTGAAGCTTCGCGACCGATGCTCGCCCTCCTGCACCTGCCCGCGCACTCTCACCGCCGCCTCGGGCCCTCCACGTGTGTCTGGCGGGTGAGGAGCCTCAGGAGGAGCGGGCGAAGGCCGACCGCCCGGGGAAGCGGGCGGCCGCTCCCAGCTGCTCCTCGATCCGCAGCAGCTGGTTGTACTTGGCGACCCGGTCCGAGCGTGAAGGCGCGCCCGTCTTGATCTGACCGCAGCCCGTCGCCACGGCCAGGTCGGCGATCGTCACGTCCTCCGTCTCGCCCGAGCGGTGGCTCATGACGGCCGTGTAGCCGGCCTCACGGGCCATCGCGATCGCCTGCAGCGTCTCCGTCAGGGTGCCGATCTGGTTGACCTTGATCAGGATCGAGTTGGCCACACCCGTCTCGACGCCACGTTTCAGGCGCTCCGTGTTGGTCACGAAGACGTCGTCGCCGACCAGCTGCAGGCGCTCGCCGAGGCCTGCCGTCAGGTGCTTCCAGCCCTCCCAGTCCTCCTCGTCCATGCCGTCCTCGATGGAGACGATCGGGTAGCGGCCCACCAGGTCCTGCCAGTAGGCCGACAGCTCCGGGGGGGTCAGCGTGCGGCCCTCGTGCTCGAGCACGTAGGCGCCGTTCTGGAACAGCTCGCTGGTGGCCGGGTCCATCGCGATGGCGACGTCCTCGCCGGGGCGCAGGCCGGCCGCCTCGATGGCCGCCACGAGCATCTGCAGGGCCTCCTCGTTGGAGCCCAGGTCCGGCGCGAAGCCGCCCTCGTCTCCACCGGCGGTGCTCAGGCCCCGCTCGTGCAGGGTCCCTTTGAGGGCGTGGAAGACCTCTGCGCCCATGCGCAGGCACTCGGAGAAGCTGCCCGCGCCTGCGGGCACGATCATGAACTCCTGGAAGTCGACTTTGTTGTCTGCGTGGGCGCCGCCGTTGAGGACGTTCATCATCGGCACGGGCAGCAGGTTCGCCTCGGGACCTCCCAGGTATCGCCACAGCGGCTGGCCCCGCTCGGCGGCGACGGCGTGGGCTGCCGCCAGCGACACGCCGAGGATCGCGTTGGCGCCGAGGCGCGACTTGTTGGGCGTTCCGTCCAGCTCGATCATGGCCGCGTCGACGGCGGCCTGGTCGGAGGCGTCCCTGCCCCTCAGGGCGGCTGCGATCTCGCCCTGCGCGTTGGCCACGGCCCTGCTGACGCCCTTGCCGCCCCAGGCGGAGCCTCCGTCACGAAGCTCGACGGCCTCGAACTCACCCGTGGAGGCGCCGGAGGGCACTGCAGCCCGTCCGCTCGCCCCGGAGTCCAGCGTCACCTCCGCCTCCACAGTCGGGTTGCCCCGGCTGTCGAGGATCTGGCGGGCGTGGATGCGCTCGATCTTGCTCATCTGGGCTGGCCGACGCGAGGTGGCTGCCTCACGCGCCGGGAAGGGGCGGCTCAGCCTTCTTCCGTGGCCGCGCCCGTGCCGGCGGCGCCGCCTTTGGTCTTGGGGGCTTTGTAGCCCTTGCAGTCGGGGGCCGTGTAGCCGCTGCGGCATTCCGTTTTGCCCTGCCACTTCTTTTTGAAGTTCTTGATGAAGCTGCTCAGAGCCTTCTGCTGACGTTCGGAGGCGAGCTGCTGTTTGATCGTCGCCGAGACCTTCGAGAGGGCCTCCTGCGTGGCCGCTTTGGTACTCAGGACCTCGTAGAGGTAGTAGCCGAACTGGGTCTTGACGGGGCCGCCGAGCTTGTTGACCTGGGCCGAGAAGACAGCTTCGTCGAGCTGCTTCTCCTCCTCGCCTTTGATGACTTCCGTCAGGAGACCGCCTTTGGCCTTGCTGGTCGGGTCGATCGAGACCTTCTTGGCGACGCTCGAGAAGCTCTTGCCCGATTCGATTTCGGATTTGGCGCTCTTGGCCTGGGCTTCGGTCTTGGTGAGGATGATCTCGATGTTCCGCTTTTCGGGCGTGCCGTAGCGGGACTTGTTTTCGTTGTAATACTTTTCGACTTCCGCCTGGCTGACGGTCGGCTTCTTCTTGACGACCTTCTGCTGGACTTTCTGCGAGAGCATGTTCAGCTTCACGCGCAGGAGCAGGTCGGAGATCGTCTGGCCCGAGCTGGCCAGGAATTTTTCGAATTCGGCAGCTTTCGGGAACTCCTGCTGCTTGATTTTTTCAAACTGCTTGTGGACTTCGGAGTCGGTCAGCTTGACGCCGAGCGATTCGCCTTCGCCGAGCACCCACGAGGAGGAGATCAGGAAGCCCAGAACCTCCTGCTGCAGCGACTTGTACTGGGTCGCGCACTGACTCTTCAGCTGAGCTTCCGTCGGCGCTTTCTGGCCTTTTTCGGGCTTCGGCTGAGTCGCTTTGAGGTGGGCAATGCAGGCCGTGTAGTTGGGCGGTTCCGGGAGGACCGCTTTTTCGCCTGTCGCGCTGCCGGAGGCCGCTGCCACGCCCATCCAGTGGTTGAAGGTCGTTTTGGTGATCGTGCCGCCACCGTTGATCTTCACGACGGCGTCGCCGGGGATGCCACCGCAGGCCGCAAGGCCGACCGCCGCAAACAAAACGGCGCCAAGCGCCGTGAAGAATCTCAACCCTCTGGACATCGAGGTGGGCACTCTAGCGGATCGAACCCAAGTTTTGCCTAACGAGTTTCTGAAGCTCTCTTAAGCGGCCTCGCGCACGACTGAGAGCAGCGCGTCGGCGGCCCGCACGACGCTCGGGAAGCGGTCGGCAGCGTCCTTGGGGACCCGCATCGAGACCTGCGAGCGGCCCGACTCGTACAGGGCTTCGGGCAGCTCCTCCCGCAGCCGCCTGGCCCTGACCGAGTCCAGCTCGATCGGCACGACGGCCAGGCGGTCGCCGTGGAAGCTGACCGTGCGGGCGCCCGCCTGCCCGAACTTGATCCTCGCCCGCTGCAGCGACAGCAGGTTCTCCAGCGGCTCGGGGATCGGCCCGAAGCGGTCCTGCAGCTCCGCCCGCAGCCTTTCCACGTCGGCCACCTCGACGGCCGAGGCGATGCGCCTGTGAACCTCGATCTTGGCCTGCTCGTAGGGGACGTAGTCGGCCGGCACGTAGGCGTCCACGTTGACGTCCAGGCGGACCGGCTCCGGCGCCTCCTCGAGCGTCTCCTCGCCCTCTGCCTCGCGGACGGCCTCATCGAGCATCTGCATGTACAGCTCGAAGCCGAGCGCCGCGACGTGCCCGGACTGCTCGTCGCCAAGCAAGTTGCCGGCGCCCCTGATCTCCAGGTCGCGCATGGCGATCTTGAAGCCCGCCCCCAGCTCCGTGTAGTCAGACAGGGCCGACAGGCGCTGGGCCGCCTCGGGGGTCAGGGCGGCCGCAGAGTCGTAGAGCAGGTAGGCGTAGGCCCGCTCGCGGCTGCGTCCGACCCGGCCGCGGATCTGGTAGAGCTGGGCCAGTCCGAAGGTGTCGGCCCGCTCGACGATCAGCGTGTTGGCCTGGGGGATGTCGATCCCCGACTCGATGATGGAGGTGCAGACGAGCACGTCCGCGCCGCCCCGCAGATAGTCCATCATGACCGCCTCCAGCTCTCCCTCGGCCATCTGGCCGTGGGCCACGGCGAAGCGCACGCCCGGGCACAGGGCGCGCAGGCGCTCCGCCGTCTCATCTATCGACTCGACCCGGTTGTGCAGGAAGAAGGCCTGCCCCTCCCGAGCCCGCTCGCGCTCGATCGAGCGCTTGACGAGCTCCTCCTCGTACTCCCCGACGAAGGTCTTGACGGGGCGGCGCCCTTCCGGGGGCGTCTCGATCACGGAGATGTCGCGCAGCCCCGCCAGGGACATCTGCAGGGTCCGCGGGATCGGCGTCGCCGACATCGAGATCACGTCGACCTTCAGCTTCATCTGGCGCAGCAGCTCCTTCTGCTTGACCCCGAAGCGCTGCTCCTCGTCCACGATCAGCAGCCCCAGGTCCTTGGCGCGGACGTCCCTGGAGAGGACCCGGTGGGTGCCGATGAGGATGTCCACCCGGCCCGCCGCGAAGCCCTTGATCGCCTCCTTCTGCTCGGCTGCGCTGCGAAAGCGCGAGACGTGCTCGATCGTGAAGGGGTAGTCGGCCAGGCGCTCGGCGAAGGTGCCGTAGTGCTGCTGGGCGAGGATCGTCGTCGGCACGAGCATCAGCACCTGCTTGCCCTCTGCCGCGCACTTGAAGGCCGCCCTCAGGGCCACCTCGGTCTTGCCGTAGCCGACGTCGCCGCAGATCAGGCGGTCCATCGGGCGGGGCGCCTCCATGTCGGCCTTGACCAGTTCGATCGCCTCCCGCTGGTCGGTCGTCTCCGTGTAGGGGAAGCGGGCTTCGAACTCCCGCTGCCAGTCACCGTCGGGGGCGAAGGCGTGACCGCTGCGACGGCGCCGCTCCGCGTAGAGGGCCAGCAGCTCCCCGGCCAGCTCCTGTGCGGCCCGCCGGGCACGGGCCTTCATCGTCTCCCAGCGCGTGCCGCCGAGTTTCGAAAGCGTCGGATGCTCGCCGCCGCCGACGTAGCGGCTGATCTTGGCGAGCTGGTCGGTGGGCACGAAGACCCTGTCGTCGCCCTGGTATTCCAGGTACAGGTAGTCGCGCGTGACGCCTGCCACCGTCCGCGTCTCGAAGCCCGCGAAGCGGGCGACGCCGTGGTCCTCGTGGACGACGATGTCGCCCGTGCGCAGGTCCGTGAAGGAGCGCAGGGCACCACGGCGGCGCCCGCCCACGGCTCCGGCACCGCCCGTGCGCTCGGTGCGCCGTCGATGGACGAGGCGGTGCTCGGGATAGACGGCCAGCTTGAACTCGGGCGCCACGAAGCCCTCCCGCAGGGAGGCCGCGGCGAAGCGCAGGGACGGCTCGAGCACCTGCGAGCGACCCGCGTCGAGGCTGTCCGCCTCGGCCAGCCAGGAGGCTTTCAAGCGCCCCAGGTTGTAGGCCGTGCGCTCGCCCTCGCCGCGACGGGGGAAGGTCACGACGGTTCTGTAGCCCGAGCGCACCAGGCGCTCCAGCTCCGGCTCGGCTTCGGCCAGGGAGCGGGCCGTCGTGTCGGCGGCCTGGGCCCGCAGCTCGATCGCCTGGCCGGCGGAGTGCGCCGAAAGCCACACGTCGGCCCGTTCGGAGAGCCGTGCCCCGATCTCCTCCGTGCGCACGTACAGGTGGTGGGCGTCGGCGTCGCCGAAGGCCGCGCAGACGTCGTCCCAGTGGTCCTTCAGGACGGGCTCGATCTCCTCCTCGGCGGCCACGATCAGCCGCGTGCCCTCGCCCAGCAGGTCCAGCAGCGCCCCGAAGCGCTCGACCGGCAGCAGCTCGGCCACGTCGGGGCGCTCGCGGGGCTCGGAGTCGGTGGCGCCCGGCAGCTCCTCTGCGGCCATCTCGGCCAGCTCGCGGTGCTCCAGGGCCAGCTCCGCGGCGGGCGCGATCTCGACCTCCTGGGCGTCCCCCAGGGAACGCTGGGTGAACGTCGAGAACCACCGCAGCGATTCGATCTCGACGTCGAACATGTCGACCCGCACGGCCCGCTCCTCGGTCGCCGGGAAGACGTCCAGGAGACCGCCCCGCATGGCGAACTGGCCGCGCTCCTCGACCTGGTCGACCCGCTCGTAGCCGGCCGCCACGAGATCGGCGGCGCACTCCTCGAGGTCCAGCAGCTCACCCACCCGCAGCGTGAAGGAGTGCGGGCGCAGGGCCGGGTCGGGCACCTTCTCGGAGAGGGCGACGGCGCTGACGACGACGACCGGCTGCTCCTCGGCGCCGGCCGGCTCCCCGTCGTCCTGCAGCAGGGCGTCCAGGGCGGCGACCCGCAGGCCGACCAGGTGCGGCGGGGGCGCCAGGTGGGACTCGTAGGTGACTCCCCGGGTCGGGTAGTAGCGGACCCTTCGCGGCGCCAGCCAGGCTTTGAGGTCCCCGGCCAGGTCGCGGGCGGCCCTGTCGTCGCCGACGACGACCAGCGTCGGCCTGGCGCGAGAGTCCTCGTCGAAGTCGGCCAGGGCCGCTATCAGGTAGGGGCGCAGCGAGCTGGACACGAAGGCGTGCCCGCCCTCCCGAGCCAGGGCGAGGGCCGACTCGTCGCCCTCGATCAGCCCCAGCAGGCTGCGCAGCGAGCCCTCGCCGGCCACCTACTCTCCCTCCCCCTCTGAGCCCTCGAGCTGGCCAAGGACGACACGCTCGACCTCCTCGGCGGCCCGCCCGATCAGCCCCGCGACCTGCTCGGGGGGCTCGGCGAAGCGACCCAGGACGTAGGCGGAGACGATCTCGGGGTCGGTCGAGTCGGGACGCCCGACGCCGACACGGACGCGGTTGAAGTCGGGGCTGCCCAGCTCACGGCGCAGCGACTTCAGGCCGTTGTGGCCGGCCAGGCCGCCGCCCAGGCGGACACGGATCTCCCCGAAGGGCAGGTCGATCTCGTCGTAGACGACCAGGAGCCGATCGAGGGGGACCTTGAGGGCGCCCCGGGCTGGTCCGACCGATCTGCCCGATTCGTTCATGTAGGTCTGGGGGCAGAGGACGGCGACGCGGGGCGCGACGCCGCTGCGTCCAGGCTCCGGCGGGGTCGGCGGCAGGCGCCCTTCGACGATGCGGCCTTTGAAGCGGTCGCGGGCCTTGCCCAGCTGCCAGCGGTCGACCAGCTCGGCGGCGACCATGAAGCCGACGTTGTGGCGGGTCCTGGCGTACTCCTGGCCCGGGTTGCCGAGCCCGACGATCAGCCAGTCGATCGCTGCCTGCTCGCCGCCGCCGAAGGGGCGTCGCAGCTGTTACTCCTCGGAGGAGCCGCCCTCGGACGCAGCGGCCTCGCCGGAGCTGCCGACGACCTCTGTCTCGGCTTCGATTTCCTCCTCGACCTGCGTCTGCAGGCGGGGCGCGGAGAGGGTCGCCACGACGGTCTCCTCGAGGTCGTCCAGCAGGGTCACGCCCTCGGGCGCCGTGACGGCCCCGAGCAGAACGGTGTCGCCGATCTCGAGCTCGCTGACGTCGTGCACGATCGCCTCGGGGATCGCCGTGGGCAGAGCCTCGACGTTGAGCTCGCGGGTGATCTGCTCGAGGATGCCGCCGGCCTTGACGCCGGGCGCGTCGTCGACTCCGGTCAGTTCCAGGGGCACGACGGCGCTGATGGCCTCGTCGAGGCGGACCCGCAGCAGGTCGACGTGGATCGTCTCCCCGCGGACTGGATCGCGCTGGGCTTCCTTGAGCACGACCGACTGGGCTTTGCCGCCGTCGATGCTGAGGTCCAGCACGGCGCCGGCACCGGCCAGGGCGTGGCGCAGCTCGCGGGCGTCGGCGTCGAAGCCGACGGGCTCGCTGTCGCCGCCGTAGAGCACGCCCAGCACGCGCCCGCTGCGACGCAGGCGACGAGCAGCGCGAGAACCGGCCGCGTCGCGGCTGTTGACGTTGAGCTTTGTGGTCGTGTCGGCCATCAGAGGAAAGGAGACTCTAGCAATCGGCTTCGTTTTCGATCGGCTTGCTGAGCCCCGTCAGCGTCACGTGCATGCCGCTGAGGAAGTTGCCGGTGCGCTTGACCTCGATGCACTGCACGACCGGGTCCTTGCCGATGACCGTCCAGGCGAGTCGTGTCTGGCCAGTCGCCCCCGTCAGCGAGTAGGCCGTCGGGGAGGTCAGCTCGAGGATCTTGACGTGCCCCGTGCGCAGCAGCCGCGGGCTGGCCGCGTCGGCCTTGACCGTCGCCGCGCACGCCGGCCTCTGACGGCATCCGTCGAGCAGGTCGAGCATCTTCGGGACGTTCCCCCTGGCCTGGGCCTGGATCAGTTCCAGGTCGTCGTCCCGTTCGACGTTCTCCGTCTGCAGGAAGCGCGCCAGCAGCAGGCTGACACCCAGGAACACGACCAGTCCGGCGGCGAGGACCGCGACGCGTTTGGGGGTGAAGCGGAAGCCGCCCCGCCGGCGCCAGTACTCCGAGGGGGAGCTTGCGCCCATCGCCGGGGCGGGTGCGTCCGGGCTCCGCTCGTGTGTCTCGTTGGCCGCCATCCTGGCAGGAAGGATGGCGGATCGGGGTCAGGCGGGCAGGAGGTCGTCCAGCGGCCTGCGGTCGAAGTAGCTGGAGTGGGTGCGCTTGACCGTCTCCAAGGAGTCGGCGCTCAAGAGGACGATGTCCAAATCCGAGCGGTCGCGAGCCGCGTGCTCCGCGCGACGATAAGCAGCTTGGGCCGCGTCGTAGTCGGTGCCGAACTCATCGACCGTCGTAGCGCTCAGCGCCGAGTCGCGGATCACGAGAAAATGCTTGATTTCGTCAGTGGAGGTCATGTGCCCTCAGAGCCAGTCGTCAAGACCAATATAGGCAAGCGAACCAAGTCATCGATCAGATCCTTCCGCGATACAACGCCTCTGTCATAGCCGGAGAGAAGCTCAGCCAGCCTTGTGAGGTGCTCCTTGAGCTCGGGGGATCCGCCGCCGAACTTCAGATCCATTCCCAATATGCGGCTCTGCTCCTCGACGACGTTGGCCCAGATGTCCTGACTCACCGTCCGTAGCTGGACCTCGATCTTGAACCCGCCTCGGCTCACGATGAGATGAACCGCGCGGTAGCCGTCCTCCTTCGGGGTCTCGATGTAGTCGCGCTCCCGGACGATCGACCAAGACTTGAGGAGGCGTCGCCTTACGCCGTAGACCTGCGGCAACCCTGGCACGACTGCGCGCACACCGCCGACATCCTGCATTTGGGTCACGTTGCCCTTGTGCCGATCAAGCTTGCCTATCAACGTCGGAAGCCGCTTCAACCGTTGGGTGACCTCGATACGGCCGGCAACTCGCGCGTCAGCTTTCTCGACGTGATACCGAAGGTTCGCAGCGACAGAAGAAAGCGGGCGCGCATGGAGGCTTCTCCACCAGGTCAATACCTCCCAAGCCTCGTCCAACTCAGCTTCGTCAAACTGCGCGACCGCTCGCTCGGGACCCTCTGTTGCAATGCGTCGGCGCAGGTCTGACAGCAGCGCTCCCGCGCGGTTGACCTCTCCCTTCGAGTGCTGGTCTAGAAAGGGTTTGCGATGTGCGTTCGGCATCGCCAAGGGTTCTACAGGGCGACAGGGATCCCATCCAGAAGCGCGCGTCGAGGATGAACTCAGCCGGCGCCCTCATCCCCGCGTCCCGCAGGCCCACCCTCAGAACAGCTGGTTCTCCCCGCCGAAGACCTCGCTGACGGAGTCGTCCACGAAGATGCGCCTGATCGAGTCGGTCAGCAGCTCGGCGCACGGCAGCACCCGGACGTTCTCGAGCATGCCCGGCTGGACGGGGATCGTGTCCGTCACGACGATCTCCTCGAAGTCGGCGTCGCGCAGGTTCTCGAAGGCGTTGCCCGAGAAGACGGCGTGGGTGGCGGCGGCGTAGACCTTGGCCGCCCCGGCTTCGCGGACCGTGTTGGCGGCCGCCTTCAGCGTTCCCGCCGTGTCGATGATGTCGTCCACGATCAGGGCCGTCTTGCCTTTGACGTCACCGATCACGTAGCCGATCTCGGCGACCTGCTGGGCGGGGCGCTCCTTGTCGAGGATCGCCAGCTCCGCGCCGACCTTGGAGGCGAATTTCTTGTTGAGCTTGACGCGGCCCGCGTCGGGGGCGACGACGACCAGGTCCGGCAGGCCCAGGTCGCTGAAGTACTGGGTCAGCATGAACAGGGCCGTCATGTGGTCGACGGGTTTCTGGAAGAAGCCCTGGATCTGGCCGGCGTGCAGGTCCATCGTCAGGACCCTGTCGGCGCCCGCAGCCTCCAGCATCCGCGCCACCATGCGCGCCGAGATCGGCTCGCGGGGGGCCGACTTCTTGTCCTGGCGGGAGTAGCCGAACCAGGGCGTCACGGCGATCACCCGGTGGGCGGAGGCGCCGACGGCCGCGTCGATCATCAGCAGCAGCTCCATCAGGGCGTCGTTGGTGCTGACGCCCGTGCGGGGGTTCGCGCACATCGGCTGCACGATGAACACGTCCGCGCCCCGGATCGATTCCTCGTAGCGGCAGTAGACCTCGCCGTTGGAGAACGTCTTCAGCGTGACCGGGCCGACTTCCATTTCGAGCTTGTCGGCGATGTCGACGGCCAGCTGCGGGTTCGCCCGACCGCTGACGACCATCAGCCGCTTGTTGTACTCGATCGGCAGGCTCGCCCTGGAGTGCGGGCGGGTTTCCGTCGCGCTCATCTCATCCGAGATTGTAAAGGTCCTGTCTCTATCGCTCACGCTCGCCCCCGATCGTCCGCTCGGGCGTCGCTCTCCGGGGGCTCGCGCCGGGCGTAGCCCTCGACGTTGACCTGGCGCTCCCTGGCGATCCCCAGGGCCGCCTCGGGGACCTCATCGGTGATCACCGACCCCGCGCCCGTCACGGCTTCCTCGCCCAGCGTCACGGGGGCGACGAGGGTCGTGTCCACGCCCGTCCGCACCCGCGCCCCGATCGTCGTGCGGTGCTTGGCACGGCCGTCGTAGTTGGCCGTGATCGTGGCCGCCCCCAGGTTGCTCCCCTCGCCCACGTCCGCGTCGCCCAGGTAGGACAGGTGGGGCACTTTCGCGCCCGCGCCGATGTCGGAGTTCTTGACCTCCACGAACGTCCCCACCTTGGAGCCCGCCCGCAGCACCGCGCCGGGTCGCAGGTAGGCGAAGGGCCCGACCGTCACGCCGTCCTCCAGCGTCGCGTCCAGCAGGTAGGACTGGCGGATCGTGCAGCCGCTGCCGATGCTCGTGCGCCCGCGCAGGCTCGTGAAGGGCTCGATCGTCGTGTCCTGTCCGATCTGGACGTCGACGTCGACGACCGTCGCAGCGGGGTCCACGAGCGTCACGCCCGCCAGCATGTGGCGCTCGTGGATCGCCTGCTGGGCGATCGCCCGCACGTGGGCCAGCGCGACCCTGTCGTTGACGCCCAGGACGAGGCCTTCGTCCTCGATCTGGTGACCGACGACCCGCCCCCCGTCGGCCCGCAGCAGCTCCAGCGCCTGCGGCAGGTACAGCTCGCCCTGGGAGTTGTCGGTGCTGAGGCGGCCCAGCACCTGGCGCAGGGCGTGGGCCGCGAACGCGAAGACGCCCGTGTTGACCTCGCGGATCTCCCGCTCCGTCTGGGTCGAGTCGCCGGGGCGCTTGGTCTCGACGACCCTCTCCACCTCTCCGTCGCCGTCGCGCACGACACGGCCGTAGCCCGTCGGGTCCGACAGGACCGTCGTCGCCATCGTCGCCGCGGCGCCCTGCTCCTCGTGGGCTGCCAGCAGCTCCCGGATCGCACCCGCGTCGATCAGCGGCACGTCCCCGGCCAGCACCAGCACCGGAGAGCCGGAGTCCAGGCTCTCGCCGATCTGCTCCAGAGCCGCTCGCACGGCTCCGCCCGTACCGTCGGGGCGCTCCTGGACGACGACCTCGACGTCCTGCGGGAGGGCCGCCCGCAGCGGCTCGCCCGGCGAGTCGACGACGACGATCCGCCCGGCCTGCGCCTCCCTGGCCGCCTGCACCGGCCACAGCACCATCGGTCGGCCGCAGATCTCGTGCAGCACCTTGGGGATCGAGGAGCGCATGCGCGTGCCCTGACCGGCGGCCAGGATCAGGACGGTCGGGGCGCTCACACCGCTGATGCTAAACGCTCCCTCGCGAGAGACCGGACAAGCTGGGGGGCAGGGACTCGAACCCCGATTCTCAGGACCAAAACCTGATGTCCTGCCATTGGACGACCCCCCAAGGGCAAGTCGCCCAAGGATAGTCGCGCGCCGGGCGCCCGCAAATCCCGAATGCTGCAACGGCGCACCCGTCCAGCGATCCTGCAACCATTCCTGCACTCTGCGGGGTGTAACTGCGAGAACGACCAGACGGCTCTTGGCGACGCTCTCGGCGGCTTCGCTCGCCTGTGCCATGGCGGCCACGCCCGCACAGGCCGCCGAACGCTGCAAGGGCGAAGCCCTTCGCCCGACCTCGAGCGACGCTCTCGCCGTCGAGCACGCCACGCTGTGCCTGATCGACGGCATCCGCGCAGCCCACCGCCTGCCGGCCCTGCGCATGAACAGCCAGCTGGTCGGGGTCGCGATCAGCCAGGTCGAGACGATGGTCGCCTGGGACTACTTCTCGGACGTGCGCCCCAGCGGGCAGACGCCGCTGTCGCTCATCGACGTGACCGGCTACCCCGCCAAAGCCGCCGACGTCGCCGTCGGGCAGAACATCGCCTGGGGCACGGGCAACTACTCGACCCCCGCTCACATCGTCGCCGAATGGATGGCCTCCACCCCGCACCGCGAGATCATCCTGACGGGCGCCTACAGGGACGCAGGGGTGGCCGTCAAACCCGGCGTCCCCGCCGTCGTGCACCCCGAAGGGCATCCCGGCGCGACCTACGCCATGGAGTTCGCCGTCCGTCGCTACTGACGCGCCGAGCGACGGTCGCAGGGGCGCCCGCGTCAAGGGCCGCCGATCCCCGAAGCGCGTCAGGGCCGCCGGCCCGAGCGCCGCGGCACGCGTCCGCCTTCCGCGCCCGCCTCCGAGGCCGGGCCGCCCGGGGAGGAGATGCCCAGCACGCGCATCGACTTCAGGCCCAGGCTGAGCTTCTCCCGCCCGTCGGATGAGCTAACGTCCAGGCCCGAGAGCTCCCTGACCCGCTCCAGGCGGTAGTAGATCGTGTGCCTGTGGGTGAACAGGCGCTGGGCCGTGCCGGCGACGTTGCCGTCTGCCTCCAGGAAGGTCTCCAGGGTCCGCACCAGCTCCGTCTCGTACTGCACGTCGTAGGCCACCAGCGGCTCGACCGTCTCGGCGAAGAAGCGCCTCAGCTCGGCCGGGTTCTCGCTCATCGCCGACAGCAGCAGCCTGTAGGCGCCGGTCTCCTCGAAGGCCAGCGCCGTCCCGCCCTCGGGCGAGCCCTGGGCGACGTTGGCCGCCAGCAGCGCCTCGCTGGCAGCCCGCGGCAGGTCGCTGGGGTCCTCCGTGACGCGGCTGCGACCCAGCGCGAAGGTGTAGCCCGACAGGCTCGCTTCCATCTCCCGCAGGACCGCCTCGGCGGCCCGTGCGGCCGCCGCCTCGTCTCCTCCCGGCACCAGCACCAGTACCTCCGCGGCCTGCGTGCCGTCGCGCTCGGAGAGGGCCGCGATCGAGCGGCTTGCGACGGCCCGGGCGCCCCGCTCGGCGACTGCTCTGACTCGTCCCCGCCAGCCCTCGTCCGTCGGCACCTGCGGGTGGGCCCTGGCGACGATCATGCTGGCGCCGTCCTCGACCTCCAGGGACAGCTCCCGCGCCCGCTCCAGGATCTCCTCGCGGTCGCCCAGGGTCCGTCCCAGCAGGGCCCTCAGGAAGTCCGCGGCGGCTGTTTCCGAGACCCGCTCCGGCGCCCTGACCCGCTCGACCTCGGAGGCGATCATCGTCAGCAGCAGCCTGCGCATGGAGCCGCTCGGCTCCGACTTGGCGCGGATGTGCAAGGTGCCGACGACCGTGTCCGCTACCCGCAGCGGCGCAGAGTCGACGCCCTCGCCACGACCCAGCAGCGTCCGCTCCTCAGCGGGCGAGCGGGCCGCCACGGCCAGGGTGGCCCCCCACGGGTCCGTCACCGCCAGGCTCGCCTCCAGGGCCCTGGCGGCGGCGCGGACGACCTCCGGCAGGCCCGCCCCCGACTCGACCGCCTCCGTGATCGCGTCGAGCGCGGCCAGGTCGGACACTGCTCAGCCCCAGACGTAGACGGCTGCCAGCGCCGCCGCCACGCCGGCTCCCACCAGCACGGCCAGGACGTAGAGGGACAGGACCGTCGCTGCCATCCGCTCCCACAGCCGGGAGTAGGCCGTCCAGGCCGGACGCAGGATCAGGCCCGCGAACAGCCCCAGGCCTATGACCGCCGCGCCGCCCGCGACCAGCTCGTTGATCTGTCCTCTGGTCATCCGTCCAGCACGAGATTGTTACGCACGAGGCCGTCGCCCACCGGCGCGCCCGCCCTCACGCTCGCTCCTCCGTCGCGACCGGCTCGCCGAAGGACGCTCCCACGGGCACCGCCCACAGCGCCTGGGGGTGGCGGGCCGCCAGGCCGTTGGCGGCCCGCTGGGCGAGCTCCGCCGCCTCCTGCCCCGGACCCTGGAACAGCGCCAGCACGGTCGGCCCGGAGCCGCTGACCATGACGTGCACGCCGCCTGTCGCACGCGCTTCCTCCAGGGCGTCGGAGATGGCCGGGCACAGCGAGATGGCCGCCTTCTGCAGGTCGTTGTGCAGCAGCTCGGAGGCGCCCGGCAGCGGCGCGCCCCCGGCCAGCGCCGCCTGCAGCTCGCCCGCCCGCCGGGCCAGCTCCTCCGTGCCCAGGCCCAATCCGAGCCTGTCCGCCTCCGCGTAGACGGCCGCCGTCGAGAGCTCCAGCTCGGAGGGCAGCACGAGCACCGCGAAGGAAGCACCCGTCGGCTCGGGCAGGGCGCCCAGTATCTCTCCTGCCCCCGTCGCCAGCCACCGTCCCGGCACGACCTGGGCCGGCACGTCCGCTCCCAGGGTCCCGGCCATGTCCAGCAGCAGCGCCTCGTCGCCCAGGCCGGAGGCCGCCCTGGCCAGGCGCAGGGCCGCCGCCGCGTCGGCCGAGCCGCCGGCCAGGCCCGCCGCCAGCGGGATCCTCTTGACGATCCTCAACGTCGCCGGCTCGCTCCAGCCCGTGGCCCTCCTGAACTCCCGCAGGGCACGGAAGGCCAGGTTCTGCTCGGGCGTCCCCGGCACCCCCGGGCACTCCAGCCGGTCCCGCCCGTCCGGGGCCGGCGACAGGGTCAGCTCGTCTGCCAGGGAGATCGACTGCATGACGCTGGCCAGCTCGTGGCGTCCGTCGCTCTCGCGCACGGGCCCCAGGAACAGGCCCAGGTTGATCTTGGCCGGGGCCGGCGCCCGCAGCTCGGGGAAGCCGCTCACAGCCCCAGCCGTGCCGCCAGGGCACGGAAGTCCTGGGGCGAGAGCCGCTCGGCCCGCACGTCCTCCCGCAGACCCAGCTCCCCCAGCGCTTGGCGGACCTGCTCGCGCGAGCGTCCCGGCGCTCCCCCGGCGATGGCCAGCGATCCCGCCAGCGTCTTGCGCCGGTGCGCGAAGGCCCCCGCAGCCAGAGCCCTGACCGGCGCGTCGGCGGCGCCCTGTCCGGCCTCTCCGGACCTCCTGCTCATGCCCACGAGCACCGAGTCGACATTGGGGACGGGGTGAAAGACGCCCCGTGGAACTGCTCGCAGCACCCGCACCTCGCAGGCCAGCTGGGCCAGCACGGAGGGCAGGCCGTAGGCGGGGGAGCCCGGCCCCGCCGCCAGGCGCTCGCCGACCTCCCGCTGGACCATCGCGACCCACCGGCCCATCGACGGGAGCTCCTCGACGGTGCGCAGCAGGATCGAGGCGCCGATCCCGTAGGGCAGGTTGGCGACCAGCTTCCCCGGCGCCGGCGAGAGCCCGGCCAGGTCGAGCTTCATCGCGTCGCCCCAGTGCAGGGTCACGTTGGGGTGGGCGGCCGTCGCGTCCTCCAGCGCCTCGCGCAACCGCTCGTCGACCTCCACGACGTGGACGTGGGCGACCCGCTCGGCCAGGTGCTCGCTCAGCACCCCCAGCCCTCCCCCGACCTCCAGGACGACGTCATCCGCCGCCAGATCGGCCTCCCGCTCGACCACGCCGAGGATGTTCGAGTCGATCAGGAAGTTCTGGCCCAGGTCGTGATCGGGGCGGACCCCGAACAGGCGCAGGCGACGCAGGCTGGGTTGCGCCGGCACGTCCACCGTCGCGCTCACCCGCCGGGTCCCTGCCGCCACCCGTCCTCGCGCGGATGCGTCCAGCCGAAGATCCTGACCCCGTTGTCCTCCACGAGCGCCCCGAGCTCGTCGGGGTCCACGCCGCGCAGCTCTGCGACGAAGCGCAGCGTGTGGGCCACGTAGGCGGGCTGGTTGGGCTGCCCCCGCACCGCCTGGGGCGCCAGGTAGGGCGCGTCCGTCTCGACCAGGATGCTCTCCTCGGGCACGCGCCGGGCGGCCTCCGCCAGCTCGCCGGCGCTCGGGTAGGTGACGTTGCCCGCGAAGGAGATGGCATAGCCACGCGACAGGCACTCCTCCAGGCGATCCGGCATCGAGAAGCAGTGCATCACGACGCTGACGCCCTCGGCTTCGGCGGCCAGCTGGTCGAGCGTCTGCTGCTCGGCCGCACGGGAGTGGATCACAAGCGGCTTGCCCAGCTCGCGGGCGAGTGCGATCTGGGCCGCGAAGGCCCGCTGCTGGTCTGCCGCCGGTGCTGTGTCTCGGTAGAAGTCCAGGCCGCTCTCGCCGATCGCCATGCAGCGCTCGTGGGAGGCCAGCGCCCGCAGCTCCGCCAGGTCGGCGTCGTCGAAGCCACGCGCGGAGTTGGGGTGGCGCCCGACGGCCGCGTAGACCTGCGGCAAGTCTTCGGCTGCCGCCAGCGCCGCCCGCGAGGAGGACCCGTCGATGCCGACCGTGAGGATCCGCGTCACGCCCGCCGCCTCCGCTGCCGCCACCAGCTCCGCGTCGGGGGGCTCGCAGAGGTCGAGGTGCGTGTGCGAGTCGATCAAGCCGCAGCGCCCTCCTTGGGGAACAGCACCTCGACGGGGCTGACCTGCGAGATCGCCCCCGAGCCCAGCCCGGCGCCGGCCAGCGACACCTCGGGTGCGCCCAGCGCGCCCAGCAGCTTCTCGGCCGTCCCCGGCAGGTAGGGCCAGAGCAGGACAGTCACGGAGCGCAGGCCCTCGACGAGGTTGCCGAGCACCTCGTCCAGCTCGCCTGCCGCGTCGGGGTCTTTGGCCAGGCGGAAGGGCGCCCTTTCCTCGACGTAGCGGTTGAGCCTCCTGACCCGCTGCCAGATCTCCTCCAGCGCCAGGGTCAGCTCGGCCGCGTCCATGTGCGCCCGCACCCCCTCCACCAGTCCTTCGAAGTCAGCGGCCAGGGCGGGGTCGACGGACACGGAGGCGACGGCGCCGTCGCGGTAGCGGTTGACCATGCCGATCGTGCGGGAGGCCAGGTTGCCCAGCTCGTTGGCCAGCTCCGTCTCGTAGCGGGACTCGAAGGCGGACGTAGAGACGGAGCCGTCCTGTCCGAAGGAGACGTCGCGCAGCAGGTAGAAGCGCAGGGCGTCAGTGCCGAAGCGCTCGATCACCTCGAAGGGGTCGAGCACGTTGCCCAGCGACTTGCTCATCTTCTCGCCTTCCATCAGCAGGTAGCCGTGCACGAAGACCCGTTCGGGCAGCTCGATGCCGGCGGCCATCAGCAGGGCCGGCCAGTAGACCGTGTGGAAGCGCAGGATGTCCTTGCCGATCAGGTGGTAGCTGGCCGGCCACAGCCGCTCCGTCAGGTCCTCGCCGGGACGGGCGTAGGACAGCGCCGAGTAGTAGTTCAGGAGCGCGTCGAACCAGACGTAGAAGACGTGCTCGGGGTCCCACGGCACCTTCACGCCCCAGGTCAGCTTGTGACGGGTCAGGGGCACGTCGCGCAGGCCCGAGCGGATGAACGACAGCGCCTCGTTGTAACGGGTGCGGGGCGACACGAAGTCGGGGCGGACCGCGTACAGCTCCTCCAGGCGCTCCTGGAAAGCCGACAGCTTGAAGAAGTAGTTGTCCTCCTGCTCGCGGGTCAGCTCGATGTGATGGATCGGGCAGCGGTTGCCCTCGTCGATCTCGTTGTCGGCCTTGAAGTCGGCGCAGCGGGGGCAGTACCAGCCTTCGTAGGTGCCCATGTAGACGTAGCCGTTCTCGCGCACCAGCGAGAGGACCTCCTGGACCTTGGCTTCGTGCTGGGGGTCTGTCGTGCGGATGAAGAAGTCGTTCGATGCGCCGAGCTGGGGCGCGAGGGCGCGGAAGCGCTCGGCGTTGCGGTCGGCCAGCGTCTGCGGGTCCAGGCCCAGCGCGTGGGCCGCGTCCGCGACGGGCTCGCCGTGCTCGTCTGTGCCCGTCAGGAAGAAGACCTCCTCGCCGCGCTGGCGGTGGTGGCGGGCCAGCACGTCGGCCGCGATCGTCGTGTAGGCGTGCCCCAGGTGGGGGGCCGCGTTGACGTAGTAGATGGGCGTCGTGACGTAGAAGGACATGCTCTGGAGCCCAGGCTACTTGCCGGGCGCCGTCAGCTCCCTGTAGAGCTCGTTGGCGGGTATGCCGGTGAGCCTGGCCAGGACCCCCGCGGCGGGCCGGGCGCGGGCGCCGGAGGCCACGAGCTCGCCCAGCGCGGCGACGGCGGCATCTCGCTGCGGACGGCCTTCCTCGGCGGCGGCGAAGACGACCGTGATCTCCCCGCGGGGCTCCTCGGCGGCGAAACGATCCGCCAGCTCGGCGGCGCTGCCGCGGGAGACATGCTCGTGGATCTTGCTCAGCTCGCGACAGACGGCCACCCTGCGATCCGGGTCGATCTCGGCCAGCAGCGCCAGCGTCGCGGCCAGGCGCCGCGGCGACTCGAAGGCGACAGTCGTCTCCCCCGCCTGTCCCAGCAGCGCCGCCAGCTCTCCGCGCTTGCGCGGCAGGAAGCCCACGAAGCGCCAGCGCTCGGCCGCCAGCCCGGAGGCGACGAGGGCCGTGACGGCGGCGCTCGGCCCGGGCAGGACCTCGACGGGCAGGCCCTCCCGCAGGCATGCGGCGATCAGCTGAAAGCCGGGGTCCGAGACGGCCGGCGTGCCGGCGTCTGAGACCAGCACGATGCGGGCTCCCGCCCGCACGCGCTCGCACAGCTCCCGGGAGCGGGCCGCTTCGTTGTGCTCGTGCAGGCTGACCAGGCGCCCCTCGATGCCGTGACGGTCCAGCAGCACCCGCGTGTGGCGGGTGTCCTCGCAGGCGATCAGGTCCGCCCCCGCCAGCTCCGTCAGGGCCCTCAGCGTGACGTCCTGGAGGTTCCCGATCGGCGTGGGGCAGACGATGAGACGTCCGACCGACGCCTCGGAGTCACTCATGCGGCAAATATAGGGTCCTGTCGATGAGCACTTCTGGCGAGAACCCGGGCGGACGGGCTCCGTACACCCGCTACCGGGCCCGCCCGCGCCTGCGACCCCGCACGCCCGAGCAGCCCCTGCGCGAGGAACTGGACGAGCTGCGAGGCGGGGGAGGCCCCGGCGCGGGAGGCCCTGGTGCAGGCCGTGGCCGCGACGGTCGCGCGCCCCGCCCCGCCCGCGGGCGCCTGCCCTGGCGCCGGCGTCGCCTGACCCCCAAACGCGCGATCCTGGCCCTGCTGGGGCTGATCGTCGGCTGGCTTTTGCTCTCGCTCGTCCTCTTCCTGATCAGCTCCCACTTCGAGCGCACGTCGCTGCCCTCGAACGTCAAGGCCGTGCTGGACCCGGCCGGCAACCCCCTCACGTCGGCCAACGACATCCTCGTGCTGGGCTCCGACAGGCGCCCCAAGGGCAGCAAGGAACCGGGCGCGGAAACGACGGGCCCCGGTCGCTCGGACACGATCATGCTGATCCGCACCGGCGGCGGGCACTCGGCGCGCCTGTCGATCCCCCGCGACACGGTCGTCGAGATCCCCGGCCACGGCCTGCAGAAGATCAACGCCGCCCACGCCTACGGCGGCCCGGCCGAGTCGGTCCAGGTCATCAAGCGATGGCTGGGCGTCCCCATCAACCACGTCGTGGAAGTCGACTTCGAAAACTTCCCGCGGCTGATCGACTCGATGGGCGGCGTCGACTACACGGGCGGCTGCATCGTCGCCAAGCTCGACGGCGGCTATGCCGACGGCGGCTACACCCTGCGCCTGCCGGCGGGCACCCACCACATCGACGGCAAGGCGGCCCTGGCGATCGCCCGCACCAGGGAGAACCTGTGCGCCCCCAACGAGACAGACCTGCAGCGCGAGGAACACCAGCAGGCCCTCTTCAACGCCATGAAATCCCAGCTGCTGTCGGTCTCGAGCTTCTTCAGGCTGCCCTGGATCGCCTGGAACGCGCCGCCGGCGATCATCTCCGACATGAGCGGCCCGGAACTGGTGGAGCTGTTCGGCGGGCTGGCGATCGGCGGCACGCCGCCGACGCGTGTCCTGAAACCCTCGGGGACCGTGACCCTGCCGGAAGGGGGCGAAGGACTGTCGGTCTCAGAAGCCGAAAAGCACGCCGCCGTGGCGCGCTTCATGGCCGGCTGAGCAGCTCAGCTCTTGGCCGGGGCCGGCTTGGCGTCCTTGGGCTTGGCCGTCTCGCTCTTGCCCTCCGACGAGGAGCCGCCGCCGGACGAGTCGGAGGAGGAGGAGGAGGAGGAGGAGGAGGAGGAGGAGGAGGGTTTCTCCGCGCTGTTCTCGCTCGACTTCTGCGCCGCGGTCTCGCGCTGGCGTTTGCGGGTGCCGTAGTCGGTGTTGTAGAAACCCTTGCCCTTGAAGTGGACGGCCGGCGCGTGCAGGACCCGCTCGACGGGCACGCCCGTGTCGGGGTCGACCTTCAGGGGATCGTCGCTGAAGGACTGCTGGACCTCGAAGGTCGTGCCGTCGGGCCTTCTGTACTCGTAGATCGGCACGGGCCGCCGATTATAGGATCGTCAGTCGGTCAGCAGGGCCCGCACGCAGGTGATCCCGGCCTGGATCGTGGCCGTGAAGTCGCGATCTGGCTCGCTGAGCATGCGCAGGGCGAAGCCGTCTGCGATCGAGAAGAGGATCTCGGCGATGGCTTCGGGCTCGGCGTGCAACGCCAGCACACCGTCGCTCTGGGCGGCGGCCAGCATCCCCGCCACCTGTTCGCGGGTCCTTCTGATCAGGGCCGCGTACTCCTTGGCGATGTCCTCGTTGCGACGGGAGAGGGTGAAGAGCTCGAATGCGAGCGTCACCAGGTCGGGGTCCTCGCGAACCGTCTCCTGCAGGTTCTGGGCCAGCAGGTCGATGAAGTCGTCTGCCGTCTTGGCCGTCCCGAGCTGCTCGTGCAGGCGCTCGATGCGCAGGTCGCCGTCGCGCCTGACGGCCTCCACCAGCAGCTGCTCCTTGGTGCCGAAGTAGTAGTGGAGGAGACCTCGTGAGACGCCCGCCTCACGCGAGACGTGGTCGAAGGTGGAGCCGGTCGTGCCGCGCTTGGCGACGCTGCGGCGCATCGCGTCGATGATCCGCTGCGCCTTCTCGCCGGACAGGGGACGAGCGCCGGCGGCAGCGTCCAGCTCCTCCTGGGCAGCCTGCGCTGCTGCCGTTGCTTCGGGCGCTGCCATCGGCTCGGGCCCTGACAGGCTCAGGCGCCGGCCACGCCCGCCGGCTCGGCGGCGGGCTCTGTCGTCGAGCTGTAGTCGAACTGCTCCTCGGCGCCGAACAGCAGGTCCAGCACCTTCGAGCGCAGCCCCTCGCTGAGCGCCACAGCCAGAGCGGCCCCCACGAGCAGGAGCAGCAGCGGCCTGCCGCGGCGTCGCCTGGCGGGAGCCTTCTTGACAGGCTGCTCGCGCAACGAGCCGGCGGCCTCCTTGATCGCCTCGACGGCGTTCTGGAGCTCCTCCTGGAGCTTGGCGTCTCCCAGCAGCGCCTTGCCCGCCGGCGTGCCGTTGCCCAGTCGCTCGTATGCGCCACGAGCAGCGTCGTAGGCCGAGAGCAGGCTCGAACGGAGCTGCTCGTCGTCGATCAGCTTTTGCATCAGTCGGTTGCTCTGCGCGGCTGCCTCGCCGGCTTTCGCGCGCTTGTCCTTGGACGCCATCTGTGCCACCGCCTTGCCGAGGTTGCAGGGTCTGAGACCAATATACCCGCGGTGGCGCCGCGCCATCCAGCCCTCAGGAGTGCAGCGCAGCCTGCTCCTGGGCGGACGGGAAGGCCCAGGCCGCGCGCCTGCGCCGCTCCTGACGGAAGACGAAGCGCAGCTGCTGGGGCGGCTTGAGCTGGGCCTCGTGTGGCCTGAAGGTGGCGCAGGGCTCTTGCACCTCCAGCGCGCACAGCATGTTGACCCTGAAGAAGCATTCCTCGCAGGTGACCTTCCTGGTGGTCCGTCGCCCTGCCCGCCCGCTCTGTTGTGCGCTCACCCTCACCCCGTCTGCCGTAGTGCTCACCGAACGTCAGCGATCAAAGCACGGCGGGGGTGGGGCCTCAAGGGCGCCCGCGGCGGCACTCCGCAAATCGCAGAGAAAAAGCTTCTAACGCGCAAACACCCACCTGCCAGTCACTTTCCTGTGACAATCTCACCGGCAATCGCGCAATTTCCGGGCGCCCCGGCGGCGTCTGCGGTCGCGGGCTTCGGGCGCGTCATCATCTGGGGAGATGAAGGTTATGTTGACGGGCGCCGGCGGCTTCGTGGGCTCCCTGCTCCTGCCCCGCCTGGTCCGCGAAGGACACGAGGTCGTGGCGCTGACCCGCGACCCGGCTCGCCTGCAGGACGTTCCCGAGGGCGTGGTCGTGGCGCAGGGCGACGCAGTCAGCGGAGCGGGCCTCGAGCAGGCAATGAGGGGAGTCGACGTCGCCTACTACCTGATCCACTCCATGGAGCAGGCGCCGGCGGGCCTGGACTTCGCGGCCAGGGAGCGGATGTCGGCTGAGAACTTCGCGAGCAGGGCGTGCTCGGCGAAGGTGGGACGGATCGTCTACCTGGGCGGCCTGGTGCCACGCTGGGACGGCGCAGGGCGCCCGCCGCGGCAGGGCTCCCGTCACCTGCAGAGCCGCGAGCAGGTCGAGCAGACGCTGATGGCGGCCGTGCCCGGGTCGATCGCGCTGCGGGCCTCGATCGTGATCGGCGCGGGCTCGCGCTCCTTCCGGCTGCTGGTGCGACTGGTCGAGCGCATGCCGGTGCTGACCCTGCCGGCGTGGCAGCGCTTTCGCACGCAGCCGATCGACGAGCGCGACGTCACGGAGATGCTGCTGGCCTGCCTGCGGGTGGACCTGCCGGGGCGGGTCCTGGAGATCGGTGGGCCGGACGTGCTCAGCTACGGGGAGATGCTGTCAAGGATCGCGGAGGCGATGTTGGTGGGCCGCCCGACGCTGCGCCTGAGGGTGAACATGACGCCGCTCGCCGGCCGTGTCGCGGCGGCGATCGCCCAGGAGCAGCCCGAGCTGGTGCTGCCCCTGATGGAAGGCCTGCAGGGCGATCTGCTGCCGCGCGAGGACGATGCCGATCGACTGCTGGGAGTGCGATTGCACAGATTCGACTCAGCCGTGGAGCACGCTCTGGCAGAGTGGGAGCGCACCGAGCCGCTGGCGGCACGCTGATGAGTCAAGTCACCGCTTCGATCCTGATAGCAGCCCCGCCCGCAAAGGTGTGGGAGACCGTTATGAACCCGAATCTGCTCCACGAGTGGGTGACGATTCATCGCAGGCTCGTCCATGCCGAGCAGGGACCGCCTCACGTCGGGTACAGGATGGATCAGCAGATACACCTCAGAGGCGTGACCGTCGAGGTTCGTTGGGAGCTGGTCGAGTGCAAGCAGCAGGCCCATGCCGTCTGGGAGGGCCGGGGCCCGGCTCACTCGCGTGCCCGCACGGAGTACCTGCTGGCCGAGGAGGACGGCTCCACCCGCTTTGACTACCGAAATGATTTCCATGCACCGCTGGGGCCGTTCGGCGCGATCGTCAGCCGCGCACTGGTTGGAGGCATGCCCCTCAGAGAGGCGAACAGGTCACTGCAACTTCTCAGGCAACACATCGAAAAAGCGCCGCAAAGCGGCGGTTAGTGTAAGGTGAACACACCCCCGATGTGACCTGACGTCGCATTCAAACAAGTGAACAGGACTGGACCGTGACAGACTTTCTCGACGAGAAGCGCCAGGAGATCACCAGCAGGCTCAAAGAGCTGAAGCCCCTGGTAGACGAGTACAACCGCCTCGAGGCGGCCGCTGCGGCCCTCGCCGGGGTCGGCGGCGCGTCTGCTGCCGCCCCGGCCGCCGCTGCTACCGGCAAACGTGGCCCGGGCCGCCCGCGTGGCTCCGCCAAAACCGCCGCCAAAGCCGCGGCCGCCAAACCGGGCCGTCCCGCCAAACGGCGCGCCGGTCGTCGCAAAGGCAGTGGCACTCGTGCAGCCGAGGCGCTGTCGTTCGTGCAGGGCCAGCCCGGGATCACGATCCCCGAGCTCGCCGCCAAGATGGGCATCAAGCAGAACTACCTGTACCGCGTGCTGCCCGGCCTGGAGCAGGAAAGCAAGGTCGAGAAGCAGGGTCGCGGCTGGCACCCCAAGGCCGCCTGAGCCACTTCAACTGATTCTCAGAGACAGCAGCGGCCGGAGATGTCTTCCGGCCGCTGTTTCTCTTTAAAGGGTCCTTGACGCACGAAGGGCGCGGTCCGCGCCGCGCCCTTCGCTTCGCATCGGGAAGTCCTCGATCGGTCTAGATCATTCCCTGCTCGGCGACGGTGTCGCGCTCGCTAGTCAGCTCGGCGACGGAGGCGTCGATCTTGGCGCGCGAGAAGTCGTCCAGCTCGAGACCCTGCACGATCGACCACTCGCCTCCCTGACAGGTGCAGGGGAAGCCGCTGATCAGGCCCTCGGGCACGCCGTAGGAGCCGTCGGAGGCGACACCCATCGAGACCCAGCCGCCGTCGGTGCCTTTGACCCAGTCGCTGACGTGGTCGATGGCGGCGTTGGCCGCGGAGGCGGCCGAGGAGGCGCCGCGGGCCTCGATGATGGCGGCCCCGCGCTTGCCCACGCCGGGCAGGAACTCCTGCTCGATCCATTCCTGATCGTCGACTGCCGCGGCCGCCTGCTGCCCGCCCACCTTGGCGTGGAACAGGTCGGGGTACATGGTCGGCGAGTGGTTGCCCCAGACACCCATCTGGCTGACGTCGGTGACGGGCACGGCGAGCTTGTTGGCGAGCTGGGCGACGGCCCTGTTGTGATCGAGGCGCATCATCGAGGTGAAGCGCTCGCGCGGGACGTCGGGAGCGTTGTTCATGGCGATCAGGCAGTTCGTGTTGGCGGGGTTGCCGACGACCAGCACCTTCACGTCGGAGGCCGCCTTGTCGTTGAGCGCCTTGCCTTGACCGGTGAAGATCTTGCCGTTCTCGGAGAGCAGCTCGGCGCGCTCCATGCCCTTGGTTCGGGGGCGGGAGCCGACCAGCAGCGCGATGTTGACGCCGTCGAAGGCGTCCTGGGGGTTGTCGTGCAGGTCCAGTCCCTTCAGCAGCGGGAAGGCGCAGTCGACGAGCTCCATCGCGACGCCCTCCAGGGCACCCATGGCCTGGGGGATCTCCAGCAGGCGCAGGTCGACGGGCTGCTCGGGGCCCAGCAGCTGCCCACTGGCGATGCGGAACACGATGCTGTAACCGATCTGGCCGGCTGCGCCGGTCACGGTGACACGTACGGGATTGCTCACAGGGTCATCTCCTGGGGTGTGGCGGTTGAACAGGTATGGGTACGAGCGGTCTAGGCGACCGCGCCGGCAAGGCCCTCGTCGATCGAGGCCAGGAACTCCTGGGTGGTCTGCCACGGCTGATCGGGGCCGATCAGCAGCGCGAGGTCCTTGGTCATCTTCCCAGCTTCGACAGTCTCGATGCAGACCCGCTCGAGCGTCTGGGCGAAGTCGCTGACGGCGGGGGTGCCGTCCATGCGCCCGCGCGCATCCAGTCCCCGCGTCCAGGCGAAGATCGAGGCGATCGGGTTGGTGGAGGTCGGCTTGCCCTGCTGGTGCTGGCGGTAGTGACGGGTGACAGTGCCGTGGGCGGCCTCGGCCTCCACGGTCTTGCCGTCGGCCGTCATCAGCACGCTCGTCATCAGGCCGAGCGAGCCGAAGCCCTGGGCGACGGTGTCGGACTGCACATCGCCGTCGTAGTTCTTGCAGGCCCACACGTAGCCGCCCTCCCACTTCAGGGCCGAGGCCACCATGTCGTCGATCAGACGGTGTTCATATGTGATCCCGGCCGCCTCGAAGTCGGACTTGAACTCGCTCTCGTAGGTCTCCTGGAAGATGTCTTTGAAGCGGCCGTCGTACTTTTTGAGAATCGTGTTCTTGGTCGACATGTAGACGGGGTAGGAGCGCTGCAGGCCGTAGCGCAGCGAGGCCCTGGCGAAGTCGCGGATCGACTCGTCGAGGTTGTACATCGACAGCGCCACGCCCGAGCCGGGGAAGTCGTAGACCTCCAGCTCGATCGGCTCCTCGCCCGAGGCGGGGGTGAAGGTGAGGGTCAGCTTGCCGGGGCCCGGCACGACCATGTCGGTCGCCCGGTACTGGTCGCCGAAGGCGTGGCGGCCGATCACGATCGGCTTGGTCCAGCCGGGGACCAGGCGCGGCACGTTGGAGATGACGATCGGCTCGCGGAAGATGACGCCGCCGAGGATGTTGCGGATCGTGCCGTTGGGCGAGCGGTACATGTCGTGCAGGCCGAACTCCTCCACGCGGGCCTCGTCGGGGGTGATCGTCGCGCACTTCACCCCCACCCCGTACTGCTTGATCGCCTCCGCCGCTTCCACCGTGACAGCGTCGCGGGTGGCGTCGCGGTGCTCGATGCCGAGGTCGTAGTAGCGCAGGTCGACGTCCAGGTAGGGCAGGATCAGCTGCTCCTTGATGAACGACCAGATGATGCGGGTCATCTCGTCGCCGTCCAGCTCCACGACGGGGTTCTCAACCTTGATCTTCGCCATGTCTTGGGTCCTTCGTCTGAGGGGTTCGGGGCGTGGGGCGCGAGGCCGGAGTGCGCAGCGCGGCCGGGCGCCGATGCTATCGAGCGGGCGCCGAGGGGCCTCGCGGGCGTGGCCGGCGCCCGCCAGGCCTGCGCGCCCCGCCGGCCCTCGACTGGAGCGTCTGTCCCGGCTGCACATCGACATTTGGGACGGACGTCCAAAGCGCTGCATAGGGCATATGCCGAACATGCACACATGGCAGGCAGAGACCTCGAAAAGTCAGTCGAGCGGCGGATCCGTCTGTGGATCCTCGAGCAGGAGTTCGACCGCAAACGCGAGGGCCAGCGGCTGGCCCTGCAGCAGGCGGCCGCTCGCGACGCCCACAAGTAATCCGACGCCCACGCAGCCAGGACGGGGCTGCCCGGAGCAGCTTGGCCGTTCAGCCGTTCCAGCCGGCCTGGCTGCCGTGCGCGACGATCACCTTGGCGGGGCCGCCCGCGAAGGGCACCGTCGCGACCTTGTCGCTGGAGGGCGGCCCCTCCAGGAAGCCCTCGTCGATCAGCAGCACGGCGCCGTCGCGCGAGATGCCTCCGGCGATCGCGTTGGCGTGACCCCTGCCGACGCGCAGGCGCCTGGCCCGGCGGGAGGGAACGACGACCGTCCAGGCTTCGCTGGTGTCCTGGCCCTCGAACTCGGCCAGCAGCCTGGAGCCCGAGGCCGAGAAGGCGATCGGCACGAGCCCGACGACGAGCGGACCCACCTTCAGGGAGGTCAGCCTGCGCGTGCGGGGCGGGCGGGACCCGGAAAAAGGGCGCAGCCAGATCTGGTATTCGGGGGCGTCGTCGTGGCGCAGGCGCTCGCGGTCGAAGGCGATCCCGTGCGGCCCCCACAGCGGGTTCAGGCTGCGACCGTCGCCCGTCAGGCGCACGGTGTCGCTGCCGTCGGGGTCGGCCACGTAGAGGTTCACGCCGGCCGCCGTCGTCTGGGAGAGCGCCCGCCCGTAGACGATCCTGTCGCTGCCTTCGGGGGCGAAGCTGGCCCCGTAGACGTATCCCGTGGCGATCGTCGTGAGCTTGCCCGTCGTCATGTCGAGGACGGCCAGCCCGGAGGTCTGGGCGGGACGTTCGAGATCGGTCGACTGCAGGGACACCGCCAGGTAGCGGGAGTCCGGCGACCAGGCCAGCGGCTGAGCACTTGCCGTCGAGAGGTCGCCCAGGCGCAGCGGCGCCGCCCCGCCGGGCGCGGTCGGGTAGACGGCCAGCGAGGGACCGGTTTCCTGGCTGCCCGGGCCGGAGCCGAAGAGGCCCGCGGCGACCTGCGAGCCATCCGGGGAGATCAGGGGCTCGTCCCCTTCGCCCAGCACCCTCGCTTCGCGGCCTTCGGCGTTCGCGACCCAGACCCGCTCGGGGCTGGTCGCGCCCGCTGTGACGTAGGCGATCCGCACGAGCGTCGCGGCGGAGGCGCGGGCGTCCGCGAGACGCGCCTCGGAGGCCGAGACCCAGGCCAGGCCCGGCAGCGCGACGGCCAGGGCCGTTGCGATGGTCAGCATCGAGCGCCTCCACGCCTTCCCCATGAGCGCCATGCGGCGAGCATATACCGGGGAGGCGAAACCCCCAAGATCCGTGTTGACCCGTAACGTCCGGCTCGTTGCATCTGCGACACTTTCCTCATGGCTACCTACTCTCCGGCCGGCGGCGAGAGCACGGCGCCCTGGCAGACACACACCGTCTTCAACCAGGTCCCGCCGCTGGAGGGCGTGGACGTCTTCGCCTCCAACAGACCCCTCGTCGAGGCCGTCCGGCGCGAGGGCGCCGGATGGGTCACCGAGCGGGCCTCCGCGCTGGGGCGCTTCGTCGGCGGCGAGCCTCAGCAGGAGTGGGGCCGCCTGGCCAACGAGAACAAGCCCGTGCTGCGCACGTTCGACCGCTACGGGCACCGCATCGACGAGGTCGAGTTCCACCCGGCCTGGCACAAACTGATGGCGATGGGCGTGGAGCACGAGCTGCACTCGCTGCCCTGGACGAGCTCCGAGCCCTTCCCCCACACGGCCCGCGCGGCCCTGTACATGACGGCGATGCAGGCCGAGGCGGGCTACGCCTGCCCGATCACGATGACCTTCGCCGTGATCCCGGCCCTGCGCGCCCAGCCCGAGCTGGCCGCCGAGTGGGAGCCGCTGATCACGGCCACCCACTACGACCCGCGCCTGATACCGGCGTCGGAGAAGGGCAGCGCCATCTCGGGCATGGCCATGACCGAGAAGCAGGGCGGCTCCGACGTGCGCGCCAACACGACCGTCGCCCGGCCCCTGAACGGCGGCGGCGCCGGCGCGGAGTACGAGCTGGTCGGGCACAAGTGGTTCTGCTCGGCCCCCATGTCGGACCTGTTCCTGGTCCTGGCCCAGACCGACGACGGCCTGTCCTGCTTCCTGATGCCCCGCATCCTGCCCGACGGCTCGCGCAACGCCTTTCACATCCAGCGCCTGAAGGACAAGCTCGGCAATCACTCCAATGCCTCCTCGGAGGTCGAGTTCCACAACGCCTGGGCGCGGATGGTCGGCGAGCCCGGCCGTGGCGTGCCGACGATCATCGAGATGGTCGGCCACACCCGTCTGGACTGCGTGATCGGCTCGGCCGCCGGGATGCGGGCGGGGGTCGTTCACGCCCTGCACCACACAGCCCACCGCAGCGCCTTCGGCAAGCTGCTGATCGACCAGCCGCTGATGCGTAACGTGCTGGCCGACCTGTGCGTGGAGTCCGAGGCCACGACGGCCCTGGCGATGCGCCTGGCCCGGGCCTACGACGAAGCCCACGAGGACGCGGAGAACGGCGAGAACGAGACGGACGCCCAGCTGTTCAAGCGCCTGGCCACGGCCGTCGGCAAGTACTGGACCTGCAAGCGCGCCCCCAACCACGCCTTCGAGTCGCTGGAGTGCCTGGGCGGCGCGGGCTACGTCGAGGAATCGGGCCTGCCCCGCCTGTACAGGGAGGCGCCGCTGGCCTCGATCTGGGAGGGCTCGGGCAACGTCATGAGCCTGGACGTGCTGCGGGCCCTGATGCGCTCACCGCGATCGCTGGAGGTCTTCTTCGGCGAGGTCGAGCTGGCCGCCGGCGCGGATGCGCGCCTGGACGCCCGCGTGGCCGACCTGAAGGGGCAGTTCGCCGACCCGGCGACGCTGGAGACCCGAGCCCGCAAGGTCGTGGAGAGCATGGCCCTGTGCCTGCAGGGCTCCCTGCTCGTCAGGCACGGCGACCCGGCCGTGGCGGACGCCTTCTGCGCATCGCGCCTGGCGGGGCAGGCGGGCCTGGAGTACGGCACGCTGCCGCCCGGTGTGGACTTCGAGGCGATCGTCGCCCGCTCGCGCCCGGAGCTCTGAGCGGCGCGGTGAGACGGGGCACGGCCCCCGCGGCGCCTACCATCTGAGGCATGTTCCCGCGCAGGCGCCAGAACATCCAGCTGGCGCGCGTATTCGGCATCCGCATCGGCGTCAGCGTCAGCTGGTTCGTCGTCCTGTTCGTGCTGATCCTGATCCTCTCGGAATTCTTCGAGGAAATCCTGTCGGGATCGAAAACGACGATCTACCTGGTGGCGGTCGCGGGCGCCCTCGGCTACTTCCTGTCGCTGATCCTGCACGAGCTGGGGCACGCGCTGGCGGCCCGCCGCCAGGGCATCGGCATCGCGGGCATCGACCTGTGGTTCTTCGGCGGGCTCTCGCAGATGCGCCGGGAGCCGGCGACACCCGGGGAGGAGTTCAAGATCGCGGCGGCCGGCCCGGCCGTGACGCTGGCCCTGACCCTGATCTGCCTGGCTGCCGGCAGCCTCGTCAGCAGCGGGCACTCCTTCGCCAAAGTCACGCTCAGCCGCGAAACGACGACGCCGGCGGTCGGCCTGATCGGCTGGCTCGCCTTCGTCAACGGGGCCCTGTTCGTCTTCAACGTGCTGCCCGCCTTCCCCCTGGACGGCGGGCGGATCGCCCGGGCGATCATCTGGCGGGTCACGGGCGACCGCTACCGGGCGACAGCCCTGACGGGCCGAAGCGGCCAGCTGCTGGCCCTGGCGCTGGGGGCCCTGGGCCTGTTCGGCCTGTCCCGCAACGGCTCCTTCCTGGACCTGATGACGCTGATGCTGGCCTTCTTCATCTACCAGGCGGCAGGCGCGGCGGTCGTGCAGGGGGCGCTGGGAAGGCGCATCCAGAACATCCGGGTCGCCGACATCATGGATCGCGAACCCGTCACGATCCCCCGCGAGACGAGCCTGCTCGACGCACAGGACCAGTACTTCGGGCGCTACCGCTGGCCCTGGTTCGTGGTCGTCGACGAGGCCCGGCACTACCTGGGGGTGGTCCGCCAGCAGCGCCTGGAGGCGGAGATAGCGGCGGGCCGCCCGGCGCTGCCCGTGACGGACGTGCTGGAGTCCGATCTGCCCGTGCGAATCGGCGGCGAGGCACCACTGGAGACCCTGCTCGGCTCCGAAGGCCTGGGCCGCCTGGGGGCGATGGTGGCCGTGGACGCCGACGGGGTTCTCGAGGGCGTCGTGACCCTGGCCCAGATACGCCAGGCCCTGCAGCCCGCGACCTGAGGCTGCGGATCACCACGGAGTGCCGCGAAGGCGGGGCGTTATAGAGTCCCGCCCGCAACCCCGTCCCCCCGACCAACGCAGGAGTCCATGCCAGAGCACGACGTACTGATCATCGGTGCCGGCCTTGCAGGCCAGCGGGCCGCCCTGGCGGCAGCGGAGCGGGGGGCCAGCGTGGCGATCATGAGCAAGGTCCACCCCGTCCGCTCCCACTCCGTGGCGGCGGCCGGCGGCATCAACGCGGCAATCAGCGTCGACGACGACTGGCGCTCCCACGCCTACGACACGGTCAAGGGCTCGGACTACCTGGGCGACCAGGACGCGATCGAAGTGATGTGCTCGGAGGCTCCGGGCGAAGTGCTGCACCTGGAGCACATCGGCGTGACCTTCCACCGCAACGAGCAGGGGCTGATGGACCTGCGGGCCTTCGGCGGCGCCTCCATGAAGCGCACCGCCTACGTGGCTGACATCACCGGCCAGGCGCTGCTGCACGTCCTCTACGAGCAGCTGATGAAGCACCACGAGACGGTCGCTCGCTACGAGGAGTGGTTCACGACCTCCCTGCTCTTGGGCGAGGACGGCAGCTGCTGCGGGGTGATCGCCCGCGACGTGCGCAGCGGCAAGATGGAGGCATTCACGGCCAAGAACGTGATCCTGGCCTGCGGTGGCTCCGGCCAGGCCTACAAGCCGACGACCAACGGCCTGATCGTGACGGGCGACGGCATCGCCATGGCCTACCGGGCCGGTGCCCCCCTGATGGACATGGAGATGGTCCAGTACCACCCGACCTGCCTGGTCGAGACGGGCATCCTGATCACGGAGGGCGCCCGCGGCGAGGGCGCCCACCTGCTCAACAACAAAGGCGAACGCTTCATGGAGAAGACGGCTCCCAACAAGATGGAGCTGGCCTCCCGCGACGTCGTCTCCCGGGCCGAGCAGATCGAGATCAACGAGGGCCGCGGCGTCGGCCCCGAAGGCAAGGGCATCTTCCTGGACGTGACGGTCGTGGAGAAAAAGCGCACCCTGGAGGCGCTGCGGGAGATCGTCAACCTGGGCCGCGACTTCGCGGGCGTGGACATCACCCGCGAACCGATCATGATCCGCCCCGGCCAGCACTACATCATGGGCGGCGTCAAGACCGACGTCGACGGACGGACGCCGATCGAGGGCCTGTACGCGGCCGGCGAGGTCGCCTGCGTGTCGGTCCACGGCGGCAACCGCCTGGGCGCAAACTCGCTGCTGGACACGCTCATCTTCGGTCGGCGCTCTGGCGAACACGCGGCCGCCAGAGCAGCCTCGATGGCGCCCCCCAAACCCGACGTCCAGGCCCATCTGGCCCGCGACGAAGCGGAGCTGGCGGCGATCATCGCCCGCCCCCGCGACGGCCGGCGGGTCTCGGAGATCAAGAACGAGCTGGGCGAGACGATGAACAAGCACGCCGCCGTCTTCCGTGACGAGGAGGGCCTGCAGGGCGCCCTGCAGACGATCGGGCGCCTGCGCGAGGAGGCCGGCAAGGCCTGGATCGACGACCGCGGCACGATCTTCAACCAGGACGTGCTGGGCGCCCTGGAGCTCGGCTACATGATCGACTGCGCCGAGGCGACGCTCGTCGGCGCGATCGAGCGCAAGGAGTCCCGCGGGGCCCAGTTCCGCACCGACTACCCCGAGCGCAACGACGAGGAGTGGCTCAAGCACATCGACATAACGCTGGGCGCCGACGGGCCGCAGGTCTCCTACTCCCCCGTGACGATCACCCAGTGGCAGCCGGAAGAGCGCAAATACTGATGGCCGGCGTATCGGAAAACGAGACGAGAAAGCAGGCGAAAGGCTGATGGCTGAAGCGCACGACAGGCCTCCTGAGAAGTTCAACATCAGGCTGCGGCGCTACGACCCGGAGTCGGGCCAGGCCCCCTACTGGGACGAGCACACGGTCGAGCTGGAGCCCCACCGCTCGGTGCTGGAGGCCGTCCTGCAGGCCCGCGACCGCTTCGACGGGTCGATCGGCATCCGCTGCTCCTGCCGCCAGGCCATCTGCGGCTCCTGCGGGGTGCGGGTCAACGGCGAACCGGCCCTGGCCTGCCACACCCACCTCGACGCGGCCCTGGCCTCCTCCGGGGACGGCATCATCGAGATCGAGCCGATGGGCAACATGCCCGTCATCAAGGACCTGATCGTCGACATGGACGCGGTCCACTGGAAGAAGATCCAGCGCGTCACGCCATGGCTCCTGGCCAAGGAGCCCGTGCCGGAACGCGAGTACGTCGTGGCCAAAGACGCGATGGTCGACGTCACCCAGACGATGGCCTGCATCCAGTGCGGGGCCTGCGTGTCGGACTGCCTGGCGATGGAGGTCGACCCCGGCTTCATCGGCCCGGCCGCCCTGGCCAAGGCCTACCGTTTCGTCGGGGACCCCCGCGACGACGAGCAGTTCGAGCGCCTCAACGACCTCTCCCAGGACCCGCAAGGCATCTTCGACTGCACCCACTGCTTCAAGTGCGTGGAGGCGTGCCCCAAGGACGTCAACCCGATGGGCCAGATCATGCGCCTGCGCAGGATCGCCGCATCCGACCAGCACATCGTCGACCAGAACAACGGCGTGCGCCACGAGAAGGCGATCACGGGCCTGATCCGCGGCTACGGGCTGCTGCACGAGGCCGAGCTGATCCCCCGCTCCTACGGCGGCAACTCCTGGTTCGCCAAGTTCACCCCGCCTGCCGGCAAGGAGCTCCTGAGCTCGCTGCCGGTGATCCTCAGGGGCCTCTTGCGCGGCAAGTTCAACCCGCGCATCGCGATCTTCGGTCACAAGATCCCCCCGGCCGACCTGAAGAGCGTGCAGGCGATCTACGACAAGGTCGAGAGCCGCGAGCAGCGCTACGAGCTGAACCTGTACATCACGGGCACCGACGAGGACAACGCGCCCGTGCCGGCCGAGCCCGAGCAGGCAGCGGTCGGTGCGAGCGCCGAAGGGAGCGATAGCTGATGAAGGTCGCCTACTGGCCCGGCTGCGTGAGCCGCGGCTTCACCCCGGAGCTGCACGGCTCCATGGCCAAGGTCGCTCCCATGCTGGACATCGAGCTGGTCGAGCTCGACCGCGCCTGCTGCACTGGCGCCGGCGTCATCGCAGAGCACAACCAGGAGCTGGCGGACACGCTGAACGCCCGCACCTTCGCGCTCGCCCAGCAGGTCGACGGGGCGGCCATGATGATGAACATCTGCTCGACCTGCCAGGGCGCACAGAGCGAGTGCCAGGAACGCCTTGACGCCAACGCGGAGTACCGCGACCACGTCAACCAGACGCTGTCCTCCGAGGGCCTCTCCTACGAGAGCGGCCTCACGAACAAGAACTTCCTGTGGCTGCTGGTCGAGGAGATCGGCCTGGAGGCCCTGAACGCCCGCGTCAAGCGCCCGCTCACGAACCTCCGCGTGGGGCCCTTCTACGGGTGCTACATCGTGCGCCCCCGCAAGCGCCTGGGCATCGACGCCGAGCACCCCCGCGACGACTACCTGCACCAGGTCATCGAGGCCCTGGGCGGCACCGTCGTGGACTACGCCGGCATGCGCAAGTGCTGCGGGTTCCCGATCATCACCATGAACAAGGAAGCCTCGCTCAAGCAGGCGGGCCGCCACCTCGGCGACGCCGCCAACGCCGAAGCCGACTGCCTGGTCACGCCCTGCCCGCTGTGCCACCTGAACCTCGACCTGCAGCAGCCGCTGGCCGAGAAAGCAGTCGGACGGGAGCTGAAAATGCCCGTCCTGCACCTGCCTCAGCTGGTCGGCCTGGCCCTGGGCCTGGAACCCAAGGAACTGGGCATGGGCCGCCACGTCGTGCGCCCCACTTCGGTGATCGACTGGTCGAGCTCGGTCGTCGCCGCGGCTGCCTGAGCTTCTCCTGTCACGGCACGACCGGAACCTCGCAGGCCAGCGCGGCCTCGGCGAGATCGCGATCCCACGTGACGAGGAGCATCCGCGGATCTTCGATGTCCTTCGCGCAGGCGACCGTTCCCGCCTTGTCCCACACTTCCGCCGCCAGCTCCGATCCGGCCTCGTCTATGACGAGCTTGACGAGCGCCGAGGTGTCGAAATAGACGATCAGCGCCGCTGCTCGGAGACCAGCTCGGACACGGACCCGGATGCAGCGACGCGCGGACGACCATGCGCCGGTCGCTTGGGCCGCACCGGCTCCCTCAGCAGTCCCCTGGCGCGAAGGGCCTCGAACGGATCGCCATCCGATACCGGCACGAGCCTCGCGACGGGCCGTCCGCGTGTCGTGACGACGACCTCGCCTCCGGCGGCGACGTGGTGGACGTAGCGGCTGAGCCGATCGTGAAGCTCACGCACGCCGACCTCCAGTCTCGCCCCTGTCCGATGTAGCGTCATTGCACATACTCTAGACGCTACACGGGTGCTGCGATGGTTCTCTAGATCCGCCCCCGAACCATGTCGAGCAGGCGTCCCAGGACCCGCTCGCTGTCCTTGCGCAGACCGTCGTGCTCGTACTCGTTGGTCAGCCACACCTTCAGTCCGGGCACAGCCTTCGCGGTCTGCTCGGAGAAGGCTCGCTCGACGTAGGCGTCCTCGGCGTAGACGATCGCGGCGGCGGGAACCTCGTTCGTGGCCAGGGCCTTCGCGTCGTAGAGGGCCGGCCAGTGGCGCTGGGCCAGCAGCTCCGCGACCTCGGCCAGGCCCTGCAGGGAGGGGCCCTCGAACATCCAGGGGAAGACGTGCTCGCCCGTCAGCAGATCGTCGGGTGCCTCGGGTCGCTCGGCGAGCATCCGCTGGGCCGACCAGCGGGTCGTCGTCCCGTCGGCCCAGCAGGCCTCGTGCAGGACGGCGTAGATGGGGTTGCGAGCGAAGCTCGTGGCCTCCTGGGCGTCGTGGAGGAAGGCCGGCGAGGACGGGTCGAGCTCGAGCAGGTAGTGCAGTCGCTCACAGCCGTCGCTCATGCCGAGCACGTGGCCGAGCTGGCGCACCCGCTCGGGTGAGAGCACGTCCCCGCCCGGCAGGGTCACGGTCCTTGCGCCCGTCAGCTCGAGCAGCGCGCGCAGTCGCTCGCGATCGTCCGGATAGCGCGCGTAGAAGAGCGCGGTTCGCTCGCGCATCCGCTCCAGCGTGGCCCTGTAGACGTCGTCGACGTCGGTGCCCACCGCCGGAATGCCGCCTGTGAAGAGCACCTCCCGCAGCCCCCGCGGTGCAGCCGACAGGTAGCGCAGGGCGCAGAAGCCACCGAAGCTCTGGCCGAGCACGCTCCAGCGCTCGACCTCCAGCTCGGCCCGGATGAGCTCCGCGTCGGCGACGATCGTGTCGGCCCGGAAATGCGAGAGGTAGCGCGCCTGCTCCTCGGGCGTCCCAGCCAGGACGGAGGCGACGGGCGTCGAGCGTCCCGTGCCGCGCTGGTCGAGCATCAGCACCCGGAAGTCCTTCAGGGCACGCTTCAGCCAGGGCGGGCTGGAGCCCGGCCGGGAGGGGCGTGGCGCCTCGAACCCGGGACCCCCCTCGAAGTAGAGGAGCAGCGGGCGCTCCAGCCCGGCGGGGTCTGCCAGCTCCCGCGTGAAGACGACGATGCCGGGGCCCTCGGGGTCGGCATGGTCGAGTGGGACCACGTGCTCGCGCTCGGTGACGATCAGGCCTGGGATCTCGCGACGGATGGTCATAGCCGCCAGATTACGAGACGGCGCCGGCGGGCAACGGTGTCCAGATCGGCTGCAGGGCATCAAGTCGAAGGCCGACCCGGACGATCAGTCAACCAGTGCGCAAGCTATCCCTCCGCCATCTGCCCCTCCTCGCCCTCCTGGCGCTGCTGGCGCTGCTCGCGATGGCACCGGCGCAGGCCAGCGACGCCAAGGGCACGGGGCACAGGAGCGGCTCTCGCGTTCACCGCGGCTCCCGCAAGCATCACCGGCGCCACCGCAGGTCCAAGCACGCCAGCCACGCGGCCAAGCGCACGCGCAAGCCTCCGTCGGGCTCGGGCTCCTCCTCCGGCGGCTCGTCGAGCTCGTCGGGCTCCGGCTCCTCCACCGGCGGCGGCTCGTCGAGCTCGTCCGGCGGCTCCGGCTCGACGACGACTGGGTCCTCCACGTCGGACCCCTTCGCCGGCATCCCCTTCTACGTCTCGAGCGAATCCGGAGCGGCCGCTGCGGAGCGCGAATACAGCGCCCAGGGCCACACGTCCGAAGCGGCGGAGCTGGCCAAGATCGCCACGCACGCCCAGGCGGAGTGGTTCGGCAACTGGTCAGACGGGCACGGCGGCACGAGCGGCGACGTCAGCTGGTGGGTCGGCGCTGCGACGGCCGCGCACTCGCTGCCGGTGATCGTGGCCTACGACATCCCCTGGCGGGACTGCAGCGGCTACTCAAGCGGCGGCGCGGCCAACCCGGCCGCCTACAGGGAATTCATCGACCAGATGGCGGCCGGCATCGCGGGACGACGGACGGTCGTGATCCTCGAGCCCGACGCCCTTGCCGAGCTGAGCTGCCTGAGCTCAGAACAGCAGGCCGACTACTACTCGCTGCTGTCCTACGCCGTCTCCAAGCTCGGCGAAAGCCCCGCGGTGTCTGTCTACCTGGACGCCGGCAACGCCACCTGGCAGCCGGCGGCGACGATGGCGGCACGACTGCGGGCGGCCGGCGTGGCACACGCCCGGGGCTTCTCCCTGAACGTGTCGAACTTCGGCACGACCGCCGCCGAGACGGCCTACGGCGAAGCCATAGTCAAAGAACTGGGGGGCGGGCACTTCATCGTCGACACGTCGCGCAACGGCAACGGGCCGACGGCCGGAGGCGAATGGTGCAACCCGCCCGGACGCGCCCTGGGCGCCCAGCCGACCGCCTCGACGGGCAACCCGCTGGTGGACGCCTACTTCTGGATCAAGCGCCCCGGCGAGTCCGACGGGACCTGCAACGGCGGGCCCGCGGCGGGCACCTTCTGGCCCTCATACGCGATCTCGCTGGCCCAGAACGCGGCCTGGTAGACGCGCGGCTCAGCCTGCTCCGACGAGTTCCAGGGCGTACTCAGGCCACCAGGCGCCCGCACGAGGGTCCCCGGGACGGCAGGAGCCGTCGCTGGTGCCGGGCTGCTTGACCCACAGGTAGGCGTCGACCAGGGGACTGGCGGTGCGGGTCGTCGGAGGCACGCCGAGCGTCCGCCCAGGAGGGTTGCACCAGTCCTTTTCGTTGCGGGCCGAGCCGTAGGGGCCGTCGCCGTTGCGCGACGTGTCGATCACGAAATGGGTCCCGCCGAGGGCATGGGACAGAGAGGTGCCGTATTCGATCGTCTGCTCTGTTTCGTAGAAGTTCGAGACGTTCAGAGCGAAGCCGTCGGCTGCCGCGATGCCGGACTCGCGCAGGGGGCGCGCCAGCTTCGTGGCCGGCTGGATCCAGCCGAGGTTGCCGGCGTCCAGGTAGACCGTCGCGTTCCCGTCCTTCTTGAGGCGGCCGATGGCGTAGCGCAGCAGCGCGTAGCGTTCCCGCACGGCGCTCGCCTGCAGGCAGCCGCTCAGCGCCTGGGCGACGGCGTCGGGCTCGAGCACCACCACGGCCCGGCGCGGGCCGATGCCGGCGGCGAAGCCGTCGATCCAGCCCCTGTAGGCCGAGGCGGAGGAGGCTCCTCCCGAGGAGTAACCGCCGCAGTCGCGGTGGGGAAGGTAGTAGGCGACCAGCAGCGCCGTGCGTCCGGCGCCGGTCGCACGCTTCGTCAGGGCCTGCACGGCCTTCTCGACGTCGCCGCCTTCGGTGAACCAGGCGCCGCTGGGCTCAGACGCGATGCGGACGATCGCGTTGGCCTCGTTGTAATGGTCTTCCGCACGCAGCTGCTGAACCTCTTCGGCCGCCGCTCCGGTGGGATCTACATAGAAGGATCGCCCCACGAGAGGATCGTGGCGCGAGGGTTCCGGCGACGAGCTGGCGTCGCCGACGCTGGCGCAACCGCAGGCGATCACGCATGCGGCAAGCGCCATGCAGGCGGCGAGTTCTCGGCGCATGCGGGCAGACCATAGCGACGTGAGTCCAAAAGGGCGCTCCGAGGATTCGACTGATGCGACTTCTCCAAGCTCGCGGGCAGGAGTAGACTCCGCCGCTCACTAGCGGGGGCTGGCGGCCTCATGGCGGCCGGGCAGGATGACATGGACAGTCGAGAAACAGATTGCGCCGACGAGGCGCGTCGATACGAATACGAGCGTTTCAGCGCCCTCGCGGGAGAGCTGGCCGAGCCGCCGGCCGGCGAGTACCGGGTCGAGTT
This sequence comes from uncultured Solirubrobacteraceae bacterium, assembly GCA_963697795.1. Classification (GTDB taxonomy): domain Bacteria; phylum Actinomycetota; class Thermoleophilia; order Solirubrobacterales; family Solirubrobacteraceae; genus Palsa-744. The sequence continues at coordinate 2,259,611 of OY969097.1, read as the reverse complement.
CCGCAGGCTCGGCTACTGGCGGCCCGTGCGCACCCGCCTGCTGGTCAGCTTCGCGCTGCTGTTCGTCAGCGGCTTCTTGATCTGGATGGTGCTGCCCGAGCACTGGCCGCACCTGCACGGCCATCACATCCTGCAGATCGCCTCCGACGTGGTCGTGTTCAACACGGGCCTGATCGGGCTGATGGCGCTGATCAACGTGACGACGCTGTGCCGTGCGTCGCTGGCGGCCCGCGACCCGATCCCGGTCACCCCGCAGCCGGGCACGAGGGTCGCCTTCCTGACGACGATCGTTCCCGCCCGCGAGCCGCTCGAGATGGTGCGCCGCACGCTGGCGGCCGCCAGGCAGATCCGCCACGACGGAGTGCTGGACGTGTGGCTGCTGGACGAGGCCGGCGACCCGGCTGTCGTGCGGATGTGCGAGGAGCTGGGCGTGCGGCACTTCAGCCGTGCCGGCGTCGAACGCTGGAACAGGGCGGAGGGACCGCACCGGGCCAGGAGCAAGCACGGCAACTACAACGCGTGGCTGCAGGCGCACGGCGACGAGTACGAGCTGATGGTCTCGGTCGACCCCGACCACGTGCCGCTGCCGTGCTTCTGCGAGCGCTTCCTGGGCTACTTCCGTGACCCCGACGTGGCGTTCGTGATCGGCCCGCAGGTCTACGGCAACTACCGAGGGTTCGTGACGTGCGCGGCCGAGTCCCAGCAGTTCCTGTTCCACTCGCTGCTGCAGCGAGCCGGAAACCGCACGCGCACGCCGATGCTGGTGGGCACCAACAACGCGCTGCGCATCTCGGCGCTGAAGCAGATCGGCGGCCTGCAGGACTCGATCACGGAGGACATGGCCACGAGCCTGGAGCTGCACGCCCAGCGCAACCCAGCCACGGGGGAGCGCTGGAGCTCGATCTACACGCCCGACCTGATCGCCGTCGGCGAGGGCCCGGAATCGTTCACGGACTACTTCTCCCAGCAGTACCGCTGGTCGCGCGGCACCCACGACGTTCTGATGGGGCGCTTCTGGCGTCTGATCGGACGCCTCTCCCCGCGCCAGCGCCTGCACTACCTGCTGCTGACCTCCTACTACCCCACGACGGCCACAGCATGGCTGCTGGGGGTCGTCAACGGGCTGATCTACCTGGTCCTGCACGTGGGCGGGGTGACTGTGCCGATGCACCTGTGGGTGATGCTCTATGCGGACGCCGCGGCGCTGCAGACGAGCCTGTACATCTGGAACCGCCGGCACAACGTCAGCCCCCACGAGCGCGAGGGCTCCTCGGGCATCTCCGGGATGTTCATCTCGGCGCTCTCGACGCCGATCTACGTCGCATCGCTGGCCGACGCCGTCATGCGCAGGCGCCGGGGCTTCGTCGTGACGGCCAAGGGCGAGGCGGCGCAGCGAGACAGGGCGGCGACGTTCGGGCTGCATCTGCGCTGGGCTGCCGTGATCGCATTGCCGCTCGCGGCGTCGCTTGCGCTGCGCAGCTTCGCCAACCCGTGGATGTACCTGTGGATGATCCTGGCGCTGCTGGTGTGCCTGGTGCCGGTGGCCATCTGGAAGGTCGAACAGCGTCGCCGCATGCGTCGCGCCACGACGGTCGTGCTCGAGCACGCCGCCGAGCCGGCGCCGGCCTTCCCCGAGGGGATCGAGGCGGCATGAGGCGCCGTCCAAGCCGGCGCGAGCGCCTGGCCAGGTGGGGAGCGCTGCTGGCCGTGGCGGCAGCGCTGCTTGCGATCAACCTGCCGACGGTCACCGACGCCGCCCTGAAGGTGATCAACGACTACAAGATCAACAGCCAGAGCTACAAGGAAAAGGATGGCCACTGGTCGATCCTGCCGGTGCCGGGCAAGTTCCGCATCAACGCCGTCCACGCGGCCCTGCTCTACACGGGCAAGGTCCTGATCATCGCCGGCTCGGGCAACAACCGCGGCGCCTTCGCCGCGGGCACCTTCAAGTCGATCGTCTGGAACCCGGAAAACGACCACTTCAAGATGATCCACACGCCCAGCGACATGTTCTGCGGCGGGCACGCGTTCCTGCCCGACGGCAAGCTGCTGATAGCCGGCGGAACCAGTCGTTACGAGGTGCTCGAAAGCGAAGTCACGCGCGCCTCGGGCATCGTGCAGTTCCAGGACCAGTCCCCGGGCGGAGCCCCGATCCATCTGCCCGCCGGCTCGGAAATCACCTCTCCGACGGGCGTCGCCTACCGCACCACGCAGGCCGTCACGATCAAGCCGGGGGGCGTGAACGAAGCATGGGTGGAAGCGCTCGAAAAGGGCAAGGGCCCGGTCGTGACGACGGCCACCCACTTCGCCATCGCCGGCATCAGGGGACAAGACGCCGGGAACGTCTTCGCCGTGGCCGACAGCATCACGCTCGAAAAGCAGAACTTCTGGGGCACGAAGAAGTCCTACCTGTTCAACCCGGCGACCGAATCCTATGAAGAGGTCAGCGACCTGCAGCTGGCCCGCTGGTACCCCTCGCTGGTGACGCTCAGCGACGGGCGCGTGCTGGCTGTCTCGGGCCTGGACCAGTTCGGGCGCATCAACAACGGCAACCCGGAGATCTACACGCCCGCGACTCGCAAGTGGACGCTCCTGCCGCAGCTGCACCGGGTGCTGCCGACGTACCCGTCGCTGTTCCTGATGCCCGACGGCAACCTCTTCTACAGCGGCTCCAACGCCGGCTACGGCTCGGCGAAGATAGGGCGCACGCCGGGCATCTGGAACCTGCATGACAACCACTTCCAGGTCGTGCCCGGCCTGCAGGACCCGAACGAGACCGAGACCAGCGGCAGCGTGCTGCTGCCGCCCGCACAGAAGCAGCGCTACATGATCATCGGCGGCGGCGGCGTGGGCCAGTCGCCGAAGTCGACAAGCCGCATCGACATCGCGGACCTCGACGCGGCGCACCCGCACTTCGAACCGGGGCCGAGCCTGGCGCAGCCGACGCGCTACCCGGAGGCCGTCATCACCCCCGACGGCAACGTGATCATCTCCGGCGGCTCGCGCGGCTACCGCGGCGAACACGAAAGCGACATCCTCGAATGCCACGTCTACGAAACGAGTACGGGCAAGCTCAGGAGCCTGGCCGACCCGGAGGTGGGCCGCGACTATCACGCAGAGGCGCTGCTGCTGCCCGACGGGCGGATCGTGACGCTCGGCGGCAACTCCCTGTACGGCAACAAGGCCGACACCGTCACGGGAACCTTCGAGAAACGGATCGAGATCTACTCGCCCCCCTACCTCTACCACGGCACCCGTCCGAAGATCAGCGGCGGCCCGCGCCAGATCAGCCGTGGCGGCACCTTCGAATTCAAGACGCCCGACTCCAGGCAGGTCAGCGCCGCGATGCTGATCCGCCCGAGCGCCTACACGCACGTCACCAACTCCGAGCAGCGCCTGATCGCCCTCGACCTCGTCACGCACCCCGGCTCCTTCCGCGTCGCCATCCCCAGCAGCCCCGGCCTCGTGCCCTCCGGCTGGTACATGCTGTTCGTCCACAACGCGGAGGCGACCCCGTCGGAGGCCTACTGGGTGCACGTGTCCTGAGGGCCGCAGCTGCCCCCCGAGCGTCTAGGCTCCGGGCGTGCGGATACTCACGGTCGTCGGCAACAGGCCCCAGTTCATCAAGGCGGCGGCCGTGTCGGGGCCGCTGCGGGAGCGCCACGAGGAGATCCTGGTGCACACCGGCCAGCACCACGACGACACCCTCTCGGCGGTCTTCTTCACAGAGCTCGGCCTGGCCCGACCCGATCGCGAGCTGGCCATCGCGGGCGGCTCCAACACGTCGCAGACGAGCCGCATGCTGGGCGCCCTGGAGCCGCTGCTGCAGGAGCTGGCGCCGGCGGCCGCGCTCGTCTACGGGGACACCAACTCGACGCTGGCGGGAGCCCTGGCGGCGGCCCAGCGCGACGTGCCCGTGATCCACGTCGAGGCGGGCATGCGCTCCTTCGACAGGACGATGCCAGAGGAGCGCAACAGGGTCCTGACCGACCACCTCTCAGAGCTGCTGCTGTGCTCCTCCGAGGCTGCCGCGGAGAACCTGCGGGCGGAGTCGGTGGCGGGCCGGATCAGCGTCGTCGGCGACGTCATGGTGGACGTGGCGATGCGCCGGCAGCCGGGGGCACGACAGGAGCACGAGGTCCCCGCCTCCTACGGCCTGCAGCCGGGCCAGTACCTGCTGGTGACAGCTCACAGGGCCGGCAACGTGGACGATCCAGCCCGCCTGACCCTGCTCGTGGACCTGATCGCGGCGCTTGCGATGCCGGCGCTGCTGGCGCTTCACCCGCGCACGCAGGCACGGCTGCTCGAGCACGGCCTGCTGGAGCGTCTGCGGGCGGTTCCGGGGCTGGTCCTGACGGAGCCGTTGGGCTACTCGCGCTTCACGGCCCTGCTCTGCCAGGCCAGGGCCGTGCTGACGGATTCCGGGGGCGTCCAGAAGGAGGCGTACCTTGCCGGGGTGCCCTGCGTGACGCTTCGTGCCAACACAGAGTGGATGGAGACCGTCCAGGCGGGCTGGAACACGCTGGTGGACCTGGACACGCAGGCGGCCCTGGCGGCCCTGGCGACGGCGCCCCCGGCGGAGCATCCGGAGCTCTACGGAGACGGCCATGCGGCGGATCGTTGCGTCGAGGCGATCGACGAGCTGGCAGAGCGCCTGGGAGTCGCGACATGAGCCCCTCTGAGCAGCCACAGCCTGTACGGGTGGCGGTGGCGGGACTCGGGTACTGGGGCCCGAACCTGGCTCGCAACTTCGCGGCGATCCCGCGCTGTGAGCTGCGCTGGCTGTGCGACGCCTCCGAGGAGGCCCGCACGAAGGTCGGCCAGTCCCATCCGAGCGCCAAGCTGACGGGCGATCTGCGGGAGGTCCTGGCCGACCCTGAGGTCGATGCCGTCGTGCTGGCCACGCCCGTGCCGACGCACGCGGACCTGGCCGTGGCGGTCGCCCAGGCGGGCAAGCACTGCTTCGTCGAGAAGCCGCTGGCGACGAGCGCAGCGGACGCGCAGCGGGCCGTGGCGGCGGCCGAGCAGGCCGGGCGGATCCTGATGGTGGGCCACCTGCTCGAGTACCACCCTGCCGTGGAGCGCCTGAAGGACCTGATCGACTCCGAGGAGCTGGGCAACCTCTTCTACATCTACGGCAACCGCCTGAACCTGGGCAAGCTGCGGGCCGACGAGAACGCGCTGTGGAGCCTCGGCGCCCACGACGTCTCCGTGGCCCTGCACCTGATCGGCGAGGAGCCAGTCGAGTGCGAGGCCAAGGGGGCGGCGTACGTGCGCGAGGGCGTCCAGGACGTCGTCTTCTGCTTCCTGCGCTTCCCCTCCGGCGCCGTCGCCCACCTGCACCTATCGTGGCTGGACCCCCACAAGGAGCGGCGCATCACGGTCGTGGGCTCGCGGCGCATGGCGACCTTCGACGACATGCTGATCGAGGGCAAGCTGACGGTCTACGACAAGGGCTTCGACGAGGACACCCGCTCCTGGGGGGAATACATCGCCCGCTCGGGGGACATCTTCTCGCCGCGCATCCCCAACCGCGAGCCCCTGCGCCTGGAGTGCGAGCACTTCGTGGAGTGCGTGCGGACGGGGACGACGCCGCGCTCTGACGGATACAGCGGGCTGCGGGTGGTGCGGGTGCTGGAGCAGTTGCAGCGGTCGCTGGAGGGCTGAGCGCCGGCGCCAAGCCGGGCCGGTCTTTCGCCTCCCGCGAAACGTGTAGAGGAATCGTGAAAGAAGCTGGCCGGCGGCGCGTTTATTCCGCGATGCCGAGCACGGATCGCAAGAGGCTGGGTCTTCCGCGAGGGGCGGCCCTGGGGGTCTGCCTGACGGTGGCGACCGCCCTGGTCGGCGTCTGCGCCTTGGCGGGAGTGGCCGGCGCCAGCGCAACGGCCAGCACGAGCATCGAAGGCGTCTGGTCGTTCAGCGGCGGTGAAATCGCCGTACAGAAGACAGCGGGGGGCAAGTACGAGGGCACGGTCGTCAAGGAAACGACGTTCGCCGAATGCGCGCATCCCGTGGGGCAGGAAATATGGCGCGACATCACACCCCAGAGCGACGGGTCCTACTGGGGCGTGCACCAGTGGTACGTCAGCGAAGGCGGCAAGTGCGTGCTCGACCCCGAATATGTCGGCCCGACAGCGTGGCGAACGCTGGTGACGAGCGCGGGTCAGCGGGCACTCGAGGTGTGCTTCAGCAAACCGGGCACGACACAGCCGCTGATAGCGACGAGCGGTGCCGCCAGCGACGACACATACGGTTGCACCACCTCGGCTCTGACGTCGGCACTGAGCTCCAGCGGGACGGCCAGCTTCTCCCTCGTAAAGGGCTTGCCGAGCACCAAGAAGTGCCTCAGCCTGCGTAGCTTCCTGATCCACGTTCACGACCCTCACAACGACGCCTTCAAGAGCGTCACGATCAAGATCGCCGGCAAGACGCTCAAGGCGGTCAGGCACGGTGCGTACCTGGTGGCCAAGGTCAGCCTGAGAGGCCTGCCGAAGGGCACGTTCACACTCCACGTGAGCGGCGTGACGGTGCAGGGCCGCCGCCTGAAGGGCAGCCGCACCTACCACACCTGCGCTCCGGGACATCACACGACGGCCAAATCCGGGTGATGACTGTAGCCGAGGCCTGGGTCGGCAACTCCGCCGGCATCGGGGCCGGTCACCCGCGAGGGGGCTCACGGCGAAGCTTCCACGCGCACGGACTCCATGTCCAGAGCGATTTCGCACTGCCTGGCATCGACGTCGACTGGCAGCCGAGGAGCCCAACGCCGGAGCTGCGCCTGTGGCGCCAGGACCGAGCGCGACTGCTGAACTCCTGGAGTGGCCGGGCGTCGGGCACGACCCCCTGGCGGGGCCGCCAGGGCGACGGGCTCGACCTCTCCATCGAGCGGGGAGCGGATGGCGATGTCCTCTTTGACCATGGCGGCGTGGCGCAGTTCCTGCTGAGCAGCGACGGGCTGGACCTCGACTGCAGCATCACCGGCGACGCGCTCACCTCACAGCGCGTCCTGATCGGGAAGGTGATCCCCTCGATCAGCGTGATGCGGGGCTATGAGGCGCTCCATGCGGCTGCACTGCGGACGCCGGCGGGCGTGATCGGGATCATGGCCGCAAGCGGTGGAGGCAAGTCCACGCTCACGGCTGCTCTGCTCGGTCGCGGCTGTGAGCTCTTCGCCGACGACCAGCTGACTCTGTCGCTCAGAGACGGCGTCGTCGCGGCACATCCGGGTACGGCCCACATGAACATCGCCGAGTCGCACCCCCCCGCGATCCGGCCCGCGGCGCTGGGTGCGAGCCTCGCGAGGACGGGCGGCGAGCACTGGCTCGCCGTTCGCAGCCATGCGCGCGGCATCGCCCGGGTGAATCTGCTGTGCCTGCTCCACAGGGCCCCCGGCCTACAGCTGCGCGGGGAGATGCTTCCACCCAACCCGCTCCCCCTGGCGCCTTACATGATGGGCACCGACCTGGGTCGGGCCCGGTCATCGTCGCGATTCCTTCTCTATGCCGAGCTGATGAGCTCCGCGCGGCTGTTGAGCCTGACAGCGGACGTGAGCCACTCCCCCCATGAGCTGGCCGGCATCGTCGAGCGAGCAGCCGCGAAGGCTGCCGGAGAGAAGCGTCGATGTCATCCCTGACGACAGACATCCCGCGACCCGTGAATGAGCGCGGCGAAACGCCGAGAGCGCCCGAGGAAGTGCCTGCTCTGCGCCTGGCGGACGTGACCAAGCGCTGGCAGAGCGCCATGCCTCCGGTTCTCTCGGGGCTCGACCTGTCACTGGCACCAGGCACGACGACATGGGTCGGCGGTCGCAACGGGGTGGGCAAGACGACGATGCTGAGGGTTGCCGCAGGCCTGATCTACCCAGACGAGGGTCGCGTGGAGGTGTGGGGGCTGTCACCGCAGGCGCACCGCGAGCGCTACCAGCGTCTCGTCTCGTTCCTTCCCGCAGGCGATCGCGGGCTCTACGCACGCCTGACCGTACGCCGTCAGCTGGAATTCTGGGCACGCATCTCGATGGTGCCCCGGGCCGAGTTCGGAGACGTGATCGATCGGACGATCGAGACGTTCGCCCTGGGAGACCTTGCCGGGCGACGGGTCGATCGCATGTCGATGGGCCAGCGCCAGCGCCTGCGGATCGCAATGACGTTCCTGCCCGCGCCGCAGGTGGTCCTACTCGACGAGCCGTTGACGAGCCTCGACGAGATAGCCGGAGCGGTGCTCGCCGCGGCGGTCACGGAGGTGACTCAGCGCGGCGGAGCAGTCCTCTGGTGCTCGCCCAGCGGCGAGCACGTCGACGTCGACTTCGCCGCACGGTGGCTGCTCGAAGGCGGACGCCTGGTGAGGACATGAGTGACACGATGACGGGCATCCACGCGTTCGCGGCGGTTCTGCGCCGCGACCTCCACGTGTACCTGTCCTACCGGACCCGCCTGGCAAGTCAGTTCCTGACGGCCCTGTTCAGCCTGACCCTCTTCTACTACGTGTCGAGGCTCGTCCATGTCAGCGGCTTCAGCTCCCACAACTCCTACTTCGGCTTCGTGGTCGTCGGGATCTCGCTGATAAGCGTCATGTACTCGTGCTTCTCGATCCCCGAACTGGTTCGCCAGGAGCTGATCGCGGGGACCTTCGACCGTCTGCTCCTCTCTCCCTTCGGTGCCATACGCAGCGTCGTCGCGATGACTCTCTTCCCGATGATCTACTCCTTCATCCTGGCCGTGCTGACGCTTTCACTCGGCTGCATCCTGTTCGGCCTGGACCTGCACTGGGCCACAGTCCCGCTGGCGATACCGGTGATGGCCCTGGTGCTGATGGCATTCCTGCCGTTCGGGATCCTGTTCGCCGCCCTGACGGTCCTCATCAAGCAGGGCAACGTCGGGACCAGTTGGGTGATTGCCCTGCTCTCGATCATCGGTGGGCTGTACTTTCCGGTCTCGCTGCTCCCCGGATGGCTTCAGACCGCCGCGAAGCTGCAGCCGTTCACGGCTGCCACCGACCTGCTGCGGCACCTGCTCGTAGGCAGCACCCTCGGGCAGTCGCCGCGAGCCTCCCTGCTCAAGCTCGTCCTGTTCGCAGCGATTCTCGTGCCCGTTTCGATCTTCGCGCTGTCTCGTTCGATCACCGTCGGACAGCGACGCGGAACCATCATCGAGTACTGACGAAAGGAGCGCCGGAATTGATCTCAGAGGCACACCAGACGGCTTCTCTGCTGAACGCCCGTGTCCTCGTCCCGGACGATGTGGTCTTCCGGAGCTTCCCCGCCGAGACCGTGGTGCTCAACCTGAGCACGGGTCGCTACCACGGGCTGAATGCCACGGCGGGCCGAATGCTCGAAGCGCTGACCGCGGGCGGGACCGTCCATGAGGCAGCGGTCGCGGTCGCTCGCACCTATGACCAGCCGCTCAGCGTCGTCGAGAAGGACGTTTGCGGCCTCTGCGTCGAGTTGCTCGAGCGCGGACTGGTGCAGCTTCGAGAGGGAACGTGAGTCATCTCTCGTGTGAGGTAACCGTGGATGCCCTCGACGTTGCAGCTGGACAGCCTCTCCCCATGCGCCGGACCAGCCTCGAGCGAGCAGTCCTGGCACTCGAGATCTTCAGGGCCTACTGGTGCACGCGGCGCGCACTGGCCAAAGCGCCGATAAGCGACGTGCTCGAGTCGATCCGCAGCCGCTCGGGGGCAAGCAAGACCGCCAGCGAGGAGACCCTCGCCGAAGCCCGCAGCCTGGCAAACGCCGTCGTGCGCCTGCTCCGTCTGTTGCCAGGCGACACGAGGTGTCTCACGAGATCGCTGGTGCTGGCACGGCTGATGGCGGATCGAAGCCTCGCGGCAAAGCTCGTGATCGGAACCCGACTCGAGCCGGAATTTCTCGCCCACGCTTGGGTCGAGCATCTCCAACGCCCCGTTCTCAGCCCCGGTGACGGTTCCTTTGCGCGCCTCGTGGAGCTGTAGGTGGGAGCGGCCCTGCCAACCCGGCACCCGCCGGCGCGGTCGCCATTGAGCCGTCCGATGGAGGCGGCTGCGCTGTTCGGCCTGGCTGTCACCGCGAGCGAGCCGATCGCCGCGCTGCGCGGCCCCGCGACCGGCAGAGCCCCCTCGCTGCAGGTCGAAGTGGCCCGCGACCGCTGTGCCGCCGAGGTCTGGCCTTCAGACGCCGACGTCATCTGCGACGAACGCAGCCCCGACGGCCGCTCCGAGATCACGGTGCGTCACCACCCGGACCACGGCTTCATGATCGCCGGCAACGACTACGGCTCTCATCTGCTGGTCGATGGGGCGACGCGTCTGGTCTGCTTTCCGGAAGGAGTGCCAGAGGCGCGCTGGCAGCGGATGCTGATCGCCCAGGCGTTGCCCTTTGCAGCAGTGCTGCACGGGCATGAGGCTCTTCATGCCGGGGCCGTCGTCCACGGCGGACGTGCGCTGGGGCTGGTCGGCCCATCGGGGTCCGGCAAGACTTCACTGGCCGTGGAGTTGTGCGGGCGGGGAGCGGAGTTCCTAGCCGACGACGTGCTCGTCCTGGAGCGCCAGGCCACGAGCCTTGTGGCACACGCGGGCCCGGCGGCCGCGAATGTCATCCCGACCGGCCCCGAACAGCCACCCGACAACGAAAAGCGGTCCGTGAGAATGCCCGTCGGCCCGCCATCCGCGGAGCTGGCGGCGCTGTTTCTCCTCGACCGCAGCCCGGAGGGACCGTGCTTGCCGGCAATCGCTTCGGCAGCCGATGCACGCTCGCTGCTCTCCTGCACCTTCAATCTGATCCTGGCAGGAGCGGAGCGACTTGAGCGCCTGCTCGACGTCTGCGCCTACGCCGCCACGTCGATGCCTGTCGAGCGTGTGAGCTTCGGGCCTGACACGAACGTCGAAGCACTGGCGGACACGATCGAAGAACGAATGACCGCCGGACCATGAGCAGGTGGATTGCAGGGATCTTCGACCCTGCAGGCTTCGCTCCCGAGCGACGACTGCCGGCCGGACTGCGCTCTGTAGATGCGAGCGTGTTTCACAGCGGCCCGATGTACGTTGCCGCCAGCGGCCCCACACCGGGCACGTCTCCGGTCTGTCTCCTGGACGGCTTCCTCGACAACGGCGCGGCTCTTGCCGAGCAACTGGGCTGCAGCCCGGACCTGACCGACGAGGCGCTGCTGAGTGTCGCATGGAGGCGCTGGGGGCGGGGTTTGCCCGAGCGCATGCGCGGTGACTTCGTCCTGCTGATATGGGACCACGAGATCGGCGAGGGCCTGATCGCCCGCGACCAGATCGGTGTACGCCCCTTCTTCGTCCACCACCGGGGGGCTTCGGTCTACTTCGCTTGCGATCTCCGCCATCTGCTCGAGTTGCTGCCGAGCCGTCCCGGACCGGATACGGCATCCGTCGCGCACTGGCTGGCCGCGAGCAGCCGTCCCGGCACGGCGACGCTGTATGAGGGCGTGCAGCGCCTGGCAGCGGGCGCGATGCTGTGCCTCGATCGCACCAGCCTCCGCGAGACCAGGTATTGGCGTCCGCGCTATCGCGAGCCGCAGAGGCGCAGCAGTCAAGAGCTGGCAGAGGAGACGCGGGTGGCGACCGCCACTGCTGTCGATCGCAGACTCGCACCTCGTGGCCTCACCGGCCTGCTCATGAGCGGCGGACTGGACTCAGCCGCTATCGCCACCCTCGCCCCGCGCGAGTCTCGGCATTGCCTGCGGACATATTCGGCCGTGTTCCCCGATCACCCCGGGGTCGATGAGACGGCACGCATCGAATCGCTACGTCAGGCGACCGGTATCGAGGGCTCGGTGTTCGAGGTGCGGGCGGGGGGCCTCCTGCGAGCCGTGCTCGATCTGACCTCGCGATGGCAGGTGCCCGTACTCGGGTGGGGGGACGCGTGGACGATGCCGCTGATGCGCGACGCAGCAGCCGCCGGCGTCGCGGTGATGCTTGGAGGGGATGGCGGCGATGAGGTATTCGGCACCCGCTCGTATCTACTGGCTGACGAGACCCTCGAGTCACGACCATGGCGGGCGGTCGGACTCGCGCTGCAGATGCCCGGCGCCGCCGCCGGACCGTCTCGGCGCGAGGTCGGTGCGATGCTGCTCGAAGTCGGCGGTATCGGCGCTCTGCCCTTCGCGGTGCATGAGCGGATCAGACGACGGGTGACGCCAGGATGGCTCAGACCGGGAGCAGCAAGCGCCCTCTCCGACAGCGACGATCCGCTCGAGTGGAAGCGTCTGGACGGGCCGCGATGGTGGGCTCACGCCGCCCACGGCATCGCAAATCGCCTGGACGAGATCGGCATCTTCGAGCATCAGCGCAGACGGGCTGCAGCGGCAGGGCTGGAGGCCCGCCATCCCCTCCTCGATCTCGATCTGGTCGAGCTCGCCCTGCGACAGCCTCCCGAGGCGAGCTTCGACCCCGAGCGCAACCGCCCCGTCCTGCGGGCCGCACTGGACGGACACGCACCTGAGCTCGTGCGCTCGAACCCTCACAAGGCCTGGTTTGACTCCCTGCTCCTCGACGGGCTGCTCGGAGCAGACGTGGCGTTCGTACGTGCACTCCTCACAGGTTCCTCGGAGACCTCCCGTTACGTCTGCTCAGAGAAGCTGGTGCCGGACCTGCTGGATCGACAGCGCCTGAGCTTCGATGACCTGTTGCGACTATGGCGCCTGGTCACGATGGAGATCTGGCTGCGTCTGCAGGCCGGCGCGGAGCTTCCGACGGAGGCTGCCGAGACCAGTCGACCGTGTGTCCGCCTGCTGGACCGACCGGCAGGGAGCGCCGTCGCGGCATAGCACTTTTTTCAACCTGTACCGCCGCAGCCCTTCACTAGCCTTCGACTCATCAGTACGAGCCGTCTCTGAGGGGGCGGATCTTCAACAGCAAGGGGCAGTATTCATGGAAGATCAGGCTAGAAGCGAGGCTTATGAGGCTCCGACCGTGACCGACTACGGCGACCTTCAGGAGCTGACAGCCGCTTGCCTGGGTGGAACGGGCGGCGACGCGGGCTACCCGGGTCACGTTGGCGGATACACGGTCGGGCCGAGCAACCCGATGGCGGGTTGTAAATCCTCTCCGTGAAGCAACCCCTCTCCACAGTAACCACAACGCAAACGGCCGCCGTACGGGCGGCCGTTTGTCATTTGTAACGAGATAGTTTCCTACAAACATGATGAGGATCACGGAAGTTCTCGTCTCCGAACATCGTTGGTGATGCATGCAGGACGTTGCCGAGGCACCTTCGATCGGTGATATGTGGGACTCCTTGGAGGGCACAGTCCTGCTGATCGGCGACGAGCCGACCGGCGAGGTCGGCTCGGTCCTCTCAGCTGAACGAGTGGCGTTCCGCGACGCCACGACGGCACGGGGCGCGAGGTGCCCGGACACGGAGTCTCTCCTGGCCTTGGTCCTCCATGTGCGCAGCTCGCTTGCCGACGCACTGGCTGAAGCACGGGCTCTCTCAGCACTACCGGCGCACACGCCGACAGTACTGGTCAAAGAGACTTTCGACCGGTGGGAGACCCGAGCCGCCCTGCTTGCGGAGGTCGACGGCCTCGTCTGCCGGGACTCCCTTCCCGAAGCTCTGATGCCCTGCTTGCGGGCGGTTCGTGCCGGACTCGTCTGCGTCCCGAGGGCGCGAGCGGCCCAACTCGAGCCGCCGTCGCTGTCGAACCGGGAGAAGCAGATCCTGGCCCTGGTCGTCATGGGAGAAAGCAACAGCCAGATCGCCAAAGCGCTGTTCGTTGCGGAAAGCACGGTCAAGAGCCACCTGTCCTCGGCATTCGGCAAGCTCGGCGTCAGATCCCGCAACGACGCTGTCCGCCTGATCCTCGACCCCACGCAGGGACTCGGACTGGGAATCCTGGCGCTCAACACCGACTCGCTCGCGACGACCCAGTCGGCGGGCGGTGAGCAATGAGCCAGGTCGAGACCACGAGCAGGAGTGCTTCTCTACGGCGTGGCGGCGGAGCCGCCCGGCTCCCCTCCGACGCCGCGACGGAAGGGAGCCCTGCGGAGGCCCCTCCGATGGCGACGGTCCATCACCTGCCTCGCGGAGGCCGCGAACGGGACGTGTCGGGCACACCGCCTTCGGTCAACATCCTTGGGGTTCGGGTCGATCGCCGCAGTGGCAACGAGGTGCTGAACGACCTGCGCTCGAAGGTCTGCGACGGGAAACGCACGACCGTCATGTACGTCAATGCGCACACGCTGAACCTGTCGCGAAGAGACGACCTACTGAGAAGGGCGCTCGAACACAGTGACTTCGTGCTCAACGACGGTGTCGGCGTCAAGATCGCGGGCAGGCTCAACGGCTGCAGATTCCCCGAGAACCTGAACGGGAGCGACTTCACGCTGCGCGTCCTGTCACTGGCGGCTGAGGAAGGATGGCGCACCTTCCTGATGGGTGGCGAGCCGGGGGTCGCAGAGGAAGCAGCCGCTCACATCGGCACGCTCGTGCCCGACCTCCAGATCGTAGGCACGCGGCACGGCTTTACGGCGGACCCGGAGGCCGACGCCGCTGCAGCCCGAACAGCGGAGGCAGATGTCGTGATCGTCGCTCTAGGCAACCCCCACCAGGAGCTGTGGCTCGACCAGTGGCACAGCCGTACCGGCGCGCTGCTCGGCGTGGGCGTCGGCGCCTTCCTGGACTTCCAGGCGGGCAAGGTCTCGCGCGCACCTCAATGGATGAACCGCGCGGGCATCGAGTGGCTGTACAGGCTGGCGCTGGAGCCCAGACGGCTGTGGAGGCGATACGTGATCGGCAACCCCGCCTTCCTGATGAGAGTGCTGCTGGACCGTGTCGACCCTCAGCGCAGGCGGAGCGAGTTCTCCGCGAGTTCGAGGGCGTAGGATCGCCACCAGACCCCTGCCGCCGGCTCACCGGGCCGGCACGCCTCGTCTGACTCCCCCGGCGGCTTGATCCACAAGTAGGCGTCGAGGTCGACGACGGCGGTGCTGGTGGTCGGGACCCTGCCCAGAGCGCGTCCCGGCGGGTTGCACCACAGCGGCGCGTCAGCCTGGTTGCGATCCGGCCCATTGCCGTTCCTGCTCGTGTCCACGACGAAGTGGGCGCCGCCGAGCAGGGCCGAGAGCCTCTCCCCGTACGCCACGCTCGACGCGTCGGTCTGGAAGTTGGACACGTTGAGAGAGAATCCGGCGGCAGAGCGCACACCTGCCCGGATCAGGGCCTCTGCAAGGACGTGCAGCGACTGTATCCACGATGAGTTCCCGGCATCCACGTATACGCGCGCGCCAGGACGAGCAGTGAGGATGTGAACTGCCGCGGCGAGCGTCTGAAGCTCGATCGGACACCCTGTCACGGCAAAGGGAACAGCATCCGGCTCCAAAATCACGATGGCTCTACGTCCGCCTATGCCCGCGGAGACTTCTGAGACCCAGCGCAGGTAACGACGTTCGCTGCGGGCCCCTCGGCCCCGCGCGCCGGCCGCGCAGCCCTGGCCGGGCACGTCATAGAGGACGATCACAGGCACCTCGCCGAGCCTGTCCGCACTGCGGGTCAGCCGGCTGACCTGGCGGCGGGGCTGGGTCGACTCCCTCGTCAGCCACGTCGCTATCGGCTCGCGGGCGATGAGGTCGAGCAGCGCGGCTTCCCGCGCGCGGCCGGCCCGTCGGAGACGCTGCGCTTCAGCAGCGGCCGGCGTGTTGTGGGAGTCGAAGAGACTCCAGCCTGCCAGTGGGTCTGTGGCGGCCGGGAGGCTCCTCTCGTTGCGCGCCCCACCCGCAGAGGAGCAAGCGCCGACAGCCAGCACGACACACGTCGCAGCCACCGTCGCCAAACGTCCGCGGACAGGCTTCACCCGGCTCGTTCCAGCGGCCGCGCATCAAGGGCCGGGTGCGGGAAACGTAGCCAGGAGGTGTTCACGGTACCCCAGTCCATACGCCGTCGGCACACCACCATAGCTGGAGATAAGGGAAGGGTAGGACGCACAGTCGCCTGTGAACCACGCCCACGCGAGGTAGGAGATGCCGTGAGCGTCGGCCCAGGGCATGAAATGGTCGATGTCGCTGCTCGCGCAGTCCTTCTCACCGAGCTCACCGACGACCACGGGGACGCTGAGAGCCACGCCTGCCAGGTTCGCTTCGAGTTGCCCGGTCGACTGCCATCCATACAGGTGAGCCGATGCGACCAGCGCATCGTCGGGATCGACCGGGCGATTGCGCAGCCATTCCGACCCGAGTTCGTTGGCATCTTCCAAGCCGCCCAGCATGATCGGTTGGGTGGCCCCGGTCCCGCGCACGACATCTACGAGCTGCTGCATGCCGGCCGCCTGGAACCCTCCTGGTGTCATACACCCGTTACGCCAGCAGCTCCAGCTCACCCCGGTCGGCTCGTTGAACAGGTCGAACACGGTCGAGTGGACTTCCTTGAAGTAACTGGCCACCGATTCCCAGAACGCGGGTGCGTGATCCTCGTCGGCCATTTCGAAAAAGCCGGCGTAGCCTGGCCCCAGGTGCGAGAGCGTCGCGCCAGGCGCACTCCAATGCAGGTCGAGGATCGCGTAGATGCCTGCAGCCTGCAGTCTCAATACATAAGCGCGGATCGCTTCGCGGTAGGAGGCAACGTCGGTTGGAGCCCCGTTGATTCCCAGCCAGCAATCCTCGTTCAACGGTATGCGAACGGCGTTTGCGTGCCAGGCTGCGATCGCAGCGATGCTGGCGGCATCGCTGGGGCCATAGAACGCCTGGCCGTAAAGGCACTGCCACTCCGTGCCGGAGATGTCGACGCCATGGAGCGTCACAGGCTCACCGCTCCCGTCGACGAGGCGATTCCCTCTGACGCTGACGGTCAGAGCACTCGACCCTGGTGCAGAGGTGGTTCCTGCTTCTGGGGAGAGGAACGCGGGGATCTGAGTGCGGGGCGCGTCCTTCGGCAAGCCCGTCCCGGGCTTGCCCGGCCCGTGAGAGCCGGGACTACGACGGCTCGAAGAGCAGGAGAGCAGGTGGCGAAGCGCGGCGATCTTGGCGGCCCTGGCCTGCGCGCTCACGTGGGAGCGCACGCGCAACTCGATTCGCAGTTGCGCACTCAGATCTTTGCGCCTGACCTTGTCGAGCGTCTTCTTGGGACACCCTTTGCTGTGAGTTCCGGCCTTGACCTTGGTCGCAGCTGCCGAGGGAGTGACAGCTATTGCCGCGACCGCCATGACGATGGCAGGCAGGAGGGCAGTGAGACGCTTCGCACCCCTGACGGGGCGGTGGATGTCGTCACATGCGGGGGCCTCGCTCCAGGCCCCCGGGTCCTGAGCGCGGGACTGCATATGAACGCGTATCGGTCACCTTCGTGATCCGCTTAGCCTTCGACTTGCGCTCCGGACACCTTTCCGACAGCTGTCAGCCTACGTCGTTGCGTGTTCGGCGACCGCCTCGTCTTGCATAGGCGGATTCGTCTGCTCTTGGCCACCGTATCCGTACGGCCTCTGTGCTCGACGGGGCACTCGGTTGGCTATCACGCCCAGTACCGTGGCGCGGCTGCGCTCGAGCAGCATCCGCAGCGCCTCACTGTCCTGGCGGCGCTCGTCCGCCGGCCGCGCGACCACGATCACTCCGTCGACGACGCCCAGCAGCGGGTAGGCGTCGGACACGGTCGTAAGCGCCGGCGCATCGATCACGACGAGATCGTAGGCCGACCTCATCCACTCCAGCGTCACCT
Source organism: uncultured Solirubrobacteraceae bacterium (assembly GCA_963697795.1). Lineage (GTDB taxonomy): Bacteria > Actinomycetota > Thermoleophilia > Solirubrobacterales > Solirubrobacteraceae > Palsa-744. Next base: position 2,241,976 of record OY969097.1, on the reverse strand, counting down.
GCATCGCGCGGCCGTCGAGCAGCTTCGCGGGCGTCTCGGCAAGCGCTGCGCCGGCCGTCACGACCTCCAGTGTCGCACCGGCCCGACCTACCTCTGCTCCTGAGGCAAGCGGTACCTGCCGGATCGCCTCCGACGGCTCCACCATGCCGCGGAGCACCTCGCTCATGCCGGGACCCGGAGGAAGCCCCAGCATCCGCCCGACCGTTGGCCTGCGCATGTCGAGCTCGACCAGCAGCGCACGGGACCCGACGGCGACGGCCGCTTCGGCGAGTCGGGTCGCGACAGTCGTCTTACCGTCGCCGGACCCAGCGGAGGTGATGAGAACGCTCCCCGGCGATCTGGAGCTGAAGGCCCGGAGATGCGCGAGCACCATCCGGAAGGCCTCCGCCTCGGTGGGCTCCAGCGAACTGGCGCCTTCGCTTCCGGCCTGCTGCAGTCGGCGGTTCTCTCCGATCGTGCCCAGCAGCGGAGCACCGTAGAGACCTTCGACGTCCTCCGGCCGGCCCAGACGTCCGTCCAAGCGCTCCAGCGCGAGCGCCAGACCGAGCCCGATCAGCAGTCCCACGAGCGCTCCCAGGGCCACGTCGCGGCTCGTCTTCGGTGAGCTGGGGACTGTCGGCACAACAGCTTCCCGGGACACCTGCACACCGGAGTACTGCAGGTTGGCGAGAAGGGACAGCGACTGTATGCGCGTCTGGAGGGCGGCACCTGCGCTGCCGAGACGTTCGACCGGGCTCATCCTCGCAAGCTGCCCCTTGACGATCGCGAGCGCATGAGCGTAGTACTGGTGGTTGGCAGCGGCCTGCTCGGAGACGAATATCGCCGCATAGGAGTTGGCCACAGCGGCAGCCTGAGCGGCCGAGGTCATCGTCATCGATATGTCGACGACGCTGGATTCACCGATGACACTCGTTTCGCCTTCCTGGCTCACGCTCAGCGATTCGCTGACCTTTTCAGCCGTGAGCCCGCCGCCGAGCTGTTCGGCGGTCTTGCGTGCGACGTCTCCGGAGGCGACGAGTTTGACGTCGCTGTTCAACTGCGCCTGCCCCGCCAGGCTGGGCTGCAGCCCTGCTACGACCTGGCTGAGCTGCTGGCTGTTGAATACGACCGACGACGTCGCTGTGTACTTCCTCTCCTGATGATGGGAGTAGAGATAGGCCGCCGCGGCTCCCAGCACGAGGCAGACGGCGATCCACACGCCCCGTCGACGCAGCATCGCGACGAGTCGCTCGAAGTTCGGGGCTCCCGCGGACTGCGGCATCGTCAATTCCTTTCCCATGGCTGACAGGTTGTTGTGCCTGGTCTCACGTGGCACCGTGACTCGACTTGAAAGAACGGATTGCCGCAAAGGCGGCGAGCACGTACACAGGCGCGCTCAGAAACCGCACGGCCGTGGTCGCAAGAGCGATGCCGTAGGTGCCCCAGAGCCTGGCACCGACAAGGTCGAACAGGACATCCGCGACCAGGAGAAGCAGGGCGATCACGGGCAGGGCACGCGTTCGCCCAAGCGCCGTGAAGAGTCGCGACCCGACGTTGGTCAGCGAAGCCGCCGGCAGCCCGAGCATGAAACAGGCCACGATCACGGCGAGCTTGCCGCTTGGAACGCCGGAGATCGACCCTGGCCTGAGCGCATGGGCGCCAAAAGCGAGCAGGGTGCACGCCGCCGCGAGCGCCAGCGCAAGATAGACGACCCTCCTGGCCAGACGGACGAACTGTGGACGCAGCCGCTCCGGATCGAGAACGCTCGACTCCGCCCAGTCCGCGCCGGCGACCAGGATCACCGAATACGTCACGCCGAGCAGCGGCACGTAGAGGATCTTCTCGCCGAGGTCCAGCAGTGTAACCGAGCCGCCGGCGCGCAGTTTGGAGGCGACGATGCGGTCGACCACCGGCATCAGGTTGACTCCGATCATCGCGATCGCATGCGGCCCGCCGGCGCGCCAGACGGAAGGCAGAGGTCGCGACACGGCCAGGTCCCCCGGTCCCGTCTGCCGCAGGAGCCCCAGGACTTTGCGCCCGAGGACGAGCCCGCGCAGCACCTCGCCTGCCACCATCAGCCAGGCCAGGGTGGCGAGGCTCCCCACCCCCCTGCCGATGAAGATCAACCCCACCATCGGCGCTATCGAGCGAAACGACTGGGTTGCCGTCGGCCAAAGGAAGTCTCCGAAGGCATAGCCGACCGCGGCCAGCACGCTCGTCGCCCCGACGATCGCGACGAGCAGCGTCAGGATCGCGGTGATCTGGATCGCCGCCGAGCGCAGATCGGCAGGCCAGGCGTGCCTCCCCGAGAGAATCAGCGAGCCGACCACCGCGACTGGCGCATAGGCAGCGAGCACACCGCCGACGGACTGCACGCTGACCCGGCCGATCGCGCGACGCAGGCGCTCCGATCCACCCAGCTTTGCCGACGTCATCAGCGGCAAGGCGTTGGCTTCGATGACGGTCGCGCTCAGGACGGTTCCGAAGATCGCCAATCCCAGCCCGAAGAAGTAGGCGTCGGTCAGACGACCGAATCCGAAGTGCCCGGTGACGGCAAAGGGAAGCAGGAAGCCCACCGCGTTCCCGGCGATCGTGCCGAGCAACGCACGCGACGTTCTGGTCCTCAGCTTGCCCCGAAGCCAATGCAGTCGGTTGCGGGTCCCGCCCGCGGTGGGAGCTGCCACGGAGGCATCCATGGGACTCAGAGCCCCTCGTACACGCTGCGTATGCGGGCATCGACCACCTCCACGCTTCGAGTCGACCGAACGAACGCCCGGCCCTGCTCGCCGAGGTCCGCCGCCAGACGGGGACGGTCGAGAAGGTCGAGGATGGCCTCGGCAAGGCGCGCGGGATCCTCCACCGGTACGAGCACACCACCGTGTTGGGCGAGCTCCGGGACAGCACCGACCGGGGTAGCAACGAACGGCCGCGCGGCGCCTTGAGCCTCGACCAGGATCATCGGCATGGCCTCCGCCCGTGATGGCAGGACCACCATTCGCGACTCTCTCAGCAGACGACCGATCTCCTCCGGAGACTGCGGTCCGTGCACCTGGAAGGCGTCGTTGGAGGGCACCTCAAGCGTCGTCGAGGGACCCACCAGCACACACCGTGCCTGCGGTCTGCGCGCGGCCACTCTCGGCCACGCGTCGAGCAGCACGTCGACCCCCTTCCTCAACCCGATCTCCCCCGCGAAGAGAACGCGCTCGGACGTGCCGTCCGCAGGCGGGGACCCGTCGTCGACCATCACCGGGTTGGGCACCCGGAAGGTTCGTGCGCGTGGCAGCAGCGACTTCACGTGCTCCTCCACCTCGGCCGACAGGCAGACGATCGCACCGGCCCGGTTGAGCACCGCGGCGACTAGTCGGGGGTGACGTTCGGCGAAGGGCATGAATTCGCCACCGTGCAGAGTTGCGACTGTGCGCATCCGGCGAGCCCCCGCCATTGCCAGGATCGCGCCCTCACGAACGAACGATCCGCGCTCGGAGAGGTGCACGTGCACGATCGTGCGGCGGTCGACGGATGCAATGCGGCGGAGTGCGCCGAGGGTCAGCCGAGCTGTCCTGCGGCGCGGGGCAGGCACCCAGGTCGGATGGGCGCAGGCGAGCCCACCGATGCCGTGACGAGCATAGGCTTCGATGACGCGCCCCATGCCACCGACGAACGCGGGATCGGGACCGAAGTGGATGACTTTCTCAGACAAGCGCCAGCACCTCTGCTGTCTGCCGGTGTGCTTCCTGCGCCAAGGCCTGCATGCGCTTCGGCAGCTCACGCGCCTTCTCGACCCGTTTGGCGAAGCACTCGACGGCCAGCTTCGGAAGCCCTTCGACACTGCTGGTGCCCGCCGGCAGACGCCAGGCGTCGAGGCCCAGCTGCTCGCTGATGCCGATCATCTTCGGCGGATCGCACTCGAGGATCACGCTCGGCGTGTGGCCCAGCGCCGCCAGGATCACGGAGTGCAAGCGGGTCGCGACGAGCAGCTCTCTCTGCGCATACCATTCGATCAGCCGGGGCAGCGGCAGCTGGTCCACATGTGCCACCTCGACGTGCTCGGGGCGCCCGACCCGCTCGGCGAGCCTTTCGCACAGCCGGCGGTCCCGATCGACCTGGACCGTCAGATAGCACGTCTCACCTGTCTGCTCGACCAGCTGCGACACCGTCTGCGCGACCGCGGTCTCATAGCGACTACGCGCCTGCGGCGGCTCGAATGGCAGTTCGCGTGGTGTGATCGCAATGCCCGATCTGCCGTCCTGCGTCCCCTCGCCGTCGTAGAGGGCGAAGGCCATGTCCACTCCTCGTCGCACATTCGAGAGCGACAGGACGTTCGCTGCGAAGCTGTAGCTCAGCTCCTCACGAGTGACGACCGTCCGACAAGCCCCGAGCGTGCTGCTGAAGTACGGGCGCATCGCGCGCTGCACGGGACCGAGGCTCGTCCCGAGCACGACAGACGGGGTGCCCACCTGGCGCGCGACGCGCAGCGAGTGCACCATCCTGGCGGCGAACAGCGCTTGACGGGCTCCCGGATAGCTGAACAGGTAGGAGCCTCCCTTTGCTATCACCAGGTCGGCTTCGCGCAGCGCCTCCTCGAAGTCACCGTCCACGCCCTGCTTGAGCCATCGCATCCGCAGCAGCTGCGAGCAGAGGGCACGAGCTGTGCGTGCCGCCCACGCGCCGGGCGCCCATCCGTCGTCGGTCCGCGAAGGCACCGGGGAGGCGACAAGCGGGTTGTCCGAGAGCGCAGCCGAATCCGCCATCGCCCGCCCGTCGAGGTTGCTGCGCCTGCCTATCTCGGTCGGCGCGATGTCGATCTGGATGCCCGGGCAGGCAGCGCGAAGCGCGCTTGCCGTCCCGGCCAGTATCGCCAGATCGCCGCGATTGCCGTCGTTGGCCATGTTCGTCAGCACTACTCGCAAGAGCAGCGTCCGCGTCGATCCGTTGGTGTGCGCGTATCGGCGCCTCGACCATGCATGCATACCTTCAACGCACGGAGCAGGCTCCGCCTTTCACCGATCTCAGCTGCGCTCGCGCGCCGGGTCGGGACTTCGGACGGCGACCAGCAGCCCCGGTGCCACGAGCATCGCGAAGGTCGTCACGGCAAGCCAGTTGAAGAGGGTCGGGTCCCCGAGTGAGTCGACCAGGAAGACGCCCACCGCACACAGCGCGGCCAGCGCCATCCATCGCCGCTCGGGCGGTTGACGGCGGACTGCACCCAACAGCAGCACCACGAGCGCGAGCAGCCCGAGCCCGTACATGACAAGACCCCCGTAACCGGCCTCGCCGATCACCCCGGGCCAGGAAGTGTCGTCTATGAACTTTGGATATTCCTTGGAGAGCCCCCATACGGCGTTCAGGTCGTATTGCGCGTAGACCGGGCTGTAGTAGATCCGTGACGGGTAAGTCGCAAACCGGCCGAAACCGGCTCCAAACGGGAATTCGCGTGCCGCGATGCGCTCGCTCGTGCCATACAGCCGTGCCCTTGCCGATGTCTGCGTGGAGGCGTAGGTCGCAACCTGTTTGGTGATCACGCTGCGCTCCACGACGAACACGCCGCCGAACAGCGCGACGCCGACCGCAAGTCCGATTGCGGCGCTCCGCCCGCTGCGAGCGCCCTGGACGGCCACCACGATCAGCACGACAGCACCGAGCGACAGGACTCCCTTCAGGCGCAGCGAGAGAATCACCGACACTGCGAACAGCAGCGAGAGGATCAGGTCGCGCCTGTTCACGCTCGTGGACAGACGCGAGACAGAGAGTCCGAACAGAAGGCTCATGAAGAGGCTGTATTCGCCCGGGCTGGCGAGGATCGACTGCACGGCCTGAGAGCGATATCCGCCTGCTTCGACATAGTCGATCGAGGTGTGCAACGACCGAGAGACCGCACCGTGAGTGAAGTAGTCCACCAAGCCGAGCCCCCCGACGATCAGGCCGATCCCGGTCAGCAGGCGGTAGATGCGCTCCAGATCGCGCCGCCCCCAGGGCAAGACGAGCGTTGCAGCCAGCACTATCCAGAGCTTCAGGCCCAGCCAGGCGCCGAGCAGCAGCACTTTTGTCGGAACGTCGTGAAGGAGCCCGCTTGCCAACCCGAAGACGGCGTAGCCCAACGCGGGGAGAACGAGAACGGCCGGCGGCGGTTTGGTGCTCGTGCGCAGCAGGTGCCACACGACGAGGACGACGAACAGGAGGACCAGCACCTCGTTGCCCTGGCGAATCGCTTCGCCGGCGGCCGAGAAGTATCCGACGCTGGCCGACAGCGGCGCGTTGAAGACCTCGAACACCCACAGCCCCAGCAGCGCGAGCACCGGGTCCCTGCGGAACAGCACGACCGCACCGGCGAAGAGGAAGATCCCGATCAGCCCGGCGGCAAGCGTCGTCCCATGACTGCTCGCAGCAACAGCTCCCGCGAGCAGCGAGAGAGCGCCCCCGGTGACGAGGGCTGCCGGCAGTGGGTTGCGAAGTCGCAGAAGCACAGGAGCAGCGAGCGCGTATCTCCTCTAGGCGCTCTGCCGAAAGAACGAAACACCCGATGTCGAGCTTTCATGAGATCACTAGAGTCGGCGCTGCCCGGCGGACGAGGCGACACCTTCGCTCGGTCGGGCCGACTGCGATGAATATGGGGGATCGAGCGGACCTGGCCACGGATGGACGCCCACGAGTGGGCTTGGTGCTCTGGAACGGTGACATCGGCGGCGCCGAGGTCCTGACGTTGTCGCTGGCTCGCCGGCTTCGGCAGCTCGGCTGCCGTCCCACGATCCTGTTCATCCAGGAGCCCGGCGCCCTTGGTCAGCGCATCGAGGTCGACGACGTACCCGTGGTGAGCATGGGCATGAGGCGAGGGCGCGACATACTGCGTCATCCCAGACGATATGCCGGCAGCGTCGCGAGGCATGCTCCCGACGGTGCGCTCCTCGTCGAGTGCGGGTTCATGGGGGCGGCCCTGCGAGCCGGGGGCTACGAGGGCACGATCGTCGCAGCCGAACACGGAGCTTCTCTGATGGTCGGCTCGCGGAGCGTTCTGCGCCGAGGACTTTGGCGTCTCGCCAGAGCCGCCGGGGCGTGGGCCGACGACGTCGAGGTGGGGGTGTCCGACTTCACCTTGCAGGAGATGCGAAAGGCCCCCCACACGGAGCGACTGGTTCGTATCCACAACGGTGTGGAGATGCCGGGTACGCGACCCGCTAAGGACCCGTCGGGCCCTTGCCGGATCGGCTTCGCGGCTCGCCTGGTGAGCGGCAAGGGAGGCGACCATCTGCTTCAGGCGATAGCGCGCATGGAGACGGCCAGGCCACTGCAGCTTCGCATTGCCGGCGACGGCCCCGAGCTGGAGGGCCTGGTGCATCTCGCCGGCGAGCTGGGGATCTCCGACCGCGTGCTCTTTCTCGGGCTTGTTCACGACATGACGACGTTCTGGTCTGAGACCGACCTGGCGGTGGTGCCGTCGGCCGAGTTCACCGAGTCCTGCCCGATGACGCCACTTGAAGCCATGGCCGCAGAGACACCCGTCGTCGCAACCCGCAACGGCGGCTTGGTCGAGCTCGTCGTCGATGGACTGACAGGGAGGCTGGTCTCACCGGGACGGCCTGAGGAGCTCTCCGCTGCCCTGGCCGGTTATGTGGAAGACGAGCCTGTCCGGGAACGACACGGCCGAGCGGGGCGCGCGCGAGTCGAGGAGCATTTCAGCATGGCGACCTGCGCAGCGTCCTATATGGATCTCTTCCTCGGGCTCCCCGATACAGCACGGAGAAGATCGCCCGTGACAGAGACGAGCAGTAGCGCATCGTCAGCCTGAGGGCATATCCGACCGGCGTGCGCGCCGTCCACGGACCGCTGTCTCGAGCGAAGCTCTCGACCTGCTCGGTGGAGCGCAGGAGGTTCCTCATCAAGACAGCCGGAAGCTCCCTTGTCGGCGCCAGCAGCAGATCGACCATCCCGATGTCGGCGTGGACCTGGGCTGGGCTGCGGGTGGGCAGCGGGTCGGCAAGTCTGCTCGCGACCTGGCCGGCCCGGAATTCGCCTCTGTCGGCCAGGATCGCCTCAGCGGGCAGAGCGACAGTCCGCCCGGCCACGCCGACTGCCGTCATCACCGCCTTGCGAAGCGCGGGGTAGTCACGACATATCGCGTCCACCGATCCCACCTGCACCTCCTCACCGAAGGCATCCCACCAGGCTCCGACGTCGCACGCGAGCCTCAAGCCCGCAAAGCCGTCCCGGGCGTAGAAGAGGAGCAGCGCCACGAGCTCAGCGGCGGGAGCGGGACGCCACGTCGTTTCCCTCGGGTCAGGGGGGAGCAGGCGCTCGCGTGCAAAGCGGCTCTCGTACCAGTGGACCCGCCAGTGAAGCTCGACAGGGGGAAGCTCGCCGCGCTCGTGCTCCAAGCCAAAGTGCAGGGCCGGCAGGCCGCTTCGCTCCAGGGCATCCCGGGGCGCGCTGTAGCCAAGCCCGCGAACGACCTCGACAGCATCGTTCACAAGCTCCCGCGGCACGAGGATGTCGAGGTCGCTGGACAGACGTCGACCCGGGTCGCCGTAGATCGCCTGGCCGAGGACTGGTCCCTTCAGCGGCATTGACGCAATGCCGGCGTCGGCTAGGGCCCTCCCCACACGGTCACCTACGAGCAGCAGGAACCCTCCGCGTGCGTGGGCGTTGCGGATCGCAGCCTCGACGGCCAGCGCGAAGTCGGATGGGACCTCGGGCCCCAGCTCGACGATCCGTGGCCCCAGGACCGTCAGCAGATGCCGACTGCTCAGCTCCCGCTCGAGCATTCGCCAGTCGAGGCACGGCATGATTCGCCTCCTCACCTCGTCGGCACCGGCCGAGCGACACGCCTCGACCGACGCGCTCCAGCGGATGAGTCGCGACTCAGCCGCGCCGACGGCCTTCATCGCCAACAGCCCGGAAGATAAGCGCGGCGAGCCCCGTTGTAGGAATGAACGCGGCAGAGATGGCGGGAGAACAAGGTGCGATAGTGGACGGCGAGGAGTACGACGAGCGACGGATCATCGCCGACGAGCGCACCGTCACGTTGCGACTCTCGGCCTTCGCATGGCGAACGGCTACCCGTCAGGCGGCAAGCAGTGGCATGACCCTCGACGAACTCGTCAACTTCTCCGTGCTCTACTACCTCGCGGATCTCGACAGCGGACGGATAGCGCGCCACAGGTCGATCCCACGACCGGTCTGAGCACGTCTCTCGAGCCGGACGTACCGTCGGACCAGGCCTATGCGAGGCCGGCGTAAGCGGCGGCAGCCGCGCGAAGCGGGGCCTGCTGCGCGACACGGCGGGCGGCCAGGGTGGTGGGGGCCGCACCGCGGCTGGCCAGCTCCGCGCGGAGCGCCCGCCGCCCACGGTGGTGCAGCCCGTGGATGGAGCCCTCGGTACGCCCTGTGACCTTCGCGATTTCCGGGGGTGTGAGTCCAGCCAGGTGGCGCAGCACAAGCACCTCTCGCTGGTCGATGGGCAACATTGAAAGCGCCTCCTTGAGATGCCGACAGAGTTCCTTGGCGGGAACGTCGCCGTGCTCGTGCAGTCCGTAAACCTCCTCCACCGGCACCGAGCGCTCCCTGCGAATGTGGTCGATCGCGAGGTTTCGCGCGACCCGCAGCATCCATGCGAAGAACGGCACCTCTCGCTCCTCGTAGTAGACGATGACGTGCATCAGCTTGGCAAACACCTGCTGGGTCAGATCTTCGGCCTCGTGAGAGTCGTGGACGATCCTGCGAACGTATCCGTGCACGTTGTCCGCGTAACGCATGTAGAGGAACCCGAGCGCGTCTCGATCGCCGGCCTTCGCCCGGCGCACCGCCTCGAGTACGAGATCCGAGGTCTGCTCCTCGCCGTGTGCCCAGGAGAAGTACGGGCTGTGGCGGACCGTCCGCTGGGAACGTCCACGCAGGGTTGCCTGAGCAGCGCTAGCGGCCATGACCAGACACCCCCCCACGAGCACCTTCGCGGCCGGCGATCCGCGGAGCAATCAGGCGCGGCGATGAGCTCCTCGCCGCCGCCCGTGATGCTGACGTCCCTCCGAGGAGTAGTTCTCTTCGAGCATGACTCGAGCCGCACGCATCGCAAGGCGCGGACCTCCACCGACCAGCCCCACCATCGTGACATCGATGATGCCTCGCATCATCGGCTTTCCAGTGATTCGCGTACGAAGTGGAATGCTCTCCAGCTCGGCGTGATCGAACTCCGAATCGCCTTGGGGCCGGCCCTCTATTGCACCATCTGCTGTCATTCGACTCTTTCCCGCGATTTACCTGATTTTGTGCGGCCCACCTCAGCCTGTAACTCGACCACCGTAGCTCCAAGCGTACGATGCAAGACGGCTCACCTGTATGAGGTCTTGTAACAAGTCTGTTGTCGTTTCTTAGACGCCTGTCCAGTCGGTATCTAGCTCGTCTGCAAGCCAGAATCTGATTACATCTATAACGTGATGTGAACGTTTGGTCAAGAAGTGTGAATTGCATACAGGCGGCGGTCATCACTGTCAGATCCCTCTGCACGCGATCACGTATGAGACAGTCCTCAAGATGATCTTCACGTCGTTCCACAAGGACCAGTTGGCGATGTACAGGTAATCGATCGACACCATTTCTCTGAGGGGTACGCGGACCGGGCCGAGGATCTGCCAGGGCCCTGTCATACCCGGGGTCAGCTCCAGCCGTCGCCGATGCCAGCCTTCGACACGCTCGTCCTCCTCGAGCACCAGCGGACGGGGTCCCACGATGCTCATCTCCCCTTTGAGCACGTTCAGGAGTTGCGGCAGCTCGTCGAGAGCGGTCTTGCGGAGCACTTTCCCCACACGCGTTATGCGCGGGTCGTCGGCGATCTTGAACATTCCGTGCGCTTCGTTGTTCTCGCGCAGCGTCTCCTTCAGGGACTCCGCGTCGGCAACCATCGTGCGGAGCTTCAAGATGTGAAAGCGCTTGCCGTGCCTGCCTACGCGCGTCTGCCGGAAGAGCACCGTGCCTCTGCTGTCCAGCTTGATCGCAATCGCGGCGGCGATGAGCAGCGGGGAGGTGACGAGCAGGCCGATGCCCGCACAGACGATGTCGAACCACCGCTTGACCGCCGCGGTGGACCGTGTCAGCTCGAAGCGCCGCACACCCATTACGGTGATTCCGTGGAGATCGTCGAACTCCACGGAGGACCCGATCACCTCCAGCAGCCGCGGGAGCACGCTCACCCGGACACCGACAGCCTTCAGGGTGCGGACCAGATCCAGCACTTCGACTCCGTCGGCGCTGCGGGGAGCGACGATCGCCCTGTGGACGTCGAGCTTCTGAGCCAGCTCCCGCACCTCCTCCAATTTGGAGCTGGTTCTGGCGTCGGCGGACCAGGGGGCGATCTCGTTGAGGTCGACATGGGCAACCACGAGGCCGCGGACTCCCCTGCCGCCGTCCAGCTTGGCACGGACTCGCTCGGCTGCTTCACGATCGCCGACGAACAGACACCGCTCGCGCGGGGCCACACGCAACGCCGCCATGCGCGCGAGACAGCGCGTCAGTACGAGCAGAAGTGACAACGCCAGCCAGAGCGCGATGACCTGGTGGCGGTTCGTGTGCGCCCCCACCGTGCCGCCGACGAGCCATGCGAGCAGGACGCATGTGGTGGCTAGCTGGAAGAGCTTCGGCGCCTCCTCGAGGGTGGTCTTGCGCAGAAGGGTCTCGTCGCGATCGTAGAGACCGAGCAGCTTGGCGCCCATCACGAGTATCGGGATCTCCGCCAGGCACAGGAGCGCAACCTGCGTTGCGCTTGCGTGCAGTACGAGGAGTGTCGCGAAGGCGGCGACCACGGCCAGCACATCGGCGCACAACAGAGATCGTCGGAACACCGCGTCTCTCAGAGTGCTTGCGGCCGGGCCGCGTGCCTCCGCCAGCGGCAGACCCATGCGGATCGGCCTCAGCTGGGGCAGACCTTGGCTGAGACGGGAGCGAGGGCCCACAGCAGTGCGGCGTGCGACCCACCCGCGACGGCGTCCAACCTTCGGCAGATTCGCCGGGTCCGCGGGCGCAGCGGCCTGATCCTGGATGGCGATCGGTCCCCCCATCGAACAGATCAGCCCGTCCGTCGCGACTGTCGGTTGTTATCGGCCTGACGCCGAAGATCCCAACTATGGAAACTCCGATGACATTCTTGCCGCTCCCCAGTTCCGAAGAACACCGCAAGGCCCCCTTCCATGTGCCTTTGGGAGGTGTGTACAGCTATCTACTGCGTTGTGGACTTATGGGGAGGAATTACTAGCGTCTCTTCCAAACGTGCGCAAGACTTCATTTGTAGAAACGTTGGCGCCCAGCTTTTGTCATACCTTCGACACCTGTCCAACAAAGGGCCAAGAAGTACGAGTTAAGTACGACCCGCCTTTCTTGGGTGGAAGAACTTCAGACGGCACAGCGTTAATGACAAGCCAGCTGTGGGCCAACAGCCGCGCTCACAGTGGACCGCCGGCGACGATCCGAGAGGCGGGGGTTGTAACACGACGCGCGTGAGGCACACACCTCCCTGTGTCGCATTTGTACAAGATCGCGTGATTCCGATATTTCGTAAGCACAGCGCGACGGGTAACGCCTGCGCGAGATCGGAATCCCGGTGGAAGGCAGCACCCCAGCCACAGGAAATGCGTCGGTCTGCGAGCCTGCTGGCCACGCCCCGGCAGTCCGCTTGCGCCTGCCGCCAGAGGCTCGATCGGCTCACTGGGCACCGACCGTCCCGGGCAGACGAGTAGCCCGCTGTTGTCAGCCGATCGCATGTGGGCCCGTGAGAGCGCCCTGAGGGACCAGCGGTGGCCGCTCACGCCGTGCGTGGCGGTCACGTCGAGCTCGGAGAGCCCCTACGCCGTACGAGTGCGCCGCCGCTCGACCCCGTCGAACAGGCGGTGTGCGGTGCGGCGGTCCTCCCGCAGCACCGGGCCCCATTTGCGCCCGACCAGGCGCAGGATGTAGGCATGGCGCGAGTCGCTGTAGCGAAGCATCGGCTTGGCCAGCGTCAGCCAGCGCCTGGATACGTAGCGTCGCGGTCTCTTTACGGTGCGCATGTCCCGTTCATCCTTGAATTTGCTCGCAGGAACACGAAGCGATTAGTAGGGATTGTGACAGATCGGCGGGTTCTCGCCGCCATGAGCAGCGATGACGGCCCCCGCGGCGCCGTGGAACGGCCCTGGGACGCTCTGCGGGGGGCTGGGCGGGCTCTCAGCCCTGAGGCTCTGCGCGAACGGGTTCTTCGACCGTGACGGTCCCCTCGCCCTCCAGGCCGAAGGCGCTGTGCAGGGCCCTGACGGCGTCGGGCACGCGGTCGCGGTCGATGACGCAGGAGATCTTGATGGGGGAGGTCGAGATCATGTCGATGTTGATCCCTTCCCCGGCCAGGACGGCGAAGACCTTGGCGGCGACGCCCGGATGGGAGCGCATGCCGGCCCCGACGATCGAGACCTTGCCCGTGTCCTCCTGGGCTGACATCTCCCCGTAGGCCTCCCCGGCGAGGGGCTGGATGGCGTCGCTGGCTGTGCGCAGGTCGGCGCGGGGCACTGTGAAGGAGATCTCGGCCTGCCCGCCTGCTGCGACGGGCTCGTTCTGGACGATCATGTCGACGTTGACGTTGGCGGCGGCCATGGCTTCGAAGATGCGGGCGGCTGCGCCGGGGGCGTCGGGGACGCGCGTCAGCGTGATGCGGGACTCCTGCACGGAGTGCGTGACTGCTGTTATCAGCGGCTGCTCCATCGTTTCTCCTTCGGAGACGACAAAGGTACCGGGCTCGGAGCCGAAGGAGGAGCGGCAGTGGATCCTGACGCCGTGGTTGCGGGCGTACTCGACGGAGCGAAGCTGCAGCACGCCTGCGCCGGAGGCGGCCATCTCCAGCATCTCCTCGAAGGAGACAGTCTCCAGCTTGCGGGCGTTGGGGACGATGCGGGGGTCGGCCGAGTAGACGCCCGAGACGTCTGTGTAGATTTCGCAGACGTCGGCGCCGAGGGCGGCTGCCACCGCGACGGCGCTCGTGTCCGAGCCTCCCCTTCCCAGCGTCGTGACGTTGTGGGCGTTCTGGGAGACCCCCTGGAAGCCCGCCACGAGCACGATCTGATCCTCTTCCAGGGCCGCCCTGATGCGGTCGGCCCGTACGTCGAGGATCAGGGCCTTGGTGTGGGACTCGTCGGTCACGATGCCGGCCTGGGAGCCGGTCAGGGAGATGGCCCTGTGACCGAGGTCGTTGATGGCCATGGCGCACAGGGCGCAGGAGATGCGCTCCCCCGAGGACAGCAGCATGTCCATCTCGCGGGGGTCGGGGCTCGGGGAGACCTCCTCTGCCATCCCGATCAGCTCGTCTGTCGTCTTGCCGCGGGCCGACAGGACGGCCACGACGCCGTTGCCTTCTTCGCGCTTATCGACGATCCGCCGGGCGGCGCGCTTGATGCGCTCCGCGTCGGCCACGGAGGTGCCGCCGAACTTCATGCAGATGAGCCCGCTCATGGGCACGAGGATTACACAGCGCGGCGTCCGGCGAGGGCCTTGCCGAGGGTCACCTCGTCGGCGTACTCCAGGTCCGAGCCGACGGGCAGGCCGCTTGCCAGGCGCGTCACGCGCACCTCCGGGGACCGCCCGCGCAACTCCTCGGCGACGTGCAGGGCCGTCGCCTCCCCCGTCGTCGTGGGGTTCGTGGCCAGCACGACCTCCTTGACGACCGCATCGGGCGCCGCCACACGGTCGATCAGCTCGGCGATCTTCAGGTCCTCCGGGTCGATCCCGTCGATCGGAGACAGGGCGCCGCCGAGGACGTGGTAGACGCCGTGGTACTCGTGGGTGCGCTCCATCGGGATGACGTCCGAGGGCTCCTCCACGACGCAGACAAGCGACTGGTCGCGGCGGGGGTCCTGGCAGATCCTGCAGCGGCTCTCGTCGGTCAGGTTGAAGCAGACCTCGCACAGGCCGATCTTCTCCTTGACCTCGACGATCGCCTCGGCCAGGGCGCGGGCGTCCTCCGGCGAGGTCCGCAGCAGGTGGAAGGCCAGGCGCTGGGCAGTCCTGTTGCCGACCCCCGGCAGCTTCGACAGCTCCGTGACGAGCCGCGCCACGGGCGGCGCGTGCCCGCTGCTCACAGCCCCGGCAGGCCCAGCCCGCCCAGTGCCCCCAGGTCCAGCCCCGCAGTGGCGCCCCCCATGCGCTCCTCGGCCAGCGCCTGGGCGGAGCGCAGGGCGTCGTTGACGGCTGCCTGGACCATGTCGCCGAGGATCTCGACGTCCTCCGGGTCGGCTGCTGCCGGGTCGATCCTGACCTCCCTGACCTGCAGGTCGCCGCTGACCTTGACCGTGACCATGCCCCCGCCCGCGCTGGCCTCCACGACCTCGCTCTTGAGCTGCTCCTGGGCCACCTCCATGTCTCGCTGCATCTTCTGCACCTGGGCCATCATCTGCTGGACGTTGGGCATGCGCGGCTGCTTTGGCATCAGGCGCCTTTCTCGTTGCTCGTGGCGGTCATGTCCTCGTGCCCCTCGCCGTCCTCGCCGGAGATCTCCTCCGCGTCGAACTCCTGCATGAAGCGGGCCAGGAAGCGCTCCTCGCTGTGCTCGTCGGCCGGATCGGGCTCCTGCTCTCCCGCCGGCGCCTCCCGCAGCTCGTAGGCGAGCTTCCAGCGCTGTCCCGTCAGGGTCTTCAGGGCCTCCGCCAGGACGGCCCTGTCGTCGGGGCTCTCGGCCTGCTTCTTCAGGAAGGCCGACGTGAAGGCCAGCGTCACCTCGTCGTCCCTGGCATCGATGGGGACGACGTCGGCGATGGCAGCGCCGAGGCGGGCGTTCTCGCCCCTGACCATCTCCAGAACGCCCGGCCAGGCCTGCTGGACCAGCCCCATCGCGTCTTCCGCGACCGCGACGGGCGCGACGTCGGGCATCGCGACCGCCTCGACGCTCGCGGAGGGCGCGGGAGCCGGGGGCTGCTCGACCTCGGTCTCGACCTCGACCACAGGCGTCACGTCCGCCACAGGCGAGGCCTCGGACCCGACCGCCGCGACGGGCGAGACCGGCTCGACGGAGCTGCCCTGCCCGGCGGGCGCGCTCTGCGCGGCAGGTGCAGCGGGACTGGGCGGCACGGCCACCGTCCGCTGGGCGGCGACTGCCGCGACGGGCGCCCGACCCTCCTCCAGGCGCTCGATGCGGGCCAGCAGGGCGCGCAGGGAGGAGTCGGCCTCGGGCCTTGCGCCCTTGACGAGAGCGAGCTCCAGGCGGGTGCGGGGGTCGGCGCCGGCACGGATGGCCTCCATGGCCTCGCCCAGCAGCTCCAGCAGCCGCAGGACGACGGCGTGGGGCACGCGGGCGGCCTGCTCGGCGAGGCCTGCGTCGGCCTCGGGGGTCAGGGACAGCTCGGCGGGCACCTCGCCGAGCGTCTGGACGATCATCAGCTCGCGCAGGCGGACCTCCAGGTCCCCGGCGAAGGCTGCTGCGTCGCGGCCCTGCTGGGTGCAGCGCTCGAGCGCCCCCAGGGCGGCCCTGGCGTCACCGGCTGCGACGGCGTCGACTGTCTCGGCCAGCAGCCGGGAGTCGGCGACGCCGAGCACGGCCAGGACGTCCTCCAGGGAGACCTGGCTGCCGCTGTAGGTGACCATCTGCTCGAGCGTGCCCAGGGCGTCCCGGAAGGAGCCTGTGGCGGAGCGGGCGATGGCGGCCACGGCGGGCGGGGGGACGTCGATCGACTCGGCCTGGGCTGTGCGGTTGAGGACGCTTGCGATCTGCTCGACGGTGGGACGGTGGAAGTCGAAGCGGTGGCAGCGGTCGACGACGGTGGCGGGGACCTTGCCGGCCTCTGTCGTTGCGAGCACGAAGACGGTGTTGGGGGGCGGCTCCTCCAGAGTCTTCAGGAAGGCGTTCCAGGCCGCCGTGGAGAGCATGTGGGCCTCGTCCAGGATGTAGACCTTGCGCCGCCCGCTGACGGGGGCGTAGGCGACGCTCTCGCGCAGCTCGCGGATGTCCTCGACGGAGTTGTTGGAGGCGGCGTCCATCTCGATGACGTCCAGCGAGGTGGCCGCGGCGATCGAGATGCAGGAGTCGCAGCGCCCGCAGGGCGTGATCGTGGGACCGTCCTGGCAGTTCAGGCAGGAGGCCAGGATCTTGGCCATGGAGGTCTTGCCCGTGCCCCTGGAGCCGACGAAGAGGTAGGCGTGGTGGACCTTGCCGCGCTCGACGGCGTTGCGCAGGGTCCGCACGACGGGCTCCTGCCCGACGACGTCGGCGAAGGTGCGAGGCCGGTGGCGGCGGTAGAGCGAGCCCACGCCCCGATCTTGCTGCTGTTGCTGCTGCGTGGACACCTGAAGCTGAGTCTACTCAGGTGCCCCAGCGGGCCTGCACGGCCGCCCGTGCGCCCGTCCGGGGCACGGGCGGATAGCTTGCCGGTCGGTGAAGGCGCTCTTCTCCTACCTGCGGGACTCCGCCACCAGGGGCCTGGCCGTGACCGTCGCGGGCGCTGTCGCCCTGTACCTGATCGCGGGCGTGGGCTTCGCCAACTACGACACCCTCTACGCCCTGGCCTGGGGCGGGCAGCTGACGCAGGGCGAAACGCCGGCCTATGGCGTGCCGATCGCGCCCACCCCCCATCCCCTGCTGGAGCTGTTGGGGGTCGTCCTGCGCCCCTTCTCCCCGCACGAAGAGATCAGGCTGACGGTGGGCCTGGGCTTCATCGCCCTGGCGGCATGCGGGTGGCTGCTGTTCCGCCTGGGCCAGGCCTGGTTCGGCTGGGCTGCGGGGGCGGTGGCGGCGATCGTCTTCCTGACGAGGGTGCCGGTCGTCTCATACGGGGTCCGTGCCTACCTGGACGTCCCCTACCTGGCCTTCGTCCTGGGGGCCCTGCTGGTGGAGGGACGCAGGCCGCGGGCGGGCAGGCCGGTCCTGGCCCTGCTGGCCCTGGCGGGCCTGCTGCGACCGGAAGCGTGGGTGCTGTCGGGCCTGTACTGGCTGTACATGCTTGACCTGCTGCCCGCCGGGCTGCTGGCGCGCCTGCCCGGACGCCCGCCGGGCGAGGGCCCGCCCCGCAGCCGCGGGGAGCTGGCCTGGCTGACGGCGCTGGCGGCGGCGGGACCGGTCCTGTGGCTGGGCAGCGACCTGCTGATCACGGGCAACCCCCTGTGGTCGCTGACGAACACCCGCCACACGGCGAGCACGCTGAACCGCAAGACGGGCATAGCCAACGTGCCGGAGTACGTACCGAGGCGGATCGGGGAGGTGATGGGCGTGGCGGGCCTGGCTGGTGCCGGCCT
The DNA here is from genome assembly GCA_963697795.1 of uncultured Solirubrobacteraceae bacterium. Taxonomy (GTDB): domain Bacteria; phylum Actinomycetota; class Thermoleophilia; order Solirubrobacterales; family Solirubrobacteraceae; genus Palsa-744. Next base: position 2,223,778 of record OY969097.1, on the reverse strand, counting down.
GGGCGGCGTGGCGGCCCTGCGGTGGCTGCGGGCAAGAGCCCTGACGGGGGCGGCGGCGGGCGTGCTGGCGGTGGCGATCTTCGTCGTCTTCGCGTGCGTGGGCCTGCCCATCAACACCCGCTACGCGTTCCTGGCGGCGGCGATCCTGTGCGTCTTCTGCGGGGCCGGGGCGTTCGGCTGGATGGCCCTGCCGACCGGCGACGCCCGCCGCGGGCCCTGGATGGCGCTGGGGACGCTGATCGTGGTGGGCCTGCTGGCATCGGCCCCCTCCCAGTACCACGAAATCCACAAGCAACTGGGCGAACTGGCCAAGCAGGAACGGATCGAAGGGGACCTGGAGGCGCTGGTCGACGCTAAGGCGGTCAACCTCCGCTGCGGTCCGGTGGGAGTGCCCAACCACGCCCCGATCCCGCTGCTGGCCCTGTACCTGAGGACGAGCCCGGCGAACATCGTCAGCGCCCAGGTGGGACACATCGACGCGGGCGTCTACGTCGACCCGGCCGGCAAGGAAGTGGAAAAGGACTACATCCTGGACAACAACGACCCCCATGAGCCGGTGAGCGTGCCGCCGGGCTTCATGGAGGTCGCGACGAACCGCTCCTGGCTGGTCTTCCACAGCTGCGAATGAAGGACCGTGCACCCCTCGTCGTGAGCCCGCTACCGGACGCCTTGTCGACCTCGCAGACTCCGGCCCGGGAGCCCCCGCTGCGCCTGACGGACATCGCTTAAGGCTGCTTCCTTCCGGACCTGACCTGGTTCGCGAGCCGCCACCGCGCGGGGCCCGGACCATCGACGCCTCCGCGGAAGGGGCGACCGGGGCGGACCCCCTTGGAGGGGGATTCAGCCCCGCTAGAGCGGATTGCGGATTCAGGGCGCCGCTACGTCCCCGCCTAGCACGGTCCGTGAACGATGCTAGCGAGCCGGAGGCGGCCGAGGACGGCAGCCTGTACATGGCCGAGCCCGAGTCAGGTAGTCTGCCGCCCCGTGAACTACTTCAAAGACGCCCCCACCCACCTGCAGGCGAGCGCGCCGCGCCTGCGCATGCGCGCGACGAGCGTGCTTGCGATCATCGGCGCGGGCGCCCTGATAGCCGGCTGCGGCAGCTCGAGCGGCTCGAGCACGATCACGATCGGCAACGAGAACAAGGCGGACAGCAGCCTCATCAAGGCAGCAGAAGAAAAGGCCGTCAAAACGCCGACGAGCGGCCCGCTGTCAGAAGAACCGAAGATCACCGTGCCCAAGGAAGCAGCGCCCACGAAACTGGTCACCAAGGACCTGATCACGGGTACGGGCGCTGAAGCCAAGAAGGGCGACACGGTGATCGTCAACTACGTCGGCGCTCTCTACAAGAACGGCTCCGTCTTCGACGCGTCCTGGAAACGCAAGGAACCGTTCACGTTCGTGATCGGCACGCACGAGGTCATCGAAGGCTGGGAACAGGGCGTCGTGGGCATGAAGGTGGGCGGCAGGCGCGAGCTTGAGATCCCGTCGGCCCTTGGCTACGGCAAGGCCGGCTCGGAACCGAAGATCCCGCCGAACGCTCCGCTGATCTTCATCGTCGACCTGCTGAAGGCCTGAAGGCAGGCAGCCCCGGGCCCGTGAGGTCTCGGGCGGCTGCGAGGGCGGCGCTGCTCCTTGCGAGCGGCGCCGCTGCGCTGGCCGCGGCGGGCTGCGGATCGGGCCGCCATGCGACCCCGGAAGGGCTGCGGGTACAGCGCGAAGACCTGATCGCTGCAGCCCACGCGCTCGCCGAAGGGCAGCAGAGCATCGACGCGGAGGTGGCGGCCACGAAGGCTGTCTGGCCTTCGATCCTGGATGGCCTGCCGGCGGATCTGTCGAGCCTGCCGGGCAGCGGGATCGAAAGGGCCGAGCGGGAGGCGGCCGCCATGAAGATCCCGGCGCTGTTCACGGAAGACAGCGCTCAGGGCCTGACGGGCCCGGCGTCGGGCATGGCGGGGCTGTACCGCAGCTCGATGACCCTGGCCATGCGGGGCTGGCGCATGATCGGCTACTGCATCTCCCAGATCCGCACCGGCAGCCCGTCGGCGGCGAGGTTCGCCAGGAGCACGTCGAACCTCTACATAGAGTCCGTCTACGACGCCAACTTCGGCCTGGCCCAGCTGGGCAAGAAGCTGACGAAGGGCTATGAACAGCTGGAAGGGCCACAGGCCTTCGAAGAGACGCTGACGGAAGCGCAGGTTAAGGCCCTGGCGAGCGCCTACTCGGAGCCCCGCTACCGCCTCTACCCGCACGTGGGCGTGAAGTTCGGGACGTGACCGGGTGAGCGCCTTCGTGACGGCGGGAGGCGGCTTCCTGACGGCGGTGCTGTGGATGGACCTGATGTTCGACGTGCAGTGCAGGGGGCACGGGAGCGAGCTGCCTGAGCCGGTGCTGGCGTCGATCGCCGCCTACTACGCCCGCGTGACGACGGCGGCCAGGCCCATGAACAAGCTGATAGCTGCTGTCATGGCGGGAACCCTGGCGGCCCTGGTCGTGGAGGTCGTGGAGGGCTTCGGGGAAGCGTGGGTGCCCTGGCTGTCGCTGGCCCTGGCGGCCTGCGCGATCCTGCCGGCGGCCCTGCTGACGGTGCCGAGCGCGGTGCGGCTGGGCGCCCGGGGAGACAGCCCGGCCAGGCAGAGCGAGCTGGCCCGCTCGATCCTGACCCAGCACGCGTGCAGCCTGGCGTGCATGCTGGCGCTGGTCGCCCTGCAGCTGGCGTTCAGCTGATTGCGGCAGGATGGAGGAATGAGAAGAGGGAGGGGTCGCGTGCTGCTGGCGTCAATGCTGGTGGGGGCGTCCGCCTGGACGGCCGCCACGACGGCGATATGTCCGCCGGAGGCGAGGGCGGCGCCTGGCGCCTACGTGCGCGTCGACGAGTTGGGCTATGCGTCGCTTGGGCCCAAGCGGGCCTACCTGATGAGCAGCGTGGCGGCGAGCGGCGCTCCCTTCACGATCCTCGACGAAGCCGACGAGACGGTCTTCGCGGGTCAGGTGGGAAACTCGAGCGGGTCCTGGAGCAAGGCATTCCCGTTCGTGTACCCGCTGGAATTCGGGGACCTGTCGGCGAGCGGGACGTACAGGGTCGAGGTGGGCGGGCAGGCGCAGGTGAGCTCGCAGCCCTTCCCGGTCGGCCCGGCGCCGTCCCTGTACGAGCCGGCCCTGGCCAGGACCCTGTCGTTCTACGAGAACGAGCGGGACGGCCCGGAATACATACCGTCGGCGCTGCGCAGCGCTCCAGGCCACCTCGACGACGAGCATGCGATGACCTACGAAACGCCCAAGGTGAACGGCCAGGGCGCCTTCAAGGGGGAACTGCGCAGCCTGGGCGGGACGATCGACGCGGCGGGAGGCTGGTGGGACGCGGGGGACTACCTGAAGTTCGTGCAGACGACGAGCTACACGGTCGACCTGATGCTGGCGGGCATCCGCGACTTCCCGGGGCAGATGGGCTCGGGAGCGGGCGCCGACTTCAGGGCGGAGGCCCGCTTCGGCCTGCAGTGGCTGCTGCGGATGTGGGACGACGAAACGGGGACCCTCTACTACCAGGTGGGCATAGGCGAGGGCAACAGGACGACGGCGGGCGACCACGACGTCTGGCGCCTGCCCCAGGCGGACGACACCTACGGCGGCAGCGACCCCCTCTACCGCTTCATCCGCCACAGGCCGGTCTTCCGGGCGGGACCGCCGGGCTCACCGGTCAGCCCCAACCTGGCGGGCCGCCTTGCGGGCGCCTTCGGCCTGTGCTTCCAGGTCTACTCCTCCGAAGACCCGACCCTGGCTGACAGCTGCCTGCAAGCCGGCGAGCACGTCTTCGCCCTGGCCGAGACGAAGCCCAAGGGCCGCCTGCTGACGGCGATCCCCTACGGCTTCTACCCGGAGCGGGAATGGCGGGACGACCTGGAGCTGGGCGCGAGCGAGCTGGCCCTGGCGCTGGCCTCTGACGCGACGCTGCCGAGCGGACTGGCCCACGAGGAACCGTCCTACTACCTGACGGCTGCGGCGGATTGGGCCGGGGCGTACCTGAAGAAGGCCAGGCACAGCTCGGAAGGCCTGAACCTGTACGACGTCAGCGGCCTGGCGGATTACGACCTGGTGCGGGCGATGCGGCAGGCCGGAGGCCAGAGCGGCCTGCCCGTCTCCGAAGCGACTCTGCTGTCGGGCCTGCGCACGAAACTGGAAGAAGCGAGCGCCCAGTCCTCACGCGACCCCTTCGGCTTCGGCTTCCCGTGGGCGCAGGCGGACACGGCCTCCCACGGCGACGGCCTGGCGGCGATGGCGGGCGAGTACGACTGGCTGACGGGCAGCGAAGCCTTCGCGAAGGACGAGGCGGCCTGGCTGGGCAACGTGCTGGGTGCGAACGCCTGGGGCGTGTCGATGATCGTGGGCGACGGCAGCGTGTACCCCCGCTGCCTGTCCCATCAGGTGGCCAACATCGCGGGCTTCCTGGACGGCGGCGAACGGGTTCTGGCGGGAGCGGTCGTGGAGGGGCCGAGCGACGAAGCGAGCTCCGGCTTCGTGGAAGGCATGCGCCCCTGCCCGCCCGAAGGGGAAGACGAATATGCCGCCTTCGACGGCCAGGGGTCGGTGTTCGCGGACAACGAGCAGTCCTACACGACGACGGAGCCGGCGATCGACCTGACGGCGAGCTCGATGCTGGCCTTCGACTGGGCGCAGGCGCAGCCGCTGCCGCTCAGCCCGGGTTCCGGGCCTGCCAGGCGTCTACCATCGCGATCCTCTGCACGATGGTCGGGTGATCGTCGAAGAGGACGTAGGACCAGCTGGGCGGATCGGGGTCGCCCAGGCTCGTCTTCGCGAGGTTGACGAACAGCGACCGCTCTGCGGCGGGGTCACGTGTCGCGCGCAGCGAGGACCAGTCGGCCTCGGCCTCCTGACGGCGATCGACGACGTTCATGAGCGGCCCTGTCAGCAGGCCGAGCAGGACGTAGACGAGCACGGCGAGGGGTACGGCCTCGGGCCGTGCCAGCCCCCCGCGCGAGGCCGTGAAGAGCGCGACGAGTGCGGCGGCGGGCAGCAGGAACAGGGCCAGCCAGCCGACCCGCTTGAGGGGATGGTGGTGGGCCAGGTGACCGAGCTCGTGACCGATGACGGCGCGTACTTCGGCACGGCTGAAGCGACCGTCCAACAGCGTGTCCCACAGGATCAGCCGGCGGGTCGGACCGAACCCGACGGACTCTGCGTTGGGTGCAGTCGTCTCACTGTGGACTTCCTGCACTTCGGCCCGGGTCCCGGGGATCCCCTCGATCTGCGCAAGCTGGCGCACGTCCGCGACGGTCTGAGGATTGTGGAGTGGGTGCGTCTGCGGGATCAGGTAGACGCTCAGGAAGGTCGAGAGCAGGGCCAGGCCGGCGAAGGCGGGGGCGGCCAGCAGCCACCACCACCGCCCCAGCAGGGTCGCGAGCCCCATCGCGACGAGCAGGGCCAGGCAGACGAACAGGAACTCCGCGCCGAGGCCGAGGAACCCGCCGAGAGCGGCCGCCAAGTAGCCCTGCTGTGAGGTTCCGTGGCTGCGCTGCCACCACACGGAGGCCATCTGGAAGGGCAGCTCGGCGATCCAGACGACCCCGAAGGCCAGCATCCCCAGCATCATCCCCGTGCCGATCCGCCCGGCGGCGGACTCGCGCATCAGCCGGTGCCCGCGCCAGGCGTAGAGGACGAGGGCGAGGACGACAGCGACCTCTCCGAGCAGGCCGTCGACGTCCAGGAACTCCTCGTAGGAGGAGCTGCGGGACAGGAACTTCGCCGAGAACAGCGAGCGTGGATCGACGCGGGGCAGGTGCAGGTCGCCGGGAACGGAGGAGTGCCACAGGGCCCTGGCGGCAGCCAGCCATGCGAGGGCCAGCACGACCAGGCCGATCGCTGCCGGCACCGACAGGAGAGGCCGCCGCCGCGCCCATGCCGGCACATCTCGAAGGCTTGTCATGGCTCAGGCCAGGCCGAGACCAGCCTGCGGCGATTCCGGTGTCGGTGCCGGCAGGGCGTCCTCGCCCGGCGGTCGCATCGGCCCGCTGTAGGGGTAGACGTCGGTCAGCAGCAGGGCATAGCCCAGCATCTGGGCCTGGTAGCCGCCCGCCAGGGCGCCGGCGTTGCGAAACCCGCGCGGCATCCGTCCCAGCCCGAGCGAGACGAACCAGCCGAGCAGCGCCACGACCGCGGCGAGGGAGCCGTATGCCCCGGACAGGGCGAAGGCGGGGATCCCGAGGATCGCCCGAAAGGCTGTCTTCCAGCGGTTCTGGCCAGAGCCCTCGGCGATGAGGACTTCGAAGGCCGGGTAGCTGCCGGCGGACCCGCTGAAGCCGGGAAAGGGGTTGGCGACCAGGTAGAGGAAGGACCAGACGTGCAGCTGGTAGCGGACGTAGGCAGCAAGGAAGCGGTGCAGCCAGTCCGGCGAGCGACCGCCCACCAGGGTCGCCAGCCAGTTGAGCAGAGCCGCGGGCAGGACGAGCAGGCTCCACAGCCCGAGCCAGAGGAGATGGGGGAAGGCCAGGGGCAGGCGGAAGAGGACGGTCAGCCGGCTGCGGCGCAGGTCGTCCTCCCCGCTGACCTGGATCGGCCCCTGCCGGGGGCGGGCCAGATCGCCGAGTGCGGCCAGCGGATCGACGTCGGGGTAGCGATCGGTCAGCAGCAGCGCATAGGCCCAGAACTGGGCTCCGTAGAGCAGCGCGTAGGCGGCTGCGTCGCGCAGCCCCCGCGGCATGCTGCGAGTCGCCATGATCGCGAACCAGCCGAGCAGCGCGACCAGCCACAGCAGCCCGAAGTTGATCCCGGAGTTGCCCCGCCCCAGCAGGTAGCCGCTCGAGGGATCGCCGATCAGCGGGGCCGTGATGAGGGCGGCGGGCAGCAGAAAGACGATCCGCAGGGCCACAGACAGCCGCCCCTGGCGAGCCGGCGGGGCGATCTGGAGGTCGACGGGGTAGCCGTCCTGCGCGTCGAAGGTGGGATAGGGATCGGCGGCCAGGTGCAGGTAGGCGTAGACCTGGGTCGTGAATTTGACGTAGCCGGCCAGGAAGCGATGGAACAGCCCCGGCGAGCGCCCCATCACGAGCGTGCACAGCCAGTTGACGATCGAGATGAGCCAGGCGAGGATCGTCCACAGGGCCAGCCAGATGAACAGCGGGATCACGAAGATGGCGCGGAAGAAGACCGTGAAGCGGCTGCGCGCGAGGTCGTCGGTGAGGACGAGACGTACTGGATGATCGGACTGGGTCACCATGCGGGCGTCTTCGGACGGACGTGATCATCGCGCGAGCAGCGGATGAGCCCCTGCACGGACAGGCAACTGCCGCAATGCCCCAACGTCAATAGAATCGGGCCAGTCGGGACGCGTAGCTCAGTGGGAGAGCGCTCGCTTCACACGCGAGAGGTCGCAGGTTCGAAACCCGCCGCGTCCACTGGGGATCGGGATGAGCGATCTGTAGAGGCGCGATGCGCTGTCGTAAGCGCACAGGACGTCGCCGTCTGGCGAACCGGACGGCGACGCCGATTGCTTATTACCGCAGCGCGATCGACTCGAGCAAGCCGACGAGGCCTTCGGGCATGCCGAGCGCTCGCCCGGCAGCGGCGAACTCGCGGCCCGCGAATGCGAGCTAACGCCCAGTCCGCCTAGCAGCTTCAAGCGAGACGTCGCAAATTCGAAACGTCGCCCAGGAAGTCTTCCCTACGGCCACAGTCGCCGGATGTGGCCACCGTAGACGCCGTAGATGTATGGCCCGGGTTTCGCTACCTGGTGCAGGATGCGGTCGAGGCAACCGACGAACCGTGCCGTCTGCTCCGCAGCCCTGAGGTTCGCGTTGGTCAGGCAGAAAGCCCGCACCCCCGCGTCGGCGAGAGCGTCTCGCTCGGAGGGCCGTCGCCTGATTGCGTCGTCCTTCATCAGCACGACCCATCCGCGTGTCCCCGCATCCCTGAGCCACCGCTCGTCCTCGAGTTCCTGAGCGACCTTCTCGCCGTATACAGAGGCCATCGTGTGGACGGTGAAACCGAGCGCTCGGAGAGCGCCGGCGAGATGCTTGCGACCGAGGCTGCGGTCGATGAAGAACTCGACGTCGCGAGTAGGACTGGCTTGGTTGCCGCGGTTAGGTCGCCGCTCTCGTGGCGACACGAACCACGTCCTCGACCTCGGTCTCTGGGACGCCGAAGTCGTCAGCGATATCCGCGATCGTGTCTCCGGCGACGAAGCGATCGACCAGGTCCTCGACACGGGCACCACCGTGCACGACCACCGGCATCCCGAACGCTCTGCGGGGATCCACGACCACATCAGCGCGGCCATAGATCGGCAGCCGCACACGGGAGGCCCAACCATCCTCACCGTAGGTGATCCGCTTCAGGTAGTCGCGCACAACCTCCTGAAACTGACGCTGGTTCGTACGCACCACCGTCAGCCCACCGAGGTCCTCGTCGCCCTCGGCGCTCGCGTAGTCGTAGAGCACCTCGGCGCCGTCCGTGTAGAGCCGCTCAGAAGCCAGCGCGTGCTCGATCCCGATCCCGGAGGAGAGCACCTCCACAGCCGGCCTGATGCGCTGCATCGGCACGCCGGCCCGTCGAAACGCCGCCAGGACATACGCCTCGGCGAACCCTATGAAAGGCACAGTCGCCTCCCGGCCATGGGCTCGGAAGCACGTGATCAGAGGCCTCGCACCACCGGTTGGCCGAGCCCAGCTGTGCATCGTCGACCCGGGCAGCCCGAGATAACCCGCGGTCTCGCGCAGCGTAAACGCCGCCCTCGCCACACGGGGATCATCCGCGCCAATAGTCGCCTTAGATCGTGTCCGCTTTGCTGCCATCACCAGCCCTCCGATGGATCCTGACGATCGTAGCGGCGCCCCCGGCGCGCGAAATACGCCATACCTCCAGGTGCCATCACGCCTGCTACCACGACATCATGCGTCAGCTGACACTGCGAGTGCCCGAGGAGCTGGCCGAGCAGCTCAAGGGAGCGGCCCGCGACCACCAGGACAGTGTCAACGGCTATGCCGTCAAGGTGCTCTCGGCTGCTGTCGACCCTGACTACGCGGGCGATGAGATCACAGGCCTGCGGGAGCGTCTCGGACGAGCAGGGCTGCTGCTGAGCCCTGAGCGCCTTGCGGCGGCCAAGCGCCCGTCGGCACGCGCAATCGGTCGTGCCCGTGCCGCCGCGGGCCGTGGCAAGCCGTTGTCGGACTTCGTCGCAGAGGATCGTCGCTGAGCACTTTCGCCGACTCGTCTGCGCTCGTGAAGCTCTATGCAGACGAGGCAGGACACCAGCTCATCCGCGCACTCGACGGGCTGGTGATCTCCGCCCTTGCACGTGTCGAGGTGCCCGCCGCGCTGTGGCGCAAGGTCCGCGCAGGCGAGCTCGAGGATGCAGCCGCCGGCTTGCTGGTCGACGTGTTCGAGCTCGACTTCCACGGTGATCGCGACTCGGACCCTCGCTTCACGATCGTCGCCCCCACCGAGCCGATACTGGTCGCGGCGGCGCAGGAGGCTGCACGCGGCTCACTGCGCGCCTACGACGCCGTGCAGCTCGCCACCGTGGACACGGCACGTGAGGTCCTCCCGTCCAGGGAACGGCTGCACAGCTCAACCGTTCCCGAGAGCCCCGCCGATGCATCCGCGTGATCAGCTCGTCCTCGCGCGCCAGATCGACCTCGAAACGTACCCGACGGACAATCGCGCTCTGCTCGCTCCTGCCATGCCTGCTCTGCCTCCCGCCCGCGACAGCCGCCGCCAGGAAGACGGCAGCGAACTGGGACGCCGGCGCCCAGCATCTCGTCGTCAAGGCCGGAGTGATGTCGGAAGCCTCCGCAGGCAACTTCGGCGGTGCCGCCCGGATGACCGCGCAGGCCGAGACGCAGGCCCTGACCGCCCTTGCCTCCCGCCTGCAGCCCGAACCGCAGGAAGGCGAAGGAGCGCCGGCTGCTGCGATCCCCACGCCGGCAGTCGCCTCGACTGCGACGATCACCGTCACCCGCTTCGACGCCCTGCTCGTCGACCAGCTGGGTCTCGCCGCAACGGCTGCTCACGTCCAGCAGGTCGCTGCCGCCGCCGGCCTGAAGCCACCAGGCTACTTCGGCACGGAGGTCGTGGCCCGCTACCTCGGCTTGCGCTACGACCACCCCGCCGGCGAAGACGCCCTGGAGCTGTACCCCTGGAACCCGATCACGCGGGCAGAAGCGGCGCACTCGTTCGCCGTCGTCCTGGAACAGGGCGCCTGGGCAATCGCAAGCGCCCGGGAAACGCTTGAATCCTTCTCGCTACCCCTCTACACGGCCGACCAGCTGACGGTGCTGCGGATCGCCGTCTCGAAGATAGGCATGCCCTACGTCTGGGGAGGCACCACCGACGGCACCGAAGACGGCCTCGAACACGGCGGCTATGACTGCTCGGGCTTCGCCTGGCGCGTCTACAAGGTCTCCGGCCTGCCCTGGGGCCAGAGGATCCTCGGCCGCACCGCCGCCGAACAGGCCGGCGAAATCCCCAGGAGCGCCCGCATCCACCTGCAGGACGTCCAGCCCGCCGACCTGCTCTTCTTCGGCTCCGCCCACTTCGACTCCAAGGCCACCGAGGCCAACGTTATCCACGAGGGGATAGCCCTCAGCAGCGAATGGGCGATCCACTCCTCCGGCCAGGGCGTCTACGTCCTGCCCCTGACCTCCGGCTGGCTGGCCCAGCAGTTCGCCTGGGCCAGGCGCGTCATCTGAGGCGGAGCCAGGCCGGGGGCTCCCCGGGGCGACGTGCCGACCCTTTCAGGTCTCCTCGCTGACCTGGACCCTGTCCGCGTAGAAGGCGACGTGGCCCCTGATCGACTCGACGGCCGGGCGCGGGTCGCGGTACTCCCAGACGGCGTTGACCCCCGCCTCGCCCGCACCCTCGATCGTGTAGTAGGAGGCGTCGCCCTTGTAGGGGCAGTACGTCTCGTGGTCCGTCGCGATCAGCAGGGACGTGTCGACGTCCTGCAGGGGCACGTACTGGACCGGCGGGTAGCTGGCCTCCCGCAGCGTCAGGGCCTCGCTCGTGTCCGCGACGGTCCTGCCGGCGACCGTGACGAGCACCCTCGCGGGGTTGGGCTCGATCGTGATCGGGTGATCGGGGCCCGGCGTCAGGACCGGCCGCTGTGACTGGTGCTCTGCCATCGACTCACGCTCCTCCTATTCGCTCTCGCGCCGGCTTGGCAGCGGCGCCCATCTCCCCGTTATAGGCCACGGGGGCTGTTTCCCACCTCTCAACTGTTTGACGAATCACGCCGAGCTGCTTGGGGATGGCGATTCCGACAGTCGATACTGAGGCACATGCCTGATCGAGCTTCGACACCCCGGGGGGCGGGGGCCAGTGCCCGAGCCATGTCCGAGAAAGTGCGCGAGCGCCGCCGCCGCGAAGCAGCGCAGCGCAGCCGCACGGCCAGGATCGTGCGGGTGCTGGCCGGTCCCGGCACGCACGAGCGGCGACTGATCTCCGAAGAGAGGGCCTGGGCGACCGGCGCCGAGGGCGAGCAGAAGCTGGCGGAGGCGCTGGCGCGTCGCTGCCCTCACGTACCCCTGCTGCACGACCGTCGCATGCCTGCCGGCAGGGCCAACATCGACCACCTGGCCTTCGCCCCCTCGGGCGTCTACGTCATCGACGCAAAGCGCTACAGAGGCAAGATCGCCGTCGAGACGCCCCTGCTGGGAGCGCCCCGGCTGCGCATCGCGGGGCGCGACCGCACCGGCCTGATCGACGGCCTGGAGCGGCAGGTGCAGGTCGTCACGTCCCTCCTCTCGGAGCTGGACAGCGACGTCAAGGTGCACGGCTGCCTCTGCTTCATCGCACCCGAGGGACCCTTCGGGGACGTCGGGCTGCCGCTCATGCGGACCCTGCGCATCAGGGGCTTCCCCCTCTACTACACCCGGCGCCTGGCCAGGCAGCTGCACAAAGACGGGCCGGTCACGCCCGAGCAGGCCCAGCAGCTGCACGACGCTCTCGCGGCGATGCTGCCGCCGGCCGGCTGAGGCGCTCGCCACAGGCGCGCCGTCGCAGCGCCCGATGCTCAGCCCTTGGCGCGCCTGGCCCACTCAGCTGACGACGATGTCCGACTCCAGCACCTGACCCGCAGCTCCCTCCTCAGGGACCTCGCGGATCAGCGCCAGCCATGCCAGCCCCGCCAGCACCCCTCCCACCAGCGGTGCCACCAGGAACAGCCAGACCTGGCTGAGAGCGTCGCCGCCGACGATCAGGGCCGGGCCGAGGCTGCGGGCGGGATTGACGGACGTTCCCGTCAGGGGGATGCCGATCAGGTGCACGACAGTCAGGCCCATGCCGATCGCCAGGCCCGCGAAGCCCGCCGAGGAGACGTGGCTCGTCGCCGAGAGCACCACAAGCACGAACAGGGCCGTCAGGATCGTCTCCGCGGCGAAGGCCCCGCCGGCGTTCAGGCCGACGATCGAGTGCGAGCCCCAGCCGTCCGTGCCCAGGCCCTGGACGCTTCGGCTGTAGCCCTTGGCGCCGCTGAGGACGCCCCACAGGGCAGCCGCCCCCGCGATGCCGCCGGCGATCTGGGCGACCCAGTAGCCGAGGGCTTCCCCGGCGCTCATGCGACCCGACACGACGAAGCCGATCGTCACCGCCGGGTTGACGTGGCAGCCCGATATCGGCCCGATCGCGTAGACGAGGGCCAGCAGCACCAGGCCGAAGGCCAGGGCAGTCGTCAGGACGCCTGCCGCTGTACTGCCGCCGTCGAGCTTGAAGCCGAACGTCAACGTCGCCGTGCCGACCGCGAAGAAGACCAGGATCGCGGTGCCAAGCAGCTCCAGCGTCAGCTTGCGGATCGACATGCCTGCTCCTCTCGCTCGACTTCGCCGGCCACTGACCTGTTCGCTTCCAGCTGACGGAATCCTGCGCCCCCGCCGGACGCCGGCCCGCCGGTGCGCCTAAGGTTGCACCCCATGCGCATCGCCACCTGGAACGTCAACTCGCTGCAGGCGCGACTGCCCCGCGTCGTGGACTGGCTCGGAGACGTCAGGCCCGACGTCCTGTGCATGCAGGAGACCAAGTCCACCCAGGAGAGCTTCCCCGAGGAGCAGCTCGCCGAGCTCGGCTATGCGGTCGCATTCGACGGCGACGGCGCCTACAACGGCGTCGCCATCGCCTCCCGGGTGGGGCTGGAGGACGTGGCACGGGGCTTCGCCGGGGAGCCCGGCTTCCCCGACCCCGAGCGGCGCGCCATCGCCGCCAGCTGCGGCGGACTGCGGGTCTGGTCGATCTACGTGCCCAACGGGCGCAGCCTCGACAGCCCCCACTACACCTACAAGCTGGCCTGGCTGGAGGGCCTGGCGGCAGCCGCCGCCGTGGAACTGCGAGAAGGCAGGGAGCTGGCCCTGTGCGGGGACTTCAACGTCGCCCCCACCGACGCCGACGTCTGGGACCCCGCCGCCTTCCTCGGCGCCACGCATGTCAGCCCACCCGAGCGAGCCGCCCTCTCATCTCTCCTGAACACAGGCCTGACAGACGTCAAGCCGCGGGCCCTGAAGGGCGAGCCCTACACCTACTGGGACTACCGCGCCGGCATGTTCCACAAAGGCGAAGGGATGCGCATCGACCTGGTCCTGCTCAGCGCCGGCCCGGCCTCACAGGTGCAGGATGCCTACATCGACAGGGACGCCCGCAAGGGCACCAAGCCATCCGACCACGCGCCCGTCGTCGTCGACCTCGGCACGCCCGCCTGAGCTCGCTCGGGGGTTGTCGATAAGCGTTATGCTCGCGCGGCCATGAGCGGCGTTTCCAGCGAGAGATGGCAGGTCGCCCAGCAGGCCGAGCGCGGCTTCTGGTCGACCGGCAGCTTCGGGCTGAAGAAGTTCAGGACCGCCTCAGCCGGCTCTCTGCAGACGGCCGAGTGGGCCATGCCGCACCTGCAGGGGCTGCCGGAGGGCGACTGGCTGGAGGTCGGGATCGGACCGCTGGGGATCGGCTGCATGCACTTCCTGGGCTGCCCCGGCACCCTGCACACGCTCGACCCGATCGAGCCGACGCCGGCGGATGAGTGGAAGCTGCCCGATCCCTGCACGGCCATGATCCGCAGCTGCCAGGAGATGGCCGTGCGCCACGTCGGCCAGGCCGAGAAGCTCGACTTCGGCGACGACAGCTTCGCCTTCGTGGCCATGGAGAACATGCTCGACCACGTCCAGGACCCCGCCGCGGTGCTCGCCGAGGCCCGTCGCGTCCTGCGCCCCAGCGGCGTCCTGCTGCTGTCCGTCGACACCTTCTCCGTCCTCGGGGAAGCCCGCTTCAACCTGCTCGTCAAGCGTCGCGCGGGCGAGACGACGTTCGTGCGAGCCCACCCCCACCGCTTCTCCGGCAGCGACGTCGTGCGGCTGGTCCGCGCCGCCGGCTTCCAGATCTCCCACGCCGAGACGCCCAACGCCGGCGAGGCGCTGCTCGGGCGGCACTTCCGCACCAAGCTGATCGCCCGCTGAGCTACGCGCGCTGCGCGGCCAGGCCGGCTGCCCGCCTGGGCGCCCGTGGGCGGCCCGGGGCATGCTCGAGCGTGCGCCCGCCTGTCGCCTCCAGCTCTCCGATCGGGGCCGGGCGGGCCAGGTGGAAGCCCTGCGCGTAGCGGATGCCCAGAGCTTCCAGGGCCTTCAGCTCGGTCGCAGTCTCCACGCCCTCGGCGATCAGCTTCGCGCCCGTTTCCTCGGCGAAGCGCATCAGCGACGTGACGAGCGAGCGGCGCACCGGGTCGAGGTCCAGGCCGCTGATCAGCTGCCTGTCGAGCTTTATGAAGTCGGGGGCCAGCCTGAGGATGTGCATCAGGCTGGCGAAGCCGGCGCCCGTGTCGTCGATCGCCAGGCGCACTCCCTCCCGACGCAGGCCGGCAAGGGCGTCGACCAGCCGGGGGTAGTCCTCGACGGCGGCGTGCTCTGTCAGCTCGACGACGATCCGCGACTGCTCGGCCGACGCTATGGCCTGCTGGACGGCCGGGTGGGCCAGCGCCTGGGGACCAGCGTTCAGGGAAAGCAGCATCTGTGCCGGCAGCCGTCCCAGCAGCTCCAGGGCAGCGTTCATCAGGGCCAGCTCCAGCTCCACGCCGAGGCCCACCTCGTGGGCTCGGGCCAGCCACACGTCCGGCGGCGGACCGTCGGGCGGCTGGAAGCGGGCCAGGGCCTCCAGGGCGAAGACGGAGCCGTCGTGGAGGTCGAAGATCGGCTGCAGGGCGATCGAGTAGCTGCGCCCCGCCAGCACGCGGGCGACCTGTTCGCGGGCCTGCACCTGCTCTGCCGCCTCCGGCACCAGCACGCCGGCCACGAAGCGTCCCGTCAGGTCGGAGCCGTCCTGGCCGCCGGCGCTGTCCTGCTCATCCGACGCGCAGCACATCCTCTCGGTGATGCGCATCAGCTCCGTCGACGCGGAGACGACGGTGCCGATGAATTCGGCCAGCCCGCCCAGCAGCTCGACGTCGTGCTCGGAGAAGGCGCCCGTGTCCGCTGCGCTGACGTTCAAGATGCCGACGGGGGACTCGCCCCGGCCCAGCGGCACGCATACCGAGGAGCGCACGTTGAAGGCCCTCGTCGCCTCCCGGTTGACGCGCTCGTCCATCTCCGTGTCGTCCGTGATCAGCGTCCGGCGCATTTCGATGGCCTTGCCGGAGAGGCTCCCCTGGACCTCCAGCAGCGAGCCGACGAAGCCGCTCAGATAGCCCGAGCCGCAGACGTAGCGGATGTTCTGCCTGTCGATCAGCAGCCCCACCAGGGCGCCGTCGGCGCCCTGCACCATCCCCACCAGCTGGTCGGCGACCCGCTGCATCAGGGCCAGCGGGTCGATCGCCTGCAGGATCAGGTCGTTGAGCTCCTGCGGCAGCGCCAAGGGCAGAGCTCGCTCCGGCGGGTCACCCCTCATGGAGGGGTCATCGACCCGCCGGGCGATTTCGTTTAGCGGGACTCGTCAAGCATGGGCGTTCAACCTCACCGGCAGCGACTTCAGCTGGTTGATGAACAGCGACTCGACATGGCGGGGCTCGCCGTCGATGGCGATGTCCGGGTAGCGCTTGAGGGTCTCCTCGATCAGGACCTTCAACTCCAGGCGCGCCAGGGCCGTGCCCATGCAGAAGTGCCGCCCGCCGGCGCCGAACGCCTGGTGCTCCGGTTTGCGGGCGACGTCGAAGCGGTCGGGGTCCTCGTAGCGGGTCTCGTCGCGGTTGGAGGAGACGTACCACAGCACGACCTTCTCGCCCTCCTTGATCTTCTGCCCGTGCAGCTCCGTGTCGCAGGTGGCCGTGCGGCGGAAGTGGGCGAAGGCCGGGAACATCCGCAGCGACTCCTCCACGGCGTCAGGCACCAGCGACAGGTCCTCCACCAGCATCTGCTTCTGGTCGGGGTTTTCCATCAGCGCCCGCATCGCCGAGCAGTAGGTCGCCTTGGTCGAGTCGTTGCCCGCCGCCACGAGCAGGAAGAAGCCCATCACGATCTCGTGTTCCTCGAGCTTCTCCCCGTCCACCTCGGCGTGCACCAGCACGCTCGTCAGGTCGTCCGTCGGGTTCTCCCGGCGCTCTGCGATCAGCACGCGGCAGTTCTCGAAGATCTCCGGAAGGTCTTTCTCGAGCGCCCCCTCGAAGCCCTCGGGGTTGAGGTCGGGGTCGGCAGCGCCCAGCGTCGAGTTCATCAGGCGCGCCCATTTCTCGTCGTCCTCCTCGGGGATCCCCATGAAGCCGTGGATCACGCGCGAGACGACCGGCTGGGCCACGTCGCTCACCAGGTCGCACGTCTCCCTGCCCTCGAGCCGGTCCAGCACCCGCACCGCGATCGCCCTGATCTCCTCTTCGTGGTCGGCGATCCGCTTGGGCGTGAAGCCGCGCTGGAAGAGCGCCTTCAGGCGGTCGTGCTTGGGCGGGTCCATGCCGATGAACATGGCCTGCGCCAGCTCCAGCGGGAAGCCCGCCGCAGCGGCCAGCACGCCGCCCCTTTCGGAGGAGTAGGTCTGCCAGTCGCGGCTGACCGTGTGGACGTCCTCGGCTGTCGTGACCGACCAGAAGCCCTCCTCCTCGGGGAGTTCTTCGAAGCTCTCCGTCCAGTGGACCGGGCACTTGGAGCGCATCTCCTTGAAGACCTCAAGGGGAGGCCCGTCAACCCAGTACTGGCGCTCGCTCAATTCGACCGTCTCGATGTCTCGCCCGACTGTCGCCATCAGAACCTCCGAGATTCGCCCGCGGAATGGTGTCGAGGATGATACTGGCTGGCTGGCCAGTTTTGTTCGCGGGGGGAAGATCCGGCTAGCGGCCCAGGAGCATGTCGACACCGGTGCGGTCGGGGGTGACGTGCGCGACCTCGGCGAGCCCGGCAAACGCGGTGTCGGCGGACACGAGAGCGCTGACTTCGGCGCGTGCCCCGCAGGCGACGAGAACAGCGTCGAAGGCGCCGAGTGCGCCCTGACGCTCGAAGATCGCCAGGCCGGCGGCAAGGTCGCCGGATGTGACAGTCAGCAGCGGTGAGAGAAGGTCGGCGTAGTCGCGACCGAGCGCTGCGGCGTCGGTGCGGCCTCGGCGTCGTGCGCGCACGTGGACGAACTCCTGGATGACCTCGACCGTGGCGCTCGCTTCGAGCTCGCCGTCCGCGATCGCCGCGATCAGATCGCGGCAGGGATCTCTGAGAGGGTGGTCGGCTCCCTTGGCGTAGACGAGGACTGTCGTGTCGAGCAGGATCACTCGTGCCGGGCGCGCAGGGCGTCGAGCTCGTCGCGCAGGCCATCCGGCTCGGGGACGGGCATGTCCGGTGCCTCCAGCAGCCGCCGCCCCGCGGCCGATCGCTTCCGGTCCGGGCTTCCCAGCCCCCGGTCGATCGCCTCACGCACGATCGTCGCGATGGAGACGCCTCGTTCACGTGCCGCAGCGGCTATTCGCCTGTGGCGGTCGTCGTCGATCAGTATCTGCAGACGGTGGTCCATAGACATGCTCATACTGTAGCATGTGCAGGATTGGGTTCCTGCCGTGTGACTTTCGGTCACGCCTGACCGTCAGTCGTCCCGACCCCCCGTCAGACTGCGCCAGGTGGCGAGCGGATCGGCCCAACCGAACGTACCGGGGCGCGGCATCACCGCGTCCTACCGCCCCCGCTTCTGGGCTCTGGTCGTGCTCGTCGGGGTCGGCACGGGCCTCGCCGGGGCGGCCCTGATCGAGCTGCTGCGGGCCGTCCAACACCTTGCCTGGGACTACAGCTCGGGCACCTTCCTGGACGCGGCGACCCGCAGCTCGGACTCCAGGCGGCTGATCGTGCTGGTCGTCGGGGGCCTGTTCGCGGGCCTCAGCGGGCTCGCCCTGGCCCACCGCTCCTCGCGGGACGTGCCCGAGTCGATCTGGCTGAGGGGCGCCCGCCTGCCGCTGCTGCCGAGCCTGGCCCGCGCGGTGCAGTCGATCGTCGTCGTGGCCCTGGGCGCATCCCTGGGTCGCGAGGCCGCCCCCCAGCAGACGGGCGCGGCCCTGGCCAGCTCCCTGTCGGAGTGGGCGAGCCTGCCCGAGTGGCAGCGGCGGCTGCTGGTGGCCTGCGGTGCGGGAGCGGGCATGGCGGCCGTCTACAACGTCCCCCTGGGCGGGGCCCTGTTCGCCCTGGAGGTGCTGATGGGGACGGTCACGCTGCCGCTGGTGCTGCCCGCCCTGGCGACGACGCTGATCGCGACCGCGGTGGCCTGGATCGCCCTGCCGCACGTCCCGACCTACACGATCCCCCACTTCGAAGTGCACGCATCGCAGGTTGTGTGGGCTGCCGTCGTGGGCCCCCTCGCGGGCCTGGTGGCGGTCGGCTACGTGCGACTGATCGCGCTGGCGACGCGTTCCCGGCCGACCCACCCGGCGGCGCGGGTGCTGGCGCCGCTGGTCGTGTTCGCGGCACTCGGCGCGGTGGCCCTGCAGTACCCCCAGTTGCTGGGAAACGGCAAGAACGTCGTGCAGCTGGCCTTCGCGGCCCAGATCGGAGCGGGAGTGCTGGCCGCCCTGCTCGTGCTGAAGCCGCTGGCGACGGCTGCCTGCCTGAGCTCGGGCGCGCCCGGTGGGCTGTTCACCCCGACGCTGACGCTGGGGGCCCTGCTGGGGGCCCTGCTGGGCAAGGGCTGGGTGCAGCTGTGGCCGGGCGCCCCGCTGGGCACCTTCGCGATCATCGGCGGGGCAGCAGTGCTGGCGGCGGCCATGCAGGGCCCGCTGGCGGCGGTCGTGCTGCTGCTGGAGCTGACCCACCACGCGGACGCGCTGATGGTCCCCGTGCTGCTGGCCGTGTTCGGGGCGACGCTGGTGGCCCGCATCACCCACTCCCCCTCGATCTACTCCTCCCGCATCGCGGTAGGCGACGCGGCAGCCGCCTCGGCCAAGCCCGACTACGACCTGCTGCCGCCGGAGATCGGCCCCGAGCCCGAGCCGGCCGCAGCAGTCCCGCCGGCCTGACTACAGCCGCTCGATGGCCCGCTCGATGGCGGTCGTGCCGAACTCCAGCGTGGCCACGGGGATGCGCTCGTCGGGGGCGTGGATCAGCTCCATGAAGCGCATCTCGTCGGGCAGCTGCATCGGCAGGAAGCCGTAGGTCTGGATGCCCAGGCGGGAGAAGAAGCGCCCGTCCGTCACCCCGGGCAGCAGCAGCGGCACGGGCTTGGCCTGAGGGTCGAGCTCGCGCAGGATGCCTGCCAGGGTCTGAAAGCGGCTCATGTCGGGCCGGCCGGCGACGGGGTCGTGCTGGACGACCTCGAACTCGATCTCGACGCCTGTGAGGGCGCGCAGCTCGGCGAAGACGTCCTGCGGGGAGAAGCCGGGCAGCAGGCGGCAGTCCAGCTCCATGCGGATCTCGTCGGGGATGACGTTGGTCTTCTCGCCGCCGTGGACGATCGTGGCGCTGACCGTGTTGTGCAGGATCGGGTCGAACATGCGCCCGCGATCGCCGAGGACGTCGAGCAGGCGGTCGGTGAGGGGCGGAGTCAGCAGGGCCCGCAGGGGCGTCCCCATCTGCCTGGGCAGCTCCCCGGCGATGGCCTCGACCATGGCCCGGGCGACGGGCGTGACGTGCACGGGCAGGCGCTTGCGGTCGAGCTGGGCGAGCAGGCGTCCGAGCTTGCCCATGGCTCCGCCGCGCATGGGCATGGAGCCGTGGCCCGATGGGCCACGCAGGGTCGCCCTGGTCCAGCAGACCTGCTTCTCGGCGACCATGATCGGGTAGAAGCGGACGCCCGCGATCTCGGTCGTGAAGCCGCCCAGCTCGCCGATCGACCAGCGGACGCCGTCGAACAGCTCGGGGTGCTGGTCGACCAGGAAGGCTGCGCCCAGGTTGCTGCCGTTCTCCTCGTCGGCCATCAGGGCCAGGACGAGGTCGCCGGGGGGCGTGCGCCCGGACGCCTTCACGCGCATGAAGGCGGCCAGCATCATGGCGACGCCGCCCTTCATGTCCAGGGCGCCCCGGCCCCACAGGTAGCCGTCGTGCTCCTCCCCGGCGAAGGGCGGGTGGCGCCAGTCGCCGCGGGCGGCGACGACGTCGACGTGCCCCTGCAGGAGCAGTGCCGGAGACGTCCCGGCGCCGGGCAGCCGGGCGATCAGGCTGGGCCGGGCAGGATCCTGGGCCAGCACGGTGACCTCGACGCCGAGCTCCTCCAGCAGGCCGCGGATCCACTCGATGCAGTCCCGCTCGTCGCCGGGCGGGTTGGTCGTGTCGAAGCGGAGCAGCCGGGCCAGCAGCTCGGCGGGACGCTCCTGCAGTGCCTCTCCCTGGATCACGGGGACAGTCTCGCGCATAAGGAGCCCGAGCGGCAGCAGCTTTGCAGGGTTGTTTGGGCTGGCCCCGGCCTGGTAACACATGGTCGATGCCCCGCTCCATCTGGACAGGCGCGATCAGCTTCGGGATGGTGACCGTGCCCGTGAAGCTGTACAGCGCGATCGACCGCAAGACGGTCCGATTCCACCAGCTGTCGGGCAGGACGGGCGTGCGGATAGCCCAGAAGCGGGTCGACCCGAGCACGGGCGAGGAGGTCCCCTACGGGGACATCGTCAAGGGCTACGAGCTGGCGCCGGACCGCTACGTCGTGATCGAGCCCGGCGAGCTGGAGGCGCTCTCGCCCAAGAAGACCAAGACGATCGAGATCGAGGAGTTCGTCGAGCTGTCGGAGATCGACCCGATCTACTACGACCACCCCTACTACCTGGCGCCTGGCCCAGGCGGGGCCAAGCCCTACCGCCTGCTGGTGGAGGCGATGCGGGAGACGGGCAAGGTCGCGATCGCCCGGGTCGTGATCCGCTCCAAGGAGCAGCTGGTGGCGCTGCGCCCGATCGGCCAGGCGATGGGCATGGCGACGATGATCTTCGCCGACGAAGTCCTCTCCCCCGAGCGCCTGGATGAGATCGCGGAGGCCGAGGAGGTCGAGACGACGAGCAAGGAGCTGGACATCGCCAAGCAGCTCGTGGAGTCCCTGGCGAGCGACTTCGAGCCGGAGCGCTTCCACGACTCCTACCGCCAGGAGGTCCTGGCGATGATCGAGAGCAAGGCCCAGGGCAAGCAGATCGCCGTGCAGCCGGCGGCAGAGGAGGTCGCGGCCCCCGCGCCGGACCTGATGGGCGCCCTCAAAGCGAGCCTGGAGGCCGTGCGGGCGCGCGAGAAGGAGACAGCCACCGCCAAACCGAAGCGCAAAGCGGCGAGCAAAGCGGCGGCGGCCAAAGCCCCCAAAGCGGCGGGTGGCAAAGGCGCGACGGCCAAGGCGAAAGCCAAAGCCAAGCGCTGAGCGCAAGCGGTGGCGCCGTCCCGGAGCAAGCGCAGCCAGCGCCTGGCCGGCTACGAGGGCAAACGGGACTTCAGCCGCTCGCCCGAGCCGGCGCCGGGGCCGGGACCGCAGGAGCCTGCAGCAGAGCACGAGGGCCTGCCTCGCTTCGTGATCCACCAGCACTCGGCCAGGCGCCTGCATTGGGACCTGCGCCTGGAGCACGAGGGGACGCTGGCCGGCTGGGCCGTCCCCAAGGGCATGCCGGAGGAGCCGGGGGAGAACCGCTTCGCTGCGAGGACGGAGGACCACCCGCTGGAGTACCTGTCCTTCCATGGGGAGATACCGGCGGGCAGCTACGGGGCGGGCACGATGACGATCTGGGACGAGGGGACCTACGAGCCGCTGAAGTGGGAGCCCCGCAAGGTCGAGGTGCTGCTGCACGGGCGGCGCCTGCAGGCCCGCTATGCCCTGTTCGCGATCTCCGAGGGTGCGGAGCCGAAGGAGTGGATGGTCCACCGCATGGACCCCCCGGCGGAGGAGGGGATGCAGCCGATGCCGGAGCGGGTCCTGCCGATGCTGGCCCGCAGCGGCGAGCTGCCGAGCGACGACGGGGGGTGGGCCTTCGAGATCAAGTGGGACGGGGTGCGGGCGATCGCCTACTGCTCCCCCGGGGAGGTGCGCCTGCAGTCGCGCAACGTCAAAGACATCACGGCAAGCTATCCGGAGGTGGGCGGGATCGACCGTGCCCTGGGCTCGCACAGAGCAGTCCTGGACGGGGAGATGGTGGCCTTCGACGAGGAGGGCCGCCCCAGCTTCGAGGCGCTCCAGCAGCGGATGCACGTCGGCACCCGCGAGCAGGCCAGGCGCCTGGCGAAGACGACACCGGCGACGTACGTGATCTTCGATCTGCTGTGGCTGGACGGACACTCGCTGACGGACCTCCCCTACTCAGAGCGTCGGGCGCGCCTGGCGGAGCTGGGCCTGAGCGGGGAGAGCTGGCAGACGCCCGAGCACGTCGTGGGGCACGGCAAGGAGCTGCTGGCGGCGAGTGTGGAGCAGCACCTGGAGGGGATCGTGGCCAAGCGCCTGGACTCCCGCTACGAGCCGGGCGGGCGCAGCGGGGCGTGGCTGAAGATCAAGACGATGGGCCGCCAGGAGCTGGTGATAGGCGGCTGGCTGCCGGGCAAGGGCCGGCGCCGCAACGCGATCGGGGCGCTGCTGATGGGCGTCTACGAGCCGGGCGGCGTGCTGCGCTACGCGGGCAGGGTGGGCACTGGCTTCACCGATGCCGAGCTGGCTCGCCTGCAGTTGCTGCTGGGGCCGCTGCAGCGCGACAGCTCCCCCTTCCAGGCAGGGGAGCGCCCGCCCCGCGAGGCGGTCTTCTGCGAGCCGGAGCTGGTGGCGGAGGTCGCCTTCTCGCAGTGGACGAAGGCGGGCATCGTCCGCCAGGCCTCCTACAAGGGCCTGCGCGAGGACAAGCGTGCGAGCGAGGTGGTGCGGGAGGACGCGAGCGCCGAGCAGGAGCGGGCTGGTGAGGATTTTGAGATAGAGGAGGGTCGCGCGGGCGCAGGCCTCGCGAGGGTGTCTGGCAGGGAGCTGAAGCTGTCGAACCTGGGAAAGGTGCTGTATCCGCAGGCGGGCTTCACGAAGAGGCAGCTGATCGACTACTACGCGGCGATGGCGCCGGTCATCCTGCCCCACCTGCAGGGCCGCCCGCTGACGGTCGTGCGCTGGCCCGACGGCGTGCGGGGGAAGTCCTTCTTCCAGAAGCAGTCCCCCGCCCACAGGCCCGACTGGGTCGCCACGGCGACAGTCCCTGCTTCGGGCAAGCCGATCGACTACACGCTGGCGGAGGACCTGCCGACACTCGTGTGGCTTGCCAACCTGGCGGCGATCGAGCTGCACGTGCCGCTGGCGCGTGCGGATGCCATCGACCGCCCGGGGGCGGTCGTGTTCGACCTCGACCCGGGCGCCCCGGCGGGGGTGCTGGAGTGCGCACGGGTGGCCCTGTCGCTGCAGGGCATGTTCGAGCACCTGGGCCTGCGAACGCTCGTGAAGACGTCGGGCTCGAAGGGCCTGCAGGTCTACATCCCCCTCAACGACCCGGTCGTCACCTACGAGCAGACCAAGCCCTTCGCGAGGGCGGTGGCGGAGCTGCTGGAGGCGGAGGAGCCGGAGCTGGTCGTCTCGCGCATGACGAAGACCCGCCGCGAGGGGCGGGTGCTGATCGACTGGAGCCAGAACGACGAGAAGAAGACGACGGTGTGCGCCTACTCGCTGCGGGCGACGGAGCGTCCGACCGTCTCGACGCCGCTGGAGTGGGAGGAGGTGCGCCGGGCGCTGGAGGCCGGCGAGGCCGAGCGCCTGCGCTTCGAGGCCGGGGCGGTGCTCGAGCGGGTACGCGCTCGGGGCGACCTGATGGCGGAGGCGCTGTCGTTGCGCCAGCGACTGCCGGCGGGCGCTGTAGATGGCTGATCCGACGACGCCGCGACGCCGGATCGCGGGCCGCCGGCAGGGTCCGCCGGAACCTGGCCCATCGGATACCGTGCGGTGGATGCGAAAGCGCCGGACGGGCTCGCTGCTCAAGCTTGCGACGCTCGCGGTGACAGCGGCCTTTTCCTACTTCGCGCTCAGCGGCGTGCACCCGTCGCGGGCGTGGAGCGCGCTGGCGGCCGGCGACGTGGCGTGGCTGGTCCCCGCGGCGCTGGTCTTCGTGCTGTCGATGGCGGCCCGGGCGATCCGCTGGCGGTCGCTGTTCGCGCCCGGCAGGCGGCCACCGCTCAGCACGGTCGCGAACGCGATGACGATCGGCTACCTGTACAACAACATCCTGCCGGCCCGGGCGGGCGAGCTCGCCCGCGTCCTCGTCCTGAACAGGCGCAGCGCGGCGGGCACGGTCGAGATCGCCGGGACGGCGGTGCTGGAGCGGCTCTACGACGTCGTGGGGATCCTGGCGATCTTCCTGCTGGCCGTGCCGTGGCTGCCCCACGTGTCGTGGCTGGCGCCGGCGGCGTACGTCGCGGGGGCGCTGGCGGTGGCGATCGGCGCCACCGCGTTCGTGCTGGCGAGGCACGGCGAGCGTGCCGTGCGCAGCGTCCTTGCGCCGCTGCGGCGGCTGCCGGGCATCTCCGAGGAGCGCCTCGGGCGGCTGGCGGGCGAGGTCACGCACGGCCTCAGCGGTCTTCGCCACCCGGGCGTTGCGCTGCTGGGCTTGCTGTGGACGATCGTCGCCTGGCTGCTGACTGCGCTGCTCGCCTACCTCGTCAGCCTGGCCCTGCACCTGCAGCTCCCGCCGGCCGGCGGCGTGCTGGTGACGGCGGCGATCGGCCTGGCGATGATCCTGCCCGCGCCGCCGGCGTCGGTCGGCGTGTTCGAGGGGGCTGTGCTGATCGGCCTGAAGGCCTATGGCGTCCCGCAGTCGGCGGGGCTCCCCTTCGCGCTCGTGCTGCACCTGCTCAACTTCCTGCCCTTCGTGCTCGCCGGCGCCTGGCTGCTGCACTACAACTCGCGCCACCCGGCCGCGGGCGTGTCGTCCGCGCGGCCCGCGCCGACACCCGGCTACGCCCCGCGCTTCGCTGCGCGCCACAGGCCGCCGTCGGCCTCCCCGTCAGGAGGAGAACTTGCGGCTGCGCAGGCCGAGGCGGTGCAGCTGCAGGCGAGCAAGGGCGAGGAGCGTCTTGGTCCCGTATACGATCGACGCCTTCACGCCGACGGATGAGGCCTCGTCCATGTAGATGGTCCGGGCCGGCACCTCGGCGATGCGAAAGCCGAAGTGGACGACCTGCATGAGCAGCTCCGAGTCGAAGGAGAAGTCGAGCGAGTTGCGCAGGAACGGGACGGACATGAGCAGCTGCCGCGAGTACGCGCGATAGCCCGTATGAAGCTCCGACAGGGAGGTCCCAAGCACGCTGTTCTCGATGCTCGTCAGCGTGCGGTTGGCAAGAAGCTTGTAGAGGGGCATGCCGCCGGCGCGGGCGCCGCCCTTCTCGAGCAGGCGCGACCCGAGCACGAGGTCGGCCTGGCCGGCGAGGATCGGCTTGACCAGCTCGGGGATCAGGGTGGGCTCGTACTGGCCGTCGGGGTGCAGCATCACGACGACGTCGGCTTCGTCCTGGAGGGCCTGCAGGTAGCAGGTCTTCTGGTTGCCGCCGTAGCCGACGTTGTGGGGGTGCCAGATCACCCGCACGGGCAGCGAGCGGGCTATCTCGACGGTCTGGTCCTCCGATCCGTCGTCGACGAGGATGACCTCGTCGACCCAGTCGGTCGGGATCGCCGAGACGGTGTCGGCGAGCGTGCGCGCGGCGTTCAGCGCCGGCATCACGACGACGACTCTCGCGCTCCCCTTTTCGGTCGGCGCCGGGGTGGGTTCCCGGGCGGTCGATGCGGCTGCAGAGGTCCCCAGGGCCGGGACGATACACGATGTCTGACCGCCCGCCGGCAGTGCACCGGGGCCCGTCGGTCGGGGCCCGCGGATGCCTGACGGCGAGCGGCGGGCGGCGGTCGAGTCGTGACGAGAGCCCGCGCGATCGTGGCGCGTGCGCGCCTGGACGGCTTCGACACGCTGGTGCTCGGCGCGCTGGCGGCGCTGTCGATGTGGATCCTCGGCCTGGCGCTGTGGCAGGTCATCGTCCACGGCCGCATCTGGACGGGAACGGAGAACGTCTTCCCGGCGGACGGGATGCAGTCGCTGATGTGGATCCAGGGCATCCGCGAGCACGGCGCGAGCCCCGACCTATACGTCCTCGCGCCGACCTCGGCCGACTTCTTCCAGCCGCTGGTGGCGATCTCCGCAGCTCTGGCTGCGCTGGGACTGGCCCCCTACCTGGCGCTGCTGCTGTGGAAGCCGATCGCCGTCGGCGCCGTGTTCCTGGCCGTGCGTGCGTACGTGCGGGGCACCGTGGCGGGACGCTGGGCGCGCCGGGCGGCGCTCGTGCTGGCCCTGTTCTTCGCCTGGGGGGAAGTGATCGGCGACTCCTGGATCCCCTTCTGGACGTGGGGATATCCGTTCGCCCTGATCAGCCTGGCCTGCATGGTGGCGGCCCTGCTTGCCTACGCCCGCGACCGGGCGGCGGGCCGCGTCGGGCCCCTGCCGGCGCTGCTGGGAGCCCTCGCGGGCTGGCTGCACCCCTGGCAGGGGGAGACGCTGATCATGCTCCTGATCGCCTGCGAGCTGGCGATGCTTGCCAAACGCGAGCGCCCCCGGGCGGCGCCGCTGCTGCTGGCGGTCGCGGCGAGCGCGGCCCCGCTGGTGTACTTCGCCGGCCTCGTGCACTTCGACCCGGTGTGGGCGCGGGAGCGCCAGGCCGCCCTCAGCACCTATCCGATCTCCCGCGTGCTGGCGAGCATGTGGCCGCTGGCGCTGGGAGCGGCGCTGGCCTACCGCACGCGGCCGAGCAGCTTCCTGGCGCTCAGCGCGCGCCTGTGGCCGTTCGTGAGCATCGCCCTGTTCCTGCTCAGCGAGTGGCAGGGGAGCGGCCCGACGCATGCGCTGCTGGGCGTGACGGTCCCGCTGGCCGTGCTGGCCGTCGAGGGCGTGCGAACACTGCCGTGGGGGGCAGCGGCGGTCCGGGCTCGCCTGCCGGGCCGCCTGCGGATGCCGTTGGCGGGCGCCGTCGCGACGCTGCTGCTGGGCGCCCTGACGATCCCGGGCGCGGTCTGGTCGATGGAATACGCCCAGGCCCACACCCACCCCCGCAAGGGACGCTCGGACTTCATCGCCCCGGGCGAGAACGCGGCGCTGTCCTATCTGTCGCACGACCCCCGCTCGGGTGGCGTGCTGACGCGCTTCTACCTGGGCATGCTCGTCCCCGCGACGACCGGCCGGCGCACGTACGTGGGCGACTGCTACTGGTCCCAACCGCGCTGCGGCTACCGCAGCGAGATGACCGAACGGCTGCTGCGAGGCCGACTGACGGCGGCCCAGGCGCGGGCGTTCGTCCGCGCCAGCGGCGCGCGGTTCGTGCTCGGGGACTGCCGCTCCCGCGACCTGACGGCCGCGCTCGCACCGATGCTCAGCGAAGTCCGCCGCTTCTCGTGCGCCCGCGTGTACGTCCTGCGCGGGTGAGCGGACCCGGGGCGGCTGGCACTGCCGCCCGACGTACCCGGCGAGCCGGCGCGCCTATTCGAACTGCGGCTCGACCCACCAGGGCATGATCTCGGGCAGGTCGGCGCTGACGCGATCGGGGAAGACGGCGGGGCGCTTCTCCAGGAAGGACGTGACGCCCTCGACGGCGTCGGCGGACTGCCCGCGGGCGACCATGCCGCGCGAGTCGGCGCGGTGGGCGAGCATCGGGTGCTCGGCGCCGAGCATCCGCCACATCAGCTGCCGGGCCAGCGCGACGGAGACGGGGGCGGTGTTCTCGGCGATCTCCCTGCCGATCGCGCGGGCCGCGTCGAGCAGCTCCTCCTTGGGGTGAAGGGAGCGAATCAGCCCGCCTTCCAGGCCCTCCTGGGCTGAGAAGACGCGGCCGGTGGCGACCCACTCCATGGCGCGGCTGATGCCGACGACGCGGGGCAGGAACCAGGACGAGCAGGCCTCGGGGATGATGCCGCGGCGGGCGAAGACGAAGCCCATGCGGGCGTCGTCGGCGGCCAGGCGGATGTCCATGGGCAGGGTCATTGTCGCCCCCACCCCCACGGCCGGCCCGTTGATGGCGGCGATGACGGGCTTCTTGGACTGGAAGATGCGCAGGCTGAATTCGCCGCCGTTGTCGCGCCCGGCGGCGCCGGCCGTGTCGTGCTTGCGGTAGTCGAAGGTCTCCCCCCCGCCCTGCAGGTCGGCGCCGGCGCAGAAGCCGCGCCCGGCACCGGTCACGATGACGACCCGGACGTCGTCGTCGGCGTCTGCGAGGTCGAAGGCGTCGCGCAGCTCCGCCCCCATCTGGGCGGTCCAGGCGTTCAGGCGGTCGGGGCGGTTGAGGGTGATCGTGAGGATGCCCTCTGAGGTCTCGGTGGTGATCTGCTCGTAGTCCATGGCCCGATCCTCTCACGTCCGCTGTGCCCGCAGCTCGGCGGCGCTCAGCTGACGGCCGTAGGGGCCGGCGCCGGTCAGGCACTCGGCTCCGCAGCGGGCAGCCAGGGCGAGCGCGTCGAGGAGAGGCATGCCGGCACCCAGGGCGTAGGCGAAGCCGGCCGCGAAGGAGTCCCCGCAGCCGTAGGAGTCCACGACGGGGCCGGGCACGGGCGCGGCCTGCCAGCGACCCTCCTGCCCGTCGCGCATGCGGTAGCGCCCTCCCCGCCCGCCCTCGGTGTAGATGACCAGCTCTGCATCCCGTTCGGCCCTGGCGGCCTCCCGCAGCTCGACCTCGTCGTCGCCGGAGAGGATCAGGGCGTCGATCGGCACGCCCTGCCCGAGGGCATGGCGGGCGCGAGGATTGGCAACCAGCACCCGCGCGTTGTCGCGGGCGATTTGCAGGGCCGCGAGATCCCCGGCGGTGAAGTAGACGGCATCGAGCCCGCGCAGCCGCTCCCAGCCGGGCCCCGCCGCACCGGCGGGGTCCAAGCGCTCGCCGAAGGTCGTGATCGTGCGCTCGCGCTCGTCGTCGATGAGCGTCACGGCCCGCCGTGTGGACGCACCGGCGTGGGAGCCGGCGGGCGCGTCGGCCAGCACACTCACCCCCAGCTCCGCCAGCCGCTGGACGCTGCGCGTGCCGTGATCGTCCTCGCCGAGAGCGGTCAGGAGGGTGCAGGATCCGGCCAGCCGCGCCAGCTGCACCGCCGCCACGGCCCCACCTCCGGCGGGCTCCTCGAAGGCGCCGGAGGCGTGCGCGACCTCGCCAGGACGGGGCAGATGCTGGACGTGCCCGAACTGGACCCACTCGACGTGTCCGACGACGGCGACCTTGAGCTGACTGCCAGGCACGGGGCCAGTCTCACACAGGCGCGGCGATGGGAGGATGATGTGCCGCCGATGAGCGAGCCCGTCCAACCGACCGCCGAGCAGCTGCGCGAGCTGATGCCGTTCGCGGCGCTGATCGGCGCGGAGATCCTGCAGGCGTCGCCGGACCTGGTGCTGGGGCAGATGGAGTGGGCGCCTGAGCGCTGCACGGCGGGAGGCCTCCTGCACGGTGGCGCGTTGATGGCGATGGCGGACGGCCAGGGCGGCGTGTGTGCCTTCTTGAACCTGCCCGAGGGGTCGGTCGGGACGGCCACGATCGAGTCCAAGACGAACTTCATGCGGGGCGTGCGCGGCGGCGTCGTGACGGCGAGGACGAAGCCGCTGCACAGGGGCCGCACGACGATCGTGATCGAGACGGAGATCGCCCGCGAGGACGGAGGCCTGGTTGCGAAGGTGACACAGACCCAGGCCTTCAACTACCCCAGACCCGACAGAACATAGGATGCGCCGGTGGCCAACCCCCTGATCGTCGAGGAGCCAGTCGAGGGCGTCATCCGCCTGACGCTGAACAGGCCTGACGAGCTGAACGCGATGAACGCGGAGCTGTGCGAGGCGCTGCACGTCGAGCTGGCGCGGATCGCGCTGGTGCGCAGCTGCAGGGCGGTCGTGCTGACGGGCGCTGGCCGGGGCTTCTGCGCCGGCGTGGACCTGCGGGGCTACGGTCAGGCCCCCGGCAACGACGGCAGCGACGAGGCGCGGGACCGTCTGGGCACCCAGCAGCACATGTCGCGGCTGATCCTGGCCGTGCGGGCGCTGCCCCAGCCCGTGATCGCGGCGGTCAACGGGCCGGCGGCGGGCTTCGGCCTGGCCCTGGCGCTGGCCGGCGACATCCGCTTCGCGGCAGCCGAGGCGGTCTTCCGGGTGGCCTTCATCAACATCGGCGTGTCCAACTGCGACATGGCCACGAGCTGGCTGCTGCCCCGCCTGATCGGCGCCTCGCGGGCGCACGAGCTGATGCTGACTGGCAGGCGCTTCGACGCCCAGGAGGCGCTGTCGATCGGCCTGCTGGCGGACGTGGTCGAGCAGGAGGCCCTGCAGGAGCGGGCACTGCGGGCGGCAGGCGAGATAGCTGCGCTGGCGCCGTGGGGGGTGCGCCTGACCAAGCAGGGGATGTGGACGGCCCTGGAGCTGCCCTCCGAGCAGGCGGCCGTGGAGTACGAGGACCGCCAGCAGATCATGTCCCTGTTCGGGACGGCCCCGCCGGAGGCCGTCGGGGCGTTCCTGGAGAAGCGACCGGCGAAGTTCGCGGACTGAGCTTTGAGCGACCTGTTCGACATCAGGGGCAAGACGGCCCTGGTCACGGGCGGCTCGCGCGGGATCGGCCTGATGATCGCGCGAGGCCTGGTCGAGGCCGGCGTCAGCGTGATCGTCTCCTCGCGCAAGCAGGCAGACGTCGAGGCGGCGGCCGCGGATCTGGCCGGGCTGGGCGAGTGCCAGGCGATCGTCGCGGACGTCTCGACACCGGACGGTGCGGGCGAGCTGGCACGAGCGACGAGGGAGATCCACCCGTCCCTGGACATCCTCGTCAACAACGCCGGGGCCGTCTGGGGGGCGCCGCTCGAGGAGTTCCCGGCGGCAGGCTGGGACCGCACGATGCACACGAACGTCGAGGGCGTCTTCCACCTGACGGTGGGCCTGCTGGACGCGCTGCGGGCGGCTGCCGGCCCGGACGATCCGGCGCGGGTCGTCAACATCGGCTCGATCGACGGCATCAGGACGCCGGCCATGGACAACTACAGCTACAGCGCCTCGAAGGCGGCCGTGCACATGCTGACCCGCCACCTGGCCAGGCGCCTGGCAGGCGAGCACATCACGGTCAACGCGATCGCGCCGGGGCCCTTCGAGAGCAGGATGATGGCCTTCGTGCTGGAGAGCGAGGAGCTGCGTTCGGCGGTGGAGGCGAGCGTGCCCCTGGGGCGGATCGGCCGCCCCGACGACGTGGCCGGCCTGACGCGGTTCCTGGTCTCACGGGCGGGCGCCTACATGACGGGCACCGTGATCCCGCTGGACGGCGGCATCACGGGCTGTAGCCAGGGCTGACGGCGCCCGACCCGATCGCCTCGTGGCGCCCCACCCGCACGGGCATACGGCGATCCCATGCTGCATACCATTTCGCTACCATGTTGGTATGAGCAAGCAGATAGCTGTTCGTCTTCCCGACGAGCTCGTCGACTTCCTCGACGAGGTCGTCGACCTGGAAGCCGGACGCAGCCGTGCTGCGGTCGTCACGCGGGCCCTCGAGCGCGAGCAGCGCCGCGTGATCGCTGCGCGCGATGCCGAGATCCTCGCCCGCACGGGTCCCGATCCGGAGCTCGCCGGACTCGCGAGGCACGCCGCCGGCCTGCCCTCCGAGCTTGCTTGATGCGGCCGATCCACCTGGCACACCTCGACAAGACACGACCCGTTCTGATCCTCACGCGTGAGCTCGTCCGCCCGCATCTCAGCTCCGTAACAGTCGCGCCGATCACCACGACCATCCGCGGGCTCTCGACCGAGGTGCAGGTCGACGTGGCGAACGGCCTTGCAGGACCCTCAGTGGTCAGCTGCGACAACATCACGACGATCCCAGTGAGCGTTGTGGGAGCGCAGATCGGCGTGCTGCTGGACGATCAAGAGCCTGCCCTCAGCGTGGCGATCGGCGCGGCATTCGACCTCGAACGCCCACCCGCACGCTGACTCGCCGGCGAGTAGCCCGGGCTCAGGCCCGAGCTTCGGCCAGGACCACGGAGGAGAGCCCGGCGCCGTCGTTGCCGAGGTCCGCGGCCGTCTGCGCTACCGCCCGTTCCGCGCTGGAGCCGGCCAGCTCCCAGACGCGCGCCGACGCCGTCGAGCGGTCGCCGACGCCGAGCTTGCGAAAGCCCCGCTCCAGGTGCTTGCCGACGGTCCGGTGGGAGATCCCCAGCGCCTGGGCGACATGGTGGTTGGAGCGCCCCAGGGCGACCAGCCGCAGAGCCTGAGCCTCGACCCCCATCGGGCCGTGGCGGAGCTCTTCGATGTCCAGCAGGCCGCAGACGTCGGCGATCAGCTCCAGCAGCGGCGTCTGGGAATCGCTCCCCGTGTCGATCTCGACAGCCCGCATACGTCAATCAGACGTATACCCGTTTGGAGGTTGCGCTGTCGCGGTGCTCGCCTTCTCGGAGGGGCTGCAGCGGCGCCCGCGGACCCCGTAGGACGATCCGCGAGCGCCGTTTCCGCGAGCCACGCGCAGCTACGCGCGGCCGTGGTCGCAGCCGGTCAGTCGACGCTCACCGTCAACCCCTGCCCACCGTGAGCGTCACCGCCTGCGAGCCCGCCCCCGCCTGCGGACCCTCGCCCGACCACTGTGCGACGAACGTCGTGGTCGCGGCGATGCCCGAGATCGCGACGGCGAAGACCCCCGTCGAGCTGACGGTCGCGGTGCGCCGCTGCCAGACCGACCTGCCCGCTGCCCGGTAGGCGATCACGACCTGCTCGCCCCCCTGCGCCGGTGCCAGCCGTCCATGCAGAAGAACCCTGCCGTGCGCCCTGCGCAGGGCGCGGGCGCTCAACCTCGCCGGGCCCGCCAGGGTCAGGGTCAGGCTGGAGCCGGCGCTCGAGAGGCCGCCGTCGGTCGTCCGGAAGAGGCCCCCGTCGGCGTTGGCGTAGTCCTCGCTGCCGGCAGCCGTCACGCTGAGGATGCGCCGTGGCAGCCACTCGGGCGTCCACGTGCGCCCGCCGTCGGACGTGCGCATCAGCCAGCGTCCGCCGTTCCAGGCGGCGATCGCGTAGCCGTCCTGGACGCTGCTGAAGGAGACCTGACCGGCGCCCGGGAGCACGACGCCCCCGACCGAGCCGATCTCGCGCCAGTGCCTGCCCGTGTCGGCGGTGAAGAACAGGCGCTGGCGGGAGACCTCATAGCCCGTGCTCGCGCTCAGGAACGAGACGCCTTCCACCGTGCCGTTCTTCAGGGCCCGCGGGATCAGCGTCCAGCGGGCGCCGCCGTCGGTCGACTCGTAGGCGTCGTCGCCCCAGGCGACCACGGCCCCGCCGGCCGGCTCCGCGCCGCCGAACAGACCGAGCGACGAGACGGCGCGGTGCACGGGGCGGCGGTGCCTGCGGCCCACCACGACCGTGCCCCCGACGGGTTCGAAGCTCCCGCCCCCGTCGGTGCTGCGCCTGACCCCCGTCGGGCCGATCAGCAGGACCGTGCCGGGGCTGGGCGCCACCAGCGCCGACGGGCCTTCCCCGCCCGACGGGGAGATGGACCAGGACTGACCGGAGTTGCCCGTGCGGTAGACGGTGCCCGCCGTGTTCACGGCGTAGCCCACTTCAGCCGTCGGGAAGGCCACGTCCACGAGCGACAGCGACGTGGGCACCTGCAGCGCCTGCCAGCTGGATCCGCCGTCGGCGCTGGTCAGGATCTGCCCCGACGGGCCGGCGAGGTAGGCCCGTCCGGGCGACTGCCCGCCGACCCGCACCAGGCCCGTGAAGCCGCCCGGCAGCGACTGGAAGATCGACGTCGGGAAGGTCACGCCGCCGTCGGGCGAGAGCACGGTCGCGCCGCCTTCGCCGACCGCCAGCACGTGACTGCCGGTCGTGAAGGAGGCCGCCAGCAGCCCCTGCTGGGCGGGCGTGACGACCGTGCCCGTGATGCCGCCGTCGGCCGTGCGCATCAGCGCGTCGCTCCCGCCGCCGCCCGGCTGTTCTGTCGCGAAGACGCATTCCGTGGCCGAGGCGCAGGAGATGCTTCGCAGCGACAGGGCCGGCGAGCCCGCCGGCAGCGCCAGCGGCCGTTCTCTCCAGGTCACCCCTTCGTCTTCGCTTGCCAGCAGCAGCGACGTGGAGGCTCCCGGCCGGGCCGGGCCGCCCCCGACGGCGTAGACCAGCGTCGGCGAGACGGCGATCAGCTCGGACAGGGACTGTCCGGCCGCTGTCGTGGCGACCTGCGTCCAGGAGCCGGCGCCGTCTGTCGTGCGGTAGATGCGGGCTCCGCCCGAGCCGTCGACCAGCGCGAAGCCGAGCGTGCCGGAGAGGAACTCGATCTGCACCGGCGTGCCTCCGTTCAGGGGCACGGGCGTGCGCGGGGACAGCGAGTGACCGCCGTCGCCCGTGAACAGGACCGAGCCGTCCGACTGCTCCACGTAGCCGCTGCTCGCGCTCAGGAACGAGAAGGAGGCAAGCTGGTGGGAGCAGCCGCTTTCGGATTCGTTGATGTCCAGCTGCTGGAAGCCGGCGCCGCCGTCCGTGGACTCGCGCAGCGTGCAGCCGCCGCCCACCAGGACCGTGCTCGGCCCGATCTCCTGCAGCTGGGTGAGGTCGGCTTCCGTGCCGCCGGCCAGGCCCACCCAGCTCTGCCCGCCGTCTTCGGAGCGCAGCACGGTGCCGTTCTGGCCCGACGCGTAGCCGACCGCACCCTGGAAGGCGGTGCGGTTCAGCGTTTCGCCCTGCGGGGAGGGCTCGCTCCAGGCCCAGCCGGAGCGACCTACCGACACGGGCGACGCTGCCGCCTGCCCGACGAGGACCGCTGTCAGCGCGCACACCAGCGCCGCAGCGATCGCAGAGATCCTGCGCATGGTTCCCCCTTTGGAGAGTTGGATGCCTCCCAGCCGCGCCGCCTCCTGCGGCCGCTGGCAGTTTGCGCCTTTAGAACAACCTGGAGGGCGAAAGGTTTTGGAGCGCGCGGGCGGGTAGCCATGAGAGGATTGCCGGCGCCCCGAGCCGAGAACACCGCCGCGCCCGTCGGCAAACACCAACCGAGGAGGAGCCACCCCATGCCCGACATCGAGTTCCCCACCAGCGCCGGCAGCGCGCCCGGCTACCTGGCTGTTCCCGCCGGCGAGAGCGGCCCCGCCACGATCGTCCTGCAGGAGTGGTGGGGCCTGGACAGCCACATCCGCTCCATCTGCGACCGCTTCGCCGCCGAGGGCTTCTTCGCCCTGGCGCCCGACCTCTACAGGGGCGAGACGACCGTGCAGCCCTCCGAGGCCGAACAGAAGATGATGGCCATGTCGATGGAGCAGGCCGAGAAGGACATGTGCGGCGCAGCCTCCCATCTCCTCTCCCACCCCGGCGTGCAGGGCGACGGCGTCGGCTCTGTCGGCTTCTGCCTGGGCGGCGGGCTGTCCGTGTGGGCAGCAGCGCAGTGCCAGAACATCGGCGCCGCCGTCACCTTCTACTACGTCATGCCCCACGGCAAGCCCGACTTCACCAAGATCAAGTGCCCCGTGCTCGGCCACTTCGGCACGGCCGACGAATTCGTCTCAGTCGACGAAGCGAAAGCGCTGGAAGGCGAGCTGCACGACTCCGGCGTGGACGTCGACTTCGAGTACTACGAGGGGGCCGGGCACGCCTTCTTCAACGACACCGACCGCCTCGGCACCTACGACGAGCAGGCCCGGGACCTGGCCTGGCAGCGGACCCTGGACTTCCTGCGCGGGGCGCTGGCCTGAGACGCGCCGTCCGCATAGCGCTGGCCGCGGCGGCGATCGCCGTGGCCGGCCCCGGCACGCCCGCCGGCGCCGCACAGTGGTCCGCGCCGTTGCTGCTGTCGAGCTGCCCCGTCGCCTCGGGACCGCGGGTCGTCTTCCCCAACGAACGGGCCGAGACCGGCACGGGCCCGGGCGCGATCGTGTGGAGCGCCGGGCCCGGCTGCCCCGGTGGGCCCGGAGCCAGGGTCGACGCCATCTCCAGCCAGGACGTGCCGCTGGCGCCGACGGCGCCACGCAGCGCGACGGGGGCGCCGCTCGCGCCGCGGGGGGAACTGGCTGTCGCCGCAGGCCCCCACGGCCAGGTCGTCATCGCCGGGACCAGCCCCTGGTCCTCCTCCCAGACGCTCGTCGTCCAGGGTCGCTCGACCGGCCCCTTCGGGGCTCTGGCGCGTTTCGCCGGCAGCGTCGGGCCGGCGTCGCTGAACACGGCCTGGCTCGGCGACGTCGCGGTAGCCGCTGTCGCAGGCGCTCCCGCGGGCGGCCTGTTCCTGCGGATCGAGCGCTTCTTCTCGAACGTGCTCGGGCCGGCCCGGCGGATCGCGCAGGCGAGCAGCGGCACCTCCGCGCTGAGCGTCGCCATGGACTTCCGCAGCGACGCCGTCGCCGCCTGGGCGCAGGGCGGGCTCATCCTCGTCCACCCGCTGCCCGCCAGAGGCCCGCGCCACGGCATCTCCACGCTGGGCCCGGCCGGCCAGGATCCGCACATAGCGCTGCTGATCAGCGACGACTACCGCAGCATCGTGATGTGGTCCGATCGCCGGGGACGGCAGAGCAGCGTCTACCTGGACTACTCGGCGCCCGGGCTGAGCTTTGGCCCGCCCCGACTGCTGGAACGCTTCACGGTCCCGCCCGGGCCGGCGCCCGCCGCCTCGCCTCTGCTCGTCCGCCTCAGCAGCGAGAGCGTCATGGCCGCCTGGGCGGGGGCGCAAGACGGTCGCTGGGCGATCCGCACGGCCCCGATCGATCAGCACGGCCTGCGGACCGTCTCGACGATCGCCTCCCCCGGCGGCCCCGTCCTGCTGGACGGCCTGTCGGCCGGCCCCCGCGACGAAGCGATGCTGCTGCTGAGCGAGCCGTCGACGCAGGCCCTCCTGGCCGCCCGCGGTGTCGACGAGGCGCCTGGCAGGACCGTCTTCTCGATCCCCCAGCCGATCTACACCGGCTCCGTCGAGGACGCGGAGATCGCCGTGGACCCCGACACGGATCGCCCCGTCGCCGCCTGGCACACCGCCGCCGGCGACGTCGAGGCGGCCGTCGGTTCGCCCGCCCTCGGCGGCTGACGCGCCGCCCGCAACTGGTCAGGGGGCCGGCTGAGGGTCCTGACGAAAGGTCCAGGCGCGGTTGGCGAAGAACGTCGTGACGGTCACGACGACGGTCGCCAGGGCCTGCGCCAGCAGCTTGTCGACGTCGGCGTCGTGCACGAACAGGAACAGCAGCCCCTCGTTGACGCCCAGGCCGCAGCCCTGCACGATCGCCCAGCGCAGCGGCGTCAGCGAGTCGCCCTCGTGCCCGGCGAAGGTCCAGCGGCGGTTGAGCAGGAAGCCGTTGGTGGCGCCGACGACGAAGCCGATCGCCGAGGCCAGCAGATACCAGACGCCGA
This sequence comes from uncultured Solirubrobacteraceae bacterium, assembly GCA_963697795.1. Lineage (GTDB taxonomy): Bacteria > Actinomycetota > Thermoleophilia > Solirubrobacterales > Solirubrobacteraceae > Palsa-744. Next base: position 2,186,154 of record OY969097.1, on the reverse strand, counting down.
AGACCTTCAGCAGCAACGTGTAGACGGCGAACGTCAGCAGCGTGTTCGACACCCCGACGATGCCGAACTTGACGAACTGGACGTAGACGGGGGCGTGCACGCCTCCTGGTCCTCCCGCTACCCTGGTAGCTCGGATCGGCCGCTCGCGCTGCTGCTCGGTGCTCATGACCGACAAGGATGCACGAAAAATTGAGCGCCGGCTTAGGGCGAGCGTCGAGAATCCCAGGATCGGGCGCGGATGCCCACCATGGCCATGACGGACAAGCCCCCTCGCACACCCAAGCTGCTCAGCCTCGTCGCGCCCGTCTACAACGAGGAGCTGTTGATCGAGGAGTTCGTCGCCCGCGCCACCGCTGCCCTGGCCGACTTCGACTTCGAGCTGGTGCTGGTCAACGACGGCAGCGCCGATCGGACCCCCGAGCTGCTCAACCGCATCGCCGCCGCCGACCCGCGCGTGCGCGTCATCCACCTGTCGCGGAACTTCGGCCACCAAGCGGCCCTGACGGCGGGCCTCGAGCACGCGGTCGGCGACGTCGTCGCGATGATCGACGCCGACCTGCAGGACCCGCCCGAGCTGATCCCCGACATGGTCGCCCAGTGGAGCCAGGGCTCCGACGTCGTCTACGCCGTGCGCAAGCACCGCGAGGGCGAGACGGCCTTCAAGCTGGCCACCGCATCGTGGTTCTACAAGCTCTTCAACAGGCTGACCCAGGTCGACCTGGAGCCGAACTCGGGCGACTTCCGCCTGCTCGACCGCCAGGCGCTGAACGCGCTGCTGTCGCTGACCGAGCGGGCCCGCTTCCTGCGCGGCATGACCGTCTGGATCGGCTTCACCCAGACCGCCATCTCCTACGAGCGCGACGCGCGGGCGGCAGGGGAGACGAAGTACACGCTGCGCAAGATGCTGCGCTTCTCGCTGGACGCGATCGCATCCTTCTCCCATCTCCCCCTGCAGCTGGCGACCTACGTCGGGATCTTCTCGGCGGGCCTGGCCTTCATCGCCATCCCCGTCGTCGTCGGCCTGCGCCTGGCCGACTCCTACCTGCCCGGATTCGGCTCTGTCACGATCGCGATCCTTCTGCTGGGCGGCATCCAGCTGATCGCCATCGGCGTGATCGGCGAGTACGTCGGGCGCATCTACGACGAGGTCAAGCACCGGCCGCTGTACATCGTGGCCGAAGAGCTCAACCACCCCTCCGCCTCGGGACGGGCCACGATCGTGCCCATCACCCGCTCGGGCCTCCCCGCCCGGGCGCCCGAGCGGATCGCCTGACCCCGCCCGCCTGACCGAGCGGCGCCCCGACGCGGCAGCCCACGGGGCCCGCGGAAGCGTCCGCCGCGATCGGCCTCGAACAGACGTCCAGTTCACCGGATCGTCACGAGTCCCCACCAATTGTGGATAATCTTGATGCACAATATGAGTATTACTGTTCATATGGACTCTCGATGGACCCTCCCGGTGCCGCGCCCCGGCGCGGCACCCCCTCTCCTCCGCGGGGCGCTCGCTCGATGTAGCGGGCGCCCCGCCCCCTCCTGACGGGCGGTCGGGCGGGCGCAGCCGGACGGCAGTTCCCCGAACGCGAGCCGTCGGCCGCTCACGGGCGGCGCGACGGCCCCACCCCAAGACGAGATTGGAGAAGCAGATGAGAAGGTCGAAGACGACTCGCGCCAATACGCTCGGCGCCCTGGCGGCGAGCCTCGCGCTGCTGACAGCGGCGACGGCTCCGGCGGCGGTGGCACGGACCCCCGGACACCGCACGCTCGGAGCGCCGGGCGAGCAGGCGGCAGAGAGCGCACTGGTGCTGTCCTGGTACGACATCACCAACCAGACGGTGACGGCGGGGGCCTTCCCCGAGCCGGCCACGGGCAGTCGCATCTGGTCGGTCAGCTGGCTGGCCGCGGCGAGAGCCGTCGGCGACGGCTGGGACGCACCCTACGCCGAGGCGGCCCTGTCCCAGGCCCTGCACGACGCCCTCGTCGCGCAGGTTCCCTCCCAGCAGGCTTCGCTCGACGCCGACCTCAGCTCCGCGCTGGCCTCGATCCCGGACGGGCCGGCGAAGACGGCCGGCATCGCGGCGGGCGCCCAGCAGGCAGCCGAGGTCCTGGCCGAGCGCCAGGGCGACGGTCTCGACACGGCCTCCCTGGACATACCGTTCACGCCGCCGCCGCCGGCGCCGGGCGTGTGGCAGCCGACGCCGCCGGCGTTCGCGCCGGCCGTACGGGCAGGCGAGGGCAAAGCGCGACCCTTCCTGCTGGCCACCCAGAGCCAGTTCGACCCGGGGCCGCCGCCCAGCCTGACGTCCCCCACCTACCTGAAGTCGCTGGCCGAGGTGCGGGCCTACGGCGCGCTGGACAGCACCGTGCGCACGCCTCAGCAGACAGACGTCGCGGCGTTCTGGGAGCCGGCGGCGAACATCCAGTACATCCAGATCGTGCGCGGGCTGATCGCCCAGGAGAACCGCTCCCTGGCGTGGGACGCGCGCTTCGTCGCGACCTTCCAGGTCGTCACAACGGACGCCCAGATCGCGATCTACAACGCCAAGTTCAAGTACCTGTTCTGGCGCCCGGTCACAGCCATCCAGACGGGCTCGATCGACCCCGACCCGACCTGGACGCCGTACTTCACGACCCCCCGCTACCCGGACTGGCCCAGCGGTCACGGCGGCTACGCGGGCGCCGCCCAGGCCGTGCTGACGGCCTTCGTCGGGCCGACGGCCCCGGCGCCGATCGCGGTGACCAGCCCGACCGACCCCGGTTCGACGCACTACTACCAGGACTGGGCGGCACTGACCCAGGAGGTCGTCGACGCCCGTGTCTGGGAGGGCATCCACTTCCGCTTCTCCGACGTGGCAGGTGCAGGCGTCGGCCTGAAGGTCGGGGTGTGGGACCTCTCGCGGCTGTGGCAGCTCGGCATCTGAGCTGACCTCGTCCCCCGGCGCTCCACCCACTTGGCGCCGGGGGACGCCACGGCTCCTGTTCGCAGCGACGTGCAAGCCCGCCCTGCGGCGAGGCTCGATAATGCTCTGCATGGACGACCAGACAGAAGCGCAGGCAGCGGGGGCGTCGAGCGTCGAACACCGCCGGGAGCGGATCCGCGTGGAGACCGAGCGCCACCGCATCGAGGGCTCCCTGACGCTCGCCAAGGACGGATATCGCAGCCGCGTCTCCGACGTCCTGAACGCCTCCGAGCGCGAGTTCATCACGCTCACGGACGTGACCGTGGCCCCCTTGGAGGGCGGTCCCGTGGAACTGCACGACTACCTCAGCCTGGCCCGCCGGCACATCGTCTTCGCCGTCGCCGTGCCGGAGACCACAGCCTGAAAGGATGACCGCCCGATGAGCACGGTTCGCGAGGCGACGCTGGACATCCTGCGCGCCCACGACATGACGACGATCTTCGGCAACCCCGGCTCGACGGAGCTGCCGATGCTGGCCGATCTGCCCAGCGACTTCACCTACGTCCTGGGCCTGCAGGAGCTGGTCGTCGTGGGCATGGCCGACGGCTACGCCCAGGCCGCCGGGAAAACGACCCACGTCAACCTGCACACGGCGCCCGGCGTCGGCAACGCCGTCGGCGGCATCTTCAACGCCCAGGCCAACCACTCGCCCCTGCTCGTGACGGCAGGCCAGCAGGTCCGCCCCCAGATCACGATGGAGGCCAACCTGACCAACCGCGAAGCCGTGCTCGGCCCCTCCCCCTACGTGAAGTGGAGCCACGAGCCGCCCCGCGCCCAGGACGTGCCGGCGGCCATCGCCCGCGCCATCCACCACGCCTCGCTGCCGCCCAAGGGCCCCGCCTTCGTGTCGATCCCGATGGACGACTGGGGTCAGGAGGCAGACGAGGAGAGCGTCCGCCAGGCGCTGGCCAGGAAGGTCACGGGCCGCACCGCCCCCGACCCCGCGACCCTGGCCGAGCTGGCGGGCGCGCTGGCAGACGCCCGCAACCCCGTCATGATCGCCGGCCCAGACATCGACTCCTGCGGCGGCTGGGAGGACGCGGTGAAGCTGGCCGAGCGCCAGCGCATGTCCGTCTGGGCGACGCCCGCGACGGGCGGCGGGCGCCTGGGCTTCCCCGAGAGCCACCCGAGCTTCCAGGGCATCCTGCCCCCCGCCATCGGCCCGGCCGCCGAGACGCTGCGCCAGTACGACCTGGTGCTCGTCGTGGGCTCCTCTGTCTTCCCCTACTACCCCTACCTGCCCGGGCCCCTGCTGGCGGCGGAGACGCGCCTGGTGCAGATCACGAGCGACCCCGCCGAGGCGGCACGGGCGCCGATGGGCGAGGCGATCCTGGGCGACCCGGCCCTGGCCCTGGCCTCCCTGCTGGAGCTGGTGGGCGACTCCGACCGCGACGCCCCGCCGCTGCGAGCGGCGCCGGGCGAGCCCGTGGAGGCCCAGCCGATCAGCGGCTCGGCGGCGACTGCTGCGCTCGCGGACGTCTGGCCGGATGACGGCATCGTCGTCGTGGAGACGCCCTCCAGCACGGTGGCGGTGCGCAACCGCCTGCGCATCTCCCGGCCCGGCAGCTACTACTTCAGCGCCAGCGGCGGCCTCGGCTACGGCATCTCGGCGGCCGTGGGGGTGCAGCTGGCCCAGCCCTCCCGGCCCGTCGTCTGCGTGCTCGGCGAGGGCTCGGCCCAGTACGGCATCACGGCGCTGTGGACAGCTGCCGCCTACAAGCTGCCGGTCACCTTCCTGGTCCTGCGCAACGAGGAGTACATGATCCTCAAGTGGTTCGCCGAAGTCGAGCAGGCCGGCGGGCTGCCGGGGCTTGACCTGCCCGGCCTGGACGTCGCGGCCGTCGCCTCCGGCTACGGCGTGAAGAGCCGCCAGGTCGCAAGCCGCGAGGAGCTGACGGAGGCCCTGCGCGAGGACATCGCCGCCCAGGACGGCCCCCGTCTGGTGCAGGTGCCCGTCGCCAGCGGCATGTGGCTCGACTGATCGGGGCGCCGTGGCGACGCTGACGGACAGGGCCCTGCGCATCGCTCCGGAGGGCCTGTCCACGCAGGAGCGGGCCTCCGACGCGGCCCCCGACTGGGTCGCCGACGGGACCCCGGCGGAGCTGGCCGGCAAGCTGCGGGGCGCGCTGGCACGCGAGCAGGACCTGGCCACGCGAGCCCTCGACCTGATCGCCTACGCCTCAGACGCCAGCCACTACCGCCTGATCCCCAAGGCCGTGGCTGCGCCCCGCGACATCCACGAGGTGGCCGGGGTGATGGCGGCGGCGCGCGAGGCGGGCGTGCCGCTCGTGTTCCGGGCCGGCGGCACCAGCCTCAGCGGCCAGGGCCAGACCGACGGCGTCCTGCTCGACTGCCGCCGCCACTTCAAAGACCTCCGCGTGGAGGACGGCGGCTTGCGCGTGCGCGTCGGTCCCGGCGTCGTGCTGGGGCACGTCAACCGCGTGCTGGCGGCCCACGGCAGGCGCATGGGGCCGGACCCGGCCTCCACCGACATCGCCTGCATCGGCGGCGTCGTGGCCAACAACTCGGGCGGGATGCGCTGCGGGGTCACGGCCGACTCCTATTCGACCGTGCGCTCGCTGACCTTCGCCCTGCCCAACGGCGCCGTCATCGACACGGCCGCGCCGGGGGCGGCCGAGCGCTTCGCGCAGCTGGCGCCGGAGCTGGCCGCCGGCCTGGCCGAGATCCGCGACGAGCTGCGGGCCGACACGGAGCTGGCCGAGCGGGTGCGGCGCAAGTTCCAGATCAAGAACACGACGGGCTACCGGCTGTGCGCCTTCCTGGACGCCGAGGAGCCGCTGGAGATCTTCAGGCGCCTCTTGATCGGCTCGGAGGGGACGCTGGCCTTCCTTGGAGAGGTCGTCTTCGAGACCGTCCCGCTGCGCCCGCACACGACCCTGTCGCTGACGTTCTTCGAGGACGTCGACGCGGCCGCGGCGGTCGTGCAGCCGCTGGTCGCGGCGGGAGCCAGCGCGACGGAGCTGATGGTCGCACCGACCCTGATCGCGGCGGCCTGGAACATGCCTGGCACGCCGGAGCGCTGGAAGGAGCTGCCGCCGACGTCGGCCGCCCTGCTCGTGGAGATGCGGGCGGACGACCCGGCCGAGCTGGACGGGCCCGAGGCCCGGGCGCTGGAGATCCTGCAGGGCGCGAACCCCATCGACGACCCACGCTTCAGCCGCGATCGCGAGGAGATCGAGATGCTGTGGCGGGTCAGGGAGGGGATGCAGGGGCTGCTGGCCGCGATGCGCGCCCCCGGCGTCAGCCTCATCATCGAGGACGTCTGCGTCCCGCCGGCAAGGGTCGCCGAGGCGGCACGTGACCTGCAGGCGCTGCTCGGCAGCCACGGCTTCCTGCAGGGCGTGGCGGGCCACGCCTCGGCCGGCAACCTGCACTTCCTGCTGACGCCCAACTTCGGCGACGAGGCGGACCTGGCCCGCTACGAGGCCTTCATGGGAGAGCTCGTGGAGCTGATCGTGGAGCGCTACGACGGCTCCTTGAAGGCCGAGCACGGCACGGGCGTGAACATGGCGCCCTTCGTCGAGCGCGAGTGGGGGGAGAAGGCCACGGAGATGATGTGGCGGGTCAAGCGCCTGGCGGACCCCGACGGCCTGCTCGGCCCGGGCGTGCTGCTGACGGAGGACCCCGGCGCCCACATGCGCAACCTCAAGTCGGCCCCCCAGATCGAGGCCCTGGCCAACCAGTGCATCGAGTGCGGCTTCTGCGAGCCCGTCTGCCCGAGCAGGGAGCTGACGAGCACGCCCCGCCAGCGGATCGTGCTGCGCCGCGAGATGGCCCGCCAGCAGGAGGGCTCGCCGGTGCTGGCTGCGCTGCTCGAGCAGTACGACTACGACGCGATCCAGACGTGCGCGGCCGACGGCTCCTGCGCTGCCTCCTGCCCGGTCGGGATCGACACGGGCAAGCTCGTCAAGGAGCTGCGGGCGCGCCAGCACTCGGAGCGGGCGCAGCGCACGGCGGCGGCCGCGGCCCGGCACTGGGCGAGCGTCGAACGGGGAGCCAGGGCGGCCCTGCGCACGGGGCGGACGCTGGGCGACAGGGCCACGGGCACGCTCAGCGGGATCGCCCGCGGCGCCGTCGGGCAGGAGCTCGTGCCGGCCTGGGGTCCGGCCCTGCCGGGCCCCGCCACGCCGCTGCCGTGGACCGCCGCGGAGGGTGCAGCCGGCGTCTACTTCCCGGCCTGCGTGAACCGCATCTTCGGCAACCCCCGCGAGCAGCCGCTGCGACCGTCGCTGCCGGAGGCCATGCTGGCCGTCTCGGCGCGGGCCGGGCAGCCGCTGTGGATACCGCAGGACGTGGCGGGCCACTGCTGCGCGACGCCCTGGAGCTCCAAGGGCTACGTCGAGGGGCACCGCGAGATGGCACTGCGGGTGGCCGGATCGCTGCTGCGCTGGAGCGACGAGGGCAGGCTGCCGGTCGTCGTGGACGCGAGCTCCTGCACGCTGGGGCTGCTGGCCGACGTGCCCGGCGCCCTGCCCGAGGACATGCGCGAGCGCTACGGGAAGGTCCAGGTGATCGACTCGATCGCATGGGTGCGCGAGCGGCTGCTGGACTCGCTGCAGGTGGCCGGGCAGCTGGACTGCCTGGCCCTGCACCCCCCCTGCGCGGCCGTGCAGATGGGGCTCGCGGACGCGCTGTCGGAGATCGCGGCACGCCTGGCGCGGGAGGTCGTGACGGCGCCCTCGCCGACCTGCTGCGGGACCGCGGGCGACCGCGGCCTGCTGCACCCGGAGCTGCCGGGCGCCGCCGCCAGGGGCAGCGCCGCGACGCTGGCGGGCGATCGCGCGCAGGCCTGCCTGTGCGCCAACAGGACCTGCGAGATCGGGCTGACCCAGGCGACGGGGATGGAGCACGGCTCCTTCGTGCTGACCCTGGAGGAGCTGACCCGGCCGGGGAACGCTCGCGCGTCCTAAGATCAGCCCAGCGTCGGCAGGCCGGCGCGACACGGCAAAGCGGGCCCCGGGCCCGCATGAGAGGGGAGTGGAGCAGTGAGCGTCAGCAACCGTCGCATCGTCCTGGCCGAGCGCCCGAGCGCAATGGTCGACGAGAGCACGACAAGCATGGAAGAGGTGCAGCTGCCCGACCTGCAGGACGGCGAGGCCCTGGTCGAGGTCCGCTACATCTCGATCGACCCGACGATCCGCACGTGGATGGACGACGCACCCGGCTACCTGCCCCCGATCGGGATCGGCGAGGTCGTGCGCAGCGGCGGCATCGGCGAGGTGATCGAGTCCCGCTGCGACGCCTACGCGCCGGGGCAGCTCGTCTTCGGCATGACGGGCTGGCAGGAGCGCCTGATCGCGGACGCGGGCGAGCGGGCCATGCAGCCGCTGCCCGACGGGGTCGCGCCGACCCTGGCGCTGTCGGCTCTCGGCGTCACGGGCATGACGGCCTACTTCGGGATGCTCGACGTGGGCCGCGTCAAGGAGGGCGACGTCGTGGTCGTCTCCGGAGCGGCCGGCGCGACCGGCTCGACAGCCGGGCAGATCGCCAAGGTCAAGGGGGCGGGCAAGGTCGTGGGCATCGCCGGCGGTCCCGAGAAGTGCCGCCATATCGTCGAGGACCTGGGCTTCGACGAGGCCATCGACTACAAGAACGAGAACGTCGCGGCGCGCCTGCGCGAGGCCTGCCCGGACGGGATCGACCTGTACTTCGACAACGTCGGCGGGGACATCCTCAACGCCTGCCTGGGCCAGCTGGCGCTGCGGGGGCGGGTCGTCCTGTGCGGCGCCATCTCGGGCTACAACGATCGCGAGAAAGCCTCCGGGCCGGTCAACTACATCAACCTGCTGATCCGGCGGGGGCGCATGGAGGGCTTCATCATCCTCGACTACTTCGACCGCTTCCCCCAGGCCCAGGCCGAGATGGCCGGGTGGCTGGCGCAGGGCAAGGTCAAGTCCTCGGAGCACATCGTGGAGGGCCTGGACAGCGCGCCCGAAGCCCTGAACCTGCTGTTCACGGGCGGCAACACCGGCAAGGTGATGGTCAAGCTGTAGGGGATACGTCGTAAACGCGTAGCGGCGGGGGGACGGCACGGGCTTATGATCGGGCCGCCGTCCGCCGGTGCGGACGGGCCCTGCACGACGAGGATGGAGGTCCGGTCCAGATGTCCCAGATCCATCGAGGGGCGACGCGAGTCCTGCCGGCGACGGTGCTGGCGCTGTTCGCCCTCGCAGCCCCGGCTGCCGCCGCCAAGCACCACGGCAAGGGCTTCACGGTGAAAGTGAAGAGCGGCACGCTGACGCTCGCCTTCACAGCCGAAACGCTGAAGAGCATCGACAGCGGCAGCCCGACGGTGGGCACCGTGACGACCCCGGTGGCGCCCGCCACGGCCGCCTCGGGCGTGTTCACCTTCCCGATCGACAAGGGCTCGCTGAACTCGGCGACGGCCCATGGCACCTTCGCAGCCCAGGGCGGCTTCACGATCGAAAGCCACCTGAGCCTGGCGGGCCTGTTCGAAAGCTCGAGCAGCGCCGGCGCCGCGAACCCCGCGGCGACGCTCGGGCGCAGCTCGACGATGACATTGACGTCGGCCAGCTTCAGCCCGCCCACGGTCCCCGTCTTCACGCTCGGCCTGACCCACGCGAAGGTCGCCGGCAGCCGCCGTCAGGTCAGCATCACGAAGCTGCCCGTCAGCCTGACGGCGATCGGCGCGCAGTTCTTCGGCAGCGCCTTCAAAGCGGGGGAGCAGATCGCCACGGCGACGATTGTGGCCAAGGACTGAGAAGGGGGCGCTCACACCATCGGCGTGGGCGCCCCGGCCAGTGCGAAGAACCAGACCAGGAAGCAGATCACGGCCAGGTAGACGCTGACCATGACGATGCGCTCGAGCAGCGTGATGCCGACCCCGTAGCCGGGCTCCTCGACGCCCTCCTCGGCGCGGGTGCTGCGCAGCCAGGGCAGCCGCCTTTCGCCGGCGCTGCGTCCGATCAAGTGGTCGTACTCGCGGTTCAGCCAGGCCAGGGCGAGGGACATGGAGAAGACGAGCGTGGCCAGGACGACCACGACCACGAAGACGGCCGTCATGCTCAGCCGCTGCCGGCCGACGACCTGGGAGCCGACCCAGAGGGCGAGGAGCGGGGCACCGGTCCAGAGGTTGACGGCCAGGAAGGCCGTGGCGGCGACGATCGCGGTGCGCTTGGGCAGCGAGGCGCGCTCATGGCGCATGCCAACAGGCTAGCTCTCCGCCCCAGAGACACGACCTCCATATTCCTCACTCTTTCGATACGCTTTGCGGGCCGTCCGTCCCGTGCGGGCAGCGTCTGCCCTTCGGTGATAGGAGTGGGGAATGGCTCGAATCGCGCTGGATGGAGTCGAGGTCGTCGTGTCGGAGGATCTCGAGGTCGTACTGAGCCGCCTGGTCGCCTCCAAGGACGGCATACGCCTTGGCAACGGCTCGATCAAGGCCCCGCCCGGGTGGATGGTCCTGACGGAGGCCGTCAGCGGCGAGGAGATCTACGTGCACACGCAGCGCCTCGGGTACGTGCGCGAGGACTGAGCGGGCAGGCGCCAAGGATGCCCCAGACGCCCCCCAACATCCTCTACCTGCACTCCCACGACACGGGTCGCTACGTCCAGCCCTACGGCCACCCGGTCCCCACCCCCAACATCCAGCACCTGGCAGATCAGGGCATCCTGTTTCGGAAGGCCTTCTGCGGCACGCCGACCTGCTCGACCTCGCGTGCCTGCCTGCTGACGGGACAGTACGGCCACAACAACGGCATGCTCGGCCTGGCCCATCGCGGCTGGTCGCTGAACGACTACCGCCAGCACATCGTGCACACGCTGCGGGAGGCCGGCTACACGTCTGTCCTGATCGGCGAGCAGCACATCGCCAAGGAGCCGGAGATCATCGGCTTCGACAGGGTCGTGAAGATCGAGACGACCCACGTCGAGAGCGTCGCGCCCGTGGCGAGACGGATCCTCGGTGAGCCCCTGCCCCAGCCCTTCTTCCTGTCGGTCGGCTTCTTCGAGACGCACCGGGACTGGCTGGATCCGCCGTCGCTGCGCGACGCCCTCTACTCGCTGCCGCCGGCCAACCTGCCGGACACGCCCGAGACGCGCCGCGACATGGCCTCCTACAAGGCCAGCGCTCGCTCCCTCGACCAGGGCGTCGGCACCGTTCTGGACACCCTTCAGACCCACGGCCTGGCGGACAACACGCTGGTCATCTTCACGACGGACCACGGCCTGGCCTTCCCCGGCGCCAAGGCGACGCTGTTCGACAGGGGCCTGGGCGTGATGCTGATCGTGCGGGGCCCGGGCGGCTTCACGGGCGGGCGCGTCAACGACGCCCTCGTCTCCCACCTGGACGTCTACCCCACCCTGTGCGACCTGGCCGGGATCGAGAAGCCGGACTTCCTGCAGGGACACTCACTCCTCCCGCTGGTCAACGGAGAGGTGTCCTCGCTGCGCAAGGAGCTCTACGCGGAGATGACCTGGCACGCCGCCTACGAGCCGCAGAGGGCAGTGCGCACCCGACGCTACAAGTACATCCGCCGCTTCGGCTCCCGCCGCACACCGGTCCTCGCCAACTGCGACGACTCTCCCAGCAAGACGCTCCTGCTGGAACACGGCTGGGCCGAGCGGACTGTGCCCTTCGAGCAGCTCTACGACCTCCTGTACGACCCCAACGAGGCCGCCAACCTGGCCGAGGACCCGGCCCACGCAGACGTGCTGGCCGATCTCAGCGGACGCCTGCAGAGCTGGATGCTGGAGACCGAGGACCCGCTCCTGCACGGCGACCCGCAGCCCCCCTCGGGCGCCGAAATCAACGAGCCCGATCAGATCTCGGCGACCGAGCCGCTGACGAGGATCCCGTGAGCAGCGGCGAGACGGCGCCGGTCGAGCCGAGACGCTCCTATCTGGTCTGTGCGACCCCTCGCAGCGGCAGCACGCTGCTGTGCGAGAGCCTGCTGGAGACGGGCGTCGCGGGCCGGCCCCGGGAGTACTTCGAGGCGCTCAAGGAGACGGGCCTGCCGCGCCGGCCCCGCGAGTACTTCTGGGGGCTGCGCAGCCCGGAAGTGATCCGCCTGCTGCCCCATGACGCGACCATCGACCACACGGCCGAACGCAGCGCGACCTGGAGCAGGGAGGACTACAAGCAGCACCTGGACTGGGCCATGAGGGAAGGCACGACGCCCAACGGCATCTTCGCCGCCAAGCTGATGTGGGGCTACTTCGACGACTTCCTGGAGCTGATGCGGGGGATCCCCCGCTTCGGCGGGATGGGGGACGGCTCGTTGCTGAACACGGCCTTCCCGGACCTGCAGTACGTCTTCATCTCGCGCAGCGACAAGGTCCGCCAGGCCGTGTCGCTGTGGCGGGCACTGCAGACGTGGAAGTGGCGCAAGGAGGAGAGCGCCCCAGAGCGGGAGCCGATGCCAGAGCGCATGGCCGTCTACTCGTTCGACGCCATCGACCACCTGCTCGACCAGCTGCGCCGCCACGAGGACGGCTGGAGGGGCTTCTTCTTCCGCATCGGCCGTCAGCCCCTGCCCCTGTACTACGAGGAAGTGGCCGGCGACGTCGAGGGAACTGTCGGGAAGGTGCTCGACCTGCTCGGGGTGGAGCGGCCCGCCGACTGGACGCCGGGGCGGCGCGGACCCAGCAGGCAGTCGGACGACCTGTCGGAGAGCTGGGTGCAGAACTACCTGGAAGACGTCTCCAGGCGCGGCTGACGCTGCGATACTCGAACGGTGCCCTACAACGCCGAGCTCGGACCGACCCGCTACGTGCCCGCGGAGGACCGCTACGAGCAGATGAGCTACAGGCGCTGCGGGCGCACCGGCCTGCGCCTGCCGGCGATCTCGCTGGGCCTGTGGCAGAACTTCGGCGACGACAGGCCCCTGGCCAACAGCAGGGCGGTCCTGCGCAGGGCCTTCGACCTGGGCGTCACGCACTTCGACCTGGCCAACAACTACGGCCCTCCGTACGGGAGCGCGGAGATCAACTTCGGGCGCATCCTCGACGAGGACTTCGCGGGCCTGCGCGACGAGCTCGTCATCTCCACGAAGGCGGGCTATGACATGTGGCCCGGCCCCTACGGCGAGTGGGGTTCGCGCAAGTACCTGCTGGCGAGCCTGCAGCAGAGCCTGACGCGCATGCGCCTGGACCACGTCGACGTCTTCTACTCGCACCGCTTCGACCCGCAGACTCCGCTGGAGGAGACGATGGGCGCCCTCGACGAGGCCGTCCGACGTGGGCTGACGCGCTACGTCGGCATCTCCTCCTACGGCCCGGAGCGCACCAGGCAGGCGGCGGCGATCCTGCGCGAGCTGGGCACGCCGCTGCTGATCCACCAGCCCTCCTACTCGATGCTCAACCGCTGGATCGAGACGGAGCTGCTGGACGTGCTGGACGACGAGGGCGTCGGCGCCATCGTCTTCTCCCCGCTCGCCCAAGGACTCCTGACGGACCGCTACCTGCAGGGCGTGCCCGAGGACTCGCGCGTGCGGGCCGGCAACTACTTCGCCGAGGACCTGCTCTCGGCGGAGAACCTGAAGCGTGTGCGCGGGCTCGCGGAGATCGCCCGGGAGCGCGGGCAGACGCTGGCGCAGATGGCGATCGCGTGGGCGCTGCGGGACGGCCGCGTCACCTCCGCGCTGCTGGGGGCCAGCAGCGTCGGGCAGCTGGAGCAGAACGTCGCGGCCCTGCAGCGAAGCGACTTCACCGCAGACGAGCTGGCTCGCATCGACGAGTACGCCCAGGAGGGCGGCGTGAACCTCTGGGCCTCCTCCGGCGAAGCCTGACAGCGCACGCGAGACGCTGCCGGCCCGCGCCGGCTTGACAGGGCACGACGCGCAAAACGTGCGCAAAGCGCTCCTGCAGACCTAAAGCCACGCTTGCTGAGAGCCGATTGGCGCCGCGAGGGCACAAGGAGTGTCCGCAAAACAAAGGACACAGGGAGTGTCCAGAAGGGGGCCCGACATGGCCAAGCATCTCAGGAGGGGTAAATTGGGCGGTCGCCGGCGCAGGCTCGTCGGGCTGCTCGCGATCGCTGTCGCCGGCGTCATTGGAGCGAGCGCTTACGCGTTCACCGCGAGCAACACGGTCGCGGCCCACTCCGCGGGTGCTGGCGCTGCGACGGTCAGCGGCTACACCGTCGAATCGCCGGACAACTACACGTGGGACGAATCCGGTACGCACATGACGAAAGTCACGTTCGACCTGAACAAGGCCGCCTCCGACGTCGAGGTCTCACTGTCCGAAGGCGAACCGGTCACAGCCGACTGGTCCGACTGCGGCGCGTCGGAAGCGAACTCGCCCTACGCGGTGAAATGCACTTTCGCCAACCCCGTCCCCAACGCCGAAGGCCTGAAGCTGTCCGTTGCGGCTGTCAGCACCGGCACGGTGACGATCGAATAGCAGGTTCCTGAACTGGAAGGGGCGGCCGGGACGACCGGCCGCCCCCCTTCCAATCAACGCCATGCGCACGTCCCGTACACGGAAACTCTTGGCGGGCGGCCTGACGCTCGCCGTCCTAGTCGCGATCTGGGCGGCCTTCGCGCCCCCATCGCTGGGCGGCTCCACCAGCTACGTCGTCACCGACGGCATCAGCATGGAGCCCCGCTTCCACACGGGCGACCTGGCGGTCGTGCGCAGCCAGCCCAACTACCACGTGGGGCAGATCGTGGCCTACTACAACAAGGCCTTTCACACTGTCGTGCTGCACAGGATCATCGCCATCCAGGGCAGCCGCTACGTCTTCAAGGGCGACAACAACAACTTCGTCGACTTCGAAAAGCCGGCCCACAGCCAGCTGATCGGGGCACTGTGGCTGCACCTGCCGGGGCTCGGCGCGGACCTGCAGTCGGCCCGCTCACCGGCTCTCATCGCTGTCCTGGTGACGCTTGGAGCGCTGCTGATGATGGGCACCGCGTTCGTCAAACGGGGACGGCGCAGACGACGACAACGTCGCCAGGAGGCAGGCGTCACGCAGGCGCCCGCCACGATCCCGCCCTGGAACGCCGCAGGCGGCGGTCCGACGCTCGGGATACTCATCGGCGGCCTGATCGCGCTGGCGCCCTTCGTGGTGCTGGCGCTGCTGTCGTTCACACGGCCGAGCAGTGCTCTGGCGCCCGTGCACCTTCCCTACACCCAGAGCGGCAGCCTGTCCTACTCGGGGCAGGCATCGAACGGCCCGGCCTACCCCGGCGACCAGGTGAAGACGGGCGAACCGATCTTTACTCACACACTGGGCAGCGTCGACTTCGAGTACCACTACAGGCTCTCGGCGAAGGCCGCCCGATCCCTGGTCGGACGGGCCGCCCTGACAGCCACGGTCAGCTCCACGATCGGCTGGTCCTCGACGATCTCGCTGGGGCCCGCGACGCGCTTCGCCGGCGACAGCGCGATCGCCAGAGGGACGCTCGACATCGGCAAGCTGAACGCCCTGCTCGCCGACGTGCAGTCGCAGACGGGCCTGAGCGGCACCTACACGCTGAAGATCGCGCCCAGCGTGGAGATCGGCGGGAGCATCGGGCAGGTCCCGCTGCACACCACCTTCTCGCCGTCCATCCCCTTCTCGCTGAGCAGCACCGAGATCAGGGCGATCACCAACCAGACTGGCGTCGCAGCCGACGCTCCCGACCCCTTCAAGCAGTCCGAGGGCGGATCGGCAGGCGGACGCAGCTACCAGCCGACCCTCCTCAGGCTGCGCTTCGCGACCCTGTCGGTCAGCGACGCACGACTGATCGCCAGCGTGGCGATCCTGCTCATCGCCGCCGCCATCGGGGCGGCCCTGGCCTTCGTCATGCGCCGTCCCGACCGCGACGAGTCGCACCTGATCGCCTCCCGGCTGGGCTCGTCGATCGTGCCCGTCGCGCGGGTCTGGCAGCAGCCCGGCGTGCCCGTAATCGACGTCGAGGACATCGACGCCCTGGCCCGCATCGCCGAACACTACGACCGCTCGATCCTGCAGGAGCACACGCAGCAGGGCGACGCCTTTTGGGTCAGCGACGAGAGCGGGCAGTTCCGCTACCGCGCCGACGGCGCGGAGCCCGCTCGCGACCCGATCGTGGCTTCACGGGGAGGCGAGACGGCCGAGACGGGGCCCGGCTACGAGCCCGGGATCCTCCCCGATCGTGCTCCCGCGACGATGGTGCAACCGGTCGTCGCGACCTTCGCGACCGCGACGGAGACCGAGCCGGCCGCGGCAGCCGCCGTGGAGGCCGCGGTCGTGCCCGAGCAGGAGCGACCCGAGCACGCGAGCGGCTGGCCGAGCCCGGGAGACCCGCTCTCGCCGGAGGTCGACCGTCGCAGCGGCGTCCTGGCGCTGCGCTGGGCCGAGCCGTCGACCCTCACGCACCGGGTCGAGCCGGCGGGCTGAGACGAGTCAGATGCGCCCGCCTGCCGAAGCAGACGGGCGCACCGAAGTCCCGGTTTCCGTCCTGGCCCTTAGAGGCGCAGGCGCAGGTGGCCGGGGAGTTTCGTGTGACAGGTGTGGTAGACGCGCTGACCGTGCAGGGTCTTGCCACTGCCGGTCTTGGCGACGATCGAGACGGTGAACGTGCCTTTCGGCAGTCCGACGAGGTCGATGCCGGTGCGCAGGTGCCTGCCCCGCAGCGTCCGCCTCGCTTTGCCGTCGATCGAGACGACCGCCGAGACGACCCCGAACTGCTTGACGTTCTGGATGTGGATGACGATGTCCCGCTTGCTCGTACAAGCTGCGGGGCTCGTGATCTTCACGGACAGAACTTCGGTTTTCGCCGCGGGTTTCGATTCTTCTTTCTTTTCTTCTTTCTTGGTTTCTTTGGCCGGTTCCTGGTACTCGTAGGCGCCGATGTCACAGCCCTTGCCGGCGATGCCCGGACGGGGCTCGCTGCGCTGGTCCACCGGCGTCGACTTGCCCGCTTCCAGTTCGAGCGCGGGGCCGATGCCCTGTTCTTCACAGTCTTCCTTCATCGGCACCTGCCCGATGGCGGGGCTTTCGGAGGTCAGCGCGATCGTCTGCGTCGAGCCGCCGTTGTCCTGCAGGCCCTTGCTGTCGAGCTTGGGGTCAACTCCGACGAGGTCTTCTTCTTCGGAGCTCATGCCGCAGGTGTCGAGGCCGTCTTCCCCTTCCACCGAGGGGTAGTCGAGGTTGTGAGCGTGACCGGTGACGAGTGAGAAGATCTGCCCGGAGCAGTTGCTGAACCCACTGCTCGGTTCCTCGGTCACAATCGTGTTGCGCAGCGCGACGGCCGCTTCGTAGTCGGTGTCGTAGTAGCCCGCGAGGTTCGCGCCAGGCTGTACTTCACCCTCGGTCACGGCCGGCCATGCGGCAGGGCGACTCGCCTTGCGCGCCTCGATGCGCAGGGGCCGTTCGATCGTGTTGTAAGCGACCGTGTCACTGACCAGTTCCTCGGCACCTTCGGCCACGAAGACACCGCCACCCGCTTCGGCGGCGTAGTTGTCGGCGATGGTCGAGTCGATGACCGGGTCCTCGAAGTGGTAGTTGTCGGCAAAGATCCCACCGCCGTAACCGCTGGGGAAGTCGGTATCACCGACTTCGGCGGTGTTGTCGGCGATCAGCGACTGCTCGATCGTCACCGGCACGATTTCTTCGATCAGGCCGGTGGCCGGCTTGACTGCAGGCTGGTAGATCTCGCAGACGTAGGGAGACAGGGCCACCCCACCGCCGTCGCCTTCGCTGGCTTCGTTGTCTTCGATGGAGGAGCGCGACACGGTCAGGCCCTCGGCCGGCCCGTCGACGGTGTCATGCGGGCGGGCGCTTGCGTGCCGAGCACCGCGTGCTGCGGCCCCGTAGCAGAAGGAGCCGGCTTCCACGAAGATGCCGCCGCCAAAGCTGCGGGCCACGTTGTGGTCGATCTTCGATTCTTCCACCACCGCGCTGCCGCCTTCTTCCAGGTAGAGCCCTCCGCCTTCGTAGGCCGCGAAGTTGTTCGTGAGCCTGACATGTCGCAGAAGCAGGGATCCACCGGATTCCACGCTGATGCCACCGCCCCAGCCGCCGTAGCCGTCTTCGGACTGCGCCGCTCCGCCTTCCACGGTCACGCCTTCCAGCGTCAGATCGCCGGCGTCTTGCACTTCAAGGACGCGCTGCTCTTCGTCACCGGCGATCGTCGTAGCGGACTCGCCCGCTCCCTTGATCGTGATTTCGGCGCTGTCGGTGATCAAGAGCGTTGCTGAAGAGAGCGTCTCCGTGTAGGTGCCTGCAGGCAATTCGATCGTTGTTTGGCCCTCTTCCCGGTCGGCGAGTTCCACTGCCGCACGCAGCGTGCACTTGCCCGCGTCTTCACTTTCGCAACTGGTCGCGGTGCTTTCCAGCTTCGCGTCGTTCTGGTCGTTGACGGTCAACACCGTCGCTGCATTCGCGCTGGCTGGAACGGCCAGCAGCACGAGCGCGGCAAGAAGCATCTTGCGCATGTCCCCCCATCCCTTCCGTTTATGGAGGCGACCGAAGTTACATCGAACCTTGCGAATGTCAAGAAGGGAAATCTCGCTTGCCCTCGACGGCGAAGTACGCTTGACGGCCGCGGCGACGTCCGACTCCCGCCCGTCGCGGGCCTACTGGCAGCCGGCCACGATCGCCTTGGCCCATTCGAGCGGAGTCCATTCGAGATCCTGGTAATTCCACACGAAGCCCCCGCCGATCGGCGCGGGCTGCTCGCGGATTGCCCGCAGTCCTTCGTAGAGGTTCGTCGGGCTGAAGCTTCGCCCCGCTTCCTTCGTGCCGTTGCAGCCGGGCACGATGAACTGAGGGGTGTCCGAGACGCCATTGCCGGGGCGACCGACGGCTGAGGCCCAGATGTCGAATGTGCTCGGGTAGTCCTGCGGCGGGAGGTTGCCCGGTCCGGCGTAGAACTGCACGTTGAACCAGTCGAAGGCGTTGCCTGCAGCGACTACGGCCTGGGCCAGCACCCCGCCCTCGCCGGTCCAGAACGCTTCGTCCATGTACGGGGCCGCTGTCATCAGCGTGCCTGCCTGTTCCCTGTAGCGCTTGGCTACCAGCCCCAGCAGCCTGGCATCCTCGGCTGCGTAGGAGCCCTCGTAGTCGAGGTCCATCCCGTCGACGTGGTGGGCTGAGGCGAAGTCGGCGAACAGCTTGACGAAGGCCTGGTAGTCCTTGCCGATCTCGTCGAAGTCCTCCTGGAAGGGGCCGACCGACAGCAGCAACTGCTTCTTGACGGGGAAGGCCCCCTTCAAACGCTCGAGCGCCGCCGGCAGCCCCTGCCAGAGCGCTTCCAGGGGCGTGTCGTTGTAGTACAACTCGATCCCTTCGTGCACGTGGATGAACGGCAGGATCACCGTGTCGAAGGGAAGCGGCCCGATCGTATCGACCGCCGCTTCGACCTCCCCAGCCGGCCCGTCGAACCCGTACGCCCAGAGAACCGCTCTCGCCATGACGCATTCCTCCCCTGATTCGAATATCGGAACTATTGAGAACAGTGGGACTATATGCACATGCTCGCCGACAAGGCGCGGCGAACACGCGGGTCAAATGACGCCACGTGCGCATCGCGTGCCTGTGCCGTCGCGAGCGCGAACCCGCCCGGCGAGGCTGACCGCCCGGCGAGGCTGATGTTCAGCGCGCGATGTCGCGCAGCATCGACTGCGATCGCGCGTGCTGGCGCCACCAAACGAACTCCCAGAGCAGCCAGTGCATCCCTTGCCGTCCGCAGTGTCTTCTCGTCTTCGGCGGGCCTGACCAGCGTCTCGGCGTAGTTGACGAGCGAAAGCAGGAGCGGCACGCCTTCCTTGGAGAGCGACTTGATCGCCTCGGCGGCCCTCGGGTGATGCGCGTCGCGCCGGTCGAGCGCCGCGATCACGACGTCGGTATCGAGGACACACCCATTCATGCACGCTCGCCCGAGCGAAGCCGCTCCAGATAACCCGGCTCGTACAGCCCATCGAATACGCCAAGCCCACGCTCGGCGCTCCTCGGCATGCGCCGGACGACTATGCGGTCTGCTCCTTCGGCTTCGATCGCAACCTCGTCACCGGCGCCCAGGGCAGCCTGCCGCAACGACTCGACAGGCAGGGTGACCTGGTGCTTCCTGGAAATCCGCGCCAAACCTTTACTTCAGTGCAAAGGCCCGCAGGCCGGTCGAAGCCGCCGAGCCTGCCGAAAACGGAGAGGGCGGGATTCGAACCCGCGATGGAGTTTGATCCCCATACTCGCTTAGCAGGCGAGTGCCTTCAGCCACTCGGCCACCTCTCCCGAGGGGTGGGCTGCAAGTTTAGACCCTGCCGGCGCCGCGGGCCAGTCAGACGGGCAGAACCGCCGCCGCCCCGGCCCGGGGAACGAGGCGCTCGAGCACCTGCTCGTCGCCCGTCAGGTCCACTCCACGCTCCCTCGCCAGGCTCAGCGGCAACCCCCCGCTGAGGACACCCAGCAGTGCATGCGGGGGACCGCTCAGGACCGCGTCGGGGTCGTCTGCCGGCCCGGGGCGCGTCGAGACGACGCCTTCGGTGACCTCCACGACCAGCGAATCCTCCCCGGCTCTCAACTCGAGGGCCGCCGGCCCCTGCTCCGGTCGACCGTCGCGGAGGAACGTCTCGACCGGCCAAGCCATCCAATGACTGCGAAACGAGTCCTCGGCAGCGGGGCCTTCGGCCATGTAGGGGGCGCCCCACAGGCCCAGCTCGTGCACCACAGCCCGCAGGCCCCGGCCTCGCTCGGTCAGCTCGTAGAGGGTGCCTGCGACCGGAGGATGCGCCTCCCGACGCGCCAGCACGCCCGCGGCCTCCAGTTCCCGAAGCCGCTCCGTCAGGAGGTTCGTGGCGATGCCAGGGAGGCCCCGGCGCAGGTCCGTGTAGCGACTCGGCCCCGCCAGCAGCAGCTCCCTGACGATCAGCAGGGCCCACCTGTCCCCGATCACGTCGAGGGCCTTCGCGACAGCGCAGTACTGACCATATGACCGCATCGCTACATCCTATCGACCGTACTTCAGAAAATCATGCTAGAACTTTATTTTATAAACCAACTGGAGAGGAGAGCGCGATGAGCAACAAGGCCCTGATCCTGCCGGCGCTGCTGCTGGCAGCTTTTGCCATCAATCTCGACACGACGATCGTCAACGTGGCTCTGCCGACGCTGGTCAGGGAACTGCACGCATCCAACTCCCAGCTGCAGTGGATCGTCGACGCCTACAACCTCGTGTTCGCGGCCTTCCTGCTCGCCTTCGGGGCCCTGTCCGATCGCTTCGGCCGCAAGGGCATGCTGCTCTCCGGGCTGGCCCTGTTCGGGCTGGCCAGCACTGCCGGCGGCCTCACGAGCAGCTCCGGCGCCCTCATCGCGGCCCGCTGCGTCATGGGCCTGGGCGCTGCGATGGTCTTCCCCGCGACCCTGTCGCTGATCTCCAACATCTTCGTGGAGCGCACAGAGCGGGCCAGGGCGATCGGGCTGTGGGGGGCGACCGCCGGCGTCGCGATCGCGCTCGGACCGATCGTCGGCGGCTGGCTGCTGGAACGTTTCTCCTGGTCGAGCATCTTCTTCGCCATGGCACCTGTGGCCGCCGTCGGAGCGCTGCTCGTGGCTGTCGGCGTCCCGACCTCTCGCGACCCCGACGCGCCTCGACTGGACGTTGGCGGGTTCGGCCTCTCGACGGCCGCCGTCGCGGCCCTCATCTACACGATCATCGAGGCTCCCGAACACGGCTGGGCGAGCGCCCGCACGCTGACCGGCTTCGCCCTTGCGCTCGGCCTGCTCGCGGCCTTCGTGGCATGGGAGCGAAGGGCGAAGGAGCCCATGCTCGACGTCCGGCTGTTCGCCAACCCCCGCTTCACGGCGGCCAGCGGGTCCGTCACCGTCGCCTTCTTCTCCCTGTTCGGGTTCATCTTCCTGATGACCCAGTACTTCCAGTTCATCAAGCGCTACGGGCCGCTGTCAGCCGGGGTGCACCTGCTGCCCGTGGCCACATCGGTCGGCGTGGCCTCCGTCATAGGCACGCGCCTGGCCGTCCGCTTCGGCACCAAGGCCGTCGTCGCCGTCGGCCTGCTGATGGTCACCGGCTTCTACGTGTGGGTCGCCGCAGTCGTCACGCGGCAGACCAGCTACGGCGTGATCGCGACGCAGATGGTCCTCTACGGGATCGGCATGGGCCTCACCAGCGCACCCGCCACGGAGGCGATCATGGGGGTCGTGCCGACGGCCAAGGCCGGCGTCGGCTCGGCCGTCAACGACACGACCAGGCTGCTCGGCGGGACGCTCGGCGTGGCAATCATCGGCAGCGTCTACGCCTCCCTGTACTCCAGCAGGCTGACCAGCGCGCTGCCCGCCGCCCTGCCCGCCCGCCTGGCCGGCGTCGCCCACGAATCCGTCGGCTCCGCGCTGACCCTCGCGGGGCACCTCGCCGCAGGCGGCGGGGCAGTCCTCGCCGGGAAGGTGCAGGGAGCAGCCACGAGCGCGTTCCTGCACGGCCTGAGCGTCGGCTGCCTGGTCGCTGGAGGGGTCGCCCTGGCAGGTGCCGCCATGGCCGCCGCCCTGCTGCCCGCCTTCCCGACGGCGCCCCCCGAGGAGCTGCCGTTGGATGCATCGGCTGCAGTCATCCCGGCCGTCGTGTCCGCCGACTGACGGTCGTCCCCCTCCTCTTGCGCTGAGAAAGGCGACGGCCAGACGTAAAGGGCGTCTGCCGGTAGACCGATATCGCCACCGTACTCAGTCGCAGGTAGCCCCTGCGGCGGAAGTCGGTGCAACTGCATGGTGTTCTGTAACGGCAGAGCGGCGCTGGGGCGCCGGGGGACCCGGCGTGGCCCGGGCCGTATCCGCCAGGCCGCTCTGGCGATCGTGCTGGCGGGCATCTCCGTGGGAGCGGCGATCCCGCCTTCGGTCGCCTCCGCGGAAACTGTCACGTACTCGGCCAAGGCGACCATCCCCGTCCCGCCGGCCTCGAAATTCGGGGGCAGCGGCGGCGGCGACGGCTGGGCCGTGGCCCTCTCCGAAAACGACGTCTACAACGTCTTTCACCACAGCAAAACACTGCAGTTCGCGTGCCACCTGCAGAGCACTGCCGCCCAGTGCTACGCGCCTGAGACGATCACCGACGTCGAAAGGCACAACTTCTCCACCTCCGGCCAGCCGGGCCTGTACCTCGACCAGGCGACGGGCAAGCTCTACGTCTACGCGACCCGTGTCAGCGACGGCACGGCAGGCGTCGTCTGCATCAACACGACGATCGCGACGACGGACTCCGACCCCTACTGCGGCTTCGTGCCCCTGACCAAATCGGGGGAAAGCCCGCTGACCCCCGGCGGCATCAGCGGCACCAGCGACCCCATGCTCGTGGGCACCCGCTGGTACGCCTTCAACTTCGTCACCGGCGCCGGGCACCTGCGCGGCGAGAACTCCATGCTGTGCTTCGACGTCTCCACCGACCAGCCCTGCGCCGGCCAGCCCTACGCGCTGGCGCTCGGCGAAGGCACCGTCCAGGGCAACGGCTTCCCCTCGCCCGCCACCGCAGCGATCGGAAGCCAGCTGATCGTGCCCCTCGAAATCGGGGGCCTCGATCGCCTGGCCTGCTTCGACACTTCCACGGAAGCGACCTGCAGCGGCTCCTGGCCCGTATCCCTGAAGGCCACGACCTACGTCGGCCACAACGGGGCGCCGGTGCCGCTGCTGGAAGCAGGCGGCAGCGTCGCCGGCCTGTGCCTGCCGACCGGGAGCGACGAATGCTTCACGCTGCAGGGCCGGGAAGCGGCCACCCCGACCGGCCTGCCGGCTGTCCTGGAGGCGTCGACGAACTGGAACGGGCCGGCTGTGACGATCGGCCCGCGCATCTACGTCCCCAACGGCGAAGGCAGCGGCGAGGTCGAGTGCTTCGACTACTCCACGGGCGCCGGCTGCCCCCACTTCCCCAAGAGCCCCGAAGGGCTGGGAGGCCTGTACACGGTCGATCCCGACCCGCAGCGCCCGACCTGCATCTGGGTCAACTCCGACCACGGCGAACACCAGATCCAGAACTTCGACGCCTACACGGCCGAAGGCTGCGGGCAGGGGACGATCAGGGCGCTGACGACCCAGTTCGCCGTCGCCAAGTCCGAATGCGATCCCGTCAGCTACGTCTCCGTGCAGGTGCTGAAGCCCGCCCGCTCGGCCTACTCGAGCGGATCCGTCTCCTTCCAGGACGGCGACGGCGTCCCCATCGGCCTTCCCTCCCAGCCGCTCGACTCGACCGGCACCGCTGCTCTGGCGGGCCTGGAACTGAACGGGCCGACGGGCCTTCCCCAGTTCCTGTTCGCCTTCAGCGGCCTCACCGGCACGCTGGGCACAGTCGAAGTGCAGCTCAACTGGACCGGCCCATACAACGCACACTGCATCACCTCGAAGATCACCGTCACCAAACCGACGACGACGGTCACCAAGACCGAAACGCCCAAGACGACCACCAAGACGCCCCCGCCCAAATCGACGACCAAGACCCCCGCCAAGAGCACGACCAAGAAGCCGGCCCAGCCCGCCTCCTGCAAGAAAGCCGCACTCGAACTCGTCGACGTGTCCGTGCATGGGGACCGGGTCCAGCTGAACGGACAGGCGGCCCCGTCGCTGGCCGGCAGCCACGTCCAGATCCGCTTCCTGGGGACAGGCGCGACCGTCACCGGAGCCGTCGTGGGGCGCGACGGCTCCTTCCAGGCCAGGGCGCCGCTGCCGCCGGCCCGCATGCGCAGAACGAATCTGGCCCGCTACGAGGCGGTCTCGGGCAAGCTCAGGTCGCTGCCCCTGAAGCTGTTCAGGCGCATGTACCTGACCAAGGCGCAGGCCGCCGGGACGGGACTGCTGCTGAGCGGCCGTGTGACAGGCAGCTTCCGCGCAGGAACGGCCGTACTCATCCACGAGCGCCTCGCCTGTGCCAAGGAAGTCGTCGTGGCCAGGACCGTCCTGAGCGTCAAGGGAACCTTCTCCGCGACGGTGCCGCGCGGCCACGGGGGGACCTACCGCGCCTCCACGACCGTCCTGTGGCACGGCCGCCCGGAGCTGACCTACACGCTGCCCGTGCCGGCGCCCTCCGGGTAGACGCCGGCACGGAGATCTGGTCTCAAGCGGCGGGGTCCAGCGACTGCATGTAGTCCTCTGCCCGCTCTGGCGGGATCTGCTCCACCTTCACGACGCGCGAGCCGTTGGAGCCCTCAACGACGATCGACTCCCTGAACTCGCCGGGGAACGCCCCGTGCACTTTGTAGGGTCGCTTGCCCTCGCCGATCGGGCCCGTCCAGCCCATCACGTCCACCTTCAGGCCGCCGACCCAGTGCTGGTCGCGCACCAGCTGGATCCCGTACGTGAAGTTCTGGACCTCGCCTGACACCTCCACGGAGAAGAAGCCCGGCCCGCCGATCCCGGTCCAGACGTACGTCGCCCTGGCCTCGTCGAACGGCTCGTATTGGTAAAAGCCCATCGTCGTCCCCTTTCTAGAGGGGACAGCCCCGAATCGCCGGCCGTCCCCTGATGCCGATACCGATCCGCCTCGAATCGCGATGCCTCGCGCAAATTCGAAACACCGGGATAGTAACGGGAGCCCGAACTCTTGTGCCGGCCGAATCCGACGGAGCGGAAGGGGGGGGATTCGAACCCCCGAACGACGTCGCCGCCGTTGCTGGTTTTCAAGACCAGTGCATTCAACCGCTCTGCCACCCTTCCGAGCCCGCGGGTACTAGATAGGCAGGCTATCGATCCGCAAAGCGGCAGCAGGAGCTAAGACGTTCTGCGCAATTCGTGGTAGAGCGCCGTCATGGCGAGCGCCGGTACCGGCACCATCAACATTGCCAGCACCAGCTCGCCGGTGAGCACCGGTACGCCACCGATCAGATGCCGAGCCGCCCCGACAGCAGCCGTGAGCAGAAACAGCTGCAATGCGAGCGCCAGAATCAGCACGAGCACTCGCGAGCGGTTGCCACGGACCAGCTCGCGGCTGCGTCCCAGCGCACGCAGCCCTCGTGGCCGCTCAAGCACGACAACTGGCATGAACACCGACCAGATCGTCAGCAGGTACAGCTGCAGCACGACTGAGATCAACAGAACGCCCGCGACGAACGGCGTGAAGTTCGCGCGCGCCGCAAACGCGGCGCTGGCGACGATCACGATGAGAAACCCAGACTCCAGCGCGCCGATGACCCCGATCACGAGACTCACGACGACGCCTACGAGTAGCAGTCGACCCACTGCCGACCATGAGCTGCGGAGCAGGTCCCTGACTCCATGACGATCGCGCTCGTCCCAGCAGGCTTGAGCAGCGAGCACGACGAAGCAGACGAAGAGGGCGAAGAGCAGCAGATTGATCAGTCCAGCCCCAACTGCTGCTTGGGCGCGAAGCAGCGTGGTGTCGAGCCTCACGATGGCCACGAGCATGAGCGCAGCAGCCAGAAGCAAGGGTGCCCTTTCGACGTAGGCGCTGAAGGTGCCTCGCAGCACCGCGGCAAGGCTGAGCTTGTCGTTCATCGGGCTGTTGCCACGACGCGTATCCATGACCCTGGGCAGCTACTTACGTTGCTACGAGCCGTATGTGAATCGGTGCTGCGCCGAGGCGGCCAGTGACCGTCAGCCTCCTCTGGGTGAGGGTCCCGTCGAGCGTGCCATGCACGGCGAAATGACCGACCGCTGTTCGCAGCGAGACCGATCCACTGATGAAGACGCCACGCACGTCCACCATGCCACGGACGATCATCTTCCCCCCGCCGATCCGCCAGAATCCGCCTTGCATTCCCCCTCCCCTGGTGCCCCGCAGCCTTGCCTACATCACCCGTGACCGCGACACCCCAGCATGCCGGCAAATCCGCACCTCGTCCCGCTCGCTCGATCGTTCCCGTATATCGAGATTCCATGGGCGGCGACACTGTACAGGAGTCGTCTGGACGGCGCCGGAAATCACGGAAGGCTCCCTGTGGCTTGCCGCCATGGGTAGCGGTGGGCGTCGAAGGACGAGGTTCCGAACAGGCTGCAGCGAGGGCGCCCAGGCGATAGATAAGAATAAGATTTAGTCTGAAATAGTGTAGGCTTCCTTCCGCAAGCGGTCCCAGCCGGATCGATAGACCACGACGATGAGGTTGCCCATGCCTGCCCCTTTTCCCATGCCTGCCGATAGCCGTCGCGCCGCGCGCCTCCCCCGCCCCCTCCTCGCCGCCCTGCCGGTGCTGCTTGCCCTCGGGGCGCTGGCCGGCTGCGGCAGCTCCTCCTTCAGCGGGCGCTCGGCGGGGCAGATCGCGGCGGTGGGAGCGGAGAACCAGTACGCCAACGTGATCGAACAGATCGGCGGCAGGTACGTGAAGGTGGACGCGGTCGAGAGCAATCCGAACACCGATCCCCACACTTTCGAGGCCAGCCCGAGTGTGGCCCAGGAGGTGTCCCAGGCCAAGCTGATCGTCCAGAACGGCGTCGGCTACGACACGTACATGGAAAAAATCGAGTCGGCCTCCGAAAGCTCGGGCCGCAAGGTCATCGACGTGCAGAAGCTGCTCGGACTGCCGGAATCGACCCCCAATCCGCATCTCTGGTACAAGCCGACGACGATGCCCGCGCTCGCCGCCGCGCTGGCGAGCGACCTCTCGGAGCTGCAACCCGCGCACGCCGCCTACTTCCAGGCCAACGCACGAGCCTTCGACGCCTCGCTGAAGCCCTGGACGAACGCCCTGCGCCAGTTCCGCGAACGCTACCCCGGCACGACCGTGGCGACGACAGAGCCGGTCGGGGACTACATGCTGGAAGCGGCCGGGACCAGGAACCTGACGCCGTTCTCGATGCAGGCCGACATCATGAACGGCACCGACCCCTCGCCGCAGGACGTCACGCTCCAGGACGGCCTGTTCGCGAACCACAGGGTGAAGGTCTTCGTCTACAACCAGCAGGTCACCGACTCCGTGACCGAAGGCTTCCTCGAGGAGGCCGCTCGCGCGGGGGTGCCGGTCGTGGGCGTCTACGAGACGATGCCGACTCCCGGCTATGACTACCAGTCGTGGATGATCGCCGAGGTCAGAGCGCTGGAAAAGGCCGTGGCGCAGAAGACATCGACCAGGAAGCTGTGAGCTCGAGCGTGGGCCACGCCGAGCCTGCCGACGACGGCGCCGAGCCGCGGGGCGGTCCTGTTCGCACGGATCGTGAGGAGGTTCTCCAGGTCGAGCACGTGCACGTCCAGCTCGGTGGCCGCTCAGTCCTCGACGACGTGTCCTTCGAGATTCGCGCGGGCGAGTTCACGGGCCTGATCGGATCCAACGGGGCGGGCAAGACGACCCTGTTCCGCGTCATCCTGGGGCTCACGCAGGCCAGCCGGGGGCGGGTGCTGCTGGCCGGCGGCGCGCGCTCGCGGCGCAACCCGCTGGTCGGCTACGTGCCCCAGAAGTTCCTGCTGGACCCCGACATGCCGCTGCGGGCCCGGGACCTGGTCGGGCTCGGCATCGACGCCCACCGCTTCGGGATCGCCCGACCCTCCCGGGCTCGGCGCGAGCGGGCCGAGCAGATGCTCGCCGCCGTCGACGCGCTGGACTTCGCCGACAAGCGTGTCGGTCTGCTCTCGGGCGGGGAGCAGCAGCGGGTGCTGATAGCGCACGCGCTGGTCGGAGAGCCCCGGCTGCTGCTCGCCGACGAGCCCCTGGCGAACCTCGACCTGCGCAGCGCAGATGAAGTCGTCGCCCTGCTGGCGCGGATCGCCCGCGAGCAGCAGATCGCCGTGTTCATCTCGGCACACGAGATCAACCCGCTGCTGCCCGTGATGGACCGCGTCGTATACCTCGCCGGGGGGCGGGCCGTCAGCGGACCGGCCGAGGAGGTCGTGCGCAGCGACGTGCTCAGCCGCCTCTACGGCCATCACGTCGACGTCCTTCACGTCCACGGCCGGGTGATCGTGATCGCCGGCGCAGGCCATGACCTCAGCGGCCACGAGTTGCGCTTCCCCGACGCCGAGGGCGGCTCTTGAGCCACTTCCTCTCACCTGTCTTCCAGACCGGCTTCTTCCAGAGCGACGCCGTGCGCAACGCCCTGATCGTCGGCACGGCAGTCGCCATCGTCGCCGGGGCGCTGGGCGTCTTCACGGTCATGCGCGGCCAGTCCTTCGCAGCCGAGGCGTTCGGCGACATCGGCACGACCGGGGGCTCCGGCGCCTTCCTCGTCGGCGTCGGACCGCTGGCCGGCTTCCTCGTCTTCGGCGTCGCCGCAGCGGGCGCGATGGAGCTCATCGGCATCCAGCGGGCACGCGGGCGCGACCTGGCGACCGGGATCGTGCTCGGTGCAGCGCTCGGCCTTGCGGCCCTGTTCCTCTACCTGGGCAGCACCATCCACAACACCACCGGCGCCACCGTCACGATCCTGTTCGGGTCCATCTTCACGATCTCCAGCTCCACGATCCCGCTCGTGGCGGCCCTCGCCGGTCTCGTCGTCGCGATCCTGCTCGTGATCCACAGGCCGCTGCTGCTCAGCACGATCAGCCCCGAGATCGCGACAGCCAGAGGCGTGCCCGTGCGGCTGCTCGGAGCGACCTACCTGCTCGCGCTGGCCACGGCCGTCGCGCTGTGCGCTCTGACGATCGGCTCGATCCTCTCCACCGCCATGCTGATCGGACCGGCAGCCGCAGCGCTGCGCGCGACCAGACGGCCGGGTCGGGCCGTGCTGCTCGCCTGCCTGCTCGGCGTAGCGGCGATATGGCTGGGGATCGTGCTCGCCTATGACAGCTTCTACTGGCCGCCGCGGGGCAAAACCTGGCCCGCCAGCTTCTTCGTCGTCACGATCGTCTTCGTCCTCTACCTGCTCTCCGGCGTGCCCGCATGGCGCGAGCGCCGCCGCGCCGGCCGCTGAGGAGGAGGCGTGTTCTCGGGCTTCATGGTCAACGCCTGGATCGTCGCCAGCATCGTCGCCGTCGTCGCGGGCGTCGTCGGCTTCTTCGTCGTCCTGCGCGGCTCGGCCTTCGTCGCCCACGCGATCCCCAACGGCGCCTTCGCGGGCGCCGCCGGAGCTGTCCTGCTCGGCGTCGACACGATCGTCGGACTCGGGGCCTTCTCGCTGCTCGGCGCGCTGACGATCGGGCTGCTCGGTCGCCGCGGCCGCCACGACGCCGTCACCGCGCTGGCGCTCGTGACGATGCTCGGCCTCGGAGCCCTGTTCCTCAGCTTCAGCTCGGAGTACGAGGCCGCCGTCTACTCGCTGCTGTTCGGCGAGGTGCTCGGCATCAGCCCCGCCGAGCTCGCCCCCACCGCCGCCCTGGCTGTCGTCTGCGTGCTCGCCGTCGCCGTCATCTACAGGCCGCTGATGCTCTCCTCCGTGCTCGGCGAGGTCGGGGAGGCACGGGGGATCGACCGCTGGCGCATGGAGCTGGCCTTCCTCGCGGTCGTCGCCCTGGCCACGACCATGACCGTGCCCGTCGTCGGCACGCTGCTGATCTTCAGCCTGATGATCGGCGCCCCCGCCGCCGCCCGCTCCTTCACCGACCGGCCCGAGCGCGCGCTGGCGCTGTCCGTCGCCCTCGCCCTGGCAACCGTCTGGACGGCCATCGCTCTCTCCTACACGACCGACTACCCGATCGGGTTCTTCGTAGGAAGCGCAGGCGCCGTGCTGTACGCGACCGGCAGGCTGTGGGCTGCGCTCAAGCGCCGCCGTCGCCCGTCTGGCGCATCCCCGCAGGCGTCAAACACGACCCACCCACCCGAACGCCATACCATCCTCACATGAGCAAGACGCGCGCCAAGACACCGGAGGGGCCCCGCCGCGAGGCCGCTTCCGCCGCGAGCTGGGTCGAGCACGCCGAAGCGACGCTCGCCGCCACGGGGCACAAGCGCGGCGGCGCCCGCAGGGCCCTGATCGAGCTGCTGGCCGGACAGCGGTGCGCGCTCACCGCGCAGGAGATCGAGGACGCCCTGCGCCGCGAGAACGCCCGACGCGTGAGCCGGGCCAGCGTGTACCGGGTCCTGGACGAGCTCGAGCAGCTGGGTCTCGTGCAGCGCGTGGAGATCGGCCAGACGATGGTCCGCTACGAGCGGGTCAGCGACCACTCCGAGCACCACCATCACCTCGTCTGCGACGAGTGCGGCACCGTCATGCCGTTCTCCGATCCCGGTCTGGAGCAGGCGATCGAGGTGCTCAGCCGGCGGGTGCCGCTCGCTGTGTCAGACCACGAGATCGTGCTGCACGGCTCCTGCCGGCGCTGCGCCGCATAGGACCTCGACCGTCCCGCGCGCGCTGCTCAGAACTCAGGCGGCGAAAACGTGCGATACGGCGTGTAGGAGCCGAGATCGGGGTGGGCGAGCCCTCTCATCCCTCTGATCCTGGAGCGCACGTCGCTGTCGATGAGCGCCGCACTGCGCTCGCGCGAGGAGCGCATCCTGGCCCACGAGACGAACCGGGTCGCGTCGACCCCCTTGAAGATGGCGCCTTCGAGGAAGCCGTCGAGCTCGCGCAGCCTTCCGAACAGGCCCTCCAGGGCATCGAGGAACTCCGCCTGGTTGCCGTCTTCGACCGTCCAGGCATCGACGATGATCGCGCTGTCCTCGACGTCGGGCATCTAGAAGACGCAGGGTAGGGCACGCCGAGCGCCGGTGCCCCGCCGGTCAGGGGCCGCTCGAGGCGCCCTGGGCCGCCTGCAGCCGTGGCAGCAGCGCCGCCTCGCCGGCCGCCGGCGAGCCACTGCAGACGCCGGTGTTCTCCGCCTGGCGCAGCGGCGCCGCCGGGCCTGCGACATAGACGATCTTCTGGAGCAGGTCGCGCTTGGCCTCTTCGGTGGCTGCGGCTTCGACCTCGAGCTTGCCGGCCTCCCCGAAGTGACCCGGCCAGCAGGCCCAGGGAACGCTCGCCAGGTCGACCAGGGGCGTGCTCTTGGCGGGAAAGGCGAGCCGGCCCGAACCGCACACCAGCCAGTCGCTCAGCAGCCTGCTCGCCCGCAGCGTCCGCAGCAGTTCGTTGGCCCTCGTCCTGGGCTGCTGCCCGCAGCCGGGCTCATAGCTCGGGTGCCCCCCGTAGGCCGCCTGCACAACCGGATGCCCTTCGTTGACCGCCGCGCTCGACCAGCGGACGAACTGGCCCTCGAAGGAGTGCCTTGCGAGGTAGAGCCACTCGGGCGCGAAGGTGCGCGGGTTCAGCAGCACGTCGACGTGCTCCCAGTCTCCCTGGTGCCTGTCGACGGTGAACAGTTCCGAGGCCAGCGGCGTGTCTTCCATCAACTTGGTCTGCACCAGGACGGGGTAGTAGTTGTAGGGGTAGTAGAACCAGTACTCCAGGCCGACCAGCCCCGCCGGCACTTCCGGGTCGCGGGCCTGCGCCGGGAGCTTGGCGGCTTCGAAGCTCTGCACCAGGTAGAAGTAGATCTGGGCGGTGCTCCAGGGCGAGAGCAGGGACGGGTTGGCCAACCACCGGCTCGGCGGTCCAGGTTCGATTTCCTGGCCCCGCATGAAGGCCTTGAACTGGCCTTCCGGCGAGGAGTCGTCTTCGAGCCTGGCCGGGAGCTGCAGGTAGTCGCCGGCGCTCGCCCCGATCGGCGAGAGGTCCGCCGCCGTCACGTCGCAGTTGAGCCTGGGAGCGCTCACCCTGACCAGGCACGTCCTGGCGCCTTCGGGCCCTCGCTCCGCGAGCACCGCTCCCAGCGACACGGGCCAGTTCCGATCGGCCGTCGTCACCTCCACCGTAGGCTCGTAGCGGCGGGCCAGTTCCGCGACCAGGCGGGGGGCCGTGTCCTGGATCGGAGGCTCGCCGTCTTTGGCCCGGCCGCTCGCCGGGCCCGGCCCGACCAGCACGCCCCTGCCCAGCGAGGGGTCGTTGGAGGCGCCTTCGCTGCCGGTGCCGTCGCAGGTCCCCGCGCGGGCACGCAGGTCCGCGTTGAACCACGTGGGGGTGTCCCCTTCGCCCCCGACCGCGTGGAAGGCGAGCGTCAGCAGGGACGGCCGCCCGCCCGTGTCGAAGCGGTACGGACGCGCCTGCACCTGCAGCGAGCGGACGTCCCCCGCCGGCACGAAGGCGACACGCTCGTTCGTGGACGTCGCGTCGGTCTGCGACGTTTCGCAGGAGGCCAGGTAGACGCCGGCGCCCGTCCGTCCCAGGTAGGCGCCGCGCTGCTCGCCCGAGCCGGTCGTGACGAGCGCCGTCGGGAAGCTCTCGGGCGGCATCGCCTGGTAGGCCAGCGCCACCAGCAGGACGACCGTCAGCACCGCCCACGGCAGCGGCGAGCGCACCAGCTGCCTGATCGATTCCGGACGATCCAGTCGCGCGAGCACCCGCCCGAACGTCGCCACCAGGGCCGCCGAGAGCACGAGCACCCCCAGCGGGGCCGAGGCGAACAGGGCCAGCAGGGCCGCGACGACCCAGAGCGCTCCGCCCAGGCGCCGTCCCCAGATCGAAGACGCCCACTTCGTCATCGCCAGGAGGATCGCCACGAAGGAGAGCGCCCAGGCGAGCACCACGGCCCACGCGACCCCGGGGACGATCGCGTCGATCCCGCGGGCCGGCGCCAGCGCGATCAGCGACGCGATCGCGACGTTGTTGAAGCCGGCCAGGATGCGCACGGCCACGTCGCCGAGCGGGGCCGCCCCGTCGTCGTATTCGCCTGGCGCGCGCCTGCGCACCAGGTTGTGCCACAGCCGGGCATTCCTGTTCCAGCCGAAGGAGCCCGCCAGGTAGGCGATCGCGCAGACCAGGGCGAACACCCCGGTCGCAAGCAGCGTCGTGCGCAGCCCGTCGCCGAGCAGCCGCGCGACGCTGAACACGTCAGGCGCCAGGTACGCCGGGAGGCGGGCACTGGACAGGCGCACCCTGTCGAGCACCGCGCCGGCCAGGTAGAGGTAGGCGAGAAAGCCCAGCGAGAACGCGATCACGTCCAGCGCGCCGCGCGGGCTCTCCGCCGCCGGCTCGCCCCCCGGCTGCGCCCCCGCACACACCGGCGGCGCCGGCGGGGGCGGCTCGGGCGGCGCCGGGCGCGGACGGGGCACGCCCCAGGCCGCGTTCAGCACGCGCAGCGCGTTGGCGCCGGCGAAGGCCTCCGCCCGCTTGCCGTACCTGTCCCGCAGTCGCTGCTGGAAGCGGCTCATGTCGCCGAGGCGTTCGATGCCCGGCAGGGCCGGCTTGATGTAGCCGTCCAGGTCGCTGCCGAAGGCCACGCACTCGTCGCCTCCCGTCAGCTCGACGATGCGGTCGATGTGACGGCAGATCAGCTCGAAGGAGGCCTCGAAGTCGCGCGGACCCGAGCGTGCGCCGTCGCTGATGTAGTGCTCACAGGCGATCAGGCCGAGCAGGCCCCTGCGCTCGGCGATCCTGCGAATCGCCTCTTCGCCGAGGTTGTACTCGTAGGAGCCCAGGCGACAGGCCATGTGCGTGGCGATCACGGGCACCTGCCGGCGCGGGTCGCGTTCGTCGAGCAGCTCGAAGGTGTCCATCATCGCCCGTTCGCTCATGTGGGTGACGTCGACGAGCACTCCGTGATCGACCATCGCCTCGACTGCCGCCCGGCCGAGCGGGCTGAGGCCCACCTGCTGGGGCTGGGGGAAGAGCAGCCCGTACAGCCAGTCGGGCATGAACGGCAGCGCCGGCGCATTGGTCGCCACGCCACGCCAGAACAGGTGCGCCACCGTTATGTAGGCGACGCCCCGCTGCGCCAGCTGTCTGACGCTGTCGGCGACTTCCAGGTCGTCGCGCCCGAGGTGGAACCCGCCCTCGACGGCGTGGATGAGCGCATGTTCGCCGGCCTCCAGAGCGGCCGACAGCTCGCCGGGCGAGTGCGCGACCCTCGCCCTCACCTCGCCTTTGCCCTTTTCTTCGACGTCTTCCTCCACCAGCCTGAGCTGGTCCAGCAGATCGGTGAAGTACCCCCGCCTGGGCCGCGCTCCGTAGGGGCGGGCGAAGTCGATCTCGTCGAATGGGAGATACAGCGGCGAGAGGATGACGCCGACTTCCCCGGCCGCCATCTCCGGCAGCGTCACGCCCGGCTCGTCGCCTCTCGCCTGATAGTTGAACAGCCGCGAGAGCAGCCGCACGACATGCGCGCGAAACCACTCCTTCTCCCACTGGCGAAGCCGCTCGTGAGCCAGCTGGCGCTCGTCCGGCTGCAGGTGCATCGGGTAGTGCGCGTGCAGGTCTACCAGCATGCGCTCAGCGTCGCCGCTCCCGATGCGAAGCGTCCCCCCATGCCCGCGAGGATACGCCTCAGCGGACGAGTTTGCACTGTCCGATCTCGTGTAGCATCCCGTCGACCGGAACTCGCCTCGGGGGGCGTATGGCAGGTGGCAGCTCATCGGAGCAGGAGGCGCTCGGCACCACCGGGAAGCCGACAGCGGCCGTGCGCGCCCGGGCGCAGGCGCTGCCGGCATGAGCGGCCCGCCGCCCAAGCGCCGACGGCGGTCCTGGATCGGCTCGCTGCTGCAACGCCCCAGCTCCGACGTGCAGGCCTGCTGGGACGAGGCGAGACGGCTGATCGACGCCATGAAGGGGCAGGACGGGCAGGACAGCCTGACCGGCGAACAGTGCGAGATCGTCCTGTGCCGCTGGCTCGGGCAGGTCGAAATGTACGAGCGCCTGTGGCGTGGTCAGCGAAACGTCTACTACCTGCTGCGGGTGCCGATCATCATCGGTGCCACGACCATCCCCGTGCTCGCGAGCCTGAAGGTGCCGACCGGTTGGACGGCGGGCGTCGGTCTCGCCGTGGCCCTGCTGACGGCGCTCGACAGCTTCTTCCAGCTGGGTCGACGCTGGCAGCTGCACCGGCAGGCCGCGACGGAACTCGGCTTCGAGGGCTGGGAGTTCATATCGCTCATCGACCGCTACGAAAAGCAGACGCGGGCGGGCGCATACCGTCTGTTCATCGCCGAAGTCGAGAACCTCAACAAGCGCCTGGCGACCAACTACCTCGACGTCTTCCGCGCCAAACCGAAGCCCGAGGACGGCCAGTAGTACGCCGAGGCGGCCTCGCTCACTCGAGCGAGGACTCGGGCGCAGCGGCGGAGCTCGCCATCACCGCCCCGCTCGCGCTGAGCGCCTGCACCGCCAGGTCCGGGCCGATCGTCCCGCCGGGGACCGTCAGGGCCGTCTCGAAGCCGCTGCGAGGCACCGTCAGGATCGGCTTCAGCGAGGCCGTCGAGGCCCCGGCCAGCAGCCGCCAAGACGTGACCCCCGTGGCGCCGTTCCAGCTCGCATAGGCCGTTCCCGCACCGCTGCCGCCGGGCTGGAAGGCGAAGGTGGGCGCGTGTTCGGGCGTGCCCGTCCAGGCGAAGCGGAAGCTCCTGTAGGACTGCTCGTGCACCGGGAAGTGGGCGTCGAGGAGCGTCGCCCCCTGCGGGCTCAGCTCCGAGAAGTACGGTTCCTGCCCCCAGCCGACGAACCAGTCCCCGTTGGCCAGCGCCTGCACGTTGCCCTGGCTTTCCACGACCAGCTTCGGGTCGTGGACGAATTCGGAGAGGAGCGTCGCCGTCCCCGTCTGCGCGTCGATCTGCACGACGATCCCCCGCGACTGCGCGTGGACCGTCGGCGAGGAGCCGTTGTCGAAGATGCTGATCGCCCCGTCGGCCAGTTCGCGCGGGTCGTGCTGGTAGGCCGTGCCGGCGCCGGGCCCGAGCTTGAAGGTGCTGTGCCTGCCACCCAGGCGCCACTGGATCTGGCCGCTGGCCGGGTTCAGGTCGTAGACCGTCCAGGTGTTGCGAGAGGAGATCATCAGGCTGCCGTCGCGGTTCACGCCCAGCGAGTTGATGTGGAAGAAGTCGTAGGGGTAGGCCGTGCTGGAGCGCTTGGCGGGCGAATACGATTCGGCCAGGCCGACGTGGTCGACGCTCGTCCATTCGTACATGACCAGGCCCGTCCTGACGTCGATCTCCTGGAAGACGCCGTCGGTCAGGCCGTCGTATGAGGACCCGCCGACCGACGAGGTATTGCAGAGGATCGGGAAGTAGGAGGTGATCAGGGCCGTGCCCTGCGGCGTCAGCTGGAAGTCGTGCAGGTCGGCCATGTGCCCGTTGCCGGCCCGCACGTGGGCGACGTCGGCGTAGGCGCTGTCGGCGATGACGTCTTCCCCGGTGCCGAACCCGTGCACGGAGATGTCGCCCTGCCACCAGGTCAGGACCGGCTTGCCCTCGTATTCCTGGACCTTGAAGTTGGTGGCCGAGGTGTAGCGGGGCAGCGGCTTGAACCAGACCAGGGCGCCGTCGGGTTCGAGGATCATCGGGCCTGCCTGGCCGGGACCGCCGTAGGGGGCCTCGAACTCGTCCCCCGCTTCCACGGCGGGCGAGTCGCTCGTGACGGTCACGACGGGCGGTCGCAGGTCGGGGCGCGAGCGAAAGCTCTGTTCTTCCGACGGGCTACCTGTGTGGATCCGCTCGGGCGTGGAGCTGATGACGTCGGGGTGGGCCACCTGGAAGACGTCCAGGACGGCGTGCAGGGCTCCGCTCAGGCGCACCGTCGCATGGACGGTCACCCGCTCCCCGGGCACGAAGCCTCGCGACGGCACCCAGCTGGCGCCGTCGCCCTGGGAGTAGGGCTCCAGGCGCCCGGCGTGCCTGCCCGAGAGCGTCCCGACGACGCTCTGCACCGCCAGGTCGCCCGCCGGAGCTCCCAACATGCTGATCTGCGTCTGCGGCGAGGCGTCTCGGCTGCCCGGCAGGGGCGATATTGTTAGGGCACCGGCCTGCAGAGCGGAGTTGTCCAAGCTCGCGGGGACGCATGCTGGCGCTGACTGCGCCGCTGCGGTGGCGGTCAGGCCGGCAAACCCCAAACCGAGGGCCAGCAGCGGCCCGAGGATGAGAGCTGGCTTGGCACGCATGGATCCCGATCAGCATATGAGAGTCGACAGGCGCACGTTCCTCAAGCGGGGCGCCATCGCCGGCGGCGTGCTGGCAGGCACTGCCGTCGGCATCAAGGCACTGGCCGACGCCGACGGCGACCAGCCCTCCCGGCCTGTCAGGCCCAAGACCGACACGACCGCCCACAAGCCACGCTCGGACCAGCCCAACATCCTCGTGATCATGGTCGACCAGCTGCGCACGCCGCAATGGTTCGGCGCCCGACCGATGGGCATCTCGCTGCCACCGAACATCCGCAGGCTGCGCGAGGGCGCAGTGTCCTTCACCCACCACTACACGGCCTCCAACGACTGCACGCCGTCCCGGGCCGCACTCGTGACGGGCCTGTACACCCACCAGACGGGTTGCATGATCACCGGCGGCAGCACGCTGGACCCGGGCTTCCCGACCTGGGGGACGATGCTACGCGAACACGGCTACCACACCCGCTGGTTCGGCAAGTGGCACCTGACCCACGGCGACAACCACTGGACCTTCGCCCGCGGCGAACGGGACCTCGAGCGCTACGGCTTCGCCGGCGGCGTCTTCCCCTCCCCGGACGGGGGCCCGGGGCAGGGCTGGCGCACGGACCCCGAGATCGCGGCCCGCTTCCGCGAGTGGTACGGCAGCGAGAGCGGGGCCGAGCCGTGGTGCACGACCGTCTCCTTCGTGAACCCCCACGACATCGCCTGGTGGTACATCTGGAGCGACCGCGTGCCCGCGGAGGTCGACGCCCGCCGCTCCGTCTTTCAGCTGCCGCCCAACTTCGAGACGCCCGAACTGCTGGAGGAGCGTCGCAAGCCCCGCCTGCAGCGCTCCCTGCAGGACACCGCCGCCGCCTCCTTCGGCGTCGTCCCCTTCACCGGCCCCGAAGTCCAGCCGATCTGGCTGAACTTCCTGGACCTCTACGCGAAGCTTCAGCGGGAGGTCGACAGGCACGTCGGGCACGTCATGGCGACGCTGGAAAGCAAACCCGAGATCGCCGCCAACACCGTCGTCGTGTTCACCTCCGACCACGGCGAGTACGGCGCCTCCCACGGCCTGCGCGGCAAGGGCGCCGGCGCCTACGAGGAGGCCATCCGCGTGCCCCTGATCGTCAAGGACCCCCGTGGCAAGCTCACGGCCGCCCCCGAAACCCCCCGCACCCAGCTGACCTCCAGCGTCGACCTGGCCCCCCTGCTGCTGAGCATCGGCAGCGGCGGCGAGCACTGGCGAAGCGAACAGCACTACTCGCACCTCGCCCACCGCCTGGACCTCGCCAGGATCCTGGCCGAACCGCAGGCGCCCGGGCGACCCTACGTGCTGCACGCGACCGACGAGACGGTCACGGAGTACGCGATCGAGCCCTACGCCGCGGACGCGCCCCTGCACGTCGTCGCGATGCGCACACAGCAGGCCAAGTACGCGACCTACTCAGACTGGTCCGAAGGCGGCATCCAGCCCATCTCCGAAGGGGCCGAAACGGAGCTCTACGACTACTCCACCGCGAGCGGACGGATGGAGCTTCACAACAGCGCCGGCGAGAGCGAACTGGAGGAGGGCCTGCGCGCCACCTACCAGCAGGCCTTCGAAGGGGAGCTGCGCAGGCCCCTGCCCCAGCGCCTGCAGGAGGCCCACGGACGGGGCTTCGCCGACTACTTCTCGACGGCCCGCGTGATCGCCGCCAAGGCCACCCACAGGCGCAAGGTCCGCTCCGAACGGGTCGTGGGCAAGCTCAGCCGCGACGGCACGCCGCTGCCGCCCGACGAGGCCCAGGGACTCAACCGCGCTTCGCGGGAGAGCTCCCCAGAACGCTCCCGGAAGCGCTGAGCGCCTGCAACTCGACATAGCCGGACCGCCGCGCGGCGCTCAGCGGGATCGCCGTCTCGAAGCCGCTTCGGGTCACCGTCGCGACAGCCGTCAGGGCGCCCGCCGAGGACCCCGCCAGCAGCCGCCAGGAGGCGACCCCGGTGGCGCCGTTCCAGCTCACGTAGGCGCTCTGGCCGGAGACGACCAGCGTCGGTCTGGTCAGCGGGCGCCCCACCCATTCCTGGCGGTATGCCCTGTAGGACTCATAGCCGGGCGGCAGGTGCGCGTCGAAGACGGGGTGCCCGCCGGGTTCGAATTCCGTCAAGTAGGGCTCCTGACCCCAGCCGACCATCCAGTTGCCGTCGGGCAGGGCCTGCAGGTTGCCCTGGCTGCCCGCCAGCAGCGCGGGCGAGTGCTCGTCGCTGTGGAGGAGCGTCGCTGTCATCGTGGTCGTGTTCAACGTCACTTCGACGACCCGCGACTGGGAGTGGACCTTGGGCGTGCCGCCGTTGTCGAAGAAGGTCAGGGCGCCGTCGGGCTGCATGCGGGCGTCGTGCTGGAAGGCCGTCTGGGCGCCCGGCCCGAGCTTGAAGCTGCTCTGCTTGCCGCCCAGGCGCCAGCGCACCTGCCCCGTGCGCTGGTCGACGTCGTAGGCAGCCCAGGTGTTGCGCGAGTCGATCAGCAGGTCGCCGTCGCCCAGCTGTTCGGCCGAGTTGACGTGGAAGAAGTCGAAGGGTTCCTTCGGCGATCCCGGCAGCGCCCGCACGTAGGCGTCGCTCAGCTGCACGTGGTCCAGGGCGTGCCACTCGTAGCGGACCAGGCCCGTGCGCAGGTCCAGTTCCTGCACCAGCGTGTCCGCGACGGCGCCGTGGGCCGGGCCCCCGACCTTCGAAAGGTTGCAGTCGACGCCGTCGTAGACGGTGATCAGGGCCGTTTCGTTCGGCTCGATCAGGAATTCGTGCAGGTCGGCCTGGTAGCCGTTGCCGGCCCTCACGACCGCCAGCGGCTCGTAGTCTTCGCTGTCGATGACGATGCCGGCCTGGTGGTCGGAGCCCGTCGCCAGCGGGTCCTGCCACCACGTCAGCACCCGTTTGCCCCTGTAGGTCTGCACGCGCAGGTCGGCGGCACGGGTGCCCGCCGGGGAGAGCGGGTCGAACCACAGCAGCGAGCCGTCTTCGGCCAGGATCATCGGCCCGTACTGGCCCGGCCCCGAGTACGGCGCCAGCAGCAGCTCCCCCGGCGAGGCGCCGGCCGTGTGGGCCGTGACCGTCACCAGCGGCGGCTGCAGGTCCGGCCGCGAGCGGAAGTGCTGGTAGTCGCTGGACTTCCTCGGCGGCTTGGTGGAGCCGCCCGCTTCCCCGAAGGTGTCCGGCACCGCCACCTGGAAGCTGTAGGAGAAGGGCTCGGCGGCCTGGCCGGGCAGCGTCAGGGTGCCCCTCACGCTGACCTGCTCCCCGGGCTTGAAGGGCCGCGAGGGCAGGAAGCTGCCGCCGTCGTCCTGCGAGTAGGCGCGCAGGCTGCCCGCGTGCAGGCCGCTGCTGGACCCCCTCACGACGATCCCGCCGAGCTCACCCGCCGGCACGCCCAGCAGGCTGATCTGGGTGCTCGGGGAGGCGTCGCGGCTGCCCGGCTCCGGCGAGACCGTGACGGCGCCGTCCAGCAGCGCCGAGCGCCCGAGCACGCTGGGGGCACACGACGCCTCGCCGGCTTCGACGCCCGGGGAGGTGCTCGCGCCGGCCCTGGACACGCCCGGCGCCGCCAGCAGGAGCAGGCCCGCCAGCGCCGCCACGATCTTCTGGCCCGAAGCGCTCAGGCCTTCACCACGGCCGAGGTGCCGATCGCTTCACCGGCCGCGTTCAGGGCCTGGACCTGCACGTAGGGTCCCGCGCCGGGCACCGAGATGCTCGTCTGAAAGCCGCTGCGGACAGCTGTCGCGGCTGTGCTCAGGGAGCTCGA
Organism: uncultured Solirubrobacteraceae bacterium; assembly: GCA_963697795.1. Lineage (GTDB taxonomy): Bacteria > Actinomycetota > Thermoleophilia > Solirubrobacterales > Solirubrobacteraceae > Palsa-744. Next base: position 2,144,776 of record OY969097.1, on the reverse strand, counting down.
GGAGGCGCCTGCCAGCACCCGCCAACTCGCCACTTCTGTGGCCCCGTTCCAGCTGACGGCGACCGACAACGACCCGCCGGAGCCGGCGCTCGCCGTCACGGCCGGCGTGCTCTGGGGGCGCCCCGTCCAGGGCGACAGGTAGGTCCGGAAGTCCTGGACGTTCTTGCCGAGGGTGCCGTCCAGCAGGACGTGCCCCGAGGAGTCGTACTCGGTGAAGTCGGGCAGGCCCCCGTAGCCCATCAGCCAGTCCCCGCCCGGCAGGCTCAGCACGTTGCCCTGGCTGGAGGCCAGCAGGGTGCGCGAGGGGTTGGTGAAGGCCTTGCGCAGGGTGACGGTGTGCCTGGCCACGTTCGGTTCCAGCAGCAGCCCGCGGGACTGCTTCTCGTGCGGCGGGTCGGAGCCGTTGTCGAAGACCGAGATCAGGCCGCCGGGCTGCCATTCGGCGTCGTGCTGCCAGTAGGTCTGCGTGCCCGGTCCCATCTTGAAGCTCGAGTGCGAGCCGCCCAGGCGCCATTTGATCCCGCCTGTGCGCAGGCTGACGTCGTAGAGCGTCCATGTGCTGCGCGAGGACAGCAGCACGTCGCCCGAGGAGCCAGGATCGATCGAGTTGATGTGGACGTAGTCCCACGGCACCGTCCCGTGCGCCATTTCTTTGTGCGATTCGGAGATGGCGACGTGCCCGAGGGCGTGCCACTCCCACATGACCAGACCCGTCTTCACGTCTATCTCCTGCACTACCGAGTCGGTCAGGACGCCGTCCGAGGAGCCGCCGCGCGAGGACAGGTTCATGCGGATCGGGTCGAACTCGTCGATCCAGGCCGTCCCTTCCTTGCTGAGGCGGATCTCGTGCAGGTCGGCGTGATAGCCGTTGCCCGCCCGGACGTGGGCGATCTGCTGGTAGTCGCTGTCGTAGACGACGTCTTCGCCCTGGCCGAAGCCGACTTCCAGGATGCGCCCCTGCCACCACGTCAGGACCGGCTTGCCCTCGTATTCCTGAACCTGGAAGTTGGTCGCCGCCTCGCCGGCGGGGAGCGGCTTGAACCAGATCAGGTTGCCGTCCTGGTCGGCGATCATCGGGCCCGCCGTGCCCTTGCCCTGGTAGGGCGCCAGGAACAGGTCGCCGGGCGCCGCCCCGGGCTTGGCGTGCACGTACAGGTGGATCGTCGAGGGGGTCAGCGTCGGCGCTGTCGAGTAGTGCTGGACGTCGCTGGAGTTGCCCGGGTTGATCGGGAACTCTTTCTGGCTGGGCGAGTACTGGTAGGCGACCGTGAAGGAGGTGCTGACGGAGCCGGCGTCGGGCCCCGCGACGTGGGCGTGGACGGTGACGTGCTCGCCCGCGCGAAACGGCTTGCTGGGGACGAAGCTCTCACCCGTGCCCGTCGAGTAGGCCCGCAGGGTGCCGCTGTGGGAGCCCGTCTGCGAACCCTTGACGACGACGTTCGAGACCGTCGTGCCCTGGGCGCCCAGGAAGCTGATCTGCGTGCTCGGGGAGGCGTCCGGCGTGCCGGGCATCGGCGAGACGGCGACGGGATTCGCGCTGGACACGGACGCCGTCGGTTCCGCCGCCGGCACGTTCTGGGTGGTGCTGCCGCAGGCCGCCAGCGCGATCGCGCAGACTGCGAGCGCCAGCACCGGCGCCGTGGGGCGGACCGTCCTCATGCTCCTCGACCCTACCTGCCGAAGGGGCGGGATGCTCCGATTACCCGTCCTCGCGAGTCGAGCGCCTGGACCTCGAAGGTCGGGTGATCGCCCGACACCGGGATGGCCGTCTCGAAGCCCGAACGGGGTGCGCTCGCGACTGCTGTCAGTGCGCTGACGCTGGAGCCGCCGAGCACCCGCCAGGAGGCGACTTCGGTGGCTCCGTTCCAGCTGGCGTAGACGGTCGTGGCGCCGCCGCTGGAGCGCACCGCCCCGGCGGGATCGCCGGCGGGGGCGCCCTGCCAGGGCTCGACTGTCGCCCTGTAGCTGAGGTCCGAGCCGGGCAGCTTGGCTTCATAGAGCAGCTTGCCGGTGCTCGTGTACTCCGAGAAGTACGGTTCCGAGCCCCAGCCGACGAAGACGTCGCCGCCCGGGAGCGGCTGCGCGTCGCCCATGTAGTCCGTTTCGAAGCCTTCGTGCTCGCCGTACTGGGCGGCCAGGGTCGCCGTCCTGGCGTTCTGGTCGATGTGCAGGACCAGGCCGCGCGAGGCGGCGTCGGCGTTGACGTACGTGCCCCCGCCCGTGATCTGGCAGCAGTGGTCGTCGAACAGGCTCAGCGTCGTCGGGTTCTGCAGGCGCACGTCGTGCTGCCACTTGAAGCTCGCGCCCTGGCCGAGCTTGAAGCTGGAGTCCCGGCCGCCGAGCGTCCATTCGATCTGCCCCGTCCTGACGTCGACCAGGTAGACGGCCCAGGTGTTGCGCATCGAGACCAGGAAGTGTTCGCTGTCGATCAGCTGTACCGAGTTGACGTGGTAGGCGTCCCAGGGGAAGCCGTTGGTCGGCAGCGTCGCCTGGGACTGGCTGAGCGGGATGTGGTCGAGGGCGTCCCAGCTGTGCAGCAGCCGGCCCGTGCGCAGGTTGTACTCCTGCACCGCCGAGTCGACCAGCGCGCCGTTGTAGGCGCCGCCCCATTTCGAGAGGTCCTTGGCGATGTTCTTGTTGGCCGTCACCCAGGCGTCTTCGCCGTCGATCAGGAACTCGTGCAGGGTCAGCACCCAGCCGCCCGTCGCCTTCAGCGAGGCGACCTTGCGGTAGTGCTGGTTCACGACGACGTCTTCGCCCGTTTCGGTGGCGCCCGTGTTGGTGACCTGACCCTGCCACCAGGACAGCGCCGGCTTGCCTTCGTAGGTCTGCGGGGCCAGGTTGCTGGCGACGTCCTTTTCGGGCACGGGCTGGAACCAGACGGGCTGCAGGTCGCGTTCGAGGATCAGCGGCCCGCTCTGACCGGTCAGCGGCGGTTCGTTGATGTCGAAGAAGTTGGCCATGAAGATGTAGCCGCCGCCGAGGCCGGCCGCGCCGGCGTTCTTCCTGAGCTGGAGCTTCGGCGGGTGCAGGCCGGGAGCGCTTACGAACGTGTAGGCGCCCTTGGTCCTGTAGGCGCCGAGCGGTGCTCCGTGGGAGCCTTCGAAGGCGACGCTCAGGCCGACGAAGCAGCCCACCGCGACGAGCACCGCGAGAGCCAGCCTGCGCGTCGCCGGGCGCGCCGCGGCGTCGGGCCGGGGCAGGGCGACGAAGGTGATCAGGGCCGCCGTGCCGGCCAGGCCGGCGCCGATCAGGTAGGCCAGGCGGAAGCCGTGGGTGAGGGCCGTCGGCACCTGGTCGCCCTTGCCGATCAGGTCGCTGGAGTGCTGCGTGGCGAGCGTGATCAGGATCGCCAGGCCGAGACCGCCGCCGATCTGCCTGGAGGTGTTGACGAGGCCCGAGGCGAGCCCGGCCTGCCCCTCCCCCGCGCTCTGCGTGGCGGCGATCGTGGAGGGCACGATCGACATGGCGATGCCGGCGGCCGTGAGGACGCCCGGGATCATCACGTAGACGATGGCGCTGCCGCTGGGCTGGATGCGGGCGAACAGGGCCATCCCGGCGGTCAGCATCACGAGGCCGCCGCCCAGCACGGTGCGCACGCCGAAGTGCCCGACCAGCTTGCCCGCCTGCGAGGCGACCAGCATGATCGCCAGGGTCATCGGCAGGAACGTCAGCCCCGCGTGCAGCGGCGAGAGCCCCAGCACCTGCTGCATGTACAGGGAGCTGACGAACCACATCGGGAACAGCGACGCGCTGAACAGCAGCACGATCGTGTTGGCTACCTTCAGCGGCACCGTCAGCGCCTTGAAGGGGATCAGCGGCGCGCGCGCGAAGCGGTTCTCGATCTGGCCGAAGGCGACGAGCAGGACGAGGCCCAGCGCGATAGGCCCCAGGGCGGCGAAGGTGTCCCAGCCCTTCAGGCCCGCTTCGACGACCCCGAAGACGAGGATCATCTGCCCGATCGTCAGCGTCAGGGCGCCGGCCAGGTCGAAGCTGTCGCCCGCCTTGGCGCGCCGTCGCTCGACCACGACCAGGTAGGCGACGACGGCCACGGCGACGCCGATCGGCGGGTTGATCAGCAGCACCCAGCGCCAGCTGAGGGCTTCCGTGATGATCCCGCCGAACAGGACCCCGGCGGCGCCGCCCAGGCCGTTCATCATCGCCCAGATGCCGATCGCCCGGTGCAGCTTGGGGCCGGGCGGGAAGGAGGCCGTGATGATGGCCAGAGAGGAGGCCGCCATCAGAGCCCCGGCCAGGCCCTGGAAGGCGCGTGCCGCCACCAGCACGCCCTGGCTGGGCGCTGCTCCGCCGGCCAGCGAGGTGATCGAGAACAGGATCAGGGCCGCCACGAAGGTCCGTCGCTGCCCGAAGTGGTCGGCGGCCCGCCCGCCCAGCATCAGGAAGCCGGCGAAGGTGATGGCGTAGGCGTCGATGACCCACTGCAGGGCCGGCGAGGAGAATTCCAGGCTCTCCTGGATCGAGGGCAGGGCGACGTTGACGATGCTCAGGTCGAGGATGACCATGAACTGGGCGACGCAGCAGACGGCCAGCAGCCAGCCCGTGCCCCTGCCCTTTCCGGCCTCCGGCGGAACGATCTCGGGCATCTCCGGAACTGCTTTGGCCTCCACGCTCATGTACCCCTCCCGGTCTGACGGAACTCACAGAAACGGCTGGTAGGGTGAGCCCCCGAGCGAAGCGAAGATGGGAGCCCAGCCGATGAGAAGAAGGACACTGACAGCGATGCTGGCCGCGGCTGCGCTGCTGGCGAGCAGCTTCGCGGCGACCGGCTGCGGCGGCAAAAGCGGCGGCTCCTCGTCCTCGACGAGCACGACGACGACCAACTCCCACGGCAAGCACTCCTCCAAACCCTCCTACTGATCGGCCGGCGGGCGCGCTCGCGGGTCATCGCGCGCTCCCGCTCAGCGACTGGGAGTAGCTGACGACCCTCGTCGTGGGCGAGCTGCCGAGCACGTGTCCGGCGGCGTCGAGCGCCTGCACGGCGGCGTAGCCGTAGCGCTTGGGCAGGGTCGTGGAGCTTTCGAAGCCGCTGTCGGGGATCTGTGCAAGCGTGCTCAGCGAGCTCTTGCCGGTGCCCGCCAGCACCCGCCAGGCGGCGACGTCCGTGGCGCCGTTCCAGCCGGCGTGCACGATCGTCTCTTCGCTCGTGTCGTTGAGGCTCGCGAGGATCGCCGGCGGGGCCGCGGGGGTCGCCGACCAGGGGTGGCGGAAGGCCCTGTAGAAGGACATGTCCCAGGGCAGGTGGGCATCGAACAGCAGCCTGCCGCCGGGGGCGTACTCGCTGATCGCGGGCACCCCTCCGTAGCCGACCACGGCGTTGCCGTCGGGCAGCGTCTGCATGTTGCCCTGGCTGGCCGCCAGCAGGGGCGGGTCGGCGTGGGTGTAGGAGGAGACGAGCTTCGCTTCGTGGGTCGCGAAGTCGAGGTGGATCGTGATGGCCCGCGACTGCGGGTGGATCGGCGGGTTGGAGCCGTCGTCGAAGAGGGTGACGTCCCCGTCGGGGAGGATTCGCCCGTCGTGCTGCCAGGCCGTCTTCGTGCCCGGTCCCATCTTGAAGGAGCTCTTCAGCCCGCCCAGGCGCCAGAGGATCCGCCCGCTGCCGCCCTGCAGCTCGTAGGCCGCCCAGGTGCTGCGGGCGGACACGAACAGGTCCCCGCCCGGCTGGACTTCGATCGAGTTGACGTGGAACCAGTCCCACGGGTCCGAGCCGCTGGGCGTTTCGACCTCGGACTCTTCGGCGGCGACGTGGTCGAGGCTGTGCCATTCCCAGCGCACGAGGCCCGTGCGCATGTCGATCTCCTGGATGGCGGTGTCGGTGATCGTGCCGTCGGCTGAGCCGTGCTGGGAGGTCAGGTTGCAGCGGATCGGGTTGAAGGCCGTGACGTAGGCGACGTCGTGTGGGGAGATCCGGAAGTCGTGCAGGTCTGCCTTCAGGCCGTTGCCGCCCCGAACGCGGGCGATGACCTGGTAGCGGTCGTTCATGACGACGTCTTCGCCCTGCCCGAAGCCGAAGGACAGGACCCGACCGCGCCACCACGTCAGCACCGGCCGGCCTTCGTAGGTCTGCTCGTCGAGGTCCTCGGCCGTTTCGCCGGCGGGCAGCCGCTGGAACCAGACGAGCCGGCCCTGGGGGGTGTAGATGAGCGGTCCGTACTGCCCCGGGCCCGGCCCGTTGGTCGTCAGGACGTCGCCCGCCCCGGGGTCGCCGTCGGGGGTCGTGACCGTCAGGACCGGAGCCTGGGCGCCGGGCAGCGTGTAGAAGCTCTGGTAGTCGGCGGTCGCCGCCTGCGGGTTGGGGAACTCCGAGACGCCCGCCGTCGGGTAGGGCGTGTCGACGCCGAAGCCGAAGGCGACGTTGCGGCCGGCGACCCTGGCCGTCACGCTGACCTGCTCGCCGGCGCGGAAGGGAGCGGAGGGCACGAAGCTGGCGCCGTCCCCCTGTGAGTAGGCCCGCATGCTGCCGCCGTGACGGCCGCTGCGAGAGCCCTTCACGACGACTTCTCCGATCGCCGAGGCGGGAGCGCCCAGGAAGCTGATCTGGGTGTCGGGACTGGCCGTGCCGGTGCCGGGCGCCGGCGATACGTCGACGCCGGTCCCGGCCAGCGCGGCGCTGTGGTCGATCGTCGCGGGCAGGCAGGCGGGAGCCGCGCCCGCTTTCGCGGTCGACCCGCCGGAGAGTTTCAGGCTGGGAGAGTCCAGGGCGATGGCCAGCACGACCCACACGAGGACGAGGAGAGCGATGCCGCCCAGAACGAGGTTTCGGACGGACGTCGTCAGAGCAGGCAGAGAATATGCGCTGCCCCGGCCGCCCCGAAGCTCTCGCCCCAGAGACTTACCAACTTCTTCGTGGCGTCAGCCCTCAAACGATCGCGTAGGCTCTGAAACGTGTCCAGACGCCCCGTCGTGTTCTGCATGCTGGTATCCGTGGCGGCTCTCGCATGCGCCGCACCGAACGCTGCCCTCGGCAGCGACAGCACGGCGACGCTGGCCTACCTGCGGGCGAACCTGGTCCTCGTGCAGGTCGGGCAGTCCCACCTTCCAACCTCGATCGCTGGTTACAGGGGCGTGCTGGCGACGGTCCGCAGGGACTGCCCGCTGGCCGCGGCAGGCTCCCCCCAGAACCCCGAATCGACGGACCTCAGCAACGAGGTGATCGGGGCCATGGTGATCGCGGCCGGCAATCCCGACCGCGCTGCCGTACGGGCCTACCTCGCCGCGACGGCCGGGCTGCGCTGGAGCAGCGCCTCGGTGAACAGGGCCGTCTCGCAGTACAGGACGAACCTGACCAGGCTCTACAAGCTCGCGGCGCCGAACGTGTGCGGGGACATCGCGGCCTGGAAGCGGACGGGCTGGACGAAGCTGCCCTCCAGCACGGTGTCCTTCGTCGGCGTCTTCTATCCCAGCTGGGTCGCCCTGGGACTGCTGCCGGGCGGCCTCGCTCGCTTCGAGAACGCGGAAGCGAGGTCCCTGGCGCGCCGCTCGGCGGGCCTGGAATACCAGCTCACGAACGCCGAAGCGCAGGCCGTGGAAACGTGGAGCGAAATCATGGAGAAGCTGGAACTGAACCCCTGAGGGGCTCAGGCGACGGCCCGCAGGTGCCTGTAGGGCTCGCCGCGCAGCTCCCTCACGAGCGCCTGCACGACCCCCTCCTCGTCCTCCTGCTGACCGTCGGTGACGGCTCCGATGACGGCCCGCTTCCGCTCCAGCAGCGTCGCGATCGTCTCGTCGACCGTCTCCGCCGCAAGCAGGTAGTAGGCGTTGACGGCGTCGAGCTGGCCGATGCGGTGGCAGCGGTCCTCGGCCTGGTCGTGCTTGGCGGGGGTCCAGTCGAGCTCCAGGAAGGCGACGTTGGAGGCGCGGGTCAGTGTCAGGCCCTGCCCGGCCACCTCCATCGAGCAGACGATCAGCTGGTTCTCTGACGAGTCCGGCGCCTGGAAGGCCTGCAGCGCGGCGTCGCGCCTGGCCGGGCTGTCCTGGCCGAGGATGTGCAGGGCGCCGGGGAAGCGCTCCAGCACGGCCCGCTGGACCTCGCGGTGGCGGGCGAAGACGACCAGGCGCTCCCCGGAGGAGAGGAAGTCGTGGATCCAGGCCAGGGCGCCTGTCAGCTTGCCGCGTGCCGCCAGCAGCTTCAGGGCGCTCAGCCGCACGAGCCGCTCGGCGCGCAGGGCGGCGGCCAGCTTGGCGTCGAGCTCGCCCAGGTCCAGGGGCTGGCTGCGCAGCCATGCGACCAGGTCGCTCTCGGCCAGCCTGTACTCGGTGTGGTTGTCGAGCTCGATCGGCACGACCGAGCGGGTCTTGGCCGGCAGCTGGGGCAGGACGTCGCGCTTGAGCCTGCGCACGAAGCAGCGGGCACGCAGGTGCCAGTGCAGTCTGTGGTGGGCGTCGGGACCGCGGAAGCGGGCGCCGAACTGGGCGCCTGAGCCGAACTCGTGCAGGCGCCCGAGGATGCGCAGCTGCGGCACGAGCTCGGCCGGGCGGTTGACGACGGGCGTCCCCGTCAGGGCCAGCACGACGCCTCCCGGCGGCACGGCGGCGGCCAGGCGCTGGACGGCCTGGGTGCGCTTGGCCGTCGGGTTCTTGCAGTAGTGGGCCTCGTCCAGCAGCAGGGCCCGCGGCCCGAGCGCCGCCAGCTGCTCGGCGCGGGCGTGCAGGATGTCGTAGTTCAGGATCGTCACGTCGGCTTCGGGGAGGGAGTCGCCGTGCCCGCCCAGCCCGGACAGCTCCGCGACGGTCCGACCCGGCAGCCAAGTGGCCGTCTCGCGCAGCCAGTTGAGCTTGAGGTTGGCGGGGCACACGACGACGGCCGGGAACGCCTCGGCGGCCTGCAGCGTCGCGAGCGCCTCGATCGTCTTGCCCAGCCCCTGCTCGTCGGCCAGGAACGCCCGCCTGCGCTCCAGCAGGTAGGCCACGCCGGCACGCTGGAAGGGCTTCAGCTCTCCGCCCAGCCCCGCCACCTCCAGCTCGCCCTCGTGTGCGGCCGAGAGGGCGACCAGCCCCGCCGAGCGGGCGTGCTCCTCGCGGATCTCCTGCAGCAGCCCCAGCGCCTCCTCCTCCACCCAGGCGCCGCTGTCGGCCAGGAAGGCGTCCAGCGCGGGAACGCAGAAGGGGTCGGCGCGCAGGGCAGGCATGGCGGAGTGGTCGGAGCGGCGGGCGTGGCGGGGGTCGACGGGCGCTGCGCCGGCGATCGACAGGAAGCGCCCCTGCAGGGACTCGTCATGCCCTGGTGCGAGCACGAAGGTGGCGTCGTCGTGCGCGCGGGAGCGCTCCAGCACGGCCGGCGGCGGTTGCTGTCCCCGTTCGAGGGCACGCCCGCAGCGCCGCGCGGCGGGGCTGACCCAGCCGTCCAGCTCCAGCGCGGCCCGCCACGAGTCGATCGTCAGGGGCAGGCTGACGCCGCCCGTGACGGCCTTGGCCGACCCGCGCATCGACTCCGGCAGGCGGCCGGGGTCGCCCAGCAGGAGCAGCAGCGGCGCCTGGCGAGGCCCGCCGACCTCGACGTTGCCCCGCCACGTCGTCATGCGCGTGATCCAGGCGTGCACGCGCGGGTCGCAGGTCAGGTCCTCCAGCTCGCCGAGCACGTCGGCGAGGACGTGGGCGTCCTGCTCGATCGCGGCCAGCGCCAGGGCGCCCCCGGAGACCTCCGCGGGACGCAGGCCGGCGCGGGCGGCCAGCACGCGGGCCAGCGCGACGCCGCGGGGGTCGATCACGATCCAGTGCCGTCCGGTGCGGTCGCGGCGGAACTCGACGTCGTGGCCGGAGCGGCGAACGGTCCTGGCCTCCGAGTCTGTCTGGCGCGCTTCGGAGAGGCGGGCGAGCGCTGCCTCGGCGCCGTCGCTGAGGCACAGCGACCCGCCCTCGCGCAGCGAGCCCACGATCTCGGCGGCCCGCTCGTCCAGCGGCACCAGCCCCCGTCCGATCTCCCGAACTCGCCTGGCGTCGGGGTGGGAGAGCAGCGCCTGCACGACCTCGCCCGGGCCGTCTGTGGCGAAGCTGAGCCACCAGTCGCCGTCGGGGCGGGCCAGCTCGAGCAGGCACTCGCCCGGACGACGCCTGGACCGGGCCCGCCGGATGCCCCTCTGCAGGGACTCCTCGACGTCGGGCTCGCCGGGCAGGCCGTCGATGATCCGTGCCAGGGCCTCGGCCTGGTCGGGGCCGAGCGGCACCCGCCAGGTACGCTCGACGGGATCCCAGCGACGACCGGGGATGGCGCGCAGCAGCAGGCGCAGACCCTCGTCGTAGGGGAACCGCAGGACGGCCTCGTCGTGCTGGAGGGTTGCGGAGAAGCTCACAGGGAGAGCACGATAGGCCCCCCGGGGGATGCCTCACGCCGGGCCGGCGCGAGGCGGCTCAGGCGTCCTGCTCGACCTTCGCCAGGCCCTTGCCGACGTTGCGGGCGAGACCGGCCCGAACGACGGCGGCCAAGCCGGGGACCGGCGAGGCCAGGCGGATGTCGTAGTGGAAGTGCGTGCCCTGCTCGCCCTCGGGGGCGAAGGTCATGACGCCGACGTGCCCGCGCAGGGGGCTGCCCTTGGTGATCCTGTAGACGATCCGCTCGTCGGGCACGAACTCGGTGACGGTCTCCTCGAAGGGCGGCAGCGGCCCGATCTGAAGCTTGCGCACGGAGCCGACGCCGTTGCGGTTGCCGTCTTCGCCGTCGCGCAGCCGCGTCACCTTGGCGCCGAACAGGTCGGCCAGGTTCTCGTGCTCGGCCAGGTAGGCGAAGACCCGAGCCGGCGGCTTGGCGAAGATGCGGTCGACGACGACGTGGTGTGCGCGCACGTCCACAGCCTATTGCCAGACGCCGCGATAATGCGGCTCGTGAGCGAACTGGAGCAATGGTGGTCGCAGGGCGAGCGCATCGAGCTGACCTTGAGCGGACAGGCTCGTGGCGTCTTCCGGGTGAGCAGCGGCTCGGGTCCGACGACGACCCTCCTGCACGGCTTCCCCAGCTCGAGCTTCGACTGGGCCAAGGTGACGCCCCGCCTGGGCGGGACGAGCGAGCTGCTGCTGTGCGACTTCCTCGGCTTCGGCGCTTCCGAGAAGCCCAAGGAGCACACCTACAGCATCCACGAGCAGGCGGATCTCGTACAGGAGCTGTGGCAGCGGGAAGGAGTTGCCTCGACGGCCCTGGTCGCGCACGACTACGCCGTCACTGTCGCCCAGGAGCTGCTGGCTCGTCGCGCCGAAGGCGCCCTGGCGACGGACCTGACGCGCCTGACGCTGCTCAACGGCGGCGTCTACCCCGACCTGCACCGTCCCCAGCCGGGCCAGACTGCCCTTCTGGACCCAGAGCAGGGACCCCAGATCAGCGCCCTCATCAACGAGGAGCTGCTGGTCGCCGGCCTGACGCCGACGTTCGCCCTCGGCTACGACGCACGGGCCGACAGCCAGGCCATCTGGGACGCCACCAGCCGCGACGACGGGCATCGGATCATGCACCTGCTGATCCGCTACATGCAGGACCGCGTCGAGCACGGCTCCCGCTGGGTGGACGCGATGGAGGGCACCGACGTACCGTTGTCGTTCGTGTGGGGGATGCTCGACCCCGTCTCGGGCGCTCACATCGCCGCCCGCATCCGCGAGCGCCTGCCGGGCGCTCGTTTCATGGCGCTCGAGGACGTCTCGCACTGGCCGCTGCTGGAAGCCCCCGACCGGGTCGCCGCGGCCCTGCTGACGCCGACGCCGTAGGCAGGCTGAGCGGCGTCGTTCCCTCGGCCGGGCATGGTTCTCGCGCGGGCACGCGGGCGCGGTGTTCGCGCGCGACGCGGGATTCGCGCGCGGTCCCCGCAGGCCGCTCTGCGGGGACCGCCGCGTGACTCGCCGGCCAGGCCTCCCCCACGGCCCGGCCATCGGAAGCTCAGCTCACAGCAGCCCTGCCACCAGCCCCGTGATCGAGGAGGGCTTGGACACGGCACCTGCCTGGTTGGTCGCGGTCACGATCACCCGCAGCGTCAGCCCCACGTCGAGCAGTTCAAGTTTCAGCGTCGATTCGATCGCTTTGGCGATGCCGACGCATTCCCTTTCCAGCCCGAGGATGCCGCAGGTCTGCCACTGGTAGGAGTAGGCGATCGGCGCCGTGCCGGACCAGTTCCCCACCAGCGCCGTCAGCAGCCTGCCGGTCTGCAGCACCCCCTGGATGCTCGGCAGTTCGAGATTGGAGGGCAGGAGCGCTTTGACGACGCTCGTCGGTTCGGAGGTGGCGCTTGTCGAGCCGCCCGCGTTGGTCGCGGTCACGACCAGCCTGATCGTGTCCCCTATCTCACTCGCCAGCACGCCCAGGGTCGAACCGATCGCACCCGAGATTTCATGGCAGGCGGCACCGGCGCTGTTGCACAGCTCCCACTGGTAGCCGAAACTGAGCGGTTCGCTGCCCGACCACGAGCCCTTGGCGCCTTCGAGCGTCCCGCCTTCCTGGAGCAGCCCCGCGATGCTCGGCAGTTTCAGGTTCGACGGCAGCAGCGCTTTGACGACACTCGTTGGTTCGGAGGTGGCGCTCGTAGACCCACCCGCATTGGTCGCGGTCACGACCAGCCTGACCGTGTCCCCGATCTCGCTGGTCATAAGGCCCAGCGTGGAACCGATCGCACCCGAAATTTCATGACAGGCGCCACCCGAGCCGTTGCACAACTCCCACGCGTAGCCGTATTCGATCGGCCCGGTGCCAGACCATGAGCCCTTCACCGCGCTGAGCAGGCCACCGTCCTGCAGCAGCCCAGTCACACTCGGCAGTTCCAGGTTCGACGGCAGCAGCGCCTTGACGACGCTCGTCGGTTCGGAGGTCGCGCTGGTAGACCCACCCGCATTGGTCGCGGTCACGACCAGCCTGACCGTGTCCCCTACCTCACTCGCCAGCACACCCAACGTCGAACCGGCCGCCCCGGAGACTTCATGACAGGCACCGCCGGTGCCGTTGCACAGCTCCCAGGCATAGGAGTATTCGATCGGACCCGTGCCCGACCATGACCCGACCAGAGCGCTGAGCAGCCCGCCATCCTGCAGCAGGCCCGTCACACTCGGCAGTTCCAGATTCGACGGCAGCAGCGCCTCGACGACACTCGTCGGTTCGGACAGGGCCGAGGTCGACCCGGCCGAGTTGGTGGCGGTGACAAGAACCCGCAGGGTCGAGCCGACGTCGCCGGCGAGCAGCCCGAGCGTCGCCTGGAGGGCACCGGAGATTTCATGGCAGGCGGCACCGGCGCTGTTGCACAGCTCCCAGGCATAGGAGTATTCGAGCGGCCCCGTCCCCGACCAGGATCCGACCAGGGCGCTGAGGAGCCCGCCGTCCTGCAACAGGCCCGTGACGCTCGGCAGTTCCAGATTCGAGGGCAGCAGCGCCTTGACGACGTTGGTCGGTTCAGATGTGGCGGCGGCCGAGCCGAGCAAGTTCTTGGCCGTGACGACGACCTCGATCGAGTTGGCGATCTGCAGCGGCCCGACGGTGTAGGTCGGACCGGTCGCGCCGGAGATGTTTTCGCATTCGCCGAGCAGGTTGCAGCCGCGCCACTGGTAGCTGTATTCGAAGGGACCCGTGCCTGCCCACGTGCCGACTTCGGCTGTCAGCGTTTGCTCGAGGATCGGCAGCCCGGACACGCTGGGCGCTGACACGTCGACGGGCGGGCCGGGTTCGACGAGGGCGCTGCGCTTGGACGCGGCGACGGCCGATCCAGCCTCGTTGGTGGCTGTCACGAGCACTCGCAGCTTCTGGCCGATCTGCGCCGTGGCGGCACGGTAACTGCGCTGCGTCGCGCCGGGTATGTCGCTACAGGTGCGCCCCACACAGGACTGCCACTGATAGGAGAAGCCCATCGGCTGCGAGCCCCGCCAGGTGCCTTCGCCGACCGTCAGGACCTGGCCGTCCTGCGCGGCTCCTTCCAGTACAGGCAGCTTCTTGCGCCGCGGCGTGGCTGGGAGAACCTTCGCCGAGGGCGCCGAGGTCGCGCTTTCGGAGCCTGCGCCGTTGCCTGCCCGCACGACTGCACGCACGGTGTGGCCGACGTCCTGGGAGGTCAGGACGAGGGCGGATCCCTGTGTCGAGAGCGTCGAGCATTCACCGCCGACTGCGTTGCACAGCTGCCACCCGTAGGTGTAGGAGATCGGCTTGGCGCCGCTCCATTCACCGGGCTTGGCGCGCAGCTTCTTGCCGTCCACGGCGCTGCCCTTGAGCGTCGGCGCGGAGACGTCGGACGGCGCCCCCGATGCCCGATGTGCGCCGGCCGGTGCGGCCAGGGTCAGCGTGGCGAGGGCAACGACGAGCGTCGTCGCGAGACGCAGCTGCCCCCATGTCTGCCATGTCGTGTGCGGCACGGATCCTCCTCCGTGTCTCGACACGGCCCCTCCACCCGTGCGGTCGGCATGGTGCCAGAGGCTGTTCGAACTGTCAACCCTCGGGGAGGGGCGGGCCGACCAGCAGCGGGGGCAGCTCGAACAGGCTTTCGACCGTCGTGGCCCCGGCCGCGCGCAGCGCCTGCTCGTCGCTGTCGGCGCAATAGCCGTAGACGGGCATGCCCGCTGCGACGGCCGCCTGGACACCGGACGGCGTGTCCTCGACGACGACGCAGTCTTCCGGCGCCACGTCCATGACCTCGGCTGCGTGCAGGAACAGGTCGGGGTGGGGCTTGCCCCTGGCCACCTGCTCGGCGGAGAAGCGGGCCGTCGCGGGAAAGAGCCGCTCGAGCCCCGTCAGGGCCAGCGACAGGTCCGTCTTGCTGAGGCGTCCCTGCGAGGCGACGCATGCCGACAGCCCGGCCTCCAGCACGGCGCCGACGAGCTCCGGCGCGCCTGGCACGGGCGCCAGCTCCCGCCTGAAGACCTCGGCTCGACGCTGCTCGTAGAGGGTGAGCCACTCCTCCGGCAGCTCGACGCCGAACTCCTCCTGCACGAGCAAGGGGATCTCGACGAGCAGCCGGCCCTGGAAGCGCTTCCGGGACTCGGCCAGGGTGATCGCCACGTCGTGCTCTGCCAGCATGTCCGCCAGGACGCCGTTGGAGATGCGCTCGGAGTCGACCAGGACGCCGTCGCAGTCGAAGATGACCAGGCGCGGGCTCACAGCTCCCGACCCATCCATACGTGGTCGATGCCGGCGTCCTGGAAGACGCCTGACTGGACGGTGAAGCCGGCCTGCTCGTACAGCGGCACGACGGCCAGCTGTGAGGCCAGGCGGGCCTCCCTGGCGCCCTCGGCCCGGGCGCGCGCAAGAGCCAGCTCGAGCATGCGCGCCGCCACGCCCCGGCCCCGCCAATCGCGCAGCACCGCCACCCGTCCGACTTTGACGCGGTCGCCGTCGAGGAGCAGGCGCAGCGTGCCGACCACCTGCTGCTGCTCGTCTGTGCCGGGCGCCAGTGCGACCAGGTGCAGGGCATCCCCGTCGCGGTCGTCGACCTCCTCCTCCACGGGCACGCCCTGTTCCCCGCAGAAGACCTCTTCGCGCACGGCCAGGGCGCCCGCCACGTCGGCGGGGCCGAGCGCCCACCTGATCGCCGGCTGCTGCTGGTCCATCAGCGCCGGGCTGTAGTGAAGGAGAAGCTCTCGGCGACGTTCCAGGTGCGGCTCAGCCCGCAGACCGCCAGCTGGGTGGCGAAGTCCTCGAAGCAGGCCGTCGAGGCGGGCTGCCCGCACTGCACGCTCCCGTCGGCTTCCTGGCGGCAGGCAGGCAGGATCGCTTCTTCGACGCTCGTCCCCGGCACGACACCGGTGACGACCCCACGGACCCTGACGTGGTAGGTCGTGCGAGCCCGCAGCGGCTTGACGGGGATCAGGATGGCGCCGGTGGGGGCCAGCAGGTCGGAGGTCGTGTTGTCGATCCAGCGCAGCGGCATCGAGCCGGCCGGGGAGGTCATCGTGACCGCCTGGACCTGAACGCGAGAGCCGTTGGTCCAGGGGCCGTCGAAGTAGACCAGCAGGTTGGGACCCGTCGCCTTGGTGGCGATGCCGACCGTCTGGGCGGGGGTCATCGGCTGCTCCTGGGCGATCTCGGAGACGGGTACTCCCCGCCGATGGTTGCCGGGGTAGCTGTAGCCCACGACCCTGGCGGGAGGGGTGCGCAGCGTGCCGAGCTCTATCTCCACGCAGCCGAACTCTTCGGCGTCGGCTGTGCCGGTGCTCGAGATACGCGGGTTGAGCAGGTCGAAGAGGTGGAAGGGAGCGTTGTCGTAGGGGTCGCCGGGGCCCCACTGGATCCCCTCCGCCAGCACGGAGGTCTGCGCGATCAGGTTGCCGGCGGCTGTGTAGCCGGGCTTGCCTTCGGTCTCGGCGTGCCCGAAGACGTGGTTGGCGTGCTCGTAGGCGTCGTGGGCTTTGCAGGCGGCCGTCCAGGCCGGGGTTTCGGTGATCCCGGCGGGAATGCCGTTGGCCGCCCGCTCCCTGTTGAGCAGGGCGATGATGTGAGCTGTGCTTGCTGCCCGCACAGCCGCCGCGGGCAGGGCGCAGAGCGCCGCCAGCGACAGCAGCACGACGGCGCAGACGCCTCTAGGCGCCGGCGGGCGCCTCCACCAACTCGATTCGGTTGCCCCAGGGGTCACGCGTGTAGAACCTCCGCAGAGGGTCGAGGGAGTGCTCCCAATCTACCGGCGCGCCGGCGTCTGCAAGGCGCTCAGGCCGTCGTCGGCTGGTCCTCGCCGGCGCGTCCGTCCAGCTCTCGGACCAGCCGATGGGTCTCCGGGTCGCGCTCCATGCGAGCGTCGCCGAGCGGGTTGAGCACCCCTCGCAGGACGGACATGACGGTCCAGCGGCGGGGACGGATGATGCGGGGGCTGCGCCTTTCGATGCCGCTGACGATGGCCTCGCCGGCGACGGCGGGCGCCAGTCGCTTGTGCAGGGGGCCGGGCAGGGTCCTCATCATGCGCTCCACGAGCGGGTCGGCGTCGATCGCGCGATGGACCATCTCGGTGTCGATGAAGCCGAAGTAGGCGACGCTGGCGCCGGCGCCGCTGGGCGTCAGCTCGACGCGAAGGGCCCTCCCGAACTGCTCGACGGCGGCCTTGCTCATCGCGTAGGGCACTGCGCCGACGCCGTTGATGAAGGCGTAGATGGAGGACGTCACGACGACGTGCCCGCGGTTGGCGACGATCTGGGGCAGGGCCGCGTCGACGGTCCTATAGACGCCCATCAGGTTCACCTCGAGGACCCGCTCGAAGCTCTCGCTGGACATGGCCTGGAAGGTCGCGACACGAGAGGCGATGCCGGCGTTGGCGGCAACGACGTCGAGCTTGCCAAAGCGCTCGACGGTCGTGGCGACGGCGCGCTGCATGGCACCGCGGTCGGTGACGTCGGCGGCGATGCCGAGGGCGCGCGTGTCGTGCAGCTGGGAGGCCGCCGAGGCGACAGCGCCCTCGTCGAGGTCAACGACGACTACCGAAGCGCCCCTGGCGATCAGGGACCGACAGGTGGCGAAGCCGATGCCACGGGCGGCGCCGGTGACGAGGGCGACCTTGCCGCCGAGGTCGTAGCGGGGCATGGCGGGAAGTCTCCCACCGACGCGCCCCTCCGGTGGCTACGTACTCAGCGCCGCCTGAAGCGAGGTCGCTCGAGCCGTCGCTCGCGGGCCTCCCGCGCGGGAGGCCGCTCCGCCTCCTCGTGCCGACGCCGGCCCAACCACGCCCGCGCCAGGAACCCGGCTACGAGCGCCGCATACACGACCACCACCGCCCAGTCCCCTTTCACGGCCGCCAGGACGACGACCAGCAAGGAAGCCATCGCCGCGCACACCGAGAAGGCGAAGTTCGCCGTCATCTCCGTCAGCGACGATAGAGGCATCGACATAACTATTCGCAAACTCCGCGTATGAAGTCTTTCGCAAGGCGTCACAACGACGTTCCCGGTGAGGATGAGCATCAAGATCAACGACAGCAGATGAGCGTCAGCCCCCTCTACAACTTGGACGCCGCTCGAGGACCAGAACAGCTAGAACGTATGCGTCGTCTGGAAGACGAAGGAGTCTGTGTCTTCTGTCGCGAGCACGACCCAAGGCAAGCGCAAGGCGAGATCTACGTAGGCCGGCACTGGTACGTGACCGAGAACGACTTCCCTTATGAGGGGACCGTCGCGCACTTCCTGATCGTCGCGAGGAGGCACGTAGGCTCATTCGACGAGTTGCCCGATGACGCTGGCTCCGAGCTGTGGCAGATCAGGCGCGCGCTAAAGCGGAAGCTTGGAGCGCCAGCTTTCGCGACGGTCGAGCGAAGTGGCGACATGCGCCTGAACGGAGGGAGCGTCGAGCACCTCCACATCCACATGGTCGCGCTGGACGAGGAACCAGTCAAGACGGTCAGGTTCCGGGTGAGTGCGCATGGCTTGGACGATCTCGACACCGTCGAGGCCTACAAGATCGCGGCGCCCTCGTCTCCTCGCTCGTAGGTGCGAAAGACAAACTTCAGGCCGTTCTCCTCGACTGGATCGCTGCTGCTCACGCGATGCCATTCGCTGACATCCAGCTCCGGGAACCAGGCGTCCCCCTCCATCTCGACGTCGATCTCGGTGGCGTGGACGCGCTCGCACAGGGGCAGGGTCTCGCGATAGGTCACCTCGCCGCCGATCACCATGCACTCGCCGGCGCATGCCTCCAGGGCGTCCTGCAAAGAGTGAAAGGCCTCGGCCCCGGCGGGCGCGAAGGCAGGGTCGTGGGAGAGGACAAGGTTGCGCCGGTCGGGCAGCGGGCGGAAGCGGTCGGGCAGGGACTGGAAGGTGCGCCTGCCCATCAGCACCGTGTGACCGACTGTTAGCTCCCGGAAGTGGCGCATGTCGGCGGGCAGGCGCCAGGGCAGTGCGCCGTCGCGGCCGATGACGCGGTTGGCTGTGTGGGCCACGACGATCTCGACCACGGCTGCTCAGGTCGCGACGGGGATGCCGCCGATGGCGGGGTGGGGCTCGTAGTCGGTCAGCTCGAAGTGCTCGGCCCGGAAGTCGTGGATGTCGCTCACCCGCCGGCCGGCCTCGTTGAGCTGCAGGGTGGGCAGCCGCCGGGGCTCGCGAGAGAGCATCTCCTCCACCGCGGGCAACTGGTCGACGTAGATGTGGGCGTACTGGATCCAGTGCACGTACTCGACCAGCTCGTAGCCCGTCAGGTGCTCCAGCATCAGCCCCAGGGCCGTGTACTGGGCCATGTTCGAGGGCACCCCGATGGGCGTGTCGCCTGAGCGCTGGTTGTGGATCAGGTGCAGCTTGCCGTCCAGAACGAGGGCGTGGATCCAGCCGTGGCATGGGGCGATCGTGTTGCGCGAGCGGACCCCCGCCTCGCGGTGGTTTGCGTTGGGGATCCAGGGGCTCATCAGGGCCGTCCTGTCCAGGGGCAGGTCGCGCAGCTTGCGGATCAGGTGCTCCAGCTGATCGAAGCCGGGATCGTCGCCGTCGAGGTTGGTCGTGAAGTTGCGGAAGGCATGGCCGTAGGAGCCCGGGCCGAGGTCGCCCGGCTCGAGGCCCCGGGCTCGGCACTTCTCCGGCGTCGCCCAGGCATCCCACCAGTCGCAGCCGAACTCGGCCAGCTCGTCGAGGGTGCGGGCCCCGTTGATGAAGGCGCACAGCTCGCCGATGGCCTTGCCCGCGAAGCCCTTGACGGAGCGCTCGGTGATGACGGCGGCGCCGTCCGCCATCGGAAAGCGCATGCAGTGCCCGGCCAGGGCCAGGGCGTCCTGTCCCTGCTTGGTCTGGACCCGCACGCCGCCGTCGCGGATGGCCGTGAGCATGTCGCGATAGGCCGTGCTGGGGGTGCGCTCTGGGAAGGGAAGGTAGTTGGGCATGGGGCGCTCGTCCGGGCTGGGCGTGGGAGTCTGAACCGTCGCACAGATGGAGCCCCCGCCCGGCCGCGAACGCCGCTATGGTGCTGCGACCTCGATCCCGAGGCCTCAGATGGCAGCCACGACAGGCATCCTCAGCCCCAACGTCAGCTTCCAGGAGCGGCTGGTCCCGTCCCTGGAGGAGATGACGCGCATGGTCACGCACCTGAAGGGGCTCGGCTACACGGTCGTGCTGACCTCCGGCTCCTTCGACCTGATCCACCTGGGGCACGTCAAGTACCTGGAGCGGGCCAAGCAGCTGGGGGACGTCCTCGCAGTGGGCGTCGACAGCGACGCCAAGATCCGCAGGCGCAAGGGCGAGGACCGTCCGATGGTGCCCGAGGGGGAGCGACTGGAGCTGCTGGCCTACCAGCGACCCGTCGATCTGATCTACCTCAAGCAGGACGAAGAACCGCGCTGGGCGCTGATCGAGGCCGTCAGGCCGGACGTGCTGGTGCTGACCGAGGACAACTCCTACAGCGAGCAGGAGCTGACCGAACTGGGCGAGCTGTGCGGGCGCATCGAGGTGCTGCCCCGGCAGGCGTCCGTGACGACCAGCGAGCGCATCCGCCAGATGTACATGAACCTCGGCGAGCGCCTCGGGCCGAAGCTGGCAGAGGTCCTGCCCGGCCTGATCGACTCCATCCTCAAGCGGGGATGAGCCGGGTCCTCCTGGCCTACGTCCCGGTGCTCCACGAGGGCTACCGGCGCTTCCTGGCAACCCACGGGCAGGGACTCCCCCTGTACCTGATCGGCCCCGAGCTGCACGAGGACTACGGGCCGCTGGCCAAGGACGTCAGGGCCCTGGACCCCGAGCTGGCCGCCCAGGCCCTCGCCGCCTGGGGGATCGCCTCGGAGGTGGCCGTCCTGGACGCTGCCGGAGCGGCTCGTCTGGCCGAGCAGTCCCCCTCCCTGACGCTGCCGGCCGAGGATGTCAGCTACAGGGTCGTGGAGAGGTGGTTCCCCCGTTGTGAGGTCCGCTACGAGACTGCCTTCCTGCGCTGGGACAAGACCCGCACGGCCCAGCTGCTCGAGCCGGAGGCCGCCTTGGCCGCACCGGAGGACCCGGACCTGGCGGAGCTGGTGGCGGCAGCGGAGCTGCAGGCCGCCGGCTCGATCGACTGGTGGCGACGGGTGGGGGCCGCGATCCGCTTCGCCGACGGCCAGGTCAGGGCGGCCCGCAACGAGCACCTGCCGACACCTGCGGCCCCCTATGCCGTCGGCGACCCGCGGGCGAACTTCCACAAGGGGGTCGGCCTGGAGCTCTCCACTGCTGCCCATGCCGAGGCTCGTCTGATCGCCCAGGCGGCCCGGGACGGGCACAGCACCCTGGGGTCCTCAATGTACGTGACCGACTTCCCCTGCCCGCCCTGCGCGAAGCTGATCGCAGGCGCTGGCGTGGCGCGGCTCTTCTTCCGGGAGGGCTATGCCGTCCTGGACGGTGAGGACGTCCTGGCGGCTGCAGGGGTCGAGATCCTGAAGGTCGCCTGAGCGGTGAGCGCGACGGAACCCCCGGAGCGCCCCGGCGAGACACAGCTGCTCGTGCGCGAGACGATGCTGCAGGCGGGCGGGTACTGGCGCCCCCTGGCGGCTGTGGCTCGGCTGCTGGAGGAGCTTGGCGAGCTGGCCGAGCTGCTGGATGGGCCGGAGCCCTCTCCAACGGATGCGGGGAGCGAGCTGGCCGACCTGTGGATCATCACGACGGCCCTGGCCGACCAGTACCTGGCCCATGTGCCCGAGCCTGGCGGCGCGGCTGCGGAGCTCCCGGCCGGGGAGGATGAGCGAGGGCTGTCGGACGTCGTGCAGGCAGCGGGGGCGATCGCCCGAGTCGTCAACCACTACGACGGGCCCAAGACGCCGCGAGGCTCGCTGCCGCCGCTGGGCGAGGCGATCAACGCCTTTCACGGAGAGCTCGGGCGTCTGGCGCCGGCGATGGGGGTCGACCTGGCAGACGCCGTGGCGGACAAGTTGCAGACGATCAGGGCCCGGGGCGACCTGACCCGCTTCGAGCGCTCCGGGCACGATCCGAGCACAGCAGACTCGCTGGCTCGCTACAGAGCCGGAGACCCCCGGCGGGAGCGGATGCGGCTGTGGGGAGGACCCGAGTGGACCGGCGCGGACCCGGCCGCGAGCGCCCTCGCCATGAACCCTTGGCTGGACGCCTTCGCCAAGGCGGCGGCGGCAGAGCGGCTGGATGGGTTCGTGATCTCTGGGCCGACCGGCGAGGACACTGCGAGGTGGGCGGTGCAGCTGCTGGAGTCGCTTGGCGGCGAGGGCGGGCGGGTCGTCAGGCAGGGCCTGCAGATGGACGCCATGGTCCAGGCGGGAGACGAGGCCTTCCTGCTGCTGGTGCCGTCATCCGGCGACTCCAGATGACGGTTCAGGCGACGTCGGGGGGGCGAATCTCCGGGCGCTCTGCGCAAGCCCTGTGCAGGTAGCGGCCGTCGGGGGGAAGGTCGGGCTCGGCGGCGCGCGAGGTCAAACGGCTCTCGGTGCCGGACATGACGAGCACGGGCTCGTAGACACCGATGGGCTCGGCGCAGTGCCGGCAGATGAAGCTGTTTCTGTGCACGCCAACAGAATTGGCGCAATGGGGGCTTGACGGCAGCGTGGCGAGTCACAGGAACGCCGGGGGGAACTACGGATGCGACAGCGCCGGCAGCTATCCTCGGCTGACTCCATGCTCCCGGAGCTGCCGACACCAGACGCCGTTTCGACGCCGGAGTCGCTCGGGCCCGAGCCACGCAGGCGGGTGGCCGTGCTGACGTGCATGGACGCGAGGATCGACCCGCTGCGCCTGCTGGGACTCGAGCTGGGCGACGCCCACATCGTCCGCAACGCCGGCGGCCTGGTGACGGACGACGCGATCCGCTCGTTGAGCGCTTCCCAGAGACTGCTGGGAACCAGGAAGATCGTCGTGATCATGCACCGCAACTGCGGCCTGCAGCAGACGACAGACGAGGACTTCCGAGCCCTGCTGGAGGCCGACGGAGTGAAGCCGCCGTGGCGCCTGGGCGCCTTCGAGAGCCTGGAGGAAACGCTGCAGGCCGGCCTCAAACGGCTGCGCGAGAGTCCCGAGCTTCCCTACCGCGACGGCCTGCGCGGGATGATCTTCGACCCCGCGACGGGGAGCGTCGAAGAGCTCGACCGGCAGCTCACAGCCGGCTAGTCTGACGAGGCGGACCTGGCCGGGTAGGCGCCGAGCGGGTTTTTAGCCCCAATGGAGTGGGTTCGACTCCCACCAGGTCCATTGCTACTCGTTGTGCGGACCCTGCACCTCGGGAACGGGTCGCCTTACGCGGCATATCGGTATAACCGGGTTATACTAAGCATCATGAAGACCGCGATCTCTCTGTCCGATGACACGTTCCGCCGGGTTGACCGAGCCGCGAAGCGGTTGGGCGTCTCGCGAAGCGAGTTCTTCGCCAGAGCTGCCGAGAGCTGGTTGACGGTCCTCGAGGAGGAGGACACGACTGAGGCGATCAACCGGGCGCTCCGTAGTAGTCGGGTCGATCATGAGTTCACTGACGCCGCTGCATCGGCGCTGGTGACGGCCGACAGCGCGGGCTGATGCTGCGGGGCGAGCTGTGGTGGGCGGACCTTGGTCTGCCGCGCGGCTCGGCGCCGGCGCTCAGGCGTCCGGTGCTGATCGTTAGCGCTGACCAGTACAACCGCTCTGAATTGCAGACTGTCACTGTCGCTGTCTTGACGAGCAACACTCGGCTTGCCGCCCTTCCGGGGAACATCGCGGTCTCGGTAGACGTCTCGGGTCTCGATACGGAGTCGGTGGTCAATGTCACGCAGGTCGCCACGATCGATAGATCTGTCCTGGAGCAGCGTCTCGGTGTGCTTCCGGACTGGCTGATGGCTCAGGTCGATGCCGGCCTGGAGAGGGCGCTTGCGCTTGGACGCCTTCGCTGAGGCACGCCTACCCACACAGATCACGTGAGGATGGCGTGCCCTCGGATTGCGTGGTGAACTTCGACAACCTGCACACCCTTCCTCGCGAGACGTTCCGTCGCCGCGTCACCTTGCTCCCCCCGTCGCGTATGGCTCGGGCATGCCGGACGCTGCGCGACTCGACTGGCTGCTGAGCGCCGGCGAGATCCGAACCCTGCGGGGCACGGCTGCCCGCCTGCGGTAAGAATCGTGCAGATGGCCACCGAGATCCAGGCAGCGCCGTTCGTTGGCCGCACGGCCTGGGGGCGCAACCTGGCCGCTCCCGTCCGGGACTTCCTGAGCACCGAGACGGGCGGGGCGGCGACGATGCTGGCAGCGACCCTGCTGGCCCTGGCGTGGGCCAACATCGCCCCCCACGCCTACGGCTCCACGTGGGGGACGGTCCTGTCGATCAGGATCGGGGGGGCCGGCGTGAGCATGGACCTGCGCCACTGGACCAACGAGGGCCTGATGACCCTCTTCTTCCTCGTCGTCGGCCTGGAGGCCAAGCGGGAGGTCGACCTGGGCGAGCTGCGCGAGCACCGGCGGATGGTGCTGCCGGCCGTGGCTGCTGCAGGCGGAGTGGCCGTGCCCGTGCTGATCTTCCTGGCCTTCAACGGCGGCCGTGCGGGAGCCAACGGCTGGGGGGCCGCCATGTCGACGGACACGGCCTTCGCGATGGGCGCACTGGCGCTGCTGACGCCCCGCGCCGCCACCCGCATGCGGGTCTTCCTGCTGACCCTGGCTGTCTTCGACGACCTCGCCGCCCTCGTCGTGATCGCCGTCGTCTATACGGGCCACGTCGCCTTCATGGCCCTCGTCGTGGCCCTCGTCCTGTTCGGGCTGCTGCTGTCCCTGCGCTTCCTGCCCGTCGCCCGCACTGCTGTCTCGATCGTCGTCGCCTGCGGCCTGTGGGTGGCAATGGTCAAGTCGGGCATCGACCCAGTCGTCTCTGGGCTGGCAGTCGGTCTCGTGACAGGCGCCTACCCGCCCGCCCGGGGCGACCTGGAGCGCGCCAGCGCCCTGGCCAGGTCCTTCCGCGAGCAGCCCACCCCCGAGCTGGCCCGCTCCGTGCAGCGCAGCGTCACCTCCGCCATCTCGGCCAACGAGCGCTTGCAGTACCAGCTGCACCCCTGGGTCAGCTACGCCGTCCTGCCCCTGTTCGCCCTGGCCAACGCCGGCCTGCACGTCACAGGGGGGCTGCTGGGCGCCGCCGTCGGCTCGCCGATCTTCCTGGGCATCCTCCTCGGCTACGTGCTCGGCAAGCCCGTCGGCATCCTCTCCGGCTCCTGGCTGGCCACCAGGCCCTCCCTGCACGGCCCGCGCCCCTTCATCAGCGGGCCGATCCTGACTGCGGCGGGAGCCTGCGCCGGCATCGGCTTCACCGTCTCCCTGCTCATCTCCAGCCTCGCCTTCACCGGCAGGAGCCTCAGCGAGGCCAAGCTGGCAGCGCTCTGCACGGTGCTGCTCGCGCCGCTGCTGACGGAGACCGTCCTTGCCGTCGTCAGGCGCCTGCCCAGCCAGGTGCGGGCGCGGCAGATCGGCGCGACGGCCGACGACATCCCCGACCTGATCGACGACGTCGACGCTGCCCTCGACCACGTCCGCGGCCCCGACGACGCGCCCGTGACGCTGCTGGAGTACGGCGACTTCGAGTGCCCCTACTGCGGCCAGGCCGAGCAGACCGTCAGGGAGCTGCTGCTGGCCGCCGGCAGCGACGTCCGCTACGTCTGGCGCCACCTGCCCCTCAACGACGTCCACCCCTTCGCCCAGCTCGCCGCGGAAGCAGCCGAGGCAGCCTCCGCCCAGGGACGCTTCTGGGACATGTACGACCTGCTGCTCTCCCACCAGGAAGAGCTGCGGCCCGTCGACCTGAAGGCCTACGCCCGCCAGCTGGGGCTCGACATGGAGCGCTTCGAAGCCGATCTCCACGACCACGTCCACGCCGACCGCATCCTGCGGGACGTCGCAAGCGCCGACGAAAGCGGCGTCTCGGGCACGCCCACCTTCTTCATCAACGGCCGCCGTCACTACGGGGTCTACGACATCGACACCCTGACGGAGGCGGTGCGGGCAGCCAAGCAGCGGGTGCTGGTGCGGACGCCGGCCTGACCCGGCGGCTTCAGGGCTCGCGCAGCTCGACGGTGTCGGCGATGATCTGGAAGTCCTTGACGTTGTAGGTCATCAAGGGCACACGGTGTACGTTGGCGGTGGCCGCGATCGCCAGGTCCATCGCTCGACGCCGTGGCGCTCCTCCGCGTTGGGCGACGAGGGCGTGCAGCCGCCCGCATTCGCGTGCTGCTGCAGCGTCGAACGGCAGCGCGTCGAAGTGCTCCTCGATGGCCCCCAGCCGGCGCACGCGTAGTGCACGAGTCTCATCGTCACGTGCGACGAGCACCCCGAAGTGCAGCTCCGTCAGCGAGACGACGCTGATCGCCGCATCCTCCTCAGGTCCCCTCTCGGCCGCGATCAGGACCGAGGTGTCGAGCAGGACCGCCACCGTCAGCTGCCGGCCCAGGGGTCCGCGAGCCGGCCGCCGAGCGCCTGCAGATCGCGCTCGAGGGTGGGATCCGGGGGTGTTGCCCAGAGGTCGGCCAGCTGGGTGCTGGACACCCACTGGCGTGCGCGGACGGGACCCAGCTCGGCGACGGGACGCCCGGAGACGGTGATCGTGATCCGCTCGCCGGCCTCTGCCCGCCGCAGCACCTCGCCGACGTGGTTGCGTAGCTCCTTCTGCGGGATCGTCGCCATCGACCCGGATGGTAGCAGTAGTGCTACCGCACTCCGGGGACCGGCCCGACGTCTACGCCCTGTAGGGGTCGATGACCTTGTGGCTGCAGCCGACGAGCTTCCAGGGGCGATTCTGGGGCAGGTAGCGCATCACGAACGTCTTCAGCCCTTTGCCGTTGCAGTAGACGATGCCGTGGCCGTAGACGAGGGCCAGGTGGTCGTTGCCCGCTCCCGTCCAGATTTCGTTGGAGCCGTGGCTGGAGTAGATCCAGTCTTCGCCGTTGCCCGCGTGGATGCGGTCGACCTCGCCTTCGGACTGGCCCGAGGGCTGGTAGTCGGCCCAGATCACGTCGCCCGCTTCGCCGCCGTAGACGGTGTCGTTGCCGTAGCCGCCCAGCAGCCAGTTGTGGACGTCGCGCAGGCCGACCAGCGTGTGCGAGGCGCCATAGCTGCCCTTGTCCATCTTCAGGCATTCGTCGGGCGGCCAGCCCGTGTGGTCGGCCATCGCGACCCGCGCCTTGGCGGCAGATCCGCCCGGCACAGCGGAGCGCCCCACTGAGGCGAGCTGCGCAGCCGGGTGGCCCTGGGGGCAGTAGTGGACGTACAGGCCGCGGTCGAAGCGGTTCAGCATCGCCGCTTCGGCCGGGGAGAGCTGGGCGCCGGCGGTCGGGATCGCCGCAAGGAAGACCGCGATCGTCACGAGGACGCCCGGCAGGATCGGTCTGAGCCATCGAGGTGAGGACATGCGCTGCTTGGACACTCGACCCAAACTAGCCATCGGCCTGATCGGAGCCCGGTGCAGATGGACGAATCGATGGAGCCCGCCCACCGTTGAGGACCATTTCCCACAGCGGACCGGACGTGCCCGGCGCGAAGACGTTGGGACCTGTGACCGGGCCGTCCAGCGGCGTCCGCTCGCTCGCCCCGCAGAGCGTTCCCACAAGCGGCGGCCCACCGCCGCCGTAGATCATGTGGTCCTCACAGCCCAGCCGCCCTTCGGCCCGGGCCCCTTCGAAGACGCTGCTGGCGACCATCCATCCGTAGACCGGCTCCTCACCCGATTCGACGTGGCCGTAGCGGACCGTCACAGAGCCATCCGCTTCCCCGGCCGGCCCGTAGGACTCCGTCACGATCGGCTCGACGTCCGCCGGGAAGAACCTCGCTCCCGCCGGCACGGCTGCACGGGCGATGCCGCCGCCGGCCACGTCCGTCCAGCTCCAGGTCATCAGGGTGTAGCTCGGGTCCCCGCCCGTCGGCAGCCCGTAGGGCTCGAATGAGAGAAAGCCGTTGCGGCAGCTCGGGTTGGGGCGCGCCCGGCCCGGATAGCACTGCTGGCCCGGTATGCGCGCGGGCTCGACGATGTAGTACGGGTCGCCGGGAGCGGGTGGCGCCGGTCGACCGTTGCCGGCAGCGTCGGCGGACTTGACGGAGACGGTCCCGGCCAGTTCTCCGGCGCGAACGAAGCCGGGGGAGTTGACGATGCTGCGAGGCCAGGCGTAGTACATGGGGACACCTTGGGCCGAGATCGACTCGATGCCCTGCAGCAGCAGCCCAGCCCTGCCATGGCAGGCTTCCGGCACATCGAGGACAGCGCCCGCTTCGTTGCTCAGCTGCTCCCCTGCAACGCCCCTTACCGCGATCTCGCCCCCTCCCGCCGTCTCTACGCACTGCTCATGATGGGAGACACCGGGCCTGTCGAACTCGGACGCCGGAAGGGCCGTTGCGGTGGCAGCCTGTGGCGGACAGAGCATGGCTGCCGCAGCCAAGGTCGCCAGAGCTCTCGTGAGATTGCGCCACACTCTCCCCATCGTCGAGGCATGAGCCAACGTCAGCCCTCCAGCCTTATCCAGCGCAGGAGCTATTGAGTTCTTTGGCCATATCCTTGAATAAGGGTCTCGACAGGGCGCGCTAACAGAAACCGGCGCACATAACGAGGCTGAGGCGAACGGTGTTTACGCGCCGCACCCTTGAACGCCCGCTGGTTGACACCGTCCTTGCGATCTCTGAAAGCCGACGGGGGGACTCGAACCCCCGACCCCTTCATTACGAGTGAAGTGCTCTACCAGCTGAGCTACGTCGGCGCGTGGCTGATGCTAGCGCCGCGAACGCGAGGAGGGGGCGGCGCGCGCACCGCGGCCGATCCATCCCACGGGCCCGACGGGCCTCCTACGGTCGACACCGCTTGTGCTCACCGTCCTGAACACCAGAGCGCCACTTCAGGCGCGGCCGCCACCGGCACGTCTCAGCGTGAGGGCGTGCTCGCGCTGGACCTCCATGCCAAGCTTGGTCAGCTGCCATGCGTTGGGGCCGCCCATGGCCTGCCCGACGCCACGGTTCTCGATCAGCCCGAGTGCGGTCAGGCGCCTCAGCAGCTTGGAGATCTGCCCCTGGTCGACGATGCCGGCACGCTGCGCGACTTCGCGATTGCTGATCCCGGGCTCCTCCGCGATCGCGCTGAGCACGCGAGCCGTTCGGTAGGTGAAGCGCATCCTGAGCTCAGCCAGTGCAGCGGAGGCGCGATAGGTATCGAGGGAAGGATCGGAGGCGACGGCGGGGCTGCGGGCGACGAGCTCCTGCGCTGCAGCCTGCCTGCCGAGATAGGGCATCACGATCATCGCCATGAGCGGTCCCTGGAGGGCCGTCAGGGGCTCGGGATCCCCCGCCAGCAGACGAGCGTGCAGCACCTCCACGATCCCACCGGCGAGCCCCGTCGAGGTCAGCGACGGCACGGCCCGCGCCGCACGCGAATCGTTGCGCCCCAACTCGATCGCGGCCGCGACTTCGTCCAGCACTTCGCTGCGCCGCTGCAACACCCGCGGGCCGGCAGCCACAGCGTCGACTACGCAGAGTCGCGCAAGGCCGCGCTGCTGCTCCATCGCCGCGAGGACGCTGTGCAGCCCCGCCCGCATCCCGATGCGCCAACCGCGGCGTGAGCGGAAGGCCGCCTCGGCGAGGGACCGGCCATCCGCGACGACATCGTCGAAGGCCGCCAGGACGCACGATTCGATGTCTGGGAAGACCTCGTAGAACGTCTTTCGAGAAACACGAGCGCGCGTGATTACCTCGGCGACGGTCAGACGTCCCATGCCGCCGTCTTCGATAGCCGCGATCGCCCCGAGCACGAGCCGCGCCCGCTTCAGCTCCCCCACACTGGTCGTGCCTGTACCTGGGCGGCTGCGCGAGGCGGAGGGACGTCGTTTCGGACGCGTCACCGACACGGCGGCAGGAGCTGCGCGAGGGCGAGCTCGGAGATCGGACAAGGTAGCTGGCAGCGGCTAGAGATAAACATTATCGAGAGACTAACGACATGGGCTGCGGAATGATCTGTGCCTCTCGCGGCCACGCTTCAAGTGGACACAAGTCGCCAACCGGCCAACTCGTGTCAACTCGTATACGGTTCCGGCGGCGGGCCTCTCCCATACGGCCCGCAACGGGATGCGAGTGGAAACGCGCAAGAGCACACAAAGGACACGGCTGCTCCAGGGCATCGTCAAGGCCGCCAACAGGCGCGGATACGCAGGTGCGAGCGTGTCCGAGGTGATCGCCGAGGCGGGTGTCTCGCGACGCACCTTCTACGACTACTTCGAGGATCGCAACGACTGCTTCCGTGCCGCCATCGAGGACGTTCAGGAGACGCTCCTGGGGCGCGTGCGGACGTCGCTTGCCGAAAGCGTCGAGATCCGTCCCTGGATCGCCGCCCTGACCGAGATCGTCTCCTTCGCAGCAGCCGAGCCCGACAGGGCGAGGTTCCTGATGGCGGAGTCGATGGGCGGTGGGGCGGAGGCGCTGACAGTGCGCAACGCCGGCATCCGGAGCCTCGCCGACGCCATCAGCGACGTTCCGCTCAGCGGGCCGATCGGCCTGGACATGGACCCGGTGGTGGCGATCGGGGCGGTCTACCGGCTCATCGCGACACGCCTGCGGCGAGGCGAAGCGGCCATCGGCAAGCTCGCCGACGACCTGCCGGCGTGGATCGCCTGCTATGAGCGCCCGTCCTCCGAGCTGCGCTGGAGCAAGCTTGCCCCGCGACCAGTCCCGGGACGGTCGGTGCACGTCCCCACGACGCCGATCCAGGACATGCCGAGCGTGTTCCCGCCGGGCCGCCCGCGCGTGCCCGAGGCCGAGATCGCCGAAAACCACCGCCTGCGGGTTCTCTACGCAGCGGCCAAGCTGGCTCAGGAGAAGGGTTATGCCGACACGACGGTCGCCGACATCACACGACTGGCGAGTATCGACGGACGCGCCTTCTACCGCCACTTCGCGGACAAGCAGGAGGCGTTCTCGGCCGTGCACGAGCTGGGCTTCCAGCTGGTCATGGACGTCACCGCCAAAGCCTTCTTCGCGGCCGAGGGGTGGCCGCGGCGCAGCTGGGAGGCGGGACTGGCCCTGACCGGGCTGCTGCAGGAGAACCCCCTCGTCGCATACCTGGGGTTCGTCGAGGCCTACGCGGTCGGACAGGCGGCCGTGCAGCGGATCGAGGAGAGCCACGTGGCCTTCATGTTCTTCCTGCAGGAAGGGCTCCTCGGCGTGGGAACGGGTCCCGTGCCGTCGCGGCTGGGCATGGAAGCGGTCGTCGCCGCGATCTTCGAGATCATCTATCTGCGGGCACAGAGCAAGGATCCCCAGATGACCGCGATGCTGCCGGCGATCGCTCACGTCTGGCTGACGCCGTTCCTCGGCAGCGAGCGGGCGGACGCGTTCATCGACGCCAGGGTTGGCGACGCCCGCGACGCCTAAGTCAGCGAGCCGCCGGCGCCCCGAATCGCTGCGCCGTCCGCGCGCCAACGCTCGACGAGCGTCACTGCGCAGGTCCTGTCGACGCACTCAGCTACTCGTCCTCCCACGCTTCTACCTCGGCTTGGATCAAGGCCTGGTCGGCTGCTATTTCCGCTTCCAGACGTTCGTTGCGCAGATCCCCTTCCCTGACCTCTTCGGCCTCCTTTTCTTCCTTTGCTTTCAGATGTTTGCGTTCCCGGCGTACTTGTTCTTCTTCTTCTTCGAGTTTTACGCGAGCACAGCGCTTAACCGGCTTACAGGGCCCGTCCTGATTCAGCACCGACGCGAGCGCCACCATCACGTGACGGTCACCGTGACCGCCGCTGCCTCGACTGGACCCGCTACCACCTCCGTATACGTCCATCTCGCTGGCCAAGAACGATTCCAGCCACGCCTCTTCCGCCGCTGCGACGGCAGCCGCCTCAGCTTCTTCCTGTGCGACCCGTTCTTCGGCGGCCCTCTGGATCGCCGCTTCGGTAGCCAGTTCGGCCTGTTCGTCCAGGAACCCGTGGACCCAGGAGGGAGTGGCAACCGTGAATTCACCACTCGGATCGGAGGTGTTGACCGGATCGCCGTAGGTGTAGGAGTACTCGTTCGCCGAGCCGCCTTCGACCGGGTCAGGCTGCAAGAACCGCCCGAGCTCGGGCACGTAGGAGCGAGCGCCCATCGCGACGATGCCGGTCGGGAATTCTGTCCGCAGCCCGATGCCGCCCAGCCACGAGTACTTCGACGGTGAGCTGCCCGACCGCGGCACCCCGTACTCGGTGGAGTTGCCTTTGCTCAGCAGCCCGGTGGCCGTTTCGCTCAGCGAGGCCGTGCCGACGATGCTGCCGTGGAGGTCTTCGATCTGCAGCACCGGAGCTTCGCCCCCGGACTGGATCGCGACGATTCCTCCGCCCAGCCCGGGGATGTTGCGCGTCCAGCGCCCGGACGTTTCTTCGCTCCACGCAGGGCTGTTACCCCCGTCGACATAATGCATCGTCAAGGTCGAGTTCGTGGTCCCGGTCGCGACAGCTTGGCGCGTGCGGCCCAGCGGGTCGAGGTGGTAGCCGATCGTCTCCCCGGACTGGGTCTGGCTGGCAAGCGTCCCATCCGCATAGAAGGTGCTCGTCAGTTCCGCCCCGCCGGCGTCGGCGGCCGGGAGTTTCGTGATGTCCCCGAAGCCGTCGTAGGAGACCCCGCCGTCGGTGAGCCGGTTGGCGCTGTCGTAGGTGTGGTTGACCGCCGTGCCGCCTTCGCTGGCACATTTGCCTCCGCTGCCCGGCGGACGCGTCGTCAGGCTCGTGATGTTCGTTTCTTCGTCCAGCGCGTAGATGCGCGTCGTGCAGCCTTCACCGGTTGGCGTTTCCTGCGCACTCGTCAGCCTCCCCGCCGCATCGTAGGTATAGGCCTGGCTGGAGAGCGTGCTGGTCTGACTCAGCGCCTGCCCATGGATAGACGGGATTTCGCTGTCGCTGTACCAGACGCATCCAGAGGAGCAGTGCGTAGTCTTGACGTATTCCACTCCGACTTCTCTGCCGGCCGCGTTATAGGTGCGATTGAGGTTCATACCGTTTGGATAGGTGGTAGTGAGAATGTTCCCTTCCACGTCGTAGACAGCCGTGAACGTGCCCGCAGCCGAGTCCACGAGCTTCGTCTCGAAGCCTGTCGTGGAGTCATAGGAGAACGTCTGCGTGCCCTTGCCGTCGTTGGTCATCGTGACGCGCCCATCGACGTCGTATTCGTATGTGCTGGTGTTGCCGTCGGCGTCCTTGTAGGCCGTCATCTCGCCGAGTCTGTTGAAGGTGCGTTCGGTCGACTCGACGCTGCCTTCGGAGGTCGTGCTCTCCTTGATGGGGAACCCGGTTTCAGAGCTGTATTCGGTCGTGGCCGTCGGCAGGGCCGTGCCAGCTGTAGCGCTCACCGAACTCGAGGCAAGTCGGCCCGCCGCGTCATAGGTGTTGGTGGTCGTCCGAGTATTGGAGCCAACCGTTTCGGTAACGGTCAACGGCGCGTCCCACATGTCGTAGGTGACGGTCGTGACGGGCAGGTTTGGAACGCCGCTCGTTTCCGGCTGCGCGGCGGGTCGCTCCTGGCAGGACAGGCCCGCCCATTCAGGGTGTTCGCCACAGACAGCCGCCTGCGAGTTCGCGCCGGCGGTGTAGTAGATCGTCTGCTCACCATGCGTGCCGCCAGTCCCCGAGGCTTCGTGAACGGTGCCGGCCGGCACCCACTTTTCGACTTCCAGACCGGCCGAGACATACACGTCACCAGAGCTGTCGAACGCCAGCTCGTCCGGTGAGTACATTCCACCCGCGCCCGCACCACCGGCTCGATACTGAAACACTCCGGTCGGGGAGTACACGTCGAGCCCCGAACCTCCGGTGTCGGCCACGAATACGTTGCCTTCCGGTCCGATGGCGAGGGCAGCCGGAATCGAGAGCCTTTCTTCACCCGATCCAAGCTCGCTCAGATATCCGCCTCCGGAACTGAACTCCTCGACGCGGTTGTTGCCAGAGTCGGCGACCCACAGGTTCCCCGATGAGTCGATCGCGACCCCTTTCGGGCTTTTGAACTGTCCAGGTTCGCTGCCGGGCGCCTCTGTACTCGGACCGACTTTGAACTGTTCCCTACCTTCCAGGTTGTAGACGCGGATGATGTTATGTCCAGTGTCGGCGACGTAAAGAAGCGAGTTACTCGGCGAGAAGACGATGCCCGTAGGAAAGTAGAGCCCTTCGCCTTCTCTAGGGGAATGATATTCGACGCTTCGAATGAAAGTCCCCGTGCTGGAGAACTTCTCGATGCGATTGTTACCCGAGTCCGTAACCCACAAGTCACCTGCGCCGTCGATCGTTATCCCGGTGGGTTCTTTGAACTGGCCGTTGCCCGTGCCATAACTACCGAACTGCCGTATGAATGTTCCTCCGGCGGCGAACTCCTCGATGCGATCGCCTTCCCGGCTGACTACCCAGATATCGCCTTCTTTGTCGATCGCCACCCCCTCGGGAACTTCGTATTCACCACTCCCGGCTCCTTCTTTGCCCAGACCTCCGCGATTGACATATCCACTCAGGACTTCGTTACCCGGGGCGCCCGCTCCGGGTGTCCGCGTTTCGGTGACCCCACCGCTCGTCGGATCGTAGATGGTCGTGTGCGTCAGTTTCAGACCCGTCGGATCGACCTGCGTCGAGGTCGGCTCACGCAGGATCCAGCCGAGGTTGTTCTCTCCTGCGTAGGACTTCGTCGTGGTCTGGACGTCCGCCTGTTTCTGGCCCACTATGGCGGCGCCCGAAACAACTTGTGTGACGAGTCTGTAGGGACCACCCGCGGGTGCGTTTTCGTCATATTTGTATCGGGTGTCTTCGCGAGCGGAGACGGTTGTGCCGTTCGCGAGCTCGACCGTGTGGAGCGGCCCCTCTCGACTCGTCAGCTCCGTGCCGAGGCTGTTGGTGGTGTTCTCCGTGTCCAGCTCCAGCGAGACTTCGACCGATTTCGAGCCTTCTTTCAGTGCCCTTTCCCGATTGTCCGGGCTGAGGGTCCGCACGACGTCGTTGTAGGAGTCGTATTCGGTCGTCGAGATGGCGCCGCCCGGACTGGCGACGTTGACGACACGGTCGGCGGAGTCGAGATAGTCGATGGTCGCACGCCTGTAGTCGGTCGCCGGCCAGCCCATCGGCTCATCCGGTGGGAACATCGCCGTGGCTTCCACCGGCAGGTCCGTCTGCGCCCATCGCGCGACTTCTGCGCTGGTCATGGAATAAGGGGCGCCGGTACCGGAAACCGGAACGCCATACTCGAGCGTCGAGGTGGCGGAGTTGGGCAGCGCCGTTTCCGCGCCTTCATGCGGTGCTTCGGGTTCGAGATTCGGGGTGAAGCGCGCAATCTTGTTCGATTCGTACTCGGCGATCCATAGATGGGCATCGGAGCCGACCGCGATGCCCTTCGGTCCGCTGCCCGCCGCTAGCGGGTACGTCGCGACCGTTCCCGATGTGGTTATGCTGCCGACCTTGTTCGCCGTGAACTCGGTGAACCAGATCTGTCCTTCCGGTCCAGCTGCGATCCCTTCGGGCCCGGCGCCGCCGGCGAGCGCGTATTCGGTGATCGCCCCCGAGGTCGTGATCTTGCCGATCTTGTTGCTGGCGAAGTCGGTGAACCACAGGTCCCCATCGGGTCCCGCGACGATGCCCCGCGGTTCGCTTCCGGCAGGCAGCGCATATTCAGTGATGGCGCCGGCGGTGGTGATCTTGCCGATCTTGGAGGTGCCTTCATCGACGAACCACAGGTCGCCATCAGGTCCCTTGGCCATCGCCGCGGGACGGGATCCGGTAGGTAGAGCGTAGGTCGTGTTGGTGCCCGTCGTCGTGATGCGGTTGATCACGCTCGTTTTGTTGGACGCGTACCAGAGGTTGCCGTCAGGACCGGCGACGATGCCCTCGTTCTGCGCCCCCGCTCCGACGTTGTACGTTGCGAGCAGGCTCCCGCCTGTGCTCATCTTGCCGATCTGCCTGTTCCCGTACTCGGTGAACCAGAGGTTGCCGTCAGGCCCGGCTGCGATGCCACGCGGGTTGGTCGCTTCGGTGATGCCCCCGTATCTGGTCACTCCCCCGGACGGCGTGATCTTGTCTATCGCAGCGGTACTCGTCAGAGTCGCCCAGAGGTTGCCGTCGGGACCGGCCGCGATCGCCACGGGGGCATTGCCGCCGGCCGCGTATTCAACGACTTCTCCCACCGTCGCGCAGACCGCCGTGGCCGTGCTCGGGGCCACGGTCGATCCGTCGGCGTTGGTAGCTGTCACTTGGACGAGCAGAGCGTGTCCGGCATCGGCGCCTGCCGGCGTGTAAGTGTGGTTGATCGCGCCCGCGATCGCTACGCATTCGCCGCCACCGGCATTGCAGCGCATCCACTGGTAGCCGTAGCGCAACGGGCTTTCCGTCCATTTTCCTGGATACGCCTGAATGCTGTGCCCGACGACCGGGTGGGAGATCGACACGCTCGGAGACACCGCGATCGTCGGCGCGACCCCGCTTCCCAGCGGCGTCGAGGCGATAGGGCGCCCGGCCGTCACGAGGCGCCCCGGGCCGGCGTCCTGGCCGGCCGTGCCGTAGCCGAAGATCCACGGCTCCTGTCCCGCTTCGCTTGCCGCGGTCAGATGCCCTTCTGAGTCATACCCGAACGTGCGCTTGAGGGCCGGCGAGATGCTCGGGTCCCAGACCGCGCGCAACCTCCCTTTCGTGTCGTAGGAGTACTGAACGACGGCCTTCGTCGTCATTTCTTTGGCCGCCGGTTCGTAGGCTGTCAACGACACCTTCACCAGGCGCCCCGCGTATTCTCCCCATCCACTGGATGCTTCGCCGCTCGCGGTCGTCGCGGTCGCGTAGCTGAAGACAAGCGCGCGGCAGCCTCGTTTGAGTTCCGGCGTGCATGAGACCCCGGCGGGGACGGGCGCCAGCTCCTCAGAGGGCATGCTTTCGCCGGCGACCGTCTCATAGAAGTACTGCGTTGTGTTCCTACCACCGACTTCGGCTGCACTGGCAGGACGCCAGACGTCTTCGCTTTCGCTTCCCGGATGCTTGAAGGTCGTGCTCGCGCCGTCGTTGCTGAGCGTGAATTCGGTTTCGCTGGCGTTGGCGCTCAGTATCAACGTTTCGTCGCCGGTCGGTGAGGCGTATTTCCCCCCGCCTTCGTAGACGAACGTGCTCAAGCCGCCTCCGGGAGAGGTCAGGATCATGTTTTTGGTGCTCGGATTGCGAGTCAGCTCCTGGGCCCCGCCGACGCTGAGGCTCCACGGCGCCCCGAACGGCCCGCCGGTGCCGCCCGATGAGTTGCGTGAGTCGTAGTTCCGTGTCACGGCCAGCGACGGTCCAGCCGTTTTGATCGAAGCGTCCTGTTCTTCCATGTCGAAGTCGCCGGTGACCGGATTGACGGTGCCGGGACCGAAGGAGGTCGGGGTCGCGTGATGGACGGTGAAGGACGTTTCCGAGCTTGCCACGTTACCTGCGCCGTCGGTTGCCGTGACGGTGATCACATGTTTGCCGGCGCCTAGGGCTTCGACGTTGTTGATGGCCCATTCACCGGTCGCGGTGCAAGGCCCGGGCGAGCAGCTGCCATTCGGCGAGCCGACTTCGACCCCATCGATCGCGAGCTTCAGCGATGCCACGCCCGAGCTGATCACCGAACCCGAGCCGTCCGTGGCTTTCACGCTCAGGTTCAGCGCCCGGTAAGAGTCGCTCACTTCGTTGCCCGAGGGCAGGCCCGACAGAACGATCCCGTAAGGCGCCGTCTGATCCACTTTGACCTTGGTCGACGCTTTTGTGACGCTTCCCATGCCATTGACTACTTCGGCTTCCACCGTTGGTTCGCCATCGGGCAGGGCAGGCCGTTTGGGACCGATCTCGACCCTCGCAGACTCGCTGAACTGGACCGGCCCGTCGCCGGTTTCGTCCTGCCACTCCGGGACCTTGCTTCCGCCGTTGACACTGATGTAGGTTTCCTCAACGCCTACGCCCGGATCGCTCTCGTCCAGCATCGCGTCGCCTTCGGACGTCCCGATCCAGCCGTTCGTGCCATAGAGGGCGTTCTGCTGCTTGTACCCGAACGACGGGGTTGTGGTGTCGAACGCCGCCGACGGCCCGTTGCTCTGTGCGATGTACACCGTAGCGCTGTACACCGAGACGACGCCTTCCGAGGTTCCGGAGCCGTTGCCGGTCGCGTTGACCCAGTACGTAGCGACGTTTCCGGCCGTGCCCCCCGCTGTTGAACATCCGGCCGCGACGCAGATGGTGGTCGGTGTCGCGCCGTAGTTCTTGGGCATCGGATCGCTGACTTCCCAGACGCCACTTTTCGCTTCCCAGGAGGAGCGCCCCATGATGGCCATGTGAGCTTCGACGTTTTCGGGTACGTTACTGGCCGCTGTGTCCATGTACAACGCATAGATATGCGATTCCCCCTGAGTGGGATACAGCAATGCCGCCCAGTTGTTTTGCACATATGAAGGCCAGATGATGATCTGCTTGTTTTCGTTCACGTGGATGCTGCTGCTGGATTCCGATCGCCAGTTCGACTCGTTTGGATATTCATGTTCCGAATGGAAGCTGGCATCTTCTACGGTCGGATCGACGGTGATCGGATACCGATAGGCCTTGCGGCGATGGGGCACGTACAGGTGTATCGTCGTACCTGTGAGACGTGTGACTACGGGCACGGCGGTGCCTTCAGCATCGTGGGCCATGGGCGTCTCGATCATCGCGAGCGTCTTGCCGTCGTCTACGACCCACGCGGCGCCGGCCTCTTCGGCCGGCACGAGGGTAGCGCCGACCGGCATACCGACGCGGAAGGACAGGCGCTCGGGGCTGTCTTCCGAGCGGAGCAGGCTGTCTGCCTCGAATCCGCTCGGGGTCGCCTTGATCGCCGTGTCGGTGTCTTGTTGGGTGTTTGCATAGAGGACCGCCGCACCGACCAGAGCGCCCGAAGCGGACAGCGGTGC
This sequence comes from uncultured Solirubrobacteraceae bacterium, assembly GCA_963697795.1. Lineage (GTDB taxonomy): Bacteria > Actinomycetota > Thermoleophilia > Solirubrobacterales > Solirubrobacteraceae > Palsa-744. Next base: position 2,106,085 of record OY969097.1, on the reverse strand, counting down.
TCCGGATTCGGCGACCGGGGTCAGCGAGACACCGTTTGAAGGCGTCTCTACTCCCGCCGCTAGGACCCTATGGATGCGGACGGGGACAGCTGAGGCCCTTGCGGCGAATGCGTCGCCCACTTCGTGCAGCCCCAGGTCCAACGGCTCGTACCCACGCGAGCCCGTCCTCGTGGCGATCGGCGTCGTCGAGATCGCCAGCGCGTGCCTTCCACCCGGCAGCGATATGCGCGCCGAGTCGCTACTCAGAAAGCGTTCTAGCCGTCCTCCGGCGGGTGGATGTGACGGTGCGTCCTGCACCACGGCTACGACACCGGGTAGTTCTTCGCGCACCAGTCGCGTGACAGCAGCAGCGTCCAGATGACGAAAGGCGGTGCGCGATCGTGCACGCGCCGCTACAGCCACTGGATCGAGTCGCTTGACGATCGCTTCGTCTGTCAGCTGCTGGGCACCATCCAGGCTCTGCATCGCGGGGACCGCGAGACCTGTGTTCAGTTCCCCTGACTGGGCCGACCCGACCGATCCGGAGGCAAGTGGCTCGGCGCCGGTCGTCGCACTGGGGGCTGCCGGCGCGGGCGCGGCGGCCACGATCACCGTATGGAGCGACAGGCCCAGCAAGACCAACAACGCGACTCGACTGGATAGACGCATACCCCGCTCCTTCCAGATCCTAGGTGGATCTTTTGATGCTCGCGGCCGTTACAGATTTGGCGCTTCGCTCCATCGGCCCGCTACGCAGGCGACCGTGGCGCGGGGCTACCGTAACCGTCTCAGTCAGTCACTGATAGTCCAAGAGGTGTAATTTTTGGGCTTGCTTGGCCCCATGCTTCAGCACGACCCGATTGTCGTCAGGGACGTCCGCCCAGCTTCACCGTAACGTCGGTAACGCTGTTTATTGGCAGCCCGCTGCTGGTGCGCGACTCGTTCGCTCGGCCCCGGCAGCATGATCGCGCCACACTCGCCAGCTCCAAACGCCTGCTTCCTCACGAAGGTCAGCGTCTGGCAGCGGCGCCGACGCGGGACCTATCTTCGCCGGCTGCTCACTCAGGACTGCGGTCTTGCTCGTGCCATCAGTACCAGCTTTACCGGCCTGCGCCGCCCACGAACACCCGGGTCCCATCCTCATTTTGAAACCTAGGTTCTACGCGAGCCCCGACGGCTCTGCGCGCACGGCTAACCTGGCAATGTGAGCTTGAGGCTCCTGCTCTGTGGTTTCCCTGTGCTCGGCTTGAAGCGGACATCCACCCTCGTGCTGAACTTGCCGGCCTTCCTGCGCACCAGCTTGACAGTGATGTATTCCGGGGCCTTTGCGGTCCTTGTCACACTCGTGAGGCCTCTGCCCGAGGCGACGACCTTACCCGCGGCCGGCGCGTATACGGACAGCATCACAGCCTTCTTCTTGACTGAGTGGCTGAAGGTCAGCTCGCTTGAGCATCCCGTCACCGTGACGGGCGTGCTCTGCCTTACCTGCGCCCCGTTTTGGCCGGTGATCGTCGTCGGGATGGTGAGCTTCTGTCCACAGAGGTCATAGTTGTCTCGTTCGGGGAGGTTCACTGCGAGGATCGAATGAGGCCCCTGGGGAAGATCGGCTTCAAAGCTGCTGATGGGCGCGTCAGGCACCGTTTCGAATCGGGAGTAGGTGACCCCCTTCTTGATGTTGGTGCTGCCCGTCAAGTCGACCGTGATCACCGAGCCGCGTTCATCGGCCTGGAGCACGAACTCGACGGCCGGGAAAGCCGCGCCGCCGTGAGAGACGAGGATCGCAGGCCCGACCAAGGGTGCTTTCAGCACCGGCGACTTCGCCGTCCCGGTCCCGATGAACGCATCTTCCGGGCAGCCGGCGGGGTTGGCGTTGAATTGCGCTTCCGTGCATGCCTTCTGCAGCGTCGAGAGCCGCGACGGGAGCGTGCTCGGGATCGTCAGTTCGACCTTGTGGATGTTGGCTTCTCCGGCTTTCTGGAGGACCTTCACGGTCAAGCTCGCACCATTCGCGCGGCTGCCCTTTCCCGCTGTGCTGGTGGTCAGTGAGGGTTTGAAGGCCAGCCCCTGGCAGCCGCCGACCTGGAAGCGGTTCGACAGTCCTGCGACCTGCCCGAGCGTTGAGATCGCCTCGCCGTCGATCGTCGTGGCTTCACAACTTGTCGGGTTGAACAGGAAGCCGGGACGGTTCATGTCCAGGGACACCGCCCTCACGTCCAAGGGGATGCCGTCGAGCGACGAGGGGATCGGGTCGCTGACGGCGCTGATCTGTGTCGTATTCGGATCTATGTGGAGCGCGACACGAACCACGACCGTCCCGAGGTCGAACGGCCCGGCGACCGCCGGCGTAACTATCGCCAAGCTCAGTGGGGCGCCCTTGTACGGGCCTGCCAGGTAGGCCTTACCCTGGACGGGATACGGCTCCGAGCCGGCACCGGTGGTTATGTTCACGACTCCCACCTCCGATGCCGCGGGGCACGATGGCGAGGCTTGCTCGACGGCGCCTTCGCCTTCGTGACTGCGAGCGCTCGCGGTCGCGATGTCTGCTTCCGGGCAGTAAGGAACTCCGCTCAGCTCGCCGAGCAGGCCCTCTGGAAGAGTTGCGGTGATTGATCCGAGCTTCTGGTCCTGATCTTCACGTGAGATGTCGAGCACGAGAGGCGAGTAGCTGCCGGCCAGCGGAGTTGTCACGCCCGCTTCAAAGCTCGGCTGGTTGGGCAGCTGGGATTCGCTTGCGGGACACGACCCGCCATGGGCTCCCGCGTCGATCGTGAATGGAGACTTGAGTTCAACCGGCGTGCTCGGGCTGGAGAACGGATACAGCTTGACTCTGGTGGTGTAGGTGCCGCATGTCGTCGGCGTGACCAGCAGCCCGTGGGGGCCTTCACGCATGGAGAGCGCGAAGCTCGAGAACGGAATCGGGGGCAGTTCTTCGAATGTAGTCGTGAGCTGACCGGTGGTCGGGTCGATCTGCACTCTGCCGGCTTGCGCGATGGTCAGGCCACGCCCCGGAGCAGACGCTATGAAGTAGACCGCGAGCAGCGATCCGAAGGGATTGTGTTTTTGTTCGGCGAGGTAGACGCCACCTTCTATCGCTTCTTCCAGCAGCGGAGTGTGCACGGTGACGGTGCCGATCTTCGCGGCCGACGGGCAACTTGGCGTCGGCGCTTCGAACTGGGCCAGAGGACAGGCAGCCTGACCCGCGGCAGCCGCTGGGTTCACGGTGATGCCCGCCGGCAATGTCACTTCCGCCTTGGCCGGCTCGGTTTCCGCGATTGCTTCCGGTTCAGGGTTGAGCAGGCCTTCGTTCGGGAACTTCAAGGCGAAGTCGAGGCCGCTCGAGCTCGCGGCTTCGAGACCGGTCGGGGTGGTGCTCGACGACGGCTTGAAAGGCACTGCTTCGCACCCCGGCAGCGTGGCGGGATCGCCGCCCGCGCCCAGCAGTTCCGTGCTTGCCGAGAAGAAGTTGCCGGGTTCGAGAGTCGAATCGATCGAGATCGTCGTCTTCAACGGCTCGCCGCAGCTGGCCGGCAGCGTGAGAAACGGAGTGTGGACACCCACATATGGAGTAGCCTTGCCTCCGACGACCGTGTTGCGCTGATGATCGTGACCTTCGGCAGCTGGGGTCCCCCAGATCGTCGCAGTCACCCCGGTCACTTCCAGAGGAAGGCCGTTCGTGGTGACCCGGAGTCCGTAACCTTCGCTTCTGCTGCGCAACGAAGCGTCTTGAAGAGCGTTGAGACCGTCGGTGCTGAATCCGAGCTGCGCTGCGACCCCGGGTGGCGGCACCATGTTGAAGATCGCTCCCGACACCTCGCCGAGCGGGCCGGGAGTGACGGCAGTGAGCAGTCCGATCTGGGAGTCGGCCGGACACAATGGCAGAAAGCCCTCGAATTCCTGCCGGCTGCACTCGGGCACCGCACGAGGATTGCCGACCAGCCCAGGTGGGAGATCTATCAGCACATCGCGCAGTTCGCCGCCTTCGGAGAGGCCTTCGCTGTTGGTGTTGAGGGCGAAGGAAATCGTGAAGGCGTAGGGGTGGGAGGACGCCTGGGGCACGCCGTTGACCCCTTCCGCGAGTTCGAACTTCGTCTTGACCGAGCCCGCTTCGATTCCGAACGAGGCGAACGCCGAGGAAGTCACCGCAAGCGATACGAAGAACGCAAGCACCGCCGCCGCGACGCCTCGTCCAGCACGGGCCGGCTTCCTGCTCGGTGTCGTGTTCTCGGGGATAGGTTTGTGAGTCCTTGGCATCGTCAGTTACCCCCGGTGCGCCTTGGCCGGCGCGTTTCGTGCGTGCTTTTGTTTTGCTCCGTAGCTCCGCCTCGCCGTCGCTTCACACGACAGCCGCTTAGCTCTGGTCTTCTTCCTGCGACATGCCTTCAACGCCTTCGCGAGCTTTTGCGCTCGCGTGAGCGGCGCTGCCTTCGCCGTCGGTAGCGGCGCGAGATTGCCGGCGCCGAGGAACGTCACGCTCGCGGGCGGCCCGAAGATGGCGTTCGCGCCGGATACGGCGCCCACGGCCGACTGGCACGCTTCGCCCGTGCATTCACCGGGCTGCGCTTCAGCTTCGGCGGCGCCACCGGCTCCCACTCGCGCGTCGTAGAGGTCGATCTGTTCGTCGGTGTCGGCCGGGAGCATCTGCTGGCGCGTGGTAAAGAACACGTCGGCGCCTTCGTCTTCTCCTTCGCCGCCCATCGCCAGGAAGTCCGAGTCGTCCGCGCCGGTGCCTCCGGAGATCAGCGACACGCATCCCGCCCCGCGCGTACAGCTCCCTACTCCTGAGGGCTCCGCCTCATAGACGTCTTCGACACGTCCATTCACGTCCGACGGCGAGAGTCTGTCCTGACTGTCGAAGAACACTTGGCCACGGTCGGTCACATACCGCGGCTGCGGCAGGTTCCCACCACCGTCGATCTGGGGAAGATACGAGTCTCCGAGCGGGTGTTCCCCCGTCGGATCGCACGAGGCGCAGGAGACTGCGCCCGCGGTCGCGTCGTAGACGAATACCTCGGCGCACGGCACGTCGACCCATTCTTTCTTGAAACCTTCCACAGCGTTTGTCGTTATCTCTTCGCAGGGTCCGACGTTGTCGTAGTGCGTCAGCTCAGCAGTCGAGAGGAAAGCCAGATAACGTCCGTTGGCGCTCGCCTCCGCGGTGCGCGCGCCAGGCTTGGCTGCCCAATCCTCAGAAGCCCCCTGGTTGACGGTAGCCACAAGCTTGCTGCCAACCCCCGCTTCGTACATGTAGAGATTCGGCTGCCCGGCCTGCCCCTGGAGATCGCCCGTAGAGGGAGCCGGCAGTTCCGAGCTATCGACGAAGTAGACGCGTGACAGGTCGTCCGAGTGACCGGCCTCACCCATGAACCCCCCCCTACCTTGGGTGAGGTCGGTGCACGTTTCGGTCAGCAGCGAGTAGAGGCAGCCGTCGGTGAACAGTACCTCCTCGCCGTTTTCCGAGGCGGCGAGGAACGTGCCGGCATGGCGCAGCTCGCGGGTGATCTGCGCGTCTTCGCGAACATAGACGTCGTCGCCCGTGACCCAGAACACACGACGCCCGCCGGCGGCGATGCCGTTGGCGTCGGGGCTACTCGTGGCGAAGGTCGCGCCCGTCGCGACCGCGGCATTGCCCGGCAGGACGTTGACGAGCGCGAGGCTGCCTTTGCGCCATTCGTAGAGATCGCTGCTGGTCTCACCCGGATCCGATGGTTCGGGCGCGTAGGGCGTCGCGTGCGTCAGCGCGTCGTTGGCGCTGAAGTACTGCGCCTTGAAGTCTGCCGAGTGGCCTGCGTATTGAAGGTTCAGCAGGCTCTTCCGGTTCGGCGGCGCGGTCGTCAACAGCGGCGTGAGCGACCCGGGATCTGCGACGCTCTGCAGGTACAGGTTCGGGAACCCCGCCGGCGCAAGGGAAGAAAGCTGGGGCGTTCCCTGGCTGATCACCGCTTCGGTCAGATCGGCGCTGTAGGCGAGGTAGGTTCCACCCTTTGTCGCGAGCAGCGGCGGAGTCGCGACGGTGGTCTGCCATCCGGTTTCGCCTCGCCGGGAGACATAGGAGTTGAAAACCGCAGATCCTTCGGCCGGGGAGAACGGATAGCCCTCGTAGGTGACGGCGTTTCCATCCGTCGCGTTCTGCATCGGATAGACGGCCGTCAGCTCGACACCCGGAGGCTTGCATTCCACGATGCAGCTTCCCCGTGCCGGGTCGATGGGAAAGACCTCTCCGCCGTTCTTGTCGATCGGCGAAACCAGTTCGTACCCGCGGCCATCGGGCAGGGCGCGGGATGCCGTCGGGTAGGTCGCGAAAGCGGCGACCGCCCCCGTCGTCACACACGGCGGTTTTCCGGCACCGTTGCATTCGCTGCTCGCGACGATCCGGTAGCGATATTCCGTTTCAGGGGCCAGGCCCGTAACAGGTACGGCCACCGTCGCGGGCGCCCCGCTCGCCAGCTGCCCGGCGCCGATCGGAGCCCGTGTGGGGGCGACCGAGCCTTCAAAGCTTTCCCCGTCGCCGAGATAACCGGCCCCACTGAGATATTCGAAGTAGTAGGTGACGGGATAGCCGCCCGGATTGACTTGAGCCTGGAGCGTCGTCGAAGTCGCGGTAGAGCTCGCGGTCGACTCGCCTTCGACCGTTGGGGCTACCGCGGCCGGCGCGAGCGCGAACACGTCTCCTGTGCCCGCGTGTTTGCTGTCGTTCGCGTAGAGGATTCCGGCGGGACGTGTCGGTCCCCAGCTCAGGGTCGGATCGACTCCCAGAGCACGTATTTCGTCCGTCGCCGGTGACGGCACGATGGTCTGGAGTTCCGCGAAAGCGCCGGTTTCTTCATCGCAGGCCGCGAATCGCTTTATCGTCTCACTGTGGAAGGTGAAGTCGAACACTTCTCCGGTGAGTTCGTTCGCTGTCATCGCGTACAACTGCCCCGGCGTCTTGACGCTGCAAAGCTGCTGTCCACTCGACGACGAATACTCGCGGATCACTTCTTCGCTTCCCACAAGGAGATTTGAGCCGACCAGAGACATCTCCTCGGGTTGTTCCTGCAACGGGATGTCCTTTCCGGCCGCGTAACAGTAGGTTTCGTAGTCTTCCGCGGAGCACGGTTCGAAGCTCATCACACGACTCTGAGGGTGTTCGACACCCGAATAATCGTTGTCGGTCAGGTACACCCTGCCGGACGCATCGACGGCGATGCGACCGAATGGCGCACGATGGAGCTTCTGCGGGCTGTCGGCAATCGATTCCGGCGGTTGCCCTGCGCCGTCCGCCGATTCCCCGAAGCCTTCCCCGATCGGCTCTCCCGTTGCGCTGAAAACCTCTATGAGGTGCTTTTGGCGCGGCTGGCTGCCGTTTGCGAAGGTTTGCGTGCGGACGTAGACGTCGCCCGTGGCCTGATCGATGGCGACACCTGACAGTTCGCCGAAGTTCCCGGTCTGTTCGCCTGGAAACTGGTTCACTTTTGGCGGTACTGCGCATTCTTCGTAGGTGTTCTGTGAGGAGTTGGCCGTGCCGCTGTAGGCAGGGCCACAGCGCTCGTATGCTTCCTTGCCTTGATGGGCAGCGATGCTCCAACCCCATGCTTCGGTGAATTTCGGTTCTTCCCCTTCTTTGCCCGGTGAGAAGCGAACGACGCGGCCGTTTTCGCCGACTATGTAGACGCTCCCCGGAGGCACACCCCCAGCGCCGCTCTGGTTGACTGCGATTGCGGACCCGAGCTGCACCTGCGCGGCTTCCCCTTCGGTGCCGAAGTGCTCCGGAACCTGTTCGTACGCGGCCTGAGCAAGGGTGGGCATGCTCAAGGTCGCGACGGCGACGAAGGTCGCGACGGCGCCGAGGGGTCGGCTCGGTCTCATCCGTGCGTGCGGGAACGTCATCAGCGCTCGCTCCTCCCCTTGTGCGGCTTGGCTGCCGGCTTCAGGGTCCCGGCACCGCTCTTGACCGCGGTCCCCTTGACCTGCACCTTCACCGCCCGATCCCTGTCGAGCTCCGTCTTCACGCGGCTGTTGGCGATCTTGACCGTTACGGTCTGCGACTTGCCCTGTCCGATCGAGAAGGAGCTTTCGCCGATCAGCCTCGTCACCTTCTTACCTTTGGAGCCCTGGGGGACGCTGGCATATAGCTTGAGCACCCCCTTGCACGGGCCCGCGCCGGCACAGGTGAGCTTGATCGACGCTCGACTGGAGGTGACGCGGAACACCGCTTCCGCCAACCGGGCTTGGCCCACGCCGAGGGCCGGAGGCGGCGGTGTGACCGTGGGCTGCGGCGCCGCTTCCGCGGGCTTCGCGGCAAAGGTTGCGACGACCGACGTGTCGGCGTCGAGCGTGATCGTGCAGCTTGCGGTGCCCGCGCAGCCTGCGCCGGACCAACCGGCGAAGGTCGAGCCCGGGCTCGGCGATGCGGCCAAGGTCAGCACCGTCCCCTGCGGGTAGCTGGCGGCGCAGGCTTCGCCGTCGCACACGACCGCTCCGCCGCCGGTGCCCGTCTTCGTGACCGTGAGCGTGTCCTGGGCGATCGCGAAGACCGCGTGAGCGGTTCTGGCTTCTTCCATCGTCACATGGCAGACAGAGCCAGACACGCTGTCGCAGCCGACCCATTCGACGAAGGTCGACCCGGACGCCGCGGTCGCTTCCAGAGTGACGACGGCGCCGGTTTCGAATTCTGCCTCACAAACGGAGCCGCATTCGATTCCGCCGGGGACGCTCAAGATCGCTCCCGACCCGGCACCGGTGCTGCTGACCGTCAAAGGCACCTGCGGGCTGTGTACGAACGTTGCCTTGCCGCTGACATCGGCGTCGAGCACCACTTCGCATTCGACGACCACGCCCGCGCACGGGACGGCGACGGCACCCGATCCGGAGACTTCAGACCAGCCGGCGAACGAGAAGTGAGCGCCCGGAACTGCTCTGAGCTTCACCACATGGCCTTCGGCGTAGCCCGCTTCACATGCTTTGAAAGAGACCGTGCCTTCGGCCTCGCATTCGACCGTTCCCGATTCCACAGCGGTGATGGTCAACGTGTGCAGGAACGGCTTGAAGACTTCCAGATGTTTGCTTTCGTTTCGCGCCACATAAACGTCACCATTGGTGCCCACGGCCACACCGAAGGGCGCCGTGGTGAGGGCGGTACTCGAAGACTTCGGTGGCTTCAGTCGGCCCAGAGACGTCGAATTCCTTCAGCGTGGCCGCTCCTTCTTCGTCATCGACGAGAAGGTGACCAGTCGCAGGGTCGACGCTGAACCCGGTCCGTGCCGCGCCGGCGAAGACTTCGTAGTCCAGTTGGCCGTTGGACGCGTTCAGCTTGAAGATCGGGCCACCGAGCGTGCCGTAGAACACCGAGCCTGCCGAGGAGCCATAGCCGGCGGCGACATTGCAGGCGTTGGTTGCGGAGAAGGGACTCCCTCCCGCGGCACTAAACGTGCCGGGAGCGGTCGGGATCAGCTTGTAGACGCCGTCGTAGTAATCGCCGACGTAGACGTCGCCTTCTGGACCCACCGACACTCCGCATGGGAAGGATGAGGCCACTTTGCCGACGTATGCGCCGGTTGACGCGAAGACGTCGATCTGACCGTCGTCGCCGTTGGTGACATAGATATCCCCCGCCGTGCCACCCGGCGAGCCCGGCGGCGCGATCGCGACCTCTACTTCGCTGTCATCGTTTTCCACTTCGGTCGAGAGGATTTCTTTGACGACGGGGACTTCGTCGGGGCCCGAGGCGCCGTCGATCACGTTGCTGCCGGCAAGGGCCGAGAAGGGCGCGGCTTCGCCATTCGGCTTGTAGCGGTACAGCCTTTTATCTGCGAGATCGACGACGTAGACATCACCGGTGGAAGGGTCTACCGCCATCGCCGACGCGCCTTCGATTTCCGGGTGCTGTGCCGACCCGAACACTTCGAGAAACGGATGTTCGGGAGTCGCGGCGAGAGCCGGGGCAGCGGTGAGTAGAAGCGCGCCAAGGGTCATGGCCAAGGTCGTCAAGATGAGGAGGCGATGACGCGGCGCCGAGGCCCCAGCGATGCGTCGAGAGAGCCCGTCAGTCGGGCCAAGCTTCGGCTGGTCGCTGATCATGGCGAGACGACGTGCCTTCGGGCTGGAAGCGGCGCCCGCAATCCGCGCAGTGCGATTCATCATTCCCCTGTCCCACTCCTCAACTGCTGTTCCCATGCTGCCGTCGACGCTCTGGCTGCCGGACCGGCGCCTCTGGGCAGACGTTTGAATAAACGTTGACGAGCACGCTACATGAGCCTGACGGTAGGTGTCAAGCGAGAACCGTCGCACGGTTTCGACATGCCTCCAATACCGCATGGATACAGTCGAAATGGCGTTACAAGACTTATAACTGAGGGCGATGTCCGCGGACGAGCGCGGGGTCGGTGGCACTCTTGTACACGCGGACAGTCAACCGCCACGGAGGCCCTGTCCGTGCGCCGGCACGGCCGGCACCGAGGGGAGCACGATCCACTACGCGCGCTCCCGACGACGTCCGTCCCTTTCACCATGACTTGATATTTGCGCCTATCGACTGCACCGATAAGTCATGGCTTGGAAGGCCGGCCTCCGCGGCTCAACCCAAGGGCGCGTTGCCGCCCGGTCGGGCCGGTACACATCGAGACGCAGATGTCAAGCTATTGCGCTACTGTTGACGTCATGGGAGCGGGGAGCGTGCGGGAGGCCCAAGCGGCGATGCACTCGCCGGTCAACTGGGGCCTTCTCGGCTTGATCATCGAACGGCCGAGCTATGCCTACGAGCTGGCGCAGCGCTTCGAGCGAACCTACGAGGGAGCCCTCTCGCTATCCAGCGTCTCACACGTCTACACCGCGCTCGGCACGCTGCGCGAACGTGGCCTCGTGCGCGAGCTGAGCTCGAATGGTGGGTCGACCGTGAGCTCGAGACGGCGCTACGAGGCGACCGAGGCCGGCTTGACCGAGCACGCCGAATGGCTGATCTCGCAGGCCGGGGAGGAGCGCCGTCGTCAGCGGCTGCTCGTAACCCAGCTCGGCGCGCTCGCACGCACGCCTCAGCGCGCAGTGGAGGTCCTCAACTCCTACGAGCAGGCCTGTCTGGCCGAGCTCGCCGCGGCACCGGCGGTGGGTGACATGACGCCAGGCGTCACCGGCCTGGTCTCGAGGCTGATCGGCGAGGAGACGCGCCAGTCCGTGGCCGCGAAGCTCCGCTGGGTCCAGTACGCGCGTGCGGAGCTCGCCAAGACGGCTCAGCTGCCGGGGTAGACGATGAGTCTGCTGAGCGTCGAGGCCGTCAGCAAGCACCGCCGCGAGGCAGGCCGCGAGCATGTCGTGCTGCGCGAGGTCTCGCTGCAGATCGAAGCCGGGGAACTCGTGGGCGTTTGGGGCGCGCGGCGCTCGGGGCGCACGACGCTGCTGCGGATCGCCGCCGGCATCGAGCAGCCAGACAGCGGCCGCGTCGTCTTCGACGATCGCGATCTTGCCGGGCACGCCGAGCAGACGCTGGGCACGGGGATCGGCTACGTCGCCCGCACCATGCGCGGCGGCGAAGAGCAGCGGGTCCTCGAGCAGGTCGCGACGACGCTCCTCGCGCGGGGCGTCCACGTCGGCAGGGCACGTGAGCGCGCACGCGCGGCCCTGCTCCGCACCGGCGCCGAGGGATGCGCGGCAATGCGCGTCGGCGAGCTGACCGCCGGCGAGCTGACCCGCGTCGCGATCGCGCGCTCGCTCGCGCTCTCTCCCGCGCTGATCGTGATCGACGAGCCGACAGCAGCCGTCGAGCTGGCCGAGCGCGACAGCATCCTGATGCTGCTGCGCGAGCTCGCCCTGCAGCGCACCGCGGTGCTGGCCAGCAGTGGAGCGCCTGAGGAGCTCGCGGGCTTTCATCGCATCTTGAGCCTCGGCGAAGGACAGCTGCGCGGCGCGCCGAGCGCAGATCTGGCGCCGGTGGTTGCGCTGCACAGCCGTGCCGTGTAGAAGCTCCTGATGCTCACGTTCGAGCGGGTCGTAAAGCGCTATCGAAGCGCGAGCGAGGAGGTGCACGCGCTCGAGCACGTGAGCCTCGATCTCGATGCCGGCGAGATGCTCGCGCTGCAGGGACCCAGCGGCTCCGGCAAGACCACCCTGCTGCTGCTCGCCGCCGCCGCGCTGCGCACGGACGAGGGCACGGTCAGCTACGAAGGTCGCGACCTCACCGGCTTCAGCGAGCGCGAGGCCGCCCAGTACAGGCTCAGCGAGGTCGGCCTGATCGCGCAGAAAACGCACCTCATGCCCCACGTCTCCGCGGTCGAGAACGCGGCTACCAAGCTGCTGATCGGAGGCGTGGCAGTCGATCGCGCCCGCGAGCGCGCGCTGCACTGGCTGGAGCGGGTCGGGCTCGCGGAGAAGGCCTCGCGAACGCCGGAGGAGCTCTCCGGCGGCGAGCGCCAGCGCGTCGCGATAGCGCGCGCGCTGGCCGCCGAGCCGCGTCTGATCCTCGCCGACGAGCCGACCGCGAGCCTCGACAGCCACCGATCCAGCGAGATCGTCACGCTGCTCGGCGAGCTCGCCCACGAACAGCTCGTCGGCGTGCTGCTGGTAACCCACGACGCGCAGGCAGCGGCCGCGGCCGACAGGGTGCTCGCACTTCGCGACGGGCAGATCGAGCATACCGCCGTCCCGCCGCGGCGATGAGAGAGGCGCCTCAGGGCACGCTCGTCACCCGCAGGCTGCTGGGCGCGCGCACGCTCACATACTTCTACCGTCGGCGCCTGCGGGCGCACGGCGTCCAGGAGCTGCTCGCCGGCGTCGGCGTGGCGGTAGCGGTTGCGCTCGTCCTCGCCGCGCTCGTGGCGCAGGGCAGCATCACCGGCTCCAGCCGACGGATCGTGCGAGCCGTGATCGGACCGGCCGGCCTGCAACTGCGCGCTCGTGGCCCGGACGGCTTCCCGGAAAGCCTGCTCGCTCGGGTCGAAGCGCTGCCTGGAGTCGAGCAGGCGGCGCCGGTGCTCGAACGCTCCGTGCGGATGATCGGGCCGAACGGAGCCCAGGCCACCGTCTACCTCGCCGGCACCGATCTGAGTCTGGGCGTGCTCGACGGGCTCGGGCAGACGTTGCCGACGAACGCGCTGACGAACGGGCAGGTGGGCCTCAGCACCACGAGCGCCCAGCGACTCGGGATCAGCCGCGCAAGCGCGGGCGCTCACCGCGAGGTGACGCTGCTGATCGGCGGCGTGCGCCGGCGGCTGCCCGTCAGCGCCGTGCTGGGCAGCGAAGCCGTCGGCGCGCTGGCTGGCGGGCTCGTAGCCGTGATGCCGCTCGAAAGCATGCAGGCTCTGCTCGGCCAACACGGGCAGGTCACGCGCATCCTCGTGCGCAGCTCGCCGGGCGAGCAGACGCGAGTGCGCGGAGGCCTGCGCCACATCGCCGGATCGACGCTGATCGCCGGCAGCGCCGACGAAGACGTCTCGCTGCTCGAACAGGCGCTGCGACCGAGCGCGCAGGCAAGCGCCCTGTTCGCTGTCATAGGCGCGCTGCTCGGCTTCCTGTTCGCGTTCAACGCGATCCTGCTCACCGTCCCCGAGCGTCGTCAGGCGATCGCCGACCTGCGCCTGGCGGGAACCACGCGCAGCGCGATCGTGCAACTGCAGAGCTTTCAGGCGCTGTGCCTGGGCGTGATCGCCTCTGCGCTCGGCATCGCGGTGGGGTACGTGCTCTCGCGCTGGGTCTTTCACCAGTCCACGGGATACCTGCAGGAGGCCTTCACGCTCAGCGGAGGGACGGTCGTCGCCGGGAGCGACGTGGTGATCGCGGCGAGCGGAGGGATCCTCGTCACCTACCTGGCCTCGGCGCTGCCGCTGCTGGATCTGCGACCCGGCAGGGCGCCCGACACGATCTACATGCACAGCGGGGTGCCCGGCGACGCGCTCGCACGCGGTCCCGCGAGATGGTTGTTCGTGCTCGCGATCGCGCTGCTCGCCCTCTCCAGCGTGCTCTATGCGGCCGCCCCTTCCGCCGCGCTCCTGGCGAGCGTCGCGCTGGCGCTTGCCACCGTGCTGGCGATCCCTGTCGTGTTCGCGGCCGCATTGCGATGCGCTCACAAGCTCAGCGAGCGCGCCCCGCGACTGTCGACGCTCGCGATCGCCCTCGGCGGCGTGCGTGGCACGACCGTGCGTTCGCTCGCGCTTGCCGCGACAGGCGCCATCGCGCTGTTCGGCAGCGTCGCCCTCGGCGGCGCACGCGCGAACCTGCTGAGCGGCATCCAGCGCTTCGCTCACGCCTACGCCGCCGACGCCCCGATCTGGGTGGGCGAACCGGAAGACAACCAGGCCACCGCGCAACTCATCGATGCCGGCCTGACCAAGCGTGTCGCCCGGGCCGCTGGCGTGCGCAGCGTGCAGGTGTTCCGAGGCGGGTTCCTGACGATCGGGCGTCGGCGCGTGTGGGTGCTCGCCAGACCTCCCGGAGGCGCCCTGGATGTGCTTGATTCACAGACGATCGGGGGGCTGGGAGCCGCCGCGACGGCGCAGGCGAGACTCGCTCGGGGCGGATGGATCGCCATCTCCCAGCAGCTCGCGGCCGAACGCCACGTCGCCGTCGGCGGCACGCTGTCGCTCCCCACACCGACCGGCGACCGCGATTACCGCGTCGCGGCGCTGACCACCAACCTCGCGTGGAGCCCCGGCGTCGTCTTCATGAGCAGCAGCGATTTCGCGAGGGCTTGGGGGAGCGAAGCACCGAGCGCACTTGCGGTGCGACCCGATCCTGGAGCAGGCCTGCAAGACGTCGAGCGATCTGTCCGCCTTGCCCTGGGCCCGAGCAGCGGGCTGGAGGTGGTCAGCGCCGCAGTGCGCCAGGGGCGAATCGATCGGCTGACGAGCGAAGGGCTCAGCCAGCTCGGGCTGATCTCCACGCTGCTCCTGCTTGCCGCCGTGCTCGCGCTCGCCGCGGCACTGACCTCGAGCATTCATCAGCGGCGCGGTGCGCTCTCGGCGCTGCGCCTGGCCGGCGCGCGACCGGCGAGACTGCGCAGGATCCTGCTCATCGAAGGGGCCCTGATGCTCACCGCCGGCTGCGTCACCGGGGCTCTCGCCGGCGTCTACGGCCAGTTCGTGATCGACGCTTACCTACGTCACGTCACAGGCTTCCCCGTGGCCGGCGCCGGCGCCAGCGCCCGACCGGTCGAGATCTTCGCGATCGTGCTCGCGGCGGCGCTGGCTATCGTCGCCCTCCCCGCTTGGCGAGCCTCGACCGTGCCGGCGTCGTTCGCGCTGTCGGAGGACTGAGCATGCCTGAGGCGCCACAGGGAGAGATGGCCGCGCTGGCGCTCGCCAACGCCCGCTTCTGGCCTACGGTCGCCCCGACCATGTGGCGCTCACTCGCCGGCTGGCGAGCGACAGCGGAGACGATCGAGGACCCGTCGCTTCGCGAACTGGCGTTGCGAAAGCTCGCCGAGGAGGCGTTCAACGCCGAGGTCGCGGCGACCCTCGCCACCCTCGCGCCGTATCCACAGCGCAGTCGCACGACGCAGGCGATAGTCGCGCTCGAGGTCCTCTTCGACTACCTCGACGGGCGCACAGAGCCACTTGCCGCATCCGCGCCCGGAGAGACTCGACGGCTACTCGCCGCGATGCCCTCCGCTCTCGATCCGGCCGCCGGCGCCTGGAAGCCGTTCCCCGCCGAGGCCGACGAGGCCTACCTTCAAGCGCTCCGCGAGGCGGTCGCCGGCCGTGTCGCGACCCTGCCCGGCTTCCCCGCCGCAAGAGCCACGGCGCTGGCCGCGAGCACTCGCTGCGCGGAGGCACAAATCCGGCTGCACGCGGCCGCCCACGGCGAGCAGGCGCCGCTGGAGCGCTGGGCGCGAGACGCCTGCGCGGGCAGCGGCCTGGACTGGCGCGAGTACATCGGCGGCTGCGCCTCCTCGGTGCTCGCCGTGCACGCGCTGATCGCTAGCGCCGCCACACCGACGCTCACCCCCGAGCAAGCCGCGGCGACGGACTCGGCCTATCTCGCCATCGGCGCCTTGATCACGCTGCTCGACAGCGCCGTCGACGAGACCGGAGACCTGGCTCGCGGCGAGCAGGGCTACATACGGCTCTTCGCGCCGGAGGAGCGCGCCGAACGCGGCGGCGCCCTCACGCGAGAGGCACTGCTGCGGCTGCAAGCGCTCCCGCGCGCTGCCCACCATGCGATGACGCTGGCCGGCGTCGTCGCCTACTACGCAAGCCACCCCGGAGCCGGCGACCCGGCGGCCCGCGTCGTCGTCGCGGCGGTGCGCGACGAGCTGGGACCCTCAGGGCGCGCGCCACTGGCCGTGCTGCGCGCCTGGCGAGCCGCGAAGGCCATACGCCGCCGGCTGGCGCCTGCCCCTCGACCGCGGCATCAAAGCGTAACGGCGTACACGAGCGACAAGCAGACATAGAATGGGCTTGTGGAGAGAGCAGGTGCGACACGGCCGTACAGCGCATGAGAGCGCCCACGCCCGGACGGCTTGCCCGGCTCGTGCTGGGCGCGAGCGCGCTGTGCGCCCTGGTCTGTGCGGACCTCGCCGGTGCGGCGGGGCCGACCGCCCGGACAGCGCGCAGCCTCACCGTCAAGGACGAAGCAAAGCTCCACTTCGTGAAAAGCTCCGGCTCGACGCTGTTCGACGAAGGCAACGCAAGCGGCACGATCCCCGGCAAGATCAAGATCAGCTTCACCTACACGGGCAGCCCGACCGTCAGCTCGGCGTTCACGATCTCGACGAGCAGCGGCGCCATACGCGTGCGCGCCAGCGGACGGCTGTCGAGCCCCACCAGCCCGACGCCCAGCTTCAAGGGGCAGCTGACCGTGATCGGAGGCAGCGGACGCTACGCACACGCGGGCGGCGGTGGGGCGCTCTACGGCGTCTTCAACCGGCGCACCTACGCGATCACCGTGCAGGCGCGGGGAACCGTTCACTACTGAGCGGGACGCGAGCGCCTCGCCTGCTGCTCGCACTGGTCGCATCCTGCGGGCTCCTGGCCTACGCCCCCGTTTCCCCGGCAGCCGCGCAGCCTCACACACTGCTGCACGCCACGTTCTCCCCGAAGCAGCTGGGAGGCCCGACCGCGATCAGCTTCACTGTGGCGATCGACCCGCCGGCAGAAGCACAGCCACCACCGCTGTCCCTGGTCGACTTCAGCTACCCGACCGGGTTGGGGTTCGCGACCAGCGGACTGGGCGTCGCCTCATGCTCAGTCTCACGTCTGGAACTCGAAGGCGCCATCGCGTGCCCCGCCGACTCCAGGCTGGGCTCCGGCAATGCCATCGCCGAGGTCGCGTTCGGACCGACGGTGGTCCAGGAGTACGTCTACCTGGGCCTGTTCGCCGGCCCCTCCCCGGACGGATACCTGCACATGCTGATCCTCGCGACAGCCAAAGAACCGATACAAGCGCGAATCGTGATGACGGGCGTCCTGCTGCCGGGGCACCTGCGGATATCCGTGCCGACCGTGCCCGGCCTGCCGGGCGGCCCGGACGTCTCGATCGCGCAGATACACGCCACGATCGGCGGCCACCTGACCTACTACGAACACATCAAGGGCAAGCTCCTCGCCTACCATCCTCCGGGAATCGGGCTGCCGGACAGCTGCCCGAGAGGCGGCTGGCGCCTGGAGACCACGCTCATGTTCCTCGAAGGGACGCAGAGCATCGCGCACACGACCGTCCGCTGCCCCCGGACTCGGCGCTAGTGGACGCGCCCGTCCTCCGGCCCGCAACCGACCAGAGCGGCCCGCGCACCATCGGCGCCGAGATACGGCAGCACGATCATCGCCGCCAGCGGCCCAGCCAGCTCGCGCAGTGACGGCAACGGCGCCTCGGAGAGCTTCGCGTGGAGGATCGCGGCAGCCGCCGCGATCACAGCGTTGGCGCCGAAGGCCGCTGCGGGCACGTCGGCGGGCTGCACGGGACGACCCTGCTCGAGCGCGTCCGCCAGTCGCGAGCGCAGCCGTTCGCAACGGTCGGAGGTCAGCGACTCTCGCGCCCCCGTCGGCAGCATGAACTGCGCCAGCCGCGGGTTCTCCTCGGCGAAGCCCAGCAGCGACATGAGCGCAGCACGTACCCGATCCTCCCATCGGCCCACGCCGCGAACGGCTTCCCGCACCCGCTGCGACAGAAGGCATTCCAGCTCGTCGAAGGCAGCCGGCACACAATGAGCAAGGCCGGCGAAGCTGTTCTCGAACGCCTGCGCATCGAGCTCGGCCTCGGCACAGATCGCCGGGATCGTGAGAGGTTCGACGTCGCCGCCCGCGATCAGGACGATCGTCGCCTGAACCAGCAGCGCTCGCGGCGAGGCGCAGCCGTCAGCCGACTCGCCGCAAGCCGACGCCGCCGAGTTGCGCGAAGTCGAACGCGCATGCGTGTGGCTTGACACTTCTCTCTCTTCTCTCTGTGGTGGGGCGAGATCGTCCCCCGTTGCCTCACCGAGGCCAAGTCAAGGCGTAGAAACTTCCGTTCGCCACCGGCATCGGCTCCGTTTCCGAGCCTGGCGGACAGGCGCAAGGATCAGTCAAGGACTAGAAGATTTCCGATCGCCAACGGAACCTGCCTGCGCCATCATGGTTGGCCATGCGGGAACCGTCGCCGATTGCAGAGGTCAACCAAGGGCGTGGCTTCCCACGTCACGTCGCGATCGTCAGCGACGGCAACGCGAGGTGGGCTCAGGCACGCGGGCTGAGCATCGCCGACGGGCATGCAGCAGCAGCCGACACAGTCGTCGCACGGATCGTCGACGCCCTTGAGCTCGGTGTCGAGCAGCTCACCCTGTACGCCTTCTCGACGGAGAACTGGGCGCGACCGGAGGCCGAGGTGCGTGCCCTCGTCTCGATGCTCGCGCTGCGCATCGCCCGCGACACGCCCGTGCTGAGCACACTCGGCGTGAGGGTCCGCTTCATAGGCCGTCGCGATCGTGCCGGGGTCGCGCTGGCGAGGGCCATGGCCGACGCCGAACGGGAGACCGCCCACAACGCCGCCATCACCGTCCACGTGGCCTTCGACTACGGCGGCCGCGACGAGATCCTCGAGGCCGCCGCCCGCTACCGCGGGGGAGGCGAGCGCGAGTTCTCGGCCCTGCTCGGCGCGCCCGGGATGCACGACCCCGACCTCGTGATTCGCACCAGCGGGGAGCAGCGCCTCTCGAACTTCCTGCTGTGGCAGGCCGCCTACGCCGAGCTGATATTCCGCGAGGAGATGTGGCCCGACTTCACGCGAGAGTGCTTCGAGCAGTGCCTGGCCGAATTCGGTGCCCGCCGGCGACGCTTCGGCTCGCGCACCGTCCTCGCAGCAGCCTCACCTGTCGCCTGAGGGGGCTGAAGCGGGCGCCGCGGCCACGACAGCAGCCCCGGCGCCCGCCGAGTCCCTCCCAGGGAGGGTGGCCCGGGAGACTCGATGCCCCGCTTCTGATGGGACGAGAGAGACGAGACGTTACATTAGAAACACTAGCATAGGCGCCAGCTGAACCGTCAAACGTCCATTGCAGAGCTTGTATGACATTTTAGGAAACGTTATCGAGCAGACAAAGTCCCGCCCCACCAGCGGCGACTGTGGGCCTGACCGCGACAATCAGTCCGCCGCGGGCCCCGAGCCGATCCGCTCCAGCTCGGCCAGCAGCGACTCGCCGTGACGCTCGCAGAAGGACGGTCCGATGCCGCGCACCTCGATCAGCTGACGCAGCCCCCGCGGGCGCCGCGCCAGCACCTCACGCAGCGTCGCGTCGCTTGCCACTGTGAAGGCCGGCTTGCCCTCCGCTCGCGACATGCGCCATGCCCGCAGGGCCTCGAAGTGCGGCTCAGGGACCGTGAAGGTCCGCTCGGGCCCGCCGGCGCTCGAAGCCGCCGACACGCGCCCGCCCGCACTGCGACCGGCCCGTCTGCGCCGACCCCCTGCGCTCGCGATCGCCGCCGCCAGCCCAGTGTCCGGCTCGCACACGTCACAGCAGCGCACAGTCGGGCTCGGGGTCGCGCCGTCGCCGAAGTGCTCCAGGATCTGCGCCCGCCTGCAACGCTCCGAGCCGCCGCTGAAGCGCTCGATCGAGCGGTAGGACTCCCAGGCCCTGTCCCGGGCCGCCTTGATCGCCGCTGCCGCCAGGCTCGGGCGACCTTCGCCGGTCAGCCTCACCAGCAGGCCCTCCGCGCCCCCCGGGGCCAGCTCCACCGCTCCAGCCCGCTCCGCTATCGACAGCAGCACCCGATCGCGCTCGCCGAGCTCGCCGTGGCCTATCGCCAGGCTGTCCTGCACCGCGACGCGGCGCAGGCGGCCCACGTAGGAGCGGACGTCCGCCACGCTCGTCTGGCGCTCGTTGATGAAGCGGATCAGCCTGCCCAGGTCGCGACGGGAGGACAGCAGCAGGGCCCGGGCCGGAGCCCCGTCGCGCCCGCCCCTGCCCGCCTCCTGGTAGTACGCCTCCAGGCTCGTCGGCAGCGCCCAGTGCACGACAGTCCGCACGTCCGCCTTGTCCACGCCCATGCCGAACGCGTTCGTCGCCACCACGACGTCCGCCCGCCCGTCCATGAACGCCTCCTGGCTGCGCCTGCGCTTCTCCGGGGTCATGCCGGCGTGGTAGGGGACCGTCCGCAGGCCCTCCCCCGCCAGTTCCCCGGCCAGCTTCTCCGTGTCCTTGCGGGTGCCGCAGTAGACGATCGCCGGCAGGGCCTGGGGGCTCCTCAGGACGTGCTCCAGGGCCGCCCACTTGCGGGCCATCGCCCCCTCCCCCTCGAAGCTCGCCACGTCGAAGGACAGGTTGGGACGGTCGAAGCCCGAGCGCACCAGCAACGGCTCCCGCAGGCCCAGCCGGCTCGCTATCTCCTGGGCCACCTTCGGCGTGGCCGTCGCCGTCGCCGCCATCACCGCCGGGCGGCCCAGCGATTCGATCGCCCCGTCCAGGCGCAGGTAGTCGGGGCGGAAGTCGTGGCCCCACTCCGCCACGCAGTGGGCCTCGTCGACCACGAACAGGCCCACCCTGCGCCTCGACAGGGCCCGCCTGAAGGACACCGACCCGAACCGCTCCGGCGCCGCCAGGACCAGCTGGGCGTGGCCCGACTCGATCTCCGCCAGGCCCGCCTCGTTGTGGCCCTCCGCCTGGCCAGAGGCCAGCATCGCCGCCCTCACCCCCGCCTCCTCCAGGCGCCTCAGCTGGTCTGACATCAGCGCTATCAGGGGGCTCACGACCAGCACCAACGGGTTGCCCGGGAGCTCCCCGCTCGCCAGCGCCGGCAGCTGGTAGCACAGCGACTTGCCGCCCCCCGTCGGCATCACCACCAGGCTGTCCCTGCCCTCCAGGGCCGCCTGCACAGCCTCCCGCTGACCCGGCCTGAAGCTCTCGAGGCCCAGCCTCCCAAGCAGCTCCTCGGGGGTCGGACACGCGACTGTCGCCATCGCCTCGCTCATCGACCTGAAGCTACTCATGGGCGCGGAGGGCATCCGCGAGCGGATGCCCCCTGCACGCTCCGTCGAAGGGCAGCGCCGACCCGCCCCTCCTCAAAATCCCTCTCTACCGCCTCTCCCAGACGACCTGGGCACCTGCCACCGGCACCAGTGTTATCGCCCGCCTGCGGATCATCTCGCCACGGCGCCAGGCCCAGCCGCTCGGCAGGCTCGGCTGAAGCTCCGAGAGCATCGTGCGCAGCATCAGCTTCATCTCCTGGGTCGCGAAGGCCGCCCCGATGCAGCGGCGGATGCCCCCGCCGAAGGGGATCCAGGCGAACGGCTCCGGCCCCTCCCCCAGGAAGCGCTCCGGCATGAACTCCCGCGGGCGCTCGTAGACCTTCGGGTTGCGGTTCGTCAGATAGATGCACGGCGCCACCCTCGTGCCGGCCGGCAGCAGGTGCCGCCCCACCTGCAGGTCCTCCTTCAGCATCCTCGCCACGATCGGCACGACCGGACGCACCCGCAGCGTCTCGTTGACGACAGCGCTCATGTACTCCTCGCTCTCGCCCCCGTCGATCTCCGCCGTCAGGCGGGCCAGCTTCTGAGGGTGGCGGACCAGGCGCTCGATCGCCCATGCCACCGACGTCGCAGTCGTCTCGTGGCCCGCCAGCAGCAGCGTCACCAGCTCGTCCCGCAGCTCGGAGTCGCTCATCGGCGCGCCCTCCTCGTCGCGGGCCTGCAGCAGCAGCGACAGGATGTCCTGGCGCTCGGCCAGGTCGCTCGCCTGCCTGTGCCTGGCTATCTCCTCGTAGATGACGCCGTCGAGGTGGTCCAGGGCCCTGCCGAAGCCGCCCTGCGGCCTGCCCTGCTTCGGCTTCGTCAAGGCTATGCGCAGGACCGCCAGCACGTTCAGGGGGCTCAGCAGCGTCCCTATCGCCTCCCGCATCGGGTCCATCCGCTCCGCCTCCACCCCGAAGACAGCCCGCAGGATCACCTCCAGGGTGATCGCCCTCGTGCTCGCATGCAGGCGCATCGGGCGGCCGATCGGCCAGGACGCCATGTCCCTGCGCGTCGCCTCCACGATCGTCTGCTCGTACTCCCGCATCCGCTCGCCGTGGAAGGGGGGCAGCAGCAGCTTGCGCTGGCGCATGTGCTCGGGACCAGTCAGCGTGATGACCGAGCTCGGGCCCATGACAGGGGCGATCGGCGAGTTGCCCGCAGCCGACGGGGCCACGTCGCCTGGAGCCGTGAAGACAGCCTTGACCGCCTCCGGGTCGCTGACCATCACGAACTGCAGGCCGCTCGGGAAGAACGTGACAGTGAAGCTGTCGCCCGCCTTCCTGGCGGCTCTCTCCAGGAACCAGCCGGGCAGGAACGTCCAGGCCAGCGTCTGGGTCAGCGGCGCCATGCCCGGGCCAGACGGCAACGACGGCAGACCCGCCTGGGAGGACGCGTCTGCCTGCGCCCCCTCGGGCGCTGTCTGCGCTACCGCCATGACCTACAACTTAGCCCCATCGGGGAGACGGCCCGAGGCGCCGCCGTCAAGCCCCGGTGCGCGCCCCTACTGGCGCAGCAGGCCCAGGCGCTCGCCCAGCTTGGGGCGCGCCTGCTGCTGATGCTGGCTCAGCGCCTGCGCCAGCAGCTCGTGGGCTCTCTGCACCTCGCCGCCCGTCAGCACCGTCGGACGCCTGACCAGGTTGCCAACCAGCATCCTCGCCGGCAGCACGCAGACGCCCTTGCGCCTGGCTCCCGGCCTGTCCACCCAGGCCCTGCTGTAGACGACCATGGGCTGGGCCTCCAGGCCCGTCACCCAGCCGATCGCCCTGGCCTGGGCCTGGGCCTGGGCCAGCGTCGCCCCGTGCACCCTCGCCACCCTGATCGGGCCGCCGTGGCTCTTCGTCTCGATCGTGAACAGGCCCGGCGGGCCGATCGCGATGTGGTCCACGTTGCCCCTGCCCAGGGTCGCATCGTGGATCACCCGCCAGCGCTCCCCCGGCAGGCCGTCCAGCAGAGCCCCCACCTGCTCCTCCGCCAGCGCCCCCCTGTCCCGCTGCTCCACCAGCGGCAGCACGAAGCGGCTGACCGCGAACATGCTGATCAGCAGCGCCAGCTCAGCCACGATGAAGCGCCAGTCGTGCAGGCCGAAGGCCCTGCCCAGCAGGGCAGTCGCCGTCGCCAGCACGCCCAGGGCCACCAGCGTGCGCAGGCGCAGCCGCTGCACGGTCTCCCGCGCATACTGTCCCGGCGAGCGCCGGGTCGGATCTCTGTCCACTAGCGCAAGCATCGTCTCGGCAGGGCCAAGCCCTGCCTTTCTCATCGCCGCTCCGGGCGCCAGCCTTGAGCCTTCGCTCCCCGGAGAAGCGTGGAGAGCCGGCCGATCTCCTAAAGCACCCGTGCCGGCCAGTCGAAGCCAACGGCACAGCCCGCCCCTCGCTCACCGGATCGGCGGATCCCGACCATCGGAACATGCACGAGTCAGCCCAAGCAACCCACCCCCCAGACATCTGCCTGCTCCTGCGCGTCGACGGCGAGCAGCGCTGGCTCATAGCCAAGGTCATCCCCCTGCTGCGCCAGCTCGAGCAGCCCGGCGCCACGCCCTCACAGGAGGTCGGTCCCGCCCTCTCCTACCTGGAAGTCCTGTGGCTCGAAGCCGGCCTGCGCGCATCCGAGACAGACGCCGCAGCAGCCCTGCTGGACCCCGGCGACGGCATCTGCAGCCCCCTGCTCTGCGAGAAGGCCCGCCGCTACCACGCAGCCGTCCGCAGGCTCAGGGCCGCCGTGGACACTCGTGTCAGGGCACTGACATGCACAGCAGCAGAGCTGGCCGCTCCCGCCGGCGATCGCGAGCCTGCCGGCTCCTGAGCCGATCGCGTACGCTGCCGCCTCGTGGCACCCCGCTTCGACCTGCAATCGCACTCGACCCAGTCAGACGGCGTCCTCGAGCCCGCCGACGTCGTCGCCCGGGCAGCAGAGGCAGGCGTCGAGCTGCTGGCCCTCTCCGACCACGACACCGTCGCCGGCGTCGCCGAGGCCATCGCAGCCGGGCAGCAGCACGGCGTGAAGGTCGTGCCAGCCGTCGAGATCTCCGCAGTCGACGACGGCGCCGCCGCCCCCATCGAACTGCACGTCCTCGGCTACTGCATCGACCACACGGGGCCCGCCATGGCCAGCCGCCTGGAGGACTTCCTGGCCGACCGGGAGGCCCGCACCCTGCGCATGCGCGACGCCCTCCGCGACGTCGGCTTCGACCTCGACGAAGCAGAGATCCAGGAGCGCATCGCAGCCGGAAAGCCGATCGGCAGGCCCCACCTGGCAGGCGCAGTCCTGCGCCCCCCCGCCAACGCCCAGCGCCTGGCAGAGGAGGGCATCGACGACGTCGGCTCGCTCATCCGCGGCTACCTGATCGAGGGCAAGCCCGCCTTCCGCCTGCGCCAGACCCCCACCGTCGAGGAGGCCGTCCAAGCCATCCACGACGCCGGCGGCGTCGCCGTCTGGGCCCACCCCTTCTGGGACATCTCAGACCCCGACGTCGTCCTAGCCAGCCTGCAGCGCTTCCACTCCCTCGGCATCGACGGCGTCGAGGCCTTCTACATCACCCACGACGAGGCCCAGACCCGGCTGCTGACCGACCGCGCCGGGGAGCTCGGGATGCTGACCACCGGCTCAGCCGACTTCCACGGCCCCGAAAACCGCCAGTTCCACAGCTTCATGGCCTTCCAGACCTACGGCATCGAGCCGAATTTGGGGCCGATAGCGGAGGGGTAGGGGCGGTCAGGCCGCAACCCTCGCCCCGCCCACCGAATAGGCCAGCGCCTCCAGCGCAAGCTCCTCCGAGACGTTCAGCGACAGGCTCAGGCGCGTCGCCCCGATCCGCTCGATCGCTCTCGTCACAGCCGCCTCCTCGAACGCCTGCGCCTGCTCGCGCAACCGCTCCAGGCGGTCGCTCGCGTGCACCAGCTCCGGGGCTCCCTGCTGCACGCACAGCACGTCCCGCAGCCAAAGCTCGGCCAAGCGCAGGGCCAGGTCCAGGGTGGCCGTGCGGGCCCGCCGCTCAGCTCTGCGACGGGCGTCCTGGCCTTCCCGTTCGTGCTTCTTGCGCTCCTTGGAAGGGATCATCTCCATCTCCGCCTCCAGGCGCTGCTGGAGCAGCTCGCCGGCCTGCGCACCGGCCGACCGCGAGGCCTCCAGCAGAGCCAGCCAGGGCCTGCCCTCCGTCTCGCCCGACAGGGCCGCACGGGCCAGCTCCTGGCCCTGTCCTCTCAGCGTCTCGCCGTCCGGGCCCGCCAGGCGCGCCGCCAGGGCAGCATCGCCCAGGGCCAGCCTGGCGCAGGCCCGGGCCGTCTCGGGCGGGACGCCGCCCAGGCCACGCTCGATCAGCTCGGGGGCAAGGGGATCCAGGCGCACCCGCTGGCAGCGCGAGACGATCGTCGGCAGCACGTCGGGGAGACGATCGGTCAGCAGGATCAGGTGCACGAACGGGGCCGGCTCCTCCAGGGTCTTGAGCATCCTGTTGGCCGACTGGTCGTTCATCGTCTCAGCACCCTCGATCACGAAGACCCTCCTGGCCGATTCGAAGGGGGTGCGGGTGGCTGCCGCCACGACCGGCTCGTCGATGTCCGAGACCAGCATCTCCGCAGCCCCCGAGGGAGTCACCCAGGTCAGGTCCGGGTGGGCATCGCGGGAGACCCGCTCGGCGACCGTCTCGGGACTGCTCGCCCCAGCCATCAGCAGCGCCGCCGCCACCGCCCTCGCCAGCTCCCGCTTGCCCGATCCGGGCGGGCCGTGGACCAGGTAGGCATGGGAGGGCCGTCCCTCCGGCGCCAGCGCCGGGCCCAGCACCGCCGCCGCATGGGGGTGACTGGCCAGGGCCGCCTGGAGCGTCTGCCCTGCTGCCTGCTGCTCCATCTCGGCCGTCTCCATCTGGTGAGCAATCCTAGAGGCGGGCGCCGGGCGCCCGGCTGCAGGTAGCTTGCAGCCATGGCCCGCGGCCTGCTCATCACCGTCGAGGGCATCGACGGCGCCGGCAAGACGACCCTCGTCGCCTCCCTGGCCCGGCGCTTGGCAGAGCGTGGACAGCCCGTGCAGGTGCTGCGCGAGCCCGGCGGCGTCGAGCTGGCCGAGCGCATCAGGTCCCTGCTCATGGACCCCGCCATGTCCATCTCGCCGAGGGCCGAGGCGCTGCTGTACGCCGCCGCCCGGGCCCAGCTCGTACAGGAGCTCGTGCAGCCCCGGCTGCGCGACGGAGCAGTCCTGCTGGCGGACCGGTTCCTGGACTCCTCCCTGGCCTACCAGGGGGGCGGTCGTGGGCTCGGGATCGAGGACGTCCGCAAGCTGGGGGAGTTCGCCGTCGGGGAGACCAGGCCCGATCGGACGCTGCTGCTGCAGGTGCCTCTGGAGGTCGGCCGGCGGCGGCTCGCCGCCAAGGCCGGCGCCCTCGACCGCCTGGAGCGCGAAGGCGAGGACTTCTTCGCAGCCGTCGCCCGCGCCTACGAGGAGCTGGCCGCCGCCGAGCCGGACCGCTTCCGGGTCATCCAGGCAGACCGGCCGCCCGAGCCCGTTCTGACAGACGCCCTGCTGGCGCTGGAGGACCTGCTGCCCGCCGCCGCGGAATCGACCATCTAGGATCGAGGCCATGCGCACACGTCGCCTCTGCGCCCTGCTCGCGACCGCAGCGCTGCTCGGCTCGCCCGGTCTCGCCCTGGCGGCAGGCACGGGCACCGCGAGCTCGGCAGCCGCCGGGGGCACCGAAGCCGTCGGCTCGCCTGCCTCCGAAACCACCACTCCGCAGACGACTTCGGGCGCGCCCGCCACGACGACAACGGCACCGCCGGGCGGCGCGAACCTCCCGACTTCCCCGACGACGACTCAGGCCGGACAGGAGAGGGTGCTGAGCACGCTGACCCTGACGCGCCGCAGCAGCGGCAGCGGCCTCTCCACCGGCGCCGTCGTCGCCGCTGTCGCGGGAGGGCTGCTGCTGCTGGCCGTCCTCGCCTGGGGCGTCTTTCGCTGGGGGGCCTTCGAGCCCCACTGGCTGCTGACCCTGCGCCACTCCCTCGCCGAGGCCGGCTTCCGCCTGTCGGCTACAGCAGCCGAACTGGGGGACTGGGCGAGGCTCGGCCGGTAGCGCCGGCGGCACCGCGAAGACCCCGCTCGCAGCGACTTTTCCGGGACGGGTCCGAGGCCTCCCGCCGCTATCATTGAGAGAGCAGTTTTTCCTGTGTTCAAGCCGCAAATCGGGTCTGTCCGGCAGGGAGCGGATGATCCGGTGTTACCCCCTTTAGACCATGTTTTCGCCGCATTTTTCCGGGGGCGTCGCGGCTGAGATGAGGAGAAGACCGATGGCAGGCACCCCGCAGACAGCACCGGTTCAGGACATCGCCAGCACCGGTCAGGGGCTGTCGATCAGACGTCTGCTCACGACTGCGGGCACCCATCCCTTCGACGCCGTCGAGTGGGAGCTCCGCGACGCCCACATCGGCCACGGCGACCACGTCGCCTTCGAGCAGAAGGACGTCGAGTTCCCCAAGAGCTGGTCGCAGAACGCGACCAACATCGTCGCCCAGAAGTACTTCCGCGGGCAGCTCGGCTCGCCCGAGCGGGAGAGCTCGGTCAAGCAGATGATCAGCCGGGTGGCGGGCACGATCACGGGCTGGGGTCGCGCCGGCGGGTACTTCGCAAGCGAAGAGGACGCCGCTGCCTTCAACCACGAGCTGACCCACGTCCTGCTGCACCAGCTGGCGGCCTTCAACTCGCCCGTCTGGTTCAACGTCGGCTTCGAGGAGAGCCCGCAGTGCAGCGCCTGCTTCATCCTCTCGGTCAAGGACACGATGGAGTCGATCCTCGACTGGAACACGCGCGAGGGCATGATCTTCCGCGGCGGCTCGGGATCGGGCATCAACCTGTCCAACATCCGCGGCTCGATGGAGCCCCTGGCCAAGGGCGGCACTGCCTCCGGTCCCGTCTCCTTCATGCGCGGCGCCGACTCCTGGGCGGGCACGATCAAGTCCGGGGGCAAGACGCGGCGGGCGGCCAAGATGGTCGTGCTCGACGTCGACCACCCCGACATCAAAGAGTTCATCTGGTGCAAGGCCAAGGAGGAGGACAAGGCCGCGGCCCTGCGCGACGCAGGCTTCGACATGTCGATCGACGGCGAGGGCTTCTTCTCGATCCAGTACCAGAACGCCAACAACTCGGTGCGGATCACCGACGAGTTCATGAAGGCCGTCGAGGAGGACCGCGACTGGCAGCTGATCTCCCGCACGACGCGCGAGCCGATCGGAGAGCCGATCCCGGCCCGCCAGCTGATGCAGGAGATCGCGGAAGCGGCCTGGCGCTGCGCGGACCCGGGCGTGCAGTTCGACACGACCATCAACGACTGGCACACCTGCCCGGTCAGCGGTCGCATCAACGCGTCCAACCCCTGCAGCGAGTACATGCACGTGGACGACTCGGCCTGCAACCTGGCCTCGATCAACCTGATGAAGTTCCGCCGCCCCGACGGCACCCTTGACGTGGAGGCCTTCGAGCACGTCGTGGACGTCGTGCTGCTGGCCCAGGAGATCATCGTCGGACCCTCCAGCTACCCGACCCAGGAGATCGGGGTCAACGCCCGCGCCTTCCGCCAGCTGGGCCTCGGCTACGCCAACCTGGGCGCCTACCTGATGAGCAACGGCATGCCCTACGACTCCGAGGAGGGACGCGGCACGGCGGCGGCGATCACGGCGCTGATGACCGGCCGGGGCTACCGCCGCTCGGCTGAGATCGCCGGCGCCATGGGCCCCTACGAGCGCTACGCGGAGAACCGCGAGGCGCACAACGGCGTCATGCGCAAGCACCGCGACGCCTCCTATGAGATCCCCGAGGACGCGACAGGGGACACGGAGCTGCTGGCGGCGGCGCGGCGCTCCTGGGACGAGGCTGTGGCGCTGGGCGAGGAGCTCGGCTACCGCAACGCCCAGGCGACTGTGCTGGCGCCGACGGGCACGATCTCCTTCCTGATGGACTGCGACACGACCGGCGTCGAGCCCGACTTCTCGCTGGTCAAGTTCAAGGAGCTGGTCGGCGGCGGGCAGATGACGATCGTCAACCGCACGGTGCCGCTGGCCCTGCAGACGCTCGGCTACTCCCCCCAGCAGGTCGAGCAGATCGAGGCGCACCTGGCCGAGCACGGCACGATCATCGGCGCCCCCGGGCTGGCCGAGGAGCACCTGCCGGTGTTCGACGTGGCCGTCGGCGAGCGGGCCATCTCGCACATGGGCCACATCAAGATGATGGGGGCCATCCAGCCGTTCATCTCGGGGGCCATCTCCAAGACGGTCAACCTCCCCAAGGAGGCGAGCGTCGAGGACATCGCGGACGCCTACATCCAGGCCTGGCACGAGGGCGTCAAGGCCCTGGCGATCTACCGCGACGGCTCCAAGACGGCCCAGGCGCTGCGGACGGACGCCCAGGAGGCCAAGGAGGCACCGACCGGCGAGGTCGTCGAGACCCGCATCGAAGAGGCAGTGGCGAAGGCGCTGGCCGAGGTCGGCCCGCGGCGCAAGCGCATGCCCCGCGAGCGTCAGTCGCTCACGCACAAGTTCGCGATCGCGGGCCACGAGGGCTACATAACGGCCGGCATGTACGAGGACGGCACGGTCGGGGAGATCTTCCTGACCGACATCGGCAAGGAGGGCTCGACGCTGCGAGGGATGATGAACTCCTTCGCGACGGCCATCTCGATCGCCCTGCAGTACGGCGTGCCGCTGGAGACGCTCGTACAGAAGTTCAGTTACATGCGCTTCGAGCCGGAGGGCATCACGGGCAACCCCGAGATCCCCTTCGCCAAGTCCATGCCGGACTACATCATGCGCTGGCTGGCCTCCCGCTTCTTGGACGCGGAGACCCAGGAGGAACTGGGCATCCTCACCCAGGAGGTGCGGGCGCGCAAAGCGGCCCAGGAGGCGATCCAGCCGCTGGGCGACACGGCAGGCCCTGCCCAGGCAGACGGCGACGGGCAGATCGAGGCGTCAGCCGGAGGCGGGGCGGTGGCACCGACGAGCGCGCTGACAGACACGCCGCCGGTCGTCCCGGCCAAGCTCAAAGGACTCGACCTCGGGCCGGCCTGCAGCCAGTGCGGAGGGATGATGCAGCGGACGGGCAGCTGCTACACCTGCTCGTCCTGCGGCAACAACACCGGCTGCGGTTGAGGCCAAGTCCGGAAGCGCCACACGACTAAGGGACCGCCCACACGGTACGAACCTGTACCTGATGGGCGGTACCGTTTCCGCCGACAGTCATGACCCGCCCAAGCGGCCAAGTCCGTCGGAAGCTCAGGCACCTCTCCGCCGACGTGCGATATCTGGCCAAACTTCGCGTACTACCCCCGCGAGTTGCCTGGTTTGCATGGCGTAGCCGTCGCCTGGCGTCGCGCACCGACGACCAGTTCAGCCTCGTGTCGGCCACCCGCCCGGACGACCTTGCCGTCCTGCTCGAGCTCGCTCGTAACCGAAAGCGAGTTGTCGAGCTGGGTACCGGCACCGGATTGACCGCGATAGCGCTCGCGCTGGCCGACCCTGCACGCACCGTCATCACCTACGACCCGATCTACCGCGCAGAGCGCCAGTCCTATCTCGCGCTTGCCGGCGACGACGTCCGGTCCAGGGTCATCCTTCGTGACGAGCCCGGATCCAACGGGCCATCCGACCAGAGCCCAGTCGACATGCTCTACATCGACAGCTCCCACGGTCGGCAGGACACGATCGACGAGATAGAAGCGTGGCAGCCAGTGCTACGAGCTGGCGCGACAGTCGTCTTCGATGACTACACCCACCCCGACTTCCCCGGAGTCAGAGAAGCCGTGCAGGAGCTTGGCCTCGTCGGCACGCAGCACGGCACGCTGTTCGTGTACTCGCGAGCGCAGTAGCTATGCGGCTCGTTCAGTCGTCGCCCTCAGCCGACGCGGTATCGGTGCGGCCCCGTTGCCCAGGTGCTACAGTTGCTGTTGCGTCTAAGCAACGCTCGCGTATGATGACCACCTCTCTCGATACGAGCCTCCATGAGCGCCGCCGTGCGCAGCGGGTAAACGAACCTGTGTACCGGGATGCCTACGAGCGTGCGGCTCGTGAGATCACCCAAACCGATCAGGTGATCCGTGAGCTCGACTCGCTGCGCGTTGATCTCGGTATCTCAAAGGCCGAGCTGGCTCGGCGTATCGATCGCAACGCCTCGAGCATTCGGCGCCTGTTTACGGCCAGGCACGCTCGACCCGAGTTGCCGTTGATCGCAGCGATCGCCGATGCGCTCGGTGCGGAGGTTCGCATAGTCGCTAAGCGCGAAACAGCGAAGGACGCTTCGAAGGCCGACACCCGCCACAAGCGCACGAGCGTCGCTGCATAGCATCGCCGCAGCAGCCTACGCTCGCCGTAAAGTGACCAGGCGAGCGCGCCCAAGCAGCAAGGCCAGCGATTCTCCTCGCGTCGATCGAACGCCCCCTTGGGCCGTCGTGTACTACAAGGCAGACGACGGATCGGTTCCCGCGCTCGAGTTCCTTGACTCCCGCCCAGGCGAGATCGACGCTTAGTTCACGGCCGTGCTTGACGCAGTCGCAGATGCGCCGCCACCGCAGTTCTCGGGAGGCGGGAAGTGGGAGGCGATGCACGGGGTCATGACGGGCTGGCACGAGATCCGTCTCACCGGTCCCGGCCGCGAGCAGTTTCGGCTCTTCTGCCTGCTTGAGAACTCAAGCGACGAGGAGCTGCTGCGACGTGGACTTCGCAAGCCGGCGATTGCGGTCATCACGGGCCTGCGCAAGCCGTGGAGAACGAGGTTCTCGGAGCGTGACTACGAAAGATTGCGAGAGTGCGGGGAGAATCACCGGAGGAACCACCCACGCCGGATCGGGACTTAGCAGGGAGCACCGCCCACTTCCGCTCAGTCGTCGCCCTTTACGGTCGCAGTTTCGCCGGCACCGACGGTGTGTTCGTGATGCTCGGTGGAGTCGTCGGATTCTTCGCGAGCGGGTTCGGTGGAGGGATCTTCGGCTTGACGTTCGCGCTCGGGGCCGTCGTCTGAGGATTCCCGTTCGGAGGATCCCTCTTCCTCTTTCTCCCCGCCCAGCTGCTTTTCGCCTCCTTCGCCACGGGGTGGAGATTCGCTCGCTTCGTGCGGAGCGGTGGGAGTGGATGGAGCGGTGACGGTGGACACCTGCTGGACGGAGCTGGTCTGGGCGGTCCCCGAGGAGATGCCGGAGGAGGCCGGCGCCGGGGCTTTGGGCGCTCCGGCTTCTGCAGGCCGCGACCGACCGCCTTCGCCCAGCGAGGACCCGCCGGGCTGCGCCGGTTCGCCGCCGGGGCTCGTATTGGCCGAGACGTTGACCGAAGGCGGACTCTGGACACCACCGCTGCTGCCACCGGGCTGCTGTTCATGCCTTGCCGTGTCCGGCGCGCCGGCTGAGGCGAGAGCGACACGGTCGCCAGGAAGGGACAAGGCGGCCCGCGGGAAGGCCCTCTTGGCATGGGATCCTCCGAGGATCGCCTTGTGCAGCGGCCCCGCGGCCACGCCGGCCAGGAGCGCTGCAGCCGCGAGCAGGCCTGCACCGCCACGGGCAAGCGTCCCGCTGCTCCCGGAAGCCCACACGGGGGTCAGCGAGTCCACACAGCGGCCGGCCGCCCCCAGGCCTCGCCGGGCCCCAACCACCAGCGCCCGGGGAAGCAGCGGCAGGGCGACCGCGCCGGGAGCGGCCCTCAGGCTCTTTCGTGCCCGTGCCAGAAGGCCCCGCACAGCGCCGGGGGTCATGTCCATGGTGCGGGCCACCTCCTCGTAGGACTGCCCCTCCACGGCGCTCAGCAGAAGCGCCTGGCGCTGACGGTCCGGCAGTGCAGCGACCTGCGCGATGGTCTCCCGGAAGGCCAGCCGCTCGTCCGGCTCGCGACTGTCGGCGCCGTCCAGCTGCGAGGTCTCGCGGCACTCCGACCTGCTGACCTCGGCCGAGCGCAGCATGTTGACGGCCTTGTTGTGGACGATCCTCATCAGCCACGGACGCAGCTCGCGGACCTCGTCGCCTCTGCGCAGGGCCAGCCAGGCACTCGTGAAGCTCTGCTGGACGACGTCCTCGGCTCGTGCGTGACCCAGGCCCAGGCGTCTGCAATAGGCCTGCAGGCTCGCCGTGTGGGTGAGGACGATCCGCTCGAAGGCGCGCTCGTCACCTGTGCGTACGAGCGCCACCAGCTCCCCGTCGGAGCGACCCCCCCCTGGCAGCTTGGACATGCTCACAGGAGGGTAGTGACCAGCCCCCCGTATCGCCACCTCTGCTGGACGACAATCACACCTGGTTAGCATCTGGGCCAGTGGACGCCGGGACGCCCTCACCGGATCGACCCCTGCAGGGAGGCTGCCTGTGCGGCGCCGTGCGGTTCGAGATCACTGCCCCCTTCACGTCCTCGGGCTACTGCCACTGCCTGCACTGCCAGCGAAGGACAGGCACGGCGGCGTCGGCCAACGCACGCGTACCGACAGCCGCCTTCAGGCTGCTCAGCGGGCAGGACGAGTTGCGCTCCTTCACACCCCCAGCGGGAGGGATGCCGAAGGTCTTCTGCAGTGTCTGCGGCTCGGCCCTCTACAGCGGCGACCCGCGGCGAGACGACGCGCTGGGCGTCAGGCTGGGAGCCCTCGACGAGGACCCCGGCATCCGCCCCCAGTACAGGCAGTTCGTCGACCGTGCCGTCCCCTGGGAGCCGATACCGGACGACGGCCTGCCTCGTCACGGAGGATCCCGGAGCGCCTGAGGGGCCGGCCCGGATCGGCCGACCCCTCCTGCGGCGCGGGTGCTCGGAGTCAGGATTCGGGCTGCGTGGTGGTGGTAGTCGGCGGCACCAGGTCGACCTGGGACCAGTAGGCGCCGAAGCTGCTCAGGCTTAGCTCAGCCTCCTTGACCTTGGCGCCTGCCACCAGCGAGGAAGCGCCGCAGCTCGACGAAGGGGAGTCGCCTGACTGCTCGTCGTCGCCCTGCCCGCCGGGCGCCCGGCCGGGCTGACCCCAGTGGCCTCCCTGCCAGCCCTGCCCGCCGTCGTGGCCAGGGCATCCGCAGTCGATCTGCGTGTAGGGCGTGACGCGACCGGAGATGGTCGTGCCGTCGGTGAGGGTTATCTTCAGGACGCCTTCTTCGTATGAGGCGATCGTGCCGGCCACTTCGCCGGGCGGCACTTCGGGTGTCGTCGTCGGGGCGGTCGTGCTCGAAGGCGAGTTGGCCTTGAAGACGAGGGTGCGGTGGTGTCGACGATGGTGGTGGGCAGCATGAGCCCGATGGTGGGCGGAGGCCACCGCCGGAGCACCGAGCGCCAGCGTCGCGGCTGTCATCGTCATCAGCAGGATTCGTCTCATCTGCAACCTCCTTGGGCCGCGGGGGCGACCTTCGTTGACGGTGCAGTAGTGAGACGTTCCCGGCCGGCTGGATGTCACGCAGCAGCGGGCGAGACTTGGACGGGTGTACGAGCCCGTCCTCGCAGCCAGCCCAGCGAGCTCGGCTCGCCGCAGTGCCCTCGCCAGCCGGCCAGAGCCCTCTCCAGACGCTGCCTGTCGGGGAAGACGCCGAGGACCTCCACGCGGCCGCCGCCGTCCTCGGGCGCACCCAGGCGAACCGTGTAGAGCTCGCCCGTCTCCTGCACCCAGGCGGCCCTGCAGGCGGAGCCCTCCGTGCCGTCCCGCCACCACAACCCGACGTCGAGCTCCCTGGAGCTCAGCCGCCTGCGCTCGGCGTTGTAGAAGGCAGCCGGGCTGGGGTAGATGGCCCTGGCCCTTCGCGTGCCGGGGCGACGCACCTGGCGCCCGCCGGAGATCCTTCGCTGGTGGGCAACTGCTTGCATCTCTCTCACCACCCGTCGTAGAGGGAACGGCTCGCGAGCAAGCTTGCCTGCCGGTGCTTAACGGGCGGTTACAGCCCCGTAAGGATTGCCCGAAGGCAGGCTGAGAGACGCCGGGGGCTTCAGCTGGGCGCCCCCGCCAGAGGCGTGTCACCGGCCGGTCGACCGGTGACACTCGAGATCCTCTAGTTCAGCCGCTTCTTCAGCGCGCTGGCGGCGGAGAATTTCGCGGCCTTGGACGCCGCGATCTGGATCGTCTCGCCGGTGGAGGGGTTGCGTCCCTGGCGTGCAGCCCGCGAGCTGACGCTGAACTTGCCAAAGCCGGCAAGCGCGACCTCCCCCCCGGCGGCCAGCTCGTCGGAGATCGACTCGATCGCCGCCTCCACCGCCTGGCGCGCCTGGCCGACTGCAAGGCCGGTGCGCGAGGCGACCTGCTCAGCTAGCTCGTTCTTGGTCATGCCACTCCCTTCTCGAGTGTCTTTGCTGACAGCAGGCTAACCACTGTCGCGGACGACGGAACCCGAAAACACGGGCTCCGGCCCTCCCGGATCGCCTAATTTCCGGGGAGTTCAGCCGACGTGACGGCGCGCAGGGACCCGCTGGAGCCTCGCCGGCCCCTCAGCGCGCCCAGGACGCCGCTGAAGGCGCCGGCGGCGCAGGCCGCCCACAGGGTGCACAGCCAGGAGAAGCTGGCCAGGCTGACGTGCACCCAGACGAGCTCCGTCGGCAGGTGCGTCTCGTACTGGTCGAGGCCGACTGCCCCCTGCAGTACCAGCAGCCCGCACAGGACAGTCAGCGGCCTGACCACGCGTTCGGGAGCCTTGCGGCGACGGGCCAACCACCAGGTGCCGGCTGCCAGCAGGCTGAAGACGAAGGCGATCTCGGCATGGCGGTGGATGACGAAGTCCATCGTGCCGCGGCCGTCGAAGTCCAGGCGGTTGATCTTCTGACCGGGGGAGCCGCCCGCGTGGGGGCCGGCGGCGGTCGCGGCAGTCCCCGCGAAGATCGTCAGGGCGCCCATCGCCACGAGGCCCTGCAGCAGTCGCAGCAGGGTCCTGTCTGCGAGCGGTTCCACGGGCGTCATCGGACGGCCCTCGACGACCTGCTCGTGGGTGGCCCGCCACAGCAGCACGACAGCAGCCACCAGGATCAGCATCGAGAGGGCGAAGTGGCCCATGACCCAGCCG
This sequence comes from uncultured Solirubrobacteraceae bacterium, assembly GCA_963697795.1. Lineage (GTDB taxonomy): Bacteria > Actinomycetota > Thermoleophilia > Solirubrobacterales > Solirubrobacteraceae > Palsa-744. The sequence continues at coordinate 2,069,766 of OY969097.1, read as the reverse complement.
TAGTCCAGGGCGCCTTTGACCGTGAAGCCGCCCAGCACGGCCTGCGCGACGACGCCCAGGGGCAGCAGGGAGCTGATCCAGGTCAGGTCGCGCCTGTAGGGGCGACGGCGGAGCGCCGCCACCCATGCGAACCCTGCAGCCAGGACGATCGGCACCGACAGCACCCGGTTGGTGAACTCGATCACAGCATGGCTGTTCAGGGGCGGGTAGAGGTTGCCGTAGCACTTGGGCCAGGTCGGGCAGCCCAGGCCCGAGCCCGTCAGGCGCACGGCAGCTCCCGTCATGACGATGACCGTCAGCGCGATCAGGGCGGCCTGGGCGAAGTGGACGTACTGCCCGGGCGTGACGGTGTAGCCGTTGGTGCGCTCCCTGAGGCTCTGCGACCTACCGCTCATCCCGCTAAGGATGCCACCGGAAGGGCAGTTCGGCCGCCACCTCCGCCAGGCGGGGGGCAGCTGCGTCGCGCTCTGAGACGATCAGCTCCGCTGCCGGCAACGGCCACTGCACGCCGACGTCGGGGTCGTCGTAGGCGATGCCCCGTTCGATCGCCCCGTCGTAGTAGGCCGTCTGCTTGTACATGACGTCGGCCACCTCCGAGAGCACGCAGAAGCCGTGGGCGAAGCCGATCGGCACGTACAGCTGGCGCATGCTCTGCTCGTCCAGCTCGACGCCCTCCCACTGCCCGTAGGTCGGCGAGCCGGCCCGCAGGTCGACGGCGACGTCGAGGATCCGGCCACGGCCGCAGCGGACCAGCTTGGCCACGCCCGCGCCGACCTGGAAGTGCATCCCCCGCACGACGCCCCGGGTAGAGCGGGAGTGGTTGTCCTGGATGAAGGCCTGCTCGACGGGGATGCCGGCCTGCTCGTGCCACTGGGCCCTGTAGGTCTCCACGAAGAAGCCACGGTCGTCGCCGTGGACGTCGGGCTCGATCGCCACGAGACCGTCGATGCGCAGGGGGATTGCACGCACGGGCGGGCAGGTTAGCGGCGCCGGCCCTCCGCGGTCAGCTGCTCAGCCGCGGCGGTGCTTGCGCGGCCGAGCGTGGAAGATCGTGATGCTGCGCTGGGAGATGTTCATCTGCCTGTCGTAGGCCAGGAAGGTCAGCCTGTGGCGCCCGTAGGGGATGTGCTTGGCCCCCTGCCAGTCCAGGAAGCCCGACAGGAAGTCCGGGTAGCTGTCGCCGTCGTAGTTGCGGATCAGCTTGCCGTCGATCTCCAGGCGGATCCTGAAGACGCCATGGCTGCTGGCCGCGGAGACGTGGATCGGCAGCGGCCCCGAGTAGACGACGTGGTTGGACGGCGAGGCGATGCTGATGGCCGGGCCCGTGAAGTTGCCGCAGGCTTCCTTGAGGGTGTCGCCGTTGCGGACGTAGGCCTTCATGGCGGCGAAGGAGGGCTTGCGGGAGCCGTTTTCGCGCAGCAGGCCGGACGTGACGACGCCTTCGTCCTGGAGGGGGAACCACAGGCCGAGCTTCACATAGGGGTCCTGGGCCAGGCAGTGGTAGGCCTCCCGCAGGAACGTCGACTGCTGTTCTTCGGTGACGCCGCCCAGCTTGTGACCCGCCCACACGCCTTCTTCGCACTCCGCGCCGGTCGTGCGCCAGCTCATCTCCGTCATCCAGATCGGCTTGTCGTCGCCATTGGCGACCATCACGTCGTGCACTTCCCGGTAGGCCAGGAAGGAGTCCGGCATGATGCGCCGGTCCCCTTCGCGCAGGAATTCGTAGGGGGAGGCGACGTTGCAGGCCGTGTCGGTGTGGACGCCGACTGCGTCGAAGTAGCCCTTGGCGCCGTTGGCGTAGAGGCCTTCCAGGAAGTCGTAGTCGTTGCCCGTGAGGCCACCGACGAGGACGGTGGCGTTTGGGTCGGATAGCTTGACCGCTGTGTAGGCGGCCTTGAGGAGCGCCGTGTAGGCAACCGGATCGGGCGCGCCCGTCCACCAGCGCGACGCGTCCTCCTCGTTCCAGACTTCGTAAGCCTTTACCCAAGGGGCGAAGCGCCTGGCCAGAGCCGCGATGAAGTTGGCGTAGTCCTGAGGGTTGGTCGGGGGTGCATGTTCGTCGGCCGAACCTGTCGCCCAGGAGGGGGAGTCGACGACGTCGAGGATCACTTTGGTTCCTGCAGGCAACGTCCGAAACGCCTGTTCCCAGCCCTCCAGGACGCCCTCCGGGACGCCGCCTGGAGCAGGTTCGGCCTGGCGCCAGGACAGGAACATCCGCACCCAGTGGGTGTTGAGTTCCTTGATGGCCGAGACAGTGGACGTACCAGGGCTCGAGATGTTGACGCCGGCTTCCGCAGCCCGGGAGTCGCTTGAGGCGGCCAGCAGGATGAGCATGGCGGCGCACAGAACGACCGCCGGCGCCCAGGCGCGGCGAGCGAGTCCGGCCGTTTGCACGATCCAAGCCACCTCGTTCTCTATCGTTGACGCCTCGACGGAGCTTGAGCGGGCGCTGCTGTGAATGGACACGCCGTGCGCAGCCGTGGGGGCCCCAGATACCCTTGATGGGGCACATGAGCAAGAACCAACCGCCTCCGGTCGTCGTCGACCAGGTCCACAAGCGCTTCGAGATTCCCCGCGAGCAGGTCAGCACCCTCAAGGAGCGGGCGCTGCACCCGTTCCGCAGGAGCTCGGCCGAGACCCTGCAGGCCCTGCGCGGGGTGTCCTTCGCTGTGGAGCCCGGAGAGTTCTTTGGCGTCGTCGGGCGCAACGGGTCGGGAAAGTCGACGCTGCTGAAGTGCCTGGCCGGGATCTACGGTGTCGACAGCGGGCGGATCTACATCAACGGGCGCATGTCGACCTTCATCGAGCTGGGCGTGGGCTTCAACCCGGACCTGCCGGCCCGCGACAACGCCCTGCTGAACGCGACGATGCTCGGCCTCAGCCCGCGTGAAGCCCGCCGCCGCTTCGAGAGCGTCATCGACTTTGCCGAACTGCGCGAGTTCATGGACCTGAAGATGAAGAACTACTCCTCGGGGATGCTGGTCCGACTCGCCTTCTCGGTGATGATCCACGTCGACGCCGACATCCTGCTGATCGACGAGGTGCTCGCGGTCGGGGACGCCTCCTTCCAGCAGAAGTGTTACGACGAGTTCGAGCGCATCCGCAGGAGTGGCGCGACTGTCCTGCTCGTGACCCACGACATGTCCGCCGTCCAGCGCTTCTGCGACCGCGCCCTGCTGCTCGAGCACGGACGCCCCGTCGAGCTGGGTGATCCCGAAATGGTCGGCAACCGCTACCTGGAGCTGAACTTCTCCGAGCAGGCCCGCGAAGCAGCCCAGGCCGAAGCCGAAGACGAGGGGGCGGAGAGCAGGGTCGCGCGGGAGGAGGACAAGTCCGAGCAGGTCGAGCCGGTGGCGCACCGGTATGGCGACGGGCGTGCCGAGATCGTCGAAGCCTGGTTCGAGGACGAGAACGGCGGTCGCGTCGACACGCTCCAGACGGGCCGGCCCTGCACCTTCGCATCGGTCGTAGTCTTCAAAGACCGCGTCGAGAACCCCCTGTTCGGCATCAACGTGCAGAACAGCCATCGCGACCACCTGCTGTCGGCGTCGAACCTCTGGAGCAGCCCGCGCTGCGGCACCTTCGAGGCGGACGAGCGGGTGACGGTGCGCATCCGCTTCGACAACGTGCTGGCACCCGACCGCTACTACGTCACACCGGCTGTTGCCCGTCACGGCGGCGCCTGGATCGACAGGCGCGAGCGGATGCTGTCCGTCGTTGTGACGGGGACGCGCAGCACCGATGCGCTGCTCGACCTGCCCTACGAGCTGGACATAGAGCGGGGCACCTCTGCGCCCGCTCACGCGGAGCTGACACGATGAGCGCGGACGCGTCGATCACGACGGTCCTGACCGACGTCGAGGGCCTGCCGAGCGCTCTGGGTCGCCCCATCAAGGGACCGTCGGCGCTCGGCACGGACCCGCGGCGCCTGTGGCACCTGACCTGGACCCTGGCCAAGACCGAGTTCAAGCTGGCCTTCTTCGGCTCGGTTCTCGGCTACCTGTGGCAGCTGATGCGCCCTCTGCTGCTGTTCGGAGTCATCTACCTGGTCCTCAGCCGCTCTGTGCTGGCCAAGACCAACAAAGAGCCCTTCTTCCCCGCGGCGCTGTTGCTGGGGATCGTCTTGTTCAGCTTCTTCAGTGAGTCCACAGGCGGGGCCGTCACAAGCCTCGTAAACCGCGAGAACCTGGTACGCAAGATCGAGTTCCCGCGCCTGGCTGTACCGCTGTCGATCGTGCTGACGGCGCTCATGAACCTCGGCCTGAACCTCACTCCGGTGCTGATCTTCCTGTTCGCGGCCGGCGGCTCGGTCCACCTCAACTGGCTGGAAATGCCCCTGCTGGTGACCATGCTCGCTCTGCTGTCGACCGGCCTGGGTATGATCCTGTCGGTTTCCTACGTGAGGTATCGCGACGTCAGCCCAATCTGGGACGTGGCGGTCCAGATGACGTTCTATGCCTCGGGGATCTTCTTCTCCATCGCCGGCTTGAAACCGATGACGGTCCTCGGGCTACGCGTCAACGTGTCGCACGTGCTGATGGCGAACCCCTTTGCGGCACTGCTGCAACAGGCCAGGCATTCGCTGATCGACCCGCGATATCCGACAGCCGCGCACGCGATCGGCGGTGCGGGGCTGCTGGCCATCCCGATCGCGATCGGCGTCGTCACGCTCGTGGGTGGCTTCTGGCTGTTCGACAGGCAGGCGCCGCGGGTGGCAGAGCTGCTTTGAGCTCGATCGCGACCGATCGGGCCGAATCGCGAGCGGCCGACCGAGACGCCCTGCGCGTCGCCTTCGTCGGTCAGAGCGTCTACTTCCGCCAGTGCGCCCTCGAGTCGACCGCCGATGGCATCGAGCCCACCTTCCTCGACTTCCGGTCAGGCGCATCGGCCGAGCCGTTGCTCGCGAGGATCCGCCACCTGGAACCGGACGCCGTGGTGGTCTTCCGTCCCGAGATAATCCCCGCCGACCTGTTCGCGGGGCTCGACGCCGTTCGGATCGGATACCTCACCGAGCCGCTACCACGAGGCGGCGACGCCGAGCACGAGGATCTGCGGCTGCGCATGTGGTGGCTCGAACAGGTCGACTCACGCAACTTTGATCTGGTCGTCTCGTTCGACCCGCTGATCGCCGCCACCGCCACGAGCGTGATACCGGTCTGGCGCTCGATGCCGTTGCCGGTGGCCGACAGCGTGTTCTCCCCCCCACCCGCACGGAAGAGCACTCCGCGCATGCTGTTCGTCGGACGCTCGACCAAGCACCGAGAGCAGCTACTGGCCCCGCTGAAGGCACGCTACCCGCTCGTGCACATCGGACACGGTCTGCACCGCGAGCAGCTGCGGCGGGCGATGGCGCAGGCCGATGTGCAGCTCAACCTCCACAACAACCCGTATCCGTCGTTCGAGAACCGTGTGAGCATCGCCCTCGCGGCGGGGAACCTCGTGGTCTCCGAGCCCCTCAGTCCTGAGCACGGGCTGGTGCCGGGGAGGGATTTCGTGCAGGTGCAGAACGCCGAGGAGCTGCTGGCGGTCGCCGAACGCCTGCACGCCGACCGTGACGCCTTCCTCGAAGTGCAGCTGGCCGGGCGGGCGCGGGCCGAGCGATTCCGCGCATTGCGGGTGTATCCGCCGCTACTTCGGGAGGCCCTGATCGATACGGGAGTGCGACGAGGCCAAGCCGTCGGCGGGTAGGGTCGCGGCGATGCAGACAGGCACCGCCGTGCGATCAGCGGGCATCGCTCGCTCTCTACGCATGCACCGCCTCGAGCTGGCTGCCCTCGCGGTTCTGATCCTGGCAGTCGCAGCGCTGTGCCTGCACTCCGCCCTGCGCGTAGCGCTCTTCCAGGACGACGAACAGCAGTACGTGGAACAGGCGCGATACGTCGCAGCGCACTTCCCGGGCGCCCTGTTCCAGAGCGGCGTCTGGCCTCGCGGACCGCAGCGACTGGACGCCTGGCTGATGGCCATCCCCTTCGCGTTGATGCGCGGCCCGCACGCCTTCCAACTGGCCCATGCTTTGCAGGCCTTCCTGTTCGCAAGCACCGCGCTCCCTGTGTTCCTGACGGCCCGTCGCGCACAGCTCGGGCGAGCCGGCAGCCTGCTCGCGGCGGCGATCGCGATCACGGTGCCGTGGGCGATCGTGAGCACCTCGTACCTGGCCGAGAGCGCCGCCTACCCGGCCTATGGCTGGGTCATCTTCCTGACCTGGATCTCCGTGGAGCGGCCGTCGCTGCGCAACGAAGCACTGCTCGCGCTGGCTGTCGGAGTTGCCGTACTCACGCGCACGGCGATGCTCGCACTGATCCCGCTGGCCCCGCTGGCGGCGCTCTGGCAGGAGTGGCGCTTCGGCCTGGTCAGCGGCTCGCTGGGAGCAAGGGCGCGCGACATCGCTCCGCGCATGTGGTCGCGCCACCGGCTGCTCTCGATCGTGCTCCTGCTCGGTCTGATCGTGCTGGTGGCCGACGTCGCCGGGGCTCTGCCGGGACGTGGACTGGGCACGGCGACAGGCAACTACTACGGGGTGCCGTCGATCGAACCGCTGTCGGGTCTGCTGGTGCGCTACCGCGAATACCTCTCCCGCGTGGTCGTCGGGACAGGCTTCGTGGCGCTGATCCTTGCTCTGCCGTGGATGGCGTTGACGTTGATCAGGCCGCTGGATCGCCGCGCTCACGCCACCGCCGTCGTCTGCCTGCTCGGCCTGCTGACAGTGCTGGCAACCCTGCTGAACTCGGGGCAGGACGAACGGTACATCCTCTACACGGCGATCCCGATCTCGCTGCTGAGCGCCTCGAGCATCGTCGAAGCCCTGCGCGCCGGACGGCGCTACGGGACGAGGGAGGTCGCGGTGACGTTGGTCTTCGCGGCAGGGCTCATCGCGTTGGTCCTTGCGACGATATGGCCCCCCGTCACCAACGCCTACGACTTCTTCACCTACCCGAGCGCCGTATTCGTCAGGCGCCTGGTCGTCGAACACGTCGGCTTGGGTGCGCTGCCGCTGGCCCTGGTCATGGGCGCGGCCGCAATCGTGTGGGCGCTCGCACGGGCCACCGGGCGCCTCCTGCGGCCGGTCAGCATCTTGCTGGCAGTCGGCATCCCGGCCGTAGGGATCGTCCAGCTGCTCTACGACGCCGGGAAGTTCACGGCTCAGGTCGGAGCCGCCGGTCCGTTCGCGGGACAGCGCTCCTGGGTCGATGAGATAGTGCCTGGCAACGCCCAGGTTGGAGCGCTCTCGCTATCCCTGGGAGCGACGCTCGGGTACCTGCCGATCTGGCGCGAGACCGAGTTCTGGAACGCGTCGGTGACGAAGGACGTGATGTTCCAATCGATCGGAGCCTTGCCCACCCCGATGGGCAGCGAAGTCATACAGCTGACGATCCAGCCCAGCGGGCTGCTGACCGCACGCGGGGGACCGACGCTGACCGCTGCCCGCGCGGTGCCGCGTTACATGCTCATACCGCAGCAGGGCACCAACGCCGTCGGACTGAACGGCAAGGTGATCGGCGCAAGCAGCTACGTGCCGCTCGAGCTCGTGCACCTCAGCACGCCCGCGAGCATCCGCTGGAGCACGGCGGGCAGCAACGAAGAAGGAGCGATCCCGCCAGGCCAGGCGGTCACCGCGACCGTCTATCCCGCTGCGCTCCAGGCCAAAGGGCCGAGCTGCGCGACCTTCTCCCTGCTGGCGCCGGGAGGCTTCAGCGGTCGGGTGCCGTTCGTCGTGAGCAGCGCGGGGCACCGGGTCGCGCATGGCGCGCTCGCCGCCGCCCAGATCCTGCACCTGCGAGAGCCGTTGTACCCGGTCCAGGGCGCCGGTGGACCGCACGCGACGATCTCCGTGCAAATGCCCCCCGGGCCGTCCTCTCCCACCGGCGTCCCCGTCGCGGCACGGCTCGCGTTCTTCGAAGCAGGGCCGTGCGCCGGCACGACGGGATAAAGCCGAAGTCGGCTCAGCCGACGGTGCTGCCGAAGGCGGCGACGTCGGCGAACAGATCGTGCAGCACCCTGGCGAACAGACGCGAGGCTCGGAACTGCTCGGCCTTCATTCGACCCCTCACCCTGGTCCGCTGGTGCATCTCGGGAAAGCGGGCCAGCCGATCGAGGATCCAGACGAGCTCCTCAGCCGCATGGAACTGGATGTAGTCGATGCCCCGCTCGAGGCCATGACCGGGACTCAAGGGCTGGCTGACGAGCAGTTGCCCGGCCGCAAGGTGCAGACCGACCTGCTGACCGAAGCCAGCCCCGGCGTCAGGCGGCACGAACACGCCGACGTCGTATTCGCGGAGCAGCTCCACCAGGCGCTCACCACTGACGCCATGGAGCACCTGCAGGAGGTCGTGATGATGCTTGACGGGCATCAGCAACTCCTCGCGGTGCGCTGTCGAGCGCCCGACCGACATCGCTCTGGGAGGACCGTGCAATGCCCGCACAGGAGCGAACAGCGCATCAGCGACAGGGGGAGGGAAGGCGCGCCACATCTGCTGGGCGCCGATCGGCTCTCCCGTCAGCGTGGGACAGAAGGATGCCACCCGGTCGAGACCCACCAGCCCCTCGGTCGACAACTCCTCGGTGAGCCCGCCGGTGAGGATGCCGAGTGTCGCGCCGGGGAGACCCTTAAGGAGAGCCCGATCCATGCGAGCCGGATCGAAGACCACGCAGACGTCCGGGATCGCCGCCTCGACGGCGGCCAGCGCCTCTTGCCAGTCGGAGCCGGCGGACACCGGAACGCGCTGAGCGCGAAGGCCGCCGAAGGTCTCCGTGGGACAGCAGCTCTCAAGCCAGACAGCCGGCCCCACGAAGGACGCCCGCAACGATCGGCCCAAGGGTCGCGGGGATGGAAGCGTGCCGCTGCCGACAGGTTTCGGACCCATGGGCGTGGATACGATAGCGTCGCGGCCTGACCACCGGCGCCCACCGATGTCTGACTGGCAAGAGCGAATTACCCAAGAGACGCCGCCGGCCATACGCGCCGAGCACGAGCTGCGCTACCGGACCGCCGCACCGCTGATCGCGACCGCAGGATGCTGGGCGGACCTCGGTTGCGGCAACGGGATCGCGCCCGCGGCAGCGATCGGAACCATCCCGCCGCGCGTCGTGCTGACCGACCTCGACGAGCGTGCGCTCGCCGCCGCGGCCGCCGAGCTGGGCGTGGCGGGCGCGACGCTGCTGACCGGAGACCTGACCGACACGGAGGATCTCGAGCGGATCGGTCGAGCCCTCCTGGATGGCCCCGGGGAGCGGGTCGTGACCTGCTTCGAGGTCGTCGAGCACCTGACCAGCTTTCTGCCGCTCGTGGAATGGGCCACCTCGATGGCGAGCGAGCATGACTGCACGTTCCTCCTGAGCGTGCCCAACGACGCGTTCTGGTCCATCGAGAACCCACATCACCTCACATGCTGGAGCGAGGGCGCTTTCGAGGAGCTCAGGGGACTGCTCCCGAGCGAGCGGACGACGTTGCGCCAGGTGGCCCTGTCGGGGTCTGGGCTGCTCGGCTGGGACGCCGCGCCCGAGAGTCACAGCATCGAGCTCGCGCTGGGTGGAGAGAGCACCGTCGCCTCGCACTTCCTCGTCTCGTTCGGACGCCGCCACGCGGAGGTCGGCCACGGGGCGATGGCCGTGCAGACGGACATGCTCGAGCAGCGCCGCTGGGAGCGCACTCGTGAGAGCAACCTGGCCTTCGCTCAGCGCCGCGTGCTCGAGCAGCAGCAGGAGCTCGAACAGCGCAACGCCTGGTTTGAAGAGTGGCGGACCTACATACACGAGCTCGAGCGTCAGCTGGGCCTGCCACTGTCCGGGGCATCTCGGGAGGAGTTGCCCGACACGCCGGCCGCCGCGCCGACAGAGCCGCCCGCGTGAAGGTCGCCTTCCTGGTCAACGACCTCTCGCTGTCGGGTGGCGTGGGCGTCGTCGCCCAGCATGCGATGCGCTTGAGCAACATCGATGGCTGGGAGGTCACGCTGGTGCTGGCGCGCGAACAGGAGGAGGCGACCTGGCACGGCTACGACCAGCTCGAGGGGGTGCGTGTCAGCTCCCGCAGCGAGGCGTTGCGGGAGCACTTCGATGTCGCTGTCGCAACCTGGTGGGAGACGACCTTCACGCTGTTCGAGCTGTCAGCCGATCGTCATGCGTACTTCGTGCAGAGCTTGGAGGACCGCTTCTACAAGCAGGACGAGGCCGAGCGCCTTGGCGCGGCGTTGACGCACGACCTGCCGGTCTCGTTCATAACCGAGGCCCGGTGGATTGCGGACACGCTGGCCGCGACGCGCCCCGACGCGCCCTGCCTGCTGGTTCGCAACGGGATCGACAAGGACGTCTTCAGCGTGCCCGAGGCCCCCCCGGCGAACGACTCGGAGCCGCTGCGAGTCCTGATCGAGGGATCTCCGTCAGCGTGGTTCAAGCATGTCCATGCGGCCATCGACGCCGTCGCGGCGATGCGCGAGCCGCACCACCTGACCGTGGTCAGCGGCGAGCGCTCGGCGCTGGAGGGGATCGCCGCCGAGGAGGTCCTGGGGCCGCTCAGCCATCGGGAGATGGCCTCGCTCTATGACCGCGTGGACGTCGTGCTGAAGCTGTCTTCGGTCGAGGGGATGTTCGGACCTCCGTTGGAGGGTTTCCATCGGGGCGCGACCTGTGTGGTGACTCCCGTCACAGGGCACGAGGAATACGTCGAGCACGGCTGGAACGGTCTGTTGACAGATTGGGACGACCTTCGCGGGACGGCTCGCCAACTCGACCTGCTGGCCCGTGACCGTGAGCTGCTCGCGTTCCTGCGCACGAACGCCGTCGAGACGGCGCGGGCCTGGCCGTCATGGCAGCAGTCGAGCCTGTTCATGGCCGGTGCCCTGGCCGCGATCCGACGCGACCCGCAACCAAGCGGGACCTTCGCTGCCGCTCGCATGCTGGCCGATCTGCGCTCGGGTCTTGAGACCTACCACCTGCACCTGCGCGAGCGTGCCGCCCATGCTCATCGTGCCCAGCGGATCGAGCGTCGACTGCGGCGGCTGCTGGCCAGCGCTCCGGTCCGAGGTCTGCTGGGGCTGCGCAGGTTCCGCGTCGTGCGGCTGCTGGCTCGTCCCCTGCATCCGGTGACGGCCCGCCTGCGGCGCCTCCTGGGCTGAGTCGCGGTGCGTTCCAACCTCCTCACGAGAAGACTTGGACTGCGCCGCGACGGAGGGACGCCTGCCCCGGTCATGCCCGAGGCGATGCTCGAGCTGCTGAGAGACGGCCCTGCTCAGTTGCGCGCCTGCGGCCCCGCGCCCGCCCGCCTGCGGATCGCCGCGGTGGTCCCGTCATTCCGACGAGGCAGCGGCGGTCACGCGACGATCGTGCGCGTACTCGAGGCCCTGGGCCGGCGGGGACACGACGTCTCGGCCTGGCTGGAGGACAACGAGGGTCGCCATGGGCGCGAGCAGCAGTCTTCGACCGAGCGCAGCTTCAGCGAGTTCTTCGATGCGCACCGGCTACGTATGCATGCCGGCATGTCCGAATGGGAAGGAGCCGACGTGGTGCTCGCGACCGGTTGGCAGACGGTCGCGAGGGCGATGCTGCTACCCGACTGCGGCGCCCGTGCCTATCTGGTCCAGGATCACGAGCCCGACTTCTACCCCGCCTCGGCCGAGGCCGAGTGGGCACGCGAGACCTACCACAAGGGCCTGCACTGCATTGCGGCCAGCAGTTGGCTCGCCGAGTTGCTGCGCACGCGCTACGACGCCCCCGCGACCCACTTCGATCTCGCCCTCGACCACGACAACTACAGGCCGATCGGCAACGTCGAGCGCGAACATCTGGTGGTCTTCTACGCGCGCGCGGCCACACCCCGCCGCGCGGTCCCGCTGGGGATGACGGCGCTGGCGGAGCTGGCCCGGCGCCGACCCGGGATCCGGATCGCCCTGTTCGGCGACGCGAGTCCGCTCGCCGCTTCCTTCCCCAAGCACGACCTGGGCGTGCTGGACGCAGGCGAGCTTGCCCGGCTGTACCACCGCGCCGGCGTCGGGATGGTCCTGTCGCTGACAAATCCGTCGCTGATCTCGCTCGAGATGATGGCGTGCGGGCTGCCATGCGTCGAGCTCGCGAGCCAGTCGATGCTGGCCACCTTCGACACTGCGGGAGCGCCTGTCCTGGCCAGGCCCGACCCGCTCGCCATGTGCGATGCGATCGAGCGGCTTCTCGACGACGACGCGGCCCGCTCGCACGCTGTCGAGCGAGGTCTCGCGCTGAGCGCTCAGCGCAGCTGGAGCCGGGCGGGCGAGCAGGTCGAGGACGGGCTTCGGGCCGCCTGGGATGCCGCCGCGAAGTCCACGTCGACCGGCCCGACGCCACGAGACGTTCTCGGCTGAACCTATTATTGCCTGCTCCGCAAGCACCCGATGGCGACCCATACGATCACTTCACTCAGCGCGCGCGTCCGGAGGAGAGTGCGTCCCCTGGCGCGCCGCGCGCTCGTTCGCATACGTAACACGCCGGCGCCTCTGGCGCTGATCCTGGCCGTCGCGACCCTCCTGTCGCTTGCCTGGAACGTGTCACTGCCCGCGTTCCAGGGACCGGACGAAGCCGGACACTTCGCATACGTCCAGCATCTGGCCGAGACGGGCAACCTGCCGAGCGTCACGAACGGCGGCTCCGCGGACTCCTCGTCCGAGACGGAACTGCTGCGGACCCTCAACCTGCAGCCGTTGATCGGGAACCTGCAGGGACGCCCGGCCTGGAGCGACAAGGATCTGGAACTGTGGAACAACGTCGAACGTGCGCTGGGGCCCGGGAGCAGCTCGAACGGGGAAGGACCGAACCCGCTGGCCAAGAACCCGCCCCTCTACTACGCGTTGATGACGATCCCCTACCGGGTGTTCATATCGCTTCCGCTGCTGCAGCGGATCTTCGTGATGCGGCTGTTCAGCATGCTCTGCTACCTGGCCACGGTGCTGCTCACCTGGCTGCTCGCGGGCGAGATCTTCGGGCCGCTTCGCTGGAAGCAGACGCTGGCGGCCGGGGCCGTGGCGCTCGAGCCGCAGCTGTCGTTCCTGAGCGCGGTGATCAACGCTGACAACCTGCTGATCGCGCTCACGACGGGCTTCCTGCTGGCGGCGGTGCGGCTAGTCAGGAGAGGCCCCTCGATGGGCAGGGTGCTGAGCGCGAGCCTGCTGGCGGCAGCGGCCGTGCTCACGCATGGAAGGGGTCTCGTGACGCTCCCCGTTCTCGCCGTCGCGCTGGTCGCGAGCGCGATCAGATTCCGTCCAACCGTGGGCGAGATGCTTCGCCGCGGCGCCATGGCGGCCGGGACAGTCGGCGGTGCCTTCGTGACCTACCTCGCCCTGGGCCGCGCCGCCGGCTCGAGCGCCCTCTACGGCGGCCAGGTGACCGAGTTGAACGTGACGAGCTTCAACATCCGTCAGTTCCTCTCGTCGATCTACCAGTTCTACTTCCCCAAGCTGCCCAGCTTGCGTCCGCGTGTGGGTCCGGAATACGGCTACCGGCAGGTCTTCATCGACACCTTCTACGGAACCTTCGGATCGCTCGAGGTCAACTTCGGGCCGCGGATCTACGATCTGCTGCAGGTCTGCTCGGCGCTTGGCCTGGTGGCGCTCTACACGGCGGTGGTGACCTCGTGGCGAGCCATGCTGAGGGCGTGGCCCACGGTGATGGTGCTCCTGGCACTGCTCGTCACCACGGTCTTCTTCCTGCACTACGTGTCCTACCGTGCGTTGACCGGCGACGGCGGGTCGGATCCGCTGATCGTCGGGCGCTACCTGCTGCCGATGGTCTCGCTGTTCGGCCTGGCGATAGCCTTCACCCTGGGCAGAATGCCGCGTCGGGTCGGCCCGCTCCTGGGCGGCGCGGTGCTGGCGGCGGGCGTGATCCTCTCACTGGCCGGAATCGGCATAACGGTGGTGCGCTTCTATGCGTAGGCTCAGACGACCCGGGGGCGCTCTCACCGTCGCAGCCTTCACGGCGCTGCTGATCCTGCTCGGCGTGCTGATCTGGTACCGCCCCCACGTGTTCGGCAAGAGGTTGCGGATCGCCGGGGTACCGACGCCGCCGGCGCTGCTTGTGCTCACCCAGTACCGCGTGCCGGCCGGATCGGAGGCCTGCATGAGCTCGATCACGATGGAACCCGACATGGGCTATGCGCAGTTCACGCTGCGACCGGCCAAGGTCACCCCGAAGGGCGGCCCGCCCGTGGAAGTCGTGTTCAGGGCAGCCGGCTACAGAGCCACGTTGCGTGTACCCGGCGGCTACCCGGGCGGGGCAGCCACCCTCCCCTTCCGTGGCCCACCGCGCACAGAGATCGGGGACGTCTGCTTCGTGGACCGCGGGAAGACGGCCGTGCTATTGAACGGCACCGACGAACCGCGCACGGTCGCCACGCGTACAGCGACGACCGTGGGAGGAGCGTCGGTGGCGGGCGACGTCGCCCTGACCTTCCTCGCCGCCAAGCCGAGCTCACCGTTGGAGGATCTGGGTCAGACCTTCGAACACGCCTCCAACCTGACCGGCCGGCTGATCCCGGCATGGTTGATCTGGATCTTGGCGGTCTTGCTGGTTCTGTTCGTGCCCAGCGCGATCGTCGCCGCGGTGTACCTGTCGCTGCGGATCGCCGAGCCTGCCGGCAACCCTTCAGCGCCTGCGCAAGCCCAGAATTGAGAGCAGGAAGGCCGAGAAGAAGATCTGGATGCCGACGATCATCAAAGAGGCCGCGACGACAGCCAGCCGTTCGTCGGAAAGCGAGCCGAAGCCGTGGGAGATCCAGGTCGCCAGGATCACAGCGCCGAGAACCAAGCCCACGAGCATGAAGGCACCGCCCAGCAGGAGACCGTGCTCGAGGCGAAAGCGGGCCCGCATGCGATCGAACCAGGGGTCTTTCTCCGCCATGAAGTAGGTCCCGTAGGCATGCGCGCACAGGCCCAGAGCCAGCACCTGCGTGCCGACGATCATCAGCAGCGCGCCGCCGATGATGGCATGAAGTCCCCAGGCACGCCCGAACAGCTGCAGCCCCGACTCGACGAGCAGGATCACCAATGCACCGAGCCCGGCCAGCAAGGCCCCAGGCACGATGAAGAGATGGTTGGGGCTGTGCACCAGAAGGAAGCGCAGGTGCCGCCAGCCGTCGCGGAAGCTCGACAGTTTGCTCTCGCCGCCACGCGGGTGGTATTCGATCGGGAACTCGGCGATCTTGAGGTTCTCCTTGGAGGCCCTGATGACCATCTCCGAGGCGAACTCCATGCCGGTCGTGCGCAGATCGAGGCGCGGCAGCACGTCGCGGCGCAGCGCCCTCATGCCGCAGTGCGCGTCGCTGATGCCGGTCCTGAAGAAGAGGTTCAGCAGACCCGTCAGGATCGGGTTGCCGATGTACTGGTGATGCCAGGGCATGGCGCCCGGCTTGATGTTGTCCATGCGGTCGCCGATGACCATCTCGGCGCCCTTCTCGAGCTCCTCGACGAAGCGGGGGATCTCGTCGAAGTCGTAGGTCAGATCGGCATCGGCCATGACGATGTAGCGCCCCCGCGAGGCCGCGAAGCCGGCCAGGTAGGCGCTGCCGTAGCCGCGGCGACGCTCGAGGACGACCCTGGCTCCTGCCCGTTCGGCCAGGGCAGCGGACTCGTCTTCTGAGTCGTTGTCTGCCACGACGACCTCGCCGGGCACGCCCATTCGCACGATCGCTTCCAGGGCGGCAGTCACGCAGGCCTCGATGTTGCCCGCCTCGTTCAGGCAGGGGATGACGACCGAGACGAGGGGTACGTCCTCGTCCTCGCCATCATGGCGCGCTGGGGGCTCTGTCTGGACAGCGATGCTCATCGTGCGTCGACTCAGCGGCTGTGCTTCCTCGCTGAATACATCATCACGCCTATAACTCGCTGGCGGACGAAAAGTGGCGGCACTTCGCGACGATGCTAGCGGACGGAACGGATTAGAGGGATGATGCGGCGCTCCGTGCGCGTCTGCCTCGTCTACGACTGCCTCTTCCCATATACCGTCGGCGGCGCCGAGCGCTGGTATCGCAACCTCGCCGAACGGCTCGTCCAGGAGGGGCACGAGGTCACCTACCTGACGTTGCGCCAGTGGGATCGGGGCACGAAGCTCGACCTGGACGAGCGGGTGCATGTTGTTTCGGTGGGACCGCGCATGGGTCTGTACACAGAGGGCGGGCGCAGGCGGATCCTGCCGCCGCTCGTCTTCGGGGCGGGCGTTCTGGCGCACCTGCTGCGCCGCGGAGGCGACTATGACGTCGTCCACACCTGCTCCTTCCCCTATTTCTCGCTTATCGCGGCGGCTGCATCGCGGCCCCTGGCGGGCTTCGGGCTGGTCGTCGACTGGTTCGAGGTGTGGAGCCCCTCCTACTGGCGCGACTACCTGGGCGGCCTGGGCGGACGGGTCGGCGAGATCGTGCAGAAGCTGTGCGCGATCGTCCCGCAGCACGCCTACTGCTTCTCCGAGCTACACGCACAGCGGCTGCGAGAAGAGGGACTGCGTGGGGCCGTCACGGTTCTGCGAGGTCTCTATGGGGAGAGCATACAGCCGACGCCGCCGCGTCGGGCCGATCCGCTGGTGTTGTTCGCGGGCCGTCTGATCCCGGAGAAGCAAGCGCCGCTGGGGGTCGCGGCGATCGCCCTCGCAGCCAAGCAGATCGCGGGCCTGGAAGGAGAGTTCCTGGGAGAAGGCCCCGAGCAGGCGGCTCTGCAGCAGGCGATCGACGCCAATGGCGTGCGTGAGACGGTGCATGCACGCGGCTTCACGGATACCGAGACCCTCAACCGCGAGATGTCCCGGGCCTTGTGCGTCCTGCTGCCGTCGCGACGAGAGGGCTACGGGATGGTCGTGGTCGAGGCCGCTGCCCGCGCGACGCCGAGCGTGGTGGTGGCCGGCGAGGACAACGCCGCAGCCGAGCTGATCGTGGAAGGCGTCAACGGCTTCGTTGCACGAGCAGCGACCCCGGAGGCGATAGCGGAGGCGATCCGGCAAGTCCATGAGGCCGGCCTGCCGCTGCGCGAGAGCACTTCCCGCTGGTTCGCCGAGAACGTCGAGACGCTGTCGCTGGAATCGTCGCTGCGACGCGTGGTCGACGGCTACTCGACCGTAACGCGGGGCGCCTCGGAGCGTCCAAGCGTCGCGTCATAGACCGCGAGCGTCTCCCTGGCGGTGCGCCCCCAGGTGAACTGGGCAGCCCGCCGGTGCCCGAGCTCCACGAGTCGTTCCTGCAGAGCGCCATCGGCCAGCAGTCGTTGGATCGCCTGCGCCATGTCCGGTTCGGAGAGTGGGTCGAACAGCAGTGCGGCGTCGCCGGCGACCTCCGGCAGCGAAGATGCGTTCGAACAGGTCACGGGCACCCCTCGTGCCATCGCCTCCAGTACCGGCAGCCCGAAGCCCTCGTAGAGCGACGGGAAGACAAAGGCTCGGGAAAGGGCCCACAGCCCCTCCAACTCGGCCTCCTCGACCCAGCCGACGAAGCGCACATCGTCGTCGACGCCGGCCTCCTCGGCCTTCGCTCGCAGCCGCGTCTCATAGTCGGTGCTGTAGCCGGGAAGCACCAGCAGCGGTCTGCTCGGGGCCGGTATCAGGGCAAGTGCACCCATCAGCCGCTCCAAGTTCTTGTGTGCCCGCTTGGCGGACAGTGTCAGGATCACGTCGCGGTCGCCGAGACCGAAGCGGCTGCGCGTCTCGGCGACTCCGAGGGGAGCGACCCGCTGGACGGTGCCCATGCCCAGTGGCACGACGTCGATGCGATCGGCTCCGACGCCGAGCATCGCGACGATGTCATCGCGCGTGCTCTCGGAGATCGCGATGACACGATCGCTGCGCCGCGCCGCGGCAGGCACGAGCATACGCATGCCCTTGTCGCGGATGCCGCCGTGTGCGTCAGGGAAGCGCGCATAGATGAGGTCGTTGACGGTCACGACACGCTTATATGGACCCCAAAGGGGAGCTGTCGAGGCGAGGCTGTGCAGGAGGTCGATGCCTGCCCGACGGGCGAGCGCTGGCAGGAGCGTCTGCTCGCCGAGAACCCACTGCAGCCTGTTGCGGGCGTGCACCGGCACGGTCACGGCGGGCATGTCGTCCCGCCACGGTCCGGTCGTCCCCGCCGTCTCGCGGTTCACGAACGCCGTGAAGGTGACATCGGGCGCGGCAGCTGCGAGCAGGGCCGGCAGGAGCTCGCGTGCCGCGACCTCCATGCCGCCCGTCTCGCCGGGCACCAGGAAGATGAGGTTCAGGCCGACACGCACGAGGCCAGCCTATTGGAGGCATCGCTAGGCTTTGGCGCCTGGGACCCCTTCGGATCGGCATCGACGCGCGCGCAGCCACGGAGGTGACGGCGGGGCGGGGGCGGTTCGTGCGCGAGCTGCTGAGCGCGTTCTCGCGACGGGAGGACGAGCACGTGTACGTCTGCTACGCCCGCGAGCCTTGGCCCGGAGCAAGCGGGGGGAGGTTCGCGTGGCGCAGCATCGCGTCGCAAGATCCCTGGTGGCACGTCCGTACGGCGATGCTGGTCAACCGCGAGTGCGACGTCTTCCTGTCGACGAACTCGTATCTGACGACCTGGATGCTGCACGTGCCGGCCGTGCCCGTCATCTACGACATGATCGCCTTCGATCGGGAACATGCGCCGAACCGTCGGTCCGCTGTGATCGAGAGGCTCACGCTGGCGCCGGCGGTTCGCAGGTCGCGAGCCTTCGTGGCGATCTCGACTGCGACGGCCGACGACCTCGTCGCGCGCTATCCGGCTGCGGCGGGCCACGTCACCGTCGCCCCGCTGGGCGTCTCGCCCGAGATCTTCCTCGAACCCAGCGCGGCCGAGCTCGCCCAGCTGCCCCCGGCCGGCTTCGTGCTGGCAGTTGGGACACTGGAGCCGCGCAAGAACCTTCCCCGGCTCGTGGAGGCCTACCGCCGGCTGGGATACGACCTGCGAGGGGAACACCCGCTGGTCGTCGTCGGCGACCTCGGCTGGCAGGTCGACGAGACAGTGACGGCATTGCGCTCGCTCGGCTCGAGCTGCCTGACGCTCGGACGCGTCTCGGATGCGATCCTCGGCGAGCTCTACAAGCGCTGTGCGGTCTTCTGCTACCCCTCCCTCTACGAGGGCTTCGGACTGCCCGTCCTCGAGGCGATGGCCTGCGGCGCGGCCGTCATTACGTCCTCGGTGTCCTCGCTACCGGAGGTGGGCGGCGAAGCTGTCGAGTACGTGCAGCCGCTGGAGGTGGACAGCATCGCAAGCGCCCTGACGCGGGTGCTCGAGTCCGAAGCGCACGCCCGCGAGCTGGGCCGAGCGGCCCGCGAGCGCGCCGCGGAGTTCAACTGGGACCGAACGGCGGCGATCGTTCTCGACGTGCTCGAGAAGGCAGCGGCCTGACACGGCACCGTCAGCCGGAGTTGCTGAGAGCATCCTGCTATATCGCCGTCGCCTACCGTCCGCATGCCGCGCATCCTCTTTCTCAACCCGAACTTCGAGGACTACCTCGCCGATGGCGTTTTCCACGGCCTGCGGACGCTGCTGGGCGCCGACGCAGTGGACTTCCCGAAGGCGGAGTACCTGTACGAGACGGCCACGCCCGGGGTGCTGGGCCGTGTGCGCGGCGGCGGCTTCACCCTCTACGGCCTTTTGCCCGATCTGCAGGTCGACCGCGACCACCTGCTGCCCAGAGCGCTCGAGGGAGAGTTCGACCTGATCGTCTTCGGCGACATCTGGAGGACATTCGGACTGTGGACGGAATGGGCTCCCCAGCTTCGCGCCGCGGGCGTGCCGATGGCGGTGCTCGACGGGGCCGACCGCGTCGAGCCGTACCCGTATGCCGGCCTGTGGTGGCGGGTGCGAGGCTGGTGGTTCCTGCCACGTGCGCACAACCGAGCCCCGTACTTCAAGCGCGAGATCACCCCGTGGACGCGGTGGTTCGCCTCCTACCTGATGCTGCCGCCGCCGCTCGGGCGCAGACTCGGACTGCGCTCGCTGTCGTTCTCGATCCCTGCCGAGAAGATCCTCGACTCGCTGCCCGCGAAGGACCAGGAGTTCGCGCGTCACGTGGTCGATGAGGAAGTGGCTGGCAGGGTCGGCGGGCAGACGAGCTACGCCTTCGCCGACGAGGCCGCCTATCGCGCGGATCTAGCCCGCTCCCGGTTCGGCATCACCACCAAGCGCGCCGGCTGGGATGCGTTGCGCCACTACGAGATCGCGGCCAGCGCAACGGTGCCCTGCTTCAGAGACCTCGACCGCAAGCCTCCTCGGTGTGCGCCATTCGGGCTGCTGCCGGGCGTCAACTGCCTGAGCTATCGGAACGCGGAGGACCTCCTGACCCAAGTGGCGGCGGTCGATGAGGAGCGGTACGCGTCGTTGCAGCAGGGGGCGCTGGCCTGGGCGCACGCGAACTCGACAGCGGCTCGGGCCCGTGAGCTGCTGGCGGCCTGCGGTGTCCGGGCACCGGAGACGACGGCCAATGGGTAAACCTGCGCGATGATCTCGGTCTGCGTACCGGTCTACAAGGCCCACGGGGCCCCGAACGTCGCCGGCCTGGCCGAGACGTTGGAGTCGGCTCTGGACGGTCGGGAGGGCGAGCTCGTCGTAGCCCTCAACGGCATCTCCGCCGCGGCGGCCGGCATACCGGCCGGCGTGCGCACGGCAGACCTACGAGTCAACCGCGGGGTGGCACCGGGGTGGAACGCGGCCGCGAGGATCGCGGATGGCGAAACGCTCGTCTTCTGCAACGACGACGTCGAGCTCGGAGCGGGCTCACTGGCCAGGCTGCAGCAGGCCCTTGAGCAGCACCCGGATGCTGTCGTGGGGCCGATGGGGTCAAGCTGGGACATCTCCAGAGGAGCGCACACAGGCTGGGTCAGACCCGACGATCGGCCCGTGGAGGAGATGCTGGAGTGCGATGTCGTCTCGGGCTTCCTATTCGCCTGCACCCGTGACACCTGGGAAGCCGTGGACGGGTTCGACGAGTTCTACGCGCCTGCGTCCTTCGAGGAGGTCGACTTCTGCACGGCAGTGCGCGCCCGCGGCGGGCGCTGCCTGGTCGTCAGCGACGTCGAGGTCGCACACGAGTGGGGCGTCTCCAGGCGCCAGCCCCCTTGGGCGCGTGCACGCTGGGATGGACGCTCCGAGACGTGGCGCTCGATCCACCGACGAAACCGCAGGCACTTCGTCGAGAAGTGGGCTGAGGCGCCCGCCTTCACAGAGGCCCGCGCATGAGGAAGAAGATCGTCTCGATCGGGACCGGCCCTCAGCGGCGGCTGCTCTCGCTGGCCGCACGCTCCTTTCGACCCTATGCGGCACGCCACGGCTACGAGCTCGAGTTGCACACGGAGACGATCGACCCGTCACGACCGGTGCCGTGGTCGAAGGTCGTGCTGCTCCGGCGCTTGGCCGCCGAGAACGACCTGCTGCTATGGCTGGATGCCGACCTCGTGATCGTCGATCGCTCCGTCGACATCGCCGTAGAGCTGGAAGAAGACCGCTTCCTGTACCTCGCCGAGCACCGGACCAAGGAGGGCAGCATGCCGAACTCCGGCGTGATGCTGCTTCGCGGCGGCCCGCAGACAGTCGACTTCCTGGACGAGGTCTACGCGCAGGAGGACCTGATCGAACACCGCTGGTGGGAGAATGCGGCGATCTGCCGGCTACTCGGCTACGACTTGGACCCCGTCGGTCCGGGAACACCTACTGCCCTGCTGACCGAGCATACGAAGCTGATCTCGCCACGCTGGAACTCGATCCGCGACGCGGCAGTTCCCCATCCGCGCATACGGCACTACCCGGGGTACTCGCTGAAGACGCGAGCGGCGTTCATGACCCGCGACCTGATCCTGCAGCGATGACCGCCGCAGAGCAGCCGGTGCGTATGCAGACCATGCCGGCCGCGGGGGAGAAGATGGGCGTCGACCTGACCGTGAACGCGTTCGAGCGCAACTACCGGGAGGTGCTCGCGGCTGGCTTCTTCCCACGAGTGCAACGGGAAAACCGCTTTCCCTTCGCTGGCCGCATCGCCTTGATCAACAACGTCAAAGACATGACCGACGCGCGTTCCCGAGCTATGGAGCTGGTCAGCGCAGGGGAACTGGACGCGTTCCACATCGTCTCAGAGAAGCTGCCGGAGGCACTGCAAAAGACAGGTCTCAGCCGAGATGACCTGGGACGCCTACCTCATTACAGCGACTGCTCCCTGGTCGCCGTGACGCTGCCTGGCTCTCCGTGGTTGCTCTACTGGGACCCGGACATACGGCTCGAGCAGCCGATCGATTGGATAACGCCAACGCTGGCCAGGATGCGGGCCGACAGGCGACTGCTGGTGGGCAACCCACTCTGGCAGGACCCAACGCTTGAGAGCAGCACGCTCGAACGGGACGGCGATTTCGCCATCGGTCAGGGCTTCAGCGATCAGGTCTACCTTGTGCGCCGCGAGGAGTTCGCGGCTCCCATCTATCGGCAGCGCTGTGTGGCCAGCTACCGTTATCCGGCGAGCGCGATCGCCTATGTCTTCGAGGCGCGGGTGGACGCCTTCATGCGCCACCATCACCGCCTGCGCGTCACCTACCTGCCGGCGCGCTATCTCCATCCCGTACATGAGACAGGTTCCCAGAAGGAGCGCTCCCGTCCGCTCGAGCGCATCCGCGGTCTGCGCAACAAGCTCGTCATGAAGTGGCTCGAGACCTCGCCCTGGAAGCCTGCATGCTGCCGTCTGATGTAGCCGACGGCCAAGCAGGCGAGGCCGAGCACGTCCTCGACAGCCGAGAGGCCGGTACCAAGTTCCTGCGCGGCTCGAGCCTGCGCTTGATCGCATTCATCGGTGGCCTGCTCCTCGCGCTCGGCTCCACGCCGCTGGCAGTCCACCACCTTGGCCCTACGCGTTGGGGCCAGTACGCAACCGTCAGCTCGCTCATGTTCGTGGTCGCGGCGATCACCGAGGGCGGCCTCGGGCAGATGGGCATACGCGAGTTGAGCGTCGGTGGGGAGAGCTCGCACGAGGATTTCATGCGGGACCTGATCGGCATGCGGATAGTCCTCACTGCCGCCGGCGCGGTCGCTGCGCTGGCGTTCGCCCTCGGCGTCGGCTATCCGGCGGTCGAGGTCGAGGGCACGGCGATCGCCTGCGCAGGGCTGCTGGCAACCAACCTTGCTGGCACGTTCGCACTTCCGTTGTGGGCAGGACTTCGCCTGGGCTGGCTTGCCCTGAACGACTTCCTCCCCCAGCTGGCGGTCGCGGTGGTCATGGTGTCCCTTGTCCTCGCGGGCGCAGGGCTGCTTCCGTTCTTCGCCGCACCCGTCGCCGGTGGCCTGACGGCTTTCGTATTGACGATCTCAGTGGTACGCCGCCGTCTGAACCTGCTCCCAACCTTTCGCCTGTCCCGCTGGCGTGAGCTGCTGACCAAAACGCTCATATATGCAGCGGCGACAGCAACTGGGGCGATGTACTTCCGCATCGTTCTGGTGGCCACCTCGCTCCTTTCGACAAAGGCACAGACCGGCTACTACGGCCTTGCGTTTCGCATCCTTGAACTGACGGCAGCAGTACCGTTTCTTCTGGTTAGCTCGGCCTTCCCGATCTTGGTCAGATCGGCCTGGAACGATCCCCCACGACTCAGGTACGCGCTGCAGCGGCTTGTCGAGGGCTCGCTGATACTCGGTGCCTGGTTCGCTCTGTGCCTCGTCGTGGGAGCGCCGCTGGCTGTACATATCCTCGACCTTGGCTCGCACTCGTTCGACCCCTCGATCCACGTGCTGCGGATACTCGGCAGCGCGATACCCGCGACGTTCATCCTTGCCACGTTCTCCTATGCCCTGCTCTCGCTGCATCTCTACCGACAGCTGCTGGTGGCCAACGGTGTCGTGATTGTGCTCGCGATCGTGCTCAGCGCAGCGTTGATCCCACCGCTCGGTGCTGAGGGCGCAGCTCTCGTCACGCTAACGCTCGAGGTCGTCCTGATGGTGGCGTATCTGATCGCACTCGTGCGGAGCCGCCCGGACGTCAGACCGGGCGTAGAGC
The DNA here is from genome assembly GCA_963697795.1 of uncultured Solirubrobacteraceae bacterium. Taxonomy (GTDB): domain Bacteria; phylum Actinomycetota; class Thermoleophilia; order Solirubrobacterales; family Solirubrobacteraceae; genus Palsa-744. The sequence continues at coordinate 2,045,815 of OY969097.1, read as the reverse complement.
GGGCCGAGAGGATCGCACTCTGTGTGGCCTTGGCCTTCGCGACGGGCATCCCCCTACTTGGCCATCCTTTTATCGGGGTGCTCGCTTCAAGCGCGGTGCTGTTCTTGTCCCTGGTGGCTATGAAAGCGATCCCGGCGGAGCTGCTGATGCTGCTTCGCAGGACCGACACGGCCCCTCCCGCGCAGGACTAGGCTTCTCCCGATGAGCGTACGCGGAATGCTTAGGAGGATGCGAGCCGAGCTGTCACCAGGGCAGAGGCACCCTCTACCACCCGCTTTCACAGCACCGCTGGCAGCCGCCAGGATGCTGGAGATAGGTGGCCCGTCGACCTGCTTCGAACGAGGTGGAACAGCCCCTGTCTACCACATGGCGAAATCAGTTGACGGCGTACAGCCGCTTGCCCACACGACCTGGCATGACCTTGACAGGGAAGCTGGGTATGTGGTCGAAGGCGAACGCAAGGGCGAGCTCTTCATCACCGATGACATCGACCTGAGAGAGCTCCCGGATGGAGCGTACGACGTGGTCATCTCCTCCCATGTAATTGAGCACATCGCCAACCCCTTGCGAGCGCTTGCAGCATGGCGGCGCTTGAGCGTCACAGGCGGGCACCTGCTGATAGTAGCCCCACACATGAGCGGCACCTTTGACCATCGCCGGCCGCTGACGACGCTCGAGCATATGGCGGAAGACCTGGGCCGCAAGACGGGAGAGGATGATCTCACCCACCTCGAGGAGTTCCTGAGCAATCACGACTCTGACCGCAACGTCCGCGGTGTCGAGGATCCGGACTTCGTGCGGGAGCTAGAGGAAAACGAACGCACCCGCCTCCTGCATCACCACACTTTCATCACAAGCTCGTTGATTGAGCTGTTGACGGTCGCGGGCCTGAGGGTGGAAGCGGCAGCGGCCCGCCTGCCACATGACATCTACCTTCTCGGAAGGTGGGTCCATGACGACGATACGCCGGACAATCGCCCTGTTGCATTGCAGGCCTCTCGTTCAAGCCCTTTTCGTACCGACCGGCGAGCGGCAAGACAGCTCGCGTCCCAGGATTGAGACCATGGATCCCGATCAACTAGCGTCTTGTCGCGCACTTCTCCCTCGGCACCTCGAAGATGAACTCGAACGAACTCATTGATCGCACATACAACCTGATTGCGCGCTCGCGCCTCCTCACTCGAGGGGCCGTGCACGCGCGGGGCATCTCGACGGCGATCCTCGGGAAGCGACTCGCGCCCACCACGATCGCGGACTTGAACGGCGAGTACTGGCTGCTCGGGCAGTTGGCCGACGTACGCGTCGCTGTCGATGTCGGAGCTAACGCAGGAGAGTGGAGCGAGCACGCCATCCACTGTTGGGCGAGCTTGGAGCGACTGGTCTGCTTCGAGCCCGTCGGATGGGCAGCCGAGCAGGTTGAGCGGCGCGTCGGCGCTGACCCTCGCGTCACCGTCGTGCGGCGGGCTGTCAGCGACCGACCCGGAGAGCTGACGTTCTGGGAGGAGCCCGTCGGTGGGACGATGTCCTCAGCCGTCGCAGGCTACAGCGCGCCCGGATCTATCCCAACGAAGGTCCAGTCGGCGTCGTTGGACGAAGAGCTGCCGCGGCTCGGCATCGATCACGTTGACTTTCTGAAGATAGATGTGGAGGGATTCGACCTGCACGTGCTTCGAGGAGCGCAGAAGATGCTAGGAGAGCAACGCATCGGCGCTGTGCAGTTCGAGTACGGGGAGGCATGGCAGCGGGCAGGTAGCACGTTGCATGCCGCCTTCTCCCTCTTGGAGGAATCCGGTTACCAGGTACTGCTGGTCGCTACCGAAGGGCTCCGGCGGTTTCCGATCGACAGTGTGACCGAGCTCTACTCGTATGCGAACTTCGTTGCCCTCGCTCCTGATATAGCAGCGCGCTTCGAGTCCGTCGAGGAGATCTGGTGAGACCGCGAGAGCGCCTGCGAGGACGCGACGCGGCTGGACCATACTAATCGCGTCGACGGTAAAGCACGTCCCAGGGCGACAGAAGCTCCGCTACTTCATAGTGAGAATCGAGCAGTCGATCCAGCTCAGGCTGCTGCTTCTCGCGGTCCAGAGTCTCGATGAGCATGTAGCGCGGCGCATGGCGAGCCAAGTCCAATCCACGTAGCACCTCGAGCTCGCGACCCTCGACGTCCAGCGCCAAGAGGTCTACGTTGGTCATGCCGGCTTCGGTCAGCGCACCAGACAGGGTTCGCGCAGGGACATCAACTGTGTATGCCCGGCGACCCGCAGTCTCAAGCCCTCTGGCCGCATGATCTGTGCCATCACCAGCGATCGACATGAGGTCCCCGAAGTTCATCTTCACCGTGGGCGAACCGTGGTTCGGTCCCACGAGCGCACAGCCGATCACGCGCGCCCTGGGGCGTCGACGTTCGCAGCTGGCGCGCAGCTCCGGGATCGGCTCGACAAGCAGACCCGACCAGCCACCAAACCGTTCTAGATGATTGATTCCACGGCGTTTGCTTTGGAACGGGCGGGTTTTTGGGCAGCAGGGTCGAAGTCGGCGGTGCTCTGAACACACCGTCGACCAAGGGGGCCTCGATGGACGCCGACCTCGACCTGCTGCTCACTGCCGTTTATGTCACGGCTGACGATCTCCTGCCCGCGAGGCCGGGGAACGCCAAGCGAAGCGTCACAGACGCGGAGGTCGTCACGCTCTGCGTCGCCCAAGCGATCATGGGAATCCCCTCTGACCGGCGGTTCCTGGCTGTCGCTTCCAAGCATTTGCGTCACTTGTTCCCGAGGATCCCCGGGCAGGCCGGCTACTACAAGCGCCGCCGGCGCCTGACGGACACGCTGGAGTGGCTGATGGGCGTGTTCGCGAGCCAGAGCCCCGGAATCGAAGACGATCTGCTGCTCATCGACTCCACGCCGGTGGAGTGCGCCCGAAGCCGCGAGACAGTCAAGCGCTCCCAGCTCGCCGACGCCGCCGACTACGGGTACTGCGCCAGCCACAGCCGGTTCTTCTGGGGCTTCCGGCTGCACGCCTTGTGTTCCCCAGACGGCACACCAAGGGCGATCGCTCTGACCAGCCCCAAGCTCGACGAGCGCGAAGTCGCGCTGAAACTGCTCGCCCGAGCAAAACGGCGAGGCCCGGTGACCGTGATCGGCGATAAGGGCTATACCGGCAAAGATTTCGCGCAAGCGGCGAGCGACCTGCAGGCCACGATCATCCGACCGCGCCGCAAAGACGAGCCCGGCCAAGGGCCACACCTCGCGCCGATCCGCCAAAGAATCGAGAGCATCTTCTGGACCTGCAAGGACATCCTCACCCTCGAGCGCCACGGCGCCAGAACCCTCCCCGGCCTCAGAGAGCGCATCCTGCAACGCCTCCTGACCCTCACCGCCGCGATCACCCTCAACCACCAACTCGGCCGACCAAGCCGCGCACTCGTCAACTACTGCGCCTGACCCCGTGGAATCAACCATCTAGGTGGTAGGTGTTCGACTGTGTGTAGCCATCGTGCGCTCCAGCTTCGGCAAAGGTCCCACCCGACCAAGGCATGATTTCCGCCAAGCGGCGATCCATACCGCCGATCGCCGGCCACGAATAGCGCTGCGAGCCCAGCGCCTCGAACAACTTACAGCGATACCAGGGTCCGCCAAGGTTGTAGAAGCGTCGACGAGCAGCTGTCAACAGTGAAGCTGGCAAGCGACTCATATGACGCGAGGCAGCCTCCGCGGCCACAGATGAGCCCAGCGCATACCAGGTGGACGCTCCTTGAGGATCATTGCCTTCTGCGCCGAGGTCGCGAAGTCCATCTCTGCCGGCGCTTCACCGCGATCCTCCATCTCGATGATCTGGATGTCGTGACTATCGGTGAATCGTTCGCAGATCGTCTGCGTGATCGACGGGTCGACGAAGTCGTGCAGCTCGACCAGGATCGGCCATCCATGCAGCCGCTCAGCGCGAGCTGGATCCAGCAGCTCAAGCTCGCCGCCCTCGCAGTCGGACAGCAGCGCCACGCCCTCTTCCGGCAGCGCTTCCAAATCCGAGTGGCCGCAGAACCCGCCCATCTGCAGGCGGGCCTGCACGCCGTTGCGCTCGGCCATCTCCAGACACCGTTCGCGAGCGACGGCGCTGATGTCGTAGGCATGAACGACCGTCCTTGGCATCGCGTGTGCGAATCCGACGGCGTAGTAGCCCTCTGCGCTACCGACATCGACGACGTGTGCGAACCCGGCCGCGATCCACTCCGAGACGACTTGATGCAGCTCTCGCTCGTATACCCCGGTGAGCTTGGCGATGAGATCTCCAACAGTGTCCTCCAGCCCATCGATGTACTCCATGCCCGCGAAGGGACCGTGGAGCACCGTCAGGCCGTTACGTCTCACGTACTCGCGGGAGACGGGTGCCGCCAGTCGCATCACCCGCCGCTCCCGAACACGATCGATCCTTCTCAGGACGGGCGATGGGACGAAGCCTGCGGCGCGCACGCGGCGGAGTCTACCGGCGCCGTATCGGTGCAAAGTCGCCGTGCATCAGCGCGCCACGACGGCGGATTGGCCCAGCACCTGCCCCTGCGCCCCCAGCGCCTGCAGCGCGAAGTCGGCATAGCCGCCGCCAACGGGGATGGCCGTCTCAAACCCGCCCCGAGGCGCGCTCGCCACGGGCACGAGACTGGAGCTGCTGGCACCGCCCAGCACCTGCCAGGAGCCAACTGCAGTCGCCCCGTTCCAGCTGGCATAGACGGTGGCAGCGGTCGCCGACCCGGCCTTGACCGCGATCGCCGGCTGGGAGGCCGGCGTGGCACTCCAGGGGAAGCGGTAGGCCCGATAGGACTGCCCCGGGTAGGGGAAGTGGGCAGCGAACAGCAGCTGTCCGGCCGGCGAGAACTCGGTCAGGTCGGGCTCTTCGCCCCAACCGACGAAGGAGTCCCCGTTGGCGAGCACCTGGTCGTCTCCCTGGCTCCCCGAGAGCAGTTTGTTCGTGTAGCGGCTGACGAGCGTTACGGACTTCCTCTTCCAGTCGATCTTCTCGCGTATGACGCGAGATTCGGAGTGCGCCTTGGGGGTGGCGCCGTTGTCGAAGATCGTCAGGGTCCCGTCGGGCTGCCACTGGACGTCGTGCTGGTAGGCAGTGCCCGTGCCCGGCCCCATCTTGAAGCTCGAGTGCTTGCCGCCCAGGCGCCATTCGACGTTCCCGCTGAGGTGGTTGATCTCATAGGCAGCCCACGTGTTGCGCGAGGAGACGACGAAGTTGCCGTCGCCCCAGGGGTCGAGAGAGATGGAGTTGAGGTGGAAGAAGTCCCATGGTTCGGTGGCTTTGGGACTGCTGTAGGAGTCGGCTATGGCGACGTGCCCGTAGGCGTGCCACTCGAACATGACGAGGCCCGTGGGTATGTCGACCTCCTGCACGACAGCGTCCTGCAGGACGCCCTGGGAGGGGCCCCCGGCGGGGGACAGGTCGGCGTCGACGAGGGAGTAGGCCGTCAGGAAGGCTGAGCCCTGCGGGGTGATCTGGAATTCGTGCAGGTCAGCCTGGTAGCCGTTGCCGGCGTCGACCGAGGCGATCGGCTTGTAGGAGCTGTTGACGATCTCGTCGCGACCGAAGCCCACGCCGAGGCTGGTCGAGATGCGGCCCTCCCACCACGTCAGGACAGGTTCGCCGCGGTAGGACTGGACCTGGAAGTCGGCTGCTGCATCGCCGCTGGGCACGGCGTGGAACCAGAGCAGCCCGCCCTGAGGGTCCAGGATCATCGGCCCCGGCTGTCCGTAGCCGTGGGTCGGCGTCAGGAAGATGTCCCCTTCCCCTGCAGCTGGAGAGTTGGCTGTCACCGAGACGACCGGCGGCTGCACCTTGGGAGCAGACTGGAAGCTCTGCACGAGGCCGTGACCGCTCAGCTGGACGGGCTTGGGATAGGCGATCGTGTAGGCAGGCAGGCGGGCGATCGTGAAGGTGCTGCGCACTGTCGCCGTGTGTCCCTTGGACCCGACGACTGCACTCACGCTGACGCGCTCCCCCTGAGCGAAGGGACTGGTCGGCAGGAAGCTGCCGCCCTGAGCGGTTGCGTAGGCCTTGATGTGGCCACTGTGCCGTCCCGTCCTCGACCCGACGACAGACACGTCGGCAATCTGGCCGACGGGGACTCCGAGGAAGCTGATCTGCGTCCACGGCGAGGCGTCGGGCGTGCCGTTGAGTGGAGACACGGCTACCGACGGAGCAGCCCAGGCGGAGGCGCCCGTCGTCAGCAGCACGACAAGTACCGCGAACGCGCAAAGCCCCCTCCAGGCTGTCCTCTCCCTCATAGCTGCCCTTCTGCTCGTTCCCGACAGGGCCGTAGGGGCCCGTCCTCTGCCGTCTGCTGCCCGATCCACGGCACTCTCGAAACACGCCGAGATCCGCCTCTGGATCGGATCTCAGCGAAGGCTCGAATAAGAATTCAGCCTATGCGGCCGAGTGCCTGCAAGGGACTCACTGCTCGCTTACGTCCAAAACGGGGGAGGCCCCTCCAGCGTAGGGATAGTCGGCCTCCTGTTCGCAGAGGACCCGGAACTGGTAGACGACGGGGCCCGGGAACCTGAACGTGTAGCTCGCCCGGTAGCGCCCGCGCGAGTCGGTCCTGAGGACGTCGAACTCGATCCAGCGCCCGCCTCCGGAGCGAGCCTCGAGTACGAGCGGCTTACCGCCTGCGGGGACAGGACCGGCGTCCAGTCGGCCCCGGAAGTGGATCGTCGTGCCGACACTCGCGCTCCGCGGCGAGATCGTGAGCGACACAGGCGCCTTTACAGCCAAGTCGAGAGTCCTGCCGGCGGCCGGTCGCGCGTCGCCGGTGCGGGCGAAGTAGGTGGCTGACACCGATCGTGAGGAGAGCCCCGCTGGAAGGTGGACCGTGAATTCACCGCCCGGCCCGGTCCTGACTCCGGGCATGTCGGTTGCCTGGGCACCGGACAGGGCGAGAGTGTCGGCGAGCGTGATCTGAGCGCCCACTATGGGGGCCCCGCCGGGTCCCGTCAGGCGTCCTACGATCGTCTCGCGACGACCAAAAGGCGCAAGCAGCCGCATCCGAGGCGTGCTCTTCCAGCGAGCCAGCAGCCGCGCCTCGTAGGAGGCTCCCTGCCCGTTCGGGGGCCCTGGGGCTCCAGGGTTCTCGACGTCGACGCTCCTGTCCAGCGCCACGACGGAGTTGCCCGCGGCGTCGGTCACGCTGACGACGAGATGGTGCGTCCCGTTCGCGACGACGCCCGTGTCGAATCCGACGTCGGCGCTGACGGAAGCCGGGCACGGCTGCAGGTAGAGGAACGCCGGAAGGCCGTCGCTCGTCTGGCCCACGTCTCGACAATGCCCACCGTCTTCGTCGATCACCTCCCGCTGGACGACGTTGCCGTCGACGCTGAAGACGGCTTCGTAGACCCCGGAACCGGGATCGCTGGCAGAGAAGAGCAGGTCGCTGGTGCCGGCGACCTTTGAAGCATCGGCGAGTTCGCCGCCGACACCGCCGACGGACGGGTCGGCAGTCTGTTCGAGGGTGAAGTCGGCCGCGAAGAGGTAGATGGCGGCTGCATAGTTGTTGGCGTCGCCTTTGCCTGCGGGACATTCGTACGGTTCTGGTTCGTCAGCGCCTCCACATCCTGCGGCAACGAAGATCCCCGAGCCGAGGTCGGCGGGCGGCACTGCGACCTCGTTTTCAATTGCGCTCGGCAGACTCTCGTTTCCCTTGCCTTTGCATTCCTCGTTACTCAGGCACCAGTCGAACGAGTGATACAGGGAAGGAGAACTGAGCCAGTACTGATACGTGTAGAGATTTGTGCTTGGCAGTGCCGTATCGCCGGCCCGCCAGACAACCGCGCTAAGCAACGAGTCATAAGTCGGGACCTGGAACGCCCAACTTGCGTAGTCGTGGACGGCGAGATGCGGCGTCTCATCACCCAGCGCCGCCACGAGCGCCCCTCCCTCTTCGCAGGTGTCTTCGAGGTAGTCGTCCCAAACCCGATCGGGACCGAAGGCCCCGCTCCACCCATCCACCGGCGCGGCCTCCCCATCTGGCATCCGGCATGAATAGACGTGGTAGCGCCCTGCCTGCGCACCCGCCGCTGCGCTCGCGAACACTGCTGCGCCCACCAACGCGATCGTGAGAATCCTTCGTCGCATCTCTCTTGTAGTCGACCTGGGCGGCCTCGTGCCACCCCCCTGATCGTCTCACCGGGCCGTTTGCAGGCAACCGTTGTCTCCAGCTGACCGCCCGCGGCGCCTCGATCTGCGACCGCGGAGAGCCTGGGTCAGACGGTGAAGCGCACGGGCAGGCGCTCCAGCCCGTAGATGCCTGTGACGGTGCCCAGCTCCGGCTCCCCGTCGAGCTCCAGCCCGTGCAGGCGCTCGGACAGGAAGGTCAGGGCCTCCTGCATCTCCAGGCGGGCCAGGTTGGCGCCGAGGCAGTAGTGGACGCCTGCGCCGAAGGTCAGCAGGCGACCCCGACCCCGGTCGGCGGTTATGTCGAAGGCATCGGGGTCTCCCGCCTGCTCGCCGAGGTCGCGGTTGGCCGTGAAGGCGCAGACCATGACGATCGTGTCGGCCGGGAAGGTGACGCCCCTGTGCTCGACCTCCTCGGTGAGGATGCGGGCCGTGAAGGGGGTGATGGGCTCGTAGCGCAGGGCCTCCTCGACGGCTGCCTCGGCCAGGCCCGGGTCGGCCTGCAGCAGCTCCCACTGGCGGGGGTGTTCTGCCAGCAGGCGGATGGCGTGGGAGAGCTGGCTCTGGGTCGTGTCGACGCCTCCTGCCAGGATGTTGAAGACGAGGTTGATGCACTCCACGTCGGACAGCCGCTCGGGTGGGTGCTCGGGGTCTGCTGCTGCCAGGAGCGTCGAGACGAGGTCCTCGCCCGGCTCGCGCCTGCGCTCCTCCAACAGGCCTGCTGCGTACTCGTAGAACTCCTCCACTGCCTGCTCGATCAGCTCCTGCTCGCCGGCCATGCTGGCCGCGTCGAACTGGCGCTGGATCCAGTTGGACCAGTGGTGCAGGCGGGGGGCGTCTGTCAGGGGGGCGCCCATGACTGAGGCGATCACCTGGGAGGGGAAGGGCTTGGCGAAGGCCTCGACGAAGTCGCAGCGGACGACGCCGTCGTCTCCTCGGCCCGCGCTGACGGCCTCCTCCAGCAGGCCCTCCAGGAAGGCCCTCATGCGGGGTCGGTAGCGCTCGACCGCCCGGGGCGACAGGGACGGGTTGACGAGGCTGCGCAGGCGGGAGTGGTCGGGGCCGTTGACGTGCAGGATGTTCCGCTGCATCTGCTCGTACAGCGGGCCCTTCGTGACGCCGAAGATCTCTGCGATCTTCATCCCGGGGAAGATCGCGGAGCGGGTGCGCAGGAAGTACTCCCCGGACTCCCTGTCCAGGACCATGTAGCCGAACGGGCCCTTCGCGAGCCAGCCTCCCCGGCGCGCCTGCGCCATCGCCTCGTGGAAGCTTGCGCCTGCCAGCGAGGGGTCTGTGTAGTCGAACGCGGGGAGGTCCAGCTCGCTGACCAGCGGCATGGCCCTTGTGCTGCTTATTTTTTCTTGCCGCCGATGGCCTGCTTCAGGCCGGCGCCCGGCGTGAACTTGGGGGCCTTGGAGGCTTTGATTTTGACGCGCTCGCCGGTGCGGGGGTTGACGCCCTGGCGGGCTGCACGTTTGACGACCGAGAACTTGCCGAAGCCCGTGATGGAGACCTCGTCGCCTTTCTTGAGCGTCTTCGTGACCGTGTCCAGGAGCGACTCGATCGCACGGGCGGAGTCCGCCTTGCTGAGGCCGCTGTCCGCCGCAATCGCGTCGACCAGCTGGGACTTGTTCATCTAGGGCTTTCCTTTCGGCTTGTTTGTCTTGATGTGAGCGGCGACCGCGCAGGCTACATCGCCAGCTTCTTTCCCGGGTTCATGAGGCCCTTCGGGTCGAACACGTCTTTTATCCGTTCGTGCAGCTCGATCGCCCGTGGGTGCCACTGGCCGGACAGCCTGCCGCCCTTCAGGAGACCCACGCCGTGCTCGCCCGCAACCGACCCGCCCAGCTCCACGACTGCCCGAAAGAGCTCCTCTTCGACCTCCTCGGCAGCGTCCAGCTCATGCTCGCTCTGCGGGTCCACAAGCACCGTCGCATGGACATTGCCCTCTCCGCCGTGACCCCAAGCACAGCTGGACAGGCCGTGTCCAGCCGCGATCGCCTCGAAGCGCGCCAGGCCCTCGGCCAGCTTCTCCAGGGGAAAGACGACGTCCTGGCTGACCTTGGCTCCCCGCTGCCCCGTCACGACCCCGTTGATCCCGTCCCGCCAGCGCCACAGCTCGCCCGCCTGGACCGGCTCATGGGCACCCACGAGCTCCCCCGCAAGCGCCTCCAGCAGCGCCGCCCTGGCCGCCACGGCCTCCTCGCGGCTGCCGTCCGTCTCTGCAAGCAGGGCGAAGCCCGCCCCCTCCGGCACCCCCTCGACCGGCTGGCCGCCCCCGACTGCCCTGCCGGCCGGATAGGACCCCGCCACCATCGCCAGCGTCGCCCCGTCGATGAAGTCCAGGACGGAGGGACGCACGCCTGCAGCCAGCACCCTCTCGATCGCCTCGCAGCCCGCCGCCTGATCGGCCAGGAACAGGACGCACGGCAGGGCCGCCTCCGGGGCCGGCAGCAGCCGCAGCCGCACAGCCGTGATCACTCCCAGCGTCCCCTCCGAGCCGACCAGCAGGCTGCACAGGTCATAGCCGGCCACGTCCTTGGCCGCCCAGCCGCCGACCTGCACGAGCTCCCCGGGGGCCAGCACGACCTCCACGCCTGCCACCCACGAGCCGGTCACGCCGTACTTCAGGGCATGCGGGCCGCCCGCGTTGGTCGCCACGTTGCCGCCGATCTGCGAGGACTCGGCGGCGCCCGGGTCGGGGGCGAACATCAGCCCGTTCTCGCGAGCCAGCCGCTGCACGTCCCGGGTCGACAGGCCGGCCTCGCAGAACAGCCGCCAAAGCCCCGGCTCGAGCTCCCGCACGCGACGCAGGCGCTCCAGGGACACGACGACACCGCCCTCCCCGGCGACGGCGCCGCCCATCATCCCCGTGCCCCCTCCCCTCGGCACGATCGGGACGTCGTGCTCGTAACACCAGGCCACGACCGCCCTGACCTCCTCGGCGCTGCCCGGCAGCACGACCGCGTCTGCCCGCCCGGCCGCCCCTCGGCGCCGTGCGGCGTCGTGGTTGTAGGGGGACTCGGGCCCCGGCTCCCATATCACGCGCTCGGGACCGACCAGGCGGGTCAGGGCGTCGCGCAGCATCTCCCCAGACTATGTCCCGCAGGTCCCGCGTCTCGAACTCGGCTCTCCCCCGCCGGTAGCATTCCCCGGACATGGCATCCACTGCCAACCCCTCCTCCGAGCAGACGGAGAAGACCTTCAGGACCCTCTCGGGGGAGCCCATCCGCGAGCTGTACACGCCCGCCGACCTGCCCCCCGGGATCGGCACCGAGAAGGACCCGATCGGCCTGCCCGGCTCCTACCCCTTCACGAGGGGCATCCACGCCTCCATGTACCGGGGGCGGCTGTGGACGATGCGCCAGTTCGCCGGCTTCGGCACCAGCGAGGAGACCAACGAGCGCTTCCACTACCTGCTGGAGCACGGCCAGACGGGCCTCTCGACAGCTTTCGACATGCCCTCCCTGATGGGCCACGACTCCGATCACGCCCGCTCGCTGGGCGAGGTGGGCAGGGAGGGCGTGGCGGTGGACACCCTCGACGACATGCAGACCCTCTTCGGCGGCATCGACCTGGGGGAGGTCAGTGTGTCGATGACGATCAACGCCCCCGCGGCGATCATGCTGGCCTTCTACGTGGCCGCCGCAGAGGCCGCCGGCGTCCCCGCGGAGCGCCTGTCGGGGACGATCCAGGCGGACATCCTCAAGGAGTACATCGCCCAGAAGGAGTGGTGCTTCCCGATCGACCCGGCCATGCGCCTGTGCGGGGACATGATCCAGTGGTGCACGCGCAACATGCCCCGCTGGCACCCCATCTCGATCTCCGGCTACCACATCCGCGAGGCGGGGGCGACGGCCCAGCAGGAGCTCGCCTTCACCCTCAAGGACGGCCTGACCTACGTCGAGCAGGCAGTCCAGAGGGGCCTGGACGTCGACGACTTCGCCCCCCGCCTGTCCTTCTTCTTCAACGCCCAGATCGACTTCTTCGAGGAGATCGCCAAGTACAGGGCTGCCCGGCGCATCTGGGCCAGAGAGCTGCGGGAGCGCTTCGGCGCGAAGAGCCCCAAGTCCTGGCAGATGCGCTTCCACACCCAGACTGCAGGGGTCTCCCTGACGGCCCAGCAGCCGCTGAACAACATCGTCAGGACGGCCGTCGAGGCGCTGGCCGGCGTGCTGGGCGGCACCCAGTCCCTGCACACGAACTCCTACGACGAGGCTCTGGCCCTGCCGACAGAGGAGGCCGTGACGATCGCCCTGCGGACCCAGCAGATCATCGCCGGCGAGACGGGCGTGACGAACACGGTCGACCCCCTGGGTGGCTCCTGGTTCGTGGAGGCTCTGACAGATCGCATGGAGGCCGCCGCCTATGAGTATTTTGAGAAGATCGACGAGTTGGGCGGGATGGTGGACGCGGTCAAGCTGAACTACCCCCAGCGGGAGATCGCCGACGCGGCCTTCGCCCTGCAGCAGGAGATCGACGCGGGCGAGCGCATCGTCGTCGGCGTCAACAGCTTCCAGGCGGCCGGGGAGGAGCCGATCCCGACCCTGCGCGTGGATCCCGCCCTGGAGCGCAAGCAGATCGACCGTCTGCGGGGCGCCAGGGCGAGGCGGGACGGCGCGGAGGTCGAGCGGACCCTGGCGGCTCTGCGCGAGCAGGCAGCACGACCGGAGGTGAACCTGATGGACCCCCTGCTGGACTGCGCCCGGGCCCATGCCAGCGAGGGCGAGATCGTCGAGTCCCTGCAGCAGGTCTTCGGCGACTACGCCGAGACGCCCGTCTTCTGACGGTCGATACGTCAGGAAGCCCCGGCGCCTTCGCAACTTCTTAGGCGCTTCCGGTGTAGTGGCACGTAGCATCCCGTCCTTCCCCGCCAGGCCGCGGTATCGCGAGGAGACCAGTTGAGAGACCAGCACCGGGCCGCGAGGCCCCGACAAGACCGTTGCGAAAGCTGATCGACGCGGGCACATCCGCCCCAACCCATCACCGCCGCCTGTTCGCGACGGGCTCGCTGGTCGTCGTCCTGGCCAGCGTCGTCACGCTCGTGCTGGCATCGAGGCGGATCGCCGACGAGCAGTCGGCCTTCGCGGCCCCCGCTGTCGGTCGCTGCGTCCCCCAGACGCTCAACCGCTCGGCCGTCCTGCCCGGCACGAGCCTGGCCGTGACGCCGCTGCCGGACTCCTACGACTCACTGCCCGCCACCCAGATCAGCCTGCTGGGGGCGCCGCCGTCGAGCATCCGCGGCGTGACCGTGACGGGCTCCCTGACTGGCCGTCACGCGGGCCGGTTGCGGGCCTACTCGCAGGGGGACGGGGCCAGCTTCGTGCCCTCCCACCACTTCGTGGCGGGAGAGACGGTGACGGTCAGGGGCAGCGTCGCGGTCGGCTCGCACAGCCAGACCTTCGCCTTCCACTTCACGGTCGCCCACCAGGACGTGCTGCCCCACCCTGTCTCCCTGCACCCCTCCAAAGACCCGACCGAGAAGATGCACTTCCGCTCCCGCCCGGAACTGGAACCGCCCGGCGTCGTGGTCAGCTCGACGTCCAGCCAGAGCGCGCCCGGGGACATCTTCACGGCCCCCTACAGCGGCCCCGGCCAGGCCGGCCCGATGATCTTCGACGAACAGGGCGAACTGGTCTGGTTCAAGCCCGTGCCGGCCGAAGACGCGGCCGCCAACCTGCAGGTTCAGGAACTGGACGGCCGGCCCGTGCTGACCTGGTGGCAGGGCTACATCCCGCCGCAGGGCTTCGGCGAGGGCGAAGAGATCATCGACAACACCTCCTACCAGCAGATCGGCAGGGTCAGGGCCGGCAACGGCTACACGACGGACCTGCACGACTTCCACATCACCCCCCAGGGCACGGCCGTGCTGACGGCCTTCGACCCGATCCAGTGCGACCTGTCGGCCTGGGGCGGCCCCCGCGGCAGCGCCGTCACGGACAGCCTCTTCCAGGAAGTCGACCTGAAGACGGGCCTGGTGCGCAGGGAGTGGCACAGCGTCGACCACGTCCCCCTCTCCAACTCCTACTCGAGCGCCGTCTCGACCAGCCAGACGGTCCCCTTCGACTACTTCCACCTCAACTCGATCGACCAGCTGGCGGGCGGCTCGACGCTGATCTCGGCCCGCAACACGTGGGCCATGTACGAACTGAACAGCGAGACGGGGCAGATCCTGCTGACGATCGGGGGCAAGCACTCGACGGTCAAGCTCGGCTCGGGCACGAGCACTGCCTACCAGCACGACGCCACGGTCCTTCCCGACGGCGACATCAGCGTCTTCGACAACGGCGGCGTGCCGATGGTCCATCCGCAGTCCCGCGCCATGATCGAGTCCGTCGACAGCGAAGCGCGGACATCCAGCTTCATCGCCGAGTACGAGCATCCAGGCGGCGGGGGCCTGCAGTCGGGCAGCCAGGGCGACACGCAGCTGCTGGCCAACGGCGACTTCTTCGTCGGCTGGGGGGCGGAGCCCTACTTCTCGGAGTACACACCCGCCGGCACCCTGCTCTACGACGCCCACTTCCACGGCTCCTACCAGTCCTACAGGGCCTACCGCTTCCCCTGGACGGGCTCGCCCAGGAACGCGCCGGCGGTGGTGGCGAGCGGATCGGGCGGCAGGGTTACGGCCTACGTCTCCTGGAACGGGGACACCCGCACGGCGAGCTGGCAGCTGCTGGCCGGCAGCAGCCCGGGCTCGCTGAGCCCTGTCGCCGGCGCCACCCGCTCTGGCTTCGAGACGTCGATCGCGGACCCCTCCTCGGCTCCGTACCTGGCCGTCAGGGCGCTGGGCGCAGGCGGCGAAGTGCTCGGCACTTCCGCGGCCGTCCGCCGCTGAGCGAACACGCCGGACTTCCCTGTCAAGCCCGCGGACACGTCTGGTAGGCTCGGTTCCCCTGGGGAGGGGGGCCACCAGAGGTGACGGTGCAGAGGTGACCGACAAGCCGTTGAGAAGGACCAAAGCCAAACCTGCGCGGGCACGCGGGGCGGTTCCGGCGGGAACGAGAGCGGCCCAGCGCTACCGCAAGCTGCCAACTGGCACCCACGGCATGGACCCGGAGACTGTCAAGCTCGATCAGCGCGAGCGGCTGCGCACGGCGATGGTCGAGCTGATCGCCGCCAAGGGCTATCCGGCCGTGCGGATATCGGACCTGGCGCGGCTGGCCCACGTCTCCCCGCCCACCCTTTACAGCCTCTACACCGACAAGGAAGAGCTGTTCATGGGGGCCTACGAGGACGTCGCGGGGCGCGTCGGCACGGCCATCGCGAGCGCCGCCCCCAGCGAGGACGGCGACAGGCTGACTGCCGCCATGAGCGCCTTCGCGGAGCTGGCCGTGCGCGAACCGCAGGCCGTCTCGCTGCTGGTCACGGGGGCCTTCGGGGCCGGCCCCCGGGCGCTGGCGCGCAGGCGCGCGACGATCGCGATGCTGGAGGCCTACATCAACGCCAACCGCAGCCCCGGCGTCACCCCCGACGGCGGCGACCTGACCGTCAAGGCGCTGCTTGGCGGCGTCAGGGAGATCACGGCCTCACGGCTCCGCGACGGGCGCCACGGCGAGCTGCCGGGGCTGGCGGCACCGCTGGCCGAGTGGGGCCGCCGCTACCCCGTGCAGCTGCCGCCCGGCCTGTCCGTGCCGCCCTGCCGCCGCGGCGAGGGCTCCTGCGCGACGCCCTCGGAGCGGGCCCGCCGGGCCGAGGGGCGCCTGCCCAGCGGACGCAGCGAGATGCCCCGCACGATGATCCTCAAAAGCCAGCAGGAGCGGATCGTCGACGCGACGGCCGCGATCGTCGCCGAGAAGGGGCTGGGAGCCTTGACGATCCCCGAGATCGCGCGCAGGGCCAACGTCTCCAACCAGACCTTCTACTCGATCTACCCCTCCAAGCACGACGCCTTCCTGGGCGCCCAGAAGGTGGGCATGCACCAGGCCCTGCGGGTCAGCGTCGAGGCGTACATGGCAGAGCAGGGCGACTGGCCCAAGGCCATCGCCGCCGGCCTGCGGGCGCTGCTGGGCTACCTGGCCTCAGAGCCCGCTCACGCCCACCTGACGCTCGTCGACACCTTCGCCGCCAGCCCCGAGGCGATAGCCATCCGCAGCGCCGCCATGGACGCCTTCCGCGTCTACCTGGCGCCGGGCTTCCCGATCGCCGGCGAGCGGGCACCGCAGCCGATCGTGGCGGAGGCCGTCGTCGGCGGCATCTGGCAGATCCTCCACCACTACATCGAAAGCGACAGCGCGGCGGAGCTGCCGCGCGTCGCTCCCCAGCTGACCTACTTCACGCTGCTGCCCTTCCTGGGCGGGCAGCGTGCCGCGGAGGCGGCGCTCAGCTGACCTGAACGCCGCCCCGGCGGGCGAAGGGGTCGCTCAGGTGCTGAGGGCAGCTCCGTGCAGGCTTTCGCTTGCCTTCTCGCGGGTCGCCCACCAGTCGTTGACCATGTCCAGGGAGCCACCGATGATGCCCTCCCGGAAGGCCTTCGTGTCGTTGAGATTGGGCATCTGTTCGGCGGGCAGCGGGACGTCGAGGAACTCGCACAGCGGCTCGAAGCCTTCTGCGGGGTTCCAGACGAGCAGGCGCTCCGCCGGCACGTAGTCCTTGACTTCCTCATTCCAGCGCTCCATCGCCGCGATCAGCCCGCGGGCGTCGGTGGCCCCGTGGAAGACGCCCGTGCCCTCGTTGAAGTTGAGGACGCCCATCAGGTTCATGTAGCGGTTCCACAGCGGGTCGACGGCCATGCGAGCCTTGGTCAGGTGGTGCAGCGGCGTGTCGCCGTGCCACATGCCCCAGATCGTCTGCTCCATGCTTCGCGCCCAGCCCTCGCCGCTGCGTACGCTGAGCAGCACCTTGGCCTGCGGGTAGGCGTCCATCAGCTCGCGGTAGAAGTACGCCGAGGGCCAGTCGCAGGTCGAGCGGGCCTCGCCGAAGATCGTCTTCCAGTCCGGGTTGCCTTCGACCGCGGCTTCCCACAGCGGCAGGCCCTCCTCCAGGTCCATCAGCAGGTCGCGCATGTGGTAACAGGGCGCGAAGCCCAGTTTCTCCAGCGCGAACATCGTCGTCGTCGTCGCCGTGCGGGGAAGCCCGGCGCCGATCACCTTCAGAGGACTGCTCGGAATGACCGTCATGTAGCTGCTCCTTCTTTTCAGAGCCCGCCTTCTGAACAGACCCCCCTCAGGGCAAGCGCAGCCATCGGGACTGCGAGAAGGGCTCTATTGGCCTCAACAACGAGCCTATGCCCGAATACCGAGATTTCCCGTAGATGCAGGGAAGAATTTCGTAAAAGCGTGCGGGCGGGCGAAGGCGTCAGGAGGGCCGCACGTCGAGCACGACCTTGCCCGTGGCCGTGCGCTGCTCGAGCGTGTGAAGGGCCTGGGCGGCCTGCTCCAGGGGGAAGCGCGGGCCGACGACGGGACGGACGGCCCCGGCCTCGATCAGGCGCGTGACGGCGTCCCCGATCTCCCTGTCCAGGTCGGGCTTGGCCATCGCATAGGCGCCCCAGCCGGCACCGATCACCTCGGTGTTCTTCAGCAGCAGCCTGTTGACCTTGACCTCCGGTATCGAGCCGCCTGTGAAGCCGACGACGACCAGGCGCCCGTCCTCGCGCAGGCTGCGCAGGCTGTCGGTGAAGCGATCGCCCCCGACGGGGTCGAGGACCATGTCGACGCCGCCGCCGGAGAGCTCCAGGACGCGGTCCTTCCAGCCCTCCTCGATCATCACGACCTGCTCGGCGCCGGCCTCGCGGGCGACCTGGGCCTTTGCCTCCGTGGAGACGGCCGCGATCGTGTGCGCGCCGAGGCCCCTGGCGACCTGCAGGGAGGCCGTGCCGACACCGCCGGCGGCGCCGTGGACCAGCACCGTCTCGCCCTCCTTCAGGCGTCCGCGCAGGCGCAGGCTGAAGTAGGCGGTGTGGTAGTTCAGGACGAGGCCCGCCCCCTGGGCGAAGTCCAGCTCGTCCTGCAGGGGGAAGGTCATGAACTCCGGCGCCACGGCCGTCTCGGCCCAGCCGCCGAGGGCGCAGAAGGCCGCCACCCGCTCGCCGGCCTTCACGGAGGCTCCCTCGGGCGCGCTGATCACGACGCCGCCGACCTCGCTGCCGGGGACGAAGGGCAGGGGCGGTTTGAGCTGGTACATGCCGCGGGTCTGCAGAAGCTCCGGGAAGGAGACACCGGCGGCGTGCACCTCGACCAGCACGCCGGAGCCCGGCGTCAGCATGTGCGAGGCCTCTGGCTCGGGCAGGTCGGTCAGCTTCAGGCCCGTGTCGGGACCGGACTCCTCGACGATCTGGATAGCTCTCATCGTGGGATCATCTCCGAAAACGGCGAGGAGGGGATCTGTCATGTCGAAGGTGCTGTGCGTGCTCTACGACGATCCGGTCGACGGCTACCCGCCGGCCTACGCCCGCGACGGCGTCCCCAGGATCGAGCGCTACCACGACGGCCAGAGCGCGCCGAGCCCGCAGGGGCTGGGCTTCACGCCCGGCGAGCTGGTCGGATGCGTCTCGGGCGAGCTGGGATTGCGGGAGTTCCTGGAGGGCCTGGGCCACGAGCTCATCGTCACTTCCGAGAAGGACGGCGCCGACTCGGTCTTCGAGCGGGAGCTGCCCGATGCTGAGGTCGTCATCTCACAGCCCTTCTGGCCGGCCTACCTGACGGCCGAGCGGATCGCCAGGGCGCCCAAGCTGAAGCTGGCCCTGACAGCCGGGATCGGCTCGGACCACGTCGACCTGCAGGCCGCCATCGAGCGGGGCATCACGGTCGCGGAGGTCACCTACTCCAACTCCATCAGCGTGGCCGAGCACGTCGTCATGATGATCCTGGGGCTGGTGCGCAACTACATCCCCTCCTACCGGCAGGTCGTGCAGGGCGGCTGGAACATCGCCGACTGCGTCTCGCGCTCCTACGACCTGGAGGGCATGCAGGTCGGCACCGTCGCGGCGGGGCGCATCGGCTCCGCCGTGCTGCGGCGCCTGAAGCCCTTCGAGGTGGGCCTGCACTACACGGACCGCCACCGCCTGCCGGCCGAAGTGGAGCAGGAGCTGGGCGTGACCTTCCACGAGGACGTCCAGTCGCTGGTGTCCGTCTGCGACGTCGTCACGATCAACGCCCCCCTGCACCCGGAGACGGAGGGCCTGTTCGACGACGGGCTGCTGTCCAAGATGAAACGGGGCGCCTACCTGATCAACACGGCACGCGGCAAGATCTGCGACCGCGACGCCGTCGTGCGCGCCTGCGAGAGCGGGCAGCTGGCCGGCTACGCGGGCGATGTCTGGTTCCCCCAGCCGGCGCCCCGAGACCATCCCTGGCGCTCGATGCCCCACCACGGCATGACGCCCCACACCTCCGGCACGAGCCTCTCGGCGCAGGCTCGCTACGCCGCCGGGACGCGGGAGATCCTCGAGTGCTGGTTCGAGGGCAAGCCGATCAGGGAGGAGTACCTGATCGTCGACGGCGGCAGCCTGGCGGGAGCGGGCGCCCACTCCTACAGCGCAGGCGACGCCACCGGCGGCTCGGAGGAGGCGGCGCGGTTCAGCGCATGAGGGGCACCGGGGAGGCGCGGCTTCGCGCAGGCGCAGGTCGCCGTGCCGGCACGTGGTCCGGTCGACTTCCCCTCCTGTGCACCTGCGCGCTACTGGCCCCGGTCGCGGCCGGCTGCGCGGAAGCAGGGGGCACGGCCGCGAGCCGGTCGATCCCGACAGTGGCCGCGGCGGCCTCGGTCGGAAGCGCCAGCGTGCCCGAGACCGTCCCCGCGCGGGAGGCGGAGACACAGACGAGCGCCGCCCCGGCCCTGCCCTTGGCCGGTCGTACGATCACGGTCGACCCCGGCCACAACGGCGGCAACTTCACCCATCCCCAGCAGATCGCCCGCCCGGTTCCGGACGGCAACGGTTACAAGGAATGCGACACGACCGGCACGGCCGCGCCGGACGGCTACCGCGAGACGGACTTCAACTGGAGCGTCGGGGAGCGCCTGAAGGCCCTGCTGCGGGCGGCGGGCGCGAGGGTCGTGATGACCCGCTCCAGCAACACGGGCGTCGGCCCGTGCGTCGACGAACGGGCTGCGATCGGCAACCGCGCCCACAGCGACGCGGCCATCTCGATCCACGCCGACGGCGGCCCGCCGGACGGATCGGGCTTCGCGATCCTGATCCCCGCGCCGATACCGGGCGGCGGCGACAGGGCGATCATCGCGCCCTCCCGGCGGCTGGGCGTGGACCTGCGCGGCGCCCTGCTGGGGATCGGCCTGCACACCTCCACCTACGACGGCGTCGACGGCCTGGCGCCGCGGACAGACCTGGGCGGCCTCAACCTCTCCCGGGTGCCCAAGGTCTTCGTGGAGGTCGCCAACATGCAGAACAGGGCAGATGAGGCGCCGATGGAGCGACCGGCCTACCGCCGGCGGGTGGCCGAGGCGCTGCTGCGGGGGTTGGAGTCGTTCCTGGCGAGGCGGTGAGGCCCCTCAGTCCACGTGCAGCACGGCCTTGCCGGCGATGCGGCGCTCCATCAGCGCCGTGACGGCCTCGCCGGCCTGCCGCCAGGAGCCCTCGTGGTCGATCGAGCAGTCCAGGCGTCCCTGGGCGACGAGGTCCGCCAGCCGCGTCAGGTCGGCGCTGCCCGAGCCTTCGTGGCGTAGCTGGGCGAAGATGAAGAGGCCGTGCAGGCGGGCGCCTGGCGCCCGGCCGAAGAAGGCCCGCGTGGGGAACTGCACGGGCGCCTGATCGCTGGAGGCGAAGGAGACGATTGCGCCGAAGGAGGCGACGCGCTGGATGGCGGCTGCCAGCGTCGCGCCGCCGACGCCCTCGACGATCCCGTCGAACTCGGGGCCGGTCGTGTCGAGCTCGTGCAGGATCTCATCGGCGCCCAGCTCGCGCAGGCCCCGGGCCCGCTCGGGGTTGGCCGAGACGGCCGTGACGTGAGCGCCTGCCATCCTCGCCAGCTGCACGGCGAAGCGCCCGACGCCGCCGCTTGCACCGGTCACGAGCACGCGCCTGCCCAGCACGGGCCCGATGACGTCGAGGGCCTTCAGGGCTGTCAGCCCGGCGACCGGCAGGGTCGCGGCCTGGGCGTCGGTGACCTCATCGGACAGGGCCGCCATCCAGCCGGTGTCGACGGCCGCCAGCTGCGCCCATGCGCCCCGCTGGACCATGCCGACGACCCGCGTGCCGGCGGGAGGACCGCTGCCGTCCGCTGCCGCCTCCTGCACGACCCCGGCCAGGTCCCAGCCCGTCACCTCGCCGTCGTTCATGTCCGGCAGGCGCCGAGACTCGCCCCTGTTCAGGGAGAAGGCGCTGACGCGCACGAGCGCCTGACCGAAGCCCGGCTGCGGGTCGGGCACGTCTCGCAGATCCACGTTGCCCGGCGCTCCCGGCGCCGCTGTCAGGGCCAGCATGGCCTCGATGCTAGCCGGCGCTCTGCAGCAACCGGGATGCCCGCTGAGCCATCTCCGCGACAGCACTGGCGCAGCGGGCCTCGACACGACCGAAGCGGCTGGCCGGAACGGGCACCGACAGCGCGGCCGCCCCGCCCCTGCCGTCGCGTATCACCGCCCCGACAGCGCAGATGCCCTCCGTGTGCTCCTCGCGGTCATAGGCGACTCCTCGTGTCCTGACCTGCTCGAGCTCCGCGAGCAGGGCGCGCCGGCTGGCGATCGTGGCCGGCGTCAGGCGGGGCAGGCGGGAAGGCAGCAGAGCCTCGACAGCCTCTCGGGGAAGCTCCGCCAGCAGGACCTTGCCGTTGGCCGTGCAGTGCAGCGGGAACTCCTCCCCCGCGGCGGAGACCGCCTGCAGGCGCCCACCCCCCTGCACCTGATCCAGGAAGCGAACGCGGGCGCCCTCGCGGACGGACAGGTCGACGGTCTCGCCAAGCTGCTCGGAGAGCTCCTCGAGCAGCGGGCGCAGTCGCTCGGGCAGGGGGCTGGGCGCGGCGGCAGCCAGCTCCCCCAGGCCCGCGCCCAGACGGATCGGATCGTCCCCTCCCCCGGCCAGCAGGCCCTCGGCGCTCAAGGCCCCGACGATGCGGTGCACAGTCGACTTGGGCAGGGCGACGCCGCCGGCCAGCTCGACCAGGCCGATGCCGGCGGGGGCGGCGGCGACGGCCCGCAGCACCTGAGCGGCCCGGGCGATCGACTGGATGCCCTGGCGGCGCTGCGCAGTCGTGGAACGATTGTCTTGCATAGCGGTACGCATGTACTGTATCGTGGCACACCGATGACGGACGTCGACTTCGACGGAAGGCTGCTGCGCAGGGGCCAGGAGGGCTACGAGGAGGCCCGCCGTGGGGCAGTCTGGAACGCCCGCACGCCCGAGCGCCACCCGGAGGCGATCGTCCTGGCGGCCAGCGAGCAGGACGCCGTGCGGGCGGTGCGCCTGGCTGCCGCTGAGGGCCTGAAGGTCGGGGTGCGCTCGGGCGGGCACAGCTGGGCCGGCAACCACCTGCGCGACGGCAGCCTGCTGCTGGACCTGTCGGAGCTGCGCGACTTCACGGTGCAGGAGCAGGAGATGACGGCCGTCGTCCAGCCCGGCTGCAGGGGCAACGAGCTACTGGGCGCACTGGGCGAGCTCGACCTGTTCTTCCCCGCCGGCCACTGTCCGGGCGTGGCCCTGGGCGGCTACCTGCTGCAGGGCGGCTACGGCTGGAACGGGCGCCTGCACGGCCCGGCCTGCATGAGCGTGCGGGCGATCGACGTCGTGACGGCCCAGGGCGAGCTGGTGCGAGCGGACGAGGAGCAGAACACCGACCTGCTGTGGGCGGCCCGTGGCGCCGGCCCGGGCTTCTTCGGCGTCGTGACCCGCTTCCACCTGCGCCTGCAGCCCCGTCCCAAGGTCGTCGCCAACGGCCTCTGCACGTACCCCCTGGATCTGATGGGGGAGGTCTTCGCCTGGGCCCAGGAGATCGCGCCCCAAGTACCCCGCACGATGGAGCTGATGCTCTTCATCCACCGCGACGAGACGGGTGAGCCGGAGATCGCCGTGACGGGCCCCGTGCTGGTGGACGACCGCCAGGAGGCGCAGCGGACGCTGGAGCTGCTGCAGAGCTGCCCCGTGCTCGAGCGGGCCAAGCTCAACGTCCCCTACGTCGAGGTGACGCTGCAGGATCTGTATGCGGGCGTGCACGCCTCCTACCCCGACGAGCACCGCTATGCCGTCGACAACATGTGGACCTCGGCTTCAGCCGACGAGCTGCTGCCGGGCCTGCAGCGGATCGCTCAGACGCTGCCCGAGGCGCCATCGCACATGCTGTGGATGAACTGGGGCCCGGGCTCGACGCCCGCCCCCGCCCGACCGGACATGGCCTACAGCGTCGAGGACGACACCTACATCGCCCTCTACGGCGTCTGGCGGGAGCCGGCCCTGGATGAGACGAACGTTGCCTGGGCGACGGAGCGGATGCGCGAGATGGAGAGCCTGGCCAGCGGCATCCAGCTGGCAGACGAGAACCTGGGCCTGCGACCCGCCCGCTGCCTCGGCGCAGAGCAGCTGTCGCGCCTTGACGATCTGCGCGCCCTGCGCGACCCAGAGGGACGCTTTCACCCGTGGCTTGGGCGGCCGAAGGCGTGAGCACGGTGACCGGGCCCTCCCTGCAGGACTACCTGGAGCGGCCGATGACGCCGCCCGACGCGCTGACGCTGCGGGCGATCGAAGCCGGCCCGCTGGACGCCGCCCTGGCACTGCCACGCGAGCAGATGGACCGGCTGGTGGACCCGACCGAGCTGCCCGGCGAGACGGGCTGGTGCAAACTGGCGGACGGTGTCGGCTACGTGGCGGTGCGGACTGCCATGCCCGGCGTCACGGCCGAGATGGTCGACTGGTGGTTCGACTGGCACCCCCGCGAGGCGATCCGCTACAGGATCTGGCACCCGAAGGCACACCGCGAGAACTCGATCGAGGAGCCGGCCCGACCGGGGGAACGGCCCTACTGGGGCACCGTCCACCATCCCGTCGAGGACGTCGGCCTGGGCGTCGTGCACGCCCGCATCGAGTTCGTGGCGCCGAGCCGGATCGGCTTCTCCTCGGACTTCCTCGCCGACGAGCGAGTGGCGAGCATCGTCTGCGGCTACGCCGGCGACGATCGGCGCCACGTCCGCCACACGCCGATGGTCCACGTCTTCCTGAACGAGCCCGGCGGGGTCCTGCTGCGCAGCCGCTTCTGGCTGGGCGCGGCGCTGGCACCCTACGGCCCGCTGGGAGCTCTCGGGGGACGCCTCATGAACCGCCCAGCGGTGCGCAGGAGGGCGATGCCCGCGGGCATCCCCCGTGCGCTGGCCCGCCACTGTGCGGAGGAGTACGCGAACCTGGGAGCGCTACTGCCCGAGCTGTACGGGCGCTTCGGCCCGAGCGCCTGAGACGACGGAGTCCGAGCGCACCCACACGATCGCCCCCGTCACAGCCGAGACGCACAGCACGGAGGGCCATGCTCCGATCACCAGGCCGAGTCCGTGGGAGGCGACGAAGGCGCTGAAGCCGACGCCGGTCAGGGCCGCGGCCGTGCGGGGGCCGTGCCGGCGACGCCAGATCTCGGCGCAGGTCAGCCCCCCGGCGGCCAGGACGGCCCCGCCCAGGGGACGCGAGCCGCTGGCGACGGCAACGCCGAAGCCGGCGATCAGGGAGCCCGCGGCGAGGGCCGCTGTCGGCGTTCGGTTCATCTGTTCGCCTCCCCGCGAAGACGATTGGCATGGGCCAGGACCCGTCCAGCGTAGAGCACGATGAGCACATCGACGACCGCAGCCACGATGAGTCCGATGCCCAACGCAAAGGCAAACAGGATCGCGATGGCGGCCGTTACGAGCCACACGGCGACGCCAAGTCCAGCCGCCCATCCTCCCGCAGTGCGAAGCCAGGGAGCTGGAAGCACTCCGCCAGCAGGGTCGGCAGCTCCTCGCGGGCGAGTGGCCTGCGCACGGTCTCCCGTGAAGTGACCTCCAGCAGCGCCGGCACTCCATCCTCACCCCAGTCGTTGACGACCAGCCTGCGCCCGTCGTCCCAGTGCCTGCTGACGATCAGCCCCGTGACGAAGCGCGAATCGGGATGCGTCGAGGTCCACCAGTTGATCGTCTCCACGTCGATCTCCGGCACGGGGTGGGGAATGAACCCGTAGACGTCGACCCACTGGTCCCCGTCGACTGTCTGCAGCACGTATTCGGGCTCTCGCTCCAGGAGCCGGTAGCGCCATCCGCCCTGCTCGTGCTCCTCACCAGGGCCCCAGGGCAGCGGTTCCAGCAGGGGACCGCCGCCGAAGCCGACGTCGGCGTGCCATTCACGGCCGTCCTCGAAAGCCCGCAGCAGCAGGTGGCTCCGTGGCCGCGGCGCCAGCGGGTCGGCGCCCAACAGGACCCGGGCCAGGTACAGCTCCGTCTCGATGCCGAGTGTCCGCAGCGCCGCCGCCAGGAGCATGTTCTGCTCGAAGCAGTAGCCGCCGCGGCGCTCCACGATCAGCTTCTGGAATAGGTCCTCCTCGCGCAGGGAGACAGCCATCCCGCGCTGGGGATCCAACGCCTCGAAGGGGATCGAGGTGCAGTGGGCCAGGTGGATCTCCGCGAGACCGGGGCGGCCCCGCGGGCCGATCCGCTCAAGGTAGCCGTCGAGGTCGAACACCTCGTCAATCTAGCTCCGCGGGCGCGATACTTGTCCCATGGCATACCCGCCGCCGGCGCGCCACCTGGCCCGCGCCAAGGACCTGGCCGACTCCCGCTATCGCGACCCGCTGACCGTGCAGGACATGGCCGACGCAGCCGGCCTGTCGCGGGCCCATTTCATCCGCGAGTTCCGGCTGGCCTTCGGCGACCCCCCTCATGCCTATCTGATGACCAGGCGCCTGGAGCGGGCCGCCGTGCTGCTTCGCAACACCGATCGCCAGATCCTCGACATCTGCCTGTCGGTCGGCCTGCGCAGCGTCGGCTCCTTCACGACGAGCTTCACGCGCACCTTCGGATGCTCCCCGGGCGCCTACCGGGCCCGCTTCCCGCCTGCTGCCGACATGGCGCTCGTGCCGGGCTGCGTCGCCCGCGCCTACGCTCGCCCCCGGCACCGCACTTTTCGAGAAGACAGCTCGACGCCGGCGCAATAGCTTCGCTCTTCCGACTTCCAGATGAGAGGAGCGACGATGATGAAAGTAGGCACCGCCCAGCTGTGGGTGCACGACCAGGACGAGGCCCTGGCCTTCTACACGGAGAAGGTCGGCATGGAGGTCCGCTCAGACGTGACCCTGCCGGAGCTCGGCGGCTTCCGCTGGCTGACCGTCGGCATGCCGGGACAGCCTGACTTCGCGATCGTGCTGATGGCGATCCCCGGCCCGCCCGTCATGGACCAGCAGACACGCGAGCAGGTGGCGGCGCTGATGGCCAGGGGCTACGCAGGCACCGTCTTCATCGAGACGGACGACTGCCAGACCTCATACGAGGAGTTGAGCGGCCGCGGCGTCGAGTTCAACGAACCTCCCAGCGAGCAGCCCTACGGCGTCGACACGGGCTTCCGCGACCCCTCGGGCAACCAGATCCGCGTGACCCAGGTCCGCGACCTCTCGCACCTGAGCGCGGCCTGAGCGCATCGCCTCCCCACGCTGCCCGCCCGGCACGCTAGGTTGCCGGGCAGGCAGATGGGACGCAGCTACGAGCACGGTCTGACGGAGGTGGGCGAGGGGGTCTTCGCCTACCTGCAGCCCGACGGAAGCTGGGGCTGGAGCAACGCAGGGCTCGTGACGGCCGAGGAAGGATCCCTGCTCGTCGACACCCTCTACGACCTGGCCCTGACGGAGCGGATGCTGGCCGACATGCGCGCAGCCCTGCCGGCGGCAGCCCGCATCGAGACGCTCGTCAACACCCACGGCAACGGCGATCACTGCTACGGCAACAGCCTCCTGGCGGGTGCGCGGATCGTCGCCTCGGAGAACGCCGCCCGGGAGATGGCGGAGCTGCCTCCGGCGACGATGGCCGCCCTCGTCCAGCACGCACCCTCGATGGGCGCCCTGGGCGACTTCTTCCTGCGCTGCTTCGGCTCCTTCCGCTTCGACGGGGTCGAGCTCGAGCTGCCCGGCGAGACCTTCACGGGGCAGCTGAGCATCGACTCCGGCGGACGCAGCCTGGAGCTGATCGAGGTCGGTCCAGCCCACACCCGCGGCGACACCCTGGCTTGGCTTGCAACCGAGCGCGTCCTGTTCAGCGGGGACATCCTCTTCAACGGCGCCCACCCGATCGCCTGGGCGGGGCCCGTCTCGAACTGGATCGCCGCCTGCCGGCGCATCGAAGAGCTCGCGCCCGAGACGATCGTGCCGGGGCACGGGCCGCTTGCGACCCTCGCCGACCTGCGCGAGCAGCGGTCCTACTTCGAATACCTCTACGAGCAGGCCCGCATCGCCCACGGCCAGGGCATGACGCCCCTGCAGGCGGCCCGCTGGATGGCCATGGACCGCTGGGCCGACTGGGGCGAGTCGGAGCGCCTGGCCGTCAACGTGGCCAACGTCTTCGCGGAGCTGGACGGCACCCAGCCGCCTGCGCCCCTGGAGGGCTTCCAGCTGATGGCCGAGCTGGCTCTCGACCTACCCGAAGGCTCCGCAGCCCTCTCCTGACATGGCCGATTGGGAGGACGTCCGGGAGATCGCCCTGTCCCTGCCGGAGGCGGAGCAGCGAGACGGCCGTAGCGGACGGCAGTGGCGCGTCGGCGGCAAGCTGTTCGTCTGGGAGCGCCCGCTGCGCCCCAAGGAAGCCGCCGAGCTGGGAGACGCAGCGCCGGCGGGTCCGATCCTGGGCGCCCGTGTCGAGCACCTCCACGCCAAGGAGGCGATGCTGGCCGCAGAGCCCGACGTCTGCTTCACGACCTCGCACTTCGACGGGCACCCCTCCGTGCTCGTGCGCCTCGACGCCGTCGGCAAGAAGGACCTGCGCGAGCTGATCGTCGAAGCCTGGTTCGCCCGGGCGCCGGGGAAGCTGGCCGCGCAGCACGCCGACACGCTGCGCTGAGATCCGGCCGCTCGATCAGGGCCCGAGCAGCGCCGCCGGGACAACCGCGATCCCGTCTGGCAGCCTGTACGCCTCCCGCCCGCTGGTGATCACGACAGCGTCGGCAAGATCGTCACCCAGCTCGTTGCGGAGCCAGCGAAGGTGGCGCAGATCCCTGGACTCCGGTGTCTGGCCGAGCTTGACCTCGACGGCGACGATCCTGCGCCCCCGCTCGATGATCAGATCCACCTCGTGATCGCCGCGCCAGGAGCGCAGATGGAAGGTCCGCGCTTCGACCGCCTGCGCGTAGACACGTGAGGAGAGCGTGACAAGAGACTCGAACAGAGCCCCCAGGAGCGTCCCTTCTCTGACAATCGAGGGGCCCGCGGAACTCGGATGCAGCAGGGTTTGGGCATCGACCCCCAGCAGGCGGGCCGCAAGGGCCGGGTCGGCCAGGTGGTGCTGGGGTGGAGCCGAGAGTCGGGCGAGGCGGTTGGATGTCGGCAGCCATGCAGGAACGGGGTCGAGGATCCACAGCCGTTCGAGCACTTCACGATAAGGCGAGGTTGTCGCCCGGCTCGGCTTGTCCCCGTCGCCACTCGTCGCTGCATCTCTGATCTTCTCGTAGGAGGCGGTCCCCGCCGTCGCCGCGGCATAGGCCTGCATCCACCGGCGCAGCATCGCGGGGCGCCTCACGGCGCGCCCCAGCTCCTCGAAGTCGTGGTCGATGATTCGATCGATGTAGCCGTCGAGCTGCACGCGTGCCAGACGGGCCGAGAGCCCGCGGAGACCTGGAAAGCCGGAGGCGAGGATCTCCCTCACATAGTCCTCCAACCCCACATCCGTGCTTCCCTCAAGAGGCGCTCGCGTCCCTTCCAGCAGGCCACCGAGGCTGACCGTCGGCACACTGAGCCCGCGCTCTGCGAGCGTCATCGGACGCATTCGCACCTGCACGATCCTGCCCGCCCCGGAGTGAGTTGGCGGCGGGGCAGGGGAGGCCGATCCCGTCAGCAGAAAGCTTCCTGCGCCCGCGCCCTCGTCGACAGCGCGGCGCACGCGATCGAACGACTCAGGGAGGCGCTGCCACTCATCGATCAGGACGGGGGGCGCCCCTCGCAGAAGGCGAGAGGTGTCGGCTTGGGCGATCGAACGCTCCGCCTCCTCATCAAGACGATGCACGGTCGCTGCGCGCTGCAGTGCAGTCGCTGTCTTGCCGACAGCCTTCGGGCCCTCGAGCGCGATCGCGGGCAGACCGGCGATCAGCTCGTCGAGTTCGTCATCGACGACCCGGCGTCTATAGCCGCTGTCCGTCATCGCGATCCCCTCGACCGATCCAGTACGCACCTACTATACAGTTTCGCATTGCATTACTATACAGTATTGCAGCATTCTACTATACAGTTTCGCAAGACACTACTAGACAGTTTTGCAGCTGCGGTCCTGTGGACTCAGGTGCTCCGCAGCGCCGCCGCAGGCGCCAGGCGTGCCGCCCGCACAGCCGGGTAGAGACCCGCCAGCGCCCCGAGCAGCAGCGCGATGCCGACGCCGCCCCCGACTGACACGAGCGGCACGACGACCCTCCAGCCCTGGCTGTCCGCGTAGACGGCGGTCGCCAGCGCGCCCAGTCCGATCCCGGCTGCCCCGCCCAGAGCCGACAACAGGACGGACTCGCCCAGGAACTGCACGCCTATGTGCACCGCCCGCGCGCCCAATGCCCTGCGCAGGCCTATCTCCGGGCGGCGCTCCAGCACCGAGATGACCATCACGTTGGCGATCCCCACGCCGCCGACCAGCAGGGCCACGGCGCCCAGGGCCAGGAAGACGGCCGTGAGGGTGCTCTGCGCGTCCGCTCTGGCCTGCAGCGCGTCCGAGGGCCTGGACACCTGCGTCTGTTCGGGGTTCTGCGGGTCGGCAGTGGGTCCCAGCAGAGCGTCCGCCTGCCTGACCTGTTCGGGGTCTGCCCGCACGTAGAGCGTGCTCGCGTGCCTGCTCGTCCCGAACAGCCCGTGGGCTATCGGGTAGCCGATCAGCGCCGCCCGTTCGATTTCAGGCGCCAGCGGCAGAGAGCCGACGACGCCCGCCACCGTGAACCAGGTGCCTCCTATGTAGACCTGCACCGGGCGCCCGTTGACTGTCAGGCGCTCGACGCCCAGGCGCTGCGCCGCGACCGTTCCCAGCACGACCAGCGGGTAGCCCTCGTTGGCCCTGTCCAGGAAGCGGCCCATCAGCATGCGTCCGCCCAGTGTCGCCAGCAGCTGGGGTTCGCTCGCCTCCACGCTCAGCCCGCTCGTTTCGGCCGCTTCGATGAAGGGGCTGCGACGCACCGTCGCCTTGGAGACGCTGCTCGTCGCGGCCGCCAGGCGGACGCTTTCCAGGTGGCGCACGGCCCGCACTGCCGCTTCCGGCAGCTCTGCGTCTTCGCCCGTGAAGGTCTGGCCCGGCGCGACCGTCAGCAGGTTCGTGCCCAGTTCGTCCAGCTCCGCCACCAGCCCCGCTTTGCTGGAGTCCGAGATGCCCAGCACCGCCACCATCGCCGCGATGCCGATCGCCACGCCAAGGGCCGACAGGGCAGCGCGCAGGCGCCGCGTGCGCAGCCCCACGCTCGCCACCCGCAGCACGTCCGCGCCCGCCAGGCGGCTCGGCGGGATGCCCGGCGCCGCCGAGCCGCCGGCTCTACGGCCAGGCCGGCGCCATGGCCGGGGCATGGTCAGGCCGTCCGCCATCACTCGGCCTCCTCGTGGATCAGGAGCCCGTCGCGCAGCTCCACCCGGCGCGGCAGCGTCGCAGCTGTCTCGCGGTCATGGGTGATCAGCAGGACCGTCGTGCCCTGCTCGTTCAGGGCCCTCAGCAGCGACAGGATCTCGCGGCCGTTGCTCGTGTCGAGGTTGCCCGTCGGCTCGTCCGCCAGCACGATCGCCGGCTCCGTCACGAGGGCCCGCGCGATCGCCACGCGCTGGCGCTCCCCTCCCGACAGCAGCGCCGAGGTGTGCCCGATGCGGTGACCCAGCCCGACACGCTCCAGGGCAGCCACGGCCGCGCGGCGGCGTTCCCGGGCCGGCGTGCCCGTGTAGAGCAGGCCCATCGCCACGTTCTCCAGGGCGCTGTCGGCCTCGACCAGGTGGAACTGCTGGAAGACGAAGCCGATGCGACGCGCACGCAGCGCCGCCAGGTCGCGGTCCGATGCCTCCGCCACGTCCATGCCGGCGATCCGCACGAGGCCCTCGCTGGCCCGTTCCAGCGTGCCCATGATGTGCAGCAGCGTCGACTTGCCCGACCCCGACGGCCCCACGATCGCGCACAGCTCCCCCTCCCGCACGAGCAGGTTCACGCCCCGCAGCGCCTGCACGCCGCCCGGGTAGCTCTTGACCACGTTCGCCAGCTCCAGGACGGCCGTCATTCGGACTCGACCACCGTCATGCCTTCGCGCACACCTGGCCCTTCGACCTGCACGTAGCCACCCGCGAACATGCCGGGGACGACGGGAACGGGCCTCCTGCGCCCTCCTTCCAGCGCTTCGATCGCGTAGCCGCCGCCCGCCATGCCGATCAGGGCCGTCGCCGGCACCGTTAGCACGTCGTGACGGACGCTCTTGACGAGTTCCACGCTCACCGGCGCCTCGTCCAGGTGCGCCACCGGACGGTCCAGCGTGACCGTGATCGTGATCGTCGATTCCGCAGGTTCGCCGCCGCCGGCCCCTTTGCCTTCCGCCCCGCTACCGCCGGAGGGACTGCTGGCGACCGTGCCCACCGAGGCGATCCGCCCGCCCGCCGTTCCGCCCCCCGGCAGCAGCACCTGCACGGGCTCCCCGGCGTGCGCCAGCTGCTGCTGTTCCGGTTTGACCTCGAGCTGGACGATCTGCTGGGTGGACGTGCTCGACAGCACAGCCTCGCCTCCACCCGCCGCCTGTTCGCCCGCACTCGAGGGCGATTTGGAGCCTTCCGAGCCGGAGGGCTTGCCGCTGGAAGGGGATTTGCCGCCCGGCGATTTCGAGGGGGTTTTGCCGGCGGAGGGTTTGGAGGGAGATTTACCGTCTGACGGTTTCCCTTTTCCGCTGGAGGGGGATTTCGTGCCCGACGGCTCGCCTTTCCCGCTCGACGGTTCGCCTTTTTCACTCGACGGCGTGCCTTCCCCGGTGGGAGGCTGACCGCTCGCGGGAGAACCCGAGCCCGGCTGGCCCGCGGAGGGTTCGGAGGAGCCCGCGCCCGGGGGGTCCTGGCCGAGGGTGACGTGCAATGCCGTCACGCGCTGGGCGCTCGGCGCAAAGACGATCCGGCCCAGTTCGACTTCGCCCGTCTCGGCCAGCCCCTCCGCCTTCTGCCAGCGGCGCACCGCCGCCGCCGTCGCTTCGCCGAAGGATTCCTCGTCGGAGATCTCGCCGTAGGGGTCGTAGCCGAGGTCGATCAGGTTCGCGTTCAGCTCGGCCACGTCAGGGCCCTTTGCGACGCCCTGCTTGAGCGTCCGGTAGGCCGGCACTGTCCCGTACATGAGCACGACAGGCAGGTCGTCCAGCCGGAACAGGGTGCCGCCGCGCCCGATCTGCGCGCCGACCGCAGGCAGCCACGTGAACGTTCCCGCCAGACGGTCGTAGAGCTCCCTTTCCCCGCCGTAGCCGAGCGTGCCGTTGACGGTCGCGCTTTCGGAGAGCGTCCTGCGCGTCACCGTCGCCGTCGTGTCTCCCGCCGGCACGCCCGTGTCCGAGCCCCGTTTGGGCGAGCCGCCGCTCCTCAGCACGACCGCCGCGCCGACGGCGAGGATCACCAGCAGGAGCGCCCCCGCGGCAGCGCGACGACGGCGACGACGTGGCGCTGCTCGCCGGGCGTCCGTGCCCTCCACCAGCTCAGCCACCGGCGATCGACAGGCCCGCGCCGGAGCGCTGCGAGCCTTCGTGTTGCCGGGAGCCCTTGGCGCCACCCGGCGGTCCGCTCCCGAACTTGCTGGGCAGGTAGCCCTGGCACTTGCTCTGGGCCGTTTGGAAGGCTGGGCTTTCGGGGTTGGGGCCGCTGCCCGGGTGGCCGTGGATCTGGATCTGGATGGCTCCTCCGGTGGCCGAGGCGTGCACTTCGATGCCGTGTTCGCGCATGCACTTGGCGAACTTCAGGACGGCTTCTTCGCGCTGGACCTTTTCCTGCGGGGAGAGGTTGAGCTTCTTCGGCTGGGGCCGGTACTTCGCGCAGGCCGCCTGGGCGGCTTGCATCTTTTCCTTGCCCTCGGCCGGCGCGCCCTTGCCACCGAGCTTGAGCGCGCGGCCGCCGCCCGGAGGAGTGCCGATTTCCGCTTCCACGCCGTGTTCGCGCAGGCAGCGCGCGAAATCCGCCAGCTTCGTTTCGCTTTCCTGTTCGGAGGCGACCGACGAGGACGGCGAAGCCGAGCCGCCGCAGGCGACCAGCAGCAGTCCCGCCGCCAGCGCCGCCAGCATCGAGATCAGCTGGGCCGCCCGGACGCGCGGGGTGGACGGGGGGGTGTGCTTCGGCATGGCGCTCCTTTGCTTGCTCGATCCGTGAGCTGACGGTGGGGACACCGCCATCAAGCGCCCGCAGCCTGAGAATCGCCTTAGAGGATGCGAGGAGGATCGTGAAGCGCCGGCTCGGGCTCACAGCCGGCGCAGTCCGCTTCCGACATCTGCAGGGACGGCAGCTCGAGCGCCAGGCGCGCGCCACCGTCGGGGTCGTTGACGGCGTGGACGGCTCCTCCGTGCAGCTCCGCGACCTGCCTGACTATCGCCAGGCCCAGCCCCGAGCCGGGCCGGGCACGGGCGTCCACCGACCTGTAGAAGCGGTCGAAGACGCGCGGCAGGTCCTCCTCGGCGATGCCGGGGCCGCGGTCTCGCACCTCGAGGACGCCCCCGTGCACGCTCACCTCGACCGGCCCGCTCGCCGCGTCGGTCCACTGGCAGGCGTTGTCCAGCAGGTTGGCTATGGCCCTGTCGAGGCGGGCCGGGGACGCCCGCACCAGGCAAGGCTCGGCCGTCAGCACGACCGGGCAGCCCGGCGCGTGCAGGCGCGCCCGCCTGATCGCCTCGGCAGCCGCCAGGTCCAGGCGCACGTCCTCGATCTCCAGCTCGTCCACCTCCGTCTTGGACAGGTCCACCAGGTCGCCCATCAGGACCGTCAGCTCGCGCAGCTGCTCCTGGACCGCGCTCACCACGCGGGCCCGCTCTGAGACCGGCAGGCGCTCGCCCAGCGCCAGCGCGTCGAGGTTGGCCCGCAGGCTCGTCAGCGGCGTGCGCAGCTCGTGGGAGGCGTCGGAGACGAGCTGGCGCTGGGCCAGCCGGGAGCCCTCCAGGGCCGCCAGCATCGTGTTGAAGCTGCCCGCCAGGCGGCCCAGCTCGCCACCCTCCCGCACGTCGATGCGATGGCCCAGGTCCTGGGTGCGAGCGACCCGCTCCGCCGCCCCCGTCAGCCTGCGCACGGGGATCAGCGCGGCCCGGGAGACGATCAGGCCGAGCACCGCCGCCAGGGCGATGCCGCCCAGGCAGACCAGCGCCAGCAGCAGGCGCAGCCGCGAGAGCGTGTGCTCGACGTCGCCGAGCGGCAGGGCCGCCTGCCAGACTCCTCCGCCGGCCGCCCGCTCGACGAACATGCGCAGGGGCGTGCCCTGCACCGTCACGTCGCTGTAGAAGGCCGACCGTCTGCCCGCCGCCACCGCTCGGCTCGCATTCGTGACCGGCAGCAGCAGACCGCTCTGGGAGTGCACGACGTTGCCGCTGGACAGGTACAGCTGCACGTAGCCCGTTGCCGGACCGAGCTTGCTGGGTGGCAGCGCGAGCGCGGAGAGCCCTTCCCGGGCCAGGCTGCCGCCGCCCGACGCGCGCTTGACGAGCGTCTCTTCGCGCGGCGCCGGGATCGCCCCACCTTCGAGCCTGACCGCGTGCCCTCCCACCAGCCGAGCCTTGGCCGGGGCCGTCACGCTGACGCTGTTGCTCCCGGCGATGACGGTGTTGCCGGCGAAGCCGACGCCGAGCTGGGTGGCAACGCCCTTGGGCAGCTTGCCTTCGCTTCCCAGCTTGGCCAGCTGGCTGCGCGCCGGCCCGCTTCGCGCCTGCACCGTCTGCGGGATCTGGCGCAGGCTCACGTCGATCTGGCCGATCAGCTCGCTGCGGGTCACGAAGTAGACGACCACAGAGGCCAGCACGACGGCGGCCGCGACAGCGCCCGCCGCCAGCAGGACCATGCGCCGGCGAAAGCTCATCGCGTGTAGGCGCCTCATCGCGGCGTCCTCAACACGTAGCCGACGCCCCTGACGGTGTGCACGAGGCGCGGCTCCCCGTCGGCCTCCGTCTTGCGGCGCAGGTAGCCGACGTAGACCTCCAGGGAGTTGGAGGCTGGGCCGAAGTCATAGCCCCAGACGTGGTCGAAGATGGCAGCCCTCGTCAGGACCTGGCGGGGATGGCGCATCAGCAGCTCCAGCAGCAGGAACTCCGTGCGGGTCAGCTCCAGCAGGCGCCCGCCGCGGCGGGCCTCGTGGGCGCCCGGGTCGAGCTCCAGGTCGTCGAAGCGCAGGGTGCGGTCCTCCCCCTCCCAGCCCGAGCGGCGCAGCAGGGCATGCAGCCTGGCGATCAGCTCCTCCCGCGCGAAGGGCTTGACCAGGTAGTCGTCCGCGCCCGCCTCCAGGCCCGCCACGCGGTCGCCGACCTCCGCCCTGGCCGTCAGCATCAGCACCGGCGTGCGGTCGCCGATGGCCCGCATCCGCCTGCACACCTCCAGGCCGTCCAGGCCCGGCATCAGCACGTCCAGCACGACAGCGTCGGGCGGCGCCACCGCCAGCGTCCGGATCGCCTCGCGCCCGTCGCAGGCCGTGGCCACCTCGAACCCGTTCAGGTCGAGCACCAGCGCAAGCGCTTCACGGACGGCGGGGTCGTCGTCGACGACCAGCAGACGCATGGCCCGATGCTGACCGGCCAAGCTGAAAGGAAGCTGAAGCGGGGAGGGCCGTCCCGAGTACGCGCACGCGACCGGCTGGCTGGATTCGCCCAACCGTCCACAACGACTGGGAATCGGCCTATTCTCAGAGGATGGCGATTGAAACCGCCCCGTCTGGCACGCTCTCCTCCGGCCAGACCCTCAAGCGCACCCTGATCGGTGTCGGCATCGTGCTCGGCATCGCCCTCGTGGCCCTCGTCGTGGCGGCCCTGACGCTGTCCGGCGCCTCCCTGTCTGGCGACCCCACGGCCCTGGCCAAGGTCTCCGTGCAGCCGCTCGGCGGCAGCGTCGGGCACGTCGAAGCCTTCGGCCCCGACGGCCGGCCCGTCGCCATGTCCGTCCGCGACGACCTGCTGACGCCTCTGCACAAGCTCAAGCCGGGCGAGCGGGTCACCGTCAACGTGACAGTCCACCGTCCCGGCTGGCTGGGGTGGGCGCTCGGCAAGACCAGCGTCGAGCACTTGACCGTCACCGCCCCCGTCGCCCACGTCACGAACAGGTGGATGACCGTGCCGAGCGGTCAGCCCGTCACCGTCACCTTCGACCAGCCCGTCGCCGCCGTCCGCTACGGCTCAGGCTCGGGCTCCGGCAGCGGCCTGCCCGGGCACACCGACCCGTCGGGGCGAACCGTCTCGCTGGGCCTGCGCCCGGCGACAGGGACGATCCTCGTCGCGGCCGCCGCCCGCAGCTGGGAGAGCGTCGGAGCACCCGCACACGTCAGCTGGTTCCCCCCGTCGAGCTCGCCCGTGCTCGCCACCAGTCCGGCAGCCGGGACGGACATAGGGCCGGCCACCCCTCTCTATCTCACCTTCTCCCAGCCGGTCTCCCAGGCGCTCGGCTCCTCCGGACCGCGCCTGTCGCCCGCCACGTCAGGGCGCTGGATCGGGATCAACAGCCACACGCTGGAGTTCCGGCCCAGCGGCTACGGGGTGCCGCTCGGCTCGACGCTTCACGTCAACCTGCCCCGGCCCGTCGCGGTGACCTCCTCCTCAGGCGGGCTGCAGAAGACCAGCCAGGTGTCCTGGACCGTTCCGCCCGGCTCGATCCTGCGCCTGCACCAGCTGCTGGCCCAGGCCGGCTACCTGCCGCTGGACTGGCACTCGACGGGTCCTGAAGTCGCCCACACCCCCGAAACCGAGGTGCAGGCAGCCGCCGAGCCGCCCGCCGGGAGCTTCAGCTGGCGCTACCCGAACACGCCCCACCAGCTCGTCGAAAAATGGAGCCCCGACCAGGCGACGATCATCACCAGGGGCGCCGTCATGAAGTTCGAGAACGAAAACGGCCTGACGGTCGACGGGGAACCCGGCGCCGCCGTGTGGCGCAAGCTGATCTCCGACGCCATCGCCGGCAAGCACCTGAGCGAAGGCTACAGCTACGTCTACGTGCACCGGGAAGTGCCCGAGACGGCGACCCTGTGGAGCGCCGGGCGCACGATCATCTCGAGCCCCGCCAACACCGGCATCTCCGGCGCCGAAACGGAACTGGGCTCCTTCGCGGTCTTCGAGCACATCCCCGAAGGGACGATGAGCGGGACCAACCCCGACGGGTCCCACTACAACGACCCCGGCATCAAATGGATCAGCTACTTCAACGGCGGCGACGCCCTGCACAACTTCGACCGCTCCTCCTTCGGCACGCCCCAGAGCCTCGGCTGCGTCGAGCTGCCCCTGGCAGCCTCCGCGGAGATCTGGAAATACACGCCGATCGGCACGCTGGTCACGATCGAAACGTGACCTCCGCGGGCTCGCCGGGAAGGACCTGCCCGGCCGGCTGAGCCAGCGTCGAGGCGCCCGCGGGGACGCCCGACAGGAAGGCCAGGCCGCCCAGCGAGACGGCGCCCATCGCCAGGAAGGCGGCAACCAGCTCGTGCACGAGCACCTGGACGATCAGGGCCACGACCAGGCCGCCCAGGTTGCCGGCCATCCACACGATCGCCCCCGCCGTGCCCGCCGCCGGGCCCGCCAGGCGCTCCGCGCAAGTCAGCACGACCGGCAGGGCCGGCAGCAGCACCAGGCCCATCAGCGCCAGCACAGCCGCCCGGGCGCCGACCCACGGCAGGGCCGCAAGCAGGGCACAGCCGGCGCAGGCCGCCACCACCGCCAGGCGCATGAAGCCGCGCTCGCGGGCGTCGCGGGCGACACGCGTCGGCAGCACCGCGCAGCCGAGGACCCCCGCCACCACCATCCCCACCAGCAGCGTCCCCGCCGTCGTTTCCGAGACCCCTTCGGGCTGGAGCAGGGTCTGCAGCCACGTCGCCATCGCCACGAACACGCCGAAGCCGACGAAGACCAGGCCGCACAGCGCCCGCATCGCCGGCTGGGCCCACAGCCTCCTGGCCGTGCCGCGGGCGATCGCCGCATGTTCGTCGGTCGGGCGGCCTGGACGCCTGAGCGCCAGGGCCAGGGCCAGCGCGCAACCGACCCCGATCGCCGCCTCCAACACCAGCAACCGCTGCAGGTGGCCGTGGCCGCCGAACGTCGGCCCCAGGATCAGCGCCACCAGCATCCCCAGGAAGCTGCCCGCCGAGCCCAGCGCGATCCCGTCGGCCCGCTGGTGCAGCGGCAGGTGCTCGGCGGCAAGCTTGCCCACGGCACTCAGCACGATCGGCTGGGCCACCGCGACAGCGACCTGTCCCGCCATCGCCCAAGCGAACGTCTCCCCGCCCAGCCGCAGCAGCCCGCCGAGCGCCACCAGCACCCCACCGGCCGTCAGCACCGCCCGGAAGGAGCGGTCCAAGAGGACGCCCGCCGGTATCGCCAGCACCACGTAGAGCAGCGGAAAGATCTCCGCCAGCCAGCCAACTGCCGAGGAGGACACGCCGTAGCGGTGGGCCGTCTCCGTCGTGATCGTCGCGTACGTCAGCCACAGCAGCTGGGTCGCGGCGCAGACCAGGGCATAGGCGACGACGACCGCCCAGCCGCCCCGGCCGCTTCGTGAGCTCTCCAGAGTCGTCGCTGCCACCGCCGGCAAGCTAGCGCCCCGGCCGCTCTCAGGCCAGCTCGGTCTCCATCTGGGCCGGCCCGGCCGCCGCCCGCGAGCCGTTCAGGAAGCCGACGATCGCGTCGTCGAGGAGCCCGTCCACCAGCCCCGGGTCGATCAGGCCGGCCGTGACGATCGCCGCTGTTCCCTGGATCGTCGCGAACATGACCATGCCCACCCGCTCCGCCTCGCCCGCCGGCAGGACGCCCTCCCGCTGGCCCTGCTCGATCAGCTCCAGCAGCACCGAGAAGGCGTCTTCGGCGGACTCCCGCAGGGCCTCCCCCGCCTGCTCGCGGTGCTTGCCCGCGAACATCAGCTCCAGCAGGGCGGCGTCGTCGGTGGCGAAGCGGACGTACGCCCTCGCGACGGCCCGCAGCCGCTCCTCGAAGTCCTCGCCGGCCTGCTCGCGGGCGCTGGACAGCTCCGCCCCCAGCCGCTGGAAGCCCGCTTCCGCGAGGGCGTCCAGCAGCGCCTGACGGTCGGGGAAGTGCCGGCGCGGCGCAGCATGGCTGACCCCCACCTCCCGGGCCAGCTCGCGCAGCGACAGCTCCTGGACGCCGCGCTCGCGCACCGTCCGTTCCGCGGCCGCGAGCAGGGCCGCCCGCAGGTTCCCGTGGTGGTAGGGCCGTGCGCTCACCGCATCCATGCTAACCGTCTAAGTAGTCGTTGACATCTTTGTTGTCGACGACTACATTGTTGTCCATGACTACTTCAAGCGCAGACGCAATTCCCGACCAGACAGGTCGCACGGCGATCGTGACGGGCTCCAACAGCGGCATCGGCCGGGCGGCCGCGAGGGCACTGGCGGGCGCCGGCGCCCGCGTGGTGCTGGCCGTCCGCTCGCCCGAGAAGGGCCGGCAGGCGGCGGCGAGCATGACCGGGCATACGGAGGTCCGGGAGCTCGACCTGGCGAGCCTCGATTCGATCCGGGCCTTCGCGCGAGACTGGGAGGGTCCGATCGACCTGCTGATCAACAACGCCGGCGTGATGGCGCCGCCGCTGTCACACACGGCCGAGGGCTTCGAGCTGCAGTTCGGGACCAACCACCTGGGCCACTTCGCGCTGACGAACCTGCTGCTGGAGGATGTCGCGGGCAGAGTCGTGACGGTCTCCTCGACGGCTCACAGGGTCGGCCAGATCGACTTCGAGGACCTCAACTGGGAGCGGCGGCGCTACAGCGCATGGCGCGCCTACGGCCAGTCCAAGCTGGCCAACCTGCTGTTCACGAGCGAGCTGCAGCGGCGACTGACGGCGGCCGGCTCGCCGGTGATCGCGACAGCCGCCCACCCCGGCTACGCGGCGACCAACCTGCAGTTCCACAGCGGCAGCCGCGCCATGGACGCGCTCGGCTGGATCGGCAACAGGCTGCTGGCCCAGTCGCAGGAGGGCGGAGCCCTGCCGACCCTCTACGCGGCCCTGGCCGACGTGCCGGGCGACAGCTTCGCGGGACCGGGCGGGTTCATGCAGCAGCGCGGGCCGGCCAAGCTGGTGGGCCGGACGGCGGCGGCCAGGGACGAGGACGTAGCCAGGCGCCTCTGGGAGGTCTCCGAGGAGCTGACGGGAACGCGCTTCCCGCTGGGAGTCCCGGCGGCGTCCTGAGCGGGCCCGCCGTCAGTGGGAAGCGGCCGAGCGGTCGGCGCGGACAGCCACCCCCAGCAGCGCAAGCTCGGCCAGGAGCAGCTCCAGGGCCGGTCCCGTGAAGACCTGCTCCGGCTGCAACCAGCCGTGGCCGTCGATGCTGCCCTCGGCCAGCATGGCGGTGGCGCAGGCCAGGGTGAAGCCGGCGGTGCGCGCGAGGGAGCCGAGTCCCTGGGCGGGGTCGCCGCGCTCGAGCAGGCTGAGCTCCGCCTGCTCGCCGCTGCCCGCGACGGCCGCGCGGACCTGAAGGACCGTCACGCCTTCGTCGGACTCCGCGGGGGCACGCGGGACGGCGGGAGCGGGATGCTGCTCGTAGGCGGCTCCGTCCTGCAGGGCGCGGGCGGCCTCGGCGAAGCCATGCGGCGCGAGGGCCTTGTGGGTGACCTCGCCGACGCGGGCCAGGCGCGGGTCTTCGGCCAGCCAGGGCAGCATGCCGTCGTGGAAGGCCTCGACAGAGCCGACGCCCTCGACCTCGACCTGCTCGACCTCGGAGAAGCGCCTGACGACGCAGGCCAGCCCGTCGCGGATGGCGAAGGCGCTGCGGTCGGCCAGAGCCGGCTGCTCGCCGAACCAGGCAGCGGGCGAGGATCCCAGCGGTCCGGTGGCAAGGCAGCCGCAGCGAATCTCCAGGCTGGTCGCCGCCGGCAGGCTGGCCAGGGCCGCGAGCGCCAGGACCTCGGTCAAGCCCGGCTGAAGGCCGCAGGCGAGCAGGACGGGGGGCAGGGCGTGACCGGCGCGGCGACTGGGCGGCAGCGGCGGCCGGCGGGGCGGGCGGGCGACCCCGACGAGGGGCAGGCGCAGGGACTTGACGATCTCGAGCGCTCCCCTGGTGGCCCGCCAGGGCGCCGCCACGGCAAGCGCGTCGGCCCCCTCCAGGGCCCTGCGCAGCGAGGCGGGGTCGCCCTCCTCGACGGTGCAGGCACGCAGCTCGGCATGAGAGCCGGACAGCCGTGCGACCAGTCCGTGGGCGCTGTGGGGGTCGACGTCGATCAGGGTCAGGACCCGCGTCTCGGAGCGGGCGGCGAGGGCGAGGCCGGCTGCTATGCCGATCCGCCCGCAGCCGAGCAAGGCATAGCGCACGTCAGGCCGGCCCCCCTTCCCTCTGTTCCCCTGAAACGACTGGCACGATAAGCGGGAAGTCTCGCACAGTCAACGAGTACGAAACATCAGAATGCTGTACGCGGTGTAAGAGATCCCGCCACGCGCGCACCGCAGCGCGCTCCCGCGCAGGCGCGGCTCAGGGCCGCGTGAAGCTCGCCCGGGCGGAGTCGACGGCCGGCTTCGCCCGGCAGCCGTCCAGGTGATC
Source organism: uncultured Solirubrobacteraceae bacterium (assembly GCA_963697795.1). Lineage (GTDB taxonomy): Bacteria > Actinomycetota > Thermoleophilia > Solirubrobacterales > Solirubrobacteraceae > Palsa-744. The sequence goes on along the minus strand of OY969097.1, from coordinate 2,003,893 downwards.
GTTGACCAGTCCCATCGACTGCATGAAGGCATAGACGGTGGTCGGGCCGACGAAGCGCCAGCCTCGCCGCTTGAGGTCCTTCGCCAGCGCCCTGGACTCGTCCGTCTCGGTGCGGGCTGCAAGCCCCTTGCGGTCGAGCCGGCCCCGGCGCTCAGGCGGCTCGAAGCTCCACAGGTAGGCCGCCAGCGAGCCCTCCGCCTGCACCAACTCGACTGCGCGTCCGGCGTTGTTGATGGCAGCCTCGATCTTGCCCCTGTGACGCACGATGGCGGCGTCCGCCAGCAACCTCTTCACGTCCTCCTGGCCGAAGCCCGCTACCAGGGCGAAGTCGAAGGCGGCGAAGGCGGCCCTGAAAGCCTCGCGCTTGCGCAGGATCGTCAACCACGACAGCCCCGCCTGGAAGCCCTCCAGGCAGAGCTTCTCGAACAGCCTGACGTCGTCGGCGACGGGCCTGCCCCACTCGTCGTCGTGGTAGGCCCGGTACTCGGGGGTGGAGCCGGCCCACCAGCACCGCCTGATCCCGTCCTCGCCCTCGATGACGCCGTCGACGTCCACCATGCGTGGTCTATCACGACGCTCGACGGCGGCGATCCGCGAGGCCGCGTAGTCTCGCGGCGGTGGCGCTGCCGCTGGAGACGATCTACGAGCGGGTGCGACGGGTGCCGGAGGGCTTCGTGACGACCTACGGCGATCTCAGCCCGGGCGCCCCCCGGCATGCCGGCAGGGCGCTGTCGCTGGCACCGGCGGGGGTTCCCTGGTGGCGGGTCGTGCGCAGCGACGGCAGCTTGCCGAAGGGCGCCGAGCAGCGGGCCAGGCTGCGGGCGGAGGACGTCCCCATGCGCGGCGCGAAGGTCGCCATCGAGGAGGCCAGGATGCCGACGGAGGCGATCCTGTAACGACGAGGACGCAGTGGGCGGGGCGTGTCGGGCGCCGCCAACCGGCGCCCTCCCTGCGCCGAGCAGCTATGTACCCGATCTACGTGGTCGTGATCGACAAGGGCGAACTGGGGCAGTACTACGACGCGCAGGGAACCGACTGGGCGGACCCGCCGATGCTGGGCACGCCCGGCCAGACGGTGCAGGCGGGAAGTCGCAGCTACGAGCTCTTCTACGCCGGCGAACAGGTCAAGACGATCGCCTGGCGCGAAGCGGGCGCCGTCTACTGGATCGAGAACACCCTGACCAACGACCTCTCGCCGCACACGATGCCGGCCGTGGCAGAGCAGACCAAGCCGGTCGTGCAGGGCGTCGGTCAGACCCCGGCAAGCGCCGGGACGGCCTCCGTGGACAGGATCGACTTGGCGCCACGGGCCAAGGGGCAGACGGGACTGGCCTGGAAGCTGGGGGCCCTGCTCGGGCTGGCCGGCCTGCTCGTCGTGGCCGAGGAGGTCAGCCCTCGGCGGAGGGGCCCGGCGAGTACAGCGTGTAGCCGCTGAGGGCCAGGGCTCCGCAGGAGACGGCGCTCGCCAGCAGAGCGGTGAGGATCATCTCCAGGCTGGGCATGGTCAGGGCGAAGAAATGCCGGGTGGCGCCGATCAGCAGGGCACCGACGTAGAGGCCGGCCAGGGCGGCGCACATGCCTGCGACCAGACCGGAGTGTTTGAGCGAGCCTTCGGCCTCCAGCGCCATCACGAGATACAGGCCGCAGGCGACGAGGATCGTCACGGCGACCGTGCGCGAGTCCTGCAGCGACAGGTCGAGGTCGTGCCGGGCGAAGAGATAGCCGGCGACCAACCCGACCCCGACCAGCGAGCCGGCGGGAACGGCGAAGCGAGCGACGCCACGCACGAAGCCCTCGGGCGACCAGGGACCGGCGCTGGGGGCGAGGGCCAGGAAGAAGGTGGGGATGCCGACGGTCAGGGAGGCCGCCAGGGTCAGGTGGCGGGGCAGCAGGGGGTAGTCGTCGGAGCTGGTCCCGATCGTCAGGATCAGGAAGGCCGCGAAGGCGGACTTGGTGACGTAGAGCTTGGTGACGCGCTGCAGGTTGCGCAGGGCACGACGGCCTTCCGCGACGAGCGTGGGGACGGCCGCGAAGTCGCCGTCGATGAGGACGAGATCGGCGACGCTGCGGGCCATCTGGGTGCCGCTGCCCTGGGCGATGGCAAGCCGTGAGCGCTTCAAGGCGGGGACGTCGTTGACCCCGTCGCCGACCATGGCCACGTAGCGGCCGCTGTCTGTCAGCGCCTGCACGACCGCACGCTTGCCCTCCGGCGAGATGCGCCCCACGACGTCGACCTCCTCCATCAGCTCCACAAGCTCCCGCTCCTCGTGGGGCAGATCGTCGCCCGCCCGAACCCCCGAGACGGCGATGCCGACGTCGCGGGCGATGGCCGCAGCGGTCGCGGGCGAGTCTCCGGAGAGCACCTTCACGTCCACTCCCTGCTCCTGCAGGAAGGCGATCGTCTCGCGCACGCCGGGGCGCAGCTGCTCGGCCAGGACGACGAGACCCAGCGTCCGCAGGCCGGCGGGAGGCAGCTCCTCGGTCTGCGGGGGTAGAGCCTGCTCGCTGCAGGCCAGCGCCAGCACGCGGCGTCCCTGCGCCTGTCGCTGCTCGGCCAGCGAGCCCAGGACGCCGATGGGAAGCCGCTCGGGCGCGCCCAGGTAGAGGGTCCGCCCGGGCAGCGCCACGGCGCTCCAGCGCCGGCGGCTGGAGAACGGCACCTCGCCGAGCTTCTCCTCGGGCTCGCCGGGGACCTCCGAGGCGATGGCCTGGAGGGTCACGTTTCGCACGGAGGCGTTCGCAGCAAGCGCTCCCAAGGCCTCGCGAAGCTCCCCGTCCCGGCCGGGCTCGACGGGCAGCAGCTCGACGACGCGCAGCGTCGGGTCCGTGAGGGTCCCCGTCTTGTCGATGCAGATCGTGTCGACGGAGGCCAGCGACTCGATCGCGTTGAGCTGCTGGGCAAGAACGCCGCGGCGAGACATGCGCACGGCCGCCACGGCGTAGGTCAGGCTGACGAGCACGACGAGCCCCTCGGGGATCAGGGAGACGACGCCGGCAGATGAGGTCGCTACGGCCGTGTGGAGCGGGATGTGGCGGTGGTAGAGGGAGTAGCCGAGGAGAGCGCCCAGACCGAGGACCAGCGCGACGAGTCCGTACAGGAGCCTGTTGACGGCGCGCTCCAGCGGCGAGCGAGGGTGCCGGAAGGAGCGGGCCTCCCCCGTCAGCTTGGCGGCGTAGCTGTCCGCCCCTACAGCCGTCACCTCGTAGGCGCCGATCCCCTCGGCCACGAAGGCGCCGGAGCGAACGGTGTCGCCGGCCTCCCGGCGGACGGGCTCGGACTCGCCGCTGAGGATCGACTCGTCAAGCCGCAGATCGCCGGCCGACAGCAGATCCCCGTCGGCGACGACCTGATCGCCAGGCTCCACCAGGACGAGGTCGCCGAGGACGACGCCGTCGACGGGCACGAGCTGCTCGACACCACCACGGCGGACCCGAGCCTGGGGCGCGACCAGCAGGGCCAGCCTGTCGAGGGTGCGCTTGGCCCGGACCTCCTGGGTGATGCCGATCCCGGCATTGGCCACGATCACGCCGAGGAAGAGCGCATCCCGCCAGTCTCCGAAGATCAGGGTGATCGCCCCGAAGCCGGCCAGGATGGCGTTGAAGACGGTCAGGACGTTTGCCCTGACGATGCCGGCGTAGGAGCGACCGGAGGTGACGCGACGGCGCTCGGATGCATTCAGGCGCCTGGCCGCCTCCTCCTCGCTCAGGCCGCCGGCTTGCATGCGACGAGGCTCGCAGGTGGGGGCTGTGAGCGCAACGGGGCCGGCGTACCCGTCGCCGGGCGCCGGCCCATGCGTATGGCGCGTCTAGGTGCCGGGTACGCCGGCTGTGACCGTTTGCCCGCTCGCGTTACTGAGCGTGATCGTCAACGGTGCCTTACCGACGATCTCGTAGACGTTTTCGTTGACGCTTAGCGTGCGGCTGGTCCCGTTCGCTTCGGTGGCAGTGACCGACGTGTTGCCGTTGGGCGCCAGCCCGACGGTTACGGCCGTGCCCGACGGGGTGCTCGAGTGTGAGATCAGCGTGCCTTCCAACGCTTCTTGGTAGGTGCCGCAAGAGCTGCTGGCCATCCCCGGCTCGACGACACCGTTCTTGATCAGGCACAGCTGGCCTTCCTGGGTCGCCACCCAGACGGGATACTGCTCCGGAACTTTCGCCTCGACGGTCAGTTCGGGAGCGATCTTGCTCGCCTTGCTGCCTTCGTTGGACGCCGCTGCTTCGACGGACGACGGCAGCGGTGCCCCTCCTGCGGAGGCCGCCTTACGAAGCACCGAGAACGCGTTCAGAATCGCGGCATCCGTGTCAGCCGCGGTTGCTCGTTGCCGGTGTCGACCCCTGTGCGCTGACGCGGTCGAGCCCGCAAGGAGGACGCCGCCGATTGCTGTGGCGATTATTGCGAGGCCGATCACTGGCAGCACGAATTTGCGTTTCAACATAAGACCACCTCTTGTCGTAGTTACGAACTTGGTCGGGCTTGTGCTGCCGCCGCTATTCGTACTCCAGGTCTGCGTCAACGTCGCCTTCACTCGACGTCTCCCACACTCGGCCGTAGCCGTATTTGTCCCCCGGGTAGATTGCGGCCCACCCACTGCCGCATTCAGCGCCCGAGTAGCCGCCGGGTTCGAGGTAGACGTCCACACACAGCGAGCCGAAGCCGTTCGTCTGCGCGATGTTTTCGAGCATGTGGTGGTGCCCGCTGTTCTTCGTTCCGTCCAGGTGCAGTATCCCGTTCCAGTAGCCTTCGTTGCCGAAAGCCAGACAGCTACTTGCACCAACGCCGGCCACTACCGCAATCACAGCCAGCGCCGTCAGCAGAAGCGCAACCCGCCGGCGCATCCACTTCGAGCTTGCCCCCGGTCCAGTCATTGAGACCTCGCTTTTCGTCGGACGAATCGTCCAAGCTGATTCTGTCTATTGGACTGCGGGCGGCACCCTAACAGATTTCGAATAGTGAACCAGTCCGAATGATCTGACTGATGGCGGCCGTCTCCACGACTCCGATTCATCGACCGGCCGCGGCCGGCGCTCTCACGTCATAGCCCGACGCGGCCTTGGCCGCCGGCGCCACGTTCTCCCTCATCGAGGGTCGGCCGGCCGAGCGACGCCGGCATATGCCGCGTGTACTGAGCGGGAGCGACGGGACTCGAACCCGCGACCTCTGCCGTGACAGGGCAGCGCTCTAACCTGCTGAGCTACGCCCCCGCGATACCCACGGAACCTGCGGGGCCCGCGGCGAGCCCACAGTATGCCAAGCCTGGGCCGCAGGACCGGTCCCCATACATCTGGCTGGCCGGCCAGTCCATCCTTTAGGATCCCGGGCATGGCGCTCGTCGGCCCTCCCCCGATGCTCGATCGACGACCCCTGTCGGTCATGATCGAAGACCTGCGCAGCGAGCACCTGGAGGGGGTGCCGTTCCCTCCCGGCGAGAAGACGCCGTCGCTGGCTCGCACGAAGCGCTTCGCCGAGGATCCCCTGTCGCTGCTGCTGGAGGGCTACGAACGCTACGGCCCGATCTTCACGCTGCGCCTGTTCCACAGCAACGTCGTGTTCATGCTGGGGCCGGCGGCGAACCACTACGTCACCGTCTCGCACGCCTCCAACTTCCACTGGCGGGAGTCCCACTTCCGCGACCTGATCGGCCTCATGGGCGACGGGCTGCTGACGATCGACGGTGACTTCCACCGGCGCTCCAGACGGATCATGCTGCCGGCCTTCCATCGTGAGCGGCTGGCCGAATCGGTCGACCTGATCCTTCAGGAGACCGAACGCGCCCTGGAGCAGGTCGTGCCGGGGCGGACCGTCGACCTCTACGCCTGGACCCGGCATCTGGCCCTGCGGGTGGCCATGCGGGCCCTGTTCGGGATCGACCCCGACAGCGCAGAGGCGCGTTCGATCGACGCCCCCGGACTGTTCGAGGAGGCCCTGTCCTTCTACTCCAGCGACTACTTCCTGCGCGTGCTGCGCACCCGGCGATCGCCGTGGGGACGGATGCAGCGCGCAGCCAGGCGCCTGGACGCCCTGATCTACGCGGACATCGCCCGCAGGCGACAGACGGGGCAGCGGGGAAGCGACATCCTCAGCCTGCTGCTGGATGCCCAGGACGAGGACGGCAACCGCCTCAGCGACGTGCAGATCCGCGACGAGGTCATGACGCTGATGTTCGCCGGGCACGACACGACGACCTCGACGGTCTCCTTCATGTTCTACGAGCTGGCCCGCAACCCCGACGTCGCCGGGCTACTCGCGCAGGAGCAGGGACAGCTGCTGGGCGCCGGTCGACCCAGCCACGACCAGCTGCTCTCCGGGGAGCTGCCCGTGCTGGAGATGGTCCTCGACGAGACCCTTCGCAAGTACCCGCCGGCCTGGATCGGACCGCGACGCGCCGTGAAGGGCTTCGAGTTCGAAGGCCGGCGGGTGCCGCGCGGCGCCTTCGTCAACTACTGCTCCTGGGCCTCCCACCATCTCCCCGACGTCTTCCCCGAACCCGACAGGTTCCTGCCCGAGCGCTTCACGCCCGAGGCCAAGGCGCTGCTGCCCAAGGGCGCCTACGTCCCCTTCGGCGGCGGCTCGCGGACGTGCATAGGGATGCGCTTCGGGCAGCTCGAGGTACGGACCATCGCGACCATGCTCCTGTCCCACTGCACCCTGACTCTGCCCCCGGCCTTCCAGCTGAGCATCCGCCAGATGCCCACGATCAGTCCCCGCGACGGGCTGCCGATGCTGGTCGGGGAGCCTCTCAGCGCAGCCTTGCCGTCATCGTGAGGCCGTAGGCACTCCCGCCGGCGGAGCCGGTGGCGCCGACGGCCTCGATCGCGACGTGGTCGTCCGCGAAGAGGGTCAGCTGGAAGCCTTCGAGCAGCAGCCCCAGCGGGTGGGCCACCAGCCTGCCTTCGCTGGCTTCCGCGACCGCCTGCACGGAGGCCCCCACGCCGAACAGCTGTCCTGTCGCCAGGACCTCGACCTTGCCGGCGCCGCTGCCGATCAGGCTCACCGACACGCCCGCGGGCAAGGCCGACCCCACTGCTTCCTTCGTGGCTTCGGCGCGGGCCGTCAGCTGCCCTCCACGCTGACTCAGAGACGCGTCGCGCAGCTGCAGCGAGCCGAGCCGTACCGCGGCTGCGCTGAGATCCATGCGCGAGACGCCCCTGCCTTCCCACAGCAGGTCCGCAGCCTGCCGGGGGGATAGCGACAGGCTGCCGGCCCGCACCGTCACGGAGTCGGCATGGCCCCACAGCAGCTCGATCGCGGGCCAGGCGGACACGGACACGCTCTGCACGTGCCCGTAGCGCCCGACCCTGGAGGAGATCCGTGAGGCCGCTATGCGGGGGAGCACGACCTGCTGGGCGACGGCCAGCGCCACAAGCAGGCCGATCCCGAGCAGGGCGACTCGCCCGGCTTTACCCTCGAACCTGCCCATGGCGGTAAAGGTTCGCATGTCCGGGGCTCTCTCTCAGCAGGCACCCAGGCTCGCTCGCTAGCCTTCATGAGGCCAGGGGCGCGTAGCTCAGTTGGCTAGAGCACCTCGCTTACACCGAGGGGGTCGCCCGTTCGAGTCGGGCCGCGCCCATCAAGACCCCACAGCCGCCCCACTCCCCACCTCATGACCGACGAGAACCCGATCCGCATCGCCGTCATCGGCTCCGGCCCCGCCGGCTTCTACACGGCAGGCCATCTCCTGAAGGACACCGGCACGACCGTCGAGGTCGACATGATCGAGCGCCTGCCCACGCCCTGGGGGCTCGTCCGCTCCGGCGTCGCGCCCGACCACCCCAAGATCAAGTCCGTCACCCGTGTCTACGAGAAGACGGCCGCCCACCCCCGCTTCCGCTACTTCGGCAACGTCACCTTCGGGCAGCACGTCAGCCGGGAGGAGCTGCTGCGCCACTACCACGCGGTCGTCTACGCGACAGGCACGCCTTCTGACCGTCCGCTGGGGATCCCCGGCGAAGACCTGCCCGGCTCGCATGCGGCCACGGAGTTCGTCGGCTGGTACAACGGCCACCCCGACCACACCGACCTCGAGGTCGACCTGCTCTCCGCCCGGCGCGCCGTCGTCATCGGCAACGGCAACGTCGCCATAGACGTCGCTCGCATGCTCGTGCTGGCCCCCTCCGAGCTGGCCCCCACCGACACCGCCGATCACGCCCTGGATGTCCTCGCCGCCAGCAACGTGCAGGAGGTCGTCGTGGTCGGCCGGCGCGGGCCCGCCCAGGCAGCCTTCACCAATCCAGAGCTCTTGGAGCTGGGGGAGCTGGCCGACGCGGACATCGTCGTGGACCCCGAGGAACTGGAGGCCGGGCTGGCCGTGCCAGACCCCGCCGCCGAGCAGGACGCCACCGCCAGGCGCAACGTCGAGATCCTGCGCGAGTATTCCCAGCGCTCGCCGGCCGGGCGCCCCAAGCGGATCGTCCTGCGCTTCCTGCTCTCGCCGAGTGCCATGCTGTCTCGCCCCGACGGTCACCTGGGAGCCGTCGAGCTGGTCCACAACGAGCTCGTGGCCGGCCCCGAGGGGCGGTTGCAGGCCCGCCCCATCGGCCAGACCGAGACGATCGAGGCGGGACTGCTGTTCCGCGCCATCGGCTACAGGGGCATCCCCCTGCCCGACGTCCCCTTCGACGATCGCGGCGGGATCATCCCCAACTCCCAGGGCCGTGTGACCGATCCCGAGCACGGACCCCAGGCCGGCGAGTACGTCGTCGGCTGGATCAAGCGAGGGCCCTCCGGCGTGATCGGGACCAACAAGAAGGACGCCCAGGAGACCGTCGACGCGATCCTGGCCGACCTCACATCCTCCAACGGCACCGCCGTGCCCCGCAACGAACCCGCAGCGCCCGACGCCGACTCCGTCGAGACCCTCATGCGCAGCCGTCAGCCTGCTCTGGTCACCTATGCCGGCTGGGAGGCCATCGACCGCCACGAGCGCGCTCACGGCGAGGCGCAGGGGCGGCCTCGCGTGAAGGTCACCTCGATCGAGCAGATGCTCGAGATCGCCGCAGCCGAAACGCCGTAGCACCAGCCCGGCCGCGGGCGCTCGGGCTCGACATCTGTTCTAGGCAGCGCTCGTCGACGCCTGCAGCGGGTATCCCACGACCTGCAGCTGTTGTTCGATTGAACAGAACTCACCGATCAAATGGATCGTCCGTAGTCAGGGCGCGGAACTGGACGACCGTCCGTAATTAGTTCTGCATACCTGAACTACCTCGATCAATTGATCGATACGGCTGTTGCGAATCGTTCCCATCGTTCCCTCATGGAGGTAGTCCCAGATGCTCGGCAGGTCAATCAGATGGACTCGCCCGTCGTCCGCCTCACGGACCCGACGGGCGTTCGGAGCAGTTTTGGCAGCGTCCCTGCTGGGCGCCCTGGCGGCTCTGCCCACCGGCGCAGCGCAGGCCGGCTCACCGGCGATCACCCCCATATCCACAGAACAGGTGGAAACAGTGCTCGGGCAGACGCCGTTGAGCACGCTCGACTCCAGCCAGCTCGTCGGGATCCTCTCGAAAGTGCCGGCGCTGGAAGGGCTCAACGCCGGCGAGCTCGAAGAAGCCCTCGAAAAAGCCCTGGCGACTCTGACCTCACACGGCGGCGACCTGCAGGAACTGCTCTCCGGCGGCGGCGCAGCCGACCTGAAGTCCGGCCTGGAAGAAGCCCTCGGCCCGCTCTCGGGCCTCCTGTCGACGCTGCTCGGCGGCAACCCCCTCACCAAGCTGACTGAAGCACTTAAAACCGAGAACGTGCAGGGGGTGCTGGGCGAACTGCTGGGCAAAGCCACGCAGCCCCAGCAGCTCATCGGAGACATCCTCGCCGCCCTCAATCCTCAGCACCTGCAGGAACTGCTGGGCTCAAGCCTGACGGGAGAACCGTTCTCCAAACTGAACGTCGGCGAAGTGGCCGGCAAAGCCGGCACGACCGGCGAAGACCTCGTCGGCGAGCTCGGCAAGACGACCACCGAACTGCCGGAAACGGCCATGGCCCTCACGGCCCCGCTGACCAGCGGCAAGGAACTGGCCGTGCTCAACGGCCTCAAAGGCGTCACCCTCGGCCTGCTCGAAGGAGCAGGCAAGACGGTCGAAGGCCTCGGTGGCGGATCAGGCGGATCGGGCGGCGGCGGGTCCGGCGGCGGCACGGGCGGAACCGGTGGAGCCGGCAGCAACGGCGGCGCCGGCGGCAGCGGCGGCGGGTCCGGCGGCAGCGGAACCACGGTGGTCGTGCAGAACAGCCGGCCGGGCAGCGCCGGAGCCAAAGCCACGACGACGGCCGTCGGCAAGCTGAAGCTCGTCAGCCACCACGTCAAGGGCCACACGGCCACGATCGTCGTGCAGGTGCCATCGGCCGGCTACCTGACGATGAGCTCCAAAGGGCTGAAGGCGCTGAGCCGCCAGACGGCCAGGTCCGAGCGGGTGACGCTGACGGCAGCCCTCACCCGTGCCGGCACCGCGGCCCTGCGCAAGCACCACCAGCGGATGAAGCTCGTCCTGAAGCTCTCGTTCAAGCCGACGTCTGGGGCCGCCTCCTCGGCGACCCTGTCGGTCCTGTTCCGCTAGCCCCCCTCGTCCCTCGATGACTGCCGGGGCGGATCCTCCCCAGGTCCGCCCCGGCAGACGCCTGTCCGCCGCCGGACGCCCCCTCCCTGGCCTGCCGCGTATCTGCCAGACTGTTGCGCCGCAGGCCCCGTTAGCTCATCTGGTAGAGCGCCGGACTTTTAATCCGGTGGGGCGGGTTCGAGTCCCGCACGGGGCATGACCGTGACCATCCCAGCCAGTCGCTGCTCCGACTCAGGATCGTGAGAGGGCAGGAAGACAGTCGGGTGCTCCGCGCAGTGCCTGCCGATCCGCTGCAGCGTCGCCACGTGCACAGCAGGATCGGGCCCGATCGCATCGGCCCTTCGTGCCTGCAACTGCTCCAAGGTGTCTGTCACGTCGCCCGCCAGCATCACGTGGCGCCCCTCGTCGTCGATGCAGACGACGGAGACGTGCCCGGGGGTGTGGCCGGGAGTCGGCACCGCCACGATGCGGCCGTCGGCCGTGAAGGAGCGACTGCCCTGAAAGGCTCCGAAGGGGGCGCCGTCGAGGTCGAAGGCCTGGGGGGAGAACCCACTCGGCAGGGGCTGGCGCAGGACCCTGCGCATCACCGCCGAGAAGGGCGAGCGCGCGAAGGCCAGCTCCTCGGAGTGGATCCAGACGGGCGCCCGGACGTGGGGCAGGCCGTCGACGTGGTCCCCGTGGTGGTGGGTCAGGATCACCTCCGAGACGTCCCCGACGGACAGCCCGGCGGCCGCCAGCGCGCCCGGCAGCTCCTGCTCGACGGAGACGTCGAAGCGAGCGAAGGGGATGTCGCGGACCTTCGAGCTCTCACCGGTGTCAACGAGCAGCAGGCGGTCCTCGTGCTCGATCGCCCAGCACAGGATCGGCAGGGGCTCCGACCACTGGTCGGGCAGGAACAGGCTCAGCTGCCTGCGCAGGCCCGCACGGGGGAACAGGAAGGACCGCTTGACCCGGACGCTTCCCGTCCTGATCACATGGATGCGCATGCTCAGCCCTTGGCCCGGCCGCTGGCCGCAGCGGCAGTCCAGGACAGGCAGGCGACGCTGTTGGGCGCCAGGGTGAAGCGGGCCTTGCCCGCGACGGCGCTCAGCTGCAGCGGGTGAAGGCCGGTGAGGGCGGCGTCGAAGATCTGCACGTGCACGCTCTGCGCCCCCTTCAGCAGCACAGGTCGCGGCTTGCCGCTCTCGTTGTCGAGCACCACGAGCTCGCTGCCCGAGGGCTGGCCGATCGCGGCCCCCGACAGTTCGCGCACGCCGGTCAGGCCCCGGATGGTCGACCCCACGGGCAGCCACTGGTTCAGCGCCACCAAGGCGGGCTCGATCGGGCGCGGCAGGACCTGGCTCCCAGCCACGACGAAGGGGTCGTAGGGGTCGCCGCTGAAGTGGAAGCGGACCTCGTGGAAGCCTGTACGGAGGGCGCTGATGACGAAGCGCACGGCCCAGACGGCCGTGGCGGGACTGTCGGAGACCCCCTCCACGCCGCCGCAGGAGGCCGAGTTGGCCTCCGAGATGATGGCCGGTACGTGCTCGGCGGCGGCGTCCGCGACGACCCAGGACATCCTCGTCGGGGCTTCGCCGACAGACCTGTCGAGCAGGCCTCCGACAGTCACCGCCTTGGGCGTGACGCAGGCGCTCAGGGGGTACATATGGACCCCCATGACCTGGTCGTGCAGCTGGCCGACGACCTGGTTGAGCTGTGCCCGCCAGTGTTCGGGGCGGGCCAGTTCGGGGCCGACGAGAGGCGCCCCGCCGACGGCCTGCTCGAGGTAGCCGGCGACGCGCAGGTAGGTGCTGACGGCAGCCGCTTCTTCGCCTGCCTGGGTCTTGTCGAGCGCGGAGTAGTTGGGCAGGTAGTAGAGGTCGGGCTCGTTGCCGATCGAGAAGCTGAGCCCCGAGGGGACGGCGCCCTGCGCTTCCCCGACCATCTGCTGCGCCCATGCCAGCGTGCCGGCCCGCGCGTCCAGGCCGACCGTCACGGGGTCGCCGGTGGCGCTCAGCAGGCAGTGCATCTGCGCCCAGAACTGGCTCGGCAGGTTGTAGGTCGTGGCCGCTTCCCAGCTGGCCGTCGAGCTCGTCAGGGCGCCCGGCGGGGCCGTCATGTCCTGGCTCTGCCCGGCCAGGGAGATCGGCGGGGAGCCGAGTTCCCTCAGCGTCGAGACGAGCGCGGGGGCGGGACAGCTGCCGGATCCCAGCGCTGCGGCCATCACGGGGTACTCCATCGACAGGCCGACGGGGGGCATCGTGACGACGGCCCCCGGGGTCGATGTCAGCGAGCTGCTCAGGAGGACTTCCGAGGGCGGGATCGCCTTGTGCTTCTTCTTGGACTTGGCCTTCTTCGTCGAGGCAGCCTGCCGAGCGGCGGCCGCGGGAGCAGCCGTCGGCGCTAGGCCGGCCTGGCCGATCAGCCCTGCAAGCGCCCCCACCGCGAGCGCCAGCGCGAGCAACGTCCGCGGGTGCTCTGGCATCGCGCGAACATAGCATGGGACCCCGTGACCGTCCGCGAGCAGCTGACAGCAGCCGAGCAGGCGCGCCTGGCCCCCTTCGTGACGGATCTGCAGGCGCCCGTCTTCGCCCTGCGCAACCTGCCCGAGACGACCAGGGGGGCACTGTTCGCGCGTTACTCGCGCTACGGAGGCACCCTGCGCAGGCTGATGCTGGAGGAGTTCGGAGATGAGTTGGACCGGCTCAGCGCGAACCTCGGGCAGGCTGGAGCGTACGAGCGCGGGGGGCGCTCGGAGGCCCTGTACGAGCGTGTCCTGGTCGAGTACGGGGACGACTCCGTGGCGCAGCTCGGCGGCGCCCACGTCGCCTGCGAGTGGTGCTCGAACCTGCTGACCAAGATCATCGAGCGCCCGCGTCTGGGGGCCTACCTGGAGCAGTCGACCCGCTACATCCCCTACGACCGCCCCGGCCCCGACGGTCGCTGGCGCTACCACCGCTCGCCCGAGCTGGGAGAGCGCTACGAGCATGCCATGGACGAGCTGTTCGCGACCTACTCGGCGCTGCTGGACCCGATGCGCGCCTGGCTGGCAGAGCGCTTCCCCGCCGGCTCCTCCCCCCAGGCCCACGAGCGGGCCGTCCGGGCCAAGGCCCTCGACCTGCTGCGTGGGCTGCTGCCGGCGGCGACCCTCTCCCACGTCGGCGTCTTCGCCAGCGGCCAGACCTGCGAACGGCTGGTCCTGCACCTGCTGGCCGACCCCCTGCCGGAGGCCCAGGCCTGCGGGGAGGGACTGCTGGGCGCGCTGGAGGCGACCATCCCCGCCTTCGTCTCCCGCGTGCACCGGGCCGATCGCGGCGGGCGCTGGATCGAGCACCTGCGCGAGCGAGCAGCCGCCGAGCGGAGCGAGGCCGCCGCCCTGGGACTTCGCGCGCCCGAGGGGGAGCAGCCCGCGGGCGTGCGCCTGCTCGGCTTCAGCGGCAGCGAGACAGAACTGCTGGCCGCCCTGCTGGCGGAGGGGGCAGCGGTCTCCGAGGAGCTGGTCCGCGCCCGCGTCCTGGCGATGACCGAGCACGAGCGCGACGAGGCGATCGCCCGCCTGGTCGGGCCGCGCGAGAACCGCCGTCACCTGCCCGGCCGGGGCTTCGAGGCGCTGCGCTACCGCTTCGAGATCGTCTCGGACTACGGCGCCTTCCGCGACCTCCAGCGCCATCGCATGCTGACTGTCCAGTGGCAGGGCCTGGCTCCCCACCTCGGCGCAGACGTGCCGGAGGAGGTGCAGGAGGCTGGGCTGGCCGATCCCTACAGCCGGGCCCTGGAGCGTTCCCGCGAGGCCTGGCGGCAGCTGTACGACTCCGGTCTGGAGCTGCAGGCCGCCTACGCGCTGTGCATGGCCTACAGGATCAGGTACGTGCTCGACCTGGACGCTCGCGAGGCCATTCACCTGATCGAGCTGCGCTCGGCCCGTCAGGGCCACGGCGCCTACAGGGCCGTGGCCCGCGACATGCACAGGCTGATCGCGGCTGTCCATCCGGCCGTGGCGGCGGCCATGAGCCACTTTGACGAGGGCGAGGGGCAGGGCCTGGAGCGCCTGGATGAAGAGATCAGGGGCGAAGCCCGCGTCGCACCGACAGGCCCGGAGGGACACATCTAGGATGCCCGCGATGGAAGTCCCCGTGCGGCTGCTCAGCTCGACTGCTCGACTGCCCGAGCGGGCCCACCCCGAAGACGCGGCCTTCGACCTCTGCGCGGACGAGGCGGTGACGCTGGCGCCGGGACGGCGCGCGGTCGTGGCGACGGGCATCGCCTTGGCCCTGCCGGAGGGGACGTGCGGCCTGGTGCTGCCCCGCTCCGGCCTGGCAGCCAAGCACGGCGTCACAGTTCTGAACGCTCCTGGCCTGATCGACGCGGGCTACCGCGGCGAGGTCAAGGTGATCCTCCTCAACACCGATCCCGTGCAGGCCTTCCAGATCGAGCCGGGGGAGCGGATCGCACAGCTGCTGATCGCCGACGCCGGCGGCTGGGAGCTTCGCGCCGTCGCGGCCGAGCTGTCGGTCAGCGCCCGCGGGTCCGGCGGCCTGGGCTCGACGGGACGCTGAGGGCCGCGGCCGGGCCGCGTGGGTGTCGCCACGACGGCCCCGCCCGAGCGGCAGGCACGCGGCCCCGGGCTCAGACGGCCAGCGCCTCGCCCTCCTCGGCCTGGGCGATCGTCTCGGGGCTGAACTGCTCAACTGCTCCTGTGCTCGGGTTGCGCAGCCGCAGCCCCGCCAGCAGTGCGCCGGCCAGACAGAAGGCGCCACCGACCAGGAAGGCCACGTCGAAGCCGTGGCTGAGCGCGTGGGCGGCGCCGGCGGACGCGTCGTGGCGGGTCTGGGCGTCGGCGATGGTGGAGAGGATCGCCAGTCCCAGCGCCCCGCCCATCAGCCGCGAGGTGTTCAAGAGGCCCGAGCCGATGCCGCTCTGGTGGCCAGGCAGGCACTGCGTGGCGACGATCGTCGAGGGCACGAGCGCGAAGCCCATGCCGACGGCCGAGAGCACGGCACCGGGCAGCACGTCGCCGGCGTAGGAGCCGCCGGTACCGACGCCCGCCAGCAGAGCGACGCCGACCGTCGCGACCGTCATGCCGGCGGCGATCACGGTGCGGGCGCCCAGGCGGGCGACCAACCGGGGGGCGATCGTGGAGGCCAGGAAGATGGAGCCCGTCATCGGCAGGAACGACAGGCCCGCTTCGATGGCGTCGAAGTGAAGGACGTCCTGCACGTACAGGGTCAGGAAGAACCAGACGGGGAAGGTCGAGGCGTACAGGAGCGTGACGACGCCGTTGGCGATCCGCAGCTGCCCGATCCGCAGCACGGACAGCGGCACCAGCGGGGCCTTCGCGAAGCGCCCCTCGACGATCAGGAAGGCCGCGAACAGGGCGACCCCGCCGAGCAGCGGCACGAGCACGCCCGTGGAGCCCCAGCCGACGGTGTCGGTGCGGACGATCCCGTAGGTCAGGCTGACGAGGCTGGCCGTCACGAGCACGGCGCCTGCCACGTCGAAGTTCCTGGAGGAGGCCTGCGGCGCAACGCTGGGCACAAGCCGCAGGCTCATGACGATCACGAGCAGGCCCAGCGGCACGTTGACGGCGAAGATCGCGGGCCAGCCCAGGCCCTGCGTGAGGATGCCGCCCAGCAGCGCCCCCGATGAGCCGCCGAGTGCGCCCATGGCCCCCCACATGCCGACTGCACGGTTGCGCTCCGGGCCGGGCGCGAAGGAGCTGGTCACGATCGACAGGGTCGCGGGGGAGAGCACGGCGCCGCCGAAGCCCTGCACGGCGCGGGCGCCCAGCAGCAGCCCCTGGGAGTCCGACAGGGCGCAGGCCAGCGAGGCGAGGCTGAAGAGCCCCGTGCCGATCAGGAAGACGCGGCGGCGACCGAGCAGGTCGGCAGCCCGACCGCCCAGCATCAGGAAGCCCGCGAAGGTCAGGGTGTAGGCGTTGACGACCCACTGCAGGCCCGTCGTGGAGAAGCCGAGACCGTTGTGGATCGAGGGCAGGGCGACGTTGACGATCGAGACGTCGAGGATGACCATGAACTGCGCCAGGCAGACGATCAGCAGCAGGGCGGTCTTGGAGGAGATGCGGCTCGGGGCTATGCTCGTTGTGCTCATGGGCTCAGTCTGAGATATCATTTATCCAGGTAGAAGAGGACAGCTTATCCTGGTACTAGAGATGCCCGGCTGGGCGTCGTACGAAGTAGAGACGCAGGCAGGCCCGAGATCTCGACACAAGTCATCGACATGAACGACGGACCCCCCGTGATTCGTGAGACGCCCGCCTCGGGCGCCAGGCGACGGGCCGAGCTGGCCGACTTCCTGCGCCGGCGCCGGGCGGCCCTGCAGCCCGAGGAGGTCGGCCTGCCGCCGGGCGGCCGCAGGCGCACCCCCGGTCTTCGCCGCGAGGAGGTAGCGCAACTGGCCGGCGTGGGCACGACCTGGTACACCTGGCTCGAGCAGGGTCGGGACGTCCGCGCCTCCCTGGACGTGCTGGAGGCGATCGCCCGCGCCCTGCGGATGGACAGCGCCGAGCGCACCCACCTGATCCTGCTGGGACGGGGCGAGCAGCCCCCTCCCTGCAAGGGCCCTGCCGAGCGCGTCTCGCCGACGCTGCGGCGGCTGGTCGAGAACCTCGGCCCGAACCCCGCGTACATCCTCGGCCGTCGCTGGGACTACCTGGCCTGGAACGACGCCGCAGTGGCCCTGCTGGGCGACCTCGGGGCCATCCCCAGGGCCCAGCGCAACCACGCCTGGCTGACCTTCACCGACCCGGCCCGTCGCGACATGTTCACCGACTGGGAGCGCAGCTCGCGGATCCTCGTGGCCAAGTTCCGCGCCGACTCGGCCCGCCACCTGGGCGACCCCGAGTTCGAGGCCCTGATCAAGGCCCTGCGCGAGTCAAGCCCCGAGTTCTGCAGGGCCTGGAAGCGCCACGAGGTGACGAGCCACGGCGAGGGCCGCAAGGACCTGATCCACCCGGTCGTGGGGATGCTGTCCTTCTCCCACGCCGTCTTCCACCCGCAGGAGCGCTCCGAGCAGCGCCTGATCCTCTACTCGCCCCTCCCTGAGAACGAGACAGCCGAGAAGCTGGCCGGGCTGATGGCGGGACGAGCGACCCCGGCGATGCCGGAGATACCCGTGCTGGCGGCGCGGCGGCCTGTGGCGGCAGGGGCGAGAGCCTGAGTCGCGGGCGGGTAGCGACGCCCGTCAGCGTGCCGGCCAGCCGAGCGCTTCGAAGACGGCGACCGGGTTCAGATAGTCCCGCCAGTGGACGACCTCGCCGTCACGGAGCGTGAGCACCGATATGAAGCGGTTGCTGTAAGGGTTCCCCGTCTCGACGGCGTGCCCCTCACAGGCGTACTCGAGCACCACCACGCCCTTGTCCGCATCGTGGTAGACGGCGAGATCGAAGCAGCGCTCGACGATCATTCGGGTGCCGTACGGTCGGTAGAGCTCGGCGAGCGCAGCACGACCGTCGACGCGCGAGGGATAGCCGGGGACCGTCACGACGTATTCGGTGACGACGTCCTCGGCCAGGAGGTCGAAGAAGTGGTCCGCCTCGACAAACCCGGTCAGGCCTTCCTGGACGATGCGGAAGAACGGGTCGAGCGCTGCGAAGTCGTCGAGGTTGGCGATCGGGGTCTTCATGTCATTGCCTCCTACGATGAGCGCGCGTAGCCGACGGCGACCTATAGCGTCAGGCTCCAAAGCTGTGCTGCTACGTTCCACAATTATGTTTACGGACCGAGCGTATGCCCAAATCTACCTCGCCGAAGACGAAGCGCGCATGCTCAACCGCGCCGCCGTCGAGCCAGAGCACTTGCTACTTGCGCTCGCGCGTAGCGGCAACGTGGCTGCACTTCTAGCCGAACACGGAGTTGCTGCCGGCGAGATACGAGATGCAGTCATCGCTTTACACGGCTTCGGGGACGACTTGGCTCTAGGCGCAGTACCGCGATCTGCCGCAACCGAAGATGCGTTGGACCTAGCTGTGACCGTCGCCGCAGAGAGGGGTGTCGTCAGCCCGAGCAGTGAGCACCTCCTGCTGGGCCTCAGGGACGCCCCTGCGGTTACCGCCATACTCAGAGATCTCGGGGTAATCAGTATTACAGCGCTTGTCGACGCGGTCTACCCTGCATATAAGCCCCCGGTATCGTCCGCCCACGTCACCAGGCTTGCACTTCGTGCCGCGCGGGGCTGTGACCAGCCGCAAGTCGTCTTGATCCCACCTGTCTTTGAGAGGTATACAGCTCAAGCGCGCGCATCGGTCAAGGCTGCGGAAAGCGCAGCTGCCCTTCTGATGAACGAGAAGGTGTCATCTTTCCACTTCCTCATCGGGGCATTGGGCGCCGGCGACAATCTTGCGGCAGCGACCCTCAGCTCGCATGGAATAACATATGAGCAGCTCATCCGTGCCGCAAGAATCGCGGGCCCAGGGCCAGCCACTCAGGCCACGGGGATCCTCGATCGGCAAGCTCACCTCACCCTATCTCAGGGCGCACTTAAGCAGGCGTACCGGAGAGGCGATCCCCATATTGGCAGCGGTCACCTGCTATTGGCGAGTCTCGATTGCCCTAGTTCGATGATCGATCGCCTTCTTGGATCTCGGGTCCTGGCGGAGCACATCGCACGTGAGTGCCTAGCGCGGCTACCAGGAGATGAGCAGCCCTAGATCAGTCATCCCGCGCTTGATCGAAGTGAATGATTTCGACCGCCCGGCCTGCGTCTATTTCTGGATACAAAGGCGAGCTTTTCACAAGCCTGTCAGTAAGGAACACCGCGCGCGACCGGTAGGGGTTGACCGTCAGTTCGTATGCTTGCGTAGCTGATCGTGCACAAAAGCGCAGGTTTCGCCGATCTCGCGTGGGGCGCGCCGAGCAGCGCAATCGGTAGGACGCCTGCATATCGTCAACGATTGCCTGTCGCGCAAACTTGGACAGAGGCGCTGCTCCAAGCAAGAACGCGTAGCTCCTGAGCAGGAGCTGGCCGTATGCCCGGCGACTACGTCCGCGAGCAGTCGACGTGGTCGCTATGTGGCCAATGATCGCCGAGATGATAGCCCGTTCTGACTTCGGCCACCGCAAGACTTCCCGATACGTCAATGGAGTACCAGATGGCAAGAAGCTGAAAGTGCTCAAGGGAACCGAGGTGTTTACAGGCCCAGTAGCCAAGTGGGGCGCGCCCTCTCTCTTCCACCTCTGAAATGCACGCCGGCTCGCGAACGTCGTGGCGCCTAATTGGTGACCGCAGAGCCGGACCATCGAGCCTGTAAGGATCTCAGAATGCTCAGATGTTTCAAACGCCGTGAATGCATACTGCGTGCTCGGCGCATACACGACAGCGTGATAGTTGACCAGGCTTGCCCGCCAAGTCGCCGGGCCAAGCTGACGCCCGATGGTGGAACACGGCGTTGACGCATTACTTGTGCTAGCGACGCTATCGATGCTGGAGTTTTTGAGAGAGCGATGGTGTGCTACGCCACACCCAACCAGAACGAGACAGGCACACGCGCTGGCGATCACATGGCTAGGTCGCACAAGAGCTGAGAATCCATTGATGTCGCGATGGAGAAGATTGGGCGCGGAGTGCTCCCCCGCGCCCAATCCGCATGACTTCGTCAAGAAGCGAGCCGCTGGCTGTTATGGTTCTTTGTCCGCTGGATCGCTCGGGCCAGTCGGTTCGCCCGATGTTCTCCCCGGCGCCAGTCTGTCGAAGGGCGCTTCTTCGAACTCTTTTGGAGTCGTGCACCCGGTCTCGTAGCCCGTGAAATAGATCGAGGATATGCTGTCATTTGCTGACGTGTCGATGCTTTCGGGCCATTCCAGCAGTGCGAGGTTTTCGCGATAGCCGTTTGCCGTCGAGCATGCTTGGTAACCGTACCCGTCGGCATTCTGTGCGAAGAGCGTCGAGTGCAGGCGATTGTTGTAGAAGGAGCTAGTTTCGTCGTTCTCTTCACTTCCTACATAAAACCACTGTTCGTGGGGATAGTCAGCGTAGGGATATTCCCACTTGGTTCCTTCATAGTACGCGTTCATAAAGAGACACAGCGTAGACGAACCGCAGGTCACGGCCCGGGCTGGAGCGGGACGAACAACGACGATAACGGCGACGCACAACGACGCGAGAATTATGCTGATACTTGCACGCGACCATAACTTAGCTAATACGAACATAGCGATTACCTCCAATGATCGGCGATTCAGTCCAGTCTGCCTGGCTGGACACGGGATATGCAAGATGAGACTGCAGAAAATTCTAATGGACCGAATAGGCCGGAGAGGCCACCCGATCGACGAACAGGCCGGCTGAGGCTGTTCCAGAGCCATCTCCGACAATGCTCGCGACCTGACGCGTCATCTGTTGTGTTTCTATCTGGGCATTGGGCCGTCGACGTCTCAGCCGCGGTCCTTTGCGGTCTCGCGTGCCGGGAGCAGTCGAGAAGATACGAGAACAGCCGTCGGGAAGCCTCAGCATTTTCGCGGGCCCGTATGGGCACTCGATGCGGCTCTGGCACCAGGGGGCCCCTATAGGCGGAAGCTATGTCCTCGACGCAATCAGCAAGATGCCCGCCCCAACCGGTACGAGCGCGACGGCAACACGGGCGTCTGATTCAGCCAGCTTTCTGAACGCTTCGATCTCCCCTGCATGGGAGAGGACGTTGTCCACGACCAGAAGCCCAGGTCGCGCGAGCACCCGTACCAGGTCCTCCCAGTAGTCGACGTATGCGGGACGTTCGGCGTCCAGGAATACGAAGTCGACAGACCCCCCTGGCAACCCCGCGAGCGTGGCCGCAGCGTCCTCGATGCGGAGCTCGACCGTGCCCAACAGGCCGGAGCAGGTCACGTTTTCGAGAGCCTGGCCACCACGACCGGGGTCGACGTCGACGCTGAGCAGCGTGCCGCCCAACTCCTCGGCGGCGTCACCCAGCCAGATGGTCGAGTAGCCGTTGGAGGTGCCGAGCTCCAGCAGCCTGCGCGCCCCGCAGGCGCGGACGAGCACCGCCATCGCGGCGGCCGTCTCGGGCTCGACGTTGCGCAAGCGCCGGCGCCGGTCGGTCAGGGCAGCGTCGTGTTCGCGGCCGTGTGCCGCCAGCTCCTCCAGCAAGCGCCGGCGGTCGGCCCGCATCAGGCGCTGCCGCCGACGGGACCCCACATCTGACCGATCCGCCCGCCTCCGAGGCGACGCAGGGCCATCAGCCCAAGCAGGGCCACGAGCACACACGTGACGGCGCCGATGCCCAGCCCCGCCCGCGCGCCGGCTGCCGCCATCACCCACCCCACGATCGGGCCGCCGATCGGCGTGGAGCCCTGGAAGGCTACGAACCACAGCGACATGACACGCCCACGCATGCTCGGCGCGGCTGCCAGCTGCAGGGTCGAGTTGCCCGTCGACATGAAGGAGATGCTGGCGGCGCCGGCCAGCGCCAGGGCGATCATCTCGACGCCGAGGCTGGGAGCCAGGGCGGCGGCGCTCAGGACCAGGCCGAAGGCCGCCGCCGCGACGACCAGCGTCGGCAGGCCGGTGCGCCCGCGGGCCGCCACGAACAGCCCACCGAAGACGGCCCCGAAGCCCATCGCGGCCGTCATGAAGCCGTATCCGGCTGCGCCCGCGTGCAGCCCGCGGCTGGCCATCACGGGCAGGCTGACCTGGAACTCGTAGGCGAGGGTGCCGACGAGGGCCATCATGACCAGCGGCATCGCCAGCTCGGCGTTGCCGGCCACGTAGCGGAAGCCCTCCCGCAGCTGCCCCCGGCGGTGTCCGCTGGGCGGGCTGGGATGGATCGCCTCCAGGTCGAGCGTCGTCAGCGAGGCGATCACGGCCACGAAGCTGGCGGCGTTGACGAGGAAGCACCAGCCCTCGCCGACGGTCGCGATCATGACGCCCGCGACAGCCGGGCCGATCGTGCGGGCCACGTTGACGAGGACCGAGTTGAGGCTGACGGCGTTGCGGAGGTTGTCCGCTCCCACCATCTCCAGCATGAAGGACTGGCGGGCGGGGTTCTCGAAGGCGTTGTTCAGACCCAGCGCCAGCGCCAGCGCGCCGATCTCCCACAGCCGCACCGACCCCGTGATCGTCAGGATCGCGAGGATCAGGGCCTGCACGCCCATGGCGGCCTGCAGGACGATCATCAGCCTGCGCTTGTCGACGCGGTCGGCGATGACACCGCCGTAGGGGCCGAGCAGCAGCACGGGCAGTGTCTGCAGCGCCACGATCAGCCCCAGCGTCGTGGGGGAGCCCGTCAGGGTCAGGACCAGCCAGGACTGGGCCGCCATCTGCATCCAGGTGCCGATCAGCGAGACCGACTGGCCCGCTATGTAGCGGCGGTAGTTGGGCACGGCCAGGGCAGCGAAGGTGATCAGCCCGGCTCGGCGCAGGCGCGTCATCGCCGCTCCCTCGCCAGCATCTCGGCCAGCTCCTCCAATGCCGGCAGCGCCTGCCACAGGCGCTCCTGCTCGCGCTCGGGCAGCTGGGAGACGTGCACTTCCAGGGCCTTCGTGCGCTCGCGGTGGATGCGCTCGCGCAGGCGCCGCCCGGCCGGCGTCGCCTCGACCACGGCGGCCCGCCTGTCGTGCGAGGCGGCGCTGCGCCTGATCAGGCCCGCCTCCGTCAGCTGGGCGGTGATGCGGGAGAGCATCGTCGGGTTCAACGCCTCCAGGGAGGCGACCTCGGAGAGCCCGATCGGCCCGCGCCGCACGATCGTGAACAGGACCGAGATCTGGGAAGGCGAGAGGCCGGCTCCGGCCTGGGTCGTGCGCAGGCGCCTGCCCAGCTTGCCGATGGCTGCACGCAGGCGGGTGAACTCCTCCGCCTGCCGGGTGTCCTGCCGCCGTAGCTCCTCGTCCTTCTGCGCCTCGTTCGATCTCTTGGCCGCTGCTGCCGTCATCGCTCGCCCTCGTCGTTGATACTTGCTTGCCAGCAAGCATTATAGACGGAGGGCGCGCTGCGGCTATTCGAGCACTCTGAGCTCCAGCGGGACTTCGCCGGCGAAGCGCTGACCGAAGGTGGGCCTTGCGCTGAACCCTTCCGCCGGCATGCCTTCGAGCATGTCCGGGTTGTGTTCGTTGAAGCTCGCCGTGAAGTCCTGGGTCATCTTCTGGGATGGGCGCACGGGCGCGACGAGGGTGCCCCCGATCCCGACGCCTTCGCCGTTGCAGACGAAGCCGAAGCCGCCGTGCAGTCTCACGCCGAGGCGCCGGCGTACCGGCTTGGAGCCGGGTATCACCCCGAATTCGCCTTCGATGAGACCGCTCCTGACTTCACCGTCCTGCGCCGCTTCGCTCGAGCACGGGAAGAATTCCTGGGCTTCGCAGTTCGCCGGTTCGATGTCGCAGGGCGTTTCGCATTCCGGTGGGCTGCCGTCGCGTGCTGCGACGCACGTTTCCCGCGCGTGCGAGCAGCCGGTCAGGACGATGCTCTCGGAGAAGGTCCTGATGCCCGTGAATTCGCCGTCGACGATCTCTCCGCTGCACTCCGTGACGGACGTCGAGGAACTGTCCCCTTCGATGAACAGGGGCGACCTGGATTCGACGCTCGAGAACCTGTCGAGCGTCCCCGGCCCAGGCGTCCATTCGTACTTGCCCTCCGCGTCGGAGCTCGACTTGCGACAGCCGCTGTCGGTGTAGGCCCCGTGGTAGACCTTGTGCTTGCCGACCTGTTCGGAGGGCACCTTCTGACAGCGCCCGATTTCGACGGTGGCACCCAGCGCGCAGGCTGACCAGCCGAGCCCGACGAGAATCGCGATCAACGCAAGCGCCGATCCACCGACGGGACCGCCTCGCAGTCCCATGCCCCGACGTGACGATCCGAGCAGTCGCATCTCATCCCCTCCGGTCGTGTGACCTCGCGACGAGGATAGGCGCGATCGTGCGGGAAGTTGGAACCAGGTGGTTACGTCAACGGACGACGGGTCGTCCGCGCGGTGGAACCCGCGCGGACGACCGGGAAGCGCTCCTAGGAGGGTTTGGCGAAACGGTTGGCGAAACGCCTTGACGGCATGACCGGCTGATCCTAGCGTCGGCTCATCCCTACAAAGTGCCCCCGCGCCGCGCGAACGGCCGGGGGCGTGACACCAAGAGTGACCCTGATGCCAGACAAGCCTACCGACGAGCCGCTGCGCGACTTCGACTTTCTCGAACGCGAGATCGTCTACCTGCTCACCGACCCCAGCGAGCATCCGACCGTCTGGAGCGTGACCGACCTCGGCCGCGAGCTGGACTACTTCGACCCGAAGGCAGTCGTCAACCCACTCGTCCAAGCCGGTCTGCTGCACCGCCTCTGCGACGGGTTCGTGATCGCAACCCCGGCCCGCCTTCAAGATCGTGAGCCTGACCGGCCAGGTCGTCTGACGCACTTCCAGAGCGCCACGTCGCAGGGCTAGGCGTGGCGCTCATTGCTCGCCCTCACCCTGCTCGGCGGGGGGCGCATCATCGCGTATGAGCCGGCCGCCCGCCTCCGCCACTCTTATCGCTTGGCGCACGTTCTCCACGCTTTGCCTGCGTAGAGATGTGAGGCCACTCTCGCCGCCTCCCCCTTGGCCTCCTTCGCCGCCGTGCGGGCCACCCCCGTCGCCGCCCCTTCCGCCGCGAGCGCCATGCCGCACGGTCGGGTCGTCAAGGTCGATCCCCATTTTCGCTGCTACCTCTTGTTCGGAGATACCCAGCCGCGCGGCCTCCGCTCGGATGGAGGGAAGGATCGCCGCACCAGCACCGCCGCCTCCGCCACCGCCGCCCCCGAGTGATCCCGACTCGCCTCCCTCGCCGCCACCGCCACCGCGCGGACCTGCTCCGCCTCCGCCTCCGCCGCCCCCGCCACCACCGAGAGCCGAGTCGTGCAGCGCGCGCGCCAGCTTGGGCGACCGCCGTTTCTTTCCCCACACGTCCCACACGACCATCGCAGCGCCCGCGATAGCGCCAGCGGACAGGAGTACCACCGGAACGGTGTGGTCGTGCAGAAGGCCCGCCAAGGCGATCAGGCAGGCCGCAAGCACCGTTCCGCCCCAGTCGCGCATTTGCATCGGCTCAGCCTACGCTCGTTGTCGGGAATGCCTCGGCCCCAAAGCCGCATTTTCCGTCCGACGCGACCTGTAGTTTCTCTTGTAATAGAGCCAAAATTGACCCCCGAGCGGGTGCAACCGCCGGGGGTCTGGATCAAGGAGATAGCGCCTCCGTGACCTCGGTCAACGTAGCACGGCGACCCGTCGCCGAATCCCTCGCCGCGATCCTCGACTCGCAGGAGATCGCAGACCTCATTGAAGCCCTGGAAGCGACCCGCGACACGGGTCGTCCTGGCTATTCGGTTCGCGCCATGATCGGCATGGCGTTGGCGAAGTCGATGTACGCGATCCCGACATGGACGCGCACCGTCGCGCTGGTGCGCGAACACGCCGCCTTGGCGAAAGTCATCGCGCCAGACGGCGGCCTGCCGTCGCATTGGGCGTGCTACCGCTTCGCTGGCAAGCTGCGGGCGCACAAGCCGCTGCTCGCGGACTGCATCGCCTCCGTCGTGAAGGCGCTCAAGCGGCGCGACCCGCTGCTCGGATGGGACGTGGCAATCGACGCCTCCGACATGCCCGCCTATGCGAACGGACAACGGTTCGTGTCGAAGGGCGGCCGGGAACGCTCCGATGAGGAGTTCTCCGACCCTGACGCTACTTGGGGGCACCGCTCGGCTGTTTCGACCCGCAAGGGCGGAGGTTCTATGGCTACCGGCTGCACATGGCCGTGTGCTCCAAGACAGACCTGCCTCTCGCGTGGCGAGTCGAGACAGGCAGCGTCAGCGAAACGCCTACCGTCGCGCCGCTGCTCGACGCTCTCCACGCCAGGGGGATCGACCCCGAGACATGCGCGATGGACAAGGGCTACGACAACAGCACCGTCCGCGACGCCTGCACAGTCTGGGGAGTGCTGCCCGTGACCGCGCTGCGCCAGACCCCGGCCGTCAAGCGCGGGGACCACAAGCCGCCGTGCTGCGAGCATGGCGAGTGGAGGTTCGCCGGAGCCGACCGCAAGCGCGGAGCAACCAAGTGGCGCTGCCCGACCGGGGAGTGCAAGCCCGCGTCCGTCTGGATCAAGGCCGACCGTTTGCACCCGCTGATCCCGCGGGAGACGGTGCGCTTCAAGGGCCTCTACCGTCGCCACGCATCCGTCGAGCGCGCGTTCGGCAGGCTCAGGCATGAATGGTCGCTCGCGCCGCTGCGCGTGCGTCGCCTGGAGCGCATACAGCTTCACGCCGACCTCACGATTCTCTCGCAGCTTGCGTGTTCGCTGACCGAGAGCCGCAGCGTGGCGCTGGCAGCGTAGTAGCGTCCCGGCGTCGGTGCCCGTCGCTACCTACGACCCGCTGTTCGAGAGTGCGTGGCTCAAGTGGACACAGGCAGTAGTCCACTCCCAAACGCTGGAGCGAGACATTGAGGCCAGGGCAGCTAACAGTGACCCTGATCCGGTACGCGCCATCCGGGTGCAATACCACCCAAAACGCCACGGCTTCGCCATCTTGGTCGAGGACATCGAACCCATGCCGATCCGTTGGCGTCTGCTGCTCGGGGATATCGCCAACAACTACAGGGCCGCGCTCGACCACCTTGCGTGGGCGCTCGTCTGTCGAGGGCGCACGCCCCCCGGAAAGCTCACTGCGGAGCAGGAAAACGCCGTTGCCTTCCCGATCTTCGAGGATCGAGTCAAATACAACCGGAGCCTTCCCAAGAAGCTCCCCGGCGTCCGGCGAGCAGACCTCGCAGAGGTGCGTCGGTGTCAGCCGTACCTTCACGGCGCCCGTAAGCGATCTCTGCACCCGTTTGTGCTTCTCGCGCGCCTCAACAGCGGCGACAAGCACCGGACGATTCAGCCACTCTGGGCTTTCGCCAGCAGGGTCGATGTAGAAGTCACGCACATGCGGAACTGCGTGCTGCGCGGCTCCGAGCACTGGCGGCGTCGGGGTGATGCGCTGGAGGTCGGCACAGAGATCGCATTTATCTATGCGCGACGCCTTGGTCCCGATCCCGAGCTTGAGATGAAGCCGCGCCTCACCGTGGCGCCAAGCATCAGCAACCGGGTCAGCCTTCGGGACTGGAACGGTTGGACGGGTGTGTTCATTTGGAAGCTCCTGAGCCAGTTCTCCGAACAGCCCGCGAGCATCCACGGACTCGGAGCCGAACTCATCGAACTGCCACCCGCAGGGAATCCATAGCGGCGGGCTCATCGCGCCGCCTCTCCCTGGGGTAGCCGACCTGCATGGGGTAGAGCACTCTGATCGTCGGGGTATCCGCTCCGGGCTGCCTCTACGATCCCCGCATAGATAGAGGACCCTCGACTTTCACCAAAGGTTCCTAGACGCCGGCCAGCGACGAGGAGGCGTCGCTGTAGACCTCGCCGCTCTCGGCCAGAGCCACCAGCGAGGCCGGCGGCTCGAAGCGCTCGCCGTACTTCTCGGCCAGCTCGCGGGCGCGGGCAACGAAGGCCGCCGGGCCGACCTGTCCGTCAGCGGACTCGTACCCGTTGACGTACTGCAGCACCCCGCCGGTCCAGGCCGGGAAGCCGATCCCGAAGATCGAGCCGATGTTGGCGTCGGCGACGGACTCGATGACGCCCTCGTCCAGGCACTTGACGGTCTCGATCGACTCGATGAAGAGCATCCGCTCCTCGAGGTCCTTCAGGGAGATCGAGGCGGGGTCGTCGGTCTCGGGGAACATCTCTTTGAGGCCCTTCCACAGGCCCGTGCGCTTCCCGTCCTCGTAGTCGTAGTAGCCGGCGCCGGCGAGCTTGCCGCCGCGACCCGTCTCCAGCATCCTGTCGACGATCTGGAAGGAGGGGCGATCCTCCCAGACCCCCCCTTCGGCCTCCACGGCGGCCTTGGTGGCGTCGCGGATCTTCCTGGCCAGGTTGAGGTTGAGCTCGTCGGAGAGCTGCAGGACGGGGGCCGGGTAGCCGGCCTGGTTCGAGGCCTGCTCGATCGAGGCAGCGGGGACGCCCTCCAGCAGCATGCCGACGCCCTCGTTGATGAAGGTGCCGATGACGCGGCTGGTGAAGAAGCCGCGGCTGTCGTTGACGACGATCGGCGTCTTCTTGATCTGCTTGGCCAGGTCCAGGGCCCTGTAGAGGGTCTCCTCGTTGGTCTTCTCGCCCTTGATGATCTCCAGCAGCGGCATCTTGTCCACCGGCGAGAAGAAGTGCAGGCCGATGAATTCCTCGGGCCGCGAGACGCCCTCGGCCAGCGAGGTGATTGGCAGGGTCGAGGTGTTGGAGCCCAGCAGCGCGCCGTCGGCCAGGTGCGGCTCGATCTCGGCGAACACCTGGGCCTTGACGGCCGGGTCCTCGAAGACGGCCTCGATCACCAGATCGACGCCGGCCGCCTTGGACGCGTCGTCGGTCGGGGTGATGCGGGCCAGCAGCTCCTCAGCCTGCTCCTGGGTGGAGCGCCCGCGCGAGACGGCCTTCTCGCAGAGACCGACGGAGTACTGCTTGCCGCGGTCCGCCGCCTCCTGGGAGACGTCCTTGAGGACGACCTCGATGCCCGCTTTGGCGCAGACGTAGGAGATGGCGGCGCCCATCATGCCGGCGCCCAGGACGACGACCTTGCTCGCCTTGAAGGGCTCTATCGCCTCCGGCCTGTTGCGGTCCCCGTTGACCTGCTGGAGGTCGAAGAAGAAGGCCTGGATCATGTTCTTGGCGACCTGGCTGGTGAGCAGATCGACGAAGTAGCGGCCCTCGATCTCGATGGCCGTGTCGAAGTCGACCTGGGCGCCCTCGACTGCCGCCGACATGATGTGGTGGGGGGCCGGGTAGTTGGCGCCCTTGAGCTGCTTGCGCAAGTTGGCCGGGAAGGCCGGCAGGTTCTGTGCCAGCTTCGGGTTCGAGGGCGTGCCGCCGGGGATCTTGTAGCCCTTGACGTCCCAGGGCTGCACCGTCGGCTCGTCGGTCGGCTGGGCCTTGACCCAGGCCTTGGCGGCCGGCACGAGCTCCTCGCGGGTGGCGACGACCTCGTCGACGAGGCCCATCTCGAGTGCCTTCTCGGGCCGCAGTTCCTGGCCCTGCATGAGCAGCTTCATGAGCGCGTCGACGATGCCGAACATGCGCACCGAGCGCACGACCCCGCCGGCGCCCGGCAGCAGGCCGAGCTTGACCTCGGGGAAGCCGAGCTTGACCTTGGAGTCGTCGAGGGCGACGCGGTGGTGGCAGGCCAGGCAGATCTCGAGGCCCCCGCCCAGCGCCGCCCCGTTGATGGCGACGGCGACTGGCTTGCCGAGCGTCTCCAGGCGGCGCAGCTGTGCCTTGCCGGCACGCACCATCCCGGCCAGCTCGGGGGCGTCGTCCTTGGTCGCCCGCTTGAGGTCGTTGAGGTCCCCGCCCGCGAAAAAGGTCTTCTTGGCGGAGGCGATGACGACGCCCGTGATGGAGTCCTTCTCCGCCTCCAGGCGGTCGAGGGTGGCGGCCATCGACTCCGCGTAGGCGCGGTTCATGGTGTTGGCGGACTGGTTGGGGTCGTCCAGGGTCAGGACGACGATCCCGTCCTCGTCCTGCTCCCATTTGATTGTGTTGCTCATCTAGATCGCCTCCACGACGGTCGCGATTCCCATGCCGCCGCCGACGCACAGCGTCGCCAGCCCGTAGCGCCCGCCGGTGCGGTGCAGCTCCTCGATCAAGGTGCCGAGGATCATGCCCCCGGTGGCGCCGAGCGGGTGGCCCATGGCGATGGCGCCGCCGTTGACGTTCACCTTCTCCATGTCCAGGCCCATGTCGCGGACGAAGCGCAGCACGACGGCTGCGAAGGCCTCGTTGATCTCGACCAGGTCGAGGTCCTCGACTGTCAGGCCGGCCTTCTCCAGGGCCTTGCGGCTGGCCGGGGCGGGCCCCGTCAGCATGATCGTCGGGTCTGCGCCCGACAGGGCGGTGGCGAGGATGCAGGCCTTGGGCTTCATGCCCAGCTCCTGCCCGACCTTCTCGTTGCCGATCGTCAGCAGCGAGGCGCCGTCGACGATGCCGGAGGAGTTGCCGGGCGTGTGGACGTGCTCGATCTTCTCGACCCAGTGGTACTTCTGCAGTGCGACTGCGTCGAAGCCGCCCATCTCCCCCATGACGGCGAAGGAGGGCTTCAGCCCGCCGAGAGTCTCGACGGTCGTGCCGGGGCGGATGAACTCGTCGTGGTCCAGGACGACGTTGTCGTTGATGTCCTTGACGGGGATGACGGTGTTGGCGAAGCGACCCTCCTGCTGGGCGTTCCAGGCGCGCTCCTGGGAGCGGGCGGCGTAGCTGTCGACGTCCTCCCGGGAGAACTCCTCGATCGTCGCGATCAGGTCGGCGCTGACGCCCTGGGGCACGAAGGAGGTGTCGTAGTTGGTCTCGGGGTCCATCGCCCAGGCGCCGCCGTCGGAGCCCATGGGTATGCGTGACATCGACTCGACGCCGCCGGCGAAGACGAGGTCCTCCCAGCCGGAGGCGACCTTCTGGGCGGCGATGTTGACGGCCTCAAGGCCGGAGGCGCAGAAGCGGTTGACCTGGACGCCGGCGACGGTGTCGGGCAGGCCGGCCTTGATGGCGGCCGTCTTGGCGATGTCTGCGCCCTGGTCGCCGACGGGCGAGACGCAGCCCAGCACGACGTCGTCGACCCGTTTGGGGTCCAGTCTCTCGTTGCGCACGAGCGTCTCGTGCATCAGCCCGACGACCAGGTCGACCGGCTTGGTGCCGTGCAGCGACCCGTTGAACTTGCCCTTGCCGCGCGGTGTCCTGATCGCGTCGAACACCAGCGCCTCTGTCGCTGCCATCAGCGTCTTACCTCCGGGTTTGCGCCCGTGCCGTCGTGGCGGTCGCGGGCGGGAAGAAGTTGGTTTGCCTGCGGCCGGGAAACTACCACAAACGTTCATGCGTGAACGCAAATATGATTAGGATCGAGAGATGGCCGCGACACCGACGACGACGCCCTCCCGCAGGAGCCAGGCGGAGCGCAGCGCGAGCACGCGCCAGGCGCTGCTGGACGCGACGGTGCAGTGCCTGGTCCAGGACGGCTATGCCAACACGACGACGGCGCGGGTGGCAGAACGAGCCGGGGTCTCGCGGGGAGCTCACCTGCACCACTTCCAGACCCGCCAGGCGCTGGTGGCGGCGGCGATGGAGCACCTCGCCGAGCGCAGGGGCGAGCGACTGCTGGCAGAGGCGGCGGAGCTGCCGGCGGGACGGGAACGGATCGCCAAGGGCCTGGACCTGCTGTGGTCTGGCTACGCCAGCCCCCTCTACCAGGCGGCCCTGGACCTGTGGACGCACGCCCGCACGGACCCGGAGCTACGCGAGCGCCTGGCCCCCGTGGAGCGCGACCTGGACCGCCAGACCCTGCGCCTGGCCCGCACCCTGTTCGGAGAGCTGGCAGAGCAGCCCGGCTTCGACGGCCTGCTGGAGATGGCGGCGGCGACGATGCGGGGCCTGGCGCTGCTGGACACGCTTCACCCGGGCGGCGGACGCAACGAGCGCCAGTGGCCCTACTGCCGGGCGCGGCTGGTCGAGCTGTTCGAATCGGCTGCGGGCTGAGCGGGGCGGGCGCCGAGCCGCCCGGACGGCCGACGAGGGCGCTCGCAAGGAGCCGGCCCGTAGAGGCCTGCGACGGGCCACCGTCCGCGGGGACTCAACCCCCGCGGACGGCACGCTTGACCCGGGTCCTGCTCCTTAGATGGCGGCTTCGACGAGTTTGGTGAACTCTTCCTGGCCTTTGACGTTGGGGTGGTAGCTTTCGGACAGCGGGTTGGACTGACCGTTGAGCCATTCTTCAGAAGCACAGACCTCGTGCGCTTCGAAGGCGCTCGTCGGGTTCACGAACTTGAATTTCATGGCTTCCGCCCGCGCCTTGATGACGGCGTCGAGTTTTTCAGCCGATTCGTTCATTTTCTTCTCGTTGCCCGACGTGAGGAAGTTGACGTTGCAGGTCTTGCCTTCCTTGGTGAAGAGCTTCGGGTAGCCGAGCACGATCACCTCGGCGGTGGTGGCTTTGGCCTTGATGTCTTTGTAGGTCGTTTCGAGTTTGCCCGGCAGCGTTTTTTCGATGTATTCGTCAGCTTCGCTGATGGCGCTGCCGCAAGTGAAGTAGTACAGAGCGCAGTTGATGATGACATTGCTGAAGCCGGCGTCGTTGCCGCCGATGGTGATCGTCACGAGCGCCGTCGTGCTGCTCAGGTGCCCCAGCTGTTTTTCGTTGACTTCGGTCGTCTTGGCGCCGCTGCAGGCTTCGAAGTTCAGCGTGTAGCCGCGATTGGCGGCGATCTTCGGACCGTATGCGTAGGGACTGCGGTCGCATTCTCCGGATTCTTCGTAGAAGGTACGCGTCCCCACGCCCGAGGAGTACGAGTCTCCCAGCGCTGCGTACTGCGATGCGGCGGCCTGTGCCGCGGGCACGAGCATCCCGGCCACGAGCGCGGCCAGACCTACCATGCGGGTTTTCTTACCCATTTGTTTCCCTCTCCCCTTCCTCGAACGTCGCCCGGGACCCCTCGAGATGAATCTCACCCTCTCCGTCCCGGGCGCTGACGCGGCCTAACCTAGCCGCGCCCGCCGAAGCTAGTCAAGGCATTCAGAGACGATTTTGTGCACTTGGCTTAACTATTGTCACTTGGGAACATCGATTTTTCTGATTGGCCACTGAATCTTGTTCGCAGGTGACAGTCCCTCGCCCGGCAATGGACCGTGCGACGCGCCATTGACGCAGGCAGTTCGGCTGCGCTGTCTCTGTGTCGAGCGGGGAGAGAAGGCCGGCGGGACGCCCGCGGGCGGCTAGGCGCCGGGGCGGCGCTGCGCCCAGGGACGGGCTGCTTCCAGCTGCGCCGCCAGGGTCAGCAGCGGCCCGTCCTGCCATGGTCCGGCCAGCAGCTGGACGCCAACCGGGATACCCGCCTCGGTCCAGTGCAGGGGCAGGCTCACGCCGGGCAGGCCGGTGACGTTGCCGAAGGCTGTGAAGGAGACGCTCGAGACGACGTCCAGGACGGGCTGGTCGGGAGCGGCATGCTGGGCCGCCAGGATCGATCCTGCCTTGGGCGGGAGGATCGCGGAGGTCGGCGTCAGAAGGACGTCGAAGTCGCGGCCCCAACGCGCCACCTCGCGCCGGCTCAGCAGCTCCAGGGTGCGTGCAGCCAGGACGTACTCGTAGGCGCCCGTCTGACTGGCCTGGGCGCGGGTGTGCTGGATGTGCGGCTCGGTCCTCTCCCAGTCGACCCCCTCGTAGTCGGCCAGGCCGCCCTGGGTGAGGGCGATGAAGGGCGGGACCATCTCTTCGGAGATCGTCGGCACCTCGACCTCCTCGACGGAGTGGCCGAGCTCCTCCAGCAGGGCGGCCGCCGAGCGGGCCGCGGCGACGCAGGAGGGATCCGTCGGGATGCCCAGCGGCGCCTGGGCCATCAGGCCGATCAGCAGCTTTCCGGGCGCCTGGGAGGCCTGGGCGGCGAACGGGCGCTCGGGGGTGGGAGCGTTGTACCAGGCCAGCGGATCGGGGCCGGCGATCGCGTCCAGCACGGCAGCGGAGTCTGCGACGGTCCGTGCCACGACCCCCTCCACGACGGCCCCGAGCCAGCTCTGGGCCAGGCGCGGGACGCGACCGCGGCTGGGCTTGAAGCCGACCAGGCCGCAGTAGGAGGCGGGGATGCGGATCGAGCCGCCGCCGTCGTTGGCGTGGGCGATCGGGAACATCCCACCGGCGACAGCCGACGCGGCCCCGCCGGAGGAGCCGCCCGGTGTCAAGGTTGTGTCCCAGGGGTTGCGGCTGGCTCCGTAGCGGCTGTTCTCGGCCGCCGTGACGACGCCAAACTCGGGAGTGTTGGTGCGAGCGGACAGCACGAACCCGGCCCGCTCCAGGGCCGTGACGACCATCTCGCTCTGCTCGCTGGGACCCTCCGGAGCGCCGTTGGAGCCGTACGTGACGGGCCAGCCGGCGACGGGCGTCAGGTCCTTGATGGGCATCGGCACGCCCAGGAAGGGAGCCTCCTCGCCGTCGGCGATGCGCTTGTCGGCCGCCACGGCGGCACGGCGTCCTTCCTCGTCGTTGCGCCAGACGACCGCGTTCAGCTCAGGGTTGCGGGCGTCGACCTCGGCCAGGCAGGCGTCGAGCAGCTCCAGTGCCGAGAGCTCCCTGGCACGCAGGGCGCCAGCCAGCTCCAGCGCTGAGGAGGACGGTCCCAGGTCGGCCATGGCCGCGACCCTACAGCAACCCCAACGGCCGGCGCTTGCGCTGGACGTCCGGCCGGGCCGCTGTCCAGCCCCGGCTTGCCGTGCGCGCATAGAATCGCCGCTGGCATGGCCGACCTCGACCTTCGCGGCAAGACCGCCTACATCACAGGCGCCGCCCGGGGCATCGGCGCGGCCACGGCCGAGCGGCTGCACGCCCGGGGCGCCAACGTCGCCCTCGTCGGCCTGGAGCCGGAGCTGCTGTCCGGGCGCGCCGAGCGCCTCGGCGAGCGGGCGGCTGCCTTCGAGGCCGACGTGACCGACCTGGCCGCCCTCGAAGGCACCGTCGCTGCGACGGTCGAGCGCTTCGGCGGGATCGACCTGGCCATCGCCAACGCCGGCATCTCCTTCACGGGCACGCTGGCGACGGCGCCCGTCGAGCAGGTCGAGCGCACCCTCGCCGTCAACCTGCTGGGCGTCTGGCGCACCGACCGGGCCGTCATCGGCGAGCTGCAGCGCAGCCGTGGCTACCTGCTGAACATCTCCTCGCTGTCGGCGATCGCCCATGCACCGATGATGGGCCCGTACACGACCGCCAAGGCAGGGGTCGAGGCGCTGACCGACGCCCTGCGGCTGGAGTCAGCCCCCAAGGGCGTCGCCGTCGGCTGCGCCTACTTCGGCTTCCTCGACACCGACCTCGTCCGCGGCGCCTTCTCCCGCCCCTCCGCCCAGGCCATGACGGGTGCGATGCCCTCCTTCATGCGCAACCCGGCGCCGCTGTCTGCCGCCGTCGAGGCAATCGAGCGCGGCGTCGCAGAACGCTCCCCGCGCGTATGGGCACCCCGCTGGATCGGCCCGATGCTCTACCTGCGCGGCCTGCTGCAGCCCCTCAGCGAACGCCGTGCACTGCGCGACCTCACCCGCCTGGCCGAAGGCGTCCGTCTCGCCGAGGAGGCCGCCGAGACGGACGAGCACCATCCCGTGCTGGGCGTGGCCGCTGCTGCGCTGCGCGACGACTGAGAGGACCCTAGCCCAGGGCGTCGCTGAGCAGCCTCCGTATCCATACGACAAGACATCCCGTCGTCAAAGGCCCCGCACCCCGCGCAAAGGCGGAGGTCCTCACTCTGCCCGCGAGAACTCCACGATCGCGACGCCCAGCATGAGCAGCCCGAGGCCCGCCACGACGCCGGCCTCCACCCCCGTCGGCACGTGCCAGCCCCACCACGTCACGCCAGGGTCGAGCACGTGCCGGGCCGCGTCGGGGATCTTCAGGTGGGCGAAGACGACCCGGCGGATCGGGTCGACGGCGTAGGTCAGCGGGTCGATCCTGTTGAGGATCTCGAGCCACCGCGGCAGCCCGGAGACGGGGAAGAGCGCGCCGGAAAGGAAGTACATGGGCATGATCGCCATCTGCATCAGGGCCATGAAGGACTGCATCTGGGTGATCCTGGCTGCGACCATGACTCCGAAGGCCGTGATCGCGAAGGCCAGCAGCAGCTGGATGGCGAAGACCTCCAGCACCAGGCCCGGCGCGTAGGGGACGCTGACGAGGCCCGCCAGGCACAGCACGATGACGCCCTGGAAGCCGGCGACCGTGGCCCCGCCCAGGCACTTGCCCAGCACCAGCGAGCTTCGTCTGACGGGCGCCACCATCATCTCTCTCAAAAAGCCGAACTCGCGGTCCCAGACCAGCGAGGCGGCCGAGAACATGGCGGTGAACATGACGGCCATGCACAGCACGCCCGGGTAGACGAAGGTTTTGAGGTTGACCCCGTGCGTGCCGGCCGAGGCCAGTTTGGACAGGCCCGTGCCGAGCACGAACAGGAACAGGAAGGGCTGCATCAGCGAGGTCAGGATGCGCAGGCGGTCGCGGCTGAAGCGGATCAGCTCGCGCTTCCAGACGACCTTGACGGCACGCATCTCGCCGCCCCAGCTGCGGGTGGGCACGCGCACGGCGACCGGCGGGTGCGGGCTGGCCGGCCGGCCCGTCGAGGGGACTGTCTGGGGAGTCGCGCTGGTGCTCGCCATCAGCGACTCATCATTCTGGCGGCTTTGCGGCGCTGGTCGGAGGCGCCCGTCTCGGCGTCCCGGATCGTCGTGCCCGTATAGGACATGAAGACGTCGTCGAGGGAGGGTCGCGACACGTTGACCGCGCGGATCGGCTGGGACAGCTCGGCGAACAGGCGGGGCACGAACTGCTCCCCTTCGGGCACGCCGAACGTCACGTGGCCCTCGGCGATCGTCGCCTCCACGCCGAAGCGCTCCATCACC
The DNA here is from genome assembly GCA_963697795.1 of uncultured Solirubrobacteraceae bacterium. GTDB lineage: Bacteria > Actinomycetota > Thermoleophilia > Solirubrobacterales > Solirubrobacteraceae > Palsa-744. The sequence continues at coordinate 1,966,976 of OY969097.1, read as the reverse complement.
TCCGCGATCGCCGCCTGCTCGTCGTCGGTCTGGATCTGGATGCGGTCCTTGCCGACGCTGGCCTTCAGCGCCTCCGGCGTGTCCAGCACGATGATCCTGCCCTGGTCCATGATCGCGATGCGGTCGCAGTACTCCGCCTCGTCCATGTAGTGGGTCGTCAGGAAGATCGTGATGTCCTCGCTGGCCTTCAGCTCGCGGATGTAGCGCCAGATGGAGCTGCGCGTCTGCGGGTCCAGGCCGACCGTCGGCTCGTCCAGGAACAGCACCCGGGGGGAGTGCAGCAGGCCCCTTGCGATCTCCAGGCGACGCTTCATGCCACCCGAGAAGGTGTTGACGAGGCTGCCCCGCCGCTCCCACAGCCCGACCATCTCCATGACCTGTTCCATGCGCGGGCGGACGGCCTCCCGCGGCACGCCGTACAGCTCCGCATGCAGGCTCAGGTTCTGCTCGGCCGTCAGGTAGCCGTCCAGGGTCGTGTCCTGGAAGACCAGCCCGATGTTGCGCCTGACGTCGTCGCGTTCCGTGACGACGTCGTGGCCGGCCACGCGGGCGTGCCCGGAGGTGGGACGGACCAGCGTGCAGAGCATGTTGATCGTCGTCGACTTGCCCGCCCCGTTGGGGCCCAGGAAGCCGAACGTCTCCCCCGCCGCGACGTCGAAGTCGATGCCGCGCACGGCCTCGACCTCGTCGTAGCTCTTGACGAGGTCGAGTACCGAGACTGCCGGGGTGGGGGCGTCTGTCATCTGCATGGGCCGGTCAGGCGTCCTCGCCCACCGTAGCGTCTGGGTCGTCGCCCTCCGCCAGGATCGTGTAGAGGTCGCGTCGGGCCGAGGTCAGGACGTCCTTGGCCCTCGTCATCTGCTCTTCGCTGCCCGTCCGCATGACCTGGGCGAAGGCGAAGGCGACCTCCCGCATGAGCCTGCCCAGCTGGTGCGCCAGCGGGCTGACGTCCTCGCTCATCTGCTCCCAGGGAGCCGGCCTGTCCGCGCCGCGCTCGGCCAGCGCCTTGCGCCCCTCCTCGGTGATCTCGAAGGCCTTGCGGCCCTCGCCTTCACGGGTGGCGATCAGGCCCTCGTCCTCCAGTTGCTGAAGGGCCGGGTAGACCGAGCCGGGGCTGGGCGTCCAGACCCCTTCGCTGCGCTCCTGGACCTCCTGCATGATCTGGTAGCCGTTGCGCGGCTCCTCCGCCAGCAGCAGCAGTGCAGCCGCTCGGATGTCGCCCCGCCGAGCCTTTCGCCCCCGTCCGCGCGGGCCGCGGGGACCGAAGCCTCCGCCGAAGGGACCGAAGTCGCCTCCCGGCCCGAAGCCGTGGCGGCGATGGCGGCGCAGCCGCTCCTCGAAGCCGGGGCGATCGTGGACGTGGTCGTGATGGTGATGATGGTCGTTGCACATATCAAGCTCCTATCGTGAACTAACTTATGTGCATCACGATATATCGTTATCTTCGGTTCGTCAAGTCCTCCCTTTGCGGGAGAGCCGTGCCAGAACTGGAGGAGTGGAGGTTCAGGGCGGGCCAACTCCCCTCGATGCTCGTAATCCGTGCGAAGTCCGGGGGGCCGTCGCGGACGACGTTCACGCCGAGCGGCTCAACGCAGCTGGCTCAACTCCATGCCCTCGTCCAGGCGCGCTCGCAATGCCCGGTTGGAGCGCAGGTCGAGGCCAGGCAGCGGACCTTCGCCGCCGCGAAAGACGGGAACCGGGACGGGCGCCGCCGCCGAAGGCTCGACCATCACGCGCGTACCCTATGCGGCGTAGCGCTGCGCGGCCCTGGCCCGGGCCTTGGCCGCCTCGACCTCGCGGTCCTTCGGCGGGGCGTTCGTCACGAGCTCGTCGAGCAGATGCCGGGAGACGGCGGCGACTTCCTCGACGGCCCGCTCGAAGGCCGCCTGGTTGGCAGCAGAGGGCTTGGTGAAGCCGCTGATCTTGCGGACGTACTGAAGCGAAGAGGCCCGGACCTCGTCGTCGGTCGCGGGCGGCTCGAAGTTGTGGAGGTTTCTGATGTTTCGGCACATGCCCCGATCGTACTCCCGTCACGCCGGCCGAGGGCGGCGCTGCGATCAGTGGCGGAAGTGCCTGCGCCCGGCCGCGACCATTGTCGCCCCCGCCTCGTCGACGGCCGCCACGCTCAGCTCGTCGCGGACCGAGCCGCCGGGCTGGATGATCGCGCCGACGCCCGCCTGCAGGCCGATCTCGGGGGCGTCGGGGAAGGGGAAGAAGGCGTCGGAGGCCATCGCGCAGCCCTTCAGCGCCTCCTCGCGGAAACGCCGCGCCTTCTCGACGGCGATCCGCACCGCGTCGACACGGCTCATCTGGCCCGCGCCGATGCCGATCGTGGCGCCGCCCGCAGCCAGCACGATCGCGTTGGAGCGGACGTGGCGGCAGACGACCCAGGCGAACAGCATGTCCGCCCACTCCTGCTCGCTCGGCTGACGCTCGGACATCGTGCTCATCTGCTCCCGCGTCTCCTCGACGACGTCGCGGGTCTGCAGGAGACGGCCGCCCAGGACGGGCTTGCCTTCGACCTCCAGGACCGGGCGGGGCCAGTGCGCCAGCTCGAGGATGCGGACGTTCTTCTTGGACTGCAGCACCTCCAGCGCCTCCGGCTCGTAGCCCGGTGCCAGCAGGACCTCGATGAACTGGCCGTCGAGCTTTCTTGCGCACGCCTCGTCGACCCGTCTGTTCAGGGCGATGACACCGCCGTAGGCGCTTTCGGGATCGCACGCGAAGGCCTTCTCGTAGGCCTCCTGCAGCGTCTCCGCGACGGCGCAGCCGCAGGGGTTGTTGTGCTTGACGATCACGCACGCAGGCTGCTCGAACTCCTCGACCAGCTCCCTGGCCGCAGCCAGGTCCAGCAGGTTGTTGAAGGACAGCTCCTTGCCGTGCAGCTGCTCCACGCCGGCCAGCAGGTGCGTCGGCGCTCCCGCCCGAGCGTAGAAGGCCGCCTGCTGGTGGGGGTTCTCGCCGTAGCGCAGGTCCATGACCTTCTCGTAGGCCTCGCTGAAGGACGACGGCATCGGCTCGCCCTCGCGCGATGCGAACCACGAGGAGATCGCGGCGTCGTAGCGGGCCGTCGTCGCGAAGGCCCTGTGCGCCAGCCGTCTGCGGGTCTGGAGGCTGATGCGCCCGTCGCTCTCGCGCAGCTCCGCCAGCACCGGCTCGTAGTCGGCCGGGTCGACCAGGACGGCCGCGAAGTCGCTGTTCTTGGCAGCCGCACGGATCATCGTCGGGCCGCCGATGTCGATGTTCTCGATGATCTCCTGCTCGTCCGCGTCGCCGCGGGCCAGGGTCTGCTCGAAGGGGTAGAGGTTCACGCAGACCAGGTCGACCTGTTCGATCTCCTGCTCGCCGGCCGCCTGCAGGTGCGAGGACTCGTCGCGGCGCGCCAGGAGGCCCGCATACAGGCGCGGGTGGAGCGTCTTGACGCGGCCGTCCATGATCTCCGGGAAGCCCGTGAAGTCCTCGATCGGGCGGGCCTCGATGCCCGCCTGCGCCAGCGCTCTCGCCGTCCCTCCCGTGGAGACCAGCTCCACGCCCAGGTCGCCGAGACCTCGGGCCAGCTCGACCAGGCCTGTCTTGTCCGAGACCGACAGCAGCGCCCTGCGGACCCTGACCTCGCCCGGCTCCGCAGCCTCCATTCCGGCTGCTCTGGGGGTCCTCAGCTCGCTGTCAGACTGCACTGCCACAAGCCTATCCCTCCCGGCCCTCGATCGCGATGCGACGGGGGTTCGCGGGGTCCGGCTTCAGGCGCCCCGCCGCGAACAGCCTCACCGCGGCCGGCAGCAGCGAGTGCTCCAGGGGCCTCAGCGCCACCATGACCTCCTCCGCCGTGCCCGCATGGGGAAGCTCCACGGCTCCCTGCAGGATCACGGGGCCCGTGTCGACGCCCGCGTCCACGAAGTGGACCGTCACCCCGAAGACCTTCACGCCGTAGTCGATCGCCTGCTCGACCGCGTGCAGGCCCGGGAATGCCGGCAGCAGCGACGGGTGCACGTTGACGACGGCCCCCGGGAAGCGACCCAGGAAGGCGTCCCCCAGCAGCTCCATGTAACCCGCCAGGACGATCAGCTCCGCGCCGCTGTCCGCCACCCAGGCGGCCATCGCCGCGTCTCGTGCAGAGCGGTCGGGGAAGTCGCCGCGCGGGAAGGAGCGGGCCGGCACGTCCCTGTCTTCCGCACGGGCCAGGGCGGGAGCCGAGGGGCTGCTGGACGCCACCGCCACGACCTGCGCCTCTTGCCCGTGCACCGTGTCCAGCAGCGCCTGCAGGTTCGTGCCCGTGCCCGACACGAGCACGGCGATGGGCAGCGGCTGAGTCACGGACGCGGACGATAGCTGTGAGCCACCTCACGCACGGTGCATCTCTGTATAAGCCGTCCACCGAACGGCGAGGATGTGTCCTTAGTGGTCCATGACCAAAATGCTATCCGTTTTGGGGTGTTGTCGGCGACGATTTCTCTGCACGATGCTCGCGCAGTCTGCGCAAGACAGGCCACTCGGCCAGCTCGCCTCGGTCTAGTTCGTTCCGCTCAAGCAGCTTATCGGCCAAAATGGTCGCCTCCTCTAGGAGTCCCAGGAGGACCAACTTCGCAAGCTTGAATCGATTCGCCAAGGCGGAGACGTCCCACGCCTGAACGCCAACCTCTACACGCTCGGGGCCGTACATCTCGGCCTCGCTATTCCAGCCATTGACCCGGAGCGCCTCCTTCTGAGCTGCGGAGCAACTGAAGCTGGACGCGCCATCGCACAGGCTAGCCGCTGCGGCCCAATGCTTCCCCAGCATCAGCTCGTACGAGCGCTGGAGCAACGTGCCTGCCGATTCCTCCCGCTCGGCTGGGGTCCACTTGCCCCAGGCACGGACAGCGATGAGCGTCCCGAGAACATCAAGCTCATCGAAGACGCTCGCCAAGTACTCCTGATCGATGACTAGTCGCTCTCCGAGCTTCGCGTCCGTACCGCGAACGCGAGCAACGTACTGACGTGAGACGAGTCCTCCGTTATGGATCACGACATGGCGACGTTGAAATGCCTCTACAACCCTGGACCAATCCATCGCAAGTTCGCTCAGTTCGTCGCCCTCGTTCTTCTTGAACCACGCAGCCCAGTCGTCAAGCCCCCCGAACATCAAGCTAGAAACACGGAGCGCAATAAGAGCGTCAGCAGCGTCGTCTATGTCCTCGAACGTCCGTAGATCTGCGAGCGAGAACTCCTGCGCGTCCGTCCCGAGCGCATTCTGATGCTCCACGTAGAACCGAGTGACGATCCCGGAGACGAGAACCTCGAAGGCGGATATCGCCTGCGTCAGTAGCGAGTTCTGGACTATTGCTACCTGACTCGGACCAGCGGCAAGCTTCTGAATGTTCAAGGCTAGGGACAGCAGGCTGTGCCGGTCGTTCTCAAAGATTTCACGGAGGATCGGCTCCTCCTCAGTCGCAAAAGAACTCGGCTTCTCGCCGCGCAACGCCCGATTCGCGGCTCCCTCTAGGACATCCCGCAGTTTCCCCTGCCGCGAAGGATCGAGTGCCGCCAGCTTCGAGACGGCCTCGGCTCCTGCCCGCTCCTTTTCCCGCTCAACTACGAGCGGCACGAAATCGGCAAGCATTTCACGCAGCGCGTCTAGCTCCAAATGGAAGCGGCCCAGCGCCCACCGCAGCGGGGGGTGGCGTTTGTCGAGCGGCACCCTGTGCGGTGGCGTCTCTGCCTCTGGCGCGCCTGCTCCTGCCTCCATCCCGTAGAGGATTCCATATGTTCGAGGCACCATGCGCGGCTTATGCAGAGAGTGATCCTGCGTGAGCCACCTCACACAGTTCCCGCAGCAGATCTGCCGTCATGTACGGAGAGGGTGGAGAGTCCGAATACCGACCCATTGAGGGAGTTCCCTCGACGGATCAAGACACAGGACAACGCCCATGCTTCTCATCATCGCCCTCGTAGCTCTCGCGGCCCTCTGGTACGGGACACGTGCCTTCGGCGGCAGCGAGCTGATCGAGCACCACACCTACAACAACCACCACAGCGACGCTGCCGCCGCACGCGACGACCACCTCGGGTAGCTTCCGGTCCGGCGAACGAATCCGCTCGCCGGACCCAACCGAAGGAGGGCATCGATGGGCAGTTCCCATTCGCTCGCACGCGCGCGCAGAGCGGCCTCGGCCGGAGTGCTCGCCGCGCTGACCGCCTGCCTGGCGACGGCGCTCGCCACCGGCGTCGCCGGGGCCGAAAAAGTGAACCTCAAGCCCGTCAGGGGCGCGACCTACACGGGCCTCGTCGACGACGTCACGATCTCCGTCAAGGTCTCGGGCAACGCCAAGACCGCGACGGTCTCCCTGAAGGGACTCCCCGCCTACTGCCAGGGCGGCTCGGGGCCCGTCACGACCAAGACCAAGCCCGCCACGATCTCCAAGTCCGGGGCCGTCAAGGCGACCGTCGCCTTCACCTCCTCCGCCACCCACAAGGTCTTCGCCGACGTCCTCGTCAAAGGCAACTTCTACACCTTCGGCAAATCGACGCCCGTCTTCGACGGTCAGGCCAAGACGACCTTCCTGGCAGCCGCCTCCAAAGCCTGCAACGGCGAGCAGAGCTTCGAGGCCGTCAAGTGAGCTGAGCGCTCGGGAGCGGTGGCGGGGGCGTCCGGTCCTGCCGCCGCTCAGGCGCCCAGCACGGGGGCCAGTGGAGGCTGCTCGGACTGGGCCTCCTCCAGTGACAGCTTGCCGCCCGCGTCTTCGCTGCCCGCCAGCGGGTAGCTGCCGCTGAAGCAGGCGTCGCAGTGGCTGGCCGGACTGCCTTCGACAGCCTCGTAGACGCCCTCCAGCGACAGGTAGTGCAGCGAGTCGCAGCCGAGCTCCGCCGCCACCTCCTCCGTCGTGCGGCCGTGGGCGATCATCTCCTCCCGCGTCGACATGTCGATGCCGTAGTGGCAGGGGTGCTTGATGGGGGGAGCAGAGATGCGCATGTGCACCTCCGCCGCGCCCGCGTCGCGGAGCATCTGCACGATCTGGCGGGTCGTGTTGCCGCGCACGATCGAGTCGTCCACGACGACCAGGCGCTTGCCCTCCACGACCTCCGGCAGCGGGTTGAACTTCAGGCGCAGGCCGTGCTTGCGCAGCTCCTGGCCCGGCTGGATGAACGTCCGCGCCACGTAGCGGTTCTTGACGAAGCCGTCGTCCTGGGGCAGGCCCGCCGCCCTGGCCAGGCCGCGGGCCGCCGCGTTGCCCGAGTCCGGCACCGCGATCACGACGTCCGCCTCGACCGGGGACTCCCGCCACAGGATCTCCCCCATCCGGCCCCGCGCCACCTGCAGGACCTGCTCGTTCATCCGCGAGTCCGGCCGGGCGAAGTAGATGTACTCGAAGACGCAGAAGGCCCTGCGCTGGCCCGGCATGACCATCCTGCTGCTGAGGCCGTCCTCGTCAAGGGTCACGACCTCGCCGGGCTCCACGTCGCGCAGGAACTTCGCGCCGATGATGTCGAAGGCGCACGACTCGCTCGCCACGCAGTAGCGCGGACCTGTGTCCTTGGGGCCTGGATCGAGGACGCCTATCGACAGCGGCCGCAGGCCGTGGGGGTCGCGGAAGGCCACGACGCTGTCGCGGGTCATGACGACGATCGAGAAGGCTCCCCGCAGGCGCGGCAGGACCTCGGCGATCGCATCCTCGACCTGCTCGGCCGGGTGCGTCGCGATCATCGCCGCGATGATCTCCGAGTCCGAGGTGGAGCTGAAGCCGACGCCGTCAGCCGACAGCTCCTCGTGCAGCTCCAGGGCGTTGATCAGGTTGCCGTTGTGGCCCAGGGCGATCTCCCTGCGCGTGCCGCCCAGCCCCTCCGAGCGCTGCACCGGCTGGGAGTTCTCCCAGGCGTTCGAGCCCGTCGTGGAGTAGCGGACGTGGCCTATCGCCAGGTCCCCCGCCAGCGTCCTCAGGTCGTTCTCGGAGAAGACCTGGTTGACCAGGCCCAGCTCCCTGCGGGTGACGATGTGGCCCCCGCGATCCGCAGCCGCTATGCCCGCAGACTCCTGCCCCCTGTGCTGGAGCGCATACAGGGCGAAGTACGACAGGCGAGCCACCTCGTGGCCGGGCGCGTACAGGCCGAACACGCCGCACTCGTCGCGCGGTCCATCACGCATCGTCTTCACAAAGCTAGCAGGGGCGTCCTTGGCCGCTTGCGGGCTCACTGGAACCAGTCCTTCAGGCCGCCCGCATGGGCCTCCGCCAGCGACGCCACCGCCACCTCCAGCGCCGGGGCACCGTCCAGGGCGATCCTCAGCGACTCCCCGCCGACCTCGCCGATCAGCCGCACCGGGCAGCTCTGCGCCAGCTCCCGCAGCCCCGCCTCGGGACCGCTCAGGACGATCGCCCCCGGGCCCTCGCCGAACAGGCGCTCGGCCGCCTCATCCGGCCACGGAGCAGGCGACGCGACCCCCATCTCCTCCCATCCTCCCCGCCCCAGCTCCACCCGCGCGCCCGTGCCCCCGGCCGTGCAGCACTCGGCCAGGGCCACCGCCAGGCCGCCCTCGGCCACGTCGTGGGCGCTGCTGACGACGCCCGCACGCACCGCACCGCGCACGGCCGCAAGCGTCTGCGCTACCGCCTGCAGGTCGACCTCCGGCAGGCCCTCGGGGAGCGGCAGGCCCCGCAGCTTGGCCAGCTCCGAGGCCGCCAGGGAGGGGACGAAGGGGCCCACCAGCGCGATCCGCTCGCCCTCGCTGACGAAGCCGATCCGCCCCGCCCGCTCCGCGTCCGGCAGGCGCCCGACCATGCCGATCACCGGGGTCGGGTAGATCGGGCCCGTCGCGCCCTCGTTGTACAGGGACACGTTTCCCCCCACGATCGGCGCCTCCAGGGCCCTGCAGGCCTCGCCCAGGCCCGCCACCGCCTCCGTCAGCTGCCAGGCGATGTGGGGCTTCTCGGGGTTGCCGAAGTTCAGGTTGTTCGTCGTGCCCAGCGGCTCCGCCCCCACGCAGGCCAGGTTCGCCGCGCACTCCAGCACCGCCGCCATCGTGCCCCTGCGCGGGTCCGCCGCCACCCGCCTGCCGTTGCCGTCGATCGACACCGCCAGGGCGCCGCCGCCGGGGAGGGCCAGGACGGCAGCATCCGCCTGCTCGGGCCTGCGCACCGTCCTCGAGCCCACGATCGAGTCGTACTGCTCGAAGAGGGGGCGGCGGGAGGCGACGTTGGGGCTCCCCAGCAGGGCCAGGAGCGTCTCGGCCGGGTCCGTGTCGGGGGCCAGCCTCGCCGGCGGGGTCGGGTAGATTGGCTCTGCCGGCCTGGCCGGGGACAGGTCGTACAGGGGGCAGTCGTCCACCAGGGCCGCCACCGGCATGTCGCCCAGCAGCTCCCCATCCCGCAGCACCCGCATGCGGCCGCTGTCCGTGACCGTCCCGATCCGGGCCCCGTTGAGGTCCCACTTCTCGCAGACCGCCAGCACGGCCTCGACGTTGCGGGGCTCCACCACGCACAGCATCCGCTCCTGGGACTCGCTGACCATGATCTCGAAGGGCTCCATGTCGGCCTCGCGCAGGGGGACCGCCGCGATGTCCACGTCGATGCCCACCTCCCCCTTCGAGGCCATCTCCGAGGCCGAGGAGGTCAGGCCCGCCGCCCCCAGGTCCTGCAGCGCCACCAGCAGGCCAAGCTCCAGCAGCTCCAGCGAGCACTCCAGCAGCTTCGACTCCTCGAAGGGGTCGCCGACCTGGACCGTCGGGCGCTTGTCCTCGTCCTCCCCCAGCTCCGCAGAGGCCAGCACAGACGCCCCGCCGATCCCGTCCCGGCCCGTCGAGGCCCCGAACAGGATCAGGGCGTTGCCCGGGCCCGCCGCAGCGCTCCTGATCAGCTGCTCGCGGGGGGCCAGGCCCAGGGCCATCGCATTGACCAGGCAGTTCTGCTCGTAGGGGGCCTCGAAGTAGACCTCCCCGCCCACCGTCGGCACGCCTATCGAGTTGCCGTAGTGGCCGATCCCCGACACCGCCCCGTCCAGCAGGTAGCGCGAGCGGGCGCTGTCGGCCGGCTCGCCGAAGCGCAGCGAGTCCAGCACCGCCACCGGGCGGGCCCCGATCGCGAAGATGTCCCGCAGGATGCCCCCCACGCCCGTCGCCGCCCCCTGGAAGGGCTCGACCGCGCTCGGGTGGTTGTGGGACTCGACCTTGAAGGCGCAGATCAGGCCGTCGCCCACGTCGACCGCTCCCGCGTTCTCGCCCGGGCCCATGACGACGTGCCTGCCCTCCGTCGGCAGCGTCCGCAGCAGCTTCTTGGAGTGCTTGTAGGCGCAGTGCTCGCTCCACAGCAGCGAGTACATCGCCAGCTCGACCTGGTTGGGAGGGCCGCCCTGCTTCTGACAGATCAGCTCGTACTCGCTCTCCGTCAGGCCCAGCGCCAGGGCGTCCTGGAGGGTCGGGAGGGTCGCAGCGGCGCTCACAGGGCCACCCCCGCCTCGACCGCCATCCGCATCGACTCGAAGATCCTCAGCCCGTCCGTCGAGCCGCCCGTCAGCTCCGAGACGGCGTGCTCGGGGTGGGGCATCAGGCCCATCACGTTGCCCGCCTCGTTCGTGACGCCCGCGATGTCCCGCAGGGAGCCGTTGAAGTTCTCCCCGGGCGCGTAGCGCAGGACGACCTGGCCGCGGTCTTCCATCTCCGTCAGCGTCGCCTCCTCCGCGTGGTAGCGGCCCCACGAGTGCTTGGCCGGGATGCTGAGCGAGCGGTCCGTCGGGCAGGCCCTGGTGAAGGCCGTGTCCGGCTGGACCACCTCCAGGCGGACCTGGCGGAACGTGAAGCGGCGGTTGGCATTCGGCAGCAGGGCCCCCGGCAGCAGGCGCGCCTCGCACAGCACCTGGAAGCCGTTGCAGATGCCCAGCACCAGGCCCCCATCGGAGGCGAACTGGACGACCGACTCCATCGCCGGAGAGAAGCGGGCGATCGCGCCGGCCCGCAGGTAGTCCCCGTAGGAGAAGCCACCCGGGACGACGATCGCATCGGCCCCCTGCAGGTCGCGCTCGCGGTGCCAGATCAGCTCCGCATCGCCGACCATCCTCGCTGCTTCCAGGGCGTCGACCTCGTCACAGGAGCCAGGGAACTGCAGGACGCCGAAACGCATCTACTCGACGGCGACTATCTCGTAGTCCTCGACCAGGGGGTTGGCCAGCAGCCTCTCGCACATCGGCTGCAGCTGGTCGGGGTCGATCACGTCCAGCTCCACCAGGCGCCCGACGTGGACGTTGGAGACGCCCTCGAAGCCCAGGGCCGGCAGGGCCCGCTGCACCGCCTCGCCCTGCGGGTCCAGGATGCCCGCCTTGGGGCGGATCAGGACCCTTGCCCTCATGCCCCGCCGGTCTCGGCCAGCCACTGCGAGAAGGGCCGGCCGGTGATGCGCTCGTAGGCCTCTACGTAGCGGGCTCTCGTGCCCGCCACCACGTCCTCGGGGATCGCAGGCGCCGGCGGCAGCTTGTCCCAGCCGCTGCCCGAGGCCCAGTCGCGCACGTACTGCTTGTCGAAGCTCGGCTGGCCGTGGCCGACCTCATAGCCGTCGGCGGGCCAGTAGCGGGAGGAGTCGGGGGTCAGGACCTCGTCGCCCACGACCAGCTTGGGGTGGGCGGGATCGCTTTCGTCCAGGCCGAACTCGAACTTCGTGTCGGCCAGGATCACGCCGTTGGAGCGGGCGTGCTGGGCCGCGAAGGAGTACAGCTCGATCGAGGCGTCGCGGACCCTGCCCATCAGCGCGCTGTCGCCGACCAGCTCGGCCGCCTTCTTGAGATCGATCGTCTCGTCGTGGCCCTCCTCGGCCTTCGTCGAGGGGGTGAAGATCGGCTCAGGCAGCTGCTGTGACTCCTGCAGGCCGTCCGGCAGCTCGATCCCCGAGACCGAGCCCGTGGCCTGGTAGTCCTTCCAGCCCGAGCCCGTGATGTAGCCCCGCACGATGCACTCCACGGGCAGCATCTTCAGGCGCCTGACGACCAGGGCCCTGCCCAGGGCCTCCTCGGGCACGCCCTCCGTGGCCGAGATCAGGTGGTTGGGGACGATGTGGCCCGTCTTTTCGAACCAGAACACGGACAGACCCGTCAGCACCTTGCCCTTGTCCGGGATCGGCGTCGGGTGGACCGCGTCGTAGGTGGAGATGCGGTCGCTTGCCACCATCAGCAGGCTGGGGTGGGCGGGATCCCCATCGAAGGCGTACATCTCACGGACCTTCCCGCTGGCGATGAGGGAGAGGTCGGCGAGGCTGCTCACGTGGGGCGATGCTACCAACGCGTCCGGCCGGCTCAGGCCGCGATCCCGTCCAGCCGGGAGACGATCTCGTGGGAGTAGCGGATGTAGTGGCCGAAGTCGAAGATCTCGTCGAGGTCCAGGCCGGCTGCGCGCTCGTCCGCGGCCAGCAGCTCGCGCAGGGCGATGCCCTCGTCCCAGGCGTGCTGGGCCAGCTCCTGGACGACCCTGTAGGCGTCGTCGCGGGTCGAGCCGGCCGCCACCAGGGCCAGCAGGACCCGCTGGGAGAACAGCGCGCCGTGAGTCAGCTCGAGGTTGGCCAGCATGCGGTTTCGCTCGACGGTCATGCCGGAGAGCAGCTGGATCGTGCGGTGCTGCAGGTAGTCCAGGAGGATCGTCGAGTCGGGCAGGATCACCCGCTCCACCGAGGAGTGGGAGATGTCCCGCTCGTGCCACAGGGCCACGTCCTCCAGGGCGGCCTGGGCATTGCCTCTGAGGACCCTGGCCAGGCCCGAGATCTGCTCCGCCTTGATGGGGTTGCGCTTGTGGGGCATCGCCGAGGAGCCCTTCTGGCCCGCCCGAAAGGGCTCCTGGACCTCCCGGACCTCCGTGCGCTGCAGGTGGCGGATCTCCGTGGCGATTCGCTCCAGGCCTGCGCCGGCCAGCGCGATCGCCGACAGCAGCTCGGCGTGGCGGTCGCGTGCGACGACCTGCGTGGAGACATCCTCGCGGCGCAGGCCCAGGCGCTCGAGGATCCGCCTCTCGAAGTCCGGCTCTGTGGCCGAGTAGGTGCCGACGGCGCCCGAGATGGCCCCGGCCCTGACCGTCTCGAAGGCCCGCGCCAGGCGCTCGCGGTTACGGTGCGCCTCGAAGGCGAGGCCGGCCAGCTTGACGCCGAAGGTCGTCGGCTCGGCGTGGACGCCGTGGGTGCGCCCCATGCACAGCGTGGCGACGTGCTCGCGGGCCAGGCGCGCAAGGGTCGCCACGAGCTCATCGGCCCCCGCCAGGACGACCTTCCCTACGGCCTGAAGCTGCAGGGCCAGGGCCGTGTCGAGGACGTCCGAGGAGGTCAGGCCGAAGTGGATCCAGCGACCGGCCGGGCCGGCCGACTCCGCCAGGACGTCGACGAAGGCCGCCATGTCGTGATCTGTCGTGCGCTCCCGCTCGTCGACCGCCTCCACCGTGAAGGTGGCCGCGCGTATCGCCTGCAGGTCCTGCTCGCCCGGGCCACGGTCGCCCAGCAGCCCCGGCAGCTCCTCGCAGGCCGCCACCTCGACCTGGCGCCAGGTCTCCATGCGTGCATGGTCGGTCCAGAGGGCGCCCAGCTCCGGGCGGGTGTAGCGGGGGATCACTTCATCTGATTATCTCATCGCGCGCTCACAGGATCCCGCTGACCTGCAGGGCCTGCAGAGAGGTGTAACCCGCAACCGCCGACGGGCTGCCGCCGCAGACGAGAGCCAGCGTCGTTGTCAGGGTGCTCGAGAAGGTCGCCTCGAAGGGCAGCGCCATGTCCGCGGCGTATTTGCTCGCGCCTGTTTTGCCCAGTGGCGCCTGCCAAAAGCTCAGGTCCAGATCCTTGGCCGTTCCGGCGGGGATCGTGCCCGGGTAGTCGACGACCCCGCAGATGATCAGCGCCACCGCTTCCGTGACGGATTCCGAGCCGACGTCCGCCTTGGCCGAGATCGAGTAGGTGCCCGGCGGGATCGTCTTGGTCAGCAGCGTCGTTTCGCTGGCACCGACTTTCACCGATTCGCTGTCGCTCGTCGCGTAGACGGGGCCCTGGCCGCCGGCGCCGGGCTTGCCTTCCGCTCCGGCGGCGCCGTTCGCTCCGGCGGCCCCGTTCTTGCCGGCGGGTCCCGTCGTGCTCCAGGAGAGCTTGCGCTCGCCTCGACGGCAGTGCGCCTTCGCGCTGACGATCCTCGTGATACCCGTCTTAGTCGCGACGCAGGCGGTGATCGTCGCGGCCTGTGCCGCTGCGCTCGACAGGGCCACCAGCAGGCAGGTCGCGGCTGCGAGGACTGCTGGGTGAAGCATCTTGGCGGCCGGCACGGGTCCCCCTTCGTCGGATGTCTCACCGCGCTGTGCGGTTCGAGGAGGGGTGTTCAGCGCGCAGTGGCCGGAACCCTGCCGGCCGGTTTGCGCAATTCAGGCGCCGAGGATCTTGGCTGCCAGGACGGCAGCGTTGCGGGCGTTGTCCAGGCCCACGCAGGCCACCGGGACGCCCGGTGGCATCTGCACGATCGAGAGAATCGCGTCGAGGCCGCCGGCGGCTGTCAGACGTCCCGAGAGGGGCACACCGATGACGGGCAGGTCGGTGTGGGCGGCCACGGCGCCGGGCAGGGCGGCGGAGATGCCGGCGCCGGCGATGACGACGCGCAGGCCACGGGAGCGGGCGCTCTTGGCGTATTCGGCGACCAGATCGGGCTCGCGGTGCGCGGACATGACCTGTATCTCGTGGGCGATGCCGCGGCTCTCCAGCTCGGCGGCGGCCTTCTGCATCAGCTCCATGTCGCTGGCGGACCCCATCACGATCCCCACGACGGGTCCGTCCACGTCGAACTCCTCCAACTGCGCCTGCACCTCCTCGCTCGTGCCCGGCTCGGGTACGAGGGAGATGCCGGGGGCACCCGCGGGGCGTCCCTCGTGCGCCGTCGGCTGCCCGCCTGTGCTGTCCTGGGCTGTCATGTCGGCGGGAGCATAAGGCGTCGGGCGGGCGGCGCGGGTTCTCCTGTCAGGCGCCGGGCGCGAGTAGTACATCCGTCCACTTTTCCCAGCAGCGGTTTAGTCTTGTCAAGTGCTTCGTGTCTTTCGTAGTCATCTGACTTATGCAAACGTCGCGGCAACGCTGGCTCTGCTGTTGGCGATGGCCGGCGGTGCCGTAGCCGCGACCCACTACCTGATCACCTCGACCAAGCAGATCAGCCCGAAGGTGCTCAAGGAACTGAAGGGCGCGGCGGGCACGCCCGGGGCGCCCGGTCGCGGCGGCGCCAACGGCCTCAACGGCGCGGCCGGAGAAAAGGGGGAACGCGGAGAACCTGGCCAGAGAGGGGAAAGAGGCGAACCGGGACAGCGGGGCGAAAAGGGCGAAGCCGGCGGCCAGGTACTGACCTGGGACGTCACCGAAGAAGCCGGCAGCGAAGCGTCGCCCAAAAAGGTCACGCTGAAGGAAGTGGCCCCCTTCCGCCTCGTCGGCCGCTGCTACAAGGGCGCGAACGGCAACACCGTCGCCGCCACCTACATCCTCTCCGTCGAAGCCGGGGCCTTCGCCAGCGAATCCAACGAAAGCGAAGCGACAGAGCTGACGGCAGGAGTCGAACACCCCGTCGCCGGTGAAGTGGCAGAAGGCGAATCGGAAGGGACGACAGTCGAAGAATCCCAGCTGCGAGGGCCCGACGAAGGCCTCTTCTCGGCCCAGTCGGCGAAGGCCAAAGTCGTCCTGGACGGCGCCGTCAACGAGGGCGTCTTCCTGGAAGGCAAGACCAAACCGGCCTGCTACTTCTCGGGCTACGTGGTCTTGGAGTAGACCCTCGTCAGGATCGGTCGGCGCGAAGCGGGTTCTCCCGGCGCACGCCCTGGAAGCGGGCGAAGTCGCTGTCGCTGCTGCAGGATGATGTCTTGATGTCTTCGCTTTCGCTGCGGGCGTCGATCGCGACCGCCGTGCTGCTTGCCGGCCTGGGCGGGTGCACGGCGCAGGCCGCCACGGGGGGCCCCTCGATCGTCTCGATCGACCCGAACAACGGAGCGGCGGCAGGCGGGACACTCGTCACGATCGAGGGCAGCGGCTTCGCCGCAGGCGCCACCGTCGCCTTCGGAGCGACCCCGGCGAGCTCGGTGAAGGTCCTCTCTGCCACGACGATCGTCGCGATGGCCCCTGCGGGCAGCGGCCTGGTGGGCATTCGCGTGTCGGCGGGAACCGCACCGTCCACGTCGACCCCGGCTGACCGGTTCGCCTACGACCCGCCGCCTGCAGCCCACTGGCTGGGCCTGAACGGCAACGGCGACACTGAACTCGGCCCGATCGACAGGTTCGAGCGGGCGGGCATCGTCTACGACCGCAGCGGCCCGATCGACTGGATCGCCGGCGAGCTGCCCGAGCGGGGCGGCCGGCCGACGCCCGGCGGTAGGGCGTTGAGCCGGGACTACGGCGCCGGCATGACGCCTGTCGTGACGATCGAGTACGGCGGCTACGAAGGCGAATACGAACCGGACCCGCACTTCCCGGGAGTGCGCGGCGGCTCGAAGTCGCTGGAGCGCTACGTCGAAGGCTTCGTCGCATCGGCGAAGGCGATCCTGCGAGCCCATCCGGGCCGGCGGGTCCTGTTCGAGGCGATGAACGAGCCGTGGGGCTACACGACGCCCCAGTTCGACGGAGCACAGTACGCGGCCGTCGTCGCCAAGCTGCTGCCGGCCGCTCGCCGCGCGGGCATCCCCCTTCAGGACGTCTATGTCGCGGCGACGGGCAGGCGTTGGATCGCCCAGATGTACCGGGCCCGCCCCCAGCTGCAGACGGAAGTCGAAGGCTGGTATCTGCACCCCTACGGACCGCCGAACGGCGTCGCCGGGGAAAGCAGCGAGGGCATCCAGTCGCTGCCCCAGCTCCAGGCGGAAATGACCTCGGGCCAGAACAACCTGATCGTCTCCGAGCTCGGCTACTGCGCACGCAACGTCAACGGGGGCAGAGGGTGCGGCAGCCCCTCGACCGCCACCGGGGAAGAGGCGGCCCGGGACCTGACGAAAGCGCTGGAGAACGCCGTCCCCTACCACCGGGCCGGCTGGCTGCGGGTGCTGCTGGTCTACTCTCGCAGCGCCGGCGGATGGGCGATGCAGTTCCCCGACGGGAGACTGACGGCGCAGGGGCGCGCACTGCTGGCGTTCCAGGCCAGGCTGCCGTCCTCCGCGTTCACGTCGGGGTTCGGGGGGCTCGGGGTGCGCCTGCCGTGCTTCTTCGCGGAGTGAGCGACTAGAGGGAGGCTATGAACTCCTCGACCGGGATCGCCGACAGCGTCTCGTAGCGTCCCGTTCCGCGCGATCCCAGCTCCAGCGAGACGCGGGCCATCGTCGCCTCGTCGGGCGCCTCGATGATCGAGATGAAGTCGACGTGTCCCAGGGTCGCCCACTGCGCCTTGACGGTGGCGCCCAGCTGCTCGACCTCTTTGTTGACCTCCAGGATGCGCTGCGGGTTGTTCTTGACCGTCTGGACTCCCTCGGGGGTCAGGGTCGAGAGCATGATGTAGGTGGGCATGACGTCTCCTCCGTCGGTTTGGGGAGCAGCCGACTTGGGGCTGCCGCACGCGCTTGTTTGTAGCGAATCTGACACCGCGCACGTCGAACTGCCATCGGAGTGGCCTGGTGCTCGCCGAAGCATGCACCAGGCCCTCCTGAAGCGGCGCTGATCAGCCGGGGATGCTGAACGCTGAGCCTATGGCAATACAGTTGGTGGGTGATTCCTTTGCCTCGATGAAGGCGTCAACCGAGATCACCGCCCCTGGCGTCAGGATTGTCGCGTCGACGTGCCCAACATTTCCTTTGGGGCTTCCTGCGTCGGTGGCGATCGCAGCAAACACGGTGCCGGTAGTCGAAACCGCAACGTTGTAGACGTTCTGTTGAAAGGCTTCGGTCGGTTCTTTGTTGTTCGCTTTCGAAGCCGTCATCCCTGAAACGGCCTGGGTTCCGGAAGGCCCTGAAGCTTCCAGGCTCGCAACGTCAGCAAGGAGCGCATTCCCACAGTTGAGCTTGACCGTCACGCCTGAGAGCGAGAACAGAGTCGAAAAGCTGTTGCTGAGGAATGGCGCTTCCAGGGACGCGCTGAACGGTACGGCGCTCTGCGGCTGGCCCGCGGCACCATTGGTTCCATTCGTGCCGTTCGTACCGTTGGCGCCGTTTTTCCCGGCCGGGCCAGCGGTGTTCCAAGACAGTTTCGATTCGCCCTTCTTGCACTTGGGCTTCTTGCTGTAGATCCGTGCTGATCCGTTCTTCTTGACGCACGCATACAGCGTCGAGGCCTGCGCTTGGGAGGCCGCAGCGAATGCGGTCACTACGAGCGCGACGAGGACTGCCGTCGCGAGCATCCCGCGGCTGCGGGCTTTGGTTGACATCTTCTGCCACTCCAGTCGTTGCGGTTGACGCCGGATCCCCGGCCTGGTGAGAGAGCGCCAGACAGCCGTTGTCAGCCCTCTGACGAGGCTCCATCGTCGCACCGCACCCGGACTGTCCCCATCGGAGATTCGTCCGGTCGCCCGCCGGGCGTCCTCTTATCGTCTCCGGCCCGAGGTCCACAGGCGAATGGGAGGCAACTTGCGCAAACGACTGACATACGCGAACGTCGCGGCGACGCTGGCGCTCGTGTTCTCGATGAGCGGCGGCGCCCTGGCAGCCGGCCACTACCTGATCACCTCGACCCGGCAGATAAGCCCGAAGGTGTTGGGTCGGCTCACGGGTAAGCCCGGCGCGACCGGCCCACGGGGAGAAGTCGGACCGAAGGGCGAAACTGGCTCGACAGGCAACACCGGGCCAAAAGGCGAAGAAGGCAAGCAGGGAGAAGAAGGTCCCAGCGGCGTGATTTCGATCGCCAACCTCAACATCGGCGTCACCGCCCCGAACGAAACGGGCAGCTATGAGTTCGTCGGCGAACCGGCCAGCGAGAAGTTCGCGGACGCGAGGACGGTCGCCTTCGCGACAGCAACGCTCGACTACGCCTCCACCGACGGCGGCGAATTCCACGCCAACTTCGGCATCTGCTACCAGCCTGCGGGAGGCGGAGCATTGACGGTCGTCGCCAAAGTCACGCCCGAATTCGCCGCCGGCAAAGGCGACAAGTGGGCTCAGACCGTCTCGGGGGCAGTCACGGGATTGACGCCGGCTACCTATCGCGTCGGCGCCTGCACCGACGAAGAGTCATCGAAAACGGAACACGGCAGCGGCGCAGGCGTAGTCGTGCTGGCCGAGAGCAGGTAGCAGCGACAGCGGCCGGTCAGGCAGCAGTAGCCGCGGCCGCCGCCTGCTTCTCGATCGCAAGCCCCCCGTCCACGGCCTCGACGGTCACGCTGTCCCCCTCTTTGATCTCCCCCTGCAGCAGCGCCAGCGCCAGCTTGTCGGTCAGCTGCTTCTGGATCACCCGCCGCAGCGGCCGGGCGCCGTAGGCGGGGTCGTAGCCCATGTTGCCCAGCAGCGTCTTGGCCTCGTCGCTGAGCGTCACCTGCACGCCCCGCTCGGCCAGGCGGTCGAGCAAGAGGCGCACCTGCAGCTCCACGATCTCGGAGATCTGCTCGCGGCTGAGGGGCAGGAAGCGGACGATGTCGTCGAGGCGGTTGACGAACTCGGGTTTGAAGTGCTGCAGGAGGGCGTTGCGAGCCTGGGTGTCGTCCAGCCCCTCGGGGATCGGAATGTTGGAGGTCATGATCAGAACGGTGTTCTTGAAGTCGACGGTGCGGCCCTGGCCGTCTGTCAGGCGGCCGTCGTCCATGACCTGCAGGAGCGTGTTGAAGACGTCGCCGTGGGCCTTCTCGATCTCGTCCAGCAGGACGACGGCGTAGGGGCGGCGGCGGACTGCCTCGGTCAGCTGCCCACCCTCCTCGTAGCCGACGTAGCCTGGGGGAGCGCCGACGAGCCGGGACACGGAGTGCTTCTCCATGTACTCGGACATGTCGATCCGGATCATGGCCTCCTGGGAGTCGAACATGAACTCGGCCAGGGCCCGGGCCAGCTCGGTCTTGCCGACGCCGGTGGGGCCGAGGAAGAGGAAGGAGCCGATCGGGCGGTCGGGGTCCTGCAGGCCGGCCCGTGAGCGGCGCAGGGCGGTGGCGACGGCCTCGACGGCCTCGTCCTGCCCGATGACGCGTTCGTGCAGGCGGTCCTCCATGTGGATCAGCTTCTCCGTCTCGCCCTCGAGCAGGCGGCTGACGGGGATGCGGGTCCAGCGGGCGACGACCTCCGCGACGTCGTCGGCGTCGACCTCCTCCTTGAGGAAGACGGGCTGGGCCGTGCCGCCCTCCGACTCGCCCGATTCCAGCTCGGCCAGACGTTTCTCCAGATTCGGAATGTCCTGGTAGAGGAGTTCCGAGGCCTTCGCAAGGTCAGCGTCGCGCTGGGCCTTCTCGGCCTCCAGGCGGGCCTGCTCCAGGCGCTCCTTGATCTCGGAGACCTGCCCGATGGCGGCCTTCTCGTTCTGCCACTGGGCCTTCATGGCGGCGGAGCGCTCCTGCAGCTCGGCCAGCTCGCGCTCCAGGGACTCCCGTCGCTCGGCTGAGGCCGTGTCGGTCTCCTTGGCCAGCGAGGCGAGCTCGATCTGCAGCTGCATGACGCGACGGTCGACCTCGTCTATCTCCGTGGGCAGCGAGTCGATCTCGATGCGGATCTTGGATGCGGCCTCGTCGACCAGGTCGATCGCCTTGTCGGGCAGGAAGCGGTCGGCGATGTAGCGGTCGGACAGCGTCGCTGCGGCGATCAGGGCGTTGTCCTGGATGCGGACTTTGTGGTGGACCTCGTAGCGCTCCTTGAGCCCGCGCAGGATCGCGATCGTGTCGGACACGGAGGGCTCGCCCACGAGCACGGGCTGGAAGCGACGCTCCAGGGCGGCGTCCTTCTCGATGTGCTTGCGGTACTCGTCGAGGGTCGTGGCGCCGACGGCCCTCAGTTCGCCCCGGGCCAGCATCGGCTTGAGCAGGTTGGCCGCGTCGACGGCGCCTTCTGCTGCGCCGGCGCCGACGATCGTGTGCAGCTCGTCGAGGAACAGGATGATCGTGCCCCGGGCCTCCGAGACCTCTTTCAGGACGGCCTTCAGGCGGTCCTCGAACTCGCCCCTGTACTTGGCCCCTGCGATCAGCGATCCGATGTCCAGGGCGATGACGCGGCGCTCGCGCAGGGTCTCGGGCACGTCGCCGGAGACGATCCGCTGGGCCAGGCCCTCGACGATGGCCGTCTTGCCGACGCCGGGCTCGCCGATCAGGACAGGGTTGTTCTTGGTGCGCCGCGAAAGCACCTGGATGACCCGGCGGATCTCCTCGTCGCGGCCGATGACGGGGTCGAGCTTGCCCTGCTCGGCGACGGCCGTGAGGTCGCGCCCGTAGCGCTCCAGGGCCTCGTACTTCTCCTCGGGGTTCTGGTCTGTGACGCGGTTGGACCCTCGAACTTCGCGCAGGGCGGCCAGGATCGAGTCGCGGTCGGCTCCGTAGGAGCGCAGCTCGGAGGCGGGGCTGCCCTTGACGTCGGCAAGGGCCAGCAGCAGGTGCTCCGTGGAGACGTACTCGTCGCCGAGACCCCTTGCCTCCTCCTCCGCCTTGCGCAGGGCGTCTGTCAGCTCGACGGAGGGCTGGGTGCCCTCGCCGGGGACGCCGTCGCTGAACTTGGGCAGGGCGCCGAGGACGCCGTCGAGCTGGTCGGTGAGGGCTTTGACGTTGACGCCGAGCTTGGCCAGGACGCCGGGGACGATGCCGCCGGGGGAGTCGACGGCGGTGCCGGCGCCGCCGTCTGCGAGCAGCACCCGCAGCAGGTGGGCGGGGACGACCTGCGGGTTGCGGGCCTCCTGGGCCAGGCGGGCGGCCGAGGCCAGGGCTTCCTGGGACTTGACGGTGAACCGGTCAGGCTGCATCTTTTCCTCCGGGCGAGTCGGTGCGGGGCGGGCCGGGCGGACGCCGCTTTGGGATGAGGGGGAAGGGGGATCGCGCATCCTCTGCCCGCACGATCTGCAGGCTGCCCCGCTGCGTGGGGACGAGCTCGGCCCGGAAGGACCGTCGCACGCGCTCGAGCTCTTCGGCCATCTGGACCTGCGCCTTCAGGGTCTGGACTTCCAGCTCTTCGATGCGATCGTGCATGCCCTCGATCTCGCGCTCGAGGTCGAGGACCCGCTCGACGCCCGCCAGGTTCAGCCCCAGATCCGCGGTCATCTCCTGGATGCGGCGCAGCTTGTCGACGTCCTCCTGGGAGTACAGGCGGGTGCCCTTGGGCGAGCGCTGGGGCTCGATCAGGCCGCGGGCCTCGTACATGCGAAGCGTCTGCGGGTGCATGTTGGCCAGCTGAGCGGCCACGGAGATCATGAAGACGCCACGGTCGGTCTCGACCTCCAGGCGCGTGACGGTGGGGATGGAGCGCCGCCGCGGCACGGGCGTGCCCTCGCCCCCGGGGGTCTCGCCGCTCATGATCGGCCTCCGGCCGTCGAGCTCTCGGTCGGCCCGCTGTCGTGGCCGGCGCTGGAGCCGTTGCCGAACAGCTTGCCGCGGGGGTCGCCGCCGCCGAAGGTCCGCGACAGCTCGTCGACGGCCTTCTGCTGCTCCTCGTTGAGGTTCTCGGGCACGTCGATCACGAAGCGGTAGTGGATGTCGCCTTTTTTGGGCGGACTGCCGCTGCCGAGCTTGGGCGGCCCCTCGCCGCGCAGGCGCTGGACTGTGCCGTGGACGGTGCCGGGGGGCACCCGCAGCGTCTTGGTTCCCGTCAGCGTCGGCACCTGCACGTCGGCGCCCTGCAGGGCCTCGGGGATGGTCAGGGGCACCTCGACCTCCAGGTGCTCGCCCTTGCGACGGAAGACCGGAGAGGCTGCGACCTTGGTGATCAGGTACAGGTCGCCGGGCGGCCCGCCGTTGCGGCCGGGCTCGCCCTTGCCGGCGAGCTTGACGCGGCTGCCGTCCTTGACGCCGGCGGGGATGTTGACGCGCATCTTCTTGACGGTCCGCACGGCGCCTGCCCCCTGGCAGGTCGGGCAGGGGTCCTCGATGATCGTGCCGGCCCCGCCGCAGCGCGAGCAGGGCCTGGAGATGGAGAACATGCCCTGGCCCTGGGGCTCGATGCCGCGCCCCTCGCAGCGGGGGCAGACGACGGGGGTCGTGCCGGGCTTGGCGCCGGTGCCGCGGCAGGTCGGGCAGGTCGTGTGCATGGGCACCTGCAGGGGCACCTGGGCGCCTGCGATGGCCTGGTCGAAGGTGATCGAGACCTGTGCCTCCAGGTCCTGGCCGCGCTCCTCGCGGGGGCGGGTGCGCACGCGCCGGCCGCTGGTCGAGCCGCCGAACAGGTTGGACAGGATGTCGCCCATGGAGGCGCCGTCGAAGTCGAAGTTGCCGAAGCCCCCGAAGCCGCCACCGGGCCCGGCTCCCGTCGCGAAGGGGCCCGTGCCGCTGTCGTACTGCTTTCTCTTCTCGGGGTCGCCGAGCACGTCGTAGGCCTGGGAGATCTCCTTGAAGCGCTCCTCGGCCTTGGGGTCGTCGGGGTTGCGGTCGGGGTGGTACTGGCGGGCCAGCTTGCGGTAGGCCTTCTTGACCTCGTCCGCGCCTGCCCCCTTGGCCACGCCGAGGGTCTTGTAGTAGTCGGGTCGAGCAGCCATGCGGTCCTCCTAGGCGGCCACGACCACCCGGGCCGGTCGCAGCACGCTCTCCCCCTGCCTGTAGCCGTCCTGGTAGACCTCCACGACGGTGCCGCCGGCGCCGCCGTCGGGGTGGGGAGCCGTCGCCACGGCCTCGTGCAGGGAGGGGTCGAAGGCCTCCCCCAGCGGGCAGAAGGCCTCGATGCCGGCCCGGTTGAGAGCTCCCGCGATCTCGGCACGGACGAGGCTGACGCCCTTCAGCAGCGGGTCGTCCTCCTGGGCGGCCTCGATCGCCCGGTCGAGGTTGTCGAGGGCCGGCAGCAGCTCCTTCGCAAGCGTCGCAACGCCCCGCTCTTGGGCGGCGGCGGCATCGCGGGCGACCCGCTTCCTGTAGTTCTCGAAGTCGGCCTGGGTGCGCTGGGCAAGGGCCAGGTACTCGTCGCGCTGGGCGGCGACCTTCACGAGCTGATCGAGGTCCCCCTCCAGCTCGGCCGCGCCGTTGCCGGCCTGCTGCTCGGCCTGCTCCTGGACGTCCTGGGCGGGATCCCCCTCCCCGGGCGCCTGGCCCGGAGAGGGAGTCTCCTGCTCGCTGTCGGCTGCTGCCGTGGTCTGGTCGAACTCGCTCATGGCGACCTACGCCTGCTCGTCCACGACCTCGGCGTCGACCACGTCCTCCTCCTCGGAGGCAGCGGTCGCGCCGTCGGCCGAGGCACCGTTGCCTGAGGCTGCGGCCTGCTCCTGGGCGCGCTGGTACATCGCCTCGGAGACGGCGTGGAAGGACGTCTGCAGGTGCTCTGACTTGGCGTTGATCGTGGCGGGGTCGTCCGACTCCAGCACGTCGCGGACGTCCTTGATGGCCTGCTCGATGCCGGCCTTGGAGTCGGCGTCGACCTGGTCGCCCAGGTCGGCCAGCTGCCTCTCGGCCTGGTAGGCCGCGTTCTCGGCGTTGTTGCGGGCCTCCGCCAGCTCGCGCGCCTTGCGGTCCTCCTCGGCGTGGGACTCGGCGTCGGAGACCATGTTCTTGATTTCCTCGTCGGAGAGCCCGGAGCCGGCCTTGATCTCGATCTTCTGCTCCTTGCCGGTCCCCAGATCCTTGGCGGAGACGTTGAGGATGCCGTTGGCGTCGATGTCGAAGGCGACCTCGATCTGAGGGATCCCGCGGGGCGCCGGCGGGATGCCGGTCAGCTGGAACTTGCCCAGCGACTTGTTGTACTGGGCCATCTCGCGCTCGCCCTGCAGGACGTGGATCTCGACCGAGGGCTGGTTGTCCTCGGCTGTCGAGAAGACCTCGCCCTTGCGGGTCGGGATCGTCGTGTTGCGTTCGATCAGCTTCGTCATGACGCCGCCCTTGGTCTCGATGCCGAGCGTCAGGGGGGTCACGTCGAGCAGCAGCACGTCCTTGACGTCGCCTGCCAGCACGCCTGCCTGGATGGCGGCGCCGACGGCCACGACCTCGTCGGGGTTGACGCCCCTGTGCGGGTCCTTGCCGGTCAGCTCCTTGACCTTCTCCTGCACGGCAGGCATGCGCGTCATGCCGCCGACGAGGACGACGTGGTCGACCTCCTTGACGCCCTTCGATTTTGCGTCGTCGAGAGCCTGGCGCACGGGCGCCACGACCCTGTCGAGCAGGTCGGAGGTCAGTTCGGAGAGCCTGGCCCTGGTCAGGCGCGTGTCGAGGTGCTTGGGCCCGGAGGCGTCCGCCGTGATGAAGGGCAGGTTGATCTGCGTCTCCTGGGTCGTGGAGAGCTCGATCTTGGCCTTCTCGGCGGCCTCGTAGAGGCGCTGCAGGGCCATCGGGTCGGCTGACAGGTCGATGGCCTGGTCGCGCTTGAAGTCGGCCACCAGCCAGTCGACGATGGCCTTGTCGAAGTTGTCGCCGCCCAGGTGGTTGTCACCGGCCGTCGACTTGACCTCGAAGACGCCGTCGCCGATCTCCAGCACGGACACGTCGAAGGTGCCTCCGCCGAGGTCGAAGACGAGGATCGTGTGGTCTGCTTCCTTGTCCAGCCCGTAGGCCAGTGAGGCGGCCGTGGGCTCGTTGATGATGCGCTTGACGTCGAGGCCGGCGATCCTGCCGGCATCCTTCGTCGCCTGACGCTGGTCGTCGTTGAAGTAGGCGGGGACGGTGATGACGGCACCGTCGACAGCCTCGCCCAAATACGCTTCCGCGTCGGTCTTCAGCTTCTGGAGGATCATGGCGGAGATCTCGGGGGGGGAGTGCTGCTCGCCGCCGGCCTCCACGCGGGCGTCGCCGTTGGGGCCTGCGACGACCTTGTAGGGGACGATCGCCTCCTCCTCGCGCACCTCGGCCTCCTTGCGGCCCATGAAGCGCTTGATGGAGAAGATCGTGTTCTGGGGGTTGGTGACGGCCTGGCGCTTGGCGACGGTGCCGACGAGACGCTCGCCAGAGCTGGCGAAGGCCACGACCGACGGGGTCGTGCGGCCGCCCTCGGCGTTCTCGACGACGGTTGGCTCGCCGCCCTCGAGCACCGCCATGCACGAGTTCGTCGTGCCGAGGTCGATGCCTATGGTCTTGGCCATGTGTAGTGGTCCCTTCTAAATGCGATTGACAAAAATCTAAGTGGCATTATGGCAGATTTGCTGCGGCTGCTCAAGGGGGTCGACGAGGACCCCCGGCGATCCACTCCCGGCCAGGTCGCACCCGATTCGCTGTACCTTCCGTCTATGAACAGCCGGCTGGCGCTGCCCAAGGTGCCACCTGTCAAGCCACGCCTGCGGGGGGTCTCGCACGAGTACGCCTTCTTCGTGTCCGTGCCCTTCGGTGTCGCGCTGATCCTGGCCGCCTCAGACTCTCGCGCCCGCCTTGCGGCCGCCGTCTACGCGGGAGCCGTCTCGGCCCTGCTCGGGACGAGCGCCCTCTACCACCGCGTCACCTGGCGCCCGCGGGCACGGCGCTGGATGCGCCGGCTGGACCACTCGATGATCTTCGTGCTGATCGCCGGCACCTACACGCCGGTTGCGCTGCTGGCGCTGAAGGGATCGCTGGCCGGCACGATCCTGATCGTCGTCTGGGCGGGCGCCCTCGGCGGCGTCATCTTCAAGCTGCTGTGGATCGACGCGCCCAAGTGGGTCTTCGCCCTCGTCTACCTGGCCCTCGGCTGGGTCTCGGCGGCGATCTTCGGCGAGCTGCCGGCGGCGATCGGCTGGCTGGGCGTGGCGGGCCTGGCAGGCGGGGGCCTGCTCTACACGGTCGGCGCAGTCGTCTACGCGACGGGGCGGCCCAACCCGTGGCCGAAGGTCTTCGGCTACCACGAGGTCTTCCACGCGCTGGTGCTGGCCGCGGCCGCGATGCACTACGCCGTGATCGCCTTCGTCGTGCTGCCCCACGCACGGGGCTGATCGCGGCCGGGATCCCTCAGGAGAGCTGCCCCCGGCTCGGACACATCCGCGCCAGCGCACACGCGTCGCATTCCGGCCGCCGTGCGTGGCAGGTCCGCCGCCCGTGGCGGAGCAGATTGACGTGCAGCTCGAGCTCACCGCCCGGCGGGGTCAGGGCCAGCATCTGGTCGTGCAGCTCCTCGAAGGGGGCGCCGGGGCGCAGCAGACCCAGGCGGGTGCCGACCCTGGAGACGTGGGTGTCGACGGGCACGTCGCGCAGGCCGTAGGAGAACAGCAGGACGCAGGCGGCCGTCTTCCGCCCCACCCCGGGCAGGGCCGTCAGGTAGTCCCTGGCCTGCTCGATCGGCACCTGGGGAAGCCAGTCCAGCGACAGCTCCCCAGGGTCTCGCCGGTCTCCGCCGGGGTTGGCCGCGATCGCCTCCAGGATCGCCTTGATCCGGGCCGACTTGACCTTGGAGATGCCGCCTGGGCGGATCGCCTCCTCGACGTCGGCCACGGGCGCCGCCAGGACCTGCTCCCAGCTCGGCATACGATCGCGCAGGCGCAGGAAGGCGACGTCGCGGTTGCGGTCGTTGGTCGACTGCGAGAGGACGGTCAGGATCAGCTCTGCGACGGGCTGCCCGTGGGGGGCCATGGTGGGGACGCCGTAGATCTCACGCAGCCGTTCGCGGATGCGCAGCACGCGCGAACGCGCCGGGGGCCGCCAGGCCTGCGCCGGCACAGTCGCCGGCTTGCCGGCTCGCGTCGGGCTCATGGCCTGCACCGTATCCGCCGGCGGGCGCCTGCCTATATCCTCGCCAGCCGTGCTGCCCGGCGAGCACACCGGCGAGGTCGACGGCCCCCAGGGAGCGCTGCAGATCTTCTGGCGCGGGGAGCCGGCGGCCGACGGCGCCGCCACGCCCCTGTACGTCCACGGCGTGCCGACGGCCTCCTGGGAGTGGCAGTCCTTCCTGGCCCGCACCGGCGGCCTGGCGCCCGACCTGCCCGGCTTCGGGCGCTCCGGCAAGCCCGGCTACCTGCAGTACACGGTCGAGGAGTACGACCTGTTCCTGGAGCGCTTCCTGGGGCTGGTCGGCGTGCAGCGGGTGCAGCTGGTCGTCCACGACTGGGGGGCTGTCGGCCTGGCCCTGGCCCAGCGCCGGCCCGAGCTGATCGAGCGTCTGGTCGTGATCAACGCGGTTCCCTTCCTGCCCGGCTACAGCTGGCACAGGACGGCGAAAATCTGGCGGACCCCGGGGCTCGGCGAGCTGGCGATGGGCACGACCAACAACTTCACGACGCGACTGCTGACACGGGAGTCGAACGTCGCTCCGGGGCCGCTGCCCCAGGAGTGGATCGCGCGCACGCTGGCGGGCTTCGACCAGGGCACGCAGCGGGCGATCCTGCGCCTCTACCGCAGCTCCCCCTCGGAGAAGCTGGAGCGGCTGGGTGAGCGGCTGGGTGCGCTGGACATGCCCGCCCTGGTCCTGTGGGGCACGGCCGATCCCTACATCCCGGCCCGCTTCGGCAAGGCCTACGCCGAGAGCCTGCCCCGAGCCGAGCTCGTCGAGTACGGGGACGCGGGGCACTGGGTCTGGCTCGACCGGCCCGACGTGATCGACCGGGTCGCCGAGTTCCTGGGCGCGGGGTGAGCGCCCGGTCAGGCGCGGCGGCCGGGCCCTCGGCGCCAAGGGCCCCCATCGCCGGCGTCCTCCGGCGCCCGCCGGCGTGGCTGATCGCCGCTGTCCTGGCTGTCGTCTATCTGATCCTCGCCCCCCAGAGCCCCGACCTGGCGGCGGCCGGCTATCGCAGCGACCTGTTCTCGAGGGTGGGCTTTTCGCTGTGGGACAACTCCTGGTACGGCGGCCACCACCTGCCGGCCTACTCGATCCTGGCTCCGGCCCTCGGCGCCCTGATCGGCCCTCAGCCGCTGGCGGCCCTGTCGATGGTCCTCGCCACAGCGCTGTTCGGGCTGGCCGTGGCGAGACGGTTCCCGGACAGGGCGACGCGCCTGGCGGGCGCCTGGTTCGCCGTGGGCGCAGGCGTCGCGCTGCTCTCGAGCCGCGTGCCCTTCGACCTCGGCCTGGCCGTCGGCCTCGGAGCCGTCGTGCTCGCGCAGCGGGGACGCTTTGCCTGGGCCTGCCCGGCGAGCTTGGCGTGCTCGCTGGCGAGCCCCGTCGCCGGAGCCTTCCTGGCGATGGCGATGGTCGCCTGGATGCTGGCCGGCCCCGAGCGCCTGCGGGCGGGCACGCTGGCCGTGCTGGCGCTCGTGCCGATCGGCCTGCTCGTACTGCTCTTCCCCGAAGGCGGCAGCCAGCCGTTCGTGGCCTCGGCCTTCTACCCGGCGCTGGCGGGGGTGATCGTCGTCGGCCTGGCCGTGCCGCCGCAGCAGCGTGCCCTGCGCCTCGGCGCGGCCCTCTACGCCCTGGCGATGACTGCCTCCTACCTGATCCCCACGGCGGTGGGCGGCAACGCCGACCGGCTGGGGGCGCTGGCGGCGGGTCCGGTCGCGGCGCTCGTGCTGGCGGCAACGGGGAACCGCCGCCGCTCGCTGGCCCTGGCCGTGCTGGCCCTGCCGCTGACCTACTGGCAGGCCAATGCTCCCGTGACGGACTTCGTCTCGACCGTCGGCAACAGGGGCGTGCAGGCCTCCTACTACAGCCCGCTGCTGGGAGAGCTGGCGGCGCTGGACGTCGGCTACGGGCGCCGCCCGGCCCGCATCGAGGTCGTGCCGACGGTCGACCACTGGGAGGCCCGCTACGTGGCGCCGGCCGTCATGATCGCCCGCGGCTGGGAGCGCCAGCTCGACGCCTACCGCAACGGGCTCTTCTACGAACATGGCGGCAAGTCGCTCGGCGCCGCCCGTTACGAGAGCTGGCTGCGCCAACAGGCCGTCTCATACGTGGCCCTGCCCGACGCCCCGCTGGACTACTCCGCCAAGGCCGAGGCGAGGCTCCTGGCGCAGCCTGCCGTGAGCGGCCCGGGCGGCTTCCTGCGCGAGGCCTGGCACTCGCGACACTGGCGTCTCTACGAGGTCCGCGACCCGGCGCCCCTGGCCTCCCCGCCGGCGACCCTCACGCAGGCCGGCACCCAGTCCTTCACGCTGCAGGCGCCGGCCGCGGGCAGCTACAGCGTCCTGCTGCACTTCACCCCCTACTGGGCGATCGCGCAGGGGCGCGGCTGCGTGGTCGAGGGGCGCGGCGACTGGACGACCGTCGAGACGCCCACAGCCGAGCGGGTCCACGTCGTCATCTCCTTCTCGCTGGGGCGGATCCTGACGAACGGCCCACGGTGCCGGTGAGCATCCTCTAGGCTGTTCGCCGATGGTCGCCCGCGCTCGACTCCTGCAGGGGCGCGTCCTGCCCCACGGCTGGCTCGACGCGCTGAGGCAGGTCTCGCTGTTCGGTCTCGCCTACCTCGCCTACCGGATCGTTCGCGGCGTCGTGGAGGGGGACGCCAACGAGGCCTTCGCCCATTCGCGCGATTTGATCTCCCTGGAGCGCACGCTGCACCTGTTCGTGGAGCCCTCGATCCAGGCCTGGGCCTCGGGCAGCCACGTGCTGATGGTCGTGACCAGCTGGATCTACGTCAACGCGCAGACGTCCGTCACGGTCGGCGCGCTGGTCTACCTCTACATCCGCCACAACAAGAACTTCTATTTCGTGCGCAACATGTTCATGTTCGCGATGGCGATCGCCCTGATCGGCTACACGGTCTTCCCGACCGCGCCGCCCCGCTTCATGCCGGAGTGGGGCTTCGTGGACTCTGTGGCGGACTTCACGGGCGTCAAGGTCGACGGCGCCAGCTCGACTGTCAACGCCCTCACGAACCTGTACGCGGCCGTGCCCTCGATGCACGTCGCCTTCGCGCTGATGATCGGCGGCACCCTCTCCAGGCTCTCCCACAGCAGGGTCGTGAAGGTGCTTTGGTGGTGCTACCCGGTGCTGATGGCCTTCGTGATCATCGTCACGGCCAACCACTTCATCTTCGACGCGATCCTCGGCGCCGCCACGGCGGGCGCCTCCGCCTACGCGGCGAGGTGGCTGGCGCGGGTCCGGCCCAACGTCTGGCGCTTCTCGCCGGGCACACCCCAGCTGAGGACCAGCGCCTAGATGCCGCCCAGGCAGCACGCTCCCACGCGCCGGGCCAGACGTGCGGGAGCCCGTGCGGAGCGGGCGACGCGCGCGCCGATCGGCTCCGGCCAGCGCCGGGAGCTGGTCCGCAACCGCCTGATCGAGTCGCGCCTGACCCCCAACGCGATCTCCCTGACGGGGCTGTTCCTGAACGTAGTGGCGGCCGTGCTGGTGTGGGAGCGCCTGTTCTTCCTCGGCGGCATCGCCTTCATCGTCGGCTCGATCATGGACACGCTGGACGGGCGCTACTCGCGCATGTCAGGCAAGGGAACTCCGTTCGGGGCCTTCCTGGATTCGACGCTCGACCGCATCGAGGAGGGCATCGTGCTGACGGCCGTGGCCGGCTACTTCGCGCTGCACGGCAACCGGGCGGCGGCGGCGGGCGTGGTCGTGGCCGTGCTGGCGTCGCTGATGGTCAGCTACACGCGGGCGCGGGCCGAGGCGCTGGGCGTGGAATGCAAGGTCGGCATCGCCACCCGGCCGGTCCGGGTCGTGATCCTCTCGATCGGGCTGGTCTTCGCCCGCGGCGCGTCGCTGGGCGGCTTCGAGCTGCTGGAGCCTGCCGTCTACGTGCTGGCCGGCCTCAGCGTGATCACCGTTGCGCAAAGGATCTGGCACGTCCGCAAGGCCCTTTCGGTGTGACCTTCGCCCCGCGGCGGAGTAGTCTCTCCCGACGGCCCCGGCGGCTCCACCGCCCCCCGGCGGCCGTCTTCCTCTGAGAAGCACGGGTTGGCTCGCTGCCACCCTCGACCGGGCCACAGCGCCCTCGCAAAGGACATCGCACTCGTGACCGAAGCTCACTCCAACGGCGCCGCCAAGACCAACGGCAAGAGCGCCGCCTCCAGCAACGGCCTGGCCCGCTACCAGTCCGAGAAGGTGCGCGTCGCCATCGTCGGCGTCGGCAACTGCGCCTCCGCCTTCGTACAGGGCGTGCAGTACTACAAGGACGCCGACCCGGCCCAGCGCGTGCCGGGCCTGATGCACGTCGACCTGGGCGGCTACCACGTCCGCGACATCGAATTCACGGCGGCCTTCGACATCGACTCGACGAAGGTCGGCAAGGACCTCGGCGAAGCGATCTGGGCGGGGCAGAACAACACGATCAAGTTCGCCAAGGTGCCGAAGAAGCTGGGCGTCCCGGTCTACAGGGGCATGACCCACGACGGCCTCGGCAAGTACCTCAAAGAGAAGATCAAGAAGGCGCCGGGCGAGACGGCGGACATCGTCAAGATCCTCAAGGACACGCACACGGACGTCGTCGTGTCCTACCTGCCGGTCGGCTCCGAGCAGGCGACCAAGTGGTACGTGGAGCAGGTGCTGGAGGCGGGCTGCGGCTTCGTCAACTGCATCCCCGTCTTCATCGCCCGCGAGGACTACTGGGACAAGCGCTTCAAAAAGGCCGGCCTGCCGATCGTGGGCGACGACATCAAGTCCCAGGTCGGGGCGACGATCGTGCACCGTGCGCTGGCTCGCCTGTTCGCCGAGCGCGGCGTCGAGGTCGAGCGGACATCGCAGCTGAACGTCGGCGGCAACATGGACTTCTACAACATGCTCGAGCGCGAGCGGCTGGAGTCCAAGAAGATCTCAAAGACCAACGCGGTCACCTCGATCATGGACCACGAGCTGCCGGCCTCCGACGTCCACGTCGGCCCCTCGGACTACGTGCCGTGGCTGACGGATCGCAAGTGGGCCCACATCCGGGTCGAGGGCCAGGCCTTCGGCGACGTGCCGCTGAACGTCGAGCTGAAGCTCGAGGTGTGGGACTCGCCCAACTCGGCCGGCATCGTCATCGACGCCGTGCGCTGCTGCAAGCTGGCGCTCAACAACGGCGTCGGCGGCCAGCTGGACGGACCCTCCTCCTACCTGATGAAGTCCCCCCACAACCAGCGCCCCGACGACCAGGCCCGTCGCGACACCGAGTCCTTCATCGCCAAGTACGCGAGGAAGCCGGCGACGCGCCCGCAGGGTCGCAAAGCGCCGGCACGAGCCAAAGCCCCCGCCAAAGCGCAGGCACGGGGCAAAGCGGCGGCCCGCCGCTAGGCACAGGCCCTGGCTCGGGCGTCGCGCGGCGTCCGAGCCGGGTCGGGATAATCGGCCCTGATGGCAGCACCGTTCTCGATCGCCCACGTGACGCCCTATCCGTGGGAGGCTGAGGACAACGAGGTCAACGCCCACGTCAAGGCCGTCGCCGAGCGCCTGTCGGCGGCCGGCAACCGCGTCCTGATCGTCGCGCCCTCGCGCTCGCAGGAGCGGGTGCGCGACTCGCGCAGGGCGCTGCGGGCGGCCCGCGGCGAACCGCAGGCGCTGCTTGAGGGCACCGACGAAGGACGGCCTCGCGTGATCGCCGTCGGCGAGGTGCTGGACGTGACCGCGACCCGCCGTCGCCCGCCGGCGCTTCCGATCGACGTCGCACGCACGGTCGAGGAACTGCTGGGGACCGTCGAGCTGGACGTCGTGCACGTGCACGAGCCCTTCGCGCCGAGCACCTCGGCGGCGGCCCTGCGCCACTCCCGGGCGCTGAACGTCGGCTCCTTCCACGCCCCGGCGGAGCGGCTCGTCTCGACGCTGCTGGCCCGCCGCTTCGTGGAGAGCTTCTTCGGCCGCCTGGACGCGCGCGTGGCGAGCCTGCCCGAGACGGCACGGGCGATGGAAGGCCACTTCCCCGGCGACTACAGCCTGATCGACGACGGCGAGGGGGCGGCGGAGCAGCTGACCGAGCTCTACGAGGAGCTGCTCGCCAGGCGCCACGACCGCGACGGGGACGGGCAACTGCGGGCGCAGCTGGCCGGCAGGCCGCTGATCGACGTCGACCTGCACATGCACACGGACCACTCCCACGACTGCGCGACGCCCGTCGAGGTGCTGCTGGCGAGCGCCCGCGAACGTGGCCTGGGGGCGATCGCCGTGACGGATCACAACGAGATCTCGGGCGCGCTGGACGCGCGCGAGAAGGCAGCCTCCTACGGCGTCAAGGTGATCGTCGGCGAGGAGGTCAAGACGGCCGATCAGGGTGAGGTGATCGGGTTGTTCATCGAGCAGAAGATCCCCCGCGGCCTGAGCCTCCCCGAGACGATCGCCGAGATCCGCCGCCAGGGCGGCCTCGTCTACGTGCCGCACCCGTTCGACCGCATGCACGCTGTGCCCGACTACGAGCACCTGCTGCCCAACCTGGGAGAGATCGACGCGATCGAGGTCTTCAACCCGCGGGTGGCGATCGGGGCCTTCAACGACGAGGCCGTCCGCTTCGCGGCCAAGTACAGGATCGTGGCGGGCGCCGGCTCGGACTCCCACGTCGCTCAGGGCCTCGGCTCGGTGCGCATCCGGATGCGCGACTTCGACGGGCCGGCGGAGTTCCTGCAGTCGCTGCGCGACGCCGAGATCTTGACCCGCCCCTCCTCGCTGCTCTACGTGCAGGCGCTGAAGTTCCTGCAGACCCGCGCCACGCCCCGCTCGGCGCGACGCGCCAGCAAGGCGAGGCGGCTGCGGCGGCTGCGGGCGGCCCCCGGACAGGGCTCGCGCAGGTAGCCGGGCGAGCACGGGGACGCAACTACTGATGCATCGTCAAGGACAAGACGAGGCACCGTCAAATCCCACGGGACCGATGCCCGTGACCGACGACGAGATCCGCGAGAAGTACCTGGAGCGAGCGATCCGCGAGCTGAACAGCCTGACCAGGGAGCTGCAGGGCTGCCCGCACTGCCCCCGCGGCAACCTCATGCCGGTGCTCGGCTCGGGTCACCCGCAGGCCGACATCATGCTGCTGAAGTTCTCGCCCGTCCCCTCGGAGATCGAGGAGGGCGTCGCCTTCTACGGCCGCGCCGGCGCCGCCGTCATGAAGTCGCTCAAGCGCCTGCAGATCGACCCCCTGGCCGTGTACGGGACCCTGTGCGTCAAGTGCCCCCTCAGCGACCCGAGCCTGGCCGACCCGGCCTGCGTCGCACGGGTCGTCGAGGAGATCGCGATCGTGCAGCCGAAGATCATCGTCGCGATGGGCGCCCCGGCGCTCGAGACGCTGTGCGAACTGGACGTGCCCCTGGCCCACCCGGTGACGCCGACGCCGGGACAGGTCCAGCAGCTGACGCCGACGATCGACGTCCTGTACGTGCCCGACATCGACGACTCGCTGGACGAGCAGAGCGCCAAGCGCGACTTCTGGGCTGCCTTCCGGGTGCTCGGCGAGTGGTACGACGCGCAGCCGCCGTACTGAGCGCCGGCGGCGTCCCGGCGGACGGAGCTCAGTCCAGCTCGACCTCGGCCGCGCCGGTGTGCAGCAGGTCGGGCTGCAGGGGCGCCGGGCGCGCCTGTGCCTGCTCGGCCTGAAGCGGAGCCTGGAGGTCGGGGCGGACCAGCGCGAGGTAGGCGACGAGGGCGAAGACGGCGACGGCGAACACGATCGCCGTCGGGCCGTCGCCGAAGTCGATCCCGGTCGTGCCGCGGGGCTTGCTGATGTAGTCGGCGAAGGACGCGCCGAGCGGGCGCGTGACGACATAGGACATCCAGAAGGCGGCGATGCCGTTGAGGCCGAACTGCCACCAGGCCAGGGCGGGGATCAGGATGACGACGCCGAAGAGGATGCCCGAGTCCAGGTAGCCGAGGTTCAGCGAGGTGGCGGTGAAGTCGCCGAGCGCCGTGCCGAGGGCGAAGGTCGCGAAGACAGTCGCCCAGTAGTAGGCCTCGCGCCGCTGGGTGGTGATGCTGTGGATCGACAGCGTGCCCTCGCTGCGCTGCCACTGCCAGAGGATCGCGGCCAGGATCGCCGCCCACAGCAGCGTCGTCCCCGCATAGGGGATGTGCGCGTCGAGATGCAGGAAGTCCGATACGCCGGTGCCCGTGATCGCGATCGCGAACGCGAACGACCAGTAGGCGAAGGCGCGGTAGCGGGTCGTGCCGAACTGCAGCACGAACCCCGCAAGGATGACCAGCACCTCCAGCCCACCGCCCCCGAAATTGCCGTACGTCTTGAGGTAGTCCGAGGTGGCCTCCCCGCCGGCTGTCGTCAGGATCTTCACGACCCAGAACAGGAGGATGACCTCCGGGACCTTGGCGGCCACGGGAGCCGGGAAGAACCGCCCGACCAGCGGGACCAGGCCGTCGTCTGGCGGCGTTCGGCGGGCCCCGTCTGGGGGCGCGGGGCGGTCTTTGGGAGTGGCTGGCTGCACGTTGCGGGGGACGTTCTTCCTCGGAACGGAGCCGAACATAGCAACCGGCCGTTCGGGTGGGTCGCGGTAGGGGACGCCTACGCCACGAGGACGATCTTGCCGAGCTTGCCGCCGTGGGCGAAGCGCTCGTAGGCATCGGCTGCCCGCTCCAGCGGGAAGGCGTCGGCGACGGGGACGTGCAGCTGTCCGGTCTCGAACAGCCCCAGCACCTCGTGCTCGACCAACCTCGCCGCCTGCGCTTTCTCCTCCAGCGGGCGGGCGCGGAGCGTCGAGCCGTGGATGCGGGCGCGCTTGCCCATCAGGGCCAGCAGGTTCAGATCGGTCTTCGCGCCCCCTGCCACCCCGATCACCGTGATGCGCCCTCCAGTGGCGAGAGCGTTCAGGTTCTCGGGCATGTTGGGAGCGCCGACGAGCTCGATGACGACGTCGAAGGGGCCGTGCTCGGCGAAGCCCTCGCAGGGGATGACGCGCGCACCGAGTGCGGCCACGGCCTCGCGCAGCTCCTCGCGCCGGACGGTCGCCGTGACCCGTGCGCCCGCGGCCCGGGCGAGCTGGATCGCCGCCGTGCCGACGCCGCCGGCGCCGCCGTGCACGAGCAGATGGTCTCCCGGGCGCAGCTGAGCCTGGACGAGCACCGCGTCGTGGGCTGTCGTGAAGACCTCCGGCAGCCCCCCCGCGGCCTCCCAGTGGAGCCCGGCGGGCACGGGCATGAGCACGCGCTCGTGCGCCACGACCAGCTCCGCCTGGGCGCCGCCGCCGACGATCCCCATCACCCGCTCGCCCACCTCGAAGCGCGTGGCGCCCTCGCCGAGCGCGGCCACCTCGCCGGCGAACTCCATCCCGGGGATGTCCCGGGGCGAGCCGGGGGGAGCTGGGTACAGACCCCGTCGCTGCATCATGTCGGCCCCGTTCAGCCCCGCGCCGCGCACCCGCACGAGCACCTCACCGGAACCGGGCACCGGGTCCGGGTGCTCCTCGATCACGATCTCCTTCTCGCGGATGGTGGCGGCGCGCATGGCGTGAGCCTATCTCCGCTCCAACAGGGCCACGCACTCGATGTGGTGGGTCTGGGGAAACATGTCGACGGGGGTGACGCTGGTCAGCCGCCAGCCCGCTTCGCCCATTTCGGCGGCGTTGGGGGCGAGGGTGGTGGGGTTGCAGGAGACGTAGACGATGCGCTTGGGGGCGGCGTCGATGATGCGGTGGACGACCTTCTTGGAGAGGCCGGCCCGGGGCGGGTCGACGACGATCACGTCGGGGCGCCCGGCGCGCTGGAGCAGCTCGGGCAGGGCCAGGCGGGCGTCGCCGGCGAAAAAGTGGGCCTTGTCGATCTCGTTGCGCCGGGCGCCCGCGATGGCGTCGGCGACGGCCTGCTCGATCAGCTCGATCCCCCACAGCTCGCCGGCCCGGGGGGCCAGGGCCAGGGCGATCGAGCCGATCCCGCAGTAGAGGTCGTAGACGCGCTCCCAGCCTTGCAGGGCCGCCTGCTCGGCGGCGATCCCGTAGAGGACCTCGGCCATCTCCGTGTTGGTCTGGAAGAAGGCCTCCGCTGAGATGCGCAGGTCCAGCTCGCCCAGACGCTCGGGCAGCTGGGCCTCGCCCCAGACGACTTCCGTGTCCTCGCTCTGGGTCGTCTCGGCGGGACGGTCGGAGCGACTCCAGAGCACACCCGAGAGGCTCTCGCCGAGGCCTGCGGCCAATGTGGCCGCCAGCGAGCTGACGTCGAGCTCGCCGTCGGTCGTGACGATCCTGACCTGCAGCTTGCCCGTCCTGCGACCCTCGCGTACGACCAGGTTGCGCAGCAGGACGCGCCCGTCGGCAGCGGGCCCGACCGGCTCGCCCCGCCCCCGTCCGGCCGGGCCGCGGCCCCGCTCCCATGCCTTCAGGCCCTGCTCGGCGCACCAGGAGGCGGCCAGCCGGCGGGCTAGGTTGCCCGGCTCGGAGGCCAGCAGGCAGTCCTCGATCGCCAGCACCTCGTTGGCGCCGGCGGGGGCGTGGAAGCCGCACACCAGCGCGCCGTCGGGCGTGTTGCCGAAGGAGTACTCGAGCTTGTTTCGATAGCGCCACTGCTGAAGCGCCGGCACGATCGGGTGAAGCTGGAAGCCGCCGAGATGGCCGATTCGGCGCAGCGCCTCCTCGACCTGGCCCTGCTTGATCTCCAGCTGGTGCTCGTAGGGGATGACCTGCCAGGGGACGCCGGGATGATCGGCCAGGGGCGGGATCCGCTCGGGGCTGGGCGAGAGGATCTCGACCGCCCTGGCGTGGGCGTAGCTGCGCTTGCGCTTGTGGACGACCGCCCTGACACGGTCGCCGGGGATGGCGCCGGCGACGAAGACGACGTAGCCGCCGTCGCCCAGGCGGGCCACCCCCTCGCCTCCGAAGGCCAGCGACTCGATCTGCAGCTCGAGCTCCTCGCCTCGCTGCGGGCGAGGGGTCTGCAGCTCCACCCCGCTCACCCCGCGCTTACCAACAGCTCCAGCAGGGCCTTCTGGGCGTGCCGGCGGTTCTCGGCCTGGTCCCAGATGCGCTGGCGCCGGCCGTAGAGCACATCGGGCGTGATCTCCTCGCCCGGGTGGGCCGGCAGGTCGTGCATCGCGAAGGCGTCGGGGCCGGCCGCGTCGAGCAGGGCGTCGTCGACCCTGTAGGCCGCCAGCGCCGTCCGGCGCTCCTGCGCCGTCTGCTCGTCGCCCATGCTGACCCACACGTCCGTGTAGACGGCCGCGGCGTCGGCTACGGCCTCCAGCGGGTCTCTGTGCAGGCTGACCCGACCGCGAGCGCCGGAGGGCAGGACCAGGTCGTCCTCCAGGGCGTAGCCCTGCGGCGAGGCGATCGCGACGTGCAGCCCGGCCAGGGCGCCCAGCACGGCAAGCGAGCGGGCGACGTTGTTGCCGTCGCCCACGTAGGCCAGCTTCAGGCCCACCAGGGAGCCGCGTGCCTCGCGCAGCGTCATCAGGTCCGCCAGCGCCTGACAGGGGTGGTGCAGGGCGCTCAGCATGTTCACGACGGGCACGCTCGCGTAGCGCGCCAGCTCCTGAAGCGTCTCGTCGGGCCCCGTCCGCAGGCCGATCGCCGCGACGTGGCGGGACAGCACGAGGGCCGTGTCGCGTACTGCCTCACCACGGGACAGCTGCATCTCCTCGGAGCGCAGCACGACGGCGTGCCCGCCCAGCTCGTGCACGCCCATCTCGAAGGAGATGCGGGTGCGGGTGGAGGGCTTCTGGAAGATCAGGGCGACGCCCCTCCCCTCCAGGACCCTGCTGGAGAGCGGGGCCGCCTTCATCTCGACCGCGCGCTCGATCAGCGCGTCGAGCTCCTCGGCGCTCAGCTCCGCTCCTGTCAGGAAATGGCGTGGCGGCATGGGAAGCCAGTGAGTGTAGGCGCTTCCCGGCTCATTCCCTGCGCCAGAGGATCCTCAGGATCAGCCCGACCAGCAGGACGGTTGCCGTGCCGGCGAAGAGGTCGCTGCGGGCTCGCAGCCAGACAGCGACGATCGCCAGCACGAGCACGACGCAGACAACCGTCTCGAAGACGAACTGTCGCCATGCGATCGCGCCCCTGGAAGGTCCTTTTTGCGTCGCCATGCACGCCACCTGTCGTGAGGAGAGCCCCGTCGTTCCCCCAGCGGCAAGCCCTGGGAGCAGCGCCAAGAATACGACTTTTGTTTCTGACTAGCGAAATGCTCCTGCAAAATAGGACGCCCGGGCCTACGCCGCGGGAGCGAGTCGGCGCGGCGCGGCGCGCAGGTGTGGAATTGTCCCGCCCATGAACATCAGCAATCGGCGATTCACGTGCCTGGCGGGCCTTGCGGTGCTCGTGCTGGCCCTGGCGGGCTGCGGCTCCTCGGGCAGCTCGAACAGCACACCCGGCACGACGGGCACGACGACGGGCAGCACGAAGACGAAGTCGACGGCCGGCGGCAGCAGCCTGAAGGTGGACACGACCCCCAAGTTCGCCTCTCCCTCCAAGTCAGATCCGGTGCAGAGCGGAACGGTCCACGTTGCCTACCGGGACATCACGATCCAGCCCGACACGCTGCGGGTGAAGGTCGGCACGACCGTCGTGTGGACGAACTACGACTCCGTCAAGGACAACGTGACGAGCATCGACGGTCCCCAGCGGATCGCCTCCAAGCCCTTCGGGGAAGGCGAGTCGTTCTCGGTCAAGCTGACCAAGCCGGGGATCGTCCACTACGAGTCCACGCCCTACCCGGCGACGATGAACGGCTCGATCGAAGTGGTGGAATGAGCCGCGGCGGACGGGTCGTCTCCCGCCGGGGCTCCGACCTCTAGCCGAAGTCGGCGAGCCCCTCGTCGCTGGTCGAGGCGGTGGCGTAGCGACGCCGCGGGATGCGCCCGGCGCCGCGGGCCAGCCGGCCGGCTTCGACGGCGTGGCGCATGGCCAGGGCCATCGCAGGAGGGTCCTGGGCCCGCGAGATGGCCGAGGCGGCCATGACGGCGTCGCAACCGAGCTCCATGGCCAGGGCGGCGTCGGAGGCGGTGCCGATGCCGGCGTCCAGCACGACGGGCACGTCCACCGCTTCGCGGATGAGGGCGATGTTGTAGGGGTTGCGCACGCCCATGCCGCTGCCGATCGGCGCGCCCAGCGGCATCACGGCTGCGCAGCCGACGTCGACCAGCCGCCGGGCCAGGACGGGGTCGTCTGTCGTGTAGGGCAGCACGACGAAGCCCTCGTCGACGAGCTCCTCGGCGGCGCGCAGCAGCTCCGGGGCGTCGGGCAGCAGCGTGTCCTCGTCGCCGATCACCTCCAGCTTGATCCAGTCGGTGGCGAACGCCTCGCGGGCCAGCCGGGCCGTCATGACGGCATCGCGGGCCGTGTGACAGCCGGCCGTGTTGGGCAGCAGCCCCACCCCGGCCCGCTCCAGGACGTCGAGCAGCGAGCCTTGCCCGCCGGGGTCGACGCGACGCAGGGCAACGGTCACGAGCTCGGTCGCGCTGGCCTGGATCGACTCCGCCAGCAGCTCCAGGGAGGGGAACCCGCCCGTGCCCAGCAGCAGCCGCGAGCGCAGCTCCCGCCCGGCGATCGTCAGCGTGTCGGACCCCGCCTGCACCTGCTGGTCGCTCATCGGTCCCGTCATCCTCCCTGCATGGCTGTGAGCACCTCAACGCGGGCTCCCTGGGCAAGCTCGTAGGAAGCCCAGCGGGCACGCGGCACGACCTCTCCGTCGACGGCGACGGCGACCCCGCGGGCATCCGGCGAGAGACCGAGCGCGTCCAGGGCGCCCATCAGCGTCTCCTGCCCGTCGAGGTCGCGAGCCTGCCCGTTCAGGACGATCACGCGAGCGCCTCCGCGGCCCGCCGAGCAGCGAAGCGCAGCGGGTCACAGGCGGCCAACATCTCGCCTGTCAGGGCCTCGTCCTCCCTCGCCGTTCCTGCGTCGCCGTCGAGTAGGGCCGCCACGAGCTCCGCCGTCAGCGGCGCGAGCATGATGCCGTTGCGGTGGTGGCCGGTCGCCCACAGCAGCCCCTCCAGGGTGCCCCGCCCGATCGAGGGGAGGTTGTCCGGCGATCCCGGGCGCATGCCCACCAGCAGCTCCTCGATCTCCAGCTCCAGGACGCCAGGCACGAGCTCCCAGGCGTCGCGCAGCAGCTCGTAGACGCCGCCGGCGGTCGGGCCGACGTCGAAGCCCCGCTCCTCGACGGTCGCGCCCAGCACGTAGCGACCGTCTCCCCGCGGCACCAGGTAGCCGCCCTCGTAGCGGACGACGCGCTGCAGCAGCCCGGGACCGGCAGGGTCGCGCAGGCGCATGATCTGACCCTTGACGGGCCGCACGGGGACGCGAGCGTCGGCGGGCAGGCCGCCGATCCGATCCGTCCAGGCGCCCGCCGCGATCAGGACCGTCCCTGCGGCGATCGGCTCGCCGCTCTGCAGCCGGACGCCTTGCACCCGCGTGCCGTCGTGGGCCAGCTCGGCGACGTCGTGGTGCTCGCGCAGGCTCACTCCGGAGGCCTCGCAGACGGCATGCAGGGCCGCGACGGCCTGGCGCGGGTCGACGGCGTGGTCGTCGGGCACCTCCAGGGCCAGGCGCAGCGTCGGGGCGAGGGCGGGCTCCAGCTCGCGGGCCGCGCTGGGGCGCAGCCGGCGCACGTCGAGGCCGAGCGACTGGCGGAAGGCGAGCTGGCGCTCCAGCTCGCGGGCCTCGTCCTCGTCGCGGGCCAGCAGCAGGGTGCCGGTCCTGCACAGCTGCACGGGCTGCCCGCAGGCGTCCTGCAGCTCGCGGGAGAAGTCCCGCCACATGGCGGCCGAGCGCAGGCTCAGGTCGAGCAGCCGCCGTCCGGCCTGGCCGAACTCGACCTCGGCTACGGGCGCGATCATGCCCGCCGCCACGTGGGAGGCCCCGCGTCCGATCGCCCCGCGGTCGAGCACGGTCACGGCCATGCCGCGCGCCCGGGCGCGCCAGGCGACGCTCAGGCCGATCACGCCCCCGCCGACGATGAGCAGGTCGGGCTGATCCACGGAGGCCATGCGTTTGATGCTAGATGGTGGCCCTCGCAGGCGAGACGAGACGGGCGCTCCTGCGAGACTTGGGTCCGTGAGCAGCGAGCGATCGGGAGCAGCACGGAGGGAGCGCCTGTCACAGGCAAGCCTCTACCTGGTCTGCGGAGCGGGCGAGCCGGAACGGCTTCCCGACCTGGTGAGGGAGGCCGTGGCGGGTGGCGTGGACGTCTTCCAGCTGCGCGAGAAGGACCTGCCCGACGAAGAGCTGACGAGCGTGGCGGACACGATCAGGGCACTGTGCGAGCGGATCGGCGCCCTGTTCGTGGTCAACGACAGGCCTCACGTGGCGGCCCACGTCGGCGCCGACGGCGTCCACGTCGGACAGGAGGACATGGCGCCGGCGGAGGTCAGGGAGATCGTCGGGCCGGACGTGCTGATCGGGCTGTCGACCCACTCCCCCGAGCAGATCGAC
Source organism: uncultured Solirubrobacteraceae bacterium (assembly GCA_963697795.1). Lineage (GTDB taxonomy): Bacteria > Actinomycetota > Thermoleophilia > Solirubrobacterales > Solirubrobacteraceae > Palsa-744. Next base: position 1,923,944 of record OY969097.1, on the reverse strand, counting down.
GCCGTCGACCCCGCCGTCGTCGACTACATCGGCGTCGGCCCCGTCCACGAGACGCCGACGAAGCCGGGCCGACCCGCTGTGGGCCTGGAGCTGGTCCGCTACGCCGCCGCCCACGCCCCGGTTCCCTTCTTCGCCATCGGCGGCCTGGACGCGGGCAACGCGCAGGACGTCATCGAGGCGGGAGCCGAGCGGATCGTGGTGCTGCGGGCGATCGCAGACGCCGAGGACCCGCGCCGTGCCGCCCGCGAGCTGCGCGACCTGATCGACGCGAACGCGCTCCGCCCGAGCTGACCGTGCAGTCTCCTCCAGACGAAGCGACACCGGCCCCCCGCCGCCGCCGCAAGGAGCGTCCGTCAGACGCTCAGCGTCCGACGGCCCCGGAAGGCCCGCCGGCCCTGCAGCCGACCCCGGCGACCCAGCGAGCCGAGCGTCCGCCACGTGCCCAGCGAGAGGAGCTGGCCAGAGCGGCCCTGACGCCGCTGGCCCCCGGCGAACGGCCGAGGTCGCTGCTCGTGGCCTGTGTCGTATCGGTCCTGCTGGCGATCCTTGTGGTGATCGGTGCGGCGACGGTCCACAACCTCTCCAGCCGCGGCGGCTCGCTGCCCGGCGCAGCCCTGATCGCTTGCGTGCTGGTGGCGCTGGCCGTCGGCATGGCCCGCGTGCGCTACTGGGCGGTCCTGTCCTTCGAGGCCCTGCTGGCCTTCCAGATCATCGTCACCTCGCTGGCCCTGGTGGTCGCCTCGACGCTGACGGCAGCCGCCATCTGCGTCGTAGGCATCGGCCTGGGCGGCTGGCTGTTCTGGAAGCTGATCCGAGTCATGGGCCGCATCCAGGCAGCAGACCGCCAAGCCCACCCAGACGCGGAGTAGGCCTCCCGCCCCGACGGCAGCGCGCCCGCCGCGTCCAACGCCGGCGCCCACCCCATCAGCCAAGCGGAGCGTTCGAGCTGTCGCTTGCCCGGCCGCGAAGCGGCTCGCAAGCGAGCAGATCGGACGCGGAGCGCCTTTCGATAGGCTCAACCCCCAATGGCACAGACCTCCTACGACTGCATCGTGATCGGCTCCGGTCCGGGCGGCTACGTGGCCGCGATCCGCTCCGCGCAGCTGGGCAAAAGGACGGCTGTGGTGGAGCGCGACAGGGTCGGCGGGCGCTGCCTGAACTACGCCTGCATCCCGGCCAAGGCGGTGCTGCGCTCGGCCGATCTGCTGAGCGAGATCCGCGAGGCGGGCGACTTCGGGCTGCAGGTCGGCTCGGTGGAGGTCGACTACCCGGCGGTGCAGGCGCGCCGTGAGAAGGTCGTCTCGACCCTCACGGGCGGCGTCTCGGGGCTGTTCAAGAAAAACGGCATCGACCTGATCGAGGGCGACGCGAGCCTGACGGCGGACGGCGACGTCCGCGTGGGGCAGGACGCCTACGGGGCGGGCATGGTGATCCTGGCGACGGGCTCGACGCCCCGGGCGATCCCGGGCGTGACCCTGGGCGGCCGCGTCCTGGGCACGGAGCAGGCGTGGGCGCTGCAGGAGCTGCCGGCCCGGCTGGCTGTCGTGGGCGCGGGCGCCTCGGGTGCGGAGATCGCCTCGGGCTTCGCCCGCCTGGGCAGCGAGGTGATCCTGCTGGAGATGCTGGACCGGGTCCTGCCCTCCGAGGACGCGGACATCTCCCGCCTGGTCGAGCGTGGCCTGAAGCGTCAGGGCATAGCGATCCACACGAGCACGCCGATCGCGGACGTGCAGGCGGGCGAGACGAGCGTGACCTTCTCCTACGGCGGCCAGCAGGCGGAGGTCGACTATCTGGTCATCGCGGCCGGCCGGGGGGCCGACGTCGACGGCCTGGGCCTGGCGGAGGCGGGCGTGGAGTTGGAGCACGGCCTGGTCAAGGTCGACGGGGCGATGCGCACGACGCGTGCAGGCGTCTACGCGATCGGCGACCTGACGGCGGGCCCGGCGCTGGCCCACAAGGCCTCCGACGAGGGCATCATCGCGGCGGAGGACAGCGCTGGCCTCGCGACCCACCCGATCGCCTACGTGGACGTGCCGAGGGCGACCTTCTGCACCCCCAACGTCGGCTCCTTCGGGCTGACGGAGGAGCAGGCGAGGGAGCAGGGCTACGACGTGGTCGTCGGCAAGGTCCCCTACGGGGCGGTCGGCGGGGGCACCGTATACGGCGACCGCACGGGCCTGGTCAAGCTCGTCGGCGAGTCCCGCTACGGCGAGCTGCTGGGCGGGCACATCGTGGGCTCGCGGGCGACGGAGCTGATCCAGGAGCTGGTCAACGTGCGGGCCCTGGAGGGCGGCTTCCAGGAGGTCGGGCGGATCATCCACGGCCACCCGACGCTGTCGGAGGCCGTGATGGAGGCCGGTCGTGCAGCAGACGGCTGGCTGATCCACGGCTGAGGCCGGGGTGGGCCGGGTGGGCTCAGAGCCCTCTGCTGCAGCCTTCTTCTTCGATCTGGCCAGCCCCCTGGCCTACCTGGCGGCCGAGCAGGCCCTGCATGTCTTCGCGGACGCACCGGCGCCCGTGGAGTGGCAGCCGGTGCTGGCGGCCGAGCTGCCCGGCGGGGAGACCTTCGAGGCTCCCCGCTGCCAGAGAGAGCAGGAGGTCTTCCGGGAGGAGCTGGCACGGAGGGCCGCCGAGCTCCACCTGCAGCCGCTGCGCTGGCCGGAGCCCTTCCCCTTCGACAGCGCTATGGCGATGCGGGTGGCGACGTACGCCAAGTCGATCGGGCGCACGGTGCCCTTCGCCCAGGCGGCCTTCCGCCAGGCCTTCGCGGGCGGGCGCTCGCTGGCCGAGCAGGACAACGTCCTGATCGCGGCTGCGGCCTGCGAGATGCATCCGACTGCCGTGCTCCAGGCCGCCTCCCTGCGGTCGGTGGCCGAGCAGCTGCGACAGACGACCGAAGCGGCGGCGGCAATGGGCGTCAGGGACGTCCCTGCGGTGGCGGCGGCCGGCAGGGTCTTCCACGGCGAGCGGGCGCTGGGCGAGGCAGCAGCGGCGATGCGGGAGGTGGCGGCGGGGAGATGAGGGCCAAGGACGCATACAGGCTGATCGTGAGGAGGGGCGGCATGGCGCCGGCCCTGTTCGCGGACCCCGAGCGGGTCGACCACATCGAGGTCGTGGAGGTGCAGAGCGGGGAAGCGGTGCTGTTCTGGGATCGCCCTCCGCATGCCGCCTCGAGGCTGGCCAGGGAGGTCAGGCGCGACCTCAACTCGATGGAGGCACAGGACTTCAGGGCGCGCTGGGATAGCGTGGAGCACTGATGGCATCCCTCCCCAGCCCAGATCACCCTGAAGGGCACAGGCAGGCGAGAGAGTGGCTCTCGACGATGACCCTGATCAGGCGCTTCGAGGAGCGGGCGGGGGAGATGTACGCGAGGGCCAAAGTCGGCGGCTTCCTGCACCTGTCGATCGGCGAGGAGGCGACGATCGTGGGTAGCGCGCGGGCGCTGCGGGACACGGACTACCTGATCTCGACATACCGCTCACATGGCCATGCGATCGTAAGGGGCACACCGCCCGGGGAGGTGATGGCGGAGCTGTTCGGCAAGGTCGACGGCTGCTGCAAGGGGCGGGGCGGCTCGATGCACATGTTCGACCTCGAGAGGCGCTTCATGGGCGGCTACGGGATCGTCGGCGGCAACCTGCCGATAGCGGCGGGGATCGGGCTGGCATCGGACTACTCGGGTCACGACGAGGTGACGCTGTGCACCCTCGGCGACGGCGCCTCCAACCAGGGCACGTTCGGGGAAACCCTGAACCTGGCGGCCCTGTGGAAGCTGCCGGTCGTCTTCATGGTCACGAACAACCAGTTCGGCATGGGCACGTCCCTGCGCCGCCACTCGGCGGTCACGGACCTGCAGCGCAAGGGCGAGAGCCTGGGCGTACCGGGTGTGCGCTGCGACGGCATGGACGTGGCGGAGACCCACGAGGTCCTCTGCCAGGCCGTGGAGCGCGTCAGGGAGGAGCGCTGCCCGCTGCTGGTGGAGGCCGTCACGTACCGCTTCAGGGGCCACTCGATGGCGGACCCGGAGCAGTACCGCAGCAAGGAGGAGGTGGCGGCGTGGCGCGAGCGCGACCCGATCGCCGCCTTCGCGGCCAGGCTGACGGCGGAGGGGGTCCTGGGCGAGCAGGACGTCAAGGAGATGGACGAGCAGGCGATCGCGACGGTGGACGCGGCCGTGGAGTTCGCGGAGGCATCCCCCTTCCCGCCTCCGGAGTCCCTGTACGACGACGTCTACGTGCTGGGCGACACCTCCCGTGGCTGGTACTCGGTGGAGACGACAGAGGACCGCGGCGAGGCTCCGCCAGAGGGGGAGCGAGCTGCCGACGACGAGATCCCCCAGCAGCTGACGAGCGCCTTGGCGGCGGGCGAGGACGCAGGCGAGACGACCGCCCAGGAGCAGGAGCAGTGAGCACGATGCGCTACAGGGAGGCCCTGAACGCGGCCCTGCGGGAGGAGATGCACAGGGACGAGCGGGTGCTGCTGATGGGCGAGGACATCGGCGTCTTCGGGGGCGCCTTCAAGGTCACGGAGGGCCTGCTTGAGGAGTTCGGGGAGAAGCGCGTCAGGGACACGCCGATCTCGGAGAACACGATCGTGGGCATGGGCGTGGGGGCGGCCATGACGGGCCTGCGCCCCGTCGTGGAGCTGATGACGATCAACTTCTCGCTGCTGGCGCTGGACCAGATCGTCAACCATGCGGCGCACATCCACTACATGTTCGGCGGCCAGGCGCGGGTGCCGCTGGTCGTGCGGATGCCCCAGGGGGCGGGCCACCAGCTGGGCCCGACCCATTCCCACTGCTTCGAGGCGATGTTCCTGCAGGTGCCGGGCATCCTGGTGGCTGTGCCCTCGACGGCAGCGGACGCCAAGGGGATGCTGAAGACGGCCATCCGCGACGAGAACCCGGTCGTCTTCATCGAGCACGAGTCGCTCTACGGAGTTCGAGACGAGGTCCCCGAGGAGGAGGACGGCCTGGTCCGCTTCGGCGTGGCCCGGGTCGCCCGCGAGGGCTCCGACGTGACGATCGTGGGCATATCGAGGATGGCCAGGACCTCAGAACGGGCAGCACAGACCCTGGCCGAGGAGCACGGCGTCCAGGCGGAGGTGATCGACCCCCGCACGCTGCGGCCCCTGGATCTGGACACGATCCTGGCTTCGGTGGCCAAGACGAACCGCTGCGTGATCGTGGAGGAGGGCTGGCCCCACGGCGGCGTCGGCGCCAACCTGGCTGCCCTGATCGGCGAACAGGCCTTCGACGACCTCGACGCCCCCGTCCAGCGGGTGACGGGAGCTGACGTGCCGATGCCCTACTCGAAGCCCCTGGAGGACATCGCCTACCCGCACGAGGCCCAGGTCGTGGCGGCGGCTCTCACGGCTGTGGGAGAGCAGCGATGAGCGAGATCGTCATGCCGCGCCTGTCGGACTCGATGGAGGAGGGCACGATCCTGCGTTGGCTGAAGGCCGAGGGCGAGCACGTCGCCCGCGGCGAGGAGCTGGTCGAGATCGAGACGGACAAGGCCACGATGGTCTACGAGTCAGACCAGGAGGGCACGCTGCACCTGCTGGCCGGGGAGGGGGAGACGCTGCCGGTGGGCGCGACGATCGCGACGGTGGGCGCGACGGGAGGGGATGAGGATGAGGAGAGCGGCGTTCGTGGTGGGGCACCGGCGGCCGACGTGCACAAGCCGGTGGAGGCTTCGGCGAAGGCTCCCCAACAGAGCGCCGGCGCAGCGCCGGGCGCAGAGCGAGCAGCCGGCGCAGGCACGACGGGCGAGGACGCGTCGAGCGGCGAGACGACCTCAGTCGAGCCGTCGAGCAACGAGCGCGTGAAGGCCTCGCCGCTGGCGCGGCGCATGGCGCGCGAGAGCGGCGTGGACCTGGCGAGCCTGCACGGCAGCGGGCCGGGTGGGCGGATCGTGAAGGCCGACGTGCCGGCCGGAGCCGACGCGCCGACTGGAGCCGGGACTGCCGCCGAGAGCGGACGGGCCGCGTCTGAGGTGACGGCTCCGTGGTCGTCGGCCGGCGGCGTCGCAGCGGCGTCCGATCATGCGGAAGGCCCGGGCGCTGCGCTGGCCAACGTGGCGACGGCCAAGGGTGAGACGACGGAGGTCGAGCTGACGAGAACCCAGCAGGCGGTGGCGCGGCGGATGGCCGAGTCCAAGGCGACGATCCCCGACTTCACACTGCAGCTCGAGGTCGACATGGAGGACTGCGTGGCGCTGCGAGCGCAGCTGAAGGGGATCGCCGGCGACCGTGAGGGGGAGCCGGTTCCGACCTACAACGACATGGTCGTCAAGGCGGCGGCCCTGGGGCTGCGGGAGTTTCCCCCGGCGAACGGCAGCTACCGCGACGGGCGGGTGCAGCTGCACGGCCGCGTCAACGTCGGTGTGGCGGTGGCGGCGGAGGGATCGCTGGTCGTGCCAACGGTCTTCGACGCCGCCGAGAAGTCCCTCGGCGAGATCGCCCGTGAGACGCGGGCGCTGGCGGCCCGTGTCAGGGACGGCTCGATCACCCCGCCGGAGCTGGGCGGCGGCACCTTCACGGTCTCCAACCTGGGCATGTTCGGCATCGGCAGCTTCACTGCCATCGTCAACCCGCCGCAGGCGGCGATCCTGTCTGTCGGCTCGCTGGAGCAGCGGGCGGTCGTCAGGGACGGGGCCGTCGTCGCCCGCCACACGATGAGCCTGACGCTGGCCTGCGACCACCGCATCCTCTACGGGGCCGATGCTGCGCGCTTCCTGGCGAGGATCGGCGAGCTGCTGGAAAGTCCCGCGTCGCTGACGCTGTGATGTCGGCCGCCAGGCCGGTCGGGCCAGAGAGGACTGCGCATACCGTCGCTCCTGACAGCCCGGCTGCTGACTGCGGGGCCTACCCGCCGATCAGCCTGACCCCGGCCCGCAGCTCCTTCTGGGCCTTCTTGACGCCTTCCTCGGCGACAGCGGCTTCGGCCTTGGCCCCTTCGGGGTTGCCGGCCTGCTCGGAGAAGGCCGTGCTCAGGCGCCCGTAGGCGGAGATGATCCCGCCCAGCCCGGCGACGATCTCCCGCTTGGCCCTGCGCACGCGCGGGCGTGGTGCGCTCTGGTGCTCGACCTTCGCACGCAGCTGTCCCAGGACGGCCTGCGATTCTTCGATCGCCTTGACGACGGGGGCCGCTTCATGGGTCGTCTTGTACGTTTCGATCGCCTCCACGACGTGCCCTTCGGAGACGAGGATCCTCCCCGCGTAGTGGCTGAAGGCATGCTTGATGCCGGCGGCGCTGGCAGCTGCGCTGCTGACCGGGCCCGACAGCGCCAGCGCTGTCACGACGAGCCCCGCCACGATGCCGGACCTTCCACCACGTGTCATGCTGCCTCGCCTCCTCTTGGGCTCGGGCGGCGCGACGCGCGCCGGTTGATCTGTCGGTACGGGTTTACCCGGAGCGCCACTCTACGATGCGCCCCGGTCACGCCACTGACGCATCACGCGTCGCAGGCGTCGAGCTCTGCGGCAGCGCGTCAGGCCTGCAGCGGGTCGACCCAGTCCAGGCCCGCGAAGCGGGAGAAGTCGTTGTCGGAGGAGTAGAGGGTCGCCCCGTGCTCTATCGCCAGGGCAGCCAGGTGGGCGTCGCTGGTGAGGTTGCCGCCCGTGCCGAGCGGGGCCAGCAGTTCTCGCAGGATCGCCCCGTGCCGCGTGGTGGGATGCACGATCGTCGCGTTGGGCCGGGCCAGCCAGCTGTCGATCACGTCGAAAGCGTCCGCGGGACGCCACGGGCTGGCCAGGACTCGAGGGTTGGTCGTGACCCGCAGGAATCCGACCAGGGCCGACCAGGCGAAGGCGACCGTCTCGATGCCCGAAAGGCTCGTCTGGATCCAGTCCAGCGCCTGCTCGTGAGCCGCCGCCTGCTCGTCGGCCGCATAGACGAGCAGGTTCACGTCGGGCAGCCTCACTTGCCCATCTCCATCTTGCGGATGATCTCCTCGTCCTCCATTTCGCCCGCGATCGTCAGCGCCTTGTCGATGTTGAAGCGCGCCCCCAGAGGAGCCGTTTTCATCTTGAAGGGCTTGCGGACAGCGCTCGGCTCGCTCAGCCCGGCCCTGATCGCGTCGTTGACGGCCGCCTTGAAGGAGATCCCCCGCTCGCGCATGACAGCCCGCAGCCTCGCCTCCACGTCCGGGTCGAGTGTGACCGTCGTGCGCATGTCGAGCATCATATCGTCATCCATGTTGCTGTCATGATGCCTCTAGTTCTCGCGCGCTAGGCTGGTGTGGACGCGATGCGCACTGACGGTCACCGCACTGACGAGCTTTGGGTCTGTCACCTTGGCCTCGTCCCCTACTCCGACGGGATCGCCATCCAGGAGACGCTGCGCAGGCGGCGGATCGCCGGAGAGATTCCGGACACGCTGCTGCTGCTGGAGCACCCGCCCACCTACACCCACGGACGGCGGGCCTCAGCCCAGGAGCTGCCCTTCCCGCACGCCTTCTACGAGGCCAAAGGGATCGAGGTCCATCCCACCGACAGGGGCGGCAAGGTCACCTATCACGGCCCCGGCCAGCTGGTCGGCTACCCGATCATGGCCGTCGGCGACGTCGGCGCCTACCTCCGCACGATGGAAGGAGCCATCATGGCCGCCCTGGGCGAAGCCGGTGTGACGGGACGTTCGCGCCACCAGGAGGGGATCGACTACACAGGTGTCTGGGTGGCCGACCGCAAGATCGCCTCGATCGGCCTGCACATCTCCCACGGCATCTCCACGCACGGCTTCGCCGTCAACGTCGAGAACGACCTGGAGCCCTTCTCCTGGGTCGTGGCCTGCGGGCTGCCGGAGGTGCGGATGACCTCGCTGGCAGCCGAGCTGGAGAGCCTTGCCGGCGGCGTCGGCGGCGGTGCGTGCAGCGCCACGACGGAGGGCCTGTCGTGCTTTCGCAAGCGCATGGGCCACGCCTTCGCCCGGGCGCACGGTCGCCGCCAGCGCCTCTGCACTCCACAGAGGATCGGGCTGGACACTGCGAACGCCTCTCCCTCTCATCATCTTCGACAGCCGGTGGCAGCGTGAGCGCGACTCGCTCCAGAGCCAATCCGGGGGGAGCGGACGTGCTGAAGGTGCTGGGCTCGGACGTGCGCCCGATCCGCGAGCGCAAGCCGCCCTGGTTCAAGGTGCCCCCGCCTGGTGGGGAGCGCTACAGGCAGCTGACGGAGATGATCCGCGAGGAGAGCCTGCACACCGTCTGCCAGGAGGCGGCCTGCCCAAACGTCGGCGAGTGCTGGGAGCGGGGCACGGCCACCTTCATGATCCTCGGCGACACCTGCACACGGCGCTGCGGCTTCTGCAACGTCAAGACGGGCAAGCCGACCTGGAACGACCCGCTCGAGCCCGCCCGGGTGGCCCGCTCGATCGCCCGCATGGGCCTGCGCCACGCAGTCATCACGTCAGTCGACCGCGACGACCTGCCCGACAAGGGCGCCTCGGCCTTCGTGGGCGTCATCCGCCAGGTCCGCCGCCAGGCGCCGGGCTGCCAGATCGAGGTCCTGACGCCCGACTTCCAGGGCCAGGAGATGCCCCTGGCCAGGGTCATCGCCGAGCGACCCGACGTCTTCAACCACAACGTCGAGGTCGTCCCGCGGCTGTACCCGGTGGCCCGGCGCGGCTCTCAGTTCCTGCGCTCCTGCCGCGTCCTGCGCCTCGCCGGCGAGCTGGGCGAAGGGGAGGTCGTGACCAAGTCCGGCCTGATGGTCGGCCTGGGCGAGACCCACGATGAGATGGTGCAGACCTTCGGCGTCCTGCGCCAGCACGGCGTTCGGGTCCTGACCGTCGGGCAGTACCTGCGCCCCTCAGAGCGCCACCTGCCCGTCGTGCGCTACTGGCACCCCGACGAGTTCAAGGCGCTGGAGGAGGCGGCCTACGGCCTCGGCTTCGACCACGTCGCGGCGGGGCCGCTGGTGCGGTCCTCCTACCACGCGGACCAGCACGTGCCCCAGGCCCAGGAGGGCGTCGGGCCGCTGGCGGCCAGAGCCTGAAGTCGGGCTGGGTTTCCTCAGGCGCCCTGCTCGGGCAGCGGGATCGTCTCGATGCCCTCCCGCTCCGCCACCGCAAGGACGTCGGGGTCGGCCGTCACGACCGTGCGCCCCTGCATGCCGGTCGCCAGCAGGACCGAGTCCGCCAGCGAGATGGGGCACTTCGAGCGGTGGTAGTGGCGGGCCCTCAGCTGGGCCGCCTGGTGCGCCAGGCTCACGTCCAGCGGGATCACCGTCAGCGCCTCTTCGAACAGCGGCTCCAGGACGTCCACGGCGCGCTGCACCGGCAGTCCGTACACCCGCTCCGACACGTCCAGTGACTCCGCCAGGTTCGTGCTTGCGACAGCCACGTCGCCCTCACGCAACAGGCCTCGGACCTGAGTGCTCGCGGGCCCGCCTACGAGGAAGGCGATCAGCGCGTAGGCGTCGAGAAGCGTCAAGGGCGCAGGCGGCGCGTCTCGGCGGCTCGCTCGTCCGCGCGGGCATGCCGCCGCAGTCGGGCAGGATCGAGCCCCCCGTACTCAGCGGCGAGAGCGCCCTCGGCCGCAGCGATCGGGTCGTCTGGCGCCGGCTGCAGGATGATCTGATCGCCGCGATCCTCGATTACCACAGTCGAGGTGCCCCAGCGATGTCTGATCTGAGCCGGGATCGAGATCTGTCCCCCCTTCGAGATCTTCATGCGTGCCTTCATGAGCATGAAACCTATCATGAAGTTGTGAATTCCAGATAGGCTCGCGCCATCTTCCCGATCAAGGACAACATCCGGCTGTCGCGGCTGCCGATCGTCACGATCGCCCTGATCGCGATCAACGTGATCGCCTACATCCTGGAGATCCGCCACGGGGGCTCCTTCTGGAGCGGCCCCAACGAAGGGGTGGCGGTCCACTACGGGGCCATCCCCTACGAGCTGACCCACCCGGGCAAGCACTGCGAACTGGTCACCCAGCAGAGCGCCCAGGGGCTCTTGCGCGGCGTCGCCTGCCAGGGCCAGCCGGGGGTGGTCGGCACGCCCGGCCCTCAGCCCGCGACGGTCGAGACGGTCTTCACGTCGATGTTCCTGCACGGGTCCTTCCTGCACATCTTCGGCAACATGCTGTTCCTTGCGATCTTCGGGCCCACCGTCGAGGACGCCATGACCCGGCCCCGCTACCTGGCCTTCTACCTGCTGGGCGGGCTTGTCGCCCTGGGCGCCCAGGTGGCAGTCGAACCGAGCTCTACGGCTCCCACCCTGGGCGCCTCTGGAGCCATCGCGGGCGTCCTGGGCGGCTACATCCTGCTCTACCCTCGTGCTCGCGTGCTGACGCTCGTCTTCATCGTCTTCTTCTTCACGATCGTGGAGCTGCCGGCCCTGGTGCTGCTGGGCTTCTGGTTTCTGGAGCAGCTGTACTTCGGGCTGGCTGGGCTGGCCAACCCGCTCGGCGGGGAAGGGGTCGCCTACTTCGCCCACATCGGCGGCTTCCTGTTCGGGCTGCTGCTGATCAGGGCCTTCGTCCGGCGAGGCGCCTCTCGTCTTGGTCCACCGTCGCCACTCGCCGCATGACGCGGCTGATCGTCCTGGCAGTCGCCCTCGTCTTCATCGCGGGCCTGGCCTTCCTGACAGTCGCGGCGGCCATCCAGCAGCACGGCGTGACGGTGCTCGGAATCGTCTCGGTCTTCGTGCTCGTGCTGTTGGCGGTTGGAATCGTCGGCGCACTGCGCAATCCTCCCGGGCGGTGAGCACCTCGCCGTTCATGACCCCGGGCCAGAGCCGCCTGCGCCGAGCCCGAGCCGCAGCACGCCGTCGCAAACGCAGACAGGTCGGGATCGGAGCGGTCCTCGTCCTGGCCCTGGCGGTTGCCATCGTGCTTCTCCTCGGCGTCCCCTCGGGCGCGCACCGGGACGGCTCCCGCGTCGCACGGACACACTCCAGGAAGGCTCCCGCGCCCGCCCGCCCGACGCTCTCCCAGGACGGCCTGGCGCTGCACGCGCCCGCTCTGAAGCTGGCAGGCATCCAGAGCCCCCTGACCGACCCCGTCCACGTCGCCTTCCACCGCCCGCCCCGGGCGGGCCTGCTGTTCAACCTCACGACAGGCCAGGTGCTGTGGCAGCGAAACGCCTACGACCGCATGCCGATCGCCAGCCTGACGAAGATGATGACGGCCCTCCTCACCGTCCGCTCGGCTCCCTCTGACGCGCCCGTCCTGATCACCAGGCAGGCAGTCGACATGGCCGGCTCCAAGGTCGGCGTCCTGCCCGTCGGGCGCCACGTCCGCCTGGAGACGCTGCTGTACGGGCTGCTGCTGCCCTCGGGCAACGACGCCGCCGTCGCCCTGGCCCAGCACGTCGCCGGCACGGTCAACGCCTTCGTCCACCTCATGAACGAGGAAGCAGCGAAGCTGGGGATGGGCTGCACCCGCTACTCCTCCCCATCCGGCTACTACGACAAGGGCAACTACTCCTGCGCAGCCGACCTGGCCATCCTCGCCCACGTCGACCTGGAACAGCCGCGCATCGCAGCCGTCACCCACACCTACTCGGCCGTCCTGCCCTTCCCCATCAAGGGAGGACGGCTCTACCTCTACAACAACAATCCCCTGCTGATCTACGGCTACCCCGGCGTGACGGGCATGAAGACCGGCTACACCGAAGCGGCCGGACGCTGCCTGGTGGCGACAGCCGAACGCCACGGCGTCCGCCTCGGGGCGATCGTCCTGGACTCGACCGACCCCGGCACCCAGGATCGTCAGCTGCTGGACGCCGGCTTCCGCGACGTCTACCACCAGGCCCTGCCGGCTCAGGCGCCGTATCCGCCGGGGGTGTGAGGCCGTTCAAACCGGCCCGAGGATGGAGGATTTCTCCATCTTGATAGGAATATAGCTTATATGCAGCTGGAAATTAGCTATGAGCTGCTGGCTTAGCGTGCCGGGAGATCTCGTCCTGGCAAGCCTCATCGGCGACGTGGTCAACTCGAAGACGCACGGCGATCGTCCTCGCCTGCAGCACTCCCTCGAGGTGACGCTGGCCGTCGTCAACAAACTTCTCGACCCGGCTCAGCCGCTTGAAACGACGGTCGGCGATGAGTTCCAGGGCGGGTTCTCCAACGCCCATGAAGCGATACTGGCGAGCCTTCTTGTCCGCCTGCGTCTGTTGATGGCGGACGACGAAGCCGATTCGCGCTACGGCCTCGGCGTGGGCGCTGTGACGGTCTTCGACAGATCCCGCACCCCGATGTCACAGGACGGGCCGGCCTGGTGGGCCGCCCGCGCCTCGATCGAGCGGGCCGGCGAGATGGCCGAAGCTCCCCGCACCAGTTTCGTGCGGACGTGCTTCTCGGACTGGACCGAGGACGACGAGCAGCACAGCGATGCTGCAGCCATCGAGTCCTTTCTCTACAGCCGCGACGGAATAGTCGACAGGATGAGCAGACGTCAACGACGGCTTCTCGGCGGCCTCATGCTTGGGCTCTCACAGGCGCAACTCGCACACGCCGAGGGCATCAAACAGAGCGCCGTGTCGCAAAGCCTGCGCAGGAGCGGAGCCTTCGTGATCCAGGCCGCCCATGACAGACTCAAGCGAGGCTGAGGTGCTGGCGCTCTCGTCGGGACTCCTCGGGCTTGCCGCCGCAGACCTGATCCGCTGGCGGCGAATCGTCCCTGCGGGGTGGGCGAGTGCTGGGTCCCATGGAGCGACTCTTCATCGGCGCCATGGTCGTCTCCGGCAACCTGGTCGCCGCAGCGGCCCTGGTCGCGGCCAAGGGACTGCTGAGGCTTCCTGAGATAAGAGACAGCCCCAAGGACGGCGATGATCAGGTGACCGAGTACTTCCTCATAGGAACCTTCTCCAGCCTGCTCATAGCCGGGACCCTCGGAGCGCTTGTATCAGCTTCAAGCTGATATCTGGATCCCAATAAGCCATTTGCTTATCGTGATCCGTGCTGCGCCGCTCCTTGCTTTCAGCTACCGTTCCCTGGCTAGATTGACTGGCCAGTCAGCCAAAGGAGGAGACGCGTGGATCTCGACGACACCCCGGAGCAGGCCGCATATCGCGCCCAGGTGCGGTCCTGGCTTCAAGAGCACAAGTCCGAGGCGCCCATCCTCGACGGCCCCGACGCGATCAGGGACGAGGACGAGATCGTCGCCGCCCGCCGCGCCTGGCAGGGCAAGCTCGCCGAGGCGGGGCTTGCCGGCCTGACCTGGCCCAAGGAGTTCGGCGGCCAGGGCCTCGGTCCGATCGACCAGGTCATCTGCAACCAGGAGATCGCCCGCGCCAAAGTACCGGGCATCCTCGACGCGATCGGCGTCGGCATGCTGGGGCCGACGATCATCGCCCACGGCGCCGACGAGCAGAAGTCCCGCTACCTGGCCCCGCTGCTGCACGGCGACGAGGTCTGGTGCCAGCTCTTCTCGGAGCCCGCAGCCGGCTCTGACCTGGCGGCCGTGCAGACCAGGGCGCGTCAGCAGGAGGACGGCAGCTGGAAGCTCTCGGGGCAGAAGGTCTGGACGACCAACGCCCAGTTCGCCGCCTACGGCCTGCTGCTGGCACGGACCGACGCCGACGTGCCCAAGCACAAGGGCCTGACCATGTTCATCGTGCCCATGGACGCACCCGGCGTCACCGTCCGGGGGCTGCGCCAGATCTCCGGCGAGGCCGAGTTCAACGAGGTCTTCTTCGACGACGTCGAGCTGGACGAGGGGGCCGTCGTTGGCGGTGTCGGCAACGGCTGGGGCACGGCCCTGACGACGCTCATGTTCGAGCGCGTCACGATCGGCCTCGGCTCGGAGGGGCTCGGCTACAACTCGACCCGCTTCGCGGCGGCGATAGCGGCCGACGAGACGGCCCGGCGCGACCCCGAAGTGCGCCACAAGCTCGGCGAGATCGCGGCTGAGCTGCTGGCCGTCCGCTTCACCGGCTACCGCACCCTGACGGCCCTGCAGAAGGGCCAGATCCCCGGGCCCGAGGCGGGCCTGGCCAAGGTCACGATCGTCAACGGCGCCATCAAGGCCGGCGACCTGATCGCCGATGTGCTGGGTCCCGACGCTCTCGACGAGGACAGCCAGTGGGCCTACATGATCTCCTTCCTGCCCGGCCTGAAGTCGGCCGGAGGGACCGAAGAGATCCTGCGTAACACGATCGGCGAGCGCGTCCTGGGTCTGCCCCCCGAGCCGCGCCTGGACAAGGGCATCCCCTTCTCGGAGTTGCGCAGCAAGGAAGGAGCAGCAGCATGAACCTGGCACTTTCAGACGAGCAGGTCTTCCTGCGCGAGGCCGCCCGCGGGGCGCTGTCCCGCTTCAAGACGCTGGAGGCCGCCCGCGAGGCGCTGGACGGCAAGGCAGACGCCCTGCCCGACCTGTGGCCGACGGCATGCGAGGCCGGCTGGCCCGGCCTGCTGATCGGCGAGGAGCACGGCGGCGCGGGCCTTGACGCCTTCGACGCCATGCTCGTGCTCGGCGAGTGCGGGCGCGTCATCGCTCCCATCCAGCTGCTCGGCCACCTGCCTGCCACCGCCATCCTCGAGGCCTCCTCGACGGCGCCCATGCTGGAGCAGCTGGCGACGGGCGAGATGCGGGCCGCCTTCCTGCCCGTCTGCCCTCCCGGCGACGTCCACGGCGGCTGGAGCGTCGACCCCCGCGAGGGCATGACGCGCGGCGAGGCACCGACCGTCGACGGCTCGGGGAAGCTCAGCGGCACCCTTGCCTTCGTTCCCGACGCCCCCGGGGCCGACCTGCTGGTGGGGGTCGCCCTGCAGGATGGAAAGCCCGTCGGCGTCGCGGTGGAGGCCGGGGCGGAGGGCGTCCAGGTCGAGGCCGTCACCCGCTACGACGCCACCCGCTCGCTGGGCCACGTCACCCTGACCGGCGCTCAGGCGACCGTGCTGGACGCATCGGAGGAGGCCCTGGCGGCAGCCTGGCACCTCGCTCAGGCGCTGATCGCGGCCGAGTCGATCGGCTCCGTCGAGACCGCCCTGGACGTGTCCGTGGGATACGCCAAGGAGCGCTTCACCTTCGGGCGTGCGATCGGCTCCTACCAGGCCGTCAAGCACTCCCTGACGGAGGTCCTGCGCCAGATGGAGAACGGGCGCTCGCTGCTCTACTACGCCGGCTGGGCCCGCGGCGGAGCGCCGGGCGAGTTCCCGCTGGCCGCCAGCGCGGCACGGTCGGTGGCCGGGCAGGCCCTCGACACGGCAGCACGCACGATGATCTCCGTACACGGCGGCATCGGCGCGACCTGGGAGCACGACGCGCCGCTGTACTTCCGCCGCGCCCAGCTCTCACGCCGCCTGCTGGGCGGCACAGCCGGGGCGACCGACAGGGTCGCCGGCGAGCTGATCGCCCAGGCCGACGCCGCCTGAGCCGGTTGCAGTCGTACCGGGGCCGGCTAGTGCCGGCTCCGGTCGGAGCCTCACAGATTGACGCTGCCTGACGGCTGGATCAGCCAGCCGACGCCATCGTCACAGCAGCGGGTTCAGGCGCCGCGCTCTCGAACTCCGCCCGTGCACCATGCGCCTGCGCCTCCTCGCGCGCCTGCGAAATGATCGACAGAAGCCGCCTCTCCGCCTCCCACGCCGCGAGCAGCTTGTCCATCGGCACCCTCACACCACTGGCGACCCCGTCATAGACCGTCTGGGCATCTCGCAGCTCCTTATCGAAGATGAACGTGAACCGCGTGTGCGCATCGACCCACTCGTTCTCGAGCCATCGAGGTTCCGCCTGAGTCCGAACCTCGATGCTCTTGGCCTCGGCGAGGATCCCCGCAAGTCGCTTCCAAGTCTCTTCGAGATCCAAGCGAACCGCGCTTTCGTCGAACTCGGCCATGAGTCGAGAATAGCCTACGCCCCGCCCACCCGCGGGAGGACGTGAGGGCCTCACCGTTTGCCGCTCTCCCAGCGGCTCGTCAACGTCGGGGCAGCGTCCGCAAGGTCGTCTGCCGCACCCTCTACGCGGCGTTGCCGGGAGACGGTGAACCCGAGCAATTTCACAGTCACGTCACCGTCGGTGCCGAGGAGCAGCAGAATCAGAACAGCACCAAGCGGGACTCCAAAATCCGCCACGCCATAGGGCTGACATTCATTGACAGTGGGAGAGGAACCGAAGTTGACTACAACCCTCTTACAACTACCGACCGCCTCTGGATCTGCGTGCGAATAGACCCAGAGCACAACGCTGCAAAGCAGCACCAGTGCAATCAGAAACGACACGAAACGGTTCATGTGGATAGAGCGAGACAACCGACTGCCCCCAGTCGCCGTCACGACACGGCATGCCACCCATGCTAGATCTCAGTTCCGATAGAACGAAATGACTCAGTTGCCGGCCACGCTCGATGCCGCACGCCCCGTCGCGCGTCCATCGTTGCTCCCGGTGGCCAGCCTATGTGAGGCTGCTCTTTCTTCGGCCTGCAGCGCCGCCATCACCGGCGCTCCGTAGGCCGCTTCGACCGCCTCCACGAGCGACGTCCTCACGCCGCAGTTGACGCAGAAGCCGTGCTGGGACCAGCCGATCGCCCGGGCCAGCACCTGGTCCGCATACAGGACCCCCGTGGCGTCGTGGCCGTAGTAGTCGTAGGCGGCATCCCAGGCCGAGCCGTCGAGGGCGTAGCCGGCGCCGTCCGCGGAGAGCAGGTGGGCAGCCGCCATGATCGAGTCGAAGTCGTCGTAGATCGAGGGATGGGTGGCCGTGCGGTGGTCGTAGCTGGCCGGCCTGCGCCCGTACGTGTAGGAGTCCGCCACGAGGTCCCAGGTCGAACCTGACCCCCGCCCGTTGCCGTTGGTGACGTTGAACTGCATCGGCCCGCCGCAGCAGTGGGCGAAGTTCAGGCCGTGGTAGATGCCCGGTGCTGTCGAGAAGGCCGACTCCTGCATGTGGATGGAGGCGATCAGCAGCCAGTTGACGCCGAAGGTGCCCTGCGCCGTCTCGTAGATCGGGTAGAAGCCTTCCATCCACCTGCGCGAGATGTGCACCCTGGTCCCGGCCTGGAAGCGGCCCGCGTCGAGGCTCTGCTGGACCGCCGTGGGGGATGCCACGATCGCCCCCTCGTCGGCGACCCGGGCTGTGCCGCTGCCCGGAGCGGGCGTCTGGGCCCTGAGCAGGATCCTCGGCGGTGCCTGCGCGGGGCTCGTCCCGAGCGTTCCCGACAGGGCCGCCGCGAGCGCCGCGACCCCCGCCAGCGCGATCGCGCACGCCAGCAGCCAGGCCTTTCGTTCAGAGGGCTGCTGTGGCGCTTGGGGATGTGGCGGCAACGCCGATGCTTCAGAGGTGGACATGGACCTGACACACCGTAGCCGTACCGCTACCCGGGAGGCGCACGCGGGTTGGTGGAGCATGAGCTGGGCAGAAGCCAGACGTTCCTGGACGTGGGTGCCGTGCCTGCTGGCCTGCGCCATCGCGTCGGCAGCCTGCCTGACGGAGACCGCGCGCGCCCAGGGCGCGGCACCGGCCGAACTGAGCACTGCCCAGCGCTACTACCTCGGCCTGGCGGAAGCCGGCGTGGCCGCTGCCGAGCAGCACTGGCGCGACAGGCGCCTGCACTGGTACGACTCGCGCCTGCACGACCGGGCCCGTTACCCGCTCGCGACGATCTGGGACATAGCGCCGCTGTTCCAGTCGCTGGACGCGATCGCGATCGCCTCTCCGACGGTCGCCCACAGGCAGGCCGTCACGAGCTTCGCAAGGGGAGCAGAGCACTACCTGAACCGCGGCCTGCGTCCGCTGCCCGGCTACTCCCCCTACCCCGGCGACCGCGAAGCCGCGACGGAGACATGGTTCGACGACAACGGCTGGTGGGGGCTGGCCTTCATCGAGGCATATAGGGCGACGGGGTCCAGGCGCTGGCTCGCAGACGCCCAGCGGGCCATCGCCTACGTGGCCGCAGCCGGCTGGGACAGCCGGGGCGGGGGCATCTGGTGGAACACCCACCACCCCTACAAAGCCGGGGCGGCCCTGGCATCCGACACGCTGCTGGCGACGCTCCTCTACCAGCAGACGGGCTCCGCCTCGGACCTGGCCCAGGCCCACCGCTTCCTGTCCTGGGCCAACTCGAGCGGCTACTCCTCCTCCAGCGGGCTCTACGTCGACAGCAACCTCGACGCCAACCCCGTCGACTACATCGAGGGGCCACTGATCTATGCCCAGGCGACGCTGTGCCGGCTGCAGCCCGACCCCGCCGAATGCTCGCTGGCGCAGCGCCTGAAGGCGACCGCGCTGAAGCGCTTCGGGCAGCAGCTGGACTTCTCGCCCCAGTACGACGCCATCTACCTGCAGTGGATGCTGGCCCTCTACGGGGCCGAAGGCGACGCCGCCCTGTACCGGATGGCGGCGCTCAACGCCGCCGACGCGCAGGCCAGGGCTGGCAACGGCGAAGGGCTGTACCTGCGCTCGTGGGGAGGCGAAACGCTGCCCGCCCAGGACGCTGCGCCGGGGATGCTGCAGACTCAGGCGGCGACGACCAGCCTGTTCGCATGGCTGGCCGTGTACGCGCCGCCGGGGTAGCTCCCGGGCCTCAAACCCCCAGCGCCCGCCGCGCGAACCGGTCGAACCACAAGTCCGGCAGCAGCCGCTTCAGCGCCAGCATTGCCATGGCGTCGCGCCCGACGACATAGCGGGCCCGCATCCGCCTGGCCGACAGCGCCCCCGCGATGACCTGCGCGACCTGCTCGGGCGGCACTCCCCGGGCGGCTGTGCTGTCCAGCACCTTGGCCATCGCCGCCGGCACGTGCCCGTACTGGGGGGCAAGCTCGGGCGGGATCGCGACCTTCTCCGCCTCGGCCCGTCCCTTGTCCCAGATCGGCGTCGCCACGGAGCCCGGCTCGATCAGGGCGACCTGCACGCCTGACGTGCGAAGCTCCACGCGCAGCGCATCGGCGAGGGCCTCCACGGCATGCTTTGAAGCTGCATAGGGAGCAGTGAAGGCCATCGCCACCCGCCCTCCGATCGAGGACACGAACAGCAGGCGCCCGTGGGCAGAGCGGAGCGCCGGCAGCAGCGCCCTCGTCACAGCCACCTGCGCGAAGACGTTGACGTCGAACTGGCGGCGCAGGTCCTCTTCGGAGACCAGCTCGAGCGGCCCGCCGACGCCGATGCCGGCATTGTTGACGAGGGCGTCGAGGCCGCCCGGGACCCTCCCCGACCGCTCCTCGCGGACGAGCTCGGCCACCGCCGCGATCTGCTCGCCGTCGGTCACGTCCAGCTCGACGGGTCGCACGCGGCCGGCTGGAGCCTCTGCGACGAGCTTCTCGCCGGCGGCCGCGTCGCGCACGCCCGCCAGCACCGTCCAGCCTTCCCCCGCCAGGCGCAGGGTCGTAGCCCGGCCTATGCCCGTAGATGCACCTGTCACCAGAGCCAACGGCAAGGCCGCGACGTTAGCGGACTGAGACGGCGCGTGCCCGCCCGCCGGAATCTAGGATGGTCCGGCATGTTCGCCCGCCCCCGCGCCAAGCCGTCTCTGCAGCTGCTCGCCCTCGTCGCCGCCCTCGCCGCCCTCGCCGGCTGCGGCTCGGGGCTGAAGACCAGTCCCTCCGCCAAAGCCAGCGAGACGGCCACAACGGGCTCCGGCGAATGCGCGCGGACCGTCATGGGCACGCTGCTGTCTGTGCTCGGGCGCGTCTACCACGAGGGCGTCTCCAGCGAAAGGACGCTGTCCGCCGAACACCTGATCGACGGCTCGACCGCCCTGCGCCAAGCGATCGAAGCCGACAGCCCCTCGGCCGCCCGCGCGGCCGCCCGGTCCCTGCTGAAGACGGGGCACATGACGGACCTGCGGGTGACCGTCGGCGGGCGCGTGCTCGTCTCCGTGGGCGGCGCCGCCCTCGCGCCCCTGCACGGGACCATCAAGAGCCCAGGCGGTGGGACTCTCGCCACCTATCTCTTCAGCGTCTGGGCGGACAAGGGCTTCTACGACGAGTCCAACGGCATCGCAGAAGGGCTCACCGCCCTGCGTCTCGGCGGGCGCAGCATCGCCGGGTCCACCTACATGGCGCCCGGAGCCCTGCCGGCCGAAGGAACGACGACGCGCAAGGGCGTCGAATACGCCTATGCGTCCTTGCAGGGGCAGGCCTACCCCTCCGGCTCGACCCTCGGCGTGTACCTGCTCAAGCCCGTGAACGCGATCCGGAAGCTGTGCGGGACGAGCAACGACGACACCGTCGTCAACACGCTCGGGCGTGTCGCCAACCTGATCTACGAAGCCGAGGGCGGCCCCCGTACGCTCGTGCAGATCCATCGCGTGCAGGCCAACGCGCCGCTGCTGCACGCCGTCGCCGAAGAAAACCCGACGGCGACCCGGGTGGCGGTCGAAGCGCTGCTTCACCACCACCTCGTGCGCCTGCGCGTCATCGGCGCCAGGGGCAGGCTGCTGGAGGACGACGGCGGGCCCTACGTGCTGGCACCCGTGCACGCCGCTCTGCGCCTGCACGGACGCACGATCGGCCACATCGTGCTCTCGATCCAGGACGACGAAGGCTATGAGAAGCTCGCCCACCGCCTGGCCGGCATGCCAGTGCTCATGTACATGACGCTGCCCGGACAGAGCAAGCCGAGCCTCGTCAAGAACAGCCTCGGCCCCGGCGTGGGCGGGCTGTCATCCGTTCCCGCCACCGGCACCTTCGCCTACCACGGCAGGGAATTCAGGGTCCTGACCGTGCACGCCACGGCCTTCCCCTCCGGACCGCTGACGATCCGGGTCCTGATCCCGATCCCCTACAGCTGAGTCAGGCGGGCGCCAGCGCGCTGCGCTTCTGCTCCAGCGACGCCAGCAGCTCCGAGAAGGAGTCGGCGAATTTCTCGACGCCCTCGCGCTCCAGCGTGTCGGTGACGTCCTCGTAGGAGACGCCGGCCTCCTTCAAGCGCTCGAGCACGCGGCGGGCCTCGTCCAGGCCCTGCTCCAGGCGGGCCTGCGGCTGCCCGTGGTCCTGGTAGGCCACGATCGTCTCCTCGGGCATCGTGTCGACCGTGTCCGGCCCCAGCAGGTCCTCGACGTACATGACGTCGGGGTAGGCCGGGTTCTTGGTCGAAGTAGAGGCCCACAGGACGCGCTGCGGGGATGCGCCCTTGCCCACCAGGTACTCCCAGCGGGGCCCCGAGAAGACCTGCTTGTAGTGCTCGTAGGCGAGCTTCGCGTTGGCGATCGCCAGCTTGCCCTGCAGGTCCGCGGGGGCGCCGGCGTCGGACAGGCGCCGGTCGGCCTCCGTGTCGATCCGCGACACGAAGAAGCTCGCCACCGAGGCGACCTTGCTCGGGTCCCCGCCCTCCGCCACCAGTCGCTCCAGGCCGCGGACGTAGGACTCGGCCACCTCGGCGTAGCGGCTCAGCGAGAAGATCAGCGTGACGTTGACGGACCTGCCCTTGGCGATGACGTCCTCGACGGCGGCAAGGCCCGGCCTGGTTCCCGGGATCTTGACCATCAGGTTGGGGCGGTCCACGACCTCGTGCAGGTGCATCGCGGCACGGTAGGTGTCGAGCGTCTCGTAGGCCAGGCGAGGGTCGACCTCCAGGGAGACGTACCCGTCGCGGCCGGCCGTGCCCTCCCAGACTCCGTGGAACAGGTCGCAGGCATCGCGGATGTCCTGCTCGGCCAGCGCCCAGAAGGTCTCCTCCAGATCCGCGCCCTGCCCGGCCAGCTCGCCGATCTGCTCGTCGTAGGCCTGTCCGCTGGACATGGCCTTTTGGAAGATCGTGGGGTTGGAGGTGGCGCCGACGACCGCGTAGTCGTCGATCAGCTCCCGCAGGTGCCCGCCGCGCACCGAGTCGCGAGACAGGTAGTCGACCCACACGCTCTGCCCCAGCGCCGAGAGGGCCTGCAGGGGCTTTGCCGTCTGGTCACTCATGGCGACTCCTCTCGCTCGTCATTCCAGCAGGGCGCGTGCCCTTGCCGTGATGTTCTCGACGTCGAAACCCAGCTCCTTGAGAACCGTCGTCCCCGGTGCAGAGGCGCCGAAGCGGTCCAGGCCGAGGACCTGCCCGGCCGTGCCGACCCAGCGCCACCAGCTCATGCTCGCGCCCGGCTCGACCGCCAGGCGGGCCGTCACGGCCGCCGGCAGGACCTGCTCCCTGTAGGACTCGTCCTGGGCTTCGAAGAGTTCCATGCAGGGCATCGAGACGACACGCGGGCGACGGCCCTCCCCGGCCAGCGTGCGGGCAGCCGCCAGCGTCGGGCCGACCTCCGCTCCCGTCGCGATCAGGATCAGCTCGGGCTCGCCGCCGGGCGCGTCCCACAGCACGTAGCCGCCCCGCAGCAGGCCCTCGGGCCCGGCCACGTCCTCGCCCAGCGTCTCCACGTTCTGGCGTGACAGCAGCAGCGCCACGGGACCGTCCTCGCGCTCCAGCGCGATCCGCCAGGCCATCGCCGTCTCGTTGGGATCGCCGGGGCGGATCACCCACAGCACGGGGATCGCCCGCAGGGAGGCGAAGTGCTCGACCGGCTGGTGGGTCGGGCCGTCCTCGCCCAGGGCCACAGAGTCGTGGGTCCACACCCACACGACCGGCAGGCCCATCAGGGCCGACAGGCGCACCGAGCCGCGCATGTAGTCCGAGAACATCAGGAAGGTCGAGCCGTAGGGCTTGACCATGCCGCCGTGGGCGGCCAGGCCGTTGACGATCGCGCCCATGCCGTGCTCGCGGATGCCGAAGGGCACGTTGCGCCCGACGTGGACCTTGGAGAACTCCCCGCCCCCCTCGAAGAGGGTCTTGGTCGACTCGACCAGGTCCGCCGCGCCGCCGATCATCGTCGGCCCGTAGGAGGCGAAGGCCGCCATCGTCCTCTGCCCCGCCACCCGCGTCGCCAGCTTCTCACCGGCCGCGAACGTGGGCAGCGCCTCACGCCAACCGTCGCGCAGCCGCCCGGCCCAGGCCAGGTCCCAGTCGGCCGCCATCTCCGGGAACTCCTCGCGCCAGCGCTCGAAGCGGGCGGTCCACTCGTCCTGCGCCGCCGATCCGCGCTCGACCAGCGACATGTGCTCGTAGACGGACGGGTCGACGTGGAAGTGCTCGTCCGGGTCCATGCCCATGGCCTGCTTTGTCAGGCGCACCTCCTCCTCGCCCAGCGCCGCCCCGTGCGACTTGGCCGTGTCGATCGCGTTGGGGGCCGGGTAGGCGATGTGCGAGCGGATCGCGACGAAGGAGGGGCGCTCGGGTTCCTCGCGGGCCGCGCTCAGCGCCGCCTCCAGCGCCTCCACGTCCTCGGAGTCCTCGACGTGCTGCACGTGCCAGCCCTCGGCCTCCATGCGCGCTGCGTGGTTCTCGCCGTCGAAGGACAGCGAGGTCGTGCCGTCGATCGTGATGCGGTTGTCGTCGTAGCAGACGATCAGCTTGCCCAGGCCGAAGTGCCCGGCGATCGAGGCGGCTTCCTGGGAGACGCCCTCCATCATGTCCCCGTCGGAGCAGATCGCGTAGACGTGGTGGTCGACGACCTCCCGGCCCGGCCGGTTGAAGCGCTCGGCCAGGAAGCGCTCGGCCATGGCCATGCCGACGGCGTTGGCGACGCCCTGCCCCAGCGGCCCCGTCGTGACCTCGATGCCCGGCGTGTGGCCGCGCTCGGGATGTCCCGGCGTGCGCGAGCCCCACTGGCGGAACTGCTGCAGGTCCTCCAGTGCCAGGTCGTAGCCCGTCAGGTGCAGCAGCGAGTACTGCAGCATGCAGGCGTGCCCGGAGGACAGCACGAAGCGGTCGCGGTCCGGCCAGGCCGGGTCGCGGGGGTTGGCCTTCAGGAAGCGCTCGTAGATCGTGTAGCCCAGGGGCGCCAGCGCCATCGCCGTGCCGGGGTGCCCGGCGTTCGCCTTCTGCACGGCGTCCATCGCCAGGGCGCGGATCGTGTCGATCGACAGCCTGCGGGTGCCAGCCGCCTCGCTCGCCTGGGGTGTGACAGCCATGCCAGCGATCCTACCCCGTCCGGCGGTGGCTACTCGGGAGCCGTGAGGAGCCCGCCGCCACGCTTCCTGCCTCGGCGCCAAATCGTTCCCTGTAAAGTCCCGTGATCGTGTCTGAGCAGTTCTGCAACGTGGGGCGTGGCATCACCCTCTGCTACGAGACCTTCGGCGATCCTGGTGACCCTCCGGCGCTGCTGGTGATGGGCCTCGGCACGCAGATGGTCGCCTGGCACGAGGACTTCTGCACGGCGCTGGCCCAGCGGGGCTTTCACGTCGTCCGCTTCGACAACCGCGACATCGGGCGCTCGACGCACATGAGCGGCGCTCCCCCGACGGTTCCCCAGCTGCTGACCCGCTCGCGTCGCGCCGCCCGCTACTCCCTGGCGGACATGGCCGAGGACGCGGCCGGCCTGCTGCGCGAGCTGTCGCTCGAGCCGGCCCACGTCATCGGCGCCTCGATGGGCGGCATGATCGCCCAGACGCTGGCCGCAAGGCACCCCCGCTCGGTGCGCTCGCTGACCTCGATCATGTCCAACACGGGCAGCCTGCTCAGCGGCCAGCCCTCGCTGAGCCTGTACTCGACCTTCCTGCGCAAGGCCCCCGCCGACCGCGACGGCTTCATCGAGCACATGGTCGGCGTCTTCACCGCCATCGGCTCGCCCGGCGAGCTGCGCGACGTCGAGAACGTGCGCGCCCTGGCCGCCGCCAGCTTCGACCGCGACCGCGACCCCGAAGGTCCCGGCAGGCAGCTGGCCGCGATCATCGCCGCCGGCAACCGCACCTCCGAACTGCGCGGGATCACCGCTCCCACCCTGGTCGTCCACGGCACCGCCGACAAGCTCGTCAGGTTCTCGGGCGGCCGGGCCACGGCCCGCGCCGTACCCGGGGCGAGGCTGCTGCCGATCGAGGGCATGGGCCACGACCTGCCGCGGCCGCTGTGGCCGCGCCTGCTCGACGCCATCCTCGCCAACGCAGAGCGCGCCGACGAAGACGTTCAGCGCGACCTGCCCCTGCGGACCGCCCCGGCCTGAGCAGCAGGGCCGGGCCGTCGCAGGGACAGGCTCCCCAAGCGCCCCCTAAGTCCCTACGGCCTCCTGCTGCACTCGCGCAGCGCCGTCAGAGAGTGGTTGCGAGCGCCCGGACACCATGTTTCAGGCGCCTGTACGCGGACCAGCCAGTGGTGGTCGTGGCGGCTGTGCGCCCGCCTGTAGGGCCAGCGACCGTGCAGCGAGCGCGTCAGGCGCCGCTTGTGACATTCCGAGAGCCTCACGTCCATTCTCCAGGCTCCCTCTCTCGGCAGAAGCCATTGCCATGCAAACCCATCGTCCAGCCCCTCCTCTGCTGTCCCTTGGTTTGTGCGCGACATATAAATCAGATCTTACGCAGAATGTCAACTTAAACCGATCATGTGACATGTCAAAACAGGCGACGTCGCAACACGCCTTGGGACGCGATGTCCAAGAGCCCCGTCGGGCACTGTCCAACCCGGATCACAGCGCTCCCGCAGCCGCTGGAGAGCGCTCCGCACGGTGGCGAGCGAGGACTGTCGTCGAGGGGTCCGCGGCGATCCGTCAGAGACCGCGGCGGAGGGCCGGCGTGGCGGGGACCGGGCGCGTCCGGTGGCGACTCGGTCCGGCGGGGAGGTGCAGTGCGCCCGGAGGGAATCGAACCCTCGGCCTGCGGCTTGAAAGACCGCTGCTCTTTGGGACCCCGAAGAGTCCCGTTGACCACTGAGCTACGGGCGCGCGCTGTGTGCCGTTGCCGGCCACCTGCAGCCGGGAAGCATATTCTAAGCAGGAGGGCCTGAGCGCGCCAGTGTCCTGTTACGTGCCTGCTCCACCGCTTGACAGCACGTGACCGCGAGCGTACCGTGGCTGGGCTGCGCTACGAGGGAGCACTTGGTGAGGGACCAAGAGTGATGCGCACTGACCATCATCCGGGAGGCGGGCGCCTCCGCAGGGCCTACGGGGGCGGCCGCATCGCTGTCATGCTCGCGGTGCTCGCCGCGTCTGCGCTCATCCTGACAGTGTCTCCCGCTTCAGCCGGCGCCCAGCCTTTCAAGCACGCCTGCCGCCAGCCGCTGCCCGGCAGGGCGCAGTGTCTGGCCCTGAAGCTCGAGCTCGGCGCTCAGGCCCAGGCCCGGCCCGCCGGCGCCCGGGCGCTGACGCAGGCGGCCCCAGCGAAGAAGCCCTACCCCGGCTTCCTGACCCCCCAGCTGCTGCACGAAGCCTACGGCCTGCCCGCGGAGACGGCGGTCGGCTCGACGCAGACGATCGCCCTCGTCGACGCCTTCAACGACCCGACCGCGGAAGCCGACCTGGCCGTGTACGACCAGCAGTTCGGCCTGCCCGCCTGCACCAGCGAAAACGGTTGCTTCCAGAAGGTGAACGAGGAAGGCAAAGCCGGCCCGCTGCCGGCCGACGAAGGCGGCTGGTCCAGCGAGATCTCAATCGACGTGCAGATGGCCAGGGCGATCTGCCAGAGCTGCCGGATCCTGCTCGTCGAGGCCGCCAGCGAAGAATTCTCCGATCTCGGGCAGGCCGTCGACACGGCCGCGAGATTGGGGGCGAGCGTCATCAGCAACTCCTACGGCCTGACCGAGACGGCCACCTACGAGGCCTACGCGCCCGACTACGACCACCCGGGGGTGCCGATCCTCGTCAGCTCAGGCGACTGCGGCTACGACAACGCCTTCTGTCCCGAAGACGAAGTCGGCGCCGAGTACCCCGCCGACTACCCGGACGTCGTCTCCGTCGGCGGCACGACGCTCAAGCACTCCGGCGACGTCTGGACGAGCACGACCTGGGAAGAAGGAGGATCGGGCTGCAGCAAGCTGTTCTCAGCGCCCCTGTGGCAAAGCGGCGTGGCCGGCTTCGCCGCGACCGGCTGTGGCAGCGGCCGGGCGGTCGCCGACGTCTCGGCCATCGGCGACCCCAACACGGGCGTCGACGTGTACGACTCGACGCCCGAAGAACCCGGCGCCCCCACCGGCTGGGGCGTCTGGGGCGGCACCTCCGTCGCCTCCCCGATCCTGGCCGGCGAGTTCGCCCTGGCCGGCGGCGGCAACGGCATCGCCTTCCCCGGCCAGACCCTCTACGGGCATGCCGGCCAGGCCTCCGCCTTCTACGACGTCCTCTCCGGCAGCAACGGCAGCTGCGCCGGCGCCTCCATCTGCGAAGCACGAAAAGGCTTCGACGGGCCGACGGGACTCGGCAGCCCGACCGGCCTGGAAGCCTTCGCCGTCGCCGGGACGCCCGAGTCGACCTCGCCCCCGACCGTCACGGGCACAGCCGAGCAGGGCCAGACGCTGACCGCCCACAGGGGCTCCTGGAGCGGCGAACCGAGCAGCTTCTCGCTGCAGTGGGAACGCTGCGACACGGCCGGGACCGCCTGCGCCGCCATCGCCGGAGCGACCGCCGGAACCTACACCGCCACCAGCGCCGACGTCGGCCTGACCCTGCGCGTGCGGGAAACGGTCCGCAACTCGACCGGCCCCGGCGGCGCCTACTCGGCCGTCACCGCCACCGTCGTCTCGGACGTGCCCGCCATCTCCGGCTTCAGCCCCTCCTCCGGGATCACCGGCAGCACGATCATCGTCGAAGGCAGCGCCCTGGACACGACCAAGTCCGTGACCCTCGACAACCTCCCCGCCTCCTTCCACGCGCTCTCGCCGACCAAGCTCGAAGTGACCGTCCCCGACGGGCTCAAGAAGGGCAAGCTGACGGTCACGACGGCCGCCGGTACGGTCACGGCCAAGGGCAAGTACAGCGCGACCCTCTCGATCCTCTCCTTCAAGCCCACCTCCACGGCCACCGGGCAGACGGTCACGCTCAAGGGCATCGGGTTCGACTCCGCCTCGACCGTCGCCTTCGACGGCGTGCCCGCCGGCTCCGTCAGGTTCGTGTCGGGGACGAAGCTTCAGGCCGTCGTGCCCTCCGGCATCGCGACCGGGCCGATCACGGTGACCAACACGACTGCGCCCGCCGGCACCGTCGCCTCGGCCACCGACTTCACGCCCTGAGGCGAAAGACGCTGCGGGCGTTGGCGCCCAGGTAGAGCTCCGTGCCCTGCTCGTCGAGGCCCAGCCGCTGCAGGTCCGCCAGCGCCGCCCCGGGGGAGATCATCGGGTGGTTGCTGGCGAACAGCACCTTGCGCGAGCCGCTCCTCGTCTTCATGTAGGCGATCAGCTCGGCAGGCAGGCGGGCGCTCGTGTAGGCCGAGGTGTCGATGTAGACGTTCTCGTGCTTGCGGGCGACTGCCACCATCTCCTCCGTCCAGGGGTAGCCGACGTGCCCGCCCACGATGACCAGCTCGGGGAAGTCGATCGCGATCTGGTCGATGTAGGGGATCGGCCTGCCCGGCTCCGACGGCGCCAGCGGACCCGTGTGCCCGACCTGGGTGCAGAACGGCACGTCCAGCTCCACGCAGGTCGCGTAAAGCGGGTAGAAGCGCCTGTCGGTCGGCGGCGCCTCCCACAGCCACGGCAGCATCCGCAGCGCCACGAAGCCGTAGTCGGCGACGCAGCGGCGCAGCTCCCTGACGGCCTCCATCGGCTTGTGAAGCGGCACCGAGGCCATGCCCGCGAAGCGGTCCGGGTGGGCCTGGACCCAGCCCGCCACCTCCTCGTTTGAGATCAGGGCGCCGTCGCGGGGCGAGTGCCAGGCGCTCAGCAGGCCGAAGCCGACGCCGGCCTCGTCCATCGCCGCCAGCGTCACCTCGATCGGCAGCTCGCCGGGCGGGGCCTCGCTGCCCGTCCAGCGGCGCAGGGGCGCGAACATCTCATGGTCTATGAAGCGTCGCGTCGGGTGCTGCATCCAGGCGTCGACCGTCATGGCGAGTGCTGGACGATCGCCCCCGCCGGGACCTGCTTGCGGGGCACGCCGATCCCGTCGCAGAGCTTGATGCACGGCTCGTAGATCGACTTGTAGCCGAGCAGTTCCAGGATCGTGACAATGCGGTAGCCGCGGGCCCGCAGGGCGCGGACGATGTTCGGGTAGGCCGCCAGCGTCTGCCCGCGCGGGCCGCCCCCGTCGTGGGAGATGATGATCGAGCCCGGCTGGACCTGGGCCAGCACCCGCTGTTCTATCGCCGCCGTGCCCGGCGTCGCCCAGTCTGTCGGGTCGACGTTCCACAGCACCGTCGAGAGGCCCAGCGAGCGCGCGATCTGCAGGACGGAGGAGTCGTAGTCCCCGTAGGGCGGGCGGAACACGCAGGGCGTGTAGCCCGTGAGGCTGCGGATCGCCCCGATCGTGCTCAGCAGCTGCGAGCGCACTTCCCCGGCCGGCAGGGTCGCGAGGTCCGGATGGGTGAACGTGTGGTCGCCCAGCACGTCGCCGTTGCGCAGCTCCCGCAGCAACGTCGAGCGGTAGGAGGAGGTGACCTGGCGGCCGATCATGAAGAACGTCGCCCTGACCTTCAGCCGTTCCAGCATCGTCACGAAGGCCGGCGTGTCCACCCAGGGACCGTCGTCGAAGCCGATCGCGACCTCTTTGCGGCGGGGGCCTTCGCGGTGGGCGGCGGTGCCCGTCGAGCGGCAGCCCACGACCCTGTACAGGAGGGTCGGTTTCGTCGCGGGGGCGCTCGGCTTGGTGGGCGTCGTCGCGGGCGTGGTCGTGCTCGTGCCGGTCGTCGTGCTCGGCGTCGAGGCTTCGGCCACCGCCAGCGCGAGCGCCGCCGAGGCCAGCAGGGCCACAGCGAGCGTCGCCAGCAGGCGCAGCGGTGCGGCCCCTGTCAGCTTCGATCGCACGGCCGCCACGATACGCCCCGGCCAGGCGTGGCGGCGTAGGGTGCAGCACGCAATGACGAGCTGCCTCGCCGCCATCGACCAGGGCACGACCAGCACCCGGCTGATCCTGTTCGACCTCGACGGCAACGTGCTCGGCGTCGACCAGCGCGAGCACGAGCAGATCCACCCGCGGGCCGGGTGGGTGGAGCACGACCCGCTGGAGATCTGGCAGCGGACCTGCGAGGTGATCGAGGGGGCCCTGTCCGGGGCAGGCGTCGCGGCCGGGGAGGTGGCAGCCGTCGGCGTGACCAACCAGCGCGAGACGACGGTCGTGTGGGAGCGGGCCAGCGGCCGCCCGATCCACAACGCGATCGTCTGGCAGGACACGCGTACGGCGCCGCTGGTGCGGGAGCTGGGCGGGGCCGAGGGGCCCGACCGCTTGCGCGACCGCGTCGGGCTGCCGCTGTCCAGCTACTTCTCGGGCCCCAAGGCGACCTGGCTGCTGGAGCACGTGCCCGGCGCCCGGACGCGGGCCGAGGCGGGGGAGCTGGCGCTGGGGACGATCGACTCGTGGCTGCTGTGGAACCTCACAGGCGGCCCCGACGGCGGCGTCCACGCGACAGACGTGACCAACGCCAGCCGCACGATGCTGATGGACCTGCGGACGCTGGACTGGCACGAGCCCAGCCTGCAGCTGATGGGCATCCCCCGTTCGATGCTGCCCGAGATCCGCTCCTCCGGGGAGATCTACGGGGAGGCGCGGGCGAGCGCCCTGGCGGGCCGGCCCGTCGCCTCGCTGCTGGGCGACCAGCAGGCGGCCCTGTTCGGGCAGACCTGCTTCCGGGCGGGCGAGGCCAAGTGCACCTACGGCACGGGGTCCTTCCTGCTGGCCAACACGGGCGGCGAGATCGTCTCCTGCCCGGAGCTGCTGAGCACCGTCGCCGCCAGGATCGGCGACGCCCCCGCCCGCTACGCCCTGGAGGGCTCGATCGCCGTGACGGGGGCCGCAGTGCAGTGGCTGCGCGACCAGCTGGGGCTGATCGACAGCGCCGCCGAGGTCGAGGAGCTGGCCCTGACCGTGCCCGACAACGGCGGCGTCTACTTCGTGCCGGCCTTCTCGGGCCTGTTCGCGCCCTACTGGCGCGACGACGCCCGCGGCGCGATCGTCGGGCTGACCGCCTTCGCCCGCGCCGGCCACCTGGCCAGGGCCGTCCTGGAGGCGACCGCCTGGCAGACCCGCGACGTCATCGACGCCATACGCGAGCGGGCCGGACTTCCCCCCGGGCCGCTGAAGGTCGACGGGGGCATGACCGCCAACGGGCTGCTGATGCAGTTCCAGGCCGACGTCCTGGGCACGCCCGTGGTGCTGCCGGCGGTGGCCGAGACGACGGCCCTGGGCGCCGCCTACGCGGCCGGGCTGGCCGTCGGCGTCTACTCGGACGAGCAGGAGCTGCGCGAGCGCTGGCGGGAGGACAGGCGCTGGGAGCCTGCCATGAGCAGGGGCGAGGTGGACGAGCGTGGGAGGCGCTGGCGGATGGCCGTCGAGCGCTCGCTGGGGTGGGAGACCGGGACGGACGCTAGGGAGTGAGGATGATCTTCAGGGCCTCGCGCCTGTCGTAGACGGCGTAGGCCTCGGGAGCCTCCTCGAGGGTCATGTGGTGCGTGACGAGAGCCGAGGGGTCCAGCTGGCCGGAGGACATCATCGCCAGGACGGGATCGACGTGGGCCAGGACGTTGGCGTGCCCGCCACGCAGGTTGATCGCCTTCAGCCACAGCAGGCCCATGTGCACCTCGGCCCGCTCGGCGTAGACGCCGATGCACTGGACGGAGCCGCAGTTGCGGGTCAGGCGGATGGCCATCTCCAGGGCGCGAGGGTCCCCGACGGCGTCTATGCAGACGTCCACGCCCCGTCCCCCGGTCGCCTCGCGGACGGCCTTGCGGACGTCCTGCTCTGTCAGGTGCAGGGGCTCGGCGCCGAAGGCCCGTGCCACCTCCAGGCGCTCTGCCACCGTGTCCACGGCGAAGACGTGGCTGGCGCCCGTCGCGCGGGCGGCCTGCACGGCGCACAGCCCGACGGGACCCAGTCCGAGCACGGCAACGACGTCGCCCGGCTGCATCTCGCTGGCCTTGACGGCGTGGAAGCCCGTCCCCATCACGTCGCCTGCGAACAGCGCGACGTCGCTGCTCATGCCCTCGGGAACCCTGCGCAGGGTCAGGTCGGCGTTGGGGATCAGGGCCATGTCCGCCTGGGTGCCCTGCAGCGAGCCCAGCGTGGCCCCGTGGCCGAACGTGCGGGAGTGCTCGCAGCGGTGGAAGAGGCCCCGGCGGCAGAACCAGCAGCGCCCGCAGGCGGTCTGGAAGCAGCCCAGGACGCGGTCGCCGACCCCCACGCTCGTGACCCCCTCGCCGAGCGCCGTGACGGTGCCGACGTACTCGTGCCCGATCGTGAAGCCCTGCTCGATCTGGACGCGGCCGTGGTAGATGTGCAGGTCCGACCCGCAGACGCCCGTCGCCTCGATGCGGACGATCGCGTCGCCGGGGTCTTCGATGCGGGGCTCGGGACGGTCCTCCACGGCGACCACGCCGGGGGCCTGGAAGGTGACTGCTCGCATGGCGGGGGAGCCTAGCGGTCCCGCCGGCCCGGGCGGCCCGCCGCCCCCGCGAGACCGTCGCGATCGCCTTCGGCCAGGACCAGCCGGACGATCTCCTCGCGGATGCGGGCCCCGTACAGCCGGGACTGCGAGGTCAGGCCCTGGATGGCCAGGCCCGTCAGCAGCGAGTCGATCCGCCAGGTCCAGGGGATCGGCTCGGCACGGTCGAGGTCCACCAGTCCCTCCAGGGCCGCTTCGACGAGCTCGAACCAGTGATCCAGGCGTTCCCCGATCGTGGCCTGCAGCTCGGGCAGGCGGACCGCCTCGCCGTGGGCGGCCACCCACACGCGCCAGGTCTCGATCGCCTCGGGGTCCTCGCCGAGCACGCTGTCCAGGAGGGCTTCCAGGCGCTCCCGTCCCGGCGGCAGGCCCTCGATGGCGGCCGCATAGCGATCCTGGCTTCGTTCGGTGACGTACACGAGCGCCTGCGTCAGCAGCTCCTGGCGGTTGGCGAAGTAGTGGTTGAGCATCCCCGTCGAGACGCCCGCTTCCGCGGCGACGACCCGCATCGTCGTACCCGCGAAACCCTCCCGTGCGATCA
The DNA here is from genome assembly GCA_963697795.1 of uncultured Solirubrobacteraceae bacterium. Taxonomy (GTDB): domain Bacteria; phylum Actinomycetota; class Thermoleophilia; order Solirubrobacterales; family Solirubrobacteraceae; genus Palsa-744. Next base: position 1,890,201 of record OY969097.1, on the reverse strand, counting down.
CGCGTGCCGCAGCCCGGCAGATCTGCTCCCGGCGTATGGGGCCCATTCCGAGCTTCGGCACTTTCCTCCTTCGCTTCCGTAGCGCCGAGCCCACCCGCGTCGCCTTCGCTGGCCCGGCGGGCGCCGTCCTCGCGCGTTGTCAGATGCAGCCTGCGAAGGGAGCCCCGTGCCGTCCTTCATGAATCAGGCATTTGGAATCTTTGCATGCCAAGCGATCGGTTTGCAATGAGCGGGACGCAGTTTGCGGGCTTGCCGGGCAGATACAGCCAGCCCTGCTGCGGATAGAGTTGGCTCGTGGAGCTGGCCGGGAGGCACATCGTCATCACCGGCGCCGCCGGGGGCATCGGCAGCGCGCTGGCGGCACGCATCGCTCAGGAGCAGCCGCGGGCGCTGACGCTGGCCGACCGGGACCTGGCGGGAGTGCAGGCTGTCGCGGAGGGGCTCGGCGCGCTTGCCGTCGAGCTCGACGCGGGCAGCGAGGAGAGCGTGCGCGGGCTGATCGAGACGGCAAGCGCGGCCGGCGGCCCGGTCGACGTCTTCATCTCCAATGCCGGCGTGGGCGGGGCGCGAGGCGGCCCGGAGGCTCCCGAGTCCGCCTGGGACGAAGCCTGGCGCGTGAACGTGATGTCCCACGTATGGGCCTCGCGGGCCCTGCTGCCCGAGATGCTGGCCCGGGAAGAGGGCTACCTGATCAACACGGCCTCGGCAGCGGGACTGCTGACCCAGGTCTCCTCGCTGATCTACTCCGTCACCAAGCACGCAGCCGTGGCCCTGGCGGAGTGGATGTCGATCGAATACTCCGAGCGGGGCGTGCGGGTCTCCTGCATCTGCCCCCAGGGCGTCCGCACGCCCATGCTGGAACTGGCCATGGAGGACCCCGTCAGCGCAGCGGCGCTCAACTTCGGCGGGCTGATCGAGCCCGAGGACGTGGCGGAGGCCGTGGTCGAGGGGATCGCCCGGGAGCGGATGCTGATCCTGCCGCACGAGAACGTGACCCGCTTCATGGCCTTCAGGGGAGCGGAGCACGAGCGCTGGCTGCGCGGCATGCGCAAGCTCGTCGCGGGCGCCCGCGAGCCGGGAGACTGAAAAAAACCGGCCGCGCCCCGAAGAGCGCGACCGGTCTGTACGCCCAGCCTCCTCGTGCAGAGAGGCCAGCCTTCCAGCTATCCGCCGGCTGCGCAAAAGGCCCGTCAGAATTCGAACGCGCGGTCGCCCGCGTGGTCAGCGAACGGCAATCAGGCGGACCTGGGCGAGCGTTCCGGCGCCGCCGAGGGTCAGGCGCGCCGGCAGTCCTGCACGGCCCGCCCGCGAGACGCTGCGCGCCTGCGAGGCGTCGAGGGTGAGGCGGATCAGCCTGGATGTGCCGGGGCGCACGCGCAGCGGCCTGCTCTGGGCGAGCGTCCCGTGCGAGCCGGCGAGCGCCAGACGCCCACCGCAGCCGCCGTGCACCCCGCAGACGACCACCACGGCCAGCCTGCCCGACCTGACGGCCAGCGCCTGCAGTCCCGTGGCGGGTGCAGGCGGGCCGGCGACGGCCGAGAGGCACGCCGTGTTGCCGTCGAGGAGGACCGTCGGCTGGGGGCCGCCGACCGAGACGCGGCGGGGGATGCAGGCGGCGCTGGTGGAGACGGGGGCTTCACGGGTGAGGTAGGAGGCGAGCGTGGGAGCGCCGGCGGGCCCGTCGGAGGCCGTCACGGCGCAGCGCAGGTGGGCGCCGCGGTCAGCGGCGGTCAGCGTGTAGATCAGCTGCAGGGAGCGGGCGGCGCCCGCCGGCGAGCCGACGTCGTACAGGGCCAGCCCGCCGCCGGGCGCCAGCCAGTCCGGCTTGCCGGCAGCCGCCGGGAAGACGGTGCTCCACAGTTCACGCGGGGCGAAGGCGTGGGCGCCGAGGGGGATCGCGACGTCGCCCGCAAAGGGCCCGCCCGGGGCGGAGCCGTCGAGCTCGTCCCTGGCGGCGCCGAGGCCTTCGAAGGTCTGCCCGGCGACCGTCACGGGCCCCGATGCCGTCATCCGCTGGACGGCGATCGTGATCGAGCCAGCCTCGGCCAAGGCCCTGACGGTGGGCTGGGCGGAGTCGCCGACGATGCTCGTCCACGGCGCCGAGACGCAGCGGACCTGGCGTGAGGCCCACCAGGCGGAGCCTTCCCGGTAGGACTGCACGGTCTCCCCCATGCCGCTGCCGTCCTGCATGCAGACGGGGCTGGAGCAGTGCTGGGCGGCGGGACCGATCGGCCAGGACGGCTGGGCGGGCTGTTCGTGCACCGGCCGGGCAGGGCTGGTTACGGTCGTGCTGCGGCCGTTCGTCCCCGTCGCCGTCTTGCTGCAGGAGAGCTGGTGCCCGTCCTCGGCGCGGGGCGGCGTGTATGTCGCGCTCGTCGCGCCGGTGATCGGGGAGCCGTCCAGAAGCCACTGGGTGATCACTGTTCCTTCCGAGAAGGCGACGCCGGAGCAGCTCGCGTGGGCCGCCGCGAAGACGACGGCCGGGCCGACGGTGAGCGAGCCTGTGGCGACGGGAACCTTGGGCGCCGGCGGTGTTTCGATGGAGGCTTCCGGTTCCAGGACGGTGACCGCGGCGAGCTGCCATTCGCCCGTTTCGCCTTCGACGCCCAGCCAGAGCCGTTTGTCGGCGCCGACCGCGATCGTCGGGCCGAAGGAGTGGACGCCGGCGAGCCCTGACGTGAACCTTTCGATGGTGCCTTCGGGATCGATGCGCGCCACGGTCGGTGCCAGCGCGTGTTCGACAGCGAACCAGGTGTTGCCGTCGGGTGCGGCGACGATCCCCTTCGGACTCTCGCCGGGTTCCAGACCGGTGTGGTGGATGGCCACGGCTTCAGTGGTCGTGATGCTCCCGATCCCGGGTTCGGTCCCTTCCTGTACGAACCAGGCCGTGCCGCCTTGTCCGAGCGCTATCGCGCCCGGGCGCTCGCCCGCTGCGAGCACGTGGTGGATCTTTTCTTCTCCCGCTGCGCCGATCAACCAGACGGCAGGTTCGGTAGAGCTGTCGTCTGACAGCCAGACTTCGCCTTCGGCTGTGACCGCCAGCGCAGCGGGTTCGCTGCCGGCTGCCAGCACCTTGACCGGTTCGAGTTTGTGGGCTCCACCGCTCTTCAGCACGGCCACCTGCGGTTCGCCGGCGCCCTTCTCGGCCACGTAAAGGTCCCCCGCCGGGTCGGTCGCGATCTGGGTCGGTTCGTTGCCTGCGGGGAGCAGTTCGACATCTGTGAGCGTTCCGCCGGCCGCCGACGCTTTCCCGACCTCCGGTTCGGTTCCCCTCAGCGCCAGCCACATCGTCCCTTCGGGCCCGGGGGCGATCGACACGGGTTCGTCCCCGGATGGAATCGCAACCTTCACCGGTTCTTCGCTCTCGGTCCCGTCGGAGGCGAAGCGCTCGAGGATCGCTTCGGTGCCGGTGTGCCCGGCGATGACCCAGACGTCCCCTTCGGAGCCGGTCGCGTCGGCGCCGTAGGGCCCGGCCGCCGGCGCCCCGTAGAGGGTGGCTTCGCCGACGGCTGCCTGCGCGACGGCGACCCCGGACAGCAGCAGGAGCAGCGACAGCACGGCGGCGAGCACGGCGCGTGATCGCGTGAGGGCGCTTCGCGGCACGGCGGGATTCTGTCGCATATTCGTCTAAAGGCCCAGCGGGAGCCGTCGAGGGCCGGCGGGGCCGTCGATAGAGGTCAGCGAGATGACTGCCATGGACGGCCCGTCATTGATGCCGCTGACTGCCGGCCTTGGGCGATGGATGCGGGTGCTCGTCTACGGCCTGGGCATCCTGTTCGGGGCGATCGCCCTGTTCCTGCTGATCCGCTCTGACTACGTGCACCTGTCACCGCTGCCGAAGGCGCTGGCGGGCTCTGCGCTGCTGGCTGCCGGCCTGCGCTTCGGCCTGACCTTCAAGGAAGTGCGCAGGCTCTCGGAGCTGCGCGAGCACCAGGCCAGGACGGACTACCTGACGGGGCTGGCCAACCGCCGCCGCTTCTACGAGCAGCTGAACGAGGCGATCGAGAGCTGCCGCGGCAGGAGCTCGAGCTTCGCTGTGCTGACGATCGACCTGGACCGCTTCAAGGAACTGAACGACACGCTGGGCCACTACGCGGGGGACATTCTGCTGAGCCAGATCGGACCGCGGCTGAGACAGGAGCTGGGCGACGTCGAGGTGGCTCGCCTGGGCGGCGACGAGTTCGGGCTGATCCTGCGGGACTCCTCGGTGGCGGCCCACACGGCGGGCCTGATCCACAGGGCCCTGGGCCGCCCCTTCCAGCTGGAGGGGCTGACGGTCTCCGTGCACGCCTCCGTGGGGATCGCGATCTTCCCCGACGACGCCCACGGCACGGAGGGGCTGCTGCGCAGGGCCGACGTGGCCATGTACCAGGCCAAGGAGCAGGGCAGCCGCTACGCCTTCTACGTCCCCGCCCGGGACGAGAACAGCATCGAGCGCCTGGGCCTGATCTCGGACCTCAAAGAGGCGATCCAGCAGGGCGGCCTGATCGTCCACTACCAGCCCCAGGTCGACCTGAGCAGGGGCCGGGTCGTGGGGGCGGAGGCGCTGGTGCGCTGGCAGCACCCGCGGCGGGGGCTGCTGGGCGCCGACGCGTTCGTCGCGATGGCCGAGCAGACAGGCGTGATGAGGGAGCTGACGGCATCGGTGCTGGAACAGTCCCTGGCCCAGCAGCGGGCCTGGATCGAGCAGGGCCACGAGCTGCGCCTGGCCGTCAACGTGTCGGCCACGAGCCTGCTGGACTCCTCCTTCCTGCCCGACCTGCAGAGGCGCCTGGAGCGCTGGCGCACCCCCCCGGGGATGCTGCGCCTGGAGATCACGGAGAGCACCCTGATCGCGGAGGGCTCGCGCGTGTCCAGGGTCATCGAGTCGCTGAGCGAGCTGGGCGTGCAGCTGTCCCTGGACGACTTCGGGACGGGCTACTCCCCCCTCTCCTACCTGCGGGAACTCCCGGTCAGGGAGCTGAAGATCGACCGCTCCTTCGTGGCGGCGATGATGGACGACCCCGACACGGCGACGATCGTCGCCAGCGTGATCGACCTGGCCCGACGGCTGGACATAGCGGTCGTTGCGGAGGGCGTGGAGACGGCGCAGCAGCTGGCGATGCTGCGGGACTTCCGCTGCCCGACGGCGCAGGGCTACCTGTTCAGCAGGCCGCTGGCCGCTCAGACGCTGGCGCGCTGGCTTCGCGAGGGCCCGGCCTGGCCGGCTCCCGAGCCCGGCCGGGGGGCGGACCCCCGCGACCCGGTCCGCGAGCGCGGTCCCGCACACGCCAGCAGGTCGACCATGCCCCGTTCGATGCCGGCCGTCAGGAGGTCGATGTCGGGCGCCCCGTCGTAGTCGCCGGTGACGCCGAAGTACAGGCCGCCGTCGTAGGAGAAGATGGCGACGACGATCCGCACGGAGCCGACGACGGGCACGAAGGGGTAGGACTCGAGCATCCGCCGCCCGAGCGTCTGGACGGGCTGCTGGGGGCCGGGCACGTTGGTCGTGGCCGTGTGCATGTTCAGCCGCGGGGAGGCGGTGACGAGGCGGCTGCCGAGAGCCAGCAGCAGCGGCGGGGCGAAGCCGGACATGGAGGACAGGACGTCCCCGGCGACTGCCTGCCTGGTCTGCTTGATGCCGTCCATGTCGGCGCGGATGGCGGCCAGACGCCTGACAGGGTCGGTCAGCCCGACGGGCAGACCGGCGAAGACGGCGGAGACGCGGTTGTTGTAGACGCCCGTCTCGCCGCGGCGGCGGACGGAGACGGGCACCATCGTGCGCACGACGGTGTCGTGGTCTGGCTCCTCGCCGCGGGCCGTCAGCAGGTCGGCGAAGCCGGCCGTGATGACGGTCAGGACGACGTCGTTGACGGTGCCGGAGAAGGCTTCGCGGGCGGCCTTGACGTCGGCCAGTCCCACCCGGGCCCAGCTCCAGCGGCGGTGCGGCCCGACCTGCCCGACCAGGGAGGAGGAGGCGATGGGCCGCATGCGGGGCGTCGCAGCAAGGGCGGCGCGGGCGAACTCCCCCACTGAGCGAACGGTCTCGACGGGCCGCGCGAGCGCCCCCCGCAGCATCCCCAGCTGTCCCGCGGGCGTGGCTTTGCGGGCCAGGCTGCGGGCCAGCAGCTCGACGCCGCCGGGCTCGGGCGGGACGGGACGGGCGCGGCCGGCGGGCACGACGGTGTCGGAGAACATGACCGTCATCAGGTCGGTGGCTGCGACGCCGTCGACCATGCAGTGGTGGACCTTCGAGAGCAGGGCCCAGCGTCCGCCCCGCAGGCCCTCCACGAGCCACAGCTCCCACAGCGGCTTGGTCCTGTCGAGGTGCTGGGAGAAGACGCGGGCGGCCATCTGGCGCAGCTGCTCCTCAGAGCCGGGCGGGGGCACTGCCGTGTGGCGCAGGTGGTACTCCAGGGAGAAGTGGGGGTCTGAGACCCACACGGGCGTGCCTGCCGCCAGCGGGACGGAGCGGACCTTCTGCTTGTAGCGGGGGACGAGGTCGAGCTTGCCGGCGACCATGTCGCGCAGCTCGGGGAAGGGAGGCGGCGGGCCCTCGAAGATGGAGACGCCGCCGATGTGCATGGGCGTGACGTCGTTCTCGATGTGCAGGAAGGACGAGTCGATCGCGCTCATCCAGTCCATGCGGCCTCCCGGGAGTCCTTCAAGGCGTCTTCGATGACCCTGTAGACGGCTGGATGGACGGACATGCCGCAGTGGCTGGAGTCGACCTCGACGTGGCGGGCGTGGGGGTCCAGGCAGGCGTGCCAGTCGACGATGCCGTCGCTTCGGGAGAAGACGGAGATGGCCGTCAGGTGCTCGGGCAGGGGCGCCTGCATGTCGGCCCGGAAGCCCTCGCAGCAGTCCCCCTCGGCGCAACCGTTGGAGAAGACCCGCCCGACGCCGAGGTCGCCGATGCGGGCCATCAGCTTGACTGTGGCGAGGACGGGAGGGGCGACGGCCAGCCCGTCGCAGACAGGTGAGCCGAGCATCAGCAGGCCGGTGACGCTGTCGGGCTCGCGCACGGCGAGGGCCCGGGCCAGGGCGCCGCCGCGGCTCTGGCCGATCAGCACGACAGGCCGCCCGGAGCGCTCTGCGAAGCGGCGCAGCCTGCGCTGCAGGCGGCTGACGATCTGCTCTGCGCAGCCGGCGTTCAGGCGCATGCCGCTGGTCGCGACGGGGTGCCCGCGCCCGCGCAGCCAGGAGCGCATGACGGCCAGGGAGTGATCGCCCGCCATGAAGCCGGGGATCAGCAGGACGGGCGGGGCGTCGGCGGGGCGCCTGCGCAGCAGGGCCGGCGCGGCCAGGGCGCGGGCCGCGATCAGCCGGGCCAGCTCGCTGCCATAGCGAAGCTCGCCCCACAGTGGCGCGACGGCAGCATCCTGCTCCCTCCCCCTCTCCGGCATCCCACGCCAGAGGGTACGCCTCGGGGAGCGTTTCGGCTAGTGCCTCTCGCTGGACGGCTTGACGACGGTCAGGGCGCTGTCCCAGCGCGACACTCCTGCGCCCCGCTTCGGTAAGTTCGTCAGCGGTGGGAGCCGCGCGGGGCGGGCCTGTGGAGAAGGAGACGAGCATGAGGCTTATGGCGAGGATTGCCGGAGCGCTGACGGTGGCGCTGAGCGCGAGCGCGCTGGCGGGGGCGGCGGGAGCGAATGCATACCCGGCCTCCCGGCACGTGCCGAAGGTGCTGACGAGGCGAACGACGGCGCCGACGATCGCGGAATGCGAGGCCGAAGAACACCTGGCCTGCTACACGCCGAACGAGATCGAGAAGGCCTACAACCTGCCTGAGCTGTACGCCCAGGGCGACGAAGGCCAGGGCCAGACGATCGTGATCGTGGACTCCTTCGGCTCGCCGACAGCCGAAAAGGACCTGACGAAGTTCGACAAGATCTTCAAGCTGCCCCCGCCGCCGTCCTTCCAGGTGATCCAGCCGGCCGGCGCGGTCCGTCCCTTCGAAAAGGACAACGTGGAAATGGCGGGGTGGGCCTTCGAGACGGACCTGGACATCGAGTACTCCCACGCGATCGCGCCGAAGGCGAACATCCTGCTGGTGGAGACGCCTGAAGAAGAGACGGAGGGAGTGCAGGGCTTCCCCCAGATCGTGGCGGCCGAGAACTACGTGATCGAACACCACCTGGGCCAGGTCATCAGCCAGTCCTTCAGCGCGACGGAGGAATCGTTCCCCAACCACCAGGCGATCTTCGCCCTGCGCTCGGCCTACGAAGCGGCTGCGACGAACGGGGTGACGGTGACGGACGCGGCAGGCGACGAAGGCACGGCAGGGGTCAACGAACACGAAGAATTCCTCAAGCACAGGGCGGCCTCCTGGCCTGCCACGGACCCGCTGGTGACGGCCGTCGGTGGCACGATGCTGCACCTCAACGAAGCAGGCGAAAGGACGGCCCCGGACAGCGTCTGGGACGACCTCCCCTACGGCATCGACGCGTCGGGCGGGGGCGGTCCCTCCCACGTCTTCGAAGAGCCCGCCTTCCAGAAGCTGGTCAAGACGGGGGCGGGCAGCAAGCGGGCGACGCCCGACATCTCGATGAGCGCGGCCGTCAACGGCGGCGTGCTGGTGCTGACGGGCTACAAGACCGAAGTGGAAGGCGAACCGGCCCCGAACACGCTGAGCATCGTGGGTGGCACGAGCGAGGCGACGCCTCTGTTCAGCGGCATCGTGGCGCTGGCGGACCAGATCGCGGGCCACCCCCTCGGCGACGTCAACCAGAGGCTCTACGAACTCGGCTCGAGCCCCTTCAGCGGGATCGTCGACGTGACAGAAGGCGAAAACCCCTACGACGTGCTGGGACCCGAAGAAGAAGTCCTCTTCACCGTGAAGGGCTACAAGGCCAAGAAGGGCTACGACATGGCCAGCGGCCTGGGCACCGTCAACGGCTACGTCTTCGCGCACGCGCTGGCGGGGAAGTAGGAAGGACCGAGAGAGATAAGAGAGTCGGCCGGCGCTCCATGCCGGGGCGCCAAGGCTGGGGGCCCGCACCGGAGCCGGCCCGGCTCCGCCTTCCCACTCGCTCATGCCGCAGATCCCGATGCGCGCGGGCGACGTCGCATAGTTGAGCGGCATCCGGCGGTCCGTCCGTGTCGTGTCGCAGGATGCCGGGCTCTTTGACGCCCTCCCGCCCGACAACGCTGCGCGCGTGGCAACGCCATGCGCTCGACCGCCTGGCGGGTTGGAGCGGCGATCCGTTCCTGATCTCGGCTGCCCCGGGGGCCGGCAAGACGCGTCCGGCCCTGGAGCTGGCAGGCGAGATGCTGCGCAGGCGGGAGGTTCGGCGGGTGGTCGTGCTGTGCCCGACGACGCCCCTGACCCGCCAGTGGGCGCTGGCGGCGGCTGCCTCGGGGGTGCAGCTGGCCCCTGACGCGAAGGGGCCGAACCCGCCCCGGGACTTCCACGGGGTGGCGGTCACGTACGCCCGCGTGGCGAGCGACCCGGAGGCGTGGGCGAGGAGGGTCTCGCCGGAGACGCTGGTGATCGTCGACGAGGCACACCACCTGGGCGAAGACCTGACGTGGGGGGCGAGCTTCCGCCGCGCCTTCGCCTCGACGCGGCGCTGGCTGCTGCTGTCGGGGACGCCCTTCCGCTCGGACGCGACGCCGATCCCGGGCGTGCGCTACGACGGCGACGGCGTGGTCGTGCCGGACGTCTCCTACACATACGCGGAGGCTGTCGCGGACGGGATCTGCAGGCCCGTGGCGTTCGTGACCTTCGACGGGACCCTGTCCTGGCGCAGCGGCGACGACGTGATCGAATCGTCGTTCGAGACGGTGTTGAGCACCCGTGAGGCCAGCCGCCGCTACCGCACGGCCATCTCCACGGAGCTGCCGGACGGCCTGCCGCGGATCCTGCGGGAGGCAGACGAGAAGCTGCGGGCGCTGCGCAAGGCCGGCCATCGCGACGCGGGCGCCCTGGCGGTCGCGGCGGACGCGACGCATGCGCGCCAGATCGCGAAGCTGCTGGGCGAGGTGACGGGGAAGGCGCCTGTCGTCGTGCTGCACACGGAGGCGCGGGCGGCGCGCAAGCTGGCCGAGTTCCGCGGCTCCTCAGAGCCCTGGATCGTGGCCGTGAACATGGTCTCCGAGGGCGTCGACATCCCTCGACTGCGGGTGGGCGTCTACGCGACCGCGGCCAAGACGCCGCTGATCTTCCGCCAGATCGTGGGGCGCTTCGTGCGAACGACGCCGGGCGGGGGAGCGCAGCCGAGCTGGGTCTACCTGCCTGCCGACGGGACGCTGCGCAGGCACGCCGCGGAGGTCGAAACGGAGCTCCGTCATGCGCTGCGCCGCGAGGAGGAGCCCGAGGGCTTCGACGAGCAGGCCGAGCGACGGGCCGGCGAGCCCTCCCCGCAGGCCGAGTTCGTGCCGCTGAGCGCCGAGTTCGCCTCGCAGATGACCCTGTTCGGGGCGCAACCGGCGAGCGACATCACCGTCACCCAGGCCGTCCGGGCACCCGAGCCCGAGCCGGCGCCCGCAGCGTCGTTCCAGCGGCGTGAGGACCTGCGCAGGGAGCGCAGCAGGCTGGTCGCGGAGCTGCACCGTCAGGCCGGGCGCAGCCACCGGGAGATCAACGCCCAGATCAACCGGGCCGTGGGCATCGACCGTGTCGAGGCCGCATCGGTCAAGCAGCTGCAGCGCTCGATCGAGGCACTGCAGAAGGAGCTGAGGCGAGCGGGCGGAGGGCGCGTTCGGGCGCGAGCGTGACCGGTCTGCTCGTGCCGGGCCGGGGTCAGGCGGACTCGAGCGTGCCCGGGTCGTGCGAGCAGATCAGCTCGACCTCCCCGAAGTGCTCGCGGGCGAGCTCGCGCAACCGCTCCTGGTTCTGCAGGCGGGTGCGGGTGTCGGAGTTGGTCATGGCCTCGAAGGCGCGCATGCCGGGAGGGCAGTGGGGCGGCGTCTGCATCTCGCCCTGGGTGAAGTAAGCGTCGCCGCAGTGAAGCAGCCAGCGCTCGCCCGTGCGGACGGCGACGCCGGCGTGCCCGAGGGAGTGCCCGGGCAGGGGGATCAGCAGGATCTCCTCGTCGCTGCCGGGCAGGACGCGGACGCTCTGGAAGCCGAACCAGTCCTCCCCGCCGACCTCGTGCTCGACCCATTTGGGGTTGTGTGACCACTGCGCTGCGACGTAGCGCTGACGGTCGCGCGGGCTGGGGTGCATGGCGGCCTTCAGCTCGCGCCCGAGCAGGTGGACCTGGGCGTCGGGGAAGTCGGGCAGCCCGCCTGCGTGGTCGAGGTCGAGGTGGGTCGTCACTACGTGGCGGACGTCGGCGGCCTGGAAGCCGAGGGAGGCGATCTGGGCCAGGGCCGTCTCGGCCTCGTGCAGTTGGGGTCGGACGAGCAGGTTGAAGGGCCGTCCGAGCCGGCCGGGGTTGCGGACGTCGTCTGCTCCGAAGCCGGTGTCGACGAGGACGAGGCCGTCTGAGCACTCCAGCAGCAGGCAGTGGCAGACGAGCCGGGCGGACCCGAGCAGGCTGCCCTGGCCGGTGAGCAGGCGGGCGCCGCGGGGGCACATGGTCCCGCAGTTGAGATGGTGGACGGCCTTGGGCGCTCCAACCATGCGGCAGAGCCTACCCCCGGATAGGGTTCGTGGGGATGACAGTCAAGCGGGTGGCGAGCAACGGGATCGAGCTGAGCGTCCTGGACGAGGGCAGCGGGCAGGCGGTCGTGCTGTGCCACGGCTTCCCCGAGCTGGCCTATTCCTGGCGCCAGCAGGTCCCGGCGCTGGTGCAGGCCGGCTACAGGGTGCTGGCCCCGGACATGCGCGGCTACGGTGCCAGCTCGGCCCCGGCGGAGGTCGAGGGCTATGACGTGCTGAGCCTGTGCGGGGACATGATCGGACTGCTCGACGCGGAGGGCCTGGACAGCGCGATCTTCGTGGGCCACGACTGGGGCGCCAACGTCGCCTGGCACATGGCCCTGATCCACCCCGAGCGGGTCCCGGCTGTGGTGGGGATGAGCGTGCCCCTGGTGGGGCGGGCGCCGGCGCCGCCGATCCCGATCATGCGGGAGCACCTGGGCGAGGACTTCTACATGGTCTGGTTCCAGCAGCCGGGCGTGGCCGACGAGGCGCTGGGCAGGGACGTGCGCAGGACCCTTACGACGTCCAGGGTGTGGACGGACCAGTGGGCCAGCGAGGAGGGCGGGCGGCCGCAGCGGCCGGACTGGCTCAGCGAGCAGGACCTGGATGTCTACGTGCAGGCCTTCGAGCGGACGGGCTTCACGGGCGGGCTGAACTGGTACAGGAACATCGACCGCAACTGGGAGCTGACGGAGCCCTACGCGGATCGCAAGGTCGAGCAGCCGGCGATGTTCCTGACGGGCGAGCAGGACCCTGTCAGGACGTTCATGCCGGCCGAGGCGATGCAGGGCCTCGTCATCAACCTGCGCAGGTCGATCGTTGTCCCGGGCGCCGGCCACTGGGTCCAGCAGCAGGCCCCCGAGCAGGTCAACGAGGCCCTGCTGGGGTTCCTGACAGAACTCTGAGCCCAGGGCGTCGGCGGGCCCCTGGCAGAACTCCCAGGCTCGCCACATGCTGCTGCCAGCGGCCGGCCCCATGCTCGATGAGCCGATGGACGACGAGTGGTCGTCCGGGCTCTAGCAGCGAAGGAGAAGCAGATGAGAAAGCGCAAGAGAGCCGGCGTGATAGCCGTGGCCTCGCTGTGCGCACTGGGCGGAGCCGCGGCGGGCATCAGCCAGAGCGCGGCCTCCAGCGGATCCAAGAGCACAGCTCCCAAGATCCGCCACAGCGCCAACGGCCCGGGCGGATGGCCCGGGGGCCCGGGCGGCCGCGACGACGCCGTCCACTCGGTCTCGGAGGTCCTCGACAAAGCCGGCACGGCCTACGTCACGCAGACGACCGACAGCGGCACGATCACGGCCGTCGACGCGTCGGCCGGCACGATCACGATCAAGGAGGGCACGAGCTCGGTCACCTACGCCACCCCCACCCTGACGATCCCGTCGGGCTCGACGGTGACGCTGGACGGCCAGAGCAGCTCCCTGGAAAAGCTGGCCGGCGGCGACGACGTGACGGTCAGCTCCTCCTCGGAAGGCACGACGGTCTTCGCGACCGACTCGTCCTTCAAACCGAGCGGCCCGGGCGGCCACGGCGGTCCGCCCCCCGGCGGCTCGGGCTCCTGGTCGGGCTCGAGCTCCTCACCCCCGACCCCCGGCGCCTGACCCCCCACGGGCGACCCAGCGGCCCGGAGGAGCGGAGAGCGTCGATGACGGCGCCCCGTTCCTCCGCGAGCCGCCGGGCTACCGGCCCTGGCGAGGTTCACGCTCACGCGACCCCGCTCATCTCAATCCTCTTCTCCTTGACTTAGTTATTAGTCACTGCTAAGTTCATGTTCCCAGACCGAGAGGAGCACGAGATGAAGGCCAAGGCAGGCAACGGATGGACGCTGGCGATCGTGTCGGCGGCCCTGTTCATGGTGGTGCTGGACAACCTGGTCGTGAGCGTGGCGCTGCCCACGATCCACCGCGACCTGGGCGCTTCGATCCAGTCGCTGGAGTGGACGGTCAACGCGTACGTCCTGTCCTATGCGGCGCTGCTGCTGACGGGGGCTGCGCTGGGCGACAGGTTCGGGCGCAAGCGCATGTTCGGGATCGGCCTGACGATCTTCACGGTGGCCTCGGCGGGGGCCGCCCTGGCCCCCAGCACGGGGACGCTGGTGGCCGCGAGGGCGATCCAGGGGATGGGGGCGGCGATCGTGACGCCGCTGACGCTGACGCTGCTGGCGGAGACGTTCCCTGCTGAGCGCAGGGGCATGGCGATCGGCGTGTGGTCGGCCGTCAGCGGCGTGGCGGTGGCGGTGGGACCGCTGGTCGGGGGAGCTGTCGTTGAAAGCCTGTCCTGGCACTGGATCTTCTGGATCAACGTGCCGATCGGGATCGCCGTGCTGCCGCTGGCGGGGAGGGTCCTGAAGGAGAGCAGGGGCCCCTACGGGTCGCTGGACCTGGCAGGGCTGGCGCTGGGCTCGACGGGCGCCTTCGCCCTGATCTTCGGCCTGATCAAGGCCCAGACGCTGGGCTGGGGAGCGGGCACGGTGGTGGCGTCGCTGGCCGGCGGGCTGGCGCTGCTGGCGGCCTTCGTGGCGTGGGAGCTGCGGAGGAGCGAGCCGATGCTGCCGATGGGCTTCTTCGCGGAGCGCTCCTTCGCCGTCACCAACGTGGTGTCGCTGAGCATGTACTTCGGCATGTTCGGCTCGATCTTCTTCCTGTCGCAGTTCATGCAGAACGTGCTCGGCAACACGCCCCTGCAGGCGGGCCTGAAGCTGCTCGTCTGGACGGGGGCGACGATGGTCGTCTCCCCGCTGGCCGGCGTATTCTCAGAGCGGCTGGGCAGCAGGGCCTTCATGGCCGCGGGCCTGGCGCTGCAGGCTGGAGCCCTGGCCTGGCTGGCGAGCACTGCGAGCACGCACATGCACTACACCCAGATGATCGTCCCCTTCGTGATGGCCGGAGCCGGCATGGCCCTCGTCTTCGCCCCCTCTGCCAACGCCGTGCTGGCGTCTGTCAGCCCGCAGCAGGCGGGACAGGCCTCGGGCGCGAACAACGCCATCAGGGAGCTGGGCGGCGTGCTGGGCGTGGCGGTGCTGGCGACCGTCTTCACGGGCGCAGGCGGGTACGGGTCCCCCCAAGCGTTCGTGGCGGGGCTGACGCCGGCGCTGTGGGTCGGGGTCGCGGTGCTGGCGGTGGGCGGACTGGTGGCCGCGGCTGTGCCCTTCGGGGCGCGCTCGGAGCAGCGCGAGGAGAGCCTGGCGGCACGGGGCGGGGCGGCGAGCGCGGCGGGGGCGGCATGAGCGGGACGACTGCAGCGGACGGTGGCGGCGCGGCGGCAGCGGTCGGGCCGCGCCGTCGCGTGCCTGCGGCGGAGCGCCGGGAGGAGCTGATCGAGGCGGCTGTGGCGGAGTTCGCCAAGGGCGGCCTGCACGGGACGTCGGTGGGGCGGATCGCCCAGCGGGTGGGGGTGGCCCAGCCCTACGTGTTCGCTCTCTTCCCGACCAAGCAGGACCTGTTCATCGCGGCCGTCGAGCGTGGCTTCGATCGGGTCGAGGCGACATTCCGGGAGGGGGCTGCGACAGCCGGCGGGCAGGGCGGCGGGCCTGCTGAGGGATGCGAGGAGGAGACGCTGGCAGCGATGGGCAGCGCCTACAAGGAGCTGCTCGTGCGGGACAGGGACTGCCTGATGCTGCAGCTCCAGTCCTATGCGGCATGCGACGAGCCGGCCATCCGCGAGCGGGTGCTCAGGCGCTTCGCGGGCCTGGTGGCGCTGGCGGGGGAGCTGTCAGGGGTGCAGGGCGAGGAGCTAGACGACTACTTCAGGCACGGCATGGCCTTGAACGTGGCGGCCGCGATGGGCGTGCCGGACATCGCGACGGGAGAAGCCTGGGTGCTGGGGGCGGCCGAGAGCTGACATGGCGAGCGAGCGGCTCAGCCGCCCGACATGTCCACGGCGAAGACGCTCGAGGGCTCGACGGTGACGACGACGCGCCTGTCTCCCGGGCCGTCGTGGACGCGCAGGTCGGCGTCGTACTTGGCGCCGACACGATCGGCGAAGGCGTAGTCGTCGTCGGGCTCGATGCGGGCCGTGCCGCGCACGTCGACGTAGCGGTACGGGTTCTCCAGGTCGAGGATGAAGAGGCTGCAGCGGGGCCTGGCCATCAGGTGCCTGGTCTTCAGGCGGGAGCTGTTCAGAGACAGCTTCAGCCGGCCGTCGTCGTTTAGGAACCAGACCTCGGTCAGGTGGGGGGTGCCGTCGCCGGCGACGGTTGCGAGGGTGGCGAAGTTGGCGTCCAGGAGGTCGGCGTGGGAGTCGGGGATGCTCGTGGCCATGAGGTGAGTTTAGGAAGGCCCGGGTGGGGTCTTGGGGTGGGGCTGGGGATGATCGGTGGGCAGCGGAGGCGACGGGGCTTATATTGGAGGGCCCCAGGGGCCATAGCTCAGCTGGGAGAGCGCCTGCTTTGCAAGCAGGAGGTCACCGGTTCGATCCCGGTTGGCTCCATTTCGGGAAGGGCCTGCATATGGGCGGGTTTGCGCCGCGGGGAATCACCTGGTATCGCTGGTGATCGGTGGTGACCTGAGGCACTAGTGCCTGAAATGCGCGGCGATGCGCGCGGATGCCGCTCGATCCGTGGGCGAGGCGGAGCTATGGTCGCTACGCCTTGACAAAAGTGGCCCCGGCGGCGTTGGAGCGCCCCGGGGCCTGGCACCGAGGGCTTGGCCTCGATACACCGTTGATTGTCTCGCAGGCTCGCGCTATTCGCGTGTGGCGGTGGCGTGCGGTTCGATCGTCGGCTGCTCCTCGGGCCGTTTCCCCCGAGTGAAGGAGCAGGTGCGATGGACAAGACGGAGAGGAAGAATCGGTGGGAGGCGGAAGCCGCCCTGCGACGGTTCGAGCCGGTCTCCGACAACGAGGTGCTCGCGGCGATCGAGCGCGCTGAACGCCACCGGCAGCCGCAGAACCGCGACGAGCAGGGTGTGCCGTGGTTTGTGATCGTCGAGCACCTTGGGTTCATGGGATCGGGGTGGACGACCCGGCAACTTCGTCCGCAGGTGGACGGGCTCGTGTTTGGTGGCTTGCTCGAGACCTCCCGCCGGCACAGCCGTACCTACTGGGCGCTGACGGAGGCGGCCCGCGAGCGGCTGGCAGCGTGGCGGCAGGGCGGCGAGGTGATCGAGCTGCACGAGTCGCCGCAGCACCGCATCTGGCGTATGGCGCGCGCGTACTCCGCGGAGAATCTCGACAGGCTACGAGCGGAAGTGAGCAGCGACCTCGACCATGGCGTGGCATTGCTCGCGCGGGGTAGGCACGCCCGTTCTGATGCCTTCTTCGAGTTGAAGGAGCACCTATCGCGCAGACTCCAGCGGCTCGGGTCGATCACGCACTGCCTGTACGAGTGGCAGGAGCCCGACGACGCAACCCCAGATGTCGATGAGCGCGAGGACTCAGGAGACGAGCGGCTCGGCCCGGAAGCGCAGAGGAGGCTGCGCTGGCTACGCAACGGACGGCGCAGCCCGGCGACCTGGGGCTGGCGCGACGACGACGAAGACCACGCCTCCGGCGAGCCGTTGCCGTCGAACGACGACTGCTGATGGCTCGACCTTGCTTCGGCCGACAGCTAGCTCTCGGCGAAGCTGTGAGGCGACACGGCGCACGGCGGATCAAGCCTCGGGCATCCGGCTCAATCCATAATCTTTGTCCGATGGCCGAGCGGCGCAGCGAGGAGGACGTCAAGATCCACTTCTTGCTCCCCTATTTGGAGGAGCGCGGCTACAAGAAGGGCTGTGTGCAGTTCGACGTTGGGATCGAGGTGCAAGAGGGCCGTAAGCGCAAGACGATCCACGCTGATGCTGTGGTCTACAGCACGCCGAAGTGCGACGCCCCGTTGCTCGTTTGCGAGACGAAGGCGCCGAACGAGATCCTAGACCGCAAAGTCAGGGACCAAGCAATCTCTTACGCGCGCCTGCTACCCCGAATCGCACCTCTTGTCTTGACGACAAACGGCACGCAGGTACAGATTTTCCAGACGCTTGACAAGGGTCGCCTGAAGGATCTCCCCCCTCGGAAAGCACTAGACGCTGAAATTGTCAACTTTGTTATTGGCAAAGAGATCCAAGAAGCTCTTAGAGCAGAAGCTCGGCACGAACTGTTCATCATTGACGACGTGCAGACTTTCAAGAGGGTTCTTCGAGCGTGCCATAACGAGATCCGCAATAACGAGGGCTACGATCCAGTGGCGGCCTTCGACGAGATGTCCAAGGTCCTTTTTTGCAAGCTGTACGAGGAGAAGACCAACCCAACGAAGAATCGCTTTCGGCTTTCTGTCTTCGACGAGACCCTCAGGGATCTAAATATTAACGTCGTATCACGAATTTTCGAGGAGACGAAGAACGCGCCGAGTTACGCTGGCTTGTTCTCTCCGGAAGCTAAGATTGAGCTACATGACCAAACAGTGCGACGTATCGTCGCACTGTTTGAGAGCTACGACCTCTCGCTGACAGCATTCGACGTCAAGGGGGAGGCGTTTGAGTACTTCCTGAGCGATACGTTCACCGGTGGTCTCGGTGAGTACTTTACGCCACGCAATGTCGTCGAGTTCATGGGCGAAGCTATCGATCCGCGGATAGGCGAGACAATCGTCGATCCCTTCTGCGGCACTGGCGGCTTTTTGATCTTTGCTTTTGACGTTGTTGGCTCCAAGATACGCGTGCAAGACTTCTCCGACGACGAGAAGGAACGCTGGCGCACGGAGCTTTCCAACCGCTCACTTTCCGGCACCGACTGGAAGGAGCGGACATCGCAAGCATGCAAGATGAACATGATGGTGCATGGCGACGGAAGTGCAGGCATTTTTAAGGCCCACGGGCTTAAGGATGTCCCAGGCCGTATCGAAGAGGGCTTGTTTGATGTCTGCTTGACCAACCCGCCATTTGGGTCAGTCGAGAACGACAAGGAGATACTCGATCGGTACGAGCTCGGCGCGGGACGCAAATCGCAAGATCGAATGATCTTGGCAGTAGAGCGCTGCATTCGCCTACTCAAGGCCAATGGTCGGATGGCGATCGTTGTCGCTGAGGGTCTCTTGGACAACAGCTCGACGAAATACGTACGCGAATACATCAAGTCGCATGCGTGGATACGTGGCGTGGTCGGGTTGCCGAAGGCGACCTTTGAGGGATACGGGGCTAAGGCTAAGACGAGCATCCTGCTTCTCGAGAAGAAGGAAACACCCGATGACGGCGAGCAAGGAGAAGTTTTTCTTGCGATCGCAGAGAACGCGGGCTATGCGCCTAATGGCGACCAGATTACGGGGAGCGAACTGCCAGATTGCCTTCTGGCATGGCACGCATTCCGTGAAGGCAACTTTGAGCCGACCGCCAATGCGTGGCTTTCAGAGGTTGGGGATCGACTCGACGCGAAGTTTTACCGGACGAGGTCAAGCACCCCAACCGCAGACATCAACGCGATGAGCGCCGACATCGATAGACGCACTGACCGCATCCACAAGCGGTATCGTCGATATGCGGATGAGGTTACTGAGACATTTGAGGATGTTGAGTTCGACGAGATACGTCTCGGAGCCGTGCTGCATGAGGTTAGCCAGAAGGAGCGTGTCGACCCAGAGGGTGACTACAGGCTCGTAGGCGTTCACTGGTGGGGCCACGGGACGTTCATTAGAGAAGAAAAGAAGGGGCGAGAAATAAAGGGTAAGACGCTATATCGGATATCTCCGGGCCAACTGATCTACAACCGTCTCTTTGCGTTTCGCGGCTCCTTTGCAATCGTGCCGGACGTGCATGCCGGCTGCCACGTCTCTAATGAGTTCCCAACTTTCATTACCAATGATGACATCGAGGCCCCCGCCCTGCTTATTGAGTACATCGTTTACACAATGAACAGTCCGCAGTATCTAGAGCTTGTGGATGCACGGTCGACGGGATCGACCAAGGAGAGCCGAAATCGCTTCGGGCAACAGCTGTTTACAGATTTCGTAATCAAGCTGCCATCGTCGGCACATGAGCTCAAGGCGGTTGTCGGAGCGCTCCGTAAGGCACACGAACTTCGTGACGAGCAAGTGGCCCTACTCGACTTGTCCAAGGATCTGCGTGAGGGCGTTTCGCTGCTGCTTCCGATGCCCGACTAGTGGGGGCGATGCTGGAGAGGCTTTGGACGGTGCAGATGCCCGTCAAAGTGGATCAAGAGATAGTCGGCGCTAGGCGACGAGGGCGCGATCGACGGCCGCGGCGCGATCGCCACCGTTGACGAGGTCGGTGAGTCGTTGGCGCTCGTCGGTGCCGCGGCGCATGAGGTGGGTGTAGACGCGGAGGGTGAGGCGGGGGTCGGCGTGGCCGAGCGCGGCCATGACGGAGGCTGGGTCCCAGCCGAGTGCGACGAGGACCGAGGCGAAGGTGTGGCGGAGCTTGTGTGGGGTCACGCCGGCTGGAAGCGGGGTTTGTTCGCGTTTGAGGAGGAGCTGGTCTGCGCGGGTGAGCGCTGGTGCGAGGATGCGGTTGCGGACGTTGTCCTTGTCGCGGTGACCGCCGGTGCCGGTGGGAAAGACGGGATCGTCGGGCTCTGAGCGGTAGCTGCTGGCCTTGTGGGCGGCGAGTTCGTCGCGCAGGAGGGGGAGCAGGGGGATCTCGCGGAGGCCGGCTTGGGTCTTTGAGCGGCCGATGTGGATGCGGCCGTTGGCGAGGTCGATGTCGCGCCAGAGCAGGTTGCATAGCTCGTGAGCGCGGGGGCCGGCGAGGATGAGGGTGACGATGATCGCGCGCCGGTCGCGGGTGGGGCGGCGAGGATCCCTGTCGAGCTCTCCGGCGGCGTCGAGGAGCGCCTGGATCTGCTCGGCGGTGTCGAGGTGCACGGGCCGTTTGGCAGGGAGCTTGAGGCGGCGGCGTCTGCCGGCGGCGGGGTTTGAGGTGGTGTGGCCGTACTCGACGGCGAGCTCGAGGATCGCGTGCAGCACGTTGATCGTTTTGTTGATCGAGGCGGGCGAGAGCGGTTTGAGGGCGCAGCCGTTCTGGCCTCGTGCGAGTTTGCCGGCGGCGATCGCGGCGGCGCGCTGCTCGCCCTGTTTGACCTTGTAGCGGCGGTAGTCATCCACGGCGGGGATGTCGATCTCGGACAGGCGCCAGTTGGCGAAGTACGGGAGCAGGTGGTAGCGAAGCGCCCATTCCTCGTACTCGTGCCCGGCGGGGGTGATCTCGCCTTTGCGGTCTGCGTGCCAGGCGGAGGCGAACTCGTGGAAGGTCGGCTCGTTGGGTCCCTCGCCGGCCTGCGCGCGGGTGCGCTTGTTGCGGTCGGGCGGGATCCATGTGCCGCGCCGCACGTCGGCCATGACGTTCGCGAGCTCGATTTCGGCGCGTCTTAACGTCCATCCGTCGCTTTGTGTCCCGAGGGTGACGTATTGGCGTTCGCCGTAGGCGCGGAAGCGCAGGGCGTACCCGTGTCCGTGCTTCCAGGGTCGCTCAAGCACTTGTCCTTGGCTTCGGGCCATGCTCGGGTCTTCTCCGGTGTCGGTGGCGATGGCCGGTGCGGTTGTGGTCTGCCTACCCCCGGGTCTGGGGGTAGGCAGACCATCGCGCGAAGGCGGCCGTCTTCGGTTCCGTGGCTGGGGACGGTGGCGCGTCACCCGGCCGTCTGGTGCTGCCAGGTGACGATAGCTCTGGGTCGGGCCGGTAAGCAAGTCGTTTTGGATCCCTAGGAATCCCTGGGGATCGCCGCCGCATGGGTGGTGCCGGGTTGGGTGTTGGCGGTGGCCCGGCGGGGGGCTGGTTGAGGTGCTCGGCGACGCGGTCGGGGTCGAAGCGCAGGCGGGGACGCTCGCCCTCGCCGATGCGTACCGCGCCGAGCTGGGTGGCGTGCTCATAGACCCAGCCGCGGCTGACACCCCACCATGCCGAGACCTGAGCGGCGGTCAGCAGCCGCCCGGCCGGAGGACCGGCGGAAGGGGGCGACGTGAGGTGCTGGGCGAGCAGCTGCACGATCCGCCTGGCGAGCAGCTCGACTGTGTCCGGTTCCAGACCCGGGCCGGTCTCCTCGGGTTCCTCGGGGTAGGCGCGGCTCACCGTCTGCTCCTCGTGGCTAAAGGGACGAGGGTTGGGTCCTCCTGACCGGTGGGGAGGGTTTTGGTCCAGTGGGTGATGCGGGCGCGGGCGATCTGGATGTAGGCGGGCTCTTGCTCGATGCCGAGGAACAGGCGGTCCTCCAGGCGCGCGGCGATGCCGGTGGTGCCTGACCCGCAGAACGGGTCCAGGACGAGCCCGTGCGCGGGGCTGGCGAGACGGACCAGCCAGCGCATGAGCTCGATCGGCTTGACCGTGGGGTGCGGGTTGCGTGCTTTGGCGGGTGGATGGTCTTGGGCGTTTGGGAACAGGTCGAGCTCTAGGCCGGGGAGGTGCTCGCAGCCGGCTTCGCGCTCCTGACGGGAGACCTTCGCGCAGAAGAACAGCCGGCTCGGTGGTGCGGTGGCCTGGGTGCGCCGGTCTGACTGGTCGGCCTGCACGACGGCGCAGCCCCGGGCGCACTTCTCGGGGGTGCAGCGTTCGTGGTGGGTGAGCAGGACGTTGGCGGGCCAGCGCTCTCCGATCCGGCAGGCGTCGATGTTCAGCGCCCCTGTCCCGTACCGGCGCAGCGTCTGCTGGATGGTGGCGAGGGGTTTCTTTCGTGCGAGGAGGATCGGCTCCCAGGCTGGCTTCAGGGTGGTCCCGCGGCCGGCGGGTAGGCGGCGGGACTTGGGCATGCCGCTGGCGTAGGCCCACATGAGCGTGTCGCGGATCTCCAAGCCGGCGTCCTCGATCCCGGCGGCGAGGCGGTGGTAGGTGCGGGGGGAGCCGAACGCGAGAAGGTGCCCGCCGGGCTTGAGCAGCTCCATACACGCGCTGGCCCAGCTGGTGGCCCACTCTTGGAAGGCCTGGTTCGGGGTAAGTCGTCTGCGGGTGCTGGTGGCGGCGGCGCTGTCGCGGATGGTGCGGCCGTCCCAGGCGCGGCCTTGCAGGTTGATCGCGTAGGGCGGGTCGCAGATCACCGAATCCACGGACTCCGGCGGGAGCTCTGGGAGCAGGGTGAGGCTGTCGCCTTGCAGGAGCTGCCAGCTGCGGTCCACCCCGCCGACGGCGCTCAACCGTGACAGGCCAGCAGGCAGTCCTCTCCACGACGGGAGGGTACGACTGGAGGGTTGCCTGGCGGGTCGTGGGCTCATCCGCGGGCCAGGTCTTCGAGGGTGATCCGTGTCTGGCTGTTCACGGGCAGCCAGTTGGCGGAGAGCGGAGCGGTGTGGTGGCGCTCGATCGTGCTCGTGAGAGCGAGGACGTCAGCGGGGGCGTGGAGGGTGCGGCGGAGTTCTTGCTCGCGGCGGTCGCTGGTGAGCGTGATCAGGACGGTGATGGGTTGTTCGAGGGCGAGGGCGAGCTCGGCGTACCGGTCGAGCTTGTCCTGCAGCCGGGCGTGGGTCTCGCTGGAGCGGTCGTGCTCGAGCCACAGCTCGACCTGGCCGGCGGGGAGCTGCAGGCGCAGATAGGCGTCGGGGCGAATGAGCTCGCCCCAGGCGCGGGCGCAGCCACGCTGCCCACGCCACTCGACCAGCTCGGCGCCGGGGATGGTGCGCAGGGTTTGGGCGAGGCGGGTGGCGATCCCGTTGGCCTGCACCTGGTGGGTGAGCTGCTGGCTTGAGGCGAGCCGCAGACCGGTCGCAGCCGTCTGGTCGAGGCTTGCGGGGTCGATGCCGCGCTCGGCTGCGAGCAGCAGCACTCCGGCGTGGCCGAGCACGTAGTGGTAGGGGTTTGACCCGTGCTGTCGGTAGGGCCTGAACCGTCCGAGCACCTGCAGCTGGTGGAGTCGGGCGAGCCGGTCGCGAGCGGTGTCCAGCGAGTCGAAGTACAGCTCGTAGATCTGCTGTGCGGTGAGCACCCGGTGCTCGTAGAGGGTGGCGAGAATTGCTCGGTCTCGGTCGGTGACCCGTGGGGCGAGCACGCTCGCCAGCTCATCCAGGCGCCTGCTGGTCTGAGAAGTCACTCCATAACCCCCTTTGTCGGGGATCCGAACAGGCGGGCCCACGAGCCGACTGTGCAGGGGTTTCTGGTGTGTTTGGGTTGCCTGTTCATGGTTGGGCGGGGGATCGGGCGGGCGGATCGGCGGGCGATCGGGCGGGCCGTTTGCCCTGGTCTTTACCGCCGGGCAGGACGCGGAGTTGGCGGGCGCGCAGGCGTCGCTCCACCCACTCCGGGTCGCTGCCATACCGCTGTTCGGCCTCCTGTTGCAGGCGCCCGGCGCGGGCCTGGCTCCCGTCAGGGAGGGGCTGGGTGGTGAGGGTGAACGCGGGGAGCGTCTCGTTCTCATGCAGGGTGCGGCAGGCCGCCTGGTGGCGAGCGAGATTGGCCAGGTCGTGCGCGGTCAGCTCGGGGGCGAGGTGGCGCTCGAGGGCGCGGGCGTCCTCGGGGGAGCAGTTGAAGATCACCTTCGTCCTGGCATTCGCTGAGAGCCCGTCAGCCACCGGCTTGGGGAGCTGCGCAAGGTTCTGGTGGGCGAGACAGAGGGAGAGGCGGTAGCCGCGGGCCTCGGCGAGCAGGTCCTCGAAGCTATGCGGCAGCGAGAGGTAGTTGTGCACCTCATCCACGTAGAGGCAGCAGTCGCGCCGCTCCTGCTCGGGTAGGCGGCTGCGGCGCAGTGCTTCCTGCCAGACGCGGGCAACCAGGAGGCCGCCGAGCAGGCGGCTGGTGTCCTCGCCGAGGGTGCCCTTCGGCAAACGTGCGAGCAGCAACCCGCCGCCGTCGAGGATCTGGGTGAGCGGGAAGGTGGTGCTCTCCTGTCCGACGATCGACCGGACCGGTCGTCTGAGCAGGAACGCTCGGAGCTTGTTCAACAGCGGGCCGATCGCCTGGACGCGGCTTGCGTCTGAGAGCTCGTCATACCAGCGCCAGAACCCGGCGAGCACCGGCTCCTCCCTCGCCAGATCCTTGGTGAGAGGAGCCCGCCAGGCAGGGTTCGAGAGGCAGGTGGGGATCTCTGCAAGCGTGAGGCGAGGGTCGCGTGCGAGGGTCAGCACGCACGCTCTGAGGATGTCATCGGTGCGGGGACCCCAGAACTGCTCGAAGGTGCGACGGAACGTACCCACCAGATGCTCTGCGGCGAGTTGCGGATCGGGGCCGTGCAGGACGTTCAGCCCGACCGGTCTGCTTGAGCGCTCAGGGTCGATCACCACCAACGGCCCCGAGAGGTGGCCTGTCCGGGCGAGGATCGCGTCCACCAGATCACCCTTCGGGTCAATCACCACCGCTCCCCGGCCAGCGGTGGCGTCAGCGAGTACGAGCTGGGCGATCAGGGTGGACTTCCCTGCGCCGGTGCTGCCGAGGACGTGCAGGTGCTGGCGTGCGTCGGTCACGCTCACCGCCACCCGCCGGTCCGGGCCCGCGTCAGCGAGACCGAGCGGCCGACCAGTGGCTGGGACGCCTGGTGGTGGCGGGATCCGCCTGGCGGCGGCCCTGGTGACGCCGGGGATCCCGGTGGCGTCGGGGAGGTGAGCGAGCGCGGCCAGCTCGGGCACCCCGGCCAGGAACGCCCGTCTCCCGAACACCCGGGCCTCCAGCTTCCCGAGAGGACGGGTGATGCGGTGGCGGCGCAGTCCTACCCGGGCGCCGTGGTAGGCAGAGAACGCGCCGAGGATCGCGTGAATCCGCCCAGCCGCCTGAGCCTTCGTGGTCGCGGTGATGCTGACGCGGATCAGGGCCTCATAGAGCTGGCCTTCGCTCTTGCTGATGACCTCACGGACGTCCGGGCTGATCGTCGGGTCGTTCCGTGGTGCCTGGCGTACCCCGCTTGAGGTGAGGAAGTCAAGGAGCCGGGCAAGACGCTGGGGTGGGATCCCGGCGCGCAGGCGTCGTGCCGCGCTGCGAAGGCGACGTTGCGCACGGGCGCTCGCGGGCCTGGCCAGCACCTGCACCAGCGCCCGCTCCCTGCCGGTCAGCCCAGCCAACTGCCCGAGCACAAGGTTCAACGGGTCACTGGCCATCCCCGTCTCAAGGGAGAACCAGTCAGGGCCTGACAGGCTGAGCTCGCAGCCCACCGTGACCGTCCGCTCGGCTGGTGGTAGGGGGCTGGCTGGTTCGGTGCTGGTGCTCGCGCCGGGCCAGGCGGAGGTGATGGCGCGCTCGAGCAGTCCGGGCGGGACCTGCTCGGGCACCCACACACGGAAGGTCGTGCCTGTCTCACCGGCCGTGATCTCCCAGGACAGGTGCGGCTGCCCGCCCGCGAGTCGTGCGAGGCGTGGGCGGATCAGGTCGTGAAGCGCTGCCCACAAAAGGACCGCGCCACCAGCCTGCACCTGCGGGGGCACCCCGATCTGGATGACCCGTGCCCCACGAGCCAGACGCCGGGATCGCACCCGACGCAACAGGAGCCCGCAGACGAGGAGGGTCGCGGCCGTGGCGAGGAGGAACGGCGCAACCTGCTCACCGCTCCTAAGAGCGTGGCGCAGGAGGGGGAGCAGCCTGTGGATCGGCCGGTCGGGGTTGGCGAGCAGCCGCCCGATCCCGGGCTGATGTTGCGACGGGTGACTCATCGTGCGGTGGGCCTGGTCGCGCCGAGGTAACGATCTTCCCCCCATGGGGCACCGATCGTGGTGGGGAACGCCTGGATCTGGACGGTGGTGCCCGTGTGCGGCGCGTCGACCATGACTCCGGGGTGGATGACCATCCCGACATGCGTGGCGTCCCCTGGGGCGGGGCCGAAGAACACGAGGTCCCCCGGCTGCAGCCGGGCACCGGGTGGGAGGTGTGGCCCGTGGGCGAACTGTTCTTCTGAGGTGCGGGGCAGGCTGACCCCGACCGACCGGTAGGCGGCCTGCACGAGGCCTGAGCAGTCGTATCCCGTGGGGCTCTCCCCACCCCACACGTAGGGGACACCGATCTGTGCGAGCGCGAACTGCAACGCGCCCTGTGCTGCTTCGCTACCGGCTGGCCCTTCGCTGGCTTCTTGTTCGTAGCGGTGCGCCCACCCCAGGACGGCCCTGACGTAGGCGTCGGAGTGGTTGTAGGCGTAGATCGCTCCTTCGAGTTCCCTGGGGGCGCCGTTCGCGCGTAGGTAGCGGGCGGCGGTGAAGATCGCATCGGCCGGGTTCCACCGGTCGATCCTGCCATCGCCGTTGCCGTCTACTCCGTAGGCGGCCCAGGTGGAGGCGAGGAACTGCATCGGCCCCCCGGCGCCCGCGTAGTTCACAGCACCCTCCTTGGTGCAAGAGGGGTCGGGGTCTTGCCCGTCGTCGCACTCGACCTTCCCGATCCCTGCCAGCACCTCCCAAGGGATCCCGTACCGTGCACCGGCCGCCTCGAACAACGCCAGGTATTCCGCCGGGATCCCACCCACAGCGACAGGGGTCGCGAGGCTCGGGGTGCTTCCGCCGAGCACCCCGACCGCGGCGGCGATGAACAACACCGGCAACAGCGCAAGGAGTGAGAGCGCGGTAAGGGCCTTCATGTGGCGGCGAGCTCGGCGGGGTCGCTTGTGACGAGCTGGTGCTCGGTGGGGCTGGCCTTGATCTGGATCGGGATCCGCTGCTCCCCCGTCAACAGCAGGCCGTGGCCGGTGGGGCACCGCAGCAGGTAGGAGCGCTCGCCGGTGGTGAGCGCGAACGCCTGGCCGACCCTGTCGATCGCCTGCGGGGACTGCCTGAGCAGCAGGTGCTGGGAGGCGTTGTTCACGACCGCCTGCCCGAGCGGCGAGTCCAACAGGTCCCCCGGGTCCTGGGTGATCGTCGTAAGGCCCGTCCACCGCTTACGGGCCTGCTTGGCCAGGCGGAACAGGAACCTTGCCCCTGGTGCCTCGCGTGTTTGGCCGGGGGTAGCTCGCATCAGGTCCCATGCCTCGTCGACCAGCACGATCCGCCTGCGCAACGGTCCCTCCAAAAGCCGCCAGATCCCGTCCAGGGCGAGCATCAACGCGGGGGCACGCATCCGCTCCGGCAACCCCCTAAGCGAGAAGCACACGAGATGACTGTCCGGTTGCACCGAGGTAGGGCGGTCAAAGAGTGAGGAGTGCGACCCGGTCGCATACGGGGAGAGCCGCTCCGCCAACCTGCCGCCGGTCTCGCTCTCCTGCTGCAGCGTGTGGACGAGGTCGGCGAGCAACGGTGCTGGCCGGCGGTGGGTGGCGGGGTCATTGGTGATCCCGGCGTGCTGGTAGGCCGCTCTGGCTGCGCGGTCAAGGACGGCCAGCTCGCCGCCGTCGAGGCCTCCGGCGAGCAGTTCGATCAGATCCGCGAGGAACAGGATCCGCTCATCCAGCGCCCGCGCCACCTCCCCGGCTGGCAGGTCAAGCGGGTTGAGCGCGACCGCGCCCGGGCCTGTGAGTGGGAGGTAGGCGCCGCCGACCGCCGCGCAAAGGGCGTGGTACTCGTCCTCTGGGTCGAGGATGAACACCTGCACGCCCCGGTAGAGCAGGCGCAGTGCTTCGAGCTTCGCCGCGTAGGACTTTCCGGCGCCGGAGTATGCGAGGGCGACAGCGTTGAAGTTGTTGCGTGCGAACCGGTCCATCAGTACCGGTGCGCCGCTCTCGCTCAGGCCGTAGAGGATCCCGTCCTCCAAGGGCGGGTCCGCCGAGGCGAAAGGGAACCCCGCCGCGAGCGCCGGAGTATCGAACGTTCTGAGCAACCTGAGGCGGTCCAGGCCGAGTGGCAATGTGGACAGCCAGCCCTCATAGGCGCGGAAGGTCGCTGGGACGACGTGAAGGAGCATTGAGGCGCACAGTGCTCTGACGCGGGCGGTGCGTTCCTCGAGCTCCTGCAGGCTCGCGCCGGACACGCGCAGGTAGAGGGCGGAGCGGAACAGGCGGCTCTCCCCTCTCGCGAGGGCGCTGGCGAGCTCCTGGGCGTCCTCGGCCGCAGCAGCGAGCGCGGGGTCTGAGAGGCGCCCGTGGTCCTGGTCAAGGCGCCGGGAGGACTCAAGGCGTGCGCGCTGGCGGCGCAACCGGTCTGCGGCGATGACCGGGGACATCGGCGCGATATGCAACGCCAGGTCAAGCTCCCCGGCCGCCCGCAGCAACGGTGCAAGCCACCCTTGGTCCACCTCGCGTGGGTAGCCAGTCACGGCCAGTGCGCGCTGCCAGGTGTCCCCCACCCTGACCCAGTCCCGGTCCACCAGCACCGCGCTCGGGACCGGCAACCCACCAGTCCTCCCCGCCCGCGGCCGGCCCGCAACCCTGGCCCTGACGGACGCGCTCAGCATGCGGTGACCGTCTCCCGGAAGTGCACCCCGGCCGGCGGGCCCGGGGACTCCAGTGCGTCGAGCAGCACGCTCGCCGCCTGGACGCCGTCGAGGACCTGCAGCTCGACCCCGGCGGGGGCGAGCAGGCTCTGTGTCTCTGCTGCGCGGCGCTCGAGCTCCGCCCTGGCCTCAGCTGGCTCGCGGGTTCTGGTTGTGAGGAGGAGCAGGATCCGCCTGCGCCTGAGCCCCTCCCCCTCGGCCGCGAGGTCTCTGAGGAACCGTGCGTACGTTTGCGCGCTCTCCCGCAATGCGGGGTGTGGCAGCTCGCCGGCCGCGTGGGTGATGGTGGCGGCCTGCTCTTGCAGGTCGACAGGTTCTGCGCGTATGAAGATCGCGGTCGGGAGTGTGAGGCTGTTCAGCCAGCGCCCGTACGCGCCGGCGAGCGCGTCCTGCTCCTCCTCAGAGCGAAGCGTCCAGCTCGTCCCCGTCGCCGCCAGCGCAAGGACGCTCGTCCCATCAGTCAACTCGACCAGCCCGCTCTCCCTGACCTGCGCCACAGGCACCCCGAGCGCTGCCACTCCCGGCTGCCTCACACCTCCGGGCAGGGGGTCCGGGAGGCCGTCGGGTGCAGCAACCCGCCGCGGTGACTGTGCGTGGTGGCGGACCGCGGCCAGCGCGAGACGGTCACCGGAGAGCCCATTGCGACGGCCAAGCGCAAGCGCGACCCCCACCAGTCCGACCGGGGCAGCCAGTCCCGCCGCGACCGGCAAAGGCAACCCGGTCCGGGCCACGGTGAAGACCGCGTATGCGAGCAGAGCGGTAAGGGCGAGGATGATCAGCTGACGGGCGGTCAGGCCCCACGCCAGGCGGTCCTCCATCTCCACATCGGCAGGGAGCCGGATCCGCTCCCGCCTCACGCCATACCGCCCAGGCCGCGCTTGACCAGGCGCACCAGCACGTAGGTGCGCGCCATCCGGGCCGTGGTGGATCCGTAGCGGCGGGAGAACGCGAGCTCCTTCGCCCAGAACGGGATCCGCAAGAGCACCCAGAACAGGCACATCACCAGCAGCAGGTCAACGACGCTGCCGCCCGTCCCGACCCCCAGCACACTCCTACCCGACGCGAAAAAGACATGCACGCACGCTGCGAGGGTCAATGCCTGCGCTGCCTGCACCCCCAGGGCGGCGAGCATCACCCGCCACCACAACCTGGCCAGCCCCTCAGTCTGCGGGAGGCCGTGCGCGATCAGCATCAACGGCGCCGCGCACACCAACAACACGATCAGCGACGCCCGAACCACGTAGAGCACCAGCAGCGCGACAGCCAGCACCGCGCACGCCAGACCGAGCAGCACGAGGAAGATCCCACCGCCGCTGATCGCGCTCAGCACCAGCAGCTCAAGGGTGTGACCAGCCTGCTGCGGGTTGACCCCTTCACCAAGCAGACCAGTCGAGAGGACGTTGGCGAACGCGACCATCTGCCCGGCGATCGCAAGGCTCGCATTCGACACCACACCAGCAACGACGAGGCGCGGGATGAAGTCCTTCAGCGCATAAGAGGTCTGGAGTGTCTCGTGGTGCATCACCAGCGCCCCGGCCACCATCACGACCAGCACCAGCAGCGCGTCCGCGATCCCCAGACACGCCTGCCAGTAGGAGCGGACCTCAGCCTCACCGGCGATCTGCGGTGTGGAGAGCAGCGTGCGCCCCACGAGCAGCATCGCCGGGTTCAGCGCGTCCTTGACCAGCCCGGCGAACCATTCGTTGATCGCCTGCTGCACTTTCCCGCCAATGTCAAAGAACCCCGGATGGCTGGCCTTCCCTGCTTCCACCGGTTCTTCCCGGCCCGGCCGTTCCGGTGCGGGCAGCGGCGGACCAACTTCAATCCCCCCACCTTCCGCGCCTTCCGTGCCTTCAGTGGACAACGCTGGTGCTGCCGGAGCAGAAACAGACGCCCGCCCGCGTGCCATCTCGGCGCGTGCATCGGTGGTGAACGCGAGAACCATGGCGAGCACCGCGACGCTCGCGATTGCGAGCGCTTTCACCCGACGATGCCTTTCAGGACTGTGACGAGCACCGGCGCGAGCGCGGCAAGCGCGTAACCAGCGAGGGCTGCCTTGATCGTGCCCTTCGCCCGCTCAAGCGCACCAGGGTCACCCGCAGCCAACAGGTAACGGACACCACCGATCGTAAGCAGCAGGGTGGCGAGCGCGACCAGCAACCCGATCAGCCAGTTACGCAGGTTTTCGATCACCGAGTCCAACGTCACCGTCTTCGTTGCCGCGACCGCCACGTCGGGGATAATCAGGCTCGCCACAAGCGCGAGAGCGATGGTGAGCAGCAGGGTGCGTCGCATAGTCGTGCTCGGGTCCGGCGCGGGACGGACCCGGATCACCTCCTTCGTCGTTGACTGGTCTCTGTCAGCCGAGCGGGCCGTGTGACCCAGCACCGGCAACCCGAGCAAACGACGAAGGTCGCTTCTGCTGCCCCCGCGGTACAGGACGAAACCCGAGAAACACAAGAAGCCGCCGCTCAGCACGCTGACGACGCAACTTCATCGTGTTGTAAGACACCCCCGCAGCCTCCGCCAACTCAGACAGCGGCACACCATCAATGCGGCTCGCGAGAACCAGCTCCGCCTCCATAACGGTGAGCGCACCGGCACGCACGGCCCCGACCAGCACCCCTTCGACATCCTCCTCGACTCCGTGCTCGCTCGCCGCCCCGCCGGTACTGGCCGGGACAGTGGTTTGTAACCAAACCGCGCGCCACTTGCTCTCCTGGCCAACCTCCACCAGCGTCCTGTGAAGTGCGTCAAGCAACAGGTTCGCTGCCACCCGCCGCGGCCGACGAGCCAGCGGATAAGCCCTGATCCCTTCCCACACCGCGCACAGCAACACCGACCTAAGCTCGTCACGGTCTCGCGCGCCACGCGTCAAACGCGCCAGGAGATTCAGAACCCCAGGTCGCAGCAGCTCGAACACCATGAGCCCCGCCAACGGTTCGCGCTTGGCGCGTCTGAGCAGTGCACATAGGACCGCGTCCTTCTCCGCTGGCGCTGCCGGGCCACGCATGAACGAGACCACGGCCGTCGGGTGACGAAACCTGGCCAGCGCCGGCTCAGCCTCTCTCCACACTAGGTAGGCTGCAGCGACCCGGCCAGACAGCACGGCCCGCTGCCAATCGCGAGCGAGAACATCGATCGTGGACGAGCGTTCTCGCGAACTCGTACTTAGGGTTATTGGTCTGCCGCTGCGTCGAATGTCTGCCATACATGGAAATCCAGGCAGACACCTCCGAGTGACAACCAATTCATCCCTACCCCTCCGTTACACGGCCCGCCACCAGGACACACCTGCAAACCCGGCCGGCTTGCTTACTGGTGGTCTGCTGTTAGGGCTGTCCGAACTCGCGTTCGGCGGCGCTCGGGCTTCCGGCGGGTGCAGCGCTGGTCGATGCCGACGGCTTGCTAGGTTGCGCTTCGACCGGTGGGGCTTCTTCGCGCACGTCAGCCGCGGAAGCCGCCGGTGCAGAGCGTTGATCCGGCGTACTTGATCCTGACGGGTGCAGCGAGAACTCCATTTCAGCGTGTTCTTGCGGTGTCATGTGCGCCACCGTGGTGCTCGGCGCCTTCGGGGCGTAGGAACTCGCGCGAGCCGCCGCGCTCGCAGTGGATGTGGCGGCTACCGTGGGGTGCCGGGCTGCGGCGCGTGCGTCCACGCGGACCCGATGGTGAGGTGGCGCTTGGGTCGAGAGTATTGGAGTATGGGCAACCAGGGTTGCGGTGGCGGCGACTATCGCGCTACCCGCAGCCGCTGCCTTTACGGCACCAGCGCCACCAAACGCCTCTGCTGCCCGCTCGCCACCGATATGCGGCCTGCTCGCCGTCCAACCGGCCAGGCGACCCAGCAGGCCGACGTGGTGGCCGATGAAGGCAACGGACGGTG
The DNA here is from genome assembly GCA_963697795.1 of uncultured Solirubrobacteraceae bacterium. GTDB lineage: Bacteria > Actinomycetota > Thermoleophilia > Solirubrobacterales > Solirubrobacteraceae > Palsa-744. The sequence goes on along the minus strand of OY969097.1, from coordinate 1,857,566 downwards.
GCAGGAACGCCGCGGCCGCATCGCGCTGGAAGCGGCGCCCACGCATCTCACGCACAAGACCCGCGTACTGGGCTCTACATGCCGCACACGCCGCCAAATGGGCGCGCGCAACCCTCTCGGTCTCCGCGCTGGCTGAGCCTCGTGCGTACGAGCTGATCGCGCCCTCGCGGTATCCACACATTCGGCCAGCCGACGCGATGAGCGCGACACGATCGAGCTTCGCCCGAGCGGCACGCTCTGCCGACTTCACGTCCTTGACCGGCATCCCAAGCCTGCGCGCGGCCAGCTTGATCCCAGCACCATGTACGGCCGTCGCGACGACCACATCTCGCTCGGTGTCGGTGAGCTGGGAGACGAAGTCTGCCGCTCGGGCAGCACGGTCCCTGAGCTCAAGCACCTCCTGAGGACCCAGATCGTCCGCAGCTACATAGCCAGCCACATCCTCCAGGCCGACCCTAGAGCGGCTCCCGACGCGCACTTCGTTGCGGCCTTCGCGATTGTGGCGCAAAAGGATGCGCACCGTCGTCCAGAAGGCCCCCATGAGATGAGCCTCGGAGCTCACGGGCCGGCGCATCATCGTCACGATGCTCACCGCATCATCAACAGTCTCCGCGAGAAACGTCTCTGACATGCCCCGCCCGTCCCCGCGAGAGCGCAAGATCCCAAGAAGCTCGCTCCGGCGCGCCTGCAAAGCCGCGGCTACCTCTCGCTGCGACCACGCCCCACGGCGCCAAGGCGCACGACGCGCATGCGATGGTCGCTCCACCGGGGCTCGCGCGACCTGCGGTACAGATGATTCGACCATAGCCATCTCCCCATAATCCAGGCTACACCCGCAAAGTGCCACCGGACTTTGCCGGGGCTCTGGGAGTGGTTGCTGGTCAGTGGTCGTGGGGTTTGTCCACGAGTCCGCGAGACCTCTCAACGGTGGACTACTCGGCGGCGCAGCAGGACCAATCGAACTTCTTCGGCAGCATGTCGTAGATGTCTTCGGACGGGGTTCCGTCGACCTCCCACTCGCCGTTGATGTGGCGGCCGACGACTACCAGCGCAACGGTGGCCGCACCCGCCTGCTTCAGAGCGTAAGCGGCCGACTGAGCGTGGCCGCCGCTTGCCCAGGTGTCCTCGACCAGCAGCACCCGCTCACCGTCCAGACGCCGCTGAGCTACATAGCGATCGGCGACGAGTTCGTGAGACTCGGTGGCATCCGGGGCAGGCCTGAGTAGTCGCTCGTAGCGATCCTTGGCCGGACCGCATGCCTGCACGACGGCTCGCAGCACATTTTGGTGGTCTCGCTGCTGGCTGGTCGATGGCACTGTGGTGGTGACGTCGAACCGGTCCACGCCAGCGCCGTGGGCGATACAGCTCTCGTGGTCGCGGAGGAAGCGCCAGAGAATGGCAACCATGCGAACCGCCGCGAACTGTTGAGCATCCGACGGAGGGTCCTTGTACAGCCGCAGGACAGTGTGCATCTGCCCCATGCTCAAGCTGTATGTGATCGGGACTACTATGTCGAGCGAGTTGAGTTGACGGTTGCAGGGAATGCAGTACGTCCAGTCCTCGCCGATGAATGTCTTGCAGATGGCACAGGCGTTCTGGTCTGGCGAGGGCACATTGCGCATGGCGCTCACATAGGTTTCGCTTGCCTCGTCGACGGTCAGCGACATCTGTACGAGTCTATGCGAGGAGCTGGGCTACGGGACCAGCGTCAGCTGCTGCTGAGTGTCGTAGAGACGCTCGAGATGGTCAGTAATCTGAGCTCCCCTCTCGACGACGTAGACATTCGGGTACGTGGCTGCCTGCCTTGCCCAGGGGTGCTCAAGCAGCGAGTTGAGCAGGAACACTGGGCGACCGTGTTCACGCGCAAGTCTTGCCTGGGTGCGGGCGCCACTGGTCTGCGACGCCTCCACGACGACCGTAGCGCGGGCGAAGCCGGACATAACAGCGTTGCGGAGGGGGAACGTCCATCTACGCGGCCCCTGACTAGGCCAGAAGTGCGAGATCACGGCCGCCCTCTGACCGATAGCGGCCTGCAGCTCAGCGTGCTTGGCAGGGAAGGCATGTCGCTGTCCCGTCCCGATCACCGCCACCGTCCGGGCATCAGCGTCGAGCGCGCGCCTGTGTGCGGCGCTATCGATTCCTTCGGCCAATCCGCTGACGATCACATAGTGAGCTTCCAGAAGCGCATCTACCACGGTGCGTGCCTGCTCTAGCCCGCGGTCGGAAGGCTTGCGGGTGCCCACGACTGCGACCGATCGCTCGTCGCTCGGATCGAGATTACCGCGGACGAAGAGGGCGGCAGGGCGGTCAAAGACCATCCGGAGGTTTGCTGGGTAGGCATCCATGTCCAGCACGGTGATGACGTCGATGTTCTCGCGCTCGAGACCGATGATGTAGTCCTCCATCTGATCCAGCGTGTACCGACTGCCCTCGACACTGAAGAGCCTATCCGCAGGCTCATCTAGCTCTTGGAGCAGGCGCATCGCGCTACCTCGCTCCTCGATCTCGCCGGCTAGGTGCTTAAACGCGGGTTTGCGCGTCATGAGAGCGAGCACGGCCGCACGCTCTCGGGCCTCTACCAGCGAGGAACTAGCAAACATATGTTCGTATTCTACGCGGTAGACCCGATGTCATCGCTCACGAGACACTACCCGCCAGACGCCCCTGCCGCTCTCAATGATTAGACACGCGGCGGACAGCATCTACGCCCGGCGGCCCCACGCCTAGCTAGAAGCGCAGCCAATCATAAGTACGGCTCAGCGCTGGCATTGACTCGCGTTTCCCTTTCGTCGCTGGACGACCTTGAGTAGCAGTCGGTGGCCGGTCGATGAGGCCCCGGCACATCGCGCTGGTCTGCACTGATGCACACGCCGGCAACCGTTCTCAAGTGCCAAACCTAACGTGCCGATCCCTCTACCGCCACGCCACGCGGGCCACCGGACGTCTCGCCGCACATTACGGACGCCGCTTTCAGCCTCGAACAAGGAGGGTGCCGGTGCACATCGACGAGGCACAACAGCAGTATATGCGGTGGCTTCGCATCACGAGAGATTTGTCACCGCACACCCTTCGCGCCTATGAAACAGATGTCGCAGCGTTTGGGCGCTACGTTGGACGCGGGGCGCAAGTTCGCGGTATCGACCGCGATTGCCTTGTGGCCTTCGTCGAGGCGCTCAGAGATGCCGGGCTCTCGCCGCCTTCTATACGAAGACGGATAGCAGGAGTGCGTGGCTTCTGCCGCTGGATGCTCTCGACGCAGCTACTAGAAGATGATCCCCTCGTCGGCTTGACGCTCCCGACCGGCCGAGCCAGACGACTTCCGCGTGTCATACCGGAGCACGAGCTCAACCTGCTTTTCCGCCACCTTCAGCGGGCCGCCCAAATCGTTGGTAAGCCGCACGCACGAGCTGTTCGGGCGCGGCCACACCAGAGTACGACCCTGCTGGGCGTGGCGCTCATGCTGGCCACGGGCATGCGGGTGCATGAGGTCGCGAGTATTCGCTGCGCCGACATCGACCTACAGGCTCACAGCATCCGGATCGTTGGCAAGGGCCGCCGTGAGCGCAATGTGTTTCTGCCGAACGCATGGCTAACTGGGCTCACCACCATCTATCTCGAGGTGCGAGCCGCGCAGCGCGTCGCGCACCCGCACCTACTCTTCAACTCGTTCTACGAGCCAATGACAGCTCAGACTATGAGAGCTCGCCTGGCGAGGGCCGCCCGTGACGCGGGCCTCAACATGCCCGTCACGCCGCACATGCTCCGTCATACGGCGGCCACTCGACTGATAGAGGCCGGCGTTGACATCCGATACATCCAGCGCCTCCTCGGACACGCGAGCCTCACTACTACCGAGCTTTATACGCACGTTTCGGACGGTGCTCTTAGGCGCGTCATTACCGCCGCAGACAACTTTGGAGAGCTCCTACAGAGATAACTGAGGATTATCGATGGCGGTGTTGGCGGACAAGGCGGTCAACCCGCAGGTCGTCGCGGCGATGTCGACGCTTGCGGATCGGGCGGTGCAGTTCGCCCCCAATCTCACACTGCTGTTTGTCACGAACATCCGCGACGGCGAGCTCATCGACCTTGGACCGCAAGGAATCTCGAACATCGCGCAGTACTACACGCGCGAACAGGCCGATGCGGTTATCCAAGCATTCCAGGATCTCGGCGTCACTGTGGAGGCGTTCTTTAGCGAGGGCGATTTCATCGCGCGTGTAACCGACGGCAAACCCAGCGGTCGCCCCGAAATCGTCTACACGACAGCAGAGGGAGGCAGCGGAATCGATCGTCGGGCCCTCATCCCTTCGCTCTGTGGTCTACTCGGGCTCCCCGTGCTTAATTCGGGGGCACACGCCAGCACCTTGGCGAGGCACAAGCTGCATGCGAATGCGGTGCTCAGACGGTTCAACGTGCGAGTACCGGACACTTGGCAGTTCGGCGATGCCGGCTGGATCGGGGCGCGAGGGCCAGCGATCGGGACGCGTGCGATCATCAAGCCCGCCTTTGAGTCAATGTGCATCGGCATCGACGACTCGAGTGTCCAAATAGTCGATGCAGGGTTCAATGATCTGGTGCGGACCCGGTTCGAAGCGTTTTCTCAGCCGGTCATCGTCCAAGAGTTCGTCTCCGGTGACGAGGTAGGAGTGCCGCTCGTTCAGCTAGGTTCGACACACGCCCTTCAAGTGCTCGAGGTGCAGCGGGGAAACGGTGAGCGGTTCGGCGATCGTCCACAGACTTTCAAGGACCATGTATTTAGCGACATTGTCCACGTTCCTTATCCTGCTACGCCGGAGCTAACCGGGATGATTCAGAATGCAGCAAAGCTTGCATTCGACGTGCTAGGGATGAGCGGCATAGGTCGCGTGGATTTTCGAGTCGACGCCGACGGGCGGCCTTGGGCCTTCGACACCAACGAGGCGCCAGCACCTCTAGCTAAAACGTCCTATGGCACCGCGATGCAGGAACTTGGGTTTCCGTTGCGGAGAATGCTTGCCGTGTGGCTCGGAATCGGGCTTGTTAAGGCTGGCCTGATTTCAGGAATTGGACCAGAAATTTAGGGTGCCCGAGGGAACGAGCCTGCCGTAGTAGCTCCACGCTGGTCCGATCTCGATTCGACCATCCTGCAGGAACATCTCGTTCGCGTCCTTGCGTAGGCACGCATAATCGAAGGTGGGCAACATCTTGGTCACCAGTTCATGACGACGACGAACATATGGTGCGCCCGGCCACCGTAGTTCCTCGACGAACCCATCTCGTCTCGTGTGCCAGCGAAGGGCTTCATCAATGTCTCCCTGGAACGCGAACGCCGATACTGCCGTTGAGTACACATAGAACTGGAGATATTTCTCATCGCAGTCGCTACGGCGCATCTCCTCTTCGAGGTCGGTTAGACGGCCGACCCCCTCATCATCTTGGCCGGCCAAGAGCAAGAAGCCAGCCAAATTGATGCGTTGTAGCAACTTATCACCGGAGCCTTCCGGGCTTTCGATGATCTGTCGTTGCCTGACTATCGCCTCGTCCAGGCTGATGGCGTCGCTCCGGTACGCCGCGAGCACCAAATTGTTAGCGAAGACATCGAGACGGTGGACACTATCGGGAGACTCGGCTGCAAGCTGCTCCGCTTCGCAGGCGTGTCTGAAAGCCTCCTCGAATTTCCCAAGCCTGATCTCTATAGAAACCTGATTGTTTAGTGCCCGGAATAGCTCAAGTCGGTCACGCGTGCCATCGCCGGTTCCCCGCCGGAAGAACTCGACGGCTTCAGCAATACGCCTTCCCGCGACCTCAGGTGTGTTTACGGCGCCGGCTCGGCGGTTCTGGACTTGCAACATGATGGCTGCATAGGGATCGTAGCCGGACCGCTCGAGAAGGAGCTGCTCAATCCGGCTCTCGGTCCTGCGTGCCTCTTCCAACATGTTGGCCAAGACCTGAGCTTGTTGCAGCAAAAGCAGGAACCGGGTACGCAGCTCGGCCTCGGTCCTGAGGCGCGGAAGCCAGGACTTAAGAATCGACTGTGCGTCGAGAGTCCCAGCAGCGGTCTCCAGCTCCATTGAGCAGATGGCCGCGAGGTAGTTCCGCTCTGCCGCCATGTAAGGGGTCTCGCCCACTAGCGGCGTGCGCAGACCGGGAATCGCGCGACTAAAGTCTCCTGCCTCGATCGCCTCATATCCGTCAATGATGACCTTGAGATAGGTGTGCAGGGCAGTGTCGCTCGATGCTCGGCTAGTGATCCTGTGCCAGACGCGGGTGCTGTCTACGCCTCGCCGTATTTGACTAACGGCTGCTAGCGCAATCATCTCACGCGCATCGTCTCGGTCGTCGGTCGCGAGGAGCGCTCGAGCCCGGGAAGAGTAATCACCTGGCCGCAAGATCGCCAGACACTGTGCGAGCTTTTCGTAAATCGGCCGCAGCTGCTGAGGAGTCCGATCGCTAAGAATCGCAGTACGGATGATGTCGTGACAGAAGGAGATTTCACCGCTGGATGGTGCGACGAAGCCGATTTTGTCGGCCATTTCTACCAAGTTGCGAATATCTGCGCGCTGTTTGTCGGAGATGCATTCCAAGTCGCGCTCTGTGAATGAAAGCCCGAGAACCGCGGCCCGTACGAGCAATTCTGTCACTTCGGGTCGCCACGTGCCCAACGAAGCGAAGCGTGCGTGGGCGAGCGAGGCGAGAAAGTCACCATCTCTGGACGCGAGCAACGAACTGTTCTCGTTTTCCATTGCATAGGCCGCGACCTGCTCTACCAACTTGAGGTGTCCTGCCGTCACGTCGAACAGGAGCCGCAACACATCATCCGGGAGTTCACCCCTATAGCCGAAGGCTTCCAACAACTCTCGAAACTTGCTGCGGTCGCATCGCTCGGTGCGATGGGTGCGGTCTTCGCACATTACGGTCAGTGCACTGAAGTTCTCGCTGTCAACCACCGACTGCTCGTCGGCGGTATCTACGAGGAGAACGACTATTGAGGCTAGTGGCGGCAAGGTCTTTCGCAAGCCATCCGAGAGCAACGACCGCAACAGCTGAAGGGAATCAATGTCCCACCAATGGGCGTTATCCGCCACAAGAAGTACATCTTGCGAACGACTCAAGTGGTTGAGGTCCAGAATAATCGCGCGCTCGCTGTCTGAGTAGGGCTGAAGGGCGCGGGTCGTGCGCTGGCGGAACTTCGCGTTCAAGAGATCAAAAATCGAGGTGCCCACAGGTGGTACTCCCGTAGCGGCCTCAGCCAGTCTCACTGCACTCCTGGCACCGATGACTGCGAGATCTGCCCAGTCGTGATGGGCGTAGGAGAGGCCAGTTAGCAGCGGGTATAGCTCCCGCCAAGAATTGTCATCGTCTCCGACAGCGACGACGCAGCTACCGTTGGCTTCACGCCATCGGCACGCAACTAGGCGAGCGATGTACGACTTGCCTGATCCCGATGGCCCAGTTAGCCGAAGAACGCGGGCTTCCGGATCCTGAAGTTCTGCCCAGATCTCCTCAGCCGTCTTGTCTTGGCCGAGCAGCTCGGACAGCGCCGCCCCCGCCATCGATAATCCTCAGTTATCGCGCTCGCTGGGCATCGACCGGGATCTTACGACAGAATGGAACTGCGCTGTCGGTTGGCGCGTGGGGATGGGTCTTGCCCAGCCGGTATCGCCGTTGCCGGACTGTCTCGCCCAGACAGGTGGTCGAGCGATTCACGGGGCCCGCGGATGCCCGCATATGGACCGAGCTACTGGTTGGCCATGCCGACATGCTTCGTGGCTCGAGGTAGGTGTACGCTCGGATTTGTTGGCCATTGATCCGATCCCATGCGTTATATACGCGGCTAAGAGCACCGAAGATCGCCGCGGCTCGATCGCCACACAGCTGACGGACTGTCAGGCGGCGATTGCGGAGGCCGGCGACCGGCTGATCGTCGACGAACATACTGACGAATCCGTCTCTGCGTACACCCGGGATCGTGGTCCAGGTTTGGCACGTGCGATGCGTCAAGTGGCCGAACTCGCGGGCATCTTTCCAGGTGCCGAGCTGTGGGTGCAGCACAGTGACCGCCTCGCCAGAGGAGATGGCAAGTTGGCCCGCCACGTCGTGGAGCTCGCACTTTGGGCAAACAGGGCCGAGGTAAGCATCTGCTCGCTGCAAGACCCAGACACGTTTCGAGACCTGCTTTACGCAGTGGTCACCGGTCAGCGCAACCACCTGGACTCGCAGCGCAAGGGCGCCACCGTGGAGGCAGGGCTGCGTCGCACTGTCGCCCGTGGCGCCTACGCGGGCATCTGCGTCGACGGCTACCGCCGCGTCGTAGAAGTGGGCCCCGGTAACACGGTCATCAAGCGACTTGAGATCGACCCAGAGCGCGCGCCGCTAATCGAACTGGTCTTCAGGCTGGCGCTCGACGGGTCAACGCCCTGGGAGATCGCGCGAGCCGTCACGGCGGCGGGCTGGCAGACCGTGAGGCGACGAGGACGCTACGAGGCGTGGGGCATCTTGCGAATCCTGAACAACCCCCGTTACGCTGGCCTTAGCCCGTGGAAGGGGGAGATCCTCGGCCCGGCCGACTGGCCCGCCTACATCACTCCCGAGCAGTTCGCGACCCTGCGGGTCCGCGAGAAACGCCGCCCGCGTATCAGCATCGGACCACAGCCCCTGCGGCCCTACCTGCTTGTCAGCGTAGCCCGCTGCGGCCACTGCCACTCCACGATGCGCGCTGTCACTGGCAAGCCGCGACAAGACGGGACCCAGCGCCGCAGCTACAAGTGCAGCGGCCACTCCTACAAGCACTGCGACGCCCGTCCCCTGGATGCTGCCGCCGTGGACTGGAGCCTCGTCGCCCACTTGGAGCAACTCCTCACGACCGACGTGGCCGCGACGGTCGCGGTGACTGATCGCCAAGCGCAGCTCAAGCATCGCATCACCAGCGCCCTATCCGAGGACAACCTCGGCGCCGCTGCGGCGCTCCTAGACGAGCTGCGCCGTGGCACCACCCACGGCCAAGCAGAGCCTCCTGCGGGCGACGAGAGCTGGCGGACCGGCCTCCTGCTGCGATTCCAGGCATGGATAGCGAGCGTCTTCGATCATCCGGATGCCATCAGCCAATCCGAGACCCGCCAGCTACGCACTCTTCTCGGGCGTCTATTTGAGCGCCTTGAGATGAGCCCAGTCGACGGAGGCTTCCAGATCGAAGCACTCAGGCGTGGAGCCGTCGACCCGTCGATCATCCACAGCAACTACGCGCAGCTACGCCTCGACCAAGCCGTAGCCGGATACCCACGCTCCCATGCAACCTGGACAAGACGCGAGATTATCCTCGCCATCCAAGCTTGGGCCCACGCGCACGGCGAGTCCCCAGTCTGCACCGACTGGCCCTGCGCCACCGCCGAGCATCCCGTCTACACAACCGTCTTCAACGTCTTCGGGACTTGGCGCAACGCCCTCAACGCGGCCGGCCTCAAACCCCGGCCCCGACGACCCGGCCTAACCCGCGAACGCGATGATCGCGGGCGTTACATACCGGTTATGCGGTAGCGACCGAGTATTGACTTCTTCTGTTCGCCCAACGGGGCACCGCACGTAATGGGAACCTATGGTGAGCTTGTCGCGGGCCGCAGGCTGGTCGGGGGAGTTCTCTGAGGCACCGTGAGCCACGGTCTAGACCTGTCTGAACTCAAAGAACTATCGGGCGTACGCCGTGAGGTGCGCGACGGTGGTGCTTGCCCCGAGGTCGTCAAGCTCGCTCGTCATGGCAGCTCGTACACGTCTTCAAGTCCAGCCGCCTCTAGGTTCACCTGCCGTTCGCCTCGGCCCAGCCTACGCAACTCGCCTCACTGATAGAGCCCACAGTCCGGCACGTTTGCGAACTTCGCTCGCGTTGTCCCTTCCTGCGCCAGTGCGTGCTCTCGTCGCAGGTGTCGAGCCAAGGGCACCGTCGCGCCGCCGCGTCCGAAACCGGAGCTCATATGGCGACCGACTCGCCCCGGACGTAGTCGCGATCGTGTAGGACCGCGCCCAGCAGCCAGTGTGTCTGCATCCACTCGGGGGCATCGGAGGGGAGTATCGTCTCGTCGAATCCAATCTCGGTGAACATCGACCGACACAGTGCTTGCTCACCGCCCTCAAGGATGAAGCCGAGGTAGACCTCCCACTCCTTCGGATCACGCGACGACACCACCGCCTTCAGCGCTGTCTCGCTCGTGGTCAGCTTCAAGGCTCCCAGCTTGTCGATCAGCTTCCAACGGTCGGATCTCGTGGAGTTAGTCACCCAAGCCTTCTCGAAGGCTTCGAGAATCATGCCCTCGGGCTGCTCGTTCAGACGCGCGGCGATGACGAAGAAAGAGTCCCAGCTGACATCGGGATCTGCTATCGCGCCAGCCTGGAGAATCAGGCCGATGGTGCTCTGCTCGGTCGCCTTGCCTTTGCCGAGGCGGCCACGTAGATGCAGCAGATTACGAGTCATGTACTCGCTCGAGCTTGCGTAGAATTCTGTCACAATGCCCAGCCGCTCGGGGAAGTACCGCTCGCAGATGTGCAGGACGAGCTTGTGCACGCGGAACATCGATATCGAGGTGGCCTTGAAGACCTGGGTGGTGGTCGCGTCCAAGAATGCCGTTCCCTCTCCGCGGCTGACCTGGTGACATATATGGTAGGCAACGAGGTACTCTTGGAATCTTGAGTGCCGGATACGCAGTTGCCGGTGGTCCTCGGATGAGGGGGTGAGCAGCTGATCGGAGATCAGTGCGCGAGTGATCTGATCGACATTGGCCCTCTGGAGCGGATCGGTGTCGATCACGATCTCTTCGACGCGCTCCCAGGCGATCTCACTGCGGTTCTGCGCGGTCAACTCCATCGCGACGTTTGCAAGCGCACTGATCGCTAGCTTCCCCGAGAGGCCGCTCGTGTGTCGCTTGAGGATCTCTTCACGCTTTCGCTCGAAGTAGAGGGTTAGCACGTCTTGGTTAAGGATTTCGTCGACAGCATCGCCGGAGAGCACGCCGCGGTACTCGTTGGCCTCCGAGAAGACCTGCAGGTTGAACGGCACCTCTAGCACACGTCGCGCCTCTAGCGGAACCTTGGGCAGCTGGAAACTGTAGGCGTGCGCATACTTTGCAAGCGCACTGTCGAGCTCTCCCACGGTGAAGTGAGAGAGGCGCTGCAGCAGCATGATCGTATTGCGCCCGTCGAAGAACGCGTTCCAGCGCTCCCAGTAGTCCTCTCGAACCGTGAAGACGAGACCGATCGGGAACGCGAGCATGCCGGCAGCCCTCGCAGTGCTGTTGAGGTCTTCTCCGTTGAGGTCATCTTCGACCGAGCGGATTAGTCCGTTGATCTCACCCTGCTTGTGCGAGATGTGTGCGGCCTCGTCGAGCGAGTCCACAGCGACAACGAGGGGTTCGTTCACGGCACGGAGTTTTGCCAGGCCGTAGTCGTCGCCGAGCTTCTGCATGGTCTTGGTGAGGTCGTCGGTCTCGGGCTCGAGCGCAGCGCGAGCAAGGCCGTGGAACTCCTTCGAGCGCAGCGCCAGCTCAACGAGCGACGTCGTCTTGCCGGCACCGGACGCGTCGCGAATGACCAGGAGCTGCGCCGGGCGGATGCGGGCCGCCTGATAGCTCTGCTCGTCGCGCTGGCGTGCTCGTGACGCGCGATCCAGCGCGGACGGCTTCAGCGCTTGCGCGAACGCGGCAATCTGCGCGTCGACCGACCGCGGAACGTAGACGTCGCTGTGGCGCGGCAGTCGGTGCCGGCGCAGAAACGTGGCTGACTGGGCTCGGCAGAACGTACGTATCTCCCTGCGGCTTTCGGCGACATCGTAGGCGTAGTCGCGAACCTTCCGGAGGGCAGGTGGGCTCGGCAGATACTTTGAGCGCGCCTGCGCGACCATGAAACGGAGTAGGTCGCCAAGACCGAGGCCCGTTTCGTTGAGCTCGTCCCAGACGGGTCCGGCAAGGATTAGGGTCGTGAGGCCACGCTTGTTGAGGTCGGTGGCGGCTTGCTCTATCCCGGGAGCGACCGGGCCGAGGCTGCAGAACAGCCCAATGCATTGGCCACTCCGTTTCATAAGCTTCAGCGCGAAGTCCTCCCAGTCGTGTGACCCGGCTTGAATGGTGTCTTTCTTGGCCTTGGCCTCGATGAGGAAGTGCCAGCTGTTCCACTCGAAGAACGCGTCAAGCTGCTCGGCGTCGCCCACTACCGCCAGAGGTGGGCGGAAGGTCCACGGGAAGTTCTCCCTCATCGCGGCCTCGAAGAGGTAGCCACGGCGCACGGCGTCCTGCATGGTGCGCAGCGCGAGGATCGATTCGTAGTCTGGGGCCATTGGGCGCAGAAATTCGGAGGATCGCGTTCGCAGTCCGCGTGCTATGTGTCGTCTGCGGTGATACGGCGCCTTCAGCGGTGCACCTGACCAGCGCACCGCTTGAACGTTGAAGAGGCCCACGGCCTGTCTGTTCCCGGAATACTAACCTGCCGGGACGCATGTAGTCAATGATTTGGACGCCTCCGGTATACCGATATTCGGGTTACTGATCTAGTCTTTGACCACCTGATCGGTTGAACCCGTCGCAGCGTCGGCAGCCGAGCGGATCTTCGGCTCCGGTCATCGCGCCCGGCCTGCCAAGCGGGCGTGCCGAGCGTCGCCCACATCGGGACGCCAACAGCCACTCCGCCGCTCTCTCGACGAGATGCTGACCCAGGCATCGAGGCCCTGGGGGTGAGAAGGCCCTGAGGCCAGGATAATCGCCGATTATCGGCCCGAGCAAGCGCTGGAGCACATGGGGGAGCCACTGAGGCGCGATCTCCGGATCGACCGTGAACGACAGCCGCAGCCGTGTTTCGCGCTCGGCACCCTCTCGACCCGGTCGGCAATACGATCGCGCGGGTCCCGGTAGTCGGGAGGTTGCCGACATGAGGACCAGGCGGCGAGCCAACCGATCGACTAATCTCGCGGTGTGGCTAGCGAGGATGTGGGGAGTCCGGATGATCCGGACCGAGTACGCGATGCATTCCGTCTTGGCTGGAGTGTCGCCGAGGTCCGGGGTCGGTATCGGCCGGGAGCGGAGGAGCGCTTTCCCTCACGTCCACCAGCGAGCGAGCGGCGTGAACACGCGTTGCCACTGTTCTCGGAGCGCAGCTGGCGCGAGCAGACGCTTGAGATCCGCCACGGCCTTGAGACGTTGGCCGGTCGCTTGTTCGTTCCCCAGCCGACGCCCACGTTCCAGACACATGCTGCAGATCTGGACAGCAAGCCAGACGACGCCTCCTGGATGCGGCTTGCTGACGACGTGTACGTGTGGGACCGGAAAATTCAGGACTTCCTCGCGTCGTGGCCGAGCCGCGGCGCCGCATACCAGCTCGGTCGAGGGCTCGCCGAGATCTACTGGGCGCTCGACCCTAACCAGACGCTGCCAGACGAGTGGGACAGCTGGGAGTTCTCCTTGGCGCCCGGAGGCGGGAGATACTGGCACGGCTCATCACACGTCTGTCAGGGTTCGTCGACCCGCTAACCCCATCTGCACTCGGCGAGTCACTTCGATCTTGGGGAGAGGTCGCAAGTAACTCCGCGTGGCGAACGGCAGACGGTGCGCAGAGTCGCCTCTACGAGCAAGTAACGCTGTGGCGAGATCTTATGCGGCGCGAACGTGAGCCGCGAGACCTGGCGCCGACTGCCAAGGCAGCGCTCAACATTGGGCTTGCCCTGCCGCTTCTAAAGGCGTTCCGCGTGCAGATTGTGATCACGCTGGTCAGCGTCGCGGTTCTGATCTTGGGCGCGGTGGTCATCGCGTCCCCCCACGTGGGGGTCGTCGTCACGGTGCTCGGCGGCCTTGGCATAACGACGTCGGGTCTTTATGCGAGGGCTGCAGCGAGTGCCCGAGGGTTGTTCGAGCGGATCCGGTTTGGATACGAAAGCCGCCTCGTTGCCGTGGCCGCGACCTATCTCCCAGACCGACCCAAAGAGGACGGAGTGTTCGAAGCTGTACGACAGGGAGCCGCAGCGTCGAGACGGGTCGTCCGCGACCGTCTAGGCGCGGGGATCGAGTGAACCCGCCGAAGGAACCCCCTCGGCGCCGAAACGTCGGGGGCGCGGCGAACTCGTAACTCGCGCATTCTCCCGGGTCAAAAGCGATCTACGCCCGCGCGATAATGGGTCTTACGGCGACCTCGCGCTCTGATCTGGTTGAGAGGCACCTGGAGGCGAGGTGCTGGGGATAGGTCAAGCGCTCCGACACACCCCGCCCAGTCGTCTGCCACAATCTCCACCAAGCCGCCCGGCGAGTGTCGCGACCAGCATCACACTCGTGTTCAAGGCCGTCCTATATCATCGAACGCCTCCACGAACCGTCCAGTCCGCTGGCTCGTCGTCTACCCATCAAGGTGACCTCCTGAGCCAGAGGCCGCGACTCAGCAGCCGCTATAAGCCTCTTTCAGGAGGTCACCTTCGTCCAGCACCAACAGAATTAGTAGACTGAACTCAGTTATCAGCCGAGAGGATCAAACACCTCAGATGGCGATGAGTACGTCGTGTTTTCACCGTCGATCGCGTAAGGACCGATCCAATGCCCTTCCGAAAGCCGCTCGGTCTCATACAACCTTCGACCGGGGCCCTCAGCCACAACATACATATCACCCGCAGGATCAAACGCTACCGCCGGCCTCGAGTACGTCGTGTTTTCACCGTCGATCGCGTAAGGACCGATCCAATGACCTTCCGAAAGCCGCTCGGTCTCATACAACCTGTGCCCCGGCCCTTCAGCCGTAACGAACAGGTTACCCGCGTGATCAAATGCCTCGGCCGTCGCTGAATACGTCGTGTTTTCACCGTCGATCGCGTAAGGACCGATCCAATGACCTTCCGAAAGCCGCTCGGTCTCATACAACCTGTGCCCCGGCCCTTCAGCCGTAACGAACAGGTTACCCGCGGAATCAAACGCCAAAGCTGGCGTCGAATACGTCGTGTTTTCACCGTCGATCGCGTAAGGACCGATCCAATGACCTTCCGAAAGCCGCTCGGTCTCATACAACCTGTGCCCCGGCCCTTCAGCCGTAACGAACAGGTTACCCGCGTGATCAAATGCCTCGGCCGTCGCTGAATACGTCGTGTTTTCACCGTCGATCGCGTAAGGACCGATCCAATGACCTTCCGAAAGCCGCTCGGTCTCATACAACCTGTGCCCCGGCCCTTCAGCCGTAACGAACAGGTTACCCGCGGAATCAAACGCCAAAGCTGGCGTCGAATACGTCGTGTTTTCACCGTCGATCGCGTAAGGACCGATCCAATGACCTTCCGAAAGCCGCTCGGTCTCATACAACCTGTGCCCGGGGCCCTCAGCCACGACATACAGGTCACCCGCGGAGTCAAATATCTCAGACGGCGTCGAGTATGTTGTGTCTTCGCCATCCATCGCGTAGGGACCCTGCCAGAAGCCAGTCGGGCCACGCACGGTTGAATACATCCTGTTACCGGGACCTTCGGCCGCAACGTACAGTTCCTCAGAAGTCGTTGCGAACGTCTGGTCTGCTCCGTATGCGGTTCCGTCTGCGTTCGTAGCGACGATACGGTAGTAGTATTTAGTGCCAGGACTGAGGCCTGCGATGGTTTTGCTCACTTCCACACCGCTTTTGCCCGCGCCAGCGCTGGCTTCGGCGGTTTTGCTGCCATACGATTCGGTCGTACCGTATTCGAAATAATATTTTGTTTCCACGCCTTCCGGGCTCACTGCACCGTGTACCGTGGCTTCTGTTTCTGAGATACCCGTTGCCGCCCCGGTGGTTGCAACACTCGGTACACCGTCCGGCGCACCCATTCCGGCCGGCCCGTTGTAGCCTTTGCGTGCAGTACAGAGATATTCGTCTTCGGAGGGAGGCGTACAAGTACCGTCGCTGCCTTTAGTGACTTCAAACTCAGAATTCGGTTGGTCATAGAAGATCTCGGCTCCGAGGGCTTTTGCCGGTTTTTGAGCAAGCCCCTCAATGCCTGCGACGATGGGAGCTGCCGCGCTCGTGCCGTACCGATTTCCCCAACCGCCTTCTTCGTAGGTATCGTACACCGAGACAGGCGTCGTACCGGAGGCGACGGCGGCGATATCGTTGTCGGTACGATCTTTGCAACCTGTATCATTTTGCCATGAAGGCTTGGTCTCTTCTTCGAGCGCACAACCACTGCCGGTTCCGGAGAAGCGTTCACCGGCTTTCTTTTCTGTGTTGCGCCAGACTTCTTCCGCCCATCCGCGCGCGCTTGTTGCTTCTCTTTTCAGCGCCGTTCCACCCACAGAGATCACATGCGGCGAACCGGCTGGAAACCCGACACCGTATCCGCTATCGCCCGCAGCCACAGTAATAGGTATCCCCGCGTGTTCATAGTATGCCCCATATGCTGTAGCGTCCACTGGCTCTTCCGGGGCGCCGTAGCTATTGCTTATCACCGTGGCACCAAGGGTAGCGGCCTCATCCTCGGCTTCCCCAAGATTTGTGAATGATGTGTCTGTAGCCTCGACCAAAAGGATGTGGCATTCAGGGCACGTCGCAGACACCATGTCGAGGTCGAGGGAGATCTCGCCGCTCCATTCTTTGCTGTTCGCGGGATAGTTGCTGACTTCGCCCTTTTGGTTGACCTTCTTGAAGCAGCCGCTCGCTTCCGTACATTCTGGCAGTTTGTACTTACTGCGATAGGTTTTCAGATCGGGGTAGGCGTTGGGGTCGTTGTACGCATCGACGATCGCGACAGTCTGCCCAGATCCCCCCGTTTCGGGCAGCTTGTATGCCGAGCGAAGGTCAACAGGAGCGTACCCACCATATTCTCCGCTGCCTTCGTACGCAGGACCGACAGCGTCCGGCGAGGTAACCGACACGGCCGAGGCGCGTGCCGACAAACATTCCGCATGACCTCGCCGAGCCGCGTGACACTCCGGCGAGGTGCGAGCTCGCCGCGATGCGGCGAACCGTCCATGCGCCATCACCACAGTAGGGGAAACACAACCGAACAACAGCGCAAGACCGGCGAGAATGAAGATCCAGCGAGGTCCTCTTGCCGCAGGACGCGCTCGATGCCATCTTTGCGTGATTAAAAAGGGTTCCCGAACCCACCCGATCAGAACGGCGACGAAAAGCTTCATGCGGCGCAACCCATCTATGCCGAGTTGCCCTTTCCCAGGACGCAGCCGGACTCGGTTGGTCTGATCTCTCGACAGCTGATGAGCTGGCAAGTCCTTGCGTGTCCGGCGTGGCAGTGTGCTGTCAGTGAACATGGCAACCTCCTGGATTGTTAGATCACGTCGCGGACGCTTAGACATACGTCCGCGGGTGAAGTGTGGTGTAAACCGCGGTTATTATCTGCTAACGCATCGTTAGCCTGGTAGGTGCTTAACTACCAGCGGTGGGGTTGCGTTCGCCGCCCCTATGTGGCTAGTCGCATTGGCCCAGTGGTCCAATGCTGACTGCGAGATGCTGCTCACAATGTGCATAGTGCCCTCGCCTGGTATCCGTGCAAGCACACTGCCGAGCTGCTCGGTTTGTTGGCGAACGCCAGCCGGTGAGGCTGCGTCTTGCGGTGATGGTAGGCAGCTCCGCAGCGTCCGCGTGCAGGCGCTCTGCGGTTGCCGTCGTCAGCCGGTGATGGGTTTGGTGCGCGGTCTCTCAGGAGGGAGAGACCCGAAGATCTCGGCGGGGAAGCGAGTAATCGCGCTTGTTGTGGGATCTGGCGCTAGCCAGCCGAGCCACCGCCAGGCTCCTGGCGAGCACGCGGTCAGCGCGCCGTCGACCTCTACACCGTACTCGCCGTGATCGAAGCTGTAGATCTTCAGGTAGCCAGTGCCTCGTAGTACGTTCCAGATGCGCACTGTCGTATCGCCACTAGCGGTTGCCAGGCGTGTGCCGTCGGGGGACCACGCGACCGCCCGCACCCAGTCAGTGTGGCCGGCCAGGGTCAGTATCTCCTCGCCCTCCTGGGCGCCCCACAGGCGCACCAGCGCGTCACCGCCACCGGTTGCTAGGCGCCTGCCATCGGGTGACCACGCGACCGCTCCCACCCAGCCTTCGTGGCCGGCCAGAGTCAGCATCTCCTCGCCCGTCTGTGCATCCCACACGCACACCAGCGCGTCACCGCCACCGGTTGCTAGGCGCCTGCCATCGGGTGACCACGCGACCGCTCCCACCCAGCCTTCGTGGCCGGCCAGAGTCAGCATCTCCTCGCCCGTCTGTGCATCCCACACGCGCACGGACGTATCCCCGCCGGTTGCGAGGAGCTTGCCGTCGGGGGACCACGCGACCGCCCGCACCCAGTTTGTGTGGCCGGTGAGAGTGAGCAGTTGCTCGCTCCCCTGGGGATCCCACACGCGCACCGACGCGTCGTCGCTTCCGGTTGCCAGGCGTGTGCCGTCGGGGGACCACGCGACCGCCCGTACCCAGTTTGTGTGGCCGGTGAGAGTGAGCAGTTGCTCGCTCCCCTGGGGATCCCACACGCGCACCGACGCGTCGCCGCTTCCGGTTGCCAGGCGTGTGCCGTCGGGGGACCACGCGACCGCTCCCACCCAGCTTCCATGGCCGGTCAGCGTCAGCAACTGCTCACCCGCCTGTGCATCCCACACGCGCACAAGCGCGTCGTCGCCGCTTCCGGTTGCCAATCGGGTGCCGTCGGGGGACCACGCGAGCGCTCCCACCCAGCCTTCATGGCCGGTCAGCGTCAGCAACTGCTCACCCGCCTGTGCATCCCACACGCGCACCGACACGTCCCCGCCACCGGCTGTCGCTAGGCGCCCGCTGTCAGGGGACCACGCGAGCGCTCGCACCCAACCCTCGTGGCCGGTCAGCGTCAGCCGCTCCTCGCCCGTGTTCGCATCCCACACGCGCACCAGCGCGTCATCGCCGGCTGTCGCTAGGCGCCCGCTGTCAGGGGACCACGCGAGCGCTCGCACCCAACCCTCGTGGCCGGTCAGCGTCAGCCGCTCCTCGCCCGTGTGCGCATCCCACACGCGCACCAGCGCGTCATCGCCGGCTGTCGCTAGGCGCCCGCTGTCAGGGGACCACGCGAGCGCTCGCACCCAACCCTCGTGGCCGGTCAGCGTCAGCCGCTCCTCGCCCGTGTGCGCATCCCACACGCGCACCAGCGCGTCACCGCCGCCGGTTGCCAGACGTGTTCCGCCGGGAGACCACGCAACCGCCCCTACCCAGCCAGCGTGGCCAGTCAAGGCCAGCAACTCCTTGCCCTCTTGCGCGTCCCACACGCGCACCAGCGCGTCAGCGCCACCAGCGGTCGCCAGACGCGTGCCGTCCGGTGACCACGCGAGCGCCTGCGCTGAGCTGATGCTGGTGAGGGTGAGTAGCTCTTCACCCGCCTGCGCATCCCACACGCGCACCGACGCGTCGCCACCGCCGGCGGTCGCCAGACGTGTGCCGTCGGGAGACCACGCGAGCGCCCCCACCCAACCAGTGTGGCCAGCCAGGGTCAGCAGCTCTTCACCCGCCTGCGTATCCCACACGCGTACCAGCGCGTCGCCACCGCCGGCGGTCGCCAGACGTGTGCCGTCGGGAGACCACGCGAGCGCCCCCACCCAACCAGTGTGGCCGGTGAATGCGCCCAGCCTCGCTTCGTCGAGATTCACCCGGGGGAAGCGCTGGTTTCGGGTTCCCGCGATAATGTGCCCGCGCCTGTCTTTTGGCCAGCGCACGGTGTCGGTTTGACAGCGAATCCATTGTGTGCGGTGTGCGTGGGCGCTGGTAAGGTCCAGGTCGATGACACGGGCGTTGCGGGCCAGAAGACCGGTCAGGTCGGCGCCCTCGAGAGCGACGCTCTCGATCGTGCTTGAGTGAATCTCCGCCCTGCTCAGCTTGGCGGCGCTGAGGTCGCAGTGCTCGAGGCGCACGTGCTCCAGTCGCGCATTACGTAGGTCGGCGTGGGTGAACGTGCAGTCCGCGACGCGCAGGAGCGGCCCCTTCTCGGGGCCTGTGAGCTCTAGGTGCGAGAGCTTGGCGTGGTCGAGTGCGAAGCCTGAGAGCGCGGGCCCCAGCTCGGGGCGGTCGCGGCTGATGGTGCGAGCGCAGTATGTGAATGCGAGCTCGGAGGCATATGGGCGATACGGGCTTCGAAGTGTCCGCAACCCGTCGATGCACCGTTGTGTGTCGCTGCTCGCTACGATCTCCGTGAGGAAGTCGAGTGTCTCGGAGGTGGGCATGGGTAGGGCCCACGCCGACGCGTCCGAGTCAGCGAGGGCACGGGCGAGATGCCGTGCCAGGAAGAACTCAAGTAGCGAGGTATGTGCGAACTCAAATTCGTCGGCGCCCGGCCTGACGACGAAGGTCGCGGTTCGCAGATCCTCGGTGAGCACGGCCACATCGACGCGACTGAGCCTGAACCAGCGTCCGAGCTCATCCCCCGTGTCTAGGCGTCGGTGCAGCCACTCCTCCAGCTGATTGACTGGCAGCGAACGGCGTCTCTGAAGCCAGAGCGTGGCCGCAAGCTCCTCCATAAGACGCGTCTTGTGCTCGCGCGGAATCTGGTGCTTGCCCTCGTCGCGGTCCAGCCACGTAGCGACCAAATCTTCATAGAGCGCGGCTTTGTTGACGTCTTCGCCCGCGGCAATCCTTCGCTCGATCGCGGCCAGCTGGTCGACGACCAGCCTGAGGTTGAATGGGCGCTCAACGAGCTCAGCGAGGTTGTATACACCTTCGATTAGCTCAAGGGCACTGTCGACGCCATCCGCGGTCTCCTCTCGGTGCTCAAGGTAGCTGCGAACTTGAGCGCGGGTAAATGGGAGCAGGTGCAGCGCCGCATAGCTCTCTGCGACGCCTTGCTCGCGCTCCTCGCCCCGAAAGTATGTGTGCTGCTCACGGATCGTCCTGAAGTAGTGGGGCCTACAGGTCAGTATCACGCGCCCCCTCGGACCGCGGTCCTCTTGGCTGGCTGCGAGATCGGGGGGCAGGATCCTCCAGAGCTCGCGCAAGAGGGCTTGCCCCTTGGTCTCGCTCAGGTGGACGAGCACCTCATCCAAGCCGTCGAAAATCACGATGGCTCGCCTCCGTTGCACCTGCTCGACGATGTCAGCGGCGCGCGCCGTTGGTTCGAGATCCCCTGTCTGCCACACGCGGGGCAGCAGATCATCGAGAATCTCACGGAGCGTTGGGTCTCGCTGCTTAATATCTCCCAGACGTCGTAGGTCCAGATAGATCGGCAGTCGTACCCGCTCGCCTTCGCGTCGGCATCGCAGCAGCTCGCGTGTAAAAGCATGGCAGGCGGTCGTCTTGCCCATCCCGTACTCACCGAAGATCACAAGATACGGCGGGCTGTCGTCCCGCTCTGCCCATTCCCGCAGGTAGCTCTGCACCTCGACCCTCGCATCGACAGCGCTCTCGGGTACAAGGCGGTTTAGGGAGGTTCTCTGTGCCTTCGCCTCAACTACATACGTCTCGCGCTCTGTCAGAAGCCGCGACCAGTCGCGTCCCCGGCCATGCCCGATGTCAGACTCCGGTGGGCTCCGTAGTCTCTCGCGTATTCGCAGGTGCAGTGCGTGGACGAACGCCTGTTTCCTCCCTGTGCAGTCGCCATAGGCTTTGTCGTCTAGCGTGAAGGGAGTATCAAAGCCGCGGAGGTCGACCTCGTTGCTGAGCTGTTCCAGCGCAACCGGTATGACGATTCGACGATCCCCTGCGACGTCGGCACACGCAACCTCTCCTAGATACGCAGCCCTGAGCGGACACACGACAAGATCCGCCCGTTCGAGCCTGCTGGTACGGAGTCGCTCGCGCAACTCGCCAGCGAGCTCACGTGCATCGGACACCTCGATCGCAAGTTCACTATCCCGCGCCAGTGCGCGACTAAGCTGCTCCACAAGCTTGGCCTCTAGCTGCTGCCCGCTAGGCACCTCAGCCTCCAGCCCGTCGATGAACACACGAACCGGCCGCCTCGCCAGAGCACGAACCTCCACCGAACCTGGTGGTTTCTCGGTCGCCCGCTCGGATGTTCGCTCGATCCCGGTTACTTCCGGGCTCCCAACAAACCAGCAGCGCCGCTCGTGTGGGGGCGCGTGCTTCTGCCCATCCACATCGAAGGCGATGTCCATCCCGTCCGCCCGGGCGAGAGACAGCAAGTTGTGACGAAACTCCCGAAACCGAGCCGCGCCCTGCGGATGATCCCCGAACAAGGCGCGCACGACTCGACCGAAGTTCACATCCTGCTCCTCAGGGTCACTCGCCTCAACCACACCGATGAGCAACTCAATCCGCTCACGAGTACGACTCCCCGAAGCCACACGAGCCAAGCGACGCAGCACTCGAGCCGCATCTTCGAGGGCCAGCTTGCCGGGCGCTGAAGTCACAAGGTCTACGTCCGCGCTACAGGGGCTCGCGAATAGCTCTGGTGCGGTTGAGCGATTGATACCGTGGGTGGAGTGCCCGTGGTCGTGACGGCGCCGTCTAGCTCCGCCAGCCGGAGGGCAGTGTCCAGCTCAGGCAAGCACGACGTGAGGCTGCGGCCAAGTAGCTCCTCGGCTGTGCGAAGCCGGTTTTCGACCGTATGCCGGTCAACACCAAGCATCGCCGCCGCCGCGCGGCGGTTGCATTCCGTGTCGATCAGGGCACGTAGCGTCTGGAGCAGTCCCACACCACCATCCCGCTGGCAACGAAGCGGCGCCAAGAACTCCCTCAGCCACCTGATCAACGTGTCGTTCTGCACCGCGGCCGTGAACAGAGGGCTGTCGGCGTATCGCACGAGCCTCTCCGGCGCACCCAGCACGGCGAAGAGCGCATCGCGGGCTTCTCGATGTGTCTGACGCCAACCCTCAAGCCCCCTACCCGGCCCACCGACCACAAGACAGCAGTTCGCGTGCACGTTGGCTAAGAGCAGCCGCTCGAGTTCGCCGACGGCGAGCTTGTGTTGGCCACCGAGCCACCCCCAGATCACGCCATCGTCGCTCGGCACCTGCAGCAGCCTGCGCTCAAGACCGGTCCGCAGGCGTGAGAGGACATCGCTGGCATCATCGCCTATCGCGATCACGCCGAGATGCCAATAGGCATGCAGCTGATAGCCAAGACCATCGAGCTCAGCCTGGTCAACTGACTCTCCGGCGAGTAGCTTCAGCACGCTCTCGACACGGCGCTGCGAGAGAGAGGGGGCGATTAGCCCACGCTCCTGCCCCGCGTACGAAACGAAGCCGGTCAGCCTCCCAGCGGCCATGGGCCAACCATACCAGATAGCGCAACGAACGCAACGATTGGGCAACGATTCCGCGGGCGCCTTCAAACCCGCGGTCCGCGCAGGCCCCCTGGGCTCTCCTGAAGAATCGTGGCACGCCCGGCCTTGAGCGCAGCGCGTCTCTATCTCGCGCTTCGTGCTGGCCAGCGGCTCCGATGGACCGGTTGGATCACACCAGCGTCTACGCGTGCTGTCGCGATCGATTCGAGCTCTGGCGGCGCTCCCGCGCTAGTCGCCGGCCCTGTTTCGGGAGGTCCGAGACCGGGGGCACGGCCTGCGGCGGGCCGCGATCGTGCCCGGATCCCGCTGGTGGGCGACGGCGGCAGCACCTGAGCCTCGACATAGACTGTGCTGCGTAGTACACCAAGGCCCACCGCGGGCTCGCTCCATGTTCAGGCACTCTTGGCCAGAAGTGCCTGAATCCGTAAGAATCGCCGATAATCCGTGGGGCTCCTCACCACTTTCGGGCCATCGCCGTCGGCGAGAACCCCCTGCAAATCCGCATCTTTCTGCACTGAATCAGCCTCGCGAGCGGGGTCTTTGCAAGCAGGAGGTCGCCGGTTCGATCCCGGCTGGCTCCACTGAACTTGTCTGTGCGCAAACCACGGGTGCGCCGACGCGGTAGGTGGGCAGGATCTCGCTGCGGCTGTTGACGCGTAGCTCGGCGATGAGGATGCGCAGTAGTGCTTTGGCTTGGTCGGGGTCGCCCGTCTCGATGACTTGACCGAGCTGGTCTGCGACGGCGTTGAGGGCGGCAGCGTCCGGGGTCGTGGGCGTGTCTGCGGCGAGGTCGCGGGCGAGTGCTTGGTCTTGGCCGCGCAGGCTGTCAAGGCGTGCGTCGAGGCTGGATAGCCGCTCGTTGAATCGTGCTGGGTTGAGGTTGCCGGCCTCGAAGGCGTCTTGGTAGCGCTCGATCGCGCGTTCGACACGACTCATCTCCTTGGCGAGCGACGCGCGCTGTTCGGCGAGCGCGTCCCGGTCGGTCTCGTTGCTCGCGGCGGCCTGCTGGATGGCGTCGCGGACGAGGCCTCCGTGTCGATAGAGGCTGGTGAGCTGATCGAGGATCGCGGTCTCTAGCTTGTCTTTGGATAGCCGCTCGCCGTCGCATCCTTTACGTCCGAGCTTTTGCCTGCCGGAGCAGGCGTAGTAGTGGTAGGTGCCGCCATTGCCTTTGGCGGACATTCCGACGTATGCGCGGCGGCAGCGCCCGCAGCGCAACAGGCCACTTTGGAAGACCAGGCGGGCGCCACTAACGCTCGCTCGGCCGCTTCAGTTGTCGATCAGCGCGCAGAGCAGAGCAGAACCCGCGCCAGATCTCAAGGGCGCCCACCTCCAAGAAGGTGCACGGCCCCGCCAAGTGGGCTGTGCACGACTGTCGCCAGCTTCCGGCCCCGCGGCCTTCGACTCGGGCTGCTCGGCCTTGCATCGGTAGAAATACGACGCCGCCAGCTCCGGCAGTTTGCCACCATGTTCGGATATGTTGTCGCCATGATCGAGCGGCTCGATATCGAGAACATGAAGTCATTTCACGGCCGACATGAGATCGACCTGAGCCCGATCACCCTCGTGTTTGGTCCCAACTCTTCCGGCAAGAGCACACTGCTCCATAGCCTCGCGATGCTCAAGCAGACACTCGATCCACTTGCTTCTCGTCTCGGTCTAGAGGAACCACCTCTCGCACTTCACGGCGAGCTAATCGACCTTGGAAGTTATCCCGCTGCCGTCAACGGTCACGACCTCTCCAAGAAGCTATATGTCGGGCTTCGATTTACCGACGCTGCACAAGACCTGCCGCGAACTTCACTTATCGGCGGCTTGCCGCTCTATGCGGGACTCAGCTTTGGATTCAGCAAAGAGCGTCGCGCTGCCGTCCTGCGGCGCAGCATCATCGGTGACGACGACAATCGCCTTAGCTTCGACGCGCATGCGCCGGGAACAGGGGCACACACGTCGCCGTATGGCGGCCCTACATTTCGCCTACTTCCCGGGAGTCGTAATGGGCTGCTCAAAGCAATCGACGAGCGTCGACAGCCGGGCCAACGCTTTCCCGGAATCTTCGCACAATGGCGTAGCCAGCTTGAGCGGCAATTTGCGGCCGACGAATCTCCTCGCTTCTTGGGTCAGGGCTTTTTCCCATTTGCGCCAGAAATGACTGGCGACGGAGATGACGAACTCGCACAACTTCCGATCGGCCTGCTCGGCGACGATGTGTTCGGTGTGCGCATAAGGGCCCTGTCCGAGATGCTCTCGGGCTTGGCATACCTGGGACCCCTCCGCGCCTCTCCAAAACGCTTCCAGCTCCTATCAAACGAGCAACCAACCAACGTCGGGCCGACAGGCGAACACACCGCCGTATTTCTGGCGCGTCACAAGCGCTTGCTCGCCGATGTCAATAAATGGCTTGAGCGTCTCGATATCGCATATAGGCTGTCTGTAAGCCCCGTTGGTGCTTCCGACCTCGGCGTTGAGCTGGGCGATCTGCTGGCTACCACACTTCTTGACACGAGGAACAACCTGACAGTCACGCCGCAGGATGTGGGATTCGGAATCAGCCAGTTGCTCCCGGTGGTGGTAGAGATGCTTGTCGGAGAAGGACGCACGATCTGCGTCGAGCAGCCAGAGATACATATCCACCCGGGTTTGCAAGCCAAGGTTGGCGATCTCCTTATTGATGCCGTGAAGCCGGGCCGCGCAAATCAAGTCATCGTGGAGACACATAGCGAGCACCTCATGCTTCGGATTCAACGCCGACTGCGCGAACAGCGCCCAGAGTGGTTGACGGCTGACAAGATCTCGGTCATCTATGTCGACTCCGACGGCGAAGGCCAGTCGCACGCCCGCCGTCTCCACCTTGACGATCAGGGTAACTTTGTTGACGAGTGGCCCAACGGCTTTTTTGCTGAGCGCGTAAAAGAGCTGTTCGCATCCGACTAGACAGGAACAGGCGATGATCGCGCCGGTCGGCATATGCGCAGAAGCGCTGACGGACGAGCTTGATGCTCCGCACGCCTTGATTGTTCAGGCACACAGAGAGACAGCACGATGCCTCATGGCTCATGGCGACCTCGTATTTGCCCGTCCGTCCGAGCGTGAAGACCTAGCCCGTACCGTCGCGGGTATCGCGGGTACGTCGACCGAGGCGGCGAAGGCGTGGGAAGCTGTCCTTACTGATGGACGATGGCGTGCGATGACATCCCCTGGGCCAACCCCTCTTTGTGATATCGAAGAGATCGATACCCTTCGTTGCGAGTGGAAGAATCACATCCAGCTGGCAATCGTTGAGACGATTCGTGCCGAGATGTTTGGGTGCCCAGACGGCACTCTCGGATTCATTGATGCGGAGTCAGGCATCGAGATAGCTACGTGCGCCGCCCAGTGGCAGACGGAGACGTTTAGTCGACTTCGAGACCTGGCGTCGGATCACACAGTTCCGGGAGGGACAAGCCGCGACGAGCTTGCGCGGGTACGTTTTGTTCCTCTATTGACCGGAGCGCGGCACGTATCGCTGCTAGATCGATATCTTGGCGAAGGCATTGTTAGGCAATACGGTGATGCTTCGAGCCCTTTGCGATCACAAGAGCTCCCGTGGCTGCTGCGGCTCATTGATCGCTATGCAGAAGGGGCGAGCGTGTCGATCTTCACCACATTCGACGAATCGTCCGCCAACTCGTTTACCGAGCTTGACCTGACGGGTGCGGCAGAAGCCATGTGGGCTAAATGCACATTTAATGGTGGAGTCCGCCAAGTCAACCTTTTTACTGCTCCTGTAGTGCAGAAACTCAATGGTAAGCAGGTGCGGTTCCCGCATGATCGGCATATGCGCATCAGCAGTGCGGGAGGGGTATCATCCGGGTTCGGGCTAAGTGCAGGGTTCGGGAAGCTGAGGAGTCCAAAGACCCGGCGGGGGAGCACATGGCGCCTGACATACTTCTGGCGACCGGATGATCTCAACGGGCTCCAGAGCGATGAGCAGGAGGCGAAGCGCCTGTCGGGCAAGCATTTGCAGCTCACGTAGGGGCTAGCCTGCAACCGACAAGTCGTGAGCCGCGAGTCCGCATATTGGAAGCACTCACACAGGCGCAGGGTCGCGGGACAACTGCAAGGTGACGGGGCGCTACCCGATCTTCGCTGCCCGCCTTCAGCATCCCGCGCACGGTGTATCTATGGTCATCGGTCACATGCACGGCACACGTCCCCACTGGGGCTATAAATCGCCATGACGTGGGGAACAATCGCTGCCGTCGCCTCCGCAGTAACCGCCGTGGCGGCCTTGGTCTTTTCTGTCGTCTCGTTTCAGCGGCAGCAGGTTAGGGCTGCGCTGCAACAGAGGCAGAGCGTCAAACCGCTGCTCTGGATACACCCCCATCAGTACCTCGATCGGAAGGCGCTCTTCCTGCGTAACTACGGACTCGGCCCCGCGATCATTCGTCGCGCAGAGTTCACGAGAGACGGCCATGTTGTGACCAACAGGATCGTGGAGCTGTTTGATCTGCGCGCACACGGTGCTCCCATCGTATGGGAGACGTTCGACACCGTCGCGCCCGGACGCGCGATACCAGCCGATGGTCAGATCATACTGATCCGCCAATCTCTGGAGCATCTGATGGGCCAAGTTGAGGAAGCAGAAGGGTTGCGGCTACTTGAGTCGTGGCAACAACAGCGGCGGGGGATCAGGGTGTTCATTGACTACGAGGACATATTGGGCAACGCGATTGAGCCACTGGTGTTTACTTTCTCCTAGTTTACGAGGACGGAGGTTGTGCGAATTGCGCGGGCCTCAACGCGAGCCCAACTCTTTCAGGGCAAGATCAGCGAACGCTCGCCTTGATCGCGGTCCAGACGAGGCGCCAGCCGTCTAGATCCTGGGGACGCTGACCCCGGAAGTTGACTCCGGCGAGCATCTGAACGTCGCTATCGGTCAGGCCTTCTTTCGACGCGAACTGCAGCAGATCGGGCGATGGCTCCTTGCGCGGTGCGTCGGCCAACAGCTCCTCCCCTAGGAGCTCAGACATCGTTGTGCCGAGCGCGCCAGCGATCTTGTAGAGCGTTTTACCCGAGGGACGCGATCCAGCTTTCCCGCTCTCGAGGCTCCATATATATCCCTTCGCGACGCCCGCGCGCTCAGCAAGGGCTGATACAGAAAGGTGAGCTTCCTCGCGGAGTCGTCTGATCGTTACTCCTACGGTCTCGTCGTTATTGGGCAGAGCTGCCGCCTCCTAGTCGCACCGCGTATCCTTTACTTGCCGGTACAGAGCTAGCACCCGGCGTCGCATCCGGCCGTCGGGCGTCCTGTACTCGAAGGCTCTCGCACTCACTTCAAGTCCGTCGGGCGTCTCGCCATGCGAAATGTCGTCAAGGCGTGCTCGTTCGAATATCAGCTCCCCCTGGTACGCCCGCGTCAACGGTCCGGCAGCCGCAGCAGACTTGTTCATTGGGATATAGGGCCACGCACCGCGGGGATACGCGGACGTGACCCGCAGCTTAGGCGTCGCGTCTGGATCGTCGCGCTCGGCCTTCCGTACGCCCTCCTCGAGCACCACGAGCAGTGTTGGCTCTCGCCAGAACCGCTGAAACCGGTATGCAGTGGCCTGAACACTCGCCTGATAGTGGTCTGCGAGCTGAACCACCGTCGGGATCCCGAACTCGGCGGCCTTCGCGTCAGAAGAGAACTCATCGGCCGGCAGCAGCAGCGCAGCGCTCGCAGCATCGGACAGTGCCTCGGGATCAGCGCTCTCCCGGGGCCGCGTAGACGTATGGCACCGATAGTTCCGCCGCTTCTGATATCCCGGCTGAAAGGCGTGGCCCACCTCGTGAAAGCCCGTGAAGCGTCGTCGGCGGCCTGAATCCGCGCTGTTGAGGAGCATCCTTACAACGCCGCCTTCCGGGATAAGCGCGCCGGAAACCGGGAGCGGAACGACCTCGATATCCCGAATCCCGTGATAGGACGCAACGACCCCGAGGTCGACCGGCGCCCGCTCCTCAAGCTCCCGGATCGTGTCTGCGGCGATCGACTCAATGTGCTCGACGTCCGTGCAGTTGGGCCGTCGAAGACGCTGCTGCTCAAGTAGTGAGAGCTGCTTCATTGTTCCGGTTTGAGAGTCTAGCTGTTCCCCTCCCGGAACGTATGCTATCGTCACCGGCGCGTTCTCGATCGAGAACATCGAGAGCCTTATAACGAACAGCGAGGACCAACAAGAAGGAGCCGTGCGATGCCAGACGGACTAGATGGACGATCACGCGACGAGGACGGGCGCATCCGTGAGAAGAACGGCGCAACGAAGATCAGAAACCTCGTAGACAAATACCCCGAGCTGGAGGTCTTCAGCCCGGACGCTACGCTCAGCGGAATCAGGACGCGCTACGGCGTGCAGAGCATCGATGAAGTTCGTCAGGTTGCTCGTCAGAAGCGATCCTGACCCGAAAGGCTCGGACAGCCAAAGACCAAGCGGCTGCAAGTCCTCCGAGTTGGACCGGTCTACCGCCGCACCACATCGACCCTAGAGAAGAAGGAGGTGTTTAATGGCCGAGCAATGGGCCGACTACGTGATCACGGCGGTTCGCTTCAACGCTGCCGGGACTCATATCAGCGAAGTGCGTACCTACGAACACACCGGCAGCGAACTGAACAACCAGGCGATCAAGACCCGCGCCACCGTCGTCAACGGGATCGAGGCTGGCTACAGCTACTGCACAGCGCTGAAAAACGCTGATGGCACATACCGCTACGGCGCACCGGTCAAAGTCGTCACCATCGAGGGGACGAAGTTCATCAAGACTAAATCCGACAGCAGCAAGGAAGACAACCTCGACAACCTTCCGTCCTTCTAGGGCCGAGCTTTCGACCGCCTCAGCAGGGCGCGATACATTGCGCGCAACGTTGGCCGCATGACCGCACCTTGGCTACCGGCCGAGTTAGGAGGTCACGAGGACTATCCCCGGAGCCCCGGGCCGGCACGTTCATCGAAGGGGAAGCGCGACGTGGCGCAGATCGCCCGCGCGGACGGACTCGTGGACGCAACCCCAGCGTCCATCCGCGAATTGGCCGACAGCGCGATGCTGCTCTCCCAGGGCGCGCACCGAGCGATCGAGATGAAGCGTGAAGCGGACGGCGCGACCCGCGAGGTGCCGGCCACCCCAGCAGCCGCCCAAGACTGACGCAGACCCTGGAAGGCCGCGCGAGCCTTTCGTCAGCCGATCCCGACCGCCGGTGCCTCCATCAGCGCATGGTTTGCGCACAGCCAAGTTTCGCCCACCATAGGAATCAAGGTCGAACCGAGGCCCCAGTCCCGGAAAGGGCTGGGGCCTCGGTGTTACGGGCCCGGATTCGTCGGTTGATCCCGGCGCTTTTGGCGGTTTGAGCCCCGCGACCCACCCTCTAGCGAGGCCACTTACTGCCAGGGAGGTCTGCCCAGGCGCCCTTGGCAGGCTTCGCCTGAGCAAAAGGACTGCGTGGTGTCTCGTGCGTTAGGGATGATTGACCCGAACATGGCGAGCCCCGAGGATTCCTTGCGCATCATCTTCACGTCGAAGGCGGCGCAAGTGCTTCCGCCGATCACGCGGGAGCTGGCTGATGCGCTCGACCTTGAGGTCACTCCGGCGCACCGCGAGGCGGTGGGACACGCACTTGCCCGAGCGTTCATGGAGGGCGCCGCCGTGGGCGCCACCGAGATGGTGGCGCAGGCAGCCGAGAAAGGCATCTCGATCGACTTGAACTGGCTCGGCGCTCCTGACGGTCCCGAATGATCGCCTCCAGTACGCCGGGTTGGGCCACGATAGCCCTGTCAATAGTCACCGGGGGACTGGCGGGAACACTGATCAGTACTGCCGTTAACGATCGCAGGCGCCGCAAAGAGCAAGACCAGAATCGGCTGCTACATAAAGCTGATGCTCGCTTGCAAGCGCTCAAGGATGTCACCGCGATAGCACTCCTCTACCGTGAGCAGACCGCAGCGGCCCTCAAGCAGATCGTCGGTGAGGAGACTCGCATTGATGTCGAGCCGATGTGGTCGTGGGACTCCGAGAACATAATGCGGTACAGGACACTAGAGGCTGAACTGTCTTTGCTCTTTGGGGCAAAGCACGATGTTGTATTAAAGTGGCGCCTGTGCGCGTACTCTCTCGCGCAAGCTGCAGAATATGCTCGAAGCCATAGGGCGGAAGCGGATCACCCGACCACTACATCACCAGCGGTAAGGCACGAGGTGAAATTACACCGCGATGAATCTTGGACTCATCTGGAGAACTTCTTGACTGCGTGCACGCAGTCACTCGACGACATCCAGCCCTCTCGCTGAATCCTGAGCACGACCACTCGCTCGACGCTGGTTGGGCGAAACTATGTACGTCGGCACAGATACGGAGGCCGAGAGACGACGTCGGGGTTCCGTTCGAGGCGATCCGCAAGCCGCTTGAGGCGACCTCAATCAACGCTGACCGAGGCTTTGAGTGGCCAAGAGTGCGGAGCTATTGGGGCGGGCATAGGACGTCATAGGGATCGGACGGCGCCGTTAGGACCGCGCGCGCCTGCCGACCCGTCCCCGGCCGACTCATGCTTCAGTGACCTCGGCGCCCTCACCCGCGCCGGCTCCCGGGTCCTCACGCACCACCACCCACGCGATGAGCGCGGACGCGAGCAGCACCGCGACCGCGAGGTACGGGAACACGCTGTACGGCAGCGGTTGACCGGGCTGGAAGAGCTCGGCGAACGGGATCGCCAGGACCAGCACGCCCATCAGGGGCACCAGGACGTGGCGGGGGATCGAGAACGAGGCCCGGTGGCGGCGCCAGATGAAGACGGGAAGGGAGAAGGCCGTGAGCACGTAGACGAAGAGGATCAGGATCGTGCCCATCGTCCCGCTCTCGGCGTAGAGAACAACGGGATCGGTCGTTCCAGAGACGAGGCCGCTGACATGGCAGAGCCACCAGACGACCACGATGCCGAGGCCGACGATTGCCATCGTCAGGACGGCGTGCACCGGCGTCTCTCCAGGCGGGCGGGACTCGCCCAGCCAGGACGGCAGCAGTCGGGAGCGGCCGCCGTCGAAGAGCATCCTCGCCTGTGAGTTGACGGCGGCGACGAGTGTCGTGAGAACGGAGAGGATCCCCACCAGCCACGCCAGCAGGGCCACGCCGCCGAGGTAGTGGTCGGCCATTTCCAGGAACGGCACCGAGGCCCGGCCGATGGACGCCGTGTCGTAGTGAAAGCCGCTGATCGTCGTGTACGCGAAGAGCACGAAGAGGCCCGTCGTGAAGGCGAGCCCCGTGTACAGGGCTCTGGGGATGGTCCGGCGCGGATTGCTCGTTTCCTCCGCCAGCGCCGGAGCGTTTTCCCATCCGATGAACATGTAGAGGGCCAGCGGGAAGCCCGCTGAGAGACCTGTCAGCCCGTTGTGAAGGTGTGACGGGGAGAAAGGCGTGGCCGAGAGATGACCGCCCTGGTCCACCAGTACCACGAGACAGGTCGCGATCATGATCAGCACCTGGACGATCAGGGCCAGCCCGATGGCCGTCGTCGAGAGGCTTGCGCCACGGAGCGTCAAGGCGAGCGCGCCGACGGTCGTGACGATGGTCAGGGGCAACCACGAGGGATGCCATGACGTGTAGTGGTGCAGCGTCAGCGAGATCATCCCGCCGGACATCGTGAAGACGCCCGCTATCGCCACGGTGAAGCCCACGGCGACCAGCCACGCGACCAGCACTCCCGCCCTGGCGCCGAAGGACGTCTCGACATAGGTGATGAAGCTGCCCGCCGAGGGCTCCATCCTCGTGAACTCGGCCACGATGAAGCCGAGGAAGAAGACGCCGACCGCGGAGACGATGATCGTCAGCGGCGCGGCGATCCCGGCGGTGACTGCGATCACGCCGAACGCGAAGTAGAAGTCGATCCCGGGCCCGATGTTGGCGACCGTCGACGCGGTGACGTCCCTCAGGCCGAGCTTCCCCTCCTTGCCCGATGGCTCTCGGCGCCCGCTCACCTGCTGCAGCTTCCCCGATCGGAGCTTCTCGTGCTCGACGCCGCGGACGCCAGCAGCAGCACGGCGGGGCCGCGAGCGCACTCGCAACCCCGCCGTCAGTCACTTCAAGGCTGCTCCTACAGCCGCGGGTTCTTCGGCTGTTCGGTGATAGGTTCGTCCTGAGTCACCGTGAAGGTGCTGCTTTCGTCCTGCACCTCCGCCGGCGGGCCACCCCCGAGGTAGCTTTTCGTCAGCGTGAAGTCGCCCGAATGGTCCCCGGACGCGTTGTCGGAGTCGACTTTCACCGCAGCCACGCTGTGGGCGGCGATGTAGTCAGAGGTCGCCGAGGACGTCGGGGCGTAGGCCTGGCCTTCGTACTGGAAGATCAGGATCCCGATGTTCGACGAGCCCGCGAGGATGTTCTTTTCGATGGCGGCGTCGCCCTGGTCGAGCACGATTCCCTCGTAGTCGGCAGCCATCGTGTCGTCGGAGATCGACACTTCCGGCGAGCTCGGCTGTGTCGGGCTCATCGAGTAAAAGTAGACGTTGTCGTCGTTGCCGAACAGCTTCGAATGGGTCACGCTCGACCCGCTGGCGGCGCCGTAGAAGAGCACGCCGGTCGCCTGGGTTTCCGTCCATGCGTTCGAGCCGCAGCTGGGCGCCTCGCACTCGTTGCCGGCGATTTCCGAGGACTTGATCGTCGCCTGGGCGCCGTTGCTCACCTGGATGCCGTTCTGGGCCGTCTCCGGGGTCTTGCCGGCACCCTGTACGTTCGCCCCTGAGATCTTCGCCGACGAGCCGGCGCCGTCGATCGTCATCCCGTTCTTCTGGTATTCGCTGACCTTGACGCCCTTCAGGAGGGCGTGGCCGACCTCGACAGGCGAGGTCCAGGCCATCCCGACCTGGATGCCCACGCCGCCCTGGCAGCCGTTGATCGGGCTCGCACCCGCACCGGCCATCGTCAGGTCGGTCGCCTTCAGCGTCGCCCCGCCGGCGACGAGGATCCCGTAGAGGTTGTCGTTGCAGGTGCCGGCCGGCCACTTCGCGTCGACTGTCAAGGCGCCCAGCGTGACCTTCCCGCTCGTGCAGATCGAGATCTCATCCTGGGGCGTCCCGTAGGGCGTCGCGCCTGCCGCCGCGTCGCACGGCGTCGAGGAGTTCGCCGGCAGCCCCGGCAGCGCGATCGTGACAGTCCCCGGGCCGTTGGCCGGCAGCAGGCTGAGCGGCGTCGTGATGCTCAGCTGTTCGGTGTACGTCCCCGAGCAGATGTCGATCGTGTCGTTCTTGGTGGCTGCGTCGACCGCAGCCTGGATGGTGGCGTAGCCGGCATCCGCGCAGCTCGTACCGGGGCCTGGACCGGCTGCGCCGGCTGCGACCCACAGGGTGCTCTTCGCGGCCGCCTGCGCGGCGACCGGCGTGCAAAGCAGGACCAGCGCAGCCGCAGCGACGCCGACCCGGGAGTATCTGAGTGTTCTCGAGAGCAAACCGGCTCCTTGCCTAGTTGTGAGGACGATTCATCGCCTGCAGAGCGCCCACGCGGCGTCGCTCACGAGCGCGCAGCCGCACCTCGATCGGGGAGATCCGTTCCTGTCCCCTCCTGCTTGCCTTCACAGCCATTCCCCTCGGCACCGCGGCGCCCCAACCCCCTCCAGAGGTCGGCGCAGGCCCTCTACCGCAAGCCGATGCTAGACGCCTACTCCTCTATTTGTCAACCTGACTGTCTATCGAGACCGGACCCGCCCTCACGGAAATGCAAGGTAGGTGGATGAACCCCCTGTCGGGAATGGGCTGGTACAGGAAGATCAAACGCGAGTTTGCAGCTCTGCCTGAGGATTGAGCGATCTCGACGCCTCGACGAGGTGATCGGTCGGCGGTTGCAGGCAAAATGTCAAACCCCTCAAATGGGTGTATATTGCCGTCCAATGGGAGTGGGGGCTGCCTGCGATTGGAGGGTGTCGTTGCGAGAGTTCGCTCGCGGCCGCACAGCGGTCTGCATCATTTGCGCGCTCGTCGGTTTGACGGCCTGGCTCGCGCCGGCCGCGACTGCCTCCGCCTTCAGCGCACATGGAAGCGTCGAACAGGTGTACGTCACCGGCCTGGCCGCGAATGCCAAGGCCTCGCTCCTGAACCGGCATGGTGAAACGGTGTCCACGCAGAACGCGGACCCGCTCGGAGGGCTGCTGTTCAGGAACGTGGCGCCGGGCAAGGGATATCGGGTCCGGCTGGCCTCCACGAACGAAGAATCCGCGCGCCTCACCGTCCACACGGACGCAGCCCGTCCCTGGGATTCGAGCATCTACAAACAGTCGATCCCCGACAGCGGGTACACCTACCTGACCACGCGCGACGGCACCCAGCTTGCTGTCGACGTCCATCCGCCGGGCCTTGGCTCGCTGACGGATTCCGTCTCCTGGGCCCACCCGCAGGCGAGCCGCACGGGGCAATACCCGACGCTGATCGAATACGCGGGGTACGGCTACGCCAACCCCGCGGGTCCTGAAAGCGGCATCGCGGCGGTCGCCAACCTGATGGGCTTCGCTGTGGTCGACGTGAACATGCGCGGGACCGGCTGCTCCGGTGGCGCCTTCGACTACTTCGAAAAGCTGGAGAACCTCGACGCTTACGACGTGATCGAGACGATCGCCCACCAGCCCTGGGTGCTCGGCCACAAGGTCGGCATGCTGGGCATCTCCTACGGCGGCATCAGTCAGCTGTTCGCCGCTCAGCTTCAGCCGCCCGGTCTGGAGGCGATCGCGCCGCTGTCCGTGATCGACGCGACAGCCAGCACCCTCTACCCCGGCGGCGTCCTCAACACCGGCTTCGCGGTGGCCTGGGGAGAGGAAAGGCAGCGGGACGCCGAGCCGGCCGGTCCCGAAACCGGCGAGCACTGGGCCTACGAACAGATCCAGAGCGGCGATGAGACGTGCGCGGCCAACCAGGAGCTGCACGGCGAGGCAGCCAACGTGCTGGCGGAAGTCGAGGAAAACGCCACCTACAACCCGGCCGTGGCAGACCCGCTGGACCCCGTGAGCTTCGTCGACAAGATCGACGTCCCAACCTTCCTGGCCTGCCAGTGGGAGGACGAGCAGACGGGCGGGCACTGCGCCGACCTTGCCGAGCACTTCACCGGCACCGAACGCAAGTGGTTCACATTCACCAACGGCGCCCACGTCGACTCGCTCGATCCCTACACGCTCGACCGTCTGTACGACTTCCTGCAGCTGTTCGTCGCACACAAAGCACCGTCGGCCAACGCTGCGGCCCTGCAGACCTTCGCCCCAACCGTCTATCAGGCAGCGCTGGGGCTCCCCAAAGAAGACAACGTCACGCTGCCGCAGGACCCGATCCAGCAACTGCAGAAGTACAAGTCGGCTCTGAGCGCCTTCGAGGCGCTCCCGGAGATCCGCGTGCTCTTCGACAACGGCGCCGGGACCTCGCCCAGCGGCGGCACCACTCCCGGCAACCCCTACCCGGCCTTCGAACAGTCCTTCTCGTCCTTCCCCATTCCGGGGACGACCGCCCGCTCCTGGTATCTCGGGCGGGAAGGCACCCTGGGCGAACAGGCCGAAGCCACAGAAGGGGTCGACTCCTACACCTCCGACGCGGGCGCCACACCGCTGACCGATTACACGGGCGGCACGGGGCCCGGCGGCCTCTGGGGCGACGCCGCCGAGTGGGACTGGAACTGGGTGCAGCCTCAGACAGGCTCGGCCGTGTCGTATGTGTCGGCGCCGCTCGGCAGCGACACGACGGCCATCGGCGGCGGCGCCGTGAACCTGTGGGTGAAGTCCTCCACCCCGGACGTCGATCTGCAAGCGACGGTCAGCGAGGTCCGCCCCGACGGCAACGAAACCTTCGTCCAGAACGGCTGGATCCGAGCCAGCCAGCGCAAGCTGGCCACCAGCTCCTCGAACGAGTTCGACGAGACGCCGACGCCGCTTCAGCCCATCCCCACCTTCCGCGCATCCGACGTGCAGCCGATGCCCGCGGGCGAATTCGTCCCCGTGACGATCCCCCTGTACTTCGAGGGCCACGTGTACCGGGCCGGCTCGCGCATCAGGGTCACCATCGCGGCACCCAACGGATCGCAGCCGGTGTGGTCCTTCAGCCAGACACAGCCTGAAGGCACGACGGCCGACGTGTCGATCGCTTTCGGGCCCGGCATGCCGTCGAACCTCACCCTCCCGATCGTGCCGGGCGTCAACGTTCCGACGGGGCTGCCGGCTTGCCCGAGCCTGCGCAACGAGCCCTGCCGCGCCTACCAGCCGTTCGTGAACGACGGTTCCTGACGGGCCGCAGCTGGCCGGCCCTTGACTTCAAGCGCTTGCCGGCACGATCGTGGAGACGGCCGAGAGCCTCCGCGAGCTCGGCCTGCTGGGAGAAGGGGACTGACGCATCAGGCTCCGGACTCGGGGCCTTCCACGTTGAAGACAAGCGGCCCTTCGCCGACGATCGTCAGGACGATCTCCTGAGGCGCGTCAAGCGGATTCACGTCCCTGTGGACGAGTCCTGCCGGGACGTGGAAAAGGCCGCCTTCCTCAACCTCCGTCGACTCGCGCCCGCCAGGCCCGAACTCGAACCGCGCAGCCCCTCGGACCACGTACCCCAGCACGTCGCGGTCACCGTGGTGGTGCCATCCCGAGCTGGCCAACGGCTCAGCCCGGGCCCGCATCAGAGTCGCCTGGCCGGTCTCGAATGCGACCTCTCGCATCACGCCCGGCGTCGTCGCGACGCCGTCGCCGAGGCGCTCTCGTGAGACGGCGGAGACGCGCTTGGCCATCGCGCCGGCGATGCTATCGATCGACGTCGGTCTCCCCGGTCCCTGGCCACGCTTCACCTACGGGGCGAGGCGGAACGGCGGGTAGCTGTCGGTGACCAGGACGTGCGCATATGCGACGACGCGGTTGGTCCAGCGGCCCACGCCGACGAGGAAGTCGAACATCCCACGCGGGAAGCGACCTGTGACGAGAATCGCGAACCACGCCGCCACGACCACGAAGAAGGCGGCGATGTAGAGGAAGAACAGGACCACGTAGTGCGGGATCGCCAGCAGCCACTTGACCAGCGGCAGCCAGCGGTTGAGGTCGTTGCGGGCGTCCGGGTAGGGAAACTCCAGGTGCACAGTCTGGTGCTCGTCGGTGGAGGGGTAGCTGTCGTCCATCAGGGCCAGGTAGACGCCCACCCGGGCGGAGAAGCGCATCAGCTCGAGGTTCCAGTCGAACCACCAGCGCGGGTACTTCTGGCGGAACAGGATCAGCAGCAGCGTGGGCAGCACGACAAGGCCTACGGCCCCCGCCGCTTTCCCGCCGCTGTAGGCGTAGCCCCCGCCCTCGATCAGGCCCAGCACGATCAGGATCGGGATGACCGTGAACAGGCGGAAGAAGGTCGTCAGGCGGTTCAACGGCCTGTCCGGATAGTCGACGGAGTACTGGACGGGATAGGGCGCATCGGAGTTCATGTCAGGCCTTTCCATTAGGTGTACGGCGTACACTCTCCCGCGACTATAGGTGTACGCTGTACACTTGTCAAGTCGATGAAGGACGAGCGGACAGCAACCAGAAAGCCGTTGAGCAGAGCCCGCGTGCTTGAGGCCGCTGTCGCCCTGGCAGACGAGGCGGGGTTGGAGGGGTTCAGCATGCGGGGGCTCGCCCAGGAGCTCGGCGTCGTGCCGATGGCGCTCTACAAGCACGTCGCCAACAAGGAGGAGCTTCTCGACGGGATGGTCGACATCGTCTTCGGCGAGATCGAGCCTCCCACCGCCGATCTCGACTGGCGCTCGGCGATGAGACGCAGAGCGCTGTCAACCCGCGAGGCCCTCAAGCGCCACCGCTGGGCGATCGGGATGATGGAGTCTCGCCGGCCCGGGCCGGCCAACCTGCGCAGCCACAACGCCGTCATGGGCTGCCTGCGGCAGGCCGGCTTCTCCTTTCAGATGGCGGTGCACGCCTACTCCGTCCAGGACGCTTACATCTACGGCTTCGCCCTGCAGGAGAGGGATCTGGGGTTCGAGACCCGCGATAGCGCCGGGGAGGCCGCGCAGCGCAGGGCGCAGACCGTCGGCTCTCTCGACGACTACCCCTGGCTGGTCGAGATCGCGGCGAAGCTGCCCGAATCCGGGTACGACAGCGCAGTCGAGTTCGCATGGGGGATCGACCTCATCCTCGACGGCCTCGAGCGGCTTCGCCGCGATCCGGCCACACCGACGCTGCTGTGACACTTACCCACGTGGCCGAGCCCGCCGTCGCCCTGTTCGCCCCCCACCCGCTGCTGACAGTCGCGATCGAGGCCGAGGGCCCGGAGCGTCAGAGCATCCACTTCCACGCCGGAGGGCAGGGAGTGTGGGTGGCCGCCATGGCCCAGTGCATGGGCGCCAAGCCGATCTTCTGCGGCCTGCTGGGAGGCGAGCCGGGCGAGCTGCTGCGCCCGCTGCTGACCCGGTCGGTGGGCACGGAGACGCATCTCGTGAAGGCGGCGAGCCCGAGCGGCTGCTACGTCGTCGACCGGCGCCGAGGCGAGCGCGAGCTGGTCGCGATGACCGTCAGCGACCCGCCGGGCCGCCACGAGCTGGACGAGCTCTGCTCGCTTGCCATCTCCCACGCGGCCGGGTGCGGGTGGCTCGTCGTGACCAACCCGATGCCCGCCGAAGCGCTCCCCCTGGAGGTCTACAGGGACCTCGTCGCGGACGCACGCGCAGCGGGTGCCAGGACGCTCGTGGACCTGTCCTCGCCGCGGCTGGACTCGGCGCTGCAGGGCGAGCCTGACCTCGTCAAGCTCAACGACTGGGAGCTTGCCGAGTTCGTGCGGGGACCGGTCTCAGAGCCGGCTGAGCTGGTGGCGGCGGCGGGCAGCCTGCGCGACGCAGGCGCAAAGACGGTCGTCGTCACCCGCGGCGAGCAGCCGGCCCTGGTGCTCGACGGCGATCAGGCGCTCGAGCTGGCCCCGCCCCGCTTCGAGCACGGCTTCCGCGAGGGCTGCGGCGACGCCATGCTGGGAGCCCTCGCCGCGACCTGGGCGAGGACAGACGACCTGCGCCGGGCGCTCGTCGTCGGCGCCGCTGCCGGCGCTGCCAACTTCCTGCGCCGCGGCGTCGGGCGAGCCTCGCGGGAGGTCGTCGAGGAGCTGGCCGGGAAGGTCACGCTCGGCCCCTGGCCGCCGGGCTGAAGATCGCACGACCCCGAGCGGAGGGACGCTCGCCCCGGCTGCTCAGCCGATGGCGGGAGGCTCGACCGGCCCTCCGCGCAGGACCGCGGCCGGGCCCTCGCGGACGCTCCAGTCAGCCAGCTCGGCAAGGCCTTCCGAGCGCAGCCGGAGGGCGCCGGGGCTCAGCCTCAGCGGGCGCCCGCCGTGGGAGGAGTGGGCGTCGCTGGCCAGCAGGTGCACGAGCCCACCCCGGGCCAGCCGCCCCATCAGCTCGGCCGTCCCCTCCTCGGCGTTGGCCAGGAAGTCGGCTGTCCACTGCAGCAGACAGCCCCGCTCGCGAAGGTCCTCGAGCATCGCCTCGAAGTCCGCGCCGGCGTGACGCTCGGGGTGGGCGATGACCGCCCGTGCCCCGCGCTCGCCGAGCCGCTCGACGAGCTCCATCAGCTCTGCCCTGATCGGTCCGGGAGCCGGCTCGAGCAGGATCCAGTCGCCCCCTCCAAGGCACACACGGCGCAGGTGCTCGTCGCTGAGGGCGTCCACCACGAGAGCCGACACCTCGCCGCCCGGCACGATGCGCAGGTCTATGCCCTCTTCGTCCAGGGCGTTCTGGAGGTCACCGATCCGCTGCGCCAGCTCCTCGATGCGGACGTCGTGATCGCCGCGCACGTGAGGCGTGGCGCAGACGACCGTGATGCCGTCCCCGGCCGCCACTCGCGCCATCGCAAGACTGTCGGCCAGGTCCAGTGCCCCGTCGTCGAGGTTCGGGAGGATGTGGGTGTGGAGGTCGATCAAGCAGCGGGCGACCCGGCGGATCCGACTCCGGCCAGCGCACTCAACACCGGGCCCGGATCGAGCGTAACGGCATAGCGGGTCGCTGCGGCCTGTTGGTCCTCGGCCGCGGGACGCGCCAGCACAGCCTCGAAGCCGGGGCTGTCG
This sequence comes from uncultured Solirubrobacteraceae bacterium, assembly GCA_963697795.1. Lineage (GTDB taxonomy): Bacteria > Actinomycetota > Thermoleophilia > Solirubrobacterales > Solirubrobacteraceae > Palsa-744. Next base: position 1,816,379 of record OY969097.1, on the reverse strand, counting down.
CGGATCGGGTCGAAGGCGGGATCGACTTCGGCTTCTTCGATCGCGATGCTGCGCCGTTCGCTTTCCCTGCGGTCGATCGAGCGCCGCAGCAGCCGGACGGCCTGGACCTGGCGCTCCTCGAAGGCGGCCGATCCCTTGCCGGCCTGCTCGGCGTAGCGGGAGTACAGGCAGGCGAGGTTGTAGTCGCCGTCGGCCGAGAGCCATCGCTCGGGCGGGAACGCCGACAGGTCCGGCGTTTCCTGGGCGAGCAGCCGGGCGGTCTGCTCGAGGACTTCCACGGGCGTGCCCAGCGCGTCCACCAGCGCCCCCGTCGCTTCGTCGTTTCCGTGCGTGTGCATCTCCTCGCGCAGGGACTGAAGGAGAGCCAGCGCACAAGTGGCCTGCCTCCCGGCCTCCGGCGGGTCCGTCTTCGTCTTCGCTTCCGCCCGGTAGACGGACACGATCGCCTGCATGTAGCGAGCCCTGTACCAGATGGCGCTTCCCGCGGCCGACGGGTCCGCGACGACCGCGCGGAGGTGAAGCCAGGCTGTCTCGATGCGTTCCGGCCAACCCTCCCGGCTGCCCTCCTCGATCTCCTCCGACGTCGCCACGTCGGCCGACACGGCGTAGGCGGGCCGCTGCAGCAGCAGCGCAGCCAGGTTGAGCCTGGCCCCCAGGTTCCCCTGGTCACGGTCGAGGGCCTGCTCGTAGAGCACGCGGGCCGACTGCGCATCCGGGACTATCTCGCCGAGCGAGAAGAGAGCGTATGAGCGCCAGTCGCGCGCGCCCAGCATCCTCGTGCCGGGCTTGAAGCCGAGCGCCTGCTGAAAGGCCAGCCACATCGTCGCAGGCAGGACGAGCCGCTCGTAGCGGACGGCGTCGGGGGCGCCCGAGCCTGCCTGCTTGAGGGCGAAGTCCCCCTCCCAGAAGGTTTCCTGGGCGATCGTGCGGCCATCCCGTCCGGCCAGGGTCAGGGTCAGGCCGGCGCCGCGATGCTCGTGGACGGGGTGCACGGTCCCCGAGACCGAGTAGAGGCGTATGTAGAGCAGGCCGCCCAGCATCGACACCAGGCCCGCCAGCACCCCGGCCTGAGGCACCGCTTCGGTGATCGCCTTGGGCAGTTCGAACTTCGGTTCCGTGCCGCTCTGGAAGACGAGCGCTCGTCCCGAGCGGTCGTCGTGCATCCGTGCCAGGGTCGCGCTCAGCGAAGCTCCCAGGACGTCTGTCAGGGTCGCTTCGCTGGAGCCGCTGAAGCCTGCCAGGCGGACCGTCCTTCGCAGGCGCGCGAACACGGCCGGCAGCATCGAGAAGACGAGCAGGAAGGCCAGCAGGGCCAGCACCAGCGCTCCCGCCCCCACGATCAGGACTTCCAGGGCCAGCCGTGCGAGCGGCGCCCCTTCGCCGAGCAGGTCGCGCCACCAGCCGACACGCTGGGTCAGCGAGCGCAGCTTGGCGGGGATCGCCACCGTCGAGTTCCGGGCCACCTCCTCGACGAGTTCGCGGGCCTGCGCTTCGAAGCCCGCGTCCTGCAGGCGTTCCGCCTGCTCGAGCTCGAAGCCTTGCCTTGGCCGTGGAGGGGGCTTCCGCGGCGCTCGCGGAGGAGACTGTGAAGAGCGCCGTCGCGAGGAGCGCTGCAGCGATCCCGGGCAGGCGCCCGGAGATGCTCACCCTCCGCGGCGATTCGTGCCGGCGCCGGCCGCGATGCCACATGTCAGAACTCTTTCGGCGCCTCCCGCGATCCTCCTTGCCGGGCGCGGAGGTCATTGGTCTTACGTCAAGCTCGTCGGGGGGGCTGCCGATAGGACAGGGGAGGCACCCTCATCAGCTCTTTCATGGCCCGTTCCCCCGCGACTGACCTGGATCTCGCCGGGAGAAACCACGCCGAGCAGGCGCGGCTGCAGCTGACCCGAGCCCGAGGCGCCTACTACGAGGACCCGGCGGGCGCCCTGGCAGTAGCCGTCTGGTGCTACGAGACCGCCCTGTCGCTGTCCGACCAGGAGCTGTGCGCTCGCGCCTGCGCCCTGCAGGGGATGGTGTCGCTTCACCGCGGCGACCTCAGTGGCGGCCTGAGCCTGGCCGTGGAGGCCGAGCGGCACCTGGAGGTGAGCGAAGATCCCGCCGGCCACGCCGAGGTCGCGGCGCTGAGGGCGCAGCTGAGCTTCTTCACGGGCTCCTATGTGGAGGCGCTCCGCCAGGCCGAGCTGGCCGTCGGCCATGCCGACGTCGCACAGGACCTGGAGCTGCGGATCTACGTGCGTCGTGCCACCTGCCCCGTCTTCGGCAACGTCGGCGTCCCCGACCTGCGCGAGCGGATCGAGGAGCTGCTGGCGCTCACGCTGCGGGGCGGCAACGCCTGGGAGGAGGCGATCTCCCGCAACGACCTGGCCTGCTGGTTCCAGCAGCAGGGAGACTTCGAGGCGGCGGTCGGCGAGCTGGACAGGGCGCTGGACGCGGCCCACCGGGCACGCCAGTCGAACGGGTTCGCCCTGGGGGTCATCCACTCCACACGGGCCGACGTCTGGCTGCTGATGGGCAGGCCGCAGGACGCACTGGCCGACGCCGAGCGATCGATCGAGCTGCTGTCGGGCACCGACGATCCCAACCCCTACGTGCTGGGGGCGACGGTGCGGGCCAACGTCGAAGCCAAGATGGCCCTGGGCCAGCTGGACGACGCCCAGCAGGCCGGCGAGGGGGCCCTCAGCTGGCTCGGCGACCGCGTGCCCCAGACGCGCAGCCTGATCCTCACGACGCTCGCCTCGACGCTGCGCGCAGCCGGGCGGGTCGAGGAGGCCTACGACGCTCTCGCCCGCTCAGCCGAGCTCGAACGCCAGGCCTTCAGGGAGCTGACGGAGCTGCAGCTGAAGCTGGAGCGGGCGACCCTGGAGACCAGCGCCGCACGGCAGACCAGCATCGAGCTGGCACAGAAGAACAGGGAGCTGTCCGACGCCCATGCGGAGCTGGAGCTGCGCACGGGCGAGCTCGAAACGCTCCAGGATCAGCTGCGCGAGCAGGCCGAGCGGGACTGGCTGACGGGCCTGCACAACCGCCGCTACTTCGCCCGCGAGCTGGAGCGCCTGGCCGGCGAGCAGCGCGGCGACTGGTTCAGCCTGGCGATCGTCGACCTCGACCACTTCAAGTCGATCAACGATCGCTTCGGGCACGACACCGGCGATCAGGTCCTGATGCGGGTCGCGGCTCTGCTCTGCGACGTACTGCGCCAGGGCGACGTGGTCGTGCGCAGCGGCGGCGAGGAGTTCCTCGTGCTCATGCCCGCGACGGAGATGAACGCCGCCACCGCCTGCTGCGAGCGGATCTGCTCACGGATCCGCGAAGAGCCATGGGAGCGGATGGCGGCAGGGCTCGCCGTCACCGCCAGCGTCGGCGTCGCCGCCACCGAGGACCCCGGCCATCTGGCGGGGCTGACCCGTTCCGCCGACGAGCGCCTCTACGAAGCCAAGCGCTCCGGGCGCGATCGCGTCGTCAACGGTCGCCGCCGTCACAGGGGCGTCCGCCGCCACAGGGAACGCGCAACCGGGCGCCCGGACGCCTGACGGGCCGTCACCGGGGCGCCCGGCCTCGCGCTTCCCGGGCAACCTCTACGATCGGCCACGATGGCCACCCAGGCGGTCTTCCCCAAGGCGTCGCTCGCCGCGGGCATGTACGAGTCCTTCTACCTGCGGGCCGTCTCGCCCCTGCGGCCGCTTGGAATATGGATCCGCTACACGATCCACAAGCGCCCCGGAGAGCCGGCCAGAGGCTCGATCTGGTTCACCCTCTTCGACGGCCACAGCGCTCCCGTGCAGCGCAAGCTCACGACCACCGACGTGAGCTTGCCGGGCGGCGGCTGGATCGCCGTCGGCGAGGCCTCCTTCGGAGCGTCGGGCGCAGAGGGCTCCTGCGAGGACGTCCGCTGGTCGCTGCGGTCGCGATCGGTCGAACCCGAGCTGCGCCACCTCGCTCCAGGTCTGCTCTACCGCGCTCCCCTGCCGCGGACGAAGCTGACCAGCCCGGCGCCGCTGGCGACGTTCGCCGGGACGGTCGTGCTCGACGGCCGCGAGCCGATCGAGATCGACGGCTGGCACGGGATGATCGGCCACAACTGGGGCAGCGAGCACGCTGAGAGGTGGATCTGGCTGCACGGGGTCGACTTCGCGGGGCGTCCCGGCGCCTGGATCGACGTCGGCATCGGCCGCGTCAGGATCGGCGGGCGCCTGACGCCGTGGGTGGCCAACGGCGCCGTCTCGCTGGACGGGCGGCGCCACCGCATCGGCGGACTGCCGGGCCGGGGCAGCGCCGTCGAGGAGCAGCCCACGCATTGCAGGCTGCGCCTGACCGGCGCCTCGGGGCTCGTCGTCGAGGGTGTGGCGAATGCGCCCGCGGGCGCAGCCGCAGGATGGGCCTATGCGGACCCCGACGGCTCCGGGCACGACGTCGCCAACTGCTCGATCGCGCAACTCGAGCTGTCCGCGACGCTGCCGGGATCGGCTGCGCCGATCGAGCTGACGAGCAGCCACGGCGGCGTCTACGAGCTCGGCATGCGCGAGCACGACCACGGCGTGCCGCTGGCCCCCTATTCAGACGGCTGAGGCCCTACCCCCGCAACCCCGCCGCCAGCATCCGGGCCGTCGTCTCGATCATCGCCTCGCGGTCGGCGTGCGGAGGACGCTGCAGGGCGATCCGCAGGCAGCCGCTGGCCGTCAGGCCCATCGTCACGAAGACCAGGTCGTCTAGCTGCTCGGGGGTCAGGTCGGGCCGGTGGCGGGCCGGGATCACGCGAGCCAGGGCGAACAGCGTGTCCTCGACACCGCGTGCCGGGTCGACTTCCGTGCCCCTGTCCATGAAGGCCCGCAGCACGGCCGCGTTGCGCTCGAAGGAGGACGTCAGGGAGCCGACGACGCGACGCGTCGCCTCCTCCAGGTCGAGGTCCAGGGACGCTCCCACGGCTGCCGTCAGGTCGTTGTAGATGTCGCGGATCGTCGCCTGCAACAGGATCTCGAGGATCTCCTCGCGGTCGTTGAAGTACCTGTAGACCGTGCCCACGCTGACGTGGGCGGCCGCCGCGATGGCCCGTGTGCTGAGCGCCCCCGAACCGCGTCCCAGCAGCTGAACGGTCGTGTCCAGCAGGAGCTGTCGCATCTCCTCGGAGCGGCGCTGCTGTGGCTTTGATCGGGGTTTCTGCAACTGACTCGAAAGTGACTGGAACGTGAGCAGAATTCATGTTTTCATGCCTGGGGATGACTGTCCAGGCCGTCTCACCGATCCCGAGCGGGCTGCCGAACGGCGAGCGCGCCCTTGCGAGCCACGGCGACTTCGGACGCCTGTGGCTGGAGGGGATGTGGCGGGGCGACCCACTCGCAGACGCGGTCGTCGCGGATGGCAGCCGGCTCGTGCGCCAGGCGCTGGCGGAGGGCATCGACGCGGTGACCGAGCCCCCGCCGGCCCTGGTCGAGCTGTTCGCGGCGCTGGACTCGCCGCCGCGGTGGCTGGAGCGTGATCGCTGCGAGCGGGCTGCCGGCCACTTGGCCCGCCAGTCGCGGGAGCTCGGACTGGTGCTGGGGGCGGCGTCGCTGGTCGCCGGCGCCCAGAACGCGCTGGCGGGAAAGCCGCTTGCCCTCACGGGGCGCTACGTCGGCGATGCAGCAGTCCGCTCGATCGAGGTCGCCACGTGGTTGATCGCCGTCACCACGCCCGGAGGTCTCGACCGCCACGGGCGGGGCTTCCAGCAGACCGTGCGCGTGCGCATGATCCACGCCCACGTTCGCGCCCACCTGTCCCGTCGTCCCGACTGGCGCATGGAAGCCTGGGGCCTGCCGATCCCCCAGCCCTACATGGCCTTCACCCTGGCCGAGTTCTGCTCGGTCGCCCTGCGCGCCATGGCCAGGCTCGGGGTGCGCTACACAGACTCGGAGCTGCAGGACATCCATCACCTGTGGCGCTACGTCGGCCACCTCGTCGGAGTCGAGAGGGACCTCCTGCCGGCAGGGCCGGAGGAGTACGCGCGCATCGAGAGCCTCTATGCCCTCACGAGCCCCGGCGCCGAGCGGGACGACCGGGCCTTCGTGGCGGCCCTCACGGACTTCCAGGCCTCCGAGCTGGCACGAACGCTGCCCTCGAGCTGGACCCGTCCGGTCATGTCGGGGCTGCAGCGAGCCTTCGTGGGCGATGCGGTGGCCGACGACCTGGCCATCCCCGACACCCTCTGCAAGCACCTGCCGCGTCTCGTAGCCCCGCTCAACGCAGCCGCCTGCGGGCTCCACGACAGGCTGGTGCCGGGCGGCAAGGACCGCCGCACGCGCAGGGCCTTCGCGTTCAGGCTCGAGGAGCTGGAACGGCTGCGCGGGCAGTACGGGGTCGCGCACGAGCTGGTCGACGACCTTCCGTGACACTCGGCTGCGCTCCCTAGAGTTGGGGTCGGGATGTCTTCTCCCGGCACGACATGAGCGGCGCGGAGGTCGGGCTGGCCCTGTCGGTCTTCCTGGCCTGTGCCGTGGAGGCGGTGGAGGCACTGACGATCGTGCTGGCCGTGGGCAGCACCCGCAGCTGGTCCTCGGCGTTCGCCGGCGTCGGCGCCGCGGCAGTCGCGCTGGCGATCGTCGTGGCGGCGCTCGGCCCGGCCCTGACGGCGCTGCCGATCGACGTGCTGCGGGTCGTCGTGGGTGGGCTGCTGCTGATCTTCGGTCTGCAGTGGCTGCGCAAGGCGATCCTGCGCTCGACCGGCCTGAAGGCCCTGCACGACGAGCTCGAGACGTTCCGCGAGGAGACCGAGGCGGCCCGGGGAACAGCCCGCACGGGCTCGGGCTTCGACGCCTACGCCTTCACGATCTCCTTCAAGGGGGTGCTGCTGGAGGGCTTGGAGGTGGCCTTCATCGTGCTCACCTTCGGCGCCAACCAGCACGACGTCGGCCTGGCCGCGATCGCCGCCGGGGTCGCCGTGCTGCTCGTCATCGCCGCCGGCTTCGCGGCGCGGGCACCGCTTGCCCGGGTCCCGGAGAACACGATGAAGTTCAGCGTAGGCGTGATGCTGACCTCGTTCGGGACCTTCTGGGGAGCCGAGGGGGCGGGGGCCGGCTGGCCCGGCGGCGACGCCGCCCTGCTGGCGATCGTGCCGGGCGTCCTGGCCTGCGCCCTCGCGATCGTCTGGGCCGTGCGACGCATCCCCGTTCCGGGCGTCGGGGGCGTGCGGGTTGCCACCGTCGCCGTCGAGGACCGCGCGCCGGTGGGCACATGAACCGCCTGCGCAACCTCCTCTACGGCGTCTGGGAGTTCGTCGTCGGCGACGACTGGGTGACCGCCGTCGGCGTCGTCCTGGCCCTCTCCCTGACGGCTCTGCTGGCGACCGCCACGAGCGCCTGGTGGCTGATGCCCCCGGCTGTCGTCCTGCTGCTCGCCCAGTCTGTCTGGCGCGAGGCTCGCAGGGTCGGTCGCGGCGGCCCCTAGCGCTGCCGGCTACCCCAACAGCTGCTGGGCGATCGTCGCCTGGTCGAAGTAGACCCGCTCGCAGACGATCCTGTCGGTGCCCGGCTCGAAGAAGAACAGGGCGCACATGCGGCAGCGGAACGACTTACCGGTCGGGGCGATGCCTTTCAGCTCCCCCCGATGGGTGCCGAGCAGGTCGAACTCGGCGACGATCAGGTCCTCGCCGACGTGCAGCTCGGTGTTCTCGTTGCGCTGGTCGGGGAAGGCTTCGCGCGAGCTCCGGTAGTACCCGGAGACATCCTGCGCGCCGTCGTAGACGTCGCCCGTGGCGATGATCTCGTAGCGGGGATGCTCGAAGGTGGCCAGGGTCACGTCGAAGTCGTGCGTGTTCTCGGACTCCATGTGCTCGCGCACGACTGCCAGGCGACGCTCGCGCAGATCGGAGGCAGGGTCGGACATGGGCCGATCCTATACGCGCCACAACGCTCCACCCCACCTCGGCGCCGGGCGATGAAGAGGGGAGTCGTCCCGGCCTCTCGTGCGGGAGGCCGGGACGCTCCTCAGATCCCGGGTCGGGCCTGCCTGGCGCTCAGGGCGCGGGCAGGAACGACAGGTTGCCGCCGGCGACCGTGACTTCTTCCAGTTCGCCTTCCATTTTGCCGCTCGTGAATTCGGCTTCTTTGGCGGCGTTGAGATGGGAGCCTTCGTACTGGCAGGCGGGGGTCACTTTGACTGTCGTCCTGACGCCTTTCAGTTCCCAGTCGACGTCCAGGCGTTCCCTGAATTCGCCGAATTTCTTCTCCTGGCCGCCTTCCAGCTTTTCTTTTTCGGTCGAGTAGCTGGTGGCTTCGAAGGCCTTTTCGGCGCCCTTCGTTTCAGCCGCCGCCGGCACCCACTGGGCCGGGATCGTCACTTCGCAGGTGCTGTCGGTCGCTCCGAAGGTCACGTTCGAGGGACCGAGTTTGAGCGATCCGTTCGAATGGAATTCCATGCCCAGCGTGAAGCTGGCGTAGACGGCTTCCTTGAGGCCGCCGCCGCCGTTGCGCAGGGCCAGGCATTTGGAGAACTTCACTTCCTGGAAGAAGGTTTCGGATTCGCCGAGGGCGACACTCCCGTCCGAGTGCAGTTCCTTTTCGCATTCTTCGAACTTGTAGGGGCCGAGCACCATTTCCCCGGCTTCGCCGATGCCCTTGGCCGAGCCCGCCGCCGTCGCCTTGAACTTCCCGAAGACAGGTTTTTCCTTCGCCGCCAGCGCCGGCGAGACCAGCACGCCGGCAGTCAGAATGCAAACAGCCAGCACGGCCATCGCCTTCACACGTCTCATCCCGGATCTCCTTGCGTTCGCATGCGAGGCATGAAAACGGCCGCCTCTCTCTGACCAACGCGGCGAACATACCACGGTGGCTACAGCTCACAAGTCGGTAACAAGTCCATGTCCGCTCATCGTTTGCGGGCCTGCAGCGGCGGCGCTAGCCTGGCTGTCGTGATGCCTCGAGGGGGAGCCGGCCGCCGGCCGCGCAGCGCGGGCACACGAGCCATGCGGCGGCGCTTCGCCCTGCACCGCCATGCCGAGCTGACGGGGCTGCCGGTGCAGGAGCTGGAGGGACGACTCGCCGACGGACAGTCCGGACGGAGCAACTCGGGGCAGCTGCGCACGCGGCGGGAACTGCTCGCGGGGGCCGCGGCAGCAGCAGGGGTCGCGGCCTTCGCATCCCCCGCCCGGGCCTTCGCAAGGGCCGGGGGCAAGCGGGCCGAGCCCCGCATCGCCGTCGTCGGCGCGGGCTTGGCGGGCCTGCGCTGCGCCCACCTCCTCTACACGGCCAGGCCGCACCGCCCGCTGCCGGCGAGCGTCTACGAGGCCAACCCGGAACGGTCCGGCGGGCGCTGCTGGACGTTGCGTGACTACTTCGAGGGAGGCCTGCTCAGCGAGCACGGCGGCCAGCTCATCAACACCGACCAGAGGGCCGTCAGGCGCCTGGTCGCCGAGCTGGGGCTGACAGAAGAGGTGGTAGACGGCGGCGACCTGCCCGAAGGGGAGGAAGTCTTCTTCGTCGACGGAGCCGTCTACTCGCTGCAGCAGGCCGACGCCGACTGGAGGCAGTTCGGCTACGCGGCCTTCCGGCAGGCCGGTCGGGAAGCCGAAACGCAGGCGGGCGCGGCGCGCCTGGACGCGATGTCGGTGCCCGAGTGGCTGGCGAGCACGGACATCGGCGCCCACAGTCGCTTCGGCAAGCTGATGCTGTCCAACACGGTCACGGAAAACGGCGGCGACCCGGCCGATCAGTCGGCGCTCGACCTGATCGGCCTGCTCACCTCCAACCCCCGCTCCTCTGTCGTGCCGCTCGGCGGCGACGACGAGCGCTACCACGTCGTCGGAGGCAACGACCAACTCGTCTCGGGCATGCTCGCGCGCCTGCCCCCCGAAACCGTCAGCAACGGTCACGTGCTGGTTGCGGTGCGTCGTAACGGCGACGGCTCCGTGACTCTGACCTTCGAAGTCGGCGGCGCCCTCACCGACGTGACGGCCGACTACGTCGTCTTGGCCCTGCCCTTCAGCACCCTGCGCGACGTCGACCTCGGTCGCGCCGGCCTGTCCGCCCAGAAGCTGAAGGTGATCCGCACGATGGGCATGGGCACGAACGCCAAGGTCCACCTGGAACTGACCCGCAAGACCTGGCCGGCCCTCGGCTACGCGGGAGCCATGTACGGGGAATGGGATCAGCTGGCCTGCGGATGGGACGACTGCGTGCCGCTGGGCCCCGACGCCTCGCCTGCCCTGTACCTGGCCTTCCCCGGCGGGCGGGCGGGAGCGGGCGGCCTGACGGGCGCCGCCCACGGCCCCGCCCCAGCCGCCGATGCGGCCTGGGCCCTGGCCCAGATCGACAACGTCTTCCCCGGCACCTCAGCGGCCTTCACGGGCCGTGCCTACGAGGACCACTGGGCGCTGGATCCCTGGGTCAAGGGCGCCTACTCCTATTACCGCGTCGGTCAGGCCCGGACCTTCGGGACGCTCGCGGGAGCCCCCGAAGGCCCGTACCTGTTCGCCGGCGAGCAGACCTCCAGCGAAAACATCGGCTTCCTCGACGGAGCCGTGGAAACGGGCGAAGCGGCAGCCAGGCGGCTGCTGGCGCTCACCCGCTGACTCAGACCACGGCTATGCTCGCGCGGCGATGCCGCGGACAACGCCTGTAGTCCCCGAGGAGCAGGAGGCCTCCCCCCTTGCCGAGCAGCTCGCGCGGCGAGTGGCCCCGCGGCTGCTGGCGGCGAGCGCGAACGTGACCCTGCCGGCCCGCCTGCACGCCGCCGCGAGCCGCCTGGCGGGGCGCCGCGGACGCCTGGAGCTGTTCTTCGCCTTCGACGATCCCTGCAGCGCCGTGGCGGTGCTCGACCTGCTCGATCGCACTGCCACCAGGCAGCTCGACGTCGTGCTGCTGGCAGTCGTGCGCCGGGGCATGGCCGGCGATCCGGCGGTCGAGCAGAAGCGGGCCTACGGGCTGCTGGACGCGCAGCGGCTGGCCCGCCGCCGGGTGGCCCGACCGCTTGGGCGCACGCGGCCGCTGGCCCCCTCCGACACGGCGTTCCTCGCCGAATGGGTCGCCGGCGCTGCGCAGGGACCGGCCCTGACCGCCTTCTGCCGGGCGACCCTGGAGCGGCTGTGGCTGAGTGACGGCAGCCCCGTGGCGGCGAGCGAGCTGCTGGAGCTGTGGCGGGAGCACGTCGGCGGCGAGCCCCGTCGCGACGGCGGAGCGCTGCGGCGCAACGAGGCGCGGATGGCCAGGCGAGGCCCGTACGAGACGCCGGCGGCCTGGGTGGCGGGGCGCTGGTACTTCGCCCAGGACCGCCCGACCCAGATCTGCGCGTGGCTGGACGAGCTGGGGTGGACGGCGTGAGCGAGCGGCTTGACTACTTCTACTCCTTCCGCAGCCCCTACTCCTACCTGTCTGGGCCCCGCGCCTTCGCCCTGCCGGAGCGCTTCGACGTGGAGCTGGCCTTCCACGGCGTGATCCCGATGGCCATGCGCGGGCAGGCCGTGCCCCGGGCCAAGCGGATCCACACGATCCGTGACGTGGCGCGGGAGGCCAGGCGCCTGGGCATGCCCTTCGGGCGCATCCACGACCCGATCGGGCAGGGCGCGATGCGCTGTCTGCTGATAGCAGCCCACGCGGCCGGACAGGGACGCACGGCGGAGCTCGTGCTGAGCGCCGGGCGCGCGATCTGGTCGGAAGCCGTGGACGTCGCCGGCGACGAGGGACTGCGCGAGGTCTGCGAGCGGGCGGGTCTGGATTGGGATGGGTGCGGGGTCGCGTTGACGGATCCCGCGCTGGCGGCGCAGGTCGAGCGCGACACGCAGTCCCTGGCCGAGCTGGGGCAGTGGGGCGTGCCGGTGTTCGTGCTGCGGGGCGAGCCCTTCTGGGGGCAGGACCGGATCGAGGACCTGGAAGTGCGGATGGACGAGCTGGGGTTGGCGCGGTCGTGAGCGAGCAGCAGCCGGGCAGGCGCCCGAACATCGTCCTGCTGATCACGGACCAGCAGCGCACGCCGATGCACTGGCCCAGCGAGCCGGGGTGGCTGGAGCAGCTGATGCCCAACGAGGCGGAGCTGCGGCGGACGGCCCTGTCCTTCGAGCAGGCCTGCACGGCGACGGCGATGTGCTCGCCCAGCAGGGCGTCCTTCCTGACGGGCACCTACCCCTCCCGTCACGGCGTGACGCTGACGCTGACGAACGCGGACCTGGAGCCCAACCCGGAGTTCCTGCCGGCCGTGCTCAGGGAGGTGACGAGGATCGCGGGCAGCGGCGCCGTGCCGCGCTCGCGGCTGGCCCGGAACTTCCTGGCGGGAGCGCTGCGGCTCGGCCCCAAGGCCGGCGGCGAGCCGGAGCTGCCAACCGACAGGCCCACCCTCGGCACGCGCCTGCGGGACGCCGGCTACTCGGTCCTCTACAAGGGCAAGTGGCACCTGACTGCCCCGCTTGCGGGCGGGCACGCGTGGGGCGAGGCCGATGCGCAGCGGATCGAGCGCGACTACGGCTTCGGCGGCTGGGAGCCGCCGGACGCGGGCGAGAACACCGACCCCGAGCACTTCGGCGGCGGCAACGCGGGAGCGTCGGGGGAGGGCTTCGACGAGGACTACACGCGCCAGGTCGAGGCGTTCCTGTCGAGCACCCCCCTGCCCGAGCCCTTCTGCCTGATCGTCTCGCTGGTCAACCCCCACGACGTGCTGGGCTACCCCCACTCCTACGTCGCCGGCGGCTACGCCCGCGAGCAGTTCGCCGGCATGGAGGTGGGGCTGCCGGCCAGCATCGACGAGGACCTGCGCGGCAAGCCGGCGGTCCACACCCTCATGCAGCTCGGCCAGACCTCCTACCTGGGACCTCTGAGCAGTCGCCAGGCCCAGCGCGACTACGTCAACTTCTACGCCTACCTGCACGGCGTCGTGGACGAGAAGATCGGCCGTCTGCTGCGGGCCCTGGGCGACGCCTCGGACCCCCGCTCGCTGCGCTGCCGCACGGTGATCGCCCGCATCTCCGACCACGGCGAGATGGGCCTGTCCCACGGCGGGCTGCGCCAGAAGATGTTCAACGCCTACGAGGAGACGATCCGGGTGCCCCTGGTCCTCTCCAACCCGCTGCTGTTCCCGCAAGCGGAGCAGACGGACGCGGCGGCGTCGCTGGTGGACGTCGTGCCGACGCTGCTGGAGCTGGCCGGGGCGCCCCTGGAGGGAGCCATCGACGGCTTCAGCCTGTGCGGGCAGATGGCCGGCGCGGCGCGCCCCGACCCAGCGGCCGTGCAGGCGGCCGGCCTGGACCTGGCCGCCGTGCTCGAGCGCCCGTCTGCCACCGGGTCCCGCGAGCACGTCCTGTTCACCTACGACGACCACCAGGCGGGAACCAACCGCCAGGAGGCCCCGGGCCAGCCCAACCGCGTCCGCGCGATCCGCGACGGTCGCTTCAAGTACGCGGCCTACCTGGACCCTGCCGGACGGGCGCAGGCCGAACACGAGCTGTACGACCTGGCGGCCGACCCCCTGGAGATGACCAACCTGGTGGAGCGGGACACGGCCCGGCCCCGCACGCCGGCTGCCGCGGCCGAGCTCGGCCGCCTGCGCGAGGCCCTGGTCGAGGAGTGCCGGCGGACCGACACGCAGGCGCCGGGACTCTAGCCTGCACCCTCGACTGCGACGCGGGCGATGGTCGTGATCGACTGGTAGTAGAGGTCGCGCTCGAAGCCGGGGGCCGGGAAGAGGTAGGCCTGGCTCGGCGAGGGGACGGCGACCCTGGCCTTCTCGGTGCCGCTGTCGAGGTCGAGCACGACGAGCTCGTCGCCACCGATGCGGCCCGCCGCACGCCGCAGCGCGCCGGCGTGGGAGAGGACGCGCATCGTGCCCCGCAGCCCGCGCCTGAGCAGGGGGTTGGAGGGGTTGCGGGGGCCCCGCCAGTCCTGGACGACCAGCTCGCGGGTGTCGGGGTGGAGGATCAGGTGCCCGGCGTGGGCGAGGCCGTCGCGGCGCCACAGCGGCTCCAACTCGTCCCCGTGCATGCGCCAGGCCCGCACGACCGCGTTGCCGGAGTCGTAGGCGACGACGATCCTGCCGACGGGGTCCCAGCCGGGCGGGTTCGACTCGGTCCCGAAGGGCAGGCCGCTGATCTCCGTCGACGCGATCGCGCGCCCGTCGTCGTGGCGGGCCCACCACAGCCGCAGGGGGTCGGGCGCCCGGCCCGTGCCCAGCATCGTGTGCGAGACGTCGTTGCTGCCGTTGTCCATCCACAGGACGTGCTCGGCCGTCAGGACGGGGTCCCAGCCGAAGCTGCGCCCGGGCGCGGGTCCGTAGCGGGGACGCCAGGACTCCTCGATCGACAGGCGCCCGGCGGCGCGGTCCAGACGCAGCCGGAAGGCGGTCGTGGTGCCGAGCGCGATGACGCTCTCGCCGTCGCTTGAGAGGCGGGCGATCGAGGGCTCGGGCAGGGACAGCGGCGGGCAGACGGGAAGCAGGCTGTGCGGGTCGAGCACGGAGACGGTCGAGGGCACGGCGCCGGCGGGGGCGTCGCAGTCCTTCGTGACCAGCTCCCCGCCGGCCAGCACGACGAAGGAGTTGTGCGGGCGGGGCACGGGCAGCCGGTGGGAGGCCAGCACCTCCAGCTCGGGGGAGAGCCTATGGGCCCATTCGCCGAAGACCATGTGCAGGTCGCCGCAGCGGTGGGCGGCGATGCCACCGGGCCAGAAGAGGCCGCCGGGCAGTCGCGGAGTGGCGGCCGTCGTGGCGAGGCTGCGCGGATCCAGGCGCTCGACCCAGGCCTGCACGGGCCCGGCCTGGGCTCCCCCCAGTGGCACGTCGTGACGCAGGGCGTAGAGCTCCCCGGGCTCGCGCCGCACGAGCGCGTCGGTGGCGAAGGCGTCGCGAACGGCCGTCACGACGAGCCTCTCGCCGGCGCCGATGGCGAGCCCCGGGAGGCCGTCGGGGCAGCCGTGACGGCGTGGCCCGCCGTCCTCGCAGGTCCACGGACGCGGCCAGTAGCCGGCGCGGGCGGGATCGTCACGCGAGACCGCGGCGAGACCCGTCGCGCCCGCCTGCTCCCCCGTGCCGCTCACGCCGCGATCTTCACTAAGCCGGCGGCGGACCGGCCGCGGCGGCGAGGTCCTCGAGCAGGACGCCGAGCGTCATGACGATCTCCTCCTCGACGGCGCCGGGCGGCGAGGCAAGCGGGGTCCCCTCCTGCACGAGCTCGACACGGGCCTCGTCCCAGCAGCGCTCGTCGCCGACGATCACGCCCTCGGCGGGCATCCTCAGCAGCGCACGCAGGCCCGCCGGGTCCTCGGGCGGCGGGCTGTCCTGAGCCAGCCTGCGCAGGCGCAGCACGAGGGCGCCGCCGTCGCGAACCGGCTCCGGCGCCACGGCGGGCGGCTCGGCGGCCAGGATGATCGTGAACTCCATGCCGGCGTCCTTGTGGACGTGCAGCTCCTGGAAGTCCTCGCGGCGCTCCATCTCCACGAAGCTCGAACGGGTCGGGTAGCGGACGATGGCGACGCGGTGGAAGCCGGGCTCGCCGGCCGGCTGCTCGAGCACGTCGGCGGCGAGCACGATCCGGCCGCCGACCGCCGCCAGCGGGCCCAGTGGCGTGTAGAGGTCGTCGGCCTCACGGCCCGTCAGCGTCGTCGGGCGTCCGTCGGCGTACTGCGCAAGGGGGCGGTAGCGCATCAGGTTGACGGCCAGGAAGGCCCCGTCCTGCGTCGGCGCCAGCGACAGCCAGCGCTGCACCAGGGACATGTTGAGCCTGCCGTATCGCGGTTGGGCGGGGACCGTCACGAGGTCGGCAGTCGAGCAGAATCTGTACTTGCTGTCAAGTTCGCCCGGCGGGCGGGCGCGTCGCTCAGGACTTCTTGCGCGCCTCGGCGGCGGGGATGGCGAAGGCGGTTCGCAGCAGGTACTCGAACTCCTCGAGCGCTTCCTCGACGTTCAGCTCGCCGGTGCTGATCATGTCGCCGAGGCCGTTGACGGCGTTCACCAGCGCCCACGTACGCGCGCGCGAGCGTGCCTCGCTCCCTCCCCCGAGGACGTTGTTCCAGCGCCCGATGCTGCGCTCGCGCAGCTGCAGGGCCAGTGCGTTGAGCTCGTGCGCCGGGGCGTCGGTGACGGTCAGGACGCTGCGCAGGATGTGACGGTCCTCGCGCGAGAGCTCCAGGAAGCCGCGGGCCGCCTCCATCGCGGGTGCCGCCGGATCGGGGGGCGCTCCCTCCTCGCGGGGCCGGTGGATGGCCTCGTGGATGGCCAGGTCGATCGTCGTGAAGCGGTCCAGGAGGACGGCCCAGACGAGCCCCGACAGGTCTGAGAAGTGGTCGTAGACGAGCTGGCGGCTGACGCCGGCGGCCTTGGCCAGCCCGACGATCGTCAGGCGTTCGACTCCTTCGCTGCCCGCGATCGTCGCGGCCACCTCGATCAGCTGGCGGCGACGGTCCTCCGCGCGCAGGTAGGGACGCGTCTTCGCGGGCGGCGACTTGACGGCTTTGCGAGCCGTGCGCGGCGCTCGCGAGGACGCCTTGGGGGCGGGGGGCACGGGGCGATCTTAGTCGCCGCCGGGCGCCGTGCCGCCGCCTCTAGGCAGAGTGCGCACCGCCCGCTCCCTCGTCCACGAAAAACTGTACGTGCTGTCGATAAATATGTTAGCTTCCTCTCGTCAACCCCCGGAGGAGGAGAGACACATGAGAGGGATCGGGACGATCGTGCTGGGCGTCGCGGCGCTGTTCGCGAGCAGCCTGGGCGCGGCGGCGAGCGCGTCGGCCTCGCCGCCGCAGTACCTGGCCTGCGTGAAGGCGGCCAGGAGCGGCAAGGCCTACACAGGCGCATACGCCGACAAGACGTGCTCGGAAGCGAGCCCGGGCCATGACGGCAAGTACGAACTGGGAGCGCCGAAGCTGCCGGCGAAGCTGAAGGGGACGGTCGGCAAAGTCGACATCTACCTCTACAACCCGCTGACGAAAGCGATCGAAGGCCACTTCGAATGCTCCAGCGGCAAGGAGAGCGGGGAGATCGTCTCGGGCACGGAAGGGACCCTCTCGACGAGCTACTCGCTGTGCCATGCCACGGGTCAGCTGGCGGGACCCTGCGAGTCGCCGGGCCAGAAGGCCGGCGTCGTCGTCAGCGAAGCTCTGGACACGCGGCTGGTGTGGCTGGACGAAGCCCAGACGGTGCCGGGCGTGGCCGTCACGGCGGCGAGCCCGGGTGGGGACATCACGCAGGTCCAGTGCGCAGGCGGCGCGGAGACGGCGGAACTGACGGGCACGATGCTCGCGACCGTGGGACCGACAGGCGAAGCGGCCAAGTCCCAGACGATCTCCTTCGGGGCCGACGCCGGCGACGGCGAGCCGGACTTCTCGGGCACCTGGGAAGAAGGCTCCTTCCAGGCGGCCGGGCTGCTGTCGAACCTGAAAGGGATCAAGGAATACGGAGGTGTGCCGAGCTCGCAGAGCAGCGTGTTCACGCAGAAGGGACCGGCGCTGCTGATCGGCGGCTGAGGGGGCTTGCGCCGGCCGGCGTCCGAGCGGGCGCCGGCCGGCAGGGCTTCTGTCCGGCAGGGATGAAGAGGACTCGACAGGAGGGGAAGATGTTCGGTTTCTGCATGAGAGAGGACGGGCAGGCGGGCGGTCCGCGAAGGAAGGCCACGGGGTGGCTGCTGGGGGCCTGCGCGGGGCTGATGCTGGTCGTGCCGGCGGCGGCCGGGGCGGTGACGATCTCGCCGCTGCCGGGCGCACCGGATGCGATGCCCGACACCCAGATCAGCATCCTCGGCACGGCACCGGCGAACATCGCGTCGGTCACCGTCACGGGCAGCGAAAGCGGAGCGCACGAAGGACATCTGCAGCCCTACAGCTCGGCGCAGGGCGCGAGCTTCCTGCTCGACTCGCCGCTGGACGAAGGCGAGCAGGTGCAGGTCACGGTGGCGCTGCACGAAGGCGGCACGCTGGAAGACCACTTCACGGTCGCCCACGTCGGCCCCAGCGAAGGGCTGCTGAGCGCGGACACGCAGAAGCCCGAAGACGAGGAACACTTCAAGACCGAGCCGGAACTGCTGCCGCCGAAGGTCAAAGTCAACGTCGCGGACCCGAGCCTGGAAGGCGACTTCTTCCTGGACCCGCTGCCGGCGCCGACGATCCACGTGGGGGCCAAAGAGATCGAATTCGAACCGGTCGGACCGGACGGGCTGATGATCCTCGACCCGGCAGGGAAGCTGCTGTGGTGGCACCAGCTGGCGGTCGGCGAAGTCGGCACGAACCTCGAGCGGGTCACCTACGAAGGCAAGCCGTCGATCGCCTGGTGGCAGGGGGTCGTCACGGAAACGGCCTACGGCCTGGGCGAAGGCATCATCGCCAACAGCTCCTACGAACCGATCGCCCACGTCAAAGCGGGCAACGGCGAGTCGATGGACATCCACGAGCTGAACGTCACGCCCGAAGGCCAGGCCTGGATCGACGTCTTCCAGCCGGTCTGCCTGCCGACGTGCGACGCGGAACACCCGCCGGTGCTGGACGCGGTCGCCCAGGAGATCGACATCCACACGGGTCTGGTGATGTGGGAATGGAACGCCCTCGGGCACGTCGCCCCCACCGAAACGGAAGTGGAACCGACCAACGGGGTATGGGACCCCTACCACATCAACTCGATCCAG
This sequence comes from uncultured Solirubrobacteraceae bacterium, assembly GCA_963697795.1. Classification (GTDB taxonomy): domain Bacteria; phylum Actinomycetota; class Thermoleophilia; order Solirubrobacterales; family Solirubrobacteraceae; genus Palsa-744. The sequence goes on along the minus strand of OY969097.1, from coordinate 1,797,826 downwards.
CCGCTGCCCGAAGGACACGTGCTGATCTCGCTGCGCGACACCTCGGGCGTCTACGACCTCGACCAGGAAACGGGCGCGATCCTGTGGCAGATCGCGGGCAAGCACAGCACGTTCGAAAGGACCAGGGGAACGCGCTTCTACTTCCAGCACGACGCCCGCCTGGAAGGCAAGCAGCTGAACAAGCTGACGCTGTTCGACGACGAGGCCGGACCGCCCGCCTACGGCGCCTCGCGCGGGCTGATCCTCAAACTCGTCGGCGACAAGGTCAAACTGACTCATCAGTACAAGCGCCCGACGATCACCGTGGCGCCGGCGGAGGGCAGCATGCAGGTGCTCAAGCACGGTTATGCGATGGTCGGCTACGGAGCCACCCAGTACTTCTCCGAGTTCGCGGCGGGCGGCGAATCGGAAAAGCGCGGCAAGCTCCTGTTCGACGCGGAACTGCCCAAGGGCGACGGCACCTACAGGGTCTTCCGCTTCCCGTGGGAAGGAACGCCGAACACTCTGCCCAAGCTCGTCGGCGAACGCGAATCGCTCGACGAAGTGGCCCTCTATGCGAGCTGGAACGGCGCCACGGCGGTGGCCGAATGGCAGGTGCTGGCAGGCGAAAGCGCGGAAGCGCTGGCCCCGGTCGGGACCTACGCGTGGAGCGGCTTCGAGACCAAGCTCGGCCTCACGAGCACCAACACGGTGTTCGAGGTCAGGGCGCTGGACAAGGACGGCAAGGTGCTGGCAACCTCAGCGCCTGTCAGCGTCCCCTGAGAGGCCCGCCGGGCCCGGCCCGGCAAACGCCCGCCTCGCGCCGCTCCCGGGCGCGGGGCGGGCAACAGCCTTCAGCCGCCGAGTTCGACCCCTGCCGCGGAGATCGTCCCCGCCTTGACGGCCTTGGCCTTCTTCTTCCCTGTCGACACGGCGCAGCCGGGGCCGCCAGTGAAGCTCTCATAGACGGAGGCGGCGATCGGCTGCTGTTCTGTCAGGGCGCCGCCCGCGAGAGAGCCGGTGAGACCGAAGCCGGGCACTTCCGAGAGGGGGATCGAGAGGGTCCCCGTGGAGCTGCCGCCTTCGGGTGACCACTTGACGGTGATCGTGCCCGTCAGGGGTTCGCCGTACGGTTCGGCCAGGGTGGCGCAGCCGAGCGGCTGGGCGCTGCCGAGATGGGCCGTGAAGGTGCCTCCTTCGAGGTCGAGCTTGCCGTTGCAGCCGAGCAGCTTGCCCTTGAGGGTGGCCGTCTGAGCCCGGGCCGCTTCTTCCAGGCCGGGGGACAGCTTGATCGTGCCCTGAAGCTGTTCGCAGGTCTCCAGCGTCGGTGGCGCGTGCGTGCCGCCGAAGGCTTCAATCGGGGCGCTGGGCTGGCTGGTGCCTTCGCCGTCGGCGCTCGTGACGAGGATGCTGTAGGTCGTGTCGCGCACCAGCGGCTCGAGGACGGCGCTCGTGGTGGGACCGCTGACGGTCGTCGTGATGACGGGCGCGCCCGAGCCGACGGGTGTCGCGGTGACGGTCGAGGAGGTGATCACGGCGGCCGTTTCGGGCGCAGCTGTCCAGCGCACGATGAAGCGGCGGGTCGGTTCCTGCTCTTCGCCGGCTTCGACGGGCGAGTATTCGGCGCTGACTTCCGTGGGCGCACCGGGCGGGGTCAGGGGGGGCGAGCTCGCTTCCAGGTAGGCGGAGGTGCCGACGTTGTAGATGCGGTCGCCGTGGCTGTCTTCGGCCGAGAAGGTGGTGCTGATCCCTTCCGCGGTGCCCGTCAGCTTGGCGTAGGCGCGGGTGGCGCCGAACCAGTCCCATTCGACCGTGGCCCAGGCCGCGTATTTGGTCGATTTGTACCCGCCGCCGCGCCCGCTTCCGCCGCAGCTGGTCGACATGTAGACGTCGCCCGTGGGGTAGCCGTCGGAGGCGAACCCGGTCGCGTAGACCTGCTCCTGGATGCCACCGCAGGAGTGCCCGAGGATGGAGAAGGCAGCCGACTGGTCCAGGGTCAGCTGGACGGTGCCCGCGGCCTCGGAAGCCGCTGCGAGGCAGAGCGCACCCAGCGCGACTGCCGCAGAGGCGATTGCGATCCTGACTGCCCTCATGTTCGACTCCCTCTCGTTTGGCCAATCGCGTTGTCAGGAGCATGACAACTGAGAACGCGCCATCTCACGCGGGGGCGATGAGAATCCGCTTACGGCGGCGCGAGCGTCAGGGCGCGGGCGGCTGTTCAGGGCCGAACAGGCCGGGGCCGGCGCCGTGGGCGGCCTGCAGCCTTCCCTGCCAGACGGCCTTGGCACCGAGGTCGCCGGTGCGGAAGGTCATGTAGCCGGCCACGAGGGCCAGGACCACGAGCACGCCCCGCAGGCCGGCGAACAGCGCCCTGCTCGACAGCGGGCGGTCGAGCAGTTGCATCCCCGTCGGCATGCCGGAGGAGATGCGCCCGGCCGCGAAGGTGACGATCAGGGTCGCCGTGAAGAGGACGTAGACGATGGCCAGGATGTGCGCAGCCTGGGAGTGTTCGGAGATCAGTTTGGCGGCCGGACCCTGCAGCCCTAGGGCTCCGCGCAGGGCTGCCCCGGCCTGCATCGCCAGGAAGATCGAGCTCATCGCCACGATCGAGACGACCGACAGGGCGATCCCGTAGCGGCTCAGCCAGTCGACCCTGACGGCGAAGACGATCGCGGCGAGGATCGTGACGGGGATCAGGACGACGGGCACGTGCACGAACAGCGGGTGCGCCGGCAGGTTGCCGTAGATCGTCGTGATCCTGATCGGCAGCGTCAGGAAGCCGACGAACCCGAGCAGGACCAGGACGAACTCGGCCCGCCGCCAGTCCACGCCGGCACGGGCCGGCTGCAACGTGTCACTGCTCACTGCAGGGCACGGTATTGCGGGGCGTAAAAGGCCTATAAAGCCTTCCTGAGCGATCTCTCATGTGCGCAGCGGTCCCGCCGGGGTCGGCCGCTGCAGGCCCACCCCGGTCGAGTCCGTCGCGCACGATCAGGGCTTGGCCGCCAGGTCGGCGACCAACCCCGACCCGGGCGTGCCGATGCCCGTCATCGAGTCGAAGCCGGGCGCTGTTTCGATAGCGACCTTCTGCTTGGTGCAGTTGCCGGTGCCGCTGCAGTATTCCTCCTTGCCCTGGTAGTCCAGGGTCCTTACGGAGGTGATCGTGCCTTCTTCGGCGCTGACCCCGTTGACGTAGTCGTTGCGGACGTCGGCCTGGGAACCGCCGGGCAGCACGTCGTAGAAGGCGCCCGGCGCGGCGGTGGCGTCGAGCTTGTACAGCAGCGGGTTGACGAAGCCGAGGGGCCCGCCGGCAGCCTGGTCCGCATCGGCCATGACGCCGGCGAACAGCGGCGAGGCGAGGCTGGTGCCGCCGATCCTGTACTGGTCGTAGTAGACACCGTCGGGGAAGGTCTGGGTCTCCCCGACCAGCATCCCGGTCGTCGGGTCGGCGTCCATCGAGACGTCCGGCTCGACGCGGTTGCGGATGCCCGTCAGGCGTGAGTTGCGCTCGGCCAGCGCGGCCGGCACGACCCCTTCCTGGTATTCGGGCTCGGGGTACTCGTAGCTGGTGCCGCCGCCCCCGCCGTAGTCGTAGGCGCCGGGAGCCTTGGGCAGCCACTTGCCGATCGTGCCCTTCTTGCAGCCGGGGTAGCCGGCGCCGGCCAGTTCGGTCGTGCACAGCACGGACTTGCTCGTGGACCAGCCGAGCTCGCCGATCCGTTCGTCGGCTGCGTTCACCTGCAGGCTGGTGCCGCCGACAGCCGTCTGGAAGGGGCTGGAGGGCGGGTAGTCGGCGACGGTCATGCCGAGGTTGGCGAACTCGTCGCCTTCGTCCCCGGCGGAGAACTGCACGCCGATGCCGATGCCGATGGCCATCGTCAGGACGTGGTCGAACGAGCGCCGGGTGCCGGCGGAGTCGAGCAGGTCCCCGCCGTTGTCGCCCCAGGAGTCGGTGATGACGCTGGCACGTTCGTGGTCGACGACTTCCTGGACGGCCTTGTAGAGCCCGTTCAGGCAGTTCTTGGCACCGACGTAGAGGATGTTGGCGCCGGGGGCCATGGCGTGCACGGCCTCCACGTCGAGCGTCTGCTCCCCGTACCAGCCGCTGGCTTCGCAGAGTTCGGTCTGGTTGAACTTGGGGCTCACGAGCTCTGAGAACTGGCCGCCGGCGAGCGGCTCAGTGGGCTGGTTCAGTTCGCTGTAGCGGTGGGCGTCGGAGTAGAGGGTCGGCGAGGCGTAGGCGTCGACGATGGCGACGGTCACGCCGGCGCCGTCGATGCCCGACTGGATCTGCGGCGTCAGGCCGTAGGCCCCCTGAAGCTGGGCCGGTACGTAGCCGCAGACCGCGTAGGGCAGCGGTTCGGGGAAGCCGCCCCCGAAGGACGGGTCGACGGTGTCGGCGAGTTGCCCGTAGTAGGAGGAGCAGGGCGGCGCGTTGCGGAAGCCTTCCGGCTGGGGGATTTCTTCCTTGCCGGACTTCTTGGCCGGCTTGGTGGAGGCGCCGACGTGATCGGGCGTGGCGAGGCTCTGGTCGATGCCGGTGACGCCGGCGATCATGCCGGCGATCGAGGCCGGCACGGTCAGCGGCTTGGAGGCAAGACGCAGCAGCCGCCCGGCGTGCTTGTACTGGCCGAGCTTCGTCGCGAAGGCCTTTTCGACGGTGGCGGCACTGGCGCTCGCTTCGATCGTCAGGCGGTCGGGAGTGACGCCTTCGACGGCGATGCCCTGCTGGCGCAGCCATGTCTGCACAGCCTTGACTTCCTTGGCCGTCGGCGAGAAGCGCCGCTCCCATTCGGAGGCGGTCAGGAAGTGGCGGTAGCCGGCGCTGGCCGGGTTCGACACGGCGCGGGCGAAGGCTTCTGCGCCGGCGAGGTCGGGAGGGTTCAGCCCGACGTCGAATTCGACGGTCGAGGAGGCGGGGATCGAGCCGCTGGCGGCTGAGGAGCTGAGCGCCGGCGAGGCGCTCTGGACGGTCACCGATCCCGCGGCAAGGGCGTTCGGCGAGAGGAGCGCCGCGACCCCGAGCGACGCGACGACTGCGATCACGAGCCTACGCACGACGGCCTCCTGTCTTCGTTCATCCATGACACCGCCCAGGGGCGGCCCACCCAGACGTTTGCAGTCTAGAGCCGAAGTGGCGGCTTCCGTCATGCTGGTGGCATGCACAGGCGAGAGATCCGCTCCTGGCTGATGGACATGGACGGCGTTCTGGTCCGCGAGGAGGAGGCCATCCCGGGCGCGGACCGCTTCCTGTCGCTGCTGCGCGAGCGTGGGATCCCGTACCTGATCCTGACCAACAACTCGACCTACACGCGCCGCGACCTGGCTGCCCGCCTGGCCCGCAGCGGCCTGGAGGTGCCGGAGGAGTCGATCTGGACCTCGGCCCTTGCGACAGCCCGCTTCCTGGAAGACCAGCGTCCGGGCGGCTCGGCCTTCGTGATCGGCGAGGCTGGGATGACGACGGCCCTGCACAACGCCGGCTACACGCTCAACGACGAAGCACCGGACTACGTCGTCCTGGGCGAGACGCGGACCTATTCCTTCGAGCGGATCACGAGGGCGATCCGCCTGATCGAGGCGGGCGCCCGCTTCATCGCCACCAACCCCGACCCGACGGGCCCGAGCAGCGACGGGCCGGTCCCGGCGACGGGATCGGTGGCGGCCCTGATCTCCCGGGCCACGGGCGTCGACCCCTACTTCGTGGGCAAGCCCAACCCGTTGATGATGCGCTCGGCCCTGAACGCCCTGGACGCCCACTCGGAGACCTCGGCGATGATCGGGGACCGCATGGACACGGACATCGTGTCGGGTCTGGAGGCGGGCATGGAGACGATCCTCGTCCTCAGCGGGGTGACGAGCAGAGCCGCGGCCGAGCGCTTTCCCTACCGGGCCTCGCAGATCCTCGACTCGGTGGCGGACCTGGTCGACCAGCTCGCCTGAGGTTCGCTGTCCTTCCAGCCCTTCCTACGCTGGAGCGGTGAGCGAGCAGGACGACCACGGTCTGGAACGCCCGCTGCCGCGCCGGCTGGTGCTGTTGATGGCTGCAGCCTGCGGGGCTGCTGTCGCCAACCTCTACTACGCCCAGCCCCTGCTGAGCACGATCGGCAAGGACTTCGGGGTCTCCGACGCGAGCGCCGGCCTGCTGGTGACGGCTTCCCAGATCGGCTATGCGGCGGGGTTGGTGCTGCTGGTTCCGGTCGGCGACCTGCTGGAGCGGCGCAAGCTGATCACGCGCATCTCCGTGGTGACGTGCCTGGCCCTGGCCGGCACTGCAGCCGCCCCCAGCTTCTGGGTGCTGGGCGCGGGCCTTGCGCTCGTCGGCCTGACATCGGTCGTGGCGCAGATCCTCGTGCCGATGGCCGGCCACCTGGCTCCGGAGAGGGAACGGGGCAAGGTCGTCGGCAGCGTCATGAGCGGCCTGCTGATCGGGATCCTGCTGGCCAGGACGTTCAGCGGAATCGTCGGCGAACTCGGCGGCTGGAGACTGGTCTTCGCGATCTCCAGCGCGATCATGCTGGCCCTGACGGTGATCCTGCGGGCAAGCCTGCCCGAAGTGCGCCCGACGACCCAGCTGACGTACGGAGGCCTGCTGCGCTCGGTGCTGGACCTGATCGCAGGGCAGCCGACCCTGCGCCTGCGGATGCTCTACGGGGTCCTGGGTATGGGCCAGTTCAGCACGCTGTGGACGACGATCGCGTTCCTGCTGTCGGGCTCCCCGTATCGCTACGGGGACACGACGATCGGCCTGTTCGGCCTGGTCGGGCTCGTCGGCGCCGTGGCCGCGCAGGCGGCGGGACGGCTTGCCGACAGGGGCCACCAGCGGCGGGCCACGGGAACGTTCTTCGCGCTGATGCTGGCCTCCTGGGGCCTGATCGCCGCCGGCGGCAGCTCACTTGCTGCGCTGATCGTGGGCATAGCCCTGCTCGACCTGGGCATCCAGGGAGCCCAGATCACCAACCAGAGCGTCATCTACGCGCTGGCGCCGGAGGCCCGCAGCCGCCTCACGACAGCCTTCATGACCTCGGTGTTCGTCTCCGCCGCTGTCTGCTCGGCGCTTTCCTCCAGCATCTACGAGGCAGACGGCTGGAGCGGGGTGACGATCTTCGGCGGCGCACTCGCGGCGACCGGTGTCCTCGTGTGGGCGATCGAGCGTCTGGTTGGTTCCAAGGGCCGTCCCGAGGACGTCGGCGAGCTGACGGCATAGACGGAAGCGGACGCGTCCTGGATCGCCTAGCCTGTGAGCATGCTCCTCGTGGTGATCCCCGTCGCATGGTTCGTCCTGCTCGTGATCGGCGTGGCTGCATGCAGGCTCGCGTCCAGCAGCGACGCGGCCGAGAGCAAGGCGGAGAGAGAGTGGGCCTTCGCCAGCTGGCGTATGTGGGAGACGTCCAAGACCGAAAAGCCGGCAGCCGGATCGAAGGCCGAAGACGGACGGCGTCGCGGCTACGGGACAGTGGGCTGACATGACAGGCGCGAGCCCGGACGCGAGCGTCGGCGGCAGACCGCCCCTCCCGGCTCGACGTGCTGCTCGGATCGCCCTGCTGCTGCTCCTGACCTGCATGCTGGCTGCACCCAGCGCGAGCCTCGCCGACGAAGCGGCGCAGGAAGCCGGCGTGCAGGCTCCCGCAAGCGAAACGACCGCCGGCCAGGAAGCGCCGGCGACTGGAGAATCGGGGCAGGGCGGTAGCGCGACCGAAGAACCGACCGCCACCCAGCAACCCGAAGCGCCGGCTGCGCAGGAACAGGCTCCGCAGTCGGAAGCCACCGGACAGACCGAAGCCACTCCGACACCTGAAGCACCCGCGCCGGCCGAAACGCCCCAGGCCGTGGAAACACCCCCCGTCGAAACGCAGCCTGTGGCCGAAACGCAGCCTGTCGCGGAAACCCCGCCCGTCGTGGAAGCACCCCCGGTCGCGCCGACACCACCCGTGGTCGAAACGCCACCTCCGGCAGAAACACCCGCGCCGAGCGAATCGGTGAAGGCCGAAAAATCCCAGGAAAGATCGGGAGCACCGAGCGAAGCGACCAAGGAAAAGCCCGCAGAAGCGCCCAACCTCCCTGTACAGACTCCGGTCGTGACGACGGCAGGAGCAGCGCCGACGATCGAGCCGGGCACGGTTGCTCCGCCTCCCGTCGAAACCCTTCAGGGCGTTGTCGCGGAAGAAGCTGCCGCGGCCGGGGTCCTGGGGAAGATGCGGGCGACTCGGCGGCCCGTCAGCCTGGGATGTGAGCTGTCGGCGCTGGAAGGAAGCGTCTCCAACGCGTGCAGGGAAGCTTCGGCGCCGATCGCCGTGCTGGGTACGAGCACGATGGGGCTGACGACTGACACCTACGGCACACAGCCGTCGGATGAGACAGCGGGTGCCGGCCAGTCAGGCGACACTTCGCCGTCCTCCGATGACAACGGTCGCCCGGCGTCGCCGAGTCCCGGGCCGGCCCCGAGCGGTGCGTCAGGAGGCTCCGGCTCGGCCGGCGCCGCAGGCAGCATGGCGGGCTTCCTGACACGGGGGGCGTGGCTTCGGCTGACGTCGCCTCGTGCGGTCCGGCGCCTCAAGCTAGCTCATCTGCCGTGGCGTACGGCCTTCTTCGTTCTGATCCCCGAGCGTCCCGGCTAGCTCCTCCGGCTGACGCTCACACCGGTGCACCCGTACGCGGGCGCATCAATCGGATCGAACATTTTCGGAAGGAGCTGAAGAAGTTGGAACGTCAAACGATGACGTCATCGATAGAGACCGCAGACAGAGGAAGCCGGCACGAGACGAGTCCCACGGACCTCGCCCGAGAGGCACATGTGGCCGTGCGGCCCAAGGAGAGCGCGAAGGCCGTCGTGCGGCCGAAGCGCAGGGAGAGACAGCGACCGCTTCACAGCGTGGAGAGCTGGCGGCACACGCTCCGGCTCGACGGGGAGCTGTCTCACCGGACAGCACACGCCCTCGAGGTGGAGATCGAGCGACTCTGCGAGCAGGGTGTCACCGACATAACGATCGACCTGCGCGGGCTGATGGGAATCGATCCCGTCGGGGTGGCGGTCATCGCGTTTCGGTGGGGCCTTTGCGAGCGTCGTGGATACGGCTTTCGCCTGATCGAGGGGTCGGCCGGGGTCCAGCGCGAGTTCGCGCGTGCTGGAGTCCTGGACCTGCTCCCCTTCTGCGACGGTCAGACAGTGAGGTAGACGGACTTGATCGATTCCACGCCGGAGCTGCCCGGGACCTGCCACCTGCCGCCGGGGGGCACGATGAAGGTGAAGTCGATCGTCTCACCCCCGACGGTCAGACCGCCCGGGGTCACCTGTTCGGCTATCTGGCCGCCCGCCACGTCGACCTTGACCGTCGCTTCGGCCTTGCACTTCACGCTAAGCACGACCTGCACAGGTTCCGTAGCCGACGGTTCATATTCGACGCCGGTTTCGCGACTCGCCGGCGAGGAGTATTTGCCGGTCACGTAGCCCTTGCCTTCGGGCCCGGTTTCGCCGCGCGGCCCCTGCGCTCCGGTTTCGCCTTTAGGCCCCGTTTCGCCGCGCGGGCCTGCTTCTCCTTTCGGTCCCGCTTCCCCTCGGGCGCCCGCTTCGCCTTTCGGTCCGGTTTCGCCCTTGGCCCCCGTTTCGCCGCGAGGACCGGCGGGCCCGGTTTCGCCGCCGGGACCCGTTTCACCCCGTGCGCCCTGAGCGCCCTGTTCCCCGCGCTGCCCGGCTTCGCCTTTGGGCCCGACAGGACCGATTTCGCCGCGGACCCCAGAGGGACCGGCTTCCCCGGTAGCGCCCCTTTCGCCGGCAACGCCCGGTGCGCCTTCGGGGCCAGGTTCGCCGGCAGGCCCAGGTTCGCCGGCGGCCCCGACTTCCCCTGTCAGGCCTCGCGGACCTGCTTCTCCCCGCGGACCTGCTTCTCCACGTTCGCCCGTTGCGCCACGCGGCCCTTCCAGCCCCGCTTCACCGGCGGGGCCGAGTTCACCGCGGAGACCTTGGGAACCAGCCGCACCTGGCGCACCCTCGGGCCCGGCCGGGCCCTGTTCGCCCCTGGGCCCGACGGGACCTGCTTCGCCCCTGATCCCTGCTGTTCCGGCCTGTCCTGCGGCGCCGACTTCGCCCGTGAGACCCCTTGGTCCAGTCGCGCCGGCGGGTCCCTGGGCGCCGGCTTCGCCACGAGGGCCGACTGGCCCGGCGAGCCCCGCAGAGCCGCCGCGCAGGAGCAGCTGACGCACCTTGGGGCTCAGCTGAGACAGCGAGGTGACGAGGTAGCTGTGACCGCGCCCGGCGCGATGCCCGCGGATCCGGGCGGACGAGGCGGCCGGCACGAGCAGGGCGACGAGCAGGGCAGATGAGATGTAGCGAGCAGAGGCCTTCCCAAGCATTTCCGCGTACCTGGTCGTGCACGAAAAATTGGAGTCGTTCGAGACAGTAATCGACACCCTGCTCAGATCCTTTACCCGAAGGCGTCCGGATCAGCTGTATATTTCAGATGACTGGAATGTGTCCGGGGGGTGCCGGATTCGGCTCTGGGGAGGATCGGGGAATGGTGAGGAGGGCACTGGACGCGCCTGTCGGCGGAGCTGTACACGGGATCGTCGCGGTCGTCGCGACGATGATCCTGACGGGTTGCGGCTCCTCTACGACCACGCTCGACACGACGAGGCTCCAGCATGCGGCGGCGGCTTCGATCCTTCAGGACTACGGCGTTCATGTCCGGGTCAGCTGCCCCGCGAGCGTCCCTCGCAAGGCGGGCTTTCGCTTCTGGTGCACGGCGCTGCTCGACGTCGGCAGCTACCCGTTGCTGGTTGCCGAGGCGGACGATCGAGGCAGGCTGAGATACGAAAACAGTGCGCCCCTGCGAACCCTGGACATCGGAAGGGTGCGCAGGGCGATCGCCGGGCGGCTGGCGGCTGCGGGTGCGCGCGGAGCGACGGTTACGTGCCCTGCAGCGGTCATCCAGCAGGCGGGCGTCGGCTTCGTCTGCCATGCGAAAGCGTCAGGACGGGACTTTCGCTTCGGGGTCAGAGAGCTCGACGGAGCGGGACGGGTGCGCTTCAGCCAGGAGGCGTGAAGTGGGACGGGCACGAGACGGCGCGGCCCACGGAAGGGACGCGCCGCGCTCGCCATTCAGGAGGCTGTGATGTAACCGGCCATGTAGCCGGGGTGCTTCATCGCCCATCCGCCGGCGGCGGAGTCGCAGGGGATGATGCAGGCCCATTCGAAGTGGCCGGCCTTGCTGACGAGCAGGGTGTAGTCGTGGACGCCCGGCTGGACGACGATGTCGACTCCGGCCAGAGGCGCGGTGATGCTGTGGGTGCCTTCGTCGGTGTTGTCGATGCGCAGCGTGGTCGGCTGGCCGACCTTGACGTGGAAGTTGGTGACGGTGAAGTAGTCGTGCATCTTGCCGTCGGGTCCGCGCCTGCCTTCGGGGACGACCTTGAGGTTGACGACAGGTGCGGTTGCAGCCGCGGCGCCGTTGGTCACGGTGACGGTGTGGGTCACGGTCGCGACCTTCGTCGTGCTGCTGCCGCCGCTTCGCACGAGGGCCACGGCTGACATCGCCAGAGCAGCGAGGATGCCTACGGCGGCGAGGACGCTCAGGGCGACCCTGCTGTCGCGCTCGACGACGGCGTCGAAGCTGGCCTGATCGACGTTTTCCTGCTCCGGGGTGGGCTCGAGTGGCTTTACGGATGGCGGGTGAAGGGCGGACATGATGGCCTCCTGATATCTGCTGTCATGGCCATCCTCGTCATCCTGGGCACGGCTGGTATCCGTGCCCAGCAACCTTCCCTATGCGGTTAATCACGCACCGGGCGAAGTGTCTCGCCCGCTGCGCGCCCGGGTGCTACGGCGCGGCTGGTACGACGATCAGCGGCCCCTCGACGGTGGGCAGCTCGCTGGTCTGGAAGCTCGGCCCATCCGCCATGTGGACGTTCTCGTACATGCCCAGGAACTCGTCGGCGGGTTCCAGGAAGCCGGTGCGATGGGTGCGGTAGTGCATGGGCACGACCCAGCGCGGCGAGAGGGCGGAGACGATCTCGGCGGCGCCGGCGGCGCCGATCGTGGGGCCACCGCCGACGGGCAGGATCAGCAGGTCGACCTTGCCGATGGCAGTGGCCTGCTCCTCGCGCAGCGCCTTCTGCCCGAAGTCGCCGAAGTGGCTGACGCGGACGCCGTCGAAGTCGAAGACGAAGATCGTGTTGGGCCCGCGGGAGGTGCCCGCTTCCTCGTCGTGCTCGGAGGCGACGGCCAGGACCTCGCCGATCGGGGACTCCAGCCTGCCGGCCGTCGAGCGCAGGATCGCCGGCTCCCCGTCGACGACCTCGACGCCGTTGTGGTCGAGGTGCTCGTGCGTCACCAGCAGCAGCCCGGCCTCCAGGCCCTCGATGGCCGGGTAGTCGAACTGGATGCCGCGTCCGGCCAGTGCTGACATGTCCCCGAAGGGGTCTATGGCGACAGTCGTGCTGCCGTCGCTCAGGGCGAAGGCGGACTGCCCGTACCACTCAACTCTCATGGCGCTCCCGTCTTGTCGTGGTTGGTCTCGTCAGGTCTTTCCGTCGACCATCGCCATGGCCGGGGCGGTCTGCTCCGAATGCTGGTAGCGACCGCCGCGCAGGGCGGAGGCGGCTGCTGCGACCAGGCAGGCGGCGATGGCGAAGATGAAGGTCTCGTGCAGTCCCGTCCGGAAGGGCGCGGAGATCAGATGGGGAAAGAATGACCTCCCTGTCAGGATGGCCTTGTTGTGGGCGCCCAGGGAGCTGAGGACGTGGCTGCCCAGCAGGTGCTGGATCGGGTTGTAGCCGAGGAAGGCCGCGAACAGGATCGACACGGGCGGCAGCGATGCCGCCCGGTGCGCCGCCGAGGCGCTGACGCCGTGGGCCTGCAGACCGCTGGTGAGCGTGCCCGACAGGGTCGAGGCCAGGCCGGCGATCATGAGCGTGAAGAAGATGCCGATCGACATGACCTGGGCGGAGTTCTGGAAGGTCTGGTTCATGCCCCCACCGGCGCCGCGGTCTGATGGCGGCAGGCTGTTCATGACGGCGGCCCGGTTGGGCGAGGCGAACATGCCCATGGAGATGCCGTTGAGCAGCAGCACCAGCGCAAACAGCGGGTAGGGGAAGTCGGTCGGCAGCAGTGACAGCAGCAGGAAGCTGATGGCCGCCCCGATCATGCCGCCGGTGGCGAAGGGCCGGGCCCCGAAGCGGTCTGAGAGGAAGCCGGAGGTGGGTCCGGCCAGCAGCATGCCGAGAGTGAGGGGGAGCATGTAGATGCCTGCCCACAGGGGCGTGTCGGTGAAGTCGTAGCCGTGCTGGGGCAGCCAGATGCCCTGCAGCCAGATGATCAGCATGAACATCAGCCCGCCCCGGGCGACGGCTGAGAGGAAGGTCGAGAGGGTGCCGAAGCTGAAGGCCCTGATCCGGAACAGGGGCAGGCGGAACATCGGGTCCTCCACCCGCTGCTCGATCACGGCGAAGGCGATCAGGCTCGCCACGCCGCAGGCCAGCAGGGCGATCACGCGAGGGCTGCTCCAGCCGGTCGTGTGCGAGCCGTAGGGGCGGATGCCGTAGGTGACGGAGACCATCAGCAGGACCAGCCCGACGGCGAAGGTGACGTTGCCGGCCCAGTCGATCGAGGCTCGTTTGGGCTTGCTGCGCTCCTCCAGCTTCAGGTACGCCCAGACGGTGCCGAACAGCCCGACGGGGACGGAGATGAGGAAGACCATGCGCCAGTCGATGGGGGCCAGCAGACCGCCCAGGACGAGGCCGACGAACATGCCCGAGACGCCGACGATGTTGTTGATGCCCAGGGCCATCCCCCGCTGGTTGGTCGGGAAGGCGTCGGTGATGATGGCGGCGGCGTTGGCCAGCAGGCAGGCCGCTCCGACCCCCTGGACGATCCTGAAGACGATCAGGTACATGGCGCCGGCGCGGCCGGTCATCCAGTCGACGGTCAGCAGCAGCGAGGCAACCGTGTAGATGAGAAAGCCCAGGTTATAGATGCGCACGCGACCGAACATGTCGCCGAGGCGCCCGAGGCTGACGACGAGGACACTGGAGACGACCAGGAAGCCGAGGATCATCCACAGCAGGTAGAAGCTGTTGGCGGGGACCAGCGGGTCAAGGTGGATGCCCCTGAAGATGTCGGGCATCGCGATCAGGGTGATGGACGCGTCGAGGGTCGCCAGCAGGACGCCCAGGGTCGTGTTGGAGAGGGCGATCCACTTGTATTTGTCAGGGGCCTGACGGGCCTGTCCGATCCTGCTCCTGACGTTCGCGACTGTTGCCGGCACCGACGGAAATTATACAGGCAAACTGTGCAGTTCCCCTGTCCTTTATATTTGGGTCGTGAAGGTCGCGGTCGATCTGGACACGCTGGCAGCGGACCTGCGAGTCGTGCTGGGCCAGCTGGTGCGCCGCCTGCGGGCGGAGCACCGCTACCCGCTTACCCAGGCGGCTGTGCTGGGACGGCTGGACAGGGAGGGCACGACGAGCATCGGCACACTGGCGGTGGCCGAGAAAGTCCGCCCCCAGTCGATGGCCCAGACGGTGGCAGACCTGCAGGAGGCCGGCTTCGTCTCGCGCCGTCCGGACCCGGCCGACGGCAGGCGAACCCTGATCGACCTGACAGAGGAGGGCCGCAGGACGCTGCTGGAGTACCGCCGCGACCGCGAGGGCTGGCTGGCCCAGGCGATCGAGCGGGACCTGTCGGAGTCGGAGCAGCGCACCCTGGCCAGGGCCGTGGAGCTGCTCAGGCGGCTGGCCGAGAGCTGAGGGTCTAGTCGTCCCGTGCTTCGGCCCGGGGCCCTGGCCAAACGCCTGTGAGCCTGCGGAAGGCAGCCCGGGAGCCGTGGTCGGCCAGGCCGCGGACGGCGCTGAAGACGGCCCCCTGCAGAGCAAGCCCGCCTGCCAGCTGACCCACGGAGACGTCCCGGCGAGTCGGGTCTGGCGCCTTCTCACCGCCGAAGAGGCCCCACAGCCGGGTGAACAGGCGCCTGGCGGCCACGCCGGCAAGCAGCCCCGTCAGCAGGCGCAGGGGCATGAAGAGGATCTTTGACATGCCCGTCAGCCTACGCGGGCGGGCGAATCGACGCGTCCGCGACGGGCGGGATCGAACATACGTCGAGTTCGCCCAAATCGGCGCAAGTCCGGCGTACTCTTCCCAACGCACCGGAAATCAAGCTGAAAAAGGCAAACCCGCCGCGAGACGGGGGCGCAAAGTCAGAGGTCTCCCCGGGAGACGGCTCGACCGCCAGGTGAAACGCCACGGAGGGCTGTCTTGTCGGCCAGGGGTACCAGGATCAGAGGTGGCTGTGGAGCGGACAGGGACGCTGTCCGCAGCGCGACCACCTTCAGCGGGGCCGGAAGGATCTCGCCCCGTCGCGGTCAGTCCGCTGGATGCGGGAACTGGACCCTGGCCACCGGTGCGGAGCTTCGGGAACGGAGACAACGGGGGACGTGGGGGATGCCCGCCCGGAGGGGGAACCGGTCGGGACACTGAGGTTGCCTGCTGGTCGCTTTGGCATTCGGGATACAGGGCCCCGACCGCCTGGGGAGGAGCGACCGGCAGCCGACCTCCAGCATGTAGCCTGCGCCTCGTGAGAGGGCAGCAGGCGGGCAGGCGCGTGGCGGTTGTGACGGGCGCAGCCTCGGGGATCGGGCGGGCGAGCGCCCTTCGCCTCGGCGAGCTGGGCTGGACCGTCGCTGCAGCCGACCTGAGCCTGGCCGGGGCCGGTGCGACGGCCGCTGACAGCGAGGGGCCGGCCGGGGCAGCTTTCGAGGTCGACGTGGCCGAGGAGGAGTCCGTCGTCGCGCTGGCGGAGGCCGTGGCCACAGAGCTTGGGACGCCGCGGGTGATCGTCAACTGCGCAGGCTGGGACGAGACGCACCGCTTCATGGACACGGACAGGCCCTTCTGGGAGAAGGTGCTGGCGATCAACCTGATGGGCGTGGTGTCCGTCACGCATGCCTTCCTGGCAGGCATGATCGAGGCCGGCGGCGGGCGGATCGTCAACGTCGCCAGCGACGCGGGCCGGGTCGGGTCAAGCGGCGAGGCGGTCTATGCGGGCGCCAAGGGCGGCGTGATCGCCTTCACCAAGTCGCTTGCCAGAGAGCTGGCAAGGCATTCGATCACGGCCAACGCGGTCTGCCCCGGCCCTACGGACACGCCCCTGTTCAGGGCCCAGCCGGAGAAGCTGCAGCAGGCGTTGGAGCGGGCAGTGCCGATGGGCCGCCTGGCCGAGCCCCGGGACGTGGCGGAGGCGATCGCCTTCTTCGCCTCAGACGGCGCCGGCTACGTGACGGGACAGGTGCTGAGCGTCAGCGGCGGGCTGACGATGGCGGGGTGAGCAGCAGCATGGACTTCTCGACCTACGAGCACTTGCGCATGGAGCGACGCGAGCACGGCGTCCTCTTGATCACGATCGACCGCCCGGAGCGGATGAACGCGACCAACGAGCGGCTGCACTACGAACTGGCGAGCGTCTGGAAGGACGTGGCCGCGGACGAGCAGACGCGGGTGGCGGTCGTGACGGGAGCGGGCAGAGCCTTCTCGGCCGGGGGCGACCTGGAGATGGTCCAGGCGATGGCCGGCGACTACAGGCGGGTGGCGGCGATGGCGGGGGAGGCTGCGAGCCTCGTCACGAACATGCTCGACTGCGAGAAGCCGATCGTCTCGGCGATCAACGGGACGGCAGTCGGCGCAGGCCTTGCCGTGGCCCTGATGGCGGACGTCAGCATCATCGCCCGGGACGCCCGCCTGACCGACGGCCACCTGCGCCTGGGCGTCGTGGCTGGCGACCACGCGGCGATCCTGTGGCCGCTGCTGTGCGGCATGGCCAAGGCCAAGTACTACCTGCTGACGGCCGACTTCATCGACGGGCAGGAGGCCGAGCGGATCGGCCTGGTCAGCCGCTGTGTGGATCGCGAGCAGGTGCTCGAGACGGCCCTGGAGGTGGCCGAGAGGATCGCCGTCGGGCCGCGGGACGCGGCCCGCTGGACGAAGCGGACGCTCAACCACTGGCTGCGGGCGGCGCTCCCCGCGTTCGACGCCAGCGTGGCCTACGAGATGCTGAGCTTCATGGGCTCCGACGTGGCGGAGGGGGCACAGGCGATCGTGGAGAAGCGCAAGCCGGACTTCGGGTCCTAGCGGCCTGCGGCAGACGCCTCGCGGTCGGAAGCTATTCGAAGGGGAGGTGCTCCTGGCCGGGCAGGGGCTCGGGCGGCGGCTCGGCTGTCGCGCGGTCGGGCAGCGCCCACTCCAGCGATTCGTCCTCCATCTCGGTCGTGAGAGGCGCACGGACGGGACCGGGGGGTTGCTGAGAGGCCGCTTCCAGCTGCGCATCTGCCGCCAGGACCGCCTCCATGTCGATCTCGACGGTCTCTTCGGCGAGCCCTGGCGGCGGCTCGTCCACGAAGGCGTGACGGGGCTCGCCGGCCAGGTCCTGCTCGACTCCCACCGCCATCTCATCGAAGTCTTCGTGGAGCGGCTGCTCGCCGGGCTGCGGCAGCTCGTCGGCCGGGAATACCGGCGCGAGCGCCTCGTTCTCCGCGCGAGCGACCTCCGCGGGATCGGCGCCCCGACGGCGCTTCAACTCCAGGTGGTCGCGTATGGCCTCGTCGAGCAATCCCATGCGCCCCAACACCATACTGCTCTCGCCAGAAGCCCGAGAACGACTAGACTCCGACGGGAGTTCGCGCCGGTTTCCGAGCCGGCCACGGGCCTATAGCTCAGTTGGGAGAGCGCCTGGATCGCACCCAGGAGGTCGCCGGTTCAAGTCCGGCTAGGTCCATAGGCACTGGTCGCATAGGTCGTGCCTGCCCCGGCCCGCGGGTTCCGTCCACCGCTAAGCGGGCAGCGGTACGTGCGACTTCTCGAGAGTACTGTCCATTACCGCCAGCCCGGCTTCGATCTCGTCAAGCCGTGGCGTCGCACGGATCAAGCGCCGAAGCACGTCGGCGAGCGGTCCGCATCCGATTTGCTCGAGCTGGGACGGAAGCTCCCGCCTCGCCAGCGGAAAGACCCGTGCTTGGAGCAGCAGTCCGCGGGCAGCCGTCGTGAGCATCGCTCTGAGTTGTTCACGGGCGGCTTCCTCATCTTGCATCTTGATGAGGCGCTCGATCTCCGCACGATGCACCGCGAGGCTCCCCAGCTTGCGCTGGGCATTCGGCCACAAGCCCATCTCTACAACCAGCCGCACGCCGTCACGCATGGGACCGAGGTCGTAGAGCACGCAACCGCAGCGCAGAGTCCATTGGACGAAGTCATCGCCGTCCATCAGACGACTGCGGAAGTCAGCGGGGCTCGTGGCGATCACGTCCACCTCGGCGGGCAAATCACTCACATCCGGGCGTCTGCCAATGACGTGGTAGTCGAGATCGCTGATCGCCGTCCGTCGTTTACGGGCCGTGGACCCCGTGAGGGCGAAGCCCGAAGCGCCCAGCTCTATCGCCCGACTCAATACGACGCTCGTGATGGTCCGCTGCTCGGGGTTCTGGTAGCGCTCTGCCCGGTCACGGTCATCGAGTATTCGCCTCGCCCAGCCGGCCTCGGCTAGCTGCCCGGAGAGATCCATCGGACTCATTTGGTCGCCTCCGCAGCCTCAAACGAGTTCCTCAACTCGGGCAGCCAACTCCTCCACATCCCCGTCGAGCTCGGGGTCCTCCCCCTCATACCAAATGTCCTTCCTGGCCTGATTTAGTGTCCGCGGGACCGGGCCGTAGTCGTAAGCGAGCACGCCTTTCGTATAGAGATCACTGGCTGCGTCCGCCTTCAACCGATGATGCTTCTTCGTATCGATCGCGTGCCGATCCGCGAGAGCCACGACTGCGGCCTCGCCGGCATAGAACAGCGCATTGACGGCCTCGTCGAAGCGCCCCTGATCCAGAGCCGTCTGTGCGGCCCCAAGGTGCTCCTGCGCAAGCTGGCGCTTGTCCTTCGGCGTCACACCCTGAAGCGTAGAGCGTAATGCGGCCGTGCCAGCCGGCGATCCGGCGCCGGGCTGAGCACAGGACGGCGGCAGAAACAGACACCTCAAATCAGCCGCGATCTACCAGTGCCCGGAGCAAGCCCTCAACCCGCGCTCGACGGTTGGCCTTCGTCCTCGTTGGTCCATAGGTACTGGTCGTATAGGTCGTGCGCCGTCCATCAGACGGCGGCGGAAGTCAGCGGGGCTGGTCTCGAACGCTGCCGACGGGCGCCTTGTGCGGGCGTGGGAAACACGGGAGAGCGGCAGCCGGCAGCAAGGTCGTCACGTCTCGGAGAGCGCTCCACCCAGGTGCGCGACGGCGTCTATTGGCTGGATCGCTGGGTCGGAGCGCGTGGCCCCTGCAGCCAGGACGAAAAGTCCGTCGAATCCGATTGTCCGGACTTTGTCGATCGATTAGACTTTGCGCTCTTCCTCGACCAGAACGGAGATGACATGCCCGATGTCGCCGCGGTGGTTGGTGCTGAAAGCGATGCGCTGCTCAGCTACTCGACCTCCACCACTCCAAGTCCACTGCAGGCGAGTCCGGCGAGCGGTGACCCTGCCATCGGCGAGATCGACATCGTTGTCTCCAACAATTCCGACGCCCCGATCTACTGTGAACAAATCACCTTCACGCTGCCTGTCGGCGAAGACGCGAAGGACCTCGTCAAAGCCGGGACCGAGGGCGACATCCACTTGGCGGCGACCCCCTCGGAACAGTGGATGATCGTGGCCGGCGGCGAACCTGGAGAGTTCATCGCCACCCCGTGTAAGCCCGAGTACGCGAAATTGACAGAACAGGGCCTGCTGTTCCAGATCTACAACATCAAGGTGAACCAGCAGGTCGGCACCTTCGAACTCGCGGTCGTCGAGGCGACGAGCACCACCGGGCGGGATTACAAACCCCGTCGTAACACCTATCTGCTGGCGAAGTTTCCCTACGGGTTCAGCTTCTCGGACCTCAAGCCGAGCGCCCCGGTCGTCAGCGACGGCGAAGCGGTGACGCTGACGTGGAACGGCTCGGAGAACGCCACGTATCTGCTGTTTCCCGGCGCGAACCCACCGGTCGACGTCACAAAAGTGCGGACGTGGACGGCCCCGAAGCCCCCCGGCCTGCACAACGACACGACGTTCGTCCTCGAAGCATCGGTCGTGATCGACAACGAGGTGGTCCACCACTACCTCACGACGACCGTGATGGTCTCGAATCCCGACCTGCTGGCCAGCTCGCTGCGAGTGACCGGTGGCTCCACGCTGGAAGGAGCCGTCGCAGCCGGCTCCAGCCTGAATGTCACGGGTGCCGCCACGCTCGGCTCGGCCACGGTGAGCGGAGCGCTCGGCGCCGCGTCCGCGGGCATCTCCGGGGCGGCGTCCGTCGGCGGCCAGCTGAACGTCAGCGGCCTGCTCAACGCCCTTGGGCCGGTCGCCATGCACACGCTGGGGGTGGCGGCGAATGTCTCGCCCGGCACCTACACGGCCCAGAGCGACGGCTTCCTGCTCGGGCAGGTCAGTGCCGCCGGAATGGACTCGGGCAAGAAAATCTGCGGCTGGATCGACGCTTGGTACGGCAGCGTGTACATGTGTGCAACCGGCGGCAACGTCGTCGTCTGGGTCGATATCGGCACCTTCAGCTCCCATTGGTGGCACGGGAACAACAGCAACTCGCTCGTCATGCCCGTGCCCAAGGGGACCACGTACACCTGCCGCTGGACGCCCGCCAACCTCGACGAAAACCCGAGGTACGGGTTCTACTGGGTATCGCTGGGCGCCGGGCAAGGAGCCGCCGAGCCGGTCCGGGTCGGCGAGGTGGACATGTTCCCGATGCCCTCGCCGGCCGTGCAGGTGAAGACGGTCGAGAACCCGTTCGCCCGCAGCTGAGAAGGGCCCGCCGCAATGGCCGCGTTGACCGTCGTGTTTCTGGACTCGGGCCAGGGCGACAGCACGCTCGTCGTGTTCCCCGACGGGAAGATCATGCTCGTCGACTGCGGATGTCGCAAGAACCGTGACGTGGTGCTGCCGGCGGTCATCGCCGGAATCAACCGCTTCCTGCCGGCGAACGGCAACCACATCGACTGCCTGATCGTCACCCACGCCGACGAGGACCACTACAACATGATCGGCGACGTGCTCACGGCTACGAAAGCCACGGTCGGGGAAGTGTGGTACGGCGGCGACGTCGGGCTGTACAAAAACATGCACGACGGCGACGCGATGTACAAATACCTCTCCGCCAACGGGAAATCGCCCGGTAACGCGGTCTTCGGCGGCAACGCGCCGTGGCGCACGACCGGAGGAGTGAACGTCTACCTGCTCGCCTGCAACTCATCCGGCTCCCCGGCGGCGGTCGACGGCTGGACGAAGAACACGAACAGCATCGTCCTGCTGCTCGACTACCGCAACTACAAGGTGTTCCTGATGGGGGACTCGACGTCGGACACCGAGCACTTCATCCTCGCCGGCGCCGCCGCGCCCGGCGCCGTCGCCAGACTGCTGGAAAACGAGTACGCGACGACGCTGAAGATGGGCCATCACGGCAGCACGACGTCCTCTTCGGAACCCTGGGTGAAACTGCTGCGCCCGAACGCTCTCATCATCAGCGCAGACACGCGCTATTTCAGCGGTACGGGGATGCCGCGCAAGACGCACCTGGCCAACGCCGTCAACTGGTCGGGGAACGTCGTCGCCACACCCAAACACAACATCGTCCTGTTCGACGACACGCTCCCGGCGCCGAGGTTCGACCTCGCCAGCACCGCCGTCGCCACATGCTCGACGTTGTGGAGCATTCTCTACAACGCCGCCGGCACGGGCTACGACGCAGCTGGCGGGTCGTGGCACCTGACCGTCCAGGACACCGGCGCCGTCGATCTGAGCAGCACGTGAAAGCCGCCGAGCTCCAGTCCAGACTCGCAGCCCTGACCGGCGGCACGCCGTTCGTGCTGACTGCTCAGGCGCTCGGCATCGCAGCGGTGCAGGAGCTGTTCGCGGCGAACCTCCCTGATGAAACCCTGACGCTGGCGGCGGCGAGCGGTGACGCCCAGGCGATGATCGCGACCGGCACGATGACGCTGCCCGGTGTGGGGTCGGGCGGCAAGGGCCTGCCCGCAACGGTGTCGTTCACGCTCGACAAGGCGGCGGCGGAAGTCACCGGCCTGAAGATCGCCGTCACGCTCGACACGTGGACGGTAGCGACAGCGCAGCTGACCGTCGACGCCGCGTTCCTGAAGGACTTCGGTGTGACTGCAGTCCGGTACGCGCTGTCGGCCGAGCCCGACCCCACCGGCGCGATCGCGCCCGAGCTGGGCCTGGAAGCCGACGTGCCGTTCACCACGGCGAGCGGGCAGAAGACGATCACGGTGGCGGGCGAGTCTCCGATCTCGCTCGGCGGCGGACTGGGGGCGTCGAACTGGTCGCTGGAGGCCGACCTCGAACTCCCGCTGACCGACCTCGGCTCGCTCGCCTCGTTCGGCACGGGCCTCGAAGCGTCTGCTTTTCACCTGCCGAGCGAAGTCCCGGTGCTCGACCAGCTCGCGCTTCACAGCTTGCGCGTGATCGCCGACGCGAGCACGGGCAGGGTCGTCGTCGCAGCGATCGACGTCAAGGTCCTCGACAGCTGGCCGCTCGTCGCCGGCAAGGTCGAACTGAGCAACGGCCACGTGCTGTTCACCGTCGTCTCCCCGACGTCCTCGCCGCACGTGCTCGCGACCATGTATGCGACGCTCGTCCTCGGCGGGACGCCGATCTCGGTCTCGATCACCGTTCCCGAACTGAGCGTCGTCGCAAGCCTCGACGCGCCGCTGCCGGCCGACGCGATGTTCCAGCAGTTCCTGCCGGGGGCGCACATCCCGCTCGCAATCGCCTACGCGTCGCTGGCGGCTACGGTCAGCACGCGCTGGTGGCAGATCCAGTTCGGCATCGACGCGGGCGAGCCCGGGGGTTGGGACCTGGGCGGCGGCGTCAGCCTCACCGACGTCGAGGTGCTGCTCGAAGGAACCGGCGCTGCAGCGCCCTCGGGCTCGATCATGGCGACGCTCGCGCTGGGCGAATCGGCGACCGTCCTGCTCGGCGGCTCATACGACGCGACGAAGGGATGGACGCTGGAAGGAAACAGCGTCGGCACGCTCGACGCCGGCAAGGCGCTCGAAGACCTCGCGTCCACGTTCGACGTGACGCTGCCCGCGCCGCTGCGTCAGCTCGAGCTGACGTCGATCGGAGCGTCGGTGTCCACGGGGCCCGACTGCTCTTTCGACTGCTCCGGCACGTTCCCGCTGGCTGGAGTGAAGGTCGAATTCACGGCCCACGTCGCGATCACCTACGAAACGGCCTCGAAAGGCTATGCGTCGAGCGCCACGGGAACGCTGAAGCTGAAGCTGGCGAGCGGAACCACGCTCACGTTCGAAGTCACCTTCGCCGAGAAGGACAGCGAAACGCGCTTCACGGCATTGTGGAACAGCACGCCCGTCAAGCTCGCAGACGTGGTCGAGGCGTTCGGCATCGACGCTTCGGGGGTGCCGAGCGGGCTGCTTCCGGAAGTGAGCGAGATAGCCCTCGGATACGACACGGCCGGCTCGACGGTCGTCCTGACTGTCGTCACCGCGGACACCGCCAGCGTGTGGGGAGTCACCTCGCCGGCGAGCGGCGTACCCACATACGCTGCTCTGGTCCGCGCTGACGCTGGCTTCCGCCTCTCCGAAGTGCCGATCGTCGGCCCGCAGGTCCCAGCCGACGACGACGTTGGGATCGAAACGGTCGAACTGCTGCTCGCCTCTGGCGCGCTCCTGCCGGCCGACACGGCCCACCTGAACCTGCTGATCCCGTCCAAGCCCTCCGGTCTGCCGGCGTTCCCGACCGCCGGGGTGGCCGGCGCCGAGGTGGGCCTCACCGTGGCGTACAAGTTCGGCGCAGTCGCACAGGAACCGCTGAAGCTCCTGTTCGGAGACGAAGCGCCGAAGGCGCTGCCACCCGCGCCGGTCGGCGCCAGGACGATCGGCATGCCGGCCGTTGGAGATGAGCCGTTGCGAGCCCCGTTGGCCACCCCTGCCACAGCCACGGCGGGCCCGCCGACCGCCTGGATGAAAGTCCAGCGCACCTTCGGCCCGGTGACGCTCGAGCGCGTCGGCGCCTCCTATGCGGAAGGCGCGCTCTGGCTGCTGCTCGACGGCTCCCTCCACGCCGGCGGGCTGACCCTCTCGCTCGAGGGCCTCGGCGTCGGCTTCGCGCTCGACGCCCACCCGCCGTTCCTGCCCGACGTGAAGCTGCGTGGGCTCGGCGTCGCCTACGACGCGCCACCACTCGAGCTCGCCGGGGCGCTGCTGTTCGTCACGCCGACGCCGCCTGTCACCTTCGAGGTCGCCGGCCTGCTGTCCGCCGGCACCTCGTCGTTCTCGCTGGACGCCGTAGGCGCCTACGCCGCGACGAGCAAAGGCCCCTCGATGTTCGTTATGGGCGCTGCCGGCGGCGAGTTCGGCGGCCCGCCCGCGTTCTTCGTGACAGGGCTCGCGGGGGGCTTCGGCTACCAGAGCGCGCTGCGCATCCCCGAACAGGGGGAAGTGGCCACCTTCCCGCTCGTGCAAGCCCTCGCCGACCCCGCCGCGTTCGCTCGCAAGGACCCGCTGCAGGTGCTCGCGAGCATCGTCGAAGGGCCCGAGGCGTGGGTGAAGTTCCAGCCCGGCGGGCTGTGGCTCGCGGCCGGCCTGCAGTTCTCCTCCTTCGAGCTGGTCACGACGACGGCGGTCCTGATCGGAGAGCTCGGCGAGGACCTGACGATCGCCCTGCTCGGCGAGTCGACTGCGACGTTCCCCCAGGGCGCGACGGCCGGCGACGCCTGCTACGCGAAGGTGATCCTCGAGCTGGAGGCCGTGTTCCGCCCCGGCGAGGGCTCGTTCGTCGCCTCGGCGCTGCTCGCTCCCGGCTCGTTCGTGATCGACCCCTCGTGCGCGCTGACCGGAGGCTTCGCGTTCGCGCTCTGGTTCGATCCCAACCCGCACGCCGGCGACTTCGTCGTCACCCTCGGCGGCTATCACCCGGCGTTCAACCCGCCTGCCTGGTATCCGCGGGAGCCGCGCCTGGGCTTCACCTGGTCGATCAGTGACGAGCTGACGATCTCCGGCGGCGCCTACTTCGCGCTGACGCCGTCGGCGGTCATGGCGGGCGGTGCGCTGAACGTCGCGTATCACTCCGGCTCGCTGCGCGCGTGGCTGACCGCGTACGCCGACGCGCTGATCTGGTTCCGTCCTTTTCACTTCTCGATCGACGTCGGCATCTCGGTCGGGGCCTCCTACACGATGTCCCTGTTCGGCGTCAGCAAGACGTTCACCGTCGAACTCGGCGCCGACCTGTCGCTGTGGGGTCCGCCGACGGCCGGCACCGTGACCGTCCATTGGTGGGTGATCGAGTTCACCGTCTCCTTCGGCGAAGGAGGCCCGCTGAAGCGCGAACCGTTGCCGTGGAGCGAATTCGTGGGACTGCTGCCCGCGGCCGAACACGCCCTGCGCGTGATCCCCGTGGCAGCGGTCGAAGCCCCGCAGGGCGCTCCGTGGGTCGTGAGCGCCTACGGCTTCCAGTTCGCGACCTCCTCCGTGATGCCCGCGACCGAACTGCGGGCAGGGTCCAAGTCGACGTGGACCCATGCCGGCGCGGACGCGCTCGCCATCCAGCCGATGCAGCTCGACAGGGTCACGGCGAAGCACACCGTGAAGGTGATGCTCGCCGGTGCCGAGCAGCCGCTGGAAAAGTGGCGGTTTGAAGCGAGTACCCAGAACGTGCCGAAGGCGCTCTGGGGCACGGGCGACGGATCGCAGCTCGTCGACGGCGAACAGCAGACGATTCCCGACCAGCCCGTCGGCTGGTCCGTCGTCGTGCCGCCTCCCGCCGAAGGCCCCTCGCCGGGAGCGGTGGCGGACCCGCAGGACCTGGCCGGGGACCCGCTGGCCGACGGACCGCTGCCGGTCGGGCCCGGCGACGCGCCGAGCGGCCCCAGCGCGAGCCCCGACGCCGAATCGATCGCGCTCATACAGGGCAGCATCGGCGCCGCCGGCAGCGCCCGCTCACTGCTGCGCGAGGCGCTCGTCGAACTGGGAGCCGCGGACGCCTCGCTGCCCGATGACCCGCTCGTCTCCTTCCCCGGCATCGCCGGACACGCCTTCTCCCAACCCCCGCTGGTGGTGGGCAAGTGAACGACGTCATCACCCCCTACCTGCGCATGGTCGACAGCCTCACGCCGGCGCTCGAAGCGGCGCAGGGGTATTCGATCGTCGTCGAACACGAGGTCGAAGGCGTCGACACCGGGAAATACTTCGAACCCGTCACCCAGCCGTTCGAGGTGCGAGCGCCCCAGTTCGCGATCGATCCTGGGCTGCTGCACGCGGTGTTCCCGCCTGCCAACAGCACGGGCCGCTACGACGAGGTGCTGCCCCACGTGGCGCTGGACACCCCGATCCTGCCCTGGGAGCGGGATCTCGTCGCCGGGCAGCGCAAGACGCCATGGCTGGCGCTGCTCCTGTTCCGCCCCGGCGAGTTGAAGGTGGACCCGACCACCAACGCCACGACGGTGCCGACGGTCGTGAGCGACCTGTTGAGGCCGAGCACGACGATCGTGCGCCCCGCGATCGCGCCCACCACGGTGCCCGGCGACGTGCTCGCCAGCACGTGCCAGACCCTCACCGTCCCGGGCTCGCTGGCGCAGGCCATCCTGCCGACGCTGCAGGACCTGCCCTACCTCGCACACGCCAGGCAGGTCGACGAAAGCAGCCAGCCGGCCAGCGCCGGGACCGGCGACGGCTGGTACTCGGTGGTCGTCGCCAACAGGCTCCCGGACGCTGGCGGCGGCGTGCACGAAGCCCATCTCGTCTCGCTGGAGGGCTTCAGCGCCCATCTCGCCCCCGGTGCCCAACTGCCGAAGGCGAGCGACGGCTCGCTGCAGCCGTTCCAGCTCGTCTCGCTGACCTCCTGGCGGTTCACCTCGATCCCCGACGTCGGCGAAACCTTCCGCGACCTGGTGCAGAAGCTCGCCGCCGATGGCCACGCCGGTGGCGCGCAGGCGCTGCTGCTGCGCGTGCCGCCACCTGCCGCCCCCACCCCGACGCAAGCGACCGGCGCCTCGCGACTCGCCGACGGATACACCCCGATCGCATATGCGCTCGCGTCCGGCGAGCAGACGTTCGCCTGGTATCGGGGGCCGCTGACACCCGTCGTCGCCCAACCGCTGCCTCTGGCCGGCGTCGAACACATCACGAGCTCCTCGCAGGCGCTCGCCTACGTGGAGGCCGACGGCGTCTTCGACGTCAGCTACGCCTCGGCCTTCGAAACGGGCCGCTGTCTGGCGCTCGCCGACGGCGCCTTCGCGCCGACCCTGATGGCGTTCCGCCGCGCCTCGCGCAGAGTGGTCGCGACGTTGCTGCAGCGCTGGCAGGCTCAGGGGTTCGGGTCCTCCGCGGACCTGCAGGCGCTCGTGGCCGCAGCGCCGGTACGCGCCGGCTTCGACGCGCTGCTCGCGCACGACCTCGGCGGCACCGTCACGCAGGCGCTCGCAGCCGGCGCCTCGATTGGATCGGAGGATGCGATTGCCGCCGCTGTCGGGCAGGAAACGACCGGTCCGGTCGCGGCGATGCAGAAGCTCCTGGCCGATCCCGCGCTGCAGCCTGTGCTGGCCGAGGAGGTGCGCCAGCAGATCGAGCCGGTCGCAGCCTGGCTCGCGCAGCTGCGGCTGCTGGCCGGGGTCCCGTTCGCCCACCTCGTGCCGAACGAGCTGATGCTGCCGGTCGAGTCGCTGCGCTTCTTCCACGTCGACCCTGAATGGATACGCGCGCTGTGCGACGGCGCGTTGAGCGTGGGCATCGAAGGCAGCTTCGACGCGACCGTCGACGCACTCCTGCGCGGGGCGCTCGACGACGCGGTCAGCGAAGAGGTGCTGGCGGCGCGGCGCACGCTGCCGAACGCCAAGACCGCGCCGGACGTCGCGAACGCGGGCGCCCCGGTCGCCGGCCTGTTGTTGCGCTCGGCGCTGGTCAGCGGCTGGCCGAGCCTCGTGCTCGAAGCGACAAGCGCCGGCGCCGCTCTGGAGCCACTGCGCATCGTGCGTCTTTCCAGCGACATGCTGATGTGCCTGTTCCTCGACGTGCCGGACGCCGTCACGCTGGCCGAGCCTCAGCAAGGGCTGCACTTCGGGATCGAGGACGGCGACGTGATCGAGCTGCGCTCGCTGACGGCGCCCGTCGGGCACCCGCTGGGCAAGGAATTCCCAACGACCGGTGGCATGAGCCAGTTCCTGCGCGCCGCCGCGGGAGGAGTCGGTGGAGGCGTGCTCGAGATCGACGACGGCACGCCGGCGAGCCTCGTCGGGCAGCTGCGCACGGCGCTGGGCGTGGCGACGCTCGGGCCGGCGTCCTTCGCCATGGAGATGGTCAAGGGCGCCGAGCGCCAGAGCTTCGTCGCGGGGGACTCGTGATGGCTGCGCAGGACGCCCTGCTGGTGCCGGTCGAAACCTCCGCGCTCGTCGTCAACGAAGCCGTACGCAAAGGCCAGGCATTCCTGCGCTGGCAGATGTCCTACCCGATGCTCAAAAACTACGCCACGCCCGAGCCGCAGCCGTTCGATGCTCCCACGGACTTCAACACCAACCCCGAAAGCGAAGGCGTCTACCTGCACTGGACGCTGCCGCGGGCGCTCTGCCGCGCCGCTGCGGGCTCCGGGCAGGGCGACCCGGCCTTCCCGCTCGTGCCCAATCGCTGGCTGGTCGTCCGCCACAGCGGGCCCGCCACGACTCGCGTCGCGACGGCGTGGGTGCTGGAGAGCGACTTCCTCGACCCGAATGCCGGCACCTCCCCGTATGTCGTGCCGTCGAGCGCCGGCGAGGCGGTGCCGACTTCGATCGGTCGCAAGGTGGCGGTGGGGGCATCGGGATGGCAGGAGCCGACCCCGGCTTCGCCGCTGTTCCTGACGGCGGTCGCCCCCGGCCTGACGACGTTCGCCGCTTACCAGCCGTACAACGAGAACGTCTTCTCGCTGCACGACCCGTTGGAAGGCGTCGCGGCCAGCGACACGCTGAGCTACCTCGTCGTCGGCTGGTACTCGGACGCGACCAAGGACCCGCTCGCGACCGGAGAATTCACGCATGTCCTGGAAGGCCTCGGCTGGGCGGTGAGCGTCGCGGACACGAGCTCTCGCAGCATCTTCCACGGCATGGTCTGTGGCATCTCCTGGCAGCGGACCGGCGCCGCGCCACCGTCCGCAAAACCGGAAGCCGGCGGCGTCGCGGTGGCAGTCGGGCCGACAGCTACAGACGCGTTGAGCGCGCTCGTCGAAAACCAGCACAGGAGCGGCGGCGAATTGCTGCAGGCCTTCCAGTACGGCGCTCTCGACCTGCTCGACGAACCCGACGGCCAGGCCGCCGTCGCGCAGCGCGCCCACGACGCCGCCTTCACGTCCTCCCCGGGCGGGTTCGCCTGGGAGATCGTCGACGCCCCCGGCGGCGGTCCGGCACCCTCTGCGGCCGAGCTCGAAGCCGAGGAGGCCTGGCTCGTGAAGCTCAACGCCGATCAGGCGGAACACGACGCGGCGGCACGGGTGCTGGCCTCGATGCAACGCCGGCTGTATGAGAAGTGGTGGCTGGTCGGCATCGCCGGCACGCTCGCGAAGACCCCGACGGGTGTCAACGTCCAGACCCTCCAAGCCGAACTCGATCCGACGAACAAGTCCGGCCTCGCGTGGGAAACGGGGCAGCAGGCGGCGACCGTCGCGGCCCTGCAGGCGAAGCTCCCGAGCGGCGAAACCGAACAGGCGCTCGCGCTGGCGATCGAAGCCCGCATGAGCCAGGAGAAGCTGCCGGCGAGCAGGCAGCTCAAGCGCACCGTGCTGCCGCCCTACCAGCAGGCCAACGACCCCGTGATCCTGCTTGCCGGGACCCGCTCCGACGCGCTCCTGGCCACCTCGGGATCGCTGCCTTGCAGGTTCCCGGGCCAGCTCGTCAGCGGCCTGAAATTCGGCGCCGGCATCGAAGCCGCCAAGCTCGCGGGGGCGATCCCGACCCCCAATCTCGTGAACCTGCCGGCGGT
The DNA here is from genome assembly GCA_963697795.1 of uncultured Solirubrobacteraceae bacterium. Lineage (GTDB taxonomy): Bacteria > Actinomycetota > Thermoleophilia > Solirubrobacterales > Solirubrobacteraceae > Palsa-744. Next base: position 1,767,867 of record OY969097.1, on the reverse strand, counting down.
CACGGGGGCGTTGCTGGCCGAGATGTTCCTGCTGGACCCCGAGAACGCGGCGACGATCTCCCGGGTCTGCCTCGGCAGCGAAGACCCGGCGACCCAGCAAGCGCTTGCGACTGCGATGAGAGAACCGAGCGCGATCGTCGAAGGCAGGTTGCCGCCCTTCGGCTATGGCCCCTGGCAGCAGCCGTGGGCGCCGATGTACCTGCTGTGGGAAGTCGACTACTACCCGATCCCGCACGAAGCCTCGGGCAAGCCCGTGTGGACATTCGACGGCACCAGCTACGCCTGGAGCGGCTCGGGTGCGTCGACCAGCCCGCTGTCGTTCGACGGTTGCTCGCTGCTCACTCCGCAGGCCGTCTTCAACCTGCAGGCGCAGATCGCTCGCTACGAGGCGCAGCACCCCGAACCGAACCTGCAGGCGATCGCCGACTTCATCGCGCAGAGCGACAAATGGGACCTGCTCTCGCAGACGCTCGACGGCCTGGGCTCGCAGCTCGCACTGCGCGACCCTCGGGCGCGCCGGATGCCCGGCGAACCGATCGCCGCGCTCGTCGGCGACGCCGGACGCCGCGCCCCGGTGCCAGGCGTCTCACAGGCGTCGTGGGGTCAGTGGCCGCCGTCGACCTTCCAACAGATGCGGGGAGGTCAGCTGGCGTTCAACCGCGTGACGGTGGTCGACCGCTTCGGGCAGGCGCTCGAGGTCGTGAGCACCTCCGAAAGCGCTCGCTTCGCTCCGGTCGTCGCGCCGCCGCTGCAGCCCGCACAGGGGACGGTCATCCCGCAATCGCCGGCCCGTTTCGTGCAGCTCACCCCGCGCCTGCTGCAGGCTGCCCGGCTGCGCTTCGATCTCGTCTCGGCCAGGGACGACACCGAGGTCACCAACGAAAACGTCGGCGCCAACCCGATCTGCGGTTGGGTCCTGCCCAACCACCTCGATGGTTCGCTGCTCGTCTTCGACCCTGCGGGGGCCCCTCTGGGCGAGCTGGGCTGCGTCACCGACTCGACGGGCCACACCGTGCCGTGGTGGACGGCGACGCCGGGGTCCGCCTACCCGAGCGTCGCCTCGCTGCAGAGCGCGTTCCCGCCGCTGTTCGCGCTGGTGACCCACTTCACGGGCGAGCCCGCCGCCACGGGAACCACGGACCTGCGTGCCTTGCAGGCGACGATCGACGAGACGCTTGCTCTGATCGAGCCGCTCGGCGGAGCGACCAACGGATCGCTCGCGGTGCTCGCCGGCCGGCCGCTCGCGCTCGTGTGCGCGCGCGCTGCCATCGAGCTCGATGGCGCGCCCGTCGGCGATCCGAGCTGGCGTTACGCGATGCAGCCGCAGACCCCAGAATTCGCGAGCTATCCGATCCCGGTGCGCCTGGGCGATCTCGGCCGGCTCGGCGACGGGCTCGTCGGCTTCTTCCAAGCGGCCGACTACGACCGGTTCAACGCCGTCCACGTCGCCGGTGCTCCGGGGACGTATGTGGCGGGGATCGGCCCCGGCAACTTCGTGGAGCTCACTCCCACCGGCGCGCCGGCCTACCTGACGATGCTGCTCGATCCGCGGGCGCCCGTGCACGCGACGACCGACATCCTCCCGGTGTCGACGCTGCAGCTGCCGACGTCCTTGATCCGCGGGCCGCTGGCCGCGCTCGCGCCGACGTTCCGTCTCGGACCCGTCCTCACCACCACCCGCATCGCCGCTACCCAGCCACCGGCGTTCGTGCTGCCCCTGCCGGCGCAGCGGGGGGGCACGTGGTCGTGGCAAGGGTATGACGGCACGGGCTGGACAGCCAGCGCAGTCGTCGCAGCGGACGCAGTCGCCCGCCTGCCGGCTACGCCCGCGGTCCGCGACGGGTACTTGAAGCTCGAAGGCAGCGAGTCCGAGAGCTGATCGCGCCGGGCTCGCCAACTGCTCGGGGCAGCCCTACGACGGCCGCCCCTGCACGATCAGCACGGGCAGCGTCGAGTGCTTGACGAAGGCTCCCGTGACGCTGCCCAGCAGGTGACCCTTCAGTCCGCTGCGGTGGTGGGCGCCGAACACGATCACGCCGGCGGCCTGCTCCTTGGCGGCCTGCGCGATCCCCTGCCAGGTAGGCGAGGCCTCGATCGCCGCGCTCCGGGCTCGGAAGCCCGCCGCCGAAGCCAGGGCCGCACCCTGCGCTGCAACCTGCTCTGCCATCTTGCGGACCTCGCCGGCATCCGCGCAGTTCAAGTGCTGCCCCTCGGGGAGCACGAATCCCACGTCGACCGGCTGCCAGACGCACAGCGCCAGCGCCTCACGGCCGCTCGCCAGCTGCCTGCCCGCCTCCTCGATCGCGAGCCTGGCGAGCTCCGAGCCGTCGTAGGCGAAGAGGACGGGGCCGCTCGGGGCGGCAGCCGTCTCGCCGGGGCCTGAGCCGAGGGACGTCACGTCAGTTGCCGCCTTCGGTCGCCGCCGGGGCGAGGCTGATCTGCTTGCGCACCCTCGCCAGCAGCGGCGGGGAGTACCAGGCAGGCGCCTCGCCCTCCACGAAGCGCTCGATGTCGGGCGCCTGCGGGCGCGCCCCGCCGAGCGCGTAGATGGCGACGCCGATCACGGCGCCTCCGATCGCCAGCCCCAGGCCGACCCACAGGGCGATGCCCGTGCCGGCGTCGAGGTTGCCCCCGACAGTCGCCGCCATGTGGGCGAAGATCGGCGCGATCATGAAGGCGGCCACAGCTCTCATCAGCTCCACGATCGCAAACACGCGCTGGAGGTTCATGGAGCGCAGCGAGAAGCCCGCCACGAACAATGCCGGCGCGACCGTCGCGCCCAGGCCGATCCCCGTCAGCCCCGAGGCGAGCAGCGTCAGCGATTCGCTGGCCGGCACCTCGATGCGAAAGACGGCGATCCCGGCCGCGAGGAACATCATGCCGGCCAGCGGCAGGTAGTGGATCTCGCGCCTGGTTATGACGAGACCCAGCACGACCGCCGTGATCACCGCTCCTGCCAGCTCGGGCAGGTAGAGCAGGCCGACGTGCAGCGGCCCGTAGCGTCCGTCCAGCGCTGCCGCCGTGAGCACCGTCGCCGACACCGACGCCGCCGCCGCCAGCAGCGCCACCACCACCCCCGCGACGGGCATGGTGCTGGTCAGCAGCTGGCGGATCGTCAGCAGCGGCCGCGTCGCGCGGAACTGGTAGACGATCAGGATCACGATGACGACGAGGCCGCCGAGCAGCGGGACGATCGTCTCGGCCGACAGGAAGCGATGCGTCAGGAGCTCCGAGGCGCCGAAGAACGCGGACACGCAGCCGACCGCTGCCAGGGCCAGCGCGGGCAGGTCGCGTGGCGAGTCGGGGTCGGCGGCCGGCGCGTCGTCGAATGTCAACAGCGCCAGCACCAGGGCTGCCACGGAGATCGCCGCCACCACCCAGAACAGCGGCCTCCAGGCGTGTGACTCCGCCTGCAGGCCGCCGACCGTCGGCCCCAGCGCGACCGCACCGAAGATGCACATGTTCATGATCATCGCCGTCGTGCGCAGCTTGCCGGCCGGGAACCCGATCGCCAGCGGCGGCACTGCCGCTATCAGCAGCAGGCTCGTGCAGAGGCCCTGCAGGACATGGCCCACGATGTACATCCCTGCGTTCTGCGCCGCCGCCCCCATGACCGACCCGACGACCAGCAGCACCGCGTAGCAGACCATCATCCTGCGCTGAGGCAGGTGCTGGGCGAACTGGACGGACAGGACCGTACCGACGGCATAGCCGGCGTTGCCCAGGCCGGAGCCCAGGCTCATCGTCTGCAGGCTCATGTGCAGCTGCCTGGCGATGATCGGCGTCAGGGGCCCGAGCGCCGCCGACAGGGCCAGGTACGGGATCAGCGCGCACATCACCATCGCCGCGACCGCCGCGTACCTCCCGGCAAGAGGCCCTTGATACATCAGCGATCGTCCTCCGCGCCTGGCGTCATTGGCCTGTTCTTAGCAGCACCGAGGAGCAGCGCCGAGGAGATCTGGTGAGAACGGCCGGGTGCGTCCGGCCTCCCGCGGCCTCATCCCGCCGGACGGTCATTGTTCTGACTCCGGTCCCGGCGCCAGAACCCTCTATTCCACGTGAAGCGTGGCCTTCATCCCTTTGGCCTCGTGCCCGGGCAGCGAGCAGAACAGCGTGTAGTCGCCGGGCTTCATCTGGAGCGTCAGCGTCGGATGCGCTCCGGGCGCCGTGTTCGGGATCGTGCCCGCATCCTGCCCTTCGGCCGCTTCCAGGGCGTTGAGGTTGTGTTCGTCCTGGCCGTGGTTGACGAATTCGACGATCACCTTGCCGGCGGGCACCGACGGGCGCGAGAGCACGAAGCGGAAGGCTTCGGTGTCTTCGGCGGTGACCTGCACGTGGGCGGGGCCGCCCGAGGTCGGGGTTTCGGAGCCCGCGGTCGAGCCCGTGCCTGTCGTGGTCGCCGGAGCTTCCACGCCGGCCGGAGCGCTCGGCTGCGGGACGGAACCCAGCGGGCCGGTGCTGGTGGTGCCCCCCGCAGGGGTCTTGCCCGCTTTGCCCTTTCGATGCTTGCCCTTGCGATGGGCGGAGCGGCAGTGGCGCCGGCCGTGGCGCCGGCAGGCACGGCCGTGACGAGTCGCGTCGGCCCTGCCCGCGACGCTCGCCCACGCCGGCGCGCCCACGACGCCCACGACGGCCAGGCACAGCACGGCGATCCGGCAGAGGATCGCGACCCGCAGGCTCACGCCGCCACCAGCACGGGCCGCGCGAAGGAGGAGGCTTCCGGGATGACGAGCCCCGCTTCCGTCTGGAACCACTGCTCCAGCAGCGAGCAGTAGAAGCTGCGGTAGTCCGACGTGGTCAGCAGGTTTTCGTTGACGTCCAGGTTCGACAGCCCCGGGAACTCCCCGACCATCTTGCCGGCCGCCCGGGTGCCGATCAGGAAGGCCACGCCGCCCGCCCCGTGGTCCGTGCCCGAGCCGTTTTCCCTGGGGCGCCGGCCGAACTCCGACCACAGCTGGATCAGGACGCGCCTGTCCAGGCCTCGTGCTTCGAGGTCCCGCTGGAATGCGACCAGGGCAGCGATGCTCTGACTGAGGTTGCCCGAGAGGGTTTCGGCCTCCGCGGAGTGCGTGTCGTAGGAGCCTACGGCGTTCAACGAGGCGCACTTGATCGGCAGCCCCTGGTGCAGCATCGCCGCGAGCACCGCCAGGCGCTGGGCGAATTCGCTGCTGGGATAGGTGACGGTCGATTTGTCGCCCGTTTCTTCCTCGGTCTTGACGAAGCCGGCCATCGCTTCCAGCACGAGGCTGGTGTCGTAGGAGGCGCCTCTGGCCTGGGTCATGGCCGGTGAGGGCGCCGCCAGCGTGCCCAGCTCGCCGAAGGCTTCCAGGGCCGGCCCGATGACAGGTTCGCCCAGCCCGTAGGCCCACATCGTGTAGTCGGCCGGCGAGGACACCGCCGCGACCGGCATCTTCTCGCTGGCCAGCGCGGGAGCCAGCGACCAGTCCAGGGACAGGCCCTGGAGCGGGTTGTGGGGTTCCCCGACGACGTCCAGGAAGCGCCCCATCCAGCCGGTGCGTACGTTGGCGTCGAGTTGGCCCACCTCCCAGTAGTGACGGCTCGTGAAGTGACTCTCGTCGGCCGGCTCGTAGCCGATCGCCGGGAACACGCTGACCTTGCCTTCTTCGTGCAGTTCGGCCAGCCCGCCCGCGGAGGGGTGCCACATCAGCGTTTCGTCCTCGCTGAAGACCTTGCCCGCACCTTCCTGGAGCCCCAGCACCGGCCGCAGTTCTTTGTACTTGGCTTCCCTGACGGGTGCCAGCACCGACAGGGCGTCCCAGCCGCCTTCCATGAAGATCGAGACGAGTACGGGCTCTTCGGGTCCGGAGGCCGCCATCGCCTGCGCGATGCCCTCTTCGAAGTGCCGCGGCCCGAACATGGAGGCGCCGTAGACCGACAGCGCGGCACCCGCCCCTGCGAGCAGGAAGGTCCGCCTGTCCAGGCCCGTTCCCGCCGGGACCGGCATCCCCGGCTCGACGTTGGGCAGTCCCCTGCCCGCTACGGCTGCGCCGCGGCGCAGCAGCTGGGAACGGGTGAAGTCGGTGCACGAGCAGCTTCTGGGCATGGTCAGCTCACCTGCATGTCGGGGGAGGTCGCGATCAGCATCCGCAGCGCGTTCTGGCGCATCGCCTTGAACGGGCTGCGCTGCCAGCTCGCCAGCGGTTCCTGCAGGCAGGACTGGGCGAAGGCCGCGATCGTCCCCGCCGATTCGCCGGAGATCATCGGGTTCGCCCAGTAGGCATAGGCAGAGCTCAGGGCCGCCGCGGGCGTCTCGGATTCGCTGTAGACGGGTTCGCCTTCCCCTGGCCATGGGTTGGGGTAGCCCTTGGCGGTCACGTAGCTGGCCATTTCCCAGCGAGCCTTGGCCGTCGAGGTGTCCAGCCACCGCGAGAAGTCCCAGCCCGAGACGTTGGGCGGGTAGAACAGCTGCTGGCCGGCGTTGGCCGACAGCCACGCCCATGCCGTCGTGTCGATCGGGCGTCCGATCGAGCGCAGCAGCCCCGCGTTGTAGACGACCGGCGGGGTCAGCAGCTCCGGGCCTTCGTAGAAGGCCGGGTGCTGGAGGATCGCCTCGACGACGGCCCTGATCGAGTAGCCCGAGCTGACGTAGAGACCCTGCAGGGAGGCGAGGGTCTGTGTGTCCGGCTGTTCGGGGATGAAGTAGCCCCACAGCTTCGTCACGAAGAACGAAGGGTGCAGCGGGTGTTCGACGCACAGCCGCACCGCGTCTTCGTAGTTCCACTTGCCAGCCTGCCCGAAGACCGTCTTGCTACCCGTGTCGTGGTAGCTCGGGTCGAAGCGGAAGTTGTAGTCGCCCAGTTCCGCCGACCAGTCGTTGCGCCAGCCGGTCAGGGCGCGTGCCATTTCCCTGACGTCGTCCTCGCTGTAGGCGCCGCGGTCCGCCCCCAGCGAGAACAGCTCCATCATCTCCCTGCCGTAGTTCTCGTTCGGGTCCCACTTCGTGTTCGACGTGCCGTTGAGGAAGACCAGCATCGCCGGGTTGGTCGTGACCGCCAGGAACAGGTCGTGGAAGCTGCCGAGCGCCATCGAGCGCAGCAGCTCGTTCTGTTCGATCATCATCCGCTGGCTGCCGACCTGCTCGTTGGAGTTGGCGAACCAGTCGTGGAAGATGAACGTCATCCGCTCGACGAGATGCTGGTCGGAGCGCACCATCCGGTCCAGCCACCAGCAGTGGTCATCGCCCCAGACGTCGTAGGGATCCAGCGGATTGCCTTCTTCGTCGACGGGCGCCGGGCCGTTCAGGACGGCCTGCCCGGCGGGACGCGTGAGGCCGAAGACGACTTCCTGCACCGGCCTGCCGACGAGCGAGGCGACCTGTCCAGGCGCAGGACCGAAGCCCGCCCTCCACAGCAGCCTGTTGGCCATCGCCGCGGTCAACGTCTCTCCGAGGGCCGGCACAGGCGAGGAGGAGGGCGGCGGCGGAGAGGCGGGCGCGACGGGCAACGGGACGCCGACCGTCGGGTGGGTGGTCAGGGGCTTCTTGTGACGGCGCTTGTGCTTCGAGTGCTTGTGTTGGTGCTTCCTGGCGTGAGCCTTGGCCTTCTGCTCGGCACGGCGGCGAGCGCCGGGCGTCGTCTTGCCCTGCTTGCCCTTCTCCTTGCGGATGGTGCCCTTCATCGCGACCGGCCCCCTTTGCGAGAAGTTCGGCGCCGATGCGAAGGCGGCGCCTCTCTCGCGCATGGTGGTCGTCCGGACGCCCCGGCGGGGCGCCGCTCGACGCATGTCCTATTGATGACAGCCGGCTCTCAGGACCCTTCGTTGACGAGCGGCTGGTATGGCCGGCAGGGCTCGTTGCGAAGGCTCGGGCAGGCGGGCAGCCCTGTCGGCACGCTCACGCCGGGGACGATCGGCAGGATCAGGCTGGAGGGCATGCTCGGCGAGAACGCGATCGACTCCGTCGCGGTCGTGCCTTCGGGCTGGGTCTGGCCGAAGGACCACACTGGCTGGGTGCCGTTGGGGGCCGAGATCGTGACCCTGATCCGCGAGCCGGCGCGGTAGGCGTGACCCTCGAAGTACAGCGGGACCACGACCGGGACGAATTGGCCGGCGGGCATCGGTTCAACGTCCGAGGCGAGCATCGTCGGGATCGGCTGAAGCGGCGTCGGCTGCTGGTCGAGCAGGTTCTTGGAGGTCGTGGCCAGCTTGCGCTCGCTCGCGCGCAGCCATCCATCCTGCACGAACGTCTCGTTGCCGTCCGGGCGCACTTCGCTGACGGTCGCCTGCAGGTCGACATCGGGCGTCGAGGACCTGACCCAGAGGTGAACGGCACCGCCGCCGACAGCGGTCGTGTCGCTGGTGAGCGGAGCCGACACATAGGACACGGCCGAGCCGGCCGGCGGCTGCTGCCAGTTCCATTCCCATTGCGAGGCGTTGCCCCACAGCCCGCCCGAGGCCGTGCTGGTCCCGAAGTCCGTCAGCGGCGTGGCATTCGCATCGGAGGCGTAGGAGTCGGCCCCTTCGGCGGAGGGCGACTGTTCGCTCATCGTGCCGCCCGGCCCGAAGAACCAGGTTCGGGCCTTCGTGCCGGTAATCGGGAACTTGGAGAAGGAGGCTTCGAAGCCCGGGTAGGGATCGCCGGGCGTCGTGCTGCCCGTCGGCGAGGTTCCCGCACCGTTGTCGAACAGCACCCGGATCTGCGGAAGCGCTTCGAAGGCGGCCAGCGCCGATTCGTAGGTCAGCTCCTGCTGGATGGGATCCGCCGGCAGCGTCACCAAGTCGGTTTTGGGCAGGCCCATCGCTTCCTGGTAGACGATCGGCGCTGTCGCGTGGACGATCGGCGAGTTCACTATCGGCGCCTGGTGTGCGACGTACAGCTCCAGGAAGTCGTACAGACGGTCGTACGTGTAGGGGTCGAGCGAGTCGATGTGAGCGCCGTTGGTGAAGGTGAACCACTTGCGGGCAGTGCCGGTGAAGTGCTGTGCCAGGTCGGCGCAGTGCCCGCCCGTCTGCTCGTCCTCCCACTGGCATGCCATGAACGTCGGCACGTCGATCTTGTGCACGAATGTGATCGGATCCAGCGGGTCGGCCACCGGCGGGTCATACGTGGAGTTTTCCCTGATCTTGTCCATCAGGTTGGTGGCCTCTCCGTGCAGGGCCTGATTGGCCTTGCAGGTTTCGTCGCCTTCTTCGATCCGCGTGTTGGCCCACGCCTGCCCGTGTCCGGGACTTGCCGGTTCGGCGTTCTGCTGGCGCTCCTGCGCCCACGGCACGGCGAAGCCCGTGTTGAGGATGCCGCCCGGGTAGAGGGTGGTGGCCGTCGCGTCGATCACCGACAGCGGCGCGATCGCCTCGAGGTCCGGCGGGCGCTCCTGCGCCGTGAAGAGCTGGCTGATGCCGCCGTAGGAGATGCCCAGCATCCCCACCTTGTGCCCGAGCACCCAGGGCTGGTGGGCGATTGTCTCGATCACGTCATAGCCGTCGAGGTTCTGCAGGGTTTCGAAGAAGTCATAGACGCCACCCGAGCAGCCTGTGCCCCGCATGTTCACGTCGACGACCGCGAAGCCCATCAGGTTGGCCAGCACGGCGATGCCGTTTTCGGGACCGGCCGGGTCTGCGTAGCCGTAGCCCGAGTACTCGATCAGGGTCGGGTAGGGCGCCGTATAGCTGGGGGTCGGGATGCCGGGGATGGGCAGGCTCGGCATGTGGATGCTCGACGGCACGCCGGGCAGGCCCGCGGGGCTGCTCGGCGGATGCACGTCGATCGCCAGCTTGATGCCGTCGCGGGTCGTCAGGTAGGAGTAGCCGTTGTCGGTAATTTCCTGTTCGTAGACGCCGGGGTCCCAGGGTGCTGCGGCGTCGGTGTGCACTGTGAGCGGCCCGGAGGATTCACCCGTGGTGGCCAAGCGGACGCGATAGCCGCTCCCAGGCTTCACATCGCGGAACAGGAGGCCTCCCTGCGAGTCGGCGCCCTGCGTGGAGACCGTCGTGCCCTTCGAGCTCAGCAGCGAAGCCTGCGCGCCCGCTGTCAAGCCTGTCACATAGACCTGTTCGACGCTGCCCTGCGCGGTGAAGGCGGACGCGTTCGCCGCCGGCATCAGCCCCGCGAGGAGCACGAGCGATACGGCCAGATGACCAGCACCTCGCGAGTATCCCCACACCCTGCACATGAATCCACCCTCCGCCCGACCGGTCATCGACCGGCACCAGTTCGAATGCGCCCGATTTACCCACACCCGCCACGTACGAAACGTCCCAACGCCGACTCCTACCGGCGTCCGCACCGGAGCCCTAGACTCTGGATTCGAGATGTTGGATCAGATTGGATCCTCGGCGGCGAGTTAGTCCGTGCCCCAGCACGACCTTCCCTCATTTGGCGACCGCGGACGACGCCCAGGCTGCACGGGGCAGGGGCGGGTGCGTCGCCCGGCCCGACTGCTCGGGCTGGCAGCCGGAGCGGCCTGCGAGGCGCGCCTCTTGAAGCTTCGGGGAAAGACGGGGGCGGAGATGGTCGGCTTTCACGCCCGCACTGCCGAACGGTTCGCCGAGATGCTCGGCCATTACAGAGGGATGCTGATGAAGGTCGGTCAGATGCTCTCCTTCGCCCCCGCCAACCTGGTGGTGGCATATGAGCACCTGCCGATCTACCAGGAGGCACTGGCACGGCTTTGCACGAGTGCGCCGGCGATGGAGCCGGCCTTGGCGTATGCGATCTTGGAGGACCAGCTCGGGCCGCTGGAGCGCACGTTCTCCGAGTTCGACCCGGAGCCCTTCGCCGCCGCTTCGATCGGACAGGTCCATGCGGCCAGGCTGCACGACGGTCGCGAGGTGGCCGTCAAGATCCAGTACCCGGAGGCCTCCGACTCGATTGCCGCCGACCTCGCGAACACCGAATTGCTGGCGACCTTCATCAAGCTGATCGGCGGAGGTCTGTCCTTACGGAGCTCGGAGACCGACATACGCGGCATGGCGCGGGAGGTCCGTCTGCGTGTCACCGAGGAGCTCGACTACCTGCACGAGGCGGCCAATCAGGCCCAGTTTGCCCGCCTCTACCGTGGCCATCCGTTCATTGACGTGCCCGACGTCGTGCCGGAGCTGTGCACTCCCACGGTGCTGTGTCAGGAGCTCGTGCACGGCCTGTCCTGGCAGGAGGCGATCGGCTCGAGCCAGAAGCTCCGCGATCGATGGGGGGAGGCGATCGTCCGCTTCATACACGGCGGCGGAGCAAGGACCTGCGTCTTCCACGCCGACCCCAGCCCAGGCAACTGCCTGTTCCACGCCGACGGACGCGTCAGCTTCCTTGACTTCGGTTGCGTCAAGCGCTTCACGCCCGAGCAGGCAAGGTACAAGACCATACTCGGGCGGCCGTGCATGGCCGGCGACGCTCTGGGGACGTGGCAGGCCTGCGTTCAGGTTGGGCTGCTGCGGCCTTACGATCCGGTCACGCCCGCGGAAGCACTGACCTACTGGCGAGGCTATATGGACGTGCTCTTCTCCGACACACCGGAGGCGATGACGCCGGCACGGGCGGCGGCCTGGATGCAACGTTGCTTCTCGCTTCGCGGCCCTTCGGCGAATCTGCTCAGACATGCAACGACGGCGCCTGCCTACACGTTGCTGGGTCGGATCGAACTCGGCACGCTGTCGCTGGTCGCCCAACTGGGAGCCCGCTTCGACATACGGGCAATCGGCGCAGAGCTGATCATGGACGCCGCGCCGACGACGGAGATGGGAGTGCGCGAGCAGGCCTTCTTCGACCTACCGGCGGCCTGACCGGCGCAACAAGCCGTCCCTACTGCGAGACGGGCGCCCAGCGGAAAGCGCCGGACGGCCACAAGGGCGTCAGGCCACCGGCGAGGCCTGGCGGCGCTGCTGCAACTCGACCCACTGCAGCCGCCGCGAGCAGAGGGCGCCGGCCCGCGCAACCGGCACCGTCAGCAGGCGGCCTTGCGGCGGGGCTCCGGCCGGCGTCAGGAAGGCGGCATGCAGCACGGCCGTGCCGCTGGAGCCAGGGGCCAGAGGGGAGCTTTCGCGAGTCACCGAGATCCTGTGAAAGCCGTTTGCCAGGGTCACCTGCAGCGGTGGCGCGGGAGCGGTGACGAGTGAGTTGCCGCTCAGCTCTCCGGCGAGCCTGGCCACCCTGCGACCGTCGATCCTCACCGTCGTGGGAGGCATGAAGTCACCTTGCAGCCACAGCTGCCAGCGTCCCGTCCGACCGACCCAGAAACCGGACCTCATCGTCCCGTCGCTGCTCATGACCAGACCGCCGCGCAGCCGAGCCCAGCCGCCTGGATGGCGGGACCGTTCGATCGGAACGCGTACGAGGGTCGGCGCCAGGGAGCCCGTCAGCACGTCGCCGAACGGGGCCGTGCCGGCAAGGCTGAGGATCTGTGAGCAGTCGGAGCGCGACGCTGCTCCGGACAGCGTCACCTCACCGACCGTCGTCTGTGAGCGCGGCGAGCGCTTCCAGACCTGGTAGTAGCGACCCTGCCACACGAGCTGGTAGTCGGCCGGGGGCCTGGGTTCGGAGGGGTTCCTGCGCGTCACTATCAGCGCGTAGTGGGCCAGCGCCTGTGGCCGGACGGCCTCGAGGGTGACGGGCGTGCCGTGCCCGCCGGCAGCCGACTCCAGACGAGGCGAGCTGTATATGAAGTCGGCGGCGCCGACGTCCATGCCGCGTAGCTCGTACATGGCGTATTCGTCGAAGTCCGTGAACAGCGTCGGCCCGCGCCCGGCGAAGCGTTCGCCGATCCTCGCCAGCTCGTCGTAGCGGGCTGTCGGGGCGAGGTCGGAGGAGTCGTACTGGAGCTTGTCGGAGACGGCCACGCCGGCGAGGAGCGCAAGGCCGGCGAGCGCGCCGGCGATCCTGACGGTGCGGCGCCTCATCCCCGTCAGGCACGCCACCCCGCCCCAGACGAGCACCATCACCAGCGGCGAGGTCAGGACCAGCGTCTTGGCGCCGGCCCAGGTCGTCACGATCTGGCTGATCGCAAGCCAGGTCAGGAGCATCATCGCGACCCAGCAACCGAGGCTCCAAGCCCGCCTGCGCAGGACCTGCCAGATGCCCAGCGCTCCAGCCAGGGCGGCCAGGACGATCAGCCCGTCGGTGAGGCTCGCATCGGCGCCCTTCGGCGCGATCTTGTAGCTGCCGTGCAGCCATATGCCGAGCACCTGCACGGTCTTCAGCGGTTCGCTCAGGTTGCCTGAGTTGCTCGTCGAGGCGATCGCGCCCGCCACGTCGAGAGAGCCGCCGATGTTCCTCCAGGTGGGCAGGGCGGCGAGCACGACTATCGCCAGCCCGACCAGGAGCGCGACCACGGGCAGGTCCTGGACGTCCTCGCGCCTGCGGTCGGCGAGCACAGTCGCGACGATGGCGATCGTCGTGGCGGCCGCCCAGGCCCCGAAGGCCGCGCCGAGGGCAGACAGGCCGCCGGCGAACAGCAGCGCAAGCGGCACCACGCCGCGAGCGCCCCGGAACAGCCAGCGACGGTAATCGGCGGCCAGCCAGCCGCAGGACAGCAGCAGCGGCAGCGTCGTGATCTCCTTGATCGAGCCGAACAGCTCGTAGGCGTAGACGAGCGCCGGCAGGACGGCCGTCAGCGCGGCTGCCCCGGCCCAGCGCCGGTCGAGGCCGAGCCTGCGGAGCAGCAGCCAGACGGGGCCGCAGGCGAGGGCCAGCACGAATGCGTTGAAGGGCTGGAAGGCCCAGATCAGCGGAAGCCCGAGCAGCAGGGCGCTTGCACCGAACACCGTGTCGGCGCCCGAGGGGTAGCTGGTGCCGTAGTAGTTCTTGACGAGCAGGCCGTAGGCGTTGGTCAGGTCCAGTCCCGAGTAGCTCTGTCCGTGGTGGATCAGGTAATCCGCCCCGACCATGTGGATGGCGGAGTCGGTGAGGACGCCGTAGGAGGAGAAGCTGGGCCGGCCTGCCAGCAGCACAGGCGCCAGGGCGATGACGTAGGCGAGCACCGCGACGGCGGGGAGCAGGGGCCTGCGTGCCACGGCTGCCAGCACCTCACCGGCGCGACGTCGGCCTACCGCCAGGCCGACGACGCCGACCCCGAGCAGCAGCCACGGCGTCGCCGGCGCCAGCCAGAAGGGCATCGTCGATATCTGGGAGACGCCGATGAGGGCTGCCACTCCCACGACCGGCAGCAGGGCCGGATGCAGCCAGCCGCCGGCGATGCGGTCGACGAGCAGCCCGGCACCGAAACACAGCGCCGCGAGCACGCAGGGGTAGAGGAGCGTCGTGGCGAGGAACATTCCGGCGGCAGGCATGTTCGCACCTGCATCCCGAATGCGCGGCGGCATCGTCCTGCCCGCGGGCGCCGAAGCCTCGCGGTTCAGGAGGTGGCTATCCGCCTGTCGGAGCGGTGAGCATGCTCAGCAGGGCCATGCGGATCGGCACGCCGTTGCGCACCTGCTCGAAGTAGCCGGCCTGGGGCAGCCCGTCGACGTCCTGGTCGATCTCGTGGGTGCGGGGCAGCGGGTCGAGGATCAGTTGCAGGCTCGAGCCGTGCACGTTGCCGGCGGTCAGCCTGTAGAGCCTGCCCAGCGCGTCGCCGTCGGGCAGCGCCGCGATCCGCTCGCGCTGGAACCTGTTGACGTAGGCCACGTCCTGGTGCAGCAGGACCTCGACGTCCTCGCTCTGGGCGACCGTCAGGCCGCGCCCGCGCAGGTCCTGGACGTCGTCCTCGGCCATCCAGAGCCGGCGCGGCCCGACGAGGGTGACCTCGTTGCCGGGGTGACGGGCGAGGCCTCTGCACAGCGAGCGGATGGCGCGGGAGTGGCGAGGGTCGAACCCCATGCCGACGCGCAGGCCGTCCAGGCGTCCCAGGCGGTTGCGGATCGTGTAGAGGTCGATCAGGGCCTGGGTCGGATGCTCGTTGCCTCCGTCGCCACCGTTGATGAGCGGGACGGGGCAGGCCTCGGCGGCCCGCGCGGCGCTGCCCTCTTCGTTGTGGCGCATCACGATCACGTCCGCGTAGCTGCCGACGACGCGGACCGTGTCCTCGATCGACTCGCCCTTGGCCAGCGAGGAGGTCTCGGCCGCCTGATGGGAGATCACGCCGGCCCCCAGCCGGGCGGCCGCGGCGCTGAAGCTGAGGATCGTCCGCGAGCTGGGCTCGAAGAACAGCAGGGCCACTACGCGGTCGGCCATCAGCTGACGCGTGGCGGGCTCGTACATGCCGGCCACCATCTCGTCGGCAAGGGCGAAGATCGCCGCCCCGCTGCTCGCGTCGACCTGGTCGATCGAGACGAGATACCCGGCCTGCCCGAGCGGCGGGTGCACTGTCTGGATGGCGGCTGTCGCGTGCGGGGTCAAGGGACGCAGGCCACAATACCGCCGCTGATGTTCCCGACCCATTGACCCCTCCTCGCTCGCGGGAATAGGGTTGGCCCGCCGGGCCGGCCAGGGGGAAGCAACGGCCGCCATCCGGCTCATGCCGTCAATCAAGTGGAGAGGGGAGATCAATGTTGAAGGTGAGGCTGACGCTGCTCGCCGCGCTTGCAGCTGTCGCGGTCGCAGTCGTGGCACCCGCCGGTGCGAGCGCGAGCTACTCGGTGCCGTACGGCAACACTGCGCTGGGCGACGCGATCTGGAACGAGACGTGGGAACCCGAAGCCCTGACGGGAGGGAACAAGAGCTGCAAACCCAGCTCCGCGCACCCGTACCCCGTCGTGCTGGTGCACGCGACCCTGGCCGACGAGGGATCCAACTGGGTCACGCTGGCGCCGCTGCTGGCCAACGAAGGCTATTGCGTGTACGGCTTCAACTACGGAGCGACGATCGCCTCACTCGAAGTCTGGCCCTTCATCGGCCCGCGCATCGACGGCATCGGCCACATCGAAAAGTCCGCCGAAGAACTGTCGTCCTTCGTCAACAACGTCCTGTCCAAAACGAAAGCGACCAAGGTCGACCTGGTCGGTCACTCCCAGGGCGGGATGATGCCCAACTACTACATCAAGTTCCTGGGCGGCTCCTCCAAGGTCAACGAGCTGATCGGCCTGGCGCCGAGCAACCACGGCACGACCCTGGACGGCGTCACGACGTTCGTCGAACAGTTCCCCTTCGCGGCGGAAATCATCAACGGGCTGATCGAATTCCTGGGCGCTCCGGCGCTCTCCGAACAGGAGGAAAGCTCGGCCTTCATCAAAAAGCTGTTCGGGTCCGGTGAACCGGTCGTGGCGGGTGTGAAATACGTCGTCATCGAGACGACCCACGACGAGGTCGTGACCCCCTACACGCACGCCTTCCTGAGCGGATCGGGCGTCACGAACATCACGATCCAGAACCAGTGCCCGAGCGACCCGGTCGCGCACATCGGCATGTTCGACGACTCACCGTCGCTGCAGAACGTGCTCAACCAGCTCAGCTCGAGCCCCAACGGGTCATTCAAAGCGACCTGCACCAACTACGGGCAGGGCATCTAGAGGCAGCAGGCATCCCGCTCCCGGCTCGCCCCGCGCGGGCCGGGAGCACCGGGCCGTCTCAGGCGTGCCCGAAGCGAGATAGAGCATCCCCGCTGCCGACAGCAGGCCGACCATCGTCAGCACCAGCATCGCCGAGCGGTTGGCGGCGTTGAAGTCGGACCACATGCCGGGACCCGACAGGGCCGTCTCGACTTTCGCCGCGAGGAGTCAACAAGGAAGCGTGACACAACTACACCGTTGTGTTTGAGAACCGTAGCGAACAGGGGACGATGCCTCAGCCGCCGGCGATGCGGCCCACGACTACCTGCGGGGAAACTCAACATGAGCGATAGTCGGGACCGGGCGGACACCGATTTCGCCGACCCTGTCTGAGATATCGCACTCCGGGTGAGCACGCGCGCGCTAGGAAACAAGTTCCTCACACGCGTGCGCCACCTGTGGGATTGTCCCACGTTGGAGTGGTTACGAGGTTGGAAGGCAGAACTGGCCTGCGCTCACGGGAAGCGGGGCACTCCCAAGGCTTGACCCACCTTCGGCCAGCCACTCTACACCGGTCGGATACGCCGCACCCGCCGCAGGATTCGTGCCCGAGAAGCTGAATGCGCCTCTCACCACACTTGCAGTTTCGGAGGTCCCGTCACTTTTCTCCAGTCGCACTGCGACAGCGCCTTTCGGTGCCAGACCATAGATCGCCATGCTGTTTTTCCCGCTGCATTCGTCATGGACGTTGATCGCGTCGCCTTTGGCGATGTCGGTTTCCGACGAGCAGTGCCCCGACACATGTGTAGTTCCGACGCTGAGTGTGAAGCAACGTATACCGCCGGAATCAATGACGCCGACTGCCTCGCCGTTGTTCAGGGTGAATGCGGGCTGCGCCTGTGACGCGCTGACCCCGTGAGCGCGGAGAAAGGCTTCTGGGCCTGGGTGCGACTCCAACTGCGCAACGGGCGAGGAGTCGGTGGCGCCGCCAGCGTATGCCACGACCACCCCCACAGCGATCGCGGCCAGCGCACCCACGATGGCAAGTGTGTACCTGCGTTTATTCATGAGTTGTCCTTTCCAAGAAAGAGATGATGGTCCGAGAAGTCCTACGGACCGCCCGCCTATGTGTACGCCTCGCCGGCGACAGTCTCGGGGCCTCCAGTCTGGTCGTAGACGCGCGCCCACACGTACTTGCCGCCCGTGTAGCCCACGGCGCATGGCGACCGCTGGGCAAAGATCCAGATAACCGGCAAGTTAGCACTAGCGGGATATGGATGTACCCGAACAGATCGAGTGCTACAAGATATTCACAGGGGTCCGGGCAGCGTTTCTCACCGCAGTGCCGCTGTGCCCTGCCCATGGACCAGGCGGGGGCCGGTCGGGTCGGAGCGAGGCCGTGACACCTGGATGGCAACGCAGGCCGCGGCCCGTCGAGCCTCTTCCCCCCGCTCAGTCCAGCTGGAACTCGCCGTCGCGGTAGATGACCCGCTCCTCGCCACCCGGCAGGATCGCCGTCACGATCCGATCGGTGGTGGAGACGATGTCCGTGTGGACGCTGGAGTTGTTGAAGCCAAGTCGCTCCCACTCCTCCTCCGC
Organism: uncultured Solirubrobacteraceae bacterium; assembly: GCA_963697795.1. GTDB lineage: Bacteria > Actinomycetota > Thermoleophilia > Solirubrobacterales > Solirubrobacteraceae > Palsa-744. Next base: position 1,749,900 of record OY969097.1, on the reverse strand, counting down.
GACGTTCGCCGGGTCGCCGTCGTAGGCGTCCTGGTAGGAGCGCCCGACGGCTATGTGGGTGTTGCCGAAGGGCCCGCCGACGTTCTCGTCGTAGAGGGTCTGGGCCATGAAGCGGGTGATGCGGGAGAGGCGCTTGTCCGTCAGGGAGAACTCGCCCACCCTGTCCGCGCCCTCGGTCGCGATCATCTCCTTGAGGATCGGCTCGTTCTCCTGCGCGGTCGCCTCGGTGACGCGCCCGTCGGCGAAGGTCAGGCGGATGCCCTTGACGAGGTTGCCGTAGCGGTAGAGGGGTTGGTTGAAGCGGATCCAGCCTTCCGTGCCGCGCCAGTCCGGGCTCGTGAAGAGCTCGAAGCTGGGGATGTTGCGGCCCCGCCCGCCGAGCCACCGACGCTTCTCGCCGATCGTCACCCACAGGTCGACGTCCTCGCCCTGGACGTGCACGCGCTCGATCCGCAGGGCGTCCAGGCGCTTGCGGGTCTCTTCCAGGCGCACCGCGACCTCCCGCCAGCGGGCGATCGGGTCCTCCTGGTCCAGGAAGCAGGCGTGGACGATCTGCTGCCAGTACTCCTGCTCGCTCATCCCCGCCTCGGCTGCGGCCGCCGCCGTCCCGTACAGAGCCAGGGTCCAGCTGAAGCGCCCCTCGTTCTCCTTCTCCCCCCGCCAGTCCATCAGCTGTCGCAGGGCCACGCCGCGGCGCATGATCCTGGCCGGGTCGATCGACTCCAGGGCGTGCGGGTCGGCGTCGCAGAGGACCGAGACCTGATGGTCCATCTCGTCGACCAGGCCCCGCATGAAGCGCGCCGGGAAGTGCTCGAGCTGGGCGTCGGAGGCCAGCTCGTAGAAGGCCCTGGAGCCGCTGATGCCCTGCTCCTCGTCGGGGTGGTAGCCGCCGATGACGTGACCGCCGGCCCGCCAGACCGCCTTGCACAGCTCCAGGTAGAGGGGCTTGGCGCTCTCCGGCGCCGTCACCCGCACGACCTCGCCGCTCTTGATTCCCGTGCCGCCCCCCAGCGCGAAGTCGACCAGCACCGAGGCGTAGCGCTCGAGGATCTTCCGATCCGGCGTGTAGCTCACCGGCTTGACTCTAATGGTCGCCGCCACGGCATATGTTTGGTCCATGCGAGACGGCGAGCTGCGCCTGCGCGAGCTGACCGCCGGAGAGGAGCCGGCCCTTCGCGCCCTGCTGGCCGAGCCCGAGGTGGCCCGGTGGTGGGTCGACGGCTCCTATCGCGCCGGCAGCGGCTGGGCCGTGGAGATCGCAGGAGCCCTCGCCGGCTGGCTGGAGTACCACGAGGAGGACTACCGCTGGTATCCCAGCGTGGCCTTCGACATCGCCCTGGCCGGCGACCTGCACGGGCGGGGCTTCGGGCGGCGAGCGCTCGGTCTGGCCGTCGAGCACTTCCGGGTCAGGGGCCACCATCGCTTCACGGTCGACCCGAACGCCGCCAACGAGCGGGCCATCCGCTGCTACCGGGCGGTCGGCTTCAGGGAGGTCGGCACCCTGCAGGCCTACGAGCGCAACCCGGCCGGAGGCTGGAGCGATGGGCTGCTGATGGAGCTCGTGCTGCTGCCCGGGCAGCCGGCTGCTCGCGCGTAGACTGCCCGCCGTGAGCCCTGCCGACGCCACGATCCTCGTCCTGCAGCACGCCGGCTGCGAGCCCCCGGGGGTCTACGAGGACGAGCTGAAGGCGCGGAGCGTGCCCCTTCACCGCGTCTTGCTGGACGACGGCGACGCGGAGCTGCCGGACTGGCGGGACTTCGCCGCGATCGTCGTGATGGGCGGCGCCATGGGGGCCTACGAGGACGAGCGCTTCCCCTGGCTCGGGCCCGAGAAGCGCCTGATCGCGGACGCGGTCGGCGCCGGCAAGCCCTACTGGGGGGTCTGCCTGGGCGCCCAGCTGCTGGCTGCCAGCCTCGGCGCGAAGGTCTTCAAGGGTCCCGGCCCCGAGCTCGGAGTGCTGCCCGTGCACCTCACCGACGCGGCCGCCCGGGACCCCGTCTTCGCCGGCGCCCCCGCCGGCTTCCCGACGCTGCAGTGGCACGGGGACACCTACGAGCTGCCACGAGGCGCCGTCCAGCTGGCGCGCTCGGAGCGCTTCGAGCAGCAGGCCTTCGCCCTGGGGCGGGCATACGCCCTGCAGTTCCACCTGGAGGTCGACTCCGGGCTGGCCGAGGAGTGGATGGCCATCCCCGCCTACGTGGAGGAACTGGAGGCGCTGGACGGACCCGGCGCACCCGCCCGGATGCTGGAGGAGGTCAGGCGGGCCGAGGCCGAGTCGGTGCCCCTCGCGCGCTCCCTCTTCGGGGCCTGGCTGGAGAGGGTCGTCGGCCTTCCGGGCTGAACCGCACGGGCGGGTGGCCGCTGCGCGGCGCGGCCGGGCCGCCAGGCGCCTGCCGCTGCCCTACTCGACGACGACCCTGATCGTCCGCAGCAGCCGGTCCGAGGCGCCCCGGACGCTGCCGCCGGACTCCAGGGTGGCGCGGATGTAGGCCAGCGTCTCGGCCGTCAGGCGCTCCCCCGGCAGGACGTTGGGAATGCCCGGCGGGTAGGTCGCGAGGGACTCGCCCGCGATCCGTCCGACTGCCCGATCGGCCGGCAGCACCTCCTGGCGACCGAGGTAGGCCTCGCGGGGCGTCATCGCGAGCTCCCCCCATGGCGGCGGGGGGGCGAAGGTGCTCTGTCCCCCCTGCGGATCGAGGCCGACACGCCGGACGGCCTCACGCAGTGCGTCGACGAAGCGCCTGGCCTCGGGCAGGCGCCTCTCCCCCATCCCGAACACGGCCACGATCACGTTCTCCGCGTACAGCTCCAGGTTGATGTCCCCGATCTCCCGCAGCAGCGGCGCCAGCTCGTAGCCGTTGGCGGCGATCCCGCGTACGTCGACGGCCAGGCGCAACGGGTCATAGCCGGCTACTCCCGGGCGCCCGATCATGCGCTCGTCCAGCACGTCCAGGCCCTCGATGGCGCGGATCTCGGCCCGGGCCTGGGCCAGCTCGGCCATCGTGTACTCGAGCAGTTCCCGGCCGTGCATGGCAGCCTGCCGGCGAGCCGCGTCGAGGGACCCGAACAGCAGCGAGTTGGGGCTTGTCGATTCGGTCAGGGTCACGGCCCTGTCGACCTCGTCGGCGCCGATCCTCCCGGCCGCGTCGTGACCGAGGTGCAGCATCGCCGACTGCGTCAGCGAGCCGACGATCTTGTGGGTCGAGGAGATGACGAGGTCCGCCCCCGCCGCCAGGGCGTGCTCGGGCAGGGCCTCGTGGAAGGCCATGTGCGCACCCCAGGCCTCGTCCACGATCAGGGCCACGCCGTGGGCGTGGGCGACCTCGGCCAGCGCCCGCACGTTCGCGGCGGCGCCGAAGTAGGTCGGCGAGATGACCCAGGCCCCGACCGCGTTCGGCGTCAGGGCGAGCGCCTCCTCCAGCGCGCCGGGGCTCAGGCAGTGGGCGATCCCCAGCTCCGGGTCGACCTCCGGCGCGACGAAGGTCGGGCGCATCCCCGACATGACCAGCGAGTCGATCGTGGAGGAGTGGGCGTTGCGCTGCACGACGACCTCGCTGCCGCGGTGGGCCAGGGCGATGCCTGCCGACAGGTTGCCCTGGGAGGCACCGTTGACCAGGAACCAGGCCCGCTTCGCGCCCCAGGCCGCGGCCGCCAGGCGCTGGGCCTGCTCGAAGGGGCTCGGGTCGAGGCCGACGTCGATCCCGTACGTGAGGGCCGGCACGTCCATCGCCAGCGCCCGCTCGCCGATGGCCGCCATCAGCGCCGGATCCGCTCCCGGGCCGCCCTTGTGGCCGGGCACGTGCAGGCGGGCCGGGACCCTGTCGGCGTAGTCGCTGAGGGCTTCCAGATAGGGGGCCCTGCTCTGGTCGGGCTCACTCATGGTCGGCTCCTCGCGGGCGCGCATCGTCGCGGTACGGCCCGGGCGAGTCTATTGGCGGCAACCCATGTGAACAACTCTGCATGTCACAGCAGCGTAGAAACCGCGCACGAACTGTTGTCAGAACGGACATCGGCGACTACATTCGTCCCAACGCCCAAACATCAGCGGCCCGGCGGTGCGTCAACACCCCGGGCCCGGCACCGAGTCGCTCACCCTCGATGCCCGTGGATTGTCGCTCAGCACGGCTGCCGATGCCGGCCGGGCGACCGCACGGTGCGAGCACGGCTTCCCGGTGTCACAGAGCCGAGGAGGAGCGAGATGCCCGACCGACGGGGGGACCAGCCAGCAGGCAGAGCAGACGAGCAGACGGCCGACCTGGTCCTGGCGGCGCTCGACAGGGCCGTCCGCCACCGCCCCGGCCGCTCCGGCGCGCCGCTGTGGACGGTGCTGGAGCACCTTCACGTACCGCGCCGCTCGGGCCCGGCCAGGACGGTCCGTGCGAGGCTCGGGGAGCTGCAGGAGCGCGGTTGGGTGGAGCGCGAGACCGAGCGCGGCGTGGAGCTGTGGCGCCTGACCGCCAAGGGGCGCAGGGGCCTGCGCAGGGCGCTGGCGGCAGCCGACCCTCCCCTGCTGGCGGAGTCGCCGCAGCATGCCCGCTGGCGCGGGGCGCAGCTGCTGGCGGCGCAGGAGCTCGATCGCTTCCGCGAGCGCCTGCAGGCTGACCTCGCGGAGGCCCTGCTGGCCCTGGAGGCCGACCCGCCGCTCGGCTCCGACGACTGGTTCGAGCTGGGAGCCCGCCTGCGGGGTGACTGCCGGCGCCTGGGCTCAGCCTGGCACTGCCTGCACGAGTGGGAGGAGCCCGACGACGAGCTGGCGGACGTCGACGCGGACACACCGGCGGGTGCCGCCGGCGAGGAGGAGCGGCGCAGGCGGGCGCGGCGGGCCGGACGGCGCAACACGAGGCTGTGGAAGGAGCCGGACTGACCCCGGGCGGATCCCGGGGCGCCTTTGCTAGCGTCAGCGTCCGTGGCGCATTTCGAGGAGTGGGAGATCGTCCTGCACGGCCGGCGGGCGGTCTACCGGGTGGCCGGGGACGGCCCCGCTGTCGTCCTCGTGCACGGCATGCTCAACTCCTCAAGCCACTGGCACGAGGTGGCGAGGTCGCTGGCCGCCTCGCACACCGTGCTGGCGCCCGACCTGATCGGGCACGGCGACTCGGCCGCGCCGCGGGGCGACTACTCGCTGGGCGCCCACGCCGCCGCGATCCGCGACGTGATGGCGGCCGTCGGCATCGAGCGAGCAACGATCGTCGGGCACTCCCTGGGAGGCGGCGTGGCGATGCAGTTCTTCTACCAGTTCCCCCAGCGCGTGGAGCGCCTTGCGCTCGTCTCCAGCGGCGGCCTCGGCCGCGAGGTGAGCCCGCTGCTGCGCACGGCCGCCCTGCCGGGGGTCTCACCGCTGCTGTCGCTGACCATCAACCCGCGCCTGCTGGGGGCGATCCGCGCCGCCGGCACGGAGATGCGGGAGCGGGGCATGGGTCACGGCGCCTACCTGCAGGCGATGGCTCGGGCCCTGCGCCCGTTGCAGAGCCCAGGCGCCAGGGAGGCCTTCCTGCAGACGCTCAGGTCCGTCATCGACGTGCGCGGGCAGCGGGTCAGCGCGACCGACCGCCTGTACCTGCTGGAGTCCCTGCCGACCCTGATCGTGTGGGGCGAGCGCGACAACACGATCCCGATCGAGCACGGCCGCCGTGCCCATGCGGCCATCCCCGGCAGCGTCTTCAGGACCCTCCCCGGCGTCGCCCACTTCCCCAACCTCGAAGACCCCGACGGGCTGGCGGCGGCCCTGCTGGAGTTCATGGCGAGCACGGAGCCCGCCTCGGTCGAGGCGACCGAGGACTGGGGGGCGATACTCGAGGGTCGCTCGCCGCGCACCAGGCGGGGCGAGCGGGCCCTGGCCTGAGCCGGACTGCCGGTCCGCCTCCGCCGCCGCTCCTCCTCGCGGCCTGCGTCCGGCGAGGGCGGGGCTAACCGCCAGGGCGGACCCGCCAGGGCGGCGGGTAGGGCAGCGCTCGCAGCGTCCGCTGCAGCTCCTCGCGCATCGGCTCGAAGGGCGGCGGCAGCGACAGACCCTCGCCGAGGTGGGCCGCGTCCTCGTCGACGGCGAAGCCGGGGCCGATCGTGGCGATCTCGAACAGCACGCCGCTGGGCTCCAGGAAGTAGACCGATTTGAAGTAGAAGCGCTCGACGACGGGAGTGGGTCGGGCGCCGGCCTGGGCGACCCGCTCCCGCCACTGCTCGATCTCCTCCATACGGGCGGCGAAGGCGACGTGGTGGACCGAGCCCGCGCCCTGGCGGCGGTTGATCTCCGGCGGGGCGGGGTCATAGGCGTAGAGGCTGCCCCGCTGCTCGCCCCGCACCTCCCAGGTCTCCCCCGAGCGGCGCGTGAAGCCGAGCGTCTCTTCGAGCAGGCGCTGGCTGCGCGGCGGGTCGTTGCTGTAGGCGCGGACGCCGTCGAAGCCGAGCAGGGCGTGCTCGGCGGGGATCTCCGGCGAGACGGCGGACAGGCGGGGATCGCCGCTGGCGTCGATCACGAGCTCGTGTTCCAGCCCCTCGGGGTCGGCGAACAGCAGGCTGTCGGGGGTCAGCTGGGCCTGCACGCCGTGCTCGGACAGGCGCTGCATCCAGAACTCCAGGGCGGCCCTGGCGGCGACCCGCCAGACGATGCGGTGGACCATGCCGGCGCCGTTCACGCCGGGGGCCGCCCCCGGGTACTCGAAGAAGGTCAGGTCCATCCCCGGCGAGCCGTCCTCGTCGCCGTAGAAGAGGTGGTAGACGGCCGGTTCGTCCTGGTTGACGGTCCGCTTGACCATCCGCATCCCCAGCACGCCGGTGTAGAACTCGACGTTGCCCGGCGCGTCCCCGGTGATGGCGCTGATGTGGTGGATGCCCTCCAGCTTCACGGCGATCGCCGGACAGGCTATAGGAGGCCCCACCTGCGATCATCGCGCCCGTGCGAGACGGGTCGCTGATCCCGCGCTTCGGTCGCGCGCGGCGCGACCCGCGGACGGCTGTCCTGGAAGGACTGCACGCCGTCAAGCACGCGCTGCGCTTCGGAGCGGAAGTGGAGGTGCTGGCCACCCCCGACCTCGCCGCCCTGCGCGACCTCGCCGGGCGGCTGGCGCCGGACGTGGCCGAGCGGATCGTCGCGCTGGCCACCGAGGTCGACGAGGACGTCTACGCCCAGCTCGCTCCGCTGCCGCCCTCGACGGGCGCTATCGCTCTGGCACCTCGCACCGCCGTCGGTGCGGATGAGGTCCTGGCGCGGCGGGGAGCCGGACCGGTCGTGCTGCTGGAGGACCCCCGCGACCTCGGCAACATCGGCGCGTGCGTGCGCGTGGCCGCCGCCGCGGACGTGGGGGGCGTACTGAGCACGGGCACGCACGACCCGTGGCACCCCGATGCGCTGCGGGGCTCGGCGGGCCTGCACTACGCCCTGCCCGTGGCCCGGCTGGAGGACCTTGCCGGCGTCGGTGGGTCGGGACGGCGGCTGCTGGCGCTCGACCCCGAGGGTGAACCGCTGCGTCCCGCCGAGCTCGACCCGCAGGCGGTCCTGGCCTTCGGCACCGAGCGCCACGGCCTCAGCGATCGGCTGCTGGAGGCCGCCGACGCGCGGGTCAGCATCCCCATGCGCGCCGGCGTCTCCAGCCTCAACCTGGCGACGTCCGTGTCGGCCGTCCTGTTCGCCTGGCGGCTGGCCGGCCGAAGCTGACCGCTCAGGCGGCCTCGTCGACGGAGTCCAGCAGGCGCCAGTTGCCCTCCAGCGCCGCCCGGGCGCGGGCGACCATGCGCTCGCCCTGCCCCTCGGGGTCCTCGCACTCCGCCATCAGCCGCTCGATCAACTCCCGTGCCGAGGCGGCATGTTCGACGTCGCGGTGGATGTGCAGGCGGAAGTACTCCGTTGCCGGCCCCTCGGGGATCTGCCTGTAGTGCTCGCGCAGGCCCTCCAGCTTGGTCTGGGAGATGGCCGGCTGGCCGGCCTCCACGGCGTACAGGACTGCCAGCCTCTCCAGCAGGTCCGAGCCGGCGGTCCAGGCGGCGACGCACTCGCGCGTGCCCTCCAGGCCGGGGCCGTCGTCGGAGCGGCTGCCGCAGGCCTCTGCGAAGTCGTCCCACAGCTCGACGTGGGCACGCTCCTCCTGCGCATGCGGGCGCAGCTCGCGCTGCAGCTCGGGGTCCGCGACGTCGGCTGCCTGCTCGGAGGCGTCGGCCAGCGCCACGACGGCGTGCCTGTACTCGCCGGCGTAGCGGGCCAGCTCCTCGCTCAACAGCTCTCCTGCGCTCCAGCGCTGGTAGAAGGGGTGCTTCAGCACGTCGACGGCGCCTCGCGCCTCGTCGAGTCTTGCGATCACGTCCATCGCTTCTCCGTCCTTTCGGGTTCTCCGCCGCCTGTGGGAGGACTTCACCCCCCGGATGCAGAAATCTACGCATCAAGCGCTTGCGCCGGCGCGAGGCCATCGACGTCCGGTGCCTGTGCGACTCTCGCTGGGAGGGGAGAGGAGCAGTCAGGCTCTCATGAGCACGATCGTCATCATCCTGATCCCGGGGCTCGCGGCCGTCGTCTTCGTGGCCGTGCTGACGCTGGCGCTGGCCAAGGCCGCGGCCCGCGCCGACTCGGCCTACGAGGAGATCGTCGCGCGCAGGGTGCCCAAGCCGCTCAACGAGAGCTACGCGGGGTTGGCCTTCGCCCAGGCCACGATCTCCTGCGAGCCGTCGACGACGGCGCCGTCGTCGAGCACGAGCGTCGGCACCCAGCGGTTGCCCGTCAGCTCCTGGACCTCGCGGCGGCCCCTGGTCTGGTTGAACACGCCCGGCAGCGGCGCCAGGCCGTAGGACTTGACGACCCGCGGGTCGTGGCCCGCGTCGCGCAGTGCGCCGTAGGCGTTGGCGCACGGGTGCCCGCCGGGGCGCGGCGTCGGAAAGGTGCCCCAGCAGACGTAGAGCTTCATGGCCCGGTCAGGGTCCCGTCGTGGTCGTCGTGGCCGGACCGGCCTTGGCCGGCGGACCGGAGGTCACGACGGCCATCGAGACGGCTGCGAGGACGAGCAGGATCGTCACGGCCATGACGGCCCGCTGCTGCCCCTGGTTGCGGGGGAAGTCGGGTTTGCGCAGGCCCACCCCGAGCGAGATGACGAGCGCCCACACGACAAGAAGGCCGCCGGCAATGTAGAACGGGACCTTGCTCTTCTCGGCCGCGAGTACGGGTGCGATTGCAAGCGCTGCGTGCACGGCCCGAGCGTAACCGATGCGGAGGGGATATGGGAACGAATTCGAGGGACGACGTCGTGCGGGTCGAGGAGGACGTGCTGGAGGGGCTGCCCGACTTCCCCTTCAAAGCCAACTACAGGGAGGTCGAGGGCCTGCGCCTGGCCCACGTCGAGGAGGGACAGGGCGCCCCTGTCGTGTTCTTCCACGGCGAGCCGACGTGGTCGTTTCTGTGGCGCAAGGTCATACCGGCCGTCCGCGACGCCGGCTTTCGCTGCATCGCGCCGGACCTTGTCGGCTTCGGGCGCTCTGACAAGCCGACCGACATCGGCTTCTACACCTACGACCGCCACTGCCAGCTGGCGGGCACGCTGCTGGAGGATCTGGACCTGCGCGGCGCGACGGCCGTCGTGCACGACTGGGGCGGCCCCGTCGGGTTGCGCCTGGCCGTCGAGCACCGTGAGCGCTTCGATCGCATCGTGATCATGGACACGGGCCTGTTCACGGGCCATCAGCGCATGAGCAGCGCCTGGAACGCCTTCCGCGACTTCGTGGAACGCACCGAGGACCTGCCTGTCGGCTTCCTGGTCAAGGGCGCCTGCAAGACCGACCCGGGCGAGGAGGTCATAGCGGCCTACGACGCCCCCTACCCGAATGCCGCCTCCAAGGCCGGCGCCAGGGCCTTCCCGCTGATGATCCCGCTGACACCCGATGCGCCGGGGGCGCCGGCCGGCCAGCGGGTGCTGGAGGCGCTCAAGGGCGACGAGCGTCCCGCGCTGATGCTGTGGGCCGACTCCGACCCGATCCTGCCGCCGGCCACAGGCGAGCGCTTCGCCGAGGCGATCGGGCAGCCTGCGCCGCGCCCCATCCCGGACGCCAGCCACTTCCTGCAGGAGGACCAGGGGCCCCTGATCGGGAGCCTGATCGCGGACTGGCTGACGGCGGGCTGAGGAGCGCCCTACTCCTCGCTGGAGGCGGCCAGCCGGGCCGGCTCGGGCGCGGGCTCCAGGCCCGGCTCCGAGCGGGCTGCCCGCAGCTCGTAGTCGCGGCGACGGTTGATGTCGGCCCCGGCCAGCACGCGGTCGGCCTTCATGGCCCGGGCCATGCCCTCCGAGAGGGAGCGGGGCAGGACGTTGCCGAGCACGTTGGTGCGCTTGGCGGACTTGGGGACCCACACGTCGACGATCCGCATCTGCAGGGCCTCGACGATCGCGTCGGCCACGTCGGTCGGCTCCAGGCTGGTCATGCCCCGGGCCTGGCCGAGCCCGGAGCCGAGCTCCGTGTTGACGACGAAGGGCATCACGTAGCTGAGGTCGACGTCGGCTCCCATCAGCCGCAGCTCGCCCCTGACGGCCTCCGTCAGGCCGACGACTGCGTGCTTGGTGGCCGAGTAGGTGGCGCCGCCCGGGGCGCCGTACTTGCCGGCCTGGGAGGAGATGTTGACGACGTGCCCGTGGCCGCGGGGGATCATACGCTCCAGGGCCAGCTTCATGCCGAGGATCACCCCGTGCAGGTTGATGTCGACCATGCGCCTGGCCGTCACGTCGTCCTCGTCGATGAAGCGACCGATCTGCATGATCCCGGCGTTGTTGACGAGCACGTCCAGCGGGCCGAGCCTCTGCTCCGTGGCGTCGAGGAAGGCAGTGAAGGACGCGCGGTCTGTCACGTCCAGCTCGAGGGCGATCGTGCTCCCGCCGAGCTCCTCGGCGGTCTGGCGGGCGGCCTGCAGGTCGACGTCGCCGATGGCGACCTTCATGCCCTGGGCCTGAAGGGCTTTGGCGGTGGCTCGGCCGATGCCTCGGGCCGCACCGGTGACGGCGACGGTCTGACCGGCCAGGATGCGCGGTTGCTTTGCCATTGGGTCTCCTCCTTCTCGGGCGCTGGCGCGCCTGCAAAGCTAGCGCGACCGCGACCCGGGCGGCGGCTGGGTTGGTAGTAGGGTGGACACCATGCCGTTCTTCAAGTTCGAGGGACAGCGACTCGCCTACACCGAATTCGGGGGCGGGCCGGCGGCGGTCGAAGGCGACGGCGCGCGAGGACGCACGGCGCGCAGCGCGCCGGCCAAGGCCAGACCGCTGATCCTCCTGCACGGCCTGCTGCTCTCCCAGGAGATGCACAAGCCGCTGGCCGAAGACCTGGCGGCTCGCGGCAACCGCGTCATCACGCTGGACCTGCTGGGCCACGGACGCTCCGATCGCCCCCGCGACATGTGGCGCTACTCGATGGCCGCCTACGGCCGGCAGGTCGTGGCGTTGATGGATCACCTGGGCATCGAGAAGGCCGTCGTGATGGGCACCTCCCTGGGCGCCAACGCAGCCCTGGAGGTGGCTGCGTCGAGCCCCGAGCGCCTGCAGGGCCTGGTCATCGAGATGCCCGTCCTGGACAACGGCCTGCTCGGCAGCGCGCTGGCGTTCACCCCCGTGCTGGTCGCTCTGACCTTCGGCGAGCCCGTCATGAAGCTCGTAGCCAAAGGCGCCCGGGGTGTGCCACGACGGCTGCTGCCCCACTACGGAAACGTTCTGCTGGATCTGGTCCGTCAGGAACCGGGCCCGGGCGGGGCGCTGCTGCAGGGCCTCTTCTTCGGGCGCATCGCCCCGCCCCGCGCCGAGCGGGCCACGTTTACGGCGCCGACGCTGGTGCTGGGCCACGGGCGCGACCCCGTCCACCCCTTCTCCGACGCCGGCATGCTGGCCTCGGAGATGCCCAATGCGCGGCTGCTGGAGGCCGACTCGCTGGTGGAGCTGCGGATCAGCCCCGAGCGCCTGACCGGGGAGATCGCGGGCTTCCTGGACGAGGTGTGGCGGGCGCGGAGGGGAAGAAGGGCGACGGCCGCCCCGTCGAGAGTGGCCGGGGCCAGGCGGCGGTAGGGCGCCCTAACTCGCCGGGAACAGTTCGAGTTCGTCGACGCTGACGTGGCCGGGCGCCGTGGGCGTACCCACGGCCGAGGAGGACGCCTTGCTGATCCACAGGGTCAGCAGCGTGAAGGCCGTCTTGTCGTGCTTGAGGGGTACGCGGGCGTGGCGCTTGCGGACGACGATCGAGCGGCTCAACGCGACCCATTCGTGGCTGGTGATGGAGTCGGGCGCCGTCGTCGCCTTGGTCCCGAACAGCTGGACCGTCATGCCCGGCGTGGACGTGACCAGCTTGACGGCTTCGACCTTCTGGGGGCTCTTGAGGTCGATCAGCAGGCCCTCGGCCATCGTCGGCGCCGTGGCCGGGTTGACCTGGGCCGTCCAGGCCGTCGAGGTGTCGCCGTCGATGGCGAGGCTGGGATCGCCGAAGTAGGAGGCGGGGTAGGTGTAGGGGTTGTAGGTGCTGGCCGCATCGGTGTCGAGCAGGATCGGCGTCGCTTCCGTTTCCGTCTTGGTGCCGCCCGTCGCTTCCGTCGACGTGCTCGTTTTGGTCGTCGTTTCGTTGGCCGGCGTCGTGGGCGTCGTAGTCGACGGGGTGGGTGTCACCTGGTTGAGCGGGATCTTCGGCGGTTTGACGAGCGGGACGCCGGTCGCCGGCGCCGTCGTCGTCGGGGTCACAGGCGCTGTGGCCGTCGGTGCAGCTGCGACGGTCCTCGTCACCAGCGGCGCGCTCGGCGCCTTGGACTTCAGCGCCGCGTACCCGGCCCCCGCCGCGCCCAGCACCAGCACGACGGTGGCGCCCAGCAGCCAGACCAGCGGTCGCCAGCTGCCGCCCAGCGAGCCGGGAGCGCCCGCTCCGCACTGCAGGCACCAGTCCTGTCCGGGCGCCATCGCGCCGGCGCACTTGGGGCAGTCGTGAGCCGCCGGCGGCGCCTGTCCTGCCGCTGGAGCGCTCGGAGGAGCCGGCGCAGCCTCCTCCGTCGAGGCCTGCGGCGGATCTTGAAGCAGGGTCGACACTGCCTGGGATTCTAGCCCCGGCGCTCCCGCGGGCGAGCAGGTGGCGGTCCTCAGCGCGGCCGGGGCGGCCCTCCGGGCACGATGTCCCGCCCCGTCGGGCGCATCTGCTCGTCCAGCTCCAGCTGCCAGTAGTAGCGGGTGAAGATCGTACCCGAGCGGTACTCGCCCACGTGCGGCGCCACCTCGCGGCCGGCGGCGAGGTCGACGATCAGCTCCGGGTAGGTGCGCCCCTCCAGGGCCGCGTAGACAGGCCCCGGGAAGGCGCCCCCGAAGCGCGTGTTGACATCCGTGATGCCGAGCCCGAGGTCGGGATCGCGGAAGACCTGGACCGTGGCGGGGCCCCGCACCCCCAGCGCCTCCACGACCCTTCGGCCCAGCTCGACCATCTCGGTGTCCTCCAGCACCTGTCCCTTGATCGACTCCCCGCCGCGGGACTCCAGCATCGAACGGGGTATCGCGTTCAGGCAGCGCCCGGCGAGGTCGCCCAGGCAGTCGATCGAGATCTCCGGGCCGCCCATGGCCCGCTGCACCATCGTCGGCTCCTGCACGTAATCCACGAAGAAGCGGGCCTGGTCGGGGTCGTTGGCCAGGTGGATCGCACGGGCTCCCGATCCGCGCCTGGGCTTGACCATGACGGGGTATTCCAGCGAGTCCAGGCCCGCCTCGGGCAGGACCGTCGGCGGCGAGGGCAGCGACAGGCTCTCCAGCAGCAGGTGGGTCTCGTACTTGTCGTAGGTCGCCCTGGCGACGTGCGAGGAGGGCACGAGCGCAGGCAGCAGCCCCTCCTCGCGGGCCCGCGCCAGGATCTCGATGTCGAGGTCGGTGAGGGGCAGGACCGCGCCGACCCCGTGCTGCTCGCACAGCTCCGCCAGCGCCGGGACGTAAGCGGGGTCGTCCATGCGGGGCACCGTCACGCGGACGTCCGCCGCGTATTGGGCCGGGGCCAGCGGCGAGGCGTCCGCCACGATCGTCTTCGTCAGCCGCGCGAAGCACGAGACGATGTCGTAGCGCTTGCCTGCCGCCGTCAGCAGGATGGCTGGCCCCTCCCCCCTCACATCTCCCCCTGCCAGCCGCCCGTCTCGCCCTTGTAGAGGCCGCTGCCGCCGAGCACCATCGCGACCGTCCGCGCCAGGATCCTCAGGTCCAGCGCCAGCGAGCGGTGTTCGATGTAGTACAGGTCGAGCTCGATCCGCTGCGGCCACGGCAGCGACGCCCGCCCGTTGACCTGGGCCCACCCCGTGATGCCCGGCTTGACCGCCAGCCGCCCACGCTGGCGCTCGTCGTACTGGGCGACCTGAGCCGGCAGCGTCGGGCGCGGCCCGATCAGCGACATCTCGCCTCTGAGCACGTTGACCAGGTTGGGCAGCTCGTCCAGCGACGTCCGCCGCAGCAGCGCGCCGACCCTCGTCACGCGGGCATCGCCCGCATTGACCGCAAGGCCCGCGCCGATGCCTTCGGCCCCCTGCACCATCGTGCGCAGTTTCAGCGCCTCGAACTCCTGGCCGTGCAGCCCCGAGCGGCGCTGGCGGAAGATCACCGGCCCCGGACTCTCCAGGCGGATCGCGATCGCCGCCGCGAGAAGGATCGGGGACAGGGCGAGCAGCGCAAGGGAGGAGACGACGATGTCGACGGCGCGGCGCAGCACGGGTGGGGGATTCTGTCAGCGAGTGCGTTGCATCGCAGCTCAGGCATCATGAGGCAGGCGGGTCTTCGCAAATGACTGAGATCGATCGCTATCTGATCCTGATCGAGGGCGGCAGCCCTTCAAACTTCTCGGCATGGTCGCCGGATGTCCCGGGCTGCGCGGCTACAGGTTCGACGCTCGAGGAGTGCGTCCAGGAGATGCGGATCGCGCTCGCAGCCCACGTCGGCGCCATGCAGGACCAGGGAGAAGAGGCTCCCCAGCCAAGCGGTCCGGGTGTCTACGTCGAGCGCGCGATCGCCGCTTGACGCTCGTCACCGCGTCCCCTCCGCCACCTCCCAGGACGCCTGCGTCCCGTGGCGCAGCCAATCCCAGAGCCCGAACGCCGGCGAGGCGGTCGTGAGCACGTAGTAGCGAGCGAGCGCGAACGGACGGATGCGCAGGGTCCCGGCGAGCGCAGCGCCGGCCAACAGGGCGCCCTGGACGACCAGCGTCGCGACGTACAGGTCTCGTGCAGCGCCGCGCGCGAGGAGGACGAGAGCCACGTTCGCGGCGAGAGCGAGCGCGTGCAGCATCGGCGTCGCGTAGCGCAGCAGACGGTGCGAGATGATCATCAGCGCGTAGCCGGGTGGGTAGCCGCGTGGGGAGAGCATTCCGCCGCGTAGGAGGATCGGCCAGGTGTGGCTCATCATGCGCCGCTTGCGCCTGAACTCCCCTTCGACGCTCGGCACCATCTTCTCGGTGGCCATCGCCTGCGGCACGTAGACGGCGCGCATGCCCCGCTTGACGATGTTGAAGGGCAGCGACAGGTCGTGTCCCATGATCGGGTCCACGACGATGTAGGAGCTTCTGCGGGTCGCGTAGATGGCGCCGTTGCCTGCCGTGATCGAGGACAGCCTCGACTCCAGGCCGCGAACGGCCAGCTCGTAGCGCCAGTACAGGCCCTCTTCGCTGGGCAGGGCGCCGCTGCCGTCGAGGGCGGGACGCACGAAGCCGACCTGGCCACAGGCGTAGCCCACGTCGGGATTCGCGAACGCTCCCACCAGCAGCCGGACCGCATCGGCCCGCCACAGCGAGTTGGCGTCCGAGAAGGCCACGATCTCCCCGCGCGATGCCTCGACCGCCTCGTCCTGGGCCCTGATCTTTCCTCCCCTGGGCAGCTCCAGGACCAGATCCGCGCCCGTCTGCCGCGCGACCTCCGCCGTCCCGTCGGTGCAGCCGTCGCACGCCACGACGACCTCCAGCAGCTCGCGGGGGTAGTCCAGGGCCAGCGCGTTGGCCACCTTCTCCGCGATCACCGAGCCCTCGTTGTGGGCTGCCACGATCAGCGACACGGACGGCAGCTCGACGGGAATAGGTGGAACGCGGCTTCTCGTGCGTCCCAGCATCCTCGCCAGCAGTGCCAGGGCCGCCGCGTAGCCGACCTGGGTCCACACGATCAGGGCTGCGCACAACCAGAAGACGAGGGCCAGGACGAGCATCCTCGGTCATTCTCGCGTCTTCAGTTCCCCACCACGACTCCGACGGGGAACTGCTCCACGACTTCTGGAAGGACTGAGCGGGCGCAGCCGGGTCGACGCCTCTACGCCGCGATCTGCTCCCGCAGAGTCCCGTAGAGCGCCAGCGTGCGGCGGGCGACCTCCCGCCAGGAGTAGTCGCCGCCGGCCAGCGCTCGGGCGGCAGCCGACAGCTCCTCTCTCGCCGGCACGTCCGACAGCAGCTCCCGCAAGGACGAGCGCAGGGCCTCGACGTCGCCGGCCGGGAACAGCCGGGCGGCGCCTGTCGCCGCCACCTCCGGGAACCCACCGACGTCGCTGAGCAGCAGCGGCCTGGCGAAGGCCAGGGCCGTGAACAGCACACCGGACTGGTCGATCTCGCGGTAGGGCAGCACGACCAGGTCGGCCCTGCGGAAGTACGCAGGCAGCTCCTCGTCGCCGATGAAGCGCTCGACGAAGCGCACGCCGGGGGGAGCGACGGCGCGAAGCGGCGCCATGTCCATGCGGGGCATGCCCGCGATCCACAGCTCTGCGCCCTCGATGCCCCGCCAGGCCTCCAGCAGCAGGTCGATCCCCTTGTAGGGGCGCATCAGCCCGAAGCACAGGACGACCGGCAGGTCCGTCTGGAAGGGCGGTGGGAACGGCCCCGCGGCGGCCAGGTGGTCGAAGGCCCCGTGGGGGATGACGTGGACCCGCTCCGGGGCGACGCCCAGCTCGTCGATCAGCCGCGAGCGCCCGTGCTCGGAGTGCACCACGATCGCGTCGAAGCGCTCGTAGAGGCGCCTCTGGGCTCGTCTCTGGCCCGGCCTCGGCTCCCGCGGCAGCACGTCGTGGGCCGTCAGCACCAGGGCCGGACCCGCTGCCCCCGGGCGGCGGGCGGGGAGCAGCATCCCGTCGACGTGCTGGACCGTCAGCCACTGGAAGTGGACCACGTCGGCGCTCGCGGCCAGCCGCCTGTAGCGCAGCATGTCCGGGACGTGCTCGAGCAGCTTGACCGCCCTGCGGGCACCCGCATGCTCGATTCCCGCCGCCCTTCGATAGAAGATCTCGCGACGCTCATACCCCTCCGGGGGGGCGACGCTGCCGTAGGCGAAGCGGCTCGTCAGCAGCTCCACCTCGGCGCCCTGCGCCGCCAGCGCGCTGCACAGGGCGTGGTCGTAGGGAGGCGTGAAGGCGGACGGGTCGACCACGTGTACGCGCACGTCGACGGACAATAGGCGCGTCTGGGGCGAGAATGGCGCCATGCAGGAAAGCGTCGGGGCCGTGGAGGTCACCTACTGCGTCGTCAACACCTCCCAGCGGGAGCTGCTGCTGCAGGGCCTGGACGCGATCGAGCGCGAGCGCGGGACGCTGCCCTTCGCCACCGAGGTGCTCGTCCTCGACAACGGCTCCCGCGACGGCTCCGCCGAGGCCGCCCGCTCCCATCCCACTGTCGATGAGACGATCGCCCTGCCCGAGAGGCGCGGCAAGGCGCTCAACGACAGCGAGCTCCTGCGGCGCGCCCGCGGACGCTACGGGCTGCTGCTCAACGAGGACTCCGAGCTGCGGCCGGGGGCGACGCTGGACCTGTGGCAGGCCCTGCAGGAGCGACCCGACGCCGCCTGCGCGGGCGCTGCCCTGCTGCGCCCCGACGGGCGCCCGCAGGCCTCGGCCTGGCGCTTCCCGGGCGTCGGCACGGCCCTTGCCGGCGCCCTCTTCCTGCATCGCCTGTACACCGTCCAGAGCCGCGGATCGCACGTCCGGGAGGTCGACTGGTGCCAGTCCGCCGCCCTGCTCGTACGGCGCGAGGCGGCGGCCCAGGTCGGCTACCTGGACCCCGACTTCTTCGTCTACTCAGACGAGGTCGACTTCGCCCTGCGCCTGCGCCGCGCCGGCTGGCGCAGCCTGTACGTCCCCGGCGCCCTCGCAGTCCACCACGAGCAGCTCTCCACCGCCGCCGTGCCCGAGCGGCGGATCGTCGAGATGTCACGCAACCGCGACCTGTACATGCGCAAGCACCACTCCGCCCTGGCAGCGGCCCTGGTGCGGGTGCTGACCGCCTACGCCTACGCTCTGCGAGCCCTGGCGGCGGCCGTCCTGCCCGGGCACGAGCCGGCCCGCTACTGGCGGCATGTGACGGCCAGCCTCTGGCCGGGGCGCGGGGAGGGGCTGCGCGAGGCCGCCGAGCGCTACAACCGCGAGGGGCGCTCGGGCGCCTGAGCCGGGCTCCGCCGCTCGGGCGAACCGGTCAGGGGCGGTCGGTGTCGGCCAGCTCGCCGACCAGCGCCGCCACGACGATCGGGTCCAGCTGGGAGCCCGACACCCGCTCCAGCTCCGCGCAGGCCTCCTGGGGAGAGCGGGCCGGGCGGTAGGGGCGGTTGGTGACGATCGCGTCGAAGGTGTCGCAGGCCGCGATGATGCGGGCAGGCAGCGGGATCTTCTCGCCCGCCAGGCCGTCGGGGTAGCCGCCGCCGTCCCAGCGCTCGTGGCTGGCACGCACCGACGGGGCCAGGTGGGCGAAGGCGTCGATGCGGGCCACCAGGTCGCCGCCGACAGCAGCATGGCTGCGCATGACGACCCACTCGTCGTCCGTCAGCGGGCCCGGCTTCAGCAGGATCTCGCTGGGCACCGCGACCTTGCCGACGTCGTGCAGCATCGCCGCCAGCAGCACGTCGCGGGCGCCGCTGCGAGACAGGCCCATGCGCAGGGCAACGCGCTCTGCCAGCTCCGCGACGTCCTCGCCGTGGTTGGCCGTGTAGTCGTCCTTGGCCTCGACCGTGCTCGTCAGGACCGCCAGCGTCGTCGTGAAGGCCGACTCCAGCTCCGCTATCAGCTGGGAGCGGTGGATCGCCGAGCCGAGGCTGGCCGCGACCGCCTCGACCAGGACCACGTCCGCCTCCTGCAGCGAGTCCGGCTCATGGGCCTCGATGTTCACGACCCCCCAGATGCTGTCCTCGACGCGGATCGCCACCGACAGCTCCGAGCGGGGGTCCGTCTTGGGGTCGCGGACGATGTAGTCGGGGTCCTCGCGCGTGTCCGCCACCAGGGCCGTCTCGCCCGTGCGGGCGACGCGGCCGTTGACGCCCTGCGCCACCGGCTGCTCCGTGATCAGGAACTCCGTCATCACCTCGGCCAGGGGTCCCCGGCCCGCCACCAGGCGCAGCACGCCGTCGCCGTCCAGGCGCTGCACGGCCGCCAGGTAGAAGGCGAAGCTCTCGTGCAGGGCGTCCACGACCATCCCCGCCATCGCCTCCGGCTCGCTCTCGCCGGCCAGGCGGGCGCTCAGGTCCGCCGCCACGCGCAGCTGTTCGCGCAGGCGCACGACCTCGTCGGCCGAGGCCATGCTCTGGGCACGGCTGTCCGCACGATGGCGTTTGAGCGCCTCGGCGCGGCGTCTGCGCTCGCTCACCCCCGGGCGCTGAGCGCGCTTGATCGTCAAATCCGGCACGGTAGAGCCCAAATCGGCCCCCCGAGGGGCGACCTTGAGCCGATTGTCTGCGGATTAGACGCTCCGCGGGCTCAGACGTCCCGCAGCGGGTCCTCCGCGTAGGCCTCGACCTCGCCGTGGCGGGAGCGGAACGCCGCCACCCGGCGCCGGCCGTCGGACAGCAGGCGGCGCGCTTCCGTCAGCTCGTGGGCGTGGAAGAAGCGCGTCGCGAACAGGCCCGCCGGCACCAGCGCCAGCCACGCGATCCGCGCCAGCAGGCCGAGCAGCCCGTGCGTCGGCAGCAGCAGCTCGCCCGAGACGGCCACGCCGCCCAGCACGCCCAGCAGCAGCGCCAGGCGCAGCCATTCGAAGCCGACCCGGAACAGGCTGCGGGTCAGCAGGTACATGACCCCCAGCATCCCCAGGTAGGCTCCGCACAGGGCCAGGCCCGCGCCCGCTATGCCCAGGTTCGCCCCCGAGGCCGGCACCAGCAGGAGCAGCAGCGCCACGTTCAGGGCCAGGCCGACGGCCGCAGCCGGGAAGTTGCGCGACGTCACCCGGGCGCGCCCCGCGATCGCCAGGAAGACCAGGTAGAGCCCGTACAGGGCCCATCCCAGGGCAAGCCAGGGCAGCGCCCTGTAGGCGCCGAAGTAGCTGTGTTCGGCCAGCAGTCGCACGATCCAGCGCCCCAACAGCGCCACTGCGCACACGACCACACCCGTCGCGAGGGCGTAATAGGTCGTGACGAGGGAGTAGAGCCGGCCCGCCTCCTCATCGTCCTCTATCGAGTAGGCCAGAGGCGGCCAGGCGTACTGGAAGCCGCGAACCGCCACGAACACGACCGTCGCCAGCTTGATCGCGATCGCGTACTGACCCGCCGCCGACTGCGAGTAGGAGCGGTACAGGTACAGGCGATCGGCCACCTGCAGGGCGTAGACGCTGGCGTCGGCGGGGACCGTCGGCAGCCCGAAGCGGAGCATCGCCCGCAGGTCGGAGGGGCGCACCCGCAGCGAGAAGCGCGAGCGCAGCACCCACCACAGGCCCAGCACGACCACCGCGGAGGCGCCGAAGTTGCCCAACAGCAGGCCCCTGGCGCCCTGGCCGGCGAAGACGACCAGGGCCGTCGTGAAGGCGACCGTCATCAGCACGTTCGCGCCCGAGGCGATCACGTACGTGCGGGTGCGCTCGTCGACCCGCAGCTGGGCGTAGGCCATCTCCAGGTTCGTGAAGGCCCACAGCCCGACCACCGCGCAGTCGAACAGCAGCGGGTCGCGGAAGGTCAGGACCAGCTTCGACAGCGGCCCCGCGAAGACGACCGCCACGATCGCGGCCAGCGTCGTCGTCCAGGCGACCGTGGCCGTCGCCGTGCGCGTGATCCGCGCCTTGCGCTGCTCGTCCTCGTCGTCGAAGTAGAAGCGGATGAAGGCCTCGCCGACGCCCGCCCTCAGCACGATGCTGGTCAGGATCACGGCCGTCAGCAGCGATTCCGCCGCCCCGTAGGCCTTCGGGTCGGCATGGCGCGTGTACAGGGGCAGCGTCAGCAACGCCAACCCCTTGGCCAGGATGTCCCCGAACTGGTAGGCCGCGCCCGTCGTGACCAGGCGCCTCAGGTAGGCGAGCACGGCTCAGACGCTACTGGCAGCCGCCTGCAGCCCGCCCGCGCCGCCGCCCGCCTGGGCGTCCGCCGCCGGCTCGCTCTCGGCTCTTCCGGCCAGCGTCACGCCGAGGGCCAGCAGCGCCCACGTGAAGGGGTCCTCGAGGAAGTCCGCGTAGGTCCAGGTGTGCAGCACCAGGGCCGCGAAGCAGGCCGCCAGGGCCATGCGGGGGGGAGAGCGGCCCGCCCCCGTGAAGAAGACCATGAAGGCCAGCACGAGCAGGGCCAGGTAGACGACCAGCCCGATCAGCCCCTGCTCGGCCGCGATCGTGACGGGGATCGTGTGCGACGCCGACGTGGCGTTCTGGGAGTTGGCCTGGCTGGCCTTGCTGTGGCTCTTGTACTCCTTTTCGAAGGAGCCCGAGCCGAAGCCCCACAGGGGCCTGTCCGCGAACAGTTCCAGGCCGCCTTCGACCAGGCTCGCCCGGCCGCTGGTCGCGTTGCTCGTCGAGCCCCCTTTGCCCTTCAGGCCGAAGTGCAGGCTGCTGGGCGCAGCCAGCAGGATCGCCAGGCCCAGCGCCAGCAGGCCGCCCGCCACGTAGAGGGTCACCCGCAGGCTCCAGCGCCAGGCCGCCAGCACCGCCAGCCCCAGCAGCAGGGCGACGATGCTCGACTGCGAGAAGCTCGTCACCATCCCCGCCAGCAGCCAGGCCAGCACGACCGCGCCGATCTTGACCTCGCGGCGGGCTCCCCACAGCACGACGGTCGTCACGCCCAGCATCACCAGCATCAGGAAGCGCCCGTAGATGCTCGGGTCGAAGAAGACCGAGTTGACGCGGAAGTAGTTGTCGTACTGGTTGGCCGCTACCAGCTTGGGGTTCAGGAAGAGGCTCTTGCGGTAGTACTCGACGAAGCCCACCCCCGCCAGCAGGACGGCCAGGACGACCAGCACGCCCAGGCAGCGCAGCAGCAGCTCCCGGGTCCAGTCGACGTCCCGCAGCAGCAGGAACAGCAGGCCGAAGGGTACGTAGAAGAAGGCCACGTTCTCCAGCGCCTTGGCGCGATCGGCGGAGTAGGAGATCTGCAGGACATAGAGGACGACAGCGCCCAGCAGGGCCCACTGCAGGTAGTCGATCGCCGGATCCCTGGCCCGTTCCCGGGGCGGGCCGGCGCCTCTGCCGAGCAGACGCGGCAGCAGGAACACGACAGTGCCCGCGGCCACGACCAGGTACAGGGGCACGAGCAGGTTGACCGTGCGTCCGTCCGCCGCGATCGGCACCCGGAAGGGCAGGGCCGCGACGGCCAGCAGCGGCATCGCCTGGGGGCGGCTGCGCATCAGCAGCGCCAGCCCCGCCACGACGACGAGGCCCGCCGCCAGCAGCAGCGCCATCGTGCCCGCCGAGGGCAGGCTCGTCGCCGGGATCGCCCTCACGGCCTCACCAGCGTGAAGCTGTGCGGCGAGAGGACGGGGCTGTGCTGGCCGCTGAGGCTCAGGCGGACCCTGTATTCACCCGCCCTGGCCGGCGCCCCCGTCGTGTCCGCCACCACGTACGGGTGGCCGTTGGGGGTCTGGCGGCGTTCGGAGCCCCTGGCCGTGCCGCGTCGCCCGTTCCAGCGCAGGGACAGCGTTTTGTAGCGGGCCACCGGGTAGCCGCGCAGGAGCGTCGCGACGAGGTTGCCGTCGGAGTCGATGACCTGCACCGTCGCCCGTTCGGAGTGGGCCAGCTTGAAGGAGATCTCCTCCAGTTTGTGCCTGCCCCGCGGGGTCGGGGAGAAGAAGGGCGTCAGGTCGAAGTGCTGGACGTTCGTGGGCGTGTGCTTGAGGCGCTGGGTCACGAAGAAGGCGACGAAGCAGGCCAGCACGAGCGCTGCGAAGACGATGCCCGCCAGCGGGTCCGGCCGGCTCCCCCTGCCGGCCGCCGGGGCCTGCACGGCAGCGCTCAAGCGTCTCCGCCCAGGGCGAACCGCTCGACCGTGTCGGAGCGCAGGCCCAGCCTCAGCGTCTCCAGCGACAGGACGTCGGCCGGGGCGATGTTGCCCAGGTTGCACTCCGTCCCGAAGTGCTTCAGCAGCCACACCTGCTGGCGCTGCTGGGGGGCGTCGAAGATCAGCCTGGCCGGGTCGACGGAGTGGGCTATCTCCTCGATCAGCCCCGTCCGCGGCTCGCCGTCGGCCCGGTAGATGCCCGCCGTGCCGGACTCGCGGGCCTCCGCGATGACCTTCCAGGCGCCCGCCTGCAGGTCCCGTTCGATCTGCTCCACCCACACGTAGGGGGGCATGATGAACTCAGCGTCCTTGCTGCCGACCTCGGCGAAGACCGTGAACTCGCTCGCCAGCTGTTCGATCAGCTCGTGCTTGACGTCCGCGTCGAGCTGGATCGTGCCGTCGGAGATCTCGACGTGGCGCAGGCCCAGCTCCCGCAGCCACGCGATCAGTCCCTCCACGCGGCCCTGGCGGATCGCCACCTCCGTGAGGGTGCCGCCGAGCACGACCGGCACCCCGTGGGCGGCGTAGCGGGCCAGCTTGCGCTCCAGGTTGGCGCTGACCAGGGCCGTGCCCCAGCCCAGCTTGACGATGTCGACGCTGTCGCCGGCGACCTCCATCAGCCCGTCCACCTCGGCCACCGACAGGCCCCTGTCGATGACGTGGGTGATCCCCTGCTCGCGCGGCTTGCTCGAGCGTGGCGGTATGTCGAGGAAGTCGGCTATGGCCTATTTGGACCTGTCGGCGCCGACGATGACCACGACCATCGCCCCCGGCGCCAGCGTCGAGACCGCCTGTTCGATCGGCTGCACGTGGCTGACCGAGAGGGTGTGCGCCAGCCCTTCGGCATCGGCCTGGTGGCCGCCGGCGTACTCCACGACAGTCGCTTCGTTGGCGCCCGGCGGACGGCCGAACTTGGCCCCCGCCTGCGAGTAGCCGTCCTGCTGCAGTTCGCTCGCCATCCGCGCCGCGAGGCCCGTTTCTTCGGTGCCGTTGAGGACGACCACGTTCGTTTCCGCGGGCGGCGTCGTCTTCGCCGGTTTCCGCGGCACCTTGGCGGGCTTGCGTTTCGGCGGCGCCTGCCCGCCCGAGGCGACGAGCGAGCTGCCCGTGCCCGCCGATTTCGCCGGCGAGGAGCCACCTTTGGTCAGCAGCACGACGGCCAGCACGGCCACGACCACGACGCCCGCGCCGATCAGCACCGCACGCAGGCGCGAGCCGCCGCCCGAGGAGGCCGGCAGCTCGGCCGCAGGCGGCGGAACCGCGCGGGAGGCGCTGCGCAGCGCGCCCGTCTGCTCCGGCTGGGCGGCCCTGCGCGGCGCGCTCGGCGGGGGCGGCAGCGGCGGGCGCTCCGGGGTCGCCGCAGCTGCGGGCACGGGGGCGACCTGGCCTTGCTGCAGGCGGGGTGGCTGCGGGGCGCGGGCAGGCGGGGTCAGAGGGGCGCCCGGGCTCGCGGGCGCCGCCGCCGGTGGGGCGCCGTTGGCGGTAGCGGGAGGCTGCTGGCGCTGCTGGGCCGCCGCCGAGGAGGGCGTGCCCAGGGGCGGCTGCCCGGGCGAGGTTGGAGGCTGCTGCCAGGGGATCGGCTGCGGGGAGCCGGGTGCCGCCTGGGGCTGTGAGGGCACACTGGCGGGCGGGGCCTGCGGTCCGGACGGCGCTGTGGCAGTGCCTGCGGCTCCCGCCACCGCCGCGGCCGTCGCCGGCTGGGGGGCGCGGGCCGGGGATGCTGGGGCGGGCGAGCGCGGCTGGACCGGCAGGCCAGGCGCCTGGGGCGCGGCGGCCGGTGTCGGCGCGCCCGGCGTCGGTTGGGCGGGCACGGCGCCTGGCGCCACCGGCGCGCCCTGGGGCGTCGCTCCGGGTTGGCCCGGAGCGGGCTGGCCCGGAGGCACGGGCGCTCCCGTGGCCGTGACGGGCTGGCCCGCCACGGGGCGGGCGTGCAGCGGTTGCGCACGCACAGCCGGGCGAGCGGGGGCGGGCTGGACCTGCTGCTGGACGCGGGCAGCGGCCGCCTGTGAGACGCGCTGCTCCATGTCCGCGGCCCGCTCCGGCGCCCGGCCGGCCCAGTCGCGCAGGCGTTTTATCTCGCGGGCCTGGGAGAAGACGAGCAGGGACAGGACGGCGATGCCGAGCAGCGCAGCGAAGGCCGCGATCGCGCCGACCTTGGTGAAGGTGGTCGAGATCGAGAACGCGAGCAGCAGGTTGCTCATGAATTGGGGGAGTGTACGAGGGGCTCAGGCGCATCGCGCCGCTGGCGCGGAGCCGGCTGCTCGACGGGCGTGCTCTCCACAGCCTGCTCGACGGGGACCGGCTCGGGCTCCTCCTGCTCTCCCTCCTCGCCCTCGCGCAGCTGCTGGGAGAGCTCGGAGACCTTCGCCGCCAGACCGGCAGCATCGCCCTCCAGCACCAGCAGCCTGATCTCCGCGAACATGGCCTCGACCGCCGGGACGCCCAGCGGCGCCCGCTCGGCCCGCAGGATCTTCTCGGATTCCGTGGGCAGGGGGCGCTCGTAGCTGTTGAACAGCTCCTCCGTCAGCTTCTCACCGGGGCGGCTGCCGACTATCTCGATGTCGATGTCGCGGTCGGGGTCCAGGCCGGACAGCTCGATCATGGCCCTGGCCAGGTCGACGATCTTCACGGGTTCGCCCATGTCCAGCACGAACACGTCGGCCCTGTGCGGACCGCCGATACGCCGCCGCGGCGTGTCCTGCGGGGAGGGCAGCCTGCCCGCGCTGGCCAGCGAGCCCGAGCGGATGATCAGCTGGACGGCCTCGGGGATCGTCATGAAGTAGCGCGTCATGCGCTCGTCTGTGACGGTCACGGGGCCGCCCCGCTCGATCTGGCGGCGGAAGATCGGCACGACGCTCCCGGAGGAGCCGAGCACGTTGCCGAAGCGGACGGCCGAGTAGCACGTCTGGGGGAAGCGGGCCGTGGCGGCGTCGAGGGCGAACTCGGCCAGCGCCTTGGAGGCGCCCATCACTGTCGCCGGGGCGACGGCCTTGTCTGTCGAGACGAGCACGAAGCGCTCGGCGCCGGACTCCCCCGCGACGTGGGCGACCGTCTGGGTGGCGATGGCGTTGTTGCGCACGGCCTCGACGGGGTTGGCCTCCATCAGCCCGACGTGCTTGTAGGCGGCCGCGTGGAAGACGACTGTCGGGCGGTGCTCGGAGAAGACCTCGCGCATGCGCTCCTCTTCCTTGCAGTCGCCCAGCACCGCGGCCAGCATCGACTCGGGTACGTGGCGCTCGTCGATCAGCTCGCGCAGGATCGAGAAGAGGTTGTCCTCGGCGTGGTCCAGCAGCACGATCCGGTGCGGCTCCACGCGGGCGATCTGCCTGCACAGCTCCGAGCCGATCGAGCCGCCCGCGCCCGTGACCAGCACGACCTGACCGCCCAGGTAGGCCCCCACGGTCTCCAGCTCCATCAGCACCGGCTCGCGGCCCAGGACGTCCTCGACGCGCACCTCGCGGACCTGGCGAGCAAGCGCCCCGCGCGTCTGCAGCAACTCGAAGACGGTCGGCAGGGTCCGCACGGGGATGCCCCGCTGGCGGCACTCCCGCACGATCCGCGCCCGCGTCGAGCCGGGGGCCGAGGGGATCGCGATGATGACTTCGTCGGGCTCTGCGTCGTCGAGGATGCGGGGCAGGTCCTCTTCGGTGTTGCCCCTGACCCTGACGCCGTCGATGCGCAGGCGCAGCTTCATGGGGTCGTCGTCCAGGAAGCCGACCGGGACGAGGCCGAGCTCGCGGTTGCGCAGGATCTCGCGCACGACCATGCGCCCGCCCTCGCCTGCTCCCGCCACGAGCACGGTCCGCTCGCCCTTGCGCCCGGACCGGAAGGCCGCCAGCGGCCTGCGCTCGTAGAGGGTCCTCGCCAGCGCCCTGACGCCGATCAGGAAGACCAGGGCCAGCAGCGCGTAGAGCACGATCACGCCGTTGGGCAGCACGACGGCCACGGTCGCGTTGGTCTCGTGGCGGCCGGACACGAGCTCGGTCGGGTAGGAGTGGGTGGGCCTGAAGACCTCGATCGCCACGACCGTCAGCAGCACGATCACCACGACGGCGCGCACGACGGCCTCGTAGTCGCGCTGCCCGGCGTAGCGCCAGCGGCGCTGGTAGACGCGCGAGAGGACCAGCACGGGCAGGCTGCCGCCCAGCACCCACCAGATCGTCGCCGAGCGCAGCTCTTCGTAGTGATGGTGATGTGGCGAGCCGCTGAAGCGCAGCTGGAAGGCGAAGTAGTACGCAAGCGCGACCAGAACCCCGTCCACCGCCAGCTGCGGCAGGGAATGCCTGTGGAGCGGGAAGGCCGCCGAGCGGATCCGTCGGCGCATTGTGAAGATTGTATGCGCCTAGCGCGTGGGAGTCCCCGCTGCACGCCTGCCGTCAAGCGGCGACAGCAGCAGGGCGACGAGGGCGGCGGGGTCCCTGCGGACCCGCTCCTGCCTGGGAGCGCTTCCGCCCGTCGGTATCCGCAGGGCGCCGGGGTCGCTCAGCATGCTCATGCGCCCCTGCGCGATCAGACGCTCGTCGACCGCGCCGAGGCGGCCCTGGAAGGTCGTGTACACGGGAGTCCCGAGGGCGACCGCCTCCCTGTTCATCGTGCCGCCAGCGGAGATGACGAGGTCGGCGAAGGCGATCAGGGACTGGGCGTCGACGGCCCGCTCGGGGACGACGAAGCCGGGGATCCCGGCCAGCTCGCGGCGCTGGGAGTCCACGCGGGGCAGCACCACGACCTGGGCGCCCTCGGCGGCCGCCGCCCCCAGGCGCTCCAGGACCTCCCCGAACAGGTCGCTGTGGAAGCGGTGGTACAGCGAGACCTCCGGCGGCGTGCGCACGATCACCAGCGGCCGCTCCCGCTGCAGGCCGAGCTCTCCCAGAACCGCCTCGTCGGGCTCGAAGTCGGCCAGGTAGTACTCCTCCTTGAGTCCCTCGTAGGCCCTGATCTTGCCCCTGGCCCCGTAGGGGTAGAGGCGCTCGGGCGGGATCGCGTCGGGCACGACGACGGCCCGCGCCAGCCGGCAGTTGACGTTGTGCTGGACGGTCGCCCACTCGTAGTCGAACATCGTCGAGCTGGGCACCCGCAGCAGCGCCGCCGCCACGGAGACGTCGTTGGAGCCGTGCCCGAGGGCGATGTCGAAGCGCCCCTGCCGCCGCGCCCAGCGAGTCAGTGCCAGCGACCGCGAGGCCAGGCCGCCCGCCTTGGCCAGCATCCGCTCGCCGCGATGGTGCCCCACCGCCGTGTGCTCGACGCCCAGGCGCTCGCACAGCTGCAGCGTCTGGGCGAAGTCGCGGGCCGTCACGCGCACGTCGTGCCCTTCGCCTCGCAGCCGCTCGATCACGGGACGCATGACCAGCACGTGCGGGCTGTTGGTCAGGTCGATCCAGACGCGCATCGGGCAGTGAGGCTACTCGCGCGCACCCCGGCCCGCCGGTCACGGGCGGTCGGTATCGTTGGCCGGCCTTGCCGGTGCTCGCCTCCATCTCCGAAACGCTCGTCAACGAAACGTCGCACTTCGTCCGCGAAGGGGGGCTGCCCGGGATCTTCGCGCTGATGGCCATCTCCAGCGCCTGCATCCCGATCCCCTCGGAGGTCGTGATGCTGTTCGCGGGCTTCGCCGTCGCGGACCCCGGACAGAGCGCCTCCCATCACCACCTGACGATGGTCGGGGTCGTGCTGGCCGGGCTGCTGGGGACGATGGTCGGCTCGTGGGTCGCCTATGCCGTCGGGCGCGGCGGGCGCCTGGAGCTGTTCGAACGCCACGGAGAGAAGCTGCACATGGGCCCGGCCCAGATCGAGAAGGCCGACCGCTGGTTCCAGCGCCACGGCGAGCTGGCCGTCCTGATCGGCCGGGTCGTGCCCGTCGTGAGGGCCTTCGTGTCGCTGCCCGCGGGGCTGGCGAAGATGCCGCTGATGCGCTTCACGGTCTTCTCGCTGCTGGGCACGGTGCCGTGGGTGCTCGGGCTGGCGCTGGCCGGGCACGCCCTGGGCGGGGACTGGAAGAGCGTCCGCAAGGGCTTCGAGTACGTCGACTACGTCGTCGTGGCCCTCGTCGTCGTCGGCCTCGTCTACCTGTTCGTGCGACGCCGCGGCCGCGAGCCGGCCCGCGATGTCGCCGGCTGAGCAGACTCCCTCTCTGAGACAAGCGCTGGCCCTCGGTCTGCTCCAGGGCCCCTCGGAGCTGCTGCCCGTCTCCTCCTCCGCGCACACGACGCTGCTGCCGTGGCTGGCCGGCAGCTCCTATCCGCAGCTCCCCGGCGGCGCCCGCAAGTCGCTGGAGGTCGCGCTGCACGCGGGGGCCGGGCTGGCCCTGGCCGCCACCGCGCCGTGGTGGCGGGCGGCCACGCGGGAGAAGGCGGGGGTGCGCCCGGGCGTCGTGCTCGCGGCCGTCGCCGTGCCCGCCGTGGCCGGGCTCGCGCTGGGCGGGAGCATCGAGCGACGCGCAGGCACCCCGCGCTCGATCTGCTTCGGCCTGCTGGGCGGCTCGCTGGCGATGGCCATGGCCGACCGGCGCGCCGTCACGCGCCCCGACGAGACGGCGGCGGGACTGGGGGAGGGCCTGGCTCTGGGAGCCGCGCAGGCGCTCGCGCTCGTGCCCGGCTTCTCGCGCAACGGCGCCACCCTGGCCGCCGGAAGGGCGATGGGCTTCGACCGGGCTGCGGCGCAGAGGCTGTCGTGGGCGGCGGGGCTGCCGGTCCTGCTCGGAGTGAGCCTGCGCGAGCTGGCACGCCTGACCCCCCGCGCGACCAGGTCCCCGACGGGCGCGAGACCCCCTGCACCGGGCACTCCCACGCTCCTGGCCGGCGCCTTCGCGGCCTTCGTCTCGACGGCGCTCAGCGCCCGCATCGCCGGACGATTGCTGCGCGCGCCCGCGCTCGCGCCGTTCGCCCTCTACCGCTCGCTGCTGGCGAGCGCCGTGCTCGTCCGGTCGCGACGCGCAAAATAGGCACATGAGCGCTTCCCTGGGCACTCTCATAGGTGGCCGCTACCGGCTCGAGGAGGTGATCGGCCGGGGTGGCATGTCGACCGTCTACAAGGCCTTCGACACGGTCCTGGAGCGACCTGTCGCGATCAAGCTGATGCACCGGGAGATCGCGGGGGACTCCGACCAGCTCGAACGCTTCCGCCGCGAGGCGCGGGCAGTGGCCCAGCTCAACCACCCCCACGTCGTGTCCGTCATCGACGCAGGCGAGGAGCCCTCGCCGGAGGACGAGCACCCGGGTGCCGGCACGCCCTACATCGTCCTGGAATACGTCGACGGGGAGACTCTGAAGACCCTGATCAGGCGCGGCGGTCCGCTGGAGATACCGCAGGCGCTGGCCTACTCGATCGAGATCGCGCGTGCTCTGGGGGTGGCCCACGAGCACCAGATCGTCCACCGCGACGTCAAGCCCCACAACATCTTGATCGACCCCGAAGGGGGCGCCAAGATCACCGATTTCGGGATCGCCCGCTCGCTCAGCGAGGAGGGCCTGACGATGGCCGGCCGGGTGCTGGGCACGACCGACTACGTCTCCCCCGAGCAGGCCCTGGGACAGCCCGTGACGCCGCAGTCGGACCTCTACTCGCTGGGCATCGTGCTCTACGAGATGCTGACCGGCGACGTGCCCTTCCACGGCGACTCGCCCGTGGCCGTGGCGATGAAGCACGTCCGCGAGCAGGTCCCCGACGTGCAGGCCCGCCGCCCCCACCTGTCCGCCGCCACGGCCGCCGTCGTCGACCGCGCGATCGACAAGGACCTGGCCCGGCGCTATCCCGACGCCGACAGCATGGTCGCCGACCTGGAGGAGGTGCTGGCCCTGGAGACCTCCCGCACGGGCCACACGACGGGGGAGGTCACGAGCGTCCTGCGCACGCTGCCCCGCAGGGCCCGCCGGCGGGTGCCCTGGAACGTCCGCCACCCCGTCCGCTGGGCCGCCTCGCTGGCGCTGCTGGCGGCGATCGTCGCGATCGTGGTCGTGATCGCCGCCGGCCGGACCCACAAAGGCACGGGGCTCTCACCCGGCGCCACGGCCTCGCGGGGCCTCTCGCCGGTGCAGCTGGAACAGGCCGCCGCCCACGACTACAACCCCTTCGGCACGGGACCGGAAAACCGCGACCAGATCGACAACGTCGTCGACGGCGACCCCAACACGACCTGGAGCACCGAGAACTACTACGAAGGCAACCTGCGCAAGCCCGGGGGCGTCGGCGCGGGGATCTACCTGGACGCGGCGCCGGGCGTCGCGGCACGGGCCCTGGAGGTCCAGACGCCCACCCCCGGCTTCGCCGTGCAGGTCTACGTCGCCGACCGGATCGACCTCGCCCTCCCCTACGGCGACTCGACCTCGCTCACCGCCAGGGGCTGGCAGGGCCCCGTCGGAGCCAGCGACTACGTCCACTCCGGCGAACGCATCCCGATCCACCTTCCCGGCGGGCGGTTCCGCTACTACCTGCTGTGGCTGACGACGCTGCCGCCCCACCAGCAGTCCGCCACGATCGCCGAACTGACGCTGTTCCGTTAGTCAGATCTGGCTCGATGAGCAGAAGATACGTACCGCCTCACCGCTCTGAGTAGTGTCCGGTAGTCGGTGTGGCCGCCCTGTCCGTCTCAGACGGTTGCACGCGCCTCGCGCCAGGCCGTGCGATGCTTGCGCCATAGTCGGCCGTGGGCGAGACAGATCATGGCGGTAGCCGGATCGATGTAACCACTGAAGGTCGGTGTCCCTCGAGCTCATTCCGCATCGTCGCGTGAGCGCGTTGTAGCGTGGCCATCGCGTCAACTTGAGCGCCACCCTTGAGACGCAAGTTTTCCGACAACAACCCATAAACGAATGAGCGCTTCTCACCCCCAGGCGTCCGTTGAATTGTGGGTATTCGAATTACTCGTCCGCTGCCGAGCCTTATCCAGATTGACTCCGTCCGGGGGCTATTCCATCGCTTCCACTCAAGGCCCCGTACCTCAGCCCAAGGCACCCGCTTGCGATGGAACGCATAGTGCAGCGTGACCCCGCGCTCGTCAACCGGGATATGAGCTGCCGGTGGGCTTGCCGCCAGCGCTCAACTCGTCGTAAACCTGCTGCAACTCCTCAGAGCTATCGACCGTGTAGACCCCAGAGCTATTTCCGGGCGTCAGGCCGGCAAGCTCATCCTCAATCGCGGTGCCAGCCTCGTCCTCTCCCTCGCCCCCGGCGAATAGAGCGGTCCCGGCTATCGCGCCTTCGAGCCCATGCGCTACGGATGCGAAATACCCGCACCCGTTTTCGTAGGATTCGATCTCCGCTTCATAGTAGGGGATCGGGTTGAGTGGGCTTTCAGACACGCAGTTGCCTTCGGTCCAGAAACTTTCGCTGAACGGGTTCGCGTTACACAAGCCCCTCGGATCACCGACGTTCAGCGGATTGTCGCCTGCGTAGGTATAGGGTGCCCGCGTCCTCATCGCCAGCGGATCGACGCTGAGGAACTGCGCCGTGCTCGGGTCGTAGGTTCGGTTGCGGAGGTAGATGAGCCCTGTGTCGGTGCTGGTGTATTGGGCGTCGTAACCGAGCGGCGTCGTAGCGGTGCCTTCGCAGGTGGGTGTGCCGTAGGCACTGTAGCTGCACTTGCCTTCGACTTTCCCGATGGAGCTGGTGATGAGTCGTGTGGAGTCTTGCTGGTCGTGGTGTAGGTATGGACGGTGCCGGTGCTGTTGTTGATTTGCTCGAAAATGCTTTGCCTGCCACGACACTGGCCGCCGATGCAACACAACCCCGGCGTGTGCAGGGACTTCCGACACTCCGGCCCCCGACGCCGTGCCCGCCGAGTCGGTTGAAGGCCCCGGCGCGATTCTGAGCCCCAGTAGCAGCCCGGAGCCGGGCGGGTTCGGCGGATGGAAGAAGCTTGCAGGAGCGACACGTCACAAAACCATGAGGCGGAGGTCCTGAGGGGTGAGTGTCCGTTGAACCGGGCCCGAATCGTCGCGGTAGACCTCTAGCTCTTTCACCAGACCGTCCACAACATGCAGCAGCAGATGGATCGTGACACCATCGCTGTCGTCGAGTTCGGCCTCAACCGGAATGCGCCGCACAACCTCGGCAGGCGTCTGCTCTGAGCGTGCGAATTCGAGACTGCCGTTGTCATCGATCTGACGCACCAAAGTCATCGCTACCTGCTTCTTGAGCGCCTCTCTCCCTGGGAAATCCGCGCCAAGAAGTACCGACAGCAATTCCCCCTCAAGATCAGACAACGGTCGAAAAGCGCGGCCTTGTGTGCCGCCACTCTCAGGGGACGACATAGTACGTCCCGACATTAATACTCCCGTTGGGCAACGTGTATGCCCGATACTCAACAGTCTGTCCGTCAACGACAGTCCTTCCCCAAAACGATCCGGTCGAGGAGGCGCGAGCGCGCCTGCGGCGGCACGCCCACCATATGCTGCTCGCGCGGCCTTGCGGCCGATATCCGCTTGCGGGTCCCGTGGGCTAGTGCCTGGCCCCCCACGACCGCGAGGGCGAGGACACACCAGACGAACGCTACACGGGCTTGGGGTTTCATGTAGGTCTCTCTCTTGGCAACAGGTGCCGCCGTCTGAGGAACGGGAAGGTTCTGCTGTGCAGACTTTCATATTTGCCCGACGATCGGACCATTCACGGCTGGGGGCCGCACTCTGCGGGGTTCGCGAGGCTCAGTGGCGGCGCGCGCGGCCCGCCGCGTGGCGCTCCAGGGCCAGCGTGCAGAGGCGATCGACCAGCTCCGGGTAGGCGACGCCCGTGGCCTCCAGCAGCTTCGCGTAGACGCTCGTCGGCGTGAAGCCGGGCATCGTGTTGAGCTCGTTGAGCAGCACCGTCTCGCCGTCGACGAAGAAGTCGACCCGGGCCAGCCCCTCGCAGCCGACGGCGTGGAAGGCGCGGACGGCCAGCTCCTGCACGCGTGCGCGGGCCGAGGAGGAGATGCGGGCCGGGATCAGCAGCTCCATGCCGCCCTGGGAGTACTTCGCCTCGTAGTCGTAGAACTCGCCCGAGAAGACGATCTCGCCGGGCTCGGAGGCCAGCGCCCTGGCGCCCGAGCCGTTCTGCTCGACGGCGGCCAGCCCCAGCACGCCGCACTCGACCTCCCGCCCCGATGCCATCGCCTCGACTATCGCCAGGCCGTCGTGGGAGAAGGCGACCGACAGCGCGCCGGCCATGTCCTGCGCGGCGGTGACCTTGACGATCCCGACGGAGGAGCCCAGGTGGGCGGGCTTGACGAAGGCCGGCAGCCCGACGGAGGCGGCCCGCTCGAGCGCCGCCGCGGGGTCTGCCTGCATGTCCTCGGCCGTGATGCCGACGTAGTCGACCTGGGGCAGGCGCAGGGAGGCCATCAGGTCCTTGAAGAGAACCTTGTCCATGCAGACGGCCGAGGCCGCCACGCCGGCGCCGACGTAGGGGACGTCCAGGGACTCCAGCAGCCCCTGCACGGAGCCGTCCTCGCCGAAGGGGCCGTGCAGGACGGGAAAGACGACGTCGACGCCGTGCAGGCCGTGGCCGGGGGTGACCGCCAGCACCTCCCCGTCCCGGCGCCAGGTGCCGTCGCGGCCGATCTCGATCCACTCGACGCTGTGCCCGCCCGCGAGCAGGCCGTCGCGCACGGCCGCTGCTGAGGACAGCGAGACGTCGTGCTCGGAGGAGCGTCCTCCTGCCAGGACCGCTACGCGGCGGGGCTCGTGCAGGGTCTCGCTCATTGCCCGGGCGCCGGCGGCGTCGTGGTCGTCGTCGTCGTGGTGGTGGGGGTGGGCGTCGTGGGCGCCACGCCCAGGGCGATCGTGACCGTCGAGCCCCGCGGTGCCTTCACGCCCGCCGAGGGCGTCTGCGTGAGCACCGTCCCGACCTTGCCTTCTTCGCCGGTTTCCTGCTGGGTCGTCTTGACCTTGAAGCCGGCTGCCGTCAGTTCCCGGTCGGCCAGGGCCTGCTTCTCGCCGAGCACGTCGGGGACGGCGGCTTCGCTGGGGGCCTTGGCGACGACCAGGTCGACCTTGCTTTCGGCGCTGACCGACGCGCCGGTCGCGGGCGACTGCGACAGGACCGTGCCGGCGGCGGCCGTCGGGCTGACCCGTTCGCTGACGGTGCCGACTTCCAGGCCCGCGTTCGTCAGCGTCGCTTCGGCCTCCGAGCGCGTCTGGCCCTTGACGTCGGGCACCTTGACGGGGGCGGGGCCGCTGGAGACCACGACGGCGATCGAGCTGCCCGCCTGCTGCTCGGTCCCGGCCGGCGGGTTGGTGGCGATGACCTTGCCGGCGGCGACGCTCGAGCTGGCCTGGGGGCTGGTGGTCGGCTTGAAGCCGGCGCCCCTGAGCTTGGCGACAGCTGCCGCGGCGCTCATCCCGGACACTTCCGGCACGGTCGAGACGGCCGGGCCGGTCGAGACGACGACAGTCACCCTGCTGCCCTTTTCGACCCTGTCTCCGGCCGACGGCGACTGGCCGGCGACGAGTCCCGCAGCCACCTTGACGCTGGCCTGCAGGGACGGGACGGGTGTCAGCCCGGCGGCCCTCAGCTTCGTTCCGGCCGCCTGTTCGCTCAGGCCGGTGACGGTGGGCACCGTCACATCGCCCTTGGGGCCGAGCAGCAGCGCCGCGGCCGCGATCGCCCCCGCCACCAGCAGCAGGCCGGCGCCCCACGCCAGCCAGCGGTTGCGTCGGCGGCGGCGCTCCTCCTCGTCTTCCTGACCGTCCTCGCCGTAGGGGTCGAAGGGGCCGAGCGGGGGAGCCATCAGCAGGCTGGTGGGAGGCTCGTGCGGTCGGTGGGGGACGTGGTGGCCGTCCTGGCCGGCGACGGCTGCGGTTGCGGGCAGCTTGTCCCGCTCCGCCTGCAGGGCGGCGATCAGCTCGTCGTCGTCGGCGTACCGTTCCAGCGGGTCCTTGGCCAGGGCCCGCAGCACGACGGCGTCGAGCGACGCGGGCAGGGCCGGGTTCAGCTCGCTGGGCGGGCGGGGCGTGGCGGAGACCTGCTTGAAGGCGATGGCGACGGCCGTCTCGCCTTCGAAGGGGACTACGCCCGTCAGCAGCTCGTAGAGGATCACGCCGACCGAGTAGATGTCGGAGGCGGCGCTGACCTCGTAGCCCTGGGCCTGCTCGGGGGACAGGTACTGGGCCGTGCCCATGATCGAGCCGGTCATGGTCATGTCGGAGGCGCCTGCGCGGGCGATGCCGAAGTCCGTCACGCGGGCCCTGCCGTCCTCGTCGAGGATCACGTTGTGGGGCTTCAGGTCGCGGTGGATGACGCCGCGACGGTGGGCGAAACGGGCCGCCCGCAGGATCTGGATGACGGTTTCGATGGCCAGGGCCGGGTCGAGCGGGCCGGTTTCGCGGACGAGCGCCTTCAACGAGCGCCCGGCCACGTACTCCATGGCGATGTAGTAGGTCCCGTTCCACTCGCCCCTGTCGAAGATGCCGACGATGTTGGGGTGGGAGAGGGCGGCGGCGCTGGAGGCCTCCCGCTTGAAGCGCTCGACGAACTCCTGGTCTTCGGCGAAGTGGTGGTGCAGGATCTTGACGGCCACCTCGCGGCCCAGCAGCTGGTCCTGGGCGAGGTAGACGTCGGCCATCCCGCCCGAGCCGAGCCGGGACAGGACGCGGTAGCGCCCGTCGATGATCGTGTCCGGATCGATCATTGCAGCAGCCGTTCTATTACCTGACGGGCCACGGGCGCGGCGAAGGAGGCTCCTTCGCCGGGCACCCCCTGCAGCGTCACGGCGACCGCCACGCGCGGGTCGGCGGCGGGCGCGAAGGCGACGAACCAGACGTTGTTGATGCTCTGGCCGAGCTCCGTCTCGGCCGTGCCCGTCTTGCCCGCCACCTGGACGCCGGGGATCTGGGCGGAGGTGCCCGTGCCTTCGTTGACGACGGCTTCCATCATCGTGCGCACGGCGCCGGCCGTCGAGGGCTTCATCACGACCGACTGCACGCGGGGCTGCACGCGTTCGAGGACCTGCCCTTCGGCGTTGACGATGCGACTGGTCATGTGGGGGGTCATCAGCACGCCGTGGTCGGCGACGGCGCTTGCGACCTCGGCCATCTGCAGCGGCGTGACGACCAGTTTGTCCTGGCCGATGCCCATGCGCCCGACGTCGACCTTGGGGCTGGTCGGCGCCACGATCGTTTCGCCTTCCTTCTCGCCGCTGGGCGTCATCTCCCCGGCGGGGTAGTCGAGCCGGGGCACCTTGTCGAAGCCGAAGCGGGCCATGTAGCGGGCCAGGGTGGCCTTGCCGAGCTTCTCGGCCACCTGGGCGTAGACGGTGTTGACGGAGTGCGCAAGCGCCTGGGTGAGGGTGATTTCCCCGAAGTTCTCGTTGTGGTCGTTTTTGAGCGGGACCCCCGAGATGAGCACTTCGTTGCGGCCGCTCAGGGTCGATTCCGGCGTGTAGGCGCCGCTGTCGATGGCGGCCGTGGCCGTGACGATCTTGAACGTCGACCCGGGCGCATAGCCGTACTGGACGGCGCGGTTGATGAGGGGCTGGCCCTGCGAGTCTTCCTGCAGCCGCTTGAACTGGCTCTGGGAGTTGACGGCGCTGGGGTCGAAGCTGGGCGAGGAGGCCATCACCTCGACGTCGCCCGTGCGGGGTTCGAGCGCCACGACAGCGCCGTGGTGTTCGCCGAGCGCCTGCACCGCCACCCGCTGCGCTGCCGGGTCGAGCGTCGTGACGACCTTCTCGCCGCTGGGCTTGCGTCCCTGCAGCTGGTCGAGGATCGCCTGCAGGCCCGTGTCGCTCTGGCCGTTCAGGGCAGAGCTGCGGTACTTCTCCAGGCCCGTCGCGCCTCCGTGCAGGACGGAGTAGTAGCCGATCGCGTTGGCGAACAGGCTGCCTGTCGGGTAGGTCCTTTCGTAGGTGTCTTCGCGGGCCTTGCGGCTTGCCGCCAGAACCGTCCCGTCGGCTGCCACGATCGGCCCGCGGTCGACGTGCTCCTGCTCGATCAGCCCCCTGCTGTTGAGCGGGTTTTCACGCAGCGAGGCGGCTTCGAAGACGGTCCAGCGCGAGGTGAAGGCCACCAGCAGGGCGAACAGCAGCACGACGACCCCGAACAGGCGGGCGATCGGCCGGTTCACGTGGAGCACCTCATTCGAGCTGGTCCAATTCGAGGCTGCGGATCAGCGAGGCGGCGTCCCCTTCGGAGCGAAGGGTGTGGTTGAGCAGGGTCGAGCGGCGCTGGGCGCTGAGCGTCGAGGCGCTGACGCCGGAGACGTACTGGCGGGTGTAGAGGGCGATGCCGCCCGGCAGTTCGAAGGGCAGGCCCTCGTACAGCGTGACCAGCCCGCGACCGTCCGTGCCGACGAAGTAGATCGACTGCAGGGCCAGCAGGAAGGCGACTGTGACCAGTCCCAGCACGAGCAGGGTGCCGCCGGCGAAACCGGCGCGGCGGACGGTCAGGCGGGGGCCGCGACGGCGGGTACGGGCAGCCGGGACCTGCGCTCGCCGGGCTGCACGGGGCGTGCGCTGGCGGGCCTGCGTCGGCGCCTGCGCCTGCGGGGAGGCGGCGCCGCCGGCGAGGACGGCGTGGGCGGCGGTCTGCTGCTCGGCGAGCGCTGCTGCGCTGGCGGGTGCGAGGGGCGACGCTCCCGGCCCGACCTCCTCCAGGCGCAGCAGCACGACCGTGATGTTGTCCCGGCCGCCGGCCTGGTTGGCTGTCGCGATCAGACGCTCGCCGGCGTCGCGCAGGCTCCGGGACTCCACGAGCACCCGGGCGATCTGCTCCTCCGCGACCATCGTCGTCAGGCCGTCGCTGCAGATCAGGTAGACGTCCCCTGCCTGTCCTGTCAGAGAGCGGGTGTCGACCTCGACGTCGCCCTCGATGCCCAGGGCACGGGTGATGACGGAGCGTTGCGGGTGCTCGACGGCTTCCTCGGGGGTCAGGCGCCCCTGGCGGATCAGCTCGTCGACGAGCGAGTGGTCGTCTGTCAGCTTCAGCAGCTGCCCGTCGCGCAGGCAGTAGGCGCGGCTGTCGCCGACGTGAGCGATCGAGACCTCCCGCTCGCCGACGTAGACGGCCGTCAGGGTCGTGCCCATGCCGGCCTGCTCGGCGTTGGCGTGGGAGAGCTCGTAGATGCGGGCGTTGGCGGCCTGGGCCAGGGAGGTCAGGGCCGCCTCGGGCGAAGCGTTGTCGGCGAGGCCGTCCTTGAAGGCCTCCACGGCAAGCCGCGAGGCGACCTCGCCGGCCTGCGCCCCGCCCATGCCGTCGGCGACCACGTAGAGGGGCGCCCGAACCATCAGCGAGTCCTCGTTGGCCCGCCGCTGGCGGCCGGTGTCGGTCGCGTAGTACTGCTCGGCCACGCGCAGCACGTCAGTCGACCTCGAAGACGAATTCGCTGTCGCCGATGCGCAGGCGGTCGCCGGGGTGCAGCGGTCGGGGGGTCTGCAGCAGCTCCTCGTTGAGGTAGGTGCCGTTGGTGGAGCCGAGGTCTTCCACGACGACGCTGTTGCCCTGCTCGTAGATGCGGGCGTGACGGGAGGAGGCGAAGGGGTCCTCCAGGCGGATCTCGGCGTGATCGCCCCGGCCCATGACGAGGTCGCCGTCGAGATCGTAGATCATGCCCGGCTCGTGCCCGGGGGCCCGCTCGACGACCAGGCGGGGGGAGCGGGTCGCGTAGTCGACGCTGCCCACTCGCGAGGCGGAGTACATGCCCGTGGCGTCGGGGGGTGGCTCGTGCGCGGGAAAGGCCTGGCTGACTTCGGGCGCGCGCAGGTCACGCCTGGCGCTGCGGGAGACCCACAGCAGGAACAGGTACATGACGGCCAGGAAGCCGAACTTCAGGGCCACCGATACTGGGTCGAGTCCGTTCATCCGAGTTCGAAGACGATCTCCGTGGAGCCCAGCTCGATCACGTCGCCGGCCCGCAGCGGCTCGCTGCCGACGACCTGGACGCCGTTGAGGAGCACGCCGTTGGTCGAGCCCAGGTCTTCGATCTCCCACTCTCCGGCGACCGGGTGGACGCGGGCGTGACGGCGGGAGATGCCGCTGTCCTCGAGCACGACGTCGCAGTCGCGGCTGCGGCCGATCGTCCCCCCGGCGGGGGGCACGAGCAGGCGCCGCCCGCCGGCCGACAGCAGGGCCCGTGGCGTGCGGCCCTGGGCCTCCCTGACGGGCTCGCCCACGCGGGCCGAGGTGCTGTAGATCATCGTCTGTCCGTGCACGTCCTGTGGCTCTGCTCGCCCCTGCTCGGATGCACTGTGAACCTCGCCGCGGACCAACCGCGCCTGGATCCCGAATTCGCCCAGCGACAGCTGCTCGTCGGTCTCGAAGGAGACGTGCGGCGGGCCGGGCATGATCAGCTCCTCGCGGCGGGCGTGCTCGAGCAGGTAGCCGCACAGCTCGTCGATCACCTCCGCTTCGACTCCGTCGTAGCGGTCGCGGTCCTCCGGCGAGAGCCAGACGACGTACTCGTTGGGCACATACACGCGGGAGACCGAGACGGTGCGGTGAGCGTCCATCTCGCGGGTCAGCTTGCGGGCCAGTTCCATCGGGCGTACCTCCGAGCGGAAGGCACGGCCGAACGAGCCCTCGACGAGCCTGGCAATGGTGTTCTCGACGCTCTTGAGGAGGTTCATCGTGGGGGTTCGCGCGCGCGGGGCGCCGGGCCGGGGGGCGGGCCCGCCAGCCATGCTACGCGTACGCGACGGCGTTAGACGGGGCCGCGCAGGGCGCGGGCGCCCACGGCGACCATCCCGCCGAGCACAGCGCCCAGCACGAGCCCGCGCGGCGAAGGATGGGAGAGAGCCGACAGGCCGCCGTCGAGGCGATCGGCGCCGCCGACCAGCAGGGCCGACCAGACGGTTGCGGCGACGACGTCGACGGCTGCGTGGCGGCCACGCACGAGCCAGGGCAGGACGAGGGCGCCGGCCCCCCACAGGGCCGCTCCCAGCAGCGTCCCCGCGCTCAGCAGGGGGCCGATCGCATGCGTGGCGGCAGGACCGATCGAGCTCTCCCAGGCGGCGGGGGCGGGCGTGCCGCGGGCCGGCCCCAGCCACAGCCGCCGGCCCAGCACGGGCTCGGCCAGCAGCAGCCACCAGTAGCCGACGGCGCCAAGGGCCAGCCGGGCCCGCCAGCGTCGCGCCTGCCCGGCGATGGCGGGGTAGGCCGCGGCGAGCCCGACGACGCCGAGCAGGGGCGCCGCCAGGCATCCCGCCCACAGCACCGAGACCCGCCCCGAGCGTGGTTCGGCGGGCACGAGCGCCAGCGCGATCAGGCCGGCAGCCAGCACCAGGGCGAGGCCGGGCCTGCCGGCCACGACCTGCCAGATGACGAGGGCAAGAGCGAGACCTGCCCAGAGCAGCCGTGGCAGGCCGGGCGCCGTGGCAGGCTCGGCCAAGGGGGCGGGCGCCTCGGCTGTCGGCTCTGGCCCCGCGGAGGGAACGAGCGGCTCCGGCCGGGCTCGCGGCAGGCGGTGCGCCGGGAGAGCCGGAGCGGCCTCCCAGGACGGCGTGACCGGAGCGGTGGCACGGCGCGGGGACCGCCGCGGACCGTCGAGGTCGCCGGCGCCGTGCTCCTGCAGGGCCATGCGCAGGTCGGCGAGGTCTCCCCTGCCGCGAGGGTCGGGCGCGAGGGCCCGGTCCAGGGCTACTGTCAGGGCCCTGGGCAGGTCGCGCCGGCGACGGTGCAGCGGCTCCAGACGGGTGCCGATGCGCTTGGCCGTCTCGGCGGGACTGGCGCCGCGGACGGGGTTGACGCCGCTGAGGGCCTCGTACAGGACGAGGGCAAGCGAGTAGAGGTCGGCCTCCTCGCCGGCCTCCAGCCCTTCGCTCTGCTCGGGAGCCATGTAGGCGAGGGTCCCGAGGACGTCGCCGGTTCGGGTGAGGGCGTCCTCGCCGGCGATCGAGGCGCCGCCGAAGTCGGTCAGCTTGGCTGCCGGGTCCCCCCCGGTGTCGGGCACGAGCACGTTCTGGGGCTTGATGTCGCGGTGCACGACGCCGCGGCCGTGGGCGTGCTCGAGGGCGTCCAGGAGGGCCAGGCCGACGGCGACGATCTCCTCGTCGTCCAGCTCGTCCTGGGCGATCAGGCGGGCCAGCGTCCGGCCCTGGACGAGCTCTGAGATGAGGTAGAAGGCCTCGCCCTGGGTGTAGGCCTCATAGAGGGCGACGATGGCGGGGTGGGACAGGCGGGCCGAGGCATGGGCCTCGCGGGTCGCGCGCTCCACGTCGCCTGCTCCCAGCCAGATGCGCTTGACGGCCACCTCTCTCTGCAGGACCTGGTCGTGGGCCCTCCAGACGACGCCGAAGCCCCCCGCGCCGAGACGCTCGAGCAGCAGGTAGCGGTCGAGCACGAGCTGGGGCTCGGAGGCGTCGGGCTGCCCGACGGAGCGGCGCGCGGCGAAGGGACGCCGTCGCGGCTGCTGATCTCCGGCGTCCTGGATTAGGGTCCGCGTCGACTCCACCGGGTTGCGCGTTCGCCGGACGCGAGCCTGCTCCTCCGTCCCGATGCAGGATTCTGTCCCGTGAGCGAGAAGTTGCAGGATCACCGGCAACCGGACCTGCAGTCATACTGGGGCCCTTCCAGGACCCTGCAAAGGAGCGGAGGCTATTGTCGTTCTTTGACGATGGCGAGGACACAGCGCCTCGACCGTCATCCCGCGCACCGCGGCGCCCGGCCGGCGAGCGCGCATCTGCGCCCCCGCGCCCCCGTCCGCGTCGACCGGCGGGAGGCGGAGGCTCCTCGGGCTATGACCAGCACACGCTGATGGTGCGTCGCCGCGTGGCGGCGGGTGTGGCCGTGGTCGTGCTGATCCTGATCGTGCTGCTCATCAACGGCTGCCTGAAATCCCAGAAGCAGCAGTCGCTGAAGGACTACAACCACCAGGTCGGCGAAATCGCCTCGGAATTCCAGTCCCAGGTGGCGACGCCGCTGTTCACGGCGCTGGCGGGCGCCGGCGGCAAGTCGGCCCTGGAAGTCCAGTCGCAGGTCGACCAACCGGGCGTGGAAGCACGGAAACTGGCGAGCAGGGCCAAGGAACTGTCGGTGCCCGGCGAAATGGCCGACGCCCAGCGGGACTTCCTGCTGGCCCTGGACCTGCGCGTGGAAGGGATCACCAAGGTCGCCGCCCTGCTGCCCTCGGCGCTGGGCGGGCAGAACAAGACGGTCATCGCGAAGATCGCCGGGGACATGGAGAACTTCCTGGCCTCCGACGTCATCTACTCCCAGCGCGTGGCGCCGCTGATCCAGCAGACGCTCTCCTCGGCGGGCATCCGGGAAGCGACCAGGGGGGCCAGCTTCCTGCCGAACCTGGGCTGGCTGGAACCGAACACGGTGCAGGCGCGGCTGACGGGTCAATCCTCCTCTTCGGGATCCAGCTCGGGCTCGGTGCAGCCCGGCCACCACGGCTCCGTCCTGAAGGGGGTCAGCGTGGGCGGCACGGCGCTGGAAGCGGAACCGGCCCTGAACCACGTCAGCGGCGGGGGCAACCCGACCTTCACGGTTTCTGTCGAAGACGACGGCGAATTCACCGAGACGGGCGTGAAGGTCGATCTGACCGTCACGGTGGCAGGTAAAGAAATCAAGGAGTCCCACACGATCGACAAGACCGAACCGGGCAAGTCGACGACGGTCGAAATCCCCGTGTCGGGGATCCCGCTGGGCGTGGCGGCCAAGGTCGAAGCGGCGGTCGAGCCGGTCCCGGGCGAAACGAACCACGAAGGCACGAAGGGCGCCTTCCTGGCCATCTTCAGCCAATGAGCCGGTGAGCGCCGCCGCCGGCCTCACCGGCTAACTTTGTGATGATGGCGGCGTCG
Source organism: uncultured Solirubrobacteraceae bacterium (assembly GCA_963697795.1). Classification (GTDB taxonomy): domain Bacteria; phylum Actinomycetota; class Thermoleophilia; order Solirubrobacterales; family Solirubrobacteraceae; genus Palsa-744. The sequence continues at coordinate 1,706,062 of OY969097.1, read as the reverse complement.
ATCACGGACACACAGGGCATCGTCGCGCTGGCGGCTGCGGCGGTGGCCGTCGTTGCGTTGACCTGCTGCGGGATGCTGGCCGTGCGCCTGCGTGCCCTGCGCCGTTCGCAGCGCCTGGTCCTGGGCGAGGGCTCCGAGCAGGACGTGATCGCCCACGCGGCGGGCATGCAGGAGGCCTTCGAAGCGCTGCGCGAGTACGTGGAGGAGACGGCGACCAGGCTGGACGGCCGCCTGGCGGCGGCGGAGTCGACCCTGCGGGGCACGATCGCCCACCGCGCCCTGGTCCGCTACGACGCCTACAACGAGCTGTCGGGGCGCCAGTCGATGTCGATCGCCCTGCTCGACGACGAACGTTCGGGGATCGTCCTGTCGTGCATCCACCACCGCGACCAGGCCAGGGTCTACGGTAAGCGCGTCGACGCAGGCCGCGGCGAACTGGAGCTGTCCCCGGAGGAGGCCGAGGCGGTCCGGCTGGCCCTGGCCGACAGCGGCGGCGATGGCGGCGGCTGAGGAGGCGGTCCGGCTTCCTCGCGCGGGCTTCCTCGGTCCGGCCGGCACGTTCAGCGAGGAGGCGCTGCTGGCAAGCGTGCAGCAGGGCAGCGTGGAGCCGGTGGCGGTGGCGGGCATCTACGAGACGGTCGCCGCGCTGAGGGCGGGCGAGCTGGAGCTGGCGCTCGTTCCGATCGAGAACTCCCTGGAGGGGTCCATCAACGTGACGCTCGACCTGCTGGCCGACGATGCGGCGGACGTTCAGATCGTGGGGGAGGCGCTGCTGCGCGTGCGTCATTGCCTGATCGCCGCCGGGGACGTTCCCCTGTGGGAGATAGAGACGGTCATCTCCCACCCGCAGGTGCCGGGCCAGTGCACCAGCCTCCTGCGTGGCGAGCTGTCGGGGGCTAAGGTCCTGGCGGCCGGCTCGACGGCTGAGGCAGTGCGATCGGTCGTGGCGGCGGGCGAGCGCGGCAGGGCGGCGCTGGGCACTGCCCTGGCGGCCGAGATCTACGGTGGCACGATCCTGCGCGAGGGGGTCGAGGACCGTGACGACAACGAAACACGCTTCGCCTGGCTGGCCAGGGCAGGGGAAGCGGACCGTCCCGTGCCGCTGCGTGAGGAGCGCCTGGGCGAGTGGCGTTCGCTGCTGGTCTTCTGGGGGGCGGGCGCGGAGGGCTCGGGCTGGTTGGTCCGCTGCCTGCAGGAGCTCTCCAGCCGCTCCATCAACCTGACGAAGATCGAGTCGCGCCCGCAACGGCGAGGGATGGGCAGCTACGTGTTCTTCGCCGAGCTGCAGGCCGCCGCGGACACGCCCGAGGTGACGCAGGCCTTGCTCGCGTTGCGCAAGGTGTGCGAGGAGGTCCGTGTGCTGGGCAGCTACCGCTCGGCGCTGGCGGCGACGTAGGACGGCTGCGACTGCTGTGTGCGGTGCCTGCGCCCGCTACACTGCGGCGCGAAGATGGAGAGCCCAGTCCCACCAGAGCCGGTGGGGTCCGTGGCGCCACTAGAGCACCAGCGGCACGGACCTGAGACCTCGCCGGATGCGGCGATGGGCGGTCGGGTGCTCGTTCTCAACGCGACGTACGAGCCGATCAACGTCTGCACGGTGCGCAGGGCTGTCGTGCTGCTGCTCAAGGAGAAGGCGGAGCTGCTGGAGCGGGCACGCTGGGAACTGCACTCGGAGTCCTCCGCCTACCCGCGCCCTGTCGTCATCCGCCTGGTGACCTACGTGAAGGTGCCACGCGACGCGCACCGCCGTAAGATCACCCGCCGGGCGGTCTTCGCCAGGGACAGCTGGACCTGTCAGTACTGCGGCTCCCGTTCCAACCTGACAGTAGACCACGTCATCCCCCGCTCCAAGGGCGGAACCTCCAGCTGGGAGAACATCGTCGCCTCCTGCGCCCCCTGCAACAGGCGCAAGGCCGACCGGCTGCCCCGCCAGGCCGGGATGCACCCGCGCCATCCGCCACGTACGCCCCGGGCGGAGATCTTCATCCACGTCGCCAGCCCGACGATCCCGTCGGCGTGGCTGGCGTACCTGCCGCAGGCCGCCTGAACGACGAAGGGCGCCCACTGGAGGCGCCCTTCGCGTACATCTGCGACTGGATGAACCGATGACGACCAGTCAAGGCCGGAGGGACCAGAGCCGGCAGTCGTCTCGGGGTGTCCCGGGTTGGATTCCGCTAGGCGGTCCAGCCTCCCGACCTACCGGCCGGTCACCTCCAGGGTCCCGCAAAAACTGTCAGACGACGTTTGGACCACCTCCTTTCTCTGGTCTGGCCAGAGTAGCGAAAGCGGACGACGTGGCGGGCAGGTTGGGGTGGGTGAGCTGCCGATCAGTGGACGATGACGCCGAACTCCTGCGCGTAGGTCGCGCCGGGGTTGCCTTCGCCGAGGGACTGCGGCACGGCGGGAGTGATCGCGATACCTGTTTCCGTGTAGCGGGATTCGAGGATGTTGGCGAGGTGCCCGGGCGAGGCGATCCAGGCGGCGACGATCGAGGCGGGAGTGGCCAGCTGGTAGGTGCCCCAGGCGAGGTTCTCGCCGATCACGTAGCCGACTTCGGGGCCGGGGATGTAGCCGGTCTTTTCGATCCGCTGGACTGGCGTCTCGCCGTCGGGGGCGACGTGGGCGAAGTAGTCGTCTTCGATCAGTTCCGCGCAGTGGTTCTGGGCAGCCGCTTCGAGGTCGTCGTTGAGGATCAACGGGGCGACGCCGTGTTCGGCCCGCTCCTTGTTGATCAGGCAGAGCGTGGCGGCGTCCACGACCGGCAGGTTCTGAGCGGTGGGGATGACTTCCGTGTTCTGGCAGGGGGTGGCCAGGACCTCGGCGATGCGGGCTTCGGACTGGACGGCGGCGTCCTGACGGGAGGGTGCCGTTTCGGCGCTTGCCGTTTCGCGGCTGTGCGGGGCGTGTTCCTTGTGCGGCCTGGCCGCGACTGTCTTCTGCCTGACAGGCTTGGTCGCCTTCTGCCTGGCCTGCTTGCGCCGGCGTTCACGGGCGGCGTGCCGCCGGCCCTTGCCGGGGTCGTGCCTGCGGGCCTGCTTGGCCGAGTCGTGGTGGCGGGGGGAGCGCGCCTGGGCTGAGGGGGCGGCGATGCTGCAGAGGAGCAGCAGGAAGGTCAGGAGGACGGTGGGAAGGAGCTTTGTGGTGTCTTGCACCCTCCCGCTTTCGGACGGCCCCGAGGAGTGTCTGAGCCTGAGCCTCGAATCTGGACGCTTGGGAGGCGGCCCCCTGCAGTCCTGGGCGAAACCTTGCGGGATCAGTCTGCGGCGGGCGCGTCCTCGACGTCGTCGTCGCTGGTGTCGACGACGAGCGCGACCGCGGAGACGGCGTCTTCGTCCTTCAGGTTCATCACGCGCACGCCTGTGGCGGAGCGGCCCTGCTGGGAGATGCCTCCGACGGCGGTGCGCTGCACCATCCCGCCGACGCTGATGAAGACGAGCTCCTGGTGCTCGCGGACGACGAGGGCTCCCGCCAGGGCGCCCTTCTGCTCTGTCAGCCCGATCGTCTTGACGCCTTTGGCGCCACGGTTGGTCTTGCGGTACTGGCTGATCTGGGTGCGCTTGCCGTAGCCGTTCTCGGTGACGACGAGCAGGTCCATGTCGTCGCGGGCGACGTCCATGGCGATCACCCGGCCGTCATCGCCGACGTCCATGCCCCGCACGCCGGTGGTGTCGCGGCCCATCGCGCGGGCGTCGGACTCGGCGAAGCGGACGGCCAGCCCGGCCCGGGAGACCATGATGATCTCCTCGTCGGGGTCGACCTGGCGGACGGCCAGCAGCTCGTCGTCGTCGCGGATGTTGATGGCGATGATGCCGTCGGCTTTGATGGGGGTGTTATAGGTGGCCAGCTCGGTCTTCTTGACGGTGCCGTTGCGGGTCGCGAAGACGAGGTACTTGGACTCCGCGAACTCGCGGGTGGAGACGACTGCCTGGATCCGCTCGCCTTCCCGCAGCGGCAGGATGTTGACGAGGGCCCGGCCCTTGGCCGTGCGCTGGGCCTCGGGCAGCTCGTAGACCTTGGAGCGGTAGACCTTGCCGCGGTTGGAGAAGAACAGCAGGTAGTCGTGGGATGAGCACACGAACAGGTGCTCTATGAAATCGCCGTCCTTCATGTCCATGCCGGTCACGCCGCGCCCGCCGCGCTGCTGCTGGCGGTAGGTCGCAAGGGGCAGCGACTTGACGTAGCCGCTGTTGGTGATCGTGATGACCATCTGCTGGTCGGCGATCAGGTCCTCGATGTCGATTTCGTCCTCGGAGGCGCTGATCTCGGTCCTGCGCTCGTCCCCGAAGCGCTCTGAGATCTCCGACAGCTCCTCCTTGATGACGGCCAGAACGCGGGATTCGTCGCCGAGGATGGCGCGCAGCTCGGCGATCCTCTCCGTCACGTCGGCGTGCTCCTGTTTGATCGAGTCGGCCTCCAGCGCCGTCAGCTGAGACAGGCGCAGGTCGAGGATCGCAGTGGCCTGGATGGCGCTCAGCGCGAAGCGCTCGATCAGCTGTTCGCGGGCCGCGTCGCGGTCGCGGGAGGCGCGGATCAGTTCGATGATCGCGTCGAGGTGCTCCAGGGCCGTCAGCAGGCCCTCGAGGATGTGGGCGCGGGCCTCCTTCTCGGAGAGCTCGTGCTTGGTGCGGCGGACGATGACCTCACGCTGGTGGGCGACGTAGTTGTGGATGACCGCCCGCAGGTCCAGGGTGCGCGGGACGTTGTCGACCAGCGCGACCATGTTCACCCCGAAAGTGGTCTGCATCGAGGTGTGCTTGTAGAGCTTGTTGAGCACGACCTTCGGGATGGCGTCGCGCTTGAGCTCGATGACCAGGCGCATGCCGCGCTTGTCGGAGTGGTCCTCGATGTTGGCGATCTCGGTGATCCGCCCCTCTTTGACGAGGTCGGCGATCTTCTGGATCAGGCCGCCGTCGCCGCCCTTCTTGACCATGAAGGGGAGCTCCGTGACGACGATCGCCTCTTTGCCCTGTTTGAGCGGCTCGACGTGGGCGCGGGCCTGCACGCGGACGCGTCCCCTACCCGTCTCGTAGGCGTCTTTGATCCCGGCCCGGCCGAGGATGATGCCGCCGGTCGGGAAGTCCGGCCCCTTGATGTGCTGCATGAGGCCCTCGACCTCGATGGAGGGGTCGTCGATGTAGGCGATCGTCGCGTCGATGACCTCGCGCAGGTTGTGCGGCGGGATGTTCGTAGCCATACCGACGGCGATCCCGGACGAGCCGTTGACGAGCAGGTTGGGGAAGCGCGCGGGCAGGACCAGCGGTTCGCGGCGGCGCCCGTCGTAGTTGGGCGCGAAGTCGACCGTGTCCATGTCGAGGTCGCGCAGCATCTCCGTGGCGATGCGGGCCAGCCTGGCCTCGGTGTACCTCATGGCGGCTGCCGGGTCGTCGTCGATCGAGCCGAAGTTGCCCTGCCCGTCGACCAGCTCGTTGCGCATCGAGAACTCCTGGGCCATGCGCACGAGCGTGTCGTAGATGGCGGAGTCGCCGTGGGGGTGGTAGTTGCCCATGACCTCGCCGACGATCAGGGCGCACTTGGCGTATCCCCGGGTCGGGCCGAGGCCCAGCTCGTTCATGGCGTAGAGGACGCGACGGTGGACGGGCTTCAGGCCGTCGCGGACGTCGGGCAGGGCCCGCCCGACGATGACGGACATGGCGTAGTCGAGGTAGGCCGTGCGCATCTCCTCCTCGAGTGCGCGCGGTTCGACGTTGCCGCCGCCGATGACGTCAGCGCTTGCCATGCCTGCTCACCTTGGGTGGGTGGGTCCTACACATCGAGGTTCGCGACCGCTCTCGCATTTTCTTCGATGAACTCGCGGCGGGGCTCGACCTGGTCGCCCATCAGCATCGAGAAGATGCGATCGGCGGCGGCTGCGTCCTCGAGGGTGACCTGGGCCAGCACCCGCGTCGCCGGGGACATCGTCGTTTCCCCGAGCTGGTCGGCGTTCATCTCGCCGAGGCCCTTGAAGCGCTGCAGTTTGACGCCCTTCTGGGCGACGCTGAGAACGGCCTCATGCAGGGCCTCGAAGGACAGCGCCGTCTCGGAGGCGTCGCCGAGCTTGACCTCGAAGGCCGGCGTACCGGCCAGCTCGATCAGCTGCATGTGGACCTTGGCCAGCTGGCGGTACTCGTTGCAGTCGAACAGGGAGCGCTTGATGCGGTGCATGCGGGCGAAGCCGGTGCTGGCCTCGACGGCCCGCACGCGGATCTCCAGCGGGTCCTGCTCGATCAGCTCGGTGCTGTGAGCGTCGCCCTCGGCGCCATCGCGGGCCAAGAGCTCGACGGCCGCCTCGGCGCTCATGACCTGCTCGTCCAGCAGTGAGGACTCCTCCAGGAACTGCACGACCTCGTGGCCGTGCTGGCCGCGCAGCGCCAGCGCCCAGCCTTCGTACTGCTTGAGCAGCCTGGTGAAGCGCTGCCAGCGGGCCTCGGTCAGCTTGAACTGGGTGCCGTGCCGGTCGAAGACGAGGATCTTCTCCCACTTCTCCGCGAGCAGGATCTCTTCCAGTTCGGACTCCTTCTCGATGTAGCGCTCGCGGGAGCCCTGCTTGAGCTTGTACAGGGGCGGCTTGGCGATGTAGACGTAGCCTTCCTCGATCAGCTCTTTCATCTCCCTGAACAGCAGGGTCAGCGCCAGCGTGCGGATGTGGGCACCGTCGACGTCGGCGTCGGTCATCAGGATGACCTTGTGGTAGCGGGCGTTCTCGATGTTGAACTCGTCGCGCACGCCTGTGCCGATGGCCGTGATCAGCGCCTGGATCTCGGTGTTCTGCAGGACCTTGTCGATGCGCGACTTCTCGACGTTGAGGATCTTCCCGCGCAGCGGCAGCACGGCCTGGGTGTTGCGGTCGCGACCCTGCTTGGCCGAGCCGCCGGCTGAGTCCCCCTCGACCACGAACAGCTCCGCCAGGGAGGGGTCCTTGACCGAGCAGTCGGCCAGCTTGCCGGGCAGGGTCGAGTTCTCCAGGGCCGACTTGCGGCGGGTCAGGTCCCGCGCCTTGCGCGCCGCCTCGCGGGCACGCTGGGCCTGGACGGCCTTGCCGATGACGGCCCGCGCCTCGCTGGGGTTCTCCTCCAGGAACTCGGCCAGACCCGTGTTGACGATCGACTCCACGAAGCCCGCCATGCCGGGGTTGCCCAGCTTGGTCTTCGTCTGCCCCTCGAACTGCGGATCGGCGAGCTTCACGGAGACGACTGCCGTCAGCCCCTCGCGGACGTCCTCGCCGGAGAGGTTGTCCTCTTTCTCCTTGAGCAGGCCGTGGTCGCGGGCGTACTTGTTCAGGGTTCGCGTCAGGGCCGAGCGGAACCCGCTCAGGTGCGAGCCGCCCTCGCGCGTGTTGATGTTGTTGGCGAAGGAGTGCACCGACTCCTGGTAGGACGAGTTCCACTGCATCGCCACCTCGGCGGCGCCCTCCTCGGACTCGCCGTCGAAGAAGATGACCTTGCGGTGGACGGTGTCCTTGTTCTCGTTGAGATAGCTGACGAAGTCCTCGATGCCGCCCTCGTACTGGAAGCTCGCCGCGTGGCCGCTGCCGCGCTCGTCGACGATCGAGATCTTCAGGCCCCGGGTCAGGAAGGCCGTCTCGCGAAGGCGCTCCTCCAGCGTCGAGAAGTCGAAGTCCAGCGACTCGAAGATGTCGGCGTCGGGCAGGAAGGTGACGCTGTTGCTGGTCGGCTCTCCCTTCGCGAGCTTCTCACCCTCGTGCAGCGGGGCCAGCGGCGCCCCGCGGCTGTATTCCTGCGTGTAGACGTGGCCGTCGCGACGGATCTCGACGCGCAGCTGCTCGGACAGGGCGTTGACGACCGACACGCCGACGCCGTGCAGCCCGCCGGATACCTTGTAGCCGCCGCCTTGGCCGAACTTGCCGCCCGAGTGAAGGACGGTCAGGACGACTTCGACGGCCGGTTTGCCCTCTTTCTCCATGATCCCCACAGGGATCCCCCGGCCGTTGTCGAGGACCGTCACGGAGTTGTCCGGGTGGATCGTGACCGACACTTCGGTGCAGAAGCCGGCCAGGGCCTCGTCGACGGAGTTGTCGACGACCTCGTAGACGAGATGGTGCAGGCCCATGATGCCGGTGGAGCCGATGTACATCCCGGGGCGCTTGCGAACGGCCTCCAGGCCCTCGAGGACGGTTATGTCCTGCGCGCCGTATGAGGCGGAGCCGCCGGTCGTGTCGTTGCCGGGACTGTCGCTGCCTGATGCCAAGGGCCCTCCGATGACGTGGAAACGCCCCGGATTCCGGGGCGCGAGGACCACGGCTGGGGCGGATGGAATACGGTCTTTAGGATAGCACGACGGGGGGTTGGATCCGGTCGGCAGGAGCGCTCAAATACCTGCAGAATGCAGGGATATCGTGCCTTTGGCGGGGGTCCGTTCAGGGCCCCCGGAGCCTTTGCTCAAGCGGTCGTGCAGCGCAGCTCGCGAATGGCCTCCGTGCCGAGCGCGGCGTTGAGGCGCTCGACGATGTCCCCGCTCATCATGTCGAGCTCCTGCGCCCACACGGCTGCCTCGCAGAGGACGCTAAGCACCCCTTCGCGCTCGGCTGTCGGACGGGCGCTGGTGGCGATCGTCTGGCCCACGACGCCGGGCCAGACCTCCTGCACGCGGGCGAGCGTCCCCGCCGGGGCGAGGCGCGAGGTGAGCCTGGACATGGCATCCGTCAGCTGCCGGGGAGCGGGCCTGCTCATGTGTTGGCTGCAATCGGGTAGGCCGCCGGGGCCTCCTGCAGGACGGCGCCCGCCGACACGGCCAGCCTCGTGACCTCGGCGTCCCCGGCCCCGGGCACGTGCCCGAGCTCGGTAGCGGCGATGACGCTCTGCCCGCCGGAGCGCAGCTCCTGGGCCAGCAGCTCCCGACGCTGGGCGTCGAGCTCGCTCATGACGTCGTCGAGCAGCATCAGCGGCGTGATGGCGCGCTCTGAGGCGATGACGGCGCGCTCGGCCAGCAGCAGGGCCAGCAGGGCCAGGCGCTGTTCGCCCTGCGACCCGTACGTGCGCAGGTCGCGACCGTCTCGCAGCAGCACGAAGTCGTCGCGGTGGGGGCCATGGGTCGTGTAGCCGCGATCGAGGTCCCCGGGAAGACGGTCGGCCAGCTCCCGGGCGAAGGCGTCCTCGTCGAGTGCGCGCGAGCGTGGGCGGTACTCCAGCGCGAGCGTCCCGTTGCAGCCGAGCTCGGCCGCCCGCTGCCCGAAGGGCTCCGCGAGGATGCCGAGGACGTCTGCCCTGTGTCGCTGCAGCTCGATCGCCTTGCCCGCCAGCTCCCGGTCCCAGGTGGCCAAAGCGCCGTCTGACGCCCGGCCGGCTCTGATCCGCGCGATCAGGGCGTTGCGCTGTGCGAGGACCTGGCCGTACTCAGTGCGCGCCCGTGCCCGCAGCGGCCACAGCGCCGCCAGCAGCTGGTCGAGATGGGCCCGCCGCACGGCCGGGGCTCCCTTCACGAGCTCCATACGCTCCGGCACGAAGACACTGACGAGCGGCCTGACCGGGAGGTCCAGCAGCCGCTCGACGGGGGCTCCGTCGCAGGTGACCCGCTTGACTGCCCCCTCCCCACCCACGGCCGGGGCGTAGGCGACGGTCAGCTCGTGGCGGCGATCCTCGTCGAGCAGCTCGACGGTGACGCGGGCGGCCTGCGCACCGAAGCGGACCAGCTCCCGCTCGTTGCGAGTGCGCGGCGAACGCCCCACGCAGCCGAAGTAGACGGCCTCCAGCAGGTTCGACTTGCCGACCCCGTTGGCACCATGCACGACCGTCAGCCCCGTCCCCAACCTGGCCGTCGCCCGCTGGTAGGACCGGAAGTCCCTCAGCTCAACGGAGAGGACGGCCATCGACCTACACGTTGAGGCGAATGGGCATGATGAGATAGACGAAGTCCCCGGCGTCGGGGGATTCGATCAGGCCCGGGCGCAGGGGGCTGATCAGCTTCAGCAGCAGCTCAGGCGTGTCGAGGCTCTCGAGGCCGTCGCGCAGGAACTCGGGGTTGAAGCCGATCTCGAACAGCTCGCCGTGGTAGGGGACGGGAATCGTCTCGCTGGCCTCGCCGACGTCGGGGGTCTGGGCGGAGACGGCCAGGCTGCCCTCGGAGAAGCTCAGGCGCAGAGGAGCGTTCTTCTGGGCCAGCAGGCTGATGCGGCGCACGACGTCGGTCAGCTCGGCGCTGGAGAGTCTCAGCTCGTGCTCGACGGACTCCGGCAGCAGCTGCCGGTAGTTGGGGAACTGGCCGTCGATCAGTCGCGACGACAGGACGACGTCGCCGAGCTCGAAGACTGCCTGGTTCTGCCCGACGCTGACGGAGACCGTCTCGGCCTCGGACTGCTGGGCGATGCGCGCGAGCTCCTGCAGCGCGCGTGCTGGAACGTTCGCCTCCAAGCTCTCCTGCAGCGGCTGCTCGAGCGCCGTCTGCTTGACGCTCAGCCGGTAGGAGTCGGTGGCGACCATGCGCAGCTCCTGCCCGCTGGCGGAGATCAGGATGCCGGTCAGCACAGGGCGCGTCTCGTCGCGCGAGGCCGATCGGGCGACTCGGGCGATCGTCTCCACGAAGGCCTCGGCCGGCAGCGAGATCCTTGAGTCTGGGGTCGGAGAGGGCAGCGTCGGGAAGTCCTCGGCTCGCAGGGTCCTCAGGTGGAAGGTGGTGGGCCCGCAGATCAGCTCCACGTCCTGCTCGGCGGGTCGAAGCTCGAGGCTCAGCGAATCCGACGGAAGCGATCTGGCCACGTCGAGGAGAAGGCGAGCGGGCAGGACGACGGAGCCGGGTCGCGATACGTCGGCCTGCAGCGGCACTCGCAGCCCGACCTCCATGTCGGTTGCGAGCAGCTCTGGAGAGCTGTCGGCGGCGGCGGAGATCATGACGCCGGACAGTGCCTGCACGGCGCTGCGGGTCGAGGCCACGCGCGTCACCGTCTGCAGTTGGGCGAGCAGATCGGAAGAGGAAAGGGTCAGCTTCATCTATTCAGAGGAGGTCTATAGGAGTGAGTAGGGGCTGTGTGGATGTGGATTGCGTGGTTTGGCGCGGTGTGCGGGGCATGGACCCTGTGGGTCGTTGTGCGCGACCGACCGCTAAGTCTCTCAGGCGCCGCGGTCGGGCGGTGTGTCGCCGGCCGTGTCAGGGTCGAGCCCAAGGGTCTTGCACAGCTTCTCCACAGCCGCCTGGGCGTGGTCGTCGGATTGGATTCGTGCGCCCGCCCGCCTGTGGGCGTGAAGGACCGTCGTGTGGTCGCGGCCTCCGAACAGCCGGCCGATGGCGGGCAGAGATTCGTCTGTCAGCTCTCGCGAGAGGTACATGGCGAGCTGGCGCGGCCAGGCGACACGAGGGCTCCTGCTCGAGGAAAGGAGCTCCTCTCTGGAGATCCCGAACTCCTCGCACGTGACTCTTTGGATGTCGGGCACGGTGCTCGAGCCGCGGCCGGGTTGGGGGCGAGGCGGGTACAGGTTGTCGAGCAGCTTGCGGGCCAGCTCCTCCGTGATCGGCTGACCGGTCAGGGATCCGTAGGCGACGAGTCTGATGAGCGCTCCCTCGAGTGCCCGGACGTTGGTCTGGACGTGGTTGGCGACGATGTGGAGGACTTCCTCGTCGAGCTCGATGCCGTCCTGCTGCACGCGCTTTCGCAGGATCGTCATGCGGGTGGCCAGGTCGGGGGGCTGTACGTCTGCCACGAGCCCCGCCTGGAAGCGCTCGCGCAGGCGGTCCTCGAGCGCCTGCAGGTCTCGTGGCGGGCGGTCCGAGGTCAGGACGAGCTGACGGCCGCTGTCGTAGAGGGCGTTGAAGGTGTGGAAGAACTCCTCCTCGGTGCGCGCCTTGCGCTCGAGGAACTGGACGTCGTCGACGAGCAGCACGTCGATGTCTCTGAAGCGGTTCTTGAAGGCCTCTGTGCTGCGAGCCTGCAGGGAGCCGAGGAACTCGTTCGTGAAGGCCTCGCCTGTCGTAGCGCGCACGGTCAACGTCGGGTTGTGGGTGCGGATGAGGTTGGCGACGGCGCTCAGGAGGTGCGTCTTGCCGACCCCGGGAGGTCCGCAGAGGAACAGCGGGTTGTAGGCCTGCCCGGGCAGCTCGGCGACCGTCAGGGCGGCGGCGTGTGCGAGCCGATTGCAGTCGCCGATCACGAATTGGTCGAAGGTCAGCCGCGGGTTGCCGAGCGGGTCGGCGGGGACAGGCGCCGCGGGGGCTGTGACGGCCGATGCCAGCGGCGTGGTCGGTGTGCTTCCGGCCGCCTGGAAGGCGACGGTGGCGCCGTCACCGAGGACCATCTCCGCGCTTGCCTGGATGACGTTGCGAAAGCGACGGGACACCCAGTCGCAACTGTGTGCGGGAGCTGCCAGGAGGAGCTGCTCGCCGCGCAGTTCGACGGGGGTGAGCTGAGCTATCCACAGGTCGTACGTGTCCTCCTCGAGCACGAGGGCGAGGTGCGACCGGATTCGTGACCAGATGTGCTCGAGCTCGGCGTTCACGGCAGCGCTGACGGCCCCTCCCGGGGTGCGTAGTCGACTATTGGAAGGGGGCCGCGGGGGCCCGGTGCGGCGACTATACCCAACGCCTCCTGAGCCGCTTCGACCGTGAGCGCAAATGGCGGAAAAAAGGGCTGAGACCTAAGGCTCAGGCTGAGGCTGGGGCAGGCCTGCGAGGGAGATCGCGTTCAGGACGCGCTCGCGGGCCGGGGCCACGTCTGCGCGAAGCAGCTCCGCAAGCGAGCGGGACGGGTCCTCGCCGGCTGGGTGGTCCTGCCCCTGCCCGCAGACGGGAGGGAGGGCGCAGTGGCCGTCCCAGGTCGGCCCGTGGCTCGTCACGTCGAGCGGCACGGCATCGTCGCCGAGCGTGATGGTCAGGTAGGTGTGGACGTGGGCGATGCCGCTGTCGGGCACGGTGGCCGCCACCTCCTCTCCGTAGATCGCTGCCGCCCGGCCACGATCGAGCGTGTAGAGGCGGTGCAGGAGGAGCGGCCTGGTGGAGGGGAAGCGGCTGCGCAGGATCTCCCGTAGGAAGCTGTGCTTGGCGAGAGGGGTCCCCCGGCCCTCGCGCAGCATCGCCTCGGCGGCCTGGTCGGCGGGCCCGCCGACCGGAAGGGCCCGCATCGCCTCGACGAGCTCGACGAGGGTGCAGTCGGGCCGGAACAGCGCCTGCAGGGCCGACCGGCGCTCGGGGTCCAGGTGCGGCCATAGGGCGCCCTGGCCGATGAAGTCGAACATGCGGGCGCCGGGCACGAGATCGTCGGGGTGGCGAGTGAGGACGCTCGTGCCTACGGCGACTGTCGGTTCGGTGTCCAGGGCGACCTGCTGGAAGCCCGCCGACTCGAACATGTCGAGCAGCTCGGGCAGGAGGTCGGGGGGACTGCGTCGGCGGGTCCAGACGACGCTCGCGCCGGCTGCGCACAGCTGGGGCAGCATCTCCACTGTGCGCGCTACGTCGTCGACGGAGATGTTGCCCAGCACCCCGCAGAGGAGGACGAGCTGCGCCGGGACTGCTCCTATGTAGCTGTCCGTGAGGGAGGCGTCGCCGGCCATGATCTCCAGCTGCCCGAGGTCGGCAGAGGCGGCTGTGAGGCGAGCGGCAGCGACGTTGTCCTCGTCCAGCTCGACGAGGCGTGCGAAGACGTCGGCACGGCGGGGATGGTCGGCCAGTACGCCGATCAGGTCGTGACCCTGTCCGGCGCAGACGCTGACGGCCCGGATGGGGCCGGGGGGCGCACTGTCGAGGACTGCCCGGATGTGCTTCCGCACGAGCTCCAGACGGCGTGCCAGCGGGGAGGTGGGGCGGTCGTAGGCGGCGTGCCAGTCGCTCCAGTCCAACCCGTCTCCCTGCGTGTCATCGCGGTCTGCGGTCTCGGGCGAGCCGACCATCGAGTCGACTGTAGCGAGGCGCCGAGACGGGGCTCTCTCGCGCCTGGCGTCCCGGCGCCTATAATCTGACGGCTGCGGCAAGCGGCGGTGGCGCGGTGTGCGCCCGCCCGATTGGAGAACGATGAAGCGGACCTACCAGCCCAAGAAGCGAAAGCGCGCCCGCGTCCACGGGTTTCGCGCCCGCATGAGCACGCGTGCCGGTCGCGTAGTGCTCAAGCGCAGGCGTGAGAAGGGGCGCAAGCGACTGTCCGCTTGAGGCGGGCGGGCGCCTGTTGAGCCGATGAACGCTGGCTCTCCCTCGCGCCGCGGAAGGCTCTCCAGAAGCGCCGAGTTCGAGCGGGTCTACCGCCACGGCCGCTCGACGGCCAACCGCGAGCTGGTCCTGTACTCGTTTCCCAACCCTGCAGGAGGCGAGCCGCGCGTGGGGCTGTCGGTGTCCCGCAAGGTCGGCGGCGCTGTGGAGCGCAACAAGGTCAAGCGCCTGCTGCGGGAGGCCTTCTCGGCAGAGGCCGCTGACCTGAAGGCCGGGCACGACGTGGTGGTCGTCGCCAGGCCCGATGCGCTGGCCCTGGCGGAGCGAGACGGCCTGGCGGGCGTGCGCACGTGCCTGGCCGAGCTGCTGGGGAAGGCCGGCCTGCTCGAGTCCGGGGTGGCCGCGGAGCAGGCGGCGTGAGCGCCGCTGCGGAGGATCGAGCGTCAGCCCCGGGGCCGCGTCCTGCCGGCCGCGTCCTGCGCACGGTCGTGACGGCCCCGATCGTCGTCTACCAGCGTTTCATCTCTCCGGGCATCCCTCGTCGCTGCAAGTACGAGCCGACCTGTTCGCGCTACGCCGTCGACGCTGTACGGGAGTACGGCATACTTAGGGGCCTGGTGCTCGCGGGGTGGCGTCTGCTCAGATGCAACCCGTGGAGCTACGGCGGATACGATCCCGTCTCGGCCCAGCGAGTGTTCAGGACCGGCAGCTGAGCGGAGCGGGAGGGCTCTCCCCCTCGCGTGCGGCGGCCGTCCCAGCCGCCCGCCGGTAATCCACCTCGAAGACTGACTGCCCAGAGCATGCTCCCCCTCGCAAACGTGATCCAGGACGCGTTCTCGCCCCTGATCTCGCTGTTCGAACACATCATGGTGTTCATCCACAACGACATCGTTGGGGGCAGCTGGGGACTCTCGATCGTCGGCCTGACGATCCTGATCCGGGCCGTCCTGGTGCCACTGACCTACCGCCAGCTGAAGTCCATGCAGGAGATGCAGCGCATGGCTCCGCAGATCAACGCGCTGAAAGAGAAGTACAAGGAGGACAAACAGCGCCAGCAGCAGGAGCTGATGAAATTCTACCAGGAGAACAAAATCAACCCATTGGCATCCTGCCTGCCGCTGCTGCTGCAGATGCCCGTGTTCATCTCGCTGTTCTACATGCTGCGGACGGACCTCAAGAAGCACATCTGCGGCACCCAGCTGGTCTCCTACTACAACGCTCACGCGGCCACGCTGGCAGGCAAGTACAAGGCCGCCTCGCATTTCACGTCGGTCGCGCACCTGCCCGGCAAATACATCGAACAGACGACCTGCAACACGGTCGCGCCCCACTCGGCCAAGTTCCTGTTCCTGCCGGACATCACGAACAAGGCGACGGGGATCGCCCTGGTCGTCCTGATCGTCCTCTACGTCGGATCGCAGCTGGCCTCGACGATGATCGCCACGGCCACGGCGGACCCCAACCAGCGGCGCATGATGCTGCTGATCCCGATCGTCTTCGTCGTGATCCTCTACCGCTACCCGGCCGGGCTGCTGGTCTACTGGGTGACCACCAACCTGTGGACGATCGGGCAGCAGTACCTGATCAAACGGCACATGGGCCCGCAGGCGAAACCGCCCGAGACTCCGGTGGTGGAGTCCTCCAACGGCAAACCGGCGGGAGGCTTGAGGGCCGCGCTCAGCGGTGCCATGGCCGGGGGACAGGCGGCCGCGGAGCCCGCCCCCGCTGCCGTGACACCGCCGCGGCCGCCCAGAAAGAAGAAGAAGCGATCGGGGAGGCGTAGATGACGGACGACGGGGACGGCGAGGACCTGGAGCCGGCCGAGGCGCTGCAGGAGCTGCTCGAAGAGATCGTCGAGGACCTTCAGCTGGAGGCGGAGATCGAGGTGCAGGAGAAGGCCGGCGTGTTGACGGGACGGGTCGAGGGCGACAACGTCGGCCTGTTCATAGGCCGCCACGGGCAGACGATCGACGCGGTGCAGCATCTGGCTCAGCGGATCGTGTTCCCGGACGGGCCGGCCGACACCCGCATCGTGATCGACGCGAACGGGTATCGCGAGCGCCGCGCCGAGGCGCTGCGCGGGGAGGCCGACGACGCCGCCGAGGAGGCGGTCAGCATGGGTCGCCCCGTCGAGCTCGACCCGCTGCCGCCGTTCGAGCGCAAGATCGTCCACGAGTACCTGCGCGACCGCGGCGACGTCGAGACGCACAGCGAGGGAGACGAGCCCGAGCGCTACCTCGTCATAACGCCCCGTGCGGGCGGGCCAGAGCGTTTCACGTGAAAACATCTTCCACCGCCTGAGGTGTCTGAGGCGGGCACTGAGCTGGCCGCGCTGGCCGGCCGACACGCCCTGACGGAGCACCAGACCGATTTCCTGCGATCGCTGGCGCAGCGGCTGAGTGCCGACGAGCACGCGCCGACAGCGGTGCGGGAGCAGGGGGAGGTGGTCAGGCGCCACATCGCCGACTCGCTGGCGGGACTGGAGCTGGGACAGGTGCGCGACGCCCGGCGGGTGGCCGATCTCGGCTCGGGGGCGGGCCTGCCGGGCCTGGTGCTGGCGGTTGTGCTGCCGGAGGCGGAGGTGCACCTGGTCGAGAGCCAGACCCGCAAGTGCGCGTACATGGCGGGGCTGGTGGCGACGCTGAAGCTCGAGAACGCACATGTGGTCTGCAGTCGAGCGGAGGAGTGGGTGGAGGGGATGGCCGCCAACGACCTGGTGGTGAGCCGGGCACTGGCAGCGCAGCCTGTGGTGCTCGAGTACGCTGCACCGCTGCTGACGCCGGGAGGGTGGCTGGTCGAATGGCGGGGGCTGCGCGACGAGCAGGAGGAGCGGGCCAGCGCCGACGTAGCAGAGCTGCTGGGCCTGCACCCGACTGCGGTCGTGGCGGTGGCGCCGTTCGCCGGCTCCGAAGGCCGTCATCTGCACGTCTTCGAGAAGGTCCGGGACACGCCGGCGGGATTTCCACGTCGTGCGGGCCTTGCGGTTCGAAAGCCCCTGGCGGGTGGACCGAAGACCTCGAAATAGGCCCAAATTGGGCTGGGCGCCAGCCGACCGTCGCCGCGGCCCGCTAGCTTGGCTGTCCTGATGGGAACGGTTTATGCGGTGGCCAACCAGAAGGGCGGCGTCGGCAAGACGACGACTGCCGTCAACGTGGCTGCGTGCATTGCGGAGGCGGGCTACGCGACGCTGCTGGTGGACGTCGACCCGCAGGCCAATGCGACTGTCGGCCTGGGGGTTGCGAGGACCCACGCCCCCGGCCTCTACGAGGTCCTGTCGGGGGAGGCGGAGGCCCGCGAGGCCCTCGTCGAGACGTCTGTGGCGGGGCTGGCCCTGCTGCCGGCGGGGGCGGGGCTGGCGGGGGCGAACATCGAGTTGCCCCGCCTGGAGGGCTTCGAGCAGCGTCTGCGTGAGGTGCTGGCGCCGATCCGCGGCGAGTACGAGTACATCCTGCTGGACTGCCCGCCGTCGCTGGGCCCGCTGACGGTATGCGCCCTGGTTGCGGCGGACCGGGTGATCGTGCCCGTGCAAACGGAGTACTTCGCCCTGGAGGGCTTGGCGGGTCTCCTGGAGACGCTGGAGCTCGTACGGCGGGAGCTGAACCCCGGGCTTACGATCTCGGGGATGCTGCTGACGATGCACGACGCCAGGACGAGGCTGGGCCAGGACGTCGAGAGTGAGGTCCGCTCGCATTTCCCCGACCTGGTCTTCCAGACGGTGATACCGCGCAACGTGAGGGTGGGCGAGGCGCCCAGCCATGGTCTGCCGGTGATCCACCACGACCCGCACAGCGCGGGCGCGGAAGCGTATTTCGAGCTAGCGAAGGAGGTTGCGGCACGTGGCTAAGCCAAGGCCGGGCATGGGCAGGGGACTGAGCGCGATCCTGTCGGTCAGCGCGGACAGCGAGGTGGGATCGGACTCCCTGCGAGAGCTGGCGCTGGAGGCGATCGTGCCGAACCCCCGCCAGCCCCGCAGGGACTTCGACGAGGAGGCGCTGCAGGCGCTGGCGGGCTCGCTGGGTGAGCAGGGCGTGCTGCAGCCGGTTCTGGTCAGGCCGATCTCGGCCGAGAGCTACGAGCTGGTGGCGGGTGAGCGGCGCTGGCGGGCGGCGAAGCTGGCGGGCCTGCGGACGATCCCGGCGGTCGTGTCGCCCCGCGAGGACGCCGCCTCCCTGGAAGCTGCCCTGATCGAGAACATGGCCAGGGAGGACCTGAACCCGATCGAGGAGGCCAGGGCCTGTGCGGCGCTGGTGGAGGAGCTGGGCCTGACCAGGCAGGAGATAGGCCGCCGCGTGGGCCGCAGCCGCGTGGCGGTCAGCAACCTGGTGCGCCTGCTGGATCTGCCCGACGAGGTGATCGAGCTGCTGCAGGGCGGGGCCCTCAGCGAGGGTCACGGCCGGGCCCTGCTGCTGGCGGAGGACCACGGGCAACGGCGGGCGCTGGCACGCCGGGCCGTCGAGCAGGGATGGTCCGTGCGAGTCACCGAAGAGAGAGCCAGGCAGAGCAACGAGCCCGCCAGAGCGCCTGAGGAGAGATCTGCGCATCCCGACCAGGAGCAGGCCGCGCAGGAGATCGCGCAGGCGCTGAGCGGGGCGTTGGGGGCGGAGGTCAAAGTCACGCCGACCAAGGACGGCTACCGGGCGGTGATGGAGTTCGGCTCCTGCGAGGAAGCGGTCGAGCTGGCGCGGCGGATCAGGCCGCGGGCCGTGGCGTAGGAGAGGGGTCGGGTCGCTTGCGGCCGTGGAAGGCCGCGAATCCACGGAGGGGAGAGATCTCGAGCTGCTCGATTCGGCAACGGCCGAAGGCAGCAGCCAGGTCGTCCGGTCGAGGCGGTTGGGGATGACCACGCAGGGCGCCGGCGGCGAACAGGAGTCGTTGACGCAGCGCGCCGTCGCGCAGGAATGTCGTTCCCACGACCCTCCCCCCAGGCTTCAGGCAGCGCCCGTTCTCCCGCACAGCCGCCTCCGGCTCGGGGAGCATGTGCAGTCCGCTGAAGGAAGCGAACAGGTCGACGCTGTCGTCGCGGAGAGGGATGGATGTCATGTCGACAGTGGTTACCTCGACCTGAGGCAACCCGAGCTCCCGATCCTCTCGAGCGGACGCTACAGGAGTCCCGCGGAGAGCCAGGGCAAAACGGGCGCTGGCGATCGAGGCGCGACTCTGCGCAGTCGGTACGATGTGCCCTGCCGTTGCGCGGGCGATTAGCTCAGTCGGTTAGAGCGCTTCTCTGATAAGGAAGAGGTCCCTGGTTCGAATCCAGGATCGCCCACTCGCTGAATCTTCTGTGTCCGTGCGGATTCGGCGGGCGGTCCAGTATGAGGGCGGACAGTGCGAGTGCTTGGCCGTGTGGTTGCAGAGGTAAAGAGCAACGCTGACCTGCGGCACTGGGGCATTGCCGACCGCAAAGGTCGGAATCGTCCGATAATCTCGACGCGTGCGTCGCCTTTGGCCCCTGGCATTCGTCGGTCTGATTTTGATCGACCTCGCCGTCCTGCCTACGGTCGTCCTTTCGATCTTCGTGGGCTCTGCCCTGACGACACACGGAGTTGTCTCCTTGGCTTCGATCCTTCTGGCCGCAGCCCTGGGAGCGGGGCTGTTGTGGCTGACGTTTGTCGCCGGAAGGGCTTGGCATAGGGAGTCCGTCCGCATGCAGGTCGATCGTTGATCCGATCATCCGCAATCTTGACGGGGCATCGCTATGCGGCGCCGTCAGGACGGTTCAGCCTCGCCGTTGGCGAGCTATCCACGATCCTGTAGGACGACCGCTCGCGTCTGTGGCGCGTCCGCCCACGATCCGGAAACCGCTACTCCGAGGTGCGTTCAGCGATGCGCTTGCTTAGCGCCATTCATTGCTTCGATCCAGAGCGCAACGCGAGCATCGTTCGGGAGGCGCTTCCCCACCTGCGTGCTCTGGCGCCTGACGCGCAGCGTGCCGTGTTGGAGCGACAGCCTGTGGACGGTTCCAAGACGACAATGCGCTGCGGTCAGAGCGCGGCGCGCGGCCACGAGCGTATCGCCCTTCAGCTTGGGTACGACGCACGCCGGCTTCGTCTCCGGGTGGACTGCTGCTTGATGTGCTGCTTCGGCGGTGGCGTGACTGGCAGCTTCCTTCGCCGTCTGTTCTTCATGTTCTTTTTCCCGCTGTTCTCGAACTGATCGTTCGGCGGCTTCGTTGCCACTCTGGTTGGCCCACGGCAGTTCGGGCGGCGTATAGACTTCTTTGTCCTTGACCCCTTCGGGTGCCGCACCGGCCGGGATCGACTCGAATTCACCCGAGAAGTTCGTCGCGCCAGCGGGACTGCTCGCTTCGCCCGAGAATCCGTAGTGGGTGTCATTTTCAAGTCCCGCCATCACGACGGTGACGGTGTGGCTTCCATCCCCGGCGGGCAGCCGACCTTCCGTGCTCTGGCAACGTGGTTGATCGGGGCAATCCAAGCTGATCGTCCACACCGTTTCATAAGACTCGGGGTCGATCTGAACTTCGATCGTCTCTTGGCCGGAGTACTCACTGCTCGCCTTGATGGACCCGATGACGGGCGCCTCGGCGTTCGCCATGGCGGGGAGCGGGAGCCCGACAGCAGCGCCGCTCGCAGCGGCGGCCAACGCGAAACCACGGGCGCGACGGCGCCAATCAGTCGTGCGGACGTGCGGATACAGCATGATCCCTAAATTCGGAATCATAGTACGGCAGCGTGGCGCTGTGGCAATGTCGAGGAACGAGCGGAACCGACCCGCTCCGGATGCTTGGGTCGCGGGTTCCTCTCCTTGGAAGCCCGATGGAAGCCGGGGAGGTCCCTGGTCCGAATCCAGGATCGCCCACTAGTACGGGCGTGTCACTGGCCTGACACGCCTACACCGTGGCGGTCGCGCGCTTCCGTGCATGCGCGTACAGCGTCTCTGGTGCAATGTCTGCGCCGTTAGCCCAGACGATCGTTCCCGCTTCGGCGTTGGCTTCGAGGCTTGCAAAGTAGATCGGGTCTCGCAGAGGCTCAAACACGCCGCCGTAGTCGAGGAGATAGCCGAGATCGACATCGGCTGTAATGCCGTCCTCGAAGCGCACATGCACAACATGGCCGTCGAGGGCGACGGCTTCGAGGAGAATCGGGGTGCTGCGCATGGTTGGATGGTAGAGCTTCAGCGCAGCGGCTCAATGGGAGCCAGCGGCTCGCTG
This sequence comes from uncultured Solirubrobacteraceae bacterium, assembly GCA_963697795.1. Lineage (GTDB taxonomy): Bacteria > Actinomycetota > Thermoleophilia > Solirubrobacterales > Solirubrobacteraceae > Palsa-744. The sequence goes on along the minus strand of OY969097.1, from coordinate 1,684,815 downwards.
CGGCGAGCGCGAGCCCAATTCTCGCGCAGCTCAGCCTCATGCGCTCGCGCCCACTCGACAACGAGCCGACGTCCACGCGGCGGCAGCTCGCCGGCCATGATCGTGAGGCTCTCGATGTCGATCGTCGCCTCGTCGTCACCGTAGGTGGCGTGGAAGTGTGGGCGACCCTCGTGATGTGCCTCGTCGTAGTACATCCAGATCACGATGCCGTAGAACGCGCTGATCCGGGGCACGACGCTAAGCCCTTCCTGGCGAGGTCACCGCTGTCGTCGCGCTGGGTGCAGCTGAGGCTTCATGGCGGCGGCAGGCTACCGGAGCCTTGGGATGCTTCGGTTCGGCGAGCGTATGGGCCGAGTCCAAGCGCTCCCTACGGATACCGATGGGCGAGCACAGGCTTGGAAGCCTTATGGAAGCCACAGCGATCGTGATCCTGCGCGCAGACGAACGCAGGGGACCTCGGAATGTAGCGTGGCTATCGCGTTTGCGGCGATCCGATGTTGAGCCGTCGCCAGTTGCCCTCCCCTGATAAGGAAGAGGTCCCTGGTTCGAATCCAGGATCGCCCATCGGTCTTCAGGCTCCAGCAGCCAGCTCGTCGATGTGCTGTGCCGGAATGCCGTCGTGCCGGCATGCGCGCAGGAGACGATTGTCGGCAGTCAGGAGTGGTACGCCGGCGGCCTCGGCCGCAGCCGCATACGCTGCGTCGTAGGCGCTCATGCGATCGCGAAGCACCCAGATGCGTGGCAGCCGGGGCGCGGTCGCGTCCAGCACGATGTCGAGCTCACCCAGCCACCGAACGGCCGCGGCGCCGTCCGCGGCTGCCACAGCACGTTGCCGGACGAGCCTTGACAGCGCACTCGCAGCCTCGATCAGACCGTGGGCGGCCGAGACGAACGTGAGCCGTGTTTGCGGGTCTGCGTAGCGCTCGAGAAGTACTTCTGCTCCGGCGCGGTGAGGCCCGTCGATCACCAGCTCGACGAGCACCGATGCGTCGGCGACGACCAACGCAGCCTCAGATGTCCTGGCCAGGGCGCTCCTCGCGGATCAGCTTGGCGACATCCACATTCACGGACGGGCGATCTCTCTTTATCTGTACGACCAGCTCCGAACGCTTGACCTGGTCGAGTCGTCCGGCGTCCTAGGGCATCCGCGGGAATCTCGGACGTGCGTCCGCGCGGCGAAGCCCCCGTAACTGCCGGGTTTGAGGTCAGGCGCCGGCCATTGACGCTCAATTAGGGTGGTGCCGTGGTCGGCCACTACGAGAGCTTCTTCAGCGCGAGTGCAGGCGCATCCGCTGCCATCCTGGGGTTGCTCGTCGTGGCCGTATCGGTCGTCAACGCCGACGACGCCGACCCGAGGACTCGAGAGCTGCGTACCGTGTTGGCCGGGAGCGCCTTCGTCGTCCTGGTGGACATCTTCTTCGTCTCGATCGTGGCGCTGACCGGGGGCGCGGTCGTCCTCGGGCTGTCGAGCATCGCAATGGCGAGCGTCGGCCTTCTGGCCACCAGACGGCTGATACCGAGGGCAAAACGGGCCGGAAACTTCTCTCCTGGCTCTCGCAGCAGACGGCTGAACCTCGCATTCGCGTCGATCTCCGTTGCGGGCTACTCGGCACAGCTCGGTCTCGCCGTGGCGCTCCTGGCGAATACTCACAGTGCCGCGCTGCAACGTGCCCTGGTGCTCGTCGTCGTGGCCTTCTACGGCAGCGCCCTCGGCCGGGCGTGGGAGGTCACCGGGATAACCCGGCGGGGATGAGTCGAGCACGGCGCCTCGCCGCCGACTCCTGCCCGGCGGACGCGCAGCACGTCCCTACTGAAAGTCCGTGACGGCGTAAACCTCGGACTGCTGCAGCACGAGTGGCTCCGGCGGACGGCTCGGGTCCGTGCCCAGGTGGTGCACCGTGTAGGTGCTCCGCCCGAGCTGGATGATCGCGGTCACGGTCTGCCCGTTGCCCGCGTCGGCCTCGCCCACCCGCAGCTCGTGGTCGTGTCCGCTTCGCCGGCACTGGACGCCTTCGATGCGACGCTCCCTGGAGACCACGCCCGTGCACGCCTCGGCCTGGTCGCGCAGCGCCCGGTAGGCCGGCTCGGCCTCCTGGTCGCCGTCGGTGTGCGGGGGGATGAAGAAGCGGCCCATCAGGATCGCTTGCCGCGGCCGGCGCGCGGGCCGGGCTCGGTCGGCGGGAAGCGCTTGCGCTCCGCCGGGGTCATCTTGCGGATCACCAGCTTGCCGCTCTCGACCTGCTCACGGATGTCCCTGAGCTTCTGCTCATGCTGCTCCTGTTGGCGTTCCTGGTAGGAACTGGGCACGTGCTCTCCTGGTACTAACGCGTTCGGGCCGCCCGTGCCCTGGCGCTGATTGGGCGAGCGCCGCACCAGCGATCAACGCTGGTCGCAGGCACCTTGCCTGCGCGGGCTGCGTCGCCTCGACATGTGACTGCTGGCACAAGTCTACCGCGCTGCAGCCCTCGCACAGGTGGTTGGGAAGCGAGCGTCATGAGAGACGTCCTGCCGCTCCCCGCACGAGCGTCTGTTAGCGTCTCCACCGGCGGCCGAGTCTTTCGGTCGCGGGGTTAGCTCGCTTGAGTCCCGCCAGGGTGCGGTTCGGGTCAGCCAGATCCTCTCGAACCGCAGGCGCCAGCGAGCGCCGTCAGGAGCAGTAGATGTCCAAGCAGTCCTTCGCCGATCTCGGCGTCTCCGGCGCCGTGCGCGGCGCCCTCTCTCGCCGTGGGATAACGGCGCCCTTCCCCGTTCAGCAGCTTGTCCTACAGGACGTGCTCGCCGGTCGGGACGTACTCGTCAAGGCGCCGACAGGATCAGGCAAGACGCTCGCTTTCGGGATCCCGCTCGTCGAGCGCCTCACCCGCGACGAGCGCCCACCGGCCGCGCTGGTGCTGGCACCCACGCGCGAGCTCGCCGCCCAGATTGTGGCCGAGCTGGACGACCTCGCCGCCGCCAACGGCTTGCGGGTCGCGGCCGTCTACGGCGGCGTCGGCATCGTCGCCCAGGCCGCAAAGGCCAAGCGGGCGCACATCCTCGTCGCCACCCCCGGCCGCCTGGAGGACCTGCTGGCGCGACGGGCCTTCACGCTCGATCACCTTCGCATGCTCGTCCTCGACGAGGCCGACAGGATGCTCGACATGGGCTTCCGCCCCGCCATCGACCGCATCGTCCGCGCCTGTCCCAAGGACCGCCAGACGCTGTTCTTCTCAGCCACGCTCGACGGCGTCGCCGGCGATCTCGCGGCCCGCTACACATCCGGCGCCGTACGCCGCGAGCACAGCGCCCCCTCCCGTCAGGAGGAGCGGCTGGTAGAGCACCGGTTCGTCGCCATCCGCGACGAACATCGCCTGGAGGCTCTCGTCGAGCAGCTGGAAGGCGAGCGCGACAGGGCGATCGTGTTCGTCCGCACCAAGCGCGGGGCCGACCGCCTCGTCAAGCGCCTGGACGCACGCGGCCTGAAGACCGTCGCCATCCACGGCAACAAGTCGCAGGGCCAGCGCGACAAGGCGCTGTCGCGCTTTCAGGCCGGGCACGTGGATACGCTTGTCGCGACCGATCTCGCCGCGCGCGGAATCGACGTGGAGGGCGTCTCACACGTGATCAACTTCGACCCGCCCGGCGACCATGAGACCTACATCCACCGCGTCGGGCGCACGGGCCGCGCCGGCAACCGCGGGATCGGCGTGACCCTCGTCGGCGCAGGCGAGCTGCACGAGATGCGCAAACTGGCCGGGCGGCTGGGCCTCAGCCACAACCTGGGCGGCGAGGAGCGTCACCCGCCCCGCCGGGCAGGCTCGTCGAGCGGACGGTCCCGCCGGCGAGCACGGACGGGCGCACGTTGAGCGCCGCGCCGGCAGTCGCCCCCCGCGTCCGTGCCGGCGGAAGCAGCACGGACGCGCGCTCCAAGCGCGACGAGCTCGCGCCGTTTGCCCAGCCCGACTCCCTGCGCGCCGTCCTGTGCCTGGCCACCTCCGTCGTTCCCTACCTGGGCCTGTCCGCCGCCATCTACCTGCTGCTCCCCCAGTCGCCCCTCGCGCTGCTGCTCGGCATCCCCGCTGCCATCTTCCTGGTCCGCTCCTTCATCGTCTTCCACGACTGCTCGCACGGGTCCTTCCTGGCGTCCAGGCGCGCGAACCTGTGGCTGGGTCGCTCGATCGGGCTGCTTCTCTACTCCCCCTTCCTGCGCTGGCGCCACGACCATGCCGTCCACCACGCGACCTCGGGCAACCTCGACCGCCGTGGCACCGGCGATCTGCGCACGCTGACCATCTCCGAGTACAACGCGCTGTCCCCCAAGGGGAAGCTCGGCTACAGGCTGTTCCGCAACCCGCTCGTCATGTTCGGGATCGGGCCGATCATGGCCATGATCGTCGGGCCGCGTATCGTCGCCAAGGGAGCGCGCCCGCGGATGCGCCGCAGCGTCCTCGCGACCGACGCCGCCCTCGTCGTGATCGTCGGTCTGCTCGTCTGGCAGATGGGCTGGCGCGACTACCTGCTCGCGCTCGGCCTGCCCGCCCTGCTGGCCGGTTCGATCGGCATCTGGCTGTTCTACGTGCAGCACCAGTTCGAGGACGTCTACTGGAACGACGAGGAGAACTGGAGCTTCGCCGACGCTGCCCTGCGCGGAAGCTCATACCTGAAGCTGCCCGCGCCGCTGCGCTTCTGCACGGGCAACATCGGCTACCACCACATCCACCACCTCAACGCCCAGATTCCCAACTACCACCTCAGGCGCGCCCACGACCAGACCCCCGCCCTGCAGGACGTGCCCACCATCACGTTGCTCGACGGCCTCCTGGCCACGAAACTCAAGCTCTACGACGAGAGCCGTTCGCGCATGGTCAGCTTCCGCCAGGCGCGCCGGGTTCACGCCGGCCCCTCGGCGTCCTAGACCCACCTGCAGCGCGGCGGTTCCGATCGCGCGCTACCTTGCCCGCAGGCCATGGCGTCCGCCGTTCACCGCCTCGTCCCGTCCGCCCTGCTGATCGGGCTCACAGTCCTCCTCTCCGGCTGCTCGTCGGTCAAGCCCGGCGCCCCCGCGCCCGCGGCAGCCCACGTGAAGGCCCGGCCCAAGACCTCCGCCGACCCGCCGACGCAGAGCGTCGTCGCCCGCATCGACGCCTCCTCGGACAGGATCGTCGCCGAAGGCAAGGTCCACATCGCAGCCGGCGCCCCCTCCACGGCCGAGGTCAAGCGCGAGCTCGAAGCTGCCAGCAAGGCAGGCATCAAGCTCCCCTCCGGAGAATCCGCCGCCTCCTTCGAAGAGGCCCAGTCCCAGCCCGGCGAAGGCCTCGAAGTCCAGACTCCCGAAACGCCCTGGAACCCTCGCCGCAAGCCGATCGCCGACTGGATCGTGCCGATCCTGCGATGGGCCTCCGAACACGGCTGGCACGGCACCGTCACCAGCGGCTACAGGACCTTCTACGAACAGGCTCAGCTCAACGCCGCCGGCGCCTACAGCGCCCCCGCCGGCGTCAGCAACCACGAGACGACCAAATACCCGGGCGGCGCCGTCGACGTCACCGAACCTCCGCAGCTGATCGCCGTCCTGCGCGGTTACAGGGGTCCCCTCAAGCTGGTCGGAGGGGTGCTGGGCCCCGTCGACCCCGAGCACTTCTCCGCCACCGGCGACTGACAGCCGGCGCGGCGACGGCGGCCGGTGGAGCGGCCCGCCGTGAGGCGAGCCGCTCCCTGCCGGTTGTGAGGCTAGAAGTGCCGTCCGAAGCCCCAGCCGTAGCCGCCCGGGAAGGGCTCCTGGTAGGCCCTGTAGGTGTTCACGCCCGCCGGGAACTCAGCGTTGAAGATGAGCTTGCCCCACGGGCTGAACTCCGAGAAGTAGGGCAGCGCGCCCCAGCCCACGACCAGGTTGCCGCGGTCTGTCGTCTGCGCATTGCCCTGCGAGGCCGCCACCAGACCCTCCGGCTGATCATCGGAGGAGACCAGCGTCGCCGTGCGGGCCCACGGGTTGAGCTTGACCGTCACGGCCCGGCTCGTGCTCAGCTCCGGAACGCCCGCGGACTCGTTGTCGAAGAACGTGTACACGTCGTTGCCCAGCGCCTCCGGATCGTGCTGCCAGGCGAAGATCTCCCCTGCGTCGTCCAGCGTCTGGCCCGGCGCCGCCTGGAGCTTGAAGCTCGAGGCCCTGCCGCCCAGCTGCCAGATGATGTTGCCCGTGTGGATGTCGACCTTGTACGTCGTCCACGTGTCACGGGCGTCGATCAGCAGGTTGCCGTCCGTGTCCAGCTTGACCGCGTTGACGTGGAACCAGTCCCACGGCGTGCTCGCGGAGGCCGGCAGCGGCTGCTCGCTCTGGCTGAACGGCACGTGGTCCTCGCTGTTCCACTGGAACAGGACCTTGCCCGTGTGGATGTCGACCTCCTGGACGACGCCGTTGATGACCGTCTGGTCAGCCGGTCCGCCGATCGACGTCAGGTTGGCCGTCGCCGTCGTGTACGACAGGATCAGGGCAGTGTTCTGAGGGGTGATCAGGAACTCGTGACCGTCCGCGCTGAGGCCGTTGCCCGCGTTGACCGTTCCGATCTGCTGGAAGTGCTCGTTGTAGATGTAGTCCGTGCCCGAGGACAGGCCGCCCAGGCCCGTACCCTGCCACCACGTCAGGACCGGCTGGCCCTCGTAGCGCTGGACCCGGAAGTCGGCAGCCGTCTGGCCCGTCGGGATCGGGTCGAACCAGACGACGTTTCCGCTCGGGCTGAGGATCTCAGGGCCATTGGCGTACGTGCTCGCGTCGCCTGTCGGCGTGATGAAGAAGTCCTCCTGCCCCACGAAGGGGCTTGACGCCAGTATCGACACCGGCGGGGGGCTTGTCGGTGCAGCAGTCGCTGTCGCCGCTCCGGCAAGTGCCAGCGCGGCCGCCCCGACCGCCACTGCTGTCGCGCCGATCAGTCGCTGGAGTCGCCTCTGCAGCCCCGAGCGGGGCGCGCTGCTCGATGTTCTGTGGACCATGGGTGCTCTTTCCTTTCGCGGGTATCGCTTGGTTGGAGGGGGCTATCTCGGCCCCGTGGCGCGAACGTAGCACAATCCACATAAAGTCCATAGATTTTATAGACAATGTTCACGAGGTGGTAAAGACGCTTCACGGGCGGTGAACGACCGGTTGTCGGCAAGGGGGTTGACCTTGACTGACCTAGTGGTTTCTGAGAGAGTCGCCAGCGATCAGCGCCGGCTCGGAAGGCCGGCCACGACGACCGGCCCAGCGCAGCCCTGAGGATGGGGCTAACGGGCGGTCGGACAACTGCCAGCAGCAATAAGGAGGGGAAGCAGATGACGCGGATCAGGATCGTCGGGGCATGTCTCGTCGCCACCTTCGCGATCGCCGGCATCGGCGCCGGCAGCGCAGCCGCATCGCCCGTGCCGACATGGTACGAATGCGCCAAGGCCTCGCCCAAGAACACGGGCGGCTACAAGAACAAGACCTGCACCGAAGCAAGCGAACCCGGCAAGGGCGGCTACGTACTGCAGGAAGGCATCGGCAAGGGCAAGGAATTCAAGGGCAAGGGCGGCGCGGCCGTCCTGCACGTCAAAACCTGGCTGGGCGACGACAAGGTCCAGTGCGCCTCCAGCAAGGACAACGGCAAACTGGCACTGCCCAACAAGGAGGAAGACGTCACCGTCGTCTACTCCAAGTGCGTGGCCCTCGGCACCAAGAACTGCTCGACAGCCGGAGCCAAGAAGGGCGAAATCAAGATCACCGGCCTGAAGGGGGAACTGGGGATCCTCGACGAAACCGGCCCCTCCGTCGGCCTGAAGCTCGAAAGCGAAGCTCACCCCGGCCCGAACGGAACACTCGTCGTCTTCGGCTGCGAAGACCTCGAAGCGACCGTGACCGGCGGCATCATCGGCGCCGTCCAGAAAGACGTCAACGCCGTCAGCAAGGAATCGGAAACCGTCGACACCCCCGCTGAAATCATCGGCGAACACGAATACGGCACCTACAAATACAAACCGCTCGTGAACCCGCTCGGGTGGGCCTCCGAAGAAGGCGAAATCAACGCCGAAATCGAAGCCGACCTGAAAGGCGAAATCGCCAAAATCGAGCGACCGATCATCAAGACGCTGATCTGCGGCGAATACATCAAATCGCTGCTGGGCGTCGAATGTACGCCGGAAGCCTACGCGGGCCTCTCGGCCACCGAGGTGAACAAGGGCGAAGCCCTGATGATCAAAGCGTAGGTCGTCTCCTGAGGACACCGATGCGCGCGGCGCGCGGGACCAGGCTCGGTTCCGCGCGCCGCTCTCTTTGCGGACTAGAGTCGCCGCCGTGACCCCAGTGCAGTCCAGCCTCCACCTGGCCCTCGCCAACAGCCCCGGCTGCGTCGAGATCGTCAGAGCCGCTCTCGACGGCTTGGCCGACGTCGCCGGCCTGGACGCCCTGGCCCGCAACGACCTCGCCACAGCCGTCGAAGAGGCCTGCAAGAACGTCGTACTGCACGCCTACGAGGGTGTCGAGGGCCCGCTCGAGCTCGAGCTCCTCGTGGCTCCCGACACCGTCACCGCCGTCGTGAGGGACCGCGGCATCGGCATCCGTCCCCACCTCGGCGAGCGCACCCAGCCCCACAACGGGATCGGCATGCCGATCGTCCACCTGCTCAGCAGGCGCGTCACCTACACCAACATGCCCGGCGGCGGGACGGAGGTGCGCATGGAGCTGGACGTTCCCGGAGTCACGGCGCTGGCGGCTCTGCCCGACGCCCACACGGCTGCCTCCGTCGCAGGCGCGGCTGTCGCCCTCGCCGTCATCCCCGGCCCCCTCGCCGGCGCCGTGGTGTCCCGGCTGATCGACGCGCTCGCCGCTCGTGAGCAGGCAGATCCACAGCTGCTCGCCGCGCTTCGGGGCTGCCTGGCGCAGATCGTCTCGGGCAGCGTCGGCGACGTCGAGCTGCGTCTGCTGTTCCTGCCCACGGCCGGTGGCCTCTCGCTCGAGGTGGGTCCCCTTGGCCCCGCACTGGCTGCGTCGATGACGTCTGTGCGCCCGAGCCCCGCGAAGCGGCCCGAGCCGGGCGCCGTCGTCAGGCTCGAGCTGCCCGGCTGACCCGTCGCTCGCTCAGGGCCCCGACGGCGTGCGCCACTGGCGGGTGCCCTCCTCGGGCATCGAGTTGGGCGGCACGCTCAGCGGAGTTATCGCTTCGCAGGCGCCGACGAGCTGTTCCTCCTCGGTCAGCCTGACCGGTGGCAGCTTGCCCCTGCCTTCCTTCGGTTCGGCGAAGTTGAACGCGCTCGTCAGATCGCCCGTGTTTTCCCGTCGCCACTCGCTCAGGTTCGGAACCTCGACGCCGAAGCGCGTCTCCAGGAAGCGCAGCATCGAGGTGTGGTCGAACTGGTCCGAGCAGAGGAAGCCGCCGCGGCTGAAGCGCGACAGGACGAGCATCGGCACGCGGAAGCCCAGCCCGATCGGGCCCGTTATGCCGCCGTCGTTGTTCGTGACGTCGGGGACCGTCAGGTACTCACCGGGGGTTGCCAGCGGCGGCACCGGCGGCGCCACGTGGTCGAAGAAGCCGCCGTTCTCGTCCCACGTCACGAACAGGGCCGTCTTCTCCCACATCCCGTGCTGGTGAAGCCTCGCGACCAGGCTCTCCACGATGAACTCGCCGACCTTGGCCGAGGAGTAGCCGGGGTGTTCCGTCTGCAGGACCGACGTGTTGATCCAGGAGACCTGCGGCAGTTCTTCGTGGTGCAGGTCCCGGACGAAGTCCTTCGGGTAGGTCGGGTCCAGGCCTTTGGCTTTCAGGTCCGGGTTGGTCTGGAAGTTCTCGAAGAATTCCAGCATGTTGTCCTCATAGCCGAGTTCCACCCCGGTGTAGGACTTCCAGGTGATGCCCGCCGCCGACAGCTGCTCCGGCATCGTCGTCCATTTGAAGCGGCCTTTGAGGAATTCGTAGTCTTCGTAGGTCTGGACCAGCGGACCGCCCGCCAGGCCTTCCGGATCGATCGTGCCCGTCATCGCCATCAGGCGGTTCGGGTAGGTCGGGCCCAGAACAGAGCAGAAGTAGTTGTCGCAGATCGTGAAGCTTTCGGCCAGGGCGTAGTAGAAGGGGATGTCTTCGCGCGTGTAGTAGCCCATCGTGGCCGGACCCGCGCTGGGGCCGTCCGCTGTCAGGTGAGCCCGCACGAAGCCGTCCATCGCTCCGTTGTTCCAGCTCTGGTGCTGGGGCACCCAGGAGTGCGTGATGTCGGGGAAGCAGCGCTCGCCGGGCACGCCCGTCGAGGACGCGTGGAAGGGCATCAGCACGCCGCCATAGCCTTCGACGTCGTAGCCGGGCTGTTCGAAGACGGTGCGCGGCGCTGTCGGGTCGCCGAAGCCGCGGACTCCCGGGAGCGTCCCGAAGTAGTGGTCGAACGACCGGTTCTCCTGGATCAGGATGACGACGTGCTCGATGTCCGACAGCTGCCCCGGCGTCGTCGACTTGGCAAGCGCCTCCTGCACGAGCGGGTTCGCGCCCAGGGCCAGCACGCCGGCGCCGGCACCTGCCTGCAGCAGCTCACGACGGGTGATCCCTGCCATCCCCCTCCTCCTTGATCTTCGGGTCCCTCAAATGGCCTTGACGATCATACACACGGGTGCCGCCCGCGGACAGGCCTCGTGACAGGCCCGCAACAACAGCCGGGCGAGGGGGCTCAGCCCGCGACTGGAGCGCCGGACTCGTAGAGCGCAGAGCGGTCGAGCTCAGCGACAGACGTGTTCCCCGTCAGCGCCAGAGCTACATCGATGTCCGCGCGCATCACCTTCAGGACGTGGCGCACGCCCGCCTCGCCGCGACCCGCCACGGCCCACGCCCAGGCCCTCCCGATCAGGACGGCACGCGCTCCCAGCGCAAGCATCTTGACCACGTCCAGCCCCGAGCGCACGCCGCCGTCCGCCAGTACCTCCGTCTCGCCGCCGACGGCGTCCACGATCGCCGGCAGCGCCCTGGCGGTCGAGGGCACGGCGTCCAGCTGGCGCCCGCCGTGGTTGGAGACGACGATGCCGTCGACACCCGCCTGCACCGCCCGGCGGGCGTCCTGGGGGTCGAGCACGCCCTTGACCAGCAGCGGGCCGTCCCAGTGCTCGCGCACCCACGCGATGTCCTCCCAGGTCACGCTCGGGTCGAACTGCGCGTCGACCCACTCCCTGAACTGCTCGGGCCTGCTCGCCCCCGGCACCGCCCGCTCGAGGTTGCCGAACGTCAGCGGCTTGCCGCCGAGGCCGACAGACCGCACCCAGCCGGGGTGGGAGACCAGGTCGAGCGCCCGCCGCGCCCGCGCCCAGGTCGAGTGCGCCGCCACGACGGCATTGCGGGTGTCGCGATGGCGGGCCCCCACGACCGCCATGTCCAGCGTCAGCACCAGCACCGGCGCTTTGACGGCTCTGGCCCTGGCCATCAGGTCCTCCGCGTAGCCGCGGTCGCGCATCACGTAGAGCTGGAACCAGGGCGGACTGCTCGTCGCTGCCGCCACCTCCTCGATCGGGCAGATCGAGACCGTCGACTCGACGAAGGGGACGCCCTGGGACTCAGCCGCCCGGGCCGCCTGAACCTCTGCTCGCCGGGCGAACATCCCGCACAGCCCGACCGGGCCCAGGATGACCGGCATCGCCAGCCGCTGGCCCAGAACGGTCGTCGCCTGCTCGCGGACGGACACGTCCCGCAAGACGACCTGACGCAGCAGCAGCCCGCGCAGATCGGCGATGTTGGCACGCAGGGTCGCCTCGTCGTAGGCGCCCCCGTCGATGTAGTCGAACAGCTGACGCGGCAGGGCCCTGCGCGCCAGCTCGCGGTAGTCCTCTGCGGTCGCGGGGTGCAGGCCGAGCGGGCGGTCCGGCGCCAGTCTCACCGGGCCAGCCTACACCCGCTCTCGACCAGCGGGCGGCTGTTCACTTCGGCTGAGGCACGATGCGGATGTAGGGCTTGGGTGTCTTCCAGCCGTCGGGGTAGGTTTGTTTGGCCTCCTCGTCGGAGACGGAGCCGGCGATGATGACGTCGCCGCCCGGTTGCCATTGGGCGGGGGTGGCGACCTTGTGGCTGGCTGTCAGCTGCAGGCTGTCGATGACGCGCAGGACCTCGTCGAAGTTGCGTCCTGTCGTCATCGGGTAGACGAGGATCAGCTTGATCTTCTTGTCCGGGCCGATCACGAACACGTTGCGGACCGTCTGGTTGTCCGCCGGGGTGCGGCTGAGGACGTCGCCCTCGGTGCTCGACGGGAGCATCCCGTAGAGCTTTGCCACGTTGAAGTCCGAGTCGCCGATGATCGGGTAGTTGGGGGCCGTGCCCTGCGTCTCCTCGATGTCCTTCGCCCACTCGGAGTGACGGTCGATCGGGTCCACCGACAGGCCGATGATCTTCACGCCACGACGGTCGAACTCAGGCTTGATCGAGGCCATGTAGCCGAGCTCCGTCGTGCACACCGGCGTGAAGTCCTTGGGGTGGCTGAACAGCACCGCCCAGGAGTCGCCGATCCAGTCGTGGAATTTGATGCGGCCCTCCGTCGTCTCCGCCTCGAAGTCCGGGGCCGTGTCGCCAAGTGAAAGGGACATCTTTTCCTCTGTTCTCCTCTGTTCGTGCTCGCCCGCGAAGGGGCTTGAAGGTTCTCTCCAGCCTATCCACTGCACAAACCCGGTCGGGGATGGGGACTACGATCCCTGTGATGGCGGGCAAGGCCGAGCGGTTTCTCGAGCTTCACCACGGTCGCCGACCGCTGCTGCTCGCCAACGCCTGGGACGTGGGCTCGGCGCGCCTGCTCGCCGCCGCCGGCTTCCAGGCGATCGCCACGACCAGCAGCGGCCATGCCGCGAGCCTCGGCCGACTCGACTACGAGGCCGATCGCGCCGAGTCGCTGGCGCACGCCGCGAGCCTGGCCGCCGCTGTCGAGGTGCCCGTCTCGGCCGATCTGGAGGACTGCTTCGCCGAGGATCCGGCAGGTGTCGCGCGCACGGTGCAGGCCGCCTTCGACGCCGGCCTGGCGGGATGCTCGCTGGAGGACTGGAACCCGCGCCGGCAGCAGCTCTACAGCCTGCAGGAGGGCGTCGAGCGAGTCGCCGCGGCCGTGGAGGCGGCCCGCTCGCGCGGCCCGTTCGTGCTGACGGCCAGGGCCGAGAACCACCTGCGCGGCAACGACGACCTGGCCGACACGATCGCTCGCCTGGACGCCTACCGGCAGGCCGGGGCCGACGTCCTCTACGCCCCCGGGCTGGTCGAGCGCGACGATCTCGCTGCGCTCGTCGACTCCCTCGACGGGCCTGTCAACGTCCTCGTCCGGCCGGGCTGCCCGACTGTCGAGGAGCTCGCCGAGCTCGGCGTCGCGCGCGTGTCCGTCGGCGGCTCCTTCGCCTTCGTCGCCTACGCCGCCGCGCTCGACGCGGCCGGCGAACTGCTGGAAGACGGCACCTACGACTTCACCGACGCCGTCTCGCGCGGAGCACGTCTCGTCCGTGAAGCGTTCGCCGAGTAGCGCCGCCTTCCCCCTCAGCCTCTGACGCGCTCGCCCTTGGGATCGAACAGGGGCTCCCTCGTCACCTCACCCGGGACCCACCGGCCGAAGATGTCGACCTCCACCTTCGCTCCGACGTCGATCTCCGCGGGCAGGTAGGCGTAGGCGATCGAGCGCTCCACGCTGTAGCCGTAGCCGCCGCTCGTGACCCGGCCGAGCACGTCGCCCTCGATCCGCACCGGCTCGTTGCCCAGCGCCACAGAGCGCGGGTCCTCCAGCACCAGGCAGCGCAGCCGTCGCTCGGGCGCATCGCCCTGCTCGGCCAGCGCGGGCGCGCCGATGAAGCCGCCCTCGCTCTTCACGCAGAAGGACAGGCCGGCCTCCGTCGGGGTCTCCTCCGGGGTGATGTCCGCCGCCCACACGCGGTAGCCCTTCTCCAGGCGCATCGAGTCGATCGCCTTGTAGCCGCCCGCGATCAGGCCGTGCTCGCGCCCGCCCTCCCACAGCGTCCGCCACAGGCCCGCCCCGTACTCCGTCGGGCAGTAGATCTCGAAGCCCAGCTCGCCGACGAACGTGACCCGCAGCGCCCGGACGGGCACGTCGCCGATCGCCATCTCCCTCATCTTCATGTAGCCGAAGTCCAGGGGGTTCGGCGTCAGCGGGGTGAGGATGTCCCGGGCTCGGGGGCCCCACAGCGCGAAGCAGGCCCAGCGGGCCGTCACGTCCGTGCAGCGCACGCTGCCGTCGCTCGGCGCGTGGCGGCGGATCCAGCTCAGGTCGTGGTTGCCGAAGGCCGTCCCCGTCACGATCGAGAAGACCTCCTCCTCGACCCGCGTGACCGTGAAGTCGCACTCGATGCCGCCGCGGCGGTTGAGCATCTGCGTGTAGGTGATCGCGCCGACCGCCCGCGCCACCCTGTTGTCGCAAAGGCCTTCCAGGAAGGCCGCGGCGCCCGGGCCGGAGACCTCCAGCTTGGCGAAGGAGGACTCGTCGAACAGGCCCGCCCGCTCGCGCGTGCCCAGGTGCTCGGCGCCGATCGCAGGCGACCAGTGCATGCCCGCCCAGCCGCGCGGACGCAGCGACTCGTCGCCGGCCGGTGCGTTGCTCTCGTACCAGTTGACCCGCTCCCAGCCCGACTTCTCGCCGAAGCAGGCCTTGTGCTCGGCGTGCCAGGGGTAGGCGCTGGAGGTCCGCAGCGGCCTGCCCGCCTGGCGCTCGTGGCCCGGGTAGCGGATGTCGTAGTAGGTCTCGTAGACCTCCGTCGTTCGCTTCAGCGTGTAGGAGGGGGACCGGAAGTGCGGACCGAAGCGGCGGATGTCCATCTCCCACATGTCCCCGCTCGGCTCGCCCGCCACGATCCACTCGGCCATCGCCTTGCCGATCCCGCCCGCGCCCGCCAGGCCGTGTGCGCAGAAGCCCGCCGCCACGAAGAAGCCCCGCACCTCGCTCTCGCCCAGGCAGAACTCGTTGTCGGGCGTGAAGGCCTCGGGGCCGTTGATCAGGCGCGTCACCGTGATCTCGTCCATGACCGGCACCCTCCTCTTCGAGTTCTCGGCGATTTCCTCGAAGCGTGGCCAGTCCTCTTCAAGCAGGCGTCCGTTGAAGTCCTGGGGCACCGCGTCCAGCAGGTGCTCGTCCAGCGCCCACGGTGCCGAGTGGCGCTCATAGCCGCCCATGATCAGCCCGCCCCCCTCCTCGCGGAAGTAGACCAGCAGGTCGGGGTCGCGAAGGGTCGGCAGGTGGACGATCTCCCCACCCGCCCCACGCTCGCGGAAGGGCTGTGTCACCAGGTACTCGTGGGCGAAGGGCACGATCGGCACCCGCACGCCCGCCATGCGCCCGATCTCCGCGGCGAACATGCCGCCCGCGTTGACGACGACCTCCGCCTCGATCGGGCCCCACTCCGTCCGCACGCCGCGGACGCGGGGATGGCCGGGCACCTGCTCGTCGACGTCGATCGCCGTCACCCGCGTGTGGGTGAAGACCTTCGCGCCGCCGGCCCGTGCCCCCTCGGCCAGGGCCATCGTCAGCAGCGACGGGTCCAGGTAGCCGTCGCTGGCCAGGTAGGAGCCGCAGCGCACCCCCTCCGTGTCCATCAGCGGGAACAGCTCCTTCGCCTCGGCCGGGGAGATCAGCTCCAGCGGCAGCCCGAACGTCTTGGCCCAGGCGACCTGGCGCAGCACCTCCTGTTCGCGCTCGGGCGTGCAGGCCAGGCGGATGCCGCCGCACTGCACCCAGCCGCAGTCCAGCCGCCCGTACAGCTCGACGGAGTCCATCATCATCCGCGTCAGGGGCAGGCTCGAGCGCAGCTGTCCGACCAGCCCGGCCGAGTGGAAGGTCGAGCCGCTGGTCAGCTCGTTTCGGTCAAGCAGCACGACGTCGCGCTCGCCCAGCTCGGCCAGGTGGTAGGCGATCGAGGCGCCGCCCACGCCGCCGCCGACGATCACGACACGGGCACGCTCGGGAAGCTCGCGGGGCCTGACCATCGCTCAGCCCCCCACCGTCGTCAGCCGCCGCTCGTAGTCTGGGCTGCCCGCCGCCCCGGCCAGCCGCTGGAAGTGCTTGGCCGCATAGCCGGCGAAGTCGAAGTCCAGGTCCGACACGCAGCCCTGCATGACCCCCCAGGCCGCCTCGCGGGCGTCCGACAGCAGCCGTGCCAGCGCCAGCCGGGCACGGTCGCGGGCCGTCGGCTCGGCCCGCAGGTAGGCCCTCAGCAGTCGCTCGTCCGCGTCGGGGTCGAAGTCGTTGTTGACCGACAGGTTGCCCAGGTCGAACCAGGGGTGTCCCATCCCTGCGTACTCCCAGTCGACGATCATGATCCTGTCCTCCTCGCGCTCCCGCAGCAGGTTGCCCGGGAGCAGGTCGTTGTGGCACGGCCGCAGGGGGTCTCCGCCCAGCGCCGCTCCGATCTCACCCGCGATTCGTTGCGCCTGCCCATAGCCCTCCGGCAGCACCGCTCCCCGCTCCAGCGCGATGCGCGCATAGTCGGAGAGCAGGTCCGGCACCCAGAAGCGGGCGTCCAGCCCGATGCCGCAGTCATGGAAGGCGCGCAGAGCCCGACCGACCTGCTCGACCCGGGCCGCCAGCTCCGACGGCTCCAGCGGGGCGCACTCCAGGTATCGCGTGACCAGGCCGCCCTCGAAGACGCCGGCGACGGCCGGAGCGATGCCGAGCTTTGCGGCCGCTTCGTTGGCCCTCCTCTCGGCCTCCCGGCTGATGCCCAGCAGCTCCGTCTCCTTGCCGTGCAGGCGCAGCACGTAGGGCTCCCCGCCCAGCACGACCTTGAAGTTGCGGTTGGTGATGCCACCCTCAAGGGGAGAAGGCGCGCCGTCGACTGGACCCAGAGAGGGCTCCAGACGCGCGAGGATGTCATTCAGGTCAGCCACCGCCCCCACCCACTTGCTCGATAAGGCTCACAACCTATACCTTCAAGCATCATGACTGGTGTGCATACGGTCAACCCCCCAGTCGACCGTGACGCCGCCAGGGCGCTGATCGATCAGATTGACGTGGCCGCCGCACGGGAGGCCGTCGCCGGCAAGGTCCGCCACACGCCGACGGTCGCCTCCCCCGAGCTCTCCGAACGGCTGGGCAGCCCCGTCGTCCTGAAGGCCGAGTGCCTGCAGGAGACGGGCTCCTTCAAGCTGCGGGGCGCCCTGAACCGCGTCGCGGCCCTGGGCGATCGGGCCGACGCCGGGCTGATCACGGCAAGTGCGGGCAACCACGCCCGCGCCGTCGCCCGCGCCGCCCGCCTGCGGGGCGTGGGCTGCGAGGTCTTCATGCCGCGCGACGCGGCCGTCTCGAAGGTCCTGGCCGTCCGGGGCCTCGGCGCGGAGGTGCAGCTCGGCGGGGAGTCCGTCGACGAGGTCGTCGAGCTGGCCCGCGAGCGGAGCGCGCAGACGGGCGCTGCCTTCGTGCACCCCTTCGACGACCTCGACGTCATCGCCGGGCAGGGCACGCTCGGCCTGGAGCTGCTCGCCGACGTACCCGACCTGGCTCGCGTCGTCGTCCCCGTCGGCGGCGGCGGGCTCGCCGGCGGAATCGGCGTGGCCCTCGCCGGATCCCGCCGCGAGGTCGAGCTGATCTGCGTCCAGGCTGCCTCCTGTGCTCCCTTCGTGGAGGCCCTGGCCGGCCGCGAGGTGAAGCCGGCCAGCGCTACCACGATCGCCGACGGAATCGCCGTCAAGCGTCCCGGCGAGCTGACCCTGCCGCTGCTGCGCGAGCTGGCCGGAGGCGCCCTGACAGTCACAGAGGATCAGATCGCAGGTGCTATGGTCCTGCTCGCCGAGACGGCCAAGCTCGTCGCCGAGGGCGCCGGGGCCGCCTCCGTGGCCGCGCTCCTCCACGGTTGCCTGCCGCCGGTCGACGGCGTCACCGTCGCGGTCCTGTCGGGCGGCAACGTCGACAGCGGCCTGCTGGCGGCCCTGCTGCTGCGCCACGAAACGGAGGAGGGCCGGCGGGTGCGCATCTTCACCCGCATCCCCGACCGGCCGGGCGGCCTGGCCGAACTGCTGACCCTCGTCGCCGGCACCCGGGCCAACGTCCTCAGCGTCGAGCACCACCGTGAGGCCGTGCCGCTGGGCGTGCGCGAGACAGCCGTCGAGCTGACCCTGGAGACGCGCGGCCCCGAGCACACCCGGGAGATGCTGGACGCGCTGGCGGCCGGCGGCTACCAGGCCGACCTCGGTTAGCTGCCATCCTCCAACGCGGCCGCCCTCGTCACGAACGAGCGCCACCGCTCTCGGCCGCGCAGGCGCTCACGTTCCTCGCCGGAGGGCGTGACGGTGCGTCCGGCGGGCAGCCGCGTAGCCGCCGCGGCGAGAGAGGGAAAGACGCCTGCTCCGAGGCCTGCCAGCATCGCCGCCCCGAGCACGGTCGTGTCGGCTCGCGTCACAGACAGCGGCCGACCCAGCACGTCGGCCTGGATCTGCAGGAGGGTCGGGTCGTTGGTCAGGCCGCCGTCCACGCGCAGCGCCTCGCCGCTTGCTCCTTCGCCCATCGCCTCCACGATGTCCGCGACACGGTGCGCGATCGCCTCCAGCGCCGCCCGTGCCACGTGCGCAGGGCGGACGCCCGCGTGCAGTCCGGCGATGACGCCTCGCGCCGAGGGCCGCCACCAGGGCGAGCCCAGGCCCGCCAGGGCGGGCAGCACCCTCACCCCTGCGCTGTCGTGAACCTCGGCAGCCAGCTGCGCCAGCGCCGGTACGTCCCCGGTCAGGCCCAGGTCCCCGGCCAGCCACTCCAGCAGCGCGCCGGCCGTGAAGACGCCGCCGTCCAGCGCGTAGGCGACCTCCCCGACCCCGCCGGCCGTGTCGGGCAGAGCCCACGCGACGGTGGGGAGCAGCCCGTCCGCCTGCGTGGCAGCCTGCGTGCGCGCCAGCACGAAGACGCCTGTCCCGTAGGTGGCCTTCACCTGTCCGGGCGAGACGCAGCCCGCACCGGCCAGCGCCGCCTGCTGGTCAACCAGCTGCGCCCGCAACGCCGGCTCCCGCCCCCAGCGCCGCTCGCGCAGGACGCCCAGCGTGCCGACGGTCGGCCCCGTCGCGGGCAGCCACTCCCGGCGCAGCCCGAACAGCTCCAGCAGCCCCTCGTCCCAGTCCTCGCCTCCGAGCGCCAGCAGCTGCGTCCTGGAGGCGGTGGAGAGGTCCGTCGCGAAGCGCCCTCCGAGGCGATCCGTCAGGAACGAGTCGACCGTGCCAAGGCGCAGACGACCCGCGGCAGTCGCTCTCTGCACGGCCTCGTCGTGACGCAGGAGCCAGGCCAGCTTGCCTGCGGAGAAGTAGGGGTCGATGGGCAGGCCCGTGCAAGCCACGTCGGTCTCCGCCAGCTCGGCCAGCAGCGCCTCCTGGCGCTTGTCCTGCCAGACGACCACGGGTGTCAGCGGCGTGCCGTCGAGGGCGTCCCAGGCCAGCACGGACTCGCCCTGGTGGGCCAGGCCGGCGTACACCTCGGCCTGCGCAGGGACCTCCTTCAGGACCTCTGCGACAGCCTCGACGACGGCCTCCAGCACCTCCGGCGGGTCCTGCTCGACCAGGCCAGGAGCAGGGTGGGAGGTGCCGACACGCCGCTGCGCCTCGGCCAGGGGTCGGAGCTCGGCGTCGAACAGGGCGACCTTGACAGCCGTCGTCCCCTCGTCGACGCCGAGCAGCAGCGGCCCCGTCATCTCTGCTGGGAGCGGCGGGCTGCCTGCTGCCACCACGGCTCACCGGCGGGCGCGGCCATCGGCTCCGCAGGTCGCTGTGAGGGGCCGAGCTCGATCAGGCCGGCATCGCCCAGCATCGCCGTGACGTGCTCGCCGATCCCGAAGGCGGCGGACAGGCCGGTCGAGCGGATGGCGGCCACGTCGACCAGCCCCGGCAGCGACAGCGACGGCTCGATCACGTAGTTGACGGCCCGGCCGGCGGGGCGCAGGCCCGCATATGCGGCGATCGGCTCACGGCCCTCCAGAGCGGGGTACATCGGCACGGCCCGCGCCAGGATCGTGGCGGCCGCGTCGGGCTCCACCGACCAGTCGTCCTTGTCCTCGCGGTCGCGTGCCGTCGGCCCCGTCACGAGGTGCCCGTCGACCGTCGGGAAGACGAGCACGCCCTTGCCGGCGGAGGAGGGCACGGGCAGCAGGATCTCCCGCAGGGGGTCCCGCGGATCCTGCTCGAAGACGAGGAACTCGCCCTTGCGGGGGTAGACCTCGAAGGTCCGCTCGCCCGCCATCGCGGCCACCTCGTCCGCCTGCAGGCCTGCGCAGTTGACGGCCGCCGCCACCCGCAGGCGCCCCCCGCCCGCCAGCTGGACCTCCAGTTCTCCCTCGCTCCCCGCCAACAGGCCCGTCACCGGCGAGGAGGTCATCAGCGTCGCGCCGTGGGCCGTGGCGGCCATGCCCAGCGCCCGCGTGAAGGCGGCCGGATCGGTCACCGCCTCGCCGGGAATCGAAAGCTCGTCCTCGCCGGCCCGGTGCACCTCGACGCCGTTGCCCGCCGCGTTGGCCTGCAGGCGATCGAGCGCCGCCCGCCCGTCGTCCTCGACGGTTCGCATGCGCGCGCCGCACCTGAGAACGGGCACGTCCAGCTCGCCCAGGAGCTCCTCCCGCAGCCCGGCCGAGCGCAGGATCATGGCCGTCTCGAGCGCCCCCGGCAACGAGTCGAAGCCCGTGTGGAGGATGCCCGAGTTGGTGCCGCTGGCGCGCGTCCCCAGCTCGGCCTCGGCCTCGATCAGGAGGCTCGCCACGCCGCGGCGGGCGAGGGCGTGGGCGACCGCGCAGCCCACGACGCCACCCCCGATCACAGCCACCTGACCGTCCAAGCTCGCGATGTCTCGATGCTATCCGGGCCGCCCCCGCTCCGGCGGGCGCCCCTGAGGCGAGGATCTAGGATCGAAGCCGATGCAGATCGAGCCCTTCGAGATAGAGCGCTTCTACGAGCGCTGGGAGTTCACAGCCGAGCTGATGCTGTCCAGCTCCGACTGCGAGTCGCGGGCCCTGTCGGACCTGCTGGCGCTGGAGCCCGACGCCGGCGAGCGGCTGCTGGGGCTGCGCCTCGGCTACACCGAGGTGCCGGGCTCGCCCGAGCTGCGCCAGGCCGTCGCGGGCCTGCACGAGCGCGTCGAGCCCGAGCACGTCCTGGCCCTGGCGGCGGCGGAGGAGGGCATCTTCCTCGCCTACCACGCCCTGCTCGGCCCCGGCGAGCACGCCGTCGTGGAGGCGCCCAGCTACGGCTCCGCGATCGCCGTGGCCCGCTCGACGGGCGCCGAGGTGACGCTGTGGCAGCGCCGCCACGAGGACGGCTGGGGCTATGACCTGGATGAGCTGGAGGGCCTGCTGCGCCCCGGCACGCGCATGCTCTACCTCAACAGCCCCCACAACCCGACCGGCTCGACGATCTCCCCCGCTGAGCTGACGCGTCTGCTGGAGATGCTGAGGGAGCGGGGCACGATCCTGCTCAGCGACGAGGTCTACCGCGGCCTGGAGCACGACCCCGCGGGCCGTCCGCCCTCGGCGTGCGACCTGTACGAGCGCGCCATCTCGCTGAACACGGTCTCCAAGTCCTACGGCCTGCCCGGCCTGCGCATCGGCTGGCTGGCCTGCCGCGAGCCCTCCCTGCTGGCGAGGATCAGGGACCTCAAGCTGTACACGTCGATCTGCTGCAGCGCCCCCTCCGAACTGCTGGTGGCCCTGGCGCTGCGCCACAGCGGGCACCTGATCGGCCAGAGTCGCGCCCTGGTGCTGGAGAACCTGCCCCTCGTCGAGGACTTCCTGGCCCGCCACTCCGACCTGATGGAGTGGGTGCGCCCGGCCGGAGGGCCGATCGGCTTCCCCCGTGTCCGCGACGAGCGCGACGTGAGGGCATGGTGCGAGCAGACGGCTGCCAGGGCGGGCGTGCTGCTGCTGCCCGGCTCCGTCTACGGCGAGCCCCGCCACGTGCGGGTCGGCTTCGGCCGGGCCAACCTGCCCGAGGCCCTCGTCAGGCTGGAAGAGGACCTGGCAGGCGCCGGGGCCACGTGACCGCAACGAAAGACAGGTGAGCTGGATGTTCCGGAACATCCTGGTGGCAGTCGACGGCTCGGCGGACGCCGAGGAGGCGCTCGGGCACGCGATCGACCTGGCCGACGCCGAGCACGCACGCCTGACGATCTTCAGCGCGGTCCCCTCGCCGCCGCCGTTCGCCTACTCGACGCTGGGCGGCGCTGCCCTCGCCGACCTGGCCGACAACGCCCGCGAGGAGACCGAGGCGATCGTCAAGGCGGCCCGGGAGCGGGTGCCGGAGACCGTGTCCGTCACGACCGTCGTGAAGTCCGACTCTCCCAAGCAGGCCCTGCTCAAGCAGGTGCAGGACGGCCAACACGACCTCGTCGTGATGGGCTCCCGGGGTCGCGGCGCCGTGCGCTCGGCGCTGCTGGGCAGCGTCAGCCACCACGTCCTGCACCACAGCCACGTGCCTGTCCTGATCACCCACTCCCAGGACGCCCGTCTGGAGCGCGACGGGGGGTAAGGCGCCCCGGCCGGGCTCAGAGCACCTTCGACAGGAAGGCGCGGGTGCGCTCGTGCCGGGGGTTGGCCAGCACCTCGGCGGGCGGTCCTTCCTCCACGACGACGCCGCCGTCCATGAAGACGACCCTGTCGGCGACCTCGCGGGCGAAGCCCATCTCGTGGGTGACGACGACCATCGTCATGCCGTCGCCGGCCAGCTGGCGCATGACCTCCAGGACGTCGCCGACGAGCTCCGGGTCGAGCGCGGAGGTGGGCTCGTCGAACAGCATCAGCTTCGGGTCCATGGCCATCGCCCGGGCAATGGCGACACGCTGCTGCTGGCCGCCGGAGAGCTGGGAGGGGTAGGAGTCGTGCTTGTCGGAGAGGCCGACCCGGTCCAGCAGCTCGACTCCCCGCGCTCGGGCCTGCCCACGCGGCACGCCCTTGACGTTCACCGGCGCGCACACGACGTTCTCCAGCGCCGTCATGTGCCCGAACAGGTTGAAGTGCTGGAAGACCATGCCGATCTCGGCGCGCTTGCGGGCGACCTCCGCTTCGCGCAGCTCGTGCAGCCTGTCCCCGACCTGGCGGTAGCCGACGAGCTCCCCGTCGACCGACAGTCGCCCTGCGTTGATCTTCTCCAGGTGGTTGATGCAGCGCAGGAACGTCGACTTGCCCGAGCCGGAGGGCCCCAGCAGACAGAGCACTTCGCCCGGCGCGACGCGCAGGTCGATCCCCTTCAGGACCTCGTTGCGCCCGAAGCGCTTGTGCACCCCCTCGGCCTCGACCATCGGCTCGCTCACAGGCCGCCGGCCTCCTCGTGGCGCGGGAACAGGCCGAGGCGGATCTTCTGCAGGGGCGTCAGCTGTTCTTCGCGGAAGGCCCCGCGTCCGTAGTAGCGCTCCAGGTAGTACTGGCCCACGTAGAGGATGCTCGTGCAGAGGAGATACCAGATGCTCGCCACTATCAGCAGCGGGATCGTCTTGAAGTTGACCGAGTAGATGATCTGGGCGCCGTAGAGCAGGTCGCCGACGGCGATCACGCTGACCAGGGAGGTCGTCTTGAGCATCGAGATCGTCTCGTTGCCGGTCGGCGGGATGATGACCCGCATCGCCTGGGGCAGGACGATCCGGCGCATCGTCTGCAGGCGGGTCATGCCCAGGGCGTGGGCCGCGTCCGACTGGCCCTCTTCCACGGAGATGATCCCGGCCCTGACGATCTCCGCCATGTAGGCGCCCTCGTTCAGGCCGAGGCCCAGGATCGCCGCCGTGAAGGGCTTGATCAGGGTGTTGGCGTCCGGGTGAACGAACGACGGGCCGAACGGGATGCCCAGCCCGATCTTCGGGTAGAGGGCGGCGATGTTGTACCAGAACAGCAGCTGCACCAGGACGGGCGTGCCGCGGAAGAACCAGATGTACAGCCAGCTGCCGCCGGAGATCAGAGGGTTGGGGGAGAGGCGCATGATCGCCATCAGGACGCCCAGCACGATCCCGATCGCCATCGCGATGACGGTCAGCTCGAGCGTCACGCGCAGGCCTTCCAGCACACGTTCGTCGAACATGTAGTGCCCGACGACGCTCCATTCGAAATGGGAGTCCGTGACCGCGGAGCGGATGAGCGCGGCGGCCAGGACCAGGACCACGGCGGCCGCCACCCAGCGGCCGGGACGGCGCACGGGGACGGCCCTGATCTCCTCGGGCCGCCCCCGCTGCTCGGTGACCTCGGTCACCGTCTCAGCTCCTTGCCGCTAGCTGATCGCGCCGTTGATCTTCGGTTCCTTGATGGCGCCTTCCTGGATCCCCCACTTCTCGAGGATCTGCGTGTAGGCGCCCTTGGCGATGAGTTCCTTCAGGGCCGCGAGGATCGGCTGAGTCATACCGCTCTTCTTGGGGATGGCGATCCCGTAGGGAGCGAATGCGTAGCTCTTGCCGATCAGCTTGAACTGGCCGCCCGACTGCTTGATCTGGTAGGCGACGACGGGCGAGTCGGCCATGCCCAGTTCCGCCCGGCCCGAGGAAACGGCCAGGTTGACAGCGTTCTGGCCGGGGAAGCTCAGGACCGTGACTGCCTTCTTGCCTTCCTTGGGGCACTTCTTGCTCTGGGCTTCGGATTCTTCCTGCTCGACGGTGCCCTTCTCGACTGCCACCGTCTTGCCGCACAGGTCCTTCAGTTCTTCCACGCCGGGGCTGGCCGAGCTCTTGGCGTAGAAGGAGATCCCGGCGCTGAAGTAGTCGACGAAGTCGACCGTCTTCTCGCGTTCCTTGGTATCGGTGAAGGAGGAGGCGCCGATGTCGTAACGCCCGGCCGCCAGGCCCGGGATGATCGTTTCGAAGTTGGCGTTGATCATGTTGACCTTCAGGCCCATGACTTCGCCCAGGGCCTTCATCAGGTCAGCGTCCATGCCGATGATCGTGTGACCGTCAGGCCCGACGAACTCGTTCGGCGCGTACTGGGCTTCCGTCGCGACGTTCAGCGTCCCTTTCGATTTGATCGCGGCGGGGACCTGCGCGGCGATCGAGGTGACCTCGCCCGTCGACGTCGACGACGAGCTGGTCGTCGGAGTCGAGCTGGAGCTGCTGGTGCTTTTTTCGCTGCTGCTGCTTCCGCAGCCGGCGAGCACGAGAATGGCGAGGGCGGGTGCGCCCAGGCGGGCGACCAGCTTGCTCATCGGAACCTCCTCAGGATCTCAGCCCGGCCGGGAGCGGCCGAGGCCGCGAAAGTATAAGCCTGGGCTTGACTCGGACGTGGGCTCAGCCGATCGGCAGGCGGGCCTCGCGGAGCCCCAGCAGCAGCCCGATCGACTCGGCCGGCTTGGGGCGGGCAAGCAGGTAGCCCTGGCCCATCTCACAGCCCATGTCGCGGACGGCCTGCAGTTGCTCCTCCGTCTCGATCCCCTCTGCGATGACACGAAGGGACAGGGAGCGCCCGACGCCGAGGATGGCCTGGAGCAGATCGCCGCTGCGGTCGTCCTCGCGCAGAGCCGTCACGAAGCTGCCGTCGACCTTCAGGGTGTCGGCCGGCAGCTGCTGCAGGTGGGCCAGCGAGGCGTAGCCCGTCCCGAAGTCGTCGATGGCGATGCTGACGCCCAGGCGCTTGACCTCCTCCAGGCGCTTGCTGGCGGCCTGCACGTCGCGCATGACAGTCGTCTCCGTGATCTCCAGCAGCAGCGAGGACGGCGCCAGCCCGGTCCGGGCAAGGGCGTCGCGGACCTCCTCGGCGAAGTCCTCGCGCCCCAGCTGGATGGCCGACACGTTGACCGAGACGCCGACGTCGCGTCCCGCCACTGCCCACTCCCGCGCCTGCCGGCAGGCCTCCCCCAGCACCCAGCGGTCGATCGGCACGATCAGCCCCGTCTCCTCGGCCAGCGGCACGAACTCGCCGGGCGCCAGCACGCCGCGGACGGGGTGGCGCCAGCGCAGCAGCGCCTCGACGCCGACGATGCGATCGCCGGCCAGGTCGAAGATGGGCTGGTAGAGAAGGAACAGCTGCTTGCCCTCGACGGCCCCCCGCAGGTCGAGCTCCAGGGCCACCCGCTCCTCGGCGTCGTCCTGCATGCTCTCGTCGAACAGCCAGTAGCGGTCGCGTCCGGCGGCCTTGGCCGCGTACAAAGCCAGGTCGGCGTCGCGCAGCAGCGCATCCGAGCTGGCGTAGCGCCCGACGGCGACGCCGATGCTCACGGTGACCGACACCGGGGGCCGTCCCGGCTGCAGCTCGATCGGCTCGCGCAGGGTCAGCACGAGGCGATCGGCGAGGGCCTTGGCGGTCGGTTCCTGGACGTCCGATTCCACGAGCACGACGAACTCGTCTCCGCCGAGGCGCCCGACGGTGTCCTGCTCGCGTACGACTTCGCGCAGCCGCTGCGAGACGACCCTCAACAGTGTGTCGCCGGCGGCATGGCCAAGCGTGTCGTTGATGTGCTTGAAGCCGTCCACGTCGAGGAACAGGGCGCCCGCGGCCGTGTCCTGGCGGCGCGCGGCACGGGCCAGCATCTGCGCCGCCCGGTCCATCACCAAGGCCCTGTTGGGCAGGCCCGTGAGGGCATCGTGCAGCGCCAGGTGAGACAGCTCGCTGGTCTTCTCCTCGACCAGGCTGAGCGCCCGCATGCGGCCGGTGCCGAGCACCAGCACCAGCACTCCCAGCAGGAGGCTCAGGAGAATCCCCCCGATCACGATCGTGAAAGCCTCCGAGTCGGCTGTCACGCCGCTCGGAGGGGCAGGCGCGTAGGTGCTGACCGTCCATCCGTTGTGCAGCTGGATCGTCGCGGCCATTGCCTGGGCCGGGTGCGCCCCGCTGTTGAAGACGATGTGCGCGGCGCCGGAGTCGTAACGGAACGTGACGGCCGTGTGGGAATGTCCCGACAACGCCGTCGTGAGCAACTCGCGCGGTTGGATCAGCTCGCCCAGCCAGCCGATGAAGGTGGCGGCGCGGGCGGCTTCCGTGGCCGGGACCAGGCCGCCCTTGTACACCGGTGTCTGCACCCCCAGGCTGACCGCCTTGCCGACCGTGACGGGCGCATAGCTCGTCTGGCCCGTCAACCATGCGCCCTGCAGCGTTCCCGCCAGCGCGCAGTAGTCCAGGCCGGCGGGGAGGTAGGCGCTCATGTCCCTGGCCAGCCCGGCGACCGCCAGGCAGTAGTAGGGGCGCTTGCCCTCCGGCAGCAGCGAGAAGGGAACGTCTGGGCGCCCGCGCCCGGCGCCCAGCGGTTCCACCGGCGTCGCTTCCAGACGCCTCTGGAAGGCGGGCAGCTCGCGCGCCGGGACACGCTCGACCAAGCCGATGTTCTCGAGCTCGGGGTAGCGGCTCATGGCTCTGACCGATGCGACCCAGCGATCGAAGCTGTCAGGCGTGACGCGACTCGCGCCCGTCACGAACGCGCTGGCGCTGATGACGAGGTCTTCCTCGTGCTGAAGGTCGAGCTGCAGTGCCGAGGTTATGTTCGCGGCGGTGATGTGGAAGGCAAGCCTGGCGCGGTCGGCATCCCCCTTCTGCACCGCCCGTGCTGTCAGCAACGAGCCGACCGACCCGATCAGGACGAGCAGGCAGGAGGCGGCGATCCATGCGCTGCGGCGCTTGGCCCACCGTCCGGCGCCTGTCCCGCTGCTGCGCACTTTGGTCACGCCCTCAGATCGGTTCGGGAGGGGGTTCGACTCAATAGCTACGGGGCGATTGGACGGAATGGCAGGGGTCTCGGCGGGCTCGCTAAGGGAACGGGTCGGGTCTGCCGATGAGGGAGGCGTGATCTTCCCCGCTCGAGTGCTGACGCGGCTCGCCGGCTTGCCCCCGCGCAAGAGCTCGATCCGCCTGCCGGCGGCCCTTGCCGCTGTCGTCGGGACCTCGCTGCTGCTCGCCACCGTCGCCTACGCGAAGGTGACCACGGTCGGCTCCACGACGGTCGGCCTGCAGCCGCGCTCTGAAGCGCTCGGGGAAGGCGCCCCGGCGAGCTTCGCCAACGAAGAAGGCAACGCGATTCTCAATGGCGCCAACGTCTACCTGGTGTTCTGGGACCCCACCGACGTCTTTCACGTTCACCACGAATGGATGACGGAGATCAGCGAATTCACACGTCAGCTGGGTGCCGGCAGCGGCACGCTCGACACGACCTTCTCCGCCCTCGGCCAGTACCGCGACCGCTCCAACGCCCAGGCGCTCTACCAGACGACGTTCAAGGGCGCCTACACCGACTTCACCCAATATCCCTCCCGCGAATGCACGGATCCGAAGGCGCTGGAAGTGGGCGAGATCACCTGTGTGACGGACGCGCAGGTGCGCGAACAACTGCAGACGTTCGTCGCCGAGCACGGGCTCCCCAAGGGCATGAACACGATCTACTACGTGCTCACCCCCCCGGGTGTGAGCGTATGCCTCGACGCCGCCTCGACCCACTGCTCGGACTTCTCCGCATCGAAAGTGGAAGAAGAAGAAGGCAAATACGCAAGCACCAGTTACAAAAACAGCTTCTGCAGCTACCACGGCGCCATCAACCCGGACAACGCAACCGAGGGCGACGCCAACACGATCGTCTACGCGACGGTGCCGTGGACAGCGGGAACGCAGGGCGACTACTACCAGTACTCAGCGGGCCAGCGGGGCGGGAACCTCTACTACGCCAGGGGATACCAGTGTCAAGACGGCGGCTGGGATCCAACCGGGTATCGAGAGAAGCGTGAGCACCCGCCGGCGCTGACCAAGGAACAGGAAGAAATCCTGGCGGGCACCAAGGGCACGCCCGAAGAGAAGGAAGACCTCGAAGCGCAGCGGGAACGTGAAGGGCCCCACGAGGAGGAGCCAAACCAGGAAAGCGAAGAAGAAGGGCTCGGCGAAGCCGGCGACTACAGCGCCGGCCTGGCGGACCCCATCGTCAACCAGATCGCCGAGGAGCAGGCCGACATGGTCACCGACCCCCTGCTGAACGGCTGGCAGGATGCCTCCGGGCACGAGGTCACAGACCTCTGCCGGGACGTCTTCGACGCCACCGCCGGTCCCGAAGGGGGCAAAATCGAAGGCTCGGTGCTCCCTGGCGCCTTGACCGAAGCCGGCACGCTCTCCAACACGTCCGTCGGGCCGCTCGGCGCTGCCGGTCGGTACTACGTCAACAACGTCTACAGCGAAGCCGAAGGCGACTGCGTAGGCGGTGTCGGTCTGGTGCCGCGCTTCACTGCACCAAACCCTGTGCACAACGGTGAAACGGTGGGCTTCGACGGCATGGAATCCACCGTCAGCGTCCTCTCCTCCGACGTCTTCGGACCGACCGGCCCGCCGAGCAAGACCTACGCGACCTTCGCCTGGAACTTCGGCGACGGCACGGAAGCGAGGGGCTATGCGCCGGGCTCGCCGCCGTGCGAATCCCCATGGCTGTCGCCCTGTGCCGGCTCGATCTATCACACCTACCAGTACGGCGGCACCTACAAGGTCACCCTGACGGTGACCGACGCAGCCGGAAACGTCTCCCGCACCGTGGACGAAATCACCGTCGCAGGCCCGACCGCCAGCTCCTCCAGCAGTGGCAGCGCCGGTGCGAACACGGGCGGAAACACGGGCAAGAGCACGACCGTCCTCGCACCCGTCGCCTCGGCCCACGTCCTCACCCGCTCCGTGCTCTCGGCCGCGCACAAGGGGCTGGTCGTCGGCTATGCCGTCAGTGAGCAGGTCGCAGGCCACTTCGAGGTTCTCCTGTCCAAGAGCCAGGCGCGCAAGCTCGGCATCGGCGGTCAGGCCGCCGTCGGGCTGCCGGCGGGAACGCCCCCCGAGCTCATCGTCGCGAAGGCGATCCTGGTGACGACGCGCGGCGGTCACAGCACGATCGACATACGCTTCTCCAAGTCCGTCGCGGCAAAGCTCGCACGAGCTCGCAAGTTGACGGTGATGGTCCGCCTGATCGTCAAAGCCGCCGCTTCGAACGACCCGGCTGCCGCCACCACCGCCCTCAGCCACGCGACGCTGCCGCACTGAGAGGCCTGCCGGCGCAGGTTCAGTCCGGCGGGTTCTCTCCCCGTTTCCTGCGGGCTCTCTTGCTGAAGACGAAGAACCACAGGGCCGCCAGCAGGACGTAGCCGAGCACGATCGAGACGATCGAGATCAGGGCCAGGCCCGTGTTGCCCTGGTTGGCCGATTCGCCGTCGAGAGCCAACGGGAGGTGGAGGTGGACGAGCAGGAGAGCCGCCACGAGCGCCCCCTACAGCCCCGGGTAGTGACGGACCACGTAGCCCGCGTTGTCGGTGCCCGTCACCTGCCAGCGCGAGGCGTAGACGCCGCTGCGACCGGCCGTGTCGTAGAGGATCCCGTCGACGTACATGTACGTGTGCCCCGCGTTGGCGTAGACCGTGATGTAGCGCCCCGGGCCAGGCGCGCCCCAGTGCTCCAGTTCGCCCGAGGTCTCGGGAGAGTCGAGCAGGCCCCCGGCCGCCAGCGCGTAGCTGACCGAGCCCGAGCAGTCATAGGCGTTGTCGATGAAGGACGCGTGCCCGCCTCCGTACACGTAGGGGAAGTCCGCGATCTCGTTGGCGCCCGCGATCACCTTCTGGACGACTTCCGGCACCCCCGCGGGGATCGGGATCGTGCCGTTGCCGCCGATCGACTCCCCGCCCGGGACCGGCGTCAGTCGGGTGTGGCTGGCCTGCTTGGCGCTCCTTTCGACAGCCTGCATCTGCGCCAGCTCGGCTTTCACTTCCGCGTCGGAGGGCGCCCCTGCCGCGACGATCGCTTCGCCGGCCTTGGCGGGAGCCGCCGCGGATGCGTGGCGCGTGGAGGCCGGGGCCGGGTAGCTGTCCGCTTCCAGGGGGTCAGCGACCTCCTTGACCTTGCCCGTGCGGGCTTCCCCCGAGCCGACAGTCGTGCCTGCGGCGATGCCGTCACCGCCATGGCCGCCCGCGGGGGGGTCCTTGCTCGCCCCGCCCGACCCGCAGCCCACCAGGAAGATGCAGCTGAGGAGGCAGCCGAGCACGGCCCTGATGTACGCTCGGCAAGTCATCGCCCGCCCAAGGCTAGCGGGGGCGGAGGGCCCTTTGTGCCGCTACCCTGGTCCGATGCATGAGGAAGCCACGGCCGTAGAGCTCCGTCCCCACATACGACTGCTCCACGGGATGCGCCGCCCCGCCAACTGGCTGCAGCTGGTCCGCTTCGGGCTGGTCGGCGGCGTCGGCTTCGTCGTCAATCTGGCCGTCTACGCCCTGTTCGTGCACGGCGTCGGCGTCGAGTACCGGGTGGCCTCCGTGTTCGCCTGGCTCGTCGCCGTAGCCAACAACTTCGTCCTCAACCGCCACTGGACCTTCGACGCTCGGGGCGACGCCGCC
This sequence comes from uncultured Solirubrobacteraceae bacterium, assembly GCA_963697795.1. Lineage (GTDB taxonomy): Bacteria > Actinomycetota > Thermoleophilia > Solirubrobacterales > Solirubrobacteraceae > Palsa-744. The sequence continues at coordinate 1,653,648 of OY969097.1, read as the reverse complement.
CACACCCAGGCCCTGCGGTTCCTGCTCGTCAGCCTCGCCGCCGAGATCGTCAGCCTCGTGCTGCTGACCGTCCTGGTGCAGGACGGCGGCCTCTCCAAGGTGCCCGCCCAGGCCCTCGCCGTCGGGGCCTCCATGCCTCTCAACTTCCTCGGCAACAAGCTCTGGAGCTTCCGCTCACGCACCTGAGCGCCAACCGCGACCGCGGCTGAAGCGAGGGCGAGGTCGGGCCGTAAAGCCCCACTGTGGCCCTACTACCGGCACCTATACTCTGACTTTCGCCCCATCCGGAGGACCCCTGTGCAGGAGATGGTGATCTACGGCGTCAGCTTCGACATGGTCGGCAAGCAGCCGATCGTGCTTTTGAAGACAGTCGACGGCAACAAGTTCCTGCCGATCTGGATCGGGCATCCCGAGGCTGCCTCGATCCTGATGAAGTTGCAGGGCGCCGGCACGCCCCGCCCGATGACCCACGACCTGCTCTGCGACATCCTCGGCGAGCTCGACGTCAAGTGCACCCAGGTGTCCGTCACCGAGCTGCGCGAGAACACGTTCTTCGCCTCCATCACCCTCAGCGTCGGGGGGCGCGAGCTGGAGATCGACTCCCGCCCCAGCGACGCCATCGCCATCGCCGTCCGCGCCGGTGCCCCCATCTACGCCGCCGAGGAGGTCATCTCGGAGTCGGCGATCGAGTTCGAGCACGACGTCGAGGAGTCAGAGGACGTCGTCGAGAAGTTCAAGGAGTTCCTCGACCAGGTGTCGCCCGAGGACTTCGCCGCCGGGGACTCGTAGCCGTCGGATGCCTGGTGGTCCCGGGCCGAGCGCAGTCCTTAGAGGCGGTCGGAGGCGCGGGGGGGGGGCTGCCCCGCGCAGTTCGCCGTGCTGCGAAACATGACGTATCTGTCCTACTTCGCAGACGGGTCGCCGATGTGGGAGGCCACCCTCGCCTCCCCGCCTCATTCACCTGTCGAACGCGCCGGCCAGGATGCGGCTGAGTAGCTCGTCGAAGCCTATGCCGGCCGCATCCGCCGCCTGGGGGAGCAGGCTCGTCTCCGTCAGGCCGGGGACGACGTTCGTCTCCAGGACCCACAGCTCGCCGCTGTCGCGGTCCAGCAGCAGGTCGACCCGGGCGAAGCCGTGGCACCCCAGCAGGTCGTAGACCTGGACCGCCAGCTCCTGGGCCCGGGTCGTGGTCTCCGGGGGCAGCTCGGCCGGGCAGACGAACGTGGTCATGCCGATCTGGTAGCGGGACTCGTAGTCGTAGAAGGACTCCTCCCGGGGGACCGCCTCCACGATCGGCAGCGCTCGCGGCTCGCCGTCCAGCACCGACACCGCCAGGTCGCGCCCCGCCACGTGGCGCTCCAGGACGATCGTGCCGTCGTAGGAGAAGGCGCCGACCATCGCCCCCGGCAGCTCCCCGCTGGAGCTCGCGAACTTGACCCCCAGCGCCGAGCCGCCCCGGGCCGGCTTGACGACCATCGGGAAGCCCAGCTCGGACTCGATCGAAGCGACCGCGGCAGCCGCCCCCAGGTCGCGGATCGACGCCTCTCGCAGCGAGCGGAACGGCGGCGTCGGGACGCCCGCCTCCACCATCAGGTGCTTGGCAAGGGCCTTGTCTGTGCACCTCACGCACGCCGACGGTCCCGAGCCCGTGTAGGGGACGCCGATCGCTTCCAGCAGGGTCTGGACCGTCCCGTCCTCGCCTTCGCGGCCGTGCAGGGCCACGAAGGCCACGTCCGGCGCCGCCGCCAGCAGGCCCGGCACCAGCTCGTTTCCCACGTCCATCCCGACTACCTCGTGTCCCAGCCTGCGCAGGCCCTCTTCGACCTGGGCGCCCGAGCGCAGCGACACGGCCCGCTCCAGCGAGCGCCCGCCCTTCAGGACAGCGACCTTCATCGCCTGCTTCATCGATCGCGCCGGCGACGTCCCCGCGCATCGCCTTCGCGCCTGGGCAGTGCCACCACGTCCGCCATGCCCTCCTGCCCGCCTGCTGCCCCGAAGTCCTGCAGCTGCTCCTCTGGCGCGTCGCCTGGACGCGTCGTCCCCGTGCCGGCGCGCCCCGCGCTCGAGCCCGTCAGGGAGCCCAGCAGGCCGACCTGCTCGCCGATGGCCTTGCCGATCCTGCGCACGCCCTCGCGGATCTGCTCCTCCGGCATCCCCGCGAAGTTCAGGCGCATCGAGGAGGAGCCGCTGCGTTCGTCCATGTAGGCCGCCCGGCCGGGGACGAACGCGACCCCCTGGGTGGTGCGCGCCAGGGCCAGCAGGTCCGTCGTGTCGATCCGCTCGTCGAGCGTCGCCCAGATGAACAGGCCCCCCTCGGGGCGGGTCCACCTGGCCGTCTCGCCGAAGTGCTCCGTCAGCGCCTCGAACATCGCGTCCCGGCGGGAGCGGTAGAGGTCGCGCAGCCCTTCCACGTACTCCAGCCAGGCGCCCTCGCGCCGGCGGAAGTAGGCCGACACGAACATCTGCGTCACCGGCGAGGAGCACAGGTCTGCGCCCTGTTTGCCCAGGTTCAGCTTTTCCAGGACAGGGCGGGGGGCCACGGCCCAGCCCAGGCGCAGGCCCGGCGAGAGGATCTTCGAGAAGGTGCCCAGGTAGATCACGAGGTCGCTGGCGCCACCCCTGCCGGCCATCTGCGTGTCCAGCGACAGCAGCGTCGGCAGCGGCTCGCCCTCGTAACGCAGCAGGCCGTAGGGGTTGTCCTCCAGGATCAGCAGCTCCCGCTCCCTCGCCACCTCCACCAGCCGCCGCCGGCGGGGCAGCGACATCGTCACCCCGCCCGGGTTCTGGAAGTTGGGGATCGTGTAGATGAACTTGGGCCTGCGGCCTTCGGCCGCAAGCCTGTCCAGGGTCGCCTCCAGGGCGTCGATCGGCATGCCGTCCGCGTCCATCTCGATCTGCTCGACCTGGGCCTGGTAGGCGCTGAACGTCGGCACCGCCCCCGGGTAGGTCGGGGCCTCCGCCACGATCACGTCGCCCGGGTCGATCAGGGTCTTGCAGACCAGGTCGATGACCTGCTGGCCGCCCGTCGTCACGATCACCTCCGCGGGGTCGATGTCCGTCCCCTCGGCCGCCATCACCTCCACGATGCAGTCCACAGTCGCCGCCATGCCCTCCGTCGGCCCGTACTGCAGGGCCCGTGCCGTGCCCTCCACGGCGACCTCCGCCATCAGCTTCGCGTACAGCTCCGCCGGGAACGTCGAGGTGTCCGGCAGGCCGCCCGCCAGGGAGATCACGTCAGGCCGCTCCGTCAGGGCCATCATCTCCCGCATCGCCGAGCTCTTCATGCCCTTCGTGCGCGACGCGAACAGGGCCTCGTAGCGGGCCAGCTCGTGCGCCGCCGGCCGCGTCGATCCGCCTCCTGAGCCTGTCCCTCGCTTCATCGGTGTCTCTTCCATTTCGCCGGCAGCTCGCGGGCACCTGGCACGGCAACCGTCCGCCCGCGCCCGTCGTCTATCGTCCTGCTCCGATCCGCGGGCTGCGGTCAAGGTAGCGCAGCAGCCGATCGCGAACCTCGTGCACGGGCTCTTCTTCTACATAGGACTCGGGGCCGGACTGGCCCTCGCCTGCGGCCTGCGGCCCTTCCTGCCCGTCCTCCTGACCGGCGCCCTGGGCTCCGCCAAGGCCCTCTCCATCCACTTTCCCGGCGGCAGCTGGCACTTCCTGCAGGCCTCCTGGTGGCTGCTCGTCGTGGTCGTCGTCTTCATCCTCGCCTACGCCGCCCAGATCGTCGGGAACCTCGCGCCCGTCTACGACCCCGTCTCCCGCGAGCCTCGCCGGGACCCCCTCGCCGCCGCCATGGTCGGCCTCTCCCTCGGCGCCGGCGCCGTCCTCTTCGCCGGCGTCCTCGGTGCCCACGGCGACCTCGCCTGGCCGGGCCTGATCGCCGGCTTCCTGCTCGTCGGCCTCGGCCAGCGGCTTGCAGGGCCCGTCATCCTCGGCGCCCGCACGCGCCTGAAGGAGAAGGGCCCCCGCGACGCCCTGACGGTCTACCTCGATGCCGCCGCCCTGCTCCTGGCAGCACTCGTCGCCCTGTTGCCGCCGCTCGGCTACCTTGCCGCCGCCGCCGCCCTCTGGCTCGTCTGGCAGCGACGCTCCCGGGCCGGCGAGAAGTACGCCGGCCTGCGCATCCTCGGCCGCTGACGTGAGCGGCGGCGCGCCAGGGATCGCGTGGCGCGCGGGCGAGCGCCCGGCCTCGTGAGCGCCCGCCGCCCCAAGCTCGTCCTCTGCGTCATCGACGCGATGGCCCCCGCCATGCTCGAGCAGGCAGTCGCCGCCGGCGCCGCGCCCGTCCTCGGCAGGCTCATGCAGGAGGGTCTGTACGTCTCCGACTGCGTCGCCGCCTTCCCCTCCGTCACGCCCGTCTGCGCCGCCTCCATCGTCACCGGCGTCGGCCAGGACGCCCACCACATCCCCGGCATGAACTGGTATCACCGCGAGGAGGAGCGCTACGTCGAGTACGGCTCGAGCTTCCGCGCCGCCCAGCGCACCGGTATCGCCAGGCAGCTGACAGACACCGTCTACAACATGAACCGCGCCCACCTGTCGGCGCGCACGCTGACTCTCTTCGAGAGCCTCGACGACGTCGAGGTCCGCACAGCCGGCACGACCTACCTCATGTACAGGGGCCGGCACTTGCACGAGCCCCAGCGCGACACCGCCCTCACCCGTGTCGCCGCCACGTTCATGCGCCATCCCGTGCTGGGACCCCGCGAGCTCTTCTACGCCGACATCTTCGCCTCCCGGCGGACCGGCTGCCGCTCCGGGCTGGGCATGCCCGGCGTCCGCGACCGCCACTCCGGCTGCGTCTCCTCCTACCTCGTCGAGCACGACCTCTTCGACTTCCTGCTGCTGTCCCTGCCCGACAACGACTGGCACTCCCACAAGCGCGGCCTGGAGGGCCAGCTGCACTCCCTCGCCCAGGCCGACCTGCAGCTCGCCCGCGTCGCGAACGCCGCCGGCGGCCTCGACGCCTTCCTGGCCGAGCACGCCGTCATCGTCATGGCCGACCACTCCCAGGCCCCCGTCATCGACACCATCGCACTGCAGGACGAGCTTGCCGAGCTCGGCGTGCTCACGCCCGGCCGCGCCCCCCGCGGCGAACAGGTCGAGCCCCGCATCGCCGTCTGCCCCTCCCAGCGCGCCGCCATGGTCTACGCCCTGCACCCCTCAGAGCGCGACGCCATGCGCGCCTCCGTCGCCGCCCTCGCCCGGTCCATCGAGGGCGTCGAACTGGTCATGTGGCTGGAGCGCGACGTCCACGACAGGCCCAGGGAGGGAGTCATCGCAGGTCCGGCCGGGGAGCTTCGCTTCGCTCCCGGCGGGATCGTCACCGACGAACGCGGGGAGAGCTGGAGCGTCGAGGGCGCCCTGGAGACGATCGGAGCGAGCCTGCGCGACGGCCGGCTCGCCAGCCGCTCCCATCCCGACGCCCTCGCCCGGGTCTGGGCCGCCCTGACCTGCCCCACCTCCGGCGAGGTGCTGCTGTCCGCCTCCCCCGGCTACGAGTTCGTGGACTGGGGGCGCCAGGCCCACGTCGGCGGCGGCAGCCACGGCTCCCTGCACGCCTGCGACTCGCTCGGCGCCCTCGTCGTCAGCGGGCTGGAGGGGCCTCTACCCGACCGCGAGCAGTGGGCCATCCGCGACGTCGCCGGCCTCGTCCTGCGCCACTTCGGCCTCGACGCCTGACACGGAGGCGACTTCTGACGTCGAGCCGGGCGTCACATCGTGTCGCAGCCTCTGCCGGTGCCTCCCGCGCCGGCTTCCCGTACCCTCGCACGATGTCGCGCCTCGCGCCTGCTCTCGCGTGCCTTCTGGCGCTGGCGCTGCCCTGCTCCGTGCAGGCACAGACGAGCACCGCGGCAACCAAGCACATCGCCGGCGCGGCGTCGGCGGCAACGACGAGCGGGCGGCCCGCCGCGACCTCGACGGCGGCACGCGACCCCTCCTCATCCTCCTCCTCGACCGCCCAGGCGACCGTCTCCGAAGCGCCCATCCCCGTCGCCCCGTCCGACATCCCGCCGGCCGGCCGGCGCCTCTCCGCAGACCAGGTGCTGGAAATCGCCGGTCGCCTTCCGAAGATGAGGAAGGTCCGCTCCGAATACCGGGGCTCCTACGGCGGCGCCTACCTCAAGGGCGCCTTCCACTGGCAGGTCAGCTACTTCTCCAAGGGCGGCAAGAAGGAGATCGGGCAGGTCATCCTCGACGACACGACCGGGCGGGTCCTGGAACAGTGGACCGGCTTCCAGGTCGCCTGGTCGATGGCCCGCGGCTACCCCGGAGCCTTCGGCCGGCACGTCGACGCCCTCTACGTGTGGCTGCCGCTGTGCCTGCTGTTCTTCGCCCCCTTCTTCGACTTCCGCCGGCCCCTCTCGATGCTGCACCTGGACCTGGCCGTGCTGCTGCTCCTGTCCGTCTCGCTGGCCTTCTTCAATCACGGGCGCATCTACGCCTCCGTGCCCCTGTCCTACCCGCCCCTGCTCTACCTGCTCGCCCGCATGATCTGGCTGCTGCGACGGCCGCGGCCGGGCCGGCGCTCGCCGCGGCCCCTGAAGCTGCTCGTCTCGCCCTGGTGGCTGGCGATGGGCGTCGTCTTCCTGATCGGCTTTCGCATCGCCCTCAACGTGATCGACTCCAACGTCGTCGACGTCGGCTACGCCGGCGTCATCGGGGCCGAGCGGATCGTCGACGGCAAGTCCCTCTACGGCCACTACCCCGCAGACAACGAACACGGCGACACCTACGGGCCCGTCAACTACGAGCTCTACCTGCCCTTCCAGCAGACCTTCGGCTGGAGCGGCACCTGGGACGACCTGCCCGCCGCCCACGCCGCCGCCATCTTCTTCGACCTGCTGGCGGTCGGGCTGCTGTTCCTGCTCGGCAGGCGCATGCGCGGACCGACCCTCGGCATCGCCCTGGCCTACGCCTGGGTCTCCTTCCCCTTCACCCTCTTCGTGCTCGAGTGCAACTCCAACGACACCCTCGTCGCCGACCTGATCCTGCTCGCCCTGCTGGCCGCCTCCTACAGGGGCAGGGTCGCCACCGGCGCCCGGGGCGTCTTCTCGGCCCTGGCCGGGCTGACCAAGTTCGCCCCTCTGGCCCTGGCGCCGCTGCTGGCCACCGACGCCCTGCGCTCCGTGCCCGCCCGCAGCCGGCCCCTGCGCGGCCTCCTGTTCCTGCTCGGCTTCGTCTTCGCCGGGGCGCTGGCCGTCATACCGGCCTTCGCCCACGACTCCCTGCACACCATCTACGAGCGCACCATCGTCTACCAGTCCAACCGCGGCTCGCCCTTCTCCGTCTGGGGCCTGTACGGGCTGCAGTCGGAGCAGCACGTCTTCGAGGTCCTCGTCGTCCTGTTCGCCGTCGCCGTCGCCCTCGTGCCCCGACGCCAGGACCTCGTCGGGCTGGCAGCCGGCTGCGGGGCCGTCATGATCGCCCTCGAGCTGGCCCTCGAACACTGGTTCTACCTGTACGTCCCCTGGTTCTTCCCGCTGGTCATGCTGGCCCTGCTCGGCGCCCTCGGCGCGGATCAGCTCAGGGACCAGGCGGGCGTGGCATCAGGACCGGCTCGATCGAGTCTGCCCGAAGCCGTTCTGAGCAGCTGATCAGCACCCCCATCAGCCACGGGTCCTCCTCGGAGGTCTCGAAGCGCACCGGCATCTGCGTCAGCAGCGACTCGATCGCCTGCTCGCGCTTGACGCCGATCACGCCGCCCCGTGGGCCCGTCATGCCGACGTCCGTGATGTAGGCAGTGCCGCCCGGAAGGACGCGGGCATCCGCTGTCGGGACATGCGTGTGGGTGCCCACGACAGCCGTCACCCTGCCGTCCAGGTGCCAGCCCATCGCCACCTTCTCCGACGTCGCCTCCGCGTGCACGTCGACCAGGACGTGATCGACCTGCCCCAGCTCCGCCAGGGCCACCTCGATCTCCGTGAAGGCCGAGCGGCCCGCCCGCAGGTACAGGTTGCCGCTGATGTTCACCACGCCCAGGCGTACGCCGTCCTTCTCCACCACGCACGTGCCCCTGCCCGGCTGGCTGCGCAGGAAGTTGGCCGGGCGCACGATCGGCTTCTGCCCCTCCAGGTACGGGTAGATCTCGCGGCGATGGTACGTGTGGTTGCCGAGCGTTATCGCGTCCACTCCCGCCGCGAACATCTGGTCCGCGTTCTTGGGCGTGATGCCCAGGCCGCCTGCCGCGTTCTCGCCGTTGACGACCACGAACGTCGGGTCGTAGCGCTCTTTCAGGACCGGCAGGCAGTCCAGCAGGGTCCTGCGGCCCAGGCCACCGACGACGTCCCCCACGAACAGGATCCGCGCGGGGGCCGTGGGCCCGGCCTGGCCCGTTGGGGCCGCCTGGGGCTCAGCCATACTCCACCGATGGTGGGGAGAGATTGACCGACGAGGCCCACAGGGACGAGCAGCCGGCACAGCCCCCCCGTGAGGAGGAGCGCGAGCCGGCCCTCGACTCCGCCGGGCGCGCCGACGCCGCTCCGGCCCGGGCAGTCGTGCCCCGCTGGGTGCAGCTCGTCCTGCTGCCCCTGGCCCTCGTCGCCGCCTGGGCGCTCGCCAAAGCAGCCGGCAAAGTCCTGCTGCTGTTCATCGTCGCCGGGCTGATCGCACTGATCCTCAACCCCGCCGTCGGCTTCCTGGCGCGGGGACGCCTGCCCCGGGGGCTGGCCGTGCTGGCCGTGTACCTCGCCTTCTTCCTGTGCATCGCGACCATCGGCTTCCTCCTTGCCAACCCTATCTCCCACCAGGTCCGGACGTTCAGCGACAACCTGCCCCACATCGTCGACGAAGCAAACAAGCAGCTCTCGAAATTCCAGCGTTACATGGAAAAGCACGGCGTGCACCTGAAGCTCGTCAAGCCCGGCAAAACGGCCCTGCAGAGCATCCAGGACAAAGTCGCCAAGAGCGCCGGCAAATTCGCCAGCTTCGGCGGCGCCCTGCTGACCGAAGTCGCAAACGCCATCTTCGATCTGATCCTGGTCTTCGTCCTGTCCGTCTACATGCTCCTCTACGGGCCCCGCATCGGCGAGCTCGTGCGCAGGCTCATGCCCTCCGGCGACGGCTCCCGCGCCGACGACTACCCCATCCTCGTGCAGCGGGCCGTCTCCCGCTACGTCGGCGGGCAGCTGCTGTTCAGCCTCGTCATGGGTGCCTCCGCCGGGCTGTCCCTCTACGTCTTCGGGCTGATCGGGGTCTTCCCCGACGGGCGCAAGTACGCCCTCGCCTTCGGCATGTTCTACGGCGTCATGGAGCTCGTCCCATACGTCGGGCCGATCCTCGGCGCCCTGCCTCCCGTCATCGTCGCCCTCTTCACGGACCCCATCACCGCCCTGTGGGTCGTCGCCCTCTTCATCGGCCTGCAGCAGCTCGAGGGCCACATCGTCGCCCCCCAGGTCTTCGGGCACACCCTGCGCATCAACCCCCTGCTCGTCATCTTCGCCCTGCTGCTGGGCCTGCAGGTGCACGGCATCGTCGGCGCCCTCGTCGCCCTGCCCATCCTCTCCGTCCTGCGCGAGACAGCCGTCTACCTCGGCAGGCACCTCAGCTTCGAGCCCTGGGAGCGGCGCTCCTCCTCGCCGCTGCTGTGAGCCACGCCCTGCAGGTCCAGGGGCTGACCAAGCGCTACGGGCAGCTGACGGCCCTCGACGACGTCGGCTTCCAGGCCGACCCCGGCGAGCTCGTCGCCCTGCTCGGGCCCAACGGGGCAGGCAAGACGACCCTCCTGTCGATCCTCGCCGGTGCCCAGCAGGCAGACGCGGGGACGGTGCAGCCCAGCCGCCGCCTGATCGGCTGGGCGCCCCAGCAGCCCGCCCTCTACTCCAGGCTGACCGTTGCCGAGAACCTCGCCTTCTTCGCTCGCCTGGAGGGGGTCCCCGACGTCGAGGCCGCCGTCGCCGGGATGCTCGAGCAGACGGGCTTGGCCGAGCGTTCCCGCGAGCAGGTCGTGCGGCTCTCCGGCGGCAACCGCCAGCGCGTCAACGTCGCGATCGGGCTGATCGGCGCTCCCGCCGTGCTCGTCCTGGACGAGCCCACAGCCTCCCTTGACCCCGCCCAGCGCGAGCGCCTGTGGCTGTTCCTGGCCGGTCTCGCCCGCGCCGGGCGGACCGTCCTCTTCTCCACCCACAACCCCAGCGAGGCCCAGCGCCACGCCACCCGGGCCCTCGTCCTGGACCGCGGCAGGCTGCTCTTCGACGGCACGCCCGGGTCGCTCGTGGAGCGCTCCGGGCTCGGCGGGAGCGACCTCGAGCAGGCCCTCGTCGCCTTCCTGGACGGAGCCGGCCGGCAGGACGGGCAGTCGCAATGACGTGGCTGCTGCGCAAGGACCTGCTGATCCTGGCCCGCTCGCGGCTGCTCGTCGCCCTGCTCGTCCTCTACCCCGTCGCCATCGCCCTCCTGATCGGCTTCGCCATCTCCCGGGGGCCCTCCCGGCCGCGCGTCGCCATCGTCGATGAGACGGCCCCCGGGGAGACCGTGCAGGTCGGCTCCAGCCGCGTCGAAGTCGCCCGCTACGCCCGCCGGCTGTTCTCCGAAGTCGACGCCGTCGAAGTCGCCTCCCGCGGCCAGGCCGTCCACGACATCTCCTCCGGCGACGTCCTGGCAGCCGTCGTCATCCCCCCCGACATCGCGGCCAAGGTCTCCTCCGGGACCGGCCAGGGACAGCTGGAACTGATCTACAACGGCGACGCCCTGGAGCAGTCCCTCGTGCAGTCCCAGCTGCGCTCCGCCCTGGCCCAGGCCAACCTCGGCTTCTCCGAACAGATCCAGCGGGCCGCCGCCCAGGCCATCGAAGTCCTCCTGAAGGGCGGCAACCTCGGCGTCCTCGGCGCGCCCGAAGACCTCGTCGGGCTGAACCGCATCCCCGGGCTGCTGCGGGAAGTCATCGCCCACACGCCCGCCGGTCGACAGCGCGACGCCCTCGTGCAGGTCCAGGCCTTCGCCGACTTCGCCGCCCAGAACCTCAGCCTCAGCAAGCGGGTGCTGGCGACCGTCGGGCAGCCCATCGAGGTCCACAGCGTCCTCTTGCACGGGCGGCGGACGCCCCTGGACGCCTTCGCCGTCGTCGTCGCCGTGTCCGTCTCCGTCATGTTCCTGGCCGTCCTGCTGGCAGCCGGCGGGCTCGCCCTGGAGCGCGAAGAGAACGCCCTCGCGCGGCTGATCCGGGGCCTGCTCTCCCGGCGGCGGCTGCTGGCCGGCAAGGGGCTGCTGGCCGGCGTCTGCTCCTTCCTCGTCGGGCTGGCCATGCTCGCCGGCGTCGGCGCCTTCGTGCCGCTGGACTGGGGACGCTCGCCGCTGTGGCTGGGAGCCCTCGCCGCCGCCGCCGCCGGCTTCGCAGCCCTGGGGCTGGCCATCGGCGCCCTCGCTCGCGAGGTCAGGGCCGCCTCGCTGCTGGGCATCCTGCTGTCGCTGCCGCTGGCCCTGCTGGCCCTCGTCCCGGCGGGAGCGGTCGGGCACGGCTTCTACGACGTCATCCAGGTCGTCTCCTTCGTCTTCCCCTTCAAGCCCGCCCTGCAGGCGCTGGACGCAGCCGTCAACGACTCCTCCCCGGCCATGGGGCTGCCCGTCGTGCACCTGCTCGTGCTCGTCGGCGCCTTCGGCGCGCTGGCCTCTGCCGGGCTGCGGCGGGAGGTGTGAAGGGGTAGCCGCTTCGGCGCCCGTTTGTCACAGACGGCAGCGCCGTTCTAACCTGAGAGGGCCATGGCCTTTCCACAGACCCGCATGCGCAGGCTGCGCGCCAGCGCCGGCCTGCGCGGGCTCGTCCGCGAGACAGAGCTGCGGGCCGGCCACCTCGTCCTGCCGCTGTTCGTCACCGAGGCGCCGAGCGGGAGGGAGCCGATCGAGGCCATGCCGGGCGTCGATCGCCTGTCCCTGGCCGAGGCCGTCGCGGAGGCCCGGGAGGCGGCGGGGCTGGGGATCGCCGGGGTGATCCTCTTCGGTGTCCCCGAGCACAAGGACGAGGAGGGCTCCGGCGCATGGGATGAGAACGGGGCCGTCCAGCTGGCCGTCGCGGCCATCAAGGCCGCGGTGCCCGACCTGCTCGTCATGACCGACGTCTGCCTGTGCGAGTACACCTCCCACGGCCACTGCGGGGTGCTTCGCGGCGAGGGGGCCGAGGCCCGCGTCGACAACGACGCGACCCTGGAGCTGCTGGCCCGCACGGCCGTCAGCCACGCCCGCGCCGGCGCCGACCTGGTCGCCCCCTCGGACATGATGGACGGGCGCGTCGGGGTCATCCGCGAGGCCCTGGACGGCGAGGGCTTCGCCGAGGTGCCGATCATGGCCTACTCGGCCAAGTTCGCCTCGGCCTTCTACGGGCCCTTCCGGGAGGCCGCCGGCTCCACGCCGGCCTTCGGCGACCGCCGCGGCTACCAGATGGACCCGGCCAACGGCCGCGAGGCCGTCCGCGAGGCCTTGCTGGACGTCGCCGAGGGGGCCGACATGGTCATGGTCAAGCCGGCCCTCGCCTACGGCGACCTGATCGCGGCCGTCCGGGAGGCCGGCGGGTTGCCCGTGGCTGCCTACAACGTCAGCGGCGAGTATGCGATGGTGAAGGCCGCCGCCGCGGCCGGATACCTCGACGAGCGGGCCACGGCACTGGAGATCCTGACCTCGCTGCGGCGCGCCGGAGCGGACACGATCATCACCTACCACGCAAAGGACGCCGCACGATGGCTGGCAGAGCAGAGCTGATCGACGGGGACGCCGACGCCAGGCGGGCAGCCGCCGCGACGCCGAAGATCCGCTCCCGCAAGGACGGCGCGGCCGTGCCCCTGGACGACGTCGACCGTCGCCTGCTGAACCTGATGCAGGGCTCCTTCCCGATCGCCCCCCGGCCCTACCAGCACGTCGCCGCCCTGGCCGAGCTGACCGAGCAGGAGGTCATGGACCGCGTCGCCCACCTGCTGGAGAAGCGCATCATCCGCCAGGTCACGCCGATCTTCGACACGCGAGCGCTCGGCTACTCCTCGATGCTCGTCGCGGCGAAGGTCGACCCCGACCATCCCCACAGGGCAGCCCAGGTCATCAACGCCCACCCCGGCGTCTCCCACAACTACCTGCGAAACCACGAGTTCAACCTGTGGTTCACGATCGCCACCGAGCCCGACTCCCCGCTCGGCCTGGAAGGGACCCTGGACGTGCTGGCCCGCGCGGCCGGCGCGGAGTCCGTCCGCCAGCTGCCCACGCTGAAGCTGTTCAAGATCCGCATGGACCTGGAGATGGAGGGCGGCACTGACGCCCTCTCCAGCACCGCCCAGGCCTCCGAGCCCGTAGAGCTCGAGCGCCAGCCCTACGACGAGCTGGACGTCTCCGTCATCAGGGCCCTACAGGGCGACATGGCGGTCGTCTCCGAGCCCTACGCCGCCGCTGCCGTCGAGCTCGGCATGACCCAAGAGCAGCTGCTCGATCACCTGGCCGCAATGCAGGAGCGGGGGCTGCTGCGCCGCGTCGCCGCCATCCTCTACCACCGCCGGGCCGGCTTCTCGGCCAACGGCATGGGCGTCTGGAAGGTGCCCGACGAGCGGATCATGGAGGTCGGCTGCGAGATGGCCGCCACCCGCGGCATCTCCCACTGCTACCAGCGGCCCACCTACGAGGACTGGCCCTACTCCGTCTTCACGATGGCCCACGGGCGCTCCAAGGAGGAGTGCGACGCCGTCCTGGACTCGATCGCCCAAAGGACGGGGATAGAGGAGCGGGCCACCCTCTACTCCTCCACGGAGTTCAAGAAGATCCGGCTCCTGTACTTCACGGAGGAGTTCAAGGACTGGGAACGGGCGCACGCCTGAGGCGGTGAGCACCTCCCTTCGCGACACCCGCTCCGAGGAGCTGTACAGGCGCGCCCTGACACGGCTTCCCGGCGGGGTCAACTCGCCCGTCCGGGCGATGCGCGCGATCGGGCGCGACCCGCTGTTCGTCGAACGCGGCGAGGGCGCGGAGCTGATCGACGTCGACGGCAACCGCTTCGTCGACTACGTCTGCTCGTGGGGTCCGCTGATCCACGGCCACGCCCATCCGCGGGTGCTCCAGGACATCGGGGAGGCTGCCTCGAGGGGGACCAGCTTCGGCGCTCCCACGGCCGGCGAGGTCGCCCTGGCCGAGGAGGTCTGCGCCCGCATCGAGAGCGTCGAGATGATCCGCATGACGTCCTCCGGCACGGAGGCCTCGATGAGCGCCCTGCGGCTGGCCCGGGCCGTGACGGGACGGGACCGCGTCGTCAAGTTCGCGGGCGCCTACCACGGGCACGTCGACGGGCTGCTGGCGCAGGCCGGCTCCGGTCTCGCCACCGCCGCCCTGCCCTCCAGCCCGGGGGTGACGGCCGCAGCCGCGGCAGACACCGTCGTCGTGCCCTGGAACGACCCGGGGGCGTTGCTGGCCGTCACCGGCGGCGAGGACGTGGCCGCGATCGTGGCCGAGCCGCTGCCCGCCAACATGGGCCTCGTCCCGCCCCGGGAAGGCTTCCTGGAGCTGCTGCGGGAGCGCGCCGAGGACTGCGGGGCGCTGCTGATCCTCGACGAGGTCATCAGCGGCTTCCGGGTGGCCCGCGGCGGCGCCCAGGAGCTGACCGCCGTGCAGGCCGACCTGACCGTGATGGGCAAGGTGCTGGGCGGGGGGTTGCCGGCGGCCGCGCTCGGTGGGCGAGCCGATCTGATGGAGCGCCTGGCCCCCGCCGGCCCCGTCTACCAGGCCGGCACCCTGTCGGGCAACCCCGTCGCCGTCGCCGCCGGCCTGGCCACGCTGCAGATGCTCGACGAGATGGCCTACCTGCGCCTGGCCGAGACGACCAGCCGCCTGGCCGAGGGCCTGCGCAGCGCCGCCGGGGAGCGGCCTGTCCAGGTCGTCAGCGTCCCCGGGCTGCTGACGGTCTTCTTCAGCGAGCGGCCCGTGGAGAGCTTCGCCGACGCCCAGGCCTGCGACCTGTCCGCCTACGCGGCCTGGTGCCGGGAGCTGCTGGCCCGCGGCGTCTACCCGCCGCCCTCCCAGTTCGAGGCCTGGTTCCCTTCCCTGGCCCACACCGAGGAGCACCTCGAACGGACCCTGGCCGCCGCCGCGGGGGCCTTCGCCGCGCTGCCCGAGGCGGGGGGCGGGGCGTGAGCGGACAGTCCCTGCAAGCCCTGCGGGAGCTGCTGGCGGAGTG
Organism: uncultured Solirubrobacteraceae bacterium; assembly: GCA_963697795.1. Lineage (GTDB taxonomy): Bacteria > Actinomycetota > Thermoleophilia > Solirubrobacterales > Solirubrobacteraceae > Palsa-744. The sequence continues at coordinate 1,638,509 of OY969097.1, read as the reverse complement.
CGGCGGTCTGATCGCGGGCCTGCTCGCCTCGCCCGCGGAGCAGGCCGAAGGCGGCGAGCGCGACAGCCCGGCGACGCTGGCCGTCGACGGTCCCCGCGTGTCCGGCAGCGAGGACGAGTACGGGCTTCTGATCGAGGCCATCTACGAGGGCTACCTGCTGCACTACGACGTGCCTCGCGTGCTGCGCAGGCCCGAAGCGGACCTGGCCGTGCTGGCCGGCGACAGGCTCTACGCGATCGGCCTGGCACGGCTGGTGGCCCTGGGCGACACCTTTGCGGTGGCCGAGCTGGCCGACACCATCACGCTCAGCTCGCTGGCCCAGGGGGCAGGCGACACGGAGCTGGCAGAGGCCGTCTGGGAGGCCGGGGCCCGTACCGTCGGGTGGGGTCCCAGCGATCGGCACAGGGCCGCCAAGGAGCTCGTCGCGGCCGGCGCCCCCGGCGCTCTAGAGGCGATGCGCACAAGCGTAAGAGCCGTCCCGACGCCACCCTGAATCGCGCATCTATATTGTTTGCCCGGCAGTGGCAGACAAGCGCCTCAAGCACAAATCCAAGTACACCCTCGACCGAGGCATCCCCGGCGCCTTCGAGGGAGAGACGATCACCCGCAGGCGGTTCATGACGGGCAGCGCCCACACCGCCGGGGCCGTCGCGGCGGGCGCCTTCGCGCTGCCCGCGCTGGGCTTCGCCGTCGGGCCGATCTTCAAAAGCAGCCCCCACCGCTGGGAAGTCGTGGGGCCCGAAAGCATGTTCACGGACAGCAACTACGTGCCCGTCGTGATCACGCTGAGCCCCAACATCGGCGAGGCCGGCAAGTCCACGGCCTACATCCGCAAGTTCAACCCCGAAATCGACACGGACCCCTACGACAAGGGGACGCCCTACATCGCAATCTCCAGCCGCTGCGCCCACCTGGGCTGTCCCGTACGCTGGGTCGACGCCGCCGAGCGCTTCATCTGCCCCTGCCACGGAGGCGTCTACGACCTGCTGGGCAGGCGCGTCGGCGGCCCCCCCGTCAGGCCCCTGGACCGCTTCTACACGCGCGTCAGCAGCAGCGGCCTGGTCGAAGTAGGACCGCGCTTCTCGGTCAACAGCGAGCTGCGCCGCTTCTCCCCGCGCGACCCCGGCGAGCCCCTGGACGGCATCGGCCAGTACCTCTACCCGTCGCGGCCCGGCGCCCAGAAACTGTAAGGACCGCTCGCGACCGTGCCCAAGCTTCCGAAGCTCCCAGCCCCGCCCCTGCCATCGGCCCTGAAGCCGCCCGCGCCTCGCCCCGGCGACGTCAAAAAAGGCCCGATCGAGGAGGCCGCCAACGCGGGCATCACCGTCGTCGACTGGGTCGACGAGCGCACCTCGCTGTCCGGCGCGGCCCGCTGGATGATGTTCCGCAAGGTGCCCAAGGGCACCAACTGGTTCTACACGCTCGGCTCGGCGACGATGTTCGCCTTCCTCAACCAGGCCGTCACGGGCGTCTTCCTGGCCATGTACTACCGGCCCGACCCGGCGGGCGGCGCCTACGAATCGATCCGCTACGTGACCAACGACGTGTTCCTGGGCCAGTTCGTGCGCGGCATGCACAAGTGGGGCTCCAGCGTGATGGTGATCCTGGTCTTCCTGCACATGGGCAGGACCTTCTTCTTCGGGGCCTACAAGTACCCGCGGGAGCTGAACTGGGTGATCGGGGTCGTGCTGCTGATCCTGACCATGACGATGTCCTTCACGGGCTACCTGCTGCCCTTCGACCAGCGCGCCTACTGGGCCACCGTCGTCGGCGTCAACATCAACGGCACGGGCCCGCTGATCGGGCCTTATCTCAGTGACTTCCTGCGCGGTGGATCCGAATTCGGCGCCACCACGCTGTCGCGGTTCTATGCCATCCACATGCTGCTCGTGCCGGGGCTGATAGCGGCTCTGATCGGCGCCCACCTGTACCTGGTGGCCAAGCTCGGCACGACCGCGCCGCCCTGGCAGAAAGCCGAGAAGCCCGAAGAGCTGCGCGAGGCGGAGGTCTAGAGGCCCGTGAACCAGCGCCAGAAGGAGGAATACCTCCGCGAGTACGCGATCCTGAAGTCCAAGGGCAAGCCATTCTTCCCCTACGCGGTCGCCAAGGACTCCGCCATGGCCTGCGTCGTGATGATCGTCATCATCACGATGTCGCTGGTGCTGGGAGCCGAGCTGGGGTCGAAGGCCAACCCCACGACGACGACCTACGTGCCGCGGCCCGAGTGGTACTTCTTCTTCCTCTTCGAGGTCCTGCGCGTGATCAAGCCGCCCAGCCTGGTGCCGCTGGCGACGATCGGGATCCCGACGATCTGCATGATCCTGCTGTTCCTGCTGCCCTTCTACGACAGGGGCCCGGAGCGCCGTCCAGAGCGCAGGCCGATAGCGACGATCACCGGCATCGCCGTCATCTGCCTGATGGCCTACCTGACCTACGAGGGCGCCAACGCCGGCTCCCCGACGGCGATCGAAATGGCCACGCCTCAGCACGTCCTGCAGGCCGGCGGCAAGACCCTCTCCGAATACAACGAAGGAAAGCTGGTGGTCGCCCAATCGGGCTGTGAGGCCTGCCACAAGATCGGCGACAACGGCAACGCGGGCCCCGGTCCGAACCTGACCCACATCGCCGCGCGCCTGCCGCGCCAGGCGATCGCCCGCACGCTGGTCAACCCGACGGCTCCGATGCCGTCCTTCAAGAACCTCCCGGCGAAGAAGTTCGACGCGATCGTCGCCTTCCTCTCGCAGCTGAAATAGCGGCGCCGTGCCAGCTCGCCCAGGAGCCGGCGCGACCGATCGCGAGCAGGCGGGAAGGCTGGCGGCGGGCGAGGTGCGCGCCATGTTCGACCGCATCGCTCGCATCTACGACGTGATGAACACGGCCATGACGGCCGGCCTGCACCACCGCTGGCGGGCGCGGGCGGCGGACATGGCGCGGGTGGGCCCCGGCGACAGGGCCCTCGACGTCGCCACCGGCACGGGCGACCTGGCCGTGGAGCTGTACAGGCGGGTCGCGCCGGGCGGGGAGGTCGTCGGCTGCGACTTCGCCGAGGGCATGCTGGACGTCGCCCGGGCCAAGGTCGAGCGCTCCTTCCAGTCCGGCACGGGACCGCGCTTCGAATGGGCGGACGCGCTCAAGCTGCCCTACGACGACGGCTCCTTCGACGCGGCCACGGTCGGCTTCGGGGCGCGCAACTTCGACGACCTCGCCCGCGGCCTGCGCGAGATGAGACGGGTCGTGCGACCGGGCGGGCGCGTCGTCGTCCTGGAGATAACGACGCCGACCAAACCGCCCCTGTCCGCCTTCTACGCGCTCTGGTTCGACCGCCTCGTGCCGGCCATCGGGGCGCTCGTGGAGGCGGCCGGCCGTCGCCTGCGAGGCTCGGGCGACGGGAGCGCCCGCGCGAGGACGGGCATATCCGACGCCTACATGTACCTGCCCAACTCCGTCAAGCGCTTCCCCGGGCCGCGGGAGCTGGCGCGGGAGATGGACGAGGCGGGCCTGGTCGACGTCGAGTACCTGCTGACGGCCGGGGGCATCATCGCCATCCATGCCGGCACGGTGCCGCGGGAGCCGCAGGCGTGAGCGGATCGGTCAACGGGCTGGCCGGGGACGCCGCGGCGCAGGAGGGCGTCGAGAGCCTCGACCGCATTATGCAGCGCGGTGGGACGCGGCTGCGGGGCCTGATGGCCAGGACCGAGCGGCACCTGTCGGAGCTGACGGCCGCCGCCGGCGAGCCGCTGGCGGGACACGCCAACGCAACGGTCGTGGCGGGCGGCAAGCGCCTGCGGCCCCTGCTGGTGCTGCTTGCCGCCGAGTCCGCCGGCTCGCGGGAGCACTCGCCCGAGGAGGAAGAGCGGCTGGTCAGGGCGGCGGTCGCCGTCGAGCTGGTCCACTCGGCGACGCTCGTGCACGACGACCTGATCGACGGGGCGGAGCTGCGCCGGGGCCACCCCACGGTGGCCGCGGCAGCGGGCCGGCGGGTCGCTGTCGCGACCGGCGACCTGCTCTTCTCGCGGGCCTTCGCGGAGCTTGCTCGAAACGATGACTCCATCCAGCTGCAGGCCCTCTCGGAGGCCAGCTCGGCGCTGGCCGAAGGGGAGCTGCTGCAACGGGAGGACGCCTACGCCTCGGAGGTGCCCGTGCAGCGCTACCTGCGCCGCTGCGAGCTGAAGACGGCTGCCCTGTTCGAGGCTGCCTGCAGGCTGGGGGCGCTGATCGCGGCGGGCGGCTCGACTGCCCTGGCCGACGCGCTGGGTGCCTTCGCCCGCCGGATCGGCCTGGCCTTCCAGATGCTCGACGACGTCCTCGACGTCTCGGGCCCTGTCGAGAGGACGGGCAAGGCGCGGGGGACGGACCTGCTCGACGGCACCGTCACCCTCCCCTTCATCCTGGCCCGGGCCCGCGACCCGGAGCTGGCGCTGGTGCAGCTCGGCTCGCTGGCCGGTCCCGACGGGCACCGCCAGGCCGAGGAGCTGTGCGAGCGGATAGCCGCCACGGGCGCCCTGGACGAGGCCCGCGAGCGGGCCCTGGCGGTCGTGGCGGAGGCCAAGGCGGCCCTGCCCGAGATCCTGCCCTGCGGGCGCTCGGAGCTGCTGGAGCTGGTCGCGGACTCGGTGGTCGAGCGCTATCGCTGACCGGCGCCGGGCACTGCTAGAAGTCGCTGGGCAGGATCAGGTCCGCCTCGAGCGCCCGGGCGAAGAACTCGATTTCCTCGGACATGTTGGCGTGGGTCATCCTGCGCAGGTCACCCAGCAGGGCGCTGGAGCCGCGGTCGAGCTCGTCGTCGAGCCGTTCGACGGTGGCCTGGTCGAAGACGCCCTCGCGGCGGGACTCGCACTCCGGGCAGCGGAGCACGATGCGCCAGTGGCGAGGGCCTTCCTCGGACCAGTCCAGCGGGTAGACCAGCTCGCCTGCGCAGTGGAAGCAGACGTGGAGCAGACCGGGGGAACCGTTGCCGTCGGGAGCATGTCCGTGCTCCCCCGCGACGACGTCGATCTGTTCCCCGCCAGGCAGCGGCAACCGCTGTTGGATGTCGGGTTCTTTCTCGGAGTCCATACCGTTTCCCAACCGTCATCGACGCGTGAGGGCGGCGCCTTTAGCGCCAGGCCGGGGTGCGGGTCGGTGGTAGGTTCAGCCATCCCATGAAACGGTCGCTCCGTCCGATCGAGCACGAGGATCGGCTGAGCCTCGTGGACCACCTCGACGAGCTGCGCACGCGGCTGATCATCTCCGGTGCAGCCATCGTCGTGGCCTTCTGTTTCTGCTTCTGGCAGAACCACGAACTGCTGCGGATCATCAACAAACCGCTGACCGACCAGACCCGCAGCCAGGTCCGCAAAGGGGAGGGCACGACGGGCCAGGCCGTGCTCGCCCAGGAAGCCGTCGTCAAAGCCGCCGAAGACACGAGCCACGCCCTGCGGACGCTGGGCGCCCCCGGCAGCGGCGTCTCGGCGCCGACCCGCGCCCAGCTCGGCACGCTGGCCGACAAGCTCAGGCAAGACGTCGCGCACGTCCCTCGCAAGCCGACCGGCGACAGGCCCGTCACGCTGGCCGTCGGGGAAGCCTTCACGACGACGCTGACAGTCGTCTTCTACTTCGCCCTGATCATCGCCCTGCCGATCGTCCTGTACGAGCTGTTCGCCTTCATCCTCCCCGCCCTGAGGCCCAATGAGAGACGCGCGACCGCGCCGCTGCTGACGGCGGTGCCGGGCCTGTTCGTGCTCGGTGTCCTGTTCGGCTACTTCATCGTGCTGCCGGCGGCGGTGCGCTTCTTCGTCAACTTCAACGCGGGGGAGTTCAACAACCTCGTGCAGGCGGGCCAGTACTACAGCTTCGCCTCGACGATCCTGCTGGCAATGGGTCTGGTCTTCCAGGTCCCCGTCCTGATCATCGGGGCGACGCGCTTGGAGCTCGTGACGCCACGCCAGCTCCGCCGCAGCCGTCGCTACGCGATCGTGGCCTGTGCTGTCATCGCGGCCTTCCTGCCGGGCGACGTCATCACGCTGCTGCTCGAGACGGTGCCGCTGTATCTGCTCTACGAGGTCAGTATCCTGATAGCCGCGTTGTTGGCGCGGCGCAAGCCCCGATTCGAGGGCGCCGCGGCAGGCGGCGAGGGGAGCCATGGCGGATCGCCGCCGCCCCAGCAAGAGGGAGATCGAACCGTGCAGCAGATAATCGACCACACCGACACCGGGCTGTCCTGATGCTGTTCGACCTGAGAGGCCGAGGCAGGCGCGGCGTCGTGCGCGTCGTCTACATCGGCCTGGCGCTGCTGATCGGCGTCGGCCTGGTCGGCTTCGGCGTGGGCAGCGGCTTCGGCGGCGGCGGCATCTTCAGCGCCGCCAGCAGCAACGAAGGCTCCAACGGAACGAGCTACTCCGCCCAGATCAAGAAGTACGAAAAGGCGACCAAGAAGAACCCGGGCGACGTCAGCGGCTTCGAGAACCTCACCAAGGCGCTGCTGCACGAAGCAGGCAATGAAGGCGGCGGCTACGTGACCTCCGAAGGGGTCGTGACGAGCAAGGGCAAGCAGCTCTACCGTCGCGCCTCGCAGGCCTGGCAGAGCTACCTGGCCCTCAACCCGTCCAAAGTCAACGCGGAAGTCGCCCAGCTCGTCTACGGCATCTACGGCGAAGCGGCGCTGAACGAACCGAGCAAAGCGGTCGAAGCGCTGCAGATCGTCGTCGCGGCGCGCCCCGAAGACGCCGCCTACTACGCCCAGCTGGCGATCTACGCCTACAAGGCGCACAACGAACGGACGGGCGACCTGGCCTCCGAAAAGGCGGTCAGCCTGGCGCCGGAAAGCCAGAAGACACGCCTGAAGAACGAACTGGCGGAAGTCAAGAAGTACCCCAACGGCGGCCAGACGTACACGACGACGACCAACGGCAAGACCTACGCGGTCAAAAAGGCCCCCAACGGCACCTTCACGGGGACCCAGATCACGACGACGCCGCAGCCGGCGACGAGTACGACCACCACCGGCAAGAAGAAATGAGCATGCGCCGTGGAGGGCAGTCCAGCCTCGGCGCAGGCCGCACCACCCCCTGACGGCGTAGAGCCCTCCTACACGGCGCGCCTGCTGGTCTCCTGCCCCGACAGGCCCGGCATCGTCGCGGCCGTGTCCGGCTTTCTGTTCGGCTGGGAGGCCAACATCGTTTCCTCCCACCAGTACTCCTCCGACCCCAGCGGCGGGCGCTTCTTCATGCGAACCGAGTTCTTCCTGCCGCCCGAGCGCGACCGCGAGCAGCTGCAGGCGGCCTTCAGGGCGGAAGTCGGCGACCCCTTCGGCATGGACTGGGAGCTGCGCTGGTGGGGTCAGCGCAGGCGGGCGGCGATCCTCGTCTCCCGCCACGACCACTGCCTGCTGGACCTGCTCTGGCGCCGCCGCCGCGGAGAGCTCGACGCGGAGATCGTCGCCGTCATCTCGAACCACCCGGATCTGGAAGCCGAGACGGTGGCGGCCGGGCTGCCCTTCCATCACGTGCCCGTCCCGGCCGGTGGCAAGGCGCAGGCCGAGGAGAGGATGCTCGAGCTGCTCGACGGGCAGGCCGACCTGCTCGTGCTGGCCCGCTACATGCAGATCCTCAGCGGCGAGTTCCTGACCCGGGCGGGCGTGCCCGCGATCAACATCCACCACTCCTTCCTGCCGGCCTTCCCGGGCGCCGACCCATACCGGCGCGCCCACGACCGCGGCGTCAAGCTGATCGGCGCCACCGCCCACTACGTCACCGAGACCCTCGACGACGGCCCCATCATCGACCAGGACGTCGTACGGGTCGACCACCGCCAGGGCGCAGCCGAGCTGGAGCGGATCGGGCGCGACGTGGAGCGTCTGGTGCTCTCCCGTGCCGTCGCCCTGCACCTGCAGGACCGGGTCATCGTGGACGGGCGGCGGACGGTTGTGTTCTGAGCGCCTCAGCTAGACTTGACCGGTCGGTGGGCGTCGTTCGTGGTGCCCATGCGGGCCGTTAGCTCAACCGGCAGAGCAGGGGCCTCTTAAGCCCAAGGTTGTAGGTTCGATTCCTACACGGCCCACTTTTTCGGACGTTGTGCAAACCCCTGGCGTGACTATGCGGAGCTTGCTCAGTACGCCCGCCAAGCGCTCGAGCAGCTCGAGGCGGCCGTCACGCCGATCACGCTTCTTGGTGGCCTACAGCTACTGGCTCGCTTGGAGAACTGATCGACGCTCCGCATTCTCGAGGACCAGCGCACGTCCGTCCCGTGAGTCCTGCACAATCCAGCGTCGTGGAGCTTGAGATCGAGATGCTCGAATATATCCGAGAAGCTTATGAGGCGCATGCTGCAGAGTGCGAGCAGGTGCCGAAGGCAATCCTGTTTCATCCCGGGAACCACCTTCTCGTAGGTTGGGATGAGGTGCTTGGGCTCCCTGTGCTCCCTGACGAGCGTGTCGCGCCGAAGCGCTTTCGACTCCTTTGTGGGCACGGCCAAGGTGGCTACTGCGCGGAGGGCGACGTGTTCTGGGACGACAAGGGCATGCCTTACGTTCTGGAACCCGAGTCCGAGGTGGCCTAGTCGATCTCGTCCCGGAAGTCGGCGTGCGAAAAGCGCTCGCCTGCGAACAAGGCGGTGAGCTTGTACTTCAAATGGATTGCCGCCGGCTCCGCGAGCTGTGAGATCCGTCGCTCCTCGAGGTAGTCGTGATGGATCGTGATCGAGGAGTAGATCAGTGCGAGGCTCTCTGGCATCTGCGCAGACTCGATCGGCGGCAAGTAGAAGTAGTTGATGAGGTGGTCGTAGACGCGAAGATCCGCGACCGACGACTCCTTGACAACGCCACGCTCGACGAGTTCCGCGAGGGGCAGGACTGGAGCGAGCATGCGAACCGGATGCGCATAGCCAGACGAGCCTTGAGCGACCATGCTGCAGGTCGGCGATATCAGAATGCCGAATCCGGCATCGAACGGCCCCGAGAGGAACTTTCGCTGACCGGCATCGTGGTCGACGGCGTCAGGCGGCCACGGATAGCCGAGCGGTACGTCCTGAAAGAGGTCGCCCATCCGGACGTAGTCGGTCCGCTCGGCGTAGTAGTCGGTGTCGGGAGGTCTCGGCTCCCAGTCAGAAAGTGCCAAGCAGCCACGGTAGCTGCGCAGCGGGACGGAAGCTAGCTCGCGTAGTCCTCGTCGGTAAGCGTTGCCCGCTTACTAGGGCGACGCGGTGTCTCTGGCATTGCCGTATCTGGCGCGAACTGGCTCCACATTTCCTTGCGCATTCGGTCAATGTCCTCCTTGCGGAATCGACGGAACCCCGATCCGGGAAGCCTGATTGCCTTCAGCTGACCTCGCTTCTCGAGATTGCGCACCGTGTTCTCGTGCACGTTCAACTCGCTTGCTGTCTCGCGCACGTTCAAGAACTCTTTCGTTGGCATATCGGTCACCTCCGCAGATACGTCTTTGGGGACGCTGCACTATAGCCACCTTGTGTCCTGTATAGGCCATATGGCCACTATACACTATGTTGTCAATAGCTAGCTTGTGTAGCTTGTAGACTTTGGTATCCTATCGGCATGAGGCCCATCGAACTGAAGCGTCCTCCCGAATCGGCTCCGGTCCCCGCCAGAGACAGCCCCCGAACGCGCTTCCGGATCCTGTCTCTCGATGGGGGCGGCTACAAGGGGATGTTCAGCGCAGCAATCCTTGATCGCCTTGCCGTCGACCTGGGTATCGAGCTGCTCTCGAGCTTCGACCTTCTCGCCGGCACCTCCACAGGCGCGATCATCGCGCTCGGGCTCGCCGCTGGGCTGACTCCGGCCGAGCTACTCGGCTTCTACGTAGACCACGGCCCCGCGATCTTTTCGGATCGTCGCGTTCGAGCGCCTCGGCGACTCGTTCGGAGCAAGTACAGCCCGGTGGCGCTGACCACGGCACTACAAGAGGTCCTGGGGGATCGGACGCTTGCGGAGAGCCCGATCCCCCTGTTGATTCCCGCCTATGACCTCTGCAACGACGATGTCCACCTGTTCCGAACCCCGCACGTCGCGCGCCTTCGCCGCGACGGACGTGAGCGCATGGTTGACGTTGCTCTCGCGAGCACGGCGGCCCCGACCTTCTTCCCAGCCCACCCCTTGCGAGGCCTGCGCCTGGTCGATGGAGGGGTGTGGGCAAACAATCCGTCCATGCTTGCCATCGTCGAGGCCCTGACGGTCTTCGAGCGTCCGCTGGAGGACATCATGGTGATCAGCATCGGGACGACCGTCGAGACCAGTCGTCGCCATCCGCGCCTGGACCGGGGCGGCCTTGCGCAATGGGCGAGAAGTGCCGCCGAGCTCGTGATCCACGGGCAGAGCCTGTCCGCGTCGAACCACGCGGGTTTGCTGCTCGGCGCCGAGCGCTACCTGCGGGTGAATCCAAGCGTCCCCGCCGGCGAGCTACGCCTCGACAAGCTCTCGAGCAGTCAGCTCTTAGGTCGCGCCGAGCACGAGAGCCGCCGCATATCCCCGACGGTCAGCCGGATGCTCGCCGCCGCCCAACCAAACCCCCAAACCACGATCCCTGGAGGGATCCCATGTTCAACACAACACCAGAGATGATCAGCAACCTGCTCGAAGGTGCCGTCGAGGAGCTCGACATCCCGCCCGAGCTTCACCGTGTGGCCGAGCTGGAGTATCACCGTGTCGGCAGCTGGCTCGCCGACCACGCAGACACCGGTGGCGAAGGCTGGCGCGTCTACCCGCAGGGCTCCTTCCGTCTCGGGACTGTCGTGCAACCCGAGGGCAGCGATGAGTACGACCTTGACGCCGTCTGCGTCCGTGCCCTCGCCAAGGACAGCATCACGCAGGCTCGTCTGAAGGCCGAGATCGGCCGCGTCCTTGGCCGCTACGTTAGTGCTCGTGCAGGCGATGCCGACGGTCCTCTTGAGCACGAGGAGCGCAAACGTTGCTGGACGCTCTTCTACCGAGCTGCGTTTCACCTCGACGTTTTGCCGGCGATCCCCAACCCCGAGACGTTGCCGAGCGGGATCCTGCTGACCGACAAGACCCTGAGCCACTGGCAGTACTCCAACCCGACCGCCTACGCGAGCTGGTTCAAAGCGTGCATGAGCCGCGAGCTTGTCGCCAAGCGCGTGCGCCTCGCTGAGTCCCAACGCATTCCGCCGGAGCAGATTCCGATCTCAAGCGTTAAGACCACGCTGCAGCGTGTAGTGCAGGTGTTGAAGACGCACCGCAACCGTTACTTCGCCGAGGATCTGGACAGCCGCCCTGCCTCGATCCTGATCACCACGCTCGCCGCACATGCCTACCAGGGGGAGCGTGATTTGGACGATGCTGTGCTCGACACTGCTCGTGAGATGCCGAACCACATCGGCTATGACGGCAACATCTGGCTGGTGCCCAACCCGGTCGAGCCACGCGAGAACTTCGCTGACAAATGGTCAGCACACCCCGAGCTCGCCGTCGCCTTCTACGGCTGGCTCGAGCGACTGCAAGAGGATCTACAGGATGCTCGCGAGAGCGAAGGCATCGATCGTGCGGTGATGAGACTCTCTGAGAGCTTCGGTGAGCGTCCGATTGCCAAGGCTGCTGCCCGCCTCGGTGAGACTTATCGCGACGGGCGCGACCGTGGGGTGCTCAAGTTCGCAGCGGGAAGCGGGATCCTCTCGGCGAGCGGATCGATCCCGGTCCGCCAGCACAGCTTCTACGGGGCAAGGGGTCGTGCCCGTTAGGAACCAGGCCCAGCACATGCGGGGCCTCGCCGCGCTGCCGCTGACCCGTTCGGTCTCGATCAGACGAAGTTGTCTGAGCTGGGTAGGGGAGCTGCAGCCCACGCCGCTTAGCGTCCACTACACCATCGGGATCGAGGCGACGCCTGAGCGCAGACCGCGCGTGAGCGTCATCTCGCCCCTGCTGGTCGAGTCTGCCGTCGAACTCCCGCATGTATTCGAGGACGGATGTCTGTGCCTCTGCTTTCCATGGCAGTGGGATCACACGAAGCCGATCGCTCGAACGATCGTCCCATGGGCGTCTGAGTGGCTGCTCTTCTACGAGCTGTGGAAAGCGACCGGCCAGTGGCTCGGCGGGGGCCATGACGAGCGGCCCATCGACGACTAAGGCAGATGGCACTTCTACCCAGATCGCGCCTTCAGCGATCGAGAGGGACCTTTAAGGAGTAACGTGTGTCTAATGCACTTGGTGATAAAGTGCCGATATCTCATTTAAAGAAATGGTGTTGCAAGGAACGATGCGGGGTTTACATGTCTTACTGGACAAGAGCCTTGGTGTCAGCGAGCACTGGCTCGCAGAGGACTGGTTCATACGTGACCGACGGGAATGGTTTGCTTGCCCAAAGAGCGGCCGTCCCAGCTTCGAGATCGGTGATCGCGCGTTGATCTACGCCTCGGGGCACCAGAAGCTCATCGGGGCCGTGGAGGTCACGGCCGAGGCTCGCTTCGATCCTGACTTTGTTCACAACGTCGGCGGATTTGACGGTGGCCGCTGGCCGTGGGTTGTTGAGCACATACCACTGCTGATCGTCCCTCGAATCTCGCGCGGGCCGCATCTCACCCGCGCGGGCGTCGGAACCCTGTCGATTCGTAGCCACTCCCACGTGGTGATCAGCACACAGCAGTATCGGAGTGGCGTAGCCGGCCTAGCCGAGGCCGCCGGCATTGCAGGCGAGCCGTTTGCCGCGCTGGCGGCGTAGAGAGCTTTCGCTGCACATGCGAGTTACGGGCGTGGAGTCGCAAACATTCATCGCGGCTGAGGAAATGCTGCAACTCATGTTGGCCCACGCCACCGGCGGCGAGGCGCCGGTGGTCGACTACAAGCGCTGCCGCAAGACCCTGATGGAGGACCAGGCGATCACCGAGGTCTTGCCACGCTTCGTCCGAACGTGCAGAGATCCCGCCGCGTTCTGGTCCTTCATAAAGTCGAAGGCGTCTGGAAGTGGTTCTTACGATGCGCGGCGGAACTTCCTAACGGAAGCCTTCGACCCATTGCTCACAACACTTGAGACGGCGGAGCGGAGCCCGCTCGACGGCGAGGTCGAGGGTGCAGCCACCTCGCTCAGCGCCGACTCCGTCTCTACGGCCTGGAGCAAGGCAATCGGGCGGCGCGGGTCCGATCCTGAGGGAGCGATTACGGCAGCTCGCTCTCTTCTTGAGTCCGTCTGCAAGACCATCCTCGACGATCTTGAAGTCGTGTATGACGACCGGCATGACGATCTCCCCAAACTTTACGGTCGAGTGTCCAGGGCTCTGAAGCTAGCCCCCAGCGAACAGACCGAGGAGCAGTTTCGCGCCATTCTGGGTGGCTGCACGACCGTGGTGAATGGTCTCGGTTCTATCCGCAACCGAGCCGGCGATGCGCACGGCCATGGTCGCAAGAACTACAAGCCTGATGAGCGCCACGCGGCGCTGGCGGTCAATCTATCGGGCTCAATGGCGCTGTTTCTGATCGAGACGCACCACGCCCGAGCCGGCGCTGACACGTAAGACGCGCATCTGTGGAACCCTAAGCCTGACGCGGTGCCCATGTGAGGTGCTGCACCTCAACCGTTGGGCGCGTGATCGTGGGGATCGTGCTCAGACAGGGTGCCGCAGCAGAGCAGGTCACCTCCGTCGCTACCCTTTCTACGCCAGGCTCAGCGGCTGCGCTCGCACGACCGCGGGGTTTGCGCAACGTACGGTCCTCTCCATACGTCCCGTCCGCAATCTAGATGCCGAAGATGAGCGAGATGGCCTCATCGACGGACTGCAGCTCGCTTGCGTGAAGACGCCCCGCCGAGCGTCCCAGGCGCCCAGGGTCAACGACAGTCGTCTGCTCGACGAGGATGCGCGTCTGGGCACCGTCGAGTGTGATCGTCGGCCGGAAGCTTGCCGGCCGTGCGCCCGTGGAGGTCGGCGAGACGAGCACGGTACTCAGTGCGAGGAACTCATCGGCTTGAACGACCACCGCATAGCGCGCGCCCCGTTGCTCTCTGCCTCGTATCGCGCGTGGAGCAGGCAGGCGGAATACCTCGCCGCGGACCACCTCAGTCGGTGGGCTCCGGTGCGAGTTCCGCCAGCTGTTCGCGGACGATCCGCATCTCCTCTTGATCGTCCTCGTCGGCTGCAAGCCTTCGTACCTCCGCGGCGATCGAGGAACGAGCCCGGCGTCTCGCCGCGGCCTCGCGCAGCGCCGTCCGTACAGCCTCGGAATCGCTCAGCCCGTCGTTGCGGATGACGCTGAGCGCAGCGGCAGAGCTGTCGTCCAGACGCACGTGGAGAGAGCGGCTCATGTTCGCCACCGTAGCACGAAACATGCTACGCGAATCCTTCGCAGCGCAGACCAACCGGGTCGGCGCACCGCCAGCTCGGCTAAGCCGCGACCCGCTCAGCCGGGCTCGCTGCCCCAACCGGCCCGCCCCGCGAGAACTCGATCCCCGCGTCCTCCAGCGCCCCGCGCCGCATCAACCGCACGTCCAGGGGGTAGTTCTGGCTCAGCCGCCAGGGCGCCACCGCGCCCTGCTTCGGCAGTTCGTGCAGCGAGCGCATCACGTAGCCGGATTTGAGGTCCAGGAAGGGCTCCCTCGCCACCGCCGGCCCGGGCGCCAGGGGCATGCACCGCTCGTAGCCGTTGTCGCGCATGTGGTTGAGCAGACGGCAGACGTATTCGCTGACGAGGTCGGCCTTCAGGGTCCAGGACGAGTTCGTGTAGCCGAGCGCAAGGGCCAGGTTGGGGATGCCGCTGAGCATCATGCCCTTGTAGCCGACCGTGTCGGCCAGGCTCACCTCGCGCTCGTCGACGGCGACCTGGATGCCTCCGAGCGCCATCAGGTTCAGTCCCGTCGCCGTCACGATCACGTCCGCCGGCAGTTCCTCGCCGCTCGACAGCCTGATTCCGTCCTCCGTGAAGGACTCGATCGTGTCCGTCACGATCGAGGCTTCTCCCGAGCGGACGACATCGAACATGTCCCCGTCGGGCACGAAGCACATGCGCTGGTCCCACGGGTCGTAGTCCGGCTTGAAGTGCCTGTCGACGTCGTAGCCGGCCGGCAGCTGACTCTGCACGCCCTTGCGCAGCAGGTTGCGCATGGCGCGCGGGGCGCTGCGGCTCAGCTTGAAGAGGGCCATCGCCGTCAGCACGTTCTTCCAGCGCACCAGTGCGTAGGCGGCCTGATCGGGCAGCCAGCGCCTGGCCACATCCGCGATCGGGTCCCGCGCAGGCACCCGCAGCACGTAGCTCGGCGAGCGCTGCAGCATCGTCACGTGGGCCGCCTGCGGGGCCATCGCGGGGATCAGGGTCACGGCCGTCGCGCCGCTGCCGATCACGACCACCCGCTTGCCCGCGTAGTCGAGGTCCTGCGGCCAGTGCTGGGGGTGGACGATCCTGCCGTGGAAGCGCTCGCGTCCCTCGAAGCTCGGCGTGTAGCCCTCGTCGTAGCGGTAGTAGCCCGTGCATCCGTAGAGGAACCTGCAGCGGACCTCCGAGCGCACCGCTGTCGCTCCAGGGGCCGCGTCCGTCTGCTCCAGCTGCACCGTCCAACGGCTCTCCTCGCTCGACCAGTCGGCGCTCACGACCCTGGTGTTGAAGCTGATGTGGCGATCGACGCCGTTCTCCCTGGCGGTCTCGTGCACGTACTCCCTGATCGACTCGCCGTCCGCGATCGACTTGGCCTGCTTCCAGGGCTTGAAGGAGTAGCCCAGCGTGTACATGTCCGAGTCCGAGCGGATGCCCGGGTAGCGGAACAGGTCCCAGGTGCCGCCGATCGCGTCCCTGGCCTCCACGATCGCGTACGTGCGCTCGGGGCACTGCCGCTGCAGGTGGCAGGCAGCGCCGATGCCCGACAGGCCGGCGCCGACGATCAGGACGTCGACTTCCTCGCTTGCCGTGCTGACGGTGGCAGGCCGCGGGCTCTCCACGCCCAAAGCCTACCAACACCATGTCGAGATTGTCAACATGCTGTTGACGTGCCGGCGGGACGGTGGCTATATTCGAGCGATATGCCGGCTGCCGCAGCCAAGACGGGTCGCTCGCGCCGCGCCTCGCGGGTCAGCGCCGAGGAGCGCGAGACCGCGATCCTGGCGACGGCCGAGCGCCTCCTGGAGGAGCGCTCCCTGCAGGACATCTCGGTCGACGACCTGGCGCGGGGCGCGGGCATCTCCCGGCCCACCTTCTACTTCTACTTCCCCTCCAAGGACGCCGTCTTCCTGACCCTGATCGACAGACTCGTCGAGCAGGCCAACGCCGGCCGGGCCGACCTGCTGGAGCGGCTGCCCGAGGACCCCGCGACGCGCTGGCGGGAAGGGCTGACCGTCTTCTACGAGACCTTCGGCGCCCACCGGGCGATCGTCAGGGCCGGCGATCAGCTGCGGATGGGCAACGCCGAAGCCAGGGATCTGTGGGCTGAGGTGATGGAGAGCTGGGTCGCCGACGCCGCTGCTGCGATCGAGTCGGAGCGATCCCGGGGCGCCGCGCCCGCCGGCGTGGCGGCTCGCGACCTGGCCATCGTCCTCGTCTCGATGAACGAGCGCGTCCTGCACGAGACCTTTGCCGAGGGTCGCCCGGCCGTGGCCGAGGAGTCCGTCATGGACGTGCTGCTGTCCGTCTGGATGAGCGCCATCTACGGCGGTCCGCCGCCGAACCCCGGCAGCGTCGGGCCCGACGGCGCTTCTTCCTGAGTCGCCGCCCGCGCCCACGTCACCGAGAAGCCGCCCAGGCTCGTGAAGGTCTGCGACGGCGTCGCGCTGACGAGCGTCCTTTCCAGGGCGCCCCGCGACCCGGTCACGGCACCGGCGCCGGACTGCTGCAGGAGCAGCTCCGTCGTCGGCCAGGTCCCGCTCTGCAGAGGTCTCGTGATGCCCGCAGCCGTGGCTGTCGCGCCGGTGAACGTCACCGTGCCGAAGTCGGCCAGGGACAGCGTGTGGCAGGAGCCGCTCCTCGAGCAGGTCGAGGGCGCCTCGACGATCCAGTCGGCCGAGCTCACGTCCCTGCTCGTCAGGCGCACGGTCCTGGAGTAGGACGCGCCCGTCGTCACGTCGGCGATGCGCAACGTCGCGTCGTGGCGGATGACGGTGACCGAGGCCTTGATCTCATCGCCCGGGCGCACCGCCATGTGGATCGAGCGCGAGGCGGCCGGCAGCAGCTCCAGCCAGGCCGAGTAGTGGGCCGCCCCGGCGCTGCTGCAGTCCGCCTCCGTGCCGATCTGCTCCAGACCCGTGGCGTTGGTCCTGTAGCCACCCAGGCCCACCCAGACGGCCGAGTACGCCGTCCGGCCACTCGTGCAGGCGGCAGTCGGGACCGTCCACGCACCCGCGACGCTGCGGAAGGACCTCACCGTCGCGCTCGTGCGGGCCACGTAACCCGACCAGTTGTCGCTGATGAGCGTTGTGGCGCCGGCGGCCGCCGGCAGGGCGACGGCCAGCGCGGCGAGCCCTCCCGCCACCGTGGCGGCCAAGGGGATCCTCTGTCGCCTGCCGATCATGGCCATAGCCTCGCGCAGCCACCTGAACGGACGCTGGGAGAGCGCTAAGGAGTTTCTATTAAGGGGCGGGTGCTGTCGCCTGGCCCGCCGCCATGCCCAGCAGCGTCTGGCGACCCTCGTCGGTCCAGATCACCTGCTCGCGCCCGGGGCCGACGCCGATCAGGGTCACGGGCGCGCCCGTGTGCTCGGCGATGAAGTCCAGGTACTCGCGGGCCGCCTGGGGCAGGTCCGCGATCGTCCTGCACTCGCCCAGGTCCTCCTTCCAGCCGGCCAGCTCCGTCAGCGCGGCGTGGGTGTGGTGCAGGACCGTCTGGTGGTAGGGGAAGTCCTCGAAGGTCGCCCCGTCCGCGTTCCTGTAGCTGGTGCAGACATGGATGCGGTCGAAGCCCGAGAGGACGTCGAGCTTGGTGATGGCCAGGGCGCTCATCGTGTTCAGGCGGGAGGCGTAGCGCAGGGCGACCAGGTCGAGCCAGCCCGTGCGGCGGGGCCTGCCTGTCGTCGTGCCGAACTCGCCGCCGCGCCGGCGGATCGTCTCGCCCGTCTCTTCGTGCAGCTCACTGGGGAAGGGCCCGGCGCCGACACGGGTCGTATAGGCCTTGGCGATGCCCCACACCTCCTCGATCGCTTTGGGGCCGATGCCGCTGCCCACGCAGGCCGCTCCCGACAGCGGGTTGGAGGAGGTCACGAAGGGATAGGTGCCGTGATCGATGTCGAGCATGGCGCCCTGGGCGCCCTCGAGGATCACGTTGCGACCCTCGTCGAGCATCTCCCACATCAGCTTGGCCGTGTCCGCGATGTGCTGCTCCAGACGATGGCCGAAGGTCAGGTATTCCTCGGTCATCGTGTGCAGGTCGAGCGTCGGGTCCTTCTCGAAGGGACGCAACGAAAGGCGCTTGGGCTCCATCGCGGCAACGATCTTCTTCTTGAGGATCTTTTCGTCCAGGAGGTCCTGCACGCGGATGCCCAGGCGGGCAGCCTTGTCGGCGTAGCAGGGGCCGATGCCGCGACGGGTCGTGCCGATCTGCAGCTTGCCCAGCTTGGCCTCGCCGGCGGAGTCAAGCAGCAGGTGGTAGGGCATGATCAGGTGGGCGTTGGCCGAGATGCGCAGGCCGCTGACGTCGATCCGGCGGGCCCGCAGCGCGTCCAGCTCCTCGATCAGCACCCGCGGGTCGATCACGACGCCGTTGCCGATGATGCAGCGCTTGCCCGGGTAGAGGATGCCGGAGGGGATCAGGTGCAGCTTCCACTCCTCCTGTCCTCGCACGATCGTGTGGCCGGCGTTGTTGCCGCCCTGGAAGCGCACGACAGCGTCGCCGTGCTCGGCGAGCAGGTCCGTGATCTTGCCCTTGCCCTCGTCGCCCCACTGGGCGCCGACTATCGCTATCCCCGGCATGAGCAGTGCAGTTTAGGGCCAGCAGCCGCGCCTTCAGCGGGCGGGCCCTGCCGCTCCCTGCTGGCGGACCAGCCGCTCCAGGCGCCTGTCTTCCTCGCGCTGGCGGCGGTCTTCGCCGAACAGCGGCAGCGGGTCGCCGCACATCTCCGTCAGCCTGGAGGTCGTACGGGCGCCGATCTGCTGCGCCAGCTCGTCCGGCTGCAGGTTGGTCGTGACGATGATCGACCGCTCGTCCTCGTAGCGCGTGTTGACGATCGAGTAGAGCTGCTCGAGCACCCAGTCGGTCTGGTTCTCGGCCCCAAGGTCGTCAAGGTGCAGCAGGTCGACCTCCGCCAGCTGGTCCAGGAAGCCCAGCAGGCCCCCGTCCCGGGACATCGACTCCCTGATCACGTTCAGCAGGCGCGGCAGCGAGTAGATCGCGGCCGTCCTTCCCGAGTCCAGGGCGGCTTTGGAGACCAGCATGGCCAGCAGCGTCTTGCCGGTGCCGACGTCGCCGATGATCCACAGCCCCTTGCCTTTGTCCAGGTTCTCGCCGATCCGCGACGCGAAACGCTGAGCTGCCCGCACCTGCACTCCGAAGGCAGCCAGGTCCGGTTCGCCCATCAGCCGCTCGAAGGAGTGGTCGCGGTAGCGGCTGGGGATGCGCGCCTCCAGCCGCGCCGCCCTTCGCTGGGCTATGCGCGTCGGGCGGCAGCGGCAGTCGCTGGCCGTGTTGGTCGCCTCGTCGACGACGAAGCCGCTGCCGTCGCACAGGCCGAAGGGGCAGCGGTCCTCGCGCGGCTGCCCTCGCTGGGCGCTCAACAGCTCCAGGTCGGGTACGCCCCCCTGCTCGTATTCGCTCCTGTCCGCCATCAGGCGTAGCGCTCCCCGGCGTAGTTCATGAACTTGGGGTACTCCTTCTGGAAGGTCAGGGTGACTTTCCCGACGGCCCCGTTTCGATGCTTGGCGATGATCAGGTCGGCCTCGCCGGGACGCTCTGAGTCCTCCTCGTAGTACTCGTCGCGGTAGATGAACATGACCAGGTCGGAGTCCTGCTCCAGGTTGCCCGACTCGCGCAGGTCCGACAGCTGGGGGATCTTCGGCGAGCGCGTCTCCACTGCACGGGACAGCTGGGAGAGGGCGATCACGGGCACGTTCAGCTCGCGGGCCAGGATCTTCAGTCCCCGGCTCAGCTCGCCCACCGCCGTGACGCGGGAGTCGTAGCGGCTGTCCGTGCGCATCAGCTGCAGGTAGTCGACGATGATCAGGCCCAGGCCGTCCTCGCACTGGGAGTGCAGGCGCCTGGCCTTGGCGCGGATCTCCAGCATCCCCACGTCGCTGGAGTCGTCGACCCACAGGGGCGCTTCCGCCAGGCGCTGGCTGGCCGCCAGGATCTTCGGCCAGCGCTGCTCGGCGACCCGGCCCTTGCGCAGCTCCTCGCCCTTGATGCGGGCCTGGGAGGCCACGAAGCGCTGGGCCAGCTCGGCCTCCGCCATCTCCAGGGAGAACAGCGCCACGGGCTTGCGGTGTTCCACGGCCGCGTTCTCCGCGATGTTGCAGACCAGGGCGCTCTTGCCCATCGCCGGGCGGGCCGCCACGATGATCAGGTTGCCCGGCTGGAAGCCGCCCGTGATCTCGTCCAGGTCCTTGAAGCCCGACGGCGTGCCCGTCAGGGAAGTGCTCTCCAGGGACAGGCGGTGCAGCTTGTCGAGCTCGTCGTGCAGCACCTCCTCGATCGCCCTGAAGTCCTTCTGACGGTCGTCCCGCGCCACCTCCAGCATCGCCTTCTCGGCCTGCTCGACCAGCTCCCGGGGAGCCGCCTCGTGGGAGATGACGCTCTCCTGGATCGTGTAGGAGGTGCGCAGCAGCCGCCGCAGCAGGGCGTTCTCCCGCACGATCTGGGCGTAGCGGCGGGCGTGGCCGGCGGCCGGGACGACTCCCGTCAGCTCGTCCACGGCGGCCTGCCCGCCGGCCGCCTCCAGCTTGCCCGTCTGGCGCAGGCGGTCTGTCACCGTCAGCACGTCGACCGGCTCGCTTTCGTTGTAGAGGGCCAGCATCGCCTCGTAGATGGCCGCATGGCGGTCGCGGTAGAAGTCCTCCGGGCGCAGGCCCTCCTCGATCACGAGCGCGTACAGCGAGCGGTCCGACAGCAGGATCGCTCCGAGCACGGACTGCTCCGCCTCCAGGTTGTGGGGCGGCGTCAGGGGGCCCGCGGCGGCGCCGTTGGCTGTTGCGATCGCGCTCATGGCACGGCCGAGTGTAGGGTCGTCACGGCCCCTGTCCACAGGCCGTTCCCGCAAATCGCGGCACTAAAAGACGTAGCCGAGACGAAGTCGCGCTTCACGAACACATGTTCGCAGCACTCGGAGACGGACACTCCCACCCGTCCCCGCAGCTCCCCTATTTCTTGGCGACCACCATCGTCTTGACGGTCGCGCTTACGCCCTCGACGACGTCCACGACGACCATGTACGTGCCGACGTTCTTGATCGCCTCGGGCAGGTGCACGTTCTTTTTCTCGATCCGCAGCCCGCGGGCTTCGCGGATGGCCGTGGCGATGTCCTGCGCCGTGACCGACCCGAACAGCCTGCCGTCGGCGCCGGCCTGCTGGGGGATCGTCAGCACCGTACGGTTGAGCAGGTTGACGTTCTCCTGGGCTTTATCGACCGCTTCCCGGGCCATCCGCTCGGCCGCAGCCTGGCGCTGGCGAACGGTTTCGATGGCACCCTTGGTCGCCGGCTGAGCCAGCTTGCGCGGGATCAGGTAGTTGCGCAGGTAGCCCTTGGAGACGTCGACGACGTTGCCCTGCTCGCCGAGCTGCTCGACGTCCTTGAGGAGGATCGCTTCAGGCATCGCTGCTCCCGTCAGTCCCGGCCGCGGCGGCCACCGCCGCCGCCGGGGCCGTCGTCGCGACCGCCCTCGTTGACGTAGGGCAGCAGCGCCAGCTCACGGGCCCGCTTGACGGCACGGGCGATCTGCACCTGGTGACGGCGGCAGGAGCCCGTGATCCGCCGCGAACGGATCTTGCCCTTCTCGGAGATGAACTTGCGCAGGGACGCGACGTCCTTGTAGTCGACCTGCTCGACCTTGTCCCGGCAGTGCTGGCAGGGCTTGCGCCGGCCGCTGCCCGGACCGCCCCGCTTCTCGCGGCGGCGTACCGGCTTGCCCCGGCCACGTGACTTGGCCATCAGGCCTCACCCCGTGACGGGCGCTCGGAACCGCGCGCATTCATGCAAATCACAAAGACCTCGCTGTATGGCTAGAACGGAATGTCCTCCTCGGAGGCCGAGCCTCCGACCGGTGCGGTCTGGAAATCCCCTTCGTCTACCGGGATGTCGCTGCCCCTGGAGCCCCCGTTGCCCGCGAACCCGCCCCCGCCGGAGGCTTCGTCGCGCGACCCAAGGAACTGCACCGAGTCGGCAATGATATCGATCGTTTGACGTTTTGTGCCGTCCTGGGCCTCCCACTCGCGCCAATCCAGGCGACCGTCGATCGCGACGGGGCGTCCCTTGGCCAGGTAGCGGGCCGCGTTCTCGCCCTGCGCTCCCCACACCTTGACGTTGAAGTAGTTGGGCTTGTCGACCCATTCGCCGGAGCTCTGGTCCTTGCGACGGGCGTTGCAGGCGATGCGCAGCTCGCACACGGAGGTGCCGCTGGGCAGCGAGCGCAGCTCCGGATCGGTCGTCAGGTTCCCGGTCAGCACGACCCTGTTGATGTTCGTTCCAGCCACGGCTCCTCTTCCTTTCGCGCTTGTTTGCCCGGCGTCCTGGGGCTGAGCACCAACGTGGGAGTCTAGAGCCGCTGCCGCACGGAGCCGCGCGGCTTCCCGCTCATTGCGGGGAACGCCTGCTCTTGGGGGCCGTGCGGAAGACGTCGTCCCAGTAGGGGGCGCTGATCCCGAAGCCCCTCGTGTCGTCCTGGAAGTGGTGGCGCATGTGGCGCTCGCGCAGCCAGCGCCCGAGCCGCCCGCGCGGGCGGAAGTGATGCAGGTAGTAGTGCATCATGTCGTAGACCAGGTAGCCGAGGAAGAAGCCTGCGCCGAGGGCGGGGGCGTAGGTCGAGCCCGCCAGCAGGTAGAGGATCCCGAACACGATCGCCGCCAGCGGGATGCTCACGGCCGGCGGCATCACCAGTCGCAGCGGGTCGTTGGGGTGGTCGTGGTGGACGCCGTGGATGATCCAGTGCAGGCGCGCGCCCAGTCCGTCCTCCGGTTCGAAGTGGAAGACGAGGCGGTGCAGCCAGTACTCGAACAGCGTCCACAGCGCGTAGCCGGCGACTACCAGGCCCGCGAAGCCCGGCACGCTGACTTTGCCCAGGCCCCAGACCGAGAGCACCGCGATCGCGGGCACGAAGACGAGGACCGGCACCAGCGGGTGGACCCGTGAGAGCGCGTCCAATAGACGCGACTCGAACATCGGCGGCGAGGCACGCAGCACGTCGGTCCGCTTGACGGTTCCGTCTGTCATGTCTTCGGTCCAGTCCATCGCTGCCGACCGATCTTATTACCTGGAGTGTCGATTCCACGGCAGCGCGCCGTGGGATCGCGAGCCTGGCCTTCGCCGGCCCCGCCCCTGGGGGCCCGGCGTGCGCTCAAGCGAGCTCGGGTACGGCGTCCGGCTCGGGAGCCTCGGGCGTCTCCGCGACCGAGGTCTCCGAGTCCGGCGACTCCGATGCCGGGGACTCGGCACGGCGGCCCGCTGCGCCCATGTCCGGCGGCGGCGGCGTACCGGGAGCCAGCTTGACGATCCTGAAGCGCAGCACGTCGTCGGTGATGCGCAGGGTGTGGTCGAGATCGGCCAGCAGCTGCTTGACGGGGGCGTGGAACTGCAGCAGGTGGTACTCGCCATTGGCGTGGCGGTCGATCGGGTAGCTCAGCGGCCGCTCGCCCCAGCTCTCCTGGCTGACGAGCCGGCCCTGGCCCTCGATCGCGCTCACCGCGTCGGCGACGATCTTGGCGCGTACCGCTTCCTCGGCCTGCGGGTCGAGCACCAGCACGAGGTCATATGTCGGCTCGGCGACTGTCATCTGCTCGGGGAAGAGTAGCGGGTCAGGCGCCCTTGGCGCGGATGTCGGCCAGCTGCTCGTCGATCCAGTCACCGGGATCGCGTGACGTCACGATCTCGACCAGCCCGTTGCGCCGTCGCGCCCGCTCGTCCTCGCCCATCGTCAGCGCCCGGTAGATCGAGTCGGCCAGCTCCTGGATGTCGAAGGGGTTGACCGACAGGGCGTACTCGCCCAGCTCCTCGTGGGCGCCCGTGTTCTCGGAGAGGATCGAGACGCCCTCGCGCTGGTTGACCAGCGGGCCCTCCTTGGCGACCAGGTTCATGCCGTCGAACATGGCGTTGACCAGCAGCACGTCGTAGTGGCGGTAGGCCGCCATCGCCTCCAGCAGGTTGTCCCGCAGCTTCAGCTGGATCGGCATCCAGTCGGGTGTGCCGTGACGGTGGTTGACGACGGCCACCAGGGCCTCGATCCGCTCCAGGTACTCGGCGTACTGGGGCACGTCGGTCCGGGAGGGCATCATCTGGGCCAGGAACGTGACCCGCTCGGAGAACTCCGGGTGCTGCTCCAGGAACAGGTCGAAGGCCGAGAAGCCGCGCAGGACGTTCTTCGACAGGTCCGCCCGGTCCACGCGCAGGATCAGGAAGTCGCGGCGGCGGCGCAGCAGCTCGCGTTCGTACTCGTCGACCTGCTCGCCCCTGGATATCTGCAGGGTCGCCCGGTGGTCGATCGGCAGCGGGTAGGCGCGGACCCACACCTCGCGCTCGCCGAAGCGCACCACCCCCTGCTCGAAGTCGACGTCCAGCTCCATCAGGTCGAGGCAGCACTGCAGGAAGTTGTGTCTGTAGGAGCGGGTGTGAAAGCCGATGATGTCGTTGGCCAGAAGGCCCCGGAAGATCTCCCCGCGGATGCTCGTCGGCAGCACCCGCCAGGCGTCCGGCTGGGTCCAGGGGATGTGGATGAAGTGGTGTAGGAAGGCGTCCGGGCGTGCCCGGCGGACCAGGGCCGGCAGCGTGTAGAGGTGGTAGTCGTGGATCATCACAACCGGCTCGGAGGCGTCCTCGATCTCTTCCACGACGGCCCGGGCCAGGTCCTCGTTGACGACGTTGTAGCCGTACTCGAAGGCCTCCATCTCCTCGCGGCGGATGTCCGGGGCGTTGGAGAGGTCCCACAGGTAGTGCTGGATGAACCACAGCATCGGGTTGGCGAAGACGTTGTAGAAGCGGTCGTAGGCGTCGGGGTCGCTGACGACCAGGCGCACCTGGTACTCGCCGCCGTCGGGCGAGCGCACCGGGAAGGCCCGGCCGCCGTTGCGCCGGGAGACCTCGGCGTCGTAGTCGTTCATGGCCGAGGCGATCCACGTGACTTCGCGGTGGGAGGCGAGGCCCGTCAGGGCCGTGACCAGCCCGCCCGTGCCCCGCTGCACTCCGCCGTCGGCCTGGAAGGTGACGGGACCGCGGTTGCTGACCAGCACGAGCGGTGTCCGCTGTGCCGGCACCCCTCTCAGGACTCCAGCAGGCGGCTGAAGATGCGCAGGTAGTCGCGCAGGTAGCGGGGCGTCAGGAAGTGCGTCCTGACGTGCTCCTTGCCGGTCCGTCCCAGCCGCCGCCCCAGCCCCGGGTCGGCCATGATCTCCAGCGTCCGCTGCGCGCACTGCTCGACGCTCGAGACGAGGAAGCCGGAGGTGCCGTCCTCGATCTGCAGCGGGATCCCGCCGACGTCGCCGCCGATGAACGGGCGTGCCTTCCAGATCGCCTCCGAGACGGTCAGGCCGAAGCCCTCGCGGGTGGACTTCTGGATGACCACGTCGGCATGGGACTGGAAGGCGTTGACCTCGATCGCCCCGACGTTGTTGAAGTTGTTGAGGATGTGCACGTCGGGGTCCCCGTCGGCGTGGGCGATCGTGGCGTTGAAGAAGTCCCAGCCCTCGGGGTCGTCGCTGGCCATCGAGCCGACCAGCGCCAGCTGCATGTCGGGCAGTTGCTCCTTGACCTGCCGGTAGGCGTCGATCACCCCCAGCGGGTCCTTCCAGGGGTCGAAGCGGGAGACCTGGCACATCAGGGGACGGTCCACGTCGATCCCGAACTGCCCGCACACGAAGTTCGCGTCCTCGGGCGAGAGGGCCATGTTCTTGGGCGTCAGCGGGTCGATCGCCGGGGGCACGATGTTGACGTTGCCGCCCATCCCCGCCGGGACGTAGTCCCGCATGTGGAAGAGGCTCTCCGGATAGTCCTCGATGTAGGGCATCAGCTGGGCGATCGTGTCCGGGTTGGGCGTGGACAGGTCGATGTGGCAGCGCCACAGCCAGCCCTTGGACTTCTCCGGGACGAGCTTGTAGAGGCCGGCCGGCTGGGGGTCGTGGATCAGGCACACGTCCCAGCCGTCGGAGAGCTCACGGGCGTTCATCTCGTTGAAGCGCTTCCACGTCGCCCACTGCTCGGAGTCGAGGTCCTGGGGGGCGCCCTGCAGCGCGTTGTGCATCAGCTTGGTCGCGTTGAAGAACTCTTCGCGGCCGTAGATGACGTGCCACTCGCACTCCAGGCCGACGTCGCGCATCAGCGGCACGAGCGTGTAGAGGATCTCCGAGACGCCGCCGCCGAAGGCCGTCGCGGAGACGTGGACGACCCGCTTGCCCTGCAGCGGCTCCGCCAGCTCGCGGATTTCGGCGATCAGGTCGCGGCCGCAGATGTGGGTGTAGTCGGCGAGGCTCTTGTGGGCGACTGCGACGGGCTGGAGCACGCGGCGGCACGATATCTGAACGCTCCACGGGGAGCCGCCGGGCGGACTATGGTCTAGGGGCATGCTCAACGGCCGCCTCTACCGCGCGGGGATGCTGCCCGTCCTGTTGGCGCTGGGGATCGCCGCCTTCTCGCTGGGCACGCGCCCCGCCCCGCAGACGTCGACGCTTGCCCCCGACGCCTTCGAAGCCGAACGGGCGCTGGCGGAAACCCGCTCGCTGGCCGCCCGCTACCCCGACCGCCGCCCCGGCAGTACGGGCGACGAAGAACTGGCGGCCCACGTCGCCGCCACGATCGAGGGGCTCGGCAGCACCACCAATGGCGGCTTCCAGGTGACCGTCCGGCGTGCCGAGGGGCAGACCGTCGAAGGCCAGCGCGAGCTGGCGACGGTCATCGCCCAGCGTCCTGGCTCGACCGGCGCCGGCCCGATCCTGATCGTGGCCCACCGCGACGCCGCCCAGCACGGCTCGGCCGCCGAGATGTCCGCCACGGCGACGCTGCTGGAGCTGGCCCGGGTGTTCGCCGCCAGGGAGACCAAGCGCACGATCGTGCTCGTCTCCACCAGCGGCGGCAGCGGCGGCGACGGCGGCGCCGAAGGACTGCTGGAAAGCCTCGAAGGGTCGGGCCTGCACGGCCCCTTCGACGCAGCCGTCGTACTCGGCAACATGGCCGGGACGAGCAGGCGCTCGCCGATGGTCGTGCCCTACTCCGACGGGCTCGGCTCAGCGCCCCTGCAGCTGCAGAGGACCGTCGCAGCCGCGATCACGGCCGAGTCTGGCTGGAACCCCGGCGAACCGACGGTGCTCGGCCAGCTGGCCCATCTGACCTTCCCGATCGCCCTGGGCGAACAGGGCGTGCTGAACGCCCAGGGCCTGCCCGCCGTGCTCGTGCAGGCCAGCGGCGAACACGGCCCCACCGCCCGCGAAGCGCTCAGCGGGACCCGCCTGGAAGGGCTCGGTCGCGGCGTCCTCAGCGCCGTGGACGCGCTCGACGCCGCCCCCGACGTCCCCGGCGCGCAGCAGACTGGCGTCGTGCTGCAGCACAAGGTCGTGCCCGAGTGGGCGCTGCGACTCCTGCTCGGGACGCTCCTGATCGCCCCCCTGATCGTCGCCGCCGACGGCCTTGCCCGCATGCGCCGGCGCCGCCGTCCGGTCGGTCGCTGGGCACTGTGGACGCTGAGCTGCGCCCTGCCGTTCCTGTGCGGGGCCGTGCTGTGCCGGCTGATGGGCGAGATCGGCATCATCGGCGCGGCGCCGTCGGTTCCCGTGCCGGCCGGCGCGCTGAGCCTCGACGCGAGCGCCGTGGCGGCCGTCACGGCAGCCGTCCTGACAGTGCTGCTGGCCTGGGTCTTGCGGGGAGGGCTCCTGCGCAGAGTCGGCCTGCAGGTGGCTCCCGACCCCGAGGTGGCGGGCCTCGCGATCCTGCTCGTCCTGATCGGCCTGACGATCGTCGTGTGGGTAGGCAACCCCTACACGGCTCTGCTGCTCGTGCCGGCTGTGCACCTGTGGCTGCTGCTGGCCTCGCCCGAGCTGCGCCCGCGCCGTCCCCTTGCCGTGGCAATCGTCCTCGTGGGCCTCGCCCCCTTCGCGCTGCTGCTGTCCTTCTACGCCCGCCAGCTCGGCCTGGGTCCGGGCAAGTTCGCCTGGAGCGCCGTCCTGGCCGTCGCGGGCGGCCACATCGGCCTCGGCTCGGCGCTGCTGTGGAGCATCGGCTTCGGCTGCGCCGCCGGCGCCGTGCGCCTGGCCGTCGCAAGCCCCCCGGACCCGCTGGACGAGATGGCCCCGCAGGGCGTCAGGGTCTCGATCAGGGGTCCCCTGAGCTATGCCGGGCCGGGCTCGCTCGGGGGTACGGAGTCCGCTCTGCGACGATAGTGGGGCCGTGAGCGAGCTCCACATCACCTCCGCGGCGAAGGGACGGGCCCGTCGCAGGCGTCGCTCGGCCTCCTTCCGGCTCACCCGCGGACTGGCCGTGCTGCTGATCGCCCTCGGCGTCCTCGTCCTGGCCGACGCCGTCGTGACGCTGCTCTGGCAGGAGCCGATAACGGCCCTGATCGGGCAGATCCACCAGGACGAACTGAGCAGCGACCTGGCCCGCGCCGACGCGGCGCCTCCCACCTCCGCCGAGCGCCGCCGCCTGGAAGGGATCGCCGACGAGCAGAAGCGCATAGCCCTGCTGGCGCGCGACCTGCAGAGCAGCACACACGACGGGGGCGCGGTGGGGCGCATCGTCATCCCCGCCATCGGCGTCGGCTACGTCGTCGTCAACGGCACCGACACCTCCGACCTGCAGGAGGGTCCCGGCATCTACTCGCAGGCCAGCTTCCCCGGCACGGGCTTTCCCGGCACCGGCGCGACCACGGCCATCGCCGG
Organism: uncultured Solirubrobacteraceae bacterium; assembly: GCA_963697795.1. Taxonomy (GTDB): domain Bacteria; phylum Actinomycetota; class Thermoleophilia; order Solirubrobacterales; family Solirubrobacteraceae; genus Palsa-744. Next base: position 1,609,609 of record OY969097.1, on the reverse strand, counting down.
GCATCGCACGACCTACCTGGCCCCCTTCCGGCACATCGACTCGCTGCGGCCCGGCGAGCACATCCGTCTCGCCATGCCCTACGGGCGCTTCACCTACACGATCACCGGGCATCGCGTGGTCAGCCCCGGCGACGTCACCGCCGCGATCGCGAACCTCGGCTACAGCCGTCTGGTCCTGTCCGCCTGCACGCCCCTCTTCAGCGCCGAAAAAAGGCTGCTCGTCTACGCGCGCCTGACCGAAGTCGTGCCGGAGGGAGCGGCGCGGCTCTCCAGCGAAGGCCAACTGCCCCAGCCGATCGTGACGCCGCTGCACCCGAGCACGCGCCGCCTACCACCGGTGCTCGAATCCCTCGACCCGAACTACTTCCCCGCCTCCGCCTAGCAGGAGCGCCTGCGCCGGTCCCGCTCGGACCTCCCCGATCCAGGTCACCTCGGCTGCCCGCTCGACGGCCTCCCTGGCCTGCGGCGGGGCGCAAAAGCACAGCTCGTGCTCTTCGCCGCTGGCGGCGGCCAGCTCACCGGGCGTGAGGCCCAGCCGGTTCGCGACCTCCGCCACGCCGGCCGCGACCGGCAGGTCCTCCAGGCGCATCGTGAGCTGCACGCCGCCGGCACCAGCCAGGTGACCGGCGTCCGTTGCGAGGCCGTCGGAGACGTCGATCATGGCGCTGACGCCGGCCCCGGCGAGGGCCCTCCCCTCGTCCAAGCGGGGACCGTGGGAGGCGGCCCGCTTCAGCTCCAGCAGCTCCTGCCCCCCGATCTCGGCGCGGCCTTCGCGGACGGCCAGCAGGGCGCCCGGGGCACCGAGCCGTCCTGTGACGCCGACGAGGTCTCCCGGGGCGGCGCCGGACCGGCGGGCGAGGTCCTCGGCCCGGTCTGCCCAGCCGTGGACCGTCACGGAGACGATCAGGGCAGGCGCGGCGACGACGTCCCCCCCCAGCACGGCGGTCGAGCAGTCCGCCGCCACGGCGTCGGCGGCCGCGACGAGCTCCAGGGCCTGCTCCTCTGAGAAGCCGCTCGGCAGCCCCAGCGAGACGTAGGCCTCGCCGGGGCGGGCTCCCATCGCGGCCAGGTCCGACAGAGCCGCGACCATGGCGCCGCGGCCGACCTCGGCGGGCGTCTGCCAGCCCTGGCGCAGGCGGAAGTGCACGCCCTCCACGACCATGTCCGTCGAGACGACGCTGAGCGCGCCGCCCGCCTTCACCACGGCGGCGTCGTCGCCGCTCCCCACCAGCAGCCGCCGCGAGCCGACCGGGCTGCGCAGCGCGGTCGCGATCGACTCGATCAGGGAGAGCTCAGCGATGCCGGTAGACGATGCGGGCGCGATCCAGGTCGTAGGGGGAGAGCTCGCAGCGCACCCTGTCGCCCGGCAGGATGCGGATGCGGAAACGGCGCATCTTCCCCGCGACGTGGCCGAGGACGACGTGGTCGTTGTCGAGCTTCACGCGGAACATCGCGTTGGGCAGGGCCTCGATGACCTCGCCCTCGAATTCGACCTTGTCCTCCTTTGGCAAATTCCCGTCCTATCTCCGTTTTTTCCCAGTTGGGCGCGACGCGAAGCGCACGCGCACAGGATCAAACTACCAGCGTGAGGCGCTCGGCGGGGAGGAGCGCTATCCGGGCGCCGCTCCGCCGGTCGGCCCCGTGGGCGGCGTCGCCGGCTTGCCGGGAGCGGCCGGGGCTTCGGAGTTGTTGTTGCCCGGGGTGCTGGCGCCGGGCGCTGCCTGCCGGTGGCTGTGCTTGTGCCCGTGCCCCCGGTTTTCTTCCTTGGCCTTTTCCTTGGCTGCTTCTTCCAGTCCCGTCCTTGCGAACTTGCCGTAGAAGGGCTGGAAGGTCAGGCCCTGGTTGGATTCGTTCAGCGGTGCGCAGGGGTGGCCTTCGGTGACGGCGCTCATGTAGTCGTGCCAGATGACCGCAGGCAGGGCCCCACCCTGCTGCAGTTCGCCGTGGACGTCCGTCATCGACACGCGCCTGTTGGGGTAGCCCATCCACACGACCGTCGCGTATTCGGAGTTGTAGCCGTCCAGCCAGGCGTCGATGAATTCGCTGGTCGTGCCCGTCTTGGCGGCCGTGGGGCAGTTGATCTGCGAGCGCACCGCCGTGCCGCCGAGCACGTTGAGGTGAAGGATGCGGGTCTCTTCGCCGGTGATCCCTTCGCTGAGCACCTTGGTCCGGTGCGGCGTGCCCCAGCTTTCGTCGACGTGCCCGTCGGGGAAGACGACCTTGGTGATGGCGATCGGCGTGTTGCGCCAGCCGCCGTCGGCCAGAGTCGCGTAGACGATCCCCATTTCCAGCGGCGTGACGCCCAGGGTGAGCCCGCCGAGCGCTTCCGCCGGGTAGCTGGACAGGTGCGTTTTCACCCCCATCTGGTAGGCCATGTGGGTGATCGTTTCCTGGCCGAGGTCGGCCGCCAGCTGGGCGTAGACGGTGTTGTCGGAAGCCAGCGTCGCGGAGACCAGGTTGATCGGGCCGCTTTCCTCCCCGCCGAACGTTTTGACTCCGTAGGTGGGGTAGCCGGGCAGCCATCCAGGTTGCAGGGTGTGCGAGTCGTAGATCGTCGAGTTGGGATCGATCCCGCGCGAGAGGGCGTCGGCCAGGTCGATGGCCTTGAACGTGGAGCCCGGCTGGCGGTGCCCGTCGGCGGCCAGGTTGTACTGGGACTTCTCGTAGCTCTCGGACTCCGCCATTGCCTCGATGTCGCCGTTGGCGGGGTTGATCGTGACGATCGCCGAGGCCGGGTCTTCGGGCTCGTCGAGCACTTCCCCGATCGCCTTGCGCGCCTGGCGCTGCATGTTCAGGTCGATCGTCGTGTAGACCTTCAGCCCGCCTTCTTCGACGGTCTTCTTGCCGTAGCGGGACTCCAGCTGTTCGCGGACGTATTCGAAGAAGAAGTCCTCCCGGCGCTGGGAGTAGAAGTTGCCGGGGTGGGTCTCCAGCGGCGCGTGCTCGGCCGTGGATGCTTCGGAGGCCGAGATGTAGTGCAGTTCGGCCATCTTCGCCAGCACCTCGTTGCGCCGCCTGCGGGCGGGCCCGGGGTCGAGCAGGGGGTTGTATTCGGAGGGCGCCTGGGGCAGCCCCGCCAGCAGCGCGCTCTGCTCGAGGTCCAGTTCCCACACGGGCTTGTCGAAGAAGACCCGCGAGGCGGCCTGCACGCCGATCGCGGTCTGTCCCCCCACGGTCCCGTAGGGGACGCTGTTGAGGTACTGGGTCAGGATCGTGTGCTTGCTGTGGTCGTTGCTGTAGTCGATGGCCATCTTGGCCTCTTCGATCTTCTGCTTGAGCGTGTGCGTGTCCCTGTGCATGTACAGGTTTCGCATCAGCTGCATCGTGATCGTCGAGGCGCCCTGCAGGGCGCTGCCGTGGACGAGGTCCCTGACGGCTGCCCGGAAGATGCCCGTCAGGTCGACGCCGTTGTTCTTGTAGAAGCGCTGGTCCTCGATCGCGACCGTCGCGTCCTTCAGCTTGCCGGGTATCTGGCCCCATTCGACGGGCGAGCGCAGGTCTTCGGAGTGGATGAAGCCCAGGCGGGTGCCGTCGGCGGCGAAGACCTGCGAGGAGCCGCCCATCAGGACGGGTTTGAGGTTGTTGGGGTTGGGTGTGCCGTCGGCGACGTGCGCGACGTAGCCGACGGCCACGAGGACTCCGACGATCAGGGCGGAGGTCAGCACGCCTCCGCCGATCATCAGCAGCCGGGCCCCGCCACCGGCGCGCCGGCTGCGGCGACGCTTTCGTGTTTGTCGAGACATGACGCCAACTGCGAGATTACCGTGGAAGGTTCCGATGCCCTGCAGCTCGAAATTCGCCTGCGCCCTCTAGGCTCGCTGCCGAGACGATGAGCTCAGAGACCGTGCAACAGGCCGGCGCGGACCCCCGCGCGGCTCCCCTGCGGCTCGCCGGCGCCCGGCGCCCCGCGCCCCTGCTGGCAGGGCTGCGCGCCGACGCCGAGCGCATGGCCGCCCTGCGCGACGTCGGGCGAGCCCTGCTCGGCTCCCGCCTGCTGGTGTGGGGCGCGGCCGCCGCGACCATCGCCCTGTTCGGCTTCGGCCCCACCAGGGGAGCCTTCGATCCGCACATCACGAGAGGCTCCGGCTGGCTGGGCAGGGTCCTGGCGGCGCCCGCCGCGCGCTGGGACTCGGCCTGGTATCTGGTGATCGCGCACTTCGGCTACCGCCCGGACCTGGGTTCCTTCACCGAGCCGCGGGACGCCTTCTTCCCGCTGTATCCGCTGGGCCTGCGCGGGATCGCCTGGCTCGGCGTGCCGGCGATCCTGGCGGGCGTCCTGCTCTCCACGGCGGCGCTGGCGGGCGCCCTCTACGGCATCCACCGCCTGACGATGCTGGAGCTGGGCCGCAGGCCGGATGCGGGCACGCGGGACGCCGCGCGCCTGGCCGTGCTGCTGAGCGCCTTCGCGCCGATGGCCTTCTTCCTCTCGGCGGTCTACTCGGAGTCTCTGTACCTGGCCCTGTCGGTCGCCGTCTTCTGGAGCGCCAGGCAGGGCCGCTGGGCGCTGGCCGGCGTGCTCGGGGCGCTCGCGGGCGCGACCCGCAGCACGGGCCTGGTCCTGCTCCTGCCGGCCCTCCTCATCTACCTGTACGGCCCCCGCGAGGATCGTCCCCCGGACTTCGAGAGGCAGGGCCCGGCGCGCCTGCTGGGTCGCTACCGGCTGCGCCCGGACGTGCTGTGGCTCGGCCTGATGCCCGCGGGCGTGGCCCTGTTCGGACTGTGGCTGGCCCTCGACGGCGGCAGCGCCCTCGCCCCCTTCCACGCCCAGGAAGTGTGGGGCAGGGTGTTCGCGGGCCCCTTCGTCGGCGTCTGGGACGGGGTCAGGGCTGCCTTCGAGGGCGCCCGCCAGCTGCTCAGCTTCCAGACTCGTCACGTCTACTTCCCCTCCGCCTCGGGCAGCCCGACCGTGGCGGCGTCCCACAACGTCTCGCTGCTGGCCTTCCTGCTGATGGCGATCCCGATGCTCGTCTGGACGGCCCGGCGCCTGCCCGGCGCCTACCTGGCCTACGTCGTGGCGGCGCTGGCACTGCCGCTGTCCTATCCGGTCCCGGCGCAGCCGCTGATGTCGCTGCCACGCTTCCTGCTCGTCCTGTTCCCCCTGACGATCGCCTCGGCGATGTGGCTCTCCACCCACCCCCGCGCCCAGCGACCGCTGATCGCGCTGTCGGCGCTGCTGATGGTCGTCTTCGTGGCCCAGTTCGCGACCTGGCACTGGGTCGCATAGGGCGCCGGGCGAGCATGGGTCGGATCGCCTGATGGCCTTCGAGCAGGCGCCTGCGCCGGTCGAGCCGCCCCCGCTGGAGGGCGACCGTGGCTCCTCGCCCCTGCCCGGCTGGCCGTGGTGGACGGCGGGGGCGGCGATCCTGTTCGCGCTCGTGCTGACAGCCGTCGGAGCCGTCGTCGTGGACCTGCCGGCGCAGGCCCTGGGGGTGGAAGTGAGCGGCTCGCACGTGCCGGCGGGACTGACGATCGCCGACACCTTCGTGCAGGACCTGGCCTTCGTCGTGGGCTCCGTCTATGCGGCCAAACTCGGCGGGCGGGTCGTGCGCTCCTGGCAGTTCGGGCTGCGCAGGCCGGGGTCGGGCTGGCGCTCTGCCGGCTGGCTGATCGTGCTGCTGCTGCTCGTCTTCATCCTGCTCAACGCCGTCTGGGCCGAATTCGTGCACCCCGAAAAAGAGAAGCTGCTGAACGACCTGGGCACCAACGAAGGGACGGCGCTGCTGCTCTTGAGCGCTGCCCTGACGTGCGTGATCGCGCCGATGTGCGAGGAGTTCCTCTTCCGCGGCTGCATCTTCACGTCGCTGCGCGCATGGGGGACGCTGCCCGCGGCGCTCGTCACGGGCCTGATCTTCGGAGCGGTGCACGCCACGTCGGCGCCGGCCGAAGACCTGCTGCCGCTGGCCGCCCTGGGCTTCGGGCTGTGCCTGCTCTACCGCTACAGCGGCTCGCTGTACCCGTCGATGGCCGCCCACTCCCTGAACAACTCGATCGCCTTCGCGGGCCTGGAGCACTGGGGCTGGCAGGCGCCCGTGCTGATGGTGGCGGCCCTGGCCGGCATCGCCCTGGTCGTGGCGGGCGTCAAGAGGGTCGGTCTGATCGCCCCGCAGGGCAGGACTCTCCCGCCTGGCGGCGTAGGATCGTCGCCATGAGAACCGTCCGCCGTCCCACGCTGCTGCCGGCGGCTCTGGCCGCCCTCGTCCTTGTGCCCGCCGCCGCGAACGCCGCCGAAGTCCCCGCTCCGGCGGCCGGCTCGGTCAAGCTGACGCTGCAACGGGTCGGCGGCAGGCCCCTGTTCGCGACGGTAGGCCAGCGCTTCGTGGTGCGCGGCGTGGTGATCCCCTACGTGGCCGGGCAGACGGTGGCAGTCACCTTCTACCTGGGTGGGCGCAAGGTCGCGGTCAAGACGGTCGCGGTCGTGCCGGTCGGCAACGGCGCGGGGCAGTTCCACCTCGGCTATGCCAGCTCGCAGGCGGGCAGCCTGCAGATGCGGGCGGACCATTACGCGACAGCCCAGCAGGCGGCCTTCAGCGGACGCTCCGTGAAGCTGGAGGTGGCGCACACGAACCTCGGTCCCGGCTCCGCGGGCTCCTCTGTGCGCCTGCTGCAGTCCGAGCTGGCGTCCCTGCGCTACGCGGTCCCCGTCAACGGCGTCTACGACGAAGCGACCGAACAGGCCGTGATCGCCTTCCGCAAGATGACGGGCCAGGAACGGATCGGCTACTCGGGCGCCAAGGTCTTCAAGCTGCTGCAGGGCGGCGCCGGGGCCTTCCCGGTGCGCTACCGCCGCGACGGGCGCCACGTCGAGGCCAACCTGACCAAACAGGTCCTGGCGGAGATCGAACCGGGCGGGCGGGTCTACAGGATCTACACAACCAGCTCGGGCAAGCCCTCGACGCCGACCGTGATCGGGCGCTTCACGGTCTACCTGAAGACGCCGGGCACGAACAGCGAGGGCATGGTCGACTCCAACTACTTCATCCGCGGCTACGCCATCCACGGCTATGCGGAAGTGCCGACCTATGCGGCAAGCCACGGCTGCCTGCGCGTGCCGATTCCCGACGCCCCGGCGATCTACGGGTGGGTCCGCGAAGGGACGCCCGTCGACGTCTACGACGAATACGGCGGGGGCAGCGCGCGGGTTCGCAACAACGCCGGTCCGTGAGCGCCCGGCGGCTCCGGGGATCTATACGCGCACGCGCAGCAGGCGCGCCAGGAAGCCCAGCCCGAAGCCGTAGACGAGCAGGGCCAGCAGCAGCTTGACGCCGCGGTCGGCCCATTCGCTGCTTGAGCTCGAGACGATCCCGGAGAAGGGAGAGGTGAGCGAGGAGGCCGTTTCTTCGAGGGCTTTGTGGAAGCCGTTCTCGTGCTTTGCGGAGCTGCTCGTCGAGAGCTTTTCGCCGAGTTCTTCGCGTTGGTGGCCGGAGGCCGTTTTGCTCTGGTCGGCGGCGAAGACGACGAAGGACCCGATCACGATCAGGCAGATCACGAACGAGGCGATCCTGAGCAGCCGTACGAGGGGTCCCACCATCACACAACGTTCATCGGAGCGACGGCGCCGCTAGATTAGGCCCAGCCGTGGCCGACGTGGACAGAGATACGAGCGAGCCGGCCCGCGCCAGGGCGACGCTGGTGGCGCAGCTGCGCGAGCACGCCCTGGTGATCGGCGAGGTGACGCTGACCAGCGGCGCCAAGGCCCAGTACTACGTCGACGCCAAGCGGGCCACGCTGCTGCCCGACTGCTTCCAGGCGCTGAGCGTGCTCGTAGCAGGGAAGGTCGCGGAGTGGGGCGGCACCGCCGTCGGCGGGCTGACGATGGGGGCCGATCCCGTGGCCTGCGCGGCCCTGGCCGGCGGAGCCCGGGCCAAGGCCTTCTTCGTGCGCAAGGACACGAAGACCCACGGCCTGCAGCGGCGCATCGAGGGGCCACTGCTGGAAGCGGGCGACCGCTGCGTGGTCGTCGAGGACGTCGTGACGACGGGCGGCTCGACGCTGACAGCCATAGCTGCCCTGCAGGAGGCCGGCCACGAGATCTGCGGCGTCGTCAGCGTGCTCGACCGTCTCGCCGGCGGCGGGGCGGCGATCGAAGCCGCCGCGGGCGCGCCCTATGCGCCCCTGACGACGATCGACGACGTCTACCCAGACCGTCCCGACAGGGCCGTCTGAGATGGCGGCGCAGGAGGGACAGCTGCGCGTCCGCGCGGCACGGCCCGAGGACGTGCCCGCCATCGTCGCGCTCGCCCGCGAGCTGGCCGACTACGAGAAGCTGACCCACCTGATGGAGGCGACGGAGGAGCGCTTCCAGGCGGCCCTGTTCGCCGACCCTCCGGCGGCCGAGGCGCTGATCGCCGAACGCGACGGGCAGGCGATCGGCTACGCCGTCTACTTCTTCACCTTCTCGACCTTCCTGGCCATCCAGGGAATCTGGCTGGAGGACCTGTACGTGCAGCCCGAGCACCGGGGGAGCGGAGCCGGGAAAGCCCTGCTGGCGAGGGTCGCGGCGCGCCTGCTGGAGCGCGGCGGCCAGCGCCTGGAATGGGCCGCCCTTGACTGGAACGAGCTGGCCCTTGGCTTCTACCGCAGCCTCGGCGCGCAGCAGATGAACGAGTGGATCACCCACCGCCTGATCGGGCCGGACCTGGCGGCGCTGGCGGCGAAGGCGCCCCCGCTCGCGGGTTAGAGGGAAGCCGCTCACGCCGCGTCAGGGCACACGGCCCGCGCGCGTTAGCCTTCACGGTCTGCCCTCGTAGTCCAATGGATAAGACGGCCGCCTCCTAAGCGGCAAATCCAGGTTCGACTCCTGGCGGGGGCATGCGACAGGACGGCTTGTGGTCGCCGTGGAGCACGTCCGGATCAAGGTCGAACCCGTTTGGCCAGACCACTGTGCCGAGTTCTTCATCGACGGTGACCTGGCGAAAATAGGAGGGATCCCTGAGCGGTTCGGCCATCGGACCCCACAACGAACCGGCGAGGTCGACCACCCTCACCGTACCGTCGGTAAAGGTCAGCCGAAGACGCCAACCGTCGAGAGGCTCGGCAGTGACAATGCGTGGCAGGCTTGCGAGATGGCTCATGGCAACGGGTCAATGCTAACCAGCGGCCTACGTTCCTGGGCGAGCGTCCAGTTGGTCACCAGCTCGTCGCCATGCAAGCTTGCCCACTCGCGGGCGAGCCGGGCGCAGCGAGGCGGGAGTGCCCCGGCGATCGCCTCACCGGTGGCGATCGAGACCTGTGCCTCGTACTCGCCGTAGCGCGCGTGGAAGTGCGGCGGAAGGTGGTCGTTGCTGTACATCGTGATGACGATCCCGTAGAAGGCGCTGATCCTTGGCATGTGAGACAGCGCCGGACGTCGACGCCTGAAGCCTGCTCCGACGGACTGCGTCTCCCGGGACGCCCCTTGACCCCGGTCCTCCCGTCTGGACGAATGCATCACTCAAGTTGGCCACGTCGACGTTCGATGAGGCGGTGAAGCGAGGTGCACGGCACCCCGCACGGGAGCCACCCAGACGCCATGTCAGACAACCACGACGCCAACGGGCACGTTGCCGCCGAGTCCGCCGAGATCCAGGCGGAGGACGCCGCCGCTCCCGCTGTCGAGTCCGGCTCCACCCGGGAGGCCGTCTCGCAGTTCTCGAACGTCCGCGGGGCGATCGCGCTGCTCGTCCTGATCGTCGGCGTCGTCGGATCCATCCTCGGCGCCCGGGCCGTCGCCAACTCGGATGCCGGCAGCGCCCGCAGCACCTTCGCCCAGGCATCGGCCAACGCCGCCGCGGCGGCCCGCCTGGCGATCTCCCACCAGGAAGACCTGCGCACCGGCGCCGCCACCTTCCTCGCCGCCAACTCGAAGGCCAGCCCCGCCGAATTCCGTGAATGGGCGCACTGGGCCAAGGTCCTGCACAGCTATCCAGCCGTCGAATCGCTCGGCGTGATCGCGCTCGTGCGCGCCCCCGAACTGAGCGCCTTCCACGACCGTCTGGCCGGGCGCCCCGCCGTCTCCACCACGGCGACGAGCACCACGACGAACGCCTCCTCCTCCTCCTCCTCTCCTTCTTCCCCGTCCTACCAGTGCCTGTCGGCCGGATCGATCAGCCGCGGTCACGCCGTCGCCCAGCCGTCGGGGATCGACTACTGCAAGCACGACACGGCGCTGCTGGGCACCCGCGACACGGCCCAGACGCTCTACAAGGCAGTCTCGCTGCCGGGCGGCGCCGGCATCGAAGCCCTCATCCCCGTCTACCGCGGCGTCTCCACGCCGTTGACCTCCCGCGGCCGGCGGGCGGCCTTCGTCGGCTGGCTGCGCCAGGTCGTCTCGCCCCAGGCCCTGCTCGAACAGTCCCGTCAGGGCAGCCTCGTGCAGGCCATGCAGCTCAGCCACAGCGGCTCCAGCTCCTCGGCTGCAGTGACGGTCGGCGCTCCCGGCCGGGAAGCGCAGAGCGTCGTCTCGGACCTGCCCGGCGGCTGGACGCTGCGCAGCTACGGCGCCCCCGTCAGCTCCAACATCTTCGACGACGGCGACGCTCTGGCCCTGCTGGCGCTGGGGCTGCTGGCCTCCATCGAGGCCGTCGCCCTCGCCCTCAGCCTCCGCCAGGGTCCGCAGGCCCCCGCCGCCCAGGAGGCTCCCGCGCCTGCTGCCCCGCCGCTGCGCGAAGACCTCTACGACGCCCTCACGGAACTGCCCAACCGTGGCCTGACGATGGACCGGGCCGAGCGCATGCTGGCCAGGGCCGGGCGCAACTCGGGGATCATGATCGGGGCCCTCTTCATCGACATCGACTGGTTCAAGGACGTCAACGACAAGCTCGGCAACGAGGCCGGCGACCAGCTCCTGAAGATCGTCGCCGAACGGCTGGAGGGTGTCATCAGGACCCACGACACAGTCGGGCGCTACGGCGGCGACGAGTTCGTCGTGCTCGTCGAATCGGCCGTCCGGGGGATGCGCCTGGACTCTCTGGCCCGGCGCATCATCGAGGCTCTGCACAAGCCAGTCGAGCTGGAGGGCTTCGGTCCCAGCTTCTGCCTGACCGCCTCCATCGGCGTCGCCTTCGGGCGCTACGCCTCGCCCGAGGACCTGCTGCGCGACGCCCACATGGCCCTGTTCGCCGCCAAGGCCGCCGGCAAGGACCGCTACACCCTCTTCAACGCCAACATGCGCTCCATCATCGAGGGACGCGGCGTGCTCGAGGTCGACCTCAACACGGCTCTCCAGGACGACCAGTTCTCGCTGCTCTACCAGCCCGTCTACGAGCTGGCCACCCGCCGTGTCGTGGGCCTGGAGGCGCTGCTGCGCTGGCAGCACCCGACCAAGGGCGAGGTGCCCCCCGGCGACTTCGTACCCCTCGCCGAAGAGAGCGGCCTGATCGTGCCGATCGGACGCTGGGTGCTCGAGGAGGCCTGCACCCGGGCAGCCGCCTGGAACGTCGCCGGGCACCGCGTCGGCGTCGCCGTCAAGGTCGCCCCCAACCAGCTCGCTCGCGACGGCTTTGTCACAGACGTGCAGCGGGCCCTGCAGATGTCTGGCCTGGAGCCCTCGATGCTGGCTCTGGAGGTCGCGGAGACGACCGTCATGCTCGACAAGGAGGGCACGGCCCGGCGCCTGGCCGCCCTCAAGCAGCTCGGCGTCAAGATCGCAGTCGACGACTTCGGCAGCGGCTACGCCTACCGCTCCGACCTGCAGAGCCTGCCCATCGACTTCCTGAAGGTCGACCGCGGCTCCCTGGCCGCATCCGAAGACGAGGACTACCGCAGCTGGCTGCTGGAGGCCATCCTCGTCTTCGGCAAAGACCTCTCCCTGACCGTCATCGCCAAGGGCGTCGAAAGCCAGGAGCAGGCCGTCGCCCTGCAGGCCATGGGCTGCCAGCTCGCCCAGGGCTTCCACCTCGGCCAACCCGTCGACCCCGACGGCGTGCCGGGCCTGTTCGGCGCCGTCGAGACGCCCGTTCCCGCTGCCCCCGTGCTGCCCGCCGTCGACGGGCAGGCAGTGGCCGAGAACCAGTAGCAGCCCCCGCCGCCGGACCCCTACAGGAGCTTCGCCGTCCAGATCTGGTGGACCTGGCCGAAGGTCAGCTCCCGCACGCCGTGGCGGTCCAGCAGCTCCCCCACGCTCCTCAGCACCTCGCTGCGCCGCTGTGGCGCCAGCGTCGCGATCCAGCTGACAGAGGCCATGTAGGCGACCAGCAGGTCGCGGTCGGCCGTCCGCTGCGATGAGGCAGTCGTCGCCGTGACGGGGCCGAAGGCCGGGTCCTCCTCGAGCGCCGCTGCCGCCGGGCGCCCGTCCAGGGCGGGATGGCCGGCGTTCGCGTGCAGGTCCGCCACCAGCTCCCCCAGCTCCCCCGCCCAGGGGAAGTCCCAGCTCGGGGACGTGCGCATGATCGCCACGCCTCCGCCCGGGCGCAGCACGCGCCTGATCTCCGGCATCGCCCTGCTCTCGTCGAACCAGTGGAAGGCGTCCGCGACCAGTACCGCATCGACGCCGGCGTCCTCCATCGGGATGTCCTCCGCCACGCCCGCCCGCACGTTCTCCTCGCCGATCGCCCTTGCCAGCATGTCCCGGGTCGGGCCCAGCGGCTCGACGGCCGTCAGCTGCAGGCCCAACCCGAGCAGGGCTCGCGAGAGCTGACCCGTTCCCGCCCCCAGCTCCAGGACCGGCGAGCCCTCCCGCAGGCCCAGCGGCTCGGTCAAGGCTCGCGCCACCGCCACGTCGTAAACGGGCCGTCCGCGGTCGTATGCCTCCGCGTCCGAGAAGCCGCTGACGAGGGGGTGCAGGGCGCCGTCCACGGCGCCCAGTCTGCCAGCCCCCGCGCCGTCGCGCTCAGCTGCCCGCGATCCCCTCCAGGAACGACTTCAGTTCGGTGAAGAAGACGTTGCCTTCCGGCTCCGCCGCCGCCGGGTCGTTGTGGGCGTATTCGTCTTCCCTGTCGATCAGGGTCACGTTCTGGGCGGGTATGCCCGACTGTTCGGCCAGCGTCCGGGCGGCCGACAGGGTGTCGTAGCCGAGCTTGTCCAGTTCGCTGGAGATCGCCAGGATCCTCAGCGACTGCGGCAGTTCGTGGCCGTGGATCGCCTTCTCGCCCAGCACTTCCTGGGCCGGGTTGGCGTTGCCGTCGGCCACCGCCCCCGTGTCGATCGTCAGCCTTTCCGGGAAGTACCACTCGTCGCCGTCCGCCCCGTTGACGCCCGTCCCCGCCAGCATTTCCGCGTAGCGGCGAAGCGGTGAGACGGCGCCCGCGCCGTTCCAGCCGTACAGCCCGTCTTCTCCGGCCGTTTCCGTCAGGCCCGCCCCCGCGTGCACCTGGGCCGCGATCAGGCTCGGCGGTGAGCTGCCCACGTTGACCCCGTAGCCGAACTCGGCTTCGTTGGTCGCGGGGAGCAGTTCGCCGTGGGGGCCCGTCGGCTTCAGCTCGGAGGGCAGCAGCGGGAAGGACTCGGCCAGGGAGGCTTCTTCCGGCGCCAGCACGGCAGACAGCGCACCCAGCGTCGAGAACAGGCCCAGGTAGGGCGAGCCGATGCCGCCGAAGGCCAGCCAGGGGCTGCCTTTGTCCAGTTTCGCCAGCTCTTCTTCCGCCGTCTGGGCGCTGATCGCGGTCGGCCCGCTGCCGCCGTCGTCGTAGACCAGGCCCGACAGGCCCTCCGCGCCCGGCGTGCCCGCGAAGTCCCAAGTCGCATAGGCCGTCACGACAGAGCCGCCCAGGGAGTGGCCCGCCAGCACGACCTTGCCGCCCAACGCCTTGGCCGACTGGATCACGGTGTTGAGGTCTTCGACCGCCACGCTCATCCCCCACTGCCTGGCGAAGGCCACGTCTTCAGGGGGGATCAGCTTGATGTGCGGCTGCTTGGGCGGGGACTGCGCCAGCCAGCCCAGGTAGTAGTGGAACAGTTCAGCCGGGGTCGCCCGCCCGTGCTTGGCCCGGTCGATCATCGACTGGTCCTCCAGCAGGTTCTCGCGCCTTTCGACGGACCACACCTGCCATTCCGGCAGCCTTTCCACGAGCGACTTGGCGAAGGGGACGATGTAGGCGGCGCCCGCCGAGGTGCCCGGCTCGAAGACCATCACGTTGCGGGCCTTCCTGGCGCCCACCTCGATCACGCCGACCTGGTTGAGGTCGAGGTCGCGGGGCAGGCGCGAGCCCCGCAGGTTGAAGGACGTGGGCGTTTCGGGAGCCGGCGGGGCCGCCATCCAGATCCTGTGCACCGGGACGCCCTTGGCGCCCGCGGCGCTTGGCAGCGCGCAGAGGGCGCCCAGCAGTCCGACGACGATCGTCCGCCTCCACGACAGGGTCAAAGCTCGCATCTCCTCGTCCTCCCCGCTCCGCTGCTCCCTCGGCCCGCGCCCTCCAGCGCAGGCCCACTTGAGAACAACGTACCCCGCCTGCCGCAAGCATGCAAGCCGCGGCGACCGTCAGTCCTGCTCGGCGTCGTCCTCCTCGCCGGCGTACAGGGACTCCCTGGCCAGCTCCCGCCCGCCGCCGTCGAACAGCTTGATGTCCAGCAGGTCCTGGCGGTAGTCGTCGGGCGCTATCAGGGTGAAGCGCTCGTCCAGCACGGGGCACTGGTCGACCGCCAGCTCGGCCAGCTCGGCTGTCACGACAGCTCCGCCGGAGACCAGCGGCCGTCCCCACACGAGCGTCATCTGGGCGACTGCCCCGGCCTCCCCCCGCCAGGAGCCGATCACCTCGTCGCACAGGTCCAGCTTCCAGTCGGGGTTGCGCTCGGCCGTCTCCTCGGTGTAGTCGACCTGGGCCATGAAGTCGCTGGGCTCCTCGCCCTCCGCCCCCGGCAGGAAGCGCACGTAGCCGAACAGCTCGTAGCCGCCGGCGGTGATCGAGGTGGCCGGTATGTATGTGCGCCCGTGCCAGGTCCTGTCGGGATACCAGACGATCGACCCCGGCTCGCCCAGGTCCTCGGGCGCGCCCTCCAGGCGCAGGGCAGCGGCCAGCAGCTCCTCCCGCAGTCGCTGCTCCCAGCGTCCGTAGGGGACGGACGCCTGTGGCGGCTCGGCCGCGAAGCGGGGGACGAAGCGTTCCTCGGGGGCCATCGCTGGGGGAGCCTAGCCGGGGGCGGCGACGGGCGCCCCGCTCACGCCTCGCGCAGCAGCCGGGCCGCGTCCTCGGGGGCGACGATGTTCAGGTTCAGCTCCGTCGACAGCTCCAGGCCCGCCAGGTGGGTCAGGCGGGGCATCACGTCGATTCGCCAGCAGAAGTCCTCCGCGCCGCGGGGCGCCGTCCGCACCCACATGTTCAGCGGCGGCGAGGAGCCCAGGTGGCGGCGCAGGCGGCACAGCCCGTCGTGGAGCAGGGCCGCGCCCGTCGGGCCGCCGTCCTGGAAGCGGGGTCGGGGCCTGCGCGGGGCCAGCATCAGCTGGAAGGGCAGCCGCGAGGCGAAGGGGGCCAAGAGGACAGCCTCCTCGTCGATGGCCACGATCCGCTCGCCCCGGCGGACCTCCTCGGCCACCAGGTCGCCCAGCAGGCTCTGGCCCATCGTGCGGGTCGTGTAGGCGCCGGCCCGCTCGCGCTCCCGCGCCACCGCCGCCGGCACGAAGCCCAGGGCGTAGAGCTGGGCGTGGGTGTGGGGCAGCGACGCCCCCGCCTCCCTCCGCTCGTTGACGATCAGCTGCACGTAGGGGCTCTGCTCGTGGGCCCGCATCCGCTCCTGCCAGACGCCGACGGCCGCGACCGCCTGCTCGGCCGGCAGCTCCGCCAGCGACAGGACCGGCTGGGGGCCGTTGACGATGACCTCGTGGGCGCCAGTGGCGGGCAGCGACGTGAACAGCTCCGGCTGGCCCCTGGCGGGTCCCAGCAGGCCGTCGGGCGGCGCGTCCTGGGGCTCGGGGCCGGGAGGGTCCAGGGCCGGATACAGGTTGGGCACGACCCTGACGGTCCAGCCGGGGGAGTCGGGCGGCCCGCCGCCGGGACGCAGCGCGTACAGCTCCGGGGGCGTGCGGTCCTCGTGGCCCTCCGCGAAGGGGTCGGCGGCGGGGTCGATCGGCTGCGGCGGCTCGCAGCGTGGTTCCCCGCCGGGGCGCCTGGAGCGCTCGCCGGCGACGATCGTGCGGTGCCCGCTGAGCGGGTCGATGCGCAGTTCCGGCAAACCTCAGCTCCCCAGCGCGTAGCGCTGCACGTCCCGTTCCAGCTTGGCTGCCGTCGGGTAGGGGCCCTGGTGGATGAACTCGCCGCCGCTGGGGTCGATGAAGACCGTCACTGGGGTGAAGCCCGATTCGGCGATCGTCAGGCCGACCTGCCCGCTGGGGTCGTAGTAGCTCGGGTAGCTGACGGGGAAGGAGCGCAGGAAGGCCAGAGCGGCCGAGCGCGAGGTGTCCCCGGAGTCGATGCCCAGGAAGGCGACCTGGCGTCCACGGGCCACGGACACCGCCTGGAAGGCGCCGAACTCGGTCCTGCAGGGCTGACACCAGGAAGCCCACTTGTTGATCACGATCGGCCTGCCCCGCAGAGAGGCCAGGCGCCTGCGCAGGGCCGGCAGGCCCCCGGAGAGGACCTGGCCGGCCTGCTCGTGCAGGGCTTCCAGGACGGCCGGCGATCCGCGCAGCCGCGCCCGCATCTGCGCGACCGTCAGATTCGAGCGCGGCGTCGATCCGTTTCCGTCTCCCAGCTGGAGCAGGCCGACGACAACGAGGGCCACGATCGCAAGCCCGACGAGGGCCATCAGGGCGCGCTGCAGGTTCACGGCGGTAAGCCTCGCAGATGGCATCGGCCCCCGCCGAGCCTGACCGTCCTTCGGTCCGTGCCCGGCGTGCTATATCCTGGGTCCAGCAAGAGCCGGGGCGAAGAGGGTCCCCGGCGAAGGGCGCCACTCGGGCGCCAACACTTTCCGGGTCGCGTCGAGCGCGGATTCGACGGCGACTCTGTCTCGAAGTCAGAGCCTCCATGGCCGAGCCCACACAAGTGGCTCTCGGAGCCACGACCATTCCAAGCTCAGCGGACATCGCACGTGCCGAAAAGCTCGTGCGCGAGCGCTTCGTGCACGACGGCGAGGATCCAGCCGTCGCGCTGGCCCCCGGCACGCCACGCCGGCGGGCCCTCGACATGGCCCTGTCCGAGCTGGAGGAGAACCCCAAGGCCAAGCAGCCCTCCACGGCCTGGCGACGCGAGTTCTCGCTGCTGCTGGGGCTGGAGCGGATCCTCTCCGCGGAGGAGCCCAGGCTGGTCGACGGCACCGTCCTCTCCGCCCACCAGGTCGACGCCCTCTCGGGCACCCTGACGGCTCTCCTGGCGGAGGCTCAGCGCAGCGCTCCGGGGGCAGCCGCCTCGGCCTCTCCCGAGCTCTTGGCCTCCGCGGACATCCTCGGCCCCGACGAGGCGCCGCCGGCCGAGGAGGAGCAGCCCGCGCCCCTGCCCGCCGACTCCGAGGAGGAGGACGAGGACGAGGAGGAATACGAGGAGGACCAGGACGAGGACGAGGAGGACGAGGACCTCGGTCCCGTCCAGCGGGCCGCCCCCGACTCCGAGGAGGAGGACGAGGACGAGGAGGAAGACGAGGACGAGGAAGAAGATGAGGATGAGGAGGAGGACGACGAGTCCGCCTCCGCGCAGGAGGAGTCCGACGAGGAGCCTCGCGACTGGGTCGACGAGGACGAGGAGGAGGCGCTCCCCGAGGCGCCCGAGGACCCCAACGCCCACAAGCGCTTCTGGTTCGAGCACGCCACGGGCGCCGGCAAGACGGTCGCCGCCCTGGGCTTCGTGGAGGCCTCCCAGACGGGCGGCGTGCTGATCCTGACCCACCGGCGCAACCTCGTCGACCAGTTCCTGGGCGAGCTGCGCGACCGGGGCTACTCCAAGCGCATCAGCAAACCGCTGCTGCAGGGCGAGGACCCGGCCGGCGCGGGACCCGTGACAGTCGAGACCTACCAGTGGTTCGTGCGCAACGCCGGCAAGATCTCCAGCGCCTACACGATCGTCATCTGCGACGAGGCCCACACGGCGCTGGGCGAGAAGACGAGCGCAGCGATCCGCGAGTGGACGGGCCCCATCTTCATCGGCATGACCGCCACGGGGGCGCTGATCGCACGCCACGTCACCGACCTCTTCCCGACCCAGACGTCGCGCTTCGACCTGGCCCTGGCGGCCCGCCGGGGCGTGATCGCGCCGCTGCGGTGCGTGCGCATCTCCCCCGGCGTGGGCGTGCGCACGATCGCCAAGGTGCCGCTGCGCAGGGGCGAGGTCGACACCGAGTTCGACCAGGACGAGCTGGCCAAACTGCTCGACCAGCAGCCCTTCAACCTGGCCGTCGCCAACCTCTACAAAACCCGCTTCAATGGCGTCCCGGGCGTCGTCTACGCGGCCGGCGTGGCCCACGCCTACAACCTGGCCGAAGCCTTCCGGGCGGAGGGCATCAAGGCCCAGGCCGTCTCCGGGGAGACGCCCAAGCGCGAGCTGGTGGAGATCCTGGCTGCCTACGAGCGCGGCGACATCGACGTCCTGATCAACGCCCAGCTGCTGGCCGAGGGCTGGAACAGCCCCCGCGCGACCGTCTGCGTGCATCTCGCCCCCACCGCCTCCAAGCGCATCTACCAGCAGCGGGTCGGCCGCGTCACTCGCCGCCACCCCGGCAAGGAGGCGGGCCTCGTCGTCGACTTCGTGCACCCCGCCACCAAGCACGACGACCCCGTCGTGACGCTGCACTCGCTGCTCGACCGCGACGTCTACCGGGGCGGGGCGATCGTCGTCGGCCCCGTCCGACGGGGCCGCGGGCGGCGCATGCGCGTCGAGCGCCGCGTGCTGCCCGTCTGCGCCGAGGAGGAGCGGCGGTTCGCCGTCTTCGAGCGCGAGCTGTGGCGGATCGCCGTCGAGCACCTGGACTACGGCGAGCAGCACCTGTGGGCCGCCCTGGCCGGCGCCCGCGTGACGCCAAACGGCTGGCGCCGGGCGCGGGCGATGCTGCACTTCGACCGCACGGGCGAGCTCAAGAGCCGCTTCCTGATCACCGCCGTGCAGCGCAACAAGAGCTCCCAGCTGCGCCTGCGGGCGCTGGCCGACATCGCGGCCCTGAAGGACCCCGACGCCTTCGACGAGGCGATCGACATCATCGGCGGCTGGCCTCGGGAGGAGCGCAAGGAGGCCACCAAGATCATGCTGAGGGCCCTGGTCGAGCGGCGCATCGGCCGTCGTGACCAGGCGACGGCCTGGATCTGGCGCCTGGCCGAGTACACCCGTGACGTGCACGAGGAGTACGCCGTCCAGCGCTGGCCCGAGACCAAGCGCCTGCTGGGGCTGCTGGTCAACTCCGCCGGCGGCGCCCACGCCCGCAACGCCAGGCGCCTGATCCACGCGGCCCGCAAGCAGGACCGCCGTCTGGCCGCCGCCCTGCTGGCAGCCGCCCTGGCCCACACGCCGGAGGCCGAGGAGGCCCTGCGGGGCGCCCGCACGCGCATGGCCCGCAAGCCCCCCGCCCTGGCCCGCGAACTGCTGCGCAACTTCCCCAAGCGCCGCGCCCGCAACGCCAGGCGCCGCCGCAAGAGCGCCAAGACGCCAGCGGCCTGACAACTCGCACTCGCGCGTATTCACGACTCAAGTGGCGAATGCGGCCGGCCGATATCGCCGGCAGCAGAAAGTGCCATGGGGCCCTTCGCCTACGGAAGAGAGTTGTCAATGTTCGTCAAGCGCTTCGTCAGCGGCTCCGTGCGCAACCAGCTGATAGCCGGCTTCGCAGCGGTCGTCGTCGCCTTCGCCGTCGCCCTCGTCCTGGCCATCACGGGGATCGCCTCCGTGGCCGGCACCGTCAAATCCGGATACGGCGAAGCGATCACGGCGCAGCGCGCCAGCTCGGCGGCCCGCGACATGGCCTCCTCGCAGCTGACCAGCGCCCTCGCGGCCGGCAAGACGCTGGCGAACCACGAGGAAGACATCGCGACCTTCCAGGCGCTCTACGCCAAGCTGAAGAAGACCGCGTCGAGCAGCGAGGACCGAGCCGCCCTCGCGGGCGTGCAGAGCGCGCTGGGCAAGTGGAGCGCGATCGACAGCGAAGTCGCGCAGATCGCCCCGAAGGGCATGACGCCGGCCCTGACCGCGCTGCTGACGGGCAGGTCCAACGAAGCCACCGACGGCCTCGTCGAATCGCTTGCCAAGTACACCCATCTGCAGGAAGCCCAGGCCAACAGCTCCGCCGGCTCGGCCGAGACGTCGCGCACGATCATCTCGATCGTGCTGGCCTTGATCGCTGTGGCCGCCGCAGCGGCCGTCGCCTGGCTGCTCTCGCGGGCGATCATCCGCGGCCTCGGCGAGGTCTCCACGCGCCTGCGCAGCCTCGACGAGAACTGCCTGAACGACCTGCGGGGCGGGCTGGAGGCGATCGCCGGGGGCGACCTGACCAAGGGCGTGACCCCCGTCACCACGCCGCTGGAGAACGTTCGAGAGGATGAGATCGGCGTGCTCAGCGGCACGTTCAATGCGATGCTGGACAAGACCCAGGCTTCGATCGCCAGCTACGAAGAGATGCGCGAGCAGCTGCGCGGCGCCCTCGGCGACGCCTCCTGCCTGGACGATCTGGTGGGGCGCATGAAGTCGCTCCAGGAGCACTGCCTGACAGACCTGCAGGGTGGCCTGGAGGCGATGGCCGACGGCGACCTGACCCGTGTCGTGACGCCCCGGACGACCCCGCTGGAGGTGAAGGACGGCCGCAGCCCGGGCCGCCTGGCGGAGATCTTCAACATGATGCTCGCCAGCACCCAGGCGGCGCTCGAGAGCTACGGCGACATGCGCGGCAGGCTGATGGGCATGATCGGCGAGATCACGGCCACCTCCACGACCGTCTCGGCCGCATCGCAGCAGATGGCCTCGACCTCCGAGGAGGCGGGCCGGGCCGTGACGGAGATCGCAGACGCCGTCACCGGTGTCGCATCGGGGGCCGAGCGCCAGGTCAAGATGGTCGAGCAGGCCAGGAGCTCGGCCGAGGCGACCGCGGTTCGCGCCAACGAATCGCGTGAGGTCGCCGAGCAGGGCGTGGCGGCCGCCCGGCAGGCATCGGAGGCCATGGAAGGCGTGCGCGAGTCGACCGGGGCCGTGACGGAAGCCGCTCGCGGGCTTGCCGAGAAATCCGAGGAGATCGGCGGGATTGTGGAGACGATCACCGGCATCGCCTCGCAGACCAACCTGCTGGCGCTGAACGCGGCCATCGAGGCCGCCCGGGCGGGCGAGCAGGGCCGTGGCTTCGCGGTCGTCGCCGAAGAGGTCCGCCGCCTCGCCGAAGGCTCCCAGGACGCCGCCACTCAGATTCAGTCCCTGATCGAGGAGATCCAGGCCGAGACCCAGCGCACGGTCGCGGTCGTGGAAGACGGCGCCCGGCGCACCGAGCAGGGCGTCGAGGTCGTCGAGCAGGCGCGCGAGGCCTTCGAGACGATCGGCTCCCAGGTCCTGGAGATGGCGGGCCGGATCGAGGAGGTCGTCAGCGCCACGACGGAGGTCGCCTCGGTCGCCGAGCAGACCTCGGCCTCGACGGAGCAGGTCTCGGCCTCCACCGAGCAGACCAGCGCCTCCGCCCAGGAGATCGCGGGATCCGCCCAGGGCCTCGCCGGCACCGCCGACCAGCTCCAGCAGCTGATCTCGCAGTTCACGCTGACAACCGCGTAGGCGACGAGCGCCGCCGCGCTTTCGGATACTCGGCTCAGGGCGAGCCCGTGCGCAGATGCACCTCGCCCGAGTCGAGCGTCGTGCGCCCTCCGCCGGGCAGCGCGACGACCAGACGCCCGTCGCCGTCGATGCCCGCGGCCGTGCCGGTACGGGTGTCCGTCGCGCCCGGCGCTCCCCAGGCGATCTGCCTGCCCCGCAGCGCGTCCCGCTCGCTCCACGCCGCCAGGACCGCCTCGACGGGCTGATCGAGGCGCTCGGCCAGGGCCTGCAGGACGTTGCCCAGGACCCGCTCGACTGCGCTCTGGGGCAGCGCGAGCGTCGCCGCCGTGCCGTGCAGCTCCGGCGGCAGCCGCTCCAGCTCGACGGCCACGTTGACGCCCATCCCCAATACAGCCCAGCCCTCCTGGGGGCGGCCCTCGACGAGGATCCCCGCCACCTTGGCCAGGCCCTCGCCGGCGGGCAGCACGACGTCGTTGGGCCACTTGACGAGGGCCCGAACCCCCTCCAGCGCCAGCGCGTCGCAGGCGGCGACGGCGGCCAGCAGCGGCGTCAGCCGGGGAGCGTCGCGCAGCACCACCGACATCAGCAGCGAGCTTCCCAGCGGCGCCGACCATCGCCTGCCCTGCCTGCCGCGGCCGGCGCTTTGCTCGGACGCCGTGACGAGCGTGCCGTGGGGGGCACCGGCCAGGGCCAGCTCGCGGGCGCGGTCGTTGGTCGAGTCGATGATGCGCAGGTGCAGCCTGGGCAGCCCCAGCGGGCGCCCGCTCACGGCCTGGCGACGATCAGCTCGTCGTGGCGGTTGGCGCCTAGCAGCTCGGCCGCCGAGCCGCGGTTGACAGCCAGCGCCAGCATCCCCAGCCCGTCCTGGTAGAGCAGCAGCCCGCCCGGGTGCACGTCGGCGAAGGTGCTCGCGACCGTCGCCCTGTGCATTCCCGCCGACCCGAACACGGACACCTCGTCGCCCAGCTCGATCCCCAACTCGGCCAGCTGCTCGAGCTGGCCGTCGAGGATCAGGTTGCCGAACGTGTCGCTGTGCAGAACGTGCAGCTCCAGGCCCTCGTCGGTGACGACCGCGACGGGGATGTTCAGCCGTCGCAGGCCGTCCAGGGGCAGCGGCTCGCCCAGCTGTGCCAGCGGCGCGCCGTCGGCCAGCGCAGCCGCCACGGGGGCGAAGATGTCGCGGCCGTGGAAGGTGTGGGAGACGGGCTGCAGGCGCTCGGGGCTCTCGCCGATGTCGACGGCCTCCGCGACACCGCCCAGCCGTTCGCAGACGGGCAGCAGCAGGCCGTTGTCGGGACCGACCAGCAGCCTGTCGCCCTCGACCGAGCGCAGCGCCACCGCCCGCCGGCCCCGGGCCCCGGTCGTGCCGACGCCGGGATCCACGACGGCCAGGATGATCGCGTCGGGCAGGAAGGGCAGCGTGCCGCGCAGCACGATCGCGCCCGTGTGCACGTCGTGACGGGGGATCGCATGCGTCAGGTCGATGACCCTGGCGCTGGGGCAGCGCCTGGAGATGACGGCATGGCAGACGCCCACGAACTCGTTGCCCAGCCCGTAGTCGGACAGGAACGTGATCATCGGCTCGCTCATCGCGCGCTACTGCTTATCAGCCCGCGGGGACGCAGCCGCGTCGCCCAGCAGCGCCTGGACGAGACCGTCGACGTCGTGGCTGCTCGCCTCGACGTGCGGCGTCAGCCCGTGCTCGCGCAGCGTCTCGCTGGTGAGCGGCCCGATCGAGACGATGCGGGTGGCCGGCGAGATCGCCTGCTCTCCTGCGGCCTGCAGGAAGAAGCGGACCGTCGAGGAGGAGGTGAAGGTCAGGTAGTCGGCCCGCAGGGCATCGCCGAGCACCCTCGCCGGCGGCGCCTCGGCGACCGTCTCGTACAGCTCCACGACGTCGACCTCGACGCCTCTGGCCCGCAGCGCGTCGGGCAGCACGTCGCGCGCCTGCGCGGGGCGGGCGACGAGGGCACGGCTGACCGGGATCTCCGCCAGCGCCTCCACGAGCGACTCCGCCACGAAGCTCTCCGGCACGACGTCTGCGCGGATGCCGTGCTCCAGCAGTGCCCTGGCCGTGCCAGGACCGATCGCGGCGATGCGCGCTCCCGCCAGCGAGCGGGTGTCGGCCGGCGCCAGGCGCTCGAAGAAGCGCTCCACCCCGTTGGGGCTCGTCAGGCAGATCAGGTCGTAGGGGGAGGGGTCGAGCGGCGGTCCCGCCAGCGCCCGGATGCGGATGCTGGGAGCCTGCACGACCCTGGCCCCCAGCGCCGAGAGCTCCCGCGCCAGCCCGCTGGCCTGCGGGCGCGCCCTCGTCACGGCCACGGTCAGTCCCGCCAGGGGGCGCGGCGTCAGCCAGGCAAGCTCCTCGCCGAGCGCCGCCACGGGCCCGACGACCGTCACCGACGGCGGACGGACTCCCTCCCGGGCGACCGTCTCGACGATGTCCTGCAGCGTCCCCCGGACGGTCCGCTGCGTCGGCAGGGTGCCGTCCTGGATCACCGCGACGGGCTCCTGCGGCGAGCGTCCCCGCTCGATCAACGAGGCGGCGATCCGCTCGAGCTCCCTGACGCCCATGTAGAAGACGAGGGTGCCGGGGAAGGCGGCCAGGGCGCCCCAGTCCAGCTCCTGCACGGGCCCGCCGTCGCGGCGGCGGTGACCGGTGATCAGGGCCACCGCCCCCGACAGGCCCCGATGGGTGACGGGGATGCCCGCATAGGCCGGCGCCGCGATGCCCGCCGTGATGCCGGGGACGATCTCGAAGGGGATGCCGGCGGCGCGCAACGTCAGGGCCTCCTCGCCGCCGCGGCCGAACACGAAGGGGTCCCCGCCCTTCAGGCGCAGGACGCTGCGTCCCGCCGTGGCGTGCTCGACCATCAGCCGTTCCGTCTCCTCCTGCGGCACGGCCTCGCCGCCGCCCTCCTTGCCCACGAAGACGAGCCGTGCGTCTGCGCGGGCCCCGTCGAGGATGCCCGGCCCGACCAGCCTGTCGTAGAGGATCACGTCGACCGTCGCGATCAGCTCGCGGGCGCGCACCGTCAGCAGGCCAGGATCGCCGGGGCCGGCGCCCGCCAGGTGGACGGTGCCGGGGCTCGGAGGCGCGCTCAAGAGGCCGGCCTCCGTGCGTCCGTCAGCAGCTCCTGGGCGCCGACGCTGCTCATGCGCTGCGCGAGCGCCAGGCCGAGCGCCCGCGGAGCCTCGATCGCTCCCTCCAGCTCGTCGAGGATCCAGCTGGACCCGTCGGGCAGTCCGACCCAAGCCCGCAGCCTCAGCCCGTCCTGCCCGAAGGCGACGGCATGAGCGCCCAGCGGCGTGTCGCAGTCGGCGCCGAGCTCACGGGCCAGCGAGCGCTCGGCCAGGAGCGCCGCCGTGCTCACCCGGTCTTCGATCCTCTCCACGGCGGCGCGCACGGCCTCATCGCCGGCCCTGCCCTGCAGCGCCAAGGTGCCCTGGCCGGGCGCGGGCACGAACGTCGAGGGATCGAGCGTCCCGCCCGCCTCCGCGGCCCTGTCGAGCCGCTCGAGCCCGGCCCTGGCCAGGACGATCGCCTGCAGGCCCTCCTTCCCGGCGGCGAGCTTGGCCATGCGCGTGTCGACGTTGCCCCGCACGGCGACGACGTCGAGGTCGGGGCGGGCGCTGCGCAGCTGGGCGATCCTGCGCAGGCTGCTCGTGCCGACCCGCGCACCCTGCCCCAGCGAGTCGATGCTCTGCGCCCCGCACAGGACGTCCTCGGCGGCGGCCCGGGGCGGGCAGCCCAGCAGCTCGAGGCCCTCGGCCGGCTCGCCCGGGACGTCCTTGGCGGAGTGCACGGCCAGGTCGATGCGGCCGTCCTGCAGGGCCAGCTCCAGGTCCGACACCCAGCGCGACTTGTCGCCGGGGCCCTCGCCGCGGTCGCCGGCGCTCGCCATCGGCACCAGCTCGGCATCCCCCAGCAGGCCGGCCACGAGGCGTGCCTGGGCCAGCGCCAGGGCGCTGCGCCGGGTCCCGATCCGCATCAGCGCGGCGTGCGCCGGGCGGGCGTGGAGCGGCGACGGTCGAGCTCGTGGACCTCCGCCAGCTCCTGCGTGCCCGCCTGCTCCTCGCCGTCGTCGCGCAGGCCGAACAGCTCGCGTACCAGCTCGAGGCCGCCGTGCCCGGCCGCGCCGTGCTCGCCGAGGCTGCGCAGGCGGATCGTCGGCTCGTGCAGCAGGCGCGAGGCGACAGCCCGGGCGATCGCCTCGATCCTGGCCCGGTCGGCGGGCGAGGCCGTCTCCCAGCGCCCGGCGTTCTCCGCCAGCACCTGCTCGACGACGGCGTCGCCGTGCTCGCGCAGGGCCGCGATCGTGGGCAGTGCGTCGAGCGCTCCCAGCCAGCGCGCGAAGCGCCTGATCTCCTCCTCGACTATCTCCAGGGCCCTGGGCACCTCCTCGCTGCGGGAGTTGATGTTGCGGGCCACGACAGCCTGCAGGTCGTCGATGTCGTACAGCGTCACGCCCTCCAGCTCGCCGCAGTCGGGGTCGATGTCGCGCGGCACGGCGATGTCGATGAACAGCAGCGGGCGTCCGCGCCGCTCGGCCATGACGAGCTCCAGCTCCTCCCGGCCGACGATCGGATGGGGCGAGGAGGTCGAGGAGAGCACGATGTCGGCCTGGACAAGCTGCTCGGGAAGCTCGTGCAGCCCGACGACGGAGCCGCCGAAGCGCTGGGCCACGCTGATCGCGCGGTCGGCGTGGCGGTTGGCGACGAAGATCGTCCCCGCGCCCTGCTGGGCCAGGGCCTGCGCCGTCAGCTCGCTCGTCTCGCCGGCGCCCAGCACGATCACGTGCCGGCGCTCCAGCTCGCCGAGCACGCTCAAGGCCAAGTCGACGGCGACGGAGGGGACGCTGACGCGGCTGGAGCCGATCGCGGTCTCCGAGCGCACCCGCTTGCCCGTCGTCAGAGCGGCGGCGAACAGGCGGTTGGTCATCGGCCCCGTCGTCCCGGCCCGCATGGCCGCTTCGTGTGCCCGCCTGACCTGACCCTGGATCTCGGCCTCGCCGACGATCATCGACTCCAGGCCGCTGGTGACGCGGTAGAGCTGGCGGGCCGCGTCGCAGTTGCGAGGCGAGTAGATGGCGTCGGCCAGCTCCGTCGGGCGGATGCCGGCACGGCGTGCCAGCAGCCCCAGCACGTCGGACTCGGCCCGCACGGGGTCGCCCACGACCAGGTAGACCTCGGTGCGGTTGCAGGTCGAGATGACGACCGCCTCGCGAACCTCCTCGGTGGCCGTGGCGGCCTTCACGAACTCCTCGGCCTGGCTCTCGGAGAAGGCCAGCCGCTCGCGCTGCGAGACCGGCGCGGTCTTGTGGGAGATGCCGAGCGCCAGCAGCTCGCTCATCGTGCCTCCGTGCCGTCTCCCGCGGCCGGCTCGCCCTGCTCGCGGGCGTCCAGCTGCTCGAGGATCTCGCCGACCTCCTGCTCGATCCGGCCCAGGCGCATCGACATGATCCCGACGTAGAGGAGCACCATCGCCATCAGCACGATGTAGGCGCCGGCCACGTACTTGCCGGCCGTGTGCAGGGGCAGGGCCGGCAGCTGGGCGACGACGGCGGCGCTCACGACGCCGTCCCCGCCGTCGAGGGCTGCGCCGGCAGGGCTGCAGGGGCGGCGCTGCGAGGCGTCCGCTGCGGCTCCCCCTCGGTTGCCAGGCGGCGCTTGAGCGCCCGCAGCCTGGCCCGGGCCCGCTTGGCTGTCAGCTCGTAGTTGCACAGCGTCGCGAACAGAAGCGTCATCGCCAGCAGCGAGACGAGGAAGGTGAGGGCCATGGAGCCGGGGAGGTTGGACGTGCTGCCCAGCACCCGCGGGTGCAGGTAGGCCGTGGACATGCGCACGGCGATGAAGTTCATCGGCACGAAGGCTCCGGCCGTGACGGCGAAGACCGAGGCGTAGCGCGACTGGCGCTCGGGGTCTTCGATGGCGAAGCGCAGCGGCTGGTAGGTCGCATACAGCAGGAAGACGATCAGGAAGGAGACGAGCGTGGGCTCGCTCCAGACCCACCAGTGTCCCCACGAGCCCTTGGCCCAGATCGAGCCCGTGATGAGCGTCGCCATCGCGAAGACGATGCTGATGTGGATGACGACGTAGGAGCGCAGGTCCCAGCGGGGGTCGCGGGTGCGCAGGTGCTGGATGGCCAGGATGCCGCCCAGCACGAAGCCGCACAGCGAGATGATCGCCAGCGGCACGTGGACGTAGAAGATCTTCTGCAAGAAGCCCTGTTCGGCTTCCAGAGGGGCGTAGAAGAACACGAGCGCCAGCGCGGCCGTCATGGCCACGACCGTTGAGATGCTCAAGGCGCGCAGGCCCTTGGGGTACATCAGGCTCTAATCCTCCAGGAGGAAGTCGAACAGGGCGTAGGCGATCAGCCCGAACAACAGATCATAGACGCCGAGCGTGGCCAGCCATCGCCCCGACAGGCCGCCGCGATGGGCGTAGGCCAGCAACGGCGCCGTCGCACGGGCGCCTCCGATCACGATCGGGACGAACAGGGGCAGGCTCAGCAGCGGGCCCAGCAGGTCCCGGGCGCGCGTGCGCACGGCCAGGGCGCCGACCAGCGTGCCGATGACGGCGACCCCGAGGTCACCCAACAGGAGCGTCAGGGCGATCCCGCCCAGAGCCGGCCACAGCGAGGGGCCGAGCAGCAGGATCGCGAAGGCCGGCACGGCCACGAGCTCCAGCACGAGCAGGTAGGCCAGCAGCGTCAGGGCCTTCGCGACCATCATCGCGCTGCGGTCCACGGGCGCCAGCAGGAAGCCGTCGAAGCCGCCCTGCTCGGCGTCCGCAACGAACAGCCTGTTGACGCCCAGGATGGCGGCGAACAGCAGCGTCACCCACAGGATGCCGGCCCCCAGGTCCCCTTCGACGCTGCCGCGGTTGAGGGCGAAGTGGAAGATCACGAAGGTCGCCAGCGAGAACAGCGACATGGCCGGCACGGACTCCAGCGTGCGCAGCTCGACCAGCAGCTCCTTGCGCAGCAGCGTCGCCACGACCCGCCTGCTCGAGACGGTCGGCCGCAGCTGCTCGGCCCCGGGGTCCTCCGCGGCGGGCAGTCGGGGGGCGGTGACGCTCACCGGTAGAGCTCCGTGACCTGCCCGGAGCTGACGGCCGCCGCCTCGGCGAGCAGCGCCACGCGACCTTCGCGCAGTCCCAGCACCAGATCGGCCTCGGCCATGCCGCCGCCGGGGTCGTGGCTGCAGACGACGCGTGTGCGCCCGGACTCCGGACCGATCAGGGGCGCGACCAGCTCCACGGCAGCAGGATCCAGGTTCGCGTAGGGCTCGTCGAGCAGCAGCAGGTCCGGCTCGTGCAGGACGGCACGGGCCACTGCGACCCGCTGCACCATGCCGCGGGAGAGGTGGCGGATCGGCTCCTGCGCCCGCGCCGTCATCGCGACGGCGTCCAGAACCTCCTCGACGCGGCTCTCCCGGACGCCGTGCAGGCGGGCGTGGAAGGACAGGTTCTCGGCGGCCGACAGCTCCCTGTAGAGCAGCGGCTCGTGCCCCAGCAGCCCGATCCGCCCGCGCACCCGCCAGCCGTCGTCGGGCAGGCCGGCGCCGAGCACCTCGACGCGTCCGGCGTGCGGGCGCAGCAGCGTCGCCAGGACCCGCAGCAGGGTTGTCTTGCCGGCGCCGTTGGGACCGAACACGACCAGCGTCCGCCCGGCCGGCAGCGACAGCGAGACGTCGCGCAGCGCCTCCCTTTCGCCGTAGCGGCGGGTCACTCCGGCCAGCTCCACGACCGCGCTCACGGCGCCACCCCACCGCCGGCGTCAGGCCGGGGCCGAAACGGCCAAAGAGGAGCCGAACAGTTGGACTGCGCTAGTACCAAAAGCTGCGCAACTGCCCTTGCCGTGGCGGGTTTGTGGAGGCGACGCACACCCTGTCCATTTCGTCTAACGAGTGGAGCGATGGAACCGAAAATCTGGCCACTGGACCCCATGTCCGCCGCAGTCCTGGTGGCTCGTGTCATCGAAGAGGTCGACACGACCACCGAGGAAGAACGCGACGCGCTGCTGTGCGAGCTCCTGGATGCTGCCTGGGGAAGCCACTGGGCCCAGAATCAGTGAAGGGCGCACAAGCGCATTACACCGTAGGCACCGCGCCTGCAGGCAAGTGGCCCTGCAGGCGCCGGGCCTGACGCGGGCCCGTCAAGCCTGCACCGCGTGGGCCTGCTGTGCGTCGGCGATCAGGTCGCGGACGGCCTGCTCCTCGCCTGCGCGCAGCAGCGCCACGGGATCCGGCTCGCCGCCGACGATCCCCTCGAAGAACTCCTTGCGGTCCTGGTAGGTCGGCAGCGTTCCCTTGGCCCAGCCGCGAACTTCGTTGAGCAGGATCGCCAAGCGGGCGTAGGGCTCGCCGAACTGGCCTTCGATCTCGCGCTTCATGCGCTTGGCCAGAGCGGGCGAGGCCCCCGCCGTGGAGATGGCGATGGCCAGCGGCCCGGTCCTGACGATGGCGGGCAGGATGAAGTTGCACAGCGGCGGCACGTCCACGACGTTGACCAGCATCGCCCGGCGCTCGGCGTCGTCGTAGACGGTGATGTTGACGTCCGTGTCGTCGGTCGCGGCGATGACCATGAAGACCCCCTCCAGGTCCTCCGGTCCGCCGTAGGGGCGCCGCTCCCAGCTGATCGACCCCTCCGCCGCCAGCTCCTGCAGGGCCGGCTCCGCCTCGGGTGCGATCAGCGTCACCTCGCCGTCGCAGGCCAGCAGGCCCTCGACCTTCTCCAGGCCGATCTCGCCGCCGCCGACCACCAGGCAGCGCCGTCCCGTCAACTTCAGGCAGGCGATGTAGAAGGGGGTGTCGAGCATCCCCTGCACGCAGCTCTGGTCGCAGATCCCCTTCTTGAGCTGGCAGACGCACTCCTTGCCTGCATAGGCCTGGGCGGGCATGGAGAGAAGGTTAGCCGTCCAAGGTCTCCTCGATAGACGGGATGCGTCAGGACGTCGAGGGGGAGGGAGGGCGCCTGTAGGGCATGTGACGCCTCATGAACTCGTCGAAGAGGGGAACGGTGAAGTCGATGTGCCCGTAGTCCTCCGTGGCATAGATCAGGCCGCGGTCCAGCAGTTTCTGGCGGATGGTCGAGAGCGCTGTGGTCGTCGAGCCCATCGTCTTCGCGACGGCGCCGACCTTGTAAGGACCGCGACCGAGCTCGGCCATCGCACGCAGATAGCGGCGCTCCTTCTGTGTCGCGCGCTGGATGCGTGCCGCGTAGATGCCCTGGTCGAGCGCTTCCTCGGCCCGAGGCGCCGCGTCTTCCACGTTCTCGACTGTGATCGGAGATGCCGAGGCGATGTTCCAGATATGCCGTCCGTACTCCTGGATGTAGAAGGGATAGCCGCGTGTGAGAGCCAGCGCCCGCTCGATCGCCCGCTCCTCGTAGGAGACTCCCTCGCGCTTGGCCGGCAGCGCGAGCGCGGTGTGGGCGTCGGCCTCCTCGAGTGCGCCGATACGCGGGAATCGAAACAACCGCTCGGCGTACGATCGCGCCTCCCCTGCGAGCCCCGGAATGTGCGGCAGCCCTGCCGCTGCCACGGTCAGCGGTAGTCGCCGCTGCACGGTGCGGTGAAGCGCGCTGATCAACGCTCGGAACTCGGGCTCTCTGGCGAACTGGATCTCGTCGAGGAAGAGGACGACGCCTGTCTTCTTCTCTCGCGCTGCACGGCCGACCTGAAGAAACAGCTCTGTGAAGTCGTCGGTCAGCGGCTGCTCCAGAGCCCGGCTGGTGTCGATGGAGAGCTCGAACCCGCTCGGATCGGTCAGCTTGAATGCGCTCAGCGTGGACAGCGCGCCTCTTATGGCGTCGCCTGTCCGCTTGCTGAGCTTGAGGTCCCGCAGCAGACGCCGAACGTCCCTTGCCAGCAGGTCCGGCAGCGTGCTCTCGGGGGTCAGCTCGTGGAAGACGCTGAGGTAGCCCGCCTCCTCGGCGTAGTCCTCGAAGGTGTTCAGCAGGACCGTCTTCCCCACCCCGCGCAGGCCGGTGACGATCTGGCTCTGCTCAGAGCGACCTTCACGTAGTCGGGACAGCAGGATCTCGAAGTCGCCGATCTCCTCGTCGCGTCCGGCGAGCTCGTCGGGCCTCGCGCCGGCACCGGGCGTGTAGGGATTCTTTCGAGGGTCCATTTCTATCCCAAGTTATAGCCACTTATCCACAGTCATTGGATAAGTCCGGATAACCAGACATAGAGTCGAGTAGGGGCGGAGCTCAGGGCTTGGGCAGGCCGCGCCCGAAGGCTCGTGCGCCCAGCCGGGAGAGCGCCAGCGCGCCCTCTCGCCAGGCGCGCTCACGGTCGGCTTCGCGGGCCGAGCGCAGACGAGCCGTAGCCCGGGCCGCTCGCAGCGTCCCCGCGTCATACGGCCCCCACCACAGACCCCGCAGCCGGGGCGGGTCCCAGGTGATGAGCTTCTCCTGGGCGCAGGCCCGCAGGCCCGCCGAGCCGAGCGTGCGCCCCAGGCCGCTGCCTGCGGCCGCGCCCCACGGGCCTCGTGAGACGGTCGGTCCGGGCAGGTGGTCGTTGCACCAGACCATGCCGGCGTGCAGCTCGCGGGCGATGCGGGTCCCCCTGTAGCGGTCGGCGCTCCAGACCGACGCGCCCAGGCCGTAGTCGCCCTCGTTGGCCCGCGCGATCGCCTCCTCCTCGGAGTCGACGGGAAAGACGCACAGCACCGGACCGTCGACCGGCTCGCGGGCGATCCGCATCGAGTCCGTGACCTCCGTGAGCACGGCGGGAGCGTAGAAGGCGCCTGTCGTGCCGGTCGGTTCGACGGGCCCGCCGCAGTGGAGGCGCCCGCCCGCGGCGACCGCCTCCTGAACGAGCCCAGAGATCAGCTCCAGGCGTCTGCGCGAGGCCAGCGGCCCGACCTGGGTGCGCTCGTCGGCCGGGTCGCCCACCGTCAGCGCGCGGGCGCCGTTCACGAGCGCCGCCAGGAACGGCTTGTAAATGTCCCTGACGACGTAGATCCGCTCGACCGAGCCCCGCGCCTGTCCCGCCCCGGCGCATCCCGCCCACAGGGCCCCCGCGACGGCCCGCGGCAGGTGCGCGTCGGCCAGGACCAGCATCGCGTCCTTTCCTCCCAGCTCGACCGTCACCTCCTTCTCACGCGAGACGCAGGCCCTGGCGACTGTCCGCCCGACACTCGGCGAGCCGGTGAAGAGGACCTTCTGGACGGGGGATTCGGCCAGCGCCACCCCCGTCTCGGCGCCGCCGTGGAGGATCCGCACGAGGCCCTCGGGCAGGCCGGCACGGGCCAGCACCCGCCCGATCCGCTCGCCTGCCAGCGAGGCACGCAGGGCCGGCTTGAAGCAGACGGCGTTGCCGGCCAGCAGGGCTCCGGCGATCTGGCCCAGCGGCTGGGCGAAGGGGGCGCTGCCGGCGCCGATGACGCCGACCACGCCGAAGGGCTCGTAGGCGACGCGGGCACGCTTGGCCGGCGCCAGCGAGCGGCTCGTGCCTACGTTCCTTCCCCCCAACACGGCCGCCCCGTCCTGGGCGATCCAGACGAGCGCGTCGATCGCGGCCAGCAGCTCCAGGGAGGCGACCTCCGCGCGGGGGCGCCCCTGCTCGGCGCTCAGCAGCTCCACCAGCTCGTCGAAGTCGTCGATCACGGCCTGAGCCATGCGGCGCATGTAGCGGGCGCGGTCGGACACGCGCAGCAAAGCCCACAGGGGCTGGACCTTCCACGCCGCCGCGACGACGTCCGCCACCCCGCCGGACGGCGTGATCGCGACGCTGCCAAGCTCGCGACCGGTGGCCGGGCTGCGCGCCGTCAGGCGCGGGGCGCTGTCTTGGGTGGGGATCGCCATGACAGGCGATTATCCCTCGCCCGGTCGGCCGCCGGCGGGGGCTCCCTCGCCGGCCGGCGCCTCCGCGGTGTCCCGCCCGCGCCTGCGCCGGACTTCCCGGAGGCGCTCCGCCAGCAGCGCCTCCGCCTCGTCTGGCTGGTAGAAGCGTGCCCCGATCGCACCGGGCGGCGCCAGCTCCTGCTCTGAGAAGTGGCCGGGGTGGTCGTGGGGGTTGTCGTAGCCGCCGCGGTCCTGCCCGGGCCGGGGACCGGAGCGAAGCCAGCTGGGCACGGGCTCGGCGCCGTGGCGGCGGACGTGCTCACGGGCCGCCGACAGGGCGCGCCCGGCGGCGTCGGACTTCGGCGCCAGCGCCAGGTAGATGGCGGCCTGGGCCAGCGCGTAGGTCGCCTCGGGCATGCCGACGTGCTCCACGGCCGCTGCTGCGGCGGTCGCCACCGACAGGGCGCCTGGGTCGGCGTTGCCGACGTCCTCGGAGGCCAGGATGACCATCCTGCGCACGATGAAGCGGGGGTCCTCTCCGCCCTCGAGCATCACCGCCAGGTAGTAGAGGGAGGCGTCCGGGTCCGAGCCTCTCGTGGCCTTGATCCAGGCCGAGATGTAGTCGTAGTGGCGGTCGCCGCCCTTGTCGTAGAGGACGGCTCTGCGCTGCAGGGCGTCCTGGGCCCGCTCCACGCCGACCTCCTGCTCGCCCAGCTGCCGTGCCGTCGCCAGCGCCAGCTCGAGCGCGTTCAGGGCCGTGCGGGCGTCGCCTTCGCTGCGCGCCGCCAGGAACGACAGCGCGTCCGCGTCGACCCGCGGCGGCTCCTGCAGCGTCTCCAGGGCACGGCTCAGGATCGCCTGCACGTCGTCATCCTCGAGGGCGCTCAGCGCGTACACGCGCAGGCGCGAGAGCAGGGCGCCGTTGACCTCGAAGGCCGGGTTCTCGGTCGTCGCGCCGATGAGGGTCACGAGGCCTTCCTCGACGGCCGGCAGCAGGGCGTCCTGCTGGGCCTTGTTGAAGCGGTGGATCTCGTCCAGGAACAGGACCGTCTGCTGTCCCGTGGTGTCAAGCCGGTGCCTCGCCCGATCGATCACGGCGCGCACCTCGGCGCGGCCGGCCTGCACGGCGCTCAGCTCCTCGAAGGCTGCCGCGGAGGCGTGGGCAACGATCCTCGCCAGGGTCGTCTTGCCGGAGCCCGGCGGGCCGTAGAGCAGCATCGAGTGTGGACGGCCCTGCTCGACGGCCACGCGCAGGGCCGAGCCCGCGCCGAGCAGATGGGACTGCCCCACGAACGCCGCCAGGTGCTCCGGGCGGACCTGCGTCGCCAGCGGTCGCCGGTCGCCCTCGCCGGCGACGTGCAGCGATTCACCCGCCGGTTCCCCTGCATCCGCGTCGAAGAGCGTGTCGTGCACCGCCTGAGTATTCCGCGACCGGGCGCCGCCGGCTGTCCTGGCGGACCCCAGTGACCCCTGGCAGCGAACCTCCGCGAGGGTACGCATGCCCCGGCGATCGGCGTTGCGCGTGAAGGTGCCGGTGCGAGGGGGTAGAAAACAAGTGGCTGCCAGGGTCAACCCACGCACGGCAGTTGGAATACATTGTTAAGGATCAGGAAAGACTCCTTCGATAGCGGCCGACAGTCACAGCTCCCTCCGGGGGCGCGATGGACACGCGTGCGCTCTGGGGAGGTCCCCGTCCGGTGAGCGCCACCGCCGAGCTCGTACCCTCCGGCGGCGACAACCTCGAGTTTCTCGACGTCGGCGGTGACATCGCTGCCCGCTCGCCCCTGCAGCTCTTCTGGAGCCGCTTGCGTCGCGACCGCGTCGCGCTCGTCTCGCTCGGGTTCATCGTCCTGCTGATCGTGATCGCGCTCGCGGCACCGCTGGTCGTCAGCGTGCTGGGGCTGCCCGGCCCGGACGTCCAGAACCTCAACCTGACCGACTCCTTCGGCTCCCCCCTGGGGCCGAGCCTGTCCCATCCATTCGGCGTCGACCCGCTCGGCGAGGACGTCATGTCGCGGGTCATCTACGGAGCGCGGATCTCGCTGGAGGTCGGCATCGTCGGCACGGGCATCTCCACGGTCATCGGCGTGATCGTGGGCATGCTGGCGGGTTTCTACCGGGGTGTCGTGGACACGGCGCTGTCGCGCTTCATGGACGTCGTGCTGTCGATCCCGATCCTGCTCCTGGGCCTCGGACTGGGCGCCGCCTGCTCGGTGCGAGGCTGCGTCAGCGGCCTGATCCAGCCCGGAGTGGGCACGATCATCTTCATCATCTCGCTGGCGACCTGGCCCTACATCGCGCGCATCGTGCGCGGCCTCGTGCTGTCGATGCGCGAGCGCGAGTTTGTCGAGGCCGCCCGCGCGCTCGGGGCGTCGGACATGCGCATCATGTTCCGCGAGATCCTGCCCAACCTGACGGCGCCGATCATCGTCTACGGCAGCCTCCTGATTCCCACCAACATCCTCTTCGAGGCCGGTCTCTCCTATCTGGGGGTCGGCATCCGCCCGCCGACGGCCAGCTGGGGGCAGATGATCGCCGACGCGACCCCCATCTTCAGCACCGCCTGGTGGTACATGATCTTCCCGGGCGTGGCGCTGCTGCTGACCGTGCTTGCATTCAATCTGCTCGGCGACGGGCTGCAGGATGCCCTTAACCCGAGGAACGCCCGATGAGGGCCATCACACAACACAGGAGGCGTCTTGATGAGGTCGATTAGAACCGTGGGAGCCGTCGTGCTCGCCGCGGGGCTGGCGCTGCTGCTCGCAGCGTGCGGCTCGAGCGGGGGCTCCAGCAGCACGAGCACGACGGCGAGTGGCTCCAGCGCGCTGAGCACCGGTGGCTACAAAAGCCCGTTGACAGAGTCGCTGAGCGGCAAACGCGGCGGCACGCTCCAGGTTCTCCAGGAAACTGACTTCGAACACCTGGACCCGGGGATCGCGTACTTCTCCGTCGACTACGCGGTCATCTTCGCGACCCAGCGCCCCCTGTACTCGCAGAAGCCGAACTCGACGGCCGCGACGCCGGACACAGCCGAAGGACAGCCGGAAATCGCCGACGGCGGCAAGACCGTCACCGTCCACATCAAGAAGGGCATCCATTTCAGCCCACCGGTGAACCGTGAAGTGACCTCCGCTGACGTCGCCTACGCGATCGAGCGCGGCGCCAACCCCGACGTCGCCAACCCATACATCCAGTCCTACTTCAAATCGATCGAAGGCATGCCCACCGCGACGGGCGGCCCCGTCAAGGGCATCGAAACGCCCAACAAGTACGAGATCGTCTTCCACCTGAGCGAACCCAAAGGCCAGATCGTGGCCGACGCGCTGGTGCTGCCGCTGTCGGCGCCCGTGCCCAAGGAATACGCCGAAAAGTTCGACAAGAACAAGCCGTCGAACTACGCGGCCTACGAGGTCGCGACCGGGCCCTACATGCTCAAGAACAACGCCGAAGGCAAGGTGCTCGGCATCGGCTACATCCCGGGCAAATCGGCGACGCTCGTACGCAACCCCAACTGGAACGCCTCGACCGACTACAGGCCTGCGTACCTGAACGAAATCCAGGTCAAGATCGGCGGCACGAGCACCGTGCTCGGCCGGCAGGTGCTGGAAGGCACGAACATCGTCCAGAACGAATCGGCTGTGGCCCAGCCGAACGTCCGGCTCGCCGCTGAAAAGTTCAAATCTCAGCTCGAGATCTCACCCGGCGGTGGAGCTCACTACATCGGCGTCAACAACGCCCACGGGCCGTTCAAGAACATCGACCTGCGCAAGGCCCTGTGGGCTGCCCTGGACAGGGCCTCGATGGACAAGGCACGCGGCGGTGAACTGGTGACCAACGTGGCCACTCACTTCATCTACCCGACGATCAACGGCTTCGAACAGGCCGGTGGCCTGAAGGGTCCGACGGGACCGCAGTTCGACTTCAACGCACACCCCGAAGGGAGCATGGCGGTCGCCGAAAAGTACATGAAGCTCGCCGGCTACCCGAGCGGCAAGTACACCGGCAGCGAAACCGTCACTGTCGTCGGATCCAAGGGCAGCCCTGGAGAACAGGACGCTGAAATCGTCAACGAGACGCTGAAGAACCTGGGCTTCCAGACGAAGTTCACCCTGCTGGAAGCCTCGACGATGTACGCGAAGTACTGCAACGTGCCCAAAGAAGAGATCGACATCTGCCCGAGCGTCGGGTGGATCGCCGACTTCGCCGACCCCCAGACGGTGCTGAACATCACGTTCAACGGCACCACGATCACGCCCACGGGCAACGTCAACTGGGGCCAGACGAACGTGCCCAAGATCAACAAAGCGATGGCTGCGGCGGAAGACGTCGTCGGCAACGAAGCGCGGGCCCAGGCCTGGGCGAAGATCGACGAAGAAATCGTCGAAGACGCGGCTTCGATCCCGTTCGACTGGGACAAGCAGGCGAACATCGAGGGCAGCACAGTCGCCGGTGTCGGCGACATCTGGAACGTCGGCGAGTGGGACTACAGCTACACCTCGCTCAAGTAAGCGCAACACAGAAGCCGGCCGTGGGGTTCCGCTGTACGCGGAACCCCACGGCGGCGCCTTCCCTTCTCCCGGCCACGACGACAGGACCGTCCACCACCATCCCATGAGCGACCGCGCCCGATGATCCGCTACATCATCCGCAGGCTCCTCTTGGGGGTGACGATGCTGATCGTCGTCGCCGCCGTCACCTTCGTCATCTTCAGGGTCCTGCCCACCGCCAACCCGGCGCTGCTGCGCGCCGGGCGCGATCCCCAGCCGAAACTGATCAAAGAGATCGAAGCCGTACTCGGGGTGAACAAGCCCCTGACCGTGCAGTTCTGGGACTACATGAAGGGCATCTTCCTGCACTTCAACCTGGGTTACAGCTACTACAGCCAGGAGTCCGTCACGAGCCTGATCTCCGAACGCCTGCCGGCGACGCTGTCGCTGACTGTGGGCGCCGCGGTGCTCTGGATCGTCGCCGGGCTGGGTGTCGGCATCATCTCGGCGCTGCGGCGGCACTCCTTCATGGACCGCGCCGCGATGGGAACCGCCCTCGTCCTGATCTCCGCGCCGACCTTCTGGCTGGGCCTGGTGATGCTCTACCTGTTCGCCTCGGACATCGGCCGCTTCAAGATCTTTCCGGGCGCCGGGAGCTATGTCGGGCTCACCTATGACCCGTGGAAGTGGTTCACCTCCCTGATCATGCCCTGGATCGTGCTGGCCGCCAGCTCGGCGGCGATCTTCGCGCGGCTGATGCGCAGCAGCCTCAGCGAGACGATGCGCGAGGACTACATCAGGACCGCTCGAGCCAAGGGTCTCACCGAGCGGCGGGTGGTGCGCCAGGGGGTGCGCTCTGCGGTCAATCCGATCTTCACCCTGTTCGGCCTCGAAGTCGGCGTGCTGCTCGGGGGCGCCGTGCTGACGGAGGCCGTCTTCAACATCCCCGGCATCGGCGAGCTGAACTACAAAGCCATCCAGTCCTCCGACTTCCCCGTGACCGAGGGCACGGTCCTGCTGGCGGCTATGTTCATCATCGTCGCCAACCTTGTCGTCGACATCGCCTACGCCTATCTGGATCCGCGGGTGCGCTACTCATGAGCGACGTCGGAGAGCCGCTGCTGCGCGTCGAGGACCTGCGCGTGGAGTTCCCCAGCGAGGACGGGATCGTGCACGCAGTCGACGGCATCACCTACCAGGTCTTCCCGGGCAAGACGCTCGGCATCGTCGGCGAGTCCGGCTCGGGCAAGACCGTCTCTTCCCTGACCACGCTCGGCCTGACGCGCCGGCAGGGAGCGAACGTCTCGGGGCGCATCCTGTTCGAGGGCCGCGACCTGGTGACGCTGCCCGAAGACCAGCTGCGCAGCATCAGGGGCAACGACATAGCGATGATCTTCCAGGACCCACTGTCCTCCCTGCACCCTCTCTACAAGGTCGGAAAGCAGCTCGTGGAGGCGGTCCTGGCCCACAAGGACGTCTCCAAGGCCGCGGCCCGGGAGCGCGCCGTGGAGCTGCTCGGGCTGGTCGGCATCCCCGACCCGGCAAGACGAGTCGATCAGTTCCCGCACGAGTTCTCCGGGGGGATGCGCCAGCGGGTGATGATCGCGATGGCCCTCGCCAACGACCCCAAGCTGCTGATCGCGGACGAGCCGACGACGGCCCTCGACGTGACCGTACAGGCGCAGATCCTGTCGCTGATGGAACGCCTGCAGCGAGAGCTGAACATGGCGATCGTGATCATCACCCACGACCTCGGTGTGGTCGCGGAGATGGCGGACGACATCGCCGTGATGTACGCGGGGAGGATCGTCGAGACCGCCTCGGCCAGGCAGGTCTTCGCGGCGCCCGAGCACCCCTACACCTGGGGACTGCTCAAGTCCATTCCCCGTCTGGACGGTTCACGCGACGAAGACCTCGTGCCCATCCCCGGCACGCCACCCAGCCTCATCAGACCCCCCTCGGGCTGCCACTTCCATCCGCGCTGCCCCTACAGCCGGCCCGACCACGCTCGCATCGACCCCCTGCTCGAGCCCGTGGCCGGCGAACCCGACCATCACGTGGCCTGCCTGCTCTCCTCGGAGGACAGGCGTCGCCTGTGGGCAGAGCTGCAGCGCGGGCTCAAGCCGGACGAAGCGCTCGCCGCCGCAGGGCTCCCGGAGGCCTCGGCATGAGCGACGCGGGGACACCAGAGGTTCCCTTCGGTCTCGCCGGCTCGACACCGCAGGAGGCGGATGCCGCGGGCGGGGCGCTGGTGAAGGTGCGCGACCTCGTCAAGCACTTCCCCATCACCCGGGGCATCATCTTCCAACGCAAAGTAGGCGCCGTGCGAGCCGTCGACGGCGTCAGCTTCGAGATCAAGCGCGGCGAGACGCTCGGCCTGGTCGGCGAGACGGGCTGCGGCAAGAGCACGACCGCGCGGCTGGTCACGAGGCTGCTCGACGCCACCTCCGGGTTGGTCAGCTTCGACGGTCAGGACATCACCCGCGTGAAGGGCGGAAGCCTGAAGGCGGTGCGGCGGGAGATGCAGATGGTCTTCCAGGACCCCTACTCGTCTCTGAACCCGCGCAAGACGATCGGCTCGATCATCGCCGAGCCATTCGCGATCCACGGCCTGCTGCCCGACAAGGGCGAGCGCAAGCGCGAGGTGCAGCGTCTGATGGAGATCGTCGGCCTGAACCCGGAGCACTACAACCGCTACCCGCATGAGTTCTCCGGCGGCCAGCGCCAGCGCATCGGCGTCGCCAGGGCGCTGGCCCTGAAACCGAAGCTGCTCGTCGCCGACGAGCCCGTCTCGGCCCTGGACGTCTCGATCCAGGCACAGGTGCTGAACCTCCTGCGCGACCTGCAGCGGCAGTTCGGCCTGACCGTCGTCTTCATCGCCCACGACCTGTCCGTCGTGCGCCACATGTGCGACCGGGTGGCCGTCATGTACCTGGGCAAGATCGTCGAGATAGGCGGTGGCGACGAGCTCTACGGCTTTCCCCGCCATCCATACACGGGCGCCCTGCTGGCGGCCGTGCCCGTGGCCGACCCCACCCGCCACGGCGAGAAGCGCAGGGTGCTCGGGGGCGACGTGCCCAGCCCCGCGAATCCCCCCAGCGGCTGCCGCTTCCACACCCGCTGCCCGAAGGCGCAGGACATCTGCGCGACCAAGGAGCCGCTGCTGGAGGACAAGGGCTCGGGCACCCAGGCCGCCTGCCACTTCCCCCTCACCCGTGAGGAGCTCGCGGACATGGGCGTGAAGACGAGCGCATGAGCGCAGACGCGCAAGCGCTGCTGAGCGACCTGATCCGCTTCGACACGGTCAACCCGCCCGGCAACGAGCGGCCCGCCCAGGAGCACCTCGCCGCACAGCTGCGCGCCGCCGGCTTCGAGGTCGAGCTGCTGGGCGCGCAGCCCGAGCGGCCCAACCTCGTGGCTCGCTTGCGCGGAGCGGGCGACGGTCCCACCCTCTGCTATCTGGGCCACGTCGACACGGTCCTCGCCAACCCCGACGAGTGGAGCCGCGACCCCTGGTCGGGAGAGGTGGCGGAGGGGTTCGTCTGGGGCCGCGGCGCACTGGACATGAAGTCCCAGGTGGCAGCGGAGGTTGCGGCGGCATGTGCGCTGGCGCGGTCGGGCTGGCGCCCCGCCCGCGGAGAGCTGCTGATCGTCGCCGTCGTGGACGAGGAGACGGGCGGTGAGTTGGGGGCACAGTGGATCACCCAGACCCATCCCGAGAAGGTCCGCTGCGACATGCTGGTCAACGAGGGCGGCGGGGCCGTGTTCGAGTGCGGCGGCAGGCGCAACTACGGCGTCTGCTGCGCGGAGAAGGGCGTCTTCCGCTTCACGATCGCCACGTCGGGCGTAGCGGCGCACGCGTCGATGCCGGCGATGGGGGAGAACGCGCTCCTGAAGCTCGCTCCGGTCCTGGAGCGCTTCGCGGCCCGCCAGCCCTCCTACGCGCCGACCGTCGAGGCCCGCGCTTTCCTGACCGGTCTGGGCGAGGACCCCGACGCCCCCGCCGGCGCCATGGCGCGCCTGCGCGAAGCAGACCCGCGCCTGGCCGTCATGTTCGAGCCGATGCTGGGCGTGACCTTCACCCCCACCCGCGTCAGCGCCTCGGAGAAGATCAACGTCATCCCCAGCCGGGCGGAGCTGCGGGTCGACTGCCGGGTGCCCCCCGGCCTGGGCGAGCAGGAGGTCCTGGCCGGCGTGGCCGAGGTCCTCGGCGAGGGCGACTGGGATCTGCGGTTCACAGAGCAGGTGACGGGCAACCGCTCTCCCCTGGAGAGCGAGCTGATGGATACGATCTCGGCCTGGGTGGGGGAGCATGACCCGGGGGCTCGCGTCGTGCCCGTGATCCTGCCGGGCTTCACGGACTCCCGCCACTTCCGGGAGGCCTTCCCCGACTGCGTCGCCTACGGCTTCTTCCCGCACTTCCATCAGACGATGCTGCAGACGGCCCCGCTCGTCCACGGCGCCGACGAGCGCATCGACGTCAGGGATCTGACGCTGGCCAGCGAGCTTTACGTAGATATGGCGAGGCGCATCCTGGGCTGAACGACTGCAGCCCTCGACAGGCTGCGGCAATGTCCGCATAATTGGATCGACGGTGCCAAGGATGAGCATCTCGACCAGGAGGGCATGAACGGATGAGCATGGAAGCGGGCCGCACGGCCACCACGGCCGCCGGCAAGGCGGCGGTGCACGGCGCCAAGGGGGCAGCTCTGACGGGCGCCCGCCACGCGGCCGCGACGCACCCTGCGGCGACTCACATCGTCGAAAAGGTGGTGCCGCCCGTCGCTCACACCTCGCTCTCCCAGGAAATCCAGAACTGGGCCCTGAACTGGGAGCCCGTGATGACGTTCGTGTTCTTCACGGCGATCATCCTCGTGATGTGGCGGACCCTGAAGGTGATGCCGCGCATCAAGCCGCAGCGCATCAAGCCCGCCTCCAAGCAGAAAGTCGGCTTCAAGGACATCGCGGGGGTCGACGAGGCCAAGGCCGAGCTGCAGGAGATCGTGGAGTTCCTGCGCGAACCCAAGGGCTTCGCCAAGCTGGGCGCCAAGGTCCCCAAGGGGATCCTCCTGCACGGTCCCCCCGGCACCGGCAAGACGCTGCTGGCCAGGGCCGTCGCCCAGGAGTCCGGCGCGGAGTTCTTCGCCCAGTCGGCGGCCTCCTTCGTGGAGATGTTCGCCGGTCTCGGCGCGGCCCGCATCAGGCGCCTGTTCCAGGTCGCCCGCGCCCACGAACCGGCGATCATCTTCATCGACGAGCTCGACGCCGTCGGCGGGCGGCGCGGCATGGACATCTCCGGCGAGAAGGACCAGACGCTGAACCAGCTCCTGGTCGAGATGGACGGCTTCTCTTCGGGCGGGCGGGTCGTCGTCATCGCCGCCTCCAACCTGCTGGAGAAGCTCGACCCGGCGCTGCTTCGCCCCGGTCGCTTCGACCGCCAGGTCTACGTCCAGCCGCCCGACGTCAAAGGCCGCCTGGGCGTTCTGCAGGTGCACACCCGCTCCAAGCCGATGGGCGACGTGGACCTCGAACTGATCGCCCGGCAGACCTCGGGGCTGGCCGGGGCGGACCTCGCCAACATCTGCAACGAGGCCGCCATCTTCGCGGCCAGGCGTCGTGCCGAGCGGATCGGCCAGGTCGACTTCGACTCGGCCAT
The DNA here is from genome assembly GCA_963697795.1 of uncultured Solirubrobacteraceae bacterium. Taxonomy (GTDB): domain Bacteria; phylum Actinomycetota; class Thermoleophilia; order Solirubrobacterales; family Solirubrobacteraceae; genus Palsa-744. The sequence goes on along the minus strand of OY969097.1, from coordinate 1,566,101 downwards.
CGAGCGGGTCATCGCCGGCGTGCAGTCCAAGCGCGTCCTCAACAAGCACGAGAAGCGGGTCGTCGCCTACCACGAGGCCGGCCACGCCCTCTGCGGCGAGCTGCTGCCGTCTGTCGACCGCGTCCACCGCATCTCGATCGTGCCACGCGGGCGGGCGCTGGGCTACACGCTCAACCTGCCCGCCGAGGACCGCTACCTGAAGACGCGCGAGGAGCTCCTCGACTACATGACTGTCCTGCTGGGCGGCCGCGTCGCCGAGCAGATCGTCTTCGGGGCGATCACGACAGGCGCCTCCGATGACCTCAAGCGGGTCGCCGACATCGCCCACTCGATGGTCCACGACTACGCGATGGGCACAGCCGGCGTCGGTCGTGCGCCGGACGGAGACGTCAGGCTCTCCGAGACGACGCTGCGCCTGCGCGACGAGGAGCGCCGAGACCTGATCGAGGAGTCCCGCCGGGCGGCGCAGCGGATGATCCTCTCGCACAGGCCCCAGCTGGACCAGCTGGCAGACGAGCTGCTCGAGCACGAGGTGCTCGACCGCGAGTCGATCGAGAAGATCATGGCGGGGGTGCCGCGGCTGGAGCGGGCACCCGGCGTCGGCCTGCGCGTCGTGGCCGCGGCCACAGCCCACCCCGTGCTGCCGAGCCCCGGCCCGATCGCACTGGGCGAGGAAGGACAGCAGCCGCTATAGACTGCGGCCGGTGTTCGACCGCATCGACCACATAGGCGTCGCCGTCGCCGAGCTGGAGCCGGCCCTGGAGCTCTACCGGGACAGCTTCGCCCTGCAGGTGGCCCACCGCGAGGTCGTGGCCGAGCAGGGCGTCGAGGCCGTGCTGCTCGACGTCGGCGAGAACCACGTGGAGCTGCTGGCGCCCCTTTCGCAGGACACGCCCGTGGGCAAGTTCCTGGCCCGCCAGGGACCGGGCCTGCACCACGTCGCCTACCAGGTCGGCGACATCGAGGCGGTGCTGGCCCAGCTGAAGGAGGCCGGCATGCAGCTGATCGACGAGCAGCCCCGGGTCGGCATCAGGGGCTCCCGCGTGGCCTTCCTGCACCCGCGCTCCAGCCTTGGCGTACTGACCGAGATCGTCCAGCCAGCGGAGGTTCACTGATGGCATCAAGCTCACGTCTCAGCATCGGCTTCCAGGGCGGGCAGGTGCTCGCCGTGCGCCTCTCCGAGCAGCAGCTGAAGGCCCTGGAGGACGCCCTGGGCAGCACCGGCTGGCACGTCATCCAGAGCGAGGACGGCCCGGTTCGAGTCGACCTCGGACAGGTCGTCTACGTGACGACGGAGTCCGAGGAACCGCGGGTCGGCTTCGGCTAGACCCAGCAGCGAAGGACCGCCACGTGCTTGCCGAAGGCCTCGAGCTGGAGCGACGGCTGCTGCTCGCGGCACGCACCCGCGGGCACTCGCCCGCGCTCGAGCGGGCCGTCGCGGGGTTCTCCAAGCTGGGCGAGCACAGCGCCGTCTGGCTGGCGATCGGGACAGCCGGGGCGCTCGCGCAACCCGCCCGGCGCAGCAGCTGGCGGCGAGCGCTGCGCACGATCCTCGGCGTCTATGCGACCAACACGACGATCAAGCTGATCGTGCGGAGGCGCCGGCCGCAGCTGGAGGGCCTGCCGCCGCTGACGGGCACGACGACGGGCCTGAGCTTCCCCAGCGCCCACGCGGCCACGTCCTTCGCCGCCGCCCTCGCCTACAGCCGCCGCGGCCTGCCCGCGGGCCCGCTCTACGCGATGGCCGCCGCCATGGCCGCATCCCGCGTCTACCTGGGCGTCCACCATCCCTCCGACGTGCTCGCCGGCGCTGCCCTGGGCACGACGATGGCGGCGGTGCTCAGCGACCCTCGTGAGGGGGCTGCCCGGCCATGAGCACCAGGATCGGCATCGTGGGCCTGCCCAACGCCGGCAAGTCCTCGCTCTTCAACGCCCTGACGAAGGCCGGCGCGGAGGCGGCCAACTACCCCTTCACGACGATCGAGCCCAACGTCGCGGTGGTGCCGGTGCGCGACGGGCGCCTGGAGCAGGTCGCGGCGACCGTCGGCGCCTCGGAGATCGTCTGGGACACGATCGACTTCCACGACATCGCGGGCCTGGTGGCGGGCGCCCACAAGGGGGAGGGCCTGGGCAACAAGTTCCTGGCGAACATCCGCGAGACGGACGCGATCGTGCACGTCGTCCGCGCCCACGGCGACGAGAACGTGATCCACCCCGAGGGCCGCGTCGACCCGCTGGCGGACATCGAGACGATCGAGACGGAGCTCGTCCTGGCCGACCTCGAGCAGGCCGAACGGCGCGTCGAGCGGGTCGCCAAACAGGCTCGCGGGGGGGACCGTGTGGCCGTCGCCGAGGAGGCCTGGCTGCACGAGGTCATAGCGGCCCTGCAGGAGGGCAGGCCGGTGCGCAGCGTGCCGGCGCCCGAGGAGGCTCCCCATGCCGCCCGCGACCTCGGCTCCCTGACGGCCAAGCCCGTCCTGTTCGTCGCCAACGTGGATGAGGGCGCAGTCGAGGTGCCCCCCGAGATAGCAGCCCACGCCGCCGCCCAGGGGGCCCGCGCCGTCGCCGTCTCCTCCCGTATCGAGGCGGAGCTCTCAGAGCTCGAGGACGAGGAAGCCGCAGCCATGCGCGAGGAGCTGACAGGCGGTGCCGCCGGCGCCGTGACGCCGCTGGAGCGCGTCGTACAGGAGGCCTTCGCGCTGCTGCAGCTGCTCGTCTTCTTCACCGCCGGAGAGGCCAAGCCGGCCCAGTCCTGGCACCTGCGCCGCGGCCTGACCGTCTGGCACGCCGCCGGTGAGATCCACACGGACATCCAGAAGGGCTTCGTGCGGGCCGAGGTGATCGGCTGGAAGGAGCTCGTCGAGGCGGGCGGCTACTCAGGGGCCCGCGAGCGGGGCACGCTGCGCCTGGAGGGGCGGGACTACGTCATGGCCGACGGGGACGTGATCTCGGTTAAGTTCACGCCATAGATGGGGCCGTGCACGATCAGTGCCGATGCGTGTACTACGCTATCGGCAATGCCCCGTGCCACTCCTCACCGCCTGAACGTCACGCTGGACCCGGAACAGGCAGAGCGACTGGCGCGCCTGGCGGAGCGGACCCATGTGCAGGAGGGGACGCTTGCTCGCTCGCTGCTGTCGAGCGCACTCGAAGAGGTCGACCTCGCCGCCGAGAACATCGCGGCGCTGCTCGATGGCATCCCTGGATCGCACGAGCGCGCCCTGCAAGGTCTGCAGCGTGCCCGCCAAGGGGACACGATCGGCCTCGACGAGCTGTAGGCGGTGGCCGACGTTCGTCTGAGCGCGACGGCTGTCGAGGATCTGCGCCGGCTGATCTTCACCCACAGCCTGCCGCCCGACACGCCGGTGCGCGTCGCCCGATCGCTGCGGGCCCTCGAGCGCTTCCCCCGACTCGGCCGACAGCTCGAAGGTCGCTGGAGCCAGTTTCGCCTGGTTCTCGGTCCCTGGCGGTGGCTGCTGATCGTGTACTCGTACGATGAGCAGGAGGACGTGGTCTTCGTGGTGACGATGCAGGACGCCAGGTCCTCCACTTCGGCGACTTCACCCTGAAGCAGCGGCTCGCAGCCGCTCGCCGAGCCGTCGCATGCCGAGGCGTTCGGCGACCTCGGCTCCCCCCGCAAAGTCGGTCGCGCCGTCTGGAGGCGGCACAGCCTCGATCTTCTGCAGGGTCGCGATCTCCTTGAAGTCCAGCAGCAGCCGCTCGTTCTCGGAGATGGCGGCGTTCTGGCGGGGCTTCAGCAGACCGCTCCGGGCAGCCTCGATCGTGCCCTCCAGCGTCCCGTGTGCCCGCAGCAGCTCGGCGGCCGTCTTGGCGCCGATGCCGGGTGCGCCGGGCAGGCCGTCCGAAGGGTCGCCCCGCAGGGCGATCAGGTCGGGCACCTGCTCGGGCTCTACGCCGTAGCGCTCGCGGACCTGCTCGGGCCCGATCAGGCCGTGCGCGCCGCCCTTGAGCAGCTCGACGACTGCGACCTGCTCACCGACGGCGCCGTAGAGGTCGCGGTCACCCGTCACCAGCAGCGCCTGCCCGCCCGCTTGGGCCTCCTCCCGGGCGAAGGAGAACATGACGTCGTCGGCCTCCAGCTCGTCGCTGGTGGCGTGGGTCCAGCCCAGGCCATCGATCAGCTCGGGGACCAGCTGCCACTGGCGCTTCAGCTCGGCCGGCATCGGATCGCGATGAGCGTGGTAGGGCGGGTAGAGCTCCACCCTGTAGGCGGCCTCCTCGGCCCCCATGCAGGCCACGACGGCCCGCGGTGCGACGTCCTCGGCCTCGACCAGGGCCAGCAGCGCGTTGGCTGTGCCGAGCAGCGCGTTGACGGGACGGCCCTGCTCGTCGGCGATCGAGCGTGGCAGCGCGAAGAAGGAGCGGTACAGCAGCCAGGGTACGTCGGCGATCAGCAGCGGACGGGGGGCGGGCACCCGCTCACCCTACGCGCTCTCGCGGGCCGGCTCAGCCCTCCAGCATCCAGCAGTTTTCGGTCCAGAGGAAGCGGCTCGAGCCGTTCAGGAGAGGGTGGGGCAGCGCGATCGTGGCCTGGCTGCCGTGGACTTCGACCGTGGCGGAGCTCACGGCGCGGTTGTCGGCGTGCAGTTCGGAGCGGGCCGACCTGGAGCGCAGGAGGGCGGCCAGCCTGGCGTTCCAGCGCTGTTCGCAGCTGCGGTTGCGGTAGCTCTTGCGCATCGGCGCGTTCAGGATCGAGCAGACGCCCGCCGCGTTGCGCTGCAGCTCGGCCCCCAGGAACCTGCCGGCGGCGCTGCGCACCCAGGAGATCTGGGAGGGAGTGCCGGTCGAGTGTGCGCTTGCCGCGGGAGCGACTGAGCCCCCGATTGCGGCGAGCGAGGCGAGCAGGGGCAGGACGAAGCGTCTCATAACCTGATTATCGGCAGGCGGGCGGCGTCGTGAAGTCGGGCTGGACGGGTTTTCGGGTCTCCGCAGGGGAGCCATCAACCGGCTGCCGTGCCGCCGCTGGCGGAGGCGGTGGCAGTCGCTTCGGCGCCGGGCGCCGGGGCGATGCCCCCCGTGGGGGTCGTCGAAGGCGGCGTGGGGGGCGCCGGGGTGGGGCCCGTCGGGCCGAGCACCTTGGCCCGACCGCTGCGATCGGGCTCTGCGTGCAAGGCGCTGCCGCTGCGGACGCTGAAGTACTCCCAGGTGCTGTTCAGGCCCAGCAGGCCCGCCAGTTCCGGCCCCTGCACCTGCGAGGACCCGGTCGAGCCGAGCACCCGGGCAGTCAGGATGCGGGGCGAGGCGCCGCGCTTGAGGACTTCGAGGCCGCGGAAGGACCCCTTGAAGAGGCCGTGCAGGCGCCTGGCCGCAGACGCCATCGACATTTCGACGGTCCAGCGCGCCGAGCTGCCTTCGTAGGCGTCCTCGACGCCGATCAGCCAGGGCTGTGCTTCGGCGCCGGGGAAGCCGTACTGGACGTCCTCCGTCATGCCACCGGAGCTGGCGAAGAAGTAGGTGATGGCGGGCTTGCCGGCGTACTCCACGATCTGCCCCGCCGTCGCCGCGATGGCGGCGTTGGTGGCTGCAGTTTCGGCTGCAGTGCCCTCGTAGACCTGGGAGCGGGTGTCCGAGTAGACATCGAAGCGCGAGCCCCCTGCATGGTCTGTCAGGGCATAGGTGCGGCTGGCGACGGCCTGGGCCTCCAGGGCCGCCAACGGCCAGCTGGAGGGCATCTCGGCGGCGACGACGCCGCGCACGTAGCGTTCCAGCGCCACCCGCTTGACCTTGGAGCCGACGAGGACCTTGACGACGGCGTTCCTGGCGGCCTGCCCGAGCGTCGTTCCCGTGTAGTAGTGGGCCAGGATCTGCTGGTAGTCGTAGCCGTGCCTGGCGTAGCCGTAGGCGCCGTCCTGGCTCATGCCGACGCCGTGGCCGTCGCCCGTCCCTTCGATCACCAGCGTCGAGGAGGCAGCGTTCGCGGGAGCAGCTGCCAGGGCGATGGTGCCGAGAAGGACCACCAGGAAGGCCAAGATGGGCCGTGCATTTGAGCGAGTGGAGCGCCCCGGTAGGGCTGCGGGCCGGTGGTAGGTTGCGTCCATGCGGGGCATCTGCTGTCTGTCGAACACATCGGCACGCGAGCCGTCGCGGTCGAGGATGGGAGGTCCCATGGGTCGCAAGTCGTCTCCGTACAGACAACCTTTGAGGCGTGCACGATGACTGGCGAGGCGCGAGAGCAGGCCGTGCTGGCCGGCGTCCCGACCGACCTCTACATCGGCGGGCAGTGGCGTGGCGGCACCGGCGGGGCGCGCTTCGGCGTCGAGGATCCAGCCACCGGGCAGACCCTGATCGAGATCGCCGACGCGGAGCCCGCCGACGCCATGGCGGCGCTGGGGGCGGCAGCCGGCGCCCAGGCGGAGTGGGCCGCGACCGCGCCCCGCGAGCGGGGCGAGATCCTGCGTAGGGCCTACGAGGCGATCGTCGAGCAGACCGAGAACCTGGCGCTGCTGATGACCCTGGAGATGGGCAAGTCCGTCGCCGAGTCCAGGGCCGAGATCAACTACGCGGCCGAGTTCTTCCGCTGGTTCTCCGAGGAGGCGGTGCGCATCCATGGCCGCTACATGGTCAACACGACCGGCAAGGGCCGCATCCTGACGATGCGCCAGCCGGTCGGGCCCTGCGTGTTCGTGACGCCGTGGAACTTCCCGACGGCTATGGGCACGCGCAAGCTGGCCCCCGCCATCGCCGCCGGCTGCACGATGGTCGTCAAGCCGGCCCAGCAGACACCCCTGTCGATGCTGGCGCTGGCGAGGATCCTCGAGCAGGCCGGCCTGCCGGGAGGGGTCCTGAACGTGATCACGGCGACCCACTCGGGCGCAGTCGTCGAACCGCTGCTGAAGGACCCGCGCACGCGCAAGCTGTCCTTCACGGGCTCGACGGAGGTCGGGCGCAGGCTGATCGAACAGTCCGCGGAGCAGGTCCTGCGGGTCTCCATGGAGCTGGGCGGCAACGCCCCCTTCCTGGTCTTCGAGGACGCCGACCTCGACGCGGCCGTCGAGGGAGCGATGCTGGCCAAGATGCGCAACATCGGCGAGGCCTGCACGGCCGCCAACCGCTTCCACGTGCACGAGTCCGTGGCGGAGGCGTTCGCGGCCCGTCTGGCCGAGCGGATGGGCAGGCTGACAGTCGGGCGCGGCACGGAGGAGGGCGTCGACGTCGGTCCGCTGATCGACGAAGCCCAGCGGGAGAAGGTCCAGGAGCTCGTGCAGGACGCCGTCGGGCGCGGGGCGAGGGTCCTCGTGGGCGGCAGCAGGGGCGACGGCCCGGGCTACTTCTTCGAGCCGACCGTGCTGGCGGACGTGCCCGGCGAGGCACGGCTGCTGGGGGAGGAGATCTTCGGACCCGTCGCGCCCGTGGCGCCCTTCTCGAGCGACGAGGAGGCGATCGAGGCGGCCAACCGCACGGAGTACGGCCTGGTCGCCTACGTCTACACCCGCGACCTGCAGCGGGCCTTCCGCGTCAGCGAGGCGATCGAGACGGGGATGGTCGGGCTCAACCAGGGCGTCGTGTCCAACCCGGCCGCCCCCTTCGGCGGCGTCAAGCAGTCCGGCTTCGGTCGCGAGGGCGGCTTCGAGGGGATCGAGGAGTACCTGGAGACGAAGTACGTGGCGATCGCAATGTGAGCGGCGGGCTGGTCAGCCCTTCAGCAGCTCGCGCAGGAAGCCGCGCCCCATCGCGCTCAGCGACAGCAGCGAGCCGAACAGGACGACTGCGTCGATGCTCTCGCGCCCCTGCTTGGTCCAGTAGTCGTCTTCCAGGTTCAGCCACAGGGCGAACTCGTCGAGCGTGAGCGCTGCGCCGCCACCGTAGGCGGTCGCCGTCAGCTGGGAGGCGATGCGTTCGTCCACGATCCCGATCTCCATCAGCCACAGATACCCGACCACGAGCAGCGCCACGATCCCGAAGGTCATGTGGTGTATGTGCCGTCCCCCCGGAGTGATGTTGCGAAACGGTCCCCGTTCGGCTCGGATGGCATGGGTGATCGCCCGCACCGTGGCGAACGTCGTGAAGAAGGAGGCCGTCGAGAGCAGCCGTCGCTCACGACGGCGGTCTTTGCCGAAGTGCTTCTCATAGAGTGCACGCACGTCGCGTTCGCCGGTTCCCTGCCCTGCCACCTCCGCAAGCCTAGACGTTTCAGCCAGGCGGACGGCTAGAGTCCCAGCCCATGCGTCGCCTCAGGTCAGCGCTCTCGCCGGCGGTTCTGCTGCTCCTCGTCGTGGTGACTCTGCCCGGCTGCGGCTCCTCCAGCTCCGGCAACGGCGTCGAAGGCAAGTCCGCGGCCGACATCCTGAAGGCCACGGAAGCAGCCGCCAAGCAGGCCCAGTCGGTCCACATCGAAGGCTCGATCGTCAGCGAAGGCAAGCCGATCACGCTGAACATGGAACTGCTGGAGGGCAAGGGCGGCAAGGGCACGATCTCCCAGGACGGCTTCCAGATCAAACTGGTCCAGACAGGCGGGTCGGTCTACATAAACGGCAGCTCGGCCTTCTACCAGCACGTCTCTGGCTCGGCGGCCGCCCAGCTGCTGCAGGGCCGCTGGCTGAAGGCGCCCGCCAACAGCGGCGAACTGGCCTCGCTGGCCTCGCTGACGGACCTGGGCAGGCTCGTGGACACGGCCCTGGCCGGTCACGGCAACCTCGTCAAGGGCGCCAAGGCGACTGTCGCCGGTCAGTCGGCGATCGCCCTGAAGGACACCGCCAAGGGCGGGACCCTGTATGTCGCGACGTCCGGCAAGCCCTATCCGCTGGAGATCGTCAAGGGCGGCCACGAAAGCGGCAAAGTGATCCTGGACCGCTGGGATCAGCCCGTCAAGCTGTCCGCCCCGTCGGGCGCAATCGACATCAGCAAGCTTCAGGGCTGAGCCAAAACGGCCGATTAGGCCATATGTCCAGCAGTCCGCAACCGCGGTCAAGCGAGTCCTGCCGTAGGCCGAGTCTGGTCACACCCGAAAACCCCCTGGATCCGGTCAAGGATGCGAGAGATCTCAGTGCATGGTTCCAATCAAGCCGGCCTGCTGGCGAGGCTCGGCCGCAAAGCAGCCCTCAGCGGGCCCGGACACGCGGATGGCGCAGCCGTGCCTGAGCCCACCAACAAACTTCTCAACAGTGCCACCGGCAGCCCGGCCCCCGAGCGCGGCGGGCCTGCCCGCTCGCCCGCTGCTCTCGTCGGATGGGCCGGACTTGGCGTGGCGGCAGCCGTCGGCGTCGCCCTGGCCGGAGCCTCCTGGGCAGTCGTAGCCTGCGCCGCCGCCCTGGCCGCCGCCGCCCTCGCGATCGGCTGGCGCTGCGGCGAGCGTGGCCTGGACGCTCTGGAGGAGGAGGTCGAGAGCCGCACCAGCGAGCTCAAACGGGCTCTCTCCGAGCTCGAGATAGCACAGGCCGAGACCGTCCAGCGCCTGTCCATGGCCGTCGAGTTCCGCGACGAGGACACAGGCGCCCACATCGAGCGGATCGGACGCTTCTCCGTCCTGCTGGCCGAGCACATCGGCATGGACCCCGAGTTCTGTGAGCGCCTGCGCCACGCCGCCCCGCTGCACGACGTCGGCAAGGTCGCCATACCCGACGCGATACTGCTCAAGCCCGGACCCCTGACCCCGGAGGAGCGGGCCATCGTCGAGACGCACGCCGAGGAGGGCCACAGACTGGTCCGCGGCTCCTCCTCCTCAATCCTCGACATGGCAGCCACCATCGCCCTGAGCCATCAGGAGAAGTGGGACGGCACGGGCTACCCGCGCGGGCTGAAGGGCGAGGCGATCCCGATCGAGGGCCGCATCGTCGCCGTCGCGGACGTCTTCGACGCCCTGACCAGCGACCGCGTCTACCGCAAGGCCTTCTCCGTCGAGGAGGCGATCGGGATGATGCTCGAACAGCGAGGCCGCCACTTCGACCCCGTGCTGCTGGACGCCTTCATGGAAGTCCTGGGTCACACAGGCCCCGACGCCCAGGAGCGCCAGGACCCCGCGGTGCTCGTCGAGAGCACCCTGGAGGTCTTCGCGACAGCCCTCGAAAGAGGCGACGCGGAGATGGCCGAGAGCGCCATCGCCACCGCCATCGAGGACGGCATCTCGCCGACGACCCTGCACGCCGAGGTGATCGCTCCCGCCCTGCGCCGCCTTGACGTCCTGGCCGAAGCCGGGGAGCTCGGCGCCGACCGCGAGCAGCGTGCCACGACGATCGTCCGCCGGGTGCTGGCGACCCTCTACCGCTACATGACAGGCCGCACCGAGCAGAACCGCGAGCGGGTGCTGCTGGCAGGCCTGGAGGGCGACGAGCACGCCCTGGGCCTGCAGATGGTCCACGATCAGCTCGCAGCAGCCGGCTTCAGGACGACCTTCGAGATGGACCTGACGGGGGCGGGCCTGATCGAGGCCGTCGAGAGCAACAGCCCCGAGCTGATCGTGCTCGGCTCCACCAAGCCGATCGCCACGGAGGCCCTGGAGGCCGTCCTACGCGAGCTCCGCGCCGGTCATCCCGGCGTCCCGATCGTCTTGAGCGGGCCCGCCGTCGGCGGCGGACTGCCCCGCCAGCGCGAGGGCATGCAGGTCCTGGAGCGCATCGACGAGTCCGTGCCGGCCGTCGAGGGCCTGCTGGCAGGGACCGCCTCGCCCGCATCCGTATAGATTCCCCGCGCATGAGCAAGCGCGCAATCGTGACCGGCGGGGCCGGCTTCATCGGCTCCCACGTCGTCGACGCGCTGCTGGCCGACGGCTGTGAGGTGACAGTCCTCGACGACCTCTCCTCGGGCAGCGCCGAGCGCGTCGCCGGCGGGGCCCGGCTGCGCCGGCTCGACATCGTCGACGTCGCCGCCCTGGACGAGGCCTTCGACGACGTCCAGCCCCAGGCCGTCTTTCACCTGGCCGCCCAGGCCAGCGTCGTCGTCTCCGTCGAGGACCCCGGCCGGGACTGCGCCGTCAACGTCCAGGGGACTCTGAACGTCCTGCAGGCCGCCGGGCGCCATCGGGCGCCTGTCGTCTTCACCTCCACGGGTGGCGCCCTCTACGGGGACGAGGCGCCGATGCCGACCCCCGAGGACCGCATCCCCGCCCCCCTGTCCCCCTACGGCGCCTCCAAGTGGGCAGCGGAGGCCTACGTGCGGACATGGTCCCTGTCCTCCGGCATCCCCCACGCCGTCTGCCGCCTGGGCAACGTCTACGGGCCCCGCCAGAGCCCCCACGGCGAGGCCGGCGTCGTGGCCATCTTCAGCGAGCGCATCTACACGGGCAGGACCCCCAAGCTCTACGGTCACGGCAAGCCCACCCGCGACTACATCTACGTCGAGGACGTCGTCCGAGCCCTCCTGACCGCCTCCGGCAAGGCCGGCGTCTACAACATCGCCACAGGCGTCGAGACGGACGTCATGGGCGTCTGGAAGGGTCTCACCGCCACAGCCGGGGTGGATATCGAGCCGGAGCTGGCAGACCTGCGCCCCGGTGAGCTGCAGCACAGCCGCCTGGACATCGGCCTTGCCGAGCGGGAGCTGGGATGGCGCCCGCAGGTGGGCATCCAGGAGGGCCTGGCACGCACCTACAGGGCCCTCGTGCAGGAATTCGAGCAGTCCCAGCGCTGACAGGACGGACGTTGCAATTCCCGGCGCAGCGCTGAACGCCGGCGCCGGCGCCGTCGACTGGATCTCATGAGACTCGCTCCCTCGCGCGGGATCCTGCTGACGGGACTCGCGTTCGCAGCGCTCCTGCTCCAGGCGCCCGCAGCTCTGGCCATCGCCGAACCGGGCGGCACGGCGGCGCCTACCGAATCGCAGTCCGGAGGCAGCGAGTTCGGCGTGCCCGCAAGCGTCGCCCGCCCGCAGCTGAGCCGGTTGACCCTGCCCTCGACCGCCACTGCCGGCAGGCCCCCGAAGATGACAGTCGAGTTGGTCGAGCAGGGTGTCGCCAAGGTCCACCTGCGCGTCCTGATCCTCAGCCTCTCCACCCGCCGCACCGCCGTCAGCGCCGAAATGGGTTGGGTCAGCACGGGCCGTGCCCTGACAGTCGCCTGGCCTTCCCGGGCGAGCCTGCAGCCGGGCAGCTACAGGGTCACGGTCAGCGCCCACGACAGCCGCAACGGCAACATCCTGCGCACAGCGCGGATCTCCGGAGAGTCGACCCTGACGGTGACCGCGCCGGCGCCCGTCAAAGCGCCCCCGCCCAGCCCACCTAGCACCGAAGCCGGCGTGCCGACCCCAGCCCAGACAGCCGCCGAGGGCGCCGTCTTCCCCGTCCGCGGTGCCCACAACTTCGGGGGCCCCGAAAACCGCTTCGGGGCGCCCCGCGAAGGGCACATCCACGAGGGTCAGGACATCCTCACCGCCGAAGGCACCCCCGACGTCGTGCCCTTCGCAGGGACGATCGAGCAGGCGACCTACCAGGCCGGAGGGGCCGGCTACTACGTCGTCGAGCACACGACCTACGGCTTCGACTTCATGTTCGCCCACTGCATGGCCGGCTCGTTCACCGTCACCGAAGGCCAGACCGTGACCGCCGGTCAGCAGATCTGCAGGGCCGGCCAGACGGGCGACGCCACCGCCCCCCACCTGCACTTCGAGATGTGGGTCGGCGGTTGGCAGGCACCGACCGGCCACCCCATCGACCCGCTCCCCTACCTGGAAGCCTGGGAAGCAGACGGGGCCAGCTGAGGGGGGACGGCAGGGTAGGCGGTCCGATCCGCCGGAGGGCTCTGGGTCGGTAGGATCGTTGTCTTCAAGCAGCGGCGAGATAGCTCAGTTGGTAGAGCACACGACTGAAAATCGTGGTGTCCCCGGTTCGAATCCGGGTCTCGCCATCCTCTGCGCTTATCGCAAGCGGGCTACGAGCCGGTTCCTGGTGACAGCACCGGCAAGCCTGCCGCTGCCGCCCGCTCAGCAAGCTCTCCGTCGTAAGTGACGATCTCATCGGCGCCGATCCTGAGCGCGACGGCCAGATGGATGGCGTCATTGGATCGCAGCGGCGCGTGCGTGCCGGCCGCGAGTAGATCTCCACGTGTGAGGTCGATCAGGCTTACGGAATCGAGCACGGCCCCCACCGCCTCAAGTTTGACGTCTTCGGGGTGTCGCCCTGCCGCACAGTGCATCTCGGTGTGTAGCAACCAAGATGAGATCAGCCGCCGATCATCCTGCCCTGCCAGCTCTGCGGTCAGTGCCTCGGATTGCGGCTCGTCGAGGACGAGCTTCATCGCGGCAGAGGTATCCAGATAGCTGATCGTCACCAGCGGCCGCGGATGTCGGCCACTATCGCCTGGCTGTCGGCCGTGCCTTTGCGTCGAACGATCAGCTGCAAGCTGGACGGGGGCTTTCGCGCCATCCTCACCTGACCTCGAGAGATGAGGTCCGCCAGCGGATCGCCGCCCGGTGGCACGATCAGCGCCGCGACTTGGCCGTTGTTGGTGACTTGGACGGTTTCCCCGTCGGCTACATGACGCAGGATGTCCCCACTCTGGTTGCGCATTTCACGATGGGTAACCGTCCTCATGTCGCACAGCGTAGCACATAGCTGGTTATGCGCCTCCGGTCCTGATCGAGACGCCCGCCAAGCAGCGAGCGGTGGCCGTCTTGCCGACTGCCTTCGGACATCTGAGCAACGGCTTTCAAAGCGGCTCTCAGCTGAGGTCGCGGGAGTTGACGATCCCGTACCGCATGGCCAAGTCGGCGAGCCGAGCCCGTTTCTGGTTTGGTGGCATGTCGCCGAGCTCGAAGCGGGCGTAGAGCGTACGCAGGTGCATCTTCACGGCATCGACGCTCAGGAACAGATCGCGAGCGATCTCGTCGTTGCTTGCAAGTGGGGAGAACGAGCCAGACGTCGGGGCTGGGCGGCACAACGCGACCAGGACTCGCCGTTGGGAGTCTGTGACATGTGGGATCGTGGCCGCCGGCCCCGCGGCCGTCGTCTTGTCGGTGGGTGGGAAGCGCACTGCGTTGAATGCAAGGACCGTCTGACCGACGCGCACCCTGTCCGCATCGTGCAGTCGCCTGCGACCGCGGATGCGCTCGCTGTTGAGATAGGTGCCGTTCGTGGACAAATCGTCGTCGGCGATCGTCCAGACACCGCCGAGGCACTGGAGCTCGGCGTGAAGCCCGGAAACCTCCCTGTCCCATGCAACTGAAAGATCCGTCTCCTCGTGGCGGCCGATCGTCACCACTCGCGAGTCGTTGCCGAGCACGAAGATCATCAACTGCGCACTCGCGTCACGGTAGGCGAAGAACGGGTCTGCGCCGCGCTCTGCCACCAGCAGCGCCTTCAGCTCGCCGGGCGACAGCGAATGCCTTGCCAGAGGATCGTCGCCCGGGAGCTGCATTACGGCCGTGGGGTGTGCGGGGAGGGAAAGGTCCGGGAGAGCAGCATCACTGGGCTTTTGCTTCCGAGGTGGACTCTGCCTCGCGTCCCTCCTGCATGTTGGCGAATCGACGTACGAGCACCAGCGCGGTTGCCAGGCCCAAGACGACGGCGCCGTTGACGCCGAGCTCCAGGAGCGCGAGATGGACGACCGGGGCGTCCTCCTGGCCCGGCGCCTGGAGCGACAAGTGGGCTCCCACCGCCAACATCTCTCGAACGGCGCTGACGATCCCGATGACGAGGAAAGGCTGCAGATGGAGCCCGCCACGCTCGAAGGTCGTCACCGTGCGCATCACCTCCATGATGATGATCGCGAACAGAAGGCCGTTCACGGCCGAGATCGCAGCCTGTGCAAACGGGACCGACGTGGTTGCAAGAGCCAGGATGGTGTGTGCCAGGACGTAGATGGCGACGCCGACGAGCACGACGGCGACGCCTCTGTGAACGAGTTCGTTGGCAGTGCCCGTAAAGGTCGTGTCCTCACGCTGAAGACGCCACTTGTCCAGGATGCGCCGCCGCTTCCGATCGATCAGTCCACCGACGCCGTCGACAAGGCCGCTCCTCGGTTGCAGTGGTCTCGTCACACGACGCAGGCGCTCGAGCTCGTCGTCGAACGGTACGGCGCCAAGGGTTGCTGTATGTGTTGCAGTCATCTCATCCTCCCGTCAGTGCTTTGTCCGTCGTCCCGACTGGGACCGTGGGCAAATGCTCCTTGGGATCGCAGCTGACGAAAACCCACCCTGGGGGTAGGACAACGACACCTGCTGCCGGCCCGCGCGCGCTAAGTGCAGGCCTCTCGTGCCTGACCGCTCGAGGTCAGGCAGCCGCTGACGATCGGGTCGACTTCGCGGCTCCTGACGTTGAACTTGTAGCTCTTGTAGACGCCTTGGTATCCAGCCTTCGTCACGTCGAAGGTCAGGCTGGAGCGGCTGGTGACCTGCGCCCTCCTGAGCTTGAACGTGACCGTGCTGCTCCTGGCCGTCACGGGCCCGACCGCCGAGACGCCACGGCACTGGCTGCAGTGTCCCACCACGCGATCCCCCGGCCCAACTTTCGTCACGATCAGCTTCGTCAGGGCCAGTCGGCTGTGGCCGGCGGAGGGCGCCTGGAAGAAGCGTACCTTGAATTCAGGGAGCCGGGGCAGAGCCACCTGGCGGCTGTCGGCGACCCCGCCATGTCCGGCTGGTTCGACGACCGGTACACCGCCGCCCGACGTCTTGGGCGCTACGTCGACGTAAGCAGCAGCGGTCTGCGAGCCGCGGCCGGAGTCGTCAAAGGCAGCGCCGAGGACGGGCTGCTCTCCGCTGCCCGCCGCCACAAAGGTTTGGCCAGCCAGCCACTGGGCCTGTTGTCCGCCGGCGATTGAAGGGTTGCGCTGCCTGACGGCTTCGATCGTCTGACCGGCGTACTGGAAGATGACGTGATTCACCGAGGCTACGGCCGTGGCGTCTATCTTCACTTTGAAGGCTTCGCCGGGCGCGACCGTTTCGGGTTCGACCGACACCGTCGCTGTCGGTTCGGCCCACGGCTTGACGATCAGCAAGGGGTTGAAGTCCGAGCCGAATTTCGAGTCTTCGTCCATCCAGCCGCTCGGATGTTCGTTGTTCGATCGATCGGCGAGGGCCGCGAAGCTCAGGACGTACTGTTCTTCGATCCCGACGTCTGGAGCCTTGATCAGCCAATCGAACGTGTAGGTGTCGCCAGGGGGTACTTCTTTCGTGATGCCCTCGATCGGCCGTTTAGGGGTTACCCATCCAGGCCCTTCGAAAGAGTCCGGGAAATCCTCGCCGTAGTGTCCTAATGCAGTTGTCTGGTCGTACTGGCCCTCGGTACCGACGTCGATGCGGTAGGCCGTCACGCCGTCCCAGGTCGCCGTCCCCATGTTCCGAACCACCATGTACTCCTGCTCAACGGCACCGGATTCCATGACCTCGCTGGTGCAGCAAGATCCCACCAGCGAGTCGCGATATTCGAGTTCTTCTTCTTCTCTCGTGGCTGCTCCGGCGGCCGGCGCAAGAGCCAGCACTGTAACGAGCAAGATCGCGAGCCAAGCCCAGGGAGAGCCGAGCCGGGCCCATGTAGCGGCGACTGTCTGGATGTCATGTCGGTGATTTGTTGTGCGCATCCTTACTTTTCTTCCGGTTGAGGGACTTCCACTTCACCCGAGGGCTTCGGATGGCTCGCGCTCGATGAGGGCGAGCTCGTGGACGGTGTTGTCGACGGCGTCACGGATTCGGACGCCTGGGCGGGGGTGGACGAAGGGTGTGTGCCGGTCGACTGAGCCTTGACCAACGGCGCCGGACTCAGATCGAGAGCCGTGATCGTCTGGCGCAGGCCCAGAGTCGCCAGGGCGCTGGTCGCGGCGACCAGCTGGCGTGACGCGTCCGGACCGGCGGACCTGGCCGATTCGTAGCGGGTCCTGTCGCCTGCCAGCGCAGCCGCACCGGCACGACGCGCCATGTTCGCCTCAGCTTCGAGCGCGGCGGCGACGCCCAGCAGCACGGGGCGGTAGCGCCCCGATCCTTTGATCCCGGCCAGCTCCTTGGCCATCGTGTCGTCGGCAGCAGCCACTCGCCGGAGGGCGGCGCCCCGCCTTCCGAGGCTGTTCGATGCCAGTTGGGTAGTGACACCGGCGAGTGTCTTCTCTCGCGCCTCGGCCAGGTTGCCGACCGTGCCAGTGACCGCGGGGTCCGGTCCCGGGTATTCGACGGCAGCGCCCTGTAGGTGGCTCTTGTCGAGCAGTTCCGCACACGCCTGGGCAGGCCCCGGAGTGGTTGGAGGGTGCCTGGCGGTGCAGGCTGCCGCATATTCGCCTCTGTCGGTGGCGATCAGATAGACCGCAACGGATTCGTGGCCGGCCGCCGACCAGGAGTAGAGCCGCGCCCTGCCGAGTGCAAGGCTCACGACCCTGCCGTAGGTCGGCCGGCCGCTGGTCTCCGTGGTGGCGGCTGGGAGGGTGCCCGCGACTGGATCGGGATTGGCCAGAGTTCCGGCTACGACCTGCGTTCGCGCAGACTCGGCTGCCACCGGCGAGCGCAGTGCGAGCCCGTTGACGGCAGCAGGTGCAGATCGCCATCCGGTCGGGATGGAGAGTGCGAGGTTGCCGGTTCGCAGGATCGTCGCACCGGCCGCATGCGAGCCGCTGCTCAGCGCGATGACGACGGCAACGATTGCGGCGGCCGGGAGGAGACCTACGGCCGCCGCGATACGCCGCGCCGGCCGCCGCGGATTGGCTGGTGGCCGGGTTGGCACTGCGGTGGGCGGCTCTGTCATCCTGCCGCTCGCCGATCCAGAGGCCCCGACGCCATGCGGGTGAACGACTGTCCGGTCGACTGGTCGCTCGGCGACGATCGTCTGATCCGCGAGGGCGTGCGGTGACTCCGGCTCGAGCATCTGCGGCAGCAAGGTCGAACCCCCGGGGTCATCGGCGGTTGCAAACGGGAACGCCGGGATCGAGTTGCGGCGGTCGTTCGGGAGCCGTCGGACACAGAGTGCAGCTGCGTTGATCAAGTCTCCTGCATGGCCGTAGCGAGCCCCTGGGTCCTTCGCCATTCCGCGTGCCAGCACCGAGTGAAAGTCGCTCTCGGCGGTGCCCGGCAACGTCGGAGGGGGATCGTGAAGATGTGCTCGCATC
The DNA here is from genome assembly GCA_963697795.1 of uncultured Solirubrobacteraceae bacterium. Classification (GTDB taxonomy): domain Bacteria; phylum Actinomycetota; class Thermoleophilia; order Solirubrobacterales; family Solirubrobacteraceae; genus Palsa-744. The sequence continues at coordinate 1,548,126 of OY969097.1, read as the reverse complement.
ACGCCGGCGTCCGAGTCCCGCGGGTAGGGCACCCGGCCCGTAAGGCACTGAAACAGCACCGCTGTGAGGGCGTAGATGTCGCTCGCCGACGTCAAAGTGAGTCCGTTGATTTGCTCTGGGGAGGCGAAGTGGACGCTCCCGACAAAGTTGCCGGTCGCCGTGAGACTCAGCGTGTTCGTACCCTTTGCAATGCCGAAGTCGGCCAGGTATGGGTGGCCGTTGGACGCGATGAGGATGTTCTGCGGCTTTACGTCGCGGTGAATCAGACCTGCAGCATGTGCTGTGTCCAGTGCGCTCGCGACCGGTCTGAGGATCTCGACTGCGTTGTCAGCCGTGAGTCCTCGCTGGTGAATGAGCTCGGCGAGGTTCGTCCCCTCGACGAGTCGCATCGCAAGGTAGAGGTGTCCGTGCTCCTCGCCCGAGTCATATACCGGAACGATGTTTGGGTGGTCCAAGCTGGCCGCGTGAGCGCCCTCTCTTCGGAAGCGCTCACGAAAGTGGGAGTCGCTGGATACCTCGCCGGAGAGAACCTTCAACGCCACCGACCGTCCCAGGGAAATCTGCTGCGCGCGATACACGATGGCCATGCCCCCGATGCCGATGACCTCATCGACCTTGAACCCCCCGAGCACGTCGCCCGGGCGCAGCAGTGTCGCCATCGGCATGGGTCGGCCCTTCAGTGATCGATGAAGGGCTCGCCGGCTGTGGCCAGAGGCCGTCGATCGCTACAGCCCGAGGTGCCCCCCGGCCTCGTTCGTTTGTTCACAGCAGCCTTCCCAGTCGCGTCCGCGAGACGGGACCATTCTCCATAGCCATCCGCGAAGGCGGCAAGATATTGCTCCGGATTCGGAAAGTCAATACAATTGACATTGTCGGACATGCGGTGGGCCCTACCGTCAACGGCTCTCGCCAGACTCCTCGCGGAATCCAAACCCCGGCCGCAGACGCGTCTACCCGCAGCCCACGCGCGCGCCGCCCGACGCTGACTGTCCCGTCACAAAGGACAGTCTCACCGTGAACCTGTAGCCACCCGCCGGGCAGCGGGTGGGCAGCAGGATCCCCCGCGGCCTGTAGGGAACGAACCCGTGGTCTGTGTGTTCGTAGTAGGTCAAACTCCTGGGGCCGAGCGTGGCATCGAGGTTCGTGACTGCCACGTAGCTCCCTCCCACGATCCCTTCGACCAGCGGTACCTGTATGTTGAGGCTTTCGAAGGCCGGCATGTTCGTGGTCGCCAGCACGCCCGGCAGCACCAACTGCGCCAGCACCGGGGTGTGGCCTTCGACGTTGAAGTACATGGCGATGCGGTTGCCGGCTTCAGGCGCCCGCACGATACTGGCGGTCGTCTGCTCGTAGACGTTCACGGGTCCCAGCGGGATTGCTGTCAGCGCGCTGCCGATCCCCATCCGTGCCTCCGCTGGGCACCCCGCCGGACCTCGCAGTTCCAGCGTCCTTTCGCTGCACGTGAGGAGCCCCAGCCCGCTGACGGCGATGCCGATGCTGCGCGGGTAGCGCAGTTCGACCGCCGTCAGCGCAGGCGGCAGTTGCTGCCCAGGGCTCGACAGCACCTGCACCGCGAAGCCGATCGTCGTTTCCGCTCCCGGACGGTCGGGCTTGAGGCTGACGTGCAGGCGCGCTCCGGGGTCCGAGCTGGCTGCTGCCGGCAGCGACAGCAGGCAGACCCAGGCCATCAGCAGGAGACGGCGTGCTCGGCTCATCGGCCCGGCTTAGTCAGTAGAACAGCTTGCCGTTGCCGACCGTCTGGATCGTGACCGCGTCAGTGCGTCGATCGATGACGCCGTAGAGGTTGGCCCGGCCGTGGATGTGGGCGTAGCGGCCCGTGCCACGGGTGGCGATGAAGGAGCCGCTGAAGCTCTGGTAGCGGCCGGACCCGTGGGGGTCGGCCGAGCCGCGTCCCGCGATCGTCCCGCTGCTAGTGCGGATCGTGAACTGTGCCGTGAAGGTCGCTCCCGTCTTCAGCTGGGCCTTGACCGTGCCGGTCAGCGCGCCCGTCACCGGCCCTTCCTCGAACAGACTCGAGCCTTCGATTGGAGGCACCAGACGGAGATGCGCTGTCGCGGTGCCCGTGAGCGTCGCTGCCGCCGCGGGTCCGCCCGCCCACCCCAGCATCGCGAGCAACGGCGCGGCAAGCCATGCGATCAGCCCGAGCCGCCGAAGCCATCCTCCCGTGCGAAGTTCCGGCATGGTCTCCGATTCTATTTGTCGGTCAATCGCTGCGTCCCCGATGTTTCCCATAGCCCCGCTTGGCGCGTCGCGCAGGCCATCAGCTGCTCTCTGCGTCTGCGTGGAACGCAGGGTCGCCCCGACCTGCGGCCGAACCCCTCCCGTTCGATCTGACGCAGCGTCTCGCGGTACAGCACGGTAGAGACGTACATGGCGCGGCCGCCTCGGGGTAGCAGCGGTATCGCCGCCAGGCCTTCCTCGTAGAGTTCGTCGGCGCGCGCGATCAGGTGCCGCATCAGCTTCGCGCGGCGGCCCGGCAGCGGCGGCCCGTAGCGGGCGACCATGCTCTGCGGGACGTAGGAGCGCCCGTTTGCGCGGTCCTCATCGATGTCACGCAGGATGTTGGTCAGCTGCATGGCGCGGCCCAGCTGCTCCATGCGCTTCGCGCACTCCCGTTCGGAGGTCCCGAACAGGGCCGTCAACATCAGACCGACAGTGCCCGCGACCTGATGGCAGTACAGGTCCAGCGCCTCCCCGCTCGGCATCGGCTTCTCTTCGATGTCGTGGCGCATACCTGCGCAGAAGTCGAGGACCGCCGTGGGCGGCATCTCGTGGCGGTCTGAGAGGGAGGCCATCTCGATCGCCTCCGGGCTCTCCGTCTCGCCGCTGCTCGCCCATGCCTCCAGCGCCTCCACGCGTTCCTCGGCGCGAGGGTCGTGCTCGTCGACGAGATCGTCGATCGTCCTGAGCAGGTAGTAGAGGCGCTTGGCTTCGCCTCTCAGATCCGCCGGTAGCAGGATGACGCCGGCGCTGAACGTGCTGGCCGCAAGCACTGCCGCCGGATCCCGTGAGGCACCGGCGGGGTTCCCGCTCGGCTCTGCTGTCAAGTGCTCGACCATGGCAGTTGACCGTATCCACATATGCGATCTTCCATCTCGAACGTTCGTCCACCGGCACCGATGGCCGCATCAATCGGCGGAGAACGCTGTCCTTGGCTGCATGTCCGCGATCTGTACCGCCGCCACAAGCGACGCCAGGACAGAGATGCCGACGGCGATTGCGAACGTCCGGAGCCCGGGCTGCCAAGCCGCGGAGTAGTGCAGGGAGGCACCAGTCGTCTGCGACAGCCAGCCGTCGATCAGATACTGACCGACCAGGCCCGCAACGGCGCCCATCAGGCATCCCGCCAGAAGGGCTATGCCGGTCTCGTAGAAGACCAGCCTCGCCAGCTGCCCGAAGCCCCAGCCGACCGAGATCAGGGAGTTCAGGCGCTCGCGTCGTTCAGCGACGGCTGACAGCATCAGCGCCAGCACGGACGCGATCGTCACGATCAGAACGATGATCGTCGTCTCGTTCAGGCGGGAGAGCGTGCTGCCCAGGACGGCATTGACTTCGGCGCGCCGTTCGGCCTCCGTGTGGACCGACAGGGCCGCGCCTGCCGGCAGCGCCGCCTCGAGGGCCTTCTTGGCAGCAGGGCCGGGGGTGCCGGGCTTCAGTCTCACCGCCAGCTGAGTCGCCGCACCGGAACCCCACAGGCGGGCGTGTTCGGTCTCGTTCATGACCACAGCGCCGGGCAGCCATCCGTAGTTGGCGATCGTCGCCGCCAGCCGCAGCCTGGCCGATCCCGTCGGCGTCGGCAGGACGAACGACTGCCCCAGCTTGACGCCCATTTCCCGAGCGATCGGCTTGCTGAGCGCCGCCCAGCCTCCCTCGCGCAGCAGTCTGTCTGCTTTCCCCAGAGATCCTTCCAGCATCTGACTGGGCGCGATCTGCTGAGCGTTCTGCGCGGGTACGCCAATGACCCACACCCGGCGCTTGGGGAGATCCAGGAACGAGTCCTGCCACGTCTGCACAGAGGCCACTCCCGGTGTCAGTCGCAGGCGACGCTGCGCTTGTTCATGCGCAAAGGGCTGTGTCGTGTAGACGTTCTCCGTCCCGCCCGGCTTAACCCACATCTGGGCGCTGGAGAGAAGATCGGTCGCACCGCGGCTCGCCGCGTTTTTGACGTCGGAAACAGATCCTCCGATCAGCACCGTCAGGAACGCGGCAATCGTGCCCGTCGCCAGCAGCGCGACGGCGCGCGTGGACCTCTTGCGCAGTTCCGCGACCGACAGCAGGGCCGCGGGATCGCGGGAGCGCTGTGTGCTCCTGCGCGCCACTCCCAGCAGGTAGCGGGTCGTCAACGGCATGCATAGGACCATTCCCGCCGCCAGGCTCATCAAGGCGACCACCGTGCTTGCGGGCATCACGGTCGCGACCAGAACCGACACGACCACCAGGCCCAGGCCCACGGCGAAGACGACCCGGTCGGGGGTTTGCTTGCGGTGGGTGAAGGACAGTGCCCTCCCTACCGCCTCGGGCTCTGCCTGCGCGCTCGTCCGCAGTATCCGCAGGGCCGGCAGGGCGGCGGCTGCGAAGGCCGCCAGGATGCCGGCGCCTATCGCGCTCAGCACCGTCGTCGCATCGACCACCCTCTGTCCGCCGATCGGGAAGGCCGCTGCTATGTACCCGGGGACAGACTGGTAGGCCAGCAGCGAGACGACCTCGCCCGCGACAAGGCCGAGAATGCAACCGAGGACGCCGAGAACCGCTGCATCGAACGCCAGCGAGGCGAAGATCATCGATTCCGGCGTGCCTGCCCTGATCAGCTGGACCATGAATCGGCGGCGCTCGTCGCTGGCCAGCAGCAGCGCGTTGTAGGCCAGCACGATGCCCGCCACGAGGCTGATCGCGCTGAACAGGAGCGTCACCTGCTTTTCGGGTCCCGCCGCGTTTCCGAGCAGTCGCGCTTCCGTGGCCACCGATCGAGCGTCGAGCCTCGATCCGAACCGCGCTCGCAGATCCGCCAGCAGCGCGGCTTCGCGGCCCGGCGCGGGTTCGAAGAGGACCCGGTTGACGCGCCCGGCGCGTTCGGAGAGGAGTTGGGCGACCGGGAGCGGCGCAGCCGCGATCGGCGCCTGCGCCGCAGATCCCAGTCGCGCCCCCGCCACGATCGCGGCGACCTGGAGGTGATGCTCCCGGCCGGCCACGGAGACCGACACCTGCCTGCCGGCGCGGGCGCCTACGGCGTCTGCCGCCGCTTCGCTGAGCAGCAGGACGCCCGCGACGTCGCCTCGAGCTGCGCCCTGGAAGGCTCGAGACAGGCCTCCTCCCAGCGCTGCCACCTGTTCTGTCGCTCCGACGAGCAGCAGCGCCCGCCGCCCCCGCGGCCCGCTGACGACGATCGGTTGCTCGAGGATCGGGGCGGCCCGCCTGACCCCGGGAAGCCGTTCCGCTTCTTCTGCGAGCTGCTGCGGGAAGCCTTCCGGACCGCGACCCGCCAATTCGATCGTCGCCCGCCCCGCCACGCCGTGGGTGATCTGTTCCAGGGATCCCGTGATGCTCCTGTGTGCGACCTGCACCGCGAACAGGAGCGCCACCCCGGCCGCTATGCCCGCGACCGCCATCGCCTCGCGCACCGGCTGGACCCGGACGCTGCGCCTGTAGAGCAGCCACAGCGTCCGCAGGTAGCCAGTCATCCCGCCGTCAGGGCCGTGTCCTGGCTCTCCAGAGCGCCGTTGTCCAGATGCCCGTCCCTCATGCTCAGCACCCTGTCGGCATATCCAGCCACGCTGGGATCGTGCGTTACCACCACAGTGCCCGCCCCCCGCTCCCGCGGCAGGACGCTGAGCAGGTCCAGTACCCCCTTGCCGGTGTCGCTGTCCAGGTTTCCCGTCGGCTCGTCGGCGAGGACCAGGCGCGGCTCCCCCACCAGCGCTCGCGCTATCGCCACGCGCTGCTGCTCTCCGCCGGAGAGCCTGTCCGGCGGATGCCCGCCGCGGTGCGCGATGCCGACCTTCCGCAGAGCCAGCTCGGCTCGCTCCGCGGCCGTCGCGTGATCGATGCCCCTCATCAGGAGCACGATCGAAACGTTCTCGCGGGCCGTCAGGCCGGCTGCCAGGTTGAAGCCCTGGAAGACGAAGCCGAGCTGGGTGCGACGGTAGCTGAGCAGCTCGCGCTTGCTCATGCCCGCCAGGTCGCGACCATCGAAGCGGATGGTGCCCGCATCGGGCTTGAGCAGCCCCGCGGCCAGCAGCAGCAGCGTGCTCTTGCCCGAGCCGCTGGGTCCGAAGATCGCCACCAGCTCGCCCGCCTGGACGCTGAGCGTCACGCCCTCGACGGCACGGACAACCTCGCCGGGGCTCTGGTAGAGCTTGCTGGTTCTGTGGAGCTCCAGCATTTACCCGGCGGCCGACTGCGGTCTGACGAACGGCAATACGCTTGCCCCCGCGCGGTCCTCGGCTGCAACCAGCTCGCCGTCGCGCAGCATCAGAATCCGGTCCGCCCCGACCAGTGCCTCAGCGCTGCTCTCCGCTACAAGTACCGCCACCCTGCCGTCCCTTGCCGTGCTGGCCAGCAGCGCCATCATGCTTTCGCGCTCCAGCAGAGACAGGCGCGATGCCGGGCTGTCCGCGAGCAGCAGCCGCGGCTCGCTGACCAGCGCCCGCGCAAGCTCCACCCGTTGCCGCTCGCCGTCTGAGAGCGCCTCGACGTCCAGGTTCGCGCAATGGTCGGCCTCGCACGCCAGCAGCGCCTCCCGGGCCCTCCGCTGCGCCGTCCTGCGCTCGCGGCGGTCGACCAGCAGGGGGAACATGACGTGGTCCAGGACGCGCAGCTTCTCCCAGCGCTCCTGGCCGGTCCAGACTCCTGCGATCTCACGCCTGCGCAGCCGGTTGCGCTCGCCTGCCGACAGAGCGCTCAGCCGCTCGCCCGCGTAGCTGACCTTGCCGCTGTCTGGCTCGAGCAGGCCCGCCGCGATCCGCAGCAGCGTCGTCTTGCCCGCCCCGCTCGGGCCGAACAGCCCGACCATCTCGCCCCTGGCGACGTCCAGTGACACCTCCCTGAGCGCAACTCGTTCGCGCTTTCCGCTGCCAAAGCGCTTCGACACCCTCTCGACCCGAAGCACGCGTAGACCTCCCGCCTCATTCCTCGTCGTCCAGCCCGTCGAGCGAAACGGGCCTCGCCCTGCGCCCGCCGTCGATGGCTCTTGGACCCTCTCTCGCCGCAAGCCTGCCGAACAGCTCCGTGCGAGCCGCGTGGCTTGCCGCCCTGCCCTCCTCCGTATCCGACTGGCTCCTCGATATCCAGACCGCGTCCTGGCCGGCCAGCCACTGCACCGTCTCGCGCGCGTGCCTGGCCCACTTCAGCTGGCCTTCGACCTCGTACATGTCCGATACCAGGCTGAGCCTGAGGGCCACCTGGTCGGCCCTTACGCGAAGGCCCTGGACCGGAACCTCATCCATCAGGCGCGCTATCTCCGCAAGCTGCTCGACGCACGCCTGCTCCAGCGCCTCCAGCTCGCGCAGGTGATCGGCCAGGCGCTCGTGCCCGCTGAGGGCGATCTTCACGATCAGTGGCTGGCGCGACGGCCGGCGAACGTGCAGCTGGCGTGTCACCCAGGACTCGTACTCCTCCTCGCCGGCCGCCGTGATCGTGCGGAACCCGCGATCGTCGCGGACGTCGACCTCCTGCACCGCCTCCACCAGGCCCTCGGACTCCAGGCGCTTGATCGTCTGGTAGACCTGCCCCGAGTTGATGGCCCATGTCGGGCCCAGCCGCCTGGTCAGCCTGTCGGCCAGCTCGTACGGGTACGCAGGACGCTCACGCAAGAGACCTAGCAACGCATGTCTGGCTGACAAACCCGTTCCTCCCCGAGAGGCCCGGTCGTCTTCCGATCAACCGGGTTGTTCGACTGCACGAACTTTACATGCAGACAACAGACCGGTGTGAAAACACCTACTTAAAGGTGGTTGGAGACATGAGAAACACGCTGGTCGGGGCACGGGACGGAGCTGTCCGACGCAGTTCCGGATGGGGAGAAACGTGAGTGGCAGAGCGGAATGGCTGAGGCTGCTCGAGTCCCGTGACGGGCTTGTCAAGCAGGGTGACCGGATAGTCACAAACACCTACTTAAAGGTATTGGCGTGCGGGGCCGGTGCCGACATGCTTTGTCTGTGATGTACGGACCGGGCGAAGAAGCCATCCCCCGCAGGTCTCTCCCCGGCACGGTAGCGCCGGGGAGAGACCTCCCCCGGGCGCCTCGGCGATGAGCGCCCGCCCCCAGGACAGGTTGAGGGCTCGCCGCCGGGGAGGCTGCGAGACGCCACCCGCGCGGCGAGGACTGCCGATCGTAGGCCGGCGGCTGCCTGGCATCACACTTCCCTACGCCCCCGACGGGGAGTTCTGCATCGGCCGCTTCGCGCAGCGTTTCTCACTGGTCGTCTGCCTGTATCCGGCGATCGGCTCGCCGCTGGCCGACGAGGACGACACCAAGCGGGCCGCGATGTGGGCCCACTACGAATCCGCGCTCGCCGGCACTGGCCACAGGCTCGTCATGGTCAGCAGCGACGAGCCGTCCGACCAGCTCGACTGGCTCGAAGAGGAGGCGCCCGAGTGCGTCGTCCTGTGCGACACCGAGCTCGCCCTCGCCCGCGAGCTCGGCCTGCCCACGACCAGGCGAGAGGGCCGTCGCGTGTACCAGCCCGCCACCGTCGTCGTCAGGGGGGGGAGGATCGCCCGGGCGCTCTACCCCGTCGACTCCGGCGACGCAGCTGCCACCACCTGGTGGATAGCCGAACAGGCTTGACCGGCCGCACAGCACGGGCCGGACGCGGCTGGTAGCGTGCCTGGCGGCCACGCGGTCGAGGGAACCCGGTGAGAGGCCGGGACTGACGCGCAACGGTATGGGACGACCTTCAGGGGGCGACCCGAGTCCGAGTACTCGGCGAGTGGCAGAAGACCACAGGACCCTGCTCTCGCGATAGGGCGGCGGCCGTCACTCTCGCCTCCCGGCGGGACGGACATGCCTCCGCCCCCAAGGAAGGAGATCCACCACATGAGAAGCGTCAACAGAGGGCTGCTCGCGCTCGTCGCCGCAGCATCCATCCTCGTCATGCCGACCGGCGCCCTGGCCACGTCCGGCAAGAAGCAGATCAAGGCCGCCACGACGGCCGCCGTCGCCTACCTGAAGTCCCTGCAGCAGCCCAGCGGAGCCTTCGAAACGGACTGGACGCTCGGCGCCCTGGCGGCAGCCAAGGTCGCTCCCTCCAGCCTGTCCGTCGAAGGGGGACCGGATGCCCGCACCTACTACCGCCAGCTCGTCGGCGACCCCTCGACCTGGCCCGAAGCGGTCGAACCGTCCGTCGGCGAATTCGAGCGGGCCGCCCTCAACGGCTACGCCGCCGGGATCGACCCGGCACGCGTCTCTGGCGCCCAGAACCTGCTCGCCCAGATCGTCGCCCGCTACCAGCCCGCCAGCCCGGGCTACTACGGCACGCCCGCTGCCCTCAGCGACACCGTCTTCGGCGTCCTGGCCCTGGCCGACACCAGCGTCCACAAGGGCCCCCGTGTTCCCGAGGCGCTGCTGGCCAAGTCCGTGACTGCCCTGAAGGCCAACCAGCACACCGACGGCGGCTGGACCTACGAACGGGGCGAAGGCAACCCCACCAAGCTCGCCCAGCCCGCCGAACCGGACGAGACGGGTGCGACCATCGCGGCCCTCTGCGGCGCCGGGGTGCCCGTCACCGATCCGTCGCTCGCCAAGGCACTGGCCTACCTGAAGGGCGATCTCGTCGACTCGAGCGGCGCCTTCGAATCGCCCTTCGGCGCCAACACCGACTCGACGGCCTGGGCCGTGCAGGGCCTCGACGCCTGCGGCATCGACCCGCAGTCCGCCGAATTCACGACCGCCGCCGGCAAAACGCCGATCGACTACCTGATCTCCCAGCAGATCGCCGGCGGCGGCTTCGTCTACGAAGCCGGGGAAGCGGAAGCCAACGAATACTCGAGCCAGGACGCCCTGCGGGCGATCGCCGGCGGCGGCTTCACGGCGAAGCCGGCGGCCGGCCACAACGGACCCAAGGTCGAGGCCGAAGGCTCCTTCCAGAAAGGCGTCCCCGACGCCCTTGCGCTGATAGTCGAATACGGCGCCACGCTGCAGGCGTGCTCGGTCACGCTGACGCCCGAAGCTGTCACGACGACGCTCCTGAAGGTGCTGGAAGCGGCCCGGGCCGGCTCCACGCCGAGCGGCTGCGTGACGAGCTTCCAGCCGGCCGCCGGCAACGTCGATCTGACCCAGCTCGACGGCAGCCCCGCCTCGCCGGCCCCCGACTGGAAGCTCAGCATCGACGGAGGCAAGGCCAAGACGGCCAAGCTCTCCAGCAAGGTCGCGATCGGCGACACGCTGTACCTGCAGCTCGGATAGTCCTCAGGCGCATGCGCCCTCTCGCTCCGGCGCCCGACGTCGAGCGAGAGGGCCGGCGCGCCACGGCCCCTCCGGCTCATCGCGGCCTGCTGCACGGGCCCTTGTCCCCTCTGCCCTAACCTGGAGTCCGGCGCGGCGGAGTGTCGTGTCATAGAGCCACAGGAGGAAGAGATGTCAAGCCCGGCGACCGTGCAGATCGACCGCGACCGCGTACGCAGCCTGATCGAGCGCGAATCGGCGCTGCTGGACGAGCGCACGAGGGGAAGCGCTGAGACCTACGAGCGTGCCAAGCAGTCGCTCTCCGGCGGCGTCGCCTCCTCCTACCAGGCACGAGACCCCTGGCCGATCTACCTGACCAGGGGCGAAGGGCCGGTCGTCTACGACGTCGACGGCAACCGCATGTGGGACTTCCACAACGGCTTCGGCTCGATGGTCCAGGGCCATGCCCACCCCGCCATCGTCAGGGCCGTTCGCGAGCGCGTCGCCGAGGGCACCCACTTCGCCGCCACGACCGAGGACGGCATCCTCGTCGCCGAGGAGCTGCAGCGACGCTGGGGGCTTGCCCGCTGGCGCTTCCTGAACTCCGGCTCGGAGGCGACGATGGACGCCATCCGCATCGCCCGCGCCCACACCGGCCGCGACACGATCGTGAAGATCTTCGGCTCCTACCACGGCCACCACGACGGCGTCATGGTCTCCATCGGCGTCGACTACGACCGCATCGGCGACCGCGAGAACTACGAGTCCCTGCCCTACGGCGCCGGCATCCCCAGGGCAGTCTCGGACCTGACCGTCCCCGTCCCCTTCAACGACGCCGGCGCGATGGAGCGGCGCATCGAGAAGCTGACAGCCGAAGGGCGCAAGCCGGCCTGCGTGATCATGGAGGCCGCCATGATGAACCTCGGCGTCGTCCTGCCCGAGGACGGCTACCTGCAGGAAGTTCGCGACCTCACCGCCCGCCACGGGATCGTGCTCATCTTCGACGAGGTCAAGACGGGCCTGGCCATCGCCGCCGGCGGCGCCGCCGAGCGCTTCGGCGTGCAGCCGGACATGGTCACCCTCGCCAAGACCCTCGGCGGCGGGCTGCCCTCGGCCGCCGTCGGGGGCACCGAGGAGGTCATGCGCGTCGTCGAGGACGGGACCGTCTACCAGGTCGGCACCTACAACGGCAATCCCCTCGGCATGGCCGCCGCCCGGGCCAGCCTGGAGGAGGTCCTGACGCCGGCGGCCTACGAACACATGGACGCGCTCAACGACCGCATCGTCTCCGGCTGCCAGGGCGTCATCGACCGCTACTGCCTGCCCGGCTACGCGCTGGGCATCGGCGCCAAGGGCTGTGTGACGTTCTCGACGAAGAAGATCGTCGACTACGAAAGCTTCAAGGCCAACCAGGACGTTCCCGTCACCGAACTGGCCTGGCTCTTCAACATGAACAGGGGCATCTTCATGACGCCCGGCCGCGAGGAGGAGTGGACCCTGTCCGTGACCCACACAGACGAGGCCATCGACGCCTACGTTGCCGTCTTCGACGAGATGGCCGCAGAGCTGACCGCCTAGAACGGGTTCTCAGTCGTCCAGGGCCCGCCTGACGGCGGCTGCGCTCGGTGCCAGCTCCGGCGCCAGACGCTCGAGCAGGGTCCGCCAGGACTCCTTGACGGCTATCGCCTCGCGCACCAGCTGCACGCCGCGGGGGAGGTCCTGGCCGGCCACGCCGAGCCCCGCCCAGAAGACCAGCTCGTCGGCCTGCGGCGCCGTTGCCGCAGCCTGGACGTACAGCTCTGCGGCCCGCTCGTGCTCCCCCTCCGCCGAGAGCTCGTCGGCCTCCCCGGCCATCTCGTAGGCCCGCGCCAGCGCCAGCAGCCTGGCCAGCTCGCCGAGCGGGTCCCCATGGTCCTCCACGCGCACGTCGAAGCGCGTCCGCCACGGCTCGCCCTGCGCCGGCACCAGCAGCAGCGCAGCCGACTGGCGCCCCCGCACGTCACCGCCCGCTCGCTCCGCTGCCAAAAGGGCCGCCAGCAACCGCTCGGCCAGGTCGCCCTCGTGGGCCTCGTAGGCGGCTGCCATCGCCTGCGGCACCGTCTCCCCGGCCATCATGTTGGCCTGGCAGGCGAAGCCCTCGCCGACGACGTCGCCCGCATGGGGGATGCAGTCGGGGCCCGTATGGGACGCCGCCCGGCCGCTCGCGTCGACGGCTCCCAGCTGGCGGTAGGCGGCCTGCTCGTCACCCCCCAGGACGGCCGCGATCGCGCCAGCCGCATCCAGGCCGTCCCGCATCCGCTCCAGCATGTTCGGCCCGTGGGCGACCTCCGCGACCGACTGGGTCGCAACAGCGCCCACGCCCGGGCGGGCCCATGCCACGACCGACCCGACCGAGAACCAGTGCGACTGGACGGCCACGCCCAGCTCGCCGGTCCCAGCGTCCCGGGCCACGATCGAATAGGTGCCTGTGCGCATGTTCGGCGCCTCAGGATGCCTGTTCGTGTTGGCAGGGGCTCTCGGCGGCGGCTGCGCCGGGTGCGCTCGCCAGCTTTCGCAGCAGCCCGTGGAGGGTCTCCCGCTCCTGCGCGCTCAGCGGCGCCAACAGCTCCCGCTGCAGCTCCGCCGCGACCTCGCGGACGCGGGTGAGCGTCTGCTCGCCGTGCTCGGTCAGGTGGATGCTGCGGGCGCGGCGGTCCTCCGGATGCGGCCGGCGCTCCGCCAGGTCCGCCGCTTCCAGCTCGTCGATGACGGCGACCATCGAGCTCGGGTCGATCCCCGTCAGCTCGTGGAGCTGCTGCTGGGTCATCCCCGGCCTGGACGCCACGACCGCCATCACCCCGAACTGGCGCGGGTGCATCCCCTCCGCGCCGATCGCCCTGCCGAAGCGCTTGCGGGCCTGCTCGCCCAGGCGCGAGAGGAGGTAGCCCGGGTACTTGGCCAGGGCCTCCGGGATCTCGTCGGGCTCCTCCATCGTCCCGCGCATCTTCCCGTATCCGTCTGGCGCTAGGCTCGGAGCATGCCTGCGCCCTGGCCGGCCCTTCCCTACGAGCAGTGGCGTGAGACCTGCACGACCCTGCACGCCCACACCCAGCTGCTGGGCAAGCTCGCCGTCGCCCTCGCCCCGCCCGAGCCGCAACTGCAGCACGCCGCCCTGCGCCTGAGCGCCCGCGGCTGGGAGACGCTGCCGCTGCCCGCCCCCGACGGCTCGGGAGCGCTCGTCTTCGCGCTCGACCTCCACGCCCACCGGCTGCTCGTCGAGCACAGCGACGGGCGCTCCGCACAGACGCCACTGACCGACCGGTCGGTCGGCGAGGTGACGAGGCAGACGCTCGCCCACGCCCACCGGCTCGGGGGGGAGGTGCAGATCGACCCGACCCCCCAGGAGGTCGACTGGACCGTTCCCCTCGACGAGGACGAGGAGCACAGCATCTACCAGCCCGAGCAGGTCGAGACCTACTTCGCAGCCGCAACCCGGGCGGCTCTGGTGCTGGCGGCTTTCCGAGCGCCCTTCCGGGGACGCTCGACGCCCGTCAACGCCTGGTGGGGCTCCTTCGACCTGGCCGTCAACCTCTTCTCCGGCGTCCCCGCCGAGCCTCCCTCGCAGGACTTCATCATGCGCAACGCCATGGACTCCCAGGAGGTCGCCCTCGGCTGGTGGCCCGGCGACGGGCGCTACGAGAAGGCCGCCTTCTACGCCTACGCCTACCCGGCTCCCGAGGGCTTCTCCAGCGCCCGCCTGGAGCCCGCCGCCGCTCGTTGGGAGCAGGCGCTCGGCGAGTACGTGCTCGACTGGGACGACGTCCGCGCCGGCAGCGATCCGCACGGCGAGGCACTGGCCTTCGCCCGCTCGGCCTTCCGCCACGCCTGCTCGGTCTGCCAGTGGGATCCGGCCCTGGCGGCGAGCGCCGAGGGCACGCCGCCGCCTGTCGCGTAACGCCTGGCCGCGCCGGCGGACTGAAGGGGTGCCACACCGACCACCCCAACCAACAGGAGCGACACATGAGAGCTTTCAAGCAGGTCGCGCTCGCGCTGGGTACGCTCGGCGCCGCGCTGGCGCTGGCCGCTGCCCCCGCCGGCGCCTTCGACGGGCCCGGCCACCCCGGCGGGGAGGGCGGACTCCATTACGCCTCGCCCGTCTTCGTCCAGACCGACAACCTCGCCGGCAACCAGATAGCCGTCTACGACCGTGCCGCGAACGGCACGCTCTCCTCCGCCGGCCTGTACTCGACGGGAGGTCTGGGCGGCCAGCTCGAAGGCTCCGTCGTGGACCACCTGGCCTCGCAGGGATCGCTCGTCCTCGACCGCCAGGACGGGCTGCTGCTGGCAGTCAACGCAGGCAGCGACACCGTCTCCGTCTTCTCCGTCTTCGGCGACCGCCTGCAGCTGCGCCAGACAATCGCCTCCGGCGGTGCCTTCCCCGTCTCCATAGCCGTGCAGGACGGTCTCGTCTACGTCCTGAACGCAGAGCAGGGCGGCAGCGTCCAGGGCTTCCGCGTCTTCGGCGGACGGCTGTACCCGATCCCCGGGTCGAGCCGCTCGCTGGGGCTGAACCCGTCGGCGACGCCGCAGTTCGTCAACACGCCCGGGCAGGTCGCCTTCTCGCCCGACGGGCAGCAGCTGCTGGTCACGACCAAGGCCAACGGCAACGACGTCGACGTCTTCGCCGTCAACCGCTTCGGACTGCTGTCGGGCTCGCCCGTCGTCGACGAACTGGCCGGCGACGTGCCCTTCGCGATCCAGTTCGACGGCCTCGGACGCCTCGTGCTGGCGGAGGCCGGCAGCAACGCCCTTGCCGACTTCCAGCTGCACTGGAACGGGCAGCTCCAGCAGATCAGCTCGCTGGGCACGGGTCAGGCGGCGACCTGCTGGGTCACCCAGAGCGACGGTCGCTACTACGTCTCCAACGCCGGCTCCGGCTCCGTCAGCATCTACGGCGAGAGCTTCTCCGGCGCCCTGACGCTGCAGGGGCAGGCAGCCACGGACGCCGGCACCGTCGACGCGTCCGCCTCCCCCGACGGACGTGACCTCTACGTCCAGGCCGGCGGCGAAGGCAAGGTCGACGAGTACGCCATCGGCTGGGGCGGCTCGCTCAGCCCGATCGGCTCCGTGACCGTGCCAGGCGCCCAGGGCGGCGAGGGTATCGTGGCCGGCTGAGACCCCGGCGGCGGGAGCGGCCCCGCGTGGAGCCGCTCCCGCTTCGCCGCCAAGACCATGAACCAGATCCTCCATCTCCTCTCCCTCCCGACCATGAAGGTCAACCTGCTGGCGGGCTTCGCGGCCATCGCATGGCGCAGCACCCGCTCGGGAGGTGCCGGCGACGAGGAGCTCCTGGAGCGACTGCGGGCCGGCGACGAGGCGGCCTTCATGGCTCTCGTCCAGCGCCACCAGCCGAGCATGACCCGTCTGGCCCGCTCCTTCGTCGGCAGCTCCGCAGTCGCCGAGGAGGTCGTCCAGGACACCTGGCTGGGCGTCCTCAGGGGCCTCGACCGTTTCGCCGGGCGCTCCTCCTTTCGCACCTGGCTGCTCAAGATCCTCGTCAACAGGGCCCGCACCACCGGCGCCCGCGAGGGACGCTCCGTGGCCATCGGCGACGCCGGGCCCGCAGTCGACGCCAGTCGCTTCGACGCCACCGGCGCATGGGCCGCCCCGCCCGAGCACTGGGTCCAGGACACCGACGATCGCCTCGAGGCCGAGCAGCTGGCCGACACCATCCGCCTCGCCCTGGAGGAGCTGCCCGGACGCCAGCGCGAGGTCCTGCTGCTGCGGGACGTCGACGGGCTGACCAGCGACGAGGTCTGCGACGTCCTGGACATCTCCGAGGGCAACCAGCGGGTCCTCCTGCACCGCGGCCGCAGCCGTCTGCGCCAGGCACTCGAAGACGCCATCGGCGGTGAGGCCGCATGAGCTGGCTCAGCTCTCGCCGACAGGCCGTCGCCTGCCGGCAGGTCGTCGAGCTCGTCAGCGACTACATCGAGGGCGCCCTGCCCCGCCGCGAGCGCCTGCGCCTGGAGAGTCACTTCGCCGGCTGCGAGCACTGCACCGAGTACCTGGCCCAGATGCGGGAGACCATCCGCCTGACCGGGACGCTGGTCGTCGAGGACCTGACGCCCCGCATGCGCGAGGACCTGCTGGGTGTCTACCGGCGCTGGCTGGCCGAGGGCGAGCATCCCGCCCTGTGAGGAGCCGGCCCGCTCTGTCTCAGTCCGCCGCTTCGGCGAGCGGTGTCATCCGGCGCTCCGGAACGGCCGCCAGAGCCGATGTGCCCAGCGCGGCCAGGGCCGACAGGTAGAAGGCCGCCGGGTAGCCGGCCAGCGACGCCGTCAGGCCCGCGATCGGGCCGCCCAGCCCGACGCCGACGTCGAAGAAGGCCGTGAAGGCCCCCATCGCGGAGCCCCTGTTCTCCTCGCCGACGTCGCCCACGACCATCAGGGCCAGCGAGGGGAAGAGCATCGAGAAGCCCAGTCCTATAACGAGCGCGCCGAGGAGCGCGATCGCCAGGGAGCCGGCCGCAGCGACTATCGACAGCCCCAGCGCCTCCAGGATGCCAGCCGTGACAGCCGTCGGGCGGGCCCCCGCGGCGTCCGGCACCCGGCCCAGGATCAGACGGCTCGCGAAGACCGCCACAGCGAAGACCGTGAAGACGACCGCGCCGTCGCCGATGCCACGTGCTTTCAGGGCCAGCACGACGAAGCTCGCCAGGGCCGCGTAGCCGATGTTCGCCAGGGCCAGGGCGATGCCGGGCCGGCGTGCCTGGGCGGGCAGGAGCGTCCGCAGGGACATCCGCGGCAGCCCCGCCGTCAGCGCAGGGGCCGGCTCGGGCAGGCGCGAGGCCAGCAGCGCTCCCGCCGCCGGCAGGGCGGCCGTCAGAACCCACACGGCCGGATAGCCCGAGTCCGAGCGCAGCAGCTCTCCCGCCAGCGGCCCCAGCGACAGCCCGCCCCAGACAGCCAGGCCGAACATCCCCAGGGCGAAGCCCCGCCGGTCCGGCGGGGACAGGTCGACGGCCCAGGTCGCACCTGCCGTGTAGACCGAGCCCTCGCCTGCCCCCACCACCAGCCGGGCCAGGATCAGCGAGATGACGCTGTGGGAGACCAGGTAGAGGACCCCGCCCAGGGCCAGCGCGCTCGCTCCCGCCACGAGCACGATGCGCCGACCCCGCTTGTCGGCCTGACGGCCAGCCAGAGGGCGGCAGACCACGGAGGTGATCGCGAAGGCGCCGATGACGATCCCCACCGCGAGGTCGCCCGAATGCAGAGGGCCGTGGACGTAGGAGGGCAGGACGGGGAGGGCCGCCCCGATCGCCATGAACGCGCCCAGGGCGGCGAAGAAGAGGCCCAGCGAGGCTGTCCTGGAGGGGGTCGGCACGTTCGTCGGGCGCTCGGCGGGGTCGTCGGTCACGGACCGACCAGGGTATGCGAGCACCGCGGGGAGCCCGGCAGCGATGGTGTGAAGCAGGCTCGACCGGACACAGGATTTACATGTCTCCAGGCCTCAAGCCCTGGTAGTCTGAGCGCGCCGCGGGGGGCGGCACCGAGGGGGCTTGGGGGTCAACCGAAGGAGGATGTTCGGGATGCGTTTCGATTTCGTCCAGCGCCGGGGGCTCGTGCCCGTACGTCTGCTCCACACGGCGGTCGCGATCGCCACGGCGGCCTTGTGCATGTTCGGCGTCGCCGCCCGCGCGTCCGCACGCGCCGGCAAGCCCGTGATCTCTAAATTCGGCGGCTCGGTCACGGTGCCCTCCGGTGGCACGGCGACGGTCAGCGCGATCGTCTCGGGAGCCAGCAGCTGCACGATCACCTCCTCCAAACCCGTGGCCGGGCTTCCCGCCACGCTCGCCTGTGCCAGCGGCACGGTCAGCAGGACGCTGACGATGCCCATCAACCTCGCCAAGAAGCCCGCCAAGTACAAGCTCACGCTGGTCGCCAGCGGGGCTGGCACGAGCCTGAAGGCCAGCGCCACGGCGGGCAGCGCGAAAGCCAAGATGACCCTCGCCGTGATGTCCGGCGCCGCCAGGCCCGAGATCGCCTCCGGCGGGCAGCACACCTGCGCCCTGCTCAGCAGCGCCCGCGTGATGTGCTGGGGATCGAACGAATACGGCCAGCTCGGCAACAACTCAGCGGCCTGGACCGGGATCCCGGTGGAAGTCGGTCGGCTGCCCAACGCCTCGCAGCTGTCCTCCGGCCAGTGGCACAGCTGCGCCCTCGTCGAAGGCGGCGAAGTGCAGTGCTGGGGCAACGACTTCTACGGCCAGCTCGGCAACGGCGAACGGAACACGACCTCGCACGTGCCCGTAACCGCGACGGGCCTGACCGGGGTGACGGAGGTCGCCGCCGGCGCCTTCCACACGTGCGCCCTGCTCGCAACGGGCCACGTCGACTGCTGGGGCTGGAACAGCAGCGGGCAGCTCGGCACGGGCGACAAGGTCGAACGCACCACGCCGACGCCCGTCGTCGGCATCTCGAACGCCCTCGCCATCGCGGCCGGCGGCGACGACACATGCGCGCTCCTCCCCGAAGGGCACGTCTCCTGCTGGGGCGACAACTGGTTCGGCGAGCTCGGCCCCGGGGCCGAAAAACGCACGTCGAGCGTTCCCGTCGAAGTGCCGGGGATCTCCGGCGCGACGGCGCTCAGCACCGGGCCCACCCACACCTGCGTGCTGCTCGCCGGCGGCTCCGTGGACTGCTGGGGCGAGAACGGCTCCGGCGCCCTCGGCGATGGAAACCTCGAACAGTCCGCCGCCCCTGTCGAAGTGCACGGGGTCGCTCATGCGATCGCCATCAGCACGGGCCAGGGGAACTGCGCCCTGATCGAAGGCGGCACCGTCTCCTGCTGGGGCAACGACAACTACGGCGAGCTCGGCCAGGGCGCCCCCGTCGTGCAGAGTCACCCCGGCGACGGCACCTGGGCCTACTCGACGACGGCGCTCGCAGTGCCGGGGCTCAGCGGCGTGATGGCGCTCAGCGCCAACGAAGATCACGTCTGCGCGCTGCTCGAAAGCGAAGCCATCTCGTGCTGGGGACGCAACGACCACGGCCAGCTCGGAACGGGGAACCTGGGCTTCGGTCTCGTGCCCGGCGAAGTGCAGGGCCTCGAAGACTCGACCCAGATCGCGACCGGGTGGACGAGCTGCTCGCTGCGCACCGGCGGTCACGTGGACTGCTGGGGCGGCAACGAATTCGGTGCCGTCGGTGACGGCACGACCGTGGACGCCAACCGTCCCGTCGAAGTGCCCGGCATCTCGGGGGCGACCCAGGTGGCCGCCGGCGCAGACCACAGCTGCGCCGTCGGCTCGACCGGCCACGTCGACTGCTGGGGAGCCAACGACAGCGGCCAGCTCGGGGACGGCACGAGGACCTACAGCACGAGCCCCGTCGAAGTCTCCGGGATCACCGAAGCGACGGAGGTCGGGGTCGGCGGCTCGTTCAGCTGCGCCCTGCTCTCGAGCGGCAAAGTCGAATGCTGGGGCTGGAACGAAGGCGGCCGGCTCGGTGACGGATCGACCGAAAACCGTCCTGTCACCTCTCCCGTCGAAGTCCTGGGTGTCACGAACGCGACGCAGATCGCGACCGGGTCGGGCTCCGCCTGCGCCCTGCTCGAAGGCGGCCACGTCAAGTGCTGGGGATGGCTCGCCGGGTCTGGCACGGCGAGCGAAGTGAAAGGCCTCACGGGCGTGGCGCAGATCGCCGTCGGCGGCTTTCACGCTTGTGCCGCGCTCGTGAGCGGCCACGCCGTGTGCTGGGGCGAAGGCGATCTCGGCCAGCTGGGCGACGGCCTCTTCGAACAGCACAGCGCGACGCCCGTCGCGGTGGTGGGCATAACGAACGCCACGCAGGTGGCGGCCGGCGACCAGCACAGCTGCGCGCTGCTCTCCAGCGGCCACGTCGACTGCTGGGGGCGCAACTACGACGGCCAGCTCGGCACGAACGACACGCCCGAAGAATCTGCGGTGCCGCTCGAAACGCAGGGCCTCACGAACGCGACCGCGATCTCGGCCGGCGGCGAAAACACCTGCGCCCAGCTGCCCGAAGGGCATGCGGCCTGCTGGGGCAGCGACACAGCCGGTCAGCTCGGCACCGGCGCCGCCTGGAGCTACACGCCGGGCGCGGTGGTCGGGATTCCCTGACCCCTGCCGATCCGGTTACGGCAGCCGCCGTCCCCCTCAGAAGATCTGCTTGTCGAGGAACCCGCTTACGAGCACGAGCCAGCCCCCGATCTCGCCGACCGTCAGGGTGATCATGTAGATGCGCAGCCCGGGCATCGGGTCCCGGAACTGGTTGTCCGTGTCTTCGCGCCAGCCGTGCACGACATACCCCGCTGTCGAGGCGTAGAAGTAGAACGTCATCGCCCCGGCGGCTGCGAGGTTCACCGCGGCGCTCCAGCCGCTCAGCTCCACGAAGGCTGCCACCTGCAGCAGCGCGAAGCTGTAGAACAGGGCGACCCGGTGGGCGATGTCCACGTAGATGTGAGCGGCGTGGCTCTGGGAGGCCATCATCCGGCGGTACTTCCACACGCCGAGCAGCTGAGCCAGAAGGAACATGCCGGCGTCAGCCACGAGGACCGCCTTGGTGTCGCCCGCGAGATGCAGCGTTGCGGTCATGCCATCCTCGCCGCGGCCGCCAAGCCTTCGTAGAGCGCCGCGAGCTCCTCACCGGTCGGAACCGCCTCGGGATCGAGCAGAGCCTGCAACTGGAAGCCGTCGACGACCGCCAGGAGGTAGGACGCCACGACTTCCCTGAAGCGAGGCGGCAGGTCCGCGCTGTGGTTGCTTGCTTCCATCGACTTCATCGCACGTCGACGCTGCTCGGCGTAGTGCTCGCGAAGCTGGTCCTGCAGGTCGGGGGAGCGTCTGGACTGCAGGAGCGCCTCCAGGAACACGACGAAGGCGGGCCTTGCGGCGGGCAGCCCGTCCATCATCGGCACAGCCCGCGCCGCCAGCTGCGCCAGCGGTCCGGCGTCGGCATCCACCTCCACCTCCGCGACGCGGTCGTTCCACTCCAGGAAGTCCTCGAGCACCGCCTGGTTGAGCAGCTTTTCGCGGCTGCCGAAGTGGTAGTTGACCGCCGCGATGTTCGCTCCCGCCGTCGCGGCGAGCTCGCGCACGCTTGCGCCCGCATAGCCACGCTCGCCGAGGAGCTTCTTGGCGGCTTCCAGCAGGGCTCTCTTGGTGTCGTCGCCGGAGCTGATCAAACGACTGTATCAAACAATCGTTTGACAAGGCCGCTCAGCCGGCCCGGTCCCGAGACACCGTCAGGGGGACTTCATCCGCTTCCACTCGGCCTTGTGCGCCTTCTTGGCAGCCTGGTAATCCATCAGTGCCTGCGGCGAGTCGACATCCCCCAGCGTGGGGTGCGGTGGCACCAGCGCCCTGGCCTTGGCCACCTTGTACCGCTTGGCCAGGACCGCCCCCAGCGCCTTGACCTTCATCTCGCCGAAGCCGGGCAGCCCTTCGATGTTGGCGCGAAGCTGCTCGCCGCTCTTGGCGTCCTTCCAGACACGCTCCGCGTCGCCCCCGTACTCGTCGCGGATGTGGACGGCCAGGTCGTGCACCCGCTCGGCCATTTTCCCGGGGAAGCGATGGATCGCAGGTTTCTCCCGGAAGACCGGATCGAGGTCTGTCGCTGCCAGCCGGCCCGCGTCGAGCGTCCCCACCCGCTCCTTGATGGCAAGGGGGCCGCTGAAGGCCTTGGGCACTGTCACCTGCTGATCCAGCGCGAAGCCGATCAGCAGCGCCATCGGGTCCTTGGCGATCAGCTCGTTGGCCTCGTCGGAGTTGGTGAAGTAGAGGCGTGCGGGCACGCGCCGATCCTACAACCCGGGCTGCCTCACGAGCCGTGGCTGCGCGCGTAGCGGACCAGGCTGCGCAGAAGCCAGAGGTCGAGCGCCAGGAACGGCAGGAACACGAGCCCCCACCAATAGCCCTTCGCGCACAGGAACACCGTGACGAACAGGATCCACGGCGCCAGAACGGCACGCAGCACGATCGCCTGCCTGGAGTGCTTGCGCGCCCACGGGTCGACCCAGCCGCCGCTACGTCCGTCTGCCTTCATGTCCAACGGACATCGTAGGCACCTTCAAGCGACTCCACGTCACATCTCGACGGACCTCGAGCGGGCCGCTCGGGGCCGGCTTTCGCCCCCGATCCTATGCGCCGCCGGCTGCCGCCACGTACATCGCCGCCAGGGTCCTAGCGACCGCCCCCACCGACTCCGCGGGCGGCAGCAGCTCTGGGTGGTGAAGCGGCCGCGCCTCGAACCCGGGCGCCCCCTCGAGTCCCACGAAGGCCATCGCGATCGGACACAACTCGCCGAAGAAGGCGAAGTCGTCAGAGCCGCAGGACCGCCAGGGCGCAGCCGGCACCATCTCCGTCTCGGGCAGCAGTGCCCTCGCCCTGCGCACGATCCTCTCGTCGTTCTCCAGCGGCGGCTCCCCGGCCACGAAGGCCACCCGCCCCTCACAGCCGTGGGCCGAGGCCACGCCGGCGACTGCCCGCTCGACCATCGCCCGCAGCCGCTCCCTGTCCTGCGCCAGATGCGCCCGCAGTGCGCCCCGGGCTCTGGCCGCACCCGGGATGACGTTGTCGGCGCCGCCCGCCTGCAGCGTCGCGATCGTCAGCGTCGCCGCATGCAGAGGATCGACCTCCCGGCCGACCAGGGCGTGCAGGGAGGTGACGGCAGTGCTCAGCGCCAGCACCGGGTCGGCCCCCCGGTGGGGGTAGGCCCCGTGGGTCTGCTCGCCCACGATCTCGATCTCGACGGCATCGAAGGAGGCGTTGACCGGGCCGGGGTCCAGCGCCACCGAACCCCAGGCCACTTCGGGATGCACGTGGGCCGCCAGGATGGCCCGCGGGCCATCCTCCCGCAGCGCTCCCTCGGCCAGCAGCCTGGCACCCGACGGATAGGCCTCCTCGCTGGGCTGGAAGACCGCCAGCAGGGGGGCCGGCAGAGGCAGACGCTCGGCGATGGCGGCCGTAGCTCGCGTCAGAGCCACCACGGCTGCCATGTGGACGTCGTGCCCGCAGGCGTGCATGGTCTCCCCCCGGGCGCTGAAGTCCGCTCCCGTCTGCTCGCGGACCGGCAGCCCGTCGAGCTCGGCCCTGACTGCCACGGGCTGCTCGCCGCCGGCGCCGACCCGCCCCAGCAGCCCCGTCCCGGCCACCGTCCGCGCCCGGACCGGCAGCGCCTCGGCCACGCGCCGCGAGGTCTCCAGCTCCTGGTGAGCAAGCTCCGGGGCGCCATGCAGCTCCTCGCGCAGCGTCACGGCCGCCGGCAGCTCCCGCTCGATCCCCTCCAGCAGCGCCTGGAGCAGCTCCTGTTCAGTAGGCCCGTGCATAGCGGCTGCAGCGCTCCTGCAGGGTGAGGTCGGCCGTCTCCTTCAGCTCTGCCCGCTTGAGGCTCGCGTAGGCCTCATGCAGGAGAGGCCCGAGCCAGCCGCGGGCCTCATCGTCGGTCGCCAAGGCCGCCAGGGCCTCCTCCAGCGATCCCGGCAGGCCGCCCACCGCGAACCGCCGCGCCTCCTCCTCGCCCAGGCTGGACGGGTCCCGATCAAGCAGCTCCGGGGCTGCCAGGCCGCCCTCGATCCCCGACAGCCCAGCCAGGACAATCGCCCCCAGCGCCAGGTAGGGGTTGGCCGCCGCGTCGACCCCCCTGTACTCCAGGCGCATCTGCTCGGCCACCGCCCTCTCCGAGCCGTCGCGGTCGGGGATCGGGGGTATGCGCAACAGCGTCTCGCGGTTGCGCAGGCCCAGGCAGACGGCTCCTGCGCTCCAGTGGTGGGGGGACAGGCGCTCGGCCGAGATGGCGCTGGGGGCGCACAGGGCAGTCAGGGCGCCGGCGTGCTCGAGCACGCCGGCTGCGAAGCTGCCCCCGATCTCGCTGAGGCCGCCGGGACGGGAAGGATCGAATAGGACCGGCGTGCCGTCGCCGTCGCGCAGGCTGAGATGGACGTGCACGCCGTTGCCTGCCTCGGCTGGGTCCAGCAGTGGCGTGAAGGTCGCCCGACGGCCTTCTCGGCGGGCCATCTCCCGGACGACCTCGCGCAGGACCACGGCCCTGTCGGCCGCCTGCAGGCCCTCTGCCGGCGCCACCGGCACCTCGAACTGATGGCTCGCGTACTCGGGGAAGAACCGCTCGGGCTCGGTCCCGGCCTCGACCAGGGCCGTCATCAGGTTCGTCGCAAAGGGCTCGGCACGACGCTGGGCCTCCAGGGAGAAGGGCAGCGCCGCCGGTTCATCGCTGAGCAGTTGGAACTCGTGCTCGAAGCTGGCCCGTATGACAGCGCCCGTCCGGGCCCGCAGCTCCTCAAGGGCTCGTCGCAGGAAGGCGCGCGGACAGCAGGCCCAGGGGCTGCCGTCCAGCTCAGTCACGTCGCAGATCACAATCTCCAGCGGCGTCTGCGGGGGCTCGGCGGCGCCGACCCGCGTCCGTGTCGAGGCGTCCGGGATCAGGCGCAGGTCTCCTGTCGAGTCGAACGGGCTCGGTTCCGCCAGTGGTCCCAGCGGCGTCAGGGCCTGGTTGGCCGGGACCCAGCCGACCCCGTCCCGGAGCTCCGGCAGCTCCGAGGCGATCACGGCCCGCCCTCTCACGATCGCGCCCAGGTCGCACGTGACCAGCGAGACGAGCTGGGATTGGCTCACTTCGGCACAGTCCCCTCGATCGTGCCGTTGTCCCACAGCTCCTCGATCAAGCCCAGCTCGCGGGCGCCCTCTCGCAGCTCCATCGCCTCGCCCGCGTCCGCCAGCACGATGACCCCTCCCGCCGGCTTGTCGCGTCTGTCGATCGCCGCCGCCAGGAGCTCCCGCGGCTGCCAGTGCAGGCCGCTGTGGCCGAGTGCCGGGTACGTGTCGGCCAGTGCATACAGCGATCCAACCGGTCCGTCGGTTCTGGCCACGATGCAGGCGAAATGCCCCACGTCCCAGTCCGGTCCCGGGCCGTCGAGGTGGCCGTAGTACAGGTAGTCCAGGAGCACCGACGCCGCGGGACGGGACCCCCACAGGTGATGGGTAGCGTGGTTGGCGATCAGCGTCGCCGGCTGCTCGCACCGCAGCGCCAGGTCGAACAGACCGTCGAGCGTCGCCGCCGTCCACGGGCCCGAGTAGGGGATCGCCTCCAGCGCCCCCTCCGACAGCTCCCGCAGGGCAGCCACGACCCCGGCGGCCGTGGTGCCCGACACCTCGGAGTCCTCGATCTCGGGGATCGCCAGGCGGTAGTCGCGCCGGCCCGCCTCCCCGCCCGGCAGCGTCGAGGGGTCGCGGGCGCCTGAGACGATGCTGCCCGCCGCGATCGCCACGGCGTCCTGGTCCAGCGGCTCTCCCGCGCGCGCTGTCAGGCCGGCCGCGTTCAGGCCCAGCGCCCCGCAGAAGGCCCCGCAGAGGTCATCGCGCTGGGGCAGCTCGCGGGCGTGGGCGGCAAGCAGCTCCCGAGCGCCGGGCAGCAGCACCGTCCGCAGGGGGGCGGGGGCGCCCACCTCAGCTCTCTGTCGTGCGGGGGGCGTAGCGGTGGTGGAGCATCAGGGCGTTGCCGTCGGGGTCGGCGAAGAAGGCCATGTGGCAGACGCCTGTGTCGAAGGTCTCGCCGGCGAACTGCACGCCCTTGCCTTCCAGCTCCGCCCGGGCGACAGCCATGTCCTGCACGTGCAGCGCGATCGCGTTCGGGTTGGTGTGGTGCTCCATCCCCATTTTCTCGGGGTTGTAGACGGACAGGGTGACGTTGCCCGTCTCGAACTCGGCGTAGCCCCGCTCTGGCATGTAGGCGGACCGCGGCAGGCCGAGCGTCTCCCCGTAGAACTTCGCTGCCGTCTCCAGGTCGCGCGTGGGCATGCCCACGAAGTCGACGTCTCCGATGAGCTGCTGGCTGTTCATGTCCTCTGCTCCTTGGTGGCTTGACAGGCTGACCGCCCTTGCTTCATACCACGTAGGCTTGGCTTGACAACACGCACCGACGAGCTGGCGAAAGGACGCGAGCCATGAGCTGGGACTTCTCCACCGACCCCGACTTCCAGGAGCAGCTGGACTGGATGGCCAAGCTCGTCCGCGAGGAGATCTGGCCGCTGGAGGCGATCTGGCACGAGCTCGGCCTGGACGGCCTGACGAGGGCCATGGCGCCACTGCAGGAGCAGGTCAAGCAGCGCGGGCTGTGGGCCGCCCACCTGCCCCCCGAGCTCGGCGGCCAGGGCATGGGCCAGGTCCGCCTGGGTCTGATGCACGAGATCCTCGGCACCTCTCCGATCGCTCCCCTGGCCTTCGGCAACGCCGCCCCCGACTCCGGCAACTCCGAGATCCTTGCCCTGGCCGGCAGCGAGGAGCAGAAGGATCGCTGGCTTCATCCACTCCTGGCCGGCGACCTGCGCAGCGCCTTCTCGATGACAGAGCCCCACACGCCCGGGTCGGACCCGACCCAGCTGGCCACGACCGCCACCAGGGACGGCGACGAGTGGGTCATCGAGGGACGCAAGTGGTTCTCCTCCAACGCCTCCATCGCCGACTTCCTGATCGTCATGGCCGTCACCAACCCCGAGGCCAGGCCCTCCCAGCGGGCCTCCATGTTCATCGTCCCGACAGACGCGCCCGGTGTGAACATCCTTCGTGACGTGCCGACCATGGAGCACCCCTCAGAGCAGTTCGGCTCCTACGGTGGGCACGCCGAAATCGCCTACGAAAGCGCCAGGGTGCCGGCGCAGGCGCTGCTGGGCGGAGAGGGGGAGGGCTTCATCCTGGCCCAGCACAGGCTCGTCCCCGGTCGCATCCACCACTGCATGCGCTGGCTGGGGGTGGCCCGGCGGGCCTTCGACATGATGTGCGAGAGGGCCACCTACCGCCACGCCCACGGCTCCGTGCTGGCCGACAAGCAGACAGTCCAGAACTGGATCGCAGACAGCGCCGCCGAGATGCAGGCGGCCCGGTTGATGACCCTGCAGGCCGCCTGGACGATGGACACGCAGGGGGCCTCCGCCGCCCGCACGCAGGTCGCCCTGATCAAGTTCTACGGCGCCAAGGTCCTGCACGACGTCGTCGACCGCGCCCTGCAGCTGCACGGCTCGCTGGGCTACTCGACCGACCTGCCCCTGGAGCAGATGTACCGCTTCGCCCGCGCCGCCCGCATCTACGACGGCCCCGACGAGGTCCACCGCCAGTCCGTCGCCCGCCACATCCTGCGTGGTTATGAGCCTCCCGCGGACGGCGTGCCGAGCGAGCACCTGCCGACCCGTCGCGCGCGGGCACGGGAGCGCTTCGCGGACCTGCTGGAGGCTGTCACGGCCAACGACTGAGCGCCCGCGATCCTCATGGCGCCGTCGGGACGTCCACCAGGCAGCGTGGCCCCCCTGCTCGGGCGAGGCGCCCGTCGAGCGTGAGCAGCGTGGCGTCCAGCGCCTCTGCGAGCGCCACGTAGAGGGCGTCTGGTGCGCTGACGGAGTCACGCAGCTGCCACGCGCGGCGCAGCAGCGGACGATGGTCGACACGGGTCGCCGGCCAGGATCCAAGGTCCTCGACTGCCTGGTCGGCTGCCGTCCCGTCGAGCTCGCCGCGCAGAAGCGCCCGCCGGATCACCGCCAGCACCTCCGCGTCCACCAGGTGCGGAGCGGCCTGCTCCGAGTCCTCGGCCAGACGCTCACGCACCGGCTCCGCGTCAGGTCCCGCCAGCACGACCTCGGCCAGGCAGGAGGCGTCAACGACGAGCATCGCGCAGCTCGTCGAGCGCCTCCAGTACGTCCTTCGCTCCGACGGCCGAGGAGCGCCTGCGCGTGGAGTCCAGCCAGGTGCCGATGCTGGGGCTGGCCGCCAGTCGCGCCGCCTCCGCCCGCAGCAGCTCGGGGACGCTGACGCCCTCCTCGGCGGCCCGCCTGCGCAGGCCCGCGTACACCTCGTCGTCGACGTCCCGTATCTGGATGGTCTTGGGCATGAACGCATCTTAACATGCGCACACGCATGTCTGAGCAGGCCCAACGTTCCCGATCGCCACATCCTGTCTAGGCTGGTCGTCAGTGTCAGGCACCGTCCGGCAGGCCCCTGCGGCCTTCGATCCGTCCACCTATGGGACCTTCCGCTTCCTGGGCTGCTCCCTGGGCGCGCAGGGCGAGGCGATCCTGCGCTACGCCCTGGAGGAGGACGTCGTCTTCTGCGAGCGGATACGGATTCCCGTCGAGGGGCCCCTGTCGGAGGCCCGACTCGAGGGGGCGCAAGGTCTGCTGGCGCTGCTGCACTGGGTCGCCGGCGTCAGCTACTACAAGACGGCGCTGCCGGGCCGGGTCCTTTGCGAAGGCGAGCAGCCAGGACCGGCCACCGCCGCGCTGCTCGACGCCCTCTACTCGGAGGGCCTCGGCGAGCTGGCCTACTGCAACGGCCTTCCTCTGCCAAGGCCACGGTTCCCCGTCGCAGCTGCCGCCTCCCGGCAGGTAGCCCCATCGTCCGACGAGCTCCGCCGGCTGCTCGTTCCCGTCGGTGGCGGCAAGGACTCGGCCGTCGCGATCGAGGTGGCCCGGGCCTCGGGGCTCGAGCTGGCTCTGTTCTCGATCGGCGACGCGCCGCCGATCATTCGAACCGCTCAGGTCGCGGGTCTGCCGCACCTGATCGCCCGCCGCACGATCGATCCCCTGCTGTTCGAGTGCAACGCCGGCGGAGCCGTCAACGGGCACATCCCGATAACGGCCATCGTGACCTGCGTGGCGCTGCTCACAGCGCACCTGAATGGATATGACACGGTCACCATGGCCAACGAGCGTTCCGCGTCGGCCGGCAACCTGGTCTGGGACGGTGTCCAGGTCAACCACCAGTTCAGTAAGAGCCTCGCCGCCGAGCGCCTGCTGAGCGCGGCCGTCGCCGAGGCCCATGGGGGTGTGCGCCAGCTCTCCCTGCTGCGTCCCGCTTCCGAGCTGGCCATCGCCAGGGCCTTCGCCCGCCTGCCCGCATACCACCCAGCCTTCACCAGCTGCAACGCGATCTTCCGCCTGGACCCGGGACTGCGCGCGTCGTCGTGGTGCGGGGACTGTCCCAAGTGCCGCTTCGTCTTCCTGGCCCTCGCGCCCTTCACGACGCCCGAGCACCTGCGCCAGATCTTCGGCGCCGACCTGCTCGAGGACGAGTCCCAGTTCGAGGGCTTCGCACTGCTGGCCGCCAGCGGCGGGCACAAGCCCTTCGAGTGCGTCGGGGAGGAGCAGGAGAGCCTCGCCGCCATGCGTCTGCTGGCAGCCGACGAGCGTTGGCGCGAGCACGCCGTCGTCAGGCGTCTGGCCGCCGAGGTGCTGCCCGGTCGTCCGCTGCCCGAGGGCGACCCCGCCGCGGTCATGGCGCTCGCCGAGGACCACGACGTGCCCGTAGAGCTGATGGACGGAGTGCGTGCGCTTCTCGGATCTTGAAGGCGCCCGCGTCGGCGTCTGGGGCGCCGGCCGGGAGATCTCCTCGTTCGCTGCCCAGCTGAGACGGCGCCTGCCCGGCGCCCGTGTGCAGGCGATCGCCTTCGACTCCCCGCCCGTCCCCGGCGTGGCCGCGCAGCTCGGCTTCCCCGACGCCCGCGTCGTGCTCGCCGCAGAGGCGCTCGACGCACTCGCCGGGTGCGACGTCGTCGTGCGCTCTCCCGGCGTCTCGATCCACAAGCCCGAGCTGGAGGCCCTGCGCGATCGTGGCGTCCCCCTCACCACGGCCACCTCGCTGTGGCTCGCCGAGCGCGAAGGGCGTCGCGTCGTCGGCGTCACCGGCACGAAGGGCAAGAGCACGACCGCCAGCCTGCTGCACCGCCTGGCCGTGGCGGACGGGGCAGACGCTCTCCTCGCCGGCAACATCGGCTCGCCCGCGCTCGACCTGATCGACAGCGACCCGACCGCCCCGGTCGTCGTCGAGCTCTCCAGCTACCAGGTCGCCGACCTGGCCTGCGGCCCAGAGGTCGTCGTCTTCACGAACCTCTATCGGGAGCACCTGGACTGGCACGGCTCCGAGCAGGCCTACCGCGCTGAGAAGCTGAGGATCCTCGGCCTGCCCGAGGTGCGCGCAGCCGTGCTCCCCGCCCGCCAGCCGGAGCTTGCCGCGCAGCCTACGTCGGCCGCGCGGCGGGTCCTGTTCGGCCAGCCCGGCGGTTGGGACGTCTGCGCCGAGGGGATCTGTCGCGACGGCCGCCCGGTCATGTCGCGATCGGAGTTGCCCCTGCCCGGCGAGCACAACGCCCTGAACCTGTGCGCGGCCCTGGCCGGACTGGAGGCGGCCGGCCTGGAGCCCCCGCTCGACCTGGCCGAGGCGCTGCGGGGCTTTCCTCCCCTGGCCCACCGGCTCGAGACCGTGCTGGAGCGGAACGGTGTCAGCTGGGTCGACGACTCCATCTCGACGACGCCCGAGTCGACGATCGCCGCCATCGCCAGCTTCCCCGACCGTCCGCTGGTGGTCCTCGGCGGCGGGCAGGACCGGGGCCAGGACTACCGCGAGCTGGCCACGGCTCTGCTCGGAGCCGGAGCGACCGTGATCGGCCTGCCCAGCACCGGCGGGCGCCTGGTGGAGGCCGCGCGGGCGGCCGGCGTCCCCGCCGAGCGCGCCCTGCTCGCCGGCGACCTGTCCGAGGCCGTGTCGCTGGCCCGGGATCGGGCCAGGCGTGGCGGCGTCGTGCTGCTCTCGCCGGCCGCGCCCAGCTACGACCACTACCGGAACTTCGAGGAGCGCGGCGAACGCTTCCGTGCGCTCCTCGAAGCCGGTTGACTGCTGCTGACTAGTACCCTTCCCCGTTCGTCGGGCAGAGGGGGTTGTTCGGAACCTGTTCGCAGGGTTCCGGCATCGTCGTCTGGGCCGGCGGTTCCACGCCGGGCACCTCGTGACGAAGGGCCGAAGCCGATTCGTCGGAGAGGATCACGATGTAGCCGATCGCTGCCAGCCCGTTGTCGGGCGGCGGCGTCGTCGTGTTCTGGCAACCCCACGTCCCTTCGATTTCGGTCGGGAAGGACGCGGGCGCCAAGCCCGTGTAGCTGTTGCCGCTGACGCAGTTGTTGTCAGAGGTGTACTGCTTGTGCGGGTAGATGCCGCCTTGCAGCGTGATCTGGCTGGCGAATTCTTTTCCGCTCGTGCCGTTGTCGACGAACTGGTTGTTGGCGATCTTGTTCCCCGTGAACTGGAAGTAGATCGTTTTCGTGCATTCGCCTTTTTTGTTGCGTTCGGGCGTGCACGTCAGGTCCGGTGGGAAGGGGTTCGGGTACTCGAAGCCCAGCACGCCGTTGTTGACGTTGTCGCTGATCGTGTTGTTTTCGACGAGGTCGCCCATGTCGCCCGGGAGCTCGATGCCCACGCCCCACGGCGCCTTTTCGGTCGACGGGTTGGCCGGCGCCGTCAGGCTGTTGTTTTCCGTCACGACGTTTTCCTTGAGGACCGTGCACCGCGCGATTTCCGTCGAGGTGAACAGCTTGTAGGGAGTGCCGGGGCGCTTGCCGTTGCAGGCGCCGTCCTGCGGCGGCGGGCCGTCGCCGGGGTTTTCCCCGTTGGGCACGATGCCGGCAGAGTTGTCCTTGAAGAGCGACTTTTCGATGACCAGTTCGCCACCGGAGTTGGAGCCAGAGTAGCCGACGGCGTTGTATTCCATCGTCGCGTGGCTGACGTGGGCCTTGCATTCCCAGCAGGCGCCGATGTAGATGCCCGAGTCGTTGAAGCCCGAGGCGTAGATGTCGTCCCAGGATCCTTCGGTCTCGTGCTGGGCGAAGATGCCGTAGCCGCCGTCCAGGCCGGTCACGTAGGCCGTCAGGTACTTGCCCCACCAGCCGTGCGCGCCCTGGCCCGCGTGGACGTCGCTTTCGCCTTCGCGCTGGCCTGTCCACCAGATCTCGTTGCCGCCGCCGCCTTCGGGGTCGGCTTCGCCTTTGCCGTTGGCCCGTTCGAAGTTCTTGACCGTCAGGTTTTCGACCCAGACGTTGTCGGCGCGTTCGATGAAGATGCCGTTGCTGCCGTTCGGCTTGAGGATGCCCGAGCCGTCCAGGATGACCGTGTTGCGGTTCATGCCGCGGATGTGCAGGTCGCTGTGGGCGCCCGTCACGCGGACTTCTTCTTTGTAGACGCCGGGTTCGATCAGGACCCAGTCGCGGGCGTTGCGCGTCGTCGCGTTCACTGCCGCCTGGATCGTCGTGAAGTAGTGGGTGTTGGGCGGAATCGGGCCGGCCGGCGGTCCGGACTGGCTTACTATCTCGACCTGTTTGACAGCCTTCTTGGCGAGGGCGCTGCCGGCCAGCGCACCAAACGCCAACACTGCGACCAGCGCACCGAGCACGACCCGCAAGCCGTCGCCCCCTCTGAACCATCGTCTTGACGGCATCTGCCGAACTCCCTCCTCTTGATGGACCGCGGTAGCGATCCACGGGGAGTCGCGGAGCCCTCTGCCGGCATCTCCATGCCCTGTCCGCTCCGCCTCGCCTACGAGGCGCACTGCCGCAGCACGCCGACTTGACATTCGGCGCGCACGCAGTCTAACGGTGCCCGGCCCCTATCGTCAAGCGTCCCGAGGGGGTGAGGGCGAGGGCTCCCCGCCCTGCTCTGAGGCCGGCTGGGGCGGACCGGAGGGCAGCTCGGCGGGGTCCGCGGCGGCGGCCGCCCGGTTCTCCTCCTGCACCGCCATCCAGATCTCCTCGCGGTAGATCGAGACGCCCCGCGGAGCGTCGATGCCGAGGCGGACAGTGTGGCCGCTGACACCCATGACCGTCACGAGGATGTCCTCTCCGATGACGACGCGTTCCCCTGGGCGTCGTGTGAGGATCAGCATCGCAGCCGATTATGAAGCAAGCAGGCGCCGGTGGCGGATCAGGCCGCGTCGGCGGAGTGCACGGGCTGCTTGCCGGGCTGCTCGGCCAGCTCGAACAGCGGCGCCCGCAGCGGCGCCGGTTCGTGGTCGTTGAGCACCTGGTAGCCCTTGCCGTCGTGGATCACGATCGGCGCGCGCAGGTTGGCCGTCGTCTCCAACGGGTCCGGCGCAGCCCGCACGGTCACGTACAGGTCGCCGATCTCCTCCTCCGTGAAGCCGACGCGCTCGCGGTCGGTCGGGGAGATCTCCAGGGCGAAGTCCGGGAAGTACAGGGCCGGGCGCACGATCGGCAGGGCCAGGGCCGGATCCTCGACGGAGTGCAGCCAGTAGAAGCCGCCGCCGTGCTCGAGGATCGCATAGCGGTTGCCGCCCAGGCCGACCAGGCCGAAGGGGAAGTCGAGAACGTCCTCCTCGGGCGCCTCGACGGCACCGAATCTGAGGCTCTGGAACTTGACGGGCATGGTCGACTCTCCTTCTCTACTGCAGGAAGTTCAGCAGCGATTCCTGGATGATTGTTGACCCCACGCGCAGCGCCGCCGAGTAGGCGGCCTGCTCGCTGGAGTAGGCGATCGATACTTCCGCGATGTTGGCGTTCTGGACGTTCGACAGCGCCTGGGTCAGGGTTGCCTGCACCGCTTCGATACGGACTTCGGCCGTTTTCAGCTGATCGGTCGTGGCGCCCGCGGCAGCCTGCAGGTTGTTCAGCCCTTCGATGTTCGTTTCGAGGTTTTTGAGGTCGACGCTGCCGAGCCTGGCGCGGGCTTCCGGGGTCGCTTCCGTCAAATCGCCCACGATCGTGCGCAGGACGTCCAGGAGCTTGCCGTCGGCGGCCGTGGGACCGTTGCCCATCACCGAGGCCAGGTTCATCGCGACGTTGACTGTTGAGCCCGGGCCGATCGCGCGGACGACCTGTTCTTCGTTGCCCTGGTATTCGTCTTCCAGGCCCGGGTTGTACGGCTTGGTGCTCGTCGCCGTTCCCGCGAACAGGTACTGCCCCGCGTACTGGGTGTTGGCGTCCTGCTTGACGGCTTCCGTCAGGTGCGTGACCTCGACGCCGAAGCTGCGCAGGTTTTCTTCGCTGGTCGTGCCGTTGGAGCCCTCGACCAGCAGTTCCCGTACGCGCTGCAGGATTTCGCCGATGTTGCCCATCGCGCTGGTCGCCGTCTGCAGCCAGCCCAGGCCGTTGCTGACGCCGTTGGCGTAGGAGTTGAGCCCTTCGATCTCGTAGTTCAGGTTGATGATGTCGCTCGTACCGACGGGGTTGTCGGAGGCGTGCAGGATCTTCTTGCCCGAGGAGAGTTCTTCGGAGCTGCGCTCAACCGCTTCCAGGGACTGGTCGATCGAGGTGAGCGTCGCGCTGCGGACCATCTCCGGTGTGATGCGGTTGCTCATCGCCTACAGCCCCACCTGTCCGGTGTGCTCGATCAGCGTTTCCAGCATGTTGTCGAGGGCCGTCAGCGTTCGCGCAGAGGCCTCGTAGCCGCGCTGGAAGGCGATCAGGTTGGTCATTTCTTCATCGAGGGAGACGCCGGAGACGCTCTGGCGCTGGTTTTCGATCGCCGCCACGCCGGTCTTGAGATTCGCCTGTTCGTTCTTGGCGACCTGCAGGTTGCTGCCGACCTGCTCGATCAGCGCCGAGTAGGCCTGATCGGCCGCCCCGCCGCGCAGTTCGGAGATCGCCAGGGCGACTTCGTTGCCGCCCGCCGCTTTCGTGCCCGAGGCCTTTACTTCCGAGGCCTTGACGGCGACCTTGATCGTGGCCGCCGTCGTGCCCGTGAAGAACGGCGGTGCACCGTGCAGGGCGTTGACGCTTTCGTTGAGCGTCCTGGCGATGTTGTCCAGCGATTCTTTGTAGGTGGTCAGGGCGCCCGTCGGGCCGGTCAGGCCGATCAGCGTGCCCAGCTCGCCGCCCGCCGCCGCCGTGATTTCCTGGGGCCAGTTGACCGTCGTGCCTTCCACGAGCGGTTTCGCCGCGTCGCCGAAGGCGACCGTATCCGTCCCGTCGGCTTCCTGGGTGACTGTGACGTTCGCCAGCGAGGAGAGCTTGTCCAGCAGCATGTCGCGCCTGTCGAGCATTTCGTTGGGCTTCTGGCCCGCCTCTTCGGCCAGCTTGATCTGGCCGTTGAGCTGAGCGATCTGCTTGGCGTAGCCCTGCACTTCCCCGTTCGGCCCTGTCTGCACCGACACCTGCAGTTCGGCCTGGCCGGCGATCGTCTGCAGCTGGCCGGAGACCTGGTTGAGCGTCTGGGTCAGCTGCTGGCCGGCCGCCACGACGCTCTCCCGGGACGCTTCGCTGGTGGGGTCGTTGGCCAGTTCGCTCCAGGACGTCCAGAAGGTCGACAGCTCGCTGGCGATGCTGGCGCTGGAGGGTTCGTTGAAGGCGCTCTGGGTCTGTTCCAGCTCTTCCGCGGCCGTCGACGCCGCGCTGAGGGCCGAGTTCTGGGTGCGGTACTGGCTGTCCAGATAGACGTTGCGCACCCGGGAGATCGTCTGCACCGTCACGCCCGTGCCCAGCCACGCGCCTTCCCCGGTCAGCTGCGAGAGGTTGGCGATCTGCAGGGACGGCGTCGGCTCCAGCACGGCCGTCTCGCGCGAGTAGCCTTCCGTGTTGGCGTTGGCGATGTTGTTGGAGACGGTGTCCATCGCCTCCTGCTGCGCCAGCAGCCCGCTCAGCGCCGTCTGTATGCCCTGCAGCGTCGGGATCGCCATCGTTCAGGCCCTCAGGTCCAGTACGCGCAGTCCTCCGCCCGGCGGGCGGGGCCTCTCGCCGGCGCTGGTGCCGCGAGGGTCATAGCCGCCCGATCCGTCCAGCGCCAGCAGCCCCATCAGGTGGTCCAGGAAGCCAAGCTCGACCTGCATCAGGGCGCGGTTGGTCTGGTGTTCGCGGGAGATCTCGTGCAGCAGGCCGCGCAGCTCGCCGCTTCGCTCCGTCGCCAGCTCGTGCTGGGCCGGGCTCATCAGCTCCGAGAGGCCGCCCAGCGTGACCGCCTCCGCGGCCATCCCCAGCCTTGCCCCGCAGCGGTCCAGCAGGCCGGCGCGCCGCTCTTCGAGCAGCTCACGGCGGATCATCTCTCCGCGCAGCATGCCCGCCTGGCGCACAACCGTCTTGACGTCGCGGGCACGAATCGCAGCGCCCTGCTCGAGCACGACCGCGAGCATGCCGCGAGAGGAGGCCAGCTGCTCCTCCAGGTGCGCCAGCACCGCCGTGCCCAACGCCTCGTCGCGGACCTGCCTGTCGGGCAGCGTCGCAAGGGTCATGCCGCGACGCCTCCCGACGGCGCGACCGGCGCGGTGGCGTCGGCGGTCGGCGATCCCGGGGCAGTCGATCCTGCGGCAGTCGAGCCCGAGTCGGCGGACTTCAGGCCGGCCGGGCCGAGCATGTCGCGCGTCAGCTGGGAGGCCAGCCCCATTCCGCCGCCCGAGGCGATGCCCTGCGAGAGCGCCTGCGGCAGCAGCGAGGAGAGTCCGCTCGAGCCGAACCCGCCGGAGCCTTCCCCTTCGCCCGATTCTTCTTCTGAGCCGGAGGGGGCCATGGCGCTCGCCAGCTGCTGGGTCAGGACCTCTTCGAAGCCGAGCGCCACCTGGTAGTCCTGCTGCACCTGCGCCGAGCCCTTGCGGACCCAGTCCGGCTCCAGCGTGCTGTCGACGGGAGGCAGTCCCGTCGAGCCGAGCGAGGAGACGCTCATGCCGGGCGGAGCTGGTTGGCGATGGACAGCATCTGGCTGTCGTTCTGGATGGCCTCGCTGTCCATCTGGAAGGCCCGCTCGGTCGTGACCAGGGAGGTCATCTCGCTGCCCAGGTCGACGTTGGACTGCTCCAGGGCACCCTGCAAGATCCGCGCGTTCTGGGCCGGCTGCGGTTCCCCGCTCTGCGCCGTCGGCCCGAACAGGCTGCCGCCCAGCGCGATCATCTGGCCGGGCGCGGCGACGTTCACCAGGTTGACCTGCCCGACCCGTTTGGCGCCGACCCGGACCGTGCCGTAGGCGTCGATGCCGACTTCGCTCGGCGAGACGCCCGCAGGCAGTTTCACCGTCGGCGAGAGCCTGTTGCCTTCGGCGTCGACGAGAGTGCCCGTGGCGTCGATCGAGAAGCTGCCGTCGCGCGTCAGCGCCGCCTGGCCGTTCGGGCGCGTCACCTGGAAGTAGCCCGGGCCGTCGATCGCCAGGTCCAGCGGGTTGCCCGTTTCCTTAAGGGCCCCCTGAGTCTGGCTGCGTCCGATGATCGTCGCGCTCGCGCCCGCGCCGGCCGTCGTTTCGGTTCCCGCCATGTCGACCTTGCTGTAGAGCAGGTCGTCGAAGGCCACCCGCTCGGACTTGTAGCCGTCCGTGTTGACGTTGGCCATGTCGTTGGCGACAGCGTCCAGCTGCGTCTGCTGGGCGGAGAGGCCGGCTGCGGCTGTGAGGAGTCCGTCGAGCATCGGTTCGGGTGAGGGGTCGTGGTCGCGGTCGATCGAGGGCGCCGCAGGCCCGTCCTTGGACGAGCGCCGTCACCGAAGTGATCGGCACCGCCGACGGGGACTTGAGCGGGGGCTCCTCGCCGCCGCTCTCAGAGGTTCGTGACCGAGCCGACCTGGGTGGTCGCGGCCTGCAGCGTCGAGGCGATCGTCTGGATCGACTGCTGGCCGGACTGGAAGGTGCGCATGGCCGTGATCATTTCGACCATCGTCTTGGCGGCGTCGACGCCGGAGGCCTCCAGGGCGCCCTGGCGGACGGTTCCCGTGGGAGCGCCCGCAACCGTGCCCGTGAACAGGTTTTCGCCCTGCTTTTCGGGGTTGGCCAGTTCGAAGGTGGCCAGCGACGCGGTCGCCACCGTGCCCGAGGCCGGCACCTTGACTTCAGCGCCGCCGCTGCCAAGCACGGGGTTGCCGTAGGTGTCCGTGAGGACCCCCTTGGCGGAGACCATGAACTGCCCGTCGCGGGTGTAGCGGACCCCTGCCGCGGTGCGCACGGCGAAGAAGCCGCTGCCCTCGATCGCGAAGTCGAGCGGTTCGCCCGTTTCCTGGATCGCACCGGCCGTCATGTTGGTGAACGTCTTGCCCAGCGCCACGCCCTGGTCGACCGAGCCGACGGCAGCCCCGCCCTCCGTGTTGGCCATCAGGATCGAGCCGAAGCTCTTCTGGGGTGCCTCGTCGGGCTTGTAGCCGGGCGTGGAGGCGTTGGCGAGGTCGTTTGAGAGCTGTTCCTGGCGAACCTGCTCGGCGACCATCCCGCTCGCCGCCAGAAACAGTCCCGCGTCCATGTGCCCGGTAGTCGGCCGAGAGCCGCGATCCTTTAGCTTCAGCAGATCGAGGTGAACAGGCTCAGCTCGCCCGAGAGCTGTTCGTAGAGGCGCCTGCGCAGCTGGGAGTGGATCTGGGAGACGCGGCTCTCCGAGACGCCCAGCCTGGCGCCGATGTCGCGCAGGGTCCAGTCCTCGACGTACAGCAGCACCGCCACCTCGCGCTCCTGGCGGGACAGGTGGGCGAAGGCGCGGCGGAAGCGCTGCTTGGCTTCCAGGCGCTCGACGCTGGCCAGCGGGTCCGTGTCGCGATCTGGGCTCTCCAGCGTGTCGATGCGCTCGATTGTCGCGCTCTCGTCGGAGCGCACGACGCTGTTCAGCGACGACACCTCCGCCAGGGCGACCTGGTCGAGGCGGTTGGTCAGCTCCTCGGGGGTCATGCCGACGCTCGCCGCCAGCTCCGCCCGGTCCGGCTGGCGTTCGTGCTGAGCCAGGAAGGCGGCACGGGCGTTGGCGATCGTGCGCTCGTCGCGGCGCAACGACCGCGGCGCCCAGTCGTGGCGGCGCAGCTCATCCAGCACCGCCCCGTGCACACGCGTCCAGGCGAACTGCTCGAGCGTCGCCCCCTTGTCGGGGTCGTAGCGCTCGATCGAACGGATCAGGGCCTCCAGGCCGCAGGAGAGGAAGTCCTGCACGTCGCACTGGGCCGGAACCTCGCGAACCTTGCGATAGACGATGTAGCGGACCATCGGCATGAACGTGAAGACCAGCCGGTCCCGCAGCTCCTTCTCGCCGGTGAGCTTGTACTGCCGCCAGGTCGCCAGCACCTCCGCTGCGGGCGTTCTGGGGGCGCGCTTTCCGATCGTTTCCATTCTCCTGCTTGGGTATCGAGGGAGTAGACAGGGGATGGCCGCCTGCTCGGCATTGCCCGCGTCCGGGCCTTGTCAGCGGTCTAACCGGGTGATAGTTCGCGGCGGCGAACATATCCCCTGCCTCGGTCGTACCCCCCGTCGGATGCGCGCGGAGAGCCTTCCGCGCAGGGACGGCTCATGCATCGCCGCCCCCGGCCGATGACCGGGAGCGTGACCGGGACGACGCCTGCACGCAGCCTTGCAGAGCCGCCGGCGCGCGCATGGACATGCCCGCCGGCGGGTAGGTGGCTCTTCAGGCGCGCCCCCGCGGAGTCGTCTGCGTGCCATTCCGCCGTCACAGCACCGAACGGGCTCAAGGTTTCGTGTCGAACGTCGATCAACCAGGTGACAGCAAAGCGCGAGGCGGCCCAGGGACTGGACCGCAAAAACCGTTTTCAGGGAGAAAACGCAACGTGAGCTCGCCGAGCAGACCCACAGCACAGCCGACCGTGGCCGCCTCCGGCCTGTCCCACCGACGCATGCCCGAACCCAGGGACCCCCGCGAGCTGCTCGCAGGGATCCGCATCGAGGCCCGCCGTGGTGGGCCGCCGCCCGAGGTCCTGGCCCAGATGCGCAGGGCTGAGCAGATCTACGAGCACCTGCACGCCGGCGGGCTGCACCTGAGCTTCGAGCTGGCGCCCTCCGGTCAGCCGCTCGTGAGCGTGCGGGGCGCCGACGGCGAGACGCTGCGCACGATCTCGGCCTTCGAGGCCAGCGAGATCGCCATCGGCCTGGCGAGCGTCTAGGGCCTGTCGTGTCCGCCATCTCCGTCAACGCCGGCAACGGCTCGACGCCGATCACCATCACCGGCCTGGCCTCCGGGATCGAAACCGGCGCCATCATCAAGTCCCTGATCGCCGCCGAAAAGGTGCCGATCACGCGCCTGGGCACCCAGCAGGAAAAGATCCAGGCCCAGCAGGAAGAGCTGCGCTCACTGCAGAGCTCGCTGCAGCAGCTGTCCTTCTCCGTCGAAGAATTCTCGCTGCCCTCGCTGTTCGAAACCTCCCAGCAGGCCGTCTCCAGCGAACCGCTGCGGGTCGCGGCGACGGTCAGCAGCGGCGCCGCCGTCGGCGGCTACGAGGTCGAAGTCACGCAGCTCGCCGGCTCCGCCCAGAGGACCTTCTCCTTCGCCAGTCCGGCGGCGGAAGAGACGATCACGGTCGACGGGCGCGAATACAAGCTCGGAGCCGGCGCGAGCGCCAAGGAACTGGCCGTCAAGATCAACGCCGACGGGTCCGGCAGCGTCTATGCGGCCGTCCTCAACAGCGAAACGATCGTGCTGTCGAACCGCCAGACGGGGACGACCGAAGGAAAATTCATCGAAGTCTCGGGCGAAGCGCTGACCGAAAAGGAAGGCGCTGCCAAGGAAGGGCGCGACGCCAAGTACTCGATCGACGGCGTCGAAGGGGAATCGGCCTCCAACACACTCACGGAAGCGATCCCCGGCGTCACCCTTACGCTCGGCGGCGTCACCACCACCCTGGGTGCCGTGACCGTCGACGTGCAGCCGCCCGCCGTCAGCACGACCCTGATCGAAGAAAAGCTGCAGGCTTTCGTCAAGCTCTACAACAGCACCGTCGAAACGGTCGCCAAGCAGCTCTCCACCAAGCCCATCGCCGGCGCCTCCTCGGCCAAGGAATACGCGGTCGGCACGCTGTTCGGGGACAACGAGCTGGGACAGCTGCTCTCGCGCATGCGCGCGACCATGTACGAATCCGTCGCGGGGCTGCCGAGCACGATGGCCAGCCCCTTCGACATCGGCCTGGGCACCGGCACCGAAGCCGGCTCGAGCAAACCCTCCCAGGCCTCGATCGAAGGTCAGATCAGCTTGGAATCCTCCAAGCTGCACAGCGCCGTCGCCGAAGGCCCGGAAGCGGTCGAGAAGATGCTGCAGGGCTGGTCGAAGAACCTGCGCTCGGCCATCTCCACCGTGTCCGGTCCGGGCGGGCTGATCTCCTCCCGCATCGAAAGCGACGAAACGCAGGTCACGACCCTGCGCAAACGCATCACGACGATGAACGAAGCCCTCTCCGAAAAGGAAAAAAGCCTCGTTCAGACCTACGCCGCGCTGGAAGCCGCCCTGGCCAAGAACAACGCCCAGCTGTCCTGGCTCGGCCAGCAGACCGAAGGCCTCTCCAAACTCTAGGCCGCCGGGTTCGCGCCGGCGGAAGGGCTGCCCGGCGCGCTGCTGTC
Source organism: uncultured Solirubrobacteraceae bacterium (assembly GCA_963697795.1). Taxonomy (GTDB): domain Bacteria; phylum Actinomycetota; class Thermoleophilia; order Solirubrobacterales; family Solirubrobacteraceae; genus Palsa-744. Next base: position 1,506,655 of record OY969097.1, on the reverse strand, counting down.
AGCGCTCAACTTCGCGGCGCAGGAGCCGATCACTATTGCGTCGATGGCCTACGCTGCAGCATCACCGCAGGCGTACCGCAGGGGCGCCGTGCTCTCCGCGGGACCCGTACAGCTCGTCGTGATCCTCTACGACGGAGCCCGCCGCTTCCTGCGTCAGGCCGCCGCCGCGATGGAGGCCGGCGAAATCGAGCGTGCCCACCTGACGCTCCGCAACGCCGAGATGATCATCGCCCACCTCAACGGGACGCTCGACATGAGCCAGGGCGACGTGGCCGCCCGCCTGCGCTCGATCTACGAGTTCAGCCTCCGCCACCTCAACTCGGCTCGCATGTCCAAGGACCCCTCCAAGCTGGCAGAGGTCAGCGACATGCTCGGGGAGCTGCGCGACGCATGGGCGACCATCGCGGCCGAGAACCCCGGCGGATGAGCGACCCGGCGCTGGCCCCCTACGAGGCGATCGTCGAGTACGCCGAGCTGGAACTGGAGCTGGCAGGTCGCGGCGAGCTGACCGGGCTGGCCGGCCTGGGCGAGCAGTGGGAGGAGCTCGTGGCGGGTCTGCCCGGGCGCCCGCCGGCGCGGGCCGGGCAGTTGCTCGAACGGGCCCAGCTCCTGCACGAGCGCACGCGCATCGAGCTGCTGCGGGTGCGCGAGGCGCTGCTGGGCGACGTCGCCAACGCCCAGCGAGCGCGCCGTACGGCCGAGGGCTACGGCGGCGAGCTGACGCAAGCGCACCATCTCGACCGCACCGCCTGAGCAGCCGGCGGTCCGCGCTAAAGATCGCCCGAGGTCGGCCGATCACGGGGACGGCCCCTCGAACGGCCGTTTTCCTCGTGCGACCCCAGGGAGGGGTCGATCCAGCCCACGGAGGGCGGAAAGGCACAGAAGTTCGCCATGTCGCTCGTCGATCCGACCCAGGAACTGCTGGAGGCTGCCATGCGCGGCTCCTGGCAGCGGGAGACCGCGCTGACGAACAACATCGCCAACGCCGACACGCCCAACTACCAGCGCCAGGAAGTCAACTTCGAGTCGACGCTGCAGAGCGCCATGAACATCGGCGAACCGGCCGAATCGGTGCAGTTCCAGACCGAAACGGTGCCCACCGAAGCGGGCCCCAACGGCAACTCCATCAGCGTCGATCAGGAATCGGCCAAGCTCGCCGAAAACGGCCTCGACTACCAGGCGCTGAGCGACGTCGTCAACACCCGCAACAACATCATGCGCGACGCGATCGGGCTGCCCTGATGGGCCTCTTCGACGCCATCTCGATCGCCGGCAGCGGCCTCACGGCGCAGCGCGTGAGGATGGACGTGACGGCCGAGAACCTGGCCAACGCCGACACCACCAAAGGCACCAACGGGCAGCCCTACCAGCGCCAGGAGGTCGTCCTGGAACCGGTCGGCTCCAGCGAAAGCTTCAGCGGCGCTCTGTCGGGGGCGCTCGCCCAGGGACAGAGCGAAGCCAAGCCGGGCGGCGTGCAGGTGACTGGGATAGTCGCCGACAAAACGCCCGATCAGCTCGTCTACGACCCCGGAAATCCCGAAGCCAACGCCCAGGGATACGTACAGATGCCGAACGTCAGCACGGTGACCGAAATGACGGACCTGATCTCAGAGCAGCAGTCCTACCAGTCCGACGTGACCGCCATGCAGACCTCCAAGTCGATGTTCAGCTCGATGCTGGGGATCCTCAAATGATCATCGCGCCCGTCGGCAGCCTCGGCGCGGGCCTCGGCGGCCTGGAAAGCCTCGCGAAGGCCACCCCCACAGGCGCCGGCGAAGGGCTTGCCGCGACGGCGGAAGGCACGGCCACGGGGGGCACCCAGGCGCCCAACTTCGGAGCTGCCCTGACCGAAGCCGTCTCCTCCCTCGACAGCTCCCAGGCCAGCGCAGACTCGGCCTCCCAGGCGCTTGCCACGGGCTCCGTCAGCAACCCCGAGCAGGCCGTCGCCACGGTCGAGGACGCCTCGATGGAGATGCAGCTGGCCGCCGAGATCCGCTCCAAGGCCAGCGAAGCCGTCCAGACGATCTTCGCCACCCAGGTCTGATCCGTGCCGATCGCCCAACTCGCATCGAGGCTGACGGCCCGGGGGTGGGCGATCGTCGGCGGCTCCTTCATCGCCGGCATCTTCGTCGTCTACATGTTCATCCACCTCGTCTCCCAGCCGAGCTACTCGACCCTGGCCAGCGGCGTGGAACCGTCACAGATCGGCAAGATGGAGAGCACTCTCAGCTCCCACGGGATCACCTATCAGCTGCAGAACAACGGCACCGCCATAGCGGTGCAGTCCAACCAGGCAGCTGACGCCCGTGTCGCCCTGGCCGGAGCGGGCGATCTCAGCAGCGCCCAGCCCGGCTTCAGCCTCTTCGAAAAAAGCAAACTGGGCGAAAGCAACTTCCAGCAGCAGGTCACCTACCAGCGCGCCCTGCAGGGCCAGCTGCAGGAAACCATCGACAGCGTCCAGGGCGTCTCGGGCGCGCAGGTCGAGCTGGTCCTGCCCAACTCTCAGAACCAGATCTTCGGCGAAAGCCAGGGCGTCTCCTCGGCGGCCGTGCTGCTGTCAGGCACGAGCGCGCTCGACCCCACCTCGGTGCGCGGCATCGCCCAGCTCGTCGCCTCCTCCGTGCCGGGCCTGCAGCTGAACAAGGTCACGATCACCGGTGCCTCCGGGCAGCTGCTGTGGCCCACCGCCGGCGGTGGCGCGGGCAGCGGCTCGACGGGCCTGCAGGAAGACCAGCAGCGCTACGACGACTCGATGGAGGCGAGCCTCGACGCGATGCTCGCCTCGACGGTCGGGCCGGGCAAGGCGCAGGCGCTCGTCTACGCCAACCTCAACGACAACCAGACGACCAAGGAATCGCTCGAATACGGCAAGACGGGCGTGCCCCTGCAGCAGAGCAAGTCGCTGGAGACGCTGCAGGGCACGGGCAGCGGCACCGGCGGCCTGACGGGGACGGCCAACACGACGACCGGCGGCGGCTCCTCGGGCAAATCCAACTACAAGAAGGAATCGACGACTTCCTCGCTGGGCGTCGACAAGACCGTCACCCACTCCACGATCGCGCCCGGCGCGATCGAAAGCCAGCACGTCTCGGTGCTGCTGGACAAATCGGTGCCGGCCGCGGCGCTGCCGGCCATCAAGGAAGCCGTCACCAACGCGGCCGGCATCCAGGCCAAACGCGGCGACACGATCTCGATCGGCCAGGTCGCCTTCCCCAAGGCGACGGCTGGAGCCTCGTCGGAAAGCAGCAGCCCCCTGGGCATGGCCAAGTACGCCCTGCTCGGGATCGGCGCTCTGCTGTTCCTGTTCTTCACCACCAGGACCATCCGCAAGCGCGAAAAGGAGGCGATCGAGGAGCCGGCCTGGTTGCGCGAGCTGGAGCCCCCGATGCGCCTCTCCGAACTGGAACGCGAGATCTCCCGCAATCCCGCCGAGATGGTCGCCGCCGTCGGCAACGGCAACGGCAGCGCCGCGATCGGCTCGGGCAGCGACATCCGTCGCCAGGTCGAGCAGCTCGCCGACACCGACCCCGACAAGGTCGCGCAGCAGATCCGGAACTGGATGAAGGAGGAGTAGGCCGTGGCCGAGGCCGCCCCCGACGCCGCCGCGCTGCCGGCACCCGTTTCCGACGAGCAGAAGGCGCTACCGGTCAAGGGAGCCCAGAAGGCCGCCGTGCTGATGGCTGCGTTGGGCTCCGAGCGGGCAGCCAACGTCCTGCAGCGCCTGCACGAAGACGAGATCGAGACGCTCTCCGTGGAGATGGCCCAGCTGAAGTCCGTCGGGCCGACGGAGACCGAGTCCGTCTTCTCCGAGCTGGCCGCTCTGAACGCGCAGGAGAGCGGCGCCACGGGAGGGCTCGAGTACGCCCGCGAAGTGATCGAACGGGCATTGGGCCCCGAGCGGGCACTGGAGCTGCTGGGGCCGCTGTCGGGCCCCGCCGAGTCGCGCCCCTTCGAGTTCCTGCGCACCGTCGCCCCCGAGCGCATCGCTGGGCTGCTGCGGGCCGAGTCCCCCCAGACCGTCGCCCTCGTCCTGGCCAGCCTGCGCACGGGTCAGGCAGCCGGCGTGCTGGCCCGCCTGCCCGAGTCGATGCAGCCCGACATCGCCCTTCGCATCGTGCGCATGGGCCAGCTCTCCACGACCGTCATCGAACGCGTCGAGGACGCGCTGCGCCACCGCATGATGGGCGTCGACGAGCGCGAGTACGCCACAGCCGGCGGCGCCAAGGCGCTGGCCGAGATCCTCAACCACGCCGAACGCTCGGTCGAGCGCAACGTGCTCGAGAACCTTGCCGAGACGGATAAAGGGCTCGCCGAGGAGGTGCGCGAGCTGCTGTTCGTCTTCGAGGACATCGTCAAACTCGACGCCAGAGCCGTCCAGCTGCTGCTGCGGGAGGTCGACCAGAAGGACCTCGTGTTGGCCCTGCGAGGGGCGCCCGAGGAGGTCAAGGAGGTCGTTCTGGCCAACATGTCCGAGCGCGGCGCGGCGATGCTCAAAGAGGAGATGGAGATCCAGCAGCCGCAGCGCAAACGCGACGTCGACGCGGCTCAGAGCCGGATCGTCGGCGTCGTGCGCAGCCTCGAGGAAGCCGGCCAGATCGTGATCGCCTCCGACAACGAGGACGAGGACGAGGCCGTTGTCTGACACCGCTGTCAGCTACGCCTTCGAGCAGCTGGAGCCCTCCGATCCGCCCCCCCGCGACGGGGCCGAGCGGACCCTGGCGCAGGCACGGGCGCAGGCTGAGGAGATTCGCGAGCAGGCTCGGGCCGAGGGCTACGAGCAGGGGCAGGCACAGGGCATCGCCGACGGCAGGGCCCAGCTTGCCTCGGCCCTGGCAGCCCTGGAGCAGGCCCACGCCGACCTGCTGGCCATGCGCGGCGAGATCGCCGAGGAAGTCGAGCGGGACGCCGTCGAGCTGGGGATGGCACTGGCCGGCAAGATCGTCACCGCCACCCTGCAGATCCGTCCCGAGCTGGTCCTGGAAGTCGTCCAGGGGGGCTTGCGGCGCGTCACCGGCCAGCGCTCCATCTCGATACTCGTCAACCCGGCCGACCTGGAGACTCTGCGAGGAGCGCTCGGGGACCTGCGCCAGACGGGCGCCACGGCCGAGCACTGGGACCTGCAGCCCGACCAGCGCGTGCAGGCCGGCGGGGCGATCCTGCGCACCGGCGAGGGAGAGATCGACGTTCAGCCCGACACGCAGCTCGAACGCGCCTACGATGTCGTCCAGGCCGAGATCGGACCCCGCAAGAAGAAGGGCTCGTGAGCGTCGCGGAAGGTCCCGGGCTGCTGGCGAGCGCCGGCGAGGCCCTGCGGGAGGCCGACCTGGCCCGCCGTCACGGCTTCGTCAGCAACCTGATCGGCCTGATCATCGAGGTCACGGGCCTATCCGCCGAGGTCGGCGAGGTCTGCCTGGTCGGCATCGAACGCACCCGCGAGCCGGTCACGGCCGAGGTCGTCGGCTTCCGCGAAGGGCGCACGCTGCTGATGCCGCTCGGGGAGCTGCACGGGATCGGGCCGGGGACGCGGGTGCTCGCCACCGGAGCCCCCTTCCGGGTCTCCGTCGGCGAGGAGCTGCTGGGGCGCATCGTCGACGGCCTGGGCTTCCCCGGCGACAGCGGGCCCGTGCCCTTCGGAGAGCCCCGCTCCACCATCGCCGCTCCCCCCGATCCGCTGTCGCGGCCCCGCATCACCGAGCGAGTCGGGCTGGGCGTTCGCGCGATGGACGGCCTCGTGCCCTGCGGGCGCGGGCAGCGCCTGGGCATCTTCGCCGGATCGGGCGTCGGCAAGTCCTCGCTGCTGGGCATGATCGCCCGCTCGACCAGCGCCGAGATCAACGTCATCGCCCTCGTCGGCGAGCGCGGCCGCGAGGTGCGCGAGTTCATCGAGCGCGACCTCGGCGACGCCCTGGCCCGCTCCGTCGTCGTCGTGGCGACGTCCGACCAGCCCGCCCTCGTGCGCATCAAGGCCGCCTTCACGGCCACGACCATCGCCGAGCACTTCCGCGACCAGGGCCACGACGTGATGCTGATGATGGACTCCGTGACGCGCTTCGCCATGGCCCAGCGAGAGGTCGGCCTGGCGATCGGCGAGCCTCCGGCCACGCGCGGCTACACCCCCTCCGTGTTCGCCATGCTGCCGCGCCTGCTGGAGCGGGCCGGCACCAGCCGGCGCGGCTCGATCACTGCCCTCTACACGGTCCTCGTCGACGGCGACGACATGAACGAGCCGATCGCCGACGCGGCCCGCTCGATCCTCGACGGCCACGTCGTGCTGACGCGCCAGCTGGCCCACGCGGGGCACTACCCGGCGATCGACGTGCTGGCCAGCGTCTCGCGCCTGATCGGCGAGATCGTCTCCCCGGAGGTCGTCGCCGCCGGGCAGGAGCTGCGCCAGGCGCTGGCCGTGCTCCGCGAGAAGGAAGACCTCGTAGCGATCGGCGCCTACCAGCACGGCAGCGACCCCCAGCTGGACGCGGCCCTGGCCCACCGCTCCGCGATCGAGGCCTTCCTGCGCCAGCCCGTGCAGGAGCGCAGCGAGCCCGCCGAGACGGACCGGCGCCTGCTGGAGCTGGCAGCCTCGCTGGCCGGCGAGATGGGCCGTCAGGTGGAGGACGAGGAGATCCCCGACGCGCAGGAGGTCCCGCACGTGCCCGCCGGCGGCTTCGACGGACCTGCCATACCGGCACTGGGCACGACGCTGTGAGACCCACTCCTAAAGCCTCCTCGACGCCGGTCGATAACCAGGACGTGACCGGACCCTCGTTCCGCTTCCGCCTCGAGCGTGTGCGCGCATTGCGCGAGCGTCACGAGAAGCTGGCCCAGGAGGCCCTGGCCGAGTCGATCGCCAGGCGCTCGACCAGCGAGGCCGGCCTGCGCGACGCCCAGGAGGGGTTGGAGCAGGCCATGGCCGGGCAACGCCGGCTCGCCGGCGAGTCCTCGACAGCCGACAGCCAGGAGCTGCTGGCCCACCACGCCTTCGTCGAACGGATGGAGGCCCAGCGCACCCGCCGCCAGGACGAGCTGCAGCGCACGGAGGCCGACGTCGCCGATCGCAACGCCGAGCTCGTGCACGCGTCCACCGAGCACGAGATGCTGCTGCGCCTGCGCGACCGCCGCCGCCGCGAGCACGACAGCGAGCAGGCCCGTATCGAGGTGCTGTCCAACGACGAGATCGCCGCCAACCGCTACCGCAGGAGCCCCGCATGAGCACCCAGGCGATCGGCTCCTCGACCGCCGTCACAGCCCCCGACGAGCTGGCCGCGATCGCCCGCGTCCGTCAGATCCAGGCGATGGTCCAGCAGGTTCGGGAAGGCCTGGACGGGACCGCCTCGAGCGCCGGCACGGGCGGGCAGAGCTTCGCCTCCACCCTGCAGAGTGCCGGCACGGCGCCGACGGCCACCGCAGCCGGCCTGACCTCGACAGCCGCCGGCGGGTCCAGCCAGTACGAAGGGCTGATAACCCAGGCGGCGCAGCGCAACGGCTTGGAACCGGCCGTCCTCTACGGCCTGATCGAGCAGGAGTCCGGCTTCGACCCGACCTCTCAGAGCAGCGCCGGCGCCATGGGCCTGACCCAGCTGATGCCCGGCACGGCCTCCTCGCTGGGCGTCGCGAACCCCTACGACCCGGCCGAATCGATCGAAGGCGGCGCCCGCTACCTGGCCAAACTCACAAGCGAATTCTCCGGCAACACGACCGACGCCCTGGCGGCCTACAACGCCGGCCCCGGCGCTGTCAGCCAGTACGGCGGCGTGCCCCCCTACCCGGAAACCGAAAGCTACGTCAGCAAAGTCCTGGCCAACGCCGACGCCTACCGGCAGAGCCATCCGACCGGTGCGACCGCGACGATGACGGGGACGCTGCTGTGAGCACGACGACGACAGCCCCACTGCCGGTGCTCGGCACCCCGCCGCCGGCGCCACCGCCCGATCCGGGTGGCGGCTCCCCGCCGGGAGCGCCACCGGGAGCCGCCGGATTCCACGGCGCCCTCCAGGAAGAATTGGCCCGGACCGCCACTGCGGAAGGCCACCAGAAGGGAAGCCCGGGAGAAGGGCAGGGGTCGCTGCCTCACCGTCGCCCGGCGGGAGAAGCCGTCACGGCCGAAGCCGAAGCCCTCGCGCCCGCACAGGTGTCGCTGCTCCGTCACGCTGTCGGCCAAGCACCGAGAGACGTCCGTTCGAGCGGGACGGAAGCCCCTGGGGAAGCCCGACAGTCCGCTCAACAGGTCCAGGCGACCGACGAGACCGCCGAAGCGAGCACCGAACCCGCCCAGGCCGCCGGCACTCTCCCCCGGGTGCCCGAAGGCCTCGCCGGCGAACCGTCGCAGGACGTGCCCAGCCGGCAGGCGACACCGGCCGCCGAAGTCAACGCACCCGCCGAACCGGCAGAACCGACAGAACCGGCAGAACCGGCACGACCGGCACGACCGGAAGGCCAGTCTCAGCCAGCCGTGCAGGCACCGCTCCCGCAGGCCCCCGCCGCCGAGGCGCCCGTGGTGCCGCCGCCGTCACCAGGCGACGGTCAAGCCGAAGCCCAGGGCGTGCAGCCATCCGGTCCACCGCCCCAACATCAGCCTCAGAGCGCGTCCGGTCCGGAACCTCCCGCCGAGGCCGCTGTCCAGTCTCAGCCGCCTGCAGCCGGTGCCGAGCCCGTGCCGAGGAGCGGCGCCGTCCAGGCCCCCGGGAGCGAAGCCGGCCTGCAGGTCCAGGCAGCGGGCGGTGCGGTCACGGCCGGTCAGGTCCAGAGCGGCCCGGGTGGGGAATCGAACCAGCCCCAGGGACAGCAGTCCGCCTCGACGCCCCCGGATCCCCGCGCTCCCGCCGTGAGGAGCGCACCGGGCGAAGCGGCTCCCGCTCCCGTCGAGCATGGCAACGGCAGCGAATCGATGGCGCAGCCTCAGCAGACTCAGCCGGGTCCGGCAAGCAGCGCTCCTGCCGCCTCGACCCATGCGGACGCCGGCTCCCCGAGCACGGCCACCACCCAGCAGGCCGCCACGCAGCAGGGCGCACCTGCGCCGACGGCTGCACAGCCCGCCGCCGAGGTCTCCGCTCCCATTGCCCTCCCCACGGCCCAGCCGGCAGAAGCCGCCTCTGCGCCCGCGGGCGGGCTCCCGCCTGCGAGCGGCGTCGACATGCAGGGCTTGATCGATGCCCTCGGCGCCAACGTCGAGCTGGCGGCCAGGCAGGGCATCGTCACGGCTCGCATCGCCCTGCACCCCGAATCGCTCGGTCAGGTCCGCATCCACCTGACCCAGACCCGCGAAGGGCTCGTGGCGCGGCTGAGCGCGGAAACGCCGGAGGCGGCACGAGCCCTGCTGGGGTCCCGCAGCGAGCTGACGCAGTCGCTGCGATCGCTCGGCACGACGCTGCTCAGCCTCGACATCAACTCCTTCTCCCAGCCTGAAGCCCGCAACCAGGGCACGGGCGGCGAAGCGTCCGGCGGCTCGCAGCCGGCCGGCGAAGAAGCACAGGAGGCGAGCGCGCCGGAAGAAGCCGACGCCCGGCAGGGCGTCCCGAACACGGCGTCCCCGCGGGGCGCCCTGGTGGACGTGCTCGCCTGAGCGCGGTGAAAGGAGCAGCCATGAGTGCAGTGGGACCGACAGCAGCAGCCGCGAGCGTTGGCGCAAGCCAGCCCGAATCGCCGACCAACCCGAACGGGATCCTCGGCCAGAACGACTTCCTGAAACTGATGATCGCCCAGCTGCAGGCGCAGAACCCGCTGGAACCCGGCAACAGCAACGAATTCCTCAACGAGCTGGCCCAGTTCACGCAGGTCGAGCAGATGACCAACCTGGCCAACTCCAACGAGCTCTCGGGTGCCGTGCAGCTGATCGGGCGCAGCGTCACCTACACCAACGGCAAGGGCGAAGCGGCCACCGGCAAGGTCCAGAGCGTCCAGTCGACGGCCCAGGGCGTGACGCTGACGATCGAAGGCGAAACGGGCGTGTCCATCTCCTCCGTCACCAACGTCGAATGAACCAGATCGCCAATCCTGCCCTGATCCCTCCCGGCGGGCTCGCCCCGACGACGGGGACGAGCACGCCGGCCAAGGCCGCGCCCGCGGGCGGCCAGGGCGAGGGGGACTTCGCCAAGGCGCTCGAGCAGGCCACCGACCTGCAGTTCTCCCGTCATGCCCTGGCGCGCGTCCAGCGGCGCGGGATCGAACTCGACCAGGGCACCCTGCAGCGGCTGTCCGACGGCGTCAGCCGCGCCGCCGGCAAGGGCTCCCGGGACTCACTCGTGCTCGTCGACGACACCGCCTTCGTGGTGTCCGTGACGAACAACACCGTGATCACCGCGGTGGACTCGCAGCACATGAAGGACAACGTGTTCACCAACATCGACAGCGCCGTGATCGCATGAGCATCGCGGTGCCACACAACCAGGGCCGGACCTCATCGAGGAGGCCACGAAAGGACGGGCAGTCACGATGATGGCTGGAATGTATGCCGCGATCAGCGGCTTGGATGCGAATCAGGCGATGCTCAACAACACCGCCGCCAACCTCGCGAACGTCAACACGGTCGGCTACAAGGCCTCCAGCATGACCTTCGCGGACTCGCTCACGCAGGTCATCCGCGGCGCCTCGGCGCCATCGAAAACCAACGGCGGCGGCAACCCCGTCCAGATCGGGCTGGGCGTGCAGGTCGAGGCGACCCGCAACGAAATGACGGAGGGCTCCTTCCAGACGACCAACAACCCCCTGGACGTGGCCATCGAGGGGGCAGGATTCCTGCGCGTCGGGGAAGGCGAACCGGGCGAAAAAGCCCCCTACACGGAAGGCATCCCCAAGAACATCCAGTACACCCGGGCCGGCGACCTGACGACAGACGACAAAGGGTTCCTGACGACGCCCAGCGGCGACTACGTGATCGGCCGCAACGCCGTCGCGACGGTCACCGAAGCCGGCACCAGCTACGCGCCGGGCACCGAAGACAGCTTCATCCGCATCCCGCCCGGCTCGACCGACATCTCGATCGGTCTGGACGGAGCCGTCGACTACACCGACAACAACGCCGAATCCCCGACCTACGGCCAGCGCGTCACGGCCGGCTTCCTGTCGCTGGCGACGTTCGCCAACGAAGGCGGCCTGGAACGGCTCGGCGGCTCGATGTGGGGAGCCACGGCCAACTCCGGCAACCCGCTCGTCGGCACGCCCGCGACGGTCGGCTTCGGCTCCACGATCGGCGGCGAGCTCGAGATGTCCAACGTCGACATGGCCTCGGAGATGACCAACATGATCACGGCAGAGCGCGGCTACCAGGCCAACTCCCGCGTGATCACGACGGCCGACGAAATGCTCGGGACGCTGATCACCTCGATCCAGTAGCGCAAGCCTTCAGCCAGGAAACGTCAAGGAGGTGACCGACAGGGACGACTCCGAGGAGCCCGGGCGAGGGTGGCGCCGCACGCGCCGCCCTCGACCTGGCGCTGGGAAGTGCCGATAAAGGAGGCAGGACCATGATCGAGCTCAACCGGCTCGGGCACAGCAACGAGCCATTCCAACTGAACCCCGACATGATCGTGACGATCGAGTCGACCCCCGACACTGTCCTCACGCTCGCGACGGGGGCCAAGGCTGTCGTCGCCGAGACGCCCGAGGACGTCGCCGCGGCCGTCCGCGACTATCGCGTGGAGATCCTCAGCCAGGCGCTGAGCCGTCGCCGTCAGAACCGCCTGGCGGGCGCTCAGGCGCCGCACCGCGACGCCCCCCATCTGTCGGCCGTCGAGGACGAGCCCAACTGACTCGCAAGGGCTCGGCCCGCTGCTGCAATCCGCCTTGCATCGGGGGGCGGATTCGGAGCCCTTTCCTGCCGAGCCGCCGCCCAAAGCTTCAAGAAGCGCGGCCGAAAGCCGATGTAGGCCGGGATGAAGGCTTCAACGGCCATCGGAATAGGGGTGGCCTTCGGCTCCCTTTTGCTCAGCTCGATGATGGACGGGACGAGCCCGGCTGCCTTCATGAACATCCCGGCGCTCATGATCATCCTGGGCGGCACAGCCGGCGTCACGATCGCCAGCGTCGGCCTGCAGTCCTTCAAGCGGGTCCCCAGCCTCTACAAGCTCGTGATGTCCGCCGAACCGCCCGACATGCGCGGGCGCATGGACGAACTCGTCAACCTGGCCGACAAAGCCCGCCGCGAGGGCCTGCTGGCCCTCGACGCCCTGCTCGGCGAGATCGAGGACCCCTTCACCCGCAACGCCCTGCAGCTGGTCGTCGACGGGACGGACCCCGAGATGGTCCACACGATCCTCGAGGCCGAGGTCGACGGCATGGCAGCCCGCCACGCGATCGGCGCAGCCCCCTTCGAGAAGGCCGGCGGTTTCGCCCCCACGATGGGGATCATCGGCACCGTGCTGGGCCTCGTGCACGTGCTGCAGAACCTTTCCGCCCCCTCCACGCTCGGGCCCTCGATCTCCTCGGCGTTCCTGGCCACGCTGATGGGCGTCGGCTCGGCCAACGTGATCTTCCTGCCGATCGCCAACCGCCTGAAGGCGATCTCCGCCGAAGAGGTCGAGATGCGCATGATGACCCTGGAGGGCATCCTCTCCATCCAGGCCGGCGACAACCCCCGCCTGGTCTCCGAAAAGCTGATGTCGTACCTGCCTCCGGCCGACCGTGGCGAGGACGGCGAAGACGCCGTCGCCGACTTCGGCGTCGAGTCCAAGGCGGCCTGACGTGGCCAGGCGGCGCAGGGGCGGTCACGGCCACCAGGAGGAGAGCGAGGAGCGCTGGCTGCTGACCTACGCCGACATGATCACGCTGCTGATGGCGCTGTTCATGGTCCTCTTCTCGATCTCCTCCGTGAACATCTCCAAGTACGTGACGCTGCAGAAGGCCCTGCGGGCCGCATTCTCGGGCAGCGTCCTGCCGGGCGGCAAGTCGATCGCCCACCCCGGCGCCACGCCCAACTCCAGCAAGGCTCCGTCGGCCGCCGACCTGGAGTCGATCGTGCCCGTCACCTCCTCGCCCACCTCCAGCCAGGTCGCGAGCGCCCAGAGCGCCGCCAGCGCGTCGGCGGCCAACGCCACCGCCGCCCAGCACGAGGCCAGCGAGTTCGTCCGCCTGAAGGCGGAGATCGAAGCCTACGCCAAGGCCCACGGATTCTCGGGGCGCGTGCAGGCCACGATCGAAGCCCGTGGCCTGGTCATCCGGGTGCTGACCGACGACCTCCTCTTCTCCTCCGGCTCGGCCTCGCTGGAAGCGCGGGCCAACGGCCTGCTCGCGGAGATCGCCCAGCTGATCAACCTCGACCAGACGCACCCCGTCGACGTCGAGGGCAACACCGACGACGTGCCGATCCACAGCTCCGCCTACCCCAGCAACTGGGAGCTCTCGGCGGCCCGGGCCAGCACGGTCGTGCGCTTCCTGATCGAAAAGGGCGTCAGCCCGACCCGTCTTACGGCTGTTGGCTATGCCGACCAGCGGCCGATCGCCAGCAACCTCACGCCCGCGGGCAGAGCCCGCAACCGGCGTGTGGAGATCGTGCTGAAGCGCATCTACGGCAGTGAAAGCGAACCCTAGTCAAGGACGACTGAGACCCATGCTCAAGAACAAGAAGGTGATGCTCGCGCTGGCTCTGCCGGTGCTGCTGTTCGCCGGATACACGATGACCAAGCCGAAGCCCAAGACCCCCAAGCAGAAGATCACGGGGACCATCTACTCGATGCCCGGGAGCTTCCTGCTCAATCTTTCCGGGGGTCGCTATGCGAAGCTCAACGTGGCACTGGAGCTGGCCCCCGGGCAGAGCGACGGGGCCGCCGCGGGAGCGAGCTCCTCCGGCGCCGAATCGACCGTGGGAACGCTGCCCGAGGAAGCCGTAGTGCGTGAAATCGTGACCAACACAGTGACCAACATGAACGGCGAAGCGCTGATCTCAGACCAGGGCCGGGCTTCGCTCAAGCATCAGATCCTGCTGGCGATCACCAAGCAGACGGACCTCAAAGTCGAAGCGGTGCTGATACCGGAACTGACAGTGCAATAGGAGGGGCGCGCCGTGAGCGAGACGATCGAGTACGAGCAGTTCGAGCAGGCCGACAGCGCCGGCGCGCCGGCGGCGGGCGAGCCCGACCTGCGCCGCCTCAGCGACATCCCGATGGAGCTGAGCGTTGAGATCGGTCGCAGCCGGGCCACGGTCGGGGAGACGCTGCAGCTGCGCGTCGGCTCTGTCGTCGAGCTGGAGCACGAGGCCGGCGCCCCGGCCGACCTGCTCGTCAACGGCACGCCCATCGCCCGCGGCGAGGTCGTCGTCGTCGACGAGCGCTACGGCCTGCGCATCACCGAGATCCTGGACGCCCAGGAGCCGGGCGCCGAAGGCGCCGTCAGTGCAGCAGCCGTGGCGGCGGCGATGGAGCCCGGAGCCGGGGAGCCGGTGGGCTGACGGTGGCCGAGGAGCCTGCCGTGGCGCAGCCCGTCGAGTCCGCCGAGGAGGCAGGGCGCCAGGACGGTGCGCCCGGTCCGCGGGAGCGGATCGTCCGCCCCCTGGACTTCTCCCAGCCCAACAAGTTCAGCACCGAGCTGCGCCGGCGGCTGTCCAACATGCTGCGCGGCTTCTGCGGCGAGCTGGCGCGACGCCTGGAAGACGAGCTGAAATCGGAGGTCGCGCTGGAGCTCGAGCAGGCCGACCAGCAGACCTGGGCCGCCGCCAAGGCCAAGCTGCCCGCCGACGCCCTGGCGGTGGGGATCCGCATCGAGGGCTCCGAGCAGCAGATGCTGCTGAGCGTCGAGCTGCCCTGGCTGCTGCAGGCGCTGGAATGCCTGCTCGGAAGCAAGGCCTCCCAGGCGCCCGCCGAGCGCCGCCTGACGGAGGTCGACTGGGCCCTGACCGAGCAGCTGCTGGACGTCCTGCTGGGACAGCTCTCGATCGCCTGGATGGACCTCGGCGGAGGGGCGCTCAGCCGCGGGGACTTCGATCTGGAGGGCGACGCCGGCATGGCCGTCTCGGCCTCCGAGGCGACCCTGTCGCTGGCCGTGCGCTCGGAGATCGGCGGCTGCCCCTCCAGCATGTCGCTGCTCGTGCCCTGGCCCTGCGTCGAGTCGCTGGCAGGAGGCGGGCGAGCCGGCTCCGCCGCGGCCCGGCGCGAGAACGGCGCGGTCGAGCTGAGCAGGGCGATGGCCGAGGCCAGGGTGCTGCTGCGGGCCGAGATCGGCTCCGTGCAGATGCCGATCGAGCGCATGCGGGCGATCGCCCCGGGCGCCCTGCTGGAGCTCGAGCAGGTGGCCGAGGAGGGCGTGCGCCTGTTCGCCGAGGAGGTCTCGCTGGGCCGCGGGCGGCCCGGAGCCAGCGGCAGCCATCGGGCCGTCAAGATCGACGCCGCCGACGACCCGCCGGTGCACGCCGAGCCCTATGCCCGGCTGGGGCGCAGCGACCTGCAGCGGGCCCGCACGGACGTCGACGAGGCCGTGGAGGGGGTTGCCGAGGATCCGATCCTGCACAGCATCTTCGTCAGGGTCTGGGCGGAGCTGGGCCGCACTCACCTGTCCCTGGGCGGCGCACTGGAGCTTGCTCCGGGCTCCGTCGTCGAGCTCGACCAGACCACGGAGGCTCCCGTCGAGCTGTTCGCCAACGGCCTGTGCTTCGCCAACGGCAGCCTCGTCGTCACCCCTCAGGGGACGTGGGCCGTGCAGGTCGAGAAGCTCACCTGAACGGTCGCGGCGTGCGCTCCCGGGACCACGATTCTCTGGCCGGTCGCCTCGCCGGGTTGCCGGACCGCCGCGGTGGCCCAGCCGTGGCCGGCAGGCACGGGCCCGAGCATCCCCGACCCTTCACGGTCCTGACGGGCGGCTCCCCCGCCGGCGCCGATCAAGCAGACGGACGGGCTCCCGGCGGCGACGTGCCCGCCCGAGAGCTGCAGCGCCTGTGCGAGCAGATCCAGATCGCCGTGGACCTGGAGAGCCAGCCCGACTTCGCCGCCTTCTCGACCGATCCCGAGGGCGCCAGGACGATGGTCTTCCAGCACCGTCCCGAGCTGGGCGAGCACCTC
Organism: uncultured Solirubrobacteraceae bacterium; assembly: GCA_963697795.1. Classification (GTDB taxonomy): domain Bacteria; phylum Actinomycetota; class Thermoleophilia; order Solirubrobacterales; family Solirubrobacteraceae; genus Palsa-744. The sequence continues at coordinate 1,490,678 of OY969097.1, read as the reverse complement.
GCGCGCTGGGGCGAGCTGCTGGAGCAGACGCGGCTTGCGCCCGGGGCCGTGTGGGGATGGCTGTCGGAGTCGTGTCCCGAACGGGGAATACGGGAACCGCCTGTCGCCGTCGGCGCCCTGGTCGACAGGCTTGCCGTCCTGATCGTCTCCCGTGCCCGCGGGTGGCTGCTCGACAGCCCGCACGAGCTGACTTCGGAGATCGTCCGCGAGCGCGGAGGGGGCTCCGTGCGGCTGAGCCTCTACGTCGAGCAGCAGCGCGTCGCGACCGTCGCGGAGTCCCGCTCCGACGATGCCCAGGCCGAGCTGCGGCGGCTGGCCGCGACGATTCAGGCGCTCTTCGACGACGCCCAGCGCAGCCGTCCCGCGCGCGGGATCGAAGACCTGCGCGACGAGGTGCTCGCGCTCAAGCACGAGCTGCTGGAAGAGCTGGCCTGAGCCGCTGCCGGCGGGAGCCCGCCTTGGCTCCCGACCGGCAACCTTGGCTCCTGTCTAGCGAGCGCTCAGCTCCTCGTCGGGGAACAGCGTCTGAGGGTTCAGCAGGACGATCAGGCGGTCGTCGAGCTTGGCGATCGTGTCGATCAGCTCGGTCGTGGTGCCGGGGACGCCCTCGAGTTGCTCGTGGTCGACGGTCAGGACCTCCTCGACCTCGTCCACGATCACGCCTGCTGTGGTGTTCTCCGTTTCGACGATGACGATCTTCGCGTCCTCGGCCGGTTGGAAGGACAGTCCGAGGCGCGAGCCGAGGTCGCAGACGGGCACGATCTTGCCTCTGAGGCTGATGACGCCTCTGATCCAGGGCGTGTCCGATGCGACTGCTCGTGGCTCTGTGTAGCGGATGATCTCCTGGACCTGGGTGATGGGGAGCGCGTACTCTTCCTCGCCCAGCGAGAAGACCACCAACTGCCTCGAGCTCGTCTCAGGTGCGGCAGTGGTCATTGTTTCCTCCGAGTCTGTGGATGTGGTCGAGGCTGCCTACGCGGCGGCCAGGGTGAACTGGGACACGAGCTGCTGCAGCTGCTCGGCCGTCCCGGCCAGCACCTGAGCCGATCCTGCGATCTCCTGCGCGGATGCGCTGGTCTCCTGGGTGGAGGCGGAGACCTGCTCCGTCGACGCCGAGGTCTCCTCGGCGACCGATGCGACCTCGCTGGTCGCGCTGACGACCTCGTCGATCCGGGAAGCCATCTCCTGGACCTGCGAGCCGATCGTCTCGAAGGCCTCGCGAGCCTGCTCGACGACCGCGACGCCCTCCTCCGTGCGCTTGGCGCCGTCCTCGACGACCGTCACGGTCTTCTGTGTCTCGGCCTGGATCTCTTCGATCAGGGACTGGATTTGGGTGGCGGCGTCCTGGGAGCCTTCGGCCAGGCGGCGGACCTCTTCGGCCACGACCGCGAAGCCGCGGCCCTGCTCGCCCGCCCTCGCAGCCTCGATGGCGGCGTTCAGGGCCAGCAGGTTGGTCTGGGAGGCGATCCCCGTGATCGTCTCGACGATCCCGCCGATCTGCTCCGATTTCTCTGCCAGGCCGCGTGTGGCGGCGGTCACCGAGTCGGTCGACTCGCGAACGCCTTCCATCGCCGCCGAAGCCTGGCGCGCAGCTGCCACGCCCTGCTCGGCCACGTCGCGTGACTCGCTGGCACGGGCAGCCGTCTCCTCTGCGGAGCTCTTGGCTTGCTCGACCATCCTGGCCTGGCGCTCGGCGCCCGCCGCCACGCCCGAGACGGCGTCGGCGATCTCCGTCACGGCCCGGCCTGCCTCCTCGGAGGTGGCCGCCATCTGCTGGGAGGCGCTGGAGACGGTCGTCGTCGTGGCCGCCACGTGGCCGATCAGCTCCGCCAGCCCGCCCCGGGCCTCGTTGTAGAGACCCAGGCCGCCCTGGGCCTTGGCGAGCATGCTGTTGAACGTGTCGCCGAGTGAGCCAAGGCTCTCGCCGGGGCGCTGCTCCAGGAAGCTCGTCACCGGCTGCGCGTCGACAGTCAGGTCGCCTGCCACCATCGCGCTCAGGCCCTTGCCCAGACCCGTCAGGCAGTTGCCGTCGAGGCTCTTCATGCGGGTGTCCAGATCGGCCAGGCAGGAGTGGTCGCCGAGCTTGGCACGCAGGTCCTCGCGGACCTCGTTGTAGAGGCGCAGGCCCGCCTGGGCCTTCTCCAGCATCTTGTTGAAGACCTCGCCGAGAGCGTCCAGTTGCGCGTTGCCGGTCGGCTCCAGCGGCGTCGTTGCCGGGTTGACCTCTATCGTCAGATCGCCCTGCTGCATCGCTTCCATGCCCGCGACCAGGTCGCTCAGGCAGTGCTGCTCGAGGCTTTCGAGTCTTTCCCTGATCGGCGCCAGGTCCTGCGCGCTGACGTTCTTGCTCATCGTGTTCCCCCTTGACCGTCTGTCGGATGTCGAGCGGATTGCGAGCCTGTCCAGCAAAGGCTTGACAGTTCGTAAACCAGTGTCTTTTCGCGTCCCTATCGGTCAGGGGATCGACCCACTTGAGACATGGATCGAGCCCGCCGCGCGCCCGGCTGGAACCTGTCCTAACCGAGCGCGCGACCGACCGCGTCGAGCACCCTGTCGGGCTGGAAGGGCTTGACGACGAAGTCCTTGGCGCCGAGCTTGATGGCCTCCAGGACCTTGTCTTCGGCGCCCAGCGCGGAGCACATGATCACCTTCGCCGCGGGGTCCGAGGCGAGGATGTTCCTGAGCGCTTCCAGCCCGTCGACTTCGGGCATCGTGATGTCCAGGGTCGTCAGGTCGGGCTTGGCGTCCTGGAAGCGCTCCAGCGCCTCGCCTCCGTTGGACGCTTCGGCGACGACCTCGTGGCCGCCCTTGCTCAGCGCGTCCGTCAGAACCTTGCGCATGAAGGCGGCGTCGTCCACTACGAGTATTCGGGCCATGTTCAGGTCCTTCCTGTCGGTGACACGTAGTCGGTGATGTTCACGGGCAGGACGCTGCGTATCCGCATCGCCCACTCCGTCTGATCGATCAGGATCAGCTCGCCCGTGGCGAAACGCTGACCGTTCACGCACAGGTCGACGGGGTCGCCGACCGAGCGGTCCAGCTCGATGACCGCCCCCGGGTGGGGGTCGGCCAGGCGCTGAAGGCTTATGCGGGTGCGGCCGAGCTCGGCCGAGACACGCACGGGGATCTCGCGCAGGACCGAGGAGATGCCCGCGTCTGGCGTCTCGTCCTCGCTCTCCTGCTCGGGCAGCGTCTCCGTGTCCAGGGCGCGGCTCATGCGCACCACGAAGGCGTTGGGGATCAGCTGGATCAGCCGGCAGGGCTCGCCCAGCAGGGTGAAGGAGACGTGGGTCGCATAGGGGGTCTGTGGGTAGGCGCCGTCGCCGTCGTCTGCCGACTCGAGCAGGCGGGTGCTCGGCACGGAGATGTCGACGGGGTAGCCGAGCGCCGCCGACAGGGCACCGGCGCTGGCGGCCATCATCTGATTCATCGCCTCGCCCAGCGCCGAGGCCTCGATTTCGTCCAGCTCGGCGCCCGAGTCCTCCTCGGGAGGCTCCTGGAACATCATCGCGGCGGCCAGGCGCCGGGCGCCCAGGCGCGTGATCGTGAAGATGTTGCCGCCGCTGACGCCTTCGGTGTAGGCCACGTCGGTGGCCATCACCGGGTAGGGCAGGGAGTGAAGGGGCGAGTCGCCCTCGGGCACGACCGCGACCTGGCCGCGCTCGGCCCCGTCGGGGCACAGCGAGGACAGGACGCCCAGCACCGCCTCGGCGGTCGTCTCGCCGAGGGCTTCCAGTGCCTCCTGGGTGGTCACGTGGCACCCCCGCCGGGTGTGACGATCTGCACGGCGCGGCGGTTGCCGCTGAGACCCGGGCGGACCCTGTGCAGGGCCGTCTCGCCGACGACCAGGTCGGCTTCGCCGGCCGGTCCCAGGTGCACCACGTCGCCCTCGCCCAGCGCCAGCACGTCGGCGATCGTCAGCCCGACCGAGCCGACCTCGGCGCGGACCTCCACGCCGACGCCGCCGAGCGCGCAGTCGATGGTCGTGGCGGGCGGTCTCGTGGACCCTCCCGGCGGCAGCTGCGGCGCGTTCGCGTCCAGGCGCTTGATGCCGGGCTCGACGGCAGCGTAGGGAGCCAGCAGCGACATCGTCGTGGAGACGCTCTTGTGGCGGACCTCGATCGTCAGCGCCAGGGTCGGCTCGTACGGGGGCAGGTACTCCAGGCTCGTGTTGTGCAGCCCCAGCTGGGAGAGCTCCACGTCCAGGCCGAGCAACTCGTGCCAGGCCGTCGAGAGCGTCCCGATCAGACCCTCGGCCAGGCGGCAGGACAGGGACGTGTCGACGGGGGTCAGCGCCCGCGGGGCGGGCATGTCCGCGTAGTCGCCGCCGAGCAGGCGCTCCAGCATGCGCAGGACCAGTCCCTCTTCCATGCACAGCAGCACCATCGAGTCGCCCGGCGAGCAGGTGGCGACGAACTGCACAGAGGGCCTGGGCACCTCCTCCAGCGCACCGCTCCACGTCAGCTGGGCGGAGTTGATGACCTCCAGCTCCAGCGATGTGCGCAGCTCGCCAGAGAGGAATACCGAGGCGTCCCGGCAGAAGCTCGTGTGGGCCCGCTCGAAGCGCCGGTGTTCGACAGGGCTCAGCTTCATCGGCCGGCTGAAGTCGATTTTGTGGACAGACTGCCGGCGGGCACGGCGGCGGGGCCCCTCGGGTAGCTCGCCGTCCTCGGCGGCCGCGAACAGCTTGGCGATCTCCTCGGCTGAGAGGACGTCGCTCATCTCGCTGCTCCAGCGAACAGCTCCGTCTCGGCGGCGCCGGGGCCTTTGACCGTCACGCGCCCGCTGCCGACGTAGACGCGCACCGTACGGCCCTGGTTGCCGCCCGTGTCGGCTACATGGACGTCGACCCCGGCCGAGGTCAGCGCCTCCCTGGTGGCCTGCTCGTTGCGCCTGCCGATGTCCAGGGCAGAGGAGCCCACCGCGAACATCTGCGCGCCGCCCACGAGGATCGCTTGCAGCCGCTGGCGCGAGGCGCCGATCGAGGACATCCCCTGCAGCAGCGCCGGGACGGCCCGGTCGGCGAACTTGCCCGTCTCGCCCCTGGCGCCGCCTTCCGAGGTGGGCAGCACGATGTGGGCAAGGCCGGCACGCCTGCGGGTGCAGTCCAGCAGCACCAGGCCGATGCACGAGCCCAGGCCGATTGCGGCCAGCACGTGCTCGGGGTCCTGAGAGACGTGCAGCTCGCCCATTCGCACCATCGTCTCTCCCTTTCCTGCCGTCACTGGAGCCCGAGCCGCGACAGGATCTCGCTGACACCGTCCTTGCCCGGCGCCAGCACGAACGAGAGTGAGCACTCGGCGCCCTCCACGGCCAGCTGGGAGTCCAGCAGCAACGCCGTGTCCGTGTTCTGGGCACCGGCCGCCAGCACCGAGGAGACGATCGCTCCGAGCATGTCGCTGGTCAACTCCGGCGGGCGCGGTTCCATCGACAGGCCCGTCATCTGGCACAGAGCCCCGATGTAGGCCGAGCCGAGGATGTTGCCGATCTCCCCAAGCGCCGAGGCGCCGAGGGCGCTGTCGACCTCCACGCCCAGCAGACCGCACAGTTCGGCCGCGTCCTTGGGCGAGAACAGCAGCAGGGCGATTGCCTCCAGGTCCCCGATCAGGGGCAGCACGACGGCCGTGATCAGCTCGTCGGGGGAGCCGACGGCGTCGACCGCGTCGGCGATCGGCAGCGCCAGGGCGGTGGGGACGGAGATGTCCACAGGCCGCCCGAGCATGCTCGCAAGGGCCGTGGCGGCTGTGCCAGAGCCTATGTTGGCCAGCTCGCGCAGGGCGTCGAGCTGCAGCTCGGGGAGTGACTGGGACATCGTCGGTGAACCTCCTTAGGCGACCGTCGCCAGGGCGGCGGCCTCTTGTTTGACGGTCGTGGTGAGGGCGTCGCAGTTGACGATCAGGGCGATCTGCCCGTCGGACAGCACGGCTCCCCCCGACAGCGCGGGGTGGGCCCCGACGCCGTCGGGCAGCGGCCTGGTGACGAGTTCGCGCTGGCCGATCAGGTGGTCGACGGCCAGCACGACGCGACCGAGCGCGCCGTGGACGGCCACGCCGTAGGAGGCCTCCCGCGAGGGCTCGTAGCCGAGCGACTCGGCCAGGTCGACGATCGGCAGGGCGTCGTCGCGCATGACCAGCATGCGCCGGCCCGCGACGCTGCGGATCGGGTAGTCCTCCAGCTTCATCGTCATCTCGACGCGGTCGAGCTGGATCACGAAGGGACGCTCGTGGGTCTCCACCAGCAGCGTCGCCACGATCGCCAGCGTCAGCGGCAGGCGGATCTGGGTCGTCGTGCCCGCGCCCAGCTCGGACGTCACGACGACGTCGCCGCCCAGCTCGCGGATCGTCGTGCGCACGGCATCAAGCCCCACGCCCCGACCGGAGATGTCGCTCATCTGCTCGGCCGTCGAGAAGCCGGGCGAGAACAGCAACTCCACAGCACGCTGCAGGTCCACCGCCTCCGCCTCCTCCTGCGTGATCAGGCCGCGCTCCAGGGCCTTGCCGGCGACCCGCTCGGGGTCGATGCCGCGGCCGTCGTCCCGCACCGCTATCAGCACGCTGCCGCCGGCGTGGTGGGCGGAGATCTCGAGCGTCCCCGTCGGCGGCTTGCCCGCCTCCTCGCGCTCCTGCTCTGTCTCCAGACCGTGATCCAGCGAGTTGCGCACGAGGTGCACGAGCGGGTCGCCCAGAGCGTCGACGACCGTGCGGTCGAGCTCCGTCTCCGAGCCGGCCAGCTTCAGCTCCACCTTCTTGCCGAGCTTCGTGGAGAGGTCGCGCACCAGCCGCGGGAAGCGCAGGAAGACGGCCTCGACGGGGATCATGCGAACCTGCATGACCATCGCCTGCAGCGCCTGGGAGCTGCGCGTCAGGTCGTTCATGGCATGCTGCATCTCGGGCTCCTCGCAGCTGCCCAGCAGCGACTCGACGTGGGTGCGGTGCACGACCAGCTCGCCCATCAGGTGCATCAGCTGGTCCAAGCGCTCGGCGTCGACGCGGACGGTGCTGGTCGCCGGCGCCTTGCGCGCGTGCGCGCCGTCCTGGCTCTGGGTCGCCTGCTTGCTCGCATCCTCCCGGGCGCCCTCCAGCGCCTCTGTCCCGGCGGGCTCCTCGGCGGCGTCCTGCTGCGACTGCGCGGTCCCGAGCGCGGCCGTCACGTCGACCTCGACGATGCTCGCGTCGCTCACGTCGGGCACGGCGCGGGCTGCCGCCAGGACGAGATCGTCCTCGTGGTCGCTGGCGGCCCACACCTCGATCGTGCGCCCGTCGAAGCCGTCGATCGCCTCCTGGGCGGGCAGCGAGGTCAGAACCTCGCCGTGGTCGGCCAGCGCCGCCAACGTCATGAAGGCCCGCACGGAGGGCATCAGGGTGTTCTCGTCGAGCTGGATCGTGACCTTCACGACGCGTCGCTCGCCGGCGGCCTGTGCCAGCTCGGCGGCGCTGGGAGCGGCCGCGGGAGGCGCCTGCTGCTCTTCGCTCTGGCTGCGCACGAGCGCGTGCAGACGCTCCACCAGCGGGCCCTCCTCGAGCTTCTCCGCGCCGTCGGCCTCGATGTCCTCGAAGGCCGCGCTGAGCGTGTCGAGGCATTCCAGCAGCACGTCGATGGCCTCGCGCTCCAACCCGCCGCGGCGGATGCGCAGGACCTCGAACAGGTCCTCCATGGCATGCGTCAGCGCCGCCACGTGAGAGAAGCCCATCGTCGCGCTCATGCCCTTCAGGGAGTGGGCGATGCGGAAGATCTCGTCGATCGTCGTCGCGTCGTCGGGTGTCTCCTCGATGCGCACGACGGCCAGGTTCAGCTCCTGGAGGTGTTCCCGGCTCTCCGCCAGGAACATGGGTAGGTACTCGTTGAGCTCCATCAGGCCTTCCTGTAGATGAAGGGGTGGGCAAGGGTCAGTCCGAGCTCGCCCGCAGCGGTGATCCGCTCGGTCGAGCCGACGACGAGGTAGCCGCCGCTGCGCAGCGAGGACGCCAGGCGGGCGTGCAGGCTGTCGCGGACGTCCTCGGTGAAGTAGATGACGACGTTGCGGCACATGACGAGGTCGTGGGCGCCCGTGCGCACGGGCATCGCCAGCAGGTCGCCGCGCTCGAAGGAGACGACCCGGTGCAGCTCGGTGCCGGCGTTCCAGCCCGTCTCGGTGTGGTCGAACCAGCGCTTCAGCGAGGCTGCCGGAGCGTCGCGGGCGTCCTCCTCGGAGAAGTGCCCACGCTCGGCCCGGGCCAGCACGCGCGTGTCGATGTCCGTGCCCTTGACCGTGACGCGGGCGCTGCCGGCGTTCTCCAGGCAGACTGCCGCGACCGTGTAGCACTCCGCGCCGTAGGAGCAGCCTGCGCTCCAGACCCTTATGCGTCCCTCCTTGGACAGCTCGGGCACGACGTGGCGGCCCAGCGCCGTCCACTGCTCGGGGTTGCGCCACAGCTGGGAGACGTTGATCGTGACCCTGTCCAGGAAGCGGTCGAGCTCGGATGGGTCCCGCTGCAGCACGGTCAGGTAGTCGCCCAGCAGGGGCGAGCCCATGCGCTCCGCGAAGCTGCGCAGGCGTCGCTCCATCTGAGCGCGCTTGTACTGCAGGAGGTCCAGTCCCGTCAGCTTCTTGATGCCTTCGCAGAAGTCGACGTAGTCGTCGACGGCGGCTGCGCGAACGGAGAGGGAGCTCATGCCGCCGCCTCCCTGGCGATCGCCTGGGGCAGCTGGGAGAGGTCGTGGACGCCGTCGGCCAGGCCGGCCTCGACGATCGCCCGTGGCATCCCGTAGACGGTGCAAGAGGACTCGGCCTCGGCCAGGATGCGCCCGCCCAGGCGGTGCACCTCGCGGGCACCCTCCAGGCCGTCCTTGCCCATGCCGGTCAGGACGACCAGCAGGACGTCGGAGCCGAACACCTTGGCGACGTCCGCGATCGTCAGGTCGGCCCGCGGCCGCAGCCCTCCGATCGGCTCCTCGTTGCCGAGCTTGGTCGTGCGGTCCGCCAGCAGGTGCAGGTGGCGCCCGCCGGGGGCCACCAGGGCCGTGCCGGGGTCCAGCCTGTCTCCCGCCGCGGCCTCTCGCACGTTCAGGGCCGAGCTGCCGTCCAGTCGCGCCGCCAGCGAGCCCGTGAAGCCGGGCGGCATGTGCTGGACGATCAGCGTTCCCGCACCGAGCGGCGAGGGCAGCTTCGGCAGCAGGTCGTTGAGCGCCTGCGGGCCGCCTGTGGAGCAGGCGATCATGACCATGCGCGGGCGCTTGGAGCGGGCCGCCGGGCGCAGCGGCTTGACGGCTGCGAGCGTGCTCGTGGGCCTGCGCTTGGAGCCCGCCGCGAGGCGCACCTTTGCGCCCAGGTCGGCGATGAACTCGTCCAGGCTCTCGCCCGTGGCGGGCTTGGCGACCAGCTCGACGGCGCCCTCCGCCAGCGCGTCGACGGCGTGGGCTCCATGCTGAGGGGAGAAGGCCGACACGACCACCACCGCCACCGGCGAGTCCATCTTGCGCAACCCCTTCAGGACGCCTATGCCGTCCAGCCCGGGCATCGTCAGATCCAGCGACAGGACGTCGGGCTTGTGCGTCAGACAGGCGGCCAGGGCCTTGTCCCCGTCCTCCACGGCAGCCACGACCTCGAAGCCGTGCCGTTTCAGCGCGTCCGTCAACAGCCGCCGCATGAAGGCCGAGTCGTCGGCCACGACGACTCGCAGCGGGGCGCTCACGAGGAGGCCTCCGCAGGCGTGTCCGCCGCGACCGCGAGAGGCTCTGCGCAGGAGAATGTCTCGGCCGTCATGCCATGCTTGATCGGCAGAAACAGACTGAACATTAGTCTCAAATGTCCGCCTGCGACTGGGAGGTGGCTCCCGGTCGCAGGCTCATCGAGTGCCCTCCCACAAAGGGGTTACGGTGAACTCCGCATAGCACGGATCCCTGATGAACAAAGGGATTCCGGGCTGTTGGGCGAAAGATCTACATGGTGTCGACAGAGCTCAAGCGTGGGTCTCGCCCGGCCGAAGATGTGGCTGTGAGGGTTGATACAAAGAGACTCCAGCAGGACGGCGGGCTGCCGGCTGGTCAAGCGCCGGGAGGGCACGCGCCCCTGCGCGTGGCACGCCAGCCGATCCTCGACAGCTCGCTGCGGCTGCTCGGCTACGAGCTGCTCTACCGCGCCCAGGGCGAGGAAGCGGCCGAAGGGCACGACCACGGTCGCGCGACCTCGGCGGTCGTCGTCGACGGCATCCTCGACGTCGGCCTGCTGGACCTCGTCGGCGAGCGGCTGGCCTTTCTGAACGTGTCGCGTGAGTTCCTGCTGAGCGTGCGCCCGCTGCCTCTGCCGCCGCGCCATGTCGTCTTGGAGCTGCTCGAGGACCAGCTCGTCGACGGCGAGCTGCTGGACGTCCTCGACGAGCTCGTGCAGGCCGGCTTCACGATCGCACTCGACGACTTCCGGCTGACGCCGGAGACGGAGCCGCTGCTCCAGTACGCGCGGATCGTCAAGGTCGACGTGCTCGAACACTCCGAGCCGAGCCTGCGGGCGCTCCTGAAGCGGCTGCGGGCGCAGCGGCCGCGGCTGCAGCTGCTGGCCGAGAAGGTAGAGACCCGCGCGCAGTTCGAGCACTGCTGTCAGCTCGGCTTCGACGCCTTCCAGGGCTACTTCTTCGCCCGCCCCGCCCACGTCGGGCGCCGGCGCCTGCCCTCGCATGGACTGAGCGCGCTGAGCACGATGGGAGAGATCAACGCAAGCGAGGACTTCGACGAGCTGCACCGCATCATCACCCGCGACGCGGGCCTGTCGATGCGTCTGCTGCGCTACGCCAACTCGGCATACGTCTCGCTGCCCCGCAGGGTCGCATCCGTGCACGAGGGACTCGCCTGGCTCGGCACGACGGCCGTGCGGCGCTTCGCCCTGATGGTGGCGATGGCCGGCGTCCGCGACGCGCCCAGCGAGCTGCTGCTGACAGCGCTGGTGCGCGCCCGCCTGTGCCAGCTGCTGTCGGGCGCCGGGGAGGGTCAGGCCGGGCACGTCTACTTCACGGTCGGCCTGTTCTCCGTCGCCGACGCGCTGGCAGACGCGCCGATGCGCGACGTCGTCGAGCAGCTTCCCTTCCGCAGCGACGTCGCGGAGGCGCTGCTGGACGGGCGCGGCGAGCTGGGCGAGCTGCTGGCTGCCGCGATCGCCTACGAACGAGGCGAGTTCGACAGGGCGGAGCTGCTGGCCCACGGCCGCCTGGAGCTGGACCGGGCCTATCGCGAGGCCGTCGAGTGGGCCGACCGCAGCCTCGGCGAGCTGCTCTAGCGCCGGCAAGTCCTGCGGGTTTCTACGACAGGAACCCGTCTGGGCCAGACAAATAAGAACACGCTGCATCGAAACAGTCATGCAGTGGCCGGGCGAGGCGCCGTTGTCCCGCTCGGATCGAACCGTCCGACTCAGAGGGGTGACGATCTTGTCCACGCTCGCCGAGCTGTTCCGCATCAACGAGACCAACCTGGCACTGCGCAGGCAGTTCATGGGCCTGACCGGGGAGGACGTGGCGATCCTGGCCGAGCTGGACAGCTGGGCAGCCGAGACGGCCGGACCGCTGGCACGCGAGTTCTACGACGCCCAGTTCGCATTCGAGCCGACCCGGACGTTCTTCAAGGCCTACGCCGACTCACACGGGCGCAGCCTGGAGGAGCAGCGCGCGGGGCTCGAAAGCGCCCAGGCCGGCTACTTCCTGCAGATCTTCCGGGAGGCCGCCGCCGGCGGCGGCTTCGGGGTCGAGTACTTCGAGCAGCGCCTGCGCGTCGGCCGGCTGCACAACAAGATCGACCTGCCCCTGAAGTGGTACCTGGGCAGCTACCCGACCTACTTCGACCTGGTGCGCAAGCACCTGCAGCGCGCCTTTCCCGACCGGCCGGACTTCTGCGCCGCGGCCGAGCGGGCCGTCCTGGTCGTGATGAGCGCGGACACCCAGGCGATCGTCGACGCCTTCTACTTCGACACCTTCGAGTCGATGGGCGTGGACCTCGAGAAGATCGCGGTCGACAGCCCGAGCCTCGACCTGTCGGACAGGAGCGCCCAGCTGAAGGCTCTAGTCCAGGCCCAGCTGCGCGGGATCGTAAAGGCCCTGGATACGCTGCGCGACACATCCGGGCAGATGACGTCCTCCTCGGAGGAGACCAGCAGGGCCGTCGCGGAGATCGCCCATGCCGTCGGCGACGTCGCGCAGGGAGCAGAGCGCCAGGTGCGGATGATCGAGGAGGCCAAGGAGGCCGCCGAGAGCGCAGCCGGCGCCGCCGCCGAAGCCCAGTCGCTCTCGCTCGACGGCTTGGACGCCGCCGAGAAGGCGACAGCGGCGATGGCCTCCGTGCGCGATTCCTCAGGCCAGGTCAACGAGACCATGGAGGGCCTGGCGCAGAAGTCCGAGCGCATCGGCGGGATGGTCGACACGATCACCGGGATCGCCTCGCAGACCAACCTGCTGGCGCTCAATGCCGCAATCGAGGCAGCTCGTGCCGGGGAGCAGGGACGGGGCTTCGCGGTCGTGGCCGAGGAGGTGCGCAAGCTCGCCGAGGAGTCCCAGGCGGCAGCCCGGCAGATCTCAGACCTCAACTCGGAGATCCAGGCCGAGACGCAGCGGGCCGTGTCGGTCGTGCAGCAGAGCGTCGCGCTGACAGAGGGCGGCACGGAGGTCGTCGAGCACGCTCGGGAGGCGTTCGCCGCGATCGGCAAGAGCGTCGCCGACATCAACGAGCGGATCGGGCAGCTGACGACCTCCACGACCGAGGTCGCGGCCGTCGCGCAGCAGTCCTCGGCCTCCGCCCAGCAGGTCTCCGCCTCGACCCAGCAGACCAGCGCCTCCACAGACCAGGTCGCCACCTCGGCAAGGGAGCTGGCAGGCACCGCGGAGGACCTCGAGGCGCTCGTGGCCGGCTTCAACCTGGAGGCAGTCGGCGTGTAGCCGCAGTTGGGCTCAAGACCGGGGCGCCCGAGCCGATAACCGGGCCGACTCTTCCTCGGAGTCGACCCTCGATGACCAAGTTGACCCTGCCTTCACGGGCGGCCGCGACGGCGGCCGCTGCGCTGTCGCCATGCATCCTGGCGCTCGCCTGCCCCTGGCAGGCGCTCGCCGCCGACAGCGCCAAGACCCGCCACGGGGCGGCCGCCGACACGCACCATGCGGCCGCCAAAGGCGCAAGCACGGTCAGCGAAAACCTGCCCTGGAACACCGGTGGCACGACCACGACGGCAGCGCACTCCAGCAGCAGCGGGGGCGCCAGCCTGACCCGCACGATCGTCGGCCTGGCGATCGTGATCGCCGTCATCTGGGGCCTCTCGTGGATCCTGCGCCAGGTCAAGGCGGGACGGGACCCCCACCTCGGCAGCGCCGGGCTGGCGAGCATCGCTGCCCTCACGCTCGGCTCGGGACGCTCCGTGCACCTCGTTCGCGCCGGCAGCGAATACGTGCTGCTGGGCAGCGCCGAGCACGGCGTCGTGCCGATCCACCGCTATACCGAGCAGGAGGCCCGCGAGGCGGGGCTGCTGGTGGCCGAGGAGCCCCCGCAGCGCAGGGGGTGGGGCCTGGTCAGGCCGCCTGAGCGCACCGAGCGCGCCCCCGACCCGATGCGCATGGGCTCGCCCAACTCGGCCCTGATCGACCGGCTGCGCGAATGGACGGTGCGGCGGTGAACGTCAACTCCTCCAACGCCGTCCAGATCCTGCTGCTGATAGGCGGCCTGACGCTCGTGCCGGCCGTCCTCTTCACCGTCACCGGCTTCAGCCGCATCCTGATCGTGCTCGGCTTCATCCGCACGGCCGTCGGCACCAACAACGCGCCCCCCAACCAGGTGCTCGTGGGCATTGCCCTGTTCCTGACGATCTTCGTGATGTCGCCGACGATCGCCGCGATCAAGCGGGACGCCGTCGAACCGCTCAGCCACCACTCGATCTCGACAGCGACAGCGCTCAAAGACGCCGAGCAGCCGCTGCGCGAATTCATGTTCCGCCAGACCCGTACGCAGGACATCTCCCTGTTCCTGAACCTGGCCCACGACGGGAAGGCCGCCAAGCGCTCGGAAGTGCCCACCGAGGTGCTGATCCCGGCCTTCATCGTCTCGGAGCTCAAGACGGCCTTCCAGATCGGCTTCCTGATCTTCCTGCCGTTCCTGATCATCGACCTGATCGTCTCCTCGACGCTGATGAGCATGGGCATGATCATGCTGCCGCCGACGTTTATCTCGCTGCCCTTCAAGGTGCTCCTGTTCGTCCTCGTCGACGGCTGGGACCTCGTCATCAAAGCGCTCGTGCAGAGCTTCCACCCATAGGAGCCCGATGAACCAGGACACAGTCGTCAACCTCGCCTCCCAGGCCATGAGCCTCGCCCTGAAGGTCGCCGGCCCGCTGCTGCTCGTCGGCCTCGTCATCGGCCTGATCGTCAGCGTCTTCCAGGCCGTCACGCAGATCCAGGAGCAGAGCCTCTCGCTGATCCCCAAGATCGTGGGGATCGCCGTGGTGATCGTCCTGCTCGGGCCGTGGATGCTCGGCCAGCTCGTCAGCTACACGACGGCTCTGTACACGTCCATCCCGTCGATGGTGGGCTGATGAGCCAGCTCCTGAGCGCTCTTGCCGGGAACCAGCTGACTGGGTTCATCCTCGTGCTGGCTCGGGTCACGCCGATCTTCGTGCTGGCGCCGCTGTTCTCTTCCTCGATGATCCCTCCGCACGTGCGGGGGATCGTGGCGGTGGGAATCTCGATCGGGCTGACGCCGATCGCGATGCGGGGGCAGCACGTGCCCAGCGGGGCGCCGGCGCTGGTCGAGCTGGTGCTGGAGGGTGGGATGGTTGGGCTGGCCTTCGCCTTCGCGCTGTCGCTGCTGATGGCCGGCCTGGAAGCGGCGGGGTCGCTGGTGGACCTCGGGTCCGGCTTCTCCTACGGCTCGCTGATCAACCCCCTCAACGGAGAACAGGGCGCCGTGATGGCACGCTTCTACTCGCTGTTCGGGACCCTGATCTTCCTGGTCATCGGGGGAGACGGCTGGACGCTGCGGGGACTGGGGCGGACCTTCCAGCTCGTGCCGCTGACGCGCGGGCCGCAGCTGGAAGCCCTCGTCGGGGGGGCCGAGCACCTGTTCGCGAACGTCTTCGCGGCGGCCCTGGAGATCGCCGCTCCGGTGCTGGTGGCGCTGCTCATCACCGACGTGGCCTTCGGCGTCGTCTCGCGGGTCGTGCCGCAGATGAACGTCTTCGCCGTCGGCTTCCCGACGAAGGTCGCCGTGGCGCTGCTGGTCGCCGGCGCTTCGCTGCCGTTCGTCTCGAACTGGATCGCGGGGCAGATGTCCACGAGCGTGGGTGCGGCGCTGGGTGCGCTGCACGTGGGGTGAGCCGTGGCGTCTCGCAGCGACCGCACCGAGAAGGCGACGCCCAGGCACCGCAGGCGCGCCCGGGAGAAAGGGCAGGTCGCGCGCAGCCCCGACCTGTCCGGTGCCGTCGTGCTCGTCGCCGGCGTCTTCGCGGTGGCCATCACCGCCCCTGCCACCGCCGAAGCCGGCGGCAGCCTGTTCCGGGAGATCTTCTCCGGGATCTCCCATCCGGGCCAGGCCACGCGGGCGGCCAGCCTTTCCAGCCTCATGAGCACGCTGCTCTCGACGATGCTCTCCACCGTCGGTCCGGTGGCCGGGGCGTGCATGCTCGCCGCCCTGCTCGCCGGTGCCGCCCAGGCCGGCCTCAGACCGAGTCCCCAGGGACTGAAACCGGACTTCCGGCGCATCAACCCCGCCTCGGGCGCCCGCAACCTGTTCGGGCCCAACCTCGCCTTCGAGAGCGTCAAGGCCGTCGTCAAGGTGGGCGTGGTCGCCTCCGCCGCGGCCCTGGCGATCCTGCCCAGCCTGCACAGCATGGCCGCGCTCGTCGGCATCAGCCCCAGCGAACTCGGCTCCACCTCCGGATCGCAGGTGCTCTCGATCGCCGAGAAAGCCGGCATGGCCTACGTGCTCGTGGGCCTCGCCGACTACCTCTGGAAGCGGCGCAAACACGAGCGGGACCTACGCATGACAAAGCAGGAGGTCCGCGACGAGGCGCGCCAGTACGGGATCTCCGCAGAGGTCAAAGCAGCCCTCAAGCGCCGTCAGATGCAACTGGCCCGTGCCCGCATGATGGCTGCCGTGCCCAGCGCCGACGTCGTCGTCACCAACCCGACCCACTTCGCCGTCGCGCTGCGCTACGACGGCAGCCGCACGGCGCCCGAGGTCGTCGCCAAGGGCCAGGACCTCGTCGCCCTGCAGATCAAGCGGATAGCCGAGGAGAACGAGGTTCCAGTCATCAGCGATCCGCCGCTGGCGCGGGCGCTGCACGCCTCCGTGGAGATCGGGCAGATGATCCCGGCCGAGCTGTACGCGGCCGTGGCACGGGTGCTGGCCTTCGTATACCGCGCCGCCGGGCGTAGGAGGATGGCCTCGTGAACAGCCCGGCCCTGCGCAAAGTCCTGGCGCACACCGACATGCTCGCGGCCGTCGCCGTCGTGCTCGTCGTGACGATGCTGGTCGTGCCGCTGCCCCCGGCGGTGCTCGACCTGCTGATCACGCTGAACATCTCCGCTGCGCTGACGATCGTGGCGACGACGATGTACCTCGGCAAGGCCCTGGACTTCGCCTCCTTCCCCAGCCTGCTGCTGCTGACCACGATGTTCCGCCTCGCCATCAACGTGTCCGTGACGCGGCTGATCCTGACCACCGGCAGCGCCGGCACCGTCGTGAAGTCCTTCGGCGAATTCGTCGTCGGCGGCAACGTCGTCGTCGGCCTGGTCATCTTCCTGATCCTCGTTGTGATCCAGTTCGTCGTCGTCACCAACGGCGCCGGTCGCGTCGCCGAGGTCGGCGCCCGCTTCACGCTGGACGCCATGCCGGGCAAGCAGATGGCGATCGACGCAGACCTCAACGCGGGCCTGATCACCGACGACCAGGCCCGCGAGAGGCGCCGCGAGATCTCACGCGAGGCGGACTTCTACGGCGCCATGGACGGAGCCTCCAAGTTCGTCAAAGGCGATGCCATGGCGGCCGTCATCATCACCGCCATCAACCTGATCGGCGGCATCGTCGTCGGCATGCTCCAGCACGGCCTGGGCTTCGAAGAAGCGACCCACCAGTACTCGCTGCTGACCGTCGGCGACGGGCTGGCGGCCCAGATCCCGGCGCTCCTGATCTCCGTCGCGACGGGCATCATCGTCACCCGCGCCGCCTCCGACCGCGACCTGGGCAGCGACATCGCCGGGCAGATCCTCAGGCAGCGCAAGGCCCCGCTCGTGGCGGCCGGCGCGATCGGCGGCTTCGCGCTGATCCCGGGCCTGCCGAAGCTGCCCTTCCTGATCATCGCCGCGATCTTCGGCGCGATCGGCTGGGGGGTGCGCAACGGCATGCCCGAGCAGGAGAAGGAGAAGGCCCCCAAGCCGGCCCTACCCGGTGCCGGGGAGGAGCCGATGTCCGAGGTCGGCATCGACGCCCTGGAGCTGGCCATCGGCTTCGGCTTGGTCCCGCTGGTCGACGGCAACTCCGGCGGCGCCCTGCTCAGAAGGGTCAGCATGGTCCGCCGTCAGATCGCCGCCGAGATGGGACTCGTGATCCCTCCTGTCCGCATCCACGACGAGATGGGCATGGAGTCCCACGAGTACGTCGTCAAGGTGCGTGGCTCGGAGGTCGCGCGGGGGCGCATCATGCCCGGGCACCTGCTGGCCATGGACCCCGGCGACGCCTCCGGCACGCTCAAGGGCATCAGCACCCGCGAGCCGGCCTTCGGGCTGGAGGCTGTGTGGGTGCACGAGTCGATGCGAGCCGAGGCGGAGGCCCAGGGCTACACCGTCGTCGACCCCGACTCGGTCATCATCACGCATCTGACCGAGGTGATCCGCTCGCATGCAGCCGAACTGCTCTCTCGCCAGGACGTCCGGGCGTTGCTGGACAAGCTCAAGGAGACCAACGCGGCTGTCGTCGAGGAGGTCGTGCCCGATGCGCTGTCGCTGGGGGAGATCCAACGCGTGCTGCAGTCGCTGCTCGCCGAAGGCGTGCCGATCCGCGACCTCGGCACGATCGTGGAGGCGATCGGGGACAAGGCGCGAACAACACGGGACACCAGTCTCCTGTCGGAGTACGCTCGCCAGGCGCTGGGCCGGGCGATCACGGCCCCACACCTGGACGAGCAGCTGCGACTGCAGGCCATCACATTGGACCCGGCGATCGAGCAGGAGGTCTCCACGTCCATCACCCAGACAACAGACGGCGAGTACCTCGCGATGGAGCCACCGCGCGCCCAGGCCATCGTCAATGCCCTGCGGGCGCAGGTCGAGCACGCCACGGCACGCGGGCTGGGCGGCCCCGGCCGCGGCCCCGTGCTGCTCTGCTCGGCTCGCATTCGCAGGCACCTGCGGCGGCTGATCGCGCAGGCCCAGCCGCACCTGGCCGTCTGCTCCTATAACGAGATCGCCCCCGGCATCAACGTCGAAACGGTCGGGGTGGTGCACGCATGAGCACGCCCGGGGACGTCCTGGAGGCGCTCGGCCGCGAGGCTCGGGCACGGCTCGGGCGCTCCCGTGGCGAGGGCACGCGCACCTATCGCGCGCGCACGATCGAGGAGCTGATCCCCCAGATCGAACGGGACCTCGGCGCCGACGCCCTGATCGTCTCCCGCCGCGACGGTCTGACCGGCGGGGTGATGGGCTTCTTCCAGCACCCCTACGTGGAGATCGAGGCGATGCCGGGCACGCCGCGATTGGACGTCTACGACGAGCCGCCCACGGCCGCCCCGCACATGCCCGAGATGACCACAGCCGGATGGGAGGAGCCGTTCGCGGCGCCCGCCGGCACGCAGGTGCTGCCCTTCGGGGAGGCCCCGCCGGCCCCGCCCGCGCCCCCGCCTGCGCCCACGCCGCAGGCTCCCTACGGCCAGTACGAAGAGCCGGCCGGTCACTACGTCAGCCCCGAGCTGGCGGCGATGGCCTACGCCGAACAGCCGCCTGCTGCTCCAGCGCCTCCGCCGAGCATGGCGCCGGCGCCACCCGCCTACCCGGCCGTGCCCGAGCGCTTCGAGTTCCACGAGCTGCTGGAGCAGGCCGGTGCCGGCCAGATGGCCCAACACATCGAGCCGGAGCTGGAGCCCGAGCGTCTGACGGTCGCGCCGGGGTCCCACAGCCGGGCCGGCGCGCGCATCGAGAAGAGCCTGCTGCGCTACGGCGTCAGCGCCGAGTTCGCGGCCGAGCTGATCGAGGCGGCAGCAGCCCACACCCTGCCCCTGGCGCCCCGGGCGGGCCTGGCCCAGGCCGTGCTGGCGACGCTGGCCCGTCGCATCCCCGTCGCCCCGCCTCTGCCGCTGACAGACGTCGCCGTCGCGGTCGTCGGCGCGGGCGGGTCGGGCAAGACGACTTGCGCAGCCAGCATGCTCGCCGCCTACCGCTCCGGCAGCACGCTGCGGGCCAGCTGCGCGTCGCTGCTCGCGCCCGAGGGCGAGCAGATGCAGATGCTGCTGAGTCCGCAGGTCGTCACGCCGCTGTCGCTGGGCGCCGCCCGCGCCATCCCGGCGCTGCGCTCGGCACGCCGCGAGGGCCTGATGATCCTCGACGCGCCCGGTGTCTCACCGGCTGCGCGCGGGCGCATCCGCGAGCTGGCCCGCCTGCTCTCCGAGCTGGCGCCCGACAGGGTCGTCGTGGCGCTGCCCGCGACGCTCGGCGCGACCGCCGCCGATCAGCTGCTGAGCGCCCTGGCGCCTCTCCGGGCCAACGCCCTGGCCGTCACGCACGCCGACGAGACGGATCAGATCGGCGTCGCCATCGAGGCGGCCTGCAGGCACGGCCTGGCACCCGAGTACCTGCTCGACCGAGCTCGCGGCGGAGGCTGGGCGCTGCGGCGCGTCGATCCTGCCGATCTGGCTGCGAAGGTGCTGCCATGAAGCTGGGACGCGGCAAGAAGTCGCCATCGCCGCCGGCTGAGCTGCCCGAGCGGGGCGCCACGGTGACGCTCAGCATGGCTGCAGGCACGCGCCTGCCGGGTCGCATCATGGAGAGCTCGCCCGACCTCCTGCTGATCGTCGTGACCGTCCCCATCCGCCCGCTCACCGACAAGCAGCTCGGCGAGCTGGTGCTCGAGTACAACAGCAAGCGGGGGCGGATGCGCCTGCGCGGGCTGTTCTCGATGGAGGAGGGTCAGTCCGACGTCGTGCGCCTGCAGGACCCCCGCTCCGTCGAGGTCGTCCAGCAACGCGACTACGTGCGCATCCGCTCGGCCCGTCCGGTCCTCGTCTACTCCGGCAACGCCGGTCAGATGCAGAGCTTCACCGTCGACCTCTCCGGCGGTGGCTTCCAGCTGGCGGGTCCCGACACGCTCCGTCTCGGCGAGGAGGTCCGCTTCAGCCTGACCCTGACGCCCGGCGTGACGCCCGTGACCGGCACGGCCAGGGTCGTGCGGGTCACGCCCGAGGGACGCCGGGCCGTCGCCTTCGAGTCGATCAGCGACCTCGACCGCCGCCGGCTCGTTCGCTTCATCTTCGAGTGCCAGCGCGACGAACGCCGCCGCGGCCTGAACAAGGAGGCCTGATGGCGACCGAGGCTATAGCCGCCCCCACGCTGGACCCGCCCGAGGCGGAGCCGGCCACGAAGGCCAAGGAGGCCAAGGGCAAGGACAAGAAGCCGGCCAAGGACAAGAAGAAGAAGGGGGATGGCAAGGACACCCAGCCGCAGGCCCCCGAGGGTGCTCCCACGATCGTGGCCCACCCCCGCGCGATGCGCTCGATCGCCCGTGCCAAGGGCTGGGCCGGCCTGCTGGGCTTCTTCACAGCCGGCTACCTGGCGCTGCCGACCTCGACCCTCGCAGGGGCCGGGCTGCGCGCCCTGATCGCCGGGATCGCCTCCTACGTCGTCGTGTGGGGCGCCGCCGTGTTCGTCTGGCGACGGCTCGTCGTGCTCGAGCTCAAGGGCCGCCAGGCGCAGATGCTGGCCGATCTCGAGAAGGCCGCCACTGCCCGGCTCGGGCCGCCCGGCGCAGCAGACCGGCAATGAGACCCTGGCGCCGCCGCCAAGAGTCCGAGCAGGCCCCCGAGCAGGCCGCTCCTCACGCCAGCGAGCGGGCGCCCAGGCCGATCTGGCTGCCGCAGATGGCGGAGCCCGTCAGCCTCGTGCTGCGCTCCGGCGAGAAGCTGCCGGGCCGGGTCATCGAGCGCTCCGCCGACGCCCTTGTGGTCGCCGTCGTCGTGCCGGCCCGCCGGGTCACCCAGGCGCGGCTGAAGGGACTGGTCCTCGAATACGCCAACCCCGCCGGGCGGGTCCGCCTGACAGGCCAGGTCGAGCTGACCGCCACGAGCCCGGACCTGCTCGTCTCGATCGAGCAGCCCCGGTTGCTGGACGTGCTGCAGGAACGCGCCCACGCCCGCGTCTCCGTGATCTGCCCGATCACGATCCGCCTCGACGACGACGACGAGCCGATCCACACGCACACGGCGGACCTGAGTGGCGGCGGCGCCCTGCTGGCGACACCCGAGCCGCTGCGGGTCGGCGACGGCCTGCAGTTCACCCTGACGATCGAACCGGGCCAGCCTCCCGTCGAGGGCGGCGCAGAGGTCGTCCGCATAGACGGGTCAGGGCGCCCCGGCATCCAGTTCGGCCTCCTCGCCAACTACGATCGGTGGCGGCTGATCCATTTCACCGTCGAGTGCCAGAGCCGGGAAGGCTTCCGCCATCTCGACCACGGCGAGCGGCGGGCCAACCCCTGAGGAGGCAGGCATGGACCCGATCGACCCGATCCCGACGACCGTCGTCAGGTCGCGCACGGCCCCGCCGGTCGAGCGGCTGGAGCCCGTCAGCCGCGAGCGCGACCGGCCGTCCCGCGAACGCCGTCAGCCGCCGCGGCGAGAGCCCCAGCTGCCGGAAGGCGCAGCCGAGACGGGCGAGGACGGCAGGCTGCACGTGGACGTCCGCGTCTGAGCCCGGTTCTCCCGGCGAAGCACGGAGGAGATCCCCTCACGACGGGGAATATGGCCAGCAGGAGGACGACCATCCTCAAGAATCCCGCAGCGCTGTCGATATTCGGCGTAGGTCGACATGGAGTCGACTTGGGACCAACCCCAATAACGTCATCAAGGAGATGAACGCATGGCCCTGACGGTCAACACAAACATCGAGGCGATGGATGCCGCGAGGAACCTGAACACGACCGAGACGCAGCTCTCGAACGCGATGCAGCGTCTGTCCTCGGGTCTTCGCATCAACTCGCCGGCCGACGACGTCGCCGGCTACGCCATCAGCCAGCGCCTGAAAGCGCAGGTCAACGGCCTCAACCAGGCGACTCTGAACAGCCAGGACGCCGTCGCGCTCGCGCAGACGGCCGAGGGTGCCCTCGGCGGCTCCGAGGAAATCCTCCAGCGCGTCCGTCAGCTCGCGGTCGAGTACGCCAACGGCACCACCTCGGAAAGCGACAAGGAATCGATCGAAAACGAGGTCGAACAGCTCAAAGAAGAGATCAAGCGCATCGCTGAAACGACGAAGTTCAACGGCGTCGAACTTCTGAAGGGTGGCGAAGAAATCACCTTCCAGGTGGGCGCCAACGAAAAAGAAACGATCAGCGTCAAAACCGTCGAACTCGAAAAAGACGTCGAAGGCATCAAAGTCGAAGAAATCAAAACGGTTGAAGCGGCGATCGAAAAAGTCGCCACTGCCGCCGGTGAATACGGTGCCGTGCAGGAGAGCATCCAGTACACAGCCAGCAACCTGGAAGTGTACGCTCAGAACCTCTCCGCAGCGACCAGCGGGTTCGTCGACGTGAACATGGCCACCGAAATGACCGCGTTCACCAAGGACGAGGTCCTGCAGCAGGCCGGCGTCGCGATCCTGGCGCAGGCCAACCAGCTGCCCCAGGCTGTCCTGCACCTCATCGAATAAACCAAGAACTTCCTGTAGCGGTGGCGCTTCGGCGCCACCGCTGCTGTGAAGCCGATCTGACCGCTGGCCGACCCGCGTCGGCCACCAGGCGGCAGGCGGGTCAACAACGCCTGGGCTCGGTTCGAGGAAAGCCCTGTCCAGGCCACATACCGCCGATTCATCGAGGGAACGGTGGTCGGGACGGGCGGCGACGGCCGCCCGTCTCATTTAAGCGAGCGTCTGCGGCTCAAAGGCGCCAGGTCCCTGCCGATCACAGGGGAAGATGTCCATCGCGAGCACGATCGGCCGCATCGAATCGATCCGGCGCGAGCTGGCCGATCCCGCCGAACTGATCGGCTCCGGCCAGGCTGCCGCCGCCACCGGCGGGACCGAAGCCCCGGCGACGGGCAGCTTCGCCGACGCGCTTGCCCAGGCCGGACTCGAACCCCAGCAGGAGGGCGTCGCGGACCCCGGCAGCGAAGCCGCCACGGCCCAGCCCACATTCGGCTCGGCCCAGGTCAGCCCGGGCTACGGCTACCAGCTGGGCTCGCTGCAGGGCCTCTCCTCTGGCCTCGACTCCTCCGGCCCCGGTGCCCGTATCGTCGTCGCCGCCGAAAGCCAGATCGGGCAGGCAGAGCAGCCGCCGGGCTCCAACGAATCGCCCGCCATCGCCATGTACCGCAGCGACACGGCCGGCGCCGTTGCCGGAGCGCCCTGGTGTGCCTACTTCGCCTCCTGGGCGGCCCGCCAGGCGGGAGAGCCGATCGGCTCGGAAGGTCAGGGGCTGGGCTCCGTGGGTGAGATCTGGTCGTGGGCGCAGAGCACCGGGCGCGCCATCCCCAACGGGCCGGGCGTCACGCCCCAGCCCGGCGACCTGATCGTCTTCGGCGACGAACACGTCGGCATCGTGCGCGACGTGCTCCCCGACGGGCAGATCCAAACGATCGAGGGCAACTACGAAAACAAGGTGGCAGCCAACGTGCGCAGCCCGACCGAAGCCACCGGCTACGTGAACATGGGTTGACGACACGGCTGTAGACTCGCCCTGGGGGAGATCCATGAGCGAGACACCGATCGACCCGTCACCCGGCCCCGGCGCTGCCATCCCCTGGCGGCGCGTGATCGCGCCCCTGGCCGTCATGCTCGTGATCGTCGCGGGGCTGAGTGCCCTGCTGCTCGGCCCCAAGCAGCACCCCACGCTGCCCGGCGGGGCGCAGGGAGTCAAGAGCGCAGCCGGCGGCTTCGACGGGACCCTCGCGATACCGGTCCGCTCGGCGCCGCCGCTGCACCTGCGCAACTACCTCGGCCAGGAGGTGAACCTGTCGCAGTACAGGGGCAAGGCCGTCCTGGTCACGTTCCTCTACACCAACTGCCCTGACATCTGCCCCCTCATCACCTCGAACCTGCGCGTGGCCCTGAACATGCTGGGCAGGCGCGCGGCGGACACGCAGGTCATCGCCGTCTCCGTCGATCCGCGCGGGGACACGCCCAAAGCCGTCGCCCGCTTCCTCTCCGAGCACGAGATGACGGGACGCATGCAGTACCTGATCGGCTCCGCCGGGGAACTGTCGAGCACCTGGAAGGCCTGGGGGGTCGGCTCCAAACGGGAAGTCGGCCAGCCCAACCTGGTCGCCCACTCGGCGCTCGTCTACGGCATCGACGCCGCGGGCAAGGTCAGGACGATCTACCCAGACAGCTTCCGCCCCGCCGAAATCGCGCACGACGTACCGAAGCTCGCCGGCAGCTGACGGCCGCGAGAGCCGGGCGTTCGTGCCCGCCGCCTCCTCAGCGTTCGCCGCTGCCGCGGTTGAACAGGATCACGTACCAGATGGCTACGGCGATCAGGACGCCGGCCGGCAGGACCAGCGTCAGGATCGAACCTGTCAGGAAGCTGCTGGCGATGATCGGCATGATCTCCTCCTAGTGCCCGCTCACGAGCTGCGGGGCCCGGCCTGAGCCGGACGTCTGCGGCGCGAGCCAGCGGTGGACGTATACGAAGATGATGATGGCAAAGGTGATGGAGCCCGGCACCCACATGACGCCGGCCGCGAGCTGCTGATCGGCCAGCGCCGAGATCCCGCCGGGACGGTGGGCAAGGTGGGCGTAGTGGGGGTAGATGGCCGCCGTCGAGAAGCCCAGGATCACCGCCAGGATCCAGCTGACCGTCATCGCCCCGATCACGTACAGGAGCTTCTGGGGGTCGCTCAGGCGTGCCTTCAGGGGCGGCGAGGGGATCACCTGCTTGAACAGCAGCAGGGCCGTCGCGAAGAACATCGTGTGCTCCAGGGCGTGCAGCGCTTCCGAGCGCAGGGTCGCGTCGAACATGAAGGGCAGGTGCCAGCCGAGCAGGACGACCGAGAACAGGCTGAGGCTGACCGCCGGGCTGCCGAGGAAGCGCGTCAGCGCCCGCAGCGGCTCCGTGCGCCGACCGAAGGCCAGGTTGCGGGCCAGCCGGCGGCGCCCGTCCAGGGGCAGGGCCCGCCACAGCCTGATCCAGGGGCGCGAGTAGACGAGCAGGGGCGCGGCCACGAGCATCAGCAGCACGTGCTGGATCATGTGCACCCAGAACAGCTCCTCGCTGAGCGGCTCGATCGGCGAGGCCAGGGCGATCGCCAGCACGACCATGGAGCTGTAGAAGGCCGTGTCGCGCAGGCGCTGGGTGCGGGCCGTGCGTCGCGGCGTGACGGTCCTGCGGCTCCCGTACCAGTACAGCAGGGCCGTGTCGACCACCAGCACCAGGGGCGGGTCCAGCGACCAGTCCCAGAACCCCGGCGTGGCTGGGGCCGCGGCCAGCACTACAAGAGGTAGAGCACCACGTACGTGAGCACGCCGATGGCGCCGAGGTACCCCCAGTAGAAGACGGCCGCGTCGAGACCCGGTGCGATCAGGAGGTCGGGGTCCTTGATGTCGCCGCTCGGATCGGCCGGCTGGCGCGAGGCCCTGATCTCGGTTGCGACCTGGGTCTCCAGCCAGTACATGACCCCCAGCACGGCGATCATGTAGAAGGCCGTCCAGGCGCAGAAGACGCTCGCATAGGCGCCGTCGGTGGGGCCGAATCTCTGCTGCGTGTACTCGACGCACTGGACCGCCACCGCCGCCAGGCCAAGCACGACGCTGGCCAGCGCAGGCCTGGTCCAGCCGGGAGTGCGCGACTTCATGCCCCGGCCCGCCACGATCGCGGTCGCGACGCTCAGCAGCAGGCAGACGATGAAGGCCACGCCCAGCCCCTGGTCGGGCTTGACGTGGGCCGGTTTCCACATGTGCTCGATGTTCTGGCTGCGCAGGTAGAAGTAGGCGAACACGAAGGCCACGAAGAAGAAGGTCGTGGCGCCCGCCAGCAGGCGCGACGCCACGGACAGCGCACGGGCGCCGACGTCCGGCGGCTCCGGCGGGATCTCGGTCCCCGCCGGGACGGGCGGGATCTGCAGGCCGAGCGGCTTTTCTTCGTGGGGCATCGCCATCGCTCAGCTCCCCGCCCCGGCCGGCTGCGCTCCGCCCACCCCGATCGCCACGGGCGTGCCGTAGTCGTAGGGGTCGGAGTCGAAGACCGGAATCTGCTCGAAGTTGTTGACCGGCACCGGCGTCGGCACCTGCCACTCGATCGACTTCGAGCGCCACGGGTTCTGCGCCGCCGGCTCGCGGACGAAGATCAGCGAGTAGACGACGTTGTAGAGGAAGATCAGCATCGAGAAGCCCAGCACGAAGGCCGACACCGACACCCACACGTTCAGCGTGTGGAACTTCGGTTCGTAGAAGTTGACCCTGCGCGGCATTCCCTCCATGCCCAGCGCGAACAGCGGCATGAACGTCGAGTTGAAGGCGACGAACATCAGCCAGAAGTGCCACTTGGCCAGTTTCTCGTTGAAGTTCAGGCCGACCATCTTCGGGACCCAGTAGTAGATCGCCGCGAAGAAGGCGAAGATCAGCCCGCCCATGATCGTGTAGTGGAAGTGGGCCATCACGAAGAAGCTGCCGTGCGTCGTCGTGTCGCTTGGCGCGTCGGAGATGAACACCCCCGAGAGGCCGCCGATCAGGAAGTTGAACGTCCAGGCCAGGCAGAACAGCATCGGCACCGTGAAGGAGATGCGCGAGCGCCACAGCGTGCCCATCACGCACAGGAAGATGAACCCGGTCGGCACCGAGATGATCTCCGTGGAGAGCATGTAGAAGGGCCGCAGGTCGGCGTTGATGCCGCTGACGAACAGGTGGTGCTGCCAGACGAAGAAGCTCATCAGCGCCACGCCGAGCATCCCGGAGATGGCCAGGCGGTAGCCCCACAGCGGCTTGCGGGCGAACACCGGCAGCAGCTCCAGCACGATCCCGAAGCCCGGCAGCGCCAGGATGTAGACCTCGGGGTGCCCGAAGAACCAGAACAGGTTCTGGAAGAGGTAGGAGCTGCCGCCACCGCCGGCGATGAAGAAGGACGTGTCGACCGTGCGGTCCAGGGCCGCCATCAGCAGCGTCGCGATCAGCGTCGGCGCCGCCAGCACCATCAGCACGGCCGTGCCGAACGTCGCCCACACGAAGATCGGCAGCCGCGACCAGGTCAGCCCGGGCGCCCGCATCGTCACGATCGTGGCGATCATGTTCAGTCCCAGCAGGGTCATCGAGATCCCCACCAGGGCGAAGAACATGATGTAGGAGTCCATCCCCATCACGGCCTGGTCGTTGAGCGGCTCGTAGCCCGTCCAGCCGGTCGGGAAGCCGCCGAAGAAGATCGTCGAGACGAGGATGAAGCCGGCCGCCATCAGCAGCCAGAAGGTCAGGGCCTCGATGCGCGGGAAGGCCATCCGCCGGGCGCCGATCATGATCGGGACCAGGTAGTTGGCGAACGGCCCCAGCACGCCGGAGGTCATCATCCCCATCATCATCGTGCCGTGCATGCCGACCAGCGAGATGTACTGGTTGGGGCCCACGAAGGACGGCGTCGGGCTGAGCAGCTCGCCGCGGATCAGCATCGCGTTCAGGCCGCCCACGAAGAAGAACAGGCCGATCCCGCACAGGTACTGGATGCCCACGACCTTGTGGTCCGTGCACAGCCCGAAGTAGCGCCCGATCCCCTGCTCCTCCTTCTCGCGCAGCGACGGCGGGCGGCCGAGCAGGCGCGAGAAGGGGTAGTTGGCGAAGCCCAGGCCGACCAGGAAGCCGACGACGCCGAAGAAGTAGGCCAGCAGCAGCGCGACGTCGTTTTCGTCGATGTCGGCCGTGTATTCGAAGCTTTTGGTGTCCGTGACCAGATGGCCGATCCACCAGCCCAGGTAGTAGCCGCCGACGCCCAGGATCACCGCCGTCAGCAGGTTGAACCCGATCAGCCGCCGCCACAGCGGCCTGCTCGAAGGGGTGGGAGCGTGGGCCGTCGTCGTCGTGCTCATTCGCCGCGCCTCGTCGGTTCGGGGAGGTAGTGGGTGCTGTAGGGCGGCAGCTGCTTCGTCGTGGGGGCGAAGCGCTGCTGCTGTTCTTTGATCCAGCTTTCGAATTCACCGTCGCTGACGACGCGACCGTGGTCGGACATCCCCCCGTGCCAGATTCCGCACAGCTCGGCGCAGTGCACTTCGAAGGTCTCGATCGTGTGGGGTTCGGTGAAGGCGACGTTGTCGACGTCGGGGTTGGCATCGGCCTTCACGCCAAGCTGGTAGGCCCAGAAGGAGTGGATGACGTCGAGCGAGGTGACGTGGAATTCCACCATCTTGTCGACGGGCAGCACCAGGTGTGGGGTCTCCACTCCGCCGTAGGTCGGGTAGCGATATGTGAAGTACCACTGCTGGGCGATGACCTGGACCGGCAGCTTTTCGCCCTTGGGCACCGTCAGCGGTTTGGGTCCCGAGCCGGAGCCCGAGCCGTAGTCGGCCTCCAGGCGGACCGTGCCGTAGGCCGCCAGCGACAGCACCAGCGCCGAGGTGATGACGATCCAGGCCGTCTGGATTCGCGCATGACCGCGAACCGCCGGGCCTTCCAGCGTCCCGCCCTTCGGCTGGCGGAAGTTGACGATCGCGTAGAAGAGGTAGATCACGACCAGCAGAAGCACCGGCGTGGCCATGGCCGTCAGGACGATGTTGTCCGTGACCTGCTGGCCCGCCGCGGAGGCTGCTTTGCCCGGGGGCAGGTTCGGGCCCAGCACGAAGATGACCAGCGGGACCGCGATCAGAGACGCGACGATCCAGATCGTCGTGAAGCGTCGTGCGTGGTTCGGTTCGCCGGGCGGCGGCACGACGCTAGACGACATCTATGTAACCGTCCATGTAGCCGAGCGTCTGCATGGGCCCGCCGAAGCCGAGGTACGTTCCTGCCGCGCAGGGCACGAAGCACTGCCAGCGGTAACGGCCCTTCTTGCCCGTTTTGAAGGTGAATTCGACCGTGCGATGCGCCATCTTGGTGGGGTCGCAGGGGCCGGCTTCGCACTGGTTCTTGGCTTCTTCTTCGACGCCCGGCAGCGGCACGAACACGCCCAGGGCGGGAATCACGAACGTGTGTGAGGCTTCTTCGGGGTTGATGTGGTCGACTGCCTTGCCGTCGATCGTCTCGACCCCCCCGCCCGTTCCCTGGGTGTGAGAGAGGAACGGGTTGCGCAGCCCCGAGTCGCCGTCGAACTGGTAGATCGTCACGTGCACCGTCGTGTTGGCCGGGACTTGGTAGATCGTGCTCCTGACCCACTTGCCGTGGTCGAGCACCAGGTAGCCGACCCAGTCGGGGTGGCTCGGGCTCTCCTGCGGTCCGACCGCGGCATCGGTCTGAAGCGTCAGGGACGCGCTCGGAGCCGGTACGCCCGCCCCGACGGTGGCGGCCACGGTCGGGGTGACGTTGGTCGCCCACGAGCCGATGTACAAGCCGATCAGGACCCCCAGGACGATGACGGCTGCCGTCACTCCCAGGAGCTTGCGCCCCATTGCACTCATGCCGTCTCCCCGGGTCCGCCCAACTCGTCCTCCAACGATTTGCGGTTCCCCCCAGAACTGTCAAGCCATCCTATATCCGGGCGAGGCCTGCATGCAAGCGGCCGTTCCCCGGCGATCCATATCTGAGAGAACTCTCATGTTCGTGACTGCCCGGGCGAGAGCAACCACCCGGCGGCTCGCGGGCCGGATACGATCGGGGCTTGTCCACGTCGAGCACATCGCGCGTGCCCCAGGTGCCCGAGCGCCCGACCCTGGACGGCCTCGAGGAGAAGTGGAGCGCCTTCTGGGAGCGCGAGGGCACCTACGCCTTCGACCGCACGGCGCCGCGCGAGCGGGTCTACTCGATCGACACGCCGCCGCCGACGGTCAGCGGATCCCTGCACGTGGGGCACGTCTTCTCCTACACGCACACCGACGCCGTCGCCCGCTACCGGCGGATGCGCGGCGACGAGGTCTTCTACCCGATGGGCTGGGACGACAACGGCCTGCCGACCGAGCGTCGCGTGCAGAACCACTACGGCGTCCGCTGCGATCCCGGTGTCTCCTACGACCCGTCCTTCCAGCCGCCCGAGCGGGCCTCCGAGAAGGAGCCCGTCTCGATATCCCGGCGCAACTTCGTCGAGCTCTGCCTGGAGCTGACGGAGATCGACGAGCGCGCCTTCGAAGCGTTGTGGCGCACGCTGGGGCTGTCCGTCGACTGGGACATGACCTACACGACGATCGGCCCGCCGGCGCAGCGCGTCTCCCAGCGCTCCTTCCTGAGCCTGCTGGAGCGGGGCCTCGCCTACCAGCTGGAGGCGCCGACGCTGTGGGACGTCGACTTCCAGACGGCCGTCGCCCAGGCCGAGCTCGAGGACCGCGAGCGGCCCGGGGCCATGCACAAGGTCCGCTTCGGGACGGTCGACGGATCGGGGCAGGCGCTGATCGAGACGACCCGCCCCGAGCTGATCCCGGCCTGCGTCGCGCTGCTGGCCCATCCCGAGGACGAGCGCCACCGCGACCTCGTCGGCGGGCAGGCGCTGACGCCGCTGTTCGGCACCTCCGTGCCCGTGCTGACGCACCCGCTGGTCGAGCGCGACAAGGGCACGGGACTGGTCATGGTCTGCACCTTCGGCGACCTCACCGACGTGACCTGGTGGCGGGAGCTGGGGCTGCCCGTGCGCTCGGTGCTGGCCCCCGACGGTCGTCTGGCGGAGGTGCCCTGGGGCACGCCCGGATGGGAGTCGATCGACCTCGAGCGGGCCCGTGCCTCATACGGCGAGCTGGCCGGGCGCACGATCAACCAGGCGCGGCGGCGGATCGTCGAGCTGCTGGGCGAGTCCGGCGATCTGATCGGCGAGCCCGAACCCGTCAACCGGGCCGTGAAGTTCTACGAGAAGGGCGAGCGGCCCGTGGAGATAGTCACGAGCCGGCAGTGGTTCATCCGCACGATCGAGCACCGGAGCAGGCTGATCGAGGCCGGTCGGCGGCTGCAGTGGCACCCGCCCTACATGCGCGCCCGCTACGAGGACTGGGTGAACGGGCTGACGGGCGACTGGTGCATCAGCCGCCAGCGCTTCTTCGGCGTGCCCTTCCCGGTCTGGTATCCGCTGGACGGCGAGGGCAACCCCCTCTACGACCAGCCGATCGCGGCCCTGCCCGAGCAGCTTCCCGTCGACCCCGCCGGCGACGTGCCCGACGGATACGAGGCCGCGCAGCGGGGGCAGCCGGGCGGCTTCCTCGGCGACCCCGACGTCATGGACACCTGGGCGACGTCCTCCCTGACCCCCCAGATAACGGGCCAGGCGGGCGAGGACGAGGACCTCTACAGGCGCGTCTTCCCGATGGACGTCCGCCCCCAGGCGCACGACATCATCCGCACCTGGCTGTTCACGACGGTGCTGCGCTCGGAGCTGGAGGAGGGCGAGCTGCCCTGGCGCAACGCCGCCATCTCCGGCTGGGTGCTCGACCCCGACCGCAAGAAGATGTCCAAGTCCAAGGGCAACGTCGTCACTCCCATGCACCTGCTGGAGGAGCACGGCGCCGACGCCGTGCGCTACTGGGCCGTCAGCGGGCGGCCCGGCACCGACACGGCCTTCGACGCCAAGCAGATGAAGGTCGGGCGGCGCCTGGCCGTCAAGCTCCTGAACGCCTCCAAGTTCGCCCTGGCCGACCTGCCGGCTGCATCCGAGCGGCTCGACCACGCCCTGGACCGGGCGATGATGGCGCGCCTGGCCGAGGTCGCGCAGGCGGCCGAGGAGAGCTTCGAGTCATACGACTACGCCCGGGCCCTGCAGCGCACCGAGGAGCTGTTCTGGTGGTACTGCGACTACTACCTGGAGCTCGTCAAGGGTCGCCGCTACTCCCCCGACGCCGCCGTCTCGGGGTCTGTCAGCCTGGCCCTGCAGAGCTCCCTGTCGGTCTTCCAGCGCCTGCTCGCGCCGTTCCTGCCGTTCGTCTGCGAGGAGGTCTGGTCGTGGTGGCGGGACGGCTCGATCCATCGCGCCCCCTGGCCCGGGGCCGCCTCCCTGCTGGAGCTGGCGGGGCCGCAGGCCGACCGCGACTCCGAGCGCCTGGCCCTGGAGGTGAGCGCCGACGTCCTGCGCGAGGTGCGCAAGGCCAAGTCCCAGGCCCAGGCCCCGATGCGGGCGCCCGTGGCGCGGACCCTCGTGTGCGACACGGCCGAGCGACTGGCGGCGCTGGAGCTGGGACGTGACGACCTGATGCAGGCGGGCTCGATCGAGCTGCTGGAGACCCGGGAGGGGGAGGAGCTGCTGGTCGAGGTGGAGCTGGCGGAGGGCCGGGCGGCCTGAGCGCCATGGCCGACGGGGACGGCCGGGAGCAGGTCGCGGGGGCGGTCCTGGTGCTCGGCGAGCCCGGCGGTCTCGCGGCGGCCCTGG
This sequence comes from uncultured Solirubrobacteraceae bacterium, assembly GCA_963697795.1. Lineage (GTDB taxonomy): Bacteria > Actinomycetota > Thermoleophilia > Solirubrobacterales > Solirubrobacteraceae > Palsa-744. The sequence goes on along the minus strand of OY969097.1, from coordinate 1,458,089 downwards.
AGCGCCGGCTGGCCAGGGACGGAGTGGCCGTCGACGTCGCCGGCGGGCGCACCGACAGCGAGCTGGCACAGCTGCTCGGCGAAGGGCGCTGGCGGGCCGTGGCCGTCGTCACGCGGGACGACGTGCTGGCTCTGCGCCTGACGCTGCTGAGCGCCCACCTCCGCCCCGACCTGCCGCTGTGGGTGACGATGTTCGACCGCACGATCACCCGCGAGCTCCACCACGTGGCGCCCGACGTGCACGTGATCTCCCCGACGGAGCTCGTCGCCGGCGACCTGGCCGAGCACTGCCTGGCGGCAGGGGCGGGGCGGGCGCGGGGACCGCACGGCGTGCGGCTGGTCGACGACTCGCTGCGGCTGCTGGTCCGTGCCGGCCTGGGCCTGGCCGGCACGCTGGTAGTGGAGGCCGCGATCACGATGGCCGCCCTGCACGAGAACGTCGTCGACGCCCTGTACTTCGCGACCCGCTCTGTGGCGACGGTGGCGGGGACGCCGGGCGCCCAGGCGGCGCCGGCGTGGTACAAGCTGCTCTCGGCGCTGAACACGGTCGCCGCGCTGGTGCTGGTGGCCGTCTTCACGGCCGCCCTGGTGCGGCGCCTGAGCCGGCCCCGCCTGACGACCCTGGCCGGAGGCAGGGCGGCGCCCGGACGCGGGCACGTCGTGCTCGTCGGCTTCGGGCAGGTCGGCTTTCGCCTGGCCCAGGAGCTGCGCGACCGGGGCATTGCCGTTCTGGGCCTGGAGCGCGACGCCGACGCTCCCTGCGTGCGCCTGGCGCGGGCCGCCGGGATCCCCGTCGCGATCGGTCGTGGCGACGATCGCGAGGTCCTGGAGCGGGTCGGCGTCCGCTCCTGCGCAGCCGTGGCTGCCGTCACCTCGACCGATCTCGTCAACGTGGCCGTCGGCCTGGCCGCCAGCGACCTGGCCCCGAGGACGGGCCTGGTCCTGCGCCTGGGCGACGGGGAGGTCGCGGCCGAGACGGACTCCCTGCTGCACCTGGGAAGGATCTGCGACGCCCACAAGATCGCCGCCGAGACGCTCGCGGCCGGGCTGAGCGGCAGGACCGGTTGACGGTCGACCCGCGCGGTGAGGCGAGCCGAGCTTGGATAGGGTCCAGCCATGGAGCGAACGCCGATCGAAGAGCTGGCCGGGAAGGCCGGCGAGCAGGTGCGGGTGCGGGGCTGGGTCAACGCCCTGCGCGACCAGAAGCGGGTCCAGTTCGTGATCCTGCGCGACGAAACGGGGATGGCCCAGGCGGTGCTGTCCAAGGACGAGCAGCCCAGCGAGCTGAACGAGGCGATCTCGGCGCTGACGGCGGAGTCGGCCGTCAGCATCGTCGGCACCGTCGCGATGGACGAACGGGTCAAGCTGGGAGGCCTGGAGCTGCGGATCGAATCGCTGGAGCTCGACGCTGCGGCCGAGCCGGAGCTGCCGATCGCCCCCGACTCGGCGCTGGACAAGCGGATCGACTGGCGCTACCTGGACCTGCGCCGCCCCGACCGCAGGCTCATCTTCGAGATCCAGACCGCCGTCGAGCGGGCCATGCGCGACTTCTGGGCGCGCGAGGGCTTCATCGAGCTGCACTCCCCCAAGCTCATGCACTCGGCCAGCGAGTCCGGCGCCGAGCTGTTCCACGTCGACTACTTCGAGGGCGACGCCTACCTGGCCCAGTCGCCGCAGTTCTACAAGCAGATGGCGATGGCCGCGAGCTTCGGGAAGGTCTTCGAGATCGGTCCCGTCTTCCGCGCCAACCCCTCCTTCACCTCCCGTCACGACACCGAGTTCACGAGCGTCGACATGGAGATCTCCTGGATCGACTCCCACGAGGACGTCATGTCGGTCGAGGAGCGCTGGCTGGCCCACGTGCTCGCCTCCGTCGCGGGGACCCACGGCGAGAAGATCCAGGAGGTCTACGGGACAGAGCTCGTCGTCCCCTCCGTGCCCTTCCCGCGCGTGACGCTGGCGGAGGCCAAGCAGATGCTCACGGAGGCCGGTCACGACGTCCCCGGCGCCGGACACGACCTCGACCCGCCCAGCGAGCGGGCCCTGTCGGCCCTGATCGCCGAGCGTCACGGCCACGAGTTCTGCTTCGTGACCGACTACCCGGCCAACGTGCGGGCCTTCTACCACATGCGCCACGAGCACGACCCGACTCTGACCAAGAGCTTCGACCTGCTCTGGCGTGGCATCGAGCTGACCACGGGCGCTCAGCGCGAGCACCGCTACGAGCGCCTGATCGCCCAGGCCGAGGATCGCGGCGTGGACGTCGACTCGATCCAGTACTACCTGGACTTCTTCCGCTACGGGGCCCCGCCCCACGGCGGCCTCGGCTTCGGGCTGACGCGCCTCCTGATGCAGATGCTGGGCCAGGAGAACGTGCGCGAGGTGACGTTCCTGTACCGCGGGCCGCACCGGCTCACCCCGTAGCGGGCCTGGGACGGAGAGACAGAGCCGTGGCGCGCGTGCTCGTCTCGGTGCCGGCGCTGGAGGGCTGCCTGGACGCCCTGGCCGGGCACGAGCTAGTGTACGGCGAGCCGGGGTCGGACCCGGACGCCGAGGCGCTGCTGTGCCCGCCTACGCTCTCAGTCGACGCGGGCACGATCGCGGTCATGCAGCGGCTGCGAGCGATCGCGGTGGCCGGCGCCGGACTGGACGGCGTCGACATGCGGGCCGCGCAGGAGCGCGGGATCGCCGTACTGGCAGCCGGGGAGGCGCTGGTCGAGACGACGGCCGACCTCGCCTTCGCCCTGATCCTGGCCGCCTGCCGGCAGCTGCACGACGCCGAGACGGAACTGCGGGAGCGGAGCTGGAACGGCTGGGCCTTCGACGGCTGGATGGGCCGCGACGTACACGGCGCGACGCTCGGCCTCGTCGGCTACGGGCGGATCGGGCGAGCAGTCGCACGGCGGGCGGCCGGCTTCGCCATGACGGTGCTGCACCACTCCCGCGCCCCCAGCGGCGAGCCGGGCCATCGCGAGAACCTCGACGACCTGCTCGCCGAGAGCGACATCGTCTCCCTGCACGTGCCGCTGACCGACTCCACGCGGGGGCTGATCGACGGACGGCGGATCGGCCTGATCGGCTCGCAGGGGGTGCTCGTCAACACCTCCCGCGGCCCCGTCGTCGACGAGTTCGCGCTGGCAGGGGCGCTCGAGCGCGGCGAACTGCTCGCTGCCGGCCTGGACGTCTACGAGCACGAGCCGCTGATGAAGCCCGAGCTGCTGGCCGCGCCACGAACCGTGTTGCTGCCCCACGTCGGCAGCGCCACCGAGGCCACGCGGCGGGCGATGCTGAGGCTGGCGGCAGAGAGGCTGGCGGGGGCGCTGGGCTGAGCGGCCCTACCAGCAGGGTTCGAAGCGCTTGCCGTTGAGCGCCAGGTTGAAGCGCGCCCCGACGATCCCGGCGGCTTCGTCGGCGGCGCAGAACCTGCTCGTCTTCAGCTTGTACTCGGCGTCGATGACGGGCTTGCCGGCCAGCAAGTAGGGGTCGAAGTCCGAGCATTCGCGGTACTCGTTGCACTGCTCCGTCAGCACCCCGTCGAAGTAGGGCTGGAGCTCCCCGGCCTGTTCGCCGTCGTTCTTCTGCAGGATCGCCATGCCCAGCGAGTGCACGGCGGAGGCGACCCACTCGTTGTAGGTCAGCTGCTCGGCGGCCGTGATCGGGAAGCCGCTCTTGTTCGAGAAGGCTTCGATGTTGTCGGGCTCGACGGCGTCGAAGCCCTTTTCACGACACATCTGGAAGCGGGCCTGCATGATCGGCTCGATCGCGGACAGCCGGCGTATGTCCAGCCAGCGCTCGCCCGGCCAGCCGTTGGAGCGCCCCAGCACCGACTTTGGGAACCGGCCGTAGTCCGGACGCCAGTCCTCGGCCGTGCCGACGTCGACGTAGCAGACGACGTGCCTGCCCTGGGCGTGCAAGGCGGCCACTTCTCCGGCGCCGGTTTCGAAGCCGTCGAGGTCGTAGACGGCGGCGGCCACGTCCATGTTGGCCTTGCCCTGCAGCTGCCAGTAGAAGGTCGGCCGGGAGGGGATCCGCCAGTAGGCGCTCGCGGTGAGAGGAGCGGCTGCAGCGCCGACCAGAGCCAGCAGTGTCAGCACGATCGCGCGTCGCATCGGCTCGATGATAGGCCGTCTCGTCCGCGCCCATATCTACCTTCTTGGCATGCTGATGAGCGAGTTCACGGACGGCCTGGAGGTCGAGCAGGTGCTGCTGGTCAAGGAGGTCGAGCGGCGCCGGCGCCGCGACGGCGGGGACTACCTGCGCCTGATGATCGGCGACCGCACTGGCGCGGTTCCCTGCATGGTCTGGGACGACCTCGATCGGGCCTGCGAGCTGGCGAAGGCCGGCGAGCCGGTGACGGTGAGCGGCCGCTACGTCGTGCATCCCCGCTTCGGCCCGCAGATCAACCTGCGCGGACTGGCGGCGGCGGACCCCGGTACGTTCGCGGAGGCGGACCTCCACGACGGCCCCGCCCGCGGCGCGGCCCAGATGGAGGAGGAGATCCGCGACCTCGTGGCAACCGTGCAGAACCCCCACCTGCGCGAGCTGCTGGAGCGGGTCCTGGGCGAGTCCTCGCCACTGTGGGCCCGCTACAGGGAGGCTCCGGCGGCCAAGCGCTACCACCAGGCATACCGGCACGGGCTGCTGGAGCACTGCCTGAGCGTCGCTCAGGCCGTCAGCGCGATCAGCGCGACCTTCCCGGGGATCGACCGCGACGTGGCTGTCACGGGCGCCCTGCTGCACGACGTCGGCAAGCTGGAGGCCTACACGGACGAGCAGGGGATCGACCTCAGCGACGAGGGCCGCCTGCATGGCGAGATAGCTCTCGGCTACTACCTCGTGCGCCGGCTGATGGAGGACATCGAGGGCTTCCCCGCGGAGCTGGCCCGCGCCGTCGGGCACATCATCCTCTCCCATCACGGCACGCTCGAGCACGGCAGTCCCGTCGTGCCGTGCACCCGCGAGGCGACCCTCGTGCACATGATCGACAACCTCGGCGGGCGCCTGGGCAGCTTCGACAGGCTGGAGAAGGAGCTGGCGCCGGGCAGCCGCTGGTCGCAGTTCGATCGTGCCATCGACGGCTCGGCGTTCTTCCTGGAGCGTGCCGGGGAGCCCGACGACGGGGCGGACCCCCTACCCGTCGAGCGAAGGGCCGCCTGAAAGTCCGCAAATAGCGGGGCGGTCGGGCTCCGGCCGGAACGTCGCCTCGCCATCGGCTTCTATCTTTCAGAGCGGATGGCAAAGGACACCGAGAAGCTGATCCGCCAGCTGTCGCTGATCTCCTACCTGATGGCCGAGCGCAGGCCGGTCACGGCTCTGGAGATCAGGCGCGACGTGGAGGGCTACAGCGGCATGAACGAGGACGCCTTCGCGCGCCGCTTCTACGCGGACCGCTCGGAGCTGGAGTCGCTGCGCATCCAGCTGACGGTCGAGCGTCCCGCCGACGGCGCCGCGGAGCAGGAGAACTACTCGCTGCGCCCGGAGAACTTCCACCTGCCGCCGATCGCCTTCACGGACAAGGAGCTGGCGGCCCTGCAGACGTCCCTGACGCTGCTGGACGGCGAATTCGCCTACGCCGAGCCGCTGCGGCTGGCGCTGCAGCAGATCACCTGGGGACGGCCCAGCCCGCTGCGGGCGCCCGAGCAGCGCTCCGTCGCCTTGGGCATCACGGCGTCCGCCGGCGGGCACGAGCTGTCGGCTCGCCTGGCCAAGGTCGAGACAGCCATCTTCCGCAACAAGACGATCGTGTTCGACTACTACACGATGGGCCGCGACGAGGTCAGTTCGCGCAAGGTCGACCCCTACCACCTGCTCTTCCAGGGCGGCCAGTTCTACCTGCTGGGCTACTCCCACGAGCGCAAGGCCATCCGCGTGTTCCGGCTGTCGCGCATCCGCGGCAAGGTCTCCTACGCGACCAAGGCCGAGCACGACTTCCACCGTCCCGAGGACTTCGACCCGCGCGAGTACGCGACCCGCGCCGACTGGCAGCTGGGCGAGGAGCAGGGGACGGCCCGCATCCTCGTCTCCGATCGCATCGCCTGGCAGATCGAACGCCACTTCGGCCGCTTCGGACGGGTCGTCGATCCAGCCGAGGCCGAGGGGGAGGACGCGGAGGCGCTCGAGCACGCCTCCGTCGAGGAGGGCGACAGGATGTTCGTGACCGGCTACGCCAGCGTCAGGGGGCTCGTCTCATGGGTGCTCGGCCTGGGAGCCAACGCGCGCCTGCTGGGTCCCCCCGAGCTGCTGGAGGAGCTGTGGCGTCGCCTGGAGCTGCTGCGCGAGCGTCACGAGGAGGAGCCGCCCGCCTCGCGGCCCAGGCGCATCGCCGGGCAGGCCGAGGAGCCCCCGGCACGGTCCTCCCGCAGGGGCGAGGAGGAGGGACGCCCCGAGACGGCCATCCGCCCCGAGCGCTTCGCCCGCCTGGTGACACTCGCCAGCATCTTGATCCAGGCCGGGCGCCGCGGCGAGCCGGTGACGATCGCCGACGTCCGCGAGCGCCTGCAGATCAGCGACGAGGAGCTGCGCGAGGACGTCAACGTCCTCAACGTCGTCAACTTCGGCGGAGGCTCCTACGTGCTCTACGCGGAGATCAAGGAGGAGGAGGGCGTAATCGAGGTCGACCCCGAGCCCTACAGCGACAACTTCGACCGCCCCGCGCGGCTGCTGCCGGTCGAGGCCAAGGCGCTCGTCGCCGCCATCGACCTGATCGGCGAGCACATCCCCGAGGGCTCGCTGGCGTCGGCCCGCGAGAAGATCGTCCAGGCCCTCGGAGAGGACCCCATGGAGCAGGGCCTGCAGGTCGCTCCGCCGGCCGGCGACGACACCGACGTGGCCCGCACCATCTCAAAGGCCATAACCGGTCGCAGGCTGATCGAGCTGGAGTACTACAAGGAGAACGAGGACGAGATCTCCCCCCGGCGGGTCGAGCCCTACTACCTGACCAACGGGCGCGAGGGCTGGTACGTGGTCAGCTTCGACCCGTCCCGCGAAGGGGTGCGCCACTTCCGCCTGGACCGCATCAAGCGGGTCACCGTCAGCGACGACCGCTTCAAGCCACGGCCCGAGGTCGAACCGGCCGCCGAGGTCGACGGCTGGCTGCGCACGGGCGAGGTGCAGGCCTCCCGGACCGCTCGCGTCTGGGTGGCGCCGGAGCGTGCCCGCTGGGCTCGCGAGGCACGGCGCGTGGTCGAGGAGCGCACCGACGGCTCCGTCGTCGTCGAGCTGAGCTTCGCAGGCGTCGACTGGCTGGTCCGGGAGATCCTGCGGGAAGCCGGCGACGCGGCCGTGCTGGAGCCGCAGGACGCCCGCGAGGCCGTCCGCGTCGCCGTGCTGCGCCTGCGCGAGGCCGGCGCCGCGCCGGTCAACGTCTGAGCTGCGCTAGCGATCCTCGCTGAGCGCGGCCAGGACCCTGCCGGCCAGCTCCCTCCTGCCCGCCAGCTCGAGCAGCTCCTCGTCGCGGCTGGGCCCGAGCGCCCTGACCCATGCCTCCAGTCCGCCCGCGATGCGGATCTCGGCCGTTTCGGCGGTGGTGCCGTTTGTCGCGAAGCCGGCCCGTCCGTCCCGTACCTCCAGCAGGTGGCTCGACTCGCCGTCCGGTGTCCTCATGGTCAACGCCATGGTCGTGTCGGGCAGGTCGAGATCCTGCTCCAGCAACAGCGAGCGCACCATCGCTCCCAGGTCGACCTCCTCGCCCGGCGCCGGCTCGGTCCAGGCGCGGCGGCGCCCCCAACGTGCCAGGGCGGCGGCTATCGGCAGCAGCTCGCGGCCCGCCTCTGTGAGCTCGACCTCCACGCGCGGCGGCATTTCGCGAAAGCGCGTCCTCGTGATCAGCCCCGTCGCGACCATCCGCTGCAGGTAGCGGTCCAGGACCCCGGCGCTGACCCCCGCCAGGCGGTCGCGAAGCTCCGACAGCCTGGTCCGGCCGGGGGCCAGCTGCACCGCGATCATCAACGTCCAGTTGTCGCCTGCGACCGTCAGTGCGCGAGCGAGGGGTGTCCACTGCCGGTGTGCGGGCACTGGACGCCGCAAACCGGTTTCTCCCTCAAGCACGCCGGTTGCCCCCGGGCGTTCTTCTGGGTCGTCCACGTCAGAGAGCGTAATTCCATCGTTCAGATTCGCGCAGCCGAAACAGGCGATTGTTTCTGACGAGTACGCGCCGAGGGCGTACCGGCGCGCTCACGCCGCGCACCGGAGCGCGATAATCCGTGGGTGAGCCGTCGCGAGCAGATCAGGATGAACGCAGAGGAGGCGGCCGCCTTCCTGGCCGAGGAGCGGACCGTCACGTGTGCGACCGCCGGGCCCCGCGGGTGGCCTCATCTGATGCCGCTTTGGTACGTGCTGCGCGACGTGCCGGCAGGCTCTCCGGGTCCGCGCGTCTGGGCCTGGACGTACGGGTCCTCGCAGAAGGCCCGCAACCTCGAGCGCGACCCCCGGGCGACCCTTCAGGTCGAGGCCGGCGAGTCCTATGAGGTGCTGAGGGGCGTGATGATCGAGTCCGAGGTCGTCCTGCACCGCGATCAGGACGAGGTGCTTGCGCTGGGGCGGGAGGTCTTCAGGCGCTACGCGGCTCCGCGCGGAGAGCCGCCCGCCGGCGAGCTGCCGGACGCCGTCGACGAGATGCTGCAGGCGCAGGCCCGCAAGCGGGTGGCGCTCGAGTTCGTGGAGCTGCGGCGGGTCACGTGGGACCATCGCAAGCTCGGCGGCGTCTACTGACGCCGGGGCGCAGGCCTCACTGCAGCGTCGAGATCTTCCACTTTCCGCCTTCCTTGACGAGGGAGACGGTCGTCTGCTTCTTCCTGCCGCTGTAGGTGCTCTTGACAGAGGCCGTCGCGCCGGCGCCGGAGACCTTGACCGATTCGACCGTGAGTTCGGTGTTGTCGATCTCGCTGAGGCGTTCTTTGACGGCGGCTTCGCAGCCCTTGGTGCCGCCCAGCCGCGACACCACGGCCGCGGCCAGGTCGCCGGCGCAGACCTTCTTCTGTTCGCTGGCCGTGACGTGCGACTGCAGGTTCGCGATCGTCTGGGCGACTTCGTGTTCGGCCCCCTTGAAGCCCGCCGTCGAGGTCGTACCCGCGCACGCCGCCAGGGGCAGCGAGCAGGCGAGCACGGACATCGTGACGAGCGGGCGGCGCATCCGCCGCAAGGCTATTTGTTAGCCCCGCTCGTCGTCGCGTCGGTAGCCGAGGCGGGCGGAGATGCGGTCTGCTGTTGAGACGAGGTGGGGGCCGAGTGCGTCGACCATCTCCTCCAGGGCGATCATCGAGCTGTGGGCGGCCAGGCTGACGGCTGCCACGACGTCGCGTCCCTCGTTGCGGATCGGTGCCGCGATCGCGAACAGACCCGCTGCCAGCTCTTCGTCGTCGACCGCGAAGCCGGTCTCTGAGATCTGGTCGAGCTCTGCCCGCAGGGCCTTCTTGGACATGATCGTGTTGGGGCCGCGCTTGGTCAGCTTGATCTCGGCCAGAGCGTCGCGCAGTTGTGCCTCGGGCAGGTTGGACAGCAGCAGCTTGCCCATCGCCGTGCAGTAGGCCGGGACCCGCGAGCCGGCCTGCAGGCCCAGGTCGATCTGGGACTGCCCGCGGCGGAAGCTGCGGGCACGGTCCACATAAAGCACTTCGGTGCCGTCGAGGACGCCCAGGCTGGTCGTGTAGGAGGTCCGCTGGCGCAGCTCCTCCAGGTAGGGGCGGGCGTGCTCGCGCAGGCCCGTCGAGTTCAACGCGGACATCCCCAGGTCGGTCACGCGCAGGCCGAGACGGTACTTGCGCGAGGCGCCCTGCTCCAGGTAGCCGAGGGCCACGAGGGTGATCACGTAGCGGTGGGTCGTCGAGCGGCTCATGCCCAGCTCGTCGGCGATGTCGGCGATGCCCAGAACCGGACGGGCCGGCGTGAAGCAGCCCAGGATCGCAAGGCCCCGCTCCAGCGACTGCGAGTAGCGCGGCTCACGCAGACTCGGAATCGACCAGGCAGGTTCGTCGGTGCTCTTCGGTGCTGCAGCTTTCGTTCTAGGCATGTGGGGTGGCTTCCTTTGGACACCTGTGGACACTGTGTCCCAGGTTTGGTTGACAGGGATCATAGATCGAAATACCGACTGATCGGCTTAAGAACTGTGGAAATTCGAGATATCGCGGCCACTCCGACCACGCGAACGGGTTCTTTCCCCGTGAGATGACCGAATACGCCTCCCCGGTAGGGTTTCGACCGATGGCTGAGCTGAAGGGACTGATCCTCTCCGGAGGCAAGGGCACGCGGCTGCGGCCGATTACGCACACGAGCGCCAAGCAGCTCGTGCCGGTTGCCAACAAGCCCGTCCTCTTTTACGGAATCGAGGCCATGGCCGAGGCCGGCATACGCCAGGTCGGCATCATCATCGCCCCCGAGACGGGCGGCGAGATCCAGGCGGCCGCCGGGGACGGCTCCCGCTTCGGCGTGGAGATCACCTACATAGTCCAGGACGAGCCGCTGGGCCTCGCCCATGCCGTGCTGACCGCCGAGGAGTTCCTGGGCGAGGACCCGTTCGTCATGTACCTGGGCGACAACCTGCTGCAGGGCGGCATCACCGAGCTGGTCGCCAACTTCACCGAGCACCAGCCGGACGCCCTGATCCTGCTGACCCCCGTACCGGACCCCGAGAACTACGGCGTGGCGGAGCTCACGCCGGCGCCGCCGGGTCAGGTGGGCACCGTGCGACGTCTCGTCGAGAAGCCGGCCCAGCCGGCCACGGACCTGGCCCTGGTCGGCGTCTACATGTTCACGAAGGCGATCCACGACGCCGCCCGCGCGATCAGACCCTCGCCCCGGGGAGAGCTGGAGATCACCGACGCCATCCAGCACCTGCTCGACGAGGGACTGCGGGTCGAGCCGCACATAGTCCGCGGCTGGTGGAAGGACACCGGGCGCCTGGAGGACATGCTCGAGGCCAACCGCCTGATCCTCGACAACATCGCGGCTGACCTGCGCGGCGAGCTCGTCGACTCCCAGGTGGACGGGCGCGTGGTCGTCGAGCAGGGCGCCCGCCTGGAGCGCACGCGCGTGCGGGGCCCCGCCGTGATCGGCGCGGGCAGCGTGCTGCGGGACTGCTACGTCGGCCCCTACACGGCGATCGGCGAGAACTGCACGATCACGGGCTCGGAGGTCGAGCACTCGATCCTGCTGGCCGGCTGCTCGGTCTGCGACCTGGGCGGGCGCATGGAGTCCTCGCTGCTGGGACGCAACGTGACGGTGCGCAGGGGCGAGTCCCAGCCCCGCGCCTACCGCTTCATGGTCGGGGACAACTCCGACATCTCGATCCTGTGAGGCTGCTCGTCACTGGAGCATCCGGGATGCTCGGCATCGACCTGATGCGTGCCGGCGAACGGGCGGGACACGAGATGATCGGCCTCGGCCGCGGCGAGCTCGACGTCACCGAGGGGAGGGCGGTGGAAGAGGTCCTCGAGCGGATCGGCGCCGACGCCGTCGTCAACTGCGCCGCCTGGACGGACGTCGACGGCGCTGAGAGCAACCCCGTGCAGGCGGCGGCCGTCAACGCCTCGGGAGCCGGGAACGTGGCCCGGGCGGCGGCTGCCCTCGACGTGCCGCTGGTGCACGTCTCGACCGACTACGTCTTCTCGGGCGGGGCTCCCGTCGGGTCCGACGGCAGGCCCCGCGCCTACCTGGAGTCCGACCCGACCGGGCCGGGAACCGTCTACGGGCAGAGCAAGCTGGCAGGCGAGCTGGAGGTGATGGCGGCATCGCGGCGCCATGCGATCGCCAGGACGGCCTGGCTGTTCGGCGTGGCCGGCCGCAACTTCGCCGAGACGATGATCGGCCTGGGCGGGCAGCGCGAGGAGGTCAAGGTCGTGGACGACCAGATCGGCTGCCCGACCTGGACGGGCCACCTCGCCCCGGCGCTGCTGGGACTGCTCGAGCGCGACGTGCGCGGCGTCGTGCACCTGGCGGGCAGCGGCTTCGTCTCCTGGCGGGGCTTCGCGGCGGAGATCTTCAGGCAGGCCGAGCTGGAGTGCTCCGTCCAGCCCGCGACAACGGCAGAGATGGCCAGGCCGGCGCCCCGGCCCGCCTGGTCGGCCCTGGAGAGCGAGCGCCCCGACGTGCTGCCCCTGCCGCCCTGGCAGGACGGCCTGGCGGGGTATCTCGCGGCCCGGACTGGGATGATGCGCTCGTGAGACTGCTCGTCTGCGGCGGCGCCGGCTTCATCGGCTCGACCTTCGTGCGCCAGCGCCTGCTGGAGCACGGCGACGAGGTGACGGTGCTGGACAAGCTGACCTACGCGGGGCGCGAGGAGAACCTGGCCGACTTGGCGGACCGTCCCGGCTACGCCTTCGTCCGCGGCGCGATCGAGGACCCAGAGGCCGTGGCGGGTGCTGTCGCTTCGTCGCACGCCGAGGCGATCGTGAACTTCGCCGCGGAGACGCACGTGGACCGCTCGATCGCGGAGCCGGACGCCTTCGTGCGGACCCATGCCGTCGGCACCTACGTGCTGCTGGAGGCGGCCCGCGCCGGCGAGCTGCGCTACCTGCAGGTCTCCACCGACGAGGTCTACGGTTCGATCGAGCAGGGCACGTTCACGGAGGAGAGCCCCCTGCGCCCCTCCTCGCCCTACTCTGCGACCAAGACGGGCGCGGACCTGCTGGTCCAGAGCTACTTCCACACCTACGGCCTGCCGGCGACGATCTGCAGGGGCTCCAACAACTACGGGCCCTACCAGTACCCAGAGAAGCTGATCCCGTTGATGGTCCTCAACGCCCTTCACGGGGACTCCCTGCCGGTCTACGGCGACGGCATGCAGGTCCGCAACTGGATCCATGCGACGGACTTCGCCCGGGCCATCGGCACGGTCCTCGAGCAGGGGGCCCACGGCGAGGTCTACAACGCAGGCGGTCCCGACGAGGAGGCCAACATCGACGTCGTGCGGCGCATCGTGGCACTGACGGGGGCGGAGGAGTCCCAGGTCCAGCACGTCAAGGACCGTCCCGGCCACGACCGTCGCTACTCCCTCTCCTCCGAGAAGGTCAGGGCGCTCGGCTGGGAGCCGCGGGTGCGCTTCCAGGAGGGCCTGGCCGAGACCGTCGCCTGGTATCGCGAGAACTCCTGGTGGTGGGAGCCGATCCGCTCCGGCGAGTACCGTCAGTACTACGAGCGTCAGTACGGTCGCGCCCTGCAGTCCTGACCGGAACGGTCCTGCGGACAACTGTCCGTAGACAGATTGTCTGCAGAGGGCGATGCTGCCTGACGTGGACGAGATCCGTGAGCAGTTCGGCAAGAACCTCAAGCGGCGCAGGCTGGCTGCGGGGCTGACCCAGGAGGAACTGGCGCACCTGGCGAAGCTCGACCGCAGCGCGATCAGCCTGCTGGAGCGCGGCAAGCGGTTCCCGCGCCTGGACACGCTCGTCATCCTCAGGCGCTCGCTCAACCTGAGATCCCTCTCGGAACTGCTCCGCGGCATCGGCTGAAGGGGCTTGCGGCCGGGCAGTGCCGCCGGCTCGCCACAGCGGCCACGCTGCACGGCGTCGATAGGCTCGGAGCATGCCCCTGGAGAGCTTCAGCCCGGACGTGGCGCGCTGGTTCGCGGCGGCGCTGGGCGAGCCCACGGCGGCCCAGGCCAAGGCATGGCCCGCGATCGCCCGCGGCGAGCACGTCCTGCTGTCGGCGCCGACGGGCTCCGGCAAGACCCTGGCCGCCTTCCTGTACGCCCTGGACCGCCTGAAAGCGGAAGGGGAGAGCGCGAGCGCGGGCACGCGGGCCCTCTACGTCAGTCCCCTCAAGGCCCTGGCCTACGACATCGAGCGCAACCTGCGGGCCCCGATACGGGGCATCGGCGCAGAGCACGTGACGGTCGGCATCCGCACGGGCGACACGCCGCAGCGGGAGCGGGCGGCGATGGTCCGCAAGCCGCCCGACATCCTCGTCACGACCCCCGAGTCCCTCTACCTGATCCTGACCTCCCAGGCCCGCAGCATGCTGGAGACGGTCGGCACGGTGATCGTCGACGAGATCCACGCCGTGGCGGCCTCCAAGCGGGGAGCCCACCTGGCGCTCAGCATCGAGCGGCTGGAGGAGCTGGTGCGAGGCGCAGGCGGTGGCGATGGGAGCGAGTCGGCCTTCCAGCGGCTCGGTCTGAGCGCTACGCAGAACCCGCTGGAGGAGATCGGCCGCTATCTGGTCGGTCCCTCCCGCAAGGTCACGATCGTCGACGCGGGGGTGCGCAAGCCGCTGGACCTGCGCATCGAGGTTCCCGTCGAGTCGATGACGGAGCCCGGCGGTTCCCCCGACGCAGGCGCGGACCCCTTGGAGCACGTCCAAGGCTCGGAGGCCACGCGCGCCTCGATCTGGCCGGCCATCTACCCGGAGCTGCTGAGGCTCGTCCGCGAGCACACCTCCACGATCGTCTTCGTCAACAACAGGCGGGCCGCCGAGCGCGTGGCGCTGCGCCTGAACGAGCTTGCCGCCCAGCAGGAGAGAGAGGAGGAGGGAGGGGTCGCGTCGCCTGGACCGTCGCCTCCCGCGGCCGCCGAGATCGCCCGTGCCCACCACGGCTCGCTGGCGAGAGAGGAGCGGACGAAGGTCGAGGAGCTGCTGAAGGCGGGGCAGCTGCCGTGCCTGGTCGCCACGTCCTCGCTGGAGCTGGGCATCGACATGGGAGCCGTCGACCTGGTCCTGCAGATCGAGTCGCCCAAGTCTGTCGCCCGCGGTCTGCAGCGGATCGGGCGGGCCGGACACGGCGTCGGCGAGGTCAGCCGGGGGCGGATCTTCCCGAAGTTCAGGGGCGACCTGCTGGAGTGCGCGGTGCTCGTCAGGCGCATGCGGGAAGGGGCCATCGAGCCGACGGTGGTGCCGAAGAACGCCCTGGACGTGCTGGCGCAGCAGGTCGTCGCGATCGTCGTGTCGGCCGGGGAGGAGGGGATCTCCGTCGAGGAGGTGCAGGCGCTGGCCAACCGCACCCACTCCTACGGCGAGCTGTCCCGCCAGCTGCTGGAGAACGTCCTGGACATGCTCGACGGCCGCTACCCCTCGCGGGAGTTCGGCGAGCTGCGGGCCCGGATCGTGTGGGATCGCGTCACGGGCATGCTGCGCGCCCGCAAGGGCTCACGCCAGCTGGCGATAGCCAACGCCGGCACGATCCCCGACCGCGGCCTGTACATGGTCACGCTGCCCGACGGCCGGCGCGTCGGCGAGCTGGACGAGGAGATGGTCTACGAGGCCCGGGCCGGGCAGGTCTTCCTGCTGGGCGCCTCGACGTGGCGCATCGAGGAGATCACCCGCGACCGCGTCGTGGTGACGCCGGCTCCGGGCGCTCCGGGCGCCGTGCCCTTCTGGAAGGGCGACACGGTGGGGCGGCCCAAGCAGCTGGGCGAGGCGATCGGCGCCTTCTCGCGCTGGGCCGTCGAGCAGGACGAGCAGACGCTGGCGCGCGACTACGACCTCGACGAGCGGGCGGCCCGCAACCTGCTGGCATACCTGCGCGAGCAGCAGGCCGCGACGCGCGTGCTGCCAAGCGACCGGGCGATCGTGCTGGAGCGCTTCCGCGACGAGATCGGCGACTGGCGGCTGTGCCTGCTCTCGCCCTTCGGAGGACGCGTCCACGCGGCCTGGGGGCTGGCCCTGTCGGCCCGCATGCGCGAGCGCTTCGGCGTGGAGTCGGATGCCATCTGGACGGACGAGGGCATCGTCATGCACCTGCCCGACCTGGACGCGGAGGAGGCCGAGGAGGGCGGCGGCTGGGGAGCCTTCGCGGAGCTCTTGTGCATCGAGCCCCAGGAGGTCGAGCAGGCGATCGTCGGCGAGCTCGGCGGCTCGGCCCTGTTCGGTGCCCGCTTTCGCGAGAACGCGGCCAGAGCCCTGCTGATCCCCCGTGCCTATCCGGGCAGGCGCACGCCGCTGTGGCAGCAGCGCCTGAAGGCCCAGAACCTGCTCGAGGTCGCCCGCCGCTACGAGGACTTCCCGATCGTGCTTGAGACCTACAGGGAGTGCCTGCAAGACGTCCTGGACGTGGCCGGCCTGAAGGAGGTGCTGGGCGCCCTGCAGACGCGCGAGATCTCCCTGATCGAGGTCGAGACGCCCGTCGCCTCGCCCTTCGCCTCTTCGCTGCTGTTCGACTACGTGGCCACGTACATGTACGAGGGCGACACGCCGGCGGCCGAGCGCAGGGCGGCCGCGCTGTCGCTGGACCGCGACCTGCTGCGCGAGCTGCTGGGCTCGGAGGAGCTGCGCGAGCTGATCGACCCGGGCGCGCTGGAAAAGGTCGTGGCGGACCTGCAGTGCCGCTCGGAGATGACCCAGGCGACCGACCGGGACGGCCTGCACGACGTCCTGCGCAGGCTCGGGGACCTGACCGCGGCGGAGGTCGGCGAGCGCGTCCTGACCGGCATCGACGCGGAGGGGCTGCTGTCCGGTCTGGAGCGCGAGCGCCGCGCGATCAGGCTGCGGGTGGGCGGGGAGGAGCGCTGGATCGCGGCTGACGAGGCGGGGCTGTACAGGGACGCGCTCGGCGCGGCGCCCCCGGGCGGTCTGCCCGAGGCCTTCCTGGCCGACGTGCCCGACGCCCTGCGTGAGCTGGTCGCTCGCCATGCGGCCACGCACGGTCCGTTCGCAGCCGAGGAGGTGCGGGCCCGCTACGGAGTGGACGTCGCGGCGGTGCTGCGCGAGCTGGAGCGGGACGGGCTGATCGTGAAAGGCGAGCTGCGTCGCGAGGGCAGCGGGCAGGACTGGTGCGACGTGGAGGTGCTGCGGCGCCTGCGGCGGGCCTCGCTGGCGGTCCTGCGCAAGGAGATCGAGCCGGCGGAGCAGCGGCGGCTGGCGGCCTTCCTGCCCTCCTGGCAGGGGATCGACCGTCATACCGGCGCAGGCGCGGGCGTCGACAGGCTGCGCGAGACGCTCGTGGCACTGCAGGGTCTGGCTCTGCCCGTCGAGACGTGGGAGCGGGACGTGCTGCCGCGACGCACGGGCGCCTACTCCCCGACCTGGCTGGATGCCCTCTGCGCAGGCGGGGAGGTCGTCTGGGTCGGCGCGGGCCCGCTCGGGCGCAGCGGCAAGGTCGCCCTGTACTTCCGCGAGGACGCGCCGGCGATCGGGCCCCCCGGCGGAGCCTGGCCCGGACCGGGGGCTGGGCTGTCCGGGGCCGAGCACGAGCTGATCCGCTCCCGGCTGGCCGCCGGCCCTTGCTTCTTCGGCGACCTGATCGCCGAGCTTCCGCTCGCGCCCGAGGAGCTGCGGGAGGCGTTGTGGGATCTCGTGTGGGCGGGAGAGGCGACCAACGACGCCTGGGCGCCGCTGCGGGCGCCACGATTGACGCTGGCCCGGGCCGAGGCGCCGAGCAGGCGGGGTCAGGGCCGCTCGCGCTTCGCGTCCAGGCGCAGCAGCGGAGCCCAGTCCCAGGTGCAGGGTCGCTGGTCGCTGACGGGCAGCGTCTTCGGCTCCGAGCCGACCGCCGCCGAGGCCCCCGAGCATCGGCGCGTCCTGGCCGAGCTGCTGCTGGAGCGCTACGGCATCGTCACCCGCGAGCAGGTCCTGGCCGAGGGGATCAAGGGCGGCTTCGCGCTGCTGTACGACACCTTCGCTCGCCTGGAGACCCTCGGCGTGTGCCGGCGTGGCTACTTCATCGAGGGCATGGGGGGTGCCCAGTTCGCCCTGCCGGGAGCCGTCGAGCGGCTGCGCGCCGACACCGTGCGGCGCGACGGGCCCGAGGATCGCGGGCGGGCGCTGGTGATCGCGGCCGCCGATCCCGCCCAGCCCTACGGGGCGGCACTGCCCTGGCCCCAGCGCGGGCCCGGGGAGCGCCGGCCGGCCCGTGTCGCGGGCGCCTACGTGGTGCTCCTGGACGATCTGCCGGAGCTCTACGTCGAGCGGGGCGGGCGCGGCCTGAGCACGCTCGGACGGGACGGCCGCCAGGACGGCGAGCAGGCTCTGCGACAGGGGCTCACGGCGCTGGCCCAGGCGGTCGGCGGCGGACGCGTCGGCAAGCTCTCGCTGGAGCGGATCGACGGCTCGCCGGCCCTTTCCTCGCCCCTGGCCGGCCTGCTCGTCGAGCTCGGCTTCCACGCCGGTCCGCGGCGCCTCACTTTGAGCGCCTGATCAGGCGGCAGATTCCGACATACTGATTTTCGGGCGTTTGCAGGGGCATCGTGACGATGCGTGCCCCTTTGTCTGCCAGACGATTGCGCGCGACGGAGACACAAGTGGAAGTATTGAAATCAGTGTGTAGTTTGAGCGCCGCAAGGGGGTTGCGGGACAGTGCCGGTTTCAACTACATTTCGGAATTGTGGGGATGGGTCAAACTAAGGAACAGCTTTCGCCGCTGTACCACCGCCTTCCGCACGGGCCAAACGGGATGGGGCGTGAGGAGGTGGAGCGCAATCAGCGCAGCCGTCTGTACGGCGCGATGATCGAGGCGGTCTCGAGGAAGGGCTACCAGAAGACGACGGTGGCCCACGTGATCGCACTGGCGGGCGTCTCCCGCCGGGCCTTCTACGAACTCTTCGAGAACAAGGAGGACTGCTTCCTCGGGACGTACGACATCATCGTCGCGCATGCTCGCAAGAGCGTCCTGGAAGCGTGGCTGGCCGAGCGCGGCTGGGCCAACCGCATGCACGCCTCCTGCAAGACGCTGCTGGACCAGGTCGCCCGTGCGCCGAAGGGACCGCGGCTGGTGCTGGTCGACGCCCTGGGCATCGGGCCGCGGGCCAGAGAACGGATGCAGCTGGCAGGCCTGGTCTTCGAGCGGGTCGTCTCGGCCGCCTTCCACTCCGCGCCGGAGGAGATCCAGTTCCCGCAGCTGACGCCCCGGGCAGTCGTCTCCGGCGTCCGCCACCTCGCCTTCACGCGGATGCTCGACGACCGCCAGCGGGAGCTCTACACGCTGACCGACGAAGTGCTCGACTGGATCGAGTCCTACAGGGTCGCTCCGGGCACGCGCCTGCGGACGCTGACGCTGGCCCGCCCGCCGCACATCCCGCCGACGCCGGCGGCCTTCCTGACGCGCGACGACAAGCGCGCCAGAGTGCTGGGATCGGTCGTCCACCTGACGCTGGACGAGGGCTATGCGAGCTTGACGGACCCGCAGATCGCCTCCTTCGCGGGCGTCTCCACCGAGGCCTTCCACAAGCAGTTCGCCAACAAGGAGGAGTGCTTCCTGGCCGTGCTCGACGAGTTCGTCGCGGAAACGCTGCAGGCCGTGCGCCCGGCCATGCAGGGGGCGGACAGCTGGGAGGAGGCGGTCTGCCTGACCGTCCAGGCCTTCGTGACGCACCTGGTCGCCCACCAGGCGCTGCTGCGAATCGCCTTCATCGACCTGTTCGAAGTCGGTCCGGCCATGATCGGGCGCATGACCCGCTCGGTGGCCGACTTCACGAGCATGCTGATGGCGGACGGGCCGGCCCCCCAGCGTGGACCGCAGATCGCCGAGGAAGCCGTCACGGGAGCTCTGTGGGGGATCATCTCGACCTACGTGGCCAACAACAGGCTCTCGCGGCTGCCCTCGCTGGTCGACCACCTCAGCTTCACGGTGCTGGCCCCGTACGTGGGCGCACGAGCGGCGACGGAGGCGATCGCCTCCTCGCACCGCCAGGCCGCCTACGCCTGACGGCCGGGCCGCCGCGCGCCGACGCGGCGCAGTCGACTCTGGCATGGTGGCGGCGATGAGCCAGCCGCCTCAGAGACGGCGACCGCGCCGGGTGGGGCACAAGGGCGCGGCCCACATCGAGCCGGGCAACACCCTGGCCAGCTTCGACGCGGCCCTGGGCCACGACGTCGACATGATCGAGCTGGACGTGCTCAGCGAGCACCCGGGAGGCGGCGGGCGCCTGCTGGTGGCCCACGACTACGAGGACGCCCGCTCGCGCGAGCCGCTCAGCTTCGAGCAGGCCCTGGCCCACCTGTCGCGCCCCGAGTTCGCCCAGATCGAGCTGGACGTCGACGTCAAGCTGCCGGGGTACGAGCTGCGCGTGCTGGCGGCGCTGCGGGAGCGCGGGATGATCGAGCGGACGCTGGTCAGCGGCATGTACCCAGAGGGCCTGGCATTGATCCGCCGGACCGAGCCGGGCCTGCGCCTGGGATGGTCGGTGCCCCGGGTGCGCCGCGACTACACGACAGACATGCTCACGGCCATCCCGGCCCTGGCGTTCCTGACGGGCTACCGGGCGCTGCTGCCGGGGCGTGCCCGCAAGGCCCTGGAGGAGGGCCGCTTCGACGCCCTCATGGCCCACTGGCGGGTCGCCACGCCGGCGCTGCTGCGGGCAGTCCACGAAGGCGGCGGGGAGCTGTACGTGTGGACCGTGGACGACGCCCGCGCGATCGCCCGCCTGAGCGCGATGGGGGTCGACGGGATCATCACCAACGACCCCCGGCTGTTCAGCCGATGACGCAGGTGGCGGCGCTGTAGCCGGCGGGGTCCGCCCCCGAGACGCTCTTGTGGGCAGCCGTCGTGGTGCGACTGGCGGACTGCAGGATCCTGGCTCCCCGTCGCCACTGGAAGCCGACGACGCCGCGCAGGGTGTAGGCGGCCTGGCCGGTGCGGGGCACGAGCTGGAAGCTGCTGCCGCCCTGCCTGACGGAGCCGCCGGGACCCACGTAGGTGAACGTCTGGGTCATGCCTTTGGCCAGGTCGATCCACTTCTTGCTGGTCGCGTCCTGGTACTGCAGCTTGAAGCTCATGTACATCTTGTCGTGGACGCGCCTGTCGCCCGGCATCGATCCGCGCACGCCGACGTAGTCGGGCTGGTCGTGCGGGTTGCACAGGTCGATCGTCGCCCACAGTTCCCGCGATCGCAGCAGCGCAGCCATCAGCTTGCCTTCCTGGGCCGAGGAGGCCCCTGCGGCGCCGATCGGCGACGCTGCGCCGGCGCAGAGAGCCAGCGCAAGCAGGATCGACAGCCTGCCGGCTTTTCGAGGCATGCGATGAAGATAGCGCCGGCGACGGGCAGCGGTCCCCGGTTGTGGTATTCCGTTGCCTGCATGCCCGAGGGCTCGAGCGACGTAGTTGAACTGCTGGGGCGGGTGCCGGTCTTCTCGACGCTCGAGCGGACCGATCTGGAGAGGATCGCCGAAGTCTCGGTGCCGCGGGCGTTCGCTCCCGGGCAGGCCGTCTTCATGGAGGGCGACGCCAGCGACACGTGCTACGTGGTGCGTGAGGGGCATGCCCGGGCAGTGCGCAGCCACGGCGACGGCCGCAGCATCACCCTGGCCAACTTCGGCCCCGGCGACATCTTCGGGGAGCTGGCCATGTTCGAGGACGAGCGACGCTCGGCGACGGTGCAGGCGATCGACGAGATGAGCGTGATCGGCGTGCTGGGCCCCGACATGCGCCGGCTGATGACAGAGCACCCGGAGATCTCCACGCGCCTGGTCATCGCCCTGGGCAGGCGGCTGCGCGAGACCAACGAGCGCCTCTCCAGGCAGTCCTTCCAGACGGTTCAGAGCCGTGTCGCCGTTGTCCTGGAAGACCTCGTCAGGCAGGCCGTCACGGACGGTCGCTCCGATCGCGACGTGCTGGTCACGGCGACCCAGGCGGAACTGGCCCAGCTGGCGGGCTCCTCGCGTGAGTCGGCCAGCCGCTTCCTGGCGGTGCTCGAGCGCGCCGGGGTGATCTCACAGGGCCGCGGGCGCCTGGTCGTGCACGACCCTTCGGCCCTGGCGCAGTATGTCTTCTGAGCCCAGCGGGAGTGGGGACGGGCAGGCGCGCGAGTTCTCCGCCGGGGGCGTCGTCGTCCGCGGCGAGGACGTGGTCGTGATCGTGCCGACCCGCCGGGCCGCCGACGGGTCCAGGGTCCTGGCCCTGCCCAAGGGCCACGTCGATCCCGGCGAGACGCCGATCCAGGCGGCCGAGCGGGAGGTGCGGGAGGAGACGGGGATCGTGGCCGAGCCCGTCGTCGAGCTGGGCAAGACCCGCTACTGGTACAGGCGTGACGGACGCACGATCGGCAAGGCCGTCGTGTTCTTCCTGTTCCAGCATGCCGGCGGGAACACGGCAGACCACGACGACGAGGTCGAGGACGTGCGCTGGTTGCCGCTGCACGAGGCCGAGCGGGAGCTCACCTATCCAGGCGAGCGTGACATGGTCGGCGCTGCCATGGCCTACCTGGGCAAAGACCGGTAGCCTGCCGACACCATGCAGGTTCTCAACTTCTACTCGACGATCTTCGCCGACGAGCTCAAGCGGGGCCGCAAGACGGCCACGATCCGCCTCGGCGACAAGTCGGGCAAGTACCGCAAGAACCAGCTCGTGCTCGTCACGATCGGCTTCCAGTACTCGCCGCGGGAACGCATCTTCGAAGCAGTCATCGACCAGGTCGAGGTGATGCGACTGGCCGAGCTCTCCCCGCGCGACATCAAGCACGACAACCCCGAGTTCCGCCGTCACGAGGAGCTGATCAAGTTCCTCGAGCAGATCTACGGCCGCGCCGTCTCACCTGAGGACGTCGTGACAGTCGTGCGCTTCTCGCAGATCCTCGACACGCCGTCGGGGATGACCGAGGCCATCAAGGGCTTCGGCGGGGCACAGAACTGAAACCCGATCACGGAGTTGATGCGTTGATGCGCTAGCATCAACTTGGTGCGCACGACGCTGAGCATCGATGACGATGTCGTAGCCGCGGCCAAGGAGCTGGCCGCCGCCGAGCGCCGCTCGCTGGGCGAGGTCATCTCGGAGCTTGCACGGCGCGGTCTGACGCCGGCTACGGTCGAGATGGACGGTGAGCTGCCGGTCATCCGGGTGCCCGCCGGGACCCCCCCGATCACTGCTGAGATGGTGCGGCGGGGGCTCGAAGAGGACTGACGCGAAGGTCCACCGGTGGCGCTTCTCGACGTCAACGCGCTCGTCGCTCTCGCCTGGGACTCGCACGTTCACCACGCCAGGATCCGGCGCTGGTTCCACGAGCATGCCGGGGAAGGCTGGGAGAGCTGCCCGGTCACAGAGACCGGCTTCGTGCGGATCTCCTGCAACCCGAAGGTGCTGCCGACGCCTATCGGCGTGGAGGCGGCACTGGCTGTGCTGGCGAGCATCCGGCGCGTCGGCAGACATCGTTTCCTGCCAGACGAAGTGTCGCCGCTGGACCCCGACGTGCCGGCGGTGCTGGGGCATCGCCAGGTCACCGATGCGCACCTGCTGACGATCGCCCGCAGGTACGGCGTCGACGTCGTCACCTTCGACTCCGGCCTCGCCGAGTTGTCCGGGGGCGACGGTGCCGAGCTCCTGACGGCGATCTGAGCGCTCATCGGCCTGCCTCGGCACTCGTCGTGCAAGAGTGCCGACACCCTTCTGAAATCACTTGAATTCCTATATATTCAGTCGTGCGTCGGCACTCCCCACCCGTGAGTGCCAGCAGCAATTCGACAGAGGGCGGCTCGTCCCCCGAGCCGGCAGAAGCATTCTCTAGATGGAGGTTTTCCGAACATGAAGCTCAAGCCCCTGGGCGATCGTCTGATCGTGCGGGCGATCGAGGAGGAGCAGACCACGGCAAGTGGGCTCGTGCTCCCCGACACCGCGAAGGAGAAGCCGCAACTGGGCGAGGTCCTCGCCGTCGGCGACGGCAGGTACGACGACACCGGCAAGCGCATCCCCATGGACGTCGCGAAGGGCGACAAGGTCCTCTACAGCAAGTACGGCGGAAACGAGATCAAAGACCCCGACACCGGCGAGGAGCTGCTCGTGCTGCGCGAGTCAGACGTCCAGGCCAAGGTCGCATAAGGAGATCTGAGAAAGACATGGCACACAAGGAGCTGAAGTACGACGGAGAGGCGCGCAAAGCGCTCGAGGCGGGCGTCGACGCGGTCGCGAACGCGGTCAAGGTCACGCTCGGCCCCAAGGGCCGCTACGTGGTCCTCGACAAGAAGTTCGGCGCCCCCACGATCACCAACGACGGCGTCACCATCGCCCGCGAGATCGAGGTCGAGGACGTCTTCGAGAACCAGGGCGCCCAGCTGGTCCGCGAGGTCGCCACCGCGACCAACGACGTGGCCGGCGACGGCACCACCACGGCCACGGTGCTGGCCCAGGCGATCGTTCGCCAGGGCCTGAAGAACGTCGCCGCGGGGGCCAACCCGCTGGCGCTCAAGCGCGGCATCGAGAAGGCCGTCGACGAGGTCGTCAAGAACATCGCCTCGCAGTCCAAGGAGGTCTCCGGCAAGGACCAGATCGCCCGCGTGGCGACCATTTCCGCCGGCGACGAGGAGATCGGCGACGTCATCGCCGACGCCATCGAGAAGGTCGGCAAGGACGGCGTGGTCAACGTCGAGGAGGGCCAGACCTTCGGCATGGACCTCGAGTTCACCGAGGGCATGCAGTTCGACAAGGGCTACATCTCGCCCTACATGGTCACCGACCAGGACCGCATGGAGGCGACCCTGGAGGACCCCTACATCCTCATCGCCAACCAGAAGATCGGCTCCGTCCGCGACGTGCTGCCGGTGCTGGAGGCCGTGATCCAGTCGGGCAAGCCGATCCTGATCATCGCCGAGGACGTCGAGGGCGAGTCGCTGGCGACCCTGGTCGTCAACAAGCTGCGCGGCACCTTCACCGGTGTGGCCGTCAAGGCTCCCGGCTTCGGCGACCGTCGCAAGCGCATGCTGGAGGACATCGCGATCCTGACCAACGGCGAGGTCATCACCGAGGAGATGGGTCTGAAGCTGGAGAACACCCAGCTCTCCCAGCTCGGTCGTGCCCGCCGTGTCGTCGTCTCCAAGGATACGACGACGATCGTCGACGGTGCCGGTGACCAGGAGGCCATCAAGGGCCGCATCAACCAGATCAAAGCCGAGATCGAGAACACCGACTCGGACTTCGACAGGGAGAAGCTCCAGGAGCGCCTGGCCAAGCTCTCCGGCGGTGTCGCCGTCGTCAAGGTCGGCGCTGCCACCGAGACGGAGATGAAGGAGAAGAAGCACCGCGTCGAGGACGCCCTGCAGGCGACCCGCGCCGCGCTGGAGGAGGGCATCGTGCCCGGCGGTGGCGTCGCGCTGCTGCAGGCCGCAACTGCGGTCACCGTCAGTGAGAACGGCGCTTCGGCGGACGGCTCGGACGACGAGCGCACAGGTGCGCGGATCGTGCTGAGGGCGCTCGAGGAGCCGCTGCGCCAGCTGGCCGAGAACGCCGGCCTGGAGGGCTCGGTCGTCGTCAACGACGTCCGCAAGGCAAAGAAAGGCCACGGCCTCAACGCCGCCACGAACGAGATCGTCGACCTCGTCGCGGAGGGCATCATCGACCCGGCCATGGTCACGCGCTCTGCCCTGCAGAACGCCGCCTCCATCGCCAAGAACATCCTGACGACCGAGGCGATCGTCGCCGAGGTGCCCGAGAAGGAAGCCGCCGGCGTCGGCGGTGGCATGCCCGACATGGGCGGGATGATGTAGTCAGGCCTACGGGCCTTGGATGTGAGCAGGTGAGCCCGGCCTTCGCGCCGGGCTCACTGCTTTCCGGGGCACGTCCACCGTCATGAAGACAGTTGTCTGTATACCTGTTGTCTGCGAGCGTGGATACTCGGAGTGTGATCGAGCGCGACGTCTTCTCCGAGAACGTGAAACGACTGCGGAAGGAGCGTGGCTGGACGCATGAAGAACTGGCCGACGCTTCGGGCCTGCATCCCGACCACGTCAAAAAGATCGAGAAAGGCCAGCGCGAGCCGAAGGTGAGGACCATCGCCAAGCTGGCCCGTGGCTTCGGCCTGTCGCTGGGACCCCTGTTCGAGGGGATCGACGGCGCATCCGAGCAGCGCTAGGGCCTCTGCCGCGGGACGGCTGAGCGAGCGCGGCCTGGCCTTCGGCGACCTGCCCCGCGGCATCGACGGGGCAGGCACAGTCGAGCGGGCGCTCGCCCTGTAGACGTCGCTATTCGACGGCTGAGACCGGCCGCGGACCCTCGCCGACGTACTTTGCAGTCGGGCGGATCAGCTTCGCCTCGCGCTTCTGCTCGAGGACGTGAGCCGACCAGCCCGCGACCCTTGCGCAGGTGAACATCGGCGTGAAGAGGTCCGCCGGCACTTCGGCCAGGTCGAGCACGACAGCCGACCAGAACTCGACGTTGGTCGCGAGGACACGGTCGGGACGGCGGGCCTGGAGCTCCGCCAGGGCCGCTTTCTCCAGTGCCTCGGCCGCTTCGAAGCGGGGCGAGCCCAGCTCGCGACAGGTCCTGCGCAGGACGCGGGCACGCGGGTCTTCGGCCCTGTAGACGCGGTGGCCGAAGCCCATCAGGCGCTCGCCCCTGTCCAGGGCTTCGCTCACCCAGCGCTCGGCGTCGCCCATCTGTTCGACCTCCTCGAGCATCTTCAGCACCCGCGAGGGAGCCCCGCCGTGCAGGGGGCCCGAGAGAGCGCCGACGGCGCCCGACAGCGCCGCCGCCACGTCGGCGCCGGTGGAGGCGATCACGCGGGCCGTGAAGGTGGAGGCGTTCATGCCGTGCTCGGCAGCCGAGATCCAGTAGGCGTCGATGGCCTTGGCGTGGTCGGGGTTGGCCTCGCCCCGCCAGCGGATCAGGAAGCGCTCGGGGATCGTCGTTCCCTGGTCGATCTCCGGCTGGGGGACGGGCGGCTTGCCCGCGCCGCGTGCCGACTGGGCGACGAAGGACATGGCCATGACCGAGGCGCGGGCCAGGTTGTCGCGGGCCTCCTCGTCGGTGATGTCGATCAGCTGCCCGAAGCCCCACTCGGGCGCGAGCATGGCCAGCGCCGACTGGACGTCCACGCGATGGTCGCCGGAGCGGACCGTCAGGGCGTGCGGTTCGGCCGGCGGCAGGCCGGGCTTGAGTTTGCCGTCGACGAGCAGGCCCCAGACCTGCTCGTAGGGGACCTTGCCGACCAGGTCTTCGATGTCGACGCCCCGGTAGCGCAGGGCGCCACCCTCTTTGTCGGGCTCGGCGATCTCCGTGGCGAAGGCGACGACTCCTTCCAGGCCCGACTGGACCTCTGGTGCTGACTGAACCGCGCTCATGGCACTCGCTTTCTGAGCTTGATGAATTTGGGCCCGCCCGACCCAGCTGCCTTGTGGGCAGGCCCACATCCTCGCAGAAGGGGACCGTGCGGCACCCGTTGGGGCGAGCCGTCAGAATCGTCTGCGTCCAACGAGGAGGGAGCATGTCCGACGGCGATCTGATGTTCCGGCCGGCCACCGAGCTGGCCGCGATGGTGCGCTCCGGAGAGGTCTCGGCACATGAGCTGGTGACCCTCTCGCTGGAGAGGATCGAGGAACTCAACCCGGCCCTGAACGCGTTCGTGGAGGTCGACTCCGAGCGGGCCCTGAAGAGCGCCGAGGCGATCGGTCCGGGCGACGAGCGCCCCTTCGCCGGCGTCCCCGTGGCAGTCAAGAACAACCGCCCCGTCGCCGGCCTGCGTCTCACCTACGGCTGCTCGCTGATGGAGCGCTACGTCTGCGACTACGACCACAACGTGACGCGGCGCCTGCGCGACGCCGGCTTCGTGATCGTCGGCACGACGACGCTTCCCGAGTACGGCATCCTGCCCGTCTCCGAGGCCCGCATCTTCGGTCCCACCCGCAACCCCTGGGACCTGGCAAGGACCCCCGGCGGCTCCTCCGGAGGGGCCGCGGCGGCCGTCGCCGCCGGCATGGTCCCGGTCGCCCACGGCAACGACGGCGGCGGCTCGATCCGCATCCCCGCCGCCTGCTGCGGCCTGGTCGGCCTCAAGCCCAGCCGCGGGCGAATCTCCGCGGCCCCCGAACTGGGCGACTCCTCGCTCGGCATCGACGGGATGCTGACCAAGACCGTCGGCGACACGGCAGCGATCCTCGACGTGCTGGCCGGCTACGAGCCGGGCG
Source organism: uncultured Solirubrobacteraceae bacterium (assembly GCA_963697795.1). GTDB lineage: Bacteria > Actinomycetota > Thermoleophilia > Solirubrobacterales > Solirubrobacteraceae > Palsa-744. The sequence continues at coordinate 1,430,346 of OY969097.1, read as the reverse complement.
ACGCCACGTGGGCGCCGCCTCCCTCGGAGCCCTTCGCAGCAGCCGCGACACGCGAGCCGGGGCGCCTGCGGATCGCCTTCAGCACCCAGACGCCCAGCCCCGACGCCGAGCTCGATCCGATCTGCGCCCGGGGCGCAGAGGAGGCTGCGGGCCTGCTGCGCTCACTCGGCCACGATGTCGTGGAGGTCGACCCGCCCTGGCGCATGGACGGCCTCTCGGAGCTGTTCGGGGTCGTCTTCTCCTCCCAGATCGCCCTGTCCATCGGCTACTCCGCGAACGTCTCCGGCAAGGGCGTCGAGGGGATCTCCCAGCAGGACATGGAGCCGATGAGCTGGGCCATCTTCTCGATGATCGGGAAGATGGGCACGCTGGAGCAGCAGGCTGCCGTCGTGCGCCTGCAGGCCTACGCCCGCCGCCTGGTCGCCTGGCTTGCCGGCTACGACGCCCTGCTGACCCCCGCCCTGGCCGAGCGCCCGCTGCCGCTGGGAACGCTCGACACGGCCGCCGAGGACCCGATGTCGACCTTCTCCCGCTCAGGTCTGTTCACGCCCTACACCCCCGTCTTCAACGCCACGGGCCAGCCAGGTGTCTCGCTGCCTCTCTACCAGGGCGAGGACGGGCTGCCGCTGGGCGTGCAGATCGTCGGCGCCCCGGCCGGCGAGGAGCGCCTGCTGGCGCTGGCCGCCCAGCTGGAGGCGGCGCTGCCGTGGGGACAGCGCCGCCCGGTGATCGGATCGGTCTAGCTGTCGGGTTTCGACCTACGCTGCGTCAGCGCGCCGACCACAGGTTCCCCGATTTCAGCTTGAACTTGTCGATGCCGGTCAGTTCGGCGGTTTTCCCGTTGGCTTTTATTTCGGTTCCCGAGCTGAGCGAGAATTCCAGCTCGTGTTCCAGCGATTCTTTTTCGACGTCCGGGTAGTTGCAGGCCATCGATCCTTCGACGGTCACGGTTTTCACGGGGCAGCCGGACCCTGAGAGCGTTGCCGTGTAGATGACTTTGCCTTCGGCCGGTTTGAAATTGAGTTTCAGGCTTCCTTTCGGGCCTTCGAGGGTGACCGACAGCGGCCTGGTCGTGACCGGGGCGATGCTGCAGTTTTCGACTCCCACGACTGAGCATTCCGAGAACACGAGCGTCCCCGCCGCGTGTTTTTCGCCTTCGATGAAGGCTTCTTTGGCGGTGATGGCTTTGCATTCTGTCGTGAGCCCCGTCACTTTCACCCTGAACGGTTCTTCCACTTTCGTTGCTTCCGCGACGGCTTCTTTGGCGCCGCTCGCGAGCAGCGAACCGCTCACCCACCAGGCCGGCGAGGCGGCCGAGGCGAGCGGTGCGTTCAGTCCGATCGCGCCGAGCGCGACCAGCAGCAACAGCATGAGACGACTGGCACGAGACATGGTTCCCTCCTCCGTTGTGTGCGTAGCAGCCTTCCGTAGCGCGAACGGGGCGAGATAATCGAACGGCGGAAGTCCGGCAGTCGCGACGAGCCGCCTCGTCAGGGTGTCTCTCATCGCCCTGCGGGGCGATGCGTCTTCAGGCTGGTAGTCGCGCGCCTGAGCCGGGTGCGCCGGCATGGGGCGCCCCCAGCACCGCTGCCATCGCCTGGGGCGTCACGCCCAGCGCCTTCGCGTCGGCAGTCCCGCGGGCGGAGAGCATCGAGACCTCCATCAGCTCGGCCTCGTCCCAGGTGGCGAAGGCGTTCGGTCCCATCGTCGTCTCGAGGAGCCGCAGCGTCCTCGAGACGATCGGCGTGGGGACGTGCAGAAGGGGCCGGCTGCGGCCGAGGCTTGCGAGCAGGGTCCGAATCATGTTGTCGTGGCTGAGAGTGTCGGGTCCGGCGAGCTCGTAGCGGGGTGACTCGCCCGAACGCTCGCGCAGGCTCGCCACGATGCAGGCAGCCACGTCGTCGGCCCAGATCGGCTGGAACTCGGCCCGTCCACGTCCGGAGACGGGCATGACCGGCAGCAGCGACATGCGCTCCAGCAGCGTCAGCCAGGGATCGCCGGGGCCGTAGACGATCGACGGGGCGAAGACGATCGACTGCAGGGTCGACTCGCGGACGGCCTGCTCTGCCAGAGCCTTGGCGCGCAGGCAGCGGGTGCGGTGGTGGGTGGAAGCGCCCAGGGCGCTGAAGAAGACGAACCGCTGCACGCCCTGGCGCTCGGCCGCCTCGACCATCCGCCACGTCGCGATGCCGTTCAGCTCCTCGATCGAGCCGCCCGGCTGGTCGCGGATCGAGGCGGCCAGGTGCACGACCGTGTCGACTCCGCGCAGGGCGTTGCGAAAGGACGGGGGGTCGGCCAGGTCTCCCAGGGCTATCTGGACCTGCACCCGGCGGCTGCCCAGCCGCCGCGGGTCGCGCACGAGGCAGCGGACCTGCTCTCCTTCCGAGAGCAGCCTTCCCAGCAGTGCCGAGCCGATCAGACCGGTGGCGCCCGTAAGCAGGAGCATGATTCGTACAATATGGCCCGCTCTACGCGATCCACCCGCAAACGACCAGAAAGAAGCGAATGGCCTACGTAATCGCCGAGCCGTGCATTGGCACCAAGGACAACTCCTGCGTCGAGGTCTGCCCCGTGGACTGCATCCACCCGACGCCCGACGAGCCCGGCTACGACGCGGTCGAAATGCTCTACATCGACCCCGAGGAGTGCATCGACTGCGATGCCTGCGTCGAGGCCTGCCCGGTTGACGCCTGCTTCGCCGAGGACCAACTCCCCGACGAGTGGCAGAAGTACACCCAGATCAACGCCGAGTACTTCGCAAGCGGCGGCGGCGCAGCGGCAGCCGGCTAGAGCCCGCGGCCGCTCGCGGCGCCTGACTCACAGCAGCGCCGCGCCGCCTGGAACCGGCATGCCCTGGCCAAACGCCTGCGCCTCGGCGCCGGCGGCCGCCAGCAGGTCATCGCCCTCCGCCGAGCGCATGTACAGCACCATGCGCGCGACGCGCCGTCCGCAGATGAGGCCCGCGTCGCGCAGCACGGCCAGATGCTGGGAGACCCCGCCGGGCGTGAGGCCCATAGCGCCCGCCAGGTCCGTCGTGGAGCGCGGCGAGTCGAGCGCCATCAGGAGGCTCGCCCGGGTGCGCCCCAGCAGCCGCTCCAGCGCATCCGGGGGAGCTGTCTGCTCGGGGCTCCAAAGCATTCCTACTCCCCGCGCCGGGTAGATCAGGGTCGGCTGCCAGGGGTCGGCGCTGACCAGCGTCACCTTGGGCCACACGAACACGCTCGGCACCAGCAGCAGCCCGCGCTCGTCCAGGTCCAGCTCGGCTTCGCAGTGGCCCTCCACGCGCAGCTCGCCCTCGTCCCAGCGCACGGCCGGGTCGAGGTCGCAGAACAGCCGGGCCGTGCCGCCGTCGGCGATCTGCCGGGCCCTGTAGAGCACGTCCTGCTCCAGCAGCGAGCGGATGCGCGGCCAGTCCTCGGCCAGGCAACGCTCCCAGTAGGTCCGCATCAGCTCCGCCAGGCGTTCCACGGCGCAGCGGGGTTCGCGCACGAAGGGCTCCAGCGCCGGGGGCAGCGGGCGGCCCTCGTAGGCGTAGCGGACTTCTGCGCTGATCAGGTCGGGCGGCGTGGCGACCATCACCTCGAGCTCGTCCTCGAACTCGGCCAGGGGCCCGCTGGGCGGCGGGTGCACGAAGTCCGGGTTGTAGATCTCCGAGCGCTGCAGCGCCCTGATCGGCGCCAGATCCAGGCTCTCCAGTGCCGCCAGGGCCCGCTCGACCCACGGCAGGTGCAGGGCCGCCTCGCTCGGGTCGTCGAGCACGCGCGAGCTACGGATCAGCTCCAGCGAGGGAGAGATCGCGAAGCGAACCCTCGTCAGTGACTCCGTGTCGAATCGGGCCAGGATCATGCTCTGCCCATCATCGGCGGCCCGTGCCGCCAGACCGCAACCATTTAGCCCAGTCTAAATGTGTTAGGTGCCCGGCCCGGGGATGCGAATCTGCCCGCATGATCAGGAGCCACCACATAACCCTCGAGCTGGCCCGCCAGCGCCACCGCGACCTGGTGGACACCGGCACGCCGGGGTCCTCGGTGGTATCAGCCGAGCCGACCGTTGCGCTTGTCGAGCGACGGGAGATCCTCGCCGTCGTGCGTGGTGAGGCGAGCGAGCCCGGCCCCGTCGCCGAGGCAGGGGCCGAGCCCGCGCGACGGCGTCCCGAGCCGACGCTGCGCGCGCACAGGATCGCCGGGGGGCGGCGCTTCGCGCGGGAGGAGCCACGCGGCCATCGCGCCGGCAGCGCTCCCGCGGAGCGCAAGCGCGAGTCGGTTCGCTAGGCGCCGGCGCCCGCGAGCGCCTGGCGCTCCAGGTACTCCGCGGCCATCACGTCGATCACGGGTACGCCCTCGATCGCCTCGGCCAGCGCGCTGCGCATCAGATCAGAGTCGAAGCGGTGCGACTGCGGCGCCACCGGGTTGACCGTGAGCGCTCGCAGGTCGATCGGCTGCATCGTCTCGATCCGCAGGCCCATGCGCTCGTAGTGGTCGGGGCCGTGGTCGGACAGGAAGGCGTGCGTCGGGTCGGTCACAGCCACGGCCAGGCTGCGCCGCGCCCTGCGCGCCTCCAGCGCGAGCTCTGCCACGAACGCCTCCGGCAGGGCTCCGGCCAGCAGCACTCGCTCAGCGTCAGGGTGCTCCGCCAGCATCGCTGCGATCTCCGCCGGCTGGGCCGTGAGGGCAAAGCGGGGCGGGCGCGTGCCGAGCTCTCTCCCGGCGGCGTCGAGCAGCAGGCACGGCTTCGGACCGGGCCGGGCCAGGTAGGCGCCCGCCGCGCCCTGTGGCGAGCGCGGCAGGCGCACGAGCGCCACGGCGTCGGCCGTCCTGCGCACGACCTCCCCGAGGTCGTCGTCGAGGACCGCCCCCGTGCACATCACCAGGCCGTCCGAGACCTGCGGCGAGGACGCCGCGCGGCGGTCGATGGCGCCGTCGATCAGGACCTGCTCGGCGCCGGCCGCCAGCATCGTCTCCGCCACGGCTCGCACGTCCTCCGACGCCGAGGGCCCGGCCACCTCGATCGTGCCGGGTCCCAGCAGGCGCGCGACGAGGACCTCCCCCAACGGCGTGCGCACCCCCGTCCGCTCCAGCGGCTCGTGCGGCAGGCCGCTGGCCCGCAGCAGCGCGTCGGTGGTCGCCACGAGGCCGCCGGCCTGCATCCGCACGGGAGGCTTCTCGATCCGCGCGTCGATCACGTCGTGCTCCTCGCCGTCGCGTCCGATCGAGGTCACGCCGATGCGCCGGCCGCGGGCCGCGGACTCCGACAGCAGCGCCGCCAGGGCGACTGTCTTGCCAGTGTTCTTGGCCAGCCCGACAAGCGCCAGCCGGCGCGCCGAGGCGGTCAGCTCGCTCAGCAGCAAGGCCGTCTAGGCGCTCGTGGCGGCCGGCGCCGAGCGGGCCCGTTCGGACTCCTGGCGGGCCGCCAGCTCGCGCACGACGAACGTGGCCAGGTGGTGGGGGTAGGTGCCTTTGGAGAAACCCGCGTCGTAGCCCAGCTCCTTGGCCAGCTCGTTGGTCACCCGCGGCCCGCCGCAGGCCATGATCAGCTGCCCGCGCCTGCCCTCCGCCTCGACCATCTCCACGAGCTCCGTCAGGTTCTGGACGTGCAGGTTCTGCTGGGTGACCGTCTGGGAGACCAGGACCGCGTCCGCGCCGACCTCGATCGCCTTGGCCAGCAGCACGCTGTTGGGGACCTGGCTGCCCAGGTTGTAGGTCTGGAAGGAGCGGTAGCCCTCCAGGCCGTGATGGCCGTGGTAGCCCTTGAGGTTCAGCATCGCGTCGATGCCGACGCTGTGCGTGTCGGAGCCAGTCGAGGCTCCGACGACCACGATCGGGCGCCCGAAGTGGCTCTCGGCGAACCGTTCGATCTCCTCCTCGGACATGTACTCGATGTCGAAGCCCTCGCCCTGCAGGGAAGCGAAGTCGACCGTCTGGACGCATCGTCCGTACATGACGAAGTACGTGTAGCCCTCGGTCAGCTCCTCGTAGTGGACGACCTCGGGCTCCTCGAAGCCCATCTTCCCGGCCAGCTCCAGGGCCGCCTTGCGGGCCGCCAGCGAGTACGGGACGGGCAGCGTGAAGCTCATCTGCACGAGCCCGTCGTCGAGGTGGTCGGCGTAGGGACGGACGGCGCCGAGGTCGACCTGCCTATGCATAGGAGGCCTGCCCCATCAGCTCGGTGACGGGGTTCAGGTAGCCCTCGCCCGTCTCCACGATGCCCTCGATGCCGCGGCCCTCCCCGACCGTCCGGCTGACGTCGCCGAAGGTGGCCTCCGCGATCGCCTCGAACAGGCCCGTGCCGGCGATCCGCTCGAGCAGCTCCTGCGCGCCCGTCAGGACCTCCCGGGCACGCGTCTGGATGATCCCGCCGGGCTTGAACTCGATCTCCTCGCCCAGGTCCCGGGCCGTGTTGAAGACGTAGTCGACGTCCTGCAGGCCGAGCACGCGGTCGTGGACGTGGGGGGTGAAGATCCCCTCCGTCGGCACCCCGATCGTCTGGATGCCCTGCCCCGTCGCGATCGTGACGAGGTTGAAGAGCGTGTCGACTGCGTGGGTGCGGAACAGGTTGCCGTCCATGTGCCTGGTCGGCGGCATGTACTTGACGGGGCAGTCCGGGAACAGCTCCCTGGTCAGCTGCGCCTGGGCCCACTCGTACAGCAGGCCGTTCGTGACCGGCACGTCGATCTCATACGCGTCGCCCAGGCCGATCTGGGCGTCGGGCACGCCCGAGGCCCTGGCCAGCTCGTAGTTGACGAACTGGGAGGCCGTCACCGAGGGGGCCGCCTCGATCGCCTCTGCCGTGCGCAGGTAGTTGTCCTCGCCCGTGTTGATGACGACACCGAACCAGCCGTTGACCATCCGCGAGACGCGCTGGTCGATCAGGCCGCGGATCGGGTTGATGTCCCGGTAGAGGATCCCGTAGAGGGCGTCGTTGACCATGTTGTCGAAGCCCTCCAGGGCCCCCATCACGGCGATCTCCGACATGCACAGGCCCGAGCAGAAGCTCGACAGGCGCACGTAGCGGCCGTGCTGCTCGGACCACTCGTCCATCGCCTCGCGCATGATCCTGAAGTTGGCCTGGGTGGCGAAGGTGCCGCCGTAGCCCTCCGTCGTCGGCCCGTAGGGGACGTAGTCGAGCAGGCTCTGGGCGGTCGAGCGGATCACCGCCACGATGTCCCCGCCCGCCTGGGCGACGGCCTTGGCGTGCACGACGTCCTCGTAGACGTCGCCTGTCGCAGTCAGCACGTAGCGCAGCGTGCGGTCGTGGTCGCCGAGGCGCTCGCGCATGGCCGCCCGCTGCTCGAAGCGGCCTGTGATCTCGCCCATGCGGGCGCGGCACTCCGACAGGACGCGCTCGCGGACCTGGCCCTCCTCGGCCTGCTCCAGCTCCAACAGGTCCAGCTCGCCGGCGCTGACGGCCTGGGCGATCTGCTGGGGCTCCCGGCCGGTCTGGATCATGGCGTTGCCCAGCCAGTGGGCGACGCCCCGGCCGAGCTGCCCGCGCTGGTGGACGTGGTCGACGAGCACGTTGGGGAGGGGGACCTCCAGCTCGTCGGCGCCGTCGACGCCCAGCAGGCGGGTGACGGTGCGCTCGACCGAGACGGTCGTCTTGCCTGCGATCTGCTGGGAGACGTCCTCGGCGATGCGTCTGGCTGCAGCCCGGCAGGCCTCCACGACGCCCTGGTCGAGGTCGAGCTTCGACTTGCGCTCGCTCATCGCAGGTCCCTCACGATCGGGAAGGGGATGACCTCGCGCAGCGACTCCCTTTCGGTGAGGATCATGACCAGGCGGTCGACGCCCATGCCGCCGCCTGCCGTCGGTGCGTATCCGTACTCGATCGCCCGCGCGTATTCCTCGTCGTTGGGGTGGGGCACGTCGGCGTCGTCGATCATGCGCCGTTTGCGCTGGTCCACGAAGCGCTGCCACTGGTCCACCGGGTCGTTGAGCTCCGTGTCCCCGGAGACCAGCTCGATGCCGCCGATGACGGCGTCGAAGTGTTCCGCCAGCTCCGGGTGGACGGGGTGGCGGCGGGTGATCGGGAAGGGCTCCAGGGGGAAGTCGAAGACGTGCGTCGGCTGGACGATCGTCGACTCGATCTTCTCCGAGTAGATGTCGGCCACGACCTCGGCCCACGTCGCCTGCGGGTCCATCGGCTCGTCCAGGAGCTCCGCCAGCTGCTCGCGGGTGGACTCCATGAAGTCGACCCCGAAGCGCTCCTGGATCAGCTCCCGCATCGTGATCCGCTTCCAGGGCAGGGCCAGGTCGACGTCCTGGCCCTTGCATTTGATCGTCGTGCGTCCGAGCGCCTTCTGGGCGACGTCGCGGAACATTTCTTCTGTGACGGTCGCGACGTCGTTGTAGTCGGAGTAGGCGCACATGAACTCGATGATCGTGAACTCCGGCGAGTGCTTGTGGGAGATGCCCTCGTTGCGGAAGACCTTGCCCATGTCGTAGACGTTCTCCATGCCGCCGACGATGCAGCGGTTCAGGAACAGCTCGACGGAGATGCGCAGGTACAGCTCGCGATCCAGTGCGTTGTGGTGGGTCACGAAGGGGCGTGACCCGGCGCCGCCCGCCAGCGACTGCAGGGCAGGCGTTTCGATCTCCACGAAGTGGCGCTCGGCCAGCCATTCGCGGATCGCCAGGATGATCTTGTTGCGGGTCACGAACAGCTCCCGCGTCTCCTCGTTGGCGATCAGGTCGAGCTCGCGGTAGCGGTAGCGAGTGCCCGTGTCGCCCAGGCCGTGGTGCTTGTCGGGGGGTGGGCGCAGCGACTTGGTCAGCAGCAGGCACTGCTGGGCCTCCAGCGCCAGCTGGCCGCGCTGGGTCACGTACACGCAGCCCTCGACGCTGACGATGTCGCCGATGTCGAGGTTCAGGATGCGCTCGTAGGCCTCGTCGCCCAGCTCGTCCGCGTGCAGGACGATCTGGATCGTCCCCGACAGGTCGCGCAGGTCCAGGAAGGAGCGGCGGCCGTGACCGCGCCTCGCGATCAGGCGGCCCGCCACCTGGTAGGTGAGATCGGGATGGGCGCCCTGCTCGAGCGCAGCGGGGTCGTGCGCGGCCAGGACCTCCTCGATCCGGGTGCGCGTCTCCCACAACGTCACGGGCGGGTAGGGGTCGATCCCCTCCGCTCGCATCCTTTCCATCTTGGCCCTGCGTTCGTCGAATTCGAGGACCTCGTCGGCTGTGCCGCCGGGGGCGATCTCCTCGGGCTCCTCGCTCTCCTGCTGCTGCTCCTGGGTGGACATTGGAAAAGACGATCCTTTAGTAGAAGGGTGGTTGTCAAGCGGCCCGCCGCGAGCGCCCGCGCGCGGACCCCGCCGGAGGGCGGAGAGAGGAGGCGGGCATGTCGTCTGCGCTCGGCCCGGCGCTCAGGCCATGGGCAGCGACATGCCCACGGGTTTCCTGCTCTCGGCAGCGGCAGGAGCAGCCACCTGGACGAGAGGCAGGGTGGGCAGCGCCGGGGGCGCGATCGCGATCAGGCCGCGGGCGGCCTGGCGGATCGCCTGGGCGGCCGGGTCGTCGGGGTTCTCGATGACCAGCGGCGTGCCGGCGTCCGCCTGCTCGCGCAGGGGCATAGTCAGCGGCACCTTGCCCAGCAGGGGCACGTCGAGCTCGTCGGCCAGCTCCTGGCCGCCGCCCTCGCCGAAGATCTGGAAACGCTCGCCGCCGGGCGTCGTGAAGCCGGCCATGTTCTCGACGACCCCGGCGATCTCCAGGGAGACCTTGTCGGCCATCTGGGCGGCCCTGCGGGCGACCTTCTGGGCCGTCGGCTGGGGGGTCGTGACGATCAGGAAGCGGGCCTGGGGCAGCAGCTGGGCGAGCGTCATGGAGACGTCGCCCGTGCCCGGGGGCAGGTCCACCAGCAGGTAGTCCAGGGCTCCCCATTCGACGTCCTGCAGGAACTGGGTCAGGGCCTTGTGCAACATCGGCCCGCGCCACACCACGGCAGCGTCCTCCTCCACGAAGAAGCCGATCGACATGACCTTCACGCCCTGGGACTCCAGCGGGATGATCTTGCGCTGGGCGGAGACGTCCGGGCGGGTCGCCCCCAGCCCGTACATGCGGGGGATCGAGTAGCCCCACACGTCCGCGTCGAGGATGCCGACGCGCTTGCCCTCGGCGGCCAGGGCGGCGGCCAGGTTGGCCGTCAGGGTCGACTTGCCGACGCCGCCCTTGCCCGAGCCGACGCAGATGACGTTGGCGACCTGGGCCAGGGCGCCGGCCGGCAGCGGGCCGCCGCGGCCGAGCTTCTGCTGCAGGGCCGCCTTCTGCTGGTCGCTGAGGACGTCGAAGAAGACGTTGACGTGGGTGACGCCGTCCAGCGCCGAGACGGCCTGGGCGACGCCCGTCTGGAAGTGGCCCTTGATCGGGCAGCCCGGCGTCGTCAGGGAGACCGTCACGTCGACGACCCCGTTGGGGCCGATCTCGATCGAGCGGACCATGTCCAGCTCGACGATCGAGCGGTGCAGCTCCGGGTCGATGACGACCTCCAGAGCCTTGCGGATGTCCTCCTGGGTGGGCATCGACTTGCATTCTGCCAAAAAGAACTGCGCGCCTCCGCAGCGCGTGTCAGGCTTCGCGCCCGGCGAAGCTCCGCCGCAGGCCGTCGATCGACGCAGCGGACCACGCTGCCTCCAGTGCCAGGAACCCCCACTGGCTTTCGACGATCGCGCTGCCCGCGAGCCCGAGCGAGCCGACCACGTTGAGCGCGAGATATGCCCGCGAGGTTGGAGTCAGGCGGCCCGTCTGCCCTGCGAGGAAGGCGAGAAGAACGAGCAGCGAGCCGACGATCTGCGCGAGCAGGGCCATGGGAGCCTCCTGGAGCCTCGTTGCTCGTGCGGGAACGATGCCTCACCTCACCCGCGGGCAGCAGATGTCCGCTGCCTGACTCGAGGCTAGCGCCCGGGCAAAAAAATGACCCCCGGGCGGTGGGGGCCGCCCGGGGGTCGAGGGAGGAGAGGGTGCTACTCCTGCCGGCGGGATATGAGGCCGGCAGACTCTCCCGGGTCCGGCTCTCTCCTAGCCGGTCGGGGGAAGCGTTTGGCGCCTAGACGAGGCTCAGGATGCGCTCCTGGGCCTGGCTGGCCAGCTCGGGCACGCGGCCGGCCAGGTCGCTGCCGTTCTTGACGATCCGCTCACGGCGGGCGTCGATTTCTCCGAACGTGTCGCTGACCGTGCTCTCGATCTCCTTGCGACGCTGGCGCAGTTCCCGCTCGACCCGCACGCGGGCTTTGCGGACCTCGCGCTCCAGGCGCTTGCGGGCCGTCACGCCGCGGCGCTCGAAGCGGCGCAGCTGGGCCTGGGCCTTGCTGGAGGACGAGTAGCTGGACAGCGTGTCCGACACGGTGCCGATCACCTTTTCGCGGGCGATCAGGGCGGCGCCGACGGGGATCAGCACTGCACGCTCGGCGTAGTCGCCGAACACGCCTGCCGTCTCGCGGGCCGCCGTCTCGCTCTGGTGCAGCGTCCGCTCTGCCGAGTGGGCGGCGCGGGTGCGGGCCGACTTTGCCGTCGTGGACTTGCTCTGCGCGGCCGTCCGGGTCACTTTGGCTTTGGTGGCTTTGGCGGCCGGTTTGCGCGTGGCTTTGGCGCGGGGTTTGGTGGATGTGGTGGGTGCTGTTGGCATTTGGTTCTCAGATCTCCTCTTGCGGTCCCGCCGGCTGCTGGGCGGGGGGCTCATGTGTTCGATTTCTCTGGCTACCCGATGTGGGCGAACACCTGTTTGTAACCCGTTCGTCGGAGATCGTTACACCGGGATCGTAGCACTCTGGACGGAGCCCGTAACAAAGCCGTTTTCAGAGTCGGAGCTTGTGACAGGTGGAACGTGCGTTCGGCTCTGTGACGGCTGTCACTCAGTGCCGACGGAGGCCTGCATCCGCGCCATCCACAGCTCGGGCCGCTCGAGCTCCTCGCTGCTGGGCAGGGCCTGGGGACCGCTCCACACCAGCCCCAGCGCCTGCGGCCCGCCCGCCGCCACGACGGCGTCGCAGAAGCGCCGGCCGACCTCGTACTGGCGCATCTTCAGCTCCAGGCCCAGCAGCTTCTCGAGCACCCGCCAGGGCAGCCCTTTCTGGGCTCTACGCCGGTTCATCGCGGCGCGCAGCCGGGGCAGGGACGGCAGCACCTCGGCGCCGACAGCGTCCATCGTGTGCTCGGCGTGCCCCTCGATCAGCGACATCGTCGCCTGCATCCTGTCGACCAGTGCCCAGCGATCCTCGCCGAGGGTCAGCCGCAGCAGCTCGCCATGCCGCGCCTTCTCGACCATGCCCCGCAGCTCCGCCGGGTCGGGCAGCTTCGGCATGCGCAGCCCAGATCCGTCCTTCTCCTCGCCGGCGATGGAGACCTGCAGTCCCTCGATCAGCTCACGCAGCAGGCCGCCGATGTGCTCCCGCAGCCACGGCGCGCCCGCGAACTGGACGGCGTGGGTGATCTCGTGGATCGTCACCCACAGGACCAGCTCGTCGCGGTCGACGCCGAGGTTGGTCGAGGCCTGGGCGAGGTTGGGCGCCAGCAGCAGCAGGCGGGGAGCGACGCCGGCGTCCAGCAGGGCCAGGTCGTACTGGCCCAGGACGCGTTGGGAGAGCATCCCCGTGACGGCGCCCACCTGGGCGCCCAGCAGCAGGCCCGAGGCCGACTGCAGCGAGCCCGCCAGCAGCCCCTTCGGCTTGCCGACCTTCTCGGCCAGGGGCGCCAGCATCGGGCGCATCGTGCGCAGGTTGGCGGCTATCCAAGCCGGCCTGTCGACCAGCTCCAGGACGGGCAGGTCTCCCGCCGGCTCCAGGCGGCTGTACTCGCCTACCCGCGCCGCGAAGTCCCGCGCCGGCGTCTGCACCGTCTCGGCCCGGATGCCGTGCAGCAGCGGGCCGGACCCGCCCACGCCGGCGACCATCTCGCCGATCCGCTGCGCCGTGCGCCAGTCGATCACGTCCACCCTCAGAGCCTAGATGGTGGGCGGGTGGGCGCCGTGCCGGGGCGCGCGTATGCTTGGAAGGTGCCCGCCTCGAAGACCGCAGCAGCGCCGCCCGAGCACCCCCTGGACGCGGCCGTGCAGGCCCCTGGCGCAGGCGCCTTCCTGAAGCGCCCGGAGGTGCGAGACATCCTGGCATGGCTGCGACTGCTGACCGACCCGCAGGATGCCGCCGCCGTCGTCAGGGCGCTGGCCCGCCCGCCCGTGGAGCTGCGCCAGGTCGACCTGGCAAGGGTCATCCAGGTCGCCCGCCGGCGCAAGCTGGACCTCGTCGTCGGGCTGTCGGCGGCCACCGAGTCGCCGCAGGTGCCGCCCGAGGCGCGCGAGCGGATCGGGCGCTTCGTGGAGCTGCACAGGCGCGCCGCCGCCGAGCTCGACGCGATGCCGCCCGACCGCTTCCTGGAGGGCCTGATCGAGCGACTGGGGCTGCCCGGCCGCTCGCTGCTCGCGCCGCAGGCCGCCGCGGAGCAGCGCGACAGCCTCAGTCGCCTGCTGGCCATGGCCGGCGAGTACGTCGCGGCCCATCCGGGTGCTGGGGTGCGTGACATGGCCCGTCACCTGGCCACCGCCGTGCCGGCCTCCGAGGAGCCCTCGGAGGAGCCCCGGGAGCCCGTGGGCCCCGAGCTCGACCCGCTCCAGCAGACGCTTGCGATGCTTCGCGAGGAGCTGCTCGTCGGCATCGCCCGCATCGGCGGTCGCCTGGGCGAGCTGCGCCTGGACACCGACCTCGACATCTCCCACGGCGTCGTCCGCTACCTGGAGCTGTTGAAGGTCTCGGCCCTGATGCAGCGCCCGGAGGGCCAGACGCTCGAGGAGGCCCTGGCGGACGTCAACGCACGCCTGATCGCGGCGGCCACCCCGCTGCAGAGGGAGATCCTGCAGACCTCCACGCTCGACGAGACGCTGCTGGCGGGCGGCGAGTTGTCCGCCCAGCCTCTGGCCTTCGCCGACGAGCGCTCGCTCGGCCCATTCCTTCCCCGCAAGGGCAGCGGCCTGGCCCTGTCGGCCTCCGACATCGAGACGTACAGGAGCTGTCCGCTGCGCTACAAGTTCGGCCGCGTCCTGCGCATCCCCACCGAGCAGACCGTCCACCAGCGCTTCGGGATCGTCGTCCACCAGGTGCTCGAGCGCTTCCACGCCGCCGGCGGCGGCACGGCGGAGGACCTGCAGGCGCTGCTCGACGGTTGCTGGCGCCGCGCCGGTCTCGGCCACGAGGGGCACGAGGCGGAACTGCTGGAGAAGGCGCGCAGCGCCCTGGCCCGCTACCACCGGCGCCTGGACGCGGAGGGCTCGCAGCCCGTCTGGTTCGAGCGGGCCTTCTCCTTTCGTCTGGGCCCCCACCACCTGCGCGGGCGCGTCGATCGGGTCGACCGCCTGCCCGACGGCAGCTACGAGCTGATCGACTACAAGACCTCGCGCCCGCGCAGCACCGAGCAGCTGCGGGATGACGTGCAGCTCTCCCTGTACGCGCTGGCAGCCCGCGAGGACTGGCAGCTCGCCTCCTCGCGCCAGGCCTACTACTACGTGCTCGACGACCTGCGCGTGCCCGTGCCGCGCGGGGAGCGCGACGAGGACGCGGTCAGGGAGCTGGTCATGGAGGTCGGCGAGGGAATCCTCGCGGAGGCCTTCGACCCGACGCCCTCGCCACGCGCCTGCGGCATCTGCGACTACCGCATCGTCTGTCCCGCCTCAGAGGCCTGACGGCGGGCTGCCGCGCTGGCGCAGGAAGCGCTGGAATTCGCGGGCCAGCGTGTCGCCGGAGGGGACCTCGGCGGGGGATGAGCGCTCGTCGCTCTCAGCGGCTTGCTCCAGGCGCTCGACGAAGGCCTGGATGTCGGGGTCGCTCTGAACGGCCAGCCCGACCTGGCGTTCGTAGTCGGCGGCCGCCGACTCGAGCTCCGACAGGTCCACCGATATGCCTATGAGCGTTTCCAGCCTGCGCAGCAGGGCCAGCGCGGCCTTCGGGTTGGTCGCCGCGGCGACATAGTGGGGCACGGCCGCCCACAGGCTCGCCGAGGGCACGCCGGCCTGGGCGAAGGACGCGTGCAGCACGCCGACGATGCCGGTCGGGCCCTCATAGGAGGAGGGGGCGATCGCAAGGCGCTCCAGCAGCTCCGGGTCGGAGGCGTGACCGGTCATGCTGACGGGCTTGCTGTGGGGCACGTCGCCCAGCAGCGCCCCCAGCGAGACGACCAGCTGCACGCCCAGCGCCTCCGCCAGGTCGATCAGGTTGGCGCAGAAGGTGCGCCAGCGCATCGACGGCTCGACGCCCTGCACCAGCACCAGGTCGCGCGGTGCCCGCGGTGCCCTGGCTTCGAAGATCTCCACATTCGGCCAGGAGATCTCCCGATGCTCGCCGCCGTCCAGGTGGATCGTCGGCCTGTTGGCCTGGAAGTCGAAGAACTCCTCCCCGTCGATGCGGGCGAAGCGCTTGGCCTCCAGGGAGCCGGCCAGGAACGAGACGGCGCTGGAGGCGGCGTCGCCGGCGTCGTTCCAGCCCTGGAAGGCGCACAGCATCGCCGGGGCTCTCAGGCCGTCGGGACGCCGGTCCCAGATGAGCGGTTGCATCCGAATCACCGTACATCATGCGAGCGTGCCCTCCGTTACCTTTCAGACGCCCGATCGGCAGCAGACGGTGGCCACGCTGAGGGCCGGCGAAGAGGTCAGCGGCGTGTTCGCGTGCGTTCGCAAGGAGCGACAGATCAGCCGGGCCGGGACCCCCTATCTGACGCTCGAGCTGCGCGACGCGACGGGCACGATCACGGCCCGCGCCTTTCGCGACGCAGACCTGCTGGCCGGCCGTTTCGAGCGGGGCGAGCTGGTGCAGGTGCAGGGTCGGGTCGAGCGCTTTCGCGAGCAGCTGCAGCTGGAGGTCCAGTCGATCGCCAGGGCGCAGGGGGAGGAGGCGGAGCCCGAGCGGTTCCTGCCCCGGGCCTACCGTGACCTGGACGAGCTCGAAGGCTTCCTGGAGCACCTCGTCAGGGAGGTCTACGACCGCGGCCTGCGCGAGCTGCTGGAGCGGCTGATGGCGGACGCGAACCTGCGCGCTGCGCTGCGCCGCGCCCCCTGCTCGCTGCCGGCGCCGTCCGGGCAGGGACGTCCCCAGCCGGGCCGCCACCACGCCTACCTGGGCGGCCTGCTGGAGCACACCGTCGCCGTCACGACGATGGCGGTGGAGCTGTGCACGCTGCACCCCCGCCTGGACCGGGACCTGCTGCTCAGCGCAGCGATCGTCCACGACCTCGGCAAGACCCGCGAGTTCTCCTACGGCGCCGAGATCGAGCGCAGCCGCGAGGGCGCGCTGCTGGGCCACGTCGAGCTGGGGTTGCGGATCCTGGCCGAGCACGCCCCGTCCTCGCTGCCGGCGGAGCGCCTGCTGGAGCTGGAGCACTGCCTGATCTGCCATCACGGCCCCGAGCACGCGCCGGGGCAGCGCTTCGCATCGCCCGAGGCCCTGGCGCTGTATCGCCTGAACTCGCTCGACGCCCATCTGAAGGGCGCGATCGAGCAGGGTCTGGCGCAGTCACCGCGCTGACAGGTCTCCCCGCGCCACCGCGAAGATTGCCGTCAAGACGGCCATCGCGGATGCCGATATGAACTGATGATGGGCGATAGCGCCATGTCCACTGTTCCTCCAGAGACGGCTCCCACCTCCGAGCAGGCTTCCGAGACGGCCGAGCAGCCGGTTGTACCCGAGATCGAGCGCCGCGAGGCGCCCCGGGAGAGCACGAGCCAGAACGGCCTGTACCCGGCCCGGCACCCCGGCCGCTCGACGCGCATGATCGGAGAGGTCGTCGTGGACCTCGGCCTGGCCGACCGCGACGAAGTCGAGCAGGCCGTGCAGTCGGCCCGCTCGCAAGGGCGCCCGACGGGCCTGGTGCTGGTCGAGCGGGGGATCCTCCGCCACGACCAACTGGCCCGGGTGGTGGCGGAGCGCTTCGGGCTGGACTTCGTGGACCTGTCGATCTTCGATCTCGACATGGGCGCCGTCAACCTGATCAGCGTCGACGCCGCCAAGCGCTACCAGGCCGTGCCCGTCGGCTACGCCGAGGACGGCTCGCTGGTGCTGGCCATGGCCAACCCCACCAACGTCCTGACGATCGACGACATCGGCATGATGACCGGCCGTCGCATCCGTCCCGCGGCCGCCTCCGTGGAGGACCTCAACCTGCTGCTGGCCCGGCTCACCAGCATGGACGAGTCGATCGAAGAATTCAACGAGGAGGATCAGGACGAGGCCGACGATCCCGCCAGCCTGCTCGTCGACGAGGCTGACAGCGACGCCCCGATCATCAAGCTCGTGCACTCGATCGTCGCCCAGGCGATCCAGCAGGGCGCCTCCGACATCCACGTCAACCCCGAAGAGGGCGACACCCGCGTGCTGTTCCGCGTCGACGGCGTTCTCGCCCCGGCCGCCACCGTCAAGCGCAAGATGGCCGCCGGCGTCGTCTCCCGCATCAAGATCCTGGCCGACCTGGACATCTCCGAGAAGCGGGTCCCCCAGGACGGGCGCTTCGCCCTGACAGTCGACGGGCGCCGCGTCGACATCCGCGTCGTCACGCTGCCGCTGGTCGACGGCGAGGGCGTCGTCATGCGCATCCTCGACAAGACCGTCGTCATCGACGGCCTGGACTCGCTGGGCATGCAGCCGGCCGAGCTGGCCCGCTTCGAAGCCGCCATCAAACGCCCCAACGGCGCCGTCCTCGTGACCGGGCCGACCGGCTCCGGCAAGTCGACGACCCTCTACGCGGCCCTGCACGAGGTCAACGACGGCGAGCGCAGCATCCTGACGATCGAGGACCCGGTCGAGCAGCGCATCGCGGGCATCAAGCAGATGCAGATCGCCCCCAAGGCCGGCGTGACCTTCGACGTCGGCCTGCGCTCGATGCTGCGCGCCGACCCCGACGTGATCATGGTCGGGGAGATCCGCGACCGCGAGACGGCCCACATCGCCGTCGAGGCCGCCCTGACCGGCCATCTCGTCCTCTCCACCCTTCACACCCGCGACGCCCCCAGCGCCCTGGGGCGCCTGATCGACATGGGCATCGAGCCGTTCCTGGTCTCCTCGGCCGTCGACTGCATCGTCGCCCAGCGGCTCGTCCGGGCTCTCTGCCCCCACTGCAAGCGGCCTCAGAACGTGCCCCCGGGCGTGCTGGCGCAGTACGACCTGGCCGGCTCGGAACCGTACGAGCCCGTCGGCTGCTCGCGCTGCTCGGGCTCCGGCTACCGCGGGCGCATCGGCCTGTATGAGGTGATGTCCGTCAGCGAAAGGATCCGCACGATGATCCTCGAGCACGCCTCGATCGACGAGATGGTCGCCGTCGCCACCGGGGAAGGCATGCAGCGCCTTCGCGACGACGGCATCAAGAAGGTCCGCGACGGCCTGACCTCGATCGCAGAGGTCGAACGCATGACCACCAGCCTGCTGTAGCGCTGTCCTCGCCGTGGACGAGCGGCCGGGGGCGGGCGCCTTGCGCGCCGCGCCGCCCCCTTGCCGTCGTCGCCCGGTGCGGGAACCAGCCCCGCCGGGCCCTCTTGACTAGCTGTGAGCCCTGGAGCTCTTGCGCGCCTTGTGGGCCGACTTCTTGGCGTTCTTCTTGTGCTTCTTCTTCTTGATGTTCAGGCCCTTCGGTTCCAGGCGGGTGCTGCCCGAGTACTTGTCCGGCTTGCAGCCGCCGGGGCGGCCCAGGTCGAACGGCCCCGAGATGGCCTGTGTGACGACGCCTTTTTCGAGGTACGCGTAGGTGACCGTCAGCAGCGGATCCTCACGAGGCTCGACGCAGAGCTTCTTTTCGATCGAGAACTGTCCAGTGACGAGCTCGTAGGCGGTTTTGGTGGAACCGACGCAGTTGACCGCCCAGCCGGGGATTTCGCCCGAGCAGGAGAAGGTGTCCTTGAGCGGTTCGCCCGCCAGGAAGCCCGGCTTGAGCGTGCTCAGCAGCGGCGAGCCGGGCGCGCCCGTGACGGGAACGTTGGACTCCAGCTGGTAGCCCGTGATCTGGCCGTCGCAGTAGAAGCTGTACTTGACCTGCTGTTCTTCGTTGCCTTCTTCGGCTTCGCCGGCGCCGATCTTGCCGATGCAGGTGTAGTTGTTGGGGTTGGATTCTTCGGCCCTGCTGAGGGCAGGTGCCGCGAGCAGCAGGGCGAACCCGCCCACGATCGCGGCGAGCCGAAGGAGGGCTCTACGGTGGGCGGATACAGATGCTTGCAACGGGTTCTCCGTTCTTGGTCGTTTGGCTTGTCTTCCCAGTGCGCCTAATGCAGGAGCTTTTCGAGGCTCTGCCTGGGGGAAGTCGGGTTGAAGGCGACCGATGAGCGCTGTCCGGCCTTGGTCAGGGGGGACAGCAGCGCCACGCCCGCCGGGGGCTGGTAGGTGAGGGTCGCCGTCGATGCGCCGGCCGGCAGTTCCGACTGCGTGGCGATGCCGACCGTCGCGAAGGTGATCACGATCAGACCCCCTTCCTTGTAGGTCGAGGTCCCCGTGATGCTCGCCACGGTCGCCTTCAGGAATTCGTCGGCAGCTGTCAGCTGGCCCGGGGTTTCAGCCGCACACGACGCCCCGGCCGCCCCTTCGGGGCAGGGCGGCTGGACGATCGAGTGCAGCAGCGGCGGCGTCGAGCCTGCGACCGGCGCTTCGGCGATCGCCGCCTCGCTGGCGAAGGCGCTGCCGTCGAGCGCCGACCAGCCCTTCAAGAGCGTCGCCTGGGGCAGGAGCCGGCCGTCGATGTAGGGCGCCGCCGAAGCCTGGGCGAGCGCCGCTTCGAAGCTGCCCCCCGCCAGCTCGATCAGCCACACGTTCTTGACGGTGGGGAGCTTCTTCGTCTGTTTCTTCGTTTCGCTGCCGCTGCTCGATTCTTCGCTGCTCGATCCCGTGCTTTCCGCAGCCGGCGTCGAGCTCGCCGGTTTGGCTTTTCGTTTCCTGCGTTTCGTGACCGTCGCTTCGACAGCGGCAGGTGCTTCTTCGGGGGTCGTGCTCGCCGCTGCCGCCGAGCCGCGATGCGAGTCGATTCCCGCTATGAGCAGCGGCAGCCGCTGCGCCAGACCGGCTGCCGCACCCAGAGAGCTCTGAGGAGCCGGCCCGATCGCTGCCCCGACGGCGATCCCGACCCCCAGCATGGCTGCGGCCAGCAGCGCCGCCCAGCGCGTGGACGGTGTGCGCACCTGCTTCTGCGGTGGGCTCTCGGGGGTGTCGTGTTCGGTCTGTGGGGCCATCTGAAGTCGGTCTTCGGATCGTTGATCATAAATCAGGGTATCCGGATCAGTTCTATCGAGATTATGCTATGTTCGCTCGGCCTGTCAACTCTTTGTCAACCGAGGGAGTTCCACTAAATGAAACGCATCCGCCGTCTCTCCGCCACCGTGCTGGTGGCCGGCGTGGTCGGGGTCGCGGCGCCTGCGGCCGCTTCGGCAACGACCACGATCACGATCAGCGGCGCCACGGCCTCCTACCCGCTGGTCGTGCAGCTGGCCAACAAGTTCGTGAAAGTGCACCCGCACAAATACAAGTTCAAGATCACGCAGGGGGGTGCCCAGATCGGCATCAACGACGTCGCCGCAGGGCGCGTCACGATCGGGGACGTCTCGCGCGACCCGCTCTCGACCGACCCCAAAGGCTTGGTCTTCTACCCCGTCGCCCGCTACGGGATCTGCATCATCACCAACAAATCCAACCCGCTGTCGAATCTGACGACGGCACAGGCCATCTCGATCTTCACGGGCAAGACGCGCAGCTGGGCGGGCCTGCCCGGCGCCACCGCCACAGGGCCGATCGACCTGATCAGCCGCACCTCGGTGGCAGGCGTGCTGACGAACTTCCAGACGATCCTGCTGGAAGGCAAGAAAGTCTCGACGCTGGCCGCCGAAGAGCCCTCCGAGGGACTGCTTCGCCAGCAGGTCGAAAACGACCCCAACTCGATCGGCTTCGTGTCGAACTACCAGTCCGACAAAGGCACGGTCAACTCGGTGTCGCTGAACGGCACGGCCTGCAACCGCTCGACGGTCACCTCAGGCGCCTACTCGGGCACGGCTCGCTTCTACGAGGTGACCAAAGGCGAAGCCAAGGGAGCCGCGGCCGCCTTCATCGGCTGGGTCGAGAAATCGGCTGCAGCCAAGAAAATCATCGCGACCCAGTGGGTCCCGATCAGCTGAGCAGGTAGTTGCTTCAACGAATCAGAAACCCGTGGTCCGACCGCCGCGCCGAGCTCATGCTCGGCGCGGTGTCGTTGCTGCTCGGGGTGATCGTCGTTGCGATGGTCGTCTTCGTCTTTATCCAGGCATGGCCCACCTTCAGCCACAACGGATTGGGCTGGCTTGGGTCCGGTGGCAGTGTTGAACGCCAGATCGCCGACATGCAGTCAACGGGCGTGAACGCCCCTGCTTCGGCTTACCACCTGCGCGCATGGCCGCTTGTCTACGGGACCATTCTGATCACCGTTCCCGCCGTCGTGCTCGGGATCGTGATCGCCATCTTCTCTTCGATCTTCATCGTCGAGCTCGCGCCCGTCCGTCTGCGTCGCCTGGCGATCCCAGTCATCAGGCTGCTCGCCTCGGTGCCGTCCGTCGTCTACGGGCTGATCGGGATCCTGGTGTTCGTGCCCTTCGTCGGCAACCATCTGATCAGCCCCGCCGAAAAGCTCTCGCTGCAGGGGAGGGTCGAGTTGACGGGGGCCAGCGTTGGCGTGGCGATAGTGATCCTGACCGTCATGATCACGCCGATCATGATCGCCCTCATCTGCGAGGCGCTCGTGTCCGTACCCAACTCTTGGCGCGAGGGCGCGATAGCGCTCGGCGTGAACCCGGTGCGGGCGATGCTCGCGGTCACCCTCCGGGCGGCGAGGCCGGCGATCGTGGCTGCCGCCGTACTCGCGACCGCCCGTGCGCTCGGCGAGGCGATCATGATCTCGCTGGTCTCGGGCTCGAGGGACTACGCACCTCCGCTCAGCGATGGCTTTACGGTGCTCTTCGAGCCAGCGCGGACGCTGGCATCCGCGATCGTCGACTACCACGAAGGCATCGGCGCGCCAGCGCTCAAATCGAGCCTTTACGCCTTCGCGGCGCTGCTGCTGTTCGCCGCTCTCGTGCTCTCTGTGTCGGGCTATCTCGTCAAGCTTCCACTGCGGAAGTACCAGGTGCGTGGATGAGCGCTACCAGTCCATACAGCGGGCGTTCAGAGCGCGCTCGACAGGATGGACGAGGGCGGCGATCTTCGCCACTTCACTGGCGATGGGTCGACCGCATAGCGCTGGCGTTCTCGTGGCTGTCCGGTGTTGGCCTGTGCCTTATAGCCGCTGCCATCGTCATCTACATGGGTTACAGGGGCGTCGAGTACCTGCGCCCGTCGCTCATCTTCAGTCGCCCCCAGGCGAGCTCGTCCCAGAGCGGGTCGGGCGGCTTCCTCGACCCTCTGTTGGGAACCATGCTGCTCACCTTGATCGGGATCGTCCTGGCGGCGCCCCTGGCCATAGTCACCGCATTGTGGATCGCCGAGTACGGGCGGCCATCGTGGCTGGCTCGTGTCGTCGAGTCGTGCATCGAGATAGTCGCCGGCACGCCAGACATCCTGATCGCGCTCTTCGGGCTGACGATCTTCCAGCTCAGTATCGCGGCGCCATTCTCCTTTCGAGCCTCCGGCGGAGGGGTCTTCGGGAAATCGTTCATTGCGGCCGGAGCGATGATGTCCCTGATCGCGCTGCCCCCGATCTTCACTGCTACGCGAGACGGATTGCAAGCGATACCGATGCACGTGCGCGAGGCCGCGTTCTCGCTCGGCAAGACCCGCATCGCGACGATTCGCCGGGTTCTGCTGCCGAGCGTTCGCTCCAATGCGGCCACCGGCGTGACGCTCGGGATAAGCCGGATCATCGGCGACACCGCGATCGTGGTGCTGCTGCTGGGGGAAACCCTGCGGGTCGAACCGCAGGGCTCTGTGCCCGTCGTGAACCTTCTTCGTGGCACCGGCTCGACCCTGACCAGCTACATCTTCGGGAACTCGCCTGCAGGGGAAGGGCAGGCCCCGCAAAAGGCCTACGCGGCCGCCTGCGTGCTGATGATCTTCGTTCTGATCCTCAACTTGATTGTTGACCGCATCGGGCGCTCGCAGGCCGACACGATGGGCTTGACAGTCGCCGGCGCCGTCGTCTGACGGACCGGTCGATTCCGGCCGTTCGCTTGCGCCTTTACATCCCGCAAGACAGCCGCTACGCTGATTAGCTCAGTACTCCGATGAACATGGTTACTCCGATGAACATGGTGTTCGAGACGCGAATCGAGGACAAGCGATGACTCCCGAGGAGCTGCTGCTCGAACGCCCGTACACGACCATGGATGCCCACGAGCACAACCCAGAGCCGCCCCGTCCGCACATCGCCCCGGCGCCGGAGCCCCCGGCGACCGTGCCGCCCGTGCGCACGATCGTGCTGGACCGCGAGCCGGTGCCGGCGTCGCCCCCGAGCGAGCGGGCCACGGTCAGGGCGCTGGCCTCGACAGCCGGCCCGGAACGCCTGACGGTCGAGAGCCTCAGCATCGACTACGGCGCCAAGCAGGCCGTCAAGAGCGTCTCGATGTCGATCCATCAGGGCGAGGTGCTGGCTCTGATCGGTCCCTCCGGATGCGGCAAGACGACCCTGCTGCGGACGCTCAACCGCCTCACCGAGCTGACCCCCAGCGCCTCCCGGACCGGCCGCATCCTGCTCGACGGGCAGGACATCCACACGCTGCCCGACACGACCCTGCGGGCCCGCGTGGCGATGGTCTTCCAGCAGCCCAACCCCTTCCCGATGTCGATCTTCGACAACGTCGCCTTCGCCCTGCGCGAACAGTCGCGCAAGCGGCCCCGCCGCCGCGAGGTCGAACCGGACGTGATCGACGCGCTCAAGCGGGCCGGCCTCTACGAGGAGGTCAAGGACAACCTCGACGCTCCCGCCCTGCGCCTTTCCGGGGGCCAGCAGCAGCGCCTGTGCATCGCCCGTGCGATCGCCCTGCGACCCGAGGTGCTGCTGATGGACGAGCCCTGCAGCGCACTGGACCCGATCTCCACGAACACGATCGAGAAGCTGATCGGCGAGCTGCGCCGCGACCTTGCCGTCGTCGTCGTGACCCACAACCTCGGCCAGGCCCAGCGCATCGCCGACAAGGTCGCCTTCATGTACCTGGGTGACCTGATCGAGTACGGAACGGCAGCGCAGGTCTTCACCGAACCTCGCGCCAGCCGAACCCGCGACTACGTCAGCGGAGCGTTCGGCTAGCAGCCGAGCGCAACCCCGGAGTCTCCATGAGCCTCGTCCCAGTCCCGTCCGATCAGCCCGGTGCCACCTGCGCCAACTGTGGCGCCGCGCTCGTGGCAGACCAGCGCTACTGCTTGAGCTGCGGCCAGCCCGTATCGCCGGTTCGGCTTGCCTTCCTGGATGCCCTGACGCCGGGCACGCCGGTGGCCGCGTCGCCGCCGCAGACGGCCTGGGGCGCCCCCGCGACGATCGAAGTCGGGCCCGCCGGCTACCTGCCGCCGGCGCCGGAGCAGGGCCTGAACGCGTGGCTGCGGCGCAACTCGGGTCTGATGGGCCTGCTGACCGTCCTGATCCTGTGCCTGGGCATCGGTCTGCTGCTCGGGCACTGGGTCAGCCAGAGCAAGTCCACGCCGCCCGGGTCCTCGACGATCAAGATCGAAGGGCTGGCGGGGCTCGCCGGGGCCGGAGCCGCAGGATCGTCCACGACTCCCAGCAGCACGGGCTCCACCCCGGCCACCACCAAGAGCTCATCCAGTCAGGAAGCCAAAGAAGCCGAAGAAGGCGAACACGAAACGGCCGCTGAAAAAGCCCCGCCCAAGAAAGCGACCAAAGTCGCGCCCACGACGATCAAAAAACTGACCGAAAGCAAGGGCAAAAAGCACCAGGAAGAAATCAACGCGCTCGGCAACAAGCCGATCGAAACGGGCTGATCGTGGCTACCTCCGAAGGGACGTCCACAACAGGGCAGACCGGCACGGCCACCGGCAGCGGCACGCTGCTTCCCGTCGGCGGCTTCGCCGTCGAGGAAGCGGCAGGGCCGAACGGCTCCATGCGCGAGTTGCGCAGACGCCGCCGGCAGCTGGCCGAGCGTGTCGCCGAGCTGACCTGGGATCTCGGCGGGCTGGCCTACGAGATGGCCATCCGCGACCACTACAGGCTCGACGTGCTCGCCCGCAAAGCCGCGGAACTGCAGCAGGCCGACGCCGAGCTCGACGAGATCCAGCGGCTGCTGGCGGGCGCCGAGGCAGGGATCCACGGCCAGTGCCGCTCCTGCGGCGCCGTGCACAGTCGCGGTGCAGCCTTCTGCTGGCACTGCGGCGCCTCCCTGCTGGAGGAGGCCAGGCCGGCCGCCTTCGAGCAGTCCTGACAGAGCCGCCGGGCATCCGTCCACGCCGCCCTGCTCACAGGAGACGCCCGGCTAGCATGCTCTCAACGTGAGGAGAGCCGTCCAAGTCGCGATCGGGCTGGCCTGCCTGGCAGCCGTCATGCCGGCAGCCGTGCCCGCCGGCGCCCACCGGCACCGGGCCCGCCACGCTGACCTGCGCATGATCCCCGGCGTGTCCGAGTACGGCTGTCCGATCCTCCCGGAAGACAACACGCTCAACCAGGAAGTGACGGGGCTCCCCGCCAGCCCCCTCTCCAGGCAGTACGTCGAAAGCATCGGGCTGGAAGCGCACCTGCACCCCGACTTCGGTGACAACCCCTCCTACGGCATTCCCTACGAGGTCGTCGGGCCCGAACAGCCCAAGGTCCCGGTCAAGTTCACCAAATACAAGCGCGAATCCGACCCCGGCCCGTACCCGATCCCCCCCGACGCAGCCATCGAGGGGGGCGGCAAGAAGGGCAAGGGTGACAAGCACGTGCTGGTCCTGCAGGAAGGCACCTGCACCCTCTACGAGCTCTACAAAGCAGCCCGCAAGGGGACGGGATGGACGGCTGCCTCAGGCGCCGTCTTCAACCTGCGCAGCGACGCCCTGCGTCCGGAAGGGTGGACCTCCGCCGACGCCGCCGGCCTGCCCATCTTCCCGCTGCTGGCGCGCTACCCGGAGGTGCAGGCGGGCGCCATCGACCACGCCCTGCGCGTCACCGTGCCCGCCACCCAGCGCGGCTACATCCACCCCGCCACCCACTTCGCCTCCTCCAGCACGAACCCCGACCTGCCGCCGATGGGGCTGCGGCTGCGCCTGAAAGCCGACTACCCGACGTCCGGCTACACGGGGCAGGCCCTGATCGTCCTCGAAGCCCTCAAGCGCTACGGGCTGATCGTGGCCGACAACGGCTCGCCCTGGTACGTCGCGGGCGCGCCCTCCTCGGGCTGGAACGAAGAACAGCTGAACGAGCTCAAGCAGGTGCCCGGCTCGGCCTTCGAAGCGCTCGAAACGGGGCCGATCGTCCACTAGCCCGGACGGCGGCCTCGCGATCGCGCGTGCACAGGAAGGCCGGGCGCGGTGCGCCCCGCCCCTCGCCACCGGGAGGCTCTAGGCCTGGTGCGTGGGCTCTGCCGGCGCCTGGACGGGCGCCGGCGTCGCCTGCTGTGCCTGGGGGGCCTGCTGGGTGGTCTGCGTCAGGGTGGGCTTGTTGGCCTCGCCGCTGACGGACTCCTTGAACTCCCGCATGCCCGAGCCCAGCGAGCGGCCGATTTCGGGCAGGCGCTTGGCCCCGAAGATCAAGAGCAGGATCACCACCAGGAAGGCGATGTGAAGTGGGTTGTCAAGTCCCATTCGTTTCAGTCTAGGTCATTCCGAGGCCGGGCAACGAGGATCTTTTGCGCAATCAAGGCGGGTCTTCCACGGATGCCCCGGCTACGCTCGCGCCGGACGGGGCGCCGGCGCCTCCGTCGAGCGTTCGCCGCACCAGCTGAAGGGCCACCAGCACCATCAACCCCGCGAAGGCATCGCGCAGCGCAGCGCCCGAAAGCGCGTTGGCCAGGGCAACGCCTCCCGCTGCGCCGGCCAGCGACAGCAGCCCCAGCGTCAGGGCGTCGCGACGCTCCACGTTGCCGTAGCGGTCCTGGCGGACCGTGCCGACGAGGGCGACGGGCACGATCGCCAGCAGCGACGTCGCCTCCGCCTGGTGCTGGCCCAGTCCGAGGAAGAGGACGAGACCGGGCACGAACAGGACACCGCCGCCGACGCCCAGCAGGCCCGCCACGATGCCGCCCGCGATGCCGACGGCCAGCGCCCCGATCATCCCAGCACCAGCTCCACGGCGCTGGCGATCAGTAGGGCCGCGAACAGCAGGCTGACGACCCTGCCGTGCAGGCGCTGGGCGATCCAGGTCCCGACCAGCACCCCGACGACGGCCGGCACCCCGATCAGGACGGCGTCGAGCAGGTGGACGTTGCCGTAGATCCCCTGCACGCTCGCCGCGAAGGCCGCGATGAAGACGATCGCGGCCAGCGACGTGGCCGTCGCCCTGCGCTCCTCATAGCCCAGCCAGAGCATCAGCAGGGGGACGATGACGCTACCGCCGCCGACCCCGAAGAGCCCGCTGAACAGGCCGGCCAGGGTGCCGATGACGGCCAGACGGAGCTGCCTGCGGGGAACCTGGTGAACAGCCATTTGCAGGAGCGTACGGGCGGGACGCCGGGCGCGGCATACTAGTCCCGTGTCGCCCGCAGCAACGCTCGTGGAGGCGCTCGGGCCAATCCGCTCCGAGCCGACCCGAGCAGCCGTTCTGCTGGACATCGACGGGACCCTTGCGCCGATCGTCAGGCACGCCGACGACGCCCACGTGCCCGAGGCGACGAGAGCCGTCCTGATCGAGGTCTCCCGCCGCTACGCCCTGGTCGGCTGCGTCAGCGGCAGGCGTGCCTCGACGGCCCGTCAGATCGTCGCCATCGGCACGCTCGCCTACATCGGCAACCACGGCGGCGAGCTGCTGCTGCCCGGTGCCACGAGCGTCCAGGTCGACCCCGACCTCTCCGCCTGGGCGCAGCGGGTCAAAGACTTCGCCCGGGCCGCCGACACGCCGCAGCGCCAGCGGCTGCGCGTCCGCGCCGAGGACAAGGAGGCCATCGCCGCCTTCCACTGGCGGGGGGCGCCCGACGAGGAGGCCGCCGAGCGGGCCGTTCGGGAGATCGCCCAGGACGCACAGGGGCAGGGGTTCGCGGTGCACTGGGGGAGGAAGGTCCTCGAGGTCCGCCCGCCCGTCGAGCTGAGCAAGGGCCTCGGCGTGGCGACGCTGCTGCGGGGCAGGAGCTTCGCGGCCGCCGTCTACGTCGGCGACGACGCGACCGACCTCGACGCCTTCAGGGGCCTGCGCGGGCTGGTGGAGGCGGGCGATCTGGGCAGCGCCCTGTGCGTCGCCGTGCGTTCCGACGAAGCGCCCCCGGAGCTGGCCGGGGAGGCGGACATGACCGTCGACGGCCCCGCCG
Organism: uncultured Solirubrobacteraceae bacterium; assembly: GCA_963697795.1. Classification (GTDB taxonomy): domain Bacteria; phylum Actinomycetota; class Thermoleophilia; order Solirubrobacterales; family Solirubrobacteraceae; genus Palsa-744. The sequence continues at coordinate 1,402,008 of OY969097.1, read as the reverse complement.
GCGTGCGTGCGCTGCTGGAGGCCCTGCTGTAGATGACGGGCCCGGCCGCCTAGCCACGTGAGGTTCGTCGACTTCCTCAGGACGACCGTGATGCTGAGCGCCGGCGTCGCCACGGCGCTCGCGACCGTCTCCGTGCTGGCAGCAGCAGGCTCACAGCACCTGCTCGTGGAGCTCGACGTCGGCTGGTGGGTCCTCGCCGGCCTGATCGGCGCCAGGCTCGGGCGCAGGGCCGAGACCAGCCCGCCCATCGCCAAGCTGCTGGCCTCCGCCAAGACCTCGACCAGCCTGCCCGAGCAGCACCCCAGCGCGATCCTGCTGAACAGGCTGTGGCCGCTGCTCGTATTCGCCCTGCTGGCCGGCGGCCTGGCCTTCCTGGCGCCCCAGATCCCCGGCATCGGCGCTGGCTTCGCGATCATCTGGGCGCTGGCATGGCGCCGTCAGGACGCGGCCGTGGCAGCCATCGAGGAGCGCGACGGGGCCGGCTTCTACGTCAGGCGCACCTCGCCCCTGAGCCCCATCGCGCTGCTTCGAACGCCCGGCTACAAAGCCAGCCGGGCCGAGAACATGAACGGGGCCGTGACCTGACATGCCCGGCGCCCGGCGCCTCCTGGACGTCCTGGTCGTCTCGCTGGGCTCCACCACCGGGCTGCGCACGGCCGACGAGGACTTCGCATCGATGCTGCGGGCCGCCGGCGCGACCGTCGAGCTGGCCCTTGCGCAGCCGCCCCGGCAGGTCAGGACGCTGATGCTGACCGACCTCGCCTGGGCCCTGGCCGCCAGACGTGCAGCGGCGCAGGCCCTGGCACAGGTGCAGCCGGCAGCGATCGTCCACTCGACCACCACAGCCGCCCTGCTGTGGCCGGCGCCCGGCGCGATCCGCTTCGACGCGCCCGCTGCCGGCAACCGCCCGGGACGCCACGGGCTCTGGCAGCGTCCGCTGGAGCGACGGCGCCTGCTCGCGTCGCCGCTGCTGCTGCCGCTGAGCTCCGGGGGGCTGGCCGAGGCCGGACTGCCGCCGAGCGCCGCAGGGCGTGCCCTGGTGCTGGCGCTGCCCGTGGAGCCGTCGGGTACGCCGGTCCCGGAGCGCGACATCGCGGCCGTCACCTATGCGGCCAACCCCGTCAAGAAGGGCCTCGATCGGGTGCTTCAGGCGTGGAGCGCGCTGCGGGAGGCGGGGCGGCTGGGGGAGGGGTCGGAGCTGGTCGTCGCAGGTGCCTCCGAGGCCGAGCTCTCGACGGCTGGGATCTCCCTGCGGGGACGCAGAGGGGTCAGATCGGTCGGACGCCTGCCCGCGCAGGAGTACAGGTCGCTGCTGCGCCGGGCTCGGGTGTTCGTGTGCGCACCACGCAGAGAGGACTACGGCCAGGCCCAGATGGAGGCTCTTGCCGATGGCTGCCTGCTCGTGACGACGCCTGCGCCGGGTCCCTATGCGGCCCTGCCGATCGCCCGCGAGCTGGACGAACGCCTGGTCGGCGAGGACCTGGCGCGGGCCCTGGCGACGGGCCTGTCCCATCCCGACCGGGCCGGCTACGCCATGCGTGCCCAGAGGGCGCTGCGACCCTTTGCCCCACTTGAGCTGCAGCGCCGGGTGGCGGAGGAGCTGCTGCCCCGACTAGGCGTCGCCGCGGCGTAGCTCCGCCCACGGCCGCGTGTTGGCGACCTGCTCGCGGGTCAGCCAGGCCCGCCGAGCGGTCGCGACGCCCCAGCGCATGTTGGCGAGCGTCGAGGTGCGGTGGGCGTCGGAGTCGATCACGATCGTCACCCCCGCTGCAGCGGCGGCACGGGCGTTGACGTCGGAGAGGTCGCGACGGTCGGGGTTGCCGTTGATCTCGAGCATCGTGCCGGTGCGGGCGGCGGCCGCGAAGACGGCGTCGAGGTCGAGGGCATAGGGGGCCCGCCGCTCGATCAGGCGCCCCGTGGGGTGGCCGATGGCGCGCACCAGGGGGTGCTCGATGGCCTTGATCATGCGCTCGGTCATGGCGTCTGCGCTCATGCCGAAGGACGTGTGGACGCTGGCTATGACCCAGTCCAGCCGACCCAGCAGCTCGTCCTCGTAGTCCAGGGACCCGTCGGGCAGGACGTTGACCTCGCTGCCGGCCAGCAGCTCGATGCCCTGCACCCGCTCGTCGGCCTCCCTGATCAGCTCGATCTGCCTTTCCAGCTGCTCGGGCGAGACGTCGTTGCCGAAGCCATGGCTGGCCGAGTGGTCTGTGATGGCCAGGTACTCATAGCCACGCTCCCTGGCCGCCATGGCCATCTCCTCGATCGTGAAGTGCCCGTCCGAGGCGATCGTGTGGCTGTGCAGGTCGCCGCGGACGTCGGACAGCTCGATCAGCTTCGGCAGGACTCCGGCGGCTGCCGCCTCCAGCTCGCCCCTGTTCTCGCGCAGCTCGGGCTCGATGTAGCAGAGGCCAAGGCGCTCGTAGACGTCCTGCTCGCTCGGGCAGGGGACCGTCTGACCATCGGCGTCGTCGAGGATGCCGTGCTCTGAGACGTGCAGGCCCTTGCGCACGGCCAGCTCGCGCAGGGCCGCGTTGTGGGCGCCCGAGCCGGTGAAGTGCTGGAGCAGGCTGCCCAGCTCCTGGGGACGGCCGATGCGCAGGTCGACGCCAAGGCCGGCGTGGGTGCGGGCCCTCGCCCCCGCTGAGCCCGAGGAGCCGACGCTCTCGATCTGCTCCAGGGCGGCGAACGCCTCCAGCAGGGCGGCGGGATCGTCTGTCGTGGCGATCAGGTCGACGTCCTTGACGCTGTCGGCCAGGCGCCGCAGCGAGCCGGCCACCTCCACGTGCGTGTCCGCGCCGCCGGCCCTGCGCAGTCCCTCGGCCAGTCCTTCGGCGACCTCCAGGGCCTTCGTCGCGAGGATCCTCTGCGTGCCGCCTTCGGGCTGCTCCTGCAGCGCCCTGACAGCCGCCAGGACGTTCTCCTCGAACTTGGGGCCGAGGCCCTTGACGGCGCGCAGGCGCTGCCCCTCGGCGGCCTCGCGCAGAGCCTCGATCGAGTCGATGCCCAGTTGCTCGTACATCAGCCTGGCCCGCTTGGCCCCCAGCCCGGGCAGCCTCGTCATGGCGATGACTCCGGCCGGATACCTGGCCCGCAGCCGCTCGGCCGCCGGGATCGAACCCGTCGTCACGAGGGCCTGGATCTTCTCCTGCAGGGTCGGGCCGATGCCGGCCAGCTCCGTGGCCCGCCCTTCGCGCGCCCTGGCGGCGACGGGCACCCCGGCTTCGCCGACGGCCTTGGCCGCATTGCGGTAGGCGAGGACGCGGTGGACGACCGCCCCGTCCAGCTCGTACAGGTCGCCCAGCTCGCGCAGGGCCTGGGCTATCTCGAGGTTGCTGGGGTCGCTCCCGGGCACTGCATCAGATTAGGACGGTCGTCGAGGGCGGGTACGCGATCATCTAGGGTTCCTCGATCTATGGCCGGCGAGCCCTGGTTGGTACTGCCCACATACAACGAGGCCGACAACGTGCAGGCGATCCTGAACAGGGCCGGCGAAGTCCTGGGCGAGGCCGCACCCGAGGGCTTTCGGATCCTCGTCGTCGACGACGGCTCACCCGACGGCACGGGCGACATCGCCGATTCCATGGCCGGCGAGCACGACTGGGTCAGGGTCCTGCACAGGACCGAGAAGGCCGGTATCGGCCCGGCCTACCTGGCCGGCTTCGCGCACGCCCTGGGCGAAGGCGCCGGCTACGTGATGGAGATGGACTCGGACTTCTCCCACGACCCGGCCGACCTGGCCAGGCTGCTGGAGCGGGCCCGCACGGATGCGGACTTGGTCCTGGGCTCCCGCTACGTGCCGGGCGGCGGCGTCAGCGACTGGGGCAAGCTGCGACAGCTGATCAGCGAATGGGGATCGACCTACGCCCGCGTCGTGCTGGGGCTGAAGGTCCGCGACCTGACGGGCGGCTTCAAGTGCTTCCGCCGCGAGGTGCTGGAGGCGATCGACTTCCAGACGGTCCGCTCCCGGGGCTATGCCTTCCAGGTCGAGCTGACCTACCGGGCAGTGCAGGCCGGCTTCCGCGTCGCCGAGGTGCCGATCGTCTTCCGCGAACGCGAGAAGGGGCAGAGCAAGATGTCCTGGAGGATCGCGGCCGAGGCCATGTGGCTGGTGCCGCTGCTGCGCTTCGCTCGGCGCTGAGGGGCCTTCAGCAGGCCGGCGATCGTGCCGATGCTGAGGGGATGGACGCATCGGCATACGCGTTCGCCCACGGGGTCCGCCACACCCGCAGCACCCTGCGCTCCTGGCAGGACCACCCGGGCAGGGTCCTCTGGCGCTGGACGGCCGGCTCGTCCCTGGCTGCAGCAGGCCTGCTGCTGGCTGTCCTTGCCGTCGCCTCTGTCGACCACAGCTACGACCAGGTCATCGAACTGCACCCGCCCTTCGCCGTCGGGGGCCCCGGCGACGTGCTGCACATCCTCACCAGCAACCTGCTGGTCCTGGCCCTGCATGCGATGGCCTGCGTGGCCGGCTTCATCGCCGGCAGCTCCCTGCCCCTGCAGGCCCAGCAGCACAGCGGCGTCTCACGCTGGCTGCACGAGCACGGCGGGCGCATCGCGATCGCCTTCGTCGTCGCCGCCACGACCTTCTCGCTGAGCGCCCAGGCCTACGTCATCGGGCGCAGCCTGGCCGGCGTGTCCCACTTCCTGCGGATCTCTCCCGCTCTGCTGCTGGTGGGGGTCCTGCCCCACGCAGTCCCCGAGCTGATCGCCCTGTTCCTGCCGCTGGCCGCCTGGATCCTGGCCAGCCGCAAGGGCGAGTGGGAGCAGCTGCTGGCCGCCACCCTCGTAACAGTCGCCATCGCCCTGCCCGTCCTGCTCCTGGCGGCCCTGATCGAGGTCTACGTCTCCCCCCACCTCTTCACGGCCCTCACCAACATCCACCCGCCCATCGTCAGGCAGGCCGGCGGGTGGGTCGTGACGGTGCGCTGAGACCTCTCGTCGGACGGCTCGCCAGCTGTGATAATCGCCCCATGGCCTACGACCGGGATCTGGCCAACCGCATCCGCGAGCTGCTGGCCGAGGAGGTCGGCGTCGTGGAGAAGGCCATGTTCGGAGGGCTGGCCTTCCTGATCGGCGGCTACATGTCAGTCGCCGTCAGCGGGCAGGGTGGGCTGCTGCTGCGCTGCGATCCGGCGGAGACGGACGAGCTGCGGGCCAAGCCCCACGCCGGACCCTTCGAGATGCGCGGCCGCGCCATGGACGGCTGGCTGCGCGTGGGGGCCGAGGGGGTCGCGAGCAAGCGCCAGCTGGAGCGGTGGGTCTCGCGGGGCGTGGCCTATGCTCGCTCGCTGCCGCCGAAGGGGTAGGAGATAGGCACCCCACAGCACGCTTTACTTTGTATAGTGGTAGGTAACCGAACAAGGAGACCAGCGATGGCAGGCACCCTCAACCAAGTCACGGACACCAACTTCGACGCCGAGGTCATCGAGGCCGAGGGCCCCGTGCTCGTCGACTTCTGGGCTCCCTGGTGCGGCCCCTGCCGCGTCGTCGCGCCTGTGCTGGAGGAGATCGCCTCCGAGCGTCCCGACCTCAAAATCGTCAAGCTGGACATCGACGAGAACCCCCAGACGGCAGCCCGCTTCCAGGTCCTCTCGATCCCCACGATGATCCTCTTCAAGGGCGGCCAGCCGGTCAAGACGGTCATCGGCGCCTACCCCAAGAAGCGCCTCGAGCAGGAGCTGGAGCCCGCGCTCAGCGCGGCCTGATCGACTCTTTGAAGCTGTGCGGCCCGGCACATGTGCCGGGCCGGGGGTCGGTACATGTACCGACCCCGGAGGGCGGCGCATGCGCCGCCCTCTTCTGTCTGTGGGGAGGGATGCAGGTGGGTCTCGGCCCCTTAGACATTACAGCATCATTGTAATGTCGCGCTATTCTTAGGCAGTGACAGTAATGAGTGCGCGTCTCGGCAAGAACCCGTACAGGCCTGGAGTTGGCACCAAGCCGTTGTACCTCGCCGGGCGCGAGCAGCCGATCAGGCGGTTTCGGGCCGTTGTCCGTGCCGCGCCAGAGTTGCCGGCGAACATCCGTCTGACCGGCTTGAGGGGTGTCGGAAAGACCGTCCTGCTCGGCGAGTTCGGCGAGAACGCCAGGGAGCTGGGATGGGCCACCACGTACATCGAACTGCTCCCGCGCCAGAACACGGATCGCGGTGTCACCGCGGGGCTCATCGAGGCGCTGAGGGGGACCCGCGAGGAGATCTCACGCATCGAGCGCCTGAAGGGTGCGGTCGGCAATGTGGCACGCAAGGCCGGGACCCTCGGAATCGGCTGGGGTGAGTTCCAGGTGACCTATCAGCCGGGCACGACAGCCGAGCAGCAGGATCTCCCCAGGGCGCTCTTCGAGACAGTCGAGAGCGTCGTCAAGCATGGATGGGAGGGCCTGATGCTCTTGCTCGACGAGGCTCAGGTGATCCGGGACGAGACACGGCCGACGGGACAGCATCCCCTGTCGACGCTGATCGCGTCAGTGTCCTCTCTGCAGAAGGCCCAGCTCCCGGTGGGGCTCGTCCTCTGTGGACTCCCCACCCTGACCGGCAACCTGCTCAGGGCACGCTCGTACACCGAGCGAATGTTTCGGGGTGAGCGAGTCGACTCGCTCGGCCCCCAGGACGCAAGAGAGGCCTTCCTTCGTCCTCTGGCCGACACCCCCGTCTCCGTAGAACCGGGACTCGCCGAGCGGATCGTCGAAGAAGTCGAGGGTTATCCCTACTTCGTTCAGCTGTGGGGTGCTGAGCTTTGGGACGCAGCCGACATCGTGGAGACCACCGAGTTCTCCCGGCGTCTCCTGGACGAGGTGCAGAGCGAGATCTTCCGCAGGCTCGACTTCGACTTCTACGAGCCGCGCATCGACACGCTCACCCCCGCCGAGCAGGATGTGCTCCTGGCGAGCGCTGAATGCAGCTATCCACCGCTGGTGGTCGCCGATCTCAACGCCGCCGTGCAGAAGACCCCGGGAAACGTGAACGTCCTTCTCGGACGCTTGGTCGAGAGCGGCGTTCTCTACCGTGTCAGGAAGGGCCAATACGAATACACCGCCCCGAAGTTCAGGGACTATCTGCTGCGACGGCTGGGGATGGCCGGGCAGCAGTCTCTCATCGGCGGCAAAACGCCCCTGTAGAACACGGCGGGCAGCGCCTACTCCGCTCGGCTCAGCCCGATCATCAACTCCAGGCCGTCGATGACGGCTGTCTCCACGTGGCTCGGCTTCGTCTCCCGGCCCAGTGCCATCTCGACCGCCAGAGTCTCGCCTGAGAGGTACTCGCCGTGCGCCTCGGCCGCGCTCAGCAGCTCCGGTGCCCCCGAGAGGGCCAGGCGAATTCGATCCTCCACCACCAGCCCCGCGTTCTTGCGGGCGTTCTGGACGGCATGGACGATCTCCCGCGCCCAGCCCTCCTCGCGCAGGCTCTCGTCGATCTCCAGCTCCAGCGCGACGGCATGGGCGCCCTCCCGCTCGACGCTGTAGCCCTCCGGAGCCTGCATCGTCAGGATCAGGTCGTCCGCCGTCAGGGTGTGCTCGCGCCCGCCCACCGAGATGCCGATCTCGCCGCCGTCCTTGACGGCCGTCGCCACGTGAGCCGGGTCGAGTGCCGCTATCGCCTGGGCCGCCTGGGGCATCTCCGGGCCGAACTTGGGGCCAAGCGTGCGGTAGTTGGCCTTGACCTCATAGCTGGAGAGCTCCTCCGCCGCGGCCACGAAGCGGACCTCGCGGACGTTCAGCTCCTCCCGCACGACGTCGACCAGGCGCTCGATCGCTTCCCGCTCGCGCGTGTCCGCCACGACGACAGCCTCCGCCAGCGGCTGGCGGACCTTGATCTTGGCCTTGCCCCGCGCGCCCAGGCCCAGGCGGACCGTCTCCCGTGCCAGGGCCATCGCCTGCTCCAGGGCCTCGTCGCGCTCTCCGATCTCCTCGGGCAGGGGGAAGTCGCACAGGTGCACGCTCGCCAGCTCCCCGTCGAGGTTGTCGTAGATCTCATCCGCGACGAAGGGACAGAAGGGGGCCAGCATCTTCGCCACCGCCAGCAGGCACGTCCTGAGTGTCCGGAATGCCTCACCCTCGCCGTCCCAGAAGCGCCTGCGGGAGCGCCGCACGTACCAGTTGGACAGCTCGTCCAGCAGCTCCGCGATCGCCCGTCCCGCTGTCGTCGCGTCATAGGCGTCCAGGCGCTCGGCCACCAGCTCCGCCGTCGCTGCCGTCCGCGAGCGCGCCCAGCGGTCCAGGTCGCTCGGGGCGCCCTCGGCCTGGATGCTCGCCAGCTGCTCGGCCGCCGCCTGGGCGTAGAGGGAGTAGAAGTAGTACGTCGACCACAGCTGCTTGAGGAACAGCCGCACGCCTTCGCCGATCGTCTCCGCCGAGAAGCGGTAGCCGTCCCAGGGCTGCTTTGAGGTGAAGAAGTACCACCGGAAGGCGTCCGCGCCGTAGGCGTCCAGCACCTCCCACGGCTCGACCGTGTTGCCTTTGGACTTCGACATCTTCTGGCCCTCCTCGTCGAGGATCAGGCCCAGGCAGACGACGTTGCGGTAGGGAGCCGGGCGCTCCAGCAGCGTCGACACCGCCAGCAGCGAGTAGAACCAGCCCCGCGTCTGGTCCTGGGCCTCGCAGATGAAGTCCGCCGGGAAGGCCTCCTCGAAGGTCTCCCGGTCGGCGAAGGGGAAGTGGTGCTGGGCGAAGGGCATCGCACCCGAGTCGAACCAGACGTCGATCACCTCCGGCACCCTCTGCATGGGCTGCCCGCACTGCTCGCAGGGGAAGCCGACCTCGTCCACGTAGGGGCGGTGGTGGTCTGAGAGCTCCTCGCCCGAGCGCTCCTGCAGCTCCGCGAAGGAGCCCACGACGTGCGTGTGGCCGTTCTGGCAGCGCCACACCGGCAGTGGGGTGCCCCAGTAGCGCTCCCGCGACAGCGCCCAGTCGACGTTGTTCTTCAGCCAATCCCCGAAACGGCCCTCCTTGACCCTGGGCGGGTGCCAGGCGACCGTCTCGTTGGCGCCCAGCAGTTGCTCCCGCAGCGTCGAGGTCGCGATGTACCAGGACGGTTTGGCGTAGTAGATCAGGGGGTTGCCCGAGCGCCAGCAGTGCGGGTAGGAGTGCTCGTAGTCCTCCACCTTCAGCAGCAGGCCCCGCTCGCGCAGGTCGTCGATGAGCTCCCGCGTGACGTCGGGGTCCTTGACCTGGCGGCCCTCGTAGGACTTGCCGGCGAAGTTGCGGACGCGCTCGTCGAAGGTCCCGTCGGGGCGGACGGGGTTGTAGAGGCTGCCCGCGACCGTCGGGTCGAAGGGCACCTGCTCGGAGGCGGCCGCCACGCGGTAGTCGTCCTCCCCGAAGGCCGGGGCCAGGTGCACGATGCCCGTGCCGTCCTCCGTCGTCACGAAGCCGTCCAGGAGGATCGGCGCCCCGCCCGGACTGCGGTCGGTCATGTTGAAGATCGGGCTCTCATACGCCTTGAAGCAGTCCGCCAGCTCCTGCCCCGACATCCGCTCCAGGACCTCCGCCTCCTCGCCCAGGACCGCCCCGACCCTCGCCTCGGCCAGCAGGAACGTCTCCGACCCGACCCTCGCGCGGGCGTACCTGGCGGTGGGGGAGACTGCCACCGCCACGTTGCCAGGCAGCGTCCAGGGCGTCGTCGTCCACACCAGCAGGCGCTCCTCGCTGTTCACGACGGGCAGCTTCAGATAGACGCTGGGGTCGACCACGTCCTTGTAGCCCAGGGCCACCTCGTGCGAGGACAGGGTCGTCTCGCAGCGGGGGCAGTAGGGGACGACCTTGTTGCCCTCGTACAGCAGGCCCCTCTTGTCGATCTGCGACAGGGCCCACCAGACGGACTCGATGTAGCTCTCGTCGAGTGTCCTGTAAGCGTGCTCCAGGTCCAGCCAGAAGCCGATCCGCTCGGTCAGGCGGTCCCACTCCGTCAGGAAGGCGAAGACCGATTCGCGGCACTGCGCGTTGAAGCGCTCGATCCCGTACTCCTCGATCTCGGCCTTCGATTTGATGCCCAGCTGCTGTTCGACGGCTATCTCGACGGGCAGGCCGTGGCAGTCCCAGCCGCCCTTGCGGTCGACCCTGTAGCCCCTCATCGTCTGAAAGCGCGGGTAGATGTCCTTGAAGACGCGGGACAGGACATGGTGTGAGCCCGGCGGTCCGTTTGCGGTGGGCGGGCCCTCATAGAAGACCCAGCGGGGCGCCGACTCGCGAGCCGCCAGCGAGGCCTTGAAGACGTCCCGCTCGCGCCATCGCTCCAGTACCTCCTGCTCCATCTCGGGCAGATCGCGCCGCGGGTCGACCTCGCGACGGGGCAGCAGCTCCTCTGAGGTCGTCTTGCTCACGGGAGGGGCATTCTAGGTGGCCGGGAGCCTGCGCCCACGCCTACGATTGGTCCTATGCGGCTGCGCCTGTACCACCACTCCGACGGCGCCCGTGTGGCCTACAGGGAAGCCGGCACGGGTCCGGCCATCTGCCTGCTGCACTCGGGGATGCTCTCCCACCTCGAGTGGGAGCCCGCCGTCGAGGACCTGGCTGTGCGCTTTCGCGTCGTCCTGCCCGACCTGCCCCTGCACGGGGACTCCGAGCAGCGTCCCCGCCACCCCTACACGTTGGACTGGTTCGCCGAGGTCATGTCCGGCTTCGCCGCCGAGGTGCTGGGGCCCCGGCCGATGCTGGGCGGGCACGACGCAGGCAGCGAGATCCTGCTGCGGGCCGTCGACATGGGGTCGATCTCACCGGCCCGGCTCGTGCTGATGCCGAGCCGCCTGCACGCTCCGCCGTCGCGCCCGGGCCTGCGGGCGGCCGTGCAGAGCGCAGCCTGCGCCGCCGCTGTCCCGGGCGTCGACTCGATCCTCTCCTACGCCGTCGCGGGGCTGCTCCGGCCCGAGTTGGGTTTGAAGCTGAGCGCCAGGCGCAACCCAGCCGCCGCGGACCTGCTGCGCCACGCCTTCGCCGACGCTCCCGGCAACTCCAGCCTCGCCCGGGCCTGGGCCAGGGCGGCCCGCAACTGGCCGCGGGGCGCCCAAGGGCAGCTCCTGGACCTCTACCCGAAGCTGGAGATGCCCGTGCTGCTGCTGTGGGCCGACCAGGACGCCATGCATCCGCTGCAGACCGCCGAAGAGGCTCTGCAGCTGCTGCCTCGCGGACAGCTGCGGGTGCTCCAGAGCACAGGCTTCCTGATGGCCTACGACGATCCCGTCGGGCTGGCAAGGGAGCTCTCCGCCTTCTGCGGATAGGGTTCCGGGCCCGGCCGTCCTGCAGCGACGGCAGCGCGCACCGCACCGCGCCGGCGCCGGCGAGGCCGCGGGAGACTTCCCCAGACCAGGAGACGAGATGCCAAGCGAAAAGCAGTTGTGGGGCGGGGAGACCGCCAAGGCCGTCGAGAACTTCCCCATATCCGGCGAGACGGTGCCGATCCAGGTCGTGCACTGGCTGGCCCGCGTCAAGGGTGCAGCAGCCGCCGTCAACGGCGAACTGGGCCTGCTGCCGAAGGGGAAGGCCAAAGCCATCGAGCGGGCAGCCGCGGAGATAGCTTCAGGCAAGCACGACGCCCAGTTCCCCATCGACGTCTTCCAGACGGGCTCGGGCACCTCCACGAACACAAACGCCAACGAGGTCATCGCCAACCTGGCGGGTGCGGGCGTTCACCCCAACGACCACGTCAACTTCGGACAGTCCTCCAACGACGTCTTCCCCTCCGCCGTGCACCTGGCGGCTCTCGACGTCGCCCAGAACGAGTTGCTGCCCGCGCTGAAGGGCCTCGAAAAAGCCTTCGCCCGCAAGGCGAAAAGCTTCCAGAACGTCGTCAAGGCGGGTCGCACGCACCTTATGGACGCCGTGCCCGTCACGCTCGGGCAGGAGTTCGGCGGCTACGCAGCCCAGATCGCCCTGGGCGTCGAGCGCGTCCAGTCGGCCCTCGTGCACGTCGGGCAGATCCCCCTCGGCGGCACCGCCACCGGCACCGGGCTGAACACCCACCCGAGGTTCGCCGAGAAGGTCAGGGCGCGCCTGAAGAAGGACTCGGGCCTCAAACAGATCGCTGCTCCCCTGGACCCCTTCGAGGCCCAGGCCAGCCGCGACGCCCTCGTGGAGCTCTCGGGCGCCCTCAAGGTGATCGCCGTCTCCCTGACGAAGATCGCCAACGACCTGGCCCTGATGGGCTCGGGTCCCCGCGCCGGCATCGGCGAGATCTTCCTGCCGGAGCTGCAGAAGGGCTCCTCGATCATGCCCGGCAAGGTCAACCCCGTCATCCCCGAGGTCGTCCTGCAGGTCTCAGCCCAGGTCATCGGCAACGACACAGCCATCACCGTCGGCGGGCTGCAGGGTCAGTTCGAGCTCAACGTCCGCATCCCCCTGATCGCCCGCAACCTGCTCCAGTCACTGCGACTGCTGACGAGCACGACCACCGCCTTCGCCGAGAAGTGCGTCGACGGGATCCAGGTCAACAAGGCCGGCACCGACGCCTCCGCCGGAGCAACCCTGGCCGTCGCGACCGCCCTGAACGGTGCCATCGGCTACGACAAGGCGACCGAGATCGTCAAGAAGGCAACAGCGTCTGGACGCCCGCTGCGCGAGGTCGCCCTCGAGGAGGGCGTCGACGCCAAGCTCTACGACGAGACCATCGACCTGCGTCGGATCGCGGCGGGGAACAGGGCGTAGCTTCGACATCGCCCTATAGGGGAACAATGGGTCGGCATAGTCGGCTGCGATCGGAGCTGCGCTGCCGACATCTAGTTCTTGGCCGTTCGTTCGTACGCAAAGTGCGGAAGTGAGTCGGCAGGGGCGGGCAGGCCGCCATAGCCTTTAGGGCGTCGTGACTCAGGGCGCCGCGCAGGCCCCATCCCCGAGTTCCGTCCTCCTGAACAGTGAGGATGCTTGTCGATGCCTGACCCCGTTACATATAGCCCGCTGGGGGAAGAGGAGCTCGTCTTCGGTCTCGTGTACGGCGCTGGCACTGAGGTTGGGCCTCTGGAGCAGATGCTCGCCGAATGTCTACAGCCGTACGGTTATCGGCTTCGCACGATTCACCTCAGCAGCTACTTCGCGGCAGTCTTGAAGCGCAGGAGCTTTCGTCGAGAGACCCCGGATGCCACCCGCCAACTCCAGGAGATGGGTGATGAGCTCCGTCGAAAAACCTCCAACGACGTTCTCGCCTCCTTGGCTGCGTACCTGATCGGTGCGACGCGGGCTCGTACGTCCAGATCTCCCCGCACCGCTTGGCTGGTGCAGTCATTCAAGCGGCCCGAGGAGATCGAGGCCATGCGCTCGATCTATGGCCCGCGATTCATCCTTGTCGGCGTCCACGTGCCTGAGATCATGCGGCGACGAACGAGTGCCCGGAGGTGGCAGCGCTGGGCCGCTGTCACCTCCCTCAAATATGAGGAGGAGGCCACAGCCGATATCCGACGTGACGAGCACGACTCTGCCAGGACGTACGGCCAGGAGCTACGCCAGACATTTGCCCAGGCCGATTTCTTCGTTGACGCCAGAAGTGAAGCCAGGCTCAAGGAGACCCTGCCACGCATGGTTCGTCTTATCTTCGATGAGCCTTTCGAGCCTCCGTTCCGCGACGAGCAGGCCATGTATCATGCCTTTACCGCTGGCCTACGTAGCGCAGAGATGGGGAGACAAGTGGGGGCTGCAGTGGTCTCTCCCACAGGCGACATCGTGGCCGTCGGGACGAACGAGGTGCCGTCCGGGTACGGTGGCTTGTACTGGTCCCCGGATCAGCCGGACGGACGTGATTTCGCCCAGCAGCCGCCAGTCGACTCGAACACGCTCTGGCAGCGACGCATCGCGCGCGAGCTTCTGGCATCCATGGGTAAAAGCAAATGGCTCGACAAGCGCCGGCTGTCCACTGTTCGTGGGGAGAAGGTAGACATCAACGAGGACAGCCTCGACAGTTTCCTCCGTGATGTTGCAGGAACTAGGTTCACTGACATAACTGAGTTCGGACGCGCCGTACATGCCGAGATGGACGCGCTCACGACGGCTGCTCGTTACGGTCGATCGACCAACGATTGCACGATCGTTGTCACAACCACGCCTTGTCACGGGTGTGCTCGCCACATAATCGCTAGCGGGATCCGGCGCGTCGTGTTTATCCACCCGTACGAAAAGAGTCTTGCCTACGACCTGCATGACGATGCGTTGGTTCTTGAACCAGAGGTGCCCGGTCCCACGCCAGGCAAGGTCGTCTTTGAGCAGTTCATCGGCGTCGCGCCACGCTGCTACCCGCAGTATTTCAACTTCGGGCAGACCAAACGCCGCAACGACCGTGGCGTAGCTGCGCGGGTTGACGATAGGTCCGCCGCGCGCCCGCGTATGCTCCGAGAGCAAGGTCCCTTCACGTTCGACGGTCCGCCAGTACCGGCCACGACGACCAGTCAGATTGAGAAGCTCGCCGGCCAGTTATTCGAAAGAGAAGCTCAAGGAAACAAGCTCAGCGTACCCAATCCGCTGATAGATGAGGAGGCAACCACATGAACCAAGATAACCCACGCGCCGCTAGGGCCGATGAGCTGAAGTGGCTTAATGATGGCTTTGACCCCATCGCGATGGAGGCCTTGGACGCCGAGTATTTTCGTAGGGCCCTGAAACCGTCAGGTATGCCGTCCCACTGGGTCTTTGCTGAGACTCCACGGGACCTAGATGTCTCTCAGGTGCCCCGTCCGCAGGCAGCGTGAATCAGACTGTGTTTACCACCCCCCGTGCCGAGTCGGGGGAGTCGGTGAAGACCGTTCATACAGCTCAAGACGCATCGCATAAAGTTCCCGGGCCCTGATTGGCTGCCAGTATCGCGGCGCCAGCTTGGCGATAATAAGCGCAAGAAGGCCAACGACAATTGGGATAGCCCACCACCACTTACCAACGCTGCCGATTTCGATAGCCGCAAAGACGAGTACCGTGAGCATCCAGAGCAGGAGGACGCCGCCCAACGTTCGGCGCGCCAGTCGTTCCACCCGAACGGCTCTCACCGCAGACCTCTCGATATCGCTATCGATTGCCCGTTCTGACATCGTGTCCGCTGAGGAAGACCGAACGCTTGAGAGTCTATGCACCGTCGCTTGTGAGATGGAGTAGATGATCCAAGCCGCGCTGAGGACCATCACCATGAGGAACACTCGCTTCCCGGGAGAGCCCGGGATGGCGTGCTTCACGTCCTGGACCAAGTGGTGATCGCTTGCTGCTGAGAGGATGCTGGCAGCCGAGACCCCGAGAATCGTGGTGCCCAGCAGAAAAAGGCCGGCGATGAGGGCGTACTCGGTGAGAGTGCTCTGCCGCTTGAGTCTTTCACGCGTATGAGCGACTTCCTCTCGGAGGTCGCGCAGGTCGGCGATGAAGCCAAGGCCTTTTTTCAGCCTTCGCAGCTCGGCCTTGTCGTCCCAGACGTTAGCCAGGGAGCTGCTGCGACGCTGTGGTGGCGCATCGGTAGTCCGCACGAACTGAACCGTCACGACAGAGGTGTACTGAGGTTCGATGACAACTGTCTCGCCGCCCAGATTGGCAAGGGTAAAGTGCAGGCGTCCGTCCTCTCCGCCCCCCTTCCGATAGTGAGGATCGATCACGAGTCCCGTCAGGAGCAGGAGACCTTGTCGAGCGAGGGCGCCCTTGATCGAAATCGTGCCTGTGAGCGAGCCGGGCATGTCGAAGATCTCATGTGTGCTCACAAATGCAGTGTCACCCGGCTCAAGCACCAAGGGCCGGTTATATGACTCATGCGGTCCGAATACGCGGCCATCTGGCCCGATCAGGCCATCATTGGCTATGGCCGCGTCGTAAGCTGCGGGCTTGAACGCGTGTAATCTCACGTTGTGGATCAGTGGACGTGCCGCCCTACGGCATAAAGCTTCTATTTCTGTCCTTGAAAGTACGGAGCCGAGTCCCACTGATAAATGCACGGCTAGCTGAGGCTCTTTCATGCGGGACGGAATGGTGTAGTGGGGGTCTGGCTGCACGTCTGTTGCATCGAAGTCCAGTCAGTCGGCAAGGAACGACGGAGACATCCCTGCAGATCATGCATCCCGATACGGTTGGCAGCACCAGCTGCGAGTACCCTTGCGGCATTGGTAAGGAAGCCAGGTTCGAGAGACTCCAGGCGGCGTGCGAGCCGCTGCACAAGCTCCCGATCGCCCGCCAGCACACCGGCTCTCAGCGCGGCCTCGTAGGCGATGAGCTCCTCGGTTCGGGCCTGTACGTCCTCCCGCATCGACCCGATCGACACGGGTCGTGCCGGGCTGCGCAAGAGCGCTTCGGCCAAGGGGATCTCGTCCTCGTATATATGGAACGACGCGGCAAAGTGAACGTAGCGGCCGGGTTCGACTCCGAGCCTTGCGGCCATCCAGCACTGCAATGTCATGAACAGGCTGGCGTCGTAGGGCAAGACAAGCGCAGCGGATTGCGAACGCATCACAACGATCAGATCGAGCCGCTGCGCGCGGATCATGAACTGCAGTGATATGAGGCAAGGCTGGTCGCGGATGTCACGTCTCAAATCGCTGGCAAAAGATACGACCGCTATCTCACGCCGACTCGCACTGTCACGACGCAGCCGATCGACGATGCGCTCGAGTTGATCAATGCCGTCAGCTCTTCTCAGTCGGTATCCAAAGGCACCACGGAGCGTCTGCTGATCTTCCGTGAAGTTCCAGCCGCGAGGGTTGTAGTAAGAGATCGCGGCCACGTCGTCGGAGCCCGCCATGACCCATATCCACTGCGCTATCGCGTACTCCAGATTCATAGCGCGAGCCGGCATCTCCAAGAGGCAGGTATGGGGCTGCGTCACCGAGAACGTGTACGCCGTCAGCTCGCGAAAGCCACGTCTTTCAGTGCCGAACCGTGACCCGATCGAGCTTGGATTGGAGATTGGCTCTATGTCCTCGCCAAATCTAAGAACGTCGCGTATTCCTGCCAAGTAGGCTGCCGCAAAGGTCTCGTGGCGGGTCTCCTGGAGCAACACGAGACGATTCTAAGGGCGAGCGGGGGCGGAACGGCGTCCTTGAGCCGTGCGGGAAGCGAGCTCAGGATGATCGAGGCAGTAGACTCATTCCGCCGGCAGCGCCTTGAACAGCCGCCCCACCGTCGCAGCGGCCGGCTTGGCCACCCCCGCATAGGTGAACAGGCCCTTCTGGTTGAGGCCTTCGATCAGCTTCAGGTGGGGCAGCAGTTTGCGTACCGAGCCGCCCGAGAAGCTGGGCGTCAGCGGGTAGTCGCGCAGCACCCACACCATCATCGCGCTGATGTGGGGGTCCGTCGCGTAGACGTCGATGTGCGTCTGCAGGAACTTCGACTGGAAGGCGTAGCTGCCCGGCGAGCCCGGCTTGTTGAGCGTGTTCGATTCGGCTCCGAACTCGCTGATGACCAGCACCTTGTTCGGGAACGTCTGCTCCATCGCCGCCAGGCGCGTGCGCATTTTCGAGACCAGTTCCGCCTGGCTGTCGCGGGGGCCTTCGTACCAGCCCGTGTAGTCCGTCTCGGCGACCGCGTCGACTTCCGAGTACAGCGGCCCCGCGACCTTGGGGGGGTGCGTGCCCCAGACGTCGACCGCCACCATCCTCGTCGGGTCGTGCTGGTGCAGCCAGCGGGCCGAGTCGCGCACGTAGCGAACCTCCGCTTCGTCGCGGCCGTTGTCGGCCACCTCGTCGACCAGGTTCCAGGCGAAGATCGACGGGTGCAGGGCGGCGGCCGTGGCAGCCGTCTGAACCTGGGCTTCCGCTTCCGCGAGCAGCTTCGGGGTCGTGGAGTACCACATGCCCGCCCCTTCGACCGGGCCCACCCCCTGCCACACGAGCAGCCCCGCGGCGTCCAGGCGTTCCAGCAGGGCCGGGTCGAGCGGGTGCTGGGCACGCACGACGTTGGCCCCGATCTGCTTGAGCTCTTCCACGAGCCTGTCCTGGTCGCCAGGCGTCAGCGCGTCGCCGTCGCCCATCGCGTCCTCCTGGATCGTCGCCCCGTGCAGCTTCAGGCGCGTCCCGTTCAGCAGCACTTCCTGGCCGTGCCAGGTGATCTGGCGCAGGCCCACCCTGGCCGCGTAGCTGCTCTCGCCCGGCACCGCCAGCGACAGCTGGTAGAGGTTGGGCGAGCTGGGCGACCACAGCGCCGGGTCGGCGATCTTGACCGTCGCCGTGGCCGTCGCCGTTTCGCCCCCCGCCAGGACCAGCGCCGGGAAGGCCAGGCGCACGCTCTGGCCTGCGTGCATCAGCGACCCTTCCGGCTGGAGCTGGCGTTCTGGGCCGTAGTTCCTGACCTGCACCGTCACCTTCACACTCGCCTGCCCGCTCGGCGACAGCGTCGTCGAGATCGTCGGGTTCGTCATGTCGCTCGGGCCGATGTGCCTGACGTCCACCTCGCCGTCCAGGCCGCCCCAGTTGAACCACGTGCGGTGAAAGCCTTCCTTGGCCTGCTGGCCGGGGAAGCGCCAGTCGACCCGCACGACCACCGTGTGCGTCCCCGCCGACAGCTGCCTCTGCATCTGGAAGGGCAGGTAGGAGCCGCGATGGCTGCCCAGCAGGCGCCCGTCCACGAACACTTCCGCCTTGTAGTTGGCGGACTGGAAGCTCAGCTGGTACAGGCCGGCGCTGGGGGCGGTGAAGGTCGTCCTGTACCAGGCCACCGAGCCCTGGTAGTTCCTGCCGCCCGCCCTGCCCTGGTAGGGGCGGGGGTTGACTACGTTGGGCACCCTCACGACAGACCCGCTGAACGTCCCCTTGGCCCAGCCCAGCGCGAGGCCCCTGTCGGGCGCGTCGCGGCGCAGCGTCCATTCCGTCAGGGGCACCCGACCGCCCGGGCCTTCGAAGATCAGCGACTGGCTGGCCGGGGCTTCCGCTGCAGCCGCCGTCGCCGCCGCCACGGCGAGGAAGGCCAGCAGTGCCGCCAGCATCGGCTTGCAAGAGCGCTTGAACATGGTCTTTGCGAAGCCGAGCACGAGCAACGGACTTTCCCGGCCCAGCAGCTTCTCCTCCTTCAACAACCGCAAGGAGCGATCAGAGCGCCGTCGCGGTCGTCATTTCGGCGCTGGCCGCCAGCATCCCCTCCAGCACCACCAGCGCCCCCGCCTTCGACAGGGGCTCGTTGAGGTTGCCGCACTTGGGCGACTGCACGCACGACGGGCAGCCGTCGCTGCAGGCACAGCCCGCGATCAGCCGCTGCGCATCCCCGCAGAGCTCCTCGAAGCGGGCGAAGGCCGTGCGGGCGATGCCGATGCCGCCCGGGTGGCCGTCGTAGACGAAGATCGTGGGGACGCCCGTCTGCGGGTGAAAGGCCGTGGACAGGCCACCGATGTCCCAGCGGTCGCACATCGCGATCAGGGGCAGCACCGCGATCTGGGCGTGCTCGGTGGCGTGCAGGGAGCCCAGCATCTGCTCCATCGAGACGCTCTCGGCCAGCTCGCCGGCGTCCAGCTCGAACCACAGCGCCTGCGTCTGAAAGCTCGTCGAGGGCAGGTCGAGCCCGACCAGGTCGACCTGGGCGTGGTCGGACAGGCGCCTGCGCTGATAGGCCAGGACCGTGTCCGTCACCTGCACCTCGCCGAAGGACAGGCTCACGCCCAGCGTCTCGCGACGGTCCAGCAGCCGCACGATCTCCGTGTCCGTCTCGCTCTTGGGCTGCGTGTACCAGTCGCCCGAGAAGGGCTCCACCAGCGCTTTGCGCCCCTCCAGGTCCAGGCCCCTGACCTCGTAGGAGCGTCCCAGGTGCATGTAGACGGCGCCCTCGTGGACCGTCGAATGGGCCCGCGTCGCCTCCGTCGTGCCCAGCAGCTCCCCGCAGGACACGTCGACGATCGCGAAGCTCTCCGGCGAGGCCGAGCGCAGCGACACCTGCGCCGCCGGGTACTCCCCCGGCCTGCGGGGCACGAAGGCTCCCGGGCCGACCTGGCGGCGGCGCAGCAGCCCCTCGCTCTCCAGGGCTTCCGCGCTCGCCTCCCAGCGGGGGCCGAGGAACTCCGCGTCATCGCGCGACAGGGGGCCCTCGTGCGCCGCGCACAGCAGGTGGGCCCGGTAGATCAAGGGGCTCTCGTGGTCGAGGATCGCCGCCTCCACGGGCCTTTCCAGGAACTCCTCGGGGTGACGGCAGAAGAACTGGTCCAGGGCGTCCTCGCCGGCCACGAACACAGCCAGCCCGCGCCCGCGCCGCCCTGCCCTGCCCCACATCTGGCGCAGCGACGCGATCGTGCCCGGGAAGGTCACCACCACTGCAGCGTCCAGCTCGCCGATGTCGATGCCCAGCTCCAGGGCGTCCGTCGTCACGATCGCCCGCAGCTCCCCGCTCGTCAGCCGCCGCTCCAGCTCGCGACGCTGCTGGGGGGTGTAGCCGGCCCTGTAGGGCGCCACCTTCTCGGCCAGGTCCGGATCCGTCTGGGCCAGCTCGTCGTGCAGCAGGCGGCTCAGCACCTCCACCCCCTTGCGCGACTTCATGAAGCAGATCGCCCGCGAGCCGGCCCGCACCAGGCCCGCCAGCAGGTCCGCCGCCTCGCCCAGGGCCGAGCGCCGGGCGCCGCTGGCCCGGTCCGTCAGGGGCGGGTTCCACACCGCCATCCGTCGACGCGGCGTCGGCGAGCTGTCCTCGTCGATCAGGGCGAAGTCCTCCAGGCCCGTCAGGCGCTCCGCCAGCTCCAGGGGGTTGGCGATCGTCGCCGAGGCCATCATCACCCGTACGTCGCTGCCGTAGGCCGCAGCGATCCGCAGCAGCCTGCGCAGGACGTTCGCGACATGCGAGCCGAACACGCCCCTGTAGACGTGCGCCTCGTCCACCACGACCACCCGCAGGTGCGCGAACAGCTCCGCCCAGGCCGCGTGGTTGGGGAGGATCCCGACGTGCAGCATGTCCGGGTTGGTCAGGATCACGTTGGCGCTGCGCCTGATCTGGGCCCTCGTCTCGCGCGGCGTGTCGCCGTCGTAGATGGCGGGCTTGACCGCGTCCGTCAGGCCAAAGGCGGCCAGGGCGCGCGCCTGGTCCTGCGCCAGCGCCTTCGTCGGGTAGAGGTAGAGGGCCCTCGCGAAGGCGTCGCGGCAGAGCATGTCCAGGGTCGGCAGGTTGAAGCACATCGACTTGCCCGAGGCCGTGCCCGTCGTGACGATCGTCGGCCGGCTCCAGGCGCTCTCCACGGCCCTGACCTGATGCTCGTAGAGGGCCTCCACGCCGATGCCCGCCAGCGCCGACCGCAGGCGCTCGTGCAGATCCTCCGGCACGTCGAGCAGGGTCGGGCGCCCGGGGCCTTCGTTGGACTCCCGGACGAGCCGTCCGTCCTCGCGGGCGGCGTCCAGCAGCGCCGTCCAGGGCTCTGTTGCTCGGTCGAGGGCCAAGGACTTGAGATAGTAGAGGCGATGCCAGCGCCGACCGCCGGGTCCTGGGCCGAAACCCGCACGTTCCACCATTCCGACTACAGCCCCGAGCTGATCGCCGCCAGGCGCGAGCAGACCGTGACCGTCTGCCTGCCCGCCCGCGAATGCGCCGCCACCGTCGGGGAGATCGTCTCCAGCTTGAGCGAGCTGGTCGAGCTGGGCGCAGTAGACGAGGTCGTCGTCATCGACGCCGCCTCCGCCGACGGCACGGCCGCGATCGCCGCCCGCGCCGGCGCCCGCGTCCTTCAGGAGGGCGAGCTGATGCCCGAGCACGGGCCCGTGCTGGGCAAGGGGGACGCCATGTGGCGTGCTCTCGGCGCCCTCCGGGGCGAGCTCGTCTGCTTCCTGGACGCCGACACCGAAGGCTTCTCCAACCACTTCGCCGTCGGCCTGCTGGGACCGCTCGTCTGCGCCGGCGCCGGCTTCGTCAAGGGCTTCTACCGGCGTCCTCTGGGCGGCTCGCAGGAGGGCGGAGGCCGCGTCAACCACCTGACCGCCCGCCCCGCCCTCTCGCTCTTCTACCCGGAGCTGGCCGGCGTCCGCCAGCCCCTGGCCGGTGAGGTCGCAGCCCGGCGGGAGCTGCTGGAAGCGATCCCCTTCGCGACCGGCTACGGCGTGGAGGTGGCCATGCTCATCGACGCCTGGCGGGAGCTCGGCCTGGAGGGGCTGGCCCAGGTCGACCTGGAGGAGCACCGCAACCCCCACAAGCCCCTGGCGGAGCTGGCCGCGATGGCCGAGACCGTGCTGGCGACCGTCGCCGGGCGCCTGCAGCGGGAGGGCCGCCTCGACCTCGGGGAGGACGTGCGGCGGCCCGGGGCGGTTCCCGTCGAGCGCCCGCCGCTGGCCGGTCTGCGCGTGGCGTGAGCGTGCGCTGCCTGTACCTCGACCTCGACGGCACCCTGCTCGGGCGCGGCGCCTCGCTGCTGCACGACGGCGAGGGCCGCGTCACGATCGACGGCGTCCGCGCCATCCAGGCCTGCCTGCGTGCTGACGTGGAGGTCGTGCTGATGTCCGGGCGCCGCCAGCGGGCCGTCGGCGAGGACGCCCGCCTGTTCGGCCAGTCCTCCTACATCTACGAGGCCGGCGCCTGCCTGGTCCTCGACGGCGAGGAGCACTGGCTGACCGGCGAGTGGATGCCGGGCGAGCTGACCATCGCCCAGCAGATCGAGCGGGCCGGCGCCCCGGCCCTGCTGCTGGAGCGCTATGCCGGGCGCCTGGAGTACCACGACCCGTGGCACGTCGGGCGCGAGGTCTCGCACCTGTTCCGAGGGCTCATCGACGCCCGGGAGGTGGACGTCCTGCTGGCCGAGCACGGCCACGACGGGCTGCGCCTCCTCGACAACGGCGTCGTGCACCGCCGCTCGGAGGCGCTGGCGGACCTGCCCCAGACCCGGGCCTACCACCTTGTCCCGCGCGGCGCCTCCAAGGCGGGCGCCGTTGCCTACCACCGCCAGGTTCGCGGCTACGCCCGCGAGGAGACCTTCGCCGTCGGGGACTCCCGCGAGGATCTGGCCTGCGCCGCGGAGGTCGGCTGCATGTGGCTCGTCGCCAACGCCGTCGAGCGCGACCCCTCGATGCGAGAGGCGATGGCGGGGGTCGGCAACGTCCGCGTCGCCCAGGCGGGGCACGGCCCCGGCGTCTACGAGGCGGTCGTGACGACCCTGATGGGGGACGGGGGCGGCGCGGACTGAGCCGGCGTCATGCCGGCGTCTGCGGGCGGGTCATCGACCCGAGCCAAGCGAGCGCCACAGGCGCCGCCAGAAGCCGGGTTGGGGTCTGCGTCGCCACAGGGCCGGCGGGGGCACGGTGGCGCGGACCAGGGCGACCCAGTCGTCCAGCGGCAGGGCGCCCGCGATCAGCCGTCCCAGGGCTCCCGTCACGGGCGCGCTGAAGCCCGCCTGCTCGAGCGTCGCGGCCAGCAGCGGCACCGACTCCAGGGCCTCGACGGCCTGGCCAATCCGCTGGGGGATCTCCGCCGCCGGGACGCCGGCGGCCAGCAGCTCGCCCGCCCTGCGGTTGCGGCTCTCCGGCGCCAGCGCCGTCGCCAGCAGGTCGCCCGTCCCGGCCATCCCGATCATCGACTCCGGCCGCGCCCCCAGGCTCTCCGCATAGCGCCACACCTCCGCGAATATGTGCCCCGCCGCCGCCCCCGCCGCGTTCAGGCCCTGCGCCTCCGTCGCGCCCGCAGCCAGCGCAGCCGCGTTCTTGGCCGCTCCTGCCAGCTCCACGCCGATCGGGTCGTTGGACTGCTCGCAGACGACGCCGGCGCGCGTGAATACCTGGGCCAGCGACCGCGCCAGCTCCTCCTCGCTGCAGGCCGCCACCAGGGCCGCTCCCGCGTGCACCATCTCCTGGGCGTGGGCGGGGCCGCCCAGGCAGGCCGTGCGCTCGGCGCCGAAGCGGGACGCCAGCACGGTCGTGGGCGTCAGGCCGGCCGGCGGCACGAGGCCCTTGGCGACCGACACGACAGCCGCCCGCCTGCCGATGCCGGCCGCGACGAGCGCGTCGATGGCTTCCCCCAGGCGGCGCGAGGGTACGGCCAGGAAGACGTAGTCCGCGCGGGCCGCCCCCGCCGAGGCCGGCTCGATGCGCAGCCCCGCCGGCAGCTGCACACCGGGGAGGTAGAGACGGTTCTCGTGCTGCTCTTCCATCTCCGCGGCCTGCTCGGCCGTCCTCGTCTGCAACGTCGTGCGCAGGCCGCCCCTGGCCAGCAGGACGGCCAGGGCCGTGCCGAAGGACCCGGCCCCCACGACCGTCGCGCGCCTGACTCCCGGCGTCGGCAGCGAGCGGCCCCTGGTCGTCCCGGCTGTTCGAACGGCCGGGCTGGCGGTAGGCTCGGACTCGTCCATCTGATGCCCGAGCCTAGCGATCGACATTCGACGGGAGCCCTCTGGCGCAACTGGGCCGGGGAACAGAGCTGCCGGCCTGCGCGGACGGCGACGCCGGGCTCTGTGCAGGAGCTCTCCGAGGAGCTGTCCGGAGCTGTCGCCGACGGTCTGCGCGTCCGGGTCGCGGGCAGCGGGCACTCCTTCACGGACCTCGTCCCGACCGACGGGCTGCTGCTTTCTCTGGAGCGCATGGACAGGGTCCTGGACGTCGACCGCGCCTCCGGCCTCGTGACGGTGCAGGCAGGCATCACGCTTCATCGGCTCAGCCGGGCACTGGCCGGGCACGGGCTGGCCCTGGCCAACCTCGGCGACATCGACGCGCAGACCGTGGCGGGAGCCATCTCCACGGCCACGCACGGCACCGGTGCCCGCCTGCCCAACCTCTCAGCCCAGGTAGCCGGGCTGCAGCTCGTCCTGGCCGACGGCTCTACCCTCAGCTGCTCGGCCGCCGAGAACGGCGACGTCTTCAGGGCCGCCCGTGTCGGCCTGGGCGCGCTCGGGGTCATCGCCGAGGTGACGCTGCAGTGCGTTCCGGCTTTCACACTGCGCGGCGTCGACGCCCCCGCCCCGCTGCAGCAGGTCCTGGAGGATCTCGAGCAGCTGTCGCTGGGCAACGACCACTTCGAGCTCTTCGTCTTCCCCCACGCCGACACGGCCCTGACGCGCACGAACAACCGCACCGACGAGCAACCCCGCCCGCGCGGTCGCGCCGCCGCCTACGCCAACGACATCCTGCTGACCAACCACGCCTTCGACGCGATCTGCCGCGTCGGGCGGCGCTTCCCGACCCTGATCCCGTCTCTGAACAGGCTCGTCACGAAGCTCGCCGGCAGCTCCACCCGCGTCGACGGGTCGGCCGAGATCTTCGCCACGCCGCGCCTGGTCCGCTTCACCGAGATGGAGTACGCGCTGCCCCGGGCGCGAGCCGCCGAGGCGGTGGAGGCGGTCATGGGCCTAGTCGCCCGCGAGCGCTTCGCCGTGCCCTTCCCGATCGAGGTCCGGACCGTCGCCGCCGACGACGCGATGCTCAGCACCGCCGCCGGCCGGGACAGCTGCTTCGTGGCCGTGCACATGTACAGGGGGATGGAGTGGGAGCCCTACTTCCGCGCCGTCGAGGCGATCATGGACTCGCTGGACGGCCGCCCGCACTGGGGCAAGCGCCACTTCCAGACCGCCGCCACGCTGCGCGGGCGCTACCTCGACTGGGACGCCTTCCAGGCGATCAGGGCGCGCCTGGACCCCGGCGGGGTCTTCGCCAACGACCACACCGACCGGGTGCTGGGCCCGGTCGCTGCAGCGCCATGACCTCCGAGCGCGAGTTGGAGCGCCTGGAGCGCGCCACGGCCGGCCTGCAGGCGCCCTTCGCGCTCGTCGACCTGGACGCCCTGCGCGCCAACGCCACGGACATGGAACGGCGGGCCGCCGGCAAGCCGATCAGGCTGGCCTCCAAGTCCGTCCGCTGCCGGGCCCTGCAGGGACAGGTCCTCCAGCGCCCCGGCTTCTCGGGCACGATGGCCTTCACGCTGCCCGAGGCCCTGTGGCTGTCCTCGCACGGCGTCCCGGACATCCTCGTGGCCTATCCGAGCGTCGAGGAGACGGCTCTGCGCGAGCTCTCTGCGGGGCAGCACGACATCGCCGTCATGGTCGACGGTCCCGATCAGCTCGAGCTGATCGACAGAGCAGTCGCGGAGGCCCCCGGCGGCGCCGTCAGCGTCTGCCTCGACGCCGACGCGAGCTGGCTGGCAGCCGGCGGAAGGCTGCGGGTCGGCGCCCGTCGCTCGCCCGTGCGCACGCCCGAGCAGGCCGCCTCGCTGGTCCGGCAGATCCTCGCCCGCGAGCGCCTGCGCCTGGTCGGGATCATGGTCTACGAGGCCCAGATAGCGGGTGTCGGCGACGACGCCGGGGGCCCGCTGCGGGCCGGTGTCGTGCGAGCCGTGCAGTCCCGCTCGATCGGCGAGCTGGCGGCAAGGCGCGCCGCGATCGTCGCCGCCGTCGAGGGGGAGCTGAGCAGCGCTGGGGCGCCGGCGCTGCGCTTCGTCAACGGCGGCGGCACGGGCAGCCTGCACACGACCGCCGCCGAGCCCGCCGTGACCGAGCTGGCGGCCGGCTCCGGGTTGTACGGCCCGACGCTGTTCGACGGCTACCGGTCGTTCACGCCACGACCGGCCGCCCTCTTCTCCCTCCCTATCGTGCGCAGGCCCGGACCTGGCGTGGTCACGGCCCTCGGCGGCGGCTACCTGGCCTCCGGCCCGGGCGATAGGGCCCGCCTGCCCAGCCCCTACCTTCCCGCCGGGCTGCGCCTGGACCGTCTCGAGGGCGCCGGCGAGGTGCAGACGCCCCTGCTGGGCCCCGCCGCGGACCGTCTGTCCGTCGGCGACCGCGTCTACATGCGCCACGCCAAGGCCGGCGAGCTGTGCGAGCGCTTCGCCGGCCTGCACCTGCTTGAAGGCGAGCGGATCGTCGACGAGGTGCCGACCTACAGGGGGGAGGGGCAGTGCTTCCTGTGAGCGGGGCCGCCGAGATCGAGACGGTGCTGCGCGAGGTGGTCGAGACGCTCGCCCCGCTCGATAGGACGCCCTGCTCGCCCGGCGAGCGCGAGGCCGCCGTCTGGCTTGGGGAACGCTTGGGCGGGGTGGCGGACGTCGAGGTGGCATTGGAGGACGAGCCCTCCTGGGGCATCTTCCCGCCGACCTCCGTCGGGCTCGGCCTGCTCGGTCTGGCCGGCTCGCTGCTGGCCCTGCTCGGCCGGCGCCGTTCCGCTGTCCTGCTCGGAGCCGTCTCGGCCGCGGGCGTGATCGACGAGGCCCAGAACGGCCCCCGCCTGCTGCGCCGTCTCGTCCGCCGCCGCCGCGAGACGGTCAACGTCGTCGCCCGGGCCGGGGACCCCGGCGGGCAGCGCACCGTTGTCGTGCTGGCCCATCACGACGCCCCCCAGAGCGGCATGCTGTTCGACCAGACCCTGCAACGTCGCCTCTACGAGCTGATGCCCGAGCGCCTGGGCAGGGCCAAACGCTCGCCCCCGCAGTGGTGGATCGGGCTGGCCGCTCCGCTCGGGGCGCTGCTCAGCGCTGTGACGGGCAGGCCCGCCCCCGCCCGCGCCGGGATTCCCTTCGGGCTGCTCGGGGCCGCCATCGTGGCCGACGTGTGGCGCAACGCGACCGTGCCCGGAGCCAACGACAACCTCTCCGGCGTCGCCTCGCTGGTCGCGCTGGCGGAGCTCCTCGCCCGCGAGCCGCTGCCGGGCGTGCGGGTGCTGCTGGTCTCCTGCGGGGCCGAGGAGACGCTGCAGGACGGCATCCGCGCCTTCCTGGCCCGCCACCGCCACGAACTCGACGTCGAGCGGGCCTGCTTCCTGAACCTCGACACGGTCGGCTCCCCGCACCTGATCATGCTGGAGGCGGAGGGGCCGATCTGGATGGAGCGCTACCCCGGCGCCTGGCTGCGGGACATGCTGGCGGGGGCGGCAGCGCGTCTCGGCATCGACCTGGAGCGTGGCTTCGAGGCCCGCTCCTCGACGGACAGCGTGATCCCGGCGCGGGCCGGATACCCCACTGCCACATTCGTATCGATCACCGACTGGCGCCAGCCGGCCAACTACCACCTGCCCACCGACACCCCCGAGAACCTCGACTACGGGACCGTCGAGCAGGCCGTCAGGCTCGTGCACGAGGCCCTGCGCGAGCTCTCCGGCGAGCCTTCCCGGGCGCCTCTGCGATCTTGAGGGAGTGCCCGAGGGCGACACGATCCATCACGCCGCCATGCGCATCCGCGCCGCCCTGGGCGGCCGCGTGCCCGAGCGGATCGAGACCCCGCAGCCCCGTCACGCGCCGGGGCGCTGGCCCGAGCGTCTGCAGGGACGCCTGCTGGATTCCGTAGACGCCCACGGCAAGCACCTGTTCCTGCGCTTCGAGGGAGGCCTGACGCTGCACTCGCACCTGCGCATGACGGGCTCCTGGGGCGTCTACGAGAACGGTCGCAGGTGGCGGCGGGCGCCCCGCAGGGCCTGGCTCGTGCTGGCGCGGGAAGGGGTCGAGGTCGTCCAGTTCGACGGGCCCGTGCTGGAGCTGACCGGCGAGGAGCGCCTGCGCCAAGACCCGCGGCTGAGGAGTCTGGGCCCCGACGTGCTGGGCGAGGACTTCGACGAGGCCGCCTTCCTGGCGCGGCTGCGCGAAGACGACCCCACCCGCCCCTTCGGGGACGCCCTGCTGGACCAGCGCACAGTCGCCGGGATCGGCAACATCTGGAAGGCCGAGAGCTGCTTCGCGGCGGGGGTGGACCCGTGGCGCCAGACGGCCGGCGTCGGCGACGAGGAGGCCCTGGCAGTCGTCGCCTTCGCCCGCCGGGAGATGGCCGTCTCGGCACGGGAGGGCTTCATCGCCCGGCCCCGCGCCGTCTACCGCCGCGCCGGAGCGCCCTGTCCCCGCTGTGGCACGGCGATCGCGAGTCGCGGCCAGTGGGAGGACAACCGCATGACCTACTGGTGCCCCGGCTGCCAGCTGTGACGGCCGCTGGGCAGAGCTGAGGGCGGGGGGCCGTCAGATGACGGCGCCGAGCCGGGCTCCGGCAGTGCGCAGCGTCCGCGCCGAGCCGGCGCGCAGGATCAGCTGCAGGTCCAGCACGCGGGCGTCGAAGGCGTCGAGTTCGTCGGTCGCCGTGACGGCGTAGCAGGGCACGCCGGACTGGCGGGCGCGGGTGGCGATCTCGAAGGCGCTGCCGGCCGCCAGCGTGTGCTCGGCCAGCTCGGGGACCGCCAGGACGACGGCCCTGCAGGAGAGCATGTCCGCGTCGAAGTTCGACTCCTCGAGCGCCTGGCGGGCGGCTGCGCCGCCGAGGCCTCCCGGGAGCTCACGGATGAGGGGCCGGGGACGCCTGGCGTCGAGCAGGCCCGCTGCGAGCGCCCGCCCGACGGCGGTGGCGTGCAGTCGTGGGCCGAACGGCTCGCAGGCCAGCAGGGCGTGGGTGCGGATTCCCGGATCGGTGCTCACGATCGGGCATCCTTCCAGCAATGGCAGCGAAGAAGGGCGAGCACGAGATCGTGGAGGTCTGCGGGCGGGAGGTGAGGGTCAGCAACCCCGCCAAGCCCTTCTTCCCTGACGTGGGCCTGACCAAGATGGACCTGGTCCGCTACTACCTGGACTGCCAGGAGGCCGTCGTGCGGCACCTGCGCGAGCGCCCGACGGTGCTCAAGCGCTGGGTCGACGGGGTCCAGGGGGAGCCCTTCTTCCAGAAGCGCGTCCCCGACAGCGCGCCGGAGTGGCTGCAGACGGCCACCGTGACCTTCCCCAGCGGCCGCCATGCCCGCGAGCTCGTGCCCAACGACGCGGCGCACCTGATCTGGGGCGTGAACCTGGGCGTGATCGACTGGAACCCCTGGCCCGTCCGCCGGGCGGACCTCGACCACCCCGACGAGCTGCGGGTCGACCTCGACCCGGGCCCGGGCGTGCCCTTCGACGAGGTTCGCCAGGTGGCGCTGGGAGTACGGGAGGTCCTGAGCGAGCACGATCTCCTCGGCTTCCCCAAGACGTCCGGCTCGCGGGGCATCCACGTCTACGTGCGCATCCACCCCGAGCAGTCCTTCGAAGAAGTCCGCCGTGCGGCCCTGGCGCTGGCCCGCGAGGTAGAGCGGCGCATGCCGGGCCGGGCGACGAGCCGCTGGTGGAAGGAGGAACGGGAGGGGGTCTTCATCGACTACAACCAGAACGCCCGCGACCGCACCGTCGCCTCGGCCTACTCGGTGCGGGCCGTGCCCGACGCACGCGTCTCCTGCCCGCTGGAGTGGGAGGAGGTTCCCGACGTCGAGCCCGCCGAGCTCACGCTGGGCACGGTTCCGGCGAGGCTGGCCGAGCGCGGCGACTCCTCCGCCACGATCGACGACGTGCCGGGCAGGCTCGACGGACTCCTGGAGCTGGCCGCCCGCGACGAGCGCGAGGGCCTCGGCGACGCTCCCTGGCCGCCGCACTTCCGCAAGCAGAAGGGCGAGCCGAAGAGGGTCCAGCCGAGCAGGGCCCGCAAGGACGGGGAGGAGAAGGGATGACGCTGCCGCTCGCCCCGCCCCTGAAGCCGCAGCTGGCGCTCTCGCGCAAGCAGCTGCCGGAGGGCCCGGACCTCAGCTACGAGATCAAGCTCGACGGCTTTCGCTGCCTGGCCTTCATGGACGGGAGCGAGATCTTCCTGCAGTCCCGCAACGGCCGCCCGCTGCACCGCTACTTCCCCGAGCTTGTCCCGCCCGAGGGGCGCTACGTGCTGGACGGGGAGATCGTCGTGCGCGACGCCTCCGGTCGTGAGGACTTCGACGCGCTGGGGCAGCGCATCCACCCTGCCGCCTCGCGGATCGAGCGGCTGTCGGTCGAGACGCCCGCCGTCTACGTGGCCTTCGACCTGCTGGCGGAGGACGACGAGTCCCTGCTGGAGATGCCCTTCTCGGGGCGCCGGGCGCGCCTGGAGGCGCTCCTGGCCGGACCTTCCTTCGCCGCTGCTCCTGTCGAGCTGATGGAGACAGTCGGCACGGCCGCCGAGGCGGAGCGATGGCTGGCGGACACCGAGGGCGCGATCGCGAAGGAGCTCTCGGCCCCCTACCGCCCGGGCGAGCGCAAGGGCATGGTCAAGGTCAAGCGGGTTCGCACGATCGACGCCGTCGTCGTCGGCTGGCGGCCGGGCAAGGAGGAGGGCACGGTCGGCGCTCTGATCCTCGGCCTCTACGACGGCGATGAGCTGAGGGTCGTGGGGCACTGCTCGGGCCTCAGCGCCGGCGAGAAGCGCAGGCTGGTCGGCTTCCTGGGCGACTACGAGTCGGGCGAGCGCGGCTCGGCGGACCCCAGCCGGTGGTCGGCGGGCAAGGAGCTCGAGTGGATCGGCCTGCGCCCCGAGCTGGTCGTGGAGATCGACTTCGACCACGTCTCGGCGGGGCGCATCCGCCACGGCGCCAAGCTGCGGCGCTGGCGGGAGGACAAGCCGGCCCGCGAGTGCTCCTACGAGCAGCTGCGCTCCTGAGCTGTCATCTAGCATCAGGTACAGATGAGCGCTGACACGGCCACTGTCGCCGAGGAGGAGTACCTGCAGATCCTCTTCTGGCTGCAGGAGGCGGGCCTGCCCATGACGGGCGCCAACGTCGCCCGCGCCATGCAGCTCTCCGCGCCGACGGTGCACGAGATGGTTGGTCGCCTGGAGCGCGACGGCTACATCACCCGCGGCAGCGACAGGGCCATCTCCTTCACCCAGTCCGGTCACGCCCACGCCGAGGGGATCGTCCGTCGCCACCGCCTGATCGAGCGCTTCCTGACAGACGTCCTGGGCGTCCCCTGGGACGAGGTGCACGAGGAGGCGGAGCGCCTGGAGCATGCCATGTCCCCGGTGCTGGAGGAGCGCATGCTCGCCGCCATCGGCGACGCCAAGACCTGCCCGCACGGCCACCCGATCGCGGCCGGGGAGCGCATCGCCGGGGTGCCGCTGGCGGACGTGGAGGTCGGCGCCCGGGTGCGCATCCTGCGCTTCGAGAACGAGGCCGAGGACCTGCTGCACTACCTGAAGGCTTCCGGGATCGAGCCGGGCCTGGAGGGCGAGCTGGTCGAGCGCGACGACGTCAAGGTCGTCCTGCGCAACCAAGCCGGGGAGATCTGCGCGCTGACACCGAGCGTCGCCGAGACGGTCTCTGTGCTGGCGGATCCTTCGCCGCCGGTTCGCACGGCGCTGCCGGAGCAGTTGGTCTTGGGGCAGCGTTACGGGCGCTGAGGCCCAAGCACGAAGGCGCATGCAGTAGCCAGCCCTTTTAGTCGCTCAGCCTTCGTCTTCCCAGTGGATAAGTCGTGCACTGATTGGACCGACACGCCTTCTTGCGGCTTCAAGGAAGGCCGTCGTGCCACCCTCGAGTTTCGTATCGAGCGTCTGCAGCTGTTCCTGAACCGCCGTCGTGTAGATGGGCTCTTTCGCGTAGATGTCGATCATTTTGCGGAGCGGATGGATTGCACTTTCGTAGCACTTGAGGATCGGGTCGTCTGGCTGAAGACGGACGCTGAGCCGATGGAGGACACTTCGGCACTGGGATGCAGTGGCCCGTTGTTGCGCTTGGGCATCACGACGCCGCGCATCTTCGGGTGTAAGTCCAGCGGCCCAGAACCGTCCGAGACGAGCCAGGGCGGCTTTCGCGGCGCCTAGCGCCTCGGCGCCGTCGTCTACGACTTTGAGCAGTGCCTCGACCTCCCTGAGCTCGCGATCACCCCGCAGTCTTGCCTTCTGCTGTACCCACGAGATGCTCGCACCCACGATTGCACCGAAGACAGCCCCACCAGCGGCGTAAAGCGCTGAGTTATCGCCGCTCACATGTACGTCGATTACTGCGACCACCAGGACCCATCCGATCGAATCATGAGATGACGGCCCCGTCTCCCCCTTACGGCGCGGTTGTCGCCTAGAGAGATCTGTACGCCTCGGCCAGCCGCGCGATCCCCGTCTCGATCTGCTCCGGGGTGACGCCCGAGTAGGCCAGGCGCAGCGTGTTGCGCCCGCCCTCCAGCAGGAAGTCGGTGCCCTTCACGAAGGCCACGCCGCGGTCCGCGGCGGCGTCGAAGAGGGCGCCCACGTCCGTGCCCTCGGGCAGGGTGACCCACATGAAGTAGCCGCCCTGGGGCTCGACGAACTGTGCCTCGGGCAGCTCGTGCCTGAGCGCGCCCGCCAGCGTGGCGGCCCGCTCGGAGAGCGCGTTCTTGACAGTCTCGATCGAACGCTCGATCGCGCCGGAGGCGCAGAACTCGTAGACGATCGACTGGGAGACCATGTTGGGCGAGATGTAGGTGCTCGTGGCCAGCTTGGCGATCTGGGAGATCAGGTCGGTGGGGCCGACCAGGTAGCCGACGCGGATGCCCGGACAGACTGTCTTCGAGAAGGACGAGGCGTAGACGACCCGCTCGGGGTCCAGCGAGAGCATCGTCGGCAGCTGCTCGCCGCTGAAGCGCAGGGCCACGTAGGGGTCGTCCTCGAAGACGACGAAGCCGTGCTCCGCGGCCAGCTCCAGCAGCGCCCGGCGCTTGTCCAGCGACAGCGTGTAACCCGCAGGGTTCTGGAAGTTGGGGATGATGTGGGCCAGCTTCGGCCTGACCCCGCCGCTCAGCAGGGCGCCCAGGGCCTGTATGTCGATGCCGTCGGGCTGTAGCTCGATGTCGTGCAGCTGGGCGCCGCGGCTGCGCAACGACAGCAGGGTGCGGTCGTAGGAGGGGCGCTCCACGACGACGTCGTCGCCCGGCTTGACGAGGTGCTCGAACAGGAACGCGTCCGCCTGCATGGAGCCGTTGGTGACGAGCACGCGCTCCGGCTCGACGCCGTGACGGTCCGCGATCCAGCTGCGCAGGCGGGGATAGCCGATCGACGTGCCGTAGGCCGTCGTGCCGGCCGGGTCGCTCTCGAAGGCGCGTACAGCGGCCTCCTTGAGGGCGTCCACGTCGACTATGTCGAGGGACGGAGCCCCGCGGGCGAAGGAGATCGTCGATGTCGCAGTGCTGGCCATTGCGCCGTAGCTTAGGCGTCCGAGCAGTTCGTCGTAGTCATGGGTCAGGTCCCTGGCCGCCTGCTCCAGGCGCTCGCGGAAGCGGAGCAGCTCCGCAGGCCCAGGCTGGGCGGTGCCGTCCGGGCCCTGCGCGGCGGGGACAGGAGGGGTCGGTCGTGTCTCCGTCGTGGGCGGGGGCAGTGAGGGCTCCGGTGACGGTACGGGCGGAGGATGCGGCGAGCGGCCGCCCAGTTGGACCTCCCGCTCCGCCGATTCGTCGACGATCCGGCCGAAGGTCGGGGCGGGGACGGTCGGTGCCGCGGGCGCTGTCGCAGGGCGGGCATCCGCGCCAAGGCCTCTGAGCGTGTCTTCCAGCTCGCCGAGCTTGCGCTCGAGCTCCTGCAGGGTGCGGGCGACCGCCTGCTCGTCCATGGCGCAAGCGTATCGGCAGGCAGCCTCGCCTAACCTGTGCCGATGGGCGACCTGCCTGAGCGCTGCCACGTCTCGGTGATGCTGATCGTGCCCGATGCCGCGGCCGCCGTCGACTGGTACACGAAGGCGCTCGGCGCCGAGACGCTGTGGGACCTCGGCGGTGTCGCCGGGCTGTCCATCGACGGCGCGCCCTTCTTCCTGCACGAGGCCGTGCCCGGGAAGGAGGGGGAGCTGAGCCCGATCGACGCCGGTCTCACGACGACCAGGATCGAGCTGTTCGGCGATCGGGCCGGCGAGCTGATCGAGCGTGCCGGCGCGGCCGGTGCGACCAGCGTCGAGCCGTTGCGGGGGCACGACGCTCCGTGGGGCACGCATCGCCAGGGTGGCTTCACCGACCCCTTCGGGCACAGGTGGTCGGTAGGTGACAAGACGCCTCTGCAGGCGTTGGCAGGCTAGGCCGGACGGCAAGCTAGGCCGGACGGCCGGGGTGCGTCGCCCCGTTCAGGCCGAGACGGAGCTGCCGCCCAGCACCTCGACGGCGATCGCTGCCGCTTCGGTGGGGGTGCGACCGACGCGCACGCCCTTGGCTTCGAGCGCCTGGGCCTTGGCCGCGGCCGTGCCGGAGGAGCCCGAGACGATCGCGCCGGCGTGGCCCATCTGCTTGCCGGCGGGGGCCGTGAAGCCGGCGATGTAGGCGACGACGGGCTTGCTCATGCTGGCCTCGATGTAGTCCGCCGCCTCCTCCTCGGCCGAGCCGCCGATCTCGCCGGAGAGCACGACCAGCTCGGTCTGCTCGTCGGCCTCGAACAGCTCCAGGATGTCAACGAAGGAGGAGCCCGGAACGGGGTCGCCGCCGATGCCCACGATCGTCGAGCAGCCGAAGCCGGCCTGGGCGATCTCGTTGCCGATCTGGTAGGTCAGCGTGCCCGAGCGCGACACGACTCCGACGTTGCCCGCCTTGAAGAAGGAGGCAGGGATGATGCCGACGTTGGCCTTGCCGGGGGAGAGGATGCCGGGGCAGTTGGGGCCGACCAGGCGGGCGGTCGGATGGTCGCGCTTGAGCGTGTTGTAGACGCGGAGCTCGTCGTGGGCGGGGATGCCCTCGGTGATCGCGATGATCAGCTCGACGCCGGCTGCCGCGGCCTCGAGGATCGAGTCGGCGGCGAAGCGCGGGGGCACGAAGATCATGGCCGTGTTGGGCTGGACCTCGGCGGCGGCCTGCTCGAAGCTGTCGAAGACGGGGATGCCCTCGACGTCCTGGCCGCCCTTGCCCGGCGTCACGCCGCCGACGACGTTGGTGCCGTAGTTGCGGTTGTTGAGCGTGTGGAAGGTGCCCTCGCGGCCGGTGATGCCGGCCACGCAAAGGCGCGTGCTCTCGTCGACGAGGACTGACATCAGGCGCTCGCTCCGTTCTGTCCGGCCGCTGCCAGGGCCACGACCTTCTCGGCCGCCTCGTTCATGGTCGAGGCGGTGTGGACGTTGGGCAGCGCGGCCTCGGCCAGCAGGCGCCGGCCCTCGACGTCGTTGGTGCCGTCCAGGCGGACCACGAAGGGGACGGTCGGTTTGATGTCCTCGAAGGCCGCGATCAAGCCGCGGGCTACCTCGTCGCAGCGGGTGATGCCGCCGAAGATGTTGAAAAGGACCGCCTTCACGGAGGGGTTCTCGAGGATCAGCTCGACGGCCTGCTTGACCTTGGCAGCGTCCGATCCGCCGCCCGCGTCCAGGAAGTTCGCGGGCGAGCCGCCGGCCTGGGCGACGACGTCCAGGGTCGACATGACCAGTCCCGCGCCGTTGCCGAGGATGCCCACGTCGCCGTCGAGCTTGACGTACTGGACGCCCTGTTCCTTGGCCCTGCGCTCGATCGGGTCTTCGTTCTCGGCGTCCGAGAGCGACTGGTTCTCGGGGTGGCGGTAGAGGGCGTTGCCGTCCAGGGAGACCTTGGAGTCGAGTGCCCTGACCTCGCGCTCTGGCGTGACGATCAGCGGGTTGATCTCCGCCAGCGTGGCGTCCTCCTGCATCCACACCTCATAGAGCGCTGTCAGCGCGTCCGCGACGCCCTCGACGACGTCCTCGTCGGCCCCGCCGACAGTCGCTATCTGCACCGCTTCGGCGTGGGAGAGGCCGGTCAGGGGGTCGACGTGGTGGCGGATCAGCTTCTCGGGCGTCTTCTCGGCGACCTCTTCGATGTCCACGCCGCCCTCGACGCTGAACATGACCAGGGGCTTCTTGGCGGAGCGGTCGAGCAGCACGGAGGCGTAGTACTCGGAGGCGATGTCCGAGGCGTGCTCGATCCAGACGGTCCGCACGATGTGGCCCTTGATGTCCATGCCCAGGATGTTCTGGGCGTGCTCGCGCAGAGAGGCCTCGTCATCCGCCAGCTTGACGCCGCCGGCCTTGCCGCGCCCGCCGATCAGGACCTGGGCCTTGACGACGACGGGATAGCCGATCTCGGATGCCGCGGCGACGGCCTCCTCGACGGTCGTGACGGGCTTGCCCGAGGACACCCGCAGTCCGTGCCGGGCGAACAGCTGCTTGCCTTGATACTCCAGCAGGTCCATTTGCGGCGCGGGACTCTAACGCAAGACGGCAGATCGCGTGCAGCCGGGGGACGGCGCCGCGTCCGGGTGGCCCGGCGAGGCATAATGCCGCGCTGATGCCCATCCCCAAGAACGTCACATTCGTCACCTTCGACGTCTACGGCACCCTGATCGACTGGGAGACCGGGATCTACGAGGCCTTCGCCAAGGAGGCCGAGCGCGACGGCATCGAGCTCGACCGCGCCACGTTGATCCCGATGTTCCACGAGATCTCCCGTGAGATCGAGGGCGGCTCCTACGAGCTCTATGCGGAGGTTCTGCGCCGTACGGCGATCGAGGTCGCCAAACGGCTCGAGTGGCCCCTGGAGCCCTCCCGCTCGGGCTTCCTGCCCGACTCCGTGCAGCGCTGGATGCCCTTCAAGGAAACCGCGACGCAGCTGCAGAAGCTCTCCAAGAAGTACAGCCTGGGCCTGCTCTCGAACATCGACGACAAGCTGCTCGGCCAGACCCGCCGCCACATCGGCATCGACTTCGACCTCGTCGTGACGGCCCAGCAGGTGCGCTCCTACAAGCCCGAGCCGGCCCACTTCACGGAGTGCGCCAGGCGCGTCGGCGGCAAGCGCGGCTGGGTCCACGTCGCCTCCAGCCACTATCACGACGTCGTCCCCTGCATCAAGCAGCGGGTCCCGGTCATCTGGGTCAACCGCAACAAGGAGACCCTGGAGTCCAACCAGAAGAAGCCGACGGCCGAAGTGACGACGCTCAAAGACGCCGCCAAGCTGCTCGGCGTCAGCTAGCTTCGACGGCGTGCGCGCCGTCTCCCTGCATCCGGACGTCCTGCTGGTCACGAGCGCGCTGCTGCGCGTCAACTGCGTGGTCGTGCGGGGAGGAGTGTCCGGGGTCGGTGCGAGCGGATCCGGGGCCTCCGAGGAGCGCCGGCCCGGCGCCTACGAGCTGCCGCTGACGCGGTCGCTCGGCGCCGAGGCGTTCGTGATCGACTCGCCCGTCCTGCCCGACGAGCTGGACGCCCTGCCGTCCCTCCTGCAGCAGGCCGGCTTCCCGCAGCCCAGCGGCCTGCTGGCCACCCACGGCGACTGGGACCACCTGCTCGGGCGCATCGCCTTCCCGGGGCTGGCTCTGGGCTGCGCCGAGTCCACGGCCCGCAGGCTGATGCAGGAGCCGGGCGGGGCGCAGCGGGAACTGCGTGACTTCGACGAAGAACTCGGCATCGACCGGCCCGGTCCGCTTTCGCTGGGCTCTGTGCAGGGCCTGCCCGTCCCCGGGCGATGCGAGATCGGCGACCGTGAGCTCGAGCTGCACACCGCCCAGGGGCACACGGTCGACGGCATGGCGATCGCGATCCCGTGGGCGGGCGTGCTGGTCGCCGGCGACTACCTGTCCTCGGTGGAGATACCGCAGCTGAACGCGGGGGACCTGGTCGACGAGTACCTGGAGACCCTGGATCGCCTCGGGAACCTCGTGAGGCGCTTCGAGCACGTCGTGCCCGGCCATGGCCCCGCCATCGACGGGGCCCGCGCGCGGGACGTCTGCGAGCAGGACGCCGTCTACCTGCGGGCGTTGCGAGCGCGGGGATCCGAGGCGGAGCTGCCGGAGGGACGGCGCTCGCGGGGCCAGCGGGCGATCCACGAGCACAACGTCGCCCAGCTCACGTCTTCCTGACGAGCCTCCGCGACGGGCTCGCGCCCAGACGAACCGCCGGCTCTTTACTCCGGGCTCTTGATCGTGGCGATCGGGGCGCCGGCCTGGATCGGGGCGCCCTCCTCGATGGGGAGGTCGACGATCGTGCCCGCCTTGTGGGCGGTGATCTCGTTCTCCATCTTCATCGCCTCGATGATGCACAGGAGCTGGCCCTCCTCCACGACGTCCCCCTGTTTGACCAGCACCTTCCACATGTTGCCCTGCAGGGGGGCCTCCAGCACGTCGGGGCCGCCTGCGCTGGTGGCCTTGCGCTCGCTCCGTTTGGCTGCCTTGGCCGGGCCTGCGCCGTTGGCGGGCGCGACGCCGCCGCCGGCGAACGGGGGCCCTACGACCCGGACGTCGAAGCGCTTGCCCGAGACCTCCACGGAGTAGGTCTGCTCGACCTTCTCGGCCTCATCCTCGCCGGTCGGCGCAGGCGCCTTCTCGAAGGCCAGCGTCTTCAGCCACTTCTTGTCCTCCAGCAGCTCTTTGCAGGTGTCCCCCCGCTTCCACTCCTCGGTGGCCAGCAGCGCCTGGTGGAAGGGGATCAGCGTCTTCAGGCCCTCGATCTCGTATTCGGAGAGGGCCCTGAGCATGCGGCTGGTGGCGGCTTCGCGGTCCACGTCCCAGACGATCAGCTTGGCCACCATCGGGTCGTACGTCGGCGAGACTTCGCCGTCTTCCTGGACGCCCGAGTCGACGCGGACGCCGGGCCCGGAGGGCTCCTTGTAGCGGCCGATCCTGCCCGGGGCGGGGGCGAAGTTCTTGGAGGCGTCCTCGGCATTGATGCGGCACTCGATGGCGTGGCCGCGCAGCTCGACGTCGGCCTGGGCGTAGGACAGTTCCTCGCCGGCTGCGGCTTTGATGCCCTCCTTGACTATGTCCACCCCGGTCGTCATCTCGGTGACGCAGTGCTCGACCTGCACGCGGGTGTTCATCTCCAGGAAGAAGTATTCGGGCTCGTCCTCCTTGCCCTCTCCGGTCGCGAACAGGCCCTCGATGGTGCCGGCGCCGACGTAGTCCACGGCCTTGGCGGCGTCCACGCCGATCTTGCCGATCCGCTCGCGGGTCTGGGGATCGACGACCCATTCAGGGGCCGGGGACTCCTCGATCACCTTCTGGTGGCGGCGCTGGATCGAGCAGTCGCGCTCGCCCAGGTGGATGACGTTGCCGTGGCGGTCGGCCAGGACCTGGACCTCGACGTGGCGGGGGTTGTGCAGGTAGCGCTCGAGGTAGACCGTCGGGTCGGAGAAGAACTTCTCGCCTTCGCGGCTGGAGCCCTCGAAGGCGCCCTCCAGCTCGTCCTCGGAGAGGGCCACCCGGAAGCCCTTGCCGCCGCCGCCGCCGGCCGCCTTGACGGCGACGGGAAAGCCGATCTCCTCCTTGGCGATGCGCAGGGCGTCCGCGACGGTCGCGACGGGCGCTGTCGTACCGGGCACGATCGGCACCCCCGCGGCCTTCATCAGCTCGCGGGCGCGGGTCTTGGAGCCCATCGCCTCGATCGCGCTGGCGGGCGGGCCGATGAAGACGATGCCGGCGTCTTCGCAGGCCTTGGCGAAGGGGGCGTTCTCGGCCAGGAAGCCGTAGCCGGGGTGGACGGCCTGGGCGCCGCAGCGGGCCACGACGTCGAGGATCTTCTCCACGTGCAGGTAGTTATCGGCGGCCGGACCGTCGCCGAGGTTGTAGGCCTCGTCGGCACGGGCGACGTGGGGCGCGTCGCGGTCCAGCTCGGAGTAGACGGCGACACTGGCCACGCCCAGCTCCTCCAGGGCGCGGGCGATGCGGATGGCGATCTCGCCGCGGTTGGCTATCAGGACCTTCTCGAACACCGGCCGCGGAAGGATAGCGACAGGCGGCGCTCCCGGAGCTTGCGGGCGGGGCCGCCGGCGGTCAGATCACAGTCCGCCGTCGGCTGTCGCGTCATCGATCGCGCTCCGTATCTGCTCGAGCACGCCTTCGAGGAAAGCCCGGTCCCGGCCGTGCGGATCGGGGACGA
Source organism: uncultured Solirubrobacteraceae bacterium (assembly GCA_963697795.1). Lineage (GTDB taxonomy): Bacteria > Actinomycetota > Thermoleophilia > Solirubrobacterales > Solirubrobacteraceae > Palsa-744. The sequence goes on along the minus strand of OY969097.1, from coordinate 1,361,665 downwards.
TGCTGGGTCCCCGGTGGGCCAGGGGGCCGAGCAGATGCGTCTTTGCGATCGCGGCCGGGACACGCACGCCGAGCCTCACGACGTTCTCGAGATCGAACACGAAGATCGCCGGCGCGTCTCGCACGAGGGACCTGTCCACGATCACCGATCTGTGCCCCTCGAGGTCGACCCCCATGGTCCTCGCCACCTCGACCGTCAGGGGCGGCGAGGGACGATCCGCGACGGGGTAGAGGCCCGCCGAACGGGTGCCCGCGATCCCTCGCTGCCGCGCCAAGGCCGCCGCATAGGGGCTGCGGTTGATGTTGCCGAAGCAGACGATCAGCGGCGCGTCGCCGGCCGTCCACGCACGCATCGCCCGCCTGCGCAGCGCGGACCGGACCGGACCGAGGTCGAGAACGGGCACGATCAGTGGTTCGAGGCGTCGCGCGGCGCCTCCGCACAGCCGCTCCAGCTTCGAGCTCAGAGCCGGCGGCATCCGTCAACGCGATCGAGCAGCTCATCCCAGGAGGCGACGTACGGCGCGATGCGCTTGGCCAGGCGCCTCAGCGCCGCGAAGCCGTCGTCGACCTCCCAGCCCATGTGCAGGGTGACAGGGATCCAGCCGCCCACCCCCGCCTCCAGCAGCCTGTCGATCACGGGCAGGATCTCGGCGGCCTTGCCGTACAGGGGCGCGTAGGACGGGTAGTAGACGGCTTCGCCGCGCCACAGCGGCCCGCCGTGGAAGCCGAGCAGCATGACGCTCTCCGGGCCCCCGGTGACGATGTCGTAGCGACCTGCCAGCACAGGCCACTGGCGGGCGTCGAAGCGGTTGAAGGGCGGCACCAGGATCCGCGGGTGGACGTCGACCTCGGCCAGCTTGGCGGCGCCCTGCTCCAGGAGCTCCGTCAGCTCCGCATCGCCCAGGCCGCAGAGCTCGCTGTGACGGCGGGGGTCGGCGAAGCGGGTGCGGTGGGTGTGGCCGTGCTGGGCGAACGTCACGCCGTCAGCCCGCATCCGATCGAGCAGCTCGCGGTCGTGCTCGTCCAGCGGCCGGCCGCCGCTGCCCGCGGGGTCCAGCGGCGCGCGCGTCCACTGCGGCAGGACGGACATCAGGTGCGGTATCCCCTCTTCGGCCATGACGCCGTGAAAGCCCCAGGAAGCCTGCAGGCCGAACTTCGGTTCGTCCAGGCCGCTGTAGTAGGGGAACTCGTCGACCCGCACGAGAATTCGCGGAGCCGCGGGGCCAGCCTCGCCCGAGGCGGCCCTGCGAGCCGAGTGCAGCTCGCCGAGCCAGCCGTCCTCGAAGGAGAGCCTGCCGGCCTTCATCAGCAGCCGCTCGGCGACGCGCCTCGGCGGCGAGGGCACCGGCCGCGTCCGCAGCGCGCCGCAGACCTCCGGTGTCGGCGGGAGCTCGTGCAGACAGGCGCTTCGCTGCTCGTCGGTGCGGGGCTGCCGGCGCTCCCGGGCGATCGCCCGCCTGGAGGCGCGCAGGGCCTGCTCGGCCAGGAAGCGGACGGCGAGCTGCGGTTCCTGGCGGCTCCAGACGCTGTGGGTCGCGTCGATCGGGCCAATCGCCATGCGCACCAGCTCGTGCGGTCCTTCGCGCGCAGCGAGGGTTGCCCGCAGGTCGCGGCTGAACCACTGGTAGCGGGCGCCGGGCCTGCCGATCATCGGCGTGACAGGGCGTCCGGTCGCGATGCGCGCCCATGCGTCCGGGTGGTTGGCGCCGGCGCTGACGGCAAGCGCCAGCGAGCCGTAGAAGCGGGGGTTGAAGTCGAGGATGCGGGGCCGGCCGTCGGCGGGGACGAGGAACTGCAGCTGGGCCAGCCCCCGCCACTGCAGCGCCTCCAGGAGCGCCTCGATCCGCTCGCGCAGGTCCGGGTCGACCGCCACCGATTCGCCGCGGGCGGTCACCCCGACGGGCACGGGCCAGACTTTCGTGGCCAGCTGCTGGCAGATCGAGACGATCCCCGACTCGCCCGCGACCAGGCTGACGGCGATCAGCCTTCCCTGCACGTACTCCTGCGCGATCGCCCGGCCGCCCGCGAGCTCGATCCGCTCGACATGGCGCACGGCCTCCCCGGCGTCCTCGAAGATCGCGTTGCGCACCCCCGAGACGAGCGGGGAGGCGGGCTTGATGACGACGGGGCCCGAGATGCCCTGGAGTGCATCCCGCGACGGCGGGAAGGTCCGCGGCGCGGACAGGCCTGCGCTCTCGGCGGCGGCCGTCATCCGCTCCTTGTCGATTGCTCTCAGCAGCCCCTCGTGGGGGCCGTAGCCGAGGCCGCAGGCGAGGCTGTCACGGCGCTCGGAGAGGGCGAGAACGGCCCCCTCCCAGGACGCGAAGGCGGCTTCGTAGCCGTGCTCGGCGACGATCTCCCCGACGCGCGCAACGAATGGCTCTGGCTCCTCGGCCGACACGATCCGGTGCCAGCTGCTGACGGCGCGACAGCGGCTGGCGAGGTTGGGAGAGACCGATGCGCTGCCGACGGTCCACCCGGCCGCGGCGAGTGCTCGCGCGGCAGCGACCGAGGAGCGCTCCAGCCCCTCGTCGAGGATCAGTACTCGCATCGGCGGATCGTAGTCAGCTCCCAGGCGCCCGCCATGGACGCCGTGCCCGGTCGGGGCCGCCGGCTCGCTCAGGCGCCGGCCACGATCATCCCGCCGGCGACCGTGGCGTTGCTGTCCTGGTCGATCAGGATGAAGCTGCCGGTGCGACGGTTGCGGGCGTAGGGGTCGAAGGCCAGCGGCGCGCTGGTCCTGAGCCTGACCCGGGCGATGTCGTTGAGGCCCAGCTCGACGGGCGCGTCGATGCGCTCCAGCGTGTGGATGTCCAGCAGGTCCTCGATCGAGTCGACGGCCGCCGTGACGGTGCGGGTGGTGTGCTTGAGCAGGTAGCGCGAGCCGGGCCTGAGCAGGTCCGGGCTCATCCAGCAGACGTCGGCCGCCAGCTCGCGGGCGACAGCGGGGGTCTCCTCGGGATGGCAGATCAGCTCTCCCCTGGAGACGTCCAGCTCGTCCTCCAGGCGCAGCGTGAAGGACATCGGCGCGCTCGCCTCCTCCACTTCTCCCTCGAAGGTGTCGATGGCGGCGATGCGGGTGCGTCCGCCGCCCGGCAGGACCGTCACCTCCTCGCCTCTGCGCAGGGCGCCGCTTGCCAGCTGGCCGGAGTAGCCGCGGTAGTCGCTCTGGTCGGCGCCAGACGGGCGGATCACCCACTGCACGGGGAAGCGGGCGGGCTTCGCGCCGGGGTGGTCGTAGGCCACCTCGACTCCCTCCAGGTGCTCCAGCAGAACCGGGCCCTCGTACCAGGGCATCGCCTCCGAACGGGTGACGACGTTGTCGCCCTCCAGCGCTGACATGGGTATGTAGACGATGTTCTTGACGCCCGCCAGCTTCTCTGCGTAGTGGGAGAAGTCGGCGAGGAGCTCCTCGTAGCGCTCCCGCGAGTAGTCGACCAGGTCCATCTTGTTGATCGCGACGACCATCTCGGGGATGCCCAGCAGAGCGCTGATGAACGCGTGGCGCTTGGACTGCTCCAGCACTCCCCGGCGGGCGTCGAGCAGCACGATCGAGAGGTCGGCCGTGGAGGCGCCCGTGACCATGTTGCGGGTGTACTGCTGGTGCCCGGGGCAGTCGGCGATGATAAAGCGCCTCCTGGCCGTGGCGAAGTAGCGGTAGGCGACGTCGATCGTGATGCCCTGCTCGCGCTCTGCCCGCAGGCCGTCGGTCAGCAGGGCCAGGTCGAGGGTGCCCTCGCCGCCGCGCCGGGTGCTGGCCTGCGCGACGTGAGCCAGCTGGTCTTCGAAGACCTGCTTGGAGTCGTAGAGCAGCCGTCCGATCAGGGTGCTCTTGCCGTCGTCGACGGAGCCGGCCGTCGTGAACCTGAGCAGGTCGAGCGTCATCGCCGCGGGCTTCGGGTGCGCCTGTGCGGAGCGATGGCGGGCATCAGAAGTACCCGGCCTTCTTGCGGTCCTCCATAGCGGCCTCCGAGACGCGGTCGTCGGCGCGCGTCTCGCCGCGCTCGGTGATCCGCGTCGCGGCGATCTCCAGGACGACTTCCTCGAGTGTGGCGGCCGTCGAGAGGACGCCGCCGGTGCAGCTCATGTCGCCCACTGTGCGGTAGCGGACCGTGTCCGTGAAGACCTCCTCGCCCTCGATCAGCTGTGTGATCTCGGGGTGGAAGGCGTAGAGCATGTCGTCGCGGCGGAAGACCTCCCGCTGGTGGGCGAAGTAGATCGAGGGGACCTCCAGCTGCTCGGAGTCGATGTACTCCCAGACGTCCAGCTCGGTCCAGTTGGACAGGGGGAAGACGCGGACGTGCTCGCCCTTGTGGATGCGTCCGTTGTAGAGGTTCCACAGCTCCGGGCGCTGGGCCTTGGGGTCCCACTGCCCGAAGTCGTCGCGGAAGGAGAAGATGCGCTCCTTGGCGCGGGCACGCTCCTCGTCGCGGCGGGCTCCGCCGAAGGCAGCGTCGAAGCCGTGCTCGGCGATGGCGTCCAGCAGCGTGACGGTCTGCAGGCGGTTGCGCGACGCCCGCGGGCCCGTCTCCTCGACGACCCGTCCCGCGTCGATCGACTCCTGCACGCTTGCCACGATCAGCCGCTCGCCCATTTCGGCGACACGCCGGTCGCGGTACTCGATGACCTCCGGGAAGTTGTGCCCCGTGTCGACGTGCATGAGGGGAAAGGGGAAGCGGGCCGGCCTGAATGCCTTCTCGGCCAGGCGCAGCAGCACGATCGAGTCCTTGCCGCCGCTGAACAGCAGCACGGGCCGCTCGAATTCGGCTGCGACCTCGCGCATGACGTGGATCGCCTCGGACTCGAGCGCCCGCAGGTGGCTGAGCTGGGGGCGTGTTGCCACGCTCACAGCTCACCCCTCGTCTCGATGCCTGTGCCCCCTCGGCGCTTCATCAGGGATCGACCACCTCGACGTGCAGTCCGCACTCGGTCTTCTGTGTGCCCGCCCAGCGGCCTTCGCGGCCGGCGCCCGGTTGGGTGCAGGGGGCGCAGCCGATCGACTCATAGCCCTGGTCGTGCAGAGGGTTGTAGGGCAGGTCGCGCTCGTGGATACGCCGCCACAGGTCCTTGTCGGTCCAGTGGGCCAGCGGGTTGTACTTCCACAGGTCGCGCTTGCCGTCGCGCTCGATCGGCTCGGTGGCGGCGCGGGTCGGCCCCTGCTCGCGGCGGATGCCGGTGATCCACGCCTCGGCGCCCTCCAGGGACTTCTCCAGGGCCGCGACCTTGGCCACCGAGCAGCAGTGCTCGGGACCGCTCCACGGTATGCCGGGGCTGGAGGCGTCGAAGACCTCGATCTCCACGCCGAAGCGGTCCTCGAAGTCCCGCCAGGTCTGGAGCGTCTCGGGGAACAGGACGCCGGTGTCGATGGTGACGATGCGAACGGCCCGGCCCGTGCCCTGGTCCAAGCGCAGCAGCTCGTCGATCAGGACGGACTCCTCCTTCTGGAAGGAACACAGCAGCACTGCCCGGCGCCCGTGGCGAGCTGCCTCGCGCAGCGTGTGCGTGAGGCTCAGGGCCGGATCGAGCCGGCCCGTGTCGGTGGGTTGGGTGCTAAGCGGCTGCATCTGCTCTGTCCTCTTCTCGTCGTCCTGGTCTTGGCCGGTCATGTCATCGCATCGTCTATACGGCGCACTCGCCCTCACCGCGGATCACTTCGAAGGGCACGTTGCGGTTCCAGTCGATGAACTGGTTCATCGTCTCCAGGGAGAAGTCGACGGGCATCGAGAGGTCCTTTACCTGTGCCTCGAACTCGGCCGTGCCGACGCGTCCGGCGAACTCCTTGAAGGTCTCTCCGTCCTGGCGGGTCGCCTCGTAGTGGCGGATCCACCGCTCGACCGCGTCGGGCACCCGCTTGGCGGGCAGGCGCAGCTTCAGCCTCTGCCCGAACTCGACGGGGGCGCCTTCGTAGTTGCCCCCGACGTGGGGGATGTAGGCGGGGATCTGGTGCTGGCCGACTTTGATCGAGGCCCCGTAGAAGCCGATGTCGGCTACGTGGTGCTGGGAGCAGCCGTTGGGGCAGCCGCTCATCTTGATGTGGATCTCCCGGCTGAGGGGGTCGGTGATCTGCATCTCGGAGACCCGCTCCTGGACGGCCTGGTTGAGGCCCATGGAGCTGGTGATGCCGAGCTTGCAGGAGTCGGTGCCGGGGCAGGACACGACGTCGACGACCTCCCGCGAGCCCGGTTCGCCCAGGCCCAGCTCCGTGAGGGCGCTCCAGACGTCGTAGACGGCCTCCTCGCGCACCCACCGCAGCAGGAAGTTCTGCTGGACGGTCGTGCGGGCGTAGCCGCCGGAGTAGTCGCGCATGATCTGGGCCAGGCCGCGGAACTGCTCGGGTGTCAGGTCGCCTCGGGTGACTTTGGCCTCGACCGTCACGTAGCCCGCCTGCTTCTGGTCCTGCACGTTGGTCGAGCGGAAGCGGTCGAACTCGGAGAGGTCGCCGTTGGGCGAGCTGTAGCCGGCAGCCGGCGCCGGCGCGGACTCGCGCTCGTCGTCCAGGAACAGGCGGTGCTCGACGGAGAAGTCGCGTTCTGCGACCCAGTCGCCCTTCAGCTCCTCCTCGACCTGGTTGCGCAGCTCCTCGATGCCGTACTTGTCGACGAAGACCTTGATGCGGGCCCGGGCGCGGTTGACGCGCAGCCACTCCTGGCGGTCGAAGATGCGGAAGACGGCCTCGGCGATCTTCAGGTAGTCGCCGTTGTCCAGCTCCACGAAGTCGTAGAGGGCGGGGGCGACGCGGGGCATGATCGAGGTGCCGCCGCCGACGAGCATCTCTGCTCCGCGGACCTCCCTGCCGTCCACCTTCCTGATCCTGGCGTTGAAGGCGATGTCGTGGATGCCGGCGATGGCGCGGCCCTGGGGGCTGCCGTCGAAGGCCGTCTTGATCTTGCGGGGCATCGCCTGGGTCGTGGGGTGGCGGACGAAGTAGCGCACGTAGGCGCCGACGTAGGGGGTCATGTCGAAGAGCTCGTCCGCTGCCACTCCGGCCCATGGGTCGCCCGTGACGTTGCGCACCGTGTTGCCGCAGCCCTCTCGACTGGACAGGCCCGACTCGCCCAGCCGGCGGATGGCCGCCTCGATTTCGGGCAGCGGGATGTGGTGCATCTGCACGTTCTGGCGCGTCGTGATGTGGCCCTTGCGCAGCGGCGCGTACTGCTCGACGACGTCCGCGAAGGCCTCCATCTGCTCAGGCGTGACGCCGCCGAAGGGCAGCTTGACGCGGATCATCTGGACGTCGGGCTGGCGCTGGCCGTAGACGCCCTGCTTGAGACGGAACTTGATGAACTCGTCTTCGGGCGTCTCCCCCGCGAGGAATTTGCCCGCCTCCGTCTTGAAGTCGTCGAACTCCCGCTGCAGGATCGGGATCAGGTGCCCGGGGACGTTCTGCAGAACCTCTGGATCCTCGAGCGTGCCTCGTGCTGCGGGGACGGATGCTGACTCCATCGACGGACCTCCTGGACCGGGCTGCTCCCGGGCGCCTTGCGGTTGTCCCCTCCTGGTGGGGGCAACATTGAGGCTAAAGCCTAGCGAGTTTCAGGTATTTATCCAGGGGTCAAAGACATCGGCCGAATCCTCCCTGGAAACGGCCTCGATCAAGGCGGCGCGGCGCCACGGATCGACCTGCTCGGGGGCGCGGACGAGGACGGGCGCCGTCTCGCGCATGAAGCGCTCCAGGGCCGCCACGACGGCAGCCGCTTCCTCGGGGGAGGCGGAGGGGGCGATCATCTCCAGGCGGGGGCGGCGGTTGGGCATGGGCCCTACAGCGGGATGTTGCCGTGCTTGCGCTTCGGGCCCGGTTCGCGCTTGGTCTGCAGGGTGTGCAGCGCCGTGATCAGGCGGGGCCGGGTCTCGTGGGGGACGATGACGTCGTCGATGTAGCCGCGCTCTGCCGCCGTGTAGGGGTTGGCGAAGCGGGCCTTGTAGTCCTCCATCAGCTTTGCCCGCCGCTCTACGGGCGTGGGGCTGGCGGCGATGTCGCGCCGGTAGATGATGTTGACCGCGCCCTCGGCGCCCATCACGGCGACCTCCGAGGTGGGCCAGGCGAAGTTGAAGTCGGCCAGCATGTGCTTGGAGGCCATGACGTCGTATGCGCCTCCGTAGGCCTTGCGGGTGATGACCGTCAGCTTGGGCACGGTCGCCTCTGTGAAGGCGTAGAGCAGCTTGGCGCCGTGGCGGATGATGCCGCCCCACTCCTGGCTCGTGCCGGGCAGGAAGCCGGGCACGTCCACGAAGGTCAGGATCGGGATGTTGAAGGCGTCGCAGGTGCGCACGAAACGGGCCGCCTTGGCGGAGGCGTCGATGTCCAGGACGCCGGCCAGCTGGTTGGGCTGGTTTCCGACTACGCCGATCGCGAAGCCGTCCAGGCGCGAGAAGCCGCAGATGATGTTCTTGGCGTGGTGCTCGTGGACCTCGAAGAACTCGCCGTCGTCGACGATGTGACGGACGACGTTGCGCATGTCGTAGGGCTTGTTGGGGTTGTCCGGAACGACGTGGTCGAGCTCCGGGTCCATCCGCTGGGGGTCGTCGCTCGGCGCCACCCGCGGAGCCGTCTGCATGTTGTTCTGGGGCAGGAAGCTGATCAGGTAGCGGCAGTCCTCCAGGCAGGCGTCCTCGTCCTCTGAGGCGAAGTGGGCCACGCCCGACTTGGTGTTGTGCGACATCGCCCCGCCCAGCTCCTCGAAGCCGACTTCCTCGCCCGTGACCGTCTTGATCACGTCGGGGCCCGTGATGAACATGTGCGAGGTCTCCTTGACCATGAAGATGAAGTCCGTGATGGCCGGGGAGTAGACGGCCCCGCCCGCGCAGGGGCCCATGATCAGGCTGATCTGGGGAATCACCCCGGAGCACTTGACGTTGCGCACGAACACGTCGCCGTAGGCGCCCAGCGATACGACGCCCTCCTGGATGCGCGCGCCGCCGGAGTCGTTGATGCCGATCACGGGGCAGCCGATCTTGGCCGCCAGATCCATGATCTTGCACATCTTCTCGCCCATCACCTCGCCCAGCGAGCCGCCGAAGACCGTGAAGTCCTGGCTGAAGACGCAGACGGGACGCCCGTCGATGGTGCCGTGGCCCGTCACCACCGCATCGCCCCAGGGGCGGTTCTTCTGCATGTCGAAGTCGTAGGTGCGGTGGCGCACGAACGTGTCCAGCTCCTGGAAGGAGCCCGGGTCCAGCAGCTTCTCGATCCGCTCCCGGGCCGTTTTCTTGCCGCGGGCGTGCTGCTTCTCCTCAGCCTCGGGGGCCGAGTGCAGGGCCGCCCCGCGCAGCTCTTGGAGCTGCTCCAGCTTCTCCTCGTAGGTCTCCGGCGCCTTCTGGCGGGGCTCCTTGCGGTGGCCGCCGCGGGATGCAGCCAGGAGGGCCGCGTCGGCCTGACGGTCGTGTGCGCTGCTCGACATCGGCGCGTGATCTTAGCCGCGCCGGGCCGGCGAGGGCCGGCGGTGCTCGCGCTAAGCCCGCGAGAAGGGGCGGTGGTGGGCCGCGCCGAGGCGATCCAGGACGGCTGTGAGGACGGCCGTGACTTCCGCCTCGGCCACCTCCTCGGCGGCTTTCAGCTCGGCCGCCATGTCCGTCGGCGCTGGACCGTCCGACCCGGAGGAGGTCTCCTCGGCCGTCGGCTCCGCCTCGGGCTCCGGGGCGGCAACATCCGCCTTTTCTTCCAAGTCGGCGTTCTCCGCGGGGTCTGCGACCGCCGTCTGTGGCTCTTCGACAGGCGAGGGCTCCGTCGCGGGTGGCGTTGCTTCGGCCTCGGACGTCGGCGCTACCGGCTCTGCCGCCGGTTCGTCGTTCTCATGGCCCCCCGCCGGCTGCTCCTGTCGCTGAACGGGCCTGTGGCGGCGACCGAAGAGACGCGCGAAGAAGCCACGGCGCTCCGGCGCGACGGCCGAGCTGTCGGTTGGGGCGGGTGGCTCCGGCTCCGGAGCAGACTCGGGCTCGGGTGGTGTCACGGCGGCAGTCGTCTCGGTCTCGACACTGACCTCGGGCTTGGGCTCGACCTCGGACTCGGGCTCGACTTTGGGCTCGATCCCGATCCCGACCCCGACCTCGACCTCGGATTCGGGCTCGGCCGAGTCCTCAACAGAGCCCGGCTCTGCGGCCGGCTCAGGGACGTCTGCTTCGCCTCGCGCCTCGAGGCCCGACTCCTCCGCCTCCTGCGCCTGCGCCTCGGCGTCGGCCCGGGGTGACTCCGGAAGCTCCTTGGTCACGGTCAGCGTGACTTTGGTCCCCCAGCCAGAGGCCTTGATGCGGACCTCGCCCTTGGCGTCCTCTGTGCGCCACTCGACCAGCTCCTCGGGTTCCACGCGAACGATCTCTATCGCGCCGAGCTCGCCCAGGTGACGTGCGAGCGAGTCTGGGTCGCTCAGCTCCGTCCACAGCTCGGGCGGGGACTTGACCAGCGTGCGCTGCACCTCCGAGGTGATCACGTTGCCCCATTTCGAGCGAAGCGGGGCGACTCCTCCCGACCGGGGCGTTCTATGCAGCCTGGGCTGCCGCCGAGCCGAGCAGGCCGCGCTCGTGCAGCAGCTCGGCGATCTGGACCGCGTTGGTGGCCGCCCCCTTGTGCAGGTTGTCGGCCACGATCCACATGTCCAGGGCGCGCTCGTGGCCGGCGTCGCGACGGATGCGCCCGACGAAGACGTCGTCGCGTCCGGCTGCGTCGACGGCGAGCGGATAGCGGGCCGAGGACGGATCGTCGACGACGACGATTCCCGGCGCGGCTTCCAGCAGCTCGCGGGCCCGCTCGGGCGATAGGTCCTCTCGCGTCTGCACGTTGACGGCCTCGGAGTGGCTGGTCACGACGGGCACCCGCACGCACGTGGCACTGACCTTGATGTCCGGATCGGCCAGGATCTTGCGCGTCTCGTTGATCAGCTTGCGCTCCTCGTCGGTGTGGTCGTCGCCCTCCTGGAAGCTGCCGGCGTGGGGGAGGGCGTTGAAGGCGATCTGGTGGGCGTACTGCTCGGGCGGCTCGATCTCCTGCTCGTGCAGCAGGGCGTGGGACTGGGCAAGCAGCTCCTCCACGGCCCTGCGACCCGTGCCCGATACGGCCTGGTAGGTGCTGATGACCAGGCGCTCGATGCCGGCCGCATCGTGGATCGGCTTGAGCGCCACCACCATCTGCATGGTCGAGCAGTTGGGGTTGGCGATGATGCCCGAGTTGCCCTCGACGGCGTCCGGGTTGACCTCGGCCACGACGAGCGGCACGTCCTCCTGCATGCGCCAGCGCGAGGAGTTGTCGACGACCGTCGCGCCTGCCTTGACGAAGCGGGGCGCCCACTCGCCTGAGGTGCCGCCGCCCGCCGAGAACAACGCCAGGTCGAAGCCCTGGATCGACTCCTCCGTCAGCGGCTGGACGACCAGCCCGCCCTCCAGCTCTCTGCCGGCCGAGCGCGCAGAGGCGAACGGCACGATCTCGCTCGCGGGAAAGTTGCGCTCACGCAGCATGCGCAGCATCAGCGTGCCGACCTGGCCGGTCGCGCCGACGACGGCTACACGGTAGGAGTCGCTCACACGATCAGACTACAGAGCGCCGACTGTCCTGCGGGGTAGGCCGAACCCGGCCGCGACAGCTGCAGTCGCTCAGAGGTTGAGCGCCATGAACACGATCGTCAGCAGGACGATCGCCCACATGACCGCGCCCACCATGTTCAGGCGCCGGACCAAGGCCCGGTACTCCTCGCTCCCTGCGAACTCCCCTCCCGAGTAGCCCTCCAGGGCAGCGCTTGCTGCCTCCTCTGCGCGTTTGGCCGTCGGAATCATGATCGCTCCCGCCAGCCCGCCGATCACGACTGCCGCCGCCAGCCCCCACTGCACGAAGAACTGGCTCCAGTGGTGACCGTCGCCGGCAAGAAACGCGCCCGCCACCACCACCACTACGAGGGCCGGGTTGAGCAGCATTCGCATCGCCGTGTATTCGACCCTGTGCAGGACCGGCAGGCTGCGTGGGTCCTGTTTCGCACCGACCATGAAGAGGATCGGCAGAGCGAAGGTCCAGCCGAACGCGAGCACGACGGCGATGATGTGGACGGCCAGGACGTATTCGTAGGCGGACGCCGCCAGCGGCAGGATCATCGAGCCTGACCCTAGATGATCGCGGCTTGGCGCGCGGCCGTGGCGGACCGGCTCAGAACGTCGGCGCGTACTTGCCGAAGACGTCCTGCATGGCCCCGCAGACCTCGCCGATCGAGCAGCGGTCCTTCAGCGCCCGGCGGATCGCCGGCAGCAGGTTCTCGCTGCCGCCCGCCACCTCCCGCAGCTCCTGCAGGCGCTGGGCGACGAGCTCCTGGTCGCGGTTGGCCTTGAACTCCTTCAGGCGCCCGACCTGTTCGCGCTCGGACTCGGGGTCGACCCGCAGCAGCTCGGGGACCTCCAGGTCCTCCTCCTGGTAGGCGTTGACGCCGACTACGACGTCCTGGCCGATCCTGTAGCGCTCCTGGTAACCCCAGGCCGACTCGTCGATCTCCCCGGTGATGAACTCGATCGCGTGGACCGAGCCGCCCAGCGCGTCGACCTTGGCGATCAGCTCGTTGGCGCGGCTTTCGATCTCGTCCGTCAGGGCCTCCACGAAGTAGGAGCCCGCGAAGGGGTCGACGGTGTCCGCAGCGCCCGACTCGCTGGCCAGGATCTGCTGCGTGCGCACCGCGATTTTGGCGGCCCGCTCGGTGGGCAGTGCCAGCGCCTCGTCGAAGCCGTTCGTGTGCAGGGACTGGGTGCCGCCGCAGACGGCAGCGAAGCCCTGCAGGGCGACGCGCACGATGTTGTTCTCCGGCTGCTGCGCCGTCAGGGTCACACCGCCCGTCTGGGTGTGGAAGCGCAGCATCGTCGACTTCGGGCTCTTGGCCCCGAAGCGCTCGGTCATGATGTGCGCCCACATGCGCCTGGCCGCCCGGAACTTGGCGACCTCCTGGAAGACGTTGTTGTGGCCGTTGAAGAAGAAGGCCAGGCGGGGGGCGAAGTCGTCCACGTCCAGTCCCTTCTCGATCGCCGCCTGCACGTAGGCGATGCCCGAGCACAGGGTGAAGGCGACCTCCTGCACGGCCGAGCAGCCCTTCTCGCGGAAGTGGTAGCCGGAGATCGAGATCGTGTTCCAGCGCGGCACCCGTTCGTTGCAGTACTGGAACAGGTCCGTCGTCAGGCGCATCGTCGCCTCCGGCGGGTAGATGTAGTTGCCGCGGGCGATGTACTCCTTCAGCACGTCGTTCTGGGTCGTGCCGCGCAGCTTCTCGCTGGGCACCCCCTGCTCCTCGCCGACCAGCTCGTAGAGCAGCAGCAGGCACGCCGCCGGCGCGTTGATCGTCATCGAGGTCGAGACCTGGTCCAGCGGGATGCCCTCGAAGGCCGTGCGCATGTCGTCGATCGTGTCGATCGCCACGCCCGTGCGTCCGACCTCGCCCAGGCAGCGCGGGTTGTCGGAGTCCAGGCCCAGCTGGGTCGGCAGGTCGAAGGCCATCGACAATCCCGTCGTGCCCTTTGAGAGCAGGTAGCGGTAGCGCTCGTTGGACTCCCTGGCCGAGGCGTAGCCGGCGTACTGGCGCATCGTCCAGGTCTGCTTGCGGTACATCTCCCTGTGCACGCCCCGCGTGTATGGGAAGGAGCCGGGCTCTCCCAGGTCGAGATCGTCAGGCAGGTCGCTCTCGTCGTAGAGCTCCTTGATCTCGATGCCCGAATCGGTGAAGCGGCGGGGGTCGTCGGGGCCGACGATCGGCGCGACGGTGAGACGCTCTGTGCCCTCCTGGGGGGCTGGAATGCTGGCCATGAAGGGGATGATATGCCTCCCCGGCCGGCCGGCGGGCGCTCCGACATGGGCGCGATCTTGTTCCCGCCGGGCTCTTCGCGGGTATTCTCCTGCGCAATGCCGACATGCCTGGTCACCGGGGGAGCCGGCTTCCTCGGATCGCATCTGTGCGACGAGCTGCTGGCGCGAGGCAACCGCGTCATCTGCGTCGACAACTTCGAGACGGGCTCCCTGGCCAACATCGAGCACATCCGCGACCCGGACCGCTTCCGCTACGTCCCGCTCGACATCATCGAGCCCTACTTCATCGACGAGCCGGTCGACTTCATCTACCACCTGGCGTCGCCGGCGTCGCCGATCGACTACCTGCGCCTGCCACTGCACACGCTCAAGGTCGGCTCCTACGGCACCCATCACACCCTCGGGCTGGCCAAGGCCAAGCGTGCCCGCTTCCTGATCGCCTCGACCAGCGAGGTCTACGGCGACCCGCTTCAGCATCCCCAGCCGGAGACCTACTGGGGTCACGTCAACCCGATCGGGCCGCGCGGCGTCTACGACGAGGCCAAGCGCTACGCCGAGGCCCTGACGATGGCCTATCACCGCCAGCAGGGCGTCGACACGGCGATCGTGCGGATCTTCAACACCTACGGCAGCCGCATGCGCCCCCACGACGGCAGGGCGATCCCCACGTTCCTGCGCCAGGCGCTGGGCAACAGGCCCATCACCGTCTTCGGGGACGGCAGCCAGACCCGCTCCTTCTGCTACGTCAGCGACCTGATCAGGGGCATCATCGCCCTGGCAGAGTCCGGTTACCACGACCCCGTCAACATCGGCAACCCCGACGAGTTCACGCTGCTGGAGCTGGCCGAGACCGTGCGCGAGCTGACCGGGTCCAGCTCGGAGATCATCTACGAGGCACTGCCCGTCGACGACCCCAAGCAGCGCCGGCCGGACATCACCCTGGCCCGCGAGCTGCTGGGCTGGTCGCCCCAGGTCGAGCTCCGCGAGGGGCTGCAGAAGACGATCGAGGACTCGGGCATCGAGGTTCTCGTCGGGGGTGGCTCGCGCTGAGCCTTCCCCGGGGCATCGCGCGCAGCGGCATCAACGCCTGCGGCGACCGCTCCGACGAGCCCGGGGAGGTGTTTTGAGCAAGGACATGGGAACACGTATGTCGGGCACGTCGAGCCCTCCGGCGCGGCGTCCTGAAGCGCCTTCGGGCCCCGGCCGCCCCGGGCGCGTGCCACGGCATCGGCTTGCGCCTCCGCACCAGCCCCTGCACCTGATCGAGCGCGACGTTCGCGCCAAGCGACCGGTGCTGCTGGGCTTCCTGCTGCACATCTCGACCCTGCGCCGGGCCGGGCGCGTGCTTACGCTCCTGGCGCTCGACTTCGCGGGTGTCGCGCTGGCGATCTTCACGGCCCTGCTGCTCAAGGAAGCGGTCCACGGAAGCGTCGAACTGGCCCACGACCTGCACGGCACGGAAGGCTTCCTGCCCTTCGCCTACCTGCTGACGGCCCTGCTGTTCGCAAATGCGGGGCTGTACTCCCAGCGCGCCGTTCGCCCCGGCCTGACGAGGATCGTCGGGTCGCTGTTCGAGGTCGCCCTGGTCGCCCTCATCTTCGCCGTCGTCAACGGCGAACACTTCTCCAGCTACTACCTCTTCTACGGCTCCCTGGCCTTCGCCATCTTCTACGTCTCGACGCTGCGAGCCGGCTACGAACGCGTCACGGGAGTACTGCTGCGAGCCGCCGGCTTCCAGCGCCGGGCGGTGCTGGTCGGCCGCGGCAAGCAGATCTCCGACGTGGCCGACGCCCTGGCCGACGAGCCCCACTCGCAGATCGACGTGATCGGCTTCCTCTCGCCGGCTCAGCTGGCCGCCGACGGGCTGCGCCGGCTCGGGACGCTAGGGGATCTCGAGAAGGTGCTCGACGCCGAGCGTGTCGACGAGGTCATCATCGCCGACGCCGACTTCCCCCAGGACGCCGCGGTCGAGCTGGTCGACCAGTGCCACCGTCGGGGCGTCCGTGTGCGCCTGGCCCCCTCGACCATGGAGATCCTGATCCATCGCGCCGAGTTCGTGCCCGGCCAGTCCGTGCCCCTCTTCGAACTCGGGCCGCCCGTCTTCGAGGGCGTCGACTTCGCCCTGAAGCGGACCTTCGACATCGTCGGAGCGAGCCTCCTGCTCGTCCTGCTCAGCCCGCTGATGCTCGCCATCACGGTGGCCGTGGCCATCACCTCGCGAGGCGGAGTCTTCTTCAGCTCGATGCGCCGAGGGATCGGGCAGCGGCCCTTCGCCTGCCTGAAGTTCCGAACCATGTACGTCGACGCCGAGGAGCGTCAGGGGGAGCTGGAAGAGCTCAACGAGGCCGACGGCGCTCTCTTCAAGATCCGCGACGACCCGCGCATAACCCCCGTCGGACGGCTGCTGCGGCGCTTCTCCCTGGACGAGCTGCCCCAGCTCATCAACGTCCTGCGCGGCGAGATGTCCCTCGTCGGGCCGCGGCCACTGCCCGAGCGCGACTACGCCATGCTCGAGGACTGGCATCGCAAGCGCTACCTGGTGCTCCCCGGCATCACCGGCCTGTGGCAGGTGTCGGGGCGCTCCGAGCTCGACTTCGACGACCTCGTCCACCTCGACTTCCTCTACCTGGAGCGCTGGTCGCTGGCGCTCGACCTGACGATCCTCTTGAAGACCCTGCCGGCTGTGGTTTCGCGGCGGGGCGCTTTTTAAGCTCCGCGTCGGGGGAGCTCCGCGCCGCTGGGGTAGGCCGTGGGCGCCGCTTTGTGTCGATGATGCTTCAGGAACGCATGCCCTGCTAGCCCGGCCTTACAGCGACATCCTCGCTGTATCGCTGCGCACCAGCGACATAGCGAGGGCAGAAGGTCTCCCAACGCTTGCCCGCAACATCGTCGTAAGAAAGGGTCAGCTCGAAGTCCCACCGCTCCTCCCAGCCGTGCGCGTGAATCTCGATCGGGATCACCACGTCGCTTCCCAACCCGGCTAGCTTTCCCGGCACCTGATGCTCTGTCGCTCCGCCTTCCCAAGGGCGGCCGTCCTCGTTCAGCCGCCGGACTGACGCGACGACGTTCAGGGCGGGACCTGGACCGATGTTCTTGATAGGCACGGCAAGCACGCCATCCTCAATCAAGCAAGGCCGTTCCGTGAGGGTGTGACGAGAGCCGCTCTTGCTCAGTGCGACTCCGGACGGTCGTGCATAGACGATTGGAATCAAGACTGGCCGGTGGGCTTCTTCGACCTCTCGCTGCGCCGTACGAAGAGATCGCAAGCCAAAGAGGAGCGAACCACCGGTGATGGCCGCGAGCAGCAGGGTCCCGAGCGCGGTGAGGTCGAACGTGCCGCTGAACGAGAGGTGGTGCGACACCGACATCATGGGGCGTAACGCTAGGCGCGCCTTCGGCTGGATCGTGCAGAGGCGGTGGCCGAATACGCGCGAGGGAGTTACATGGAGATCATCGACACGCACCGCAGCTGCTGGAACGCGAGGTTCCGGTGACTGTTGTGGACGCTGCCTGACCGAGCAGCCCGCCAGGTCTCGGTTGATCCCCTCGGATACGAGTTCACATTGTCAAGGAAGTCGGAGTGGCCTGGGCCAGGGCGTTGGTCGCTCGTGCTGCTGCGACCTCGCTGGGGTTGTGGGAAAACCGCGGTCGGGGTTGTGGGTTTGGGCTGATTTGACCTGCGGGGGTGGGGCGTACTTTCGTGGCAGATGTCGGCTGCAGCTTCCATCGAGCACGCGACTGTCCCGTCCGAACAGGTCGGGGTGGAGGGCGGCGGTCACGCTGCGGGGCGGGGGGCTCCGCGGCGTGACGGCGCCGTGTCCGGCGGGCATGAGGAGGCGCCTGGCGGGCATGAGGACGCTGCCGTGATCCTGCCATTCCTGGGGATCATGCTGGCCATCGCGGTGCCCTTCGGGCTGGCCGTCGTGGCCGGCGTCGGTGGTGGCTTGGCCGTCACCGGTGCGGCGATCCTGACGATCGCCGTCGTGCTGGTCGTCATGACCAGGGCGCTCAGCCGGGTCATGGGCGACTGACCTCGGCCCGACCCCGTTCTCAGGGAGCTTCCAGGCCGCCTGTCGCGCGGCGGCGCAGGGGGCGTGAGCCGGCGGGGCGCGGGCGGGCTGCGTCGGTCATTGCCTGGGCGTAGACGGACCAGGTGGCCCGGGCCGCGTCGTGCCAGCTCCAGGCCGGCGGTGGAGGGGCCGGGCGGCTCGCCCTCTGCGCAGCCTCGACGAGCGCCTTCATGTCGCCGGCCGCGACGAACGTGGCACGGTCGCCGACGGCCTCGCGCAGGGCCGGTCCGTCGGCTGCCACGACGGGCGTGCCGCAGGCCAGCGCCTCGACGGCGGGAAGTCCGAAGCCCTCGTGCTCGGAGGAGATGACGAGGGCATGGGCGCCGCTGTAGACGGCTCCCAGGTCCTCGTCCGAGACTTGGCCCGTCAGGATCACATCGGGCAGCTCCATGGCCCACCTGCCGGCCGGGCCGACGAGCACCAGCGGCAGCTGCCGGTGGGTCGCGGCGAGCTTGGCTATGTGCCGGCGCGGGTCCGGATGCTGCAGTCCGCCGACCCACACCAGGTACTGCTCGGGTAGCCCCAGGCGGGCTCTCGTCGAGGCTACCTCGCCGGGCGTGCGACGTCTGATCGCGGGGTCGGCGGCCTCCGGGATCACGGCGATGCGGGACTCGTCCAGGCTCAGGTGTGCGACGGCGTCCTCTGCGACTGTCCGGGTGGGGACGATCACGGCCGCGGCCCGCTGCACGGCCAGTGGACGCAGGCGCAGCCTGAGGCTGCATCGCAGATGCTCGCTGCGGCGCTTCAGGGCAGCCAGGTCGTGGATCGTCACGACGGCGGGGCAGGGGCTGTGCAGGACCGCCCCGTCCAGCCAGGGCGCGTGGAAGAGGTCGGCCGAGCGCGAGCGGATCGTCGCCGAGGGACGCCTGGTGTCGAGCACCTCGTCGCCGGCTCCGGCTGTGTCGCGCAGTGCTGCCAGCAGGCACCGCGAGTACCGCCCGACGCCACCCGGATCCGACGCTGGACGGCTGTCGAGGAGCACCTTCACGGTCTGCTCACCCGACTGGCCGGCGTCTGTTTCCCCACGGCGGCCAAGATACTCGCTGTGCATAGGGTTGAGAAGCTTTGACAGCCCCGCTGCACGCAGCTTGCGGGACGGGGCAGCCCATCATCTAGCCTGCCGGGGTGCCCAACGGCGACTACCACGAAGCCCTGTGGCGGAGCCTTCCGGACCCTCTGCCGCCCTTCGAGCGCAACCTGCGGATGGCCTTCCTGCTGGGCCACGTCGATGCCGGCGAGCGGGTGCTCGACCTGGGTTGCGGCGCCGGCGACTTCGCCGCGGCACTGGTCGAGGCCGGAGCGCTGGTCACCGCTGTCGACGTCGCCCGGGAGCCGCTGCGGCGCGCCCGGGCTGCACATCCGGGCCTGGAGGACCTGCGGCTGATCGACGGCGAAGGCTCCTGGCAGCTTCCCGACGCCGCCTTCGACGTCGTCTGGGCGGGGGAGGTGATCGAGCACGTGGCCGATACCGCCGGCTGGCTGTCGGAGGTCCGCAGGGTCCTGCGCTCGGGTGGGCGCTTGCTGCTCAGCACCCCGCACCTGGGCCGCCTGCAGCTGCTTGCGGCGGCGCTGTCGGAGGAGGCCTTCGCGTCGCGCTTCGAGCCCCGCGGCGAGGACCTGCGCTTCTACCGGCCCACGACGCTCAGGGCCCTGCTCGGCGACTTCGGCTTCGAAGACGTTCGAGTGCGCGCGGCAGGCGGCCGGCCCGGCGCGAGGCGGGTGCTGCTGGCGAGCGCTGTGCGCTCCCGCTGGTGAGCGCCGCCGCGGGTTGCGCGGCAGCGCGCAGAGCCGAGACGTATTCGTTGTAGAGCTGGATCGCTTCCTGGTGAACGGGGGGCTGCAGGGAGATCGACTGCGGGTCCAGGTAGATGGCCGCCCGCAGCTCGCCCAGGGCGGCCCGCGGGTCGCCGGCCAGGTCCATCCGTCCCAGCGCCAGCCACGTCTGCGGGTTGGAGGGCTGCAGCTTCACGGCCTTCACGAGCGTGCGGCGGGCAGCCGCCCGCTGCCCCTCGGTGTTCTGCACCGCGGCCAGCGTGAACAGGGCTTCGGCCGACAGCGGGTCGCGGGCGACGGCGCTTCGGGCCAGCGCCAGTGCCGCCGGGCTGCGGGACGCCAGCGCCGTCAAGGCGCTCTGACGCGTGTCTTCGGCGTGCTGGGGCTGCCCCTGCGACCATGCAGCGAGCAGTGCGAAGGCCAGCAACGCGCCGGCCAGGCCGAGTCGTGCCGGCTGCGGTCGGATGCGCGCTCGCAGCGACTCCCCGATCTGGCGCAGCGAGGGCATCGCCCATGGCGCGCTCGCCAGGGGCCCCCGTCCGGCCAGCCAGCCCGCACAGACGAGGGCTACGATCGCGTCGCCCGGCACGTACCAGGTCCAGTCGACCGTCGAGTGGACGCCGAAGGCGACGACGACGCACAGCATCGTCAGGAGCCCGATCCGCTCCGCTCCGTAGCCACGCCCCTCCTCACGGCTGAGGGCCACCCAGCCGGGGCCCGCGCCGCCCCGCAGCTCCTTCCATCCTCGCCAGCGGCGGTTGAAGGGGTGGGTGGCGCGTCCCGCCGCCGTCGCCCAGCCGACCAGCAGGGCCAGCGCCAGGAGCAGGCCGACGATGCCCAGGTCCGCGAGCGTCTGCACGACGAAGCCGTGGGCGTGTTTGACCGACAGCGTGCTCGTCCTGTAGCGCAGGCGGGCGACTTCGTAGCCGCGGGCGCCGACCCCGAGCAGCGGATGGGCCGAGAAGATCTTCAGTGCCTCCTTCCAGTACTCGGCCCTGACGCTGGCCACGGCCGTCAACCGTCCCGGCGTGTTCGAGACGCTTGCATGCGTGTTGGTGAGCGTGTCGAAGGCGTGTGAGACGGACCCCGTCAGGCCCCTGTGGGAGTGCGCCAGGGCCGCCAGTACGGCCAGTACGGCCAGCACGGGCAGCGCCAGCAGGACGGCGCCGGCCCGCCTGCGCAGCGGGGACGGCGGCGGGTGGCGACCCGTCAGGAAGATCGTCGCGACGCCGACGATGCCGAGCACCAGCAGCATCGCCAGGATCAGGGCGCCCAGCTCGTGACCTGCGCCCGACGCCTGCGCCAGCGGGACCCCTTCGGAGCTCAGGGCACTGTCGGAGAAGTCCCAGGCGGCGATCGAGCCGGCGGCCACGCCCCCCACCAGCAGCACGGCTGCGCCGCGCAAGCGCAACGGCACGAGGCAGAACCACAGCGCGACGCCGACTGCCAGCACCAGCAGGGCGCCTCGCGAGTAGGCCAGCAGCAGGGTAAGCAGCAGCAGCCCCATCGCGGGATAGGCCAGGGCGCTGAGCAGCGCGTGCCCTGAGCGGCGGGCCCCCAGCCACATGCAGGAGATGGCGCCCATGGCGGCTGTCAGGCCGAGGGCGTTCCAGTAGCCGTAGGGTTCGTAGAGCCGGGCGAAGCTGTTGGCTTCCGGGAAGTAGCCGGGGAAGCACTTGCCCAGCAGGGCGTAGGCGCAGATGACCACGGCCGAGAGGGCGACGGCGCCGAGGATCGCCGGCCAGCGGCGGGGAGCCACCTTCGCCAGCCCCGCGGCTGCCGCGAAGACCGTCGCGTAGGCCAGCAGCCGCCCAGCGTCCTGCCAGCTGGCGTCCGGCTGCACCGACCACACGATCGAGACTCCGCTGAAGAGGGCGAAGGCGAGCAGGGCGAGAGCCGGCCCGACCCCGTAGAGAGGGCGCCTGGCGCGCGCGCCGAGCGCGATGGCCACCAGCACGAGGCCGCCAAGGATCGTCAGGACGATCTCCGTGGTGGTCATCGTCGAGGCCGTCAGGCCGCCCGTCGCGTAGAAGGCCAGCAGGCAGAAGCCGCCGGCCAGTCCCAGGGTGACCGGCCAGAGGCCGTGGCGGGGCGCGTCCAGCGCTCCCGCGGGCGGACCGATACGCCCCCGGTCGCGTGCCGTGGTCAGTGGCGGCGCGACTCCCAGCGCCGGCGCCTCAGGCGTCGGGCTGTCAGTCGTCGCGCTGGTCACGTACCCGTTTGCGCAGCGCTCCTCCGGCCACTGCCAGCAGGCCCGCCGCCAGGAAGGCCAGGAGCGCCAGCAGCGGCGCCGGCAGCGTGCTCAACGCCGAGGAGACGTTGGCGTGGATGACACCCGGATGGATGGCCTGCCCTTCGCCCAGCGGCACCTGTTCCGGCTGTGAGCTCGTAGCGGCGGCGATCGAGCGCTGCTCCGCGGGCGTCGCGGCGACCGCCTGGACCGGTCCCGCGCCTGCTCCCCCCCGCCGGATCCGCGTCCGGCCCGGGCCGCCGCTTCCATGGCCCTGCGGATCTGCTGGCCGCATTCGCTGTACTCTTCCGTCGTAGCGCTCATCTCTTTGAGAGCTTTCGAGTAGTCGGCCTGGGTGTAGCCGCTGATCGATTCTTCGTGGGCGCAGCGGTGGATGATCGTGATGCCGACGTCGGCCTGGGCGGCGCCGGCCGTGCACAGCACGACGGCCGCCAGGATGCCCACCGTCGGCGCGAATCTTCTCTGCAGGCGGTGTCCTCGCATAGAGGTGATCGTTCAACGCTACCAGCGCACGCGGGAGACGCCGACGCTTGCCAGCGCCCGCGAGAAGCCCTCGGCCCAGGCCTCGTGGCTGTAGGCCGCGACGTCTCCGGCGCCCTGCCGGCCCATCTGCGCTCTGCCTTCAGGGTCCCCTGCCAGCCGTTCGATCGCCCTCGCCAGCGCCCGCGCGTCGCCGGACCGCACGACGAGCCCGTTGACGCCGTCTCGCACCAGGCCCCCGGCGGCGGCGCCGACGGCATCGCCGGCGATCACCGCCATGCCGGCGTTCATGGCCTCGTTGACGACAAGACCCCACGGCTCGCGGAAGGTCCGGGTGGCCACAGAGGGGATGACCAGGACGTCGGAAGCCGCGTAGAGATCGCGCAGCTCCTCAGGAGCCATGCGGCCGACAGACTGCACTCCCGCGGGCAACGGCGAGGACGCCTCGTACCCGCCGACGAGCGTCAGCGTGCCATTCCTGTCGCCTCCGGCCAGCCGCCAGGCCTTCAGCAGCACGTCCAGGCCCTTCTCCGGCACGGGCCGCCCGACGAACACGAAACGTCCGCCCTGCCCGCCCGGGGCCGAGTCGGACCGTGGCGGCGTCCGCCAGAAGTCGTTGTCGACCGACTGGGGGGCCTCGTGCACGTTGCGGGCTCCCCGCGCTCGCACGTAGGCGCTGACGTGCGGGCCGTAGGTCACGACGGCGTCGGCGCTGCCGTAGAGGCGCCGCAGCGCCACGTAGCCGAGGGCGTGGGCGGGCGTCCTGGGATGGGCCCACAGGGAGGTCCACAGCAGCAGTGGCAGGCCGGCCCGGCGGGCCCCGGCCCAACCGGCCAGGGGCGCGAGGCGTCCGGAGGTCGAGCAGACGACGGCGCGGTGCCCGGACCCGGCGGCGAGGGACAGCAGCTCGCCGGCCGACGGTTCGAGCGAGGGGAAGGGCAGGGGCGCCGGGGGCGCTGCGCCGCCGTGGATGGAGCGCCCGCCGGCAAGGGCCACGACGATGCCCTCGCGCTCGTGCAGGGCGGCCAGGGCGCCGGCCCTGTAGGCGGGCACGTTGCCCGTGATGAACAGGACGGGCTTCAACGCAGGGCGTCTTCGTAGGCGGCCAGCGTCTGCTCCCCGCAGTGCTCCCAGGTGAAGTTGGCGGCGACAGTGGTCCGCGCCCGCTGGGCCGCCTCGCGTAGCCTGTGGGGGTCTGAAAGCAGCTCGTCGATGCGCTGGCTGAGCCGCTCGATGTCCCCCGGGGGGACCAGCATGAAGCCGTCCCCGGCGGCGGCTATCTCCTCCGGACCGGGCTCGCCGCGGCAGCCGATGGCGGGGACGCCTGCGGCCATGGCCTCGACGTAGGCCACGCCGAAGGCCTCCTCGGTGGAGGGCATAACGAAGAGGGTGCAGCTGCGGGCCTGCTCGAGGGCCTCCTCGGGGGCGAGCTGGCCGAGGAAGTCGACTCTGTCGCCGACCTCCAGGCGCGCCGCCAGGGCTTCCAGGGCGCCGCGCTCGGGCCCGTCGCCGACGACCTTGTAGCGCAGGCGGGGATGGCGCTCGCGCAGCACTGCCAGCGCCCGCAGCACGTCGGCCTGGCGCTTGCGCGCGACCAGGTGGGCGACCGTCACGAGCGTCGGCGCGTCCTGGGGCGGGCGGCCGTAGGTCCTGTCCGGCATGTCGGCACCCAGGTGCACGACCCGCGCCTCGCGGGCGCCGTGGGCCAGCGCCAACTCGGCGATGCCCTGGCTGTTGGCCAGGGCCAGGCGGGCGCGCCCCAGGCCCCGGGCGACGGCCGCGGCGCCCTTTGGGAAGGCGCGGGCCGTATAGAGCACGTCGCCCCCGTGCACGGAGACGACCAGCGGGCTGCGCGAGCGGGTCAGCCGCACAGCATCGGCTGCCGGCACGGCGTTGTGGGCGTGCACCAGGTCGAAGGGGAAGGAGCGGCGCAGGCGCAGCAGGGACAGGCCCAGGGAGGGCGCCGCCCAGGCGCCCCACTCGGGATAGTGGCGGTCCCGGGACGGCGATACGAAGGGCACGTAGGAGACGGGCAGCCCATCGCGCAGCTGGCGGGAGGGCTCACGGGCCCGGGCGAAGAGCGCCTGCAGTGCAGCTCGCGGCCCTGCCGCCAGTGCGGCCCGGGGTGGCACGAGCCTGTTGAGGACGAGCACGTGGACCTCGACGCCGAGCCTGCTGACGGCCAGCGCCTGGCGGTGGGCCCAGACGCCCAGGACGGGGTCGCGACGGCTGGGGTAGAACTCCGCCACGACGGCTACCCGCAGGGGCCTTTCGGGCACGCTGCTCACCAGTCGCTGTGGGTGACGAGCGTCCGTTCGGCTTCACGGGCGCTGATGTGGGGCCGGTCGGCCAGGAAGGTACGCGCCTCCAGCACAGCCTGCTCGCGGGCGTAGCCGGCTCCGGCCGGCGCCTGGCGGTGGCGGATCGGCACGGCGTCGACGATCCCGCAGCGCCAGCCGTGCTCACGGGCGAGGGCGGCCCAGTGCACGTCCAGGCCCCAGCCCATGCGCAGGTCGGGGAATGGCAGCAGCACGTCGAAGCAGCGGGCCGCGAAGGCCGTCACGGGCCCGATCTCTACGAAGCTGGTCTCGCGCACGACGCTGGCCGGGTGCCTGCGAGTGACCTGCCAGGCTGCATGGGAGTCCAGGCGGTGCGCCGGCTGGGCCAGCGTCAGCGAGAAGCGCTCGCAGAGGAACAGGAAGGCGTCGAGGAAGCCGCGGGGCAGCTCGACGTCGTCGTCGATCGCGAGCAGCCAGTCGTGGCCGGCCGCCGGATGCTCCGCCAGCAGGGCGTTGAGGTTCTCGAACTTGCCGAGCTCGCCGGCTGTCGTGGTGTGGACCTGCACGTCGTGGCGGGATCGCATCAGCTCCTCGCGGATGGCGGCAGCCTGCGCGGCCCTGTGCGGCTGCACGACGCTGAGCACGAGGATGCTGCGCCGCGGCGGTTCCTCCCTGGAGGCGGCGGCCAGCCGCCTGCTGCGTCCGCTCGCCAGGTCCTGCAGGGCGGCCAGCCCGTCGCGTCCGCGCCGAAGCAGCGAGTCCAGGCCCCCCACTGTGCCGCTGGCGCCGGACAGGAAGTCGTCGTCCTGATCTGCCTGCAGGCGGACGGGCTGCCGGTTGCCTTCGCCCAGGGCCTCGCGGAGACGGCCTGCGCTGTGGGCGACCATGGTCAGGCCGGCTGGGCAGCGACGTCGCACGACGTGGGCCAGGCAGCCCAGCAGCGTCAGAGCCTCGCGGCGTGCCGGCGGGGCTGCGCGCCGGGACGCGTCGAAGCGCCTGATGGCTCGCCCGCGCCCGTAGGCTGACACGGCGAGCGAGCGCAGGCGGGCGTCACGACCCGCCCGACGGTGCTCGACGTGGGCCTTGGCGACGTACAGGGCAGTCTTGCCGCTGTCGCGCGTCGCCCGTTCCTGCCACTGCTGCTCATCCCCTCCCACGTCCATGGCCGCGTCGAAGCCGCCGACGCGTTCGAGGGCGCTGCGGCGGATCGTCATGCTGGATCCCCAGGCGAAGGCGGTGGGAACGTCCTCCTCGCCGAGGTCCAGGGTCGTGATGGGAGGAAGCTCGCGACCGCAGCTGTGCGGTGCCGGCCCCTCCAGGCCGGCCGTGATGCGACCGGCGAAGACGTCGACCTCGGGATGGGTGCGGGCCGCCTCCAGCAGCGCCTCCAGCAACCCCGGCATGGCCCTGATGTCGTCGTCCAGGAAGACGACGAGCTCGCCGCTCGACCTCTGGACGCCCGTGTTGCGGGCCGCGTTCAGGCCCATCGGTCGCGGGTGGGGCTCGTAGCGGGCGCCGTGTCGGGCGGCCAGTCCGGCCACGGCGTCGGAGGCGCCGGCGTCGTCCACGACGACGACCTCGACGCCGTGCAGGCGTGCCTGGGGGGCGACGGAGGCAAGGGTCACGTCGAGGTATGGCAGGCGGTCCCGCGTGGGGATCACGATCGAGGCCGTTGGCTGCATCTCTGCCGGAGAGTCTAGGTTTGACGAGGGGATGGTTCTCTTCCTGCACAACCGCTACCGCACCGAAGGAGGGGAGGAGCGGGTCGTGGCCGACCTGCTGGCGCTGGTGCGCGGGCGCATGGGCGAGGAGGCGTTCATGCTCGACCGCGACTCGGTCGGGCTGGGTCGTGGACGTGCGGCTGCCGGGCTGCTGGCGGGCGGGTTGAGCCCGGACGAGGTCGCCACGGCAGTGCGGCAGCATGGGGCCAGGGTCCTGCACGCCCACAACCTGCTGCCGGCATTCGGGTGGCGGGCGCTGGCGGCGGGCCGGCGGTCAGGCGCGAGGGTCGTCCTGCACCTTCACCAGTACCGCCTCGTCTGCGCGATCGGGGTCTGCTTCAGGGACGGACAGGAGTGCATGCGCTGCCACGGGCGCAACACCCTTCCCGGCATCCGCCTGAACTGCAGGGGCTCCCGCGGCGAGGCTTTGGCCTACGGGACGGCCCTGGCGCTGTGGCAGCGCCGCACGGTCGAGCAGGCCGACGTGATCGTCGTCCCCAGCGCGTTCGCGGCTGGGCGCCTGCGAGAGCTGGGCGCGGGACTGGCGGGTCGGGACGTGAGGGTGCTGGCGCCCCCCGTCGCCGTGCCGGCGGGGCAGTGGCGGCCGGATGGCAGCGGCTACGCCCTGGTGGCGTCGCGCCTGTCGGTCGAGAAGGGCGTGGACGTGGCGATCGAGGCGTGCGCCATCGCGGGCATACCGCTGGCGATCGCGGGGGAGGGGCCGCAACGGGGGGACCTTGAACAAGTGGCGCGGGCGGGCGGAGGGGACGTGCGCTTCCTCGGCTCGGTCGCTCGCGAGGAGCTGGAGCGCCTGCGGGCGGGTGCCGCCGTGGCGGTCGTGCCGTCGCGTTCGGCGGAGACGTTCGGCCTGGCGCTGGCGGAGGCAATGGCCGCCGGCGTGCCTGCGCTCGCAAGCCGCGTCGGTGCGCTCCCGGAGCTTCTGGATGATGAGGATGGGCTGGTCGCGCCGGGCGATCCGGTCGCGTTGGCGTCGGCGATCCGGGCGAGGGCCGGTGACGGCGCTGCGGGAGCCAGGGGTCGCGCCCGGGTGCTGGCTTCGTGCTCGCCGGATGCGGTGGCTGCGCGCCTGGCGAGGATCTACGACGGATCGCCCGAGCCCGACGGCGCATAAGCTGGCGGCCGTGAACGGCCACGCCAAGACGGCCCTGGTGACGGGGATCTCCGGCCAGGACGGCTCGTTTCTGGCCGAACTGCTGCTGGCGGAGGGCTACCGGGTGACGGGCCTCGTGCGCAGCGCTGACGGCGGTGCGCTGGGGTGCAGCGAGCACCTGCGCGGGAGTCTCGAGCTTCTCCATGGCGACCTGCTCGACCCGGCCGGCCTGACGGAGGCGGTGAAGCGGACGATGCCGGCGGAGGTCTACCACCTGGCTGCGCCCTCCTTCGTGCCCGCCTCCTGGCAGCAGCCGAGCGAGACGATGAGGGCGATAGCGGGCTCCTGTGCGACGCTGCTGGAGGCGGTCAGGGACCTGTGCCCGTCCAGCAGGGTCTTCGTGGCGGCCTCGGGGGCCATCTTCGGGGCGGCGCCTGAGAGCCCGCAGAGCGAGCTGACGCCGTGCAGGCCGGCCAACCCCTATGCGATCGCCAAGCTGGCCGCCCACCAGCTGCTGGGGGCGATGCGCGAGCACAACGGGCTGCACGCCAGCTCGGGGATCGTCTTCAACCACGAGTCCGAGCGTCGCCCCGAGCAGTTCGTGACGAGGAGGATCTCGCGGGGCGCGGCAGCGGTCGCCCTGGGCATCGAGCGCGAGCTGACGCTGGGCTCGCTGGAGGCGGTGCGGGACTGGTCCTTCGCCGGGGACGTCATGCGAGGTGCCTGGCTGATGCTCCGGCAGGACCGTCCCGACGACTACGTCCTGGCCAGCGGCGTCGGTCGCACGGTCGGCGAGCTGGCGCGGACGGCCTTCGCCTGCCTGGACCTGGACGCCGAGCGCTATGTCCGCGTCGATCCGACCCTGGTCCGGGAGGAGCCGAGCACGCCGAGCGTGGGCGACCCCGCCAAGGCGCGCAGGGTGCTCGGCTGGCAGCAGTCGCTGAGCTTCCAGGATCTGGTCGAGCGCATGGTCAGGCACGACCTGCGAGAGCTGGAAGGGCAGGCGAAGGCCGGCTGAGGCTCCCGGCCCCGTCCCGCCCAGCGCCTAGACTGCCCGCAAGATGCGCAAGATCGGCGTCATCGGCCTGGGCTACGTGGGCCTGCCGCTCGCTGTGGCCTTCGCCCGTGAGGGCTGCGAGGTCGTCGGCGTCGACGTCGACTCGCGCAAGATCGCCGAGATCGAGGCGGGCCGGTCCTACATCGAGGACGTCTCGACTGCGGAGCTGGCGGAGGTGTCCGACCGTCTGAGCGTCGGCACGCGCTACGCGCCCCTGGCGGACGTCGAGGCTGTCCTGATCTGCGTGCCGACCCCCCTCAGCCGCAACCGCGAGCCGGACCTGGGGCCGCTGATGGAGGCGGGCCGGTCGCTGGCGGGGGTGCTGAAGGCGGGACAGCTGGTCGTCCTGGAGTCGACCACGTATCCGGGGACGACGCGAGAGCGGCTGCTGCCGCTGCTGGGCGAGTCGGGCCTGTCGGCGGGGCGTGACTTCCACCTGGCCTTCTCACCGGAGCGGGTCGACCCGGGCCGCACCGACTACACCCTGCGCAACGTGCCGAAGGTCGTCGGCGGGCTGACGGAGGCGTGCGCGGAGCGGGCACGGGAGGTCTACGGGCTCGTCTGCGACGAGATCGTCCAGGTCTCGACCCCTGAGGCCGCCGAGCTCACGAAGCTGCTGGAGAACGTCTTCCGCGCGGTCAACATCGCCCTCGTCAACGAGCTGGCGATGCTGACGGACCGCATGGGCATAGACGTGTGGGAGGTCGTCGAGGCGGCAGCTACCAAGCCCTACGGGTTCATGCGCTTCGAGCCGGGTCCCGGCATGGGCGGTCACTGCATGCCCGTCGACCCCTTCTACCTGAGCTGGCGGGCCCGCGAGTTCGACATGACGACGGAGTTCGTAGAGCTGGCGGGCAGGATCAACCAGCAGATGCCCTACCACTGCGTGGCCAAGGCCCAGCGGGCCCTGAACGACCGCGGGCTGGCCGTCAAAGGGGCACGCATCCTGGTCGTCGGCGTCAGCTACAAGCCGGGCGTCGGCGACGTCCGCGAATCGCCTGCCCTGAAGATCATCGGCCTGCTGCGGGAGCTGGGCGGCGAGGTCTCCTACCACGACCCCCACGTGCCCGAGCTGCCGGAGCTGGGGCTCGCGAGCGTGCCGGCGGAGGGTGCCGGCGAGGCCGACCTGGTCGTCGTCGTGACGGCTCACCCCGACGTCGACCACGCGGAGCTGGCCAGACGCTCCAGGCTGCTGGTGGACCTGCGGGGCGTGACCCGCGACAGCGCCCCGGCCAACGTCGTGAGGCTTTGAGCGGGCACCTGCCGTCCGATCCGGCGGGCCCGTCCGTCGGCGCCGGCGTGACGCTCGGCGAAGACGTCGACTTCGGCGCCTTCGTGGTCGTACACGAGGGCGCCACGATCGGCTCGGGCTGCCGCCTGGGCGACCATGCAGTGCTCGGCAAGCGTCCCCAGCTGGCTGCCCACTCGGCTGCAGCCGGCGACGTCGGCGCACTGGTGATGGGGGATCGCGTGACGGTCGGCGCGGGGGCCGTCGTCTTCGCCGGGGCCCTCGTCGGCGAGGGGGCCATCCTGGGCGATCAAAGCTTCGTGCGCGAGCGCGCCCGGATCGGCGAGGGGACCGTAGTGGGGCGGGGCAGCGTCGTCGACAACGACGTGGTCGTGGGTCCCCGTGTGCGGATCCAGACGAACGTCTACCTGGCTGCCGGCTCGGTGGTCGAGGACGACGTCTTCCTCGGCCCCGGCGTGGTCACCAGCAACGACGACACGATGAGCCGCCACCCCAGAGGCACGCCGCCGCAGGGCGCGGTGCTGCGCAGGGCCTGTCGGGTCGGTGCCGGTGTCGTGCTCGTGCCCGGCGTGGAGGTGGGTGAGGAGGCCTTCGTGGCGGCCGGTGCGGTCGTGACCAAGGACGTGCCGGCGCGGGCAGTCGTGATGGGGGTTCCGGCGCGGGTCGTGCGGGAGGTGGGGGACGAGGATCTGCTGGAGCGCTGGAGGGAGCCTACGCCGCAAGGGTAGTCCGTGTGGCCGCTTCGCGGCGGTCACGAACCACCCTCACGGCTCCGGCCTGCGCTGAGCGAACTGGCGACTCAGGCGGCGGTGATGGCCGCGACGACCTCGTTGACCTGCTCGCGGGTGAGGATCGGGCTCATCGGGATCGCCAGGTGCCGCGCCGCGGCCTGTTCGGTGCCGGGCAGCTCGATACCGTGGCCCCACTCTCGCATCGCCTGCTGACGGTGGACGGGGGTGCGGTAGTAGGGCTTGTGGCCGATGCCGGCCTGCTCGAGGGCGGCTTCGACGTCGCCGACGCGGTCGTGGCCGATCACGTAGAGGTGCCATGCGGGGGCTGAGCCGGCGGTCGGCTGGGGAAGGCTCGCGTGCTCGCCCAGGCCGGCCCGGCGGTAGTGCTCGCCGGCCCTCCGGCGGCCGTCGGCCATGCTGTCCAGATGGGGGAGCTGGACGCGCAGGATGGCGGCCTGCAGCTCGTCCAGGCGCGAGTTGTAGCCGACGAGCTCGAAGTCGACCTTGTCTCGGGAGCCGTGGAAGCGCAGCATCCTGACGCGTTCGGCGACCTCCGCGTCGCGTGTCGTGATCATGCCGCCGTCGCCGAATGCGCCGAGGTTCTTGGAGGGGAAGAAGGAGAAGGTCGCGGCCGTGCCCAGCGAGCCGGGGCGGCCCTGGGCGGAGGTCGAGCCGGCTGCCTGGGCTGCGTCCTCCAGCACCGGCACGCCCAGCTTCTCGATCTCGGCCACGGGGGCGACGTTGCCGAACAGGTGGACGGCGATGACGGCCTTCGTGCGAGGGCTCAGAGCCGCCTTGACCGTCTCGGCCGTCACGCAGTACGTCTCCGGGTCGATGTCGCAGAAGACGGGGCGGGCCCCCGTCGGGGGGATCGCCTCTGCGGAGGCGTAGAAGGTGAAGGACGGCACGACGACCTCGTCGCCCGGGCCGACGCCCATGGCTCGCAGGGCGATCGTGATCGCCTCCGTGCCGTTGGCCACGCCGATCGCCTGCTCGGCGCCGCAGTAGGCCGCGAACTCCCTCTCGAAGGCCTCGACCTCCGGGCCGAGGATGTAGCGCTCGCTGTCCAGCACCCGCTCGACAGCGCTACGCAGCTCGCCGCGCAGACCGGCCAGCGGCGCCGAGGTCTCGAACAGCGGCACCGCCAGGGCGCTCAGCTCCCCGCCAGGAGGTCGTAGTCCGCTCTGGTCATCAGGCGGATCAGCTCCTCGAAGCTCGTCCGCGGCTTCCAGCCGAGGTCGCGCTCGGCCTTGCCCGGGTCGCCGATCAGGTGGTCGACCTCCGCCGGGCGCATGAAGGCGGGGTCGAGCTTCACGTACTGCTCGAAGTCGCCCAAGCCGGCCTCGTCGAAGGCCACCCGGCAGCACTCCCGCACCGAGTGGGCCTCGCCCGTGGCGATCACGTAGTCCTGGGGATCGTCGCGCTGGAGCATCAGCCACATCGCTTCGACGTAGTCCTTGGCATAGCCCCAGTCGCGTTCCGCGTCGAGGTTGCCGAGGTGCAGCTCCTTGACCAGGCCTCGCTTGATCGCCGCCGCATGCCAGGTGATCTTGCGTGTCACGAACTCCAGGCCGCGGCGTGGACTCTCGTGGTTGAAAAGTATCCCCGACGTCGCATGCAGGTCGTAGGACTCGCGGTAGTTGACCGTGATGAAGTGGCCGTAGACCTTCGCGACGCCGTAGGGGGAGCGTGGGTAGAAGGGGGTCGTCTCGGTCTGGGGGACCTCCAGGACCTTGCCGAACATCTCGCTGGAGGAGGCCTGGTAGAAGCGGGCCTGCGGGCAGACTTCGCGCATCGCCTCGAGCGTCCGCGTGACGCCCACGCCTGTGAACTCGGCCGTCAGGGTCGGCTGGATCCAGGACACGGCCACGAACGACATGGCCGCCAGGTTGTAGATCTCATCCGGCTCGGAGGCTCGCATCGCGTCCACCAGCGACCGCTGGTCCAGCAGGTCGCCCTGGTGCAGGGTGATCTTGTCCCGCAGGTGCTCGATGCGCTCGAACTTCTCTGTGGAGGCCCGGCGCACCATCCCGTGCACCTCGTAGCCCTTCTCGAGCAGGAACTCCGCCAGGTAGGAGCCGTCCTGGCCCGTTACTCCGGTTATCAACGCTTTTCTGTTTGGCACCGGCGGAGCTTATCTGCCGCCCGCGACCTTGCGCTGGCGGCGGCGGGGGGCGGGCTCGCGGTCGGATCGCAGCTCCCGCAGCCACCGCACCGTCGCCGCTATCCCCTCCTCCACGGAGATCCTGGCCTCCCAGCCGAGCAGCCGCCTGGCCTTCTCGACCGACGGCCAGCGCCGCTGCACGTCGACCGCGAACGTCGGCAGGTGCTCCAGCTGGAGCTCCTGCGGGTCCTCACCGCATGCCTCCCAGATGACCGCCGCGATCTCCGCGACCGTCATCTCGCGCGAGGCCGAGATGTTGAAGTCCTCGTTCAGGCCCGCCGGCGAGCTCATCGCCGTCACGATCCCGTCGGCGATGTCCTCGACGTGGGTCAGCGTCCTCGTCTGCTCCCCCGATCCAAAGATCTGCAGGGGGCGCCGGCCGGAGAGGACCTTCTCGATCAGGTCCGGCACGGCGTGGGCGATGCCCGGTTCCGCGTCCGGGACCTCACCCGGGCCGTAGGCGTTGAAGGGCCTGCAGATCGTGTAGGGCAGGCCGTGCTCTTCGTGGGCCGCCCTGCAGTAGACCTCCCCCGTCAGCTTCGAGAACCCGTACGCCGAGATCGGCACCGGGCACTCGGGCAGGTACTCCTCCGGCGTCGGGTAGAGCTCCGCCCGCTCGAAGACCATCGAGGAGGACACGTAGACGAAGCGCTGCACCTCGACGTCCAGGGCGGCCCTGAAGATCGCGTTGTAGAGGGCGTTGTTGACCTCCGTCAGCGTGTGCGGGAGCTTGTGGAAGTTGGCTATGCCCCCGACGATCGCCGCCAGGTGGATGACCTGGTCGCAGCCCTTGCTCGCAGCCCGTGCTTCCTCCAGCAGCCGCAGGTCGCCCGTGTGCACCTCGCAGCCCTCCCGCATCCACTGCGGCGCCGGGCGCTGGTCCGACACCCGCACCTCGTAGGCCGGGTCCGCCAGCAGGCGCCTGACGACCGCCGCGCCGATCGTGCCGGCGCCGCCCGTGACCAGGACCCTGCTCACGCCTGCGATCCGGGGCCGGCCGGGGTCAGGGCTATCAGCTCGCTCGCATAGCCGAACACCTGCGCCGCCCCCCAGCAGTTCCAGGGGTCCACGATCAGGCAGTCCCCTGCCGCCCGCTCGGCGATCGCCGCCAGGGCCGCCGGATCGCGGAACTCGCTGTGGTTGGCCGCGATCACGACCGCCTCCGCTCCCTCGATCGCCTCCTCGAAGCTCGCCGTGGGGGTCGCCACGTGCGGGTCGTGGACGACCACGTCGGCAAGCTCCCGCTCCAGCAGGCGGATCGTCTTGTGGGCCAGCGAGTCGCGCTCGTCGTCCGTGTCGGCCTTGAAGGCCAGGCCCAGCACCGCCACCCGGCGATTGGCCAGCGAGCCCAGGCGGCGCTTGGCGCCTTCCAGCAAGAACAGCGGCACAGACTCGTTGACCCGTGACACCGCCAGCAGCATCCCGGGGGCGTTGGAGCGCTCCTCCGAGAACGTGAAGTCCTTGCGCAGGCACGTGCCCGCCGTGAAGCCCGGTTGGGCGATCCCGCCCCGCGGGTAGTCGCGGTTGATCAGGTCGATCACCTCGAAGACGTTCGCCTGGTAGCGCTCGCAGTCCATCATCAGCAGGTTCGGCAGGGCGAACGTCGTGTAGCGCAGGATGTTGGCCCAGATCTTGGCCAGCTCCGCCTGCACCGGCGTCGTCTGCACGATCGGCGCCCCGAAGACCTCGAACAGCTCCGCCGCGACCGCCCCCGAGCGCTCGCCGACGCCCCCCACGATGCACGGCAGCGTGTCGATCTCCGCGAAGAAGCGCCCCGCCGCGATCCGCTCCGGGGCGTGCGAGACGAACAGGTCCTCGCCGACCTGGAAACCCCTGTGCTTGGCCACGTAGCCCGCCACGAACTCCGTCGTCCCCGGGGCGATCGTGGAGCGCAGGATCAGCGAGTGGCCGGGCCTCAGCACGCCCAGCAGGTCGTCCAGGGCCGCCCTGATGTCGCGCATGTCGATCTCGATGTGCGAGAAGGAGGGCGTGCCCAGCGTGATCACGATGTGCCGGGCGCCGGCAGCGTCGGCCACCCGGTCGCTCAGCATCAGGCCGCCCGCCGCCGTGACGCGGTCCAGCGCCTCCTGGGCGTCCGTCTCCTGGAAGGGCATCCGCCCCGCCCG
Source organism: uncultured Solirubrobacteraceae bacterium (assembly GCA_963697795.1). Taxonomy (GTDB): domain Bacteria; phylum Actinomycetota; class Thermoleophilia; order Solirubrobacterales; family Solirubrobacteraceae; genus Palsa-744. Next base: position 1,326,898 of record OY969097.1, on the reverse strand, counting down.
GACCGCCTCCAGGCGGCTCGGGTCGTTGTCGACGCCGATCGTCCGCAGGCCGCGGTCGGCGAAGGACAGCGCCAGCGGCAGCCCCACCCGTCCGAGGCCGACGACAGCGACCTCCGCAGTCTGGTCGGTCGTGCTCATGACGGGTGAGGACAAAGGCCGGCGAAGGCTAGGCGTGCCATTCGTCGGGGCAAGGTCGGGGCATCGGTCATCAAGAGGTTAGCTTCCGCCACCGCGCCCGGACGCGTACTGGCGCGCGAAGCCGACGAGGAAGCGGGGGTTGTAGCGCAGATAGCGCCGCCATAGCCGCCGCGGCTCACGGGACAGGCGGTACAGCCACTCCAGCCCCGCCCTCTGCATCCAGGCCGGCGCCTGGCTCACCAGGCCCGCGTGGAAGTCGAAGGCCGCCCCGACCCCCACCAGCAGCGGCGCCGAGAGCAGCGGGCGCATCCGCAGCATCCACTTCTCCTGCTTTGGCTGCCCCGTTCCGACCCACACCACGGCCGCCCCCGACGCGTCGATCCTCGCAGCGATACCCCTCTCCTCATCCTCATCCAGATCCCGAAAGGGGGGCGAACAGCCGCCTGCTATGCGCAGGCCCGGGAAGCGCTCCCGCAGGCGCCCTTCGAGCAGCGCCAGCGCCTCGGGCGTGCGGCCGCCGTACAGGTAGATCGGGATGCCTCGCTGCTCCGCCCTCGCGCAGAAGGCCAGCATCAGGTCGGGGCCGTACACGCGGGTCGCGTCCCCGTGCCCCAGCGCCCGCAGCGCCCACACCAGCGGCTGACCGTCCGGCACGGCCAGCGTCGCCCCCTGCACGGCCGCGTCCGTCTCGGGGTCCTCCCGCGCGCTCATCACCAGGTTGACGGCCGCAGCCGTCACGTAGCCGCGGGCCCCCGCCGTGACCATCGCCTCCATCCAGTCCACGACCTCGCCGTAGTCGCTGACCGCCAGGCGCGTGCCCAGCACGTCGACCCGCTCGGGCGGGGCTGGAGCGGGAGGGGTGGGCACCTGCTCGGCTGCGATTGGGTGAAGATACCGGCCCTCGTGGCGATAGATCCCGACTTCTGGCCCGGGCGGCGGGTGCTCCTGACCGGCCACACCGGCTTCAAGGGCGCCTGGCTTTCGCTGTGGCTGCAGTCCCTCGGCGCCGAGCTGGTCGGCCTCGCGCCCGGCGCTCCCACGCGACCCTCCCTCTACGAGCAGGCTCGCGTCGCAGCCGGCATGCGCGAGCTCGCCGGCGACGTCCGCGACCGGGCAGCCGTGGCCCGGGCCACGGCCGACGCCGATCCCGAGATCGTCGTCCACATGGCCGCCCAGCCGATGGTCAGGCGCTCCCTGCTCGAGCCCGCCCTGACCTATGAGGTCAACGTCATGGGCACCGTCAACGTCCTCGACGCCGTCCGCCTGCACGCTCCCCGGGCCCGCGCCGTCCTCGTCGTCACCTCCGACAAGTGCTACGAGAACGACGGCGCAGGCCGTCCCTTCCGCGAGGGAGACCCGCTCGGGGGGGCAGACCCCTATTCCAGCTCCAAGGCCTGCGCGGAGCTCGTCACCGCCGCCTACCGTCGCTCCTTCCACGCCGACGGCAGCGGCCCGCGGCTCGCCACGGCCAGAGCCGGCAACGTCATCGGCGGCGGCGACTGGGGACAGGACCGGTTGATCCCCGACGCAGTGCGGGCAGTCGAGCGGGACGAGCCCCTGCTCGTACGCAACCCCGACGCCGTCCGGCCGTGGCAGCACGTCCTCAACCCCCTCTGCGGATACCTGCAGCTCATCCAGGCGCTCTGGCAGGGGACCGACGCCGCCCGGGCCTGGAACTTCGGGCCGCCCCCATCCGAGGCCCTGCCGGTCCGCCGCGTCCTCGACCGCCTCGCAGAGCTGTGGGACGGCCGGCTGCAATGGCGCCAGGACGCCGGCCGGAACCCGCCCGAGGCCAGGCTGCTGTCGCTGGACTCCACCGACGCCGCCCGGGACCTCGGCTGGTCGCCGCGCTGGGATCTCGACCGGTCCCTCGTCGAGATCGTCGCCTGGCACCGGTCCCGGAGCGCCGGAGTCGACGCACGCGAGCTGACCCTCCGCCAGGTCGAGGCCTTCCTCGGCTGAGGACTTCGGCGGGTCGGAGACGATCCGGCCTTCTGCATGCCGCCCGCCGCGGCATGAAAGTGCGACATCCGCGAATCCGGGTTCGACCTGTTCGAAATCTCGGCCTGCCCTCTCTAGGCTCGGCCGCCATGAGTCCCGCAACCCTCCGTCGCTACCGCGCAGAGCGGCTGCTGCGCAGGGACTTCGACGGGCTGCGGGGACGGGTGCTTGCAGCCGTCCGGGCGCGGCTGCGCTCGCGTGGGATGGACCTCTCCGACGCGGACCTGGAAGGGTGCTACTCGCAGGCCTGGCACGGTCTCTACGCCGCCTCCCTGGAGGGAGAGGAGATCCTCAATCCCTGCGCCTGGCTCGTGCTCGTGACCTTTCGCCGGGCAGTCGAGGAGCATCGCTCGCGCCGCCGCCACGAGGCTCGGCTGTCGCCTGGAGGGGGCGAGGGCGAGGAGCTGGCCGCCCGGCTGGACGACCGGGACAGGCTGCGCCAGCTGATGCAGGGGCTGCGGGCACGTCTTGACGAGCGTGAGCGCACCGCCGCCACGCTCTGCTACCTGCAGGGCCTCTCCAGGGACCAGGCCGCCGCCCAGATGGGCGTCAGCCCCGGGCGCATGCGCAAGCTGATGGAGGGGCGCGGGCGGGGCACCGTCGGCGTCTCCGCCAAGGTCGGAGCCCTCGTCGCCGAGATCAGCCGGGGCTCCTTCTGCGAGAGCCAGGCATCCCTGATGCGGGCGCTGGCCCTCGGCGTGCTCGAGCCCGGCGGCGAGCGCCACCGGCTCGCCATCGCCCACAGCAACCAGTGCCCCGCCTGCCGGCGCTATGTCGCCTCCCTGCGCGGACTGGCCGCCGCGCTGCCGCCCAGCTTCGCCGGCGCTCGACTTGCCGGCCAGCTCGGGCGCCTCTTGCACGGGCTCGCCGGAGGGGCCGGTGCTCGCGGCGGCGGCAAGGTCGCGGGCGGGGGAACGGCCGCCGCATCCTCCGGCGTCGCCGCCGGCGGGGGCGCTGCCGGGGGCGGCTGGCTCGTGGGGGCTGGGCCGCTCGGGGCCAAGCTGGCTGTGGGGTGCCTGCTGGCGGTCGGGGTGGGGGCGGGGTGCGTCACGCTCGAGTCCGGCGCCGTGCACCGGCCGGACCGGCGGCGCGCCCCGCACACCGCCCTCGCAGCCCGCCGCGTCGCGCCTGCCGGTGTCGTCCAGGGCGCCTCCGGCGGCGTCCCCGCGGCGTCGGGGTCCGCCGCCGTCAGCGGTCGGGCGAGCACTGCGCCTCTCACCGCCGCCGCCCACGCCGGCCGGGAGTTCGGGCCCGAGCAGGCCGGTGGTGAAGGTGCGGGCGCCTCCGGAGGGTCCGCGGGCGCAGGCGCGCAGTCGGCCCACGTCGCCTCCGTCGGGTCCGGGCCGGTCGGCTCGTCCGGGCAGAGCGTCTCGGCTCCCGTCACGCGCGCCGGCGGGCAGGCGCCGGCCGGCGACTCCAGCGCCGCCGAACGCGAGTTCTCGCCCTAGATGGTTGATTCCACGACGCTGCACCGTCGGATCGCACGTCTGGCCTTCGCAGGCCTTTGTCCTCGGGCTCGCCCTTGCCGCCAGCAAGGGCTTCGCCCTGCGTCCGCGGCCTGCTCGACCATCCGCACCCCCGAAAAGCGGCACACCGCCGTGAAATCAACCATCTAGACGTCTTCTGTCAGGACTGCGGGAAGACCTTCGGCAGGTAGCGCAGCGCCAGCGGGTTGCCGAGCGGGCGCAGGCGGCCCGTCGCCAGGGCCCGCACCGGGCTGAGGCGCTCGCCGATGATGTCCGCCCAGTCCTGCCAGGACAGGCGCAGGCGCAGGTCGGGGTTCTGCGCCTCGCCCTCCGCGACGCTGCTCGACCCGTTGTCGACCGTCAGGTGCCAGCTGGGGACGTCGGGGTCCGTGAACTCCCACTGCAGCGTCGTCGGGCGGGCCAGGCCGTGGTTCGGGTTGACCTGCCTGCGCACCGTGTCGAAGAGCATCGCGACCGTCTCGGGGTCGCGGTCCGTCGGGCCCTGGCGCACGCCCAGGACCCCCGCTTTGGCAAGGGCCCTGCCGCGCTGGGAGAGCTCCAGCGGGGTCAGGCCGGGCGGCAGCAGGGCCGGGCCGGGCAGGCGCTCCACCGGCAGGCCCGCCGAGCGCAGCTTCGTCGTCATCGAGGTCAGTCCTTCAACTCCGACCTCGTCGAAGGTCGCCCCGAAGGTCGTCACGTAGCGTTCGTCCCAGCCGGGCGGCATCAGCACCTGGGCCGTGTAACGGGTCACTTCCCGCAGCAGCCCCGCCACCGCCCTGGGCACGCCCACGGGGTCTTCGCGGTTGAGGTCCGCCAGCAGCTTCACGCCGAAGCCGATGTGGCGCTGCTCGTCGGCCGCGATGTTGCGCATGCCCTCGCTGAAGGCCGGCAGCTGTTCGCGCTTTTCCAGGTAGCCGCAGATGAAGTGCTGGCCGGGCTGGGCCAGGGAGGCCTCGATGATGACGTGGTAGAGCGTCACCGCGGCTGCCAGCTTGGCCGGCGAGCGGTCCTTGCGCAGCTCGTCGGCCATCGTGTCCAGGCGGTCGAAGATCTTGCGGAAGCCCGGTGTCAGCTGCGGCTTGATCGCCTGCAGGCCGCTCGCCATCGTGCCGTCGCCGATCCCGCACACCTCCTGCATGAAGCGCTTGAAGAAGACCGCGTGGCGGGCCTCGTCGACCTGCTGGGTCGTCAGGAAGTACTTCTGCTCCTCCAGCGGCGCCGCGTCTATGTAGGGGGACAGGTTGTCCGCCACAGCGTCCTCGCCCCAGAAGAACAGGCAGTAGTTCCACAGCGCCGCCTGGCGCTCGAACTCCGTGAAGTCCTCCCGCCACTGGCGGGCGTCCTCGGTGAAGTCCAGCGCCGTCGCGCTCCAGTTGCCCCGCTCCCAGCGTGCGTACAGGTCCTCGTAGGAGATCGCGTCGGTCGGCAGGGAGGCCTCCTCGCTCACGCCGGGCGTGCTCGTCTGTGTAGCGCTGGCCATCGGATCCTCCCTGGGGGGTCGAGAGTTCGGAATAACGAACGTTATCGAGATAGCGTTCGTTCTGTCAAGTAGAGTTGTGTGCATGTCCGGCCCGGGACAGGCCACCACCGGCTCCCCGCCATCGCGGATGACCAGGGAGCAGCGCCGCGCTCTCACCCGCGAGCGGCTGCTGAGCGCGGCCAAAGCAGTGTTCGCACGGCGCGGCTACCACGGCGCCTCCGTCGAGGAGATCGCCTCGGAGGCCGGCTTCTCGACCGGTGCCCTCTACTCCAACTTCGGCGGCAAGGAGGACCTGTTCCTGGAGCTGATGGACAGGGAGATCGACCAGCACGCCCGCGAGATCGCCACCGCCGTGACCGAGCAGGCATCCGTCGCGGCCCGGGCCGCCGGCGGCGCCAGGCAGTGGATGACGACGATCGAGCGGGAGCCCGAGACGCTGCTGCTGTTCATGGAGTTCTGGGCCTATGGCGTCCGCGACGCCCAGATCAGGCCCAAGGTGGCCGAGCGCTTCGCCCACATGCGCCGGGTCCTGACCGGGCTGATCGTCGACGGCGTGCGCGACTTCGACCTCGAGCTGACGATCCCGGCGGAGCAGCTGGCGCTCGCCATCGACGCGCTGGCCGACGGCATCGCCCGCCAGAAGCTGGCCGACCCCGACGCCGTGCCCGACGAGCTGATGGGGAGGGTCCTCGGCCTGCTGCTGTCGGCCGTCTCGCGTCCCGCCGGCGGCAGCTGAGGCGGGACGCCCTCAGGCTCGCCGGGGCCCGCCACCCCGGCGATTATCGTTGCCCGGATGATGGGCAAGCTCACGGCGTCGTTGCGCCAGGCGCCGGCGACCGTACCCGCCCTCGCCGCAGTCGCCCTGCTGGTCGTGTGGGCCACAGACCAGGCCGGCTACCCGCTCACCCACTGGGCGCCCGGCGGCTTGGTCCTGCTGGTCCTGCCGGCGATGACCGTCGCGCTGGTCGGGCGGCCTCTGGCCAGGGCGAGCCTTCCCGTCAAGGCCGCCCTGGCCGCCCTGGCCGCCTACACGGCTTTCAGCTTCCTGTCGATCCTGTGGGCCGGCGTGCCCGGCGACGCCTGGGAGGGAGCCGACCGCACGCTCCTGTACCTGCTCGTCTTCGCCCTCTTCGCCTGCTGGCCGCAAAGGGGTGCCACGGCGGCGGGGCTGCTCGCCGTCTGGGTCCTGTCGATCGGCGGCATGGCCGTCTTCACGCTCGTCCACCTGCACGACGCCGGGCGCTCCGCGCTGGCGACCCTGCTCCCCGGGGGGCGGCTCGTCTACCCCAGCGGCTACCCCAACGCCAACGCCGCCGAGTGGCTGATGGCCTTCTGGCCCGCCGTCCTGCTGGCCCGCGAGAAGCGCCTCGGCTGGGCCCTGCGGGGGCTGCTGGCAGGCATTGCCGTCGTCCTGGCGGAGGTCGCGCTGCTCAGCCAGAGCCGCGGCTCGCTCTACTCGACGCCTGTCGTACTGGTGCTGGTGCTGCTCCTCCTGCCCCGCAGGACGCGGACGTTCGCGCTGGCCGTCCCGATCGGTGCCGGCATCGCCGCAGCCGCCCCGGACGTGCTGAAGGTCGGCAACCACCAGCGCGGCGGCGAGGTCGTCATGTCGACCCTGCACACGGCCATCACGGCGACGCTGCTCGCCGCGCTGGCGGTGGGGCTCGTCGTGGCCCTGGCCGCCGCTCTCGAGTCGCGCGGCCCGCTGCCCGCGGCCCGCGGACGTCTCGTGCACCGAGGCACCGCCGCCGTCGGGCTGGCAGCTCTGGCGATCGCCCTCGCCGGCGGGCTGGCCGCGACCGGCAACCCCGTCCACCGTCTCGAAAAAGGCTGGCACAGCTTCAAGGGCGGCTACGGCCTGGGCGGCTCCGACCGCCTCATCAGCGGCCTCGGCAGCAACCGCTACGACTTCTACCGCGTCGCCCTCGACGAATTCGCCGCCCACCCCTTGGTGGGGATCGGCGTCGACAACTTCCAGCAGCAGTACCTGGTGCACGGGCGCAGCCAGGAGACGCCCCGCTACCCGCACAGCGTCGAGCTGCGCGTCCTCACCCAGACCGGCCTGATCGGGGCTTTGCTTGCCCTGGCCGGCCTGGGCGCCGCCCTGCTGGCCTGCGCTCGATCGATCCGCGCACCCGACGGCCTCGCCGCGGGGGTCGCGGCGGCGGCGCTGGCCGGCTTCGGCTACTGGGTCGTGCACGGCTCGGTCGACTGGTTCTGGGAGTTCGCAGGCCTTGGCGCGCCCGCCTTCGCCATGCTCGGCCTGGCCTGCTCGCTGGCCCCCGGCGCCCGAAGCGCCTCGCGGCCCGACGGGGGCGCGCCGGCTGAAGCGGGCGCAGCGACCGACACAGGCCCCGTGGCCCGACCCGCGGTCGCGGGCTCGCGCCGGTCGACCCGCCCCCTGGTCCTCGGGCTCGCCGTCGCGGCGGTGCTGGTCGCGGCCGTGTCGCTGACCTTGCCCTGGCTGAGCGAACTGGAGGTCCAGCAGGCGGCGCGCATCTGGCCCGGCTCGCCGGCGCGGGCCTACGGAAAGCTCGAACGGGCGGCGGGCCTGAACCCCCTCAGCGACGAGCCCTACCTCGTGGCCGGCTCGATCGCGCTTCGCTTCGACGATCTGCAGCGGGCCCAGCGCGAATTCCAGAAGGCGCTGGGCCGCGTTCCCGGCGACTCGTACGCCACGCTCGAGCTGGGGGCCATCGCCTCCGAACGCGGGCAGCGCGAGCGGGCGATCGGGCTCCTGCGCAAGGCAGTCGCCCTCGCTCCTCGCGACCAGCTCGCGCGGAGCGCTCTGCGGATCGCCCTGGCGGGACGCCGCGTCGGCGTCGAGTCCCTGGACCAGGCCATCCTCGACGGCGCCGAGCAGTTCTGAGAATCCGCATGCGGACTGGTTTTTCGCTCGACATACACCGTGGGCTTCGCTAGCGTGTGTTCCATCTCGTTGACTCGCCGGTCGTGGGGGGTCGCCCGATGCCTCGTCGGGTTGCCAGTCGGACGGACGAGCAGCGAGTGGCAAGGAACGCGGGCGTGAGCTCGGGCCGATGAAGGGAACCCACGGCAGGGAATCAATGAGAAGGCACCGTTCGATCGCTACCGCTGCGCTCCTGGCAGTCAGCTGCCTGTATGCGGCGCCTGTCACGGCGCGGGCTTCGAGCACCCTGCTGAGCGGCTACGGGAGCCCCGGCGAGGGCAACCAGGCGATCATCGGCTCCGCCCTGGTCGGGGGCGGCGGAGGCGGCGGCTCGGCCGGTTCGACCGGTTCGACTGGCTCGACCGGCTCGGGATCGACGACGGTGCAGGCCGCCGAAGGGGGGCAGGCCGGGGGAGCAGCGACCAGCGGCGCGGCGCCGTCCGTCTCGCCCTCCACGGGTTCGCGAGCCTCGGGCGGGGCGACGACCCGATCGAGGCACGCCGGTCCGTCGCGCCCGTCCACGGCGGGAAGCCCCAAGCCGGCGCCCGTGCAGGTCGCCGCCCGAGCAGCGGACGATCCGCTCGGCGTCACGGGCGACGATCTTCTCTACGTGATCCTGGCGCTGATCGTGCTCGCGGGGACGGCTGTCGCGACGGCTCTGCTGGTCAGAGGCCCGCAACGGAGCTCGGGTGGCTAAAGGGATGAGCCAAACGACCCGAGTAGTCGGATAGGGACTGCAAGCCAGCCATGGACCGCGCCCGCGTGACGCAACAGAGCACTTCAAGCACACTTTCGCTTCGCAGCGAGCGCCATCCGGCGCCGAGTCCCCGCGCGCTTCGCCGCGGCACCTTCGGCGGGCCCTTGCAGTGGCTGCTGGAGGGGCGCGGCTGGGGCCTCGTCAGGCCCTTCAGCGATCTGGTCATGGTCTGCATCGCCGTGCTCGTCGCCCTCGGCGGCCCGCACGCGGCCCTGAACGTCGACAGCCGGCGGGCGCCGCTGCTGATCATGCCCCCGCTGGTCGTGCTGCTGCTCTACCTGAGGGGCCTGTACCGGACGCGGCTGCGGACGCTCATGCTCGACGGCATCGTCCCCGCCCTCAGCGGCATCACCGTCGCCGCCATGGCCGTGGCCGTGCTGGGCGTCCTGATCAACGACCATTCGCCCAACCAGGACGTGTGGCTGCGAGCCTGGGCCTTCTCCCTCGTGGGCGTCGGCCTCGGCAGAGGCACGCTGGTGCTGGCCCAGCGTCGTGCCCGCGCCCTGCGCATAATCGGCAAGCCCGTGCTGATCATGGGCGCCGGCGTCGTCGGCGCCCAGGTCGCCAGGCGCTTGGAGAGCCACCCCGAGTACGGCCTCACGCCCGTCGGCTTCCTCGACGAGGACCCACGCTCGGTGGCGGAGGTGGGCGGTCGCGAGGTGCCCGTGCTCGGCACCATCGACGACCTCGAGGACGCTGTCGCGCGCACCGGCGTCAAGAACCTGATCGTGGCCTTCTCGTCCGTCACCGACGCCCGCGTCAGCAGGCTGATCCCGCGCTGCCAGGAGCTCGGCGTCGACGTCTCCGTGGTGCCCCGCATGTTCGACCTCATAAACGACCGCGTCGGCTACGACACCGTCGGCGGCCTGCCGCTGCTGTCGTTCGCCGCCGTGGACCCCAAGGGCGCCCAGTTCGCCGTCAAGCACGCCCTGGATCGGGTGCTGGCGGCGCTGCTGCTGATCGTCTTCTCGCCCGTTCTGGCCCTGGCGGCCCTGGCAGTCAAGCTGAGCAGCCCCGGTCCGATCCTGTTCAAGCAGCTGCGCGTCGGCCGCGACGGCAGGGTCTTCGACTTCTACAAGTTCCGCTCCATGCGAGAGGCCGCTCCGTGCCGGCAGGAGGAGCAGGCGAGCGCGCTGGACTTCCTGCTGGCCGGCGACGTCGCTCCAGGGGGGGTCGAGGGAGAGGACCGGCGCACTGCCGTCGGGCGCTTCCTGCGCAGCTCCTCGCTGGACGAGCTGCCCCAGCTCTTCAACGTGCTGCGGGGGGACATGAGCCTCGTCGGACCGCGACCGGAGCGCCCGGAGTTCGTGGAGCTGTTCCGCAACGACATCCTGCGCTACGGCGACCGCCACCGCGTCAAGTCCGGCATCACCGGCTGGGCGCAGGTGCACGGGCTGCGCGGGCAGACCTCGCTGGCGGAGCGGGTCGAGTGGGACAACTACTACATCGCCCACTGGTCGCTTGGTCTCGACCTGAAGATCCTGATGCTGACGGTCGTGTCGCTGTTCCGCAACGCCAGCTGAGAGGCGTGTCGCTCAGAGGCTTGCCGTGGAGGCGGTGGCCGCCTGTGCCCAGTACTGGAAGACCTTGACGCGCACGGACCTCGTGCCGAGCACCGCCGGCAGCGCTATCGAGTAGCGGTTGAAGCGGTTCAGCACGAACAGGGCCCGGTAACGCAGGCGCCCTCTCACGAATGCTTCCAGGCCCATGTAGTCGCTCTGCGGGCCTTCGCCGCTTGCAACGATCCGTCCGCCGCTGCGTCGCAGCTTGACCGAGACCCGGGCGAACGGGCCCAGCGGGTTCGCGAAGGCCTGGCTGAGCGCCGAGTAGGACGGCTTGTGCCTGCCGCCCGTCGTCAGGGCGCCGAAGCTTTCGGTGCGGGAGTCCTGGAGCTTGTAGACGATGGCCGCGGCCAGATAGGGGGCTCGCGCCAGCTCGCGAATCGTGTTGCGCAGGTTGGCCGCCTGGGCCCGGGTCGTCACACAGGCCTGTTCCTGCTCGATCCTGCGGGCCGGCCAGCAGCTGCTCCAGCCGAACTCGTCCAGCCAGATCGGCTTGTCGTCGCCGTTGGCCGTCTGCACTTCGCGAATCGCCCTGACAGCACCCAGCGTCAGCCCGTAGTAGTGCACCGACAGGCCGTCGTAGTAGCCCTTGATCCCGTTCGCGTAGAGGGCTCGCAGGAAGTTGCCGTTGGACCCGACCATCGAGGCGGCCAGCACCGGCAGCGTCGGATCCGCCTGCTTGACGGCCGGGTAGGCGGCCTTCAGCAGCACCGCGTACCGCGCGGCTTTGTCGGGGCCCGCGAAATAGTCTTCGTTGGCCTGGTCGGGCTCGTTCCAGATCTCGATCGCGGCCAGTCTGGAGCCGTAGCGGGTCGCCAGGGCCGACAGCAGCGATGCGTAGCCGCCCGGTTCGCTCGGCGGCCAGGCGTCGGCGTTGCCGCCCAGGCCGGCCTGACACTGGCCGACCAGGGCCGCGGGGGCGCTGGAGGCCCAGCAGGGGGTGTCGTCGACGGTCGCGACGATCTTGATGTCCAACGCTGCCGCGTAGCCGATGACCTGGTCGGCCTGGGCCAGCGCGGCCGGACTGAGCGTCGGCCCAGTCGGCTCGAAGAAGGACCAGGGGAAGTCCATCCTGACGATGCTCGCGTGCAGCCTGTGAGCGGTCGCGATCGAGCTCTCCGCCTGGGTCACCGTCCGAGCGCCCAGGCCGGTGACGTTCAGTCCGACCAGTGGAGTCTGCGCGGCGGACCGGGCGGCTGGGAGCAGCAGCGCCGGCAGGACCGCCGCCAGCGTCACGGCGAGCCTGCGAATCGCCTTCGACATTCGGAACACGATAGTGAGCCGTCGGGCGACCCTACGGAGGTTCCCGTGCAGGCCGGCACCGTGCAGGTAATGTTTCGCGGCGATGCCCCCCACGTGGATCTGGATGCAGGTGGCGATCGTGATCTTCGTGTTGATCGGGATGGTCGTCGCTGTCACGAAGCTGGCATAGGGCCGAGGCGAGCGCGGCGACTTCGACGGTTCCCCGGGGTTGGGAGCCGGCATGCCTGCTCGCGCTCTGCGCGCTCGCCCTGGCGCTGCGGCTGACCAGCCTCTCGCGCAGCCTGTTCACGGACGAGGCCTACTCGCTGGCGCTTGCCCAGCGCGGCTTCGGCCACATGATCGTGCTGTTCGGCTGGGAAGCCAACGGCACCCTCTACTCGATCGTCCTGTGGCCGCTGATCAGGCTGTTCGGCGACGGCGAGCAGCTGCTGCGGGCGCCCTCCGTGCTGGCCGGAGTGGCAGCCGTGCCGGCGATGTGGTGGGCCGCCCGCCAGTTCGGGCTGCGCCGGGCGGGCGCCCTGGGCGCGGCGGCACTGCTGGCCGTCAACCCGATGGCCGTCTGGTACAGCCAGGAGGCCCGTGCCTACGCCTTCGTCGTGCTGGGCGCCTGCCTGTCCTTCGGGGCGCTGGCGCGGGCGGTGCGCGAGCCGGACTCGCGCTGGGCCTGGGTCCTCTACGTCGCCGCGATGGTCGCCATGGCCTACAGCGACCTGCTGGCTGCTCCCTGTGCCCTGCCGGCCCAGGCGCTGCTGGTGTGGCGCAGCCGTCCCGAGCAGCGCAGGCGCTGGTTGCGGGCGCTGGTGTGGCTGCTCGCCTGTTGCCTGCCCCTGCTGGTCGCGGCGGTCATATCCCGCAGCCGTCGCGACGCCTTCTACTGGCTGCCCAAGACCGACCGCGCCCTCGTCGAATCGACCCTGCAGGAATTCACGGGTGGCTTCTCGGGGGTCAGCGCCGTCGGCTGGCTGACGCTTCTGCTCGTCACGGCGCTCGTGCTGGGGGCCGCCTGGCGCCTGCGGGGCCGCGCCGGCGGCGTCTGGGAGGGAAGGCGCACGGGGCTGCTGGTGGCGGGCGTGTGGGGCCTGGCGCCGGCCGTCCTGCTGCTGGCCGTCTCCTTCGTCGAGCCGGTCTTCTGGCCCCGCTACGCGATCCTGTCGCTGCCGGGCCTCGCCCTGCTGATCGCGCTGGCCGCCGAATGCGTCTGGGAGATGCCCGCGGGGCCGGCTGCGGCGCTGGCCTGCACGGCGGCGCTGGCGGGCCTGGGTCTGTTCGCGAGCATCCGTCAGCGGGGTGAGATCCAGGAGGACTGGCGACCGGTGGCGGCATGGCTGCGAAGCGAGCGCACGAATGCCCAGCCGGTCGTCGTCGACAACGCCCTCGTGCTGCCCTCGCTTGGCTACTACGACCCGGCTTTCAGGGCGCCCGACGGCGACCTGGTCGTGCAGGAGTGGCGGGACCGCCCGCTGCCGGCCGGCTTCGTCGGCTACAAGGACAGGACGGGCTACGGCAGCGTCCCCAACGGCCCGCCCAGCGCCGCCACGTTCGCGCAGCTGGCCCGTCGCGGCCACGGCACCGTCTGGATGGTCGTCTCCGAGGCCGACCCGAACCTGCAGAGCGACCCTCGCAGCGGTGCCGCCGTGGCCTGGGCGCGTGCCCACTGCCACGTCCAGGTTCGCACCGGCACCGGGGTGTGGGCGCTGCGGGCAAGCGGCTGCGCCCAGGCTGCCGGCTGAGTGTGCCGGTAGGGCTCAGCTTTTGTGCAGCCAGCCCTTGCGGCGGACGGGCCGGGTCACCGGCCGCGGGGGCAGGTCTTCGTCGGCCAGGATCGCCGCGGGCACCTCCTCGGTCAGCCACCCCGTCAGCTCGGACAGGCCTGCCTGCGCGAGCTCGGCGGCCAGGCCCGGTGCCCGCGCCGCGCAGTCGTGGGCGTCGGAGGTCACGTTGTCGATCATCTCCTCGCGGGCCAGCTCCAGGGCGAAGCGCCTGACGTCCCGCCCGAACCTGCCGACCAGCGAGCCCGCCGTGACCGAGGAGACGATGCCCGCCTCCAGCAGCGACGCCAGCAGCCGCCTGTCGCGATGGAACAGGGGGCAGCGCTCGGGATGGGCCAGCACGACCCGGTGGCCGCTCCGGCGCAGTCCCATCAGCATCCGCTCCAGGCCCGGGGCGACCATCGCGAAGGGCGGCTCGATCAGCAGCCAGCTGCTCTGGCCCAGCGTCAGCCCGTCCAGCTCCCGCTCGTCGAGCTCGCCGAGCTGGGTCAGGGCGATCTCGGCGCCGGCCTGGACGCTCACGCCGACGCCCTCTTCGTAGAGCCTCCTGTTGAGCTCCTCGACCCCCGCCGCGATCGTCTCGTGGTCGTTGTGGAAGCGGGAGTTGACGTGGGGGGTGGCGACGAGCGTGTCGATCCCCGCGGCCAGCGCCGCCCTGGCCAGCTCCAGCGAGCCCTCGATCGTGCCGGGGCCGTCGTCGATGCCCGGCAGGACGTGGCAGTGCAGGTCGATCACGTGCCGCGAACCATAGGCGAGCCGCCGACGGCATCCGCGGTTATGATCGTTCCCTCATGTTCAAATCGATCGTCGTCGGCACGGACGGCTCGGACACCGCGACACAGGCTGTCCGCCAGGCCGTCTCTTTGGCTGGAGCGCTCGGCTCCAAGCTGGAGATCGTCAGCGCGTACGAGCCCGTCTCCGGCCAGCGCCTGGCAGAGGAACGCCGGGAGGCCCCGGAGGACCTGCAGTGGGCGATCAACCCCCGCGAGGACGTCGACGCGACGCTGCAGGCCGCCGCGGCCATCGCCAAGGAGGCAGGGGTCTCGGTCGACATCTACCCGCGCCAGGGAGATCCCGCCGACGCCATCCTCGACGTCGCCGAGGAGCGCGAAGCGGACCTCGTGATCGTCGGCAACAAGGGCATGACGGGGGCCAAGCGCTTCCTGCTGGGCTCCGTGCCCAACAAGGTCTCCCACCACGCGCCCTGCTCCGTCCTGATCATTCGGACGACCTGAGCGAGCCCTCCCCGCCGAGGTCGGCCAGGGCGGGCCGGAAGCTGCCGGGGAGCATTCGCATCACGAGCGCGGCCCTGCGCCCCACGGGCACGACGTTGTCGATCGGCCGCACCTGCCGCTCGGCCTCGAGCGCCCTGATCAACCGCAGCGGGCCGAGCCGGCCGATCGCCTGCTGAGCCAGCCCCGCCTCCGCTATGGGCTGCTCGCCGATCAGCGCCACGTCGGCGCCGCGCTCGCGCAGTCGCCCCAGTAGGTCAGCGGCCTCGCGCGCGCTGTCTCGGCCCGCGGCCACGGCCACGACCTTGACGGACCCGACCCGGCGGGGGAGGAAGTGCCCGGCGGAGGCGTCGGCCGGCTCGGCCGGCACCGCTCCCGTCGTGCCGCGTCTCGCGCCGGCCAGGACCAGGGCCCAGACGAGCGCGTCCGAGCCCGCGTCGATCGAGATCTTGGCCAGTCCCCGCCAGCCGTCCCGCCAGCCCCCGTCGACGATCGTGCGGTATGCGAGCTTGGCCAGCGGCCGGGCGAGCATGCCCTTGAGGTAGGCGCCGGGGGATGACGGGGGCGGGATGTGGGCGCTCTCCAGGCGGGCGTAGCGCCACATGTCGCTCAGAGCCTCCCGCAGGCTGCCGGCCAGCTCGTGCTCGAGGTCGCCGGCGAGGATCAGGGGACGCTCCCGCGGCCCGATGCCCTCGTGCACGGCACGCCCCTCGTTGTGGCGGTAGGCGCCCCGCCTGAACAGGCGGGATCGATAGAAGGGGTACTTGGCGGACGGTCCCAGCAGCCCGCCGAGGAAACGGTTGCGCAGGGCGAAGATGGCGATGTCGGCGCCCTCGGGCGGATCGGCCATGAGGGCCTGGATGCTCGCCCGCAGCTGCGGCGTGACGCGCTCGTCGGCGTCGATCTCGAGCACCCAGTCGCCGCTCGCCGCGTCCAGCGCGACGTTGCGCTGGGCCGCGAAGCCCGGCCAGGGGTTCTCGATCACATGCGCGCCGGCAGCTCTGGCCAGCTCGACGGTACGGTCGCGTGAGCCGCCGTCGACGACGACGATCTCGTCGCAGAAGGCGAGGCTGCGCAGGGCCTCGGGCAAGCGCTCCTGCTCGTCCTGCACGATCAGGCAGGCGCTGAGACGCTGGGCAGCCGGACGCTGCTCGGGAGCCGTCTCAGCCACGTCCGACGATCGCGTCCAGTCTCGTCCTGGCCGTCTGCGCGATCCGCCGTCGCACCAGCCAGCCGTCGTCGCGCAGCCGCCGCCCGACACCGGTGCCGGCCACGTTGAAGCGGCGCGCCATGCGGCGCGGATCGGCGAGGTCGCGGGCCAGACGCCCGTCCTTGCCCCTGCTCAGCTCCCTGGCGGTCCGGCGCAGGCTGAGTCCCTTCTCGCCGGGCAGGTGCCACAGGCTCAGCGACTCGGGATGGGCGATCGGCGTGGCTTCGTGACGGGGTCCCGTGTGCACCCGCCAGGCCAGGGCCGACAGCTCCCTGTAGCGGATCAGCCCGAGCGCTCCCGCCAAGCTCAGGACCTGCTCCTCGGTGGGAAGGACCTCCCCTCGCTCTTTGCTGAGGGCGTCGAGCCGCTCGCAGGTGCCGACCAGCTCGCGAAGCGCTCCGCCGGTGCCCACGAGCAGCTCCCCGCCGACCCACGGCGGCAGCTCGGGGACGTCGGCCGGGTCGGTGCCGAAGGCGCCCGTGGCCGCTATCTCGCGCGCCAGCTCGCCCGTGTTGCGGCGCGTGTTGCCCACCGTTCCCGTGCCGACGGCGTCCCAGTCGGGCGGGTACTCGATGTAGACGCAGCCCACCTCGGGAGGCGCCGGGACGGCCGCCAGCAGCGGCTCGGGCGTCACCCAGACGCAGTCCAGGTCGGTCAGGAAGAAGGGTCGCTCGGAGGGCTGACCCTCGGTTGCGGCCAGGATCGCGTCGAGGACGTAGCGGGAGGACAGGTAGTGGGCGTCGTCGTCGGCCGGGCGGTGGCGGTACTCGGCGTGCAGCATCCGCACCCCCAACGCGCGCATCCGCTCGAGCAGCTCGGCGCCCGCGGGCCCGAGCACGGCCGGGTCCGTGACGTTGGTCGCGAGGATCAGCTCGCAGTCGGCGTTGCGCAACGCCAGCGAGGCGGCCTGCACGAGGGCGCACTCCAGATAGCGGGTGGCCACGGCCGCGCGGGAGGACGCTGAGCGCGCGCTCGGGTAGAAGAAGCGCTCCTCGGGCTGGTGCACGTACAGGTACTGCACCACCGCGGGCTTCATCTGATCGTTCATCGTCCTTCTGCTCGATCGAGGGTGGAGACGGCCACGTGGCCCGTTCGGGATCCGTGCCACTCCAGGTCTTTCCTTGACGAACCGATGATAGGGAAGGCAATCCGTCCAGTTGCAAGATTTGACCCTCCACATCGACAGCTATCCTCGCGCGGGTGCCCAGGCATCCCGACCCTTCGAACGCTCGCAGCAGTGCAGCGGCGATCGCGGGCGCCCCTTGAAGATCGTCAGCGTGATGACGACAGACTCCAGCGGCGGCGCCGAGTTCGCGGCCATGGAGATGCTGCAGGCGCTGCGCCAGCGCGGCCACGAGGTGGCGATGCTCAGCGACATGCCGGGCATCGGGCGCGACACGGACGTGACGGTCGTCCCGATCGACATCGGCCCGAAGCTCTCGACGCGCTCCTGGACCTCGCTGCTGCTGCGCTGGCCGCTGATGATGTCCCGCCTGCGGTCAGCACTGGCCGCTCAGGCTCCCTACGACGTCCTGCTGGTCCACTACAAGAAGGAGCAGCTGATGGCGCGGATGCTGCCAGCCCGGCTGCGCAGGACGGTCGTGTGGGCCGAGTGGGGCCCTGTGCCCTTCCCCCTGCGCAAGGGCCTGCCCCGGCGCGCCTACCTGGCGGCCGGCGCGCGGGCGCCGCTGGTGATGGCCGTCTCGGAGGGCACGCGTCGCTCCGTCACCGACGTCGGCGTCGACCCGGCCAAGGTGATCGTCGTGCCGAACGTCCTGCGCACCGAGGAAATCCGCTACACGGCCGAGGGCCGGGCGCGGGTGCGCCAAGAGCTGGGCATCCCGGCCGACGCCTTCGTCGTGGGCTGCATCTCTCGCTTTCACCCCAAGAAGCGCAACGACGTCGTCGTCGAGGCCGTCAAGGCCCTGGAGGACCCCCGCGTACACCTGATCCTGGCGGGCGACGGGGAGACCGAGCAGCAGCTCCGTACGCTGGCTGCGCCCCTCGGAGACCGCGCCCACTTCATCTCCACACCGGGGTCGGAGGTGCCGGACGTGCTGTCGGCCTTCGACGTGTCGGTCTTCTGCCCCAGCCCGACCGAGGGGGCGCCCCGTGCGGTCATCCTCGGCATGCTGGCCTCCCGGCCGTGCCTGTCCACGGGGGCCGAGGGCGTGGCCGACATGATCACGCCCGAGGTCGGCGGCATCGCCTCCCCGGAGAACGACCCCGCCTCCCTGAAGGCGCTGCTGGAGCGCTATCTGGACGACCCCGAGCGGGCCGAGCGGGAGGGCAGGGCGGCCCGGGAGTACGCCGAGCGGACCTACGCCGCCCCTGTCGTGGCCGAGACGATCGAGGGCCTCTTCGAGAAGGCGATGGCACGAGGATGAAGCGCGCGGTGATACTCGCCGGCGGCGAGGGGACGCGCCTGCGGCCCTACACGACCGTCCTGCCCAAGCCGCTGATGCCGATCGGCGACAGGCCCGTCCTGGACATCGTCGTGCGCCAGCTGAAGGTCCACGGCTTCGAGCGGATCACGATGGCCACGGGCTACCTGGCGGAGCTGATCGAGGCCTTCTTCCGCGACGGCGAGAGCTACGGGGTGGCGATCGACTACTACCGCGAGCGCGAGCCACTGGGCACCGTCGGCGCCCTGGCCCTGATCGACGGCGTCGCCGACGAGGACGTCCTGGTCATGAACGGTGACGTGCTGACGGACATCGACTACGGCGCCCTGCTGGAGCGCCACAGGGCCAGCGACGCGGCCGCGACGATCGCCACCAAGCAGCGCCAGATCCAGGTCTCCCTGGGCGTGCTGCGCTTCGGCGACGGCGATGACCCGACGCGCCTGACCGGCTACGACGAGAAGCCCTCGATCGACTACGTCGCCTCGATGGGCGTCTACTGCTTCGCCCCCCGCGCCCTCTCCCACATCGTGCCGGGGGAGCGCCTGGACTTCCCCGACCTGATCCTGCGCCTGATCGCCGCCGGCGACGTCGTGCGTTCGTGGATCAGCGAGGACTACTGGCTGGACATCGGTCGCCACGACGACTACGAGCAGGCCCAGGAGGAGTTCGAGTCGGTCAGGGACCGGCTGATACCGGAGGGGTGAGGTGGCGGCAGCGCCGCCGACCATCTAGATGGTTGATTCCATGACGGTGTGCCGCTGTTCGGGGGTGCGGATGGTCGAGCAGGCCGCGGACGCAGGGCGAAGCCCTTGCTGGCGGCAAGGGCGAGTCCGAGGACAAAGGCCTGCGAAGGCCAGACATGCGATCCGACGGTGCAGCGTCGTGGAATCAACCATCTAGGGGTCCTGCTGCGCTTCGTCCTCTGCGACTCGTTTCCCTTGGATGAAACCGCCCAGCAGTCCCTGCCAGCCAAGTCCGTAGGAAATGGCGACCCGTGCCGTCGTGGCGTCGCCGATCAGGTAGGCGACGAAGCCGCCCAGCGCCATCGTGCCAGTGAAGACGATCGCCACTCCCAGCAGACGCGTCGGCGTGAAATGAAGGTCGGCTCCCTTCATCAACTGCAAGCCCCAAGGGAGCACCTGGACGAAGAACAGCGATACGAGCGCTCCAAGCGCCCCGTAGCCGAATGTCGCTGCTCCTGAGAGACTGTTCGCCGTCAGTTTCGTACCGGCGGAGCTAGTGGGCGGAAGCTTTGGCCGGGCTCTTGGGACTCTGGTGGCCTCTCGCTGCCTTGGTCGTTCCTGCGGGGACCTTGGCCGACTGAAGGGTCTTCGCCCTCTTGGGCGTTGCGACAAGCGATACCCCGCCTGACGCCAGTATCTGACGCAGCTCCTTCTTGGTCATCGGCGTGCGCTGGCTGGCTTGACGGATTCACGAATCATGAATCCAAATTTAGCATTCGGGGGTGCTTATTAGCGATTCCGTATTATATATTCGTCAATGATGCCTGGGGATCGTACGGACTACCTCACGACGATGCAGCTCCGCAGGAGGTCCAAGCGCCTCTTTGGAAACTCGGACCGACTCGAAGTAGCCCACGCCGTGGGGGTCTCGTCTGGGCTCGTGCACGCCCAGGAGCTGGCCGACCAACTTGGCATGAGCCCCACACGAGTGAGGACGCAACTGCTGGCGTTTGTCGACGCCGGCGTCATGAGAACTCTGCCGCGCAGCGGCCTGGTCCAGAATTACGAAAGGATCGACGATCCGTTTTGGGGGTTCGTCCACCGGCTCGTCGTCGCCTGGCAGGACTGACTGGAGCAGGTCGACCGTGGTCGGCCGTGCTCAGGCCAGCGCCGAGCGCACGGCCGCGACCACCGTCTCCACGTCCGCCACGCTCATGCTCGAGCTGAGCGGCAGTGCGCAGTGGCGCTCGGCCGCCTCGGTCGCGGTGGGCAGGCCGTCGGCGGGAGCGAACTGCAGGTAGTCGGTGAACCTGTGCAGGGCCGGATACCAGGTCGTCTGGATGCCGGCCTCTTTGAGGCTGTCGCGGAAGCCGTCGCGGGTGGCACGATCGGCCAGCAGGACGGGGAAGGCGAAGTGGGAGGAGCGCTGCACCTCCTCGTCGCTGAAGCACAGCTCGATGCCGGGGACCTCCGCCAGGCGCTCCCGGTAGGCGCGCACCAGCGCCCGGCGGGCGTCCAGGCTGGCCGGCAGTCGATCCAGACGGCTCAGTCCCAGCGCCGCCCGGGGCTCGTCCATGCGGTAGTTGAAGCCGACGTCGACGATGTCGTAGGCCGGGTCGTGGCCGCGGTGACGATCCCAGGTGCTGCTCGTGAGGGCGTGGGAGCGCAGCAGCCTGACGCGATCGGCCAGCTCCTGGGAGGCGGTGGCGACCATGCCGCCCTCGCCCACGCACAGCTGCTTCTTGGAGAAGAAGCTGAAGGCGCCGAGCTGCCCCACGGTTCCCGCCTGGGTGCCCTCGTCGTCGACCCGGGCGCCGATCGCCTGGGCGCAGTCCTCGATCAGGGTCAGGCCGTGCTCGTCGCAGAGCGCCCTGAGCTCGTGCACGGGAGCCGCGTAGCCGCAGAAGTGCACAGCCACGACGGCCTTCGTGCGGGGGGTGATGCGGCGGGCCACGTCGGCCGGGTCCAGGTTGAAGCGCCGGGGGGAGCTCACGTCGCACAGCACCGGCGTCGCGCCCACGTAGCGGACTGCCGCCGCGCTGGCCACGAACGTGAAGGCCGGCACGATCACCTCGTCGCCGGGGCCGAGCCCCGCCGCCAGGCAGGACAGGTGCAGCGCCGCCGTGCCGCTGGAGACCGTCACCGCGTGAGGGGTGCCGACGTAGCCGGACAGGGCTTCCTCGAAGGCCGCTATGCGCGGGCCCATCGTCAGCCAGCCCGACTCCAGGCAGTCCATGACGGCCTGGACGTCCTGCTCGGGGACCTCGATGTCCGTCAGCGGCACCCGCCAGTCGGTCATCGCGCCACCGCCTCGGCCAGGGCTGTGACGACGCGGTCCTGGTCCTCGTGGCTCATGTGCGGGTAGAAGGGCAGCGTCAGCTCCGTGCGGGAGGCCAGCTCCGTGATCGGCAGCGACACGTCCGGGAAGCGCTCCCGGTAGGCCGTGAAACGGTGAATCGAGGGGTAGAAGATGCTCGTCTGGATGCCCCGCTCGCGCAGCTTCGAGCTGACCTCGTGCTGGCGGCCGTCCTGCCGGAGCATGATCGGGATCACATAGCAGGAGGACTCCGGCACCTCCCCGTCCTCGAACGGGACGACGATCTCCGGGATCTCTTTGAGCATGGAGCGGTAGCGCACCGTCAGCTCGCGGCGGCGCTCGATTTCCGCCTCCAGGCGGCCCATGCGGGAGAGCAGCAGCGCCGAGCGCGGCTCGTCCAGGCGATAGTTGTAGCCCAGCCCGACCACGTCGTAGGTGTCCGTGCGGCCGCTGTGGCGGTCCCACGTGCCGCTCGTCATGCAGTGCGAGCGCTGCGAGCGGACCTGCGCCGCGACGTCGTCGTCGTCCGTGCACAGCAGACCGCCCTCGCCGACCGACAGGACCTTGTTGGAGAAGAAGCTGAACGCCCCCGCCAGGCCCCACGTGCCCAGTTTGCGGCCCCGCAGGTTGGCGCTGGGGGCATGGGCGACGTCCTCGATCAGGGCGATGCCGTGCCTGTCGCAGAGCTCCTTCATGCGGTCCGCGGCAGCCGCGTAGCCCGCATAGTGGACGATGCACACGGCCTTCGTGCGGGGGGTGATGCGGCGCTCCACGTCCTCGGGGTCGAGGCTCGGCGTCTCGCGGGAGACGATCTCCGCGAAGACCGGGGTGGCGTCGCAGTACAGCGCCGCCGCCGCCGTCGCCGCGAACGTGAAGGAGGGGACGATGACCTCGTCGCCGGGGCCGACGCCCGCCGCCAGGTAGGCCAGGTGCAGCGCCGCCGTGCAGCTGGAGACTGCGATCGCGTGCTTGGCGCCCAGGTGCCTTGCGAACTCCTCCTCGAAGGCGGCTGTGCGCGGGCCCAGCGTCAGCCAGCCCGAGCGCAGCGTCTCAGCCACAGCCGCCAGGTCCTGCGGCGCCAGCTCCAGGTCGAAGAGCGGGAGCTCCGGGAAGGTGCCGGTCTCGGCCATCCGTCGGCTGCCCCGCTCAGGGGATGTTCTTGTAGCGGGGGTCGAAGGGGTCGCCGAACTGCTTGGCGTCCAGCGCCGCGATTATCTCGGCGATCCCGTCGGGCACGGTCATCAGCGTCTCGAAGCCCAGCTCGGCGCGGATCTTGTCGAAGCTGACCTTGTAGTCGCGCGGGTCCTCGTCCTTCTTGACGTAGGAGACCCGGCCGCGGTCGATCTGCTTGCCGATCTCCTCCACCAGGTCGAGCTTGCGGTAGTTCTCTCCCGAGCGCCCGGCGTTGAAGACGTTGCCGGCGACCTTCTCCAGCGGCGCCTCCAGGACCGTGCGAACGGCCCGGCCGGCGTCGCGGACGTGGATGTAGGGACGCCAGAACTGCTCGCCGAAGACTTCCAGGTCGTGGTCGGCCCACAGTTCGCGGGTGAACTCGTTGACGGTCAGGTCGAAGCGCATGCGCCGCCCCACGCCGTAGACCGTCGCGAAGCGCAGGCACGTCGGCGACATGTCGCTGCCGGCGCCGCCGCCCAGGATCAGCTTCTCCATGCCGACCTTCTGCTCGGCGTACAGGGACACCGGGCGCAGCTCGCCATCCTCGGTGATCGGGACCGTCGGGTCGGCCATGCGGCCGTAGTTGGAGCACGTCGAGGCGAACACGAGGCGCTTGACGCCGGCTGCTGCGGCGTTGGCCACGAGGCTCTCCGTGGCCCTGACGTTGACGTCCTCTGAGACCTGGGGGTCGCGCGCGCAGGCGGGGTCGCCGACGATCGCCGCCAGGTGCACGACGTTATCCGCACCGTTCAGGGCGCGGGCACGGGCCTCGCCGTCGCGGATGTCACCGCGGACGACCTCGATGCCGGCGGCCTCCTGCTCGGCCGCGATGTCCTCCTGGCCGTGCAGCAGCGAGTCCAGGACGCGCACGTCGTGGCCGTTCTCGCGCAGCTCGTTTGCCAGCAGGGAGCCGATGTAGCCGCTTCCGCCGGTGATCAAAGTCGTGCCCACTTCGCGCTTCCTCTCTGTCGTTTCGCCGTGGCGCGGCCCCGCGACGAGGCCCCGTGTAGGTTCGATGGCCACTGCGGCGGGGAGCCTCGCAATGGTATAGCCGCTATCGGCAGGCCCTCCCGTGCTCTTGAGGGCGCTCCATGCCGATACAGGGATACTGTGGCTGCAGCCGAACCATCAGACGCGTCCATGTCGAGCCCCGCCCGCCAGGCGACGCGGCAACGCGCCGCACACGACGTCCTGCTGCAGATCGTCGCGCGGGTGCTCAACCTCGGCCTCGGCGTCGTCGTCACCGCCCTGCTGACCCGCTCGCTGGGCAGCGTCGGCTACGGGCAGTGGTCGACGATCTTCGTCGTGCTGGGCATGGTCGGCTACATGGCCAGCTTCGGCATGGAAAAAGTCGTCGTGCGAGAAGCGGCGGCGGCGCCCGAGTCCGAACACGAGTGGTTCGGGGCGATGATGATGCTGCGCCTGCTGCTTCTGCTGCCGGCCATCGCCGTCTCGCTCGTGGCCGTGCTGGCCCTGCAGCGCAGCCACCAGATGCTGGTGGCGGGCATCATCCTCGTGCTCGGCATGCCCTTCGACGGCATCGGCGTCGTCGGCCTGGTCTTCCAGCTGCGCGTCAACAACCTCGTGCCGATGCTCGTGCTGACGTTGCGCAGCGTGCTGTGGGCGATCGCCGTGGCGATCGTCTACTGGCGGGGAGGCGACATGATCGAGCTGGCCATCGCAATGGCCGTCACCAACGCCGCCGGCTCGGTCGTGCAGACGGTCGCGGCCCTGCGCGTGCTGGACCGCTGGCCGCGGCCCTCCCGGGCACGCCTGCGGCCCCTGCTGCGCGTCGGCATCCCCCTTGGCATATCCGGCGTGCTGATCATCTCCTACGCCCGCATCGACCAGATCATCGTCTACGGCTTCTCGGGCAGTCGCGCCGCCGGCCTCTACGGCGCCGTCTACAACGTCCTCGACCAGTCTCACTTCGTGCCCCTGTCGGTGCTGACGACGCTGACCCCGATCATCGCCGCCTCCTGGCCCGCCGAACGGGAGCGGATGCTGCGCGTCGTGCGCCTCGCCGCCGAGCTGCTGACAGTCGGCTCGCTGGGTGCCCTGGCCTTCGCCGCTGTCGCCGCCCGGCCGCTCGTGCGCCTCGTCTTCGGCGCTCACTTCGTCGACGCCGCACCCGCCCTGCCCGTGCTGGGCGCCGCCTTCGTCTTCATCTGCTTCGGCTACCTGAACGGGAGCCTGCTGGCCGTGCTGGGGCTGCAGGGCCGGCTGCTGCGCATCAGCCTCGTGGCGCTGCTGGTCAACCTCGCCGGCAACCTCGCGCTGGTGCCTGCCGTCGGCTTCATGGGCGCCGCCTGGATGACGCTGCTGACAGAGATCGTCGTCTGCGCCCTGAGCCTGCGGACGATCCTCGGCAGGCTCGAGATGCCCTTCCCCAAGCCCGGCAGGATCGGACGGACTGTCCTGGCGGCTGCGCTGCTGGGCGCTATGCTGGCCGGCCTGAAAGCGGTCGGGGCGCCGCTTGGCGCCCTGACGGCAGCCGCCTGCGTCTGCTACCCGGCGCTGCTGTTCGGCATCAGGGCGCTCGTGCCCGCCGACGTGTCGGTGCTGCTGCGCCGCCGCGCGCCCGCGTGAGAGGCCGGCAGCGGCCAGCCCCGCTCGGTCGCGCAGCCCTCCCAGGAGCCCGGCCTGTTGGGATCCTCCAGCGCCGCCGGGCGTTCCAGGATCCAGCGCTCGTGGACGGCCGCCAGGGCGTCGTGAACGCTCTCCACGCCGTCGTGCTCGCGTGGGTCGATCGCCTCCGCCACGTCCAGTCGCACCTGGCTGCCCGCGATCCTGGTCCGCACAGGCAAGATCAGGGCGTCGCTCGCCACCGCCAGGCGGGCGGAGCCGCTCGTGAGCATCACGGGCTTGCCCAGGAACGTCGTCTCCCGTCCGCCCGGCATGCCGAAGAAAACGCTGACGAGCTCACCCTCTTCCAGCAGCGAGCGCAGCACCGGGAAGGAGCCGATCGAGTAGACCAGCCTCTCGTCGCGCGCCCGCGCCTGGTTTCGCCGGTGGGCGATCCGTCGCCCCCAGTATCCGGGCTTGACGTCCTCGAAGGACCAGGGTCCCGCGGCCGAGTAGGGGATGCGCCCGTACTCTGGCAGCACCGACAGCGCCAGCAGGTAGGGCCCGGTGTGGCAGGAGGACACGAGCAGCCCACGGGGGCGCGAGAGCGCGTCGCCCAGGCGCGTGCGCGATATGCCGTCGAGCGCCGGTGCCTCCCACCGTCCCCAGAACAGGCTCTCGTCTATGGCGCGTTCGATCAGGTGCTCGCGCGCCAGCGCCTCGATCTCCCCGGCCCGCTCGGTGCCACCGACGATCGCACGCAGCGCGGCCCGTGCGCGATCGCGCGCCTGCGGGTCCTGCTCCCAGCGCTCCCGTCCGTGCGCCTGGGCCCTCGCGATCAGGGCCGCTCTGGGCGCCAGGCCTCGCAGGCGGGGGCTCGTTGCCAGGCGTGTGCGCAGCGATGCCCGCGGCAGCACGCAGGCGTCGACGGGCCGCCGCGCGGCGTCCAGCGTCGCCCCCAGCTCTGCATCCCCATCCGTGGGCATGTAAGGGAGGAAACTCTCTCTCCTTAAGCCTTCTTAAAGCTTGTAAACGTTTCGAGCATCGCCCGGGTCTGCAGACGGGCGTCATAGACCCTCTCGCAGCGCTCGCGGGCGCGTCCCGCCAGCTGCTCCCTGAGCTCGGGGCTGCCCAGCAGCGAGCCCAGGGCCTCGCCCAGCACCCGACGGTCGCCGTGCGCCACGACGACGCCTGCATGGCCCCCTTCGAGCATGTCCGGAATGCCTCCCACGTCGCTGCCCAGCACGACCGTGCCGCAGGCCATCGCCTCGAGTACCGCCCACGGCGCGGCATCCCCGTAGCTCGGCAGGCAGAAGACGTCCGCCTGCTGCTGGAGCTCCAGCAGGGCCGGGTCGCCCGGCCCCAGGCGGTGGACGCGCACGCCGGGGCGCTCGGGCACCTCCGCCGGAGTCACCAGGTCGAGCTCGACGGTGACGCCGAGCTGGGGCTCGAGCACGGCCAGCAGGTCCTCGCCGCCCTTCTCCGCGAAGCGCCCACCGACGAACAGCACGCGCTCCATCTCGCGGGGCGTGCGCGGGGCGGGACGGTAGCGCTCGAGGTCGATGCCGGGGTGGTGCTCGACGACGCGCGCCTGCGGGGCCACCCGCTCGACGGCTCGCCTTGCCCAGCCCGTCCACGCCAGCACCGTCGCCGCTCTGGTCATGATGCGCCGCTCGGCGGCTCTGCTGGGAGCGCTCAGCAGCGAGGCGTAGCTCTCGTGGATGCGCCAGGCGGGCATGTCCGCCCAGTCGCCGATCGTCGTGTCCAGCGAGATCGCAAGCGGCAGGCGGCGGGCGAGGTGTCCCATCGCCAGCGCCACCGACTGGGTGTGGACGTGGACCACGTCCGCCGGGAACGCGCGCAGCTCGGCGTCGAGCCGCGCGCGCGCGCGGACGGACTGCACGGCATGCCAGCGCATCGCCCGCATGTCCAGATGACGGGCGGCGAGCGGACCGAGTGGCGCTTGCGCCAGAGCTCCGGACAGGCGGCCGAAGGGCTCCAGGCCGACGAAGCGCGCCTGCACGTCCGGAGCCTGCTCCAGCCCCACCCGCAGGGCGTCGTCCAGCTGGCCCTGCCCGAGGATGTGCGTGCCGAGGTTGCCCTCGTTGAAGAACAGCAGGCGCATCGTCCCGGTCAGGCCGGGCGCGCCCATTCGCGGGCGTCGGCCCCGCCCTCCCAGGCGCCGGCGCGGTTGGGGTCCTCCAGCGTCCAGGGGAGCTCCAGGATCGAGCGCTCGTGCACGGCAGCGAGCGCCTCGTGCAGCTCCGTGGGCCCCGCGAAGCGATGGGGGTCCAGGGGCGCGAACACGTCCGTCCAGACCCGGGAGCCGTCGCGGCGGGCCCGCAGCGGCACGATCAGCGCCTCGCTCTCGAAGGCCAGCCGGGCAGTGCCCGAGGAGAGCATCACGGGCTTGCCCAGGAAGGTCGTGCGGGTGCCGCCCGGCATGTCGAAGAAGATCATCACGATCTGATTTCCCCTGAGCAGCTCGACGAGCACCGGGAAGGAGCCGACAGACAGGACGGCGCGCTCGCCTCGGGCCGCCATCCGCTGCCACCACAGCGCCAGCCTGCGCCCCCAGGCGTCGGGCGTGGGCGGCTCGAAGTACCAGGGCGCCGAGACGGTGTGGACGGCTCGGCCCTGCGCCACCGCTCGCCCGGCCACGACCGAGATCTGGCGGAAGAAGGGTCCCACGTGGCAGGCGCTGACGATCAGGGGCCGGCCGCACTCCATCGCCTCGCTGAGGTTCGCCGCCGAGGCGTCCGTGATCTCGTTCATCGGCCACGGCTGCCAGAACAGCGCCTTCTGAACCCGATCCTCGATCAGGTGGCGGCGCGCCAGCTCCCGCTCCTCGCCCTCGCGGGCTGTGCCCCCCAAGATCGCCCGGGCCATCGCCATTCCGTCCTCGCGTGCTTTGCGGTCTTGCTCCCAGATCGAGGCGCCTGCGCGTTCGGCAAGGCGCACGGCCAAGGGGGTGGGCAGTGCCCTGCGCAGGAGCGGGGAGGTCTTGAGCACGACTGGCAGGGCCGCGCGTGGCATCGCAGGCGCCACCGCCGGGCGGCGAGCCAGCGCCACGGCCTCGGCCAGGTCCAGCTCGGGCTTGCGTGTGGACGTCGTCATCTCTCGTTTCTCCTCGACACGATCGCGTCCGAGCATAAGCACGGGCGGCGCGTGGCCGATACTTGGCCCGTGCGCATCCTCGTCGTGTCCGCTCTGTACCCGCCGGTCGCCTTCGGTGGCTATGAGGTCGAGTGCTCGAGCGTCGTCGAGCGCCTGCGCGAGAACCACGAGGTGCTCGTGCTGACCAGCAGCCAGGAGCGCGATCGCGCGCCCGTGCAGCCAGAGGTCCGGCGGGACCTGGCGCGGCTGAGCCCGGACGCCCGAGGGGCCCTGCAGGCGCCCCTTGCCGCCCTCGCCGGCGTGGCCTCGGCCCGCGCGGCGCTGGCCTGGCGGCCTGAGGTGATCTACGCCTGGAACTGCGCCCGCATCCCCCATGCCTGCGTGCGGGTGCTGGCGGACAGCGGCGTGCCGCTCGCCTTCAGGGTCTGCGAGCACTGGTTCGCTGGGCTGTGCACGGGCGACCAGTTCATGCGCGAGCTGCTGCCTTCGCATCGCGGCCCCGCCAGAGCCGCCTGGTCCACGGCCATGCGAGCCGTCAACGGGCTTCCCCGGCTTCGCCTGGATCCGACCGCTCCGATGCGGGTCGCGATCTCCTGGAACTCGGAGGCGATCAGGCGGATGGTCGAGCCGCCCGGCTTCCTGGACGTGCAGCTGGAACGGATCGGTCACTCCGTGCCCCGTTACGGCTCGCTCTACGCGGCCGTCGTGCGCGACCCCGCGCCTGCCCCGGAGATCGCCTTCCTGGGTCGGGTCACCCCCTACAAGGGCCTGTCCGTGGCGATCGAGGCGCTGGCCCTGCTGGAGTCCGAGCACGGCATCGCCGCGACCCTGCGCGTGGTCGGCCCCGAGGATCCGGAGCACGGCGCCGAGATGCGTGCCCTGGCGCAGCGGCTCGGCGTCGGGGGGGCGGTGCGATTCGAAGGGCAGGCCTCGCCCGAGCAGGCAGCCGCCGTGCTGGCCAGGGCCCACGCCCTGATCGTGCCCTCGCTGTGGCAGGAGCCGTTCCCGCTGGTGACGATCGAGGGCGCCTTCGCGCGGGTGCCGCTCGTCGCCAGCGACGTCGGCGGCATCAGCGAGGGAATGCACGACGAGGAGCACGCCCTGCTGTTCCCCGGCGGCGACGCCCGGGCAGCCGCGGCGGCCCTCGCCCGCACCCTCCAGGAGCCCGAGCAGACGGCTGCCCGGGTGCAGAGGGCCCGCCTGCGGGCAGGCGCCTTCGAGCTGGAGCCCTACCTGCAGGAGCAGGAACGCTTCGTCCTCGACGCCCGCGCGGCGCTCAGCGCTGCCTGACGACTTCGGCCTTGGCTTCGCCCTGCTCGCGACGCAGGGCCTGCACGCTGACCGTCGCGGGCCGGGAGGAGGTGAAGCGGGCCACCGCGTAGGCCGAGGTGCGCACGACGCCGGCCGGCTCGAAGCCGGGGGGCGCCGCCGTCGGCACCTTGGCCGGCAGCGGCGGGCGGGCCGAGCGGCGCTGGCGCAGCGCCACGAAGTCGATTTCCCGGGTCGTGACGGTCTGGCCCACGGATCCGTTCAGCGAGCCGAGATAGACGTAGAGAGGCAGCGAGGCGAACTGTTCGCCGACGATCACGCGGCCCCCGGCGGGCGGGCCGGGCAGCGCCCGGGCGATGCCGCGCCAGTCGTCGCGCTGGTAGGAGGGGGTCAGGTCGATGCCCGCCACGACAGCCAGCGAGACGGCGCAGATGCAGGCGCCCAGCAACGTCCCCAGGCGCGGCGAGGCAGCCGCGCCGAGTCCCGCCGCGATCAGGACGATCAGCGGCACGAGGGTGGCGATCACGTTGCGTCCGTCGTAGACGTCGATCGCTTTGACGGCTGCCAGCAGCAGCGGTACGAGCACCGCCACGGCGGCCACGAACGCGACCGTCCAGGCGGCCCTGCGCTCCTCGCTGCGTCCTTTACGCCACAGCGCCGGCAGCGCCAGCCCCGCCAGGGCCAGCACCACGGCCGCTGCCGGGATCTCCAGCGGGCCGTAGGGCCCGACGGCGAACTGCTTGACGCTCTCGGCGAGCCTCGAGGGCAGCGATTCGGCTTCGATCCAGCTCGTCTTGCCGCCGGCCCGCTCGGCCAGGGCCAGCGGCGCCAGGGCCGCACCGACGAGGACGACCAGCGCTGTCGGGCGCCAGGTCCGGTGGACGCCGTGCCGGCGCAGCAGCAGCCAGGCCTCCGGCAGGAACAGGAAGACGGCGAAGTAGTGGGTCAGCAGGGCGACGGCCGAGGCGATGCCCCACAGCCACAGGTTGCGCGCCGTGGGGCTCTCCAGGGCCCGCTGGAACAGCACGAAGGCGACGGCGCAGAAGAGGACCAGCATCCCGTAGTTGCGGGCCTCCTGGGAGTAGTAGTAGAGGGCGGGGCTGCAGGCGCACAGCAGTGCCGCCCAGATGCCCGCCCGCGGCGAGATGCGCCGCCCGGCCGCGTACATGACGGGGATCGTCAGCGTTCCGACGAGCGCCGAGAGCGAGCGGAAGCCGAGCGGCCCGGTCCCGAAGATCCTCGTCCAGACCCAGGCCACGACGTAGTAGAGGGGGGGCGCGGACTCGCTGGAGGACAGATGCGAGAGCATCCCCCCGAAGCTGCGCCTGACGAGGATCATGGTCGCCGACTCGTCCAGCCAGATGCTCTGAACGTTGAGCGTGGCGAAGCGCAGGATGCCGCCGAGGATCGTGATCAGGAGCGCGATCTGGCCCGGCGCGATGCGGCTGGCGAGCCGTTCGTCTCCGACCCGGCCGGGCGGCGGGCCGGTCCTCGCGGTCGCCGCCGACGCAGGTTCAGCTGCGCTGGTGCTCACTGCCGGAGTATGGCATTCGACTGGGCCGGACGATGATCGTGTTCGTGCAGCTGGCCGGATGTAGGAGCTCGGCGTCGAATACCGGTCAAGCGGCCACGTGACACGGCCGATAGATCATGGTGAGCCTGCATCCTTGGAAGGGCATCGACGTATCATGGACATAGTGCGGAAACGACCCTCTAGGGTGCCCTGATGGCTGAGCTGGAGCCCACGCTGGACACGCAGGCAGCTCCGACGGTCTCGCCGTTCGAATTGCTGAGGGTGCTCTGGCGCCGCCAGCTGATCGTGATCGTCGTCTTCCTGGTCAGTTTCGGGGCCGCAACGGCCCTGTCCCTGCGCTCGCCCAAGCAGTACAGCTCCTCCGCGCAGCTGCTGTTCCGCGAACCCGGCTTCGCCCAGGCCCTGTTCGGTAGCGGCCTGTACCAGAGCGGTGGCGCCGAAGAACCTCAGCGCACGACCCAGACCGACATCGACGTCGTGACCTCGCCGAGCACGGCCGCGGCGGCGGCCAAGCTCCTGCACACCAAGGAACCGCCCGAAGCGCTGCTCGGGTCGGTGTCGGTGACGCCGAGCGCCAACGCCAACATCGCCGTCATCAAGGCGACCCGCCCCAACCCCTCCGAAGCGGCGGCGGTCGCCAACGCCTTCGCCAACGGCTACATCATCTACCAGCGCGAAACGGACCGGGCGCTGGTCAACCAGGCCGTCGAACTGGTGCAGCAGTCGCTGGCCACGGCCAGCGAAGCCGAAAAGCCCAAGCTCGAAGACGGGCTGCGCCAGCTGCGGGTGCTCGCGGCCGTCCAGACCGGCAACGGCCAGGTCATCGCCACGGCCCGCCCCGACTCCTCCCCCGTCTCGCCCAAGCCCAAGCGCGACATGGAGCTGGGCGGACTGATCGGCCTGTTCCTTGGCTGCGCCCTGGCGCTGCTCGTGGACTACCTGGACAAGCGCCTGAAGACGATCGAGGACATCGAACGCGCCTACGGCGACTACCCGATCATCGCCAGCATCCCGCAGACCCGGTCGGGGCGCCGCGGCGGCACCTTCCCGCAGCTGACGGGCCCCGCCGGCGAGTCCTACAGGATGCTTCGCGAGAGCCTGCGCTTCCTGGATCCGACCGGGCACGCGCACTGCTTCCTGATCACCAGCGCCGAGGAGAGCGAGGGCAAGAGCACGGTGGCCGTCAACCTGTCGGCGGCGCTCGCGGCCGTCGGGCGCCGCGTGATCCTGGTCGAGGCCGACATGCGCCGCCCCACGGCCGCGACCCAGCTTGGCGTCTCCGCCGGTCAGCCGGGCCTCTCCGACCTGCTGGTCTCGGACGACGACCTGGCCGACTACCTGGTGTCGGTTCCCGACGAGCCCAACCTGCAGGTGCTGCCGAGCGGCATCAACCCTCCCAACTCGTCCGACGTGCTCAGCGGCGGGCGCATGCCGGCCGTGCTGACGGCTGCCCGCGAGGCCGCGGAGGTCGTGATCGTGGACTCGCCGCCGCTGCTGCCCGTGGCCGACACGCGGGTGCTGATGCGCTTCCCCGAGATCGACGGGGCGATCATCGTGGCCCGGGCCGGCACGAGCCGCCGCGACCGCGTACGCGGCACCAGGCGCATCCTCGAGCAGAGCGGCCGCAAGGTCTTCGGGCTGGTCATCACGGACGTCGCAGGCGGCCCCGACGGGGCCTACTACTACGCCGAGGGCGATGTGCCGCCGAGCAGCAACGGACGCCCCCGCCGCCCCAGCGGCGAGCGCGTGTCGTCCGGCAGCTGACCGGCGGGGACGCGGCGCAGCGCCCCCACCCGCAGCGACAGGGCGCCGCCCATGGCGCCGAACAGGAGGTCCATCTGCGGCCAGTAGAAGCTGTCGTAGAAGAGCGTCACGACGGCCATCCCGAGGATGCCCAGGGCCAGCGCCGTCTCGATCGGCGGGGCCACGCCGAGACGCAGGCAGCGGGCCAGCGTCACCAGCGCTATGGCGATCGGTATCAGTGCCGCCAGCAGGCCCACGACGCCCATGTCCAGGCTGACCGACAGGTAGCCGTTGTCGATCGCGCCGATGTTCGTGCGGGCCTCGGCTTCTTCCGCTCCGAAGCCCGGTGCGCCGGCGCCGAAGAACGGTTTCTGGCCGATCTGCCCGAGCGCGTAGCTGACGCTCCAGAGCCGGTGCGTGACGGACTCGCTGCTGCCCGTCTTGGCGTTGACGCGGTCTTCGATGACCTTGTGCAGGCTGCCTGTGCCGAGGACGAGACCCAGCGCCAGCACGAGGGCCGCGCCGACGAGCGCCAGGCCGCGGGCGTTGCGTCCCCTCACCAGCAGGGCGATCACGACCAGGAGGACCATGCCCGTCGCGATCCAGGCGCTGCGCGATTCGCTGAAGACGAGCATGGCGGCGGTGCCCAGGGCGATCGCGCCGGCCAGTCCGCGTGAGCGTTTGAAGGAGTAGACCAGGGCGATCGGCAGCAGCCCCACCAGCACGCCGCCGTAGGTGATCGGGTATCCCACGAAGTAGCCGACGCGCTGCGTGGGCGCGCTCACGTACGCCTCCGCCCCCAACAGCAGCAGGATCACCATGCCGGCGAAGCCCGCCGGGGCCCAGTTGCCTATCTCCACGAACCGCCGCGAGCACAGAAACGCCACGCCGGCGAAGATGTAGCCGGCGACGACCGGGGTGACCATCCCTTTGATGCCGCCGAGGGTGTTGTAGATGAGGATCGTCAGGGCCGCGTACAGGACGCCCATCAGCAGGGTGCCACGGTTGGGGCGGGTACGGCGCCCGCCGACCGCGATCGACCACAGCCAGGGCATCAGCACGACGACGGCGATGGCCGTGCACAGGAACTTCTGGTTGATGCCCCCCGGCGCGTCGGCGTGGGCCGTGAACGGATACCACGGCGCCACGACCATGATCACGATCGCCCACGGGAAGGCCCGGTCGCCCAGCACAGCCAGCGCCACGACGCCGCCGATCGCGACGCAGACGTAGAGGGCCGTGCTCGAGTGCCTGGCGGCCAGGACGCCGCCCACCAGGCCCACGACTGCGCCCAGCACGGCCCAGGCAAGACGGCGGCTGACTGTCATCAACAGGAGTCTAGGGAGAGGGGAAGACCGCTCTGGCGGTGCAGGCGCGAGGTCGCCGCGACGGTCGCAGAGTCGCCAGGATCGCTGTCAGGCAGGACCGCCAGACGCTGCGAGAAAGCCTGCGGCCGGACTGTCCAATCCGGCCGCAGGGGTTGCTTCTATCGCTGGTGCTTCAGCCTCAGGACAGGGACGGCAGACCTTCTTTGAGTGCGTACCATGCCGACTTCGGTTCGTGTGAGCCGTACTTCAGCAGGGCGAAGCCCGGCTGGTTGTTGGTCGGGTGGGCCGAGTTTTCGCGGAACCCGAAGGGGAACAGCGCCCGGACCCACGGCCGCAGCTTCACCTGTGCGATCAGGTCGGTGTAGTTCTTGGCCTGCGTGGCTTCGCTGACTTCGTACGTGGACCAGCCCTCCTCTGTGATCCAGAAGGGCACGTTGACGGAGTGGGCCAGGAACTTTTCGCGGATCGTGTCGATGCGCTGGAAGCCCCACTGCCCGCTCGTGTCCAGGTAGCCGCCCTTTTCCTTCAGGGGCAGCGAAGGGTCGCCGCCGTAGGGGTGGACCGAGATGCCGCTGATCCACTTGCCGAGGCTCGGCACGGCGGTGAACATGTCGTTGATCCAGGTCTTCTCTTCGGGGCTCGTGCCGCCCGTCTGAGCGGACTCCTGGTAGTCGGCCGCGATCAGCAGTTTCACGCTGGGGGCGACTGCCTTGGCGGCTTCCGCCGCGGCCGCGAAGTCGCGAGCGTAGGCCTCCGGTTCGGGCGTTTTGCCGGACCAGGCGTAGGCGAAGTACGGCTCGTTCCAGACCTCCCACCACTGGATGTCGGCGGAGGTGCCAGGACCGTAGCGAGCAACGGCCGCGGCCATGAATTCGGCGTAGGCGGAGGCGTTGGTCGGGCTCGTCCAGGAGGGGGCGTAGCCGACGATCGGCAGCACGCTGATGCCGAATTCTTTGGTCACCTTGACCAGGCGGTCGAAGCCCGACCAGTTGAAGACGCCTTTCTGGGGCTCGACTTCGGACCAGGGCAGGTCCTCGCGCGTCCAGCTGACGCCCAGCGAGCGCATCTCGGTGATGTCTTCGGGGTCGTTGGCGCCTTCGCCCGAGAGGTTCGCGTCGATGCCCTTCACGAACGGCAGGCCGAGGTTTTCCGAGCCCGGTTCGCTGACGGCGCCACCGGCTTCAGAGCCCGAACCGCTCGAGCCGGAGCCGGTTTCCGGCGGGTTGGATGAGCCGCTCCCCGAAGTGCCGCCGCCGGTGGGACCGGTCGTTTCGGCGGGTGCCGCGGGTGCCGCGGGCGCCGCGGGTGCCACGGGCGCCGGGGGCGGCGTGCTGACGGCGGGTGCGGCCGGGTAGGTGATGGCAACTTCGTGCGCCCACGGTGCGCCGTTCACTTCGGCGCGGACGCTGTAGTAGACGGTCGCGCCGGGGATCGGCGTGGGCGTGATGCTCGTGCCTTTGATGGTCGTGTACTTGTCGGCCAGGCCGGTGCTCTTGCGGACGAACCCGTAAGAGGTGACGCCGCCGATCTGGTTCCAGCTGAGCGTCTCGCCGGAGACCTTGATGACGGGGGCGGCGACGGAGCTGCCTCCGCTGCGGTAGTAGGCCGCAAGGGCCTGGCGGTCGCTGCGACGGGCCGAGGCTGCCTTGCGGACGGCCTTGGCCTGGGCGGCGCAGAAGTGCGGGTGATGATGCAGGCACACCTCGAGGGCGTGCGTGCTGGCGGCGAGGACGTGGTTGTCGGCGTGAGCTCGCGCGGTGATGCTGGATGCCTGGGCGGTCGGTGCGCCGGCCAGAGCCTGGCCGGGCATCGCCGCGCTCGCCAGGGAGGCCAGGGCGACGATGCTCGCGACCTGCGGCCTTCCCAGCTTGCTCGCCCGGTTCCAGCACAGGCGTAGACGGGGGAACATGGTGACGTGACTCTCCTTCGGTAGCTGGGCTGTCTCGGGGAGACCCCTGGCTTTGCGGGCCCGTCTCGCGACGGGGTTGCCTTTGTCGGGAAAGCGGTCGACCCCCTGGGCCTTGGTCGGCTCCGTGGCGACCGCTCCTCTTTAGTGCTGCACGAGTCCATTCGGGCGTAGGCGGCCCGCATGTGAGGTTGCAGAACTCAACTGGACGCATTTGCTCGGACTGCGTGGACGTCTGTTCGAGACGTCGGAGACGCGACGGCCGGTGCCGGCGGTCCGTCAGGCGGTCTGCGTCGGGGCGGCGAGCAGGGTCGCCAGCGCCTCGATCGAGTAGCGCTGCTCGGCCAGCCGGCGCCCGTGGCGTCCGACCTCACCGGCCCCGTCCGCCAGCACGTCCGCGAGCGTGCGCGCGAAATCGGACTCGTCGTCTGCCAGTAGGCAGTCGACCCTGTCCGTCACGACCAGGCCGGCAGCGGCGCGCCTGGTGGCAAGCACGGGGATCCCGTAGGCCAGGGCCTCGACGAACTTCAGAGGGGTCCCGCCGCCCTGCAGCAGGGGCACGACGGCACAGCGGGCGCCGGCGTAGACGGCCGCCAGGTCGTCCACGAAGCCGAGCGCCTCCACACGGGGGTCGTTCGAGGGCGTCCGCTCCAGGCCCGCGCCGACGAGGGTCAGCCTGGCCTGCGGCAGACGCTCCCACACCAGCGGCATGACGCGCTCCAGCATGAAGCGCAGCCCGTTGGCGTTGGGCTCGTAGGCGAAGTTGGCCACGAACAGGGCTCGCTGCTCGGGGGCCACGCCCGTGACGGGCGCGATGGCGGAGACGTCGACGACGTTTGGCACGTAGCGAAGGCGGGCCCGCGGGCACAGCTCGCGGGCAGCCTCCATGTCGGCCTCGCTGACCATCCACGACTCCGCCGCCCGGGTCAGCAGCCCGCGCTCGAAGCGGGCCAGGGCTGAGACGGAGCGGGCGTCGGCCCCCGTCAGCTGACCGCGGAAGCCCGACTCGAGGTTGTGGGCGTTGTAGATGACGGGACGCCCGCCGGCCAGCCCCCGCAGGGCCCCGGCCACGGTCGGGCCGTCGGCGATCACGCGTCCCCGCCGCGGAGATCCGGCCAGCCTCGCCGCCGTCCGGGCGAGCTCCGGAGAGACGCCGCGGGCGAACGCCTCGGGCGTGCCGGCGGCGCGGGCGAGGCCGTAGGCGACAGCACGGCGCAGTCCCCGCGAGGGGACGACCTCGACCAGCTCGATGCCGGGGATCGAGGAGAAGGCCTTGTCCGGGCGCTCGCCCTGAAAGCGCACGTAGGCCAGCGTCAGCCCGTCCCCGGCTATGGCCAGGGCCTTGGCCAGCCCGTACGTGCGCATGGTCTGGCCCGAGCGGAGCACGGGCGTGTGGCTGCAGAGGAGCAGATCCCTCACAGTGCCTCGATGGCCGCCGCTATCTCCCGCAGGCGCTCGTCCCAGGAGTGGGAGGAGGCCAGCCGTGAGCGCTCCGCGCGCAGCGCAGGCGTGTCCTCGCGCATGGCCGTCTCCAGGGCGCCCTGGAAGCCGGCAGCGTCAACCGCGACGGCGACTCCCTCGACGCCGGCCAGGGCCGGGAGTGGCGTGGAGACGACGGGGAGCCCGGCCGCCAGGTACTCGTAGACCTTCATCGGGAAGATGCTGTCGGTCAGCCGGCTGCGCCGGTAGGGGATCAGGCCTGCATCTGCGCCCCGCAACACAGCCGGGAGCTGCTCGTAGGCGCGCTTGCCGAGCAGGTGCACGTTGGGCTCGGCGGCGAGCGCCGAGACGTCGGTGCGGGGGTCGCCCAGGCCGACGGGGCCGACCAGGGCGATCGACCAGTCCGGCCGTGCCCGGGCCAGCCCCTCCAGCAGCTCCGTGTCGAGCTTCACGGCGGAGATGGCGCCGGTGAAGACGATGCGGGGGCGGGGCAGGGCCGCCACGGCCGCGTCCACGGGCCCGTCGTCGAGAGCCGTCGCGAACAGGTCCGTATCTGCCACGTTGGGGGCCTCCAGGACGTTCCCGGAGATCTCGCGCATCCTCCTGGCCAGCTCGGGGGCGCTGGCCAGGACCAAGTCGGCTCGGGCGGCGAAGCGCCGCTCGGCCGCCAGGAAGCTGGCCGTGTCGATGCGCTCGTGGGCGGAGATGTCATCGACGCAGTGGTAGATGACCAGGGAGGGGTCGAGCGTGTCGATCAGGATCTCCGCCTGGGGCACGTAGGACCACAGGATCGGCCTGCGCAGACCCAGCCCGCGGGCTGCACGGCCGACGAGAGCCGGCAGCAGCCGCGCGTTCAGGGCCCGCACGAGGCTGCTGTCGTGCAGCGGCACGACGAGGGGGGAGAGCACGTGCAGGCCGTCGCGGGGACGGGGAGGCTGCAGACCGGAGCGCAGGCGCCTCGCCATGCGGCTCAGGTCGCGGGCGGCCAGCCGCGGGCGGCGCAACCCCAGCGACTCCACGAACAGGATCCTGTTGCCGGCGGCCAGGCGGCTCATCAGGTGATGCTGGTTGGTCCACAGGTCGGTGTCCCAGTCGGCGAACCCGACGCAGACGATGTCGCGCCCCTGCAGGGCCGCCGGGAGGGTCATCGCCCGGCATGATCCCAGGCGGGCTGGCGTGTAGTCTCGGGGCGGTGCAGCCAGCGGGTCCACCGCCACCAACGACGTCGCTGGTGGCCCTGCGCGAGCGCTTCCCGCGGGTCGCGGTCGTCCACGACTGGCTGACGATCCCGGGCGGCTCCGAGCAGGTCGTGATGGAGCTGCTGGAGATGTTCCCGGCGGCGGAGCTGTTCACGACCGTCTACGACCCCGAGCCGTGGCCGGCCCTCATCAAAGACCGCCCCGTCCATGCGACCTGGCTCAGCAGGCTGCCGGGCGCGAGCCGTCACTACCCCAAGCTGTTGCCGCTGATGAGCTCGGCCCTGCGGCGCTTCGACCTGTCCCGCTTCGACCTGATCATCTCGAGCTCTCACGCCAACGCCAAGAACGTGCGGACGCCGCCGGGCACGCTGCACGTCTGTTACTGCCACACGCCGATGCGCTACGCCTGGGAGGAGGGGTTCCTGGAGGGAGAGGAGGTCGGGCGGGCGATGCGACTGGCGCTGCCGCCGCTGCTGGCCTGGCTGCGCCGCCAGGATCTGGCGGGCGCCTCCGAGCCGGACCTGTTCGTGGCCAACTCCCGCCACGTGGCCGATCGCATCGAGCGCTACTACGGGCGCCCCGCGCAGGTCGTGCACCCGCCCGTGGAGGTCGAGCACTTCCTGGCGATCGAGCGCGACCCGCGGGACTACTACCTGGCCTTCGGGCGGGTCGTCCCCTACAAGCGGGTCGACCTGGCCGTGGCTGCCTGCGCGAAGCTGGGCAGGCCCCTGAAGGTGGCCGGCGACGGGCGCGCCATGGACGGCGTCAGGGCGCTCGCAGGCGCCCCCGGGATCGAGCTCCTGGGCAAGGTCCCCCAGGCCGAGCGCGACCGGTTGCTGGCGGGGGCCAGGGCGCTGCTGTTCCCCGGCGAGGAGGACTTCGGGATCGTCCCCGTCGAGGCGCAGGCCGCCGGCCTGCCCGTGATCGCCTACGGCGTCGGCGGCGCCCTGGAGACGGTCGTGGACGGCGCGACGGGCGTCCTCTTCGCCGAGCAGAGCGTCGACTCGCTGGCCGGCGCGATCGAGCGCTTCGAGTCGCTGGCGATCGAGGAGGCGGTCGTCCGCGAGAACGCCCGGAGCTTCGGCAGGGAGCGCTTTCGTGAGGAGATGGCGGGGGCCATCGAGCTGGCGGCGCAGGGGGCCGGACGCAGGCCGGTAGGCTCGGCGCCATGAGGATCCTCGTGACGGGGGCCAGCGGCTTCATCGGCGGCCTGCTGTGCGAGCGGCTGATCGAGGAGGGCCACGAAGTGGCGGCGCTGGTGCGCCGGCCCGGCTCCGAGCCGCCGCGGACCGTGCCGGTGCGGGGCGACCTCCTCGACGGCAGGTCACTGGCCGTCGCCCTGCGCGACTCCAGGCCCGCCTGCGTCGTGCACCTGGCCGCCGAGATCGCCTCCCAGCGCAACGGAGCCAAGGTGCTGGCGGCCAACGTGCAGGGCACCAGGAGCCTCGTGAGCGCGTGCCTGGAGCTGGCCGGCGGCGAGGCGGCGTCCGGCCCGCGCCTGGTCTTCGCCTCCACGGTCGTGACGGGCGAGGCGAACGGGGCCCTGCTGAAAGAGGACGAGCCGCTGCCTGTCTCGACACCCTACGGGCGCTCCAAGCAGGAGGGCGAGCGGATCGTCCTGGGCAGCGGCCTGCCGGCCGTCGTCGTCCGCCCCTCCCACGTCTACGGCCCGGGCGGCTGGTACGCGCACGAGATCCTGCCCCGCCTGCGCCAGCCGGGCCGCTTCGCGCTCGTCGGCGACGGCCGGAACATTTGGGACGTCGTGCACGTCGAGGACGTCGTCTCGGCCCTGTCGCTGGCGTGCACGCAGGCGCGGGCGGGCGAGACATATCACGTGGTCGACGACGAGCCGATCCCCTATCTCGACTTCATGGCTCTGACGGCGCAGGCCCTGGGGGTGGGGACGCCGCGTCGCATACCCCTCTTCGTGGCGCGGCTGGCGGCAGGGCGCAACGCGGTCGCGGCCGTGACCCGCTCGGCCCGCTCCTCAAACGAGAAGATCAAGCGGGAGCTGGGCTGGCGCCCCCGTTACGCGAGCTCACGCGAGGGCGTGCCGGCGGCCGTCGCGGCTCTGGATCTGTAGGCCGGTCAGGAGGTCAGGTCGAAGGCGCGCTCGGCCTCCTCGACCACATGGCGGGCGATCGCCAGGGAGGACGTCGCCGCCGGCGAGGGGGCGTTGCGGACGTGCAGGGCGCGCTCGGTGCGGGAGAAGACGAAGTCGTCGACGAGCTTGCCGTCGCGGGCCAGGGCCTGCGCGCGGACGCCCGCGAAGGACGGCTGGACGTCCTCGGGGCGCAGCTCCGGCACATAGCGGGCGGCTGCCTGGACGAAGGCCGAGCGCAGGGCGGCATGGCGTATCTCGGTGATGCCCGTGCGCCACCACTTGCCGAGCATCCGCCAGGTGCCCGGCCAGGCCAGCGTGTCGGCGAGGTCGCGGCGGTGAACCGTGGAGAGGCGGTAGGCGTCGCGGGCGCCGACCATCAGCGCCGTCGGGCCGACCAGGACGTCGCCGTCGACGTGCTTCGTCAGGTGCACGCCCAGGAAGGGCAGGGAGGGATCGGGCACGGGGTAGATCAGCGAGCGTACGAGGTGACGGCGCTCGGGCGCCAGACGCAGGTAGGCGCCGCGGAAGGGCACGATGCGAGGGTCGGGGCCGGCGCCCGCGGCGACGGCCAGCCGGTCGGCCCAGGCGCCCGCGCAGAAGACGGCGTTTGCGGCCTCTGTGACGCCTTGGGAGTGGGAGAGACGCATGGCGCGGCCGGTGATTGTGACGCCCTTCACGTCGCAGCCCGTGGCGACGGTGCCGCCGGCGGCGATCACGTCGCTTGCATAGGCGTGGGCGACGGCCCGGAAGTCGGCGATTCCCGTGCCGGGGGAATGAAGGCCGGCGATGCCCGTGGCGTGCGGCTCGAGCTCTGAGATCTCCTCGGGGCCGATGCGACGCAAGCCGGTCACGCCGTTGGCCAGACCCCGTCGCTCCAGCTCGTCCAGGCGCTCCAGCTCCGAGCGGTCGGTCGCGACGATGACCTTGCCGCAGCGCTCGTGGGCGATCCCGCGCTGGGCGCAGTAGTCGTACATGTCGCGCGCCCCTTCGACGCACAGCCTGGCCTTCAGCGAGCCCGGCTGGTAGTAGACGCCCGCGTGGATGACGCCCGAGTTGTGCCCGGTCTGGTGGGTGCCGACCTCGTCCTCGCGCTCGAGCACGCAGACCGACTTGCCGGGGTGCCTGACGGTCAGCTCGCGGGCGACGGCGAGGCCGACGATCCCGCCGCCGACGACGGCCATGTCGCATCGTTCGCTGGGTTGCAGGCTCATCCCCTGGTGATCGGCACGTACAGCGGTCAGCCTTTAACGGCCCCGGGTCCGCCGGGAGCGGTGGCGGCCGCCGCGTCGACCAGCCCTGCTCCGTAGAGGCGTTCGTCCCCGCCGCCGCCGAGCCGTTTGGCCGTGACCCGCAGGCGGGCCGTGAGCTGGGCCGGGGTGGGGTGGGCGCCGAGCACCTTGCTGGCGATGATCAGGGCGGCCGTGGCAGCCACGTGGGGGGTCGCCATCGACGTCCCTTCATATCCGTTGGGCAGTCCGAACTGGGTGACCGAGCTGCCGATGAAGGTCTCCTGGAAGACGTCGCGCCCGACGACTTCGGGTTTGCAGTTGGGGTCCCCCGGCAGGTCCGCGTCGGGCCCGCCGCCGGGAGCCACCAGGGTCAGGCCCGTGCCGTCGTTGGAGTAGGCCGCCAGGCAGCCGTGTTCGGTCGTGGCGCCGACAGAGATGACATAGGGGGCGCGGGCGGGGTAGGCAATCGTGCTGTGTCCTTCGTTGCCCGCGGCCGCCACGACGAGGACGTTGTGCCGGTGGGCGTAGCGGAGGGCTTCGATCAGCTCGGGGATGTCCCCGGCTGTGACGTTGGGCAGGAACTCCAGGCTGAGGTTGATGACCTGGGCGCCGTGGTCGACTGCGAAGCGGACCCCTTCGGCGATCGTCGAGGCTTCCCCTTCGCCCTCGCTGTCGAGCACCCGCACGGGCATGATGCGAGCGCCGAAGGCCAGCCCCGTGGCGCCGATCAGGTTGTTGGTCTCCTCGGCGATGACGCCGGCCACGAAGGTGCCGTGGCCGTTGCGGTCGTTGGGGTAGGGGTCGCGGTCGATGAAGTCATAGCCTTTGACGAACTGCCAGCGGCTGAAGTCGGGGGAGATGCGGTAGCGGCCGCGGTTGGCGTAGGCGACGCCCGTGTCGAGCACGGCCACGACCACCCCGCTGCCGCCGGGCGCGCCGTCGGCCTGCAGGTTGGCCCAGGCTTCGGGAGCGTCGACGCCGAAGGTCCCGTCGAAGTTCCACTGCAGCTGCTGCCAGCCGCCGGGGGTGTGGGTGAGGCCCTCGTCGTCCGGGACGATCGAGCCTGCGGTGTGGGCGACGTAGTCGGGCACGGCCCAGGCGACCCCCGGGCGCTTGCGCAGGCGCGCCAGCTGGCTGCCGACGCTCCGGCCCGCCGGGACCGTGAGGACTTCGGTGTGGCCGGCTTCTTCCTCGCCTCCGAGGGCTGCGGCGCCGGCGCCGGTTGCGGAGGACCGGTAGCGGACGACGATACGGGCAGGCGCCTGGGCGCGGGCCGCGGCGGCGAGCAGGCAGGTGGCGAGCAACGTGCCGGTCAGCAGGCAGGCGGCGAGCAGCATCGAGGTGCCGGCGGGCCGGCCGGCGAGGCGTCGATGCGGGCGGATCGCTGGGCGTGGGGAGGTCATGGCTGGTGCGGTAATGATGATGTGCCGGTGTGATCTGCGGGTAGGCACTGTCGCAGGCTCTCCGGGGGAGCCTATGAGCGGCCACTTCTTCCCACGTGACGACTACTTCATGCGCCTTGCGATTCGCGAGGCCGAGCGTGCGTTGGAACACGACGACGTGCCGATCGGCGCGGTTCTGGTGCGCGAGGGGGAGGTCGTGGCGGCCACCCACAACGAGCGGGAGCTGCGCCAGGACCCGACCGCCCACGCTGAGATCCTGGCCCTCCGCGAGACGGCCGCCGCCCAGGACAGCTGGCGGATCCTCGACGCCGTCATGTACGTGACGCTGGAGCCCTGCGCCATGTGCGCAGGGGCGCTCGTGCTGGCCCGCCTGCCGCGGGTCGTCTTCGGCGCCTACGACCCCAAGGCGGGGGCCTGCGGCAGCGCCCTGGACGTGCTGGGAGAGCCGCGCCTGAACCATCGCCCGGACGTGGCCGGGGGCCTGCTGGCGGAGGAGTGCGGCGCCCTGCTCAGCGACTTCTTCTCATCGCGGCGGTGAGCGGCACGGCGCCTGTCGCCGGTCCTGTGCGTTAGGCTGGCGCCTGCCTAATCTCGGGCTGTGCCCGGGAGCGGGGGGCCCATGTTGTTGGGGCGAGTTCCGTGGTAATCCGCGGGAGGCGAAGGATCGCTAGCCCGTCAGCTAACCCCGTCGGCCGACGATGAGAGGCAGATGCTGAGGCTCTTCAAGCGCCTGCGGGCGTGCATCCCGGTCTTGCTGGTCGCCCTGATCGCGACGCCGGCGGCCTCCGCGGTCACGATCGGCGGGGCGGAAGCTCCCACCACGACGACGCCGACAACGACGCCGGCCGGCCCGGGCACCGGCGGCAGCTCGCCCACCGCGCCGGGGCTGCCTGCCGAGCCGGTCTTCAGCACGAGCCCCTACCCGCTCAGCCCCAAAGGCTGGGTGTTCCCGCTGTACCCGCTGGCTCACGTGGCACCGCGCAGCTGGTGGACGCTCGACCAGGGCGTGGACCTGGGCGGCACGGCCAACCAGTGCGGCTCGCACCTGCAGGAGCTGGCGGTGGCGTCGGGCACGATCGTCCACGAGGGCCTGGAAGGCTTCGGCAGGTGGGCGCCTGTCCTGCTCGTCGAAGGCGGCCCCGACGCGGGCCGCTACGTCTACTACGGCCACGCCGACCCCGACCTCGTCCCGGTCGGCACGCACGTCAGCGCGGGACAGCCGATCGCCGACGTCGGCTGCGGCAGGGTCGGCATGTCAGACGCCCCCCACCTGGAGCTCGGCATCCTCCCGGCCGGCGCGAGCAGCCCGCTCGACATGCCCGATTTCGGCCAGACCTCCCACGAATCGCTGTCGAACCTCGTATCGGCCTACAAGACGGCGAGCGCGGCCGTGCTGGCCAAGCGGGCTGCGGCTCGCAAGGCGTCTCACCGCTCCTGAGCGACGCCCCGGGTGAGGGCGTGGAGTGGGTAGTCG
The DNA here is from genome assembly GCA_963697795.1 of uncultured Solirubrobacteraceae bacterium. GTDB lineage: Bacteria > Actinomycetota > Thermoleophilia > Solirubrobacterales > Solirubrobacteraceae > Palsa-744. The sequence continues at coordinate 1,282,223 of OY969097.1, read as the reverse complement.
CCCCCGTCGTCGTCGCGGCCATGGGCGGATGGCGACTGGGGAGCCTGGGCCTACGGTGGTCCCATGAGCGCAGAGCATCGAGTTCTGGTCGCCTACATGTCCTGTTCGGCGGCAAGGTCGACGAGGACGCCGGCTTCATCCGCAAGCGCATGGCCCGCAAGATCCCGCCGGAGCTGCGCGACCGCAGGGATTGGGAGCAGATAGAGGGCTGGGCAGGCTCGATAGCGGCCGCCCTCGGCGCTCGGCGGCCCGAGCACGCCGCCTCCTGAGCTGTCCTCGAACGGGCGCACGTATCGTCTAGCCTTCGCTCGACGCTCCCGGCGTCCCCAGGAGGGGTGGCAGAGCGGTTGAATGCGGCGGTCTCGAAAACCGTTTCGGGGGAGATTCCTCCGACGAGGGTTCGAATCCCTCCCCCTCCGTCCTGTCCTCTGTCAGGCGAGGTCGAGCACGAGCAGGATGGCGTCCTCGACCATGCGCAGCTCGTCATAGGTCAGGTGGGTCACCTGCGCGCCAAGGACGCGAGTGTCCACTGCGCCGACCATCTCGCACATGACCTGGGTCGGTTCGCCGTCGATGACCACCTCGGGGTGGAAGCTTGCGGAGAATGCCGACCGCGAGGTTGGACAAATGACGACGGTTGAGAGTGCGAGCAGGTCGTCGGCTTGGACTACTACCGCGTAGCGGCGTCCACTCTGGACGTGGCCGCGTCTGCCGGGAAGCTTTATGGCGAATACATCACCGCGGACCACGCAGCGTCTCCATCAGATCGGCGACCTCATGGGCTTCGCGTACGTAGTCCTCGTTCTGCATCAGGCGCCGCGCCTCGGCTGCCAGGCCGTTGCGCCTGCGCTCCCGCTCCGCTGTCTCGGTGATCGCCTGGCGCGCCGCCTCTGCTCGGCTCAGCCCGCGTCGCCTTGCGATTTCGTCCAAGGCGTTGAGTCCGTCCCGCCCAAGTCGCAGTGACAGTGGATTTGGGGCGGTTGCCATCGATCACGATTGTAGCGCGGAATGAACTACGGGGTCTCAGGTGTCGCTCTGGCGGGGCGCCGGCCGGCGTGTAGCTCTAGGATCCGCTCCAAGACTAGGTACAAGTTCGAGCTTCGTCCCTGCCTCCCCGTCGAGCGCCTCGAGCGCTGGTCAGACGACCAGGATTGTGAAACCCGGTCCGAGTAGCGTGCGCATGTCCTGTGGGTCCGATGTCGCGATTGCGTCCTGGCGGCGACGTACGCCGGCTGCTATGCAGGCGTCGATAGTGGCACTGCCCGGTGTGGTCCGGCGCAGATTGCCCGCCGTGCGGGCGAGCTTCTCATCCACGATCTCGATCGTGCATGCCTTGAGCAGGCGGGCGACGCGCGCATCCTTGGCGTCCCCTCGCCAGACCTCGGCGAGAGCGATCGCAGGGATGGTCGGCACGAGGCCACGGCCGTAGGCAACCGTGAGGATCTCACGGATGCGCTCGCCGCCGCGCTCGTAGGCGATCAGGGCGCCGGCGTCGAGAGTCAGGCCGGCCACTCGGAGGCGACCTGGGCCTTGACGCTTGCCGGTATCGGCCCGAAATCGGCTTCGTCCTCGGCGAGCAGCTCAGCTCCGCGGGCGACTTGCAACTCGTGCAGCACCGCGGCGTTCACAAACGCCGACAGGCTTCCACCTGAGCGCGCGAGGCGTTCCTCGGCCTCACGCAACACCGCCTCCTCGAAAGAGATCGATCGCTTTTGGCTGGCCACAGTGACAATCCTACCACGGTAGGAAAGTTGGCTCGGGGCGTCGAACGGTCGTGCTCTCATCGGGCGAGGTCGAGCACGAGCAGGATCGTTGGGCGTCGCTGTGCCACCGTCCGCTGTTGCCGCTCCGCCTCAGCGAATCCGTTCGGAATCTGGACTTGCCTATGATCCCGTGGCAGACCACGAGGAGGCAGGTTGACGACAGGGGGCAGACGTCGGGGATGGCGGTCCGTTCGCGCCACGGTTCTGGGTGGGATCGTGCTGCTTGCGACGCTCTGCCCTGCTTCAGTCTCGGCCGCCGCGGGCCCCCAGCGCGCGCTCGGGGCACTCCCAGACTTCTTCGCCGGCAATGCCTCGATCGCGGGGGTCGTCACGGCGGCCTCGGATGACAAGGCGATCCAGGGAGTCAGCGTCTGTGCTGAACAGCCCGGCCGCGCTTACTGCGTTTCCACCAACTCTCGGGGCGAATACCTGCTGTCGGGGATCGAAGGCGGTGAATACGCGATCGAATTCAGAGATGACGGAGCGGGCTATGTGGAGCAGTACTACCCGGATCGTCTCTCCCGGGAAGAAGCCGAACCGATCGATGTGCCGGAAGGTACGGCACGCTCGGGCGTGGATGCCGCCTTGGTCCAGGGCTCGAATATCGTCGGTCTCGTCAAGAGCGCCGGCGGTGAACCGCTTGGCGAAGTCTTCGCCTGCGCCAAGCTCCTGACGGCCCACTTCGAACGCTGTGCCCGCTCCGAAGCCGGCACCGGCTCATACGCTATCGAAGGGCTGGAAGCGGGCGAATACGTTGTTCACTTCGAGCCCGACGGACAGAACTACCTGAGCCAGTTCTACGACGGAAAGGCCGGCGAAGGGGAAGCAACACGTGTGAGGGTCACGCAGGCCTCCGTCACGTCCGGCATCGACGCATCGCTTCTGCCCGGCGGGGAGATCGAAGGGGCCGTCACGGAAGCTACGGGTGGCAACCCTGTCGTGGGGGCCGACGTGTGCATAACGCCAGTCGGCGCACAGTCGTGGCAGGACACCTGCACGAGCACCACGGCCGGCGGACAGTATGCGATCTATCCACTGCAGTCCGGTGAATACACGGTCACCTTCCAGGGCGTCGGCGATCTGCTGACCCAGTACTACGACCACCGCTCCAGCGCCGGTGAAGCGGATGTGGTCGACGTCACTGCCGGCTCGACAAGGAGCGGCATCGATGCGGCCCTCACCAGAGGTGCCAAGATCACCGGCGTCGTCCAGGACGCCTCCAGTCGTGCTCCCGTCGAGTCCATCGAAGTCTGTGCGCGGATGGTCAAAGGCGAAGGCCGGGGCTGCGCCTCAACGAACGCCGTCGGGGACTACACGGTCGAAGGGCTCGCGCCAGGCAGCTACATCGTCGAATTCTCGACCTGGGGGCACAACTACCTCTCCCAGTACTACGAAGACACCACGGACTACTCTGAAGCGAAGGCCGTCTCGGTCGGTCCGGAAGCGACCGTCTCCGGCATCGACGCGGAGCTGCAGCCGGGAGCCGTGATCGAAGGGGTTGTCACGGATGCCGCCACGCACCAGCCCCTTTCGGGCGTGGAGGTTTGTGCCGACAGCATCCTGATCTTTCAATTCGGCAACGACTGCGCGAGCACCGAAGCCGACGGCGGCTACTCGATCGACAAGCTCGAAACCGGCCTCTATCGAGTGCATTTCTCGCTTTCCGGCTACGCCTCGCGCTACTACGACGAAGCCTTCACCTCCGAAGAATCCCAGCCCGTCTTGGCGCTCAGTGGCGAAGTCGCATCCGGCGTGAACGCCCAGCTCAGCCGAGGCGGCGTCATCTCCGGGCGCGTCACCAGCGCCGCCGGCAACGAACCGCTGGCGGGCGCTCATGTCTGTGCTACGGCGCAAAGCGAAATCTACGGCTGCACTCAGACCGGGGCCGACGGGGAATACTCGATCGGTGGGCTGGCAGCTGCCCACTATGTAGTCAGCGCCTACGGAAGCGGGTATCCGACCCAGTACTACGGCGGAGCCTTCGACTCACATGCGGCGCAGCCGGTCGAAGTCGCGGCTGGTCAGACCGTCGATCCCGTCGATCTTGCCCTGCACGACGGGGGCTCGATCGAAGGCAAGGTCCGTTCGTCCGTGGGGGGTGCAGGGATCGCCGGCATCCAGGTCTGTGCCTGGGCCTCCGGCGACGGCGACTCCTGCACGACCAGCGCCGCCGGTGGGACCTACGAGATCTCCGGGCTGGCGCCAGCTGCCTACAGGGTCGCTTTCTCCTCTGGGCAGGGGTATCTCGGGGCCTCCTACCCGGGCCGCGTGGCCGTCAACGCAGAAGCGACCGCGACCGGCGTGGAAGCTTCGCTGCAGCCGACGGCGCGAATCTCGGGGGAGGTGGTGGAAGCCGCCCACGGCACGGCGCTGGCCGGAATAACCGTTTGTGCATATGAGCTCGAAGACACCTATGCGATCGAAGGGCTGTACGGGACGTGCACGCAGACGCAGGCGGACGGCAGCTATGTGCTGGAAGGCATCGCCGCCGGCGAATGGGTGATCGGCTTCTCCGGGACGGAAGCTCTCTCCGCGCAGTTCTACCCCGGCGTCGGCCTGCTCGAAGAAGCCACCCCGATCACGGTCTCGCCCGGTGGCAGCGTACCCGGGGTCGATGCGGCCCTCGGCGGTGGCGGCTCGATCAGCGGAAGTGTCGGCAGCGGTCCGGGCGAACCCATCGAAGGTGCCGATATCTGTGTGCAACCGGCGGCCAACGAGCTGTCGGGCTGGCACTGCGTCACGAGCGGCCCCACGGGGGCCTATTCCATCTCAGCACTCGCGGACGGCTCCTACAGGGTCGAGTTCTCCGCTTCCAAGTACGAGGAGCAGTACTACGGCGGAGGCATCTGGCCCATCTCGGCGACGCTCGTCGATGTCCGAGCGGGCGCCGACACCGGCGGCATCGACGCCCAGCTGAGGCGTGGGGGGACAATGACGGGGAAGGTCACAAGCGCCGTCACGGGCGATCCGTTGGCGGGAATCGAAGTCTGCCCGCAGGTCCAGCCGCCCAAGGGAGAATTTCCCGGTTTGCCATTCGAGTGCACCTTCACCGGGGCGGGGGGCGAATATCGAATGTCGAGCCTCACCCCGGGCGAATACAAGGTCTCCTTCGAGGATCGAGCGCATCGTTATTCCAGCCCCTCTCCCGTGATCGCACAGCTCTCCGCCGAACAAGTCCTCGCCGGCGTCGACGCTCATATGGACCCCGCCGGCAGCATCGCCGGCGAAGTCCTCGACGAAGCCGGCCACCCGCTCGGAGGCGTCTGGGTCTGCGCCGACGCATCGACCGTCGCGAGCGGCTGCGTGCGCAGCGGCGTCGACGGCCGCTACGCGATCGCGGGTCTGCAACCAGGTAGCTATGAGGTGAGCTTCACCGCGCCGCAGTGGAGTTTCGAACCAGGCCTGTGGAACTACGCGCCGCAGTACTACCCGGGTGTCGCCCGAGCCACGGAAGCCAAGCCGGTCGTGCTTGGCGGCGGCGATGCTGCGACGGGGATCGACGCTCGCATGACCGCCGGCGCAACCATCTCGGGCTTCATCACCAATTCCGCTGATGGTCAACCGGTCGAAGAAGCCGAGGTCTGCGCGCTCGGGCCGCGGGAAGGGGAATCGCGCTTGACCTCGTGCACCGAAAGCGGCCCCGGCGGCGCTTACGCCGTGCAAGGGCTCGCCGCCGGAAGCTACATCGTCGAGGTGCAACCGGCGCCGCCGCTTGCCGAGCGCTACTACGGCGGTGGCGCGCTCGCCTCCGAAGCGACGGCCGTCCCCGTGAGCGCAGCAGCGACCGTCGCTGGCATCGACGTGACGCTCCTGGCAGGCGGGTCGATCTCCGGGAAAGTCACCTCGGCCGCCAGCGGCAAGCCGATCGGGGAAGTACGAGCATGCGCCACGATCGACGGCGAAGAAGCCCGGTGCGACCGTACGAGGGTGACAGGCAACTACAAGATCGAGGGGCTGCCGGGCGGCTCCTACGATGTCGAGTTCACCGACGAAGGTCGCTACCTGACCCAGTACTACGACTTCGCTTCGGTCGTGGCCGAAGCCTCCCCTGTAGCGGTTGGCTACGGAGCAGCCGTCGCCAACGTCGACGCCCGCTTGACACCGTCTGGCCCCGGTGAAGTCCAGGCGCCACCAGAAGGCGGGACGCCGGAATCCAACACTCAAGGCGGGTCCCCCTCCCCCGGCGGGCCGACGCCGCACTCGGGCGTGAGCGGATACGGCGTCGTCCTCGCGCATGCTCCTCGGCTGGCTGGCGGGATCGGCCTGCATGGGTCCAGCGTCCAACTCACGCTGCGATGCGGCTCGGGTGGTGGCAGCTGTCTGCCCGCCACCGTTACGCTCAGCGTCACCGAGGTCCTCTCACATGGACGCGTTGTCGCCATCGGCGCCAACGGCCATCTGCGTCGGGGTCGCACGACCCGGCGCGTCGTCCTTGCCACGGGATCCTTCTCGATCGCGCCGGGAGGCTCCAGGCGCGTCCTCCTCGGACTGGATGGCGCCGGGCGGCGGCTGCTTTCCCGCTGGCACAGCCTTAGGCTCCGCGTCGTCGTCTCGGCCGGCTCGGTGCTCTTGGGCAGCGCCGACCTCACGGTTCGGGCACACCGTCTGCCCTAGCCATCCGCGGCCCCGCTAGACCAAGCGTCCATCGCCAGCCGAAGTTCGCGGCGACCGGCCCTATAGTCGGCCGACATGCCCGCTTGTCATGTGTCCCGGGGCTATCGACTCGGCCTCCTGGGCCTCGCGACGTCGGCCATGTTCGCGGCAACAGCTGCTCGGGCAGGCGCCTACACCCCCGGCTGCGGGCAGGTTCCGATCGTCTACGGCATCCCGCCATGGGGCTTTCACACCGGCCCGCCGATCGGCGGCACCGGCAGCTTCGCCCGCGGTCACGGCAACATCGACCTCGAAGCCAACACGGTCTCCGGGATCCTGTGCCAGGAAGACCGCTTCAGGGGCCGCCCGACCCGCGCCATCACGATGTCGGTCGCACGCCATCTCGTCTATCACTCCCACTACGCGGTCATGTGGGGCTACCCCGGCAACGTCATGAAGATCGTCGTCCGCGTGCGGGCAAGCAACGATCCCGGCTGCGCCGTAGGGACGGTCGGGCACGCAACTCTCTTCGCCAGCTACAACGGCGTCCGTAGCGACAGCGTCCAGTTCTTCTTCCCCGCTGCCTGCAGGGATCACGATCACCTCTACCACGGCTCGCAGGTCAACAACCAGGTTCCCCCGCTCTAGGAGAGGGGAAGCCGGGTCAGCCCGCGACGAGTCTGCCTGTCCTCGGCCGGCTCATGGCTATGTCCGGTCCATGCCGGCAAACCCCACGACGGCCGCCACGACCTGTTCGGCGAACGCCTCGTCCAGCTGTGCGTGCCGGTGCAGCAGGCGGTGGTAGATCGGTCCGTACAGAAGATCCAGGGCGGCCTCGACGTCGACGCCGGACGTCACCTCCCCCCGCTCGACCGCCCTGCCCAGGGCCGCCCGTGCCTGCTCGCGGCGGCGCTCGACGAACAGCCTGCGGTACTGCTCCGCAAACGCGTCATCGCCCTGAGCCCTCGCCACGAGCCCAGCGATCAGGCGCCCGTACGGCCGCATGCCCAGCCGCTGCACCCACGGCAGGATCAACGCCCTCAGGTCTCCCGACAGGGAGCCCGTGTGGGGGTCGCCGGCAGGCCCGAGCTCCCACTCGCGCAGCAGGACCTCGACGGCGAGCAGCTCCTTGGAGGGCCACCAGCGGTAGATCGTCGTCTTGCTGGTGCCGGCCAGCCGGGCGATCGACTCGATGCTCGTCCCGGCCAGCCCGCGGGCGAGCAGCAGCTCGGCGGCTGCGTCCAGGATCGCCTGCCGGGAGTGCTCGCTGCGCGGCCGCCCCGGCCTGCTGGGAGCGGACCTCGACGCCGTCGCCATCAGGCCTCCGCGAGGCCGTCGTCTTCTGGCAGCTCGAGCGATGCCGCCGCGAGCAGCTCCTGCACCTGCTCCGGCTTGCGCATGCCCACGATCGCGCCATCCACGGCCGGGTTGCGCAGGGTCCAGGCGATCGCCACCGCGCCCGGCGCGACCCCGAGCTGTGCAGCCACGCGTGCGACCCGCTGTGCCGTCGCCAGGTGCTCGGCAAGCTGCGGCTCCCGAAAGCGCCTGTCGCGGCTGCGCCAGTCGCTGCTCGGCAGGCTCTCGGCCCGCTCCCGCGACATCGCCCCCGTCAGCATCCCCGAGCCCATCGGCGAGTAGGCGATGACGCCGATGCCCTCCCGCTCCGCGAAGGGCAGGATCTCCGCCTCGACCTCCCGGGCGATCAACGAGTACTCGGGTTGGAGGGTCTCCACGGGTGCTATCTGCTGCGCTCTGCGCATCTGCTGCACGTCGAAGTTGGAGACGCCGATGTGACGAACCAGGCCCTCGTCCTTCAGCTCCGCCAGCGCCCGCCAGCCCTCTTCGACGTCCTCGCCCGGTTCGGGCCAGTGGATCTGGTAGAGGTCGATCGCATCGACGCCCAGCCGGGCCAGGCTGGCCTCTGCCTCACGGCGTACCGAGTCCCGCTTGAGGCTGTGTACGACCATTCCGTCGGGCCCCTCGAGAAGCGAGCACTTGGTGAAGAGGAAGGGGCGCTCGGACAGTCCCCGCAGAGCCTTGCCGACGACCTCCTCGGAGCGCCCGAACCCGTAGGCGGCCGCCGTGTCGATCCAGTTGACACCCAGCTCCAGGGCGCGATGGATCGCCGCAATCGACTCCTCGTCCTGCTGGGGTCCCCAGCCGAACTCCCAGTCTCCACCTCCGATCGCCCAGGCGCCGAAGCCGACCCTCGTTATGTACATCCCCGTGCTGCCCAGCTCGGTTGTGGCAAGTCCTCCGGTCATGTCGCCTCCTGTCAGCTGGCGGACAACGAATAAAAATACGATACGTATCGTATCGAAATATCTCCAGATCTCTGTCAAACGCCCGAACGGGCGTATGATCCGGGACCCCAAGCAGAGCCCCATGTCGCATTCCTGGAGGGGTGCCGCTGCCGAGGGGGGATGGATCCGATCCGACAGCGAGGTCAGGCAGCGCTTCTCATGCCCCATGCAAGGAGTCTCGCCCGGGCGAGTGCCATCGCCACCGTCGTGCTGCTCGCTCTCGGCGCCACTCCGGCGCTGGCTTCGGGGCCGGCGCTGACGCTCACGAGCCCGCTGGCCGAAAGCCGGATCGCGACCTCCCATCCGGAGGTCCAGGGCACCACGTCCGATCTTCTCGATCCGCTCGTCGTCTCCTTCTACAGCGGCTCGCTCGCCGGCGGGACTCCCGTTTGCAGCGCCGAGGGGGACGTCGGCCCGGGCGGGGAATGGAGCGCAACCTGCGAAGCGGGTCTGCCCGACGGTCCATATACGGCCGTGGCCGAACAGAGCGAACTCGGGGAAGCGGGCGTCAGCGAACCTGTCAGCTTCGTCCTCGACACGATCGCGCCGGCCGTGTCGCTGCAGGCGCCTCCCGCCGAGACGAACAACCCGACGCCGACCCTGGAAGGCACGGCGGGCACCGCGCCGGGAGACGTCGCCTCCGTGGCGGTGAGGGTCTTCGAAGGCGAAGGCACGTCGGGCAAGGTCGTCGCCCAGGGGACTGTGACGCCTGTCGGGGAAAGCTGGTCCTACAAGCCGCCCGCGCTCGTCGACGGCACCTACACGGTCCAGGCGAGCCAGCTCGACGAAGCGGGCAACGAAGGCAGCAGCGCAGCCGACGTCTTCACGCTCGACACGGTGCCCCCTGCGGTCTCGCTGGAAGCGCCGCCCGCCGAGACGAACGACGATGCCCCGCTCCTGCACGGCTCGGCTGGGACCGAAGCGGGCGACGTCCCCTCGGTGCTCGTTCGCGTCTACGCGGGCGAAGGGACTGCGGGCACGCCGATCTCAGAACAGGCCGTGACGCCCGTGGGCGGAATCTGGTCATACAGGCCCGCCGCCCTGGCCGACGGCACCTACACGGTCCAGGCGAGCCAGCGCGACGAAGCGGGCAACGAAGGCCGCAGCCACGCAGACACGTTCACCGTCGACACCGTCGCGCCGGCGGTCTCGCTGGAAGCGCCACCGTCCGACAGCAACGACGACACGCCGCTCCTGCACGGCTCGGCCGGCATCGCTCTGGGCGATCTGACATCGGTGACGGTGACGATCGCCGAAGGCGGAAGCGTCGCCGGCAAACGCGTCCTGCAGAAGACGGTGACGCCGACGGGGGGAAGCTGGTCCTACACGCCTCCCGCCCTGGCCGACGGCACCTACACGGTCCAGGTCAGCCAGCGCGACGCGGCCGGCAACGAAGGCCGCAGCGAAGAAGCGGTCTTCACGGTGGACACCGTCGCACCTGTCCTGACGATGCAGACGCCACCCGCCTACACGAACAAGCAGGCCGTCTCGCTCAGCGGCCAGCTCGGCCAGGCCGAGGGCGACGTCCAGGCCGTCGCTGTGACGATCTACAAGGGCACGAGTCCGAGCGGGGCGGAAGCCGCCAAAGGGGCGGCGGTCGTGAGCGGGAACAGCTGGACCTTCACGACCACGAGCCTTCCCGCGGGCACCTACACGGCTCAGGCCAGCCAGCACGACGAGGCCGGCAACACGGGCCTCTCCTCTCATCCCACCTTCACGGTCGACCTGACGGCACCCGACGTCTCGGTCACCGAACCGTCTCAGGATGCGCAGCTGGAAGTCGCCAAGCCGACGTTCGCGGGCGTCGCCGGGACCGCCCCCGGCGACCTGCCGGCCGTGAGGCTGCGGATCTACAAAGACGAAGAACTCCTGTACACGGTCGAAGCGACCGCCGGCGAAGGCGGCGGCTGGAGCACCGGGTCTTCCGGGCCCGACCTCGCCAACGGCATCTACACGGTCATCGCCGAACAGGAAGACCAGGCAGGCAACGTCGGCGACAGCAAGCCGGTCCTGTTCTCGGTCAGCGGCCTGCCGCTGGTCACCCTCTTCGGGGAAGGCATGGTCAGGCGCGAAGGCGCGCCCCATCCGTTTGCGGGTCCCCAGCCGAACTTCTCGGGCCAGGGCTCGACGGCTGCCGAAGACGGCGGCGAGATCACGCTGAAGCTCTACGAAGGCGCCTCGACGACCGGACAGTTGTTGCGGACGGTGACGACGCCTCTGTCGGGCGGCTCCTGGTCGACTGGGCTCGGCGCGCCGCTGTCCGACGGCACCTACACGTTGCGAGCCGAACAGGAGGGACCCGTCGGCCAACTCGGCTTCAGCCCTCCTGTGACCTTCACGGTCGACGCGGACGCGCCGACCGTGACACTGACGGCGCCCGCCGACGGCACCGCGGTCACCGCGGAAGCGGGCCTGCAGGCCGGCGGTCAGGCCGGCGAAGCGCCTGGTGACGACCCCGAAGTCACGGTCAGGGTCTACGCCGGCGCGTCGGTCGGTGGGAGCCCCGTCGAGACTGCCTCCGGCGCGGTCTCGGGCGGCTCCTGGTCGGCAAGGCTCGGTGCCCTCACCCCCGGTACGTACACGGCGACAGCCGAGCAGGACGACGACGTCGGCAACGTCGGACGGAGCGCTCCGAGCACCTTCACGGTGGCTGCTCCTTCGGCCGGGCCCCCACCGACGGCCTCTTTCAACTGGTTCCCGGCCGAGCCTCGTGTCGGCGAAGCGGTCTCGCTGGTCTCGACTTCGACGGACCCGACCAGCGCGATCGTCGGCTATGCCTGGAACCTGACGGGCAGCGGCGGCCTCTCTCCGGGCGCCCAGACCATCTCGACGTCCTTCTCGACGCCCGGCGCCCACAGCGTCTCGCTGCAGGTCACGGACGCTCTCGGGGCGACGGGGACGGTGACGGAGTCGATCCAGGTGGCGGCCCAGCCGCTGGTCCTCATGCAGCCCTTCCCGGTCGTGCGCATAGCCGGCTCGGAGGGCACCCGCAACGTGACGATCCGCCTGCTGACCGTGCAGGCCCCCGCCGGCGCCTCGGTCACGATCGTCTGCCGCGGCAGGGGCTGCCCGACAAAGCGCCTGGACACGGTCGCGCCGGCCCGCAAGAGCGGCGTGGCGAGTGGGCCGGTGCTGCTGACGATCCACCGCTTCGAGCGGCGCCTGCCCGTCGGGGTCGTGCTGGAAATCCGCGTCGGCAAAGCGGGCGAGATCGGCAAGTACACGAAGTTCGTGACCAGGCGGGGCAAGCTGCCGGTGCGTACCGACAGCTGCCTGGCCCCGACCGGCAGCCCGATGGAATGTCCGAGTACATGAGCCGCCGGCTGGCGTCGGTCCTGGTCCTCGCAGTGGTGGCCTTCGCCGCCGCCTACGTCGCCGGCTATGCCGTCGAGCGCTCCAAGCAGGCAGGCGCGGAAGGGCGCACGGGACCCTCCAGCCTGCCGCTGCCGTCGGCCCGGGTGCCGGCCGGCCTGACCTCGGCGCCGCCCATCGAGGTCGGCGTGAGCGTCGCGCCCCCGCCGGCCCCCTCGCACGGCAGCCGCCCGACCAGGGTCGCCTCGACGGGCGGGGGCTCGGCGGCCACGACGGCCTCGCAGGTCGTCAGCCCCCCGGCCACGACGGCCCCGGCCCCGACTGCGCCTGCCGCGAGCGGCGGTGGCTCGGGCGGGACGGGCGCCTCCGGGGCGCCGGCCTCGGGCGGCAAGGGCTCCGGAGGCTCCTCCACGCCGAGCAGGGGCGGCTCCTCGGAACCCAGCGTCTCCTTCGACAGCTCGGGCTGAGCATGGGGACGGTCCCGCGGGCTGCCCACCCTCTGCTGATCCCGGCGGTGCTCGTCGCGGCGATCGCGGGCTACCTGCTGGGCAGCGCACATCACAGCCCCACCCGTGCAGCGGCCCAGCAGCCGGGAAGGACGCAGGTGCTCTCCAACGCCGGGCTGCTGCTCGAATACCCCCTCGGCTGGACCCGCTCGGCCGCTGCGCTGTCGCTGCCGGGGCTGAACCTGACGGACGGCGTCTCCCTGCTCCCGCCCGGCGGGAGCGACGGCGAAGGCCTGCTGACGGGGAGGCTGCGGGCCGGGGAAGCGGCTCCCCTGCCGGCGGCCTTCCTGGCGACGCTGGCACGCCTGCCGCACACGGAAGTGGTCAGCCTGACGTCGATCCCGGCCTATCGCTACACGGACGTCAGCCCCCGCGGCTACTCGGGAGTCCTGACGATCTACGTGGTGGCGGGGGCGGGCGAAGGCGGACCGCGCCTGCTGGCGTGCCTGGCGGCTTTCGCCGCGAGCCAGACGCAGCAGTCCTGCGAAGGGATCGTCGAGGCCGTCGCACCGTTGGGCGGAGCCCCCGCCTCGATAGCGCCCGAGGGCGGCTACGCGAGCAGGCTGTCGGGGCTGCTGGGGACGCTGCAGCAGGAACGGGCGAGCCTGCGTGCCCGGATGGCTGCCAGCACCTCGACGGCGGCGGTCGGCGCTCTCGCCGGCACCCTCGCGGTCCGCTTCGCCTCTGCCGGCTCGGCCCTGGCCAAGGTCGAAGCGCCCCAGGCCGCGCTGGACGCCCAGCAGGCCCTGATCGCGGCCATGCGCCAGGCCGGCCAGGCCTACTCGACGCTGGCGGCGGACGCCCAGTCGGGAAGCGTCGGCTCCTACGACGAAGCCCGCAACCAGGTGCAGAAGGCCGAGTCGCTGCTCGACACGTCCCTGCAGAGCTTCTCGCTGCTGGGCTACGGGCAGTCCTGAGCCGGGCCGTCAGGCCTGCGTCAGGCGCACGCCCCAGCGGGCCGAGGCCTCCTCGCCGGGGGCCAGCACGATCAGCCCCCGGCCGCTGCGCAGGGCGTCGGGCGGGCAGGTCATCGGCTCGACGGCCAGCCCCGTGCGGCGTCTGGCAGGCGCCAGGGTGTCCCCCGTGAAGACCTGAAGGACGCTGTAGGAAGCGTCTACCCACAGCTCCACGCAGCTCCCGTCGGGCGCGCTCAGCCGCGCCCGGGCCAGTCCGTCCCGATCGCGTGCCAGGTCGGTGAAGGGGGTGTCGATGACCTGCCCGCCGATCCCGCGGGCCTCCCGGAAGTCGAGGGGGCTGCCCTCCACCACCTGGACCCCCGTCGGCAGCCCCCGCTCGGGGTCGGTCAAGATCGCGGTGTCGGCGCCCACCTGCAGGGTGCAGGCGTCGATCGTCCCGCCGCCGGGCGAGAGGTAGGGATGCTGCCCGGCGCCGAAGGGGCAGGGTCCCCGGCCGAGGTTGCGGGCGGTAGTGGTGACGGTCAGCCCGTCCCCGTCGAGGGCGTAGCGGACGGTCACCTCCAGGTGGAAGGGGTAGCCGGGCTGGGGATTGACGCGGGCGCCCATCAGGACCTGCTCGGGCTGGTGCTCGAGCGCCCGCCAGGAGCTCCAGCGCAGCAGCCCGTGGATGGCGTTGCTGCGGGCCGGCTCGGTCAGGGGCAGCTGCAGGTCGGTGCCCCCGAAGCTGTAGCGGCCGTCGCCGACGCGGTTTGGCCAGGGCACGAGGACGGCGCCGTGCCCGCCGTCGCACATGTCAGTAGCCGGATAGGGCTCCAGGACGGCCCGCTCCCCGTCGTAGAGCTCGCGGATGCCCCCGCCGACCTCGACGACGGTGGCGCGAAGGGCACCGTGGGCGATCCCGAACTGCTCCCCGGAGGGCGGCTGCAGCATGCGGCCAAGAGCCTAGCCCGGCGACGGTCAGGAGCGCCGGCCGCCGGTGCCCCGGCGCAGGCGGTGGACCCGCCGCAGCTCCTCGACGGCCTCGTCGTAGCCGCCGAGGGGGTCGGTGGCGCGGCTGCCCAGCAGTTCGGGCAGGACCCGTTTGCGGACCATCTCGCCGGCGATGGCGTCGACGCGCTGGGCTTCTGCGCCGGGCCGGGAGCTGACGACGCGATCGAGGGTGCGCCCGCGAAAGAGCAGTCCGACGCCGTCGTCGAGGGCCCAGCCGCCGGGGATCTCCCCGTTGCGGATCATGGTCAGCCAGTAGGGCAGGCGCTCGGGCTCGCCGTCGGCGTGGACGCTGAGGGACCCGTCCAGCAGGCCCAGCCCCTCCAGCGCTTCGGGCGGCCCGGAGGAGCGGGTGACGCCGGCCTGGAACCAGCACATGGCACCGGCGGAGAGGCCGGCCAGGACGATCCCCCGCTCCCAGGCTTCGAGCAGGATGCCGTCGAGGCCGTGGGCGGTCCAGATGGCCAGGAGGTTGCGCATGGAGCCGCCGCCGACGTAGACGACGTCCTGCTCCATGACGATCTCCCGCAGCGGCCGGGGCGTCTCGCGCAGGCGGAAGAGGGACAGGTGCTCGGGCACGCAGGTGCGCCCCCCGAAGCGCTCCTTGAAGGCGTTGATGTGGGGGGTCGTGTCACCCGAGGCGGTCGGCAGGAACAGGATGCGGGGTTCGCGGGAGGCGGGCAGGGACAGGACGTAGTCGTCCAGCAGCGGGTTGGCGGGCTCCATCGTGAAGCCGCCCCCGCCCATGGCGAAGATGGTGCGGTCCTCGGGGGCGACGATGGGACGCTCGGCGGCGGCTGCTGGGCTCAAGCTGCTACCTCCGCCAGTTCGGGCCGGCGGGCGAGGGGGGCGAAGGCGGGGTCGCCCAGGTACTCGGCCTGCAGCCCCGCCTCGCGGATCCTGCCGCGGTGGCGCTCGACCAGGAAGGCGCGCCCGTCGGGCCTGGAGCTGACGACCCGCTGCAGGCGGGTCCCGACGAAGTGCAGCCCGACGCCGTCCTCGACGGCGTAGCCGCCGGTCATGCCGTCGGCGACAGCCCGGTGGTACTCCTCGCGACGGGCCGGCTCCGCGTCGTAGTGGACGCAGTTGGAGTACGGCAACAGGCCCAGCCCGCGGACGGGGCGGGGAGCGCCGTGGAAGGCCGAGAGGGCCTGCTCGAACCAGCACAGGGAACCGGCGGAGGGCCCGCAGACGACGATGCCGCGCCGCCAGGCCCTGCGCAGGATCGAGTCCAGGCCGTGGGCGCGCCAAGCTCCGATCATGCTGAGCATGTTGCCGCCACCGACGTAGATGAGGTCCTGGGAGAGCAGGTGGGCTGCCAGGTCGTCCTCGACCCCGCCCGTGCCCTGGTCGCGCCTGAACAGGGACAGGTGGCTGGCGTCGCAGCCGGGCGAGAAGCGCCGGTAGAAGCGCACGACGTAGTGGTCGGCGTCGCCGGAGGCAGTCGGCAGGAAGCAGACCCGTGGACGGTCCGTGTCCAGCAGGGAGAGGATGTAGTCGTCCAGCAGGGAGCCTTCTTTCTCCATCGAGAAGCCGCCGCCTCCCAGGGCGACGATCTGCGGTGGTCGCGTTGCCATGGCTCTCTCCTCGCCTTTTGCCTATGGAAATGGTGCCCGCAAGGGCCTGCAGGGCATATGGACCTGAGTAGGAAGTGCGGGTCCGGCCGGTGGACAGCAGGCCCATCGGGCCGGCCCATCTAGAGTGTCCTGTCGTGCCGGGGGAAGGCGACAGAGCAGCGGGCGGAGCCGTCCCCGCGATCTCGCTGCGTGGCGTCGTCAAGCGCTTCGGCGAGATAGTGGCGGTCAACGGCCTGGACCTGGAGGTGCCGAGCGGGGTCTGCTTCGGCCTGCTGGGTCCCAATGGGGCGGGCAAGTCCACGACGATGCGGATGCTGACGGCGCAGGCGCTGGCCGACGAGGGCTCGATCTCGGTGCTTGGCTTCCAGCTGCCGCGCGAATCCAAGCAGTCGCGCCTGGAGATGGGGGTGGTGCCGCAGCTGGACAACCTCGACGTGGAGCTGACCTGCAGGCAGATCCTGACGGTCTTCTCGCGCCTGTACCGGGTCCCCAGGGCCGAGCGGGCGGCGGCTGTGCAGCGGGCGCTGGAGATAGCCAACCTGACGGGCCGGGCCGACACGATCGTTCGAGAGCTCTCGGGCGGGATGCGCAGGCGCCTGCTGGTGGCCCGTGGCCTGATCCACCGCCCCCGCCTGGTGCTGCTGGACGAGCCGACGGTCGGCCTCGATCCGCAGGTCCGCCAGGAGCTGTGGTCGCTGATCGACAACCTGCGGGCGGAGGGCGTGACTGTCCTGATGAGCACCCACTACATCGAGGAGGCAGAGCGCCTGGCCGACACGGTGGCGGTCATGTCGGCGGGGCGGATCATCGCGCAGGGCACGCCGGCGGAGCTGGTGGCGGCCCATGCGGGCGAGCAGGTCCTGGAGGTCTACGGCCCGCCCGAGCGTCTGGCGGAGGTCAGCGCCCTGGCGGCGGGCAACGGCTGGTCGAGTCGCCGCAGCGGCCCGGCCGTGGCGATCATGCGGGCGGAGGACCTGGACGGGGCGGCACCGGAGGGCGTCCGTCGCCCGTCCAACCTGGAGGACGCCTTCGTGGCCTTGACGGGAGAGGAGATCGAATGACGATGAGGGGTTGCGAGGCGTGGATGCGGCGCGTGCTGGAGCGGGTACGGGAGGGTCTCGCATGAGCGCTGTGAGCGAGTCTGCCGCCGGCGGCGCCTCGAGCAGGCGCGTGGGTCGTCTGGAACCGGCGGCGCTGGCGGGCGTGATGAGCCGGGACGTGGCGATCTTCGGTCGCTACTGGAAGGCGACGACGTTCTCCTCGGTCGTGCAGCCGACGATCTACCTGCTGGCCTTCGGCCTGGGCCTTGGCAAGTTCATCCCGCACATCCTGCACGTCAAATACGAGGCGTATGTGGCGACGGGCGTGGTCGCGACGGCGGTCCTCTTCTCATCTGCCTTCCCGGGCATGTTCAACACGTTCATCCGCTGGCAGTTCCAGCGCACCTACGACGCGATGCTGGCGGCGCCGGTGGACACGGAAGAGCTGATCACGGCGGAGATGCTGTGGGTCTCGCTGCGAGCGGGCGTGTACGGCCTGGCGCCGTTGCTGGTGGGCTTCTTCTTCGGACTGGAACCGGAAGCGGGGATGCTGCTGGTGCCGCTGATCGGCTTCGTGACGGGCTTCGGCTTCGTCGGCTTCGGCGTGACGGTGGCGGCGATCGCCAAGACGATCGACAACTTCAACTACATAACGAGCGCAGTGCTGACGCCGATGTTCCTTGTGGCGGGGACCTTCTTCCCGCTCTCGAACCTGCCGGCCGGCGTCCGTGCGATTGCCTACGTCAACCCGCTCTATCACTGCGTGCAGCTGGTCCGCGACGCGTCTCTGGGCAACCTGCACGCGGGCGACCTCGGGCACGCTGGAGTGCTGATCGTCTTCGCTGTGCTGATGTGGCGACTTGCGATCTCCCAGCTGGGGCGGCGCCTGATCGACTAGATGGTTGATTCCACGACGCTGCACCGTCGGATCGCATGTCTGGCCTTCGCAGGCCTTTGTCCTCGGACTCGCCCTTGCCGCCAGCAAGGGCTTCGCCCTGCGTCCGCGGCCTGCTCGACCATCCGCACCCCCGAACAGCGGCACACCGTCATGGAATCAACCATCTAGGCCCGCCCACTTACGAAACTCTCACGCTGCTCACATGCTCGGCCAAGCGCCGCCGGCGATCCTGGCCGGGTGAGCTACTCCCTGCCCAGCGACTCGGCCGCGACCGGGACGATCGACGCGGAGGCCTGGCGCAGACGCGCGGGCGAGGCCGCGACGGTCGTCAGGCGCGGCCGCCTCGACCTGGTCGGGTTGATGGCTCTGACGGGGCTGTTGAACCTGTGGGCGCTGAGCCGCAACGGCTGGGCCAACGACTACTACAGCGCCGCTGTGCGCTCGATGAGCACGAGCTGGCACGACTTCCTGTTCGCGTCGCTGGACAGGGCGGGCGTGATGACGATCGACAAGCCGCCGCTGGCGCTGTGGGTGCAGGCCCTGTCGGTGCGGGTGTTCGGCTACCACCCGCTGAGCGTGCTGGTGCCGCAGGCGCTGATGGGCATGGCGACGGTGGCGCTCGTCTACGACCTGGTGCGGCGCCGCTTCGGCAGGCTGGGCGGCTTCGTGGCGGGCCTCGTCCTGGCGCTGACGCCGATCACGGTCGCGATCTCCAGGCACAACAACCCGGACGCCCTGCTGGTCCTGTGCTGCGTGGCTGCGCTGTGGTTCGCGGCGAGGGGGCTGGAGGACGGACGACTGCGCTGGCTGGTGGGGGCGGGCGTCTGCGCGGGGCTGGCCTTCGAGACGAAGATGCTGGTGGCGATGGTGGTCGTGCCGGGCATCGCCGCTGCCTGGCTGTGGAGCGCCCCCGGCGCCTCGCCCTTGGCCAGGATGGGAGGCCGTCTGCGGGCGCTGCGCCAGCTCCTGATCGGAGGGCTGGCGATGGTGCTCGTGGGCGGCGCCTGGCCGGCGCTGGTGGAACTGACTCCGGCCTCCCAGCGACCGTGGATCTCGGGCACGAGCGACAACACGGTCCTGTCGCTGATCTTCGAATACAACGGCGTGGGCAGGGTCGACGGCCAGGCTGGAGGCCCGGGGGGCGTCGGAGGCAACCAGTTCGGCGGCTCGACGGGCCCGCTGCGGCTGCTGAACGCCGCCCTCGGCGGCCAGGCGGGCTGGCTGCTGGGCTTCGCGCTCGCGGCAGGCCTGGCGATCCTGGTCTCCTCACGCCTGCGCCGGGACGATCGCCGCAGCGGCTGGCTGCTGCTGGTCGGCGGCGCCTTCCTGACGGCGGCCGTCCTGTTCTCCTTCGCGAGCGGGATCTTCCACCCCTACTACGTATCGCTGCTGGCCCCCTTCGCTGCAGCCCTGGTCGGCGCGGGCGTGGCGGAGCTCGTGGCGGGCCGTGTCGAGGTCAGGATCTTCGGGCCCCTGGCCGTGGCGGGCGGGGTCGCGAGCGAGCTGATCGTGCTGGGCGACTACCGCCAGCAGCTGACCTGGCTGGTCCCGGTCCTGATCGTGACTGGCGTCCTGGCGGTCGTCGCCCTGGCCCTGTCCTCTTCCGGCCCGACGCGGACGGTAGCGTTGCTGGGCGCCCTGGCGGTGCTGCTCCTGGCGCCTGCGACGTGGGCCTTCGACACGCTCGGCCACGCCACCAACGGGACCTTCCCCGAAGGCGGCCCGGCGGACGTGCGGAGCGCCTTCGGCGGGAGCGGACCTGGAGGTGCCTTCGGCGGGAGCGGCTTCGGTCGCGGCAGCGGGCAGCAGCTGTTCGGCACGGGCGGCTCGAAGGCTGCGGAAGCCTCCGAAGGCGTCGCGCACTTCGGTGGCGGAGCCCTGCCCGGCGGTGAAGCGCCAGGTGCGGGTGGCGGCGCGCCAGGCCCCGGAGGCCAAGGCGGCTTCGCGGGGCCGGGCGGCGGCTTCGGTGGCGCACCTGGTGCGCCCGGTGCGGGGCGAGGCGGCGCGGGCATGTTCGGGTCGCAGATCGGCTCGGCTGTCCTGTCCTACGTGAAGGCCCACGGCGGCGGCACGATCGCGGTGTCGAGCCAGTCCAGCGCGGCGGGCTCGATCATCGGGCAGGACGCCGAAGTGGCAGGCATCGGCGGCTTCTCGGGCAGGGAGAGCGACGTCAGCGTGTCGTGGCTGGCGCAGGAGGTGGCGAAAGGCAAGATCCGCTGGGTGCTCGACGAATCGGGCGGGGGCGGCGTGCCGGCGGACGGGCGCAAGGGCTCCAAAGCGGCGATGGCGGCAGCGGTGCAGGTCTGCAGGCGGGTGACGCTGGGCGAAGGCGAATCGGCCTCCACGTCAGGCGGCTTCGGCGGCGGCTCGGCGACGCTGTACGACTGCAGCGGCAGGGCGGCCGCGATGGCGCGGCTGGGCGCGCAAGAATCACAGACGTGAGGATCCTCGTCGTCGACGACGATCGTGCTGTTCGGGACGCTCTGCGCAGAGCCCTGACGCTGGCGGGGTATGACGTGCAGCTGGCCGAGGACGGCGAGCGGGCGCTGGAGCAGATCGCCCAGTCCGTTCCCGACGCTGTCGTCCTGGACATAGGCCTGCCGGGCCTTGACGGACTGGAGGTGTGCGGCAGGGTCCGCAAGCTGGGCAACAGGGTGCCGATCCTGATGCTGACGGCCCGCGACGCGGTGGCGGACAGGATCGACGGCCTGGACGCGGGCGCGGACGACTACATGGTCAAGCCCTTCGACGTGGAGGAGCTGAAGGCACGGCTGCGAGCGCTGCTGCGCAGGGCCAACCCCAACAGCGGGGGCGAGGAGCTGTCCTTCGCGGAGGTGAAGCTGGATCCCGAGCGCCACGGCGCCGAGGTGGGGGAGAACTTCGTGGAGCTGACGAGGACGGAGTACCAGCTGCTGGAGCTGCTGCTGCTGAACCCGCGCAGGGTCTTGCCGCACAGCCTGATCTACGACAGGGTGTGGGGCTATGACTTCGGCCCGTCCTCCAACGCCCTGCGGGTCTACGTGGGCTACCTGCGCCGCAAGCTGGAGGAGGCGGGCGCCCGCAACCTGATCCACACGGTGCGGGGCGTGGGCTATGCGCTGCGGGAGCCCTGAGGCCTGAGATGTCGCTGCGTGCCCGGATCGCGGCGGTGGCGAGCCTGTCGGTTGCCCTGGCCGTCCTGGCTGCCGCCATCGGCCTGTACCTGGCGGTCCGCTCGGACCTGCGCGGGGAAGTCGACAGCCAGCTGCGCGACAGGGCCCGGATCTTCACCTCCAACCGGCTCCCGCCCGGCGGCTTCGGACGTCCGCCGCGCGACCGCCGCTTCAAACGCCCGGGCAAAGGCTTCCCGGGCAGCGTGCAGCCGGCGCCCTTCGGTGCAGCCTCGGGCTACATCCAGCTGATCTCCTCGGGCCACGTCTATGTGCCGGGGGGTCAGGGCCGCTCGCCTTCGCGCATAGCGGTGACGGCAGCGGACTGGTCGATCGCGCGTCACGGGGGCAGCGGGCTGAGCAACCGCAGGGTCGGCTCGACGCCGCTGCGGGTGCTGACGGTCGGGCTGGGCCACGACAGCGCGGTGATGGTGGCCCGGTCGCTGAGCGACGTCAAACACGAGCTGCAGAGGCTGCTGGTGATCCTGGGCCTGATCGGGGGCCTGGGCATCGTCCTGGCGGCACTGCTGGGAGCCCTGGTGGCCCGGACGGCGCTGGCGCCGATAGGACGGTTCACGGCGAACACGGAGACGCTGACGGGCAACCTCGACCTGTCCCGCCGCCTGGAGGTCAGCGGCAGCGACGAGCTGGGCCGTCTGGCGGAGAGCTTCAATGCGACCCTGGACGCCCTGGAGGGCTCGGTCGTGGCGCAGCGGCACCTGATCGCCGACGCAAGCCACGAGCTGCGAACGCCGATAGCGTCGCTGCGGGCCAACATCCAGGTCCTGGGGGAAGCCGAGCGGCTGCCGCCAGAGGAGCAGGCCAGCCTGCGAGAGGACATCGTGGCGGAGCTCGACGCGCTGACAGCCCTCGTCGGCGACGTCGTGGAGCTGGCCCGCGGCGCGGAGCAGCCGGCTGTCATGGACGATGTGCGCCTGGACGAAGTCGTGGCGGAGGCGGTCGTCAGCGCCCGTCGACGCGGCGGCGTCGATTTTCGACTGGACCTGGACGAGACGGTCGTGAACGGCCCGGCCGACAGGATCGCCAGAGCGGTTTCGAACCTGGTCGACAACGCCCGCAAGTGGAGTCCGGAGGGGGAGGAGGTCGAGATCTCGCTGCACGAGGGGGTGCTGAGCGTTCGGGACCACGGCCCGGGCTTCGCGGAGGCCGACCTCCCCTTCGTGTTCGACCGCTTCTACAGGGCCGACAGCACGAGAAGCCTTCCCGGCTCAGGCCTGGGGTTGGCAATAGTGCGTCAGGCGGCCGAGTCCTGCGGCGGATTCGTCGAGGCTGCCAACGCGCCCGGCGGCGGCGCCCTGCTGCGCGTGGGCTTCGGCGCTGTTGTCGAATCCCCGAAATACTCTAGAGTTTGAAATGTTCGGAAGTCGAGGAAACGCTCTCGGTCACGGAAGGACATCCCTGGAGCGCGTCTAATAGGCCCGTAGGAAGCCGCAACTTTGCGGGTTCAACGGAGTCCCAGAGGGGTAGAGACTTGATGCTCGGTTCAAACGGGGAGGTTCGGATGAGGTCGCAGGTACGGGTTTGGTTCTTGATGGTGGTCTGCGGCCTGATGCTGGTGGGCATCTTCGCGGGCGCGGCGCAGGCGGCCGAAGAAGTGCCTGTGATCGAAAAGCTCGTGGCGACCAACTGCAAGGTCAAGACATGCGGCGAGGAAAACAAGTACGCCGGCGTCTTCTTTGAGCCGAAGGCCGAAATCAAAAAGAGCGAAGCCGAATCCGAAGGCTTCACCGAAGCCGGTGGGCGCGTGCCTTACGGCGTCACCGACTTCAAGGTTCTGACGCTTCCTGAAGTAGGGGGGCAGCCGGCCGAATACAAAACGGGCACGGTAATTCCAACCGCGAAGGTTACGCACATTCGTACCGACGTTGCCCCGGGCCTCGCGACCAACCCCTTCGCAGTCGAACGATGCAGCGTTCCGGAGTTCCTCGGAAAAGAACTCGCAGGCTTCCACTTCTTTGAAGGGCCTGAAGCTGGCTGCGCGAACAGCGTCATCGGCGAAGCTCAGTCGACTGTCTTCGCCGGCCTCAAAACAGAAGGCGGTGCCGGGGATCTTCCGCTGACAGGGAAAGCGTACGACCTGTTCCCGCTGGAATCCGAAAAAATGGCCAATGGGTCAAAACCCGTGTCGCTGTACGCGGTGGCCTTCGCGTTGCCCAAAGAATTCACCGAAGCTGTGATCGGCAACGTGTACAAAGGTACCCAGCCGGCCAAAGAAAAAGCGCAGTACTACGTCCCATCCTTCATCAAAGGCAATGTCGAATGGGCCGATGAAGCGCGCGGCACCGACCAAGGCGACTACCACGACTACTTCGAAATCGAAGTCAATCCGGAACTCCCGCTGGTTCGCTCGCGCCTCGTCTTCTTTGGCACCGAACCTGAAGAAGAAGGCGACTTCATAACCAATGCCACACGGTGTCCGGGCAACCTCACGACATCGGTCACGATCACCGACGACGAAGGGAAGGTCGGGCCGGCCAAGCCGTTCACGCCGCCTATCGGGCTCAGCGGATGCGAAAGCCTGAAGTTCGAACCCAGCTTCGCGCTGCACCAGTCCAACACGCTCAGCGATCAGCCGGACGCCTTCACGGCCGAAGCGTCGCTGCCCAACGACCCTGAAGAACGAGCCCAGTCGCAGGTGGCCTCGGCCGCTTTCGTGCTGCCGGAAGGCATGACTTTGAACCCCTCCGCGGCGTATGGTCTGCAGGCTTGTACCGAAGCCCAGGCGCATATTCACAGCGAAGAATTCGGTGTGTCCTGTTCGGAAGGCTCGAAACTGGGCACGGTCAGCTTGGACGTGCCGACGCTCCCCGATGGCACCCTCACAGGTGACGTATATCTCGGCGCTCCCAACACGGGTGTGATTACGGGTGAACAGCTTCCTGCCTATCCCAACTCGTACGTGTACAAGATGTACGTGGTCGCCAACTCGGAACAGTACGGTCTCTCGGTCCGGCTCGAAGCGACTGTGGTCGCCAACGCTACGACCGGGCAGGTGACCGCTTACTTCAACAACCCGCCCGAACAGCCGTTCACCAAAATCACGATGCAATTCGATCGCGGCGTTCTTGCGACCGTCGCCAACCCGCTGATCTGCGGGACCCCGAGCGGTTCGGCTACGTTCAATCCGACTGCCGCTCCGTACATCGGGGCCACGACAGACCCGTTTCCCGTGTCCATCACCGGCTGCGCCGCCTCGCTCCCGTTCTCCCTCAGCCAGAGCTCCGAAAACGAAACGGGCAACGGCGGTGGCCACACGTCCTGGACCTACGGCCTGACGCGGCCCGAAGGCAACCAGTACCTGCAGACGGTCAAGACGATCCTGCCTCCGGGCCTGGTCGGCAACATCCCGGCCGTGACGCTCTGCGGCGAACCGCAGGCAGCGCAGGGCACCTGCACCAACGCCAGCAAGATCGGCACGGTGTCAGTGGCCGCTGGCTCGGGCTCCTCGCCCTACGTGTTCAACGGCACCGTCTACATGACTGGCCCCTACAACGGCGCGCCGTTCGGCCTGTCGATCGTGGTGCCGGCGGTGGCGGGGCCGTTCAACCTCGGCAACGTCGTCTCGCGGGCGACGATCAGCGTCAACCCGTCGACGGCCCAGGTGACCTCGGTCGCGACGCTGCCGACGATCGTCAAGGGCATCCCGGTGCGGCTCCGCTCGCTGACTGTCAACGTCAACAAGCAGGGCTTCCTGGACAACCCGACCAACTGCTCGCAGTGGAACGTCGAATCTGAACTGACCTCCACCGAAGGCGCCAAGGACAGCGCGAACACGCCCTTCCAGGTGGCCAACTGCGGCAACCTGGCGTTCTCGCCGAAGTTCTCGGCCGCCACGTCCGCGAAGACCTCGCGGGCCAACGGCGCGAGCCTGACGACGACGTTGACGGCGACTGCGGGCCAGGCCAACATCAAGTCCGTCAAGGTGCAGTTGCCCAGGCAACTCCCCTCGCGACTGTCGACGCTCAACAAAGCCTGCACGGAAGCCCAGTTCAACGCCAACCCGCTTGGCTGCCCCGCGGCCTCCAAGGTGGGTACGGCCACGGTCCTGACGCCGACGCTGGGCAAGCCGATGACAGGGCCCGCCATCTTCGTCTCCCATGGCGGAGAGGCCTTCCCGGACCTCGATCTGGTCGTCGAAGGCGAAGGCGTGCGGGTCATCCTGGTCGGCAACACCAACATCAAAAACAACATCACTACGACGACCTTCGCCTCGACGCCCGACGTTCCCGTGACGAGCGTGACGGTCAGCCTGCCGGCCAAATCCAACTCGGCGCTGGCGGCCTACGGCGACATCTGCCGCTACCCGCTGACGATGCCCACGACCATCACGGGCCAGAACGGCAAGGAAGTCAAGTCGACGACGAAGATCGCCGTCAGCGGCTGCGGGGTCAAAGTCATCGGCCACAAGGTCATCGGCAGCACCGCCTACCTGACCGTCAAGACGTTCGCCGCCGGGCGCGTCAGCGGCAGCGGCAGCGGCGTCTCGAACGTCAGCCGCAGCTTCTCCGGGGCTCAGAACTCAGCGACGCTGAAGGTGCCGCTGTCCTCCGGCGGGAGGGCTCGGCGCAAACCGCTGAAGGTCAAGATCCGCGTGGGCTTCGTACCCAGGAAGGGCGCCCACTCGATCACCTACGTGACGGTGACCTACCGGTAGGAACTGAGCGGCGCCGGAGGGGCGGCTCGAGTCGCCCCTCCCGCCCGCACGCTCCTCTGCGCGCCGTAAGAATTTCCGGTCTGTTCACACGGCGGCCGGCCGATGCCCTAAATTCACGGACATGGATGTCGTATCGGGTATGGATGCCTCGATGTCGTCAGGGGGAATGCAGCGGCTGCTCACCGGCATCCGCAGGCTGACCGCGCTGGCCGACGGGGCCACCGACGGGGATGACGTCTTCCGCGCCCTCGCCCGCGAGCTGCTCGAGGTGCCGGGGGCCGAAGAGGTCCACATCCACCACCTCGCCGCGGCCGCCGGCGGCGATGACCTGGTCGACGTCTACCTCTACGGCGGCGAGGGCCGCCTCAGCTACCTCTCGCCCCGCCCCGAGCGGCCTCCCGGCGTCAACTGGGTGGCCCGCACCCATCGCAGCTTCCTGGCCGCCGACGCCGAGGAATTCGCGGCCAGCGTGCCCCGCCTGACGGTCACGGGCGCGATGAGCTGCGTGCTGCTGCTGCCGATCGTCGAGCGCTCGGAGGTGAGCGCCGTCGTGATGCTCGTCCGTCGTGCCGCCGACGTCTACGAGTCTTCCTCGATCGACCTGGCCCGCACGCTGGTGGAGCAGGGAGCGACCGCCCTGGCACTCGTCAGGGCTCGCACGGAGGCCGGCACCGACTCCGTCACGGGCGCCATGAACCACAGGGCCATGCGCAGGCGCCTGGACGAGGAGATCGGCCGGGCCATGCGCACCGGCGGCCAGCTGTCCTGCCTGCTCATCGACCTCGACGACTTCAAGGAGGTCAACGACCGCCACGGTCACCCCGCCGGCGACGCTCTGCTGCGCGACGTCGTCAGCGCCCTCGTCGGCGAGTTCCGCGCCTTCGACCGGGTGGCCCGCTACGGCGGCGACGAGTTCGTCGTGATCCTTCCCAACGCGGCCCTCGACGCTGCCGCCGCTGCCGGGTCGCGAGCCCTGGAGCGCCTGCGCGGGCTGACCGGAGACTTCGGGTCCGACGGTGTCTCGGCCTCGATCGGCGCCGCCCAGTGGCAGGCTCCCATGAGCACAGACGACCTGCTCGCGGCCTGCGACGCGGCCCTCCTGCGCGCCAAGCGTCAGGGCAAGGGGCGCGTGACCCGCTCCGGCGATTCTTCGCGCTGAGCCGGCAGCAGGGGCGCAGGATCGCGACGGCCGGGAGCTCCTCGTGCCTGCGTCCTGACCCGGATCGCCGGGCCGACTCTGCGAGACTGCGGACCGTCTATGTAGAGACGCGACCGCAGGGAGACGGACATGTCCGAGAACAGCTTTGACGCAAGGGACACGCTCGACGTGGGCGACCGCCGCTATGAGATCTTCCGCCTCGACTCCCTGCAGCAGCGCTTCGACGTCGCCCGCCTTCCCTTCTCCCTGAAGGTCCTGCTCGAGAACCTGCTGAGGACGGAGGGCAACGGCTCCGTGAACAAGCAGGACGTGGAAGCCCTGGCTTCCTGGGACGCAAAGGCCCAGCCGTCCAAGGAGATCGCCTTCACGCCGGCCCGCGTGCTGATGCAGGACTTCACCGGCGTGCCCGCCGTCGTCGACCTGGCCGCCATGCGCGACGCCATGGCCGACATGGGCGGCGACCCTGCCAGGATCAACCCGCTGGCGCCTGCCGAGCTGGTCATCGACCACTCCGTCCAGGTCGACGCCTTCGGCACCCGCGACGCCTTCCGCTTCAACGCCGAGCGCGAGTTCGAGCGAAACCAGGAGCGCTACGCGTTCCTGCGTTGGGGGCAGGACGCCTTCCACGACTTCTCCGTCGTTCCCCCCGACACGGGCATCGTCCACCAGGTCAACCTGGAGTACCTGGCCCGCGTCGTCTTCCCCCGCGACACAGGGTCCGGCCTGCCCCAGGCCTACCCCGACACGCTCGTCGGGACCGACTCGCACACGACCATGGTCAACGGGCTGGGCGTGCTCGGGTGGGGGGTCGGCGGCATCGAGGCCGAGGCGGCCATGCTCGGGCAGCCCATGTCGATGCTCATCCCCCAGGTCCTGGGCGTCCAGCTGCACGGGCAGCTGCCCGAGGGAGCCACCGCCACCGACCTCGTCCTGACCGTCACCGAGATGCTCCGCAAGCGCGGCGTCGTCGGCATGTTCGTCGAGTTCTTCGGCTCCGGCCTGGCCGGGCTGCCGATCGCCGACCGCGCCACGATCGGCAACATGTCCCCCGAGTTCGGCTCGACATGCGCGATCTTCCCGATCGACGCGGAGACGCTTCGCTACCTGGAGCTCTCAGGCCGCTCCGCCGAGCAGATCCAGCTGGTCGAGACATACGCCAAGGCCCAGGGCCTCTGGCACGACGAGAACTCCGAGGAGCCGACCTTCACCGACACCGCGGAGCTCGACCTGGCCACCGTCGAGCCCAGCCTGGCCGGCCCAAAGCGCCCCCAGGACCGCGTCGCCCTCAGCGAGTCCCAGCAGGTCTTCCAGAAAGCCCTGGCCGACTACGTCCCCGACCTCGGCCCGCAGGCCGACGCCCAGGACGAGGGGCTGGCAGAGTCCTATCCCGCCTCCGACCCGCCCGCCGACGCCGTCCCCGGCCACGAGCCGCTCAACACCCTCTCCCAGCCCCAGCTGCCGGAGGGCGCGACGGCGACTGCCAGCCTGCCCCGCAACGGCACCGCCCGCACCGTCACCCTCGACGGCGAGACCTTCCAGCTCGACCACGGCGACGTCGTCATCGCCGCCATCACCAGCTGCACCAACACCTCCAACCCCTCGGTGATGATCGGCGCCGGCATCCTCGCCCGCAACGCCGTCGCCCGGGGGCTGCAGCGCAAGCCCTGGGTCAAGACCTCGCTGGCGCCCGGCTCGAAGGTCGTCACGGAGTACCTGGACAGCGCCGGCCTGACCGAGCCCCTGGAAGCTCTCGGCTTCAACCTCGTCGGCTATGGCTGCACGACCTGCATCGGCAATTCCGGTCCCCTGCCTCAGGAGATCTCAGACGCCGTCTCCGAGGGCGACCTGGCCGTCGTCTCCGTGCTGTCCGGAAACCGCAACTTCGAGGGTCGCATCAACCCCGACGTGAAGATGAACTACCTGGCCTCGCCGCCGCTGTGCGTCGCCTACGCCCTGGCCGGGACGATGGACGTCGACCTGCTGCACGACCCCCTGGGCCAGGACGCAGACGGTCAGGACGTCTACCTGCGCGACATCTGGCCTGACAGCCGCGAGGTGGCGGAGACCGTCGGCGGCGCCGTGCGGGCCGACATGTTCCGCGACAGCTACGGCGAGGTCTTCGCCGGCGACGAGCGCTGGAACGGCCTGGAGGTCCCCGCCGGCGAGCGCTTCGCCTGGCAGCAGGACTCGACCTACGTGCGCCTGCCCCCCTACTTCCAGGGCATGCCGGCCCAGCCCGATGCCGTCGAGGACGTCGCTGACGCTCGTGTGCTCGCCCTGCTCGGGGACTCCGTCACGACAGACCACATCTCCCCGGCCGGGTCGATCAAGCGCGACGGTCCCGCCGGGCTCTACCTTCAGGAGCAGGGCGTCGAGCCCCGCGACTTCAACTCCTACGGCTCCCGCCGCGGCAACCACGAGGTCATGATGCGCGGCACCTTCGCCAACATCCGCCTGCGCAACCTGATCGGCGGCGGCGAGCGACTGCCCGAAGGGGGCTTCACCCGCTACCTGGACGGCGACTCGTCAGGGGAGCAGATGTCGATCTACGACGCCGCCATGCGCTACATCGCCGACGGCCGCGACCTGGTCGTGCTGGCCGGCGAGGAGTACGGCACCGGCTCCTCCCGGGACTGGGCCGCCAAGGGCACCAGGCTGCTCGGCGTTCGTGCAGTCATCGCCCAGAGCTTCGAGCGCATCCACCGCTCCAACCTCGTCGGCATGGGCGTCCTGCCGCTGCAGTTCGGCGACGGGCAGAGCGCCGAGTCGCTGGGCCTGACCGGCGAGGAGACGATCTCCATCGCCGGACTGGCCGACGCCATGGTCGACGGCGGGCCGCCGCCGCGGGAGGTCGCCGTCACGGCCACCCGCCCCGGCGGGGAGACCGTCGAGTTCTCGGCGCGCGTGCGCATCGACACGCCCCGCGAGGCCGACTACTTCCGACACGGCGGCATCCTGCAGTTCGTCTTGAGGGGGCTGCTGGCAGCATGAGCCCTCAGCCAAAACGCAAAGCCCAGGCCAAGAAGGCCGAGAAGGTCCCAGCCGTCCTGGCCGACCTGCTGGCCGCCCGCGGACCCTCCGGCTACGAGACCGCCCCCGCCGCCGTCTGGCGGGACGCCGCCTCCGGCTTCGCCGAGGTCTCAACCGACCAGGTCGGCACGCCGCTTGCCCTGGTGGCCCCCCGCAAAGGCGCCCGCAAGCCCGCGCGCAGGCTGCTCGTGATGGGTCACATCGACGAGATCGGCCTGATCGTCACCCACATCGACGACGACGGCTACCTGTGGTTCGGGGAAGTCGGCGGCTGGGACCCACAGATCCTGGTCGGCCAGCGCGTCGTGCTGGACACCAGGGGCGGACCCGTCCGAGGCGTCATCGGCAAGAAGCCGATCCACCTGCTCGGCGGCGAGGAGCGCAAGAAGGTCGCCGAGGTCAAGGACCTGCACATCGACATCGGCGCAAAGGACGGCGAGGAGGCCCGCGCGACCGTGCGCATCGGCGACGTCGGCGTGATCGACGCAGAGCCCCTGCAGCTGCTTGGTGGCCGGCTCGTCTCGCGGGCCCTGGACAACCGCCTCGGCTCCTACGTGGCCCTGGAGGCGGCCCGGCTGATCGCCCAGGCCGGCGGCTCCGGCTGGGAGGTCGCCTCCGTCGCCGCCGCCCAGGAGGAGACGACCTTCGGCGGCTCGCGCACCAGCGCCTTCTCGCTGGCCCCCGACGCCGCCATCGTCCTCGACGTGACCCATGCCACCGATGCTCCCGGCATCGAGGTCAAGCAGGCCGGCAAGCATCCGCTCGGCTCAGGCGCCGTCATCACCCGCGGCTCGACGCTCAACCCCGGCGTCTTCGAGCTGCTCCACGAGGCAGCCGAGGCCGAGAAGATCCCCTTCACGATCGAGGCGGCCGGGCGCAACACGGGCACCGACGCCGACGCCGTCCACCTCAGCCGCGGCGGCGTGCCGACGGGGCTCGTCTCGATCCCCATCCGCTACATGCACTCTCCCGTCGAGCTCGTCCAGCTCTCAGACGTGACCGCCTGCGCACAGCTCGTGGCCGCCTTCGCGCTGCGGCTGGACGCGAAGACGAGCTTCGCGCGCTGAGCGCCCGGGCCGGTGAGGCCCCTACGGTATACCGTGGTATACTCATGCCTGTGGCGAAGGTGATGGTGTCGATGCCCGACGACCTCCTCAACGAGGTGGATGCCGAGGCCAGCCGCCTTGGCATCACTCGGAGCGCCGTGCTCCGACAGTTCGCCGACTCTGCTCTGCGTCAGCGTCGCTCCGCCCGTGCGGCAGGCATGCGGGTCCTCCTGGCACATCCCGGTCATCACGGGGGCGGGGTCGCCCAGCTTGTGAAGGACAGCCGACCGACGATTTGAGCACGCTCCTCCTCGATGCGAGCGTGATCCTCGCGGCGTTCGACCGTGACGACGTCTCGCATGAGCCGGCGAGGGCCCTACTTGGCGACAGCGCTGTCTCGCTGGCCACGCTCGATCTCGCGCGCTATGAGGTCGTCAACGTCGCGGTGCGGGCATGGCAAGCGCCGCAGCTGACCACGCCGCTGCTGGAAGCAGTGGAGCGGATCGCGAACGACGGCGGAGTCCTGCTGTCGACTACAGCCCTGCTGACCCGTGCGGCCGAGCTCGCGCGCGAGAACGGGATCTCCGTCTATCACGCAGCCTACGTGGCGGCAGCCTTGCAGACGGGGGCAATGCTCGTGAGCTGCGATGTCCGAGACCTGGTCGGGAAGGGTCTCGCGAGCGCTCCGGGCAGCCAGCGGTAGCAGTGCGTCGCGCCCTCGGGCGACGGACGCGACGCTCTGCGTTTGCGGCTCAGGCCGCCGTCAGCTCCGTCATCGGGACGATCTCGTATGCCGATCCCGGCGTTGCGCCGATGACCAGCATGCGGATGCCCTCCGGCCCGGCGAAGACCTTGCGTTTGGCGCTCGGCCCGACGCGGATCATCGTCTCGGGATCCATCGCCACCCGCTCGCCGTCGATCTCCATCGAGCCGCCGCCGGCGAGGGTCACGAAGACCTCCTCCTGGCCGCTCTCTGCATGGTCGTGGTCGGGGTAGTCCGAATAGTCCGGCGGCATCTGGATCATCTGCATGCCGCACGACGTCACTCCAAGCTCGGCGCGGACCTTCACGAACCCCCCGCCGAACGCTGCCTCCATGTCCTTGATGTGCTTCGCGGTGTAGTCAGCCATGCGCGCACCATAGTCCATTTCGTGAAGCTACGGAGCCCCTGTCTCTGGCATCAGCAGGGCCAGCTGGCGCGACTGGGCCAGCAGCGTGCCGTCGGGCGCCCAGATCATGCTGTCCTCGTCGAAGAAGCCTTCGTGGATGGTGCTCGCCTTGACCTCCACGAAGCACAGTTCCCTCGTATCGGGCTCGGCCGGCGCAGGGCGCGGGAGCGCCGTGCGGAAGTGGATCGTCAGATCGATCGTCGGCGCCGGCGCGACCTGCTCCAGGGCCGGGAAGGGAGCCGGGATCAGGGCGTCGCTGAAGAAGGCCAGGGCCAGCGCGTCCAGCGGGCGCTGCTCGGCCAGCCCGACCCAGGCCGCGAACTGCATGGGGCGCCTGCCCTCGGCGGTCTTCTCCTCGGACAAGCGCGGGTCCATCAGCAGGTGCTCGGTGAAGGGAGGCGCGCCGAAGGCGCGGGCGCTGCCCGGCTGCAGGTCGGGGCGCGGCGGCGCCACCTCGGGCATCTTCACGTCGCTCAGCTCAGGGCCCGGCCAGGGGGCCGAGAAGGCCGACGTGGCCAGGGCGATCAGGCGGCTGTCCTGCTCCAGGCGCGCCGAGAGCGTGCTCAGCGAGCGGCCCTCCCGCTCGAGTCTCGTGAACAGGGTCACGGGTCCCGGCCCGGGCGCCCGGGCGTAGTGGATCGTCAGCGAGCGGGGCGAACGGGCTGGGTCTGGAACCGACGCCCGCAGCCCCCGCAGGATCATCGCCGCCATGTAGCCGCCGTGCGGTCCCCGTCCAGCCACCCAGCCGTCCGCCACGGCGGCGTCGAACATGCGCTCGATGCCACGCTCCTCGCGCAGGGCGACGGCCGTGTCCCGCTCGAAGGGGCCCGGCTGTCCCGCTCGTGGACGAGTCGCCGTCGCCTCAGCCACGGACGAGGCGCTTGTAGGTGATGCGGTGGGGCCTGTCGGCGGCCGCGCCCAGAACCTCCCGCCGGTGCTCCTCGTAGGCCTCGAAGTTGCCCTCGAACCAGGTGACCTGGCTGTCGCCCTCGAAGGCCAGCACGTGCGTGGCGATGCGGTCCAGGAACCAGCGGTCGTGGGAGATGATCACGGCGCAGCCCGGGAATTCCAGAAGGGCGTTCTCCAGCGCTCGCAGCGTGTCCACGTCGAGGTCGTTGGTGGGCTCGTCCAGCAGCAGCAGGTTGCCGCCCGTGCGCAGCAGCTTGGCCAGGTGCACCCGGTTGCGCTCGCCGCCCGAGAGCTTGCCGATCCTGGCCTGCTGGCCTGAGCCCTTGAAGTTGAAGCCGGCCACGTACTGGCGCGAGTTCATCTCCCGCTCGCCGACCTTGATGTGGTCCATCCCGTCTGAGATCTCCTCCCAGACCGTCTTGTTCGCGTCCAGGGCATCACGGGACTGGTCGACGTAGGCCAGCTGGACCGTCTCGCCCAGCTCGATCGTGCCCGCGTCCGGGGTCTCCTGGCCCGTGATCATGCGGAACAGGGTCGTCTTGCCGGCGCCGTTGGCTCCGATCACGCCGACGATGCCCGCGCGGGGGAGGTCGAAGGAGAGGGACTCGATCAGCAGGCGCTCGCCGTAGCCCTTGGAGAGGTCCGAGACGGTCAGGACCTTCTCGCCCAGGCGCGGGCCCGGCGGGATGTGGATCTGGACCTCGTCGAGCTTGACGTTGCGCTCCTCCGCGACCAGCTCCTCATAGCGGGTCAGACGGGCCTTGGACTTGGTCCGCCGGCCCTTGGGGTTCGTCCGCACCCACTCCAGCTCCGCCGCGATCGTCCGCTGGCGGGCCTTTTCGGTGCGCTCTTCCTGAGCCAGGCGGGCCTGCTTCTGCTCCAGCCACGAGGAGTAGTTGCCTTCGTAGGGGATGCCTTTGCCGCGGTCCAGCTCCAGGATCCAGCCGGCCACGTTGTCCAGGAAGTAGCGATCGTGGGTGACTGCCACGATCGTGCCCTTGTACTCCGCCAGGTGCTGCTCCAGCCATGCCACCGACTCGGCGTCCAGGTGGTTGGTGGGCTCGTCCAGCAGCAGCAGGTCCGGTGCACGCAGCAGCAGGCGGCACAGGGCCACGCGCCGGCGCTCGCCGCCTGAGAGCTTGGAGACGTCGGCGTCCGGCGGGGGCAGGCGCAGGGCGTCCATGGCGTACTCCAGCTGCGTGTCCAGGTTCCAGGCGTCGGCCGCTTCGATCCTGGCCTGCAGGCGGCCGAACTCATCAGCCGTCTCCTCGGAGTAGTTGGCGGCCAGCTCGTTGAAGCGGTCCAGCAGCGCCTTCGTCTCGGCCACGCCGTCCTCGACGTTGCCCTTGACGTCCTTGCTCTCGTCCAGGACGGGCTCCTGCTCGAGCATGCCGACGGTTGCGTTCGGGGCCAGGGCGGCGTCGCCCCTGTACTCCTGGTCGACCCCCGCCATGATCCGCAGCAGCGTCGACTTGCCGGCGCCGTTGTAGCCCAGGACGCCGATCTTGGCGCCCGGGTAGAAGGCCAGCGTGAGGTTGTCCAGGACCGTCTTGTCCGGCGGGTGGACCTTGGACAGGCGGTGCATCGTGAAGACGTACTGGGAGGACATTCCCGCGCAGGATAGAGCGCGAAGGAATCCGGCCCTCCCTCGCTAACGTTGTCGGGTCATGCCCACCACCGTTCTGGACGTCGAGCAGCACATGCTCCTGCTGGAGCTCGAGGCTCCATTCGACAAGCGCGACGTGCAGCTGGCACGCAGGCGCATGGCCAAGCGGTGGCACCCCGACATCGCGCCGGCCGGGCGCCAGTTCGAGCACGAGCGCCACCTCAAGGCGATCAACGAGGCCGCCGACCAGCTCGAGCGCCTGGCCGAGGGCTCCCGGGGTGGACGGGTCTCCCGCAATGCCGTCAAAGTCAGCGCGGCAGCCGCCCGGCGCGAGCGCGAGGAAGCCGGCCGTCGCGCCTACGAAGCCGAGCAGCGTGCCCGCGCCCAGGCCAAGGAGAGAGCCGAACACGACCCCTTCGGCGCTCGCGTCCCCGACCACTCCGTCGTTCATCGCTACGCCCGCTGCGTCTCCTATCCGGAGTGGGGCGTCGGCACCGTGGCGGGCATCTACTTCACCAACGAGCGGGGCGACGGCGAGGAAGTGCAGCAGTGGGCCCGCGTCAAGTTCGCCCACGGCATCCGCACCGTCCCCGCCGGGAGCATGCAGTTCGTGGACTTCTCCAAGCCCGACCTGGCCGAGGACAGGGTCGAGCGGTTCCTGTTGGCCGGGCAGCGGGCGATGGCCGAAGGCGACTACGAGGTCGCCGCCCAGCGGCTCATCTACGCCCGTGAAGCCGAGCCCCGCAACGTCGCCGTGCTGAGGCTGATGACGCTTGCCTTCTGGCAGGCGGGCAACCTCGATGCGGCCGCCCGGGCAGTGCGCGACTGGGCCCGGGTCGACGGCTCCCGCCCTGCCGCCCATCGCTTCGCTGCCCGCATCTACGAAGACATGGGCGCCGTCGACCTTGCCGAGGAGGCCGCCGAGCGGGCTGCTCAGCGCGGCCCCACCGACGCCGGCGCGTGGGAGCGTCTGGGCAAGCTGCGTCTGGCACTGATGGACAGGGAGGGTGCGCTGGACGCGCTGCGCCGGGCCAGCGGGCTCGGGGCGGGCGGGAACGTCGCGGACCTGATCGCCCAGGCCCTGGCGCTCGATCCCCAGCCGCTGTCGGCGCGCTCCTGAGCCGGCTCAGAGGATGTTGACCGCACGTGAGACGATCAGGCCGATCGTCACGAGTGAGACGATCGACTGCACGCCCATGACGACCTTGGCCAGCGGGCTCAGGGGCATCGTGTCCGTCGGCGAGAAGGCCGTCGCATTGGTCAGGGAGACGTACAGGTAGTCGACGAGCTGCGGGCGCCAGTTGCGCGGCTCGATCGCGTCGTCGCTCATCTGGGGGAAGAGGAAGTCGGGAGGGCCGTCGTGGCCGGCCGCCCGCTTTCCTGGTCCGCCCCTGTCCATCTCCCAGTACCACAGCCCGAAGATCAGGAAGTTGGTCAGCCAGATCAGCACGCCCGCGATCAGCAGCGAGTGCCCGTCGCTGACCGTGTGGTGGAGCAGGTGTTTGCTCAGCACCGTCAGGGAGTAGATGTTGGCCGCGCTGACGAAGGCCGTCATGGCTATGGCCACCCGGCGCCTGCGCGGATGCTCGTACTCGAGCTCGCGCGGCGTGGCGAAGAACATGCCGATCAGCAGGGCTCCCTCGAGGCCTGGGACCAGCCATCTCGGCCCTGCGGTGACGCGATCGGGCAGGCCCAGCTGCAGCGCGATAGCCGCCACGATCGTCAGCTGCACGGGCCAGAAGGGCTCGCTTGCGGGCGGCGGCGGGTAGGGACGACGGGCGGGAGCGCCGACCGCCTGGGACTGTCGATCCTGGGTCACGGGCAGAGCCTACGGACCTGCCCGGAGGGCTCTGGGGCGTCGTGGTGGCCCCCGGGGCGCTAGCCTGATCGAAGTGGGCATCGAGAACCCGGTTCACCTGATCTTCATCGCTGCGATCGCGTTGATCTTCCTCGGTCCCAAGCGGCTTCCGGAACTGGCCAAAGCGCTCGGGCACGGGATCCGCGAGTTCCGGGACGCCGTCAATGCGAGCGGCGAGTCGCAGCACGGTGCTGCCGAGCAGCCAGTGACGCCCGTGGCATCTGCGACGCCCGTGGTCCCCGCGACGCCGGTGGCTCCCGAGGCGGAGGCGGCCCCCGCTGCACCGCCCGCCGAGCAGAGTCCCGTGCAGAGCTCGGAGGATCGCCGGCCCACCCCGGGCTGATTCTCGGCCCCAGTGCGGCGTGCTGTACGGTTCGCCGGGTGCCGCTCCCGCACCGCGCCGCGATCGTCCTGTCGGCCCTCGGCGCTCTCTGGGTCCCCGCCGGCGCAGCCGCCAAGGTGCCTTCGAAAGCCCAGCAGTGCAAGCAGGTCACGACGATCCTGGGCGCAGGCTCGGAAGCGATTCCGGCGGAGCTGCCCGGCGCCCCGGAAGCAGCTGTCCTCGACCAGTACGCGCTGCTGCGCCGCCAGGCCGCGACGGGCGACGCGTTGCCGCCGCTCAACCTCGCGGGGTCTCAGCTGCAGGGCCGCCTGGCGAGCTACTACCCGGCCTCCATTCGGCAGATCGCGAGCATGCCCGACGGCGCTCGCTGGTTCCTCATCCCCGGATTCCTCCACGTCGTCGAAGTTCCGCCCGCCGCATGCCTGCCGTCGGCCCTTCGCAAGGAGCGATCCACGCTCGTCCAGCGCGAGCAGGCCCGTCGCACCCAGCCCGCCTACTGTCTCGTCGAGGTCGGCAGCAGCGAAGTCGGATCGGAAGGCGAATGCGGCCTGTTCTCGGAAGTCGGCGACTCCACCAACGTCTTCGCGAGCGGCTTCTCCGAACAGGCTGTGGCGGGGCTGGTCCCCGACGGGGTCGCGTCGGTCAGGGTCAGCTACAAGCGTGTCCCGCCTGTGCTCCTGTCCGTGTCCGAAGACGGCTACGTGCTGAGCACGCCCGCCGCCGTCCAGGCCGAACAGCACAAGCTCGAGAAGCAGGTCGAACGTCGCCTGGCGCCGCAGCTGAAGTCGAAGCACCTCGACAAGAAGCGCGCGTTGGAGCTCTTCGCCAGGCTCCTGAAGGCGGTCGTCACGATCGCCACCGAGACGGCGCCGACGAAGGTCGAATGGCTGAGCTCGACGGGCGCGGTCCTGAGGACGACGCCGCGGCCTCGCCAGATCGTGGGGCCGTTGGAATCGAGCTCGACCGCAGCCGGCGTGCCGGCGGCGACCTCAGAGCTTGCGATCCGCACTGCTCGCTAGGTTCCCGCCGTGCGCCTGATCGTCGCCCGTTGCGAGGTTTCATACAGTGGGCGTCTCTCCACGGTGCTGCCCGAGGCCGTGCGGCTGCTGATGCTCAAGCCGGACGGGACGCTGATGGTCTGGGCAGACGGGGGTGGCGTCAAACCGCTCAACTGGATGACGCCGCCGACGGTCGTGGAGGAGCAGGCCGACGAGCAGGGCCGGCTGACGCGGCTGGTCGTCCGTCGCCAGAAGGGGGAGGACAGACTCGACATCGCCATCGCCGAGGTCCTCTCCGAGGTGCAGCACGACCTGGACGCCGAGTTGGGCCTGGAGAAGGAGGGCGTCGAGCGCGAACTGCAGGAGCTGCTGGCGGCCTCGCCGCAGTGGTGCGGGGAGGGGCTGCGGCTGGTCCGCCGCGAGTGGCCCACGGACATCGGCCCTGTCGACCTGATGTGCCGCGACGTGCAGGACGACTGGATCGCCGTGGAGATCAAGCGGATCGGCACGATCGACGCCGTCGAGCAGTTGGCCCGATACCTGGAGCGGATCAGGCTGGACCCGGCCATGGGCTCATGTCGCGGCGTCCTGGCGGCGCAGTCGATCAAGCCTCAGGCGAGCGTGCTGGCGGCCGCTCGCGGCATCGACTGCGTCGAGGTCGACCTGGCCGTCCTGCGGGGCGAACGCGAGCCGGACCTGACGCTGTTCGCGGCCTGACCGGCAGTCTGTAGGCTCCCCGCGTCCACCAGCAAGGAGCCTTCGATGACAGCAGAGCAAGACGCCTCCACCGAGCCTGCAGTGCTCACCGAGCAGCGCGGCAACGTGCTGCTGGTCACCCTCAACCGGCCTGCCGTGCGCAACGCGGTCAACGCCGCTTTGGCGGAGGGGATCGCCAAGGCACTCGACAGGCTCGACGAGGACGGGTCGCTGTCTGTGGGCGTGCTGACGGGAGCCGGGGGCTTCTTCTGCGCCGGCATGGACCTGGGGGCCTTCGTCAAGGGCGAGTCCCCCTACTACGGTGACAGGGGCTTCGCCGGCATCACCCAGCGAGCCTCGGCCAAGCCGCTGATCGCCGCCATCGAGGGCTTCGCCGTCGCCGGCGGCCTGGAGATAGCCCTGTCCTGCGATCTGGTCGTGGCCGCGAGGGGAGCCAAGATGGGCATCCCCGAGGCCAAGCGCTCGCTCGTCGCCGCCGGCGGCGCGCTGCTGCGCCTGCCCAGGCGCATGCCCTACCACGTCGTCATGGAGCTGGCTCTGACCGGCGACCCCTTCCCGGCCGAGCGCTTCCACGAGCTGGGCCTCGTCAACTGGCTGGTCGAGGCGGGCGGCGCAGTCGAAGCCGCCATGGAGCTGGCCGGAGCGCTTGCCAAGAACGGGCCGCTGGCCCTGACCGCCTCCAAGCGCATCCTGCAGGAGCAGTTCGACTGGTCCACCGGGGAGATGTGGGCCAGGCAGGGCGAGATCGCCGGTCCCGTGATGGCCTCCGAGGACGCCAGGGAGGGAGCCGGCGCCTTCAAGGAGAAGCGCGAGCCGGTGTGGAAGGGGAGGTAGGGGAGTGGGCCCAGTGTGTGTTACGTTGTGGCCATGCGTCTGCACATAACGCTGGAGGACGAGCTTGTGGACCGGCTGGACCGCCAGGTCGGACGGCGCCGGCGCAGCGCCTTCATCTCCCAGACAGTGCGCAGGGCCCTCGATGACGAGAGCCGCTGGACGGACATCGAGGCCGGGCTGGGTGCCATCGCCGATACTGAGCACGAGTGGGACGCCGATCCCGAGGCGTGGGTGAGAGCCCAGCGCACCGCCGATCCGAGCCGGCTCGGTTGAGCGTTGCCGCCGCTGCTGCTCGACACGACGGTCCTGATCGATGCCCTGCGCGGACGCCCCGCCGCGGACCGGCTGCGTGAGCTGCACCGCACCTCCTCGCCACCCTGGATCTGCGCCGTGAACGTCGAGGAGGTCATGCGCGGAACGCCGCCCGAGGAGGAGCCCCAGGTACTGCGCTTTCTGCGGGCCATGCGGCTGGCGCCGCTCGGAGCCGCCGAGGGCGAGCTGGCCGGGCGCTGGCGCAGGGACTTCGCCCGCCGTGGGCTGACGCTCAGCCAGTCCGACTGCCTGATAGCCGCCGCCGCCGTCGGCCTGGGCGCGCGTCTGGCCAGCGGCAACCCGAAGCACTTCCCGATGCCGGAGCTGTCTGTGGAGACCTGGCCGGTCGGGTCCTAGCCCCGCATCCGGCGCTTGCGCCGGCGCTGGGCCATGACCTGCATGAGACGTCGCCAGAGCGCGCCCATCAGCGCTCGCCCGGTGTCGCCCGGGGGTACTGGGAGATCGGCTGGCGCAGGTCGATCGCCGTCGTGACGATGCGGTTCTGTTCGTCCGCGTGGGCGGCCGGGTAGCCCTCGCCCGGGCTGGCCCGCTCTGGCCTGCCGATGTAGCCGAAGTGCATCTCCTGGGGCATGATCTGCATCAGGCGGGGGAACATGTGGGCGCGGGCGCCCATGTTGCGCGGCTCCTCCTGCACCCACAGCACCTCTTTGAGGTTCGGGTAGCGGCCCATCAGCTCCAGGATCTGGCCTTCGGGGAAGGGGTACAGGAGCTCTACACGGGCGACCGCCAGGCCGTGGTGGGCGGGTCGGTCGGGGTGGCCGACCAGGTCGTAGTAGATCTTGCCCGTGCACAGCACCAGGCGCGTGACCTGCTCCTCGGCCACGCCCGGCTCGGCCAGGACGGGCTGGAAGCGGGTGCCCTCGCCCATGTCCTCCACGCGGCTGGCCGCCTGGGGCAGGCGCAGCAGCGACTTCGGCGTCATCACGATCAGGGGGCGCTGCTTGGCGATGCGGGCCTGGCGGCGCAGCAGGTGGAAGTACTGGGCCGGCGTCGTCGGGCTGGCCACGCGGATGTTGCCCTCGCCGGCCGCCACCAGGAAGCGCTCCAGGCGGGCCGAGGAGTGCTCGGGGCCCGAGCCCTCGTAGCCGTGGGGGAGCAGCAGCGTCAGGCGTGACGTCTGGCCCCACTTGGCCAGGCCCGAGGTGATGAACTGGTCGACGATCACCTGGGCCGAGTTGACGAAGTCCCCGAACTGGGCCTCCCACAGCACCAGTGTCTCCGGCGCCTCCTGGCTGTACCCATACTCGAAGCCCAGGCAGGCCAGCTCCGACAGGGGGCTGTTGTGGAGCTCCAGCGGCGCCCTTGCGTCGGGCAGGCTCTGGATCGGGCAGATCGTCTGGCCCGTCTTGGCGTCGTGCAGGACCATGTGACGCTGGCTGAAGGTGCCTCGCTCGGTGTCCTGGCCCGTCAGGCGCAGCGGCGTCCCCTCCGTCAGCAGGCTGGAGAAGGCCAGCGCCTCGGCGTGGGACCAGTCGATGGCCGGGTCCTCCCCCTCCGCCAGCGCCTCCCTGCGGCGCTCCAGCTGTTTGACCAGCTTGGGATGGACCGTGAAGCCGTCGGGGACCCGCAGCAGCTGCTCGCCCAGCTCACGCAGGCGGGCGCTCGGCACGGCCGTCTCGACGTCAGGGCTGGGCGAGCGGTCGAGCTGGTACTCGCCCGTCGTCTGCTCGCCGCCCTGCTCCGCCACCTCGGCGATCTTGGCCTTCAGGCGCTGGTGCAGGAGGGTCATGTTGTCCCACACCTCCTGGCCCTCTTTCTCGACCTCATCGGTCGAGACGACGCCCTCCGCCACCAGGCGGTCGGCCCACAGTTCGTAGACCCGCTTCTTGCTCTTGATCTTGGCGTACATCTCCGGCTGCGTGTAGGCCGGCTCGTCGGACTCGTTGTGGCCGAAGCGCCTGTAGCCCAGCAGGTCGATCAGGACGTCGTGGCCGAACTCCTCGCGGAAGGCGAAGGCCAGGCGCACGGCGCTGATGCAGGCCGGCACGTCGTCTGCGTTGACGTGGATGATCGGCACGTCGAAGCCCTTGGCCAGGTCCGAGGCCCAGCGCGTCGAGCGGGCGTCGTCCGGATCCGTCGTGAAGCCGATCTGGTTGTTCATGATGATGTGGACCGTGCCGCCGACCTTGTAGCCGTCCAGGGCCTGCAGGTTCAGGGTCTCCGAGACGACGCCCTGGCCCGGGAAGGACGCGTCGCCGTGGATCACGATCGGCACCGCCGCGTTCGTGTCCTGGTGGGCGTGGGGACCGTGGCGGGAGGTCTGGGCAGCACGCGTCGCACCCTCCACGACAGGCGATACGTACTCCAGGTGGCTGGGGTTGGACTCCAGGTTGACCTGGATGCTCGACCCGTCCGGCAGCGAGTAGTTGCCCTGCGTGCCGTGGTGGTACTTGACGTCGCCCGTGCCGCCCTGGGGGATCGTCGTCACGACCTCCAGCGTCGAGGCCCCCTCGAACTCGGCGAAGATCGTGTCGTAGGCGCGGCCCAGGTTGTGGGCCAGGACGTTCAGGCGCCCGCGGTGGGCCATGCCGATCACGACCTCCTGGCCGCCGTGCGCCGCCGACAGGCGGATCAGTTCGTCGACCATCGGCACCGTCATGTCCAGGCCCTCGATCGAGAACTGGTGCTGGCCCAGGTAGGCCTTGTGCATGAAGCGCTCCAGCGCGTCCACCTTGATCAGGCGGCGCAGCAGCCAGCGGCGCTCGTCGTTGGTCAGCTCGCCCCTGAAGGCACCCGACTCGATCTTCTCCCGCAGCCACACGCGCTGGCGGTGGGAGGCGATGTGCTCGATCTCGTAGGCGATCGTGCCGCAGTAGGTCTCGCGCAGGTGGGGCAGGGCGTCCGCCAGCGTCGCCCCAGGCACGAACATCTGAAACAGCTTGGCCGGGATGCGAGCCTGGATCTCCGGCGTCAGGCCCAGCGCTTCGGGGTCCAGGCCCGGGTCGCCCTCGGGCTCCGTTCCCAGCGGGTCCAGGCGAGCCGCCAGGTGCCCGTGCGAGCGGACCCGGCCGATGAAGGTCGTCGCCGCCTGCACGGCAGCCAGCAGTTCGTCGCCGACAGGCTGGGAGGAGGGCGCTGCCACCGGCGAGGACGCAGCAGCCGCTGCCGCCGGCGCCGGCGCCGGCGGCAGGGCGGCCAGGTCGACGCCCAGGGAGGAGAAGACCTCCTCGTAGAAGGAGTGCTCGCCCTGCAGGTGCTCCTCGACAAGTGCCAGGAAGCGTCCCGACTCGGCCCCCTGGATGATCCTGTGGTCGTAGGTCGAGGTCATCGTCATGACCTTCTCCGCCCCGATCACCGAGCCGATTCTGCCCAGGCCCACCGGGTAGGCGATCGAGCCCGTCGCCACGATCGTGCCCTGGCCCGTCATCAGGCGCGGCACCGACGCGATCGTGCCGATGCCGCCGGGGTTGGTCAGGGTGATGTTCGCCCCCACCAGGTCGTCCGCCGTCAGCGTGTTCGTGCGGGCCTTCTCGACCAGCGCGTCGTAGGCGTCCAGGAAGGCCGCGAAGGACAGCCTGCCCGCGTCGCGGATGACCGGCACCATCAGCGTGCGACTGCCGTCCTTCTTCTCCACGTCGACCGCCAGGCCCAGGTTGACCTGGCCGTCGATGAAGCGGTGGGGCCTGCCATCGACCTCCGCGAAGTGGTTCGTCATGACCTCCATGTCCTGCGCCGACTTCGCGATCGCATAGGCGATCAGGTGCGTGAAGGACACCTTGCGCGGGCCCGCCTTGAGCTGGCTGCGCCGACCCTCCAGCGT
This sequence comes from uncultured Solirubrobacteraceae bacterium, assembly GCA_963697795.1. GTDB lineage: Bacteria > Actinomycetota > Thermoleophilia > Solirubrobacterales > Solirubrobacteraceae > Palsa-744. Next base: position 1,238,741 of record OY969097.1, on the reverse strand, counting down.
CGTCACCGTCAGCGTCCGGAAGCTCGTCGCCGTCGGGATCGAGCGGGACTCCTCCATGTAGCGCGCCAGCGCCGCCGCCCCGCCCTTCATCAGCTGCGAGCTCGCCTCGGCTGGCGCTGGGGCCGCTGCGCCGTTGCCGGCTGCCGCCGAGAGCACGTCGGACTTGACGATCCGTCCCGCCGGGCCGCTGCCCTCGACCTTGGCCAGGTCGACGCCCTCCGCCGCCGCCGCACGCGCCGCGACGGGGGACACCTTGGCGCCGTCCGGCACGCCCGCGCCCTGCTGCGCTTGCGTGGCCGTCGCGTCGCCGTTGCCCTGCGCCGCCGGCGCGCTCGAGACGGCGCCGGCTCCCGCCGCGATGCGCGCGATGACCTGGCCGACGGTGACCGTGTCTCCCTCGGCCACCAGGATCTCGGCGACCGTGCCTGTGGCGGGGGACGGCAGCTCCAGGTCGACCTTGTCCGTGGAGATCTCGACGATCGTCTCGTCCAGCTTGATGGCGTCGCCGACCTTGACGTGCCATTCCAGGATCGTTCCCTCCGTGACGGACTCGCCCGCGCCCGGCGTGACGACGTCCACCATGCCCTCTGCGCTCGACTGCTCGGGCGGGGCCTCCGTCGTGCCGTTGCCGGCGGCCTGCTCCGCGGGCTGCTCGACGGGGGGCTCCGCGGCCGCGGCCGGCTCGGCCGGGGCGTGGGTCGCCGCGCCGTTGCCGTTGCCGTTCGAGTCGCCGACCGCGATGCGGGCGATGACCTGGCCGACGGTGACCGTGTCGCCCTCGGCGACGAGGATCTCGCTGACCACGCCCGTGGCCGGAGCGGGCAGCTCCACGTCTACCTTGTCAGTGGAGATCTCGACGATCGTCTCGTCGAGCTTGATCTCGTCACCTACCTTGACATGCCATTCGAGGATCGTTCCCTCGGTGACAGACTCCCCCGCGGCGGGGGTCACGACGTCCACGGTCTGCTGGGTCGTCGTGTCCGTGGCCATTGGATCTACCACTCTAGCGAGCCGCGCGCCGGGCTTCTCTGACGAACTCCCAGCTGCCGAAGAAGGGGCCGATGCCGCCCAGCACGGCGACCGCCACGGCCAGCCGCAGGGACACGATGCGCAGCCTTGCCGCGGCCAGGCAGGCCAGCGACATGCCGATCCACAGCAGCCCGTGGGAGAGGCCCAGCACGAACGTCCACGGCTGCGGGCCGCCCAGGGCGAAGGCGCAGACCAGCAGTCCCGTGTATATGCAGGAGTGGGTGAAGGAGACGACCTTCAGGCGGTCGAAGGTCAGCGGGCCGGCGCCGCTGCGGCGCTCGCTCACTGCGACAGCCATCGGGCCATCCGCGACAGGGTCGGCCCCGCCTCCGGCGGCCACGCGTCGATGTCGCTGGGCCACCAGGCGTAGGCGTCGTGCTCGTCGTCGGGGACCACCGCCCGCTCGTCTCCCTCCGCCAGCCACGCCTGCCCGACGAACATGATCAGGCGCTGGGGAAGGCGCAGCAGCGCCTCGCCCCGCACCCGCTCGGGTGCTACCGACCACTCCTCGCGCAGCTCCCGCACCAGTGTCTCGGCGGGGCTCTCGCCGAGGTCGACGGCGCCTCCCGCCCCCAGCGCCCAGCGGCCCGCCCAGGAGGCGACCCAGGGTGCTCGCCGCCCGGCCAGCCAGCGGCCGTCAGCGGAGCGGGTCAGGCACAGGGCCGCCATGCTCTGAGAGGCGTCCTCGGGCACCAGCCGCAGCGCCCACCGCAGCGGCTGCAGCTCGATCTCCAGGCCCCCAGCGTCCTCTGTGAAGTCGACCAGCCGGGCCGCCACGCCGTCGTGGCTCGGCGAGCCCCGCTCCTTCAGCTCGCGGATCGCCGCGTCCGCCGCCGCCGTCTGCTCGGGCGTCGGCTCGTAGGTCTGTTCCAGCCAGCTGGCGCCGATCCGCTCCAGCTCCCAGGGGCCGCGGGCGAGGATCTCAGGGGCCTGGTTGATCGGCTCCGTGGGGGCCTGTTTGGGCGCGTCCGCGCTCGGCTCGGACACGCTCGTCTACCTCGACTGCTCGGTCGTGTCCGAGCCGGCTCCGCCCGCTCGTCCGTAACGGTCCTCGATGCGCACGACGTCGTGGAGCTCAGGTGTGGACACCTCGAGGATCACCGAGTCCTCCAGCGCCTCCATCGTGTGGACGACACGCGGCTCGTTGCGCCAGGACTCCCCGGGCGCCAGCTCGCGGCACCGAAGCGTCGCCGCGGTCGTGCCCTGTTCCACGAGCAGGCGACCGGACAGCAGATAGCTCGTCTCGTCCTTCTGCTCGTGGTACTGGACAGACAGCCTGTGTCCCTCCCGGACCCGCAGGATCTTGCCTGCATAGCGGTCGGTGTGGGCGTACCAGAGCTCGCTCCCCCAGGGCTTCTCGACCTCGCGCGGCAGATCTCCGTTCATTGGGGCACAGCCTACTTCCGGCGGCCCGCATCCTGCGAAGGGCGGTCCCGCCGGGAGAGCGCACCGGACCTCGCTCGATCCGCCGGGCGCCCGCGGCCGCATAGACTCGCGCCCGTGGACGAGCGGCGGCGAAAGCACTGGGGCTGGGGCTTCGAGGACCAGCAGCCCACGCTTGCGCAGGCGCAGGCGGCCGCCCCCGTCCTCGCGGAGCGGGTCGGCGTGGCGCTGGACGGCGTCGAGGAGCCGGTGCCGCTTTCGGAGGTCGCGCTCGGCGAGCCGCGGCTGCCGATCCCGGGGGCGCTCGCGGACATCTCCGACGCCGACCCCCACGCCCGCTGCTCGCACGCCCTCGGGAAGTCCTATGTGGACGTCGTGCATGGCTTCAGGGGGCGCTTCGAGCATCCTCCCGACTTCGTCGCGCGGCCGCGCTCAGAGGCCGACGTGGAGCGGGTCCTGGAGTGGTGCGCCGCCGCGCGGGTCGCCGTCGTGCCCTTCGGTGGCGGCACCTCCGTCGTCGGCGGCGTCACGCCCGACGTCGGCTCGGGCCACAACGGCGTCGTCTCGCTGGACCTCGGCGCCATGGACGGACTGCTGGAGGTCGACCCCATCTCCCGCTCCGCCAACATCCAGGCCGGCGCCACGGGGCCGGCCCTGGAGGCTGCCCTGGCGGAGCACGGGCTGACGCTGCGCCACTTCCCCCAGTCCTTCGAGTACTCGACCCTCGGCGGCTGGGTCGCCACCCGCGCCGCCGGGCACTTCGCAAGCGTCTGGACCCACATCGAGGACTTCCTGGAGTCCGCTCGAGCAGTCACGCCGGTAGGGCTGTGGGAGTCGCGGCGGCTGCCCGGCTCCGGCGCCGGGCCCAGCCCCGACCGCATGCTGGCCGGCTCCGAGGGCACCCTCGGCGTCATCACCAGCGCCTGGGTGCGGGTCCAGCCCAGGCCCGGGCACCGTGCCTCCGCCGGCGTCCGCTTCGCCCGCTTCACCGACGGCGTCGAATGCGTTCGGGCTCTCTCCCAGTCGGGTCTGAACCCCTCCAACTGTCGTCTGCTGGATGCAGGTGAGGCGGGATTGACGATGGCCGGCGACGGCAGCCACGCCCTGCTCGTGCTCGGCTTCGAGTCCCACGACCACGACGTCCAGGCGGCCATGGACAGGGCCCTCGCGATCTGCGCCGAGCACGGCGGGGCAGTCGCCCCCCGTGGCGAGAGCGGCGGCGGCGACGCCGTCGGCTCCTGGCGCGGAGCCTTCGTCGGCGCCCCCTACCTGCGCGACCTGCTCGTCGCCATCGGCGTCATCTCGGAGACCTTCGAGACGGCAATCACCTGGGAGCGCTTCCCCGCACTGCACGAGGCCGTCATGGCCGCTGCCACCGACACGATCCAGCAGGTCTGCGGGTCGCCCGGCAGCGTCTTCTGCCGCTTCACCCACGTCTACCCCGACGGGCCCGCTCCCTACTTCACCGTCCTCGCCAAGGCCCGCAGGGGCGGGGAGGTCGAGCAGTGGCGGGCCGTCAAGCGGGCAGTCTCCGATGTCCTGGTAGAGCACGGCGCCACCATCACCCACCACCACGCCGTCGGGCGCGACCACATGCCCTGGTACTCTCGCCAGCGGCCAGAGCCCTTCGCCATGGCCCTGCGCGGCGCCAAGGACGCCCTTGACCCGAACGGGATCCTCAACCCTGGAGTGCTGCTGGAGCCCCGCATGACCGGCTCCGCAAGCGCCTGCACGGGCTCCGGTCCCGGCCAAGCCGGCCCCGGCCCGGCGACGCGGACGGGCGCATGAGGATCGCCGTGCTCGGACCGGGGGGCGTCGGTGGGCTGCTGGCCGGGGTGCTCGCAGACAGCGGCCAGGACGTAACCGTCGTCGCACACGAGGCCACCGCCCAGGCGATCGCGCAGCGGGGCCTTCGCATCGACAGCGTCAAATTCGGCAAGCTGACCGCCCATCCGCGGGCCGTCAGCCGGCTGGAGGAACCCGTCGAGGTCCTGCTCGTCGCCACCAAGGCCGGCGGTCTGAGCGACGCACTGCAGCGGATCGCCGTCGCCCCCGCCATGGTCGTGCCGCTGCTCAACGGCCTCGACCACATGTTCCTGCTGCGCGAGCGCTTCGCCCCCGAGACCGTCATCGCCGGGTCCATCCGCGTCGAGGCCGACCGCCCCGAGCCCGGCGTCGTCGTGCACACAAGTCCCTTCCTGCTCGTCTCCATGGCCGGCGCCCACGCCGCCATGCAGCCGAGGATCGCCGAGCTGGCAGACGTCCTCACCGCCGCCGAGATCCCCGTCAAGGTGGGGGACTCCGAGCCCGAGGTGCTGTGGTCCAAGCTCGTCCGCCTCAACGCCCTGGCCTGCACCACCAGCGCCTACGACAAGCTGCTGGGAGACATTCGCTCGACGCCCGCCCTGCGCGCCGACCTCGTCGGCTGCATCGAGGAGGCCTGCGCTGCAGCCAACGCCGAGGGCGCCCTCAGCGTCTCCCCCGAGAAGGCCGTGCAGGAGCTCGAGCGCGCCCACGAGACGCTCGGCAGCTCCATGCAGCGCGACATCGCCGCCGGGCGGACGCCGGAGCTCGACGCCATCCCCGGGTCTGTCATGAGGGCCGCCGCGCGGCACGGGCTGGCCTGTCCGACGATCCAGCGGCTGTCCGGGATGATCGCCGCCCGGGCCGGGATCGATCCGCCCCGCGTTCCCTGAGCACGAGGTCCCCGCGTTCCCTGAGCACGAGGTCCCATTCACGCGCGCCCGCGGGCGTCGATGCCGGACTCCCGGGCGGGAAGGGCGCAAACGCGAACGAAACGCGCCCACGGCCGTGTGCGTCCGCACGCGAACCCCGATCACCACTTCTGCACACCAGGGTCACATGCGCGCAACGTCGTAATCGCGCGCGAGGGGAAGTGTGTCCTCACGCGGCGCGACTGGGAGGCGCCGCACCACCACGACACGTCAAGGAGACGCGATGCGACACGGGCGGACCCTGGGAACGCTGATCGCCACGCTGGCGATCGGAACTGGAGGAGCCGTGGCCGTCGAGGCCGCCGCGGCCAGCGCCAACAAGGCGCAGAAGGTGCAGGAGAGCGCGCAGGTGACAGAACCTGGCACGACCACGCCGATCAAGCATGTCGTCGTGATCTTCCAGGAGAACGTCTCCTTCGACCACTACTTCGGGACCTACCCGAACGCCCTCGACAGCGACGGCCAGACGTTCAAGGCCGCCAAGGGCACGCCCGCCGTCGACGGTCTGCTGCCCGCCACCAGCGAATCGCTGCCGCCCGAACTGCGCCACTCGACCAACCTGCTCTACAGCAACCCCAACGCCGCACCGCCCGAACGGCTCGACTCCAGCCCCACCGGGCTGCCCGGCGACGCCGGCGGTCAGCTGACCTGCGACCAGGACCACGACTACTCAGACGAGCAGCAGGCCTTCGACGACGACACCATGAGCCACTTCGTGCAGAGCGTCGGCACGGCCTCCGGCACGACCCCCTTCGGGACGCCCTGCAAGCCCAACGTCGTCATGGACTACTACGACGGCAACACCGTCACCGCCCTGTGGAACTACGCCCAGCACTACTCGCTGGAGGACGACTCGTTCGGGACGACCTTCGGGCCCTCCGCGCCCGGCGCCATCAACCTCGTCTCCGGGGACACCGGCAACGTCGACACCGAACACATGGCCAACAGCCCCTCGGTCTCGACCTCGACCTCGCCCGACGGGGACATCACCCCCAACGGCCTGGGCGGCTACACGCTGACCAGCGACGCCCAGCCCTACTACGACGACTGCTCGACCCGTGACGCAGTCGCCCTGAACGGCACCAACATCGGCGAGGAGCTCAACGAAAGGGACCTCTCCTGGGGCTGGTTCGAGGGTGGCTTCAGGCCCTCCACCACCTACCAGGAAGCACTCGCCGACACGGGTCATACGGGGCAGCCCGACAGCACCTTCATCCCCGACGAGTTCTCCTCGTACTTCGCCAGCGCCGCCAACCGGCCCGCGCACTCGAGCAACCAGAACCTCTGCTCGAGCGTGCACCCGATCGGCGTCGCCCTCGGCGGCACCGGGCAGTGGGGCTACAAGGACGACTACATCCCCCATCACGACCCCTTCCAGTTCTACGCGGCCACGGCCAACCCGCACCACCTGGGCGTGCCGGCCGTGAACGGGGTCGACACGCTGAACGGCCTGCGTGAGATCGGCAAGGACACACAGACCTATGTCAGCGGGGTGCCGCAGTTCAACACACCCAACCACCAGTACGACACGAGCGACTTCAACCAGCTCGTGGAAGCCATCAGCAAGCGGGAACTGCCGGCCTCGGCGCTGCCTGCCGTCAGCTTCCTGAAGGCCCCCGGCTACGAGGACGGCCACCCGGCCTACTCGGAGCCCGCCGACGAACAGGCCTTCGTCACGAACGTCATCGACGAGCTGATGCGCTCGCCCGACTGGAAGAACACGGCGGTCGTCGTCAACTGGGACGACTCCGACGGGTGGTACGACCACGTCTACAGCGGCGTCACCAACCCGTCCCAGTCGGTCGCCGACAACCTCACCGACACATCGCTGACCGTCTCCTCGACAGGCACCTCCGGGCAGTGTGGCGGGAGCCCCCAGGGGACCGAAGAAACGCCCTTCCCGCTGGCCGACCAGCAGGGGCGCTGCGGCTTCGGGCCGCGCATACCGATGATGGTGATCTCCCCCTACGCCAAGAAGAACTCGGTGGACTCCAACCTCACCGACCAGGCGTCGATCATCAACTTCGTCGAGTACAACTGGGGCCTGCCGGGGATTCCCGGATCGGCCGACCAGGTGCTGGCCACGAGGGACGCCGACGAGGGCGTTCCCTTCGACCTCGCCGGCATGTTCGAATTCGGCGGCAAGCGCGATGGCAAGCTGTATCTGAACCCGACCACGGGTCAGCGCCAACGCTAGGACGCCGAGGGGGCGGGGACCACAGAGCGAGCGGGCCCGCGGCTTTTCGTCACGCAAGCCGCGGGCCCGGGTCCCGCCCGTGCCCGGACCGACGGCCTTCAGCTCCCGGGCGGGTCCAGCGAGGACGCGCTCGGGAGCGCCGTCGGGCTCGGGCTCTCCCTGTCATGACGCAGGACCTCCAGCAGCTCCGCATAGGGGCCCGCCAGGTAGGCGTCGTCGCCCGGCGCCAGGCGCGTCTCCCTGCGGGGCGGATGCTCCAGGCCCGCCCCGTCCTGTGAGCGGCGGATCGCGACGACCCTGATCCTGGCCGGCAGCTCCCGCATCGCCAGGCCGTCCAGGCCGCCCCCCGCGCTGACCCTCAGGCGGGCCAGCAGGAACGGGTCGTTGCCCACGTAGAAGGTCAGCAGGACCTCCATGCCGAGCGTCGCCCCCACGAACCAGGGCGCTGCGATCGCGGAGGTCGACCAGACGTGGCGGAAGCCGAAGCTCTGCTGCAGGCGGTGGCCCAGCTGGCGGTCGAAGACGCGCAGGACGACCGGGACCTCCGCCCAGCGCTCGCCCAGGCGGTCCCGCACGGCCAGGCCCGTCTCGATGTTCGTCATGTCGTCCGAGGTCAGGATCGCCACGCCCGCAGCCGTCTGCAGGTTCACCGACTCCAGCGTCTGATCCAGCGTCGCGTCGCCCAGCACGACCGGGACGCCCAGGGCCCTGGCCCTGGCCAGATAGGGGCTGTCCTGAGCCCGCTCCACGACGATCGCCCCCGCCTGGCGGGCCTGGAGGCCTTCCAGGACCCGCATGCCCACAGCTCCCAGGCCGACCAGCACGACATGGCCGCTCATGCCCGGGATCTGGCCGCCCCCCAGGGACAGCGCTATGCGCCTACGGACCAGGGCGTTCGTCAGGAGGGCGAACAGGGTCGTCACGAGCGTCGTCCCCGCCACGATCAGGAGGATGCCGTAGGCCTCAACCAGCGACGGCTGGCTGGAGAAGGAGAAGTCCCCGAAGCCGACCGTCGCGACCGTCTCGACAGTGAAGTAGACCGCGTCCAGGAGGGACAGGCGGGGATCGCCGTGGGGGCGCCTGTAGGCGAAGTGCAGGACCAGCGTCGAGAGGACCAGCAGCGCCAGGCCCAGCAGCAGGGCGATTCGCAGGGGCCTGTCGAAGACGTCAGCCATCGTGCTGCGGGCTCTCGTCAGGGCCGCCCGGACCTCCCTGCCGCGGGTGCCGGTCGGAGCCGGGCCCCCGGGCGTTTGCAGTCCCGCCTCCGCGAACTGCTCGGGAGTCCCCAGCAGCGTCACGCGGTCGTCTCGCTCGACGTGGTGGTCCCTGCCCGGACAGGCCGTCAGCTCGTCGCCCGAGTCGCTGACGACGCCGATCGGGGCCAGCGACCCGTAAAGATCCCTGAGCGTCGCCGAGCGTGCCGCCGCCACCTCCGCCGCCACGAACGTCGTCTGGCCGATCGGGATCGAGCGGGCCCTGCTGTCCAGGACTGCTTCCACGACAGACGGCGCGAACAGGCCCGCCACGTCCAGGACCCCGACCGACTCCATGACCTGCTCGAGCGCATGGGCCACAGCCGGGTTGTCCAGGTCCGCCACGACCCTGACGTCGGGGCGCAGGTCCCGGATCAGCAGCACTGTCTCCAGTGTCCGCAGGTCGCTGCTCTCCGTGCACACGACAGCCCTGGCGCCCTCGATGCCCGCCTGGAACAGCGGCTCCGTCAGGTGGTGGGCGCCTCGCGGCAGCAGGGGGACGCCCCAGCCCCTGACCGTCCTGCACAGGCGCTCGTCTGCCTCGTCGTCCAGGACGACCACGTCCGCTCCCGCCAGGTGCAGTTGCTCGACCGTTCGCAGGCCGACCACGTTCAGGCCGCAGACGATCACGTGGCCCCTCAGGTCACGGCAGCTCCTCGAGCCCTCGGCGGAGGCGTCCTGTCCAGTGGCCGCCACGGGGCGTAAGTGTCGGGCAGCCTCCTGCCGGCGGCCTTGGCCCGTTGTCCAGAATCAGCGCCGTGTCGTTGCCCGCGCTGCCGTGCGGCGGCGGGTCTGCTTCCTCAGCCTTCGCCCGGCACGGCGTAGCGGGCCACCGTGAAGCCGATCAGGGTCGGCACGTGGACCGCATAGACGACCAGGGACAGCGTCAGCACGACCAGCGGGCCGCCGCTCATGTGGTCGCGCAGGAAGGCGAACTCGATCAGGCCCGCCGTGATCGTGTAGGCCAGCAGCGCCCAGCGGGCCACCCCGAAGAAGCGGTCCCAGGCGAAGCCGCCGACACGCGAGAGGGCCAGCAGGTTGCCGGCCAGCAGAGCAGCCGACGCCGCCAGCAGGACGACCGCCGGGGCCAGCGGCACGTGCTGGGGCAGGTGGGCAGCCAGGTAGATGCCGCCCGCCACGATCAGGCCCAGGGAGGCCATGCCGATCTCCGTCACAGGGGGCAGCTTGCGTTCCTCCATCCTCGCCCCCTCCCGCTCAGCCGACCGTCAGCTTGGCCATGATCACGAGCGTCGCGACCTGCATCAGGCCGGTCAGGCCCGACGTGTAGATGAAGCGCTTCATCAGGCGCTCGATCACGGCCGGGTTGGGCTTCGGCTTCTTCAGCTCCATCAGCACGGCCACGTTGGCCGGCTCAAGCAGGCCCAGGGCGATGATCGCCATGATCCCGACGACGATGAAGCTGGCCACGGTCCAGCCGTGGTGGTAGTAGGAGGACTGGACAGTGCCCAGGTGCACCCCCAGCTGCCATCCCGCCGCCAGCGTCGCCGTCACGACCGTCGGCATCAGCAGCAGCATCTTGGGCATCAGCTTCGTCGTCAGCTCGATGCGGGCCGGGATCGACAGCTTCCCCAGGATCGGCCCCAGCATGAAGCCCATGAACAGGTCGATGATCGTCCACGAAGCCCCGCCCACGAAGTGCAGGAAGGCCAGGGGCCACAGTTTGTTGGCAGCAATCGCCGCGATCACGGCCGCCAGCACGACGGCGACGCCGATCAGTCCCTTGCGCGGGACGACTTCGAAGCTGGGGCGCTCGACGGCCTGTGCCGGGGGCGCCCCCAACGCCACTGCTGCATCGGCCATGGGCTGAGCATAACGCCGCACCGCGACGGTGGAGCGACTTCTTCGCGGGTGCTCGGGAGACTCAGATCTCGCGCGGGGGCCAGCTCTCGCCGGGTGCCCCCGCCGGGATCGCTTGGGTGGCGATCGCCTCCACCGCCTGCTCCTCGGCCTCGCTCAGCTCCTCCTCGTGCTGGCCGTCGCAGAGGACCCGGAAGTTGCCGCTGACGCCGCCGTCGACCTGGATCGTTATGCCGGGCAGGATCTCCTCGCCCTCCTCCAGCCCCAGCCGCTCCACGTCGAAGTGCGACAGGCCGATTCCGTAGGCCGTGTGGGTCGGGTTCTCCCGGTCGTGCGCTGCCACAGCCTGCGCGAAGCGCTCCAGGTTCTTGGCGATCTTGCCGTTGTCAGCCATCGCTCTCTGCGCAGAAGCCTAGCGAGCCGGCCCGGCCGGCCGGCGGCTCGTGGCTAGGCTGGCGGCGTCTGTCAGAGAAACGACCCGAGGAGGCCCCTCGCATGTCCAAGCCGACACTCCAGATCGTCATCGCCAGCACCCGTCCGGGCAGGATCGGGCTGCCCGTGGGCCGCTGGTTCGAGTCCCGGGCCCGTGCCCATGACGGCTTTCAGGTCGAGGTAGTGGACCTGCTCGAGCTCGACCTGCCCTTCATGGACGAGCCCAACCACCCGCGCCTGCAGCAGTACACCAAGCAGCACACCAGGGACTGGAGCGCTCGCGTCCAGCAGGCCGACGCCTTCGCGTTCGTGACGCCCGAGTACAACTACGGCCTGCCCGCCGCGTTGAAGAACGCGATCGACTTCCTGCACGTCGAGTGGCAGTACAAGCCCGTCGGTTTCGTCTCCTACGGCGGCATCTCTGCCGGCACCCGCTCGGTGCAGATGCTCAAGCAGGTCGTCACGACGCTGAAGATGTACGCCCTGCCGGAGGCCGTTTCGATCCCCTTCGTGGCCCAGTTCCTCGACGACGAGGGAGAGATCCGCGCCAACGAGGTGATGGAGCAGAGCGCCGACGGCATGCTGGTCGAGCTGCTGAAGATGTGCGGCGCCCTTGCGCCCCTGCGGGCATCCGCCTGAACCGCCTCGGCAGTAGGATCGAACCGTGGTTCTCTACGTCTGCGCAGAGGGGACTTCCTTCGGGTCGCTGCCCGGACCCATCGCCCACCCCTGCGGACGGGCTGCAGTCGCCCTCGACCGCGCGGGGCACGAGTACGAGCTGCGTCAGGTCAAGGGCGGGTCGATGAAGTTCTGGACCTGGCGCTCGCGGGGCAGCGACAGGGCCGAGATCGAGAAGCTGAGCGGTCAGAGGGCCGTGCCGATCCTGGTGCTCGACGACGGCGAGGTCGTCGTGGGGAGCGGGCGGATTGTGGCGTGGGCGAAGGAGAACGGGGCGGGGTAGGTCAGGACGGGAGAGGGCGGCTGGCGGCTATATGTGGCGTCGCCGAGGCTCGTGGGCTCGATCGTCGAGCAGGCGAGCCGCCATCCCGGTCTTCGAGAACTTGCCGCCCGATCGACCGGGAGACAACACCGCGATTCCATGTTCCTGCGCTCCGGCGGCAAGTTGCCTGTCGTAGGTCATCAGCGCGTCCAGTCCGGTCTCCCTCGACAGGCGGAGGGCTGTCGCGAGGTGGATTGCGTCAAGCGTTCCGACTGTGGGCGGAGGGAGTGTCTCGGTGGCGCTGAGGATCCAGTTGTCGATGGGCATGAGCGAGACGTCCGCGATCAGGGTGTTGGCACGGTCGAGCAGGCCCTGCCGCAGGCCTACGCGCCGCAACTCGATGCGCAGGAGTCGGCTGGCGACGCGGTGAGCGAACTTCGCCAGGTCGCGCTGGATGGCCTGCGTGTCGGGCTCGTCCAGCAGTACGCGGGCGAGCGCGCTGGTATCGACGTAGACGGTCTTCACCGTCGCTCAGAACCGCTCGCGACGGTCCTCGGCGAGGATGGCGTCGGCGGTGCCAGCCGGTGCGGGGCTCGCAAGCGAGGGCAGCTTGGCGATCGTCTCGACCAGGTCCCCCGTCGGGATCGTCGCGCCGTACTTCTCTGCCAGCTCTACGTAGTACGGATCGACGTCAGGGTACGAGGGGACAAGGCGAGCAACCACGCTTCCTCGCTCCGTGACCGTCAGTGTCTCGCCCTCCTTGACCAGATCCAGGTAGCGGCTCAGGTTCTGGCGAAGCTCACGGACGCCGACCGTCTTCGTGGCACGGGCTGGGCCGGTAGGCATGGTGCGTCACAGTGTAGCACATGCCATCCCGAGAAGCGGAGGTGCGGACTCTCATGTAGCGTTTCCTCTTCTATGAATGATTCCGAGGGTGGGTACACACCTTACAGAGACCGCCACCCAGTACCAGTCCGTCCGGCAGGGCCTGCCGACGTCGTGATGCCGCCAGACAAGTCGGTCGGAGCGGCGCTGGTGTTGACGTTCCTATTCGGGCCGTTCGGGCTGTTCTACGCCTCGGTCCTCGGTGGTGTCGTGATGCTCTGCTTCGCGCTGTTCATCGGGATCGTGACGTTCGGCTTGGCGCTGCCGGTCGCTTGGTTCGGCTCAATGATCTGGGGCGCGATAGCGGCCTCCGGTAAGCACAGTCGTCATCAGCTCTGGCTGGTTCAACAAGTGGGCCAGGGACGGCGGGACGACTAAAGCGACAATCGTCTCCAACTCGTGGGGCCCAGGCTGGTGCCTCGGTGAGCGTCTGTAAACGCAGCTGGCTCTACTGCTCGATGATCTCGATCCGATACCCGTCCGGATCCCTCACGAAGCAAAGCCGCGACCCGCCCTCGCGCACCGAGTAGGGCGGCTTCTCAGGCTCGATCCCCTGCTCGGCCAGCTTGGCCAGGGTCCCGTCGAGATCGCTCGCGGTGATCGCGATGTGCCCGTAGCCGGTGCCGATCTCATAGGAGTCGACGCCGAAGTTGTAGGTCAGCTCCAAGCGGGGCATGTCGCCGTCGCCGGGCTGGTTCATGAAGACGTTGATTGCCTCGTCGCGGATTGGCAGCCGGCCGACCTCCTTGAAGCCGAGGGCTTCGTAGAAGGCGACGGAGCGGTCGACGTCGGTGATGCGGTAGCAGGTGTGGATGAGTGCCATGGCGATCAGTCTACGCCCGGCGCCCGCACCCGCCGCGCCCGCCAGATGTGCTCCATCGGCCAGCGCCTGGCCCATTCCCTGTCCTCGTCGGTGCGGTAGCTGCTCGTCGCATCGGCGGCGGGGCGCAGCTCGATCAGGTCCTCGACGACGAAGCCGCTGCCCCGAAAGAGAGCGATCCACTCGCCGTAGGGCAGTTGGAAGTCGATCGCCTCGCCGGTCGGCTCGATCCGGCGCATCTCCTCGAAGTAGCCGACCTGCAGGCGCTCGCCGGGGTGATCGTCCTCGGCCGGCCAGGCGATGCTGACGATGGGCGTGAGGGCAGAGAAGGCCAGCAGCCCACCGTCGCGCAGCAGCCGGGCAGCCTCGGGCACGCTCAGGTGAGGGTCGGTGAAAGTCATCGCGCCGAAGTCGCAGAAGACGACGTCGAAGCTCTGATCGGGCAGGCCCGTCGCCTCGGCGCTGGTGTGCACCAGCGGGAAGTCCACGCCAGCCTGCTCCATCAGGCGCCGGGCGTGCTCCAGCTGGCGAGCGGAGTTGTCCAACCCCGTCACCCGCGCCCCCTGCCGGCTCAGGACGATCGACCACTGGGCGGCCCCGCAGCCGAGCTCCAGGACGTCCAGCCCGGACACGTCGCCCAGCACCTGCAGCTCGGACTCGGGGATCTGCCAGACGCCCCAGGCCGTCCCGCCCGACTCGGCCAGCTGCCCGCCGTGGCGCTCCTGGTAGGCGTCTGACTGCTCGTCCCAGACGCGGCGGTTCCTGGCCGCGTGCTCTGTCAGGCCACCCTCGTCGCTCACGCGATCGACTCTACACAGGCCCCGATCAGGCGGTGACGCACGGCGCCGGCCGGCACGTAGACTGCCCCGCGTGCGAACGCTGATAGTCGGCCACGGGGGGCGGGAGAGCGCACTGGCAACGCGCATGGCCGAGCACACCGAGCTGTATGCGGTCGTCGGCCACGAGAACCCGACGATCGTCAGGCAGTGCGCCCTGTCGGGAGGCCGTCACGTCGTCGGGGACGTCTGCGATCCGGCGATGGTCGCCGCCTTCGCCCGCGATGCAGAGATCGACGTCGCCATGGTCAGCGCCGACGAACCGCTGCAGGCGGGCGTGGTGGACGCCCTGCAGGCGCAGGGCACGGCGGCGGTAGGCCCGACCCGGGCGGGCGCGGAGATCGAGTGGAACAAGGTCTTCGCCCGCGAGCTGCTGGCGGAGGTGGCGCCCGACGCCCTGCCGCTGACGCGGATCGTCGAGAGCCTCGACCAACTCGACAGCGCCTTCGCAGCCTTCGGCTCCGCCCCCGTCGTCGTCAAGCCGGCGGGCCTGACGGGGGGCAAGGGGGTCAAGGTCATGGGCCCCCACCTGGCCGATCACGAGGCCGCCCGCGACTACGCCCGCGAGCTGCTGCAGGGGGGCGGCGCGGGCAGCTCGGTCCTGGTCGAGGAGCGCATCGACGGGGCGGAGTTCACGATCCAGGCGATCAGCGACGGGCGGACGGTCTTCTTCCCGCCATGCACCTACGACTACCCCTACCGCTACGACGGGGACACGGGGCCCGGCACGGGCGGCATGGGCTCCCTGTCCCTGGCCGAGCCGATCCTGCCCTTCATGCGCCCGGAGCACTACGAGCGGGCCTGCGCGATCATCGCGGCCGTCATCGAGCGCCTGGGCAGCGAAGGCCGCCACTTCAGCGGGATCATGAACTCGGGCTTCTTCGCGACAGCCGAGGGCGTCAAGGTGATCGAGTTCAACGCCCGCTTCGGCGACCCCGAGTGCATGAACATCATGAGCCTCTTCGAGGGCTCCTGGCCGGAGGTCATGCGCGCCATCACCGCGCGGAGCCTCGTGCCGTCGGACGTGAAGCTGCGCCCCGAGGCCTCTGTCGTCCTCTACCTGGTCTCCCCCGACTACGCGCTGCGCAAGGGCGGCCCCTACGACTTCGCCCTGGACCGCGAGCTGATCGAGGCGGCGTGCGTGAACGTGTTCTTCTCCTCTGCGATCCAGACGGGCGAGAGGGCCTACCGCACGGTCGGCACGTCCCGGGCGGTGGCGCTGGCGGGCACGGCCCCGACCCTGGCCGAGGCCCGCGCCAAGGTCGTCGCCCAGGCAGAGGACATCCCCGTCCTGCAGTGGCGCAGGGACGTCGGCGAGGACTCCTACCTGCAGGGACTTACCCGCCTCGTGGAACGAACGGCGGGCGCGTGAGCCTGCGAGGATGACGGCCATGATCCTGGAGCGCTCGACCCATCCCCAGTTCGTCTCGAACACGTTCCTGCTGGCCGACGGCGAGGGCGGCCCGGCCTTCTTCGTAGACGCGGGCGGCCCCGTCGAGCCGCTGATCGATGCGGCGGAGCGTCAGGGCCTCACGCCGACCCACCTGCTGCTGACCCACCACCACTACGACCACGTCAGCGAGACGGGCAAGCTGAAAGAGCGCTGGCCGCAGCTGAAGGTCCTGATCAGCGCCCGCGAGCGCGACCTGCTGGCGGGCAGCGGCCAGGAGCAGGCCAGGGACTACGAGACGATCGAGGCGGGGCAGACGCTGCAGCTGGGCGGGCTGTCGGTGCGCCCCCTGCACACGCCGGGCCACACGGCGGGGATGCTGTCGTTCCTCGTCTCGGGCCCCGACGGGGATGCCGTCTTCACGGGCGACACTCTGTTCCGGGACTCGGTGGGAGGCGTCCGGGCTCCGGGCCACTCGACCTACACGGAGCTGCGGGACTCGATCATGGGCACGCTGATGGAGCTGCCGCCGGGGACGGTCATCCATCCGGGCCATGCGGAGGACAGCACTGTGCAGCGGGAGTGGGAGCACAACCCCTTCATCCGCATCTGGCGCGGCCTGGACCCGCAGGGGAGCACCCCCTGCACGGCATTGGACGAGCCGGCGACGTTGATCCTGCTGGCGAGGGACTATGACGGCGGCAGCAAGGCATGGGTGCGCTGGCCCGACGGATCGGACGACATCGTCCCCGGCTCGGGGGTGCAGACGTCCACCTGAGGACCCGCGGGCTGGCCCGGGAAGCGCAAGCCTCCTAGCATGCGGGGTTGATGGCGCGCGAGAACGAGAAGATCCCGACCTCGCGCGTGCGCCGTACGGCGACGGTCGCGACGCTGGCCGCCAGCGAGGCCGTCAAGCAGTTCGGCACCCGCGCTGCCAACGTGACCCGCACGGACGAGGCCTCCGAAGAGGCCCTGGCGCGCCGCCAGCTCGAGACTGCCAAGCAGATCGTGGCGGTGCTGGGGACGATGAAGGGGGCGGCCATGAAGCTGGGGCAGGTCATGTCCTTCCTGGACGTGGGCCTGGTCCCCGAGGAGCACCGCGAGGAGTTCCAGAGGGAGCTGTCCAAGCTCCGCGACGCGGCCCCGACGGTGTCCTTCAAGCAGATGCGCAAGGTCATCGAGGAGGACCTCGAGGAGCCCCTGAAGGAGATCTTCTCGGAGTTCGACGAGGAGCCGATCGCGGCTGCGTCGATCGGCCAGGTCTACAGGGCCCGCCTGGCGGAGGACGGTCGCGAGGTCGCGGTGAAGGTGCAGTACCCGGGCGTAGCGAGCGCTGTGCGGGCGGACATGCAGAACCTGGACATGATCATGCGCCTGCTCAAGCGGATGACGCCGGGCCTGGACGTCAAGGCCGTCACGACGGAGATCCGCGACCGCATCGAGGAGGAGCTCGACTACGAGCTGGAGGCCCAGAACCAGCGGGCCCTGGCCCGCATCTTCGCGGGGCACCCCTTCATAGCCGTGCCCCGGGTCGTGGCGTCGCTGTCGCGGGAGCGGGTGCTGGTCAGCGAGTACGTGGAGGGGGCCGGCTTCGAGGAGCTGAAGACCCGCTCCCAGGAGGAGCGCGACAGGCTCGGCGAGATCGTCTTCCGCTTCTTCCTGGGCTGCCTGTACCGCCATCGCCAGTTCTCGGGCGACCCCCACCCGGGCAACTTCCTGCTGCTGGCGGACGGCCGCGTGGCGTTCCTGGACTTCGGCCTGTTCAAGCGCATGGACCCTGCTGCCGTGGAGCTGGAGCTGGCCGCCCAGCGGGCGGTGACGGAGCAGGACGCGACCAGGCTTCACGAGCTGATGGCCCAGAACGGCTTCCTGCCCAACCCCGAGCGGGTCGACCCCGGGCACCTGCTGGAATTCGTGACGGCCGCGATCTGGTGGTACACGACGGCCGACGAGGAGCTGCAGCTCAACCAGGAGATCGCCACCCAGGTGATGATCGAGAGCTCCGACCCCCGCTCCAGCCACTTCCGCGAGATGCGCCACCAGGACATGCGCCCCGAGCACCTGTTCGGGCGGCGCATGGAGATGCTGACGCTGGCCGTGCTGGCGCAGCTGCAGGCCCGGGTCAACTGGCACCGGGTCGCCCGCGAGTGGATGTACGGGGACGGTCCCGTCACCGAGCTTGGGCGCGAAGAGGCCGAGTTCTACAGAGACGCGGGGGTCGGCACGACGGGCTGAGAAGGGGGGGAGAGGGGCCGGCCCGGTGTCGCCGGCGCTTGGCTGGAGCGTGCCCCCGCCTGTGGCTGGACGCGCGAGCGCCGACGAGGCGGCGATAATCAAGCGTGATGGAGAAGGACCGCGCCCAGGCGCCCCGGGCGACGCTCGACGTCGAGTTCGAGCGCACGGTCCGCGCGCCCGCATTCGCACGGTCCGCGGTTACGGAGCACCTGCAGCGGATGGGCGTGGACGGCGGGCTCGGCCAGACGGCCGTGCTGCTCGTCTCTGAGGTCGTCACGAACGCGGTCCGGCACTCCAGCGCCCCGCCCGATGCGGCCATAGCGCTCAGCGCGACTGTCGAGAGCGAGCTCGTCAGGATCGCGGTGACGGACGCCGGCGAGGGCTTCGTGCCGCGCCCGCGCGACCCCGAGCGCCTGGGCGAGGGCTACGGCCTGTACCTGCTGGACAAAGCCGCAAGGAGCTGGGGCGTGGAGGCGCACGACGCCGGCACGACCGTCTGGTTCGAGCTGGACCGCCCGCTCTGAGGACTCAGAGAACCTGGATCTGAAACAGGCTGGTCGTTCCGGGGCGCCCGGAGGGCAGCCCGGCCGTGATCCCGACGCGCTGGCCGTGGGAGCACCAGCCGAGCTCCACTACCCGCCTTGCAGCGTCGGCGATCAGCGCCTCCGTCGTCTCGTGACGGGGCATGGAGGCGGCCTGCACGCCCCACATCAGCCCGCAGCGGCGGACGGTCTCGCGGCCGGGGGAGAGGGCGTAGATGGGGACGGTCGGGCGGTGGGCTGAGACGAGGCGGGCGGAGCGGCCCGACAGCGTCGGGATCACGAGTGCGTCGAGGCTCAGCTCCCTTGCCGCGTCGCAGAGGTTGTGGGCGATCGTGTAGGCCGGGTCGGAGGTCGTGCGGCGTACGCGGGTCTCGTTCCAGCGCTCGTAGGGCGCGATCGACTCCGCCTGTTCGGCCACGGCGGCCATCATCGCCACCGCCTCCACCGGGTAGGCGCCGACGGCCGTCTCCTGGGAGAGCATGACCGCGTCGGTGCCGTCGAGGATGGCGTTGGCTACGTCGGCGACCTCGGCACGGGTGGGACGGGACGAGCTGACCATCGAGTCGAGCATCTGGGTGGCCGTGATCGAGGGACGGGCCATCCGCCCCGCCAGCTCCAGCAGCTGCTTCTGCACCAGCGGCACCTGGGCGATCGGCAGCTCGATGCCGAGGTCGCCGCGGGCCACCATCACGCAGTCGGCCGCCGCCACGATCTCCTCGGCCCGTTCGACCGCCTGGGGCTTCTCGATCTTGGCGATCAGCGGCAGGCGGGTGCGCTCGCGGACCGTCTGGATGTCCTGGGGGGAGCGCACGAAGGACAGGGCGACCATGTCGACGCCGATCGACTCGCCGTGTCCCAGCAGCCGCAGGTCCTCCTCGGGCACGGCCGGCAGCGCGTCGGAGGGGCCGGGGATGTTCAGGCCCTGGCGGGATGCAACGGCCCCGCCGACCTCGATCTCCGCGTCGACCTCGCCGGCGCCGATCCGCACGGCGCTCACGCGCAGGCGCACCGAGCCGTCGGCCAGGTACAGGATCGAGTCGGGCTCGACGGCTTCGGCCAGCCCGGCCCAGGTGATGCTCATGCGCCTCGCATCACCCGGCTCGCTTCCGTCCCCGCAGACGATCGTCAACGTCTCCCCGGCGGTCAGCTCGACGACGCCCTCGCGCAGCGGCCCGATCCGCAGCTTGGGACCCGGCAGGTCCTGCAGGATCGCGACGGGCCGTCCGGCCCTGCCGGCGGCGTCACGGACGCGGTTGACCGTCTCCGCGTGCTCGTCGAGGCTGCCGTGGGAGTAGTTCAGGCGCGCCACGTCCATGCCCGCCTCGACCAGGCGCACGAGCGTCTCCGGCTCCCGCGAGGCGGGCCCGATCGTCGCGACTATCTTGGTGCGGCGCATGAGGGCACCGTAGCGAGCGGGGCGGGGACTCGCGGCGGAGTCGAGCATCTAGCATGCTGGCGTGCTCAGGCCGACTCGACCAGTCCCCCGCGTCGGAGGTCCCGCCCGCATCCGTCACTTCGGGGGAGAGCTGGAGACGGGGGTCGTCGTGGCGGTCCTGGAGGAGGGCCGGCGCCTGCAGGTCCGGGGGCAGGGCGGCGAGCTGGGCGAGTTCGTCCTGAACGCCGCCACGGCCCGCTTCATAGAGGCAGGGAGTGCCCAGGGCGCCCGTCTGGAGCTGCTGGGCGAGGGTGCCCCTCAGGGCACCTGAACGTCGGGGAAGTTCTCGGCGCAGTGCGCCCGCAGCGTCTGGCGCACCCACAGGCGCTCGGCGGCGGTGGCCAGGCGCAACCGCCCCAACAGCTCCCGCTGCCCCTCCGTCGGGACGCCTGAGATCGTCCAGCGCACGGCCAGCTTCTCGAACAGCATCTCGACGGCCCGCTGCTCGGCGTCGTCGCGGGAGAGCTGGCCGGGCGCCATGGCCTGCGCGTAGGCGCGGCGCGAGCCGACGCCGAGCGTTCCCCGCAGGACCAGCTCGCCGTGCTCGCCCGAGTAGACGGTCTTGGGCGCGTCCTGCGCCTGCTCGCCTGCTGCCCTGCGGCGGCTGCGCCTGCCCACGCCGCTACAGCGTCTCGGCGGCGCTCAGCAGCTGCGAGCGGACGTCCCCGGTGACGGGGTTGGCGTGGCCCGGCCAGGCCGCGGCCGGCTCCATCCCGGCCAGCTTGCGGATGCTCGCTTTGGCCTGCTCGGTGTCGTAGTTGTAGATCGGCATGGGCACGTGCGGGGCGCAGTCCCTGCCCCAACTGTCCAGGGTGTAGAAGCAGTCCGTCGTCAGTGCCAGGCGGTCGCCCTCGCGCCACAGGCCGATCTGGCCGGGTGCGTGGCCGGGCAGCTCGATCACCTGGAAGCCGGCGACCTCGTCCCCCTCCGCGAGCGTACCGGAGACCTTCACGGGACCCCCGTCCCAGGCGTAGCGGTGCAGCAGCCGGTGCAGCTGGCGCATGCCGGGCGGCAGGCCCCGCAGGCCCTCGGGCCAGTAGCGAAAGCCGCCGCTGCCCTCGGCGTCCTGGACCTCGTCCGGGTGGCACAGCACGGGCGCGCCCAGGGCGGGCGCTGTGCCGCGGTGGTCTGTGTGGCCGTGGCCGAGGACGATGCGGCGGATGCCGCCGAGCTTGGCTCCGGCGCGGGCGACGGCTTTGGTCATCGTGCGGGCGCCGGCGTCGAACAGCGTCACGCCCCCTTCGTCCTCGAGCAGGTAGACGTTGCAGCGGGCCGGCTGTCCCTGCACGACCCAGACGCCGGTCGCGATCAGCTGCGCCTCGCCCGGCCCGATCGCCCTGGCCAGGCGCGTCTTGGCGTTGAAGGCGCTCGTCATGCGCGCTTCGGCGGTCGAGTCCTGCGGGGGCATCATGCCGAGCTGGCGGGCGAAGGTCATGGAGTCCGTGAAGGCCTCGTTGTGCTGGATCAGGCCGTCCTGCACCGTCAGCAGGTCGAAGCCTTCGAGCTCGATGGGGCTGTCCGTGGGGGCGATGGGACCGACGCTGCCGGGCCCCGCGAAGGTGCCCTTCAGCCGCCAGTGCACGCCGCAGCGGTCGCCCTCGGTCGTCGTCGAGACGACCTGCATGGAGAGGTCGGGCATGGCAGCCATCAGCTCGCCCAGGAACTCCCTGACGCCCTCGGGCGCGAGTGCGTCGACGCGACCGTGGACGTTGTCGTGGCCGCCCGGCGCCCACAGCGCCACGGCGCCCTCCAAATCCTTTTCGTCGATCGCCCCGAAGTAGCGCCTCGCGACGCTCTCTGCCTTGCTGCCCGAGATGCGCCTGCGCCCGGCGGCGGCCTGCTGCACGCTCGCAGCGACCTCCTCGACCTTCGCGCTCGTCTCGCTGGGGCTCTCCCCGTCGGCCATCCCCGCCTCCTGTCGATGCTGCTCCAGCGCCTTAGTCTAGTCTGCCCGGGGTGGCCGATGTGACGAGCCGGCGGGAGTTGGGACGTGGCGAGCGGGTCCTGCCGGGCGTCTACCGCCTGCGCCTGCCGCTGCCCTGGCCGGGCGTCCCCCACTGCAACGCCTGGGCCGTCAAGGCGGGCGAGGGCTTCGTCCTGTTCGACACGGGCATGAACCAGCCCGACTCGATGGCCAACCTGGAGCGGGCGCTGGCGATGTGCGGGCTGCGGATCGAGGAAACGCGGCTGATCGTCTGCACCCACGCCCACTCCGACCACTGCGGGCAGGCCGCCACGATCTCCGCGCGGGTCGGCTGCGAGGTCTGGATGCACCCCAGCCACGAGCTGATGAGCCAGATGGTGCAGGACCCCGCGGCGGTGCTGGCCAGGCGGCTGGAGATAGCCCGCCAGAGCGGCGTGCCGGCCGAGCCGCTGCGCCGCTACGCGGAGCAGCGCGCCCAGGAGGAGACCTCCGAATCGGGCTTCGGCGGCCCCGTCGAGATCGCCCGGGACCTCCTCGACGGCGTCACCGTGGGCACGGACCTGGGCGAGTGGGTGGCCTACGAGACGCCCGGGCACTCGCCCTCCCACGTCTGCCTGTTCCAGCCCGAGCGGCGCCTCTTGATCTCCGGCGATCACCTGCTGGGGCGCATCTCCCTGTACTTCGAGATGGGCCACTCACCCGACCCCGTGGGGGAGTTCCTGAACTCCTTGGACGTCGTGGAAAGACTCGGCGCCCGGTTGTGCCTGGCGGGCCACGGGCGCACCTTCACCGACGTCCACGCCCACATCCGCGGCAACCGGGAGCTGGTGGAGCAGCAGCTGGAGGAGGTCATGGGCACCGTCGGGGACGGGGAGCCGACGGCCTACGAGGTCGTCACGGGCATGTTCGGCGACTCGCTGTCAGAGCAGAACGGCCAGTGGCTGCTCTCCCAGACGCTCGGCTACCTGACCCACCTGGCGGCGCTGGGCAAGCTCCGTCGCATCCCCGGCGAGACCGAGCGCTGGGCGGCATAATCGGTAGATGCGGATAGACGAGATCCTGGCCGGTGACGGCCCCGTCTTCTCCTTCGAGTTCCTCCCGCCGAAGACGCCCGAGGGGGAGCAGAGCCTCTATGCGGCGGTGTCAGAGCTGCGCGAGCTGGAGCCGGCATTCGTCTCTGTCACCTACGGAGCCGGCGGCTCGACGCGCGAGAAGACGATCGAGATCGTCAAGCGGATCAAGGACGAGTGGGGCCTGGAGGCGATGGCCCACTTCACCTGCGTGGGCGCGACCGTGCCGGAGCTGCGCGCGACGCTGCAGGAGATGCGCGAGGCCGGGATCGAGAACGTGCTGGCCCTGCGCGGGGACCCGCCGGCCGGACAGCAGGAGTGGACCAGGACGGAGGGGGGTCTGGAGTACTCGCGCGAACTGGTGCAGCTGATCCGCGCCGACTACCCCTTCGCGATCGGCGCGGCCTGCTTCCCCGAGACCCACATCCACGCCACCAGCCCCGAGGACGACCTGCGCCACCTCGCCGAGAAGGTCGGCGAGGGCGTCGACTTCCTGATCACCCAGCTCTTCTTCGAGAACTCCTTCTACTTCGACTTCGTCGCGCGGGCCCGGGCCGCCGGCGTCGAGGTGCCGATCATCCCCGGCATCATGCCGATCACGAGGGTGGGTCAGATCGAGAGGATGGCCGAGATGTGCGGCTCCTCGATCCCGGACGCCCTGCGTGCGGAGCTGCATGCCCGCGGGGATGACCTGGAGGCCGTCCTCGACTTCGGCGTCGCCTACGCGACCCTGCAGTGCGCCGAGCTGCTGGCGGCAGGCGCCCCCGGCATCCACTTCTACACGCTCAACCGCTCGCCCGCGACGCGGGCCATCCTCAGCGCCCTGAAGCTGGCCAGGCCCTGGGAGAAGGCCGTCTACCCGGGCTCGATCTCCAGGCCCTCCGCCACCCGCGGCGAGCCGTCGGCGGCCTCGTAGCGGACGTCGACGGAGTCGTCCTGGCGGTAGGTGCCGACGCCCCAGGCGCCCAGCAGCCAGCGCCAGCCGCTGATCCTGTCCTTGCGCAGCTCCCGCTCGAAGACGAGGACGCCTTCGCGGACCTGGTAGTCGACCCCCAGCTGCTGGGGCACGCCGTTGAGGTACACCTGGTAGGGCGCCCGGACGTCCCTGGGCAGTCGCACGCGGGAGCGGGCCATGGCGACGATTATGACCGCGCCGGGGGGTGCGCGACGGCTGCGGGCGAGGCCGTGCGTCGGCGCACCAGGTGGCGCTCGGAGAGCTGGCGGCGGTAGCAGTCGCGGACCACCCGGCAGACGTCCTCGGGCGTGTCGACGAGATGCACGAGGTCGAGGTCCCTGCCGTCGATGCGGTGCTCGGCCAGGGCCTTCTCCCTCATCCAGTCCAGCAGGCCGTCCCACTCGCCCCGGCCGATCAGGATCGCCGGCACGTTGCGGGTCGTGCCGGTCTGCACCAGCGTCAGCACCTCGAACAGCTCGTCGAGGGTTCCGTACCCGCCGGGGCAGGCCACGAAGGCGCTGGCGTAGCGGACGAACATGACCTTGCGGGCGAAGAAGTGGCGGAAGCGCAGGCCGATGTCCAGGTAGGGGTTCAGCCGCTGCTCGCGGGGCAGCTCGATGTTGCAGCCGATCGACAGCGGCTTGGGGCGCCCCTGCATGCGAGCCGCCTCCTCGTAGGCGCCGCGGTTGGCGGCCTCCATCAGGCCCGGGCCGCCGCCGGTGATGACGGAGAAGCCCGAGGAGACGAGGCAGGCGCCGACCTCCCGGGCCAGCTGGTAGTGGGGATGGCCCTCGGGCAGGCGGGCCGACCCGAACACCGTCACAGCCCGCTGGACGCGCGAGAGCGCCTGGAAGCCGTAGGCGAACTCGGCGGCGATGTCCTTGACCCGCTCGGCGTCCGCCGCCAGGACCTCGGGTGACTCGCCCTCCAGCCACAGCAGCAGCTCCTCGTCGAGGGTCGGCTCGCGCATCCTGGTGTCATCGGGGGTCGCGGTCACGGCCGCAAGCGTACGCGCTCCCCGCGGCGGTAACAGGCGGGCTACAGGCTTGGCCCACCGGCGCGGTCCGTAGCCTGTCGGAGGTGAGCCTGCCGACGCCGTCCTCCCCGGAGATCCCCTACACCGTCAGGCGCTCCTCCCGCGCCCGCAGGGTCAGGGTCAACGTCCACGCCCACTCCGGCGTGGAGGTGGTGCTTCCCTCCCGCACGCCCGAACGGGCCGCGGCGGCCGCCGTCAGCGAGCTGCGGCCCTGGATCGAGGCGCGCCTGGCCGAGCTGAGCAGAGCCCGGGCGGCCGTCAGGCAGCGGGCCGGCACCCTGCCCTACCTGGACGGCGTCCTGACCCTCGTTCCCGAGCCCGGTCGCAGCCGCGTGCACCGCCGCGGCCAGGAGCTGCTGGTGCCGGCCGGCGACGCTCGTCCTGCCATCGAGCGCTACTACCGGCGGGCTGCCCGCGAGGAGATCGCCCCCCGCCTGGACGCGGCCTGCGCCGAGGCCGGCCTCGGCTACACGGGGCTGGACATCCGCGGGCAGCGCACGCGCTGGGCCTCCTGCTCGGCCCGCGGGCGCATGAGCTTCAACTGGCGGCTGCTGCTGGCACCCGAGCGGGTGCTCGAATACGTCGTCTGGCACGAGGTCTGCCACCTGCAGGTGCTCGACCACTCGCCGCGCTTCTGGGCGCTGGTCGAGCGCCACTGGCCCGACTGGCGCGAGGACCGCGCCTGGCTGTCCCGGCACGGGGCCACGCTGATCGTGTAAGAACGGTTTTCCAGGACCGGGACGGACGCCGCTCCCTCGTATTGTGGGGGGCGATGACCGCCCTTGGCTATCTCGCCGGAACCCTGACGACCGTGAGCTTCCTGCCGCAGGTCGTGCGCTCGGCGCGCATGCGCAGTGCGGCGGAGCTGTCGTGGCTGTGGCTGGCCTGCTTCGGCTGCGGTGTCGCCGCCTGGGTGGCCTATGGCGTGATCCGGGAAGACCCGGCGATCATCGCGGCCAACTCGGCGACGCTGCTGGCGGTGCTCGTGCTCGTGTGGCTTCGCGCCAGGAAGACCGAGCCGGTCGTGGAGACGGTCACGATCTTCGTCGAGGAGGGTTGAGCGAGCGGCTCAGCGCTGCTCGATCGGCACGTACTCCAGGTCCCTGGCGCCCGTGTAGATCTGCCGCGGCCGGGCGATCTTCTGCTCTGAGTCCTCGACCATCTCCTTCCACTGGGCGATCCAGCCGCTGGTGCGCCCGATCGCGAACATGACGGGAAACATCGCGACGGGCAGGCCCAGGGCCTCGTAGATCAGGCCCGAGTAGAAGTCGACGTTGGGGTAGAGCTTGCGGGAGGTGAAGTAGTCGTCGTCGAGGGCTCGCTTCTCCAGCTCGGAGGCGACCTCCAGCAGGGGGCTCTTGCCGCGCACCTCGAAGACGGCGTCGAGGTGTTTGCGGATGATGCGGGCGCGGGGGTCGTAGTTCTTGTAGACGCGGTGGCCGAAGCCCATCAGGCGCTCGTTGCCGGCCTTGACGCTGTCCAGGAAGTCGGGGATGTTCTCGACCTTCTCGATCCGTTTGAGCATCCGCAGGGCCTGCTCGTTGGCGCCGCCGTGCAGCGGGCCGTAGAGGGCCGCGACGCCGGCGGCGACTGCCGAGTAGGGGTCGACCTGGGTCGAGCCGACGGCCCGCACGGCGCTCGTCGAGGCGTTCTGCTCGTGGTCTGCGTGCAGGATGAAGAGGACGTCCAGAGCTCGTTCCAGCCGCGGGTCGGGCTGGTATTTGAGCTCGGTCATTTTGTACATCATCCCCAGGAAGTTGCCCGCGTACTTGAGGTCGTTGTCGGGGTAGACGTAGGGCTGGCCCATGTTGTGGCGGAAGGAGAAGGCGGCCAGCGTCGGCATCTTGGCCAGCAGGCGGATGATCTGCATGGCCCGCACGCGCTCGTCGTGGATCTTGTTGGCGTCGGGGTAGAAGGTCGACAGGGCGCCGACGGAGGCGACCAGCATGCCCATCGGGTTGGCGTCGTAGCGGAAGCCCTGCATGAAGTCCTTGACGTTCTCGTGAACGAACGTGTGGATCGTGATCTCGTCGATCCAGCCCTGCAGCTCGACCTCGTTGGGCAGGCGGCCGTTGATCAGCAGGTAGGCGACCTCCAGGTAGGTCGAGTGCTCGCACAGCTGCTCGATCGAGTAGCCGCGGTGCTGCAGGATGCCCGCGTCGCCGTCTATGTAGGTGATGGCGCTGCGGCAGGAGGCCGTGTTCATGTAGGCCGGGTCGTAGACCATCATCCCGAATTCCTCGGGGTCGACCTTGATCTGGCGGAATTCGCTGGCTCGCACGGTGCCGTCGGTGATGGGCAGCTCATACGACTTGCCGGTACGGCTGTCGGTGACCGTGAGCACGTCCCCCGAGGCTGTGCTGCCGTTGGCCTGACCGTCGTGTGCGCCCGTCTGCGTCTGCGTGCTCATCTGCTTCTCCTATCCACGAGGTCGGGGGGTCCACCTCCGATTATGGTCCATGCACGTCCCGGGCCCGCCGCCGGCTGGGCGGGCGGAGGTCTCAGACGCGCGGCCCGTGGCGAAGGGTCGCGACCGCACGCACGCGCGGCGGCGAGACGGGCATGGGCGTTCCGTGGGGACCACGACGGGGACGGCGGGGGAATCTGCCTGGCCTGTGGGGGTGGCGGGGCGGAACGCGAGGCCCACCGGTGCCGATGCCCCCGTCCTGATCCCCGGCCGTCTCGGGCGTCTGCCCGACGGCCCAGCGGATGATCAGGTACAGGCCGACGATCGGGATCTTCAGGAAGACCATCAGCCACAGGAAGGTCCACATGTCCACTGCCTCGATCGTATACCCGCCCCCGGGTACGTACAAGCCCGCAGTCCCGGGAATGTGCGGCTCGGTGCTCAGCCGCGCAGCGTCAGCGGGGCGCCGCTGAAGTGGGTCATGCCCTTGAGCTGCTCGATGCGCCCGGCGACCTCGTCTCCCTGCAGGCGTTCGATCCGCTCGGTGCCGAACTCCTCGACGTTGAAGGAGGCCAGGACGGTGGCATGGGCCATGGCCCTGCGCAGCAGCTCGTCGGAGATGTCCTCGTCGGGATGGGCGGCGATGTAGCCGACGAAGCCCCCGGCGAAGGTGTCCCCTGCCCCGGTAGGGTCGATGACGCTCTCCAGCGGGTAGGCGGGCAGGGCGAAGAAGCTCTCGCGGGTGATCAGGGCCGAGCCGTACTCGCCCTGCTTGGCGACGATGACGCTGGGGCCGCCGCCGAGCTCGCCGCCGTCCCAGGAGAGGATCTCCCGGGCGGCCCCGATCAGGTTGGGCTTGCCCGTCAGCTGGCGCAGCTCGGCGTCGTTGAGGATCAGGCAGTCGACCTCCCTGATGGCCGCCACCAGCGCGTCCCGGGCGATGTCGATCCAGAGGTTCATCGAGTCCAGGGCGACGAAGCGGGCGGCCGGCAGCTGGGCGCGGACCTGGCGCTGCAGGTCGGGCTGGATGTTGGCCAGGAACAGCACGTCGCTGGCCAGGGCGGCCTCGGTCAGCTTGGGCTGGAAGCCCTCGAAGACGCCCAGCTGGGTGTCGATCGTCTCGCGGCTGTTGAGGTCCCAGCCGTACTCGCCGTGCCAGAAGAAGGTCCGCCCGCCGGGGATCCGCTCGATGCCGCTGACGTCGACGCCGCGGCGGCGCATGACCTCGACCTGCTCCTCGCCGAAGTCCTCGCCGACGGGCCCGACGACGCAGACGTCCTGGAAGAAGGAGGCGGCCAGGGAGAAGTGCACCGCCGCTCCCCCCAGCATCCGCTCGCGCTCCCCGAAGGGGGTCTTGACGGTGTCATAGGCGATCGAGCCGACGACTGTTATCGACATGGGCGGGCACCTTAGAGCACCCAGCCGGGCGGGGCCTGCGAGGGCCGCTCGGGCAGGTCGGGGCCGGCGGCGACTCTCCGATAGCCTCGTGGCCGTGCGCGCCATCCAGATGACAGAGTTCGGCGGACCTGAGGTCCTGAAGCTGGCCGAGCTGCCCCGTCCCGAGCCGGGTCCCGGAGAGGTCGCGATCCGCGTCACCCGCGCAGGGCTGAACTTCGCGGACACCCATACCCGTACGAACTCCTACCTCCGCAAGGCCGAGCTGCCGCTTGTGCCCGGCGGCGAGGTGGCGGGCGTGCTGGAGGAGACGGGCGAGCGGGTCCTGGCCCTCGTCGGGTCCGGCGGGTACGCCGAGTACGTCACGGCCCCACGCGATCGCGTCTTCCCGATCCCCGAGGACGTCGAGGACGGCACGGCCCTGGCCCTGCTGATCCAGGGCACGACGGCCTGGCACCTGCTCAGGACAGCTGCCCGCCTGACCGAGGGGGAGAGCGTCGTGATCCACTCGGCGGCGGGCGGCGTCGGCTCCCTGAGCACCCAGCTGGCGCGCTGCTTCGGCGCCGGGCGGATCGTCGCCACGGCCTCCAGCGAGGACAAGCGCGAGCTGGCGCTGGGCCTGGGCGCAGACGTGGCGCTCGCGGGCGACCCCGACGGCCTGACGGAGCGCCTGATCGAGGCCAACGAGGGCCGCCGGCTGGACGTCGTGATCGACTCCTCGGGGGGCCAGGTGTTCGACGCGTCGATCAAAGCCCTGGCCCCGTTCGGGCGGATAGTCGTCAACGGGATCGCGACGAGCGAGCAGAACACTGTGCGCACGGGCTCCCTGCTGCGACACTCCCGCGCCGTGATCGGCTTCTACCTCTTCCACTGCCTGGAGCGCCCCGGCATGTTCGAGCGGGCCCTGCGGGACCTCTTCGACCGTGTCCGGCGCGCCGAGCTGAGGGTCGTCGTGGGGCGGACCTACCCGCTGCAGCAGGCCGCCCAGGCCCAGGTCGACCTGCGGGAGCGGCGCACGACGGGCAAGCTGCTGCTGGACCCGAGCGCCTGAGCATGAGCAAGACCTTCGCAGAGCTGGGACTGTCCGAGTCGACGCTGCGCTCGCTGGCGGACGTCGGCTACGAGTCCCCCAGCCCGATCCAGGAAGAGGCCATCCCGGCCCTGCTGGAAGGCCGCGACGTGATCGGCCAGGCCCAGACGGGGACGGGCAAGACGGCCGCATTCGGTCTGCCGATCATGGAGTACATCGACCCGACCGAGCAGACCGTTCAGGCTCTGGTCCTGACGCCGACCCGTGAGCTGTGCATCCAGGTCACCCAGGCCCTGCGCACCTACGGCGCCCATGCCGGCGTCGACGTCGTGGCGGTCTTCGGCGGCGCGCCGATCCGCACCCAGCAGGCCCAGCTGCGGGCCGGCGGGCATGTCGTCGTGGGGACGGTCGGACGCGTCCTGGACCTCATCTCCCGCCACTCCCTGATGCTCAGCGACTGCCGCTTCGTCGTCCTGGACGAGGCCGACGAGATGCTCGACCTGGGCTTCCTGGAGGACGTCGAGAAGATCCTGTCGCTGACGCCCTCGGGTCGCCAGACGGCGCTGTTCAGCGCGACGATGCCCCCACCGATCCGCAAACTGGCAGACCGCTACATGTACGACCCGCAGGTCGTCAAGGTCGAGGCGGCGACGCTGACGATCGACACGGTCGCCCAGTTCCAGCTTCCGGTCGAGACCAAGCACAAGGCGGAGATGCTCGTAGAGGTCCTGCGGGCCGAGAATCCGGACCAGGCGATCGTCTTCGTGCGCACGAAGGTCCGCTGCGACCAGCTCTACCGGACCCTGCGCGACCGCGGCATGAACGTGAGGGCGCTGCACGGCGACATGTCCCAGGGCTCGCGCGACGGGGTGATGCTGGCGTTCAAGGGCGGGCGCGTGCCGATCCTCGTGGCGACCGACGTGGCGGCCAGGGGCCTCGACATCTCGACGGTCACCCACGTGATCAACTACGACGTCCCGACGAGCCCAGACACGTACGTCCACCGCATCGGGCGGACCGGGCGGATCGGCCGCACAGGGCGCGCCATCACGTTCGTCGAGGACCGTCAGAAGCGCGAGCTGGAGGCCATCGAACGCCACATCGGCACGAGTGTCGCCAAGTGGGAGAAGGGCGTCCAGGCGACGCCGACGCCCGTCAAGGAGCGCCCCCGCAGGCACTCAAAGCCGCGCGTCTCCCGCCGCGACGAGGGCGAGGAGTACGTCAAGCTGGTTCTCGGCGGCGGTCACTCCTCGGGCCTGCAGGTAGCAGACATCGTCAGCGCCGTGACCTCCTCGACGGGGCTCGACGGCGAGGCGGTCAGGGACGTGCTCGTACTGGAGCGCTTCTCCTTCCTGTCGGTCCCGGCCGGCGAGGCGGACCGGATCATCGAGGCTCTCGACGGCAGCCGCATCGGGCCGGCGCCGGGCAAGCTCGTCAGCGCCGGGCGCGTGTCTGTGCAGTAGGCCGCCAGTCGGTACGATTCCAGTTCTCAGCAGCGGGCAGCCGGCTCGCTCACGAGTCGGGGGATCGAGCACAGATGCGCTGGCCACGGGCCGACCTCTTGTCGCTTGGCATTCTGATCGCGACGATCGCGAGTGTCGTGGCGATCGTCGAGGCAGGGGGCGGCGGGAGCGGGTCCAAGGGCGGGGGCAGCGGCACGAAGAGCACCACGACCGTGGAACAGGATGCAAGCCAGACCGGTGGGGGATCGCGAACGGTCGTCAAGCACGGGCACTGGGCGGGAACCGTCGGCCCCCTCACGCTGACTGTCACGGAGGTCGAACGCGAAGGGACGACGGTCAGGCTCGCGATGAGCGCAGCCGGGGAATCGAAGGTGACGATCCCCTTCTTCGACAATCTCCAGGCGACCGACGCGGCGGGGCACCTCTACAAGGCGCAGGACGAACAGGAAGTCCTGAACGTCGTCCCGCAAGTGACCTCCAAAGCGACCGTGACCCTGGAAGGAGTCACCGAAGCGCCGCTCTTCCTGACCCTCGCCTTCGCGACTCTCTATCCGGCGGACCCGACCTTCAACGAGGTCTTCGCGAACGGGATCCGGGTGGAGGGGATCGCTGTACCCGGGTGAGCAGGCGGCGACGACCCCCACGTATGGCGAGACGATAAGGTTCCAGTCGTGAGCGTCGCCACCATGCAGACCACAGAGGGTCCCATCGTCTTCGAGCTGTTCGACGAGGACGCCCCCAAGACCGTCGAGAACTTCCGCAAGCTCGCAGCCGAGGGCTTCTACGACGGTCTCACCTTCCACCGCGTCATCCAGGACTTCATGATCCAGGGAGGCTGCCCCAACGGCACGGGCACGGGCGGCCCCGGCTACACCTTCGAGGACGAGATCAACTCCCACAAGATCGTCCGGGGTGCGCTGGCGATGGCCAACGCCGGCCCCGACACCAACGGCTCGCAGTTCTTCATCGTCACGGCCGGTGCTTGCCCATGGCTGGACGGTAAGCACACGGTCTTCGGCCAGGTCAGCGAGGGCCTGGACGTCGTGGATCGCCTGGAGGGCGTGCAGACCGACGGCGGCGACAGGCCCGTCGAGCCGATCGGCATCGCCTCCATCGAGCTGTCCGAGTAGGGCCCCTCTTCCTCTTCTGATGCTCATGGGAGGGCCGCATGCGGCCCTCCCCGGAGTCGCACATGTGCGACTCCCTCCTGATCGTGCATGCACGATCAGGCCGGTTGGCGCATGCGCCAACCGGACCAGGATGATTCGCGCCGGTCCGGGAGACGAATGGTAATCTCAAGGCATGCGGGCAACCATCGATCAGGCAGGAAGGCTGGTTATCCCGAAGCAGCTTCGCGAGAACGTCGGCCTGCGGCCCGGCGAGGTGGAGGTGACCGTCGAGGGAAGCGGTCTGCGCATCGAGCTGCCGGCCGAGGACGCGCTGCGGGAAGAGGATGGGCGGCTGGTGATCGGCGCGAGCGGGCTCGAGCTCGGCGACGAGCTGGTGCGCTCGCTGCGCGATGCCGGACAGCGCTAGCCGGCCCGATCTGCTCGTCGACACGAGCGTCGCCGTGGCGCTCGTCGTGGCAGACCACGCTCATCACGCTGACACTCTGCGAGCACTCGGCAAGCGGCAGCTCGGCCTTGCCGGGCACGCAGCATTCGAGACCTTCTCCGTTCTCACCCGCCTGCCGCCACCGGCGCGAAGGACCCCCGCCGCGGTGGCCCGCCTGCTCGCCGTGAACTTCCCGCACAGCAGGTTCCTCAGCGCCAGGGGAGCCGGCGCGCTGCTCAGGAAGCTGGAGGCTCTCGGCATCGCCGGCGGCTCGGTCTACGACGCTCTTGTCGGCGAGGCGGCCAGGGAGCACGACCTCCCGCTGGCCACCCGCGATCGGCGTGCGCTGGAGACCTACCGGGCGCTCGAGGTTCGCGTCGAGCTTCTGACCTAGATGGTTGATTCCACGGGGTCAGGCGCAGTAGTTGACGAGTGCGCGGCTTGGTCGGCCGAGTTGGTGGTTGAGGGTGATCGCGGCGGTGAGGGTCAGGAGGCGTTGCAGGATGCGCTCTCTGAGGCCGGGGAGGGTTCTGGCGCCGTGGCGCTCGAGGGTGAGGATGTCCTTGCAGGTCCAGAAGATGCTCTCGATTCTTTGGCGGATCGGCGCGAGGTGTGGCCCTTGGCCGGGCTCGTCTTTGCGGCGCGGTCGGATGATCGTGGCCTGCAGGTCGCTCGCCGCTTGCGCGAAATCTTTGCCGGTATAGCCCTTATCGCCGATCACGGTCACCGGGCCTCGCCGTTTTGCTCGGGCGAGCAGTTTCAGCGCGACTTCGCGCTCGTCGAGCTTGGGGCTGGTCAGAGCGATCGCCCTTGGTGTGCCGTCTGGGGAACACAAGGCGTGCAGCCGGAAGCCCCAGAAGAACCGGCTGTGGCTGGCGCAGTACCCGTAGTCGGCGGCGTCGGCGAGCTGGGAGCGCTTGACTGTCTCGCGGCTTCGGGCGCACTCCACCGGCGTGGAGTCGATGAGCAGCAGATCGTCTTCGATTCCGGGGCTCTGGCTCGCGAACACGCCCATCAGCCACTCCAGCGTGTCCGTCAGGCGCCGGCGGCGCTTGTAGTAGCCGGCCTGCCCGGGGATCCTCGGGAACAAGTGACGCAAATGCTTGGAAGCGACAGCCAGGAACCGCCGGTCAGAGGGGATTCCCATGATTGCTTGGGCGACGCAGAGCGTGACGACCTCCGCGTCTGTGACGCTTCGCTTGGCGTTCCCCGGCCTCGCGGGCAGGAGATCGTCAGCCGTGACATAAACGGCAGTGAGCAGCAGGTCGAGGTCGGCGTCCATCGAGGCCCCCTTGGTCGACGGTGTGTTCAGAGCACCGCCGACTTCGACCCTGCTGCCCAAAAACCCGCCCGTTCCAAAGCAAACGCCGTGGAATCAATCATCTAGATGGTTGACGGGCTCATGCGCCGCCCGCCGGATAGATGAACGGATCCGGCTACTGGATTGGCCGATGCTGTAGCTTCTCCCGCCAATGAGGAGCGGTGGATCACGGGCACTCGCCGTGGCGGCGACTGCGGCAGCGCTGGTGCTCTGGGGGCCTGCGCTGCCGGCCGAGCCATCGGCAGCGCAGGCCGCCCGCGCCGCGATGATCGTCAAAAGTCCGCTGACCGAGAGACTGTCGGGCAAGCGCGGGGGTGTCCTCACCGTGCTCGACGAAAGCGCCTTCGAACACCTCGACCCCGGCATTTCCTACTACGACCAAGACTACGAGGTCGTCTATGCAACCCAGCGGCCCCTCTACTCCTACCGGCCCGACTCCGACCAGCCGGTCCCCGATCTCGCCGCCGGTCCGCCCGTCATCTCCCGGAACGCCAGGACGGTCACCGTCCGGATCAGGCGGGGCGTGCGCTTCAGCCCGCCGGTCAATAGGGAAGTCACCTCGGCCGACGTGGCCTACGCGATCGAGCGAGGCGCCAACCCGAATGTCGCCAACCCCTACGTGTTCTCCTACTTCTACGCCATCGAAGGCATGCCCAGCGCCGATGGCGGGCCGATCAAGGGCATTCGCACCCCCAACGCCCACGAGATCGTCCTCAAGTTGACCCGCCCGGTGGGTCGCGTCGTGGCGGACGCGCTGGCGCTGCCCCTGACTGCGCCCGTGCCCCGAAGCTACGCGATCCGCTTCGATCGTCGCCACCCCTCCGACTACGAAGACTTCGAGGTCGCCACGGGTCCCTACATGATCCGCAACGACCGCGCCGGCAAGGTGCTCGGCGTCGGCTACAAGCCGTTCCGGTCGGTGACGCTGGTGCGCAATCCCAACTGGCGGCGCTCGACGGACATCCGTCCCGCCTATCTGAACGCGATCCACATCGAGATCGGGTCCAGCAACTCTGCGATCGGCCGGCGTGTCCTGTCGGGCAAGGACGTGGTGGAGAACGAACTGCCCACGCAGGCGGCCGTGGCGCTGGCGGCCGAACGGGACCCCGGTCAACTCGAGATCTCACCCGGCGCCGGCTACCACTACATAGGCGTCAACAACGCACATGGGCCGTTCCGCAATATCGACCTGCGCAAGGCGCTGTGGGCCGCCCTGGACCGTGAAGCCATGGATCGGGTGCGCGGGGGGCCGCTGGTGAGCGCCGTGGCCAGCCACTTCCTCTACCCGACCATCCCCGGATTCGAAGCGGCCGGCGGCCTCGCCGGGCCCAAAGGCCCCCGGTTCGACTTCGACGAACACCCCGAAGGCGACATGGCGATCGCCGAAAAGTACATGCGGCTGGCCGGCTATCCCACTGGGCGCTACACGGGCTCCGAACGGGTCACGATCGTCGGCGCCCGCGGCGAGCCGGCCGAAGAAGACGCCGAAATGGTCAACCAGACGCTGCTGCGGCTCGGCTTCACCACCAGCTTCAAACTGCTCGAAACCTCGACGATGTACGCCGATTACTGCAACGTCCCCAAACGCGAGGTCGACGTGTGCCCGTCGGTCGGCTGGATCGCTGACTTCGCCGACGGCCAGGCCGTCCTGAACCTCCCCTTCAACGGCAACTACATCACCAAGATCGGCAACGTCAACTGGGGGCAGACGGACGTGCCCGCGATCGACCAGGCCATCGAAGACGCCGAAACGATCACCAGCACCTCGGCGCGCGCCGAAGCGTGGGCCAGGATCGACGACGAGCTGGTCGAAGACGCCACGGACATCCCCTTCGACTGGGACAACGAGCCCAGCATCGAGGGCCGTGGCGTCAACGGTGTCGGGGACCTGTGGAACATCGGAGCCTGGGACTACTCCTGGACGTCACTGGGCTGAGAGGGCTCTGCCGCCTGCCCTTTGGCTGAGCAGCCAGGACGCCCCCGGGGGAGTAACCTCTCTCGCAGCGTCCGAAACGAGCAGGGGAGAGTCACATGGCCACGGTCGAGCAGGAGTTTGCGCAGACGGAGAACGGCGTCGTGCCCGACGCGGGGGGGATACCCGTCGAAAACCCGGCGACGGGCGAGACCATCGCCACGGTCCCGGACATGTCCCCCGAGCAGGTCGCCGAGATGGCTGCCCGCGGGCGTGCCGCCCAGCCCGAGTGGCAGGCCTGGGGCTTCGAGGCCCGGGCCAAGGTCATGCTGCGGATGCAGAAGTGGGTCATGGACAACGCCGAGAGGATCGTCCAGACGATCTGCTCGGAGACCGGCAAGACCTTCGAGGACGCCGAGCTGGCCGAGATCGGCTACGCGGGCAACGCCTTCGGCTTCTGGGCCAAGCACGGACCGGAGTACCTGGCCGACGAGCGCATCAAGTCCAGCCAGGTACTGGTCAAGGGCAAGAAGCTCATCAACCGCTTCCGCCCGCTCGGCCTGATCGGGGTCATCGGGCCCTGGAACTACCCGCTGACCAACTCCTTCGGCGACTGCATCCCCGCTCTGATGGCCGGCAACGCCGTGATCCTCAAGCCGTCCGAGATCACCCCGCTGACCTCCATGCTGCTGGCCGAGGGCATGCTCGAGTGCGGCCTGCCCGAGAACGTCCTGCAGATCGCCACGGGCCGGGGCCCCACCGGTGCCGCCCTGATCGAGCACGTCGACATGATCATGTTCACGGGCTCCACCCGGACCGGGCGCAAGGTCGCCGAAACCGCAGCACGGCGGCTGATCCCCGCCTCCCTGGAGCTCGGCGGCAAGGACCCGATGATCGTGCTCTCAGACGCCGACCTCGAGCGGGCGGCCAACTTCGCCACCTACTACTCCATGCAGAACGCCGGGCAGACGTGCATCTCGATCGAGCGCGTCTACGTCGAGGCGCCCGTCTACGACGACTTCGTCGCCAAAGTCTCCGAGAAAGTCAGGGCACTGAGGGTCGGCAAGCCGGAGGGGCCGGGCAGCGTCGAGGTCGGGGCCATCACCTTCCCGCCCCAGCTGGAGACGATCAAGGACCACGTCGCCGACGCCGTCCAGAAGGGCGCCCGGGTCCTTGCCGGCGGCAGCCAGCTCCCCGGCGCAGGGCGCTTCTTCGAACCGACGGTCCTCGTCGACGTGGATCACACCATGAAGTGCATGACAGAGGAGACCTTCGGGCCGACCCTGCCGATCATGAAGGTCGCCGACGCCGACGAGGCCGTGCGGCTGTCCAACGACTCCAACTACGGCCTCGGCGCGTCCGTCTTCTCCCGCGACACAGAGCGGGGCGAGGCGATCGCCAGGCGCATCCACTCCGGAGCCGCCAACGTCAACGACGCGATGATCAACTACACGGTCCTGGAGCTGCCGATGGGCGGCGCCAAGGAGTCCGGCCTGGGCACCCGCCACGGCGCCGGCGGCATCCGCAAGTACTGCTCCCAGCAGGCCATCGTCGTGACCCCCAAACTGGCCATGAAGAAGGAAGTGTTCATGTACCCCTACAAGTCGCGGACCTCAAAGATGCTGGCCGGCCTCTTCAAGGTCATGTACGGCCGCGGCAAGCGCGACTAGCGAGCAGCGCTAGGAGCCGTTGCCGCCCAGCTCGACCCCCAGCAGCCGTTCCAGCTCGGGAATGGTCTTCTGGGGGTCGGTGTGGTGGACAGTGGCCATGCCCATCTCCTGCGCCGGGGTCAGGTTGAAGGGCAGGTCGTCCACGTAGACGCAGTCGGCAGGCCTGACTCCGGCCCGCTCCGCGCCCAGCTCGTACATCCGCTTGTCGGGCTTGCGGATGCCCTCTTCGGCGGAGATGACGACGCCGTCGAAGAGCTCGTCGAACATGTCGTGGGGGTAGCGGTGCACGCCCCAGGAGTTCGACACCAGCGCCGTTCGGATGCCGGCTTGGCGGGCCTTGCGGACTGCGCCGACCATCGCCCCGTCGGGTTCCACGCCGGCGAAGAGGCCGTCGATGAGACCGTCCGGCTCGACCTCCAGCAGCTTGGAGAAGCGCTGCTCGAAGGCCGGCTCGTCGATCGCCCCCGTCTCCAGGGCCACCAGCAGCTTGCGCGCCTCCGGATCGGTCCGGAAGCGTCCCATCAGCAGCGACGGGTCGATCTCCGCCGCGATGCAGTAGGCGCGGAAGGAGGCGAACAGGTTCGTCGTCAGGACGCCGCCCCAGTCGATCAGCAGGGCGCTGCGCCTGCCGTTGGCCGCTTCAGCCGCCATGCGCGATCGCCTCGGCCTGCCTGGCCAGCTCCAGCACGCCCTCGCCGAACTGCTTCAGGTAGGGGTCGTCGGTCGATCCGGCCATCGCCCGCTTGTAGTTGCCCTCCATGAATACGACGCTCTTCCAGACGGCCAGGGTCGTGTACCAGCGCATGTCCCGCATCGAGCGCCCCGAGCGCTCCTCGTAGTAGGCGACAAGCTCGGCGCGGGTCGGGAAGCCATCGGCCCGTGTGACCCTGCCCAGGGCGTCGCGCATGCCGCCCCGCGGGTCGCCGGCCTCCGTCCACATCATGCACAGGTAGCCGACGTCCGCCAGCGGGTCCCCGATCGTCGCCATCTCCCAGTCCAGGACGGCCGCCAGCCGTGCAGGGGCGCCGGGTGCGAACAGCGTGTTGCCCAGGCGGAAGTCGCCGTGGACGATCGTCGCCGGACCGGACTCGGGCAGGTTCTCCGACAGCCATCCCCCGACGCTCTCCACGGCCGGGATCTCGCGGGTCTTGTTGATCTCCCAGAGCCCCGAGAAGCGGCGCAGCTGGCGTTCCAGGTAGCCGGTCGGCTTGCCGAAGCCCTCCAGGCCCGCCGCCATCCAGTCGACGCCGTGGATCTCCACGAGCGCGTCGATCAGCTCCCGGGCCGTACGAGCGCGCTCGCCGGGGTTGTCCAGGGCAGGCGGCATCTCCGTCACGATCACGTCGCCCTGCACCCTCTCCATGACGTAGAAGGGGGCGCCGACGATCGACTCGTCATCGCCCACGGCCAGCACGTCCGGCACCCGTGCCGGCGTGTCCTTGAGCGCCCGCAGCAGGCGCGCCTCGCGCAGCACGTCGTGGGCGCTGGGCGGCAACGGGCCCCGCGGCGGGCGGCGCAGCACGAACTCCTGCCCGCCCCGCTCGATGAGGTAGGTGACGTTGGAGTGCCCCTCGCCGATGGGGCTGGCCAGGATCTCCCCGCTGCCCAGCCCGTGCTCGTCCATGAAGGACTCCAGGGGGTCCAGGACGAGCAGGGGGGGACGGCTGTTAGCCTGCGCCTCCGCCGGGGTGCGGACGATGTCGTCCGGTGCGATCGGTGCACTCACGGCCCGGAAAGCTATGCGACCGCAACCTTCATTGCGCTGAGGTGTCTCAATCGACCATGCCCAGACTTCGTTCCCTTCTCCCCCTCCTCGCCGCCCTGGCGTTCACGGTCCCCGCTCAGGCTCAGGCCTCCCAGGGGCAGGTCACGTTCTTCGAGGCGGGAGCGCGCCTGTTCGCGCCCTCCACGCAGGCCAAGACCTTCGACCAGCTGAAAGCCCTCGGCGTCAAAGCGCTGCGCATCGAGATGTCCTGGTCGGACGTCGCCCCCGGCTCGTCCAGCGCATCCAAGCCCAAGTTCGAAGCGACCAACCCGGCCGCCTACGACTGGGCCGGCTACGCCTCCGCCATCGCCGAGGCCAAGAGCCTGAAATGGCAGGTGCTGCTGACGGTCACCGCGCCGGCGCCACGATGGGCGACGTCCAACCACAAGGCCCCCTACATCACCCGGCCCGACCCCAGGG
The DNA here is from genome assembly GCA_963697795.1 of uncultured Solirubrobacteraceae bacterium. Lineage (GTDB taxonomy): Bacteria > Actinomycetota > Thermoleophilia > Solirubrobacterales > Solirubrobacteraceae > Palsa-744. Next base: position 1,198,889 of record OY969097.1, on the reverse strand, counting down.
ACTTCCAGGAATTCATGACCGCCGTGGGACGCGAGTTCGGCTCGCAGGTCAGCGTGTTCGCGATCTGGAACGAGCCCAACCACCCTGCCTTCCTGCTGCCGCAGTGGAACTCCAACGGCACGCCCGCCTCGCCGCGCATCTACAGGGCCCTCTACCAGTTCGGCTACCAGGGCCTGGAAGAAGCCGGCCTGAAGCACCCGAAAGTGCTCTTCGGCGAAACCGAGCCGGTCGGCTACGAGAAGCTCAACGTGCGCAAGGAAGGCTCGCTGCACCCGGTCGCCCCGCTGACCTTCATGCGCGAAGCCCTGTGCCTGAACTCCAAGTACAAGCGCGTGGGCTCCTGCAGCGAGCTGCAGATGTCGGGCTACTCCCACCACGCCTACACCAAGGCCGTCAGCCCCTACTGGAAGAGCTCGGACGCCAACGACGTCTCGATCGGCTCCCTGTCGCGGCTCTCCTCGGCTCTCGACAAAGCGGCCGCGGCGCATGCGATCCCGCGCGGCGTGCCGATCTACCTGACCGAGTTCGGGATCCAGAGCTACCCCAGCCAGCTGGGCGTGCCGGTCTCCACGCAGGCCGAATACGACGCCATCGCGGAGCACATCGCCTACTCCAACCCCCGTGTCGCGGCCTTCTCTCAGTACCTGCTGCAAGACGACCCGGTCGGTGGTGCGCCCGGCGCCAGCGTACACGGCGGCTTCATCGGCTTCCAGACAGGCCTGGAGTACGTCAACGGCAAGCCCAAGCCCCTCTACTACAGCTGGCCGGTGCCCCTGACCGTCACCAAACAGGGCGGCCACTACTCGCTGTGGGGCCTCGTCCGTCCCGCCGAAGGGGCCACCAAGCTCACGATCCTCGTCCGCAAGACGGGCTCCAAGCGCTACACGACCCTGAAGACCGTCACGACCAACAGCCGCGGTTACTGGTCGCTGAGCTCGTCCACGCAGGGCACCTACTGGCGCGTGCGCTGGAAGAGCCCCGAAGGAAAGACCTACGAAGGGGCGGCGATCAAGTAAGCGCTGCGCGTCGTGTCGTCCTGTTCGCGAGCTGGCGCTGGCGAACAGGACGACCCAACGCTCCGCTTGGCTGTGGTGGGGCATCGCGTGCCGGTTTGGAGACTGGCGTGATGGGCCTAGGATTGGTCTGGGATGCCGGAGCTGCCTGAGGTCGAGATCACCGCGCGGCGGCTCGACGGCGCGCTGCGGGGGCGGGAGATCGAGTCCGCGCACGCTCCCGGGATCAACGCGCTGAGGACCTTCGACCCGCCGCTCTCGGCCCTGCAGGGGAGCGAGATCGCGACGGTCAGGCGGCGGGGGAAGCACCTGATCGTGGACGTGGATGGTCCCGGCGGGCAGCTGTCGCTGCTGATCCACCTGATGTCGGCGGGGAGGCTGCAGCTGTTCGACAAGCTCGCGGGGCCGCGCGACCGCACGTCGCGCCTGCTGGTCCGGGTGCTGGCAGCGGAGGGGGAGGCTGGACCGTCGGAGCTGCGCCTGCGGGAGTTCGGGACCAAGCAGGCGGCCTGGGTGAAGCTGCTGGCCACGGCCGCGCTGGAGGAGGACGAGGCGCTTGCGAGGCTCGGCCCGGAGGCGTGGCCGGATCCCGGCAGCGCGAGCGAGTTGCGTGAGCTGCTGGATGCGCCGAGGCCTCTGCACACGCTCCTGCGCGATCAGCACGTGATCGCCGGGATCGGGCGCTCGTGGGTCGACGAGATCCTGTGGCAGGCGCGGCTGTCGCCCTTCAAGCGGGGAGCCGACCTGGACGAGGGGGAGGCGGAGGCGCTGCGCGAGGCGATCGTGGGCTGCCTGGGCGGTGCCGTCGAGCACTACGAGCAGACCGTCCAGCTGCCGATCCCCGACAAGCTGCCGATGCCACTGAAGGTCCACCGCCACGAGGGCGAGCCGTGCCCACGGTGCGGCGAGACGCTGCTCGCCGTGCACTTCGAGGACTACGTGATCGCCTACTGCCCGGCCGAGCAGACGGAGGGTCGGGCGCTCAAGGACAGGCGGCTGTCGCGGCTGCTGCGCTGAGGGCCGGCAAGGCACGGCGCTGAGTGGGCCTGCAGCGCCGGCCTTGCCGGTTTCCAGCCCGGCCGGCCTGTGGGTCGGTGGCCGGGCGGTCTATCGGCTTATTCGACCACTTCGTAGTGGATCGTCGCCCTGTCTTTCTGGCCGTCCACGCTGACCGCCGTGACGGTGTAGGTCTGCGGGCCCAGGGCCGTGGTGTCCAGGCTGCCCGTGCCGCCTGTCGCCCCGCCGGAGTCCACGCACGATTCGAGCCCGGGGCCGAAGGCGCTTTCGGTGCAGGCGAAGGTCGTGGCGACGACTGCGCCCTGCGTGTAGACACCGCCGCCTGCAGGGGCTTCGATCTTTGCCGTTGGCGGTTCGGCGATACGCAGCACCGAGCCGGAGAGGCCGCCCGTCTTGAGCTTGGCCTTGTTGTTGGAGCAGGAGCCGAAGCTCGCCGTCAGAGGACTCCACAGGCCCAGCCCCGCCAGCGGGCCGGACGTGATGCTGCCGTACGCCGTCGTCGCTCCAGACGCCAGCCTCATTGCCAGCGTCCCGTGCGAGGTGCCCTGCCCCTTCGGGCTCCACTTGACTACCACCGTGCCGCCGGCTGCGCCGCCTTCGGCCAGCTGTGAGCAGGTCATCGGGGCGGCCGTCTTGAGGTGCGCGACGAACGTGGCCCCCGTGACGGTGCTTCCGCTGCACCCGCCGATCGCTCCCTTGACGGTGATGTTCTGTACCTTGGCGACCGCTTCTTCCAGCCCCGGCGAGAGCTTCACCGAACCTGTGACGCTCGAGCAAACTGTGCCTGTTTCCGCAGCCGCGGCCGTGGCTGTGCCGAACGTCGACGCGATGACCCCCGCGGCTGCTGCTCCAATTGCTGCAATTGTGGCGAGCCTCTTGCCCATTTCACATTCTCCCTATTGGGTGGTTACGCATTGCGCGCTCTTTCACTCTCACAATGCCCTCTCGCGACGACCTCCCCGAGCGTCCCTCCCCGTCGCCACCATGATTAACGCGGCGCCGACCACGGAGGTTGGAGAGGGAGCCCCTGACTCTCGCGATGCTGGTCTTCGGGCTGCGGGGCCGCCCAACCTTTGCGCCCGCGGCGCGTCTTCATCTACACAGCCATATCCAGGGGAGCCACTGGGGCTCGCCGCCAATCGAGTTCGACAGGAGCGGAAAGACAGTGAAGGCTTGCGATCCGGCGCCGTTGGAGATGCTCCACGAGGGGCACCGGGGACGCCACAGGCTCGCTCCGTCGGGTCTGCTCTGCACAGCGAATGCCCGCGATCTCGAATGGACCGTCGCGTTGCTGTGCATCGACGGAGCGAGCGCCATCGAGCTCGACCTGCAGCGAGTCGACATCGTGGACGAGCGAGGCGAGCAGGCGATCGGCGCGGCGATGGAGACCTGCGCCGAACACGGATTCGGTCTCACGTTGACGCCCGACAACCGCTTCGGTATCGTCGAGACGGAGCGGGGGCGAATCCGTCGAGCGCGATCCAGTCGCCACACGGGACGTCACGGATCGTTCACGGTACTCACCTGATGCATCGTCGGAAGGAACCATCGAGCATCTTGCGGCATGCGCGCCGGGCGGCTCTGTCCATGGCAATGCTGGTGGCTGTCATCTCAGCGCCGGGCGCTTCAGCGGCGCTGGTCAAGGTGAACGGGCGGCTGCTCGGCTACCAGCCGCTGCGCGCCGGGTCGGGTGCCTCCGCCACGGTCGCTCCCGCCGGCTCGCCGAAGGGCAAGGCGAACGCCAAGTCGCTCTTGGAATACCACGGTGGCCCGGTGATGCCGTCGAACACCAACTACGCCGTGTACTGGGATCCGGCCGGCGCCCCGTCCTATCCTGCCGGCTATCAGACCGGGATAAACCGCTGGTTCGAAGACCTGGCGCACGACAGCGGCGGCCTGCAGAACACCGACTCCGTCCTGGTCCAATACGGCGACGCGGCCGGCGAACACGCTGCGTACCTGTCCTACTTCGGGGGCGCCCTGGCGGACACCGACCCCTATCCGGCCAACGGCTGCTCGGCCGCCGCCATCTGCCTGACCGACGAACAGCTGCGCACGGAGCTGACGCACTACGTCGAATCGCACTCCCTTCCCGCCGACCTGCGTCACGAGTACTTCCTGCTGACGCCTCCAGGCGTGGAAAGTTGCCTTGAAGCCGCCGGCAAGTCCTGCTCGGCTGGAGCCAGTCACGCCGTCTACTGCTCCTATCACGGATACATCGCCCTCGCCAAAGGAGTCCTGGTGTACGCCAACACTCCCTACCTGGGAGCGACCAACTGCGACACGGGCGAAGAACATCCCAACGGCAACGCATCCGATGCGACCCTGGCCGGCGGCCTGGTCCACGAGCACAGCGAGTCTGTGACCGACCCGGAGCTCAACGCCTGGTATGACGCAAAGCACGAAGAGGTCGGCGACAAGTGCCGGACGCTGAAGGCCGGCACCGAATTCGGAGAACCGCTGGGCCGGGCGCCGGACGGGGCCAACTACAACCAGGTCATCGACGGTGACCTCTACTGGTATCAGCAGGAGTGGAGCAACGAAGCCGGCGGATGCGCGCAGCGAGCAGCGCAGCGACCGGCGATCGTCAAGATCAGCCCCAAGTCCGGGCCCGCGACCGGCGGCACGGTCGTGACGATCACCGGCAGCGGCTTCTCCTCTCCCGCGACCGTCGACTTCGGCGAAGTCCCAGCCGGCGAAGTAAAGGTCCTCTCGAGCACCACCATCACGGCTGTCGCGCCCTCGGGCGTCGCCAATGCGACCGTGTACGTGACCGTGACGACGGCGGCTGGAACCAGCCCCGTCAACACCAAGGCTCACTTCAAGTACAAAAAGGTGAAGTAGGCGGCGGGCCGCGCCCCGTCAGGATTCACCGCGTTCTTCGCGTTCGCGTTCTTCCTGGCGCTTACGCAGCTTTTCTTCGTGGCGACGGCTGTGTTCGGCGCGGTCCCGTTCGCGTTCTTCTTCGCTCTTGGGCGCCCGCGAGACGCCGATCGGATGGGCTTCTTCATGCTTTTCGCGGTGGCGCTGCCGGCGTTCTTCGGCCGAGTGGGGAGCCTGCGCTTCTCGTTCGGCACGTTCGGTCGCCTGCCGGCGCTGCAGGGCTTCGCGTTCGGTCTGCTTCAGCTGGCGGGCTTCCCGGGCCGCTTGGTCTTCGCGTGCCTCCTGGGCTTCCTGGGCGACGGTTCGGGGCGCGTGTTCCTGCCGAGCTGAGCCCGACCCTCCCGGCGCCGTTCGGGTGCCTGCGGCGGGAGGGTTGGCGCTGCCAGGCGGGCCGGCAGGAGTCTGCGATTCGCTCGAAAGCGTTCCTGTACCGATGTCGCGGTTCGCCGGGCCTCTGCCCGAGCCCCCGATCTGCCCCGAGCTTTCTTCTACGCCGCTTGGGTCTCGCGATGCGGAGAGCGTCGAGATCGTCAGCCGGCTGCCAGACGGCGCCGCGGATCTCGCCGACGCGCTTTCGCTGGTATGTGCCGCGGGCAGGTTGTGTTCGGCAGGCGGCGACACGCTCAACACCGACACTCCGACGCCGGCGCTCGCCCCCAGAGCGGCGACCCCTGTCGCCACCTTCACGGCCAGGGCTTTGATGCCGCCGCCGGCGACCTCGGCGGCCGCGCCGGCCACCGTCGCGCCGACGGCAGCGCCGCCCGCGTAGGTCGCTGGATCGGCGCCCCCGAGGCCGAGAGCGTCTTCCAGGGCTCGATATCGCAGTGCCGCCGGAGCCAGCAGAGGCAGCAGCGCGCCGAGTCGCTGCCGGTGGCCGGCGAGGCTGTCCGCATAGTCACGGCAGCCCTCACAGGTACGGAGGTGCCGTCGCAAACGGCCTCGCAGGAGCGCCGCTCCCCGGGCGTTCGAGAGCTCTTGGCGGATCTCATGGCAGTCCGCCTCGCGCGCCTCCCGTTCGGCGAGCAGGTGCGAGCGCGCCTGGTAGATGTAGGCCTTGACCTGTTCGGGACGGGAGCCGAGGACGGTCGCCACGTCGCTGTGGCTGAGTCCGTGGACCTCGGCCAGGACGAGAGCGGCCCGCTGCTCCTCGGGCAGCTCGAGGATGCTCGCGATCGTGTCGCGCATCGTCTCGCCGATCTCGGCCAGGCGGACCGGGTCGCCGGTCGTCGCGACCTCCCCGTTCAGCTCCACCGTCTCCCGCCGCCGGCGCAGCACGCTGATGCATTCGTTGCGGGCGATCGTGAAGAGCCACGGTCGCAGCCGCACGGGGCGCGTGTCTGCCCGCAAGGCGCGGTAGGCCGAGGCGTAGGTGGCCTGCACCGCATCCTCGCCGTCCTGGCGAGAGCCGAGCATGTAGACGCTGAACGCCAGCAGCTCCCGGCTGTGGCGGTCATATAGAGCCTCGAACGCGGCCCGCTCGCCCTTGCGGATGGCGGCGACCAGGCGCTCGTCGCTGATCAGGCGCATGCGGGCGCGCGAGCTCACGGCGGCGACTCGGTCGATCGTTGCCACCGCAGGCGCCCCTCAGCCGCTCGGGTCTCCGTCCACAGCTCTAAATCTAGCGCCTCGTGACTATCGGATGCGGACCGTTCACAGAAAAGAGCTCCTCGCGTCCAGCCAACTTTCAGGCAGCCCTGACGTTACAGCCTGTGCATCCTTGACGGGCTTGTGTCTCCCCAACTTCCGGGCCTCCGCTGCGTTACGCCAGCCGATTTGGGCTCTCATGCTCACGTCCGCCCAACCTCTAGGTGAACTGAGCGTTAGTGAATATTGGACGTGCTTCTGTCAGTGCCAACTATCCGGACGGCGCCGGTAGGAGCAGGGGGAAGCTGCCAATCACAAGGAGAAGTAATGCGTAAAACCATATTGTCGTTGATGGTCGTGTCGGTCGCCGCGATCGGAGCGATGGCTCCGTCGGCAAGCGCGGCGACGCCGGTCACATGTGAAGCGAGCGCGACGGTCAAGCTGTCGCCCGGTTTGGGCAACTCGCCACAGGTGCAGAACGTAACCGTGAAGGGGACGCTCAAGAACTGCGCCGGCGAAGGGTCGACCGTCACCGGAGGCACCTTCATCGGTCACCTGAAGACGGGCGAAGTGACATGCGCGTCGCTGCTGAGCCTCGGCGAAGCCGACAGCGGCACAATCGTGATCAAGTGGGCGCCCAAGGGTCAGGGCAACTCTCTGGGCAGCTTCGCCATGCCGCTCACCGAGCAGCCCGTCGCACTCGGTGGCCTCGTCGAACAGGGCCCCTTCGCCGAAGCCGCGATCTCCGGCTCGGTCACCCAGTCCTACACGGGCGGGACCACCTGCGGCGTCGCGGAAGGGAAGAAGAAGGCGAAGAAGGTGAACAAGGGCACGCTTGCCGGTTCGCTGACGGTCTGAGGGACGGGGGACGTGGGGAGGCCCGGTCGCGAGACGGGCCTCCCCAGCCGCGGGTGTTCGAACCCCCCGGTCAGCCGCTGCGAAGGCCGACGCGGAAGCGCAGGTGCGTGGCGTAGGGCGACTCGATGACGCCTATCCGCTCGAAGTCGATGTCGGTCCGGGAGATGCCGTCGAAGAGGCGCTTGCCGGCGCCCATCAGCACGGGCGCGATCGTCAGGGTCAGCTCGTCCAAGTGCCCCGCGGCGAGGAACTGGCGCAGCACGTCGCCGCCGCCCATCAGGATCACGTTACGCCCGCCCGCCGTCGCACGGGCCTTGGCCAACGCCTCCTCGATCCCCCCGGTCACGAACTCGAAGCTCGTGTCGCCCTTGACGATGCGCTCCTGCGCCCGGTGGGTCACGACGAACATGGGCATGCCGAAGCCCGGGTTCTCGCCCCAGCCGCGCGCCGCCTCGTACATCGTCCGCCCGCAGATCATGGCCCCGCCCGAGGCGAAGGTCTCCTCCATGTAGGCCCTGTCGGGAGCCGCCGCCGTGCCCCGCTCGCCGTCGTAGGTCCAGGGACCTCCAAAGACCCAGTAGTGGAGGCGCTCGCCGTCCTCGCCCAGCCCGACTCCAGGCCCGTCGTTCGGGCCCGTTATGTAGCCGTCCAGCGACATCGTGATGCCGGCGAGAACCCCGGTCATGGTCGTGCTCCGATCGCTGGTGGCCAGATGATGCCCTGCTTGGTAGTAAAGGTAGTAGCATCGAGAGTATGAAGATGAGTGTGAGCCTTCCGGGTGAGGACGTGGAGTTTCTGGACGCCTACGCAAGCGAACACCAGCTCCCGTCTCGTTCCGCCGTCGTGCAGAGGGCGATCAGGGCGTTGCGCCTCGGCGACCTCGGGGAGGCCTACGGAGACGCGTGGGCGCAGTGGACCTCCAGTGGAGAAGACGATGCTTGGGATGCTACGGCCGGGGACGGCGCGTGATGCTGCGGGGAGAGGTGCGCATAGTTGACCTCGAACCCGTTCGAGGTGCAGAGGCGAACAAGCGTCGGCCTGCGGTAATCGTGAGCAACGACGCGGCAAACAGCGCAGCTGCACGGCTGGGTCGAGGCGTCCTGACCGTCGTCCCGATCACCTCCAGCGTCGACAGCGTCTACGCCTTCCAGGTGCTCCTGCCGGAGGGCTCGGGCGGCCTGCGACGGGACTCCAAGGCCCAAGCCGAGCAGGTGCGCTCGATCGACGCCGGGCGGATCGGCGATCGACTCGGCCGGCTGTCGGATTCGCTGATGGCTGCGCTCGACGATGCCCTGCGGGTTCATCTGGCGTTGTAGGCGTACTGTGCTTGGCGGGCCGCCGGTTTCCGTCCCTGGACATCTAGGATGCCGTCGATGATCGAACCAGGCGACAAAGCTCCCGACTTCACGCTCCCCGACCAGGACGGCAGCGACGTCAAGCTCTCCAAGCTGCGCGGCAAGCCCGTCGTCGTCTACTTCTATCCCAAGGCCGACACGCCGGGATGCACGACCCAGGCCTGCGGCGTACGCGACCGCCAGGCCGACTACGCGGCGGCCGGAGCGACGGTGCTCGGCATCTCCCCGGACCCTGTCGCCAAGGTCAAGAAGTTCCACGACAAGCAGAGCCTGAACTTCTCGCTGCTGGCCGACGAGGGCCACCACGTCGCCGACAGCTACGGCGTCTGGGTCGAGAAGTCGATGTACGGCAAAACGTACTTCGGCAACGAGCGCACGACGTTCGTGATCGACCCCAAGGGCAAGGTCGCGAAGGTCCTGCGCAAGGTCAAGCCGGGCGAGCACGACCAGCTCGTGCTGGGCGCCCTGGCTGAGATCTCCTAGTCTCCGGCCTCAGGGCCGCCGAGCCCGCCCACCAGCACGCCGGCGCCCAGGTGCGCCCCCAGCACGGGTCCGACCTCCGTGCAGAAGAGCGGCTCCGAGCCGAAGATCTCACGACCTGCCTGCACGAGCCGCTCGGCGTCTTCGGGCGCCTGGGCGTGCTGCACGATCCATTCGCTTGCTCCCCGCTCGTGCAGCTCGCCCAGCTGGCGGGTCATGCGAGTCATCGCCCGCGAGTGGGTGCGCACCCGACCGACGGGTGCGATCTCCTCGCCGAAGGTCAGGATCGGCTTGATTTTCAGGGCCGTGCCGACCATCGATTGTGCCGCTCCGATGCGCCCGCCCCTGCGCAGGTACTCCAGCGTGTCCAGGCAGAACCAGATGTCCAGGGTCTCCCGGGCCGCCCGCACGCCCTCGACGACCTCCGCCGCCGTGCAGCCGCGCTCGGCCAGGCGGGCCGCCACCAGGACCAGGCAGCCGAGCCCGCCGGCTCCCGTCCTGGCGTCGTGGACCGTCACCGTCCCCGGCTGGCCCTCCGTCTCCAGCACCCTTGCCGCTTCACGTGCGCTCTGGCATGTGCCCGAGAGGCCCTCCGCGATGTGCACCGAGACGATGTCCCGTCCCGCCTGGGCCAGCGGCCTGTAGACGGCCAGGAAGTCGCCCACGGAGGGCTGGGAGGTCGTCGGCAGGCGAGGCGACTCGTGCAGGCGGGCGTAGAAGGCGTCCAGGTCGGCGTACTCGTGCTCGGGGCGAAGGTCGCCCTCCCAGCCCACGTACAGGCTGACCTGCTCGACGCCGTGGCTGTCGATCAGCTGCTGGGGCAGGTAGGTGGTGCTGTCGGTCACGACCGCCACCCGCCCGGCTCGAGAGCCGGAGGCCTTGATATCTGTGGCGATCACGGGTGCCGGTAGCCTACGCTGCCGGCCGCCGCGGCGCGCTGTCGCGAGCCCCTTCCGGCTATCGGATCAGCCGCTCCATCCTGCTCGCCACGATCGTCTCCCGCAGCGTCTCGACGGCGTTGTGGCGGGGGCGCCAGCCGAGCTCCCCGCGGGCCTTGGCAGTGCTCATGATGACCGGCTCGCGGAAGGCCGCCACCCACTGCGCCTGGGCCGGCAGGAAGCCCAGCCGGGAGACCATCTCCGCGACCACGTCGACTGCCAGCTCTGGCACCGGGATCGAGTACCAGCCGAGCTCCCGGGCCAGCTGTGCGACCGTCAGCTGCCCGCTGCCCGCCAGGTTGTAGACGCCGGGACGGCCGCGCCCCACGACGGCTGCCCTGACCGCGCTCGCGACGTCGTCGTGGTGGACCAGCTGGAAGGACACGCCCGGGTCGGGGAGCACGGGCTCGAGGATCGGCAGGCTCTCCAGCAGGCTGCGCACGGGGCCGGGCAGGCGCTCGGAGATCTGCGTGTAGGGGAGGCTGTCGATCAGCATCGGCGCCTGCGGTCCGGCCACGATGCAGGGCCTGAACACATAGGCCTTGGTGCGCGAGCCGTGCAGGGAGTCCGCCAGCAGCTGCTCGACCTCAGCCTTCTGGGCCGAGTAGTAGTGGTCTGCCGATCCGCGCGCCGGCACGTCCTCGGTCAGCGGCTGGGGATTGTCGGCGTGGTAGCCGTAGGCCGCCACCGAGGAGGCGTAGACGAGGCGTTTCGCCCCGGCCATGGCTGTCGCCTCGAAGACGTTGCGCGAGCCGTCCAGGTTGACCCGTCTGCTGGCCCTGGCGCTGCCCATGATCATGAACGCCAGGTGCACGACGACGTCGGCCTCCTCCAGCAGGTGGGCGACCTGCCGCTTGTTCAGGACGTCGCCGCGGCGGTACTCCATCTTGCTCCAGCCCCGTGCCGCTGGGTCGAAGGGGCGGCGGGCCATGCCGAGGATGCGTTCGACCTCCCGAGAGCGCTCCAGGGCGCCCACGACGGCCTGCCCGATCTCCCCGGTCGGGCCGGTGACTGCCACAGTCAGCCGGCGCGGTGCACGCGCTTTCGGCGATGAGGCCATGTGCTCGTTCTAGCGCATCCTGGCCTGCCGTTGTCCTGCTTGGATGGGGCGATCCACCTCCAAGCCTCCCTGGGCCAGGCCTGGCCGCCATTCGTGCTTGTCGCCGCCTTGATAGCGCTGGGTCAGCTGGCGGGCGCCGACGGCCTCTTCGACGCCGCCGCCTCCCGGCTCGTACGGCTGTCGGGAACGACCACGACGAGCCTGCTGGCGTGCCTCGGCGTGGTCCTCCTGGTCACGGCCGTCCTGAATCTCGACACCTCCGCCGTCTTCCTGACCCCCGTCCTGATCGGCGTGGCCCGCCGCCGCCGCGCCCCCGTCGAGCCCTTCCTGTACGGCGGCGTCTTCATGGCCAACGCCTCCTCCCTGTTCCTGCCGGGGTCGAACCTGACCAACCTGCTCGTCCTCTCCGCTCACCGCCCGACGGGAGGCTCGTTCCTTGCCCAGATGCTGCCCGCCGCGCTGGCCGCCCCGATCGTGACCGCCGTCGGCCTGGTGCTGATCCACCGCAGGGCCCTGCGAGACGGGGGTGCAGGAGAGGAGGACCGGCTCGTGCCGGTGCGTGTCGGCGCCGGGCTGATCGGGGCGTTGCTGGCAGCCGTCGCGATGCTCCTCTTCGCCAACCCCGCCCTGCCCGTGCTGGGCGTCGCGCTCGTGCTGGTGGCCTGGCGGGCACGTCGCGGCGGCCCCTCGCCGGCGGCGACCCTGCGAGCCCTCGGGCTGCCCGTGCTGGCTGGTCTCTTCTGCCTGTCAGTGGCGCTCGGCGTGTTCGCCCGCTCCGGCGTCCTTCACGTCGATCGCCTGCAGCACGCGGGCTCCCTTGCAGTCGCCGCCACGGCCGCCGGCGCCGGCGTGCTCATCAACAACCTTCCCGCGGCCGTGCTGCTGTCCGCCGGCGGGCACCTGCCCGTCAAGGCGCTCCTGATCGGCCTGAACGTGGGACCGAACCTGGCCGTCACCGGCTCGCTGGCCGTGCTGCTGTGGTGGCGCGCCGCCCGCGCCGCGGGCGAGCGGCCCTCGGCGCTGTCCTACAGCCGCCAGGGCCTGCTGCTGGCGCCCGCCGCCCTGCTGGTCTGCCTGCTGGCCATCTCCCTCTAGGAGCGGCCCGGGCCTCCCGTACGCTTGACCCATGCCCGCCCTCGTCATGGGGACGTCGATCGGCCAGAGCCTGTCGACCTTCTTCAATGCCGTCGGCCAGTTCTTCTCGGACCTGGCGGCCGTGCACTGGCCGGCCCTGTTCCTGGGCCTGCTGTTCTTCGGCGCCAACCTCACCCTTCGCTCCCGGGCCTTCTTCAACAGCCTGCGGGCGGCCTACCCGACGGCCGTCTTCCAGTGGCGGCGGGTGTGGGGTGCCTACTTCGCCGCAGTCGGCTTCAACAACGTCGTGCCGGCCCGCGGCGGGGACGTCATCAAGCTCTTCCTGACGCGCTCCTCGATCCCCGGCTCGCGCTACCCGACCGTCGCCGCCGCCTTCTTCGTGGAGTCCGTCTTCGACGCCACCGTCGGCGTCTTCGTGCTGATCTTCGCCTTCACCCAGGGCGTCTTCCCCAAGCCCCCGGATTTCTCGAAACTCAGCTCCTTCGACATCTCGTTCTTCTTCGGGCACTTCCGCTTCACGCTCTTCCTGATCACGCTGATCGCGGTCCTCGGCCTGCTCGCCTTCGCCCTGCTGGCCCAGCGAGCCAGGGCCTTCTGGACGCGGGTCCGCCAGGGCGTCACGATCCTCACCGACAAACGCCGCTACCTGCGCCAGGTCGCCTCGCTGCAGGTACTGGCCTGGCTGTGCCGCTTCGCGGCCTTCTGGTTCCTGCTGAACGCCTTCCGGGTCGGCGGCTCCGTGCAGAACGTCCTGCTCGTCTTCGGCGTCAACCAGGTCGCAGGGGCCGTGCCCTTCACGCCCGGTGGCGCCGGTGTGCAGCAGGCCTTGCTCGTCAAGGTCTTCGCCGGCAAGGCCTCGACGGCCGTCGTGGCCGCCTACTCCGTCGGCCAGCAGATCGCGATCGCCGCCTTCACGGCCATCGTCGGGCTGTCGGCCGTCGTCTTCATCTTCCGCTTCCGCTCCTTCAAGGAGGTCATCGCGGCAGGGCGGGCATCACGGGAGGCAGAGCGTCGCGCCGAGCGGGAGGGCCGGCCGCGGGACGATGAGCCCTGGCCGGAGGAGCCGCCGCCGGAGCCGCCCGGCGGTGAGCGTCGTCGCGCCCGGGCCCGCTACTACTGAAGGCCCTCGCGGGCCTCTCGCACCAGCGCCACGGCCTCGGGGAAGACGCGGGCGATGACGGTCCTGATCTGCTCCGCCTGTGCCTCGGCATTGCCCTGGATGTTGACCCGCCCGACAGCCGCCACGGTCATGTCGACCGCCAGCTTGATGGCGTTGTCCGCCCAGGCCAGCCGCTGGGAGCCCTGCATCTGCTCCGCGAACTCCGCCAGCCTGCGCTGGAGCTCGTCGGGATCCCCGAACAGATCCCCGAAGCCGCCGCTTTCCATGCTCAGATCATAGACTGCACCGCTCATGCCCTCGGCATCGGAGATCCGCAAGCAGGTCGACTACGAGAACGAGCGCCGCCAGCGCCTGTCGGTGCCGGCCTTCGGCGGCGGCTTCCTGTACCTGCTGAGCGCCATCGTCATCACCTCGACGCTCAACGGGCTGCCCACGGTCGGCCCGCTGCAGGGCCTGGCCCCGGCGATCTCGGGCGAAGCCCACCCGCCCGTCAGCCCTCGCACCGAAGAGGTCAAATTCATCTCCCGTCACGCCTTCGCGCTGATCGCCGGCAGTGCCCTGGCCGCGATCGCCATCGGGATCCTGACGGTCGTGCTGCTGACGCTCCTCCAGGCGACCGTCTTCCGCCGCCCGCAGACCTGGCCGGGCGCCCGCATCGTCACGCTCGTCGGCGGTGTCGCCGTGGCCCTGGCCAGCGTCGCCCACGAGGTCGTCTACGCCATCGAGACGCACAAATTCGCTGTCGGCAGCGACCACTCCACGGCTGCCGTCGAACACGCCCTGCAGAAGGGCAGCGCCAACGAGATCGTCGCCTACCTGTCGCTGCTGGCCGGCCTGGCGCTCGTCGTCGGGATCATCGTCGTCATGCTCGGCGCCCTGCGGGCCGGCCTGGTGGCCCGCTGGCTCGGCTTCCTGGGCATGTTCAGCGGCCTGCTGATCCTGCTGCCCAACACGGGCGCGACCCTGCAGCTGATCCCGGCCTTCTGGATGGTGATGATGGGGATGCTCTTCGCCAGACGCTGGCCCGGTGGGGACCCCCCCGCCTGGGAGGCCGGCGAGGCCCGCCCCTGGCCCTCCAGGGCGCAGATGCGAGCAGGCCTGAAAACGGCAACGGCCGGTGCAGCCGCGGGCGACGCGGCCCCCGCGCCCGTCGCCCGGGCCGGCGGGGGCACGAACAGGCGCCGTCGCAAGCGCAGCGGTCGCAACTGACGATCGGACGCCCCCATCGCCACGGGTGACAGCCCGCTGACCTTCGCTGCTTATGCGCCGGAGCGCCCGGGTAGTCGGGAAGGGTAGGGAACGAGAGAGGGACCGGCCAAGCCGGCCCGCAGCCTCGCTCGCACGCCGACAGAAGGAGGAGCCCCATGGCGACAGCGACCATCGAGCGCGACCCGACGAGGGCGCAGCCGCCACCCTCCCCGCGCGAGGCTGCAGGCTTCAAACCAGCGGACCCGGGTCCGCTGGGGCTGGCCGGCTTCGCCATGACGACGTTCGTCCTGTCGATGTTCAACTCCAACCTCGTCGACGCCAAGGGCACGCCCGTCGTGCTCGGCCTGGCGCTCGTCTACGGCGGCGTCGTGCAGCTGCTGGCGGGCATGTGGGAGTTCCGCACGGGCAACACCTTCGGGGCCGTCGCCTTCTCCTCCTACGGCGCCTTCTGGATCTCCTTCTGGGCGCTGAACGTCTTCTACGCCAAGGACATCGGCGGCAACGCCGGACACGCCGTCGGCGTCTACCTGTGGGCCTGGGCCATCTTCACGGCCTACATGACAGTTGCCGCCCTGCGCGTCAGCGGCGCCGTCCTGGCGGTCTTCGTGCTGCTGACGGCGACCTTCATCCTGCTGGCGATCGGCGCCGTCGGCCCCCACGAAAGCGTCACCCACTGGGGTGGCTACGTCGGCCTGGCGACCGCCGCGGCGGCCTGGTACGCCTCCTTCGCCGCCGTCGTCAACTCGACCTTCGCCCGGACCGTGCTGCCCGTCTTCCCGCTGTCCGCGGGAGGCCCGCGCCCGGCCGCCCGCCAGAGGTAGAGTCAATGTCGATGAGCGTCTCTCAGGAGCTGGGAGGAGAGGACCTCGACCGCGAGCTGGCCGGCCTGCTCGACGTCGAGCGCTTCCCGCCGCCCGAGCAGTTCCGCGAGCAGGCGCTGCTCAACGACCCGGCCGTCTACGAGCGGGCCGCCGAGGACCCGCAGGCCTGGTGGGTCGAGCAGGCCCAGCGCCTGCACTGGTTCAGCCCCTGGGAGCACGTCCTCGACGACTCCAACCCGCCTTTCTACAGGTGGTTCGTGGGAGGCACGATCAACGCCTCCTACAACTGCCTGGACAGGCATGTGGAGGAGGGGAGAGGGGGTCGCGTAGCGATCCACTGGCGCGGCGAGGAGGGACAGGAGCGCGACATCACCTACGCCGAGCTGCTGACGGAGGTCAAGCGCTTCGCAAGCGCCCTCAAGGAGCAGGGCGTCGAGAAGGGCGACGTCGTCGGCATCTACCTGCCGATGATCCCCGAGGTAGTCGTGGCGATGCTGGCCTGCGCCCGCATCGGCGCCCCCCACAACGTCGTCTTCGGCGGCTTCTCAGCAGAGGCCGTCAGGGAGCGCATGGAGTTCTCGCAGGCCAAGGCCCTGATCACCGTCGACGGCGCCGCCCGCAAGGGCAAGACGGCCCCCGTCAAGGACCGCGTCGACGAGGTCATGGGTGACCTCGAGACCCTGCAGCGGATCGTCGTCGTGCGCAGCAAGGGCACGCCCTGTCAGATGAAGGAGGGCCGCGACGTCTTCTACGACGAGATCGTGGCGGGCGCCGATCCAGAGTGCCCGGCTGAGGAGCTCGACGCCGAGCACCCCCTCTTCATCCTCTACACATCGGGCTCGACGGCCAAGCCGAAGGGGATCCTGCACACGACCGGCGGCTACCTGACAGGCGTCTCGGCGACCCACCGCTACGTCTTCGACCTCAAGCCGGAGAGCGACGTCTACTGGTGCGCGGCGGACGTCGGCTGGATCACGGGGCACTCCTACATCGTCTACGGGCCGCTGTGCAACGGCGCCACGTCGGTGATGTGGGAGGGGGCCCCCGACTACCCCGACAGGGGCATCTGGTGGGAGATCGTCGAGCGCTACAGGGTCTCGATCCTCTACTGCGCCCCGACGGCGATCAGGGCCTGCATCAAGTGGGGGGCACAGTGGCCGGGCGCCCACGACCTCTCCAGCCTGCGCCTGCTGGGCTCCGTTGGGGAGCCCATCAACCCCAAGGCCTGGCTCTGGTATCACAAGGTCATCGGCGGCGAACGCTGCCCGATCGTGGACACCTGGTGGCAGACCGAGACGGGGGCCATCATGATCACGCCCCTGCCGGGCATCACCGAGACCAAGCCCGGCTCCGCCACCCGTCCCTTCCCGGGAGTCTTCGCGGAGGTCCGCGACGAGAGCACGGGCGAGCCGATCCACGAGCGCCAGGGCCTGCTCGTGCTGACCCACCCCTGGCCCTCGATGCTGCGCACCCTCTACAAGGAGGAGGACCGCTTCATCGAGACCTACTTCAAGCGCTACGGCTCGGAGACCTACCTCGTCGGCGACGCCTCCCGCGAAGACGCCGACGGCTACTTCTGGGTGATCGGACGCATCGACGACGTCGTCAACGTCTCCGGCCACCGTCTCTCCACGGCGGAGGTGGAGTCCGCCATCGTGGCCCACGCCGACGTCGCCGAGGCGGCCGTGATCGGCCAGAACGACCCCGACACGGGACAGGCGATCGTCGCCTTCGTGACGCTGCAAGGAGAGCTGGAGGGCGACGAGGGCACCGTCGAGGGCATCCGCGGCACAGTCGCCGAGCGGATCGGCAAGTTCGCCAGGCCCAAGCGCGTGATCTGGGCCGAGGACCTGCCCAAGACCCGTTCGGGCAAGATCATGCGCCGGCTGCTGCGCGACATCGCCGAGGGCAGGGCCCTGGGCGACGTGACGACCCTGCGCGACCCGGCCGTGATGGGGGAGCTGGCCGAGCGGGTCAAGGAGCACGAGGCGCAGGAGGACTGAGGGCCGTCCCCTAAGGGAGATCCCCGAGGGCGAGCCGGGCAAGCGCTGGCATCATCTGGTAGATGGCCTTTGTCCACGCTGAGCCGAAGCCGGGGGCGGGCGGCGAGAAGGAGCCGGCCGAGACCGACCGAGCCCTCAGCGCCGGGCACCCCCCGCTGCGCCGCCACCCCGAGGAGGGCCTGTTCGGGGGCGTCTGTGCAGGCATCGCCCTGCGCCTCGACGTCAATGTCGCCGTCGTGCGCGCCCTGACGGCCGCCTCCGTCGGTGTCGCCGGGATCGGGGTCGCCTTCTACGCCCTGGCCTGGGCTCTCATCCCCGTCGCCCCCGAGAGCAGGTTCGCGCCGCGCCGCGCCGGGGCTCGTCGTGAGGCAGCCCTTGCCCTGCTCGGCGTCATAGGCCTGGTCATGGCCGCCCGCAGCCTGGGCGCTCCCGTCACGGGCGGGGTGATCTGGCCCGTCGTGCTCGGCGTCTGCGGGTTGGCGCTGGTGTGGCGGCCGATCGTCGACGACGAGGCGGGCACGCAGTCGACGGGGGGCGCGGCCCCGCTGCCCAGATGGCGGCGGATCGGCGCCTCGCGGGTGATCCTCGGCGCTCTGCTGGTGGCCTTCGCCTCGGCCTCGATGCTCCACCACTTCCAGGAGCTGCACAGCCTCGGCAGGGCCATCGGCGCCGTCGCCATCATCGCCGCCGTCGGCGGCTTCCTGGTCGTGCCCTGGTTCGTGCGGCTGGGGCGCAGCCTGTCCTTCGAGCGGGCAGCCCGCATCCGCGAGCAGGAGCGGGCCGAGGTGGCGGCCCACCTGCACGACTCCGTCCTGCAGACGCTGGCCCTGATCCAGAAGCGCTCGGGCGATCCGCGCGAGGTGGCGGGACTGGCCCGCCGGCAGGAGCGCGAGCTGCGCAGCTGGCTGCAGGAGCGCCCACCGCCCGGCAGCGGCGACAGCCTGGCCAGCGCCCTCGAGAAGGCCGCCGCCGAGGTCGAGGAGCGCTACCGCGTCCCCGTCGAGGTCGTGACCGTCGGCGACGCCCAGATGGAAGCCCGCCTGGAGGCGCTCGTCGGCGCTGCCCGCGAGGCTATGACCAACGCCGCCAAGTTCGCCGGGGGCGAGCGCATCGACCTGTTCGCCGAGGCCCAGGGCGGTCGTGTCGAGACCTTCGTGCGCGACCGCGGCGTCGGCTTCGACGTGGACGCCGTGCCGGCCGACCGCAGGGGCGTCCGCGACTCGATCGTGGGCCGGATGGAGCGCCATGGGGGCCGCGCCGGCGTCCGCAGCAAGCCCGGCGAGGGCACCGAGGTCGAGCTCGTCGTCGAGGGGGTGCCGGCGCCGTGAGCCAGTCGACCCGTGTCGTCATCGTCGATGACCACGACCTCTTCCGGGCCGGCGTGCGGGCGGAGCTGGGCGGGCAGCTGGAGGTCGTCGGGGACGCAGGCGACGTGGCCGAGGCAGTACGGGTGATCGCCGCGGAGGCTCCCGACGTCGTGCTGCTGGACGTGCACATGCCCGACGGCGGCGGCGTAGCCGTCATCGAGGGGACCGCCGAGGCCCATCCCGAGGTCCGCTTCCTGGCCCTGTCGGTCTCCGACGCAGCGGAGGACGTCATCGCCGTCATCAGGGCCGGCGCCCGCGGCTACGTGACCAAGTCCATCTCCGCCGAGGAGCTTGCCGACGCCGTCAGGCGCGTCGCTGGCGGGGACGCCGTCTTCTCACCGCGCCTGGCCGGCTTCGTCCTGGACGCCTTCGCCGCCGGCACCGCGACGATCGACGCCGAAGCTCCCGATCGAGCCGACCCCCAGCTCGACCAGTTGACGGCCCGTGAGCGCGAGGTGCTGCGCCACATCGCCCGCGGCTATCTCTACAAGGAGGTCGCCCACAGCCTCGGCATCTCCGTCAAGACCGTCGAGGCCCACGTCTCGGCCGTCCTGCGCAAGCTGCAGCTCTCAAGCCGCCACGAGCTCAGCCGCTGGGCCGTGCAGAGGCGGCTCGTCAGCCTCGACGGGCCCGACCGTTGATCCTGTACTACGCAGTACGATATAACGGCATGCGTACTAGACGCCCCTAAGGGCAATCCCCGATTGTGCGGGCCGCGGGCACGCGCAAGGGTTAGCGAGCACATCCGCCTTTCCCATCCACCCGAGCAGGAGGGACATGGACACCATCAGCAGCGACGCCGGATCGCAGACCCCGGCGATCCAGACGAGCGGCCTGACCAAGCGCTTCGGCGAGCGCGCCGCCATCGACGGCGTGGACCTCTACGTCCCGCGCGGCGTGGCCTTCGGTTTTCTTGGCCCCAACGGCGCCGGCAAGACGACCTTGATCCGCACGCTGCTGGGCCTGACCCACGCCAGCGCAGGCACCATGCACATGCTTGGCCATCCCGTCCCGGCCGAGCGCGCTCAGGCTTTGCAGCGCGTCGGGGCGATCGTCGAGGAGCCGCGCTTTCACATGCACCTGACGGGGCGCGAGAACCTGCGCGTCGTGGCAGCCGTACGCGGCCCGGAGGTGGCGGCCCGCATCGAGCCGGCGCTGGACAGGGTCGGCCTCAGCGACAGGGCCACCGACAAGGTCAAGAGCTACTCGATGGGGATGCGCCAGCGCCTGGGCGTCGCCCGCTGCCTGCTGGCCGACCCCCTGCTGCTGATCCTCGACGAGCCCACCAACGGTCTCGACCCGGCCGGCATCCAGGAGTTCAGGGAGATGATCAGGGCGATGGTCGAGCAGGAGGGACGGACGGTCTTCGTCTCCTCGCACCTGCTCGACGAGGTCGAAAAGACCTGCGACGCGGCCGCGATCGTGGACCGGGGCAAGGTCGTCGTGCAGGGCGCCATGGCCGAACTGGCAGCCGGCGGCAAACCCCGCCACGAGCTGCTGCTGAACGTCGACGCGAGCGAGCGGGCCCTCAGCATCCTGCAGGGCAGCGACCTGGTCGCGGAGGCCACCGCGGCGGGCGAAGGCGAGCTGCGGGTGGTGCTGGCCGGCGAGGCCGCCTCCGCTGCCGCCGTCAACGCGATGCTCGTCGGAGCGGGCGTCGGCGTGATGCGCCTGGAGCCCGTCCGCCACAGTCTCGAGCAGCGCTTCCTGGAGATAACGACCCGGCTTGAAGGCCACAGCGACCGCACGGAGGTGCACGCATGAACGCCACCGTCGCCATGCAGATGACGGGCGCGGACTTCCTGAAGCTCCGCAAGCGCTGGGTGACCCTGATCTGGTCGCTCGTCCTGACCCTGCTGCCGCTGCTGCTGTACTTCATCATCAGCGCAGCCCAGCACTCCTCCAGCCCGCAGGAACACGGTCCCGCGGGCGGCGTCAACGGCTTTCAGGACTCGCTGCGGATCCTGGCGCTGTTCTTCGGGCCGCTGGCCGCAATCCTGGTCGGCTCCGACGCCGGCGCGGGAGACTCCGCGGCCGGGGTGTTCCGGGATCTCGTCGTGACGGGCCGCTCGCGCGTGGCGCTGTTCGCCACCCGCATCCCCGCAGCGCTCGCCCTGACCTGGCTGATCGTGATCTTCGCCTACGCGCTGTCGATCGTGGGCACGTTCGCCTTCGCCGACGGCTCGCCGACGCCAAGCTTCGCCGACGTGCTCAACGGCTTCGGCTTCACGCTGCTCTCGACAGGCGTGGTCTGCGCGATCGCCGTGGGACTGGCGTCGCTGACGACCTCCCGTCCGGCCACCCTGGTGGCGCTGATCGGCTGGCAGCTGGTGGCGAGCCCCATCCTCACCAACATCAGCTCCCTGGGCAGCGCCCGCAAGCTGGTGCTGCGGGAAGCGATCGCGCACTTCAGCCCGGTCAACCTCGACGGCGGGGGCGGTCACGGCCCGGCACGCGGCGGAGCCGTCACGATGGGCTCGGCCACGGCCATCGTCGTCATGCTCGTGTGGCTGGTCGTCTTTCTGACGCTCGGTGCCTGGCGGACGCGCACGATGGACGCCTGACCGATGGTTGGAACCGATGCGCAACATGCGCCTCCGCCTCGACATGTAGCCTCGGAAGGGATGGTCGACACCGAGCAGGCTCAGGACATCGTCGTCGCCAGCGAACTGAGCAAGCGCTACGGCGAGGGCGAGGCCGCTGTGGACGCCCTGTCCGGCGTCAGCGTGTCCTTCCCGCGGGGCCGCTTCGCGGCGATCATGGGGCCCTCGGGCTCGGGCAAGTCGACGCTGATGCACATCCTGGCGGGCCTGGACAAGCCCACCTCGGGAACGGTGACGCTCGACGGGGTCGAGCTGAGCGGCATGGACGACAGGCGGCTGACGGAGCTGCGTCGCGAGCAGGTCGGGTTCATCTTCCAGACCTTCAACCTGCTGCCCGTGCTGAGCGCCGAGGAGAACATCGTGCTGCCGCTGTCGATCGCCGGCAGGCAGCCCGACCGCGAATGGCTGGACACGCTGATCCAGACAGTCGGCATCGGCGACCGCCTGGACCACCGCCCGGCGGAGCTGTCGGGCGGCCAGCAGCAGCGCGTCGCGGTCGCCCGGGCGCTCGTCTCCAAGCCGTCGGTCGTGTTCGCAGACGAGCCCTCGGGCAACCTCGACTCGAAGTCCTCCGGCGACGTGCTGGGATTGCTGCGCCAGGCCGTCGACGAGTTCTCCCAGACTGTCGTGATGGTCACCCACGACGCCCATGCGGCGTCCTATGCGGACCGCCTGCTGGTGCTGGCGGACGGGCGCATCGTCCACGACGGGGAGGCGGTGAGCACCGAGCGCACGCTCGACCTCATGAAGGAACTGGGCTGATGCTGAGCCTCGTGGTACGGGGCTTTCTGCAGCGCAAGCTGCGCGTAGCGCTGACGGCCATAGCGATCGCCCTGGGCGTGGCCTTGATGGCCGGCACCTACATCCTCACGGACACGATCAACAGCTCCTTCGCGTCGATCTTCCAGACGGCCAGCAAGGGGCACGACGTCGTCGTCACGCCGGCCGAAACGCTCGGCAGCCAGGTCCGCTCGGAAGTCTCCCCCGTCACCGAGGGGATGCTGGCCCAGGTCAGGGCCACCCCCGGCGTCGCCAAGGCGTCGGGGTCGATCTTCAGCCCCGCCACCCTTCTCGACAGGAACGGCAAGCGCCTGACGACGGGGCACGCGCCGGCCTTCGTCAACTCCCTCGTCCCGGCCCCCTTCAACTCCTTCACAGCCGTCAGGGGGCGCTTCCCGGTGATGCCGACGGAGGTCGCGATCGATCAGGCCACGGCCCAGCGGGCGGGGCTCCGCCTCGGGCAGCAGATCGTCGTCGCCGGTGCCTCCAGCTCCAAGCGCTTCACGATCGTCGGCATCCTGCGCTTCGGTGGCGGCGAATCCTTCGGCGGCGCGGGAATCGCCCTGCTGATCCCCCGGCAGGCCCAGCTGATCGTCGGCGAGCAGGGCCGCTACGACCAGATCGACGTGGCGGCGGCGAACGGGGTGACGCCCGAACAGCTGCGCAAGCGGATCCGCGCGGAGCTGCCCAGCACCGTCGACGTCCGCACGGGCGCTCAGCAGGCCAAGAAGAACACCTCCGACCTGGAAAGCAACCTCAGCTTCCTGCGCACGTTCCTGCTGATCTTCGCCTACGTCGCGCTGGTCGTGGGCGCCTTCATCATCTTCAACACCTTCTCGATCACGGTCGCCCAGCGCACGAGGGAGTTCGGCCTGCTGCGGACGCTCGGCGCCTCCCGGCGGCAGATCCTTCAGTCCGTCCTCTACGAAGGCGTCATGCTGGGCGTGCTCGGCGCCGTCGTGGGGCTGTTCGCCGGGATCGGGGTCGCACCGGGCCTGGACCAGCTGTTCAAGGCGCTGGGGGCCGACATCCCCGACAACGGCACGGTGCTCGAGACCCGCACGATCGTGGTCTCGCTGGCCGTCGGGATCGTCGTGACGGTCCTGGCCGGGATGCCCTCGGCCCTGCGCGCCACCCGTGTCTCGCCGCTGGCGGCCATGCGCGAGGGCGTCAGAGTCGCGCCAAAGATTTTGACCGGACAGGGCGTCGTGGTTCGCGCTTTCGTGCTCGCTGCCGTGGGTTTCGGGCTCGCGGTAGCGCTCGGATCTCGCGCGCTTGGCGCGATTGTGTTCGTGTGCTTGGCGGTCTATGTGACAGTCATGCTCGCGAAGATGATCAGAGGCGAGCGCGAAGCTCGCCACCGAATCGTCTCGACCCTCGCCCATGGCCTCGGCAGGCTCGTGCGCTGGCGAGGCATAACGGGTCGTCTGGCCGAGGAGAACACGGTCCGTCAGCCGGGCCGCACGATGGTCACGGCCGCCGCCCTGACGGTCGGCATCGCGCTGGTCGCCTTCGTGGCGGTCCTGGCGGACGGTACGAAGGCCACGATCAACCAGGCTGTCAGCCGTTCCTTCGCGGGCAACCTGATCGTCGAGAACAGCCAATCCTCGGCGGGCCAGGGCATACCCGCGACGATCGCCCCGGCCGTACGCCAGGTGCCGGGGGTGCAGAGCGTCACGCCGATTGCCTTCACGGTCGGACGCCTGAAGGGCAAGACCGGCAACGCATCGGTCACGGCCGTCGAACCGGAATCCTTCTCTCGCGTGTACAGGGTCGAATGGAAGCACGGCGACAACGCGACGCTGCTGTCGCTCGGCGAAACGGGCACGATCGCGGCCAAGGGCTTCGCCGAATCCGAACACCTCGAGGTCGGCCAGACGATCTCCGTGTTGACGCCCTCAGACCAGCATGTCACGCTCACGATCCGGGGCATCGCCAGCGACAACGCGCGCCTGCTGGGCAACCTCACGATCACTCGCTCCCTGGCCCAGCGGGCCTTCGGCCAGCGCGAAGACGCGGTCGACTTCGTCGACTACCAGCCGGGGGCGAGCAACGCCCAGGTGCAGCCGGCCGTCGACAGGCTGCTGGCGGCCCAGTTCCCCCAGGCCCGCTCGCGTACTGCAGCCCAGTTCAAGCAGGACCAGTCCAACCAGGTCAACACGCTGCTGACGCTGATCTACGTGCTGCTCGCCCTGTCGGTGATCGTCTCCCTGTTCGGGATCGTCAACACGCTGATCCTCTCCATCTACGAGCGCACCCGGGAGCTGGGCATGCTGCGCGCGATCGGCACCTCCCGTCGCCAGATCCGCCAGATGATCCGCTACGAGTCAGTCATCACCTCGCTGATCGGCGGCGTCCTCGGCCTGATCGTGGGGGTGATCGGTGCGGTGCTGACGACGACCTTCGCCCTGTCGGGATCGGGCTACGTGCAGGCGATCCCGTACGGGACGCTGATCGTGCTGCTGCTCGTGGCCGCCCTGGCGGGGGTCCTGGCCGCCCAGCTGCCGGCCCGCCGGGCTGCACGCCTGGACATGCTCAGCGCCCTGGCTTCGGAGTAGGGCGTGGGCGAGCATCTGCGCATGGTCTGCCTGCGGGTCGGGATGACCCTGCAGTCGAACCCGTGGGCACGAGCGGGACTCGGGCTCCTGGCGATCGCCGGCGGGGTCGTGCTGACGATCGTGGGCGGCACGCACGGTCGTCTGCTCGTGCTCGGCGTCGTGCTCCTGGCGGGCGGTCTGGGCTCCGGCCTGCGAGGTCTTCGAGGTCCCGGTCGCGGCCCGGGTGGCCGCTAAGCTCCCCGCCTATGGCATCTCCAGAAGCGGAGCAGGACCCCGACCTGCAGGCGGCAGCCTGGGATCTCGAGCCGCTCGTCGGCGGCGAGGGAGAGGAGGGTGTGCGCAGCCGCATGGCGCAGGCCACCGAGCGAGCGAGCGCGTTCTCAGAGCGTCACGCGGGCAGGCTTGCCGAGCTCGACGCCGCCGGCCTGGCCGAGGCCATGCGCGAGCTGGCGGAGATCCAGGAGCTCGTCGCCCGGGCCGGTTACTACGCGGGCCTGCGCTTCTCGACGGACACGGCGGACCCGGCCAACGGCGCCCTCATGCAGTGGGTGCAGGAGCAGGAGACCAGGATCGAGACGAGCCTCTTGTTCTTCGAGCTGGAGTGGGCGGCCCTGGAGGACGAGCAGGCCGAGGCGATGCTGGCCGGGGAGGGCCTTGACTTCTGTCGCCACCACCTGCGCAACGTGCGCCGCTACCGGGATCACCTGCTGAGCGAGCCGGAGGAGCGGATCATGACGGAGAAGAGCCTGACGGGCGCCGGCGCCTGGACGCGGCTCTTCGAGGAGCTGACGTCGGTGATCGAGGTGCAGCTGCCCGACGGCTCGGGCGTGGGCGACGGGCCGGTCTCGCTGGAGGTGGCCATGAGCAGGCTCTCCTCGGCGGACCGGGACGTGCGCCGCTCGACGGCGGAGGCGGTCACGAAGGCCCTGGCACCGGGCCTGCGCACGCGGGCCTACCTCTTCAACACGCTGCTGGCCGACAAGGCGACAGACGACAGGCTGCGCCGCTACGAGAACTGGCTGGCCGCTCGCAACCTCGCCAACGAGGCATCCGACGAGTCGGTGGCGGCGCTGGTCGAGGCCGTACGGGGCCGCTATGAGATCGCCAGGCGCTGGTACAGGCTGAAGGCGCGGCTGCTGGGCGTCGAGCGTCTGGCCGACTACGACCGCATGGCGTCGGTGACCGAGGACGAGGCGACATACAGCTACGCCCAGGCCAGGGAGATCGTCCAGGACTGCTATTCGAGCTTCTCGGAGGAGCTGGGTGGACTGGTGGGCCGCTTCTTCACGGAGCGGCGCATCGACGCGCCCGTGCGGCCGGCCAAGCGGGGCGGCGCCTTCTGTGCCGGCACGGTGCCCTCCGAGTTCCCCTACGTCCTGCTCAACTACACATCCAAACGCCGCGACGTGCTGACGCTGGCGCACGAGCTCGGTCACGGCGTGCACTTCGCGCTGGCCGCCAGGCAGGGCATCTACCACCAGCACACGCCGCTGACGCTGGCCGAGACGGCCTCCGTCTTCGGCGAGACGATCGTGTTCGGGAAACTGCTCGAGGAAGACTCCTCGCCCGCCTCGCGACTCGCCCTCCTGGCGGCGAACCTCGAGGACACGATCGCGACGGTCTTCCGCCAGGTCGCCATGAACCGCTTCGAGGCGCTGGTCCACACCGATCGGCGCGAGCGCGGCGAGCTGTCGGTCGAGCGCTTCGGCGAGCTGTGGGCGGAGAGCCAGGAGGAGATGCTGGGCGACTCCGTCGAGGTCACCGAGGGCTACCGCTCGTGGTGGTCCTACATCCCCCACTTCATCGGCAGCCCCGGCTACGTCTACGCCTACGCCTACGGCCAGCTGCTGGCCCTGTCCGTCTACGAGCGCTACGAGGAGCAGGGGCAGGAGATGGTGCCGCGCTACCTGCAGATGCTCTCAGCGGGCGGTTCGAAAAAGCCCGAGGAGATAGCGGCGATCGTGGGCATCGACCTGGCCGACCCGGGCTTCTGGGAGGCGGGGCTGGATCTGGTCGAGCGCCAGCTGACGCAGGCCGAAGAGGCTGCGCAGGCGTCGGGGCGGGTTTAGAACCCGTCCACCAGCAGCGCAGCTTCGTCGAGTTTGGCGTCCGCGTAGCGGGCAAGTCGGGCCTCCTGCCGTGACGGATGCATGTGCGCGCCGCCCGACCGAGAGTGGGAGACAACCAGGCGGGCGGGTTTGCGCGGAACGACCCGGAAATCAGCGCTGAAAAGCGCAGTCGGCGAGAACTCGCCATTCCAAGCAAGCGGCTGCTCTCGTCGCACTACAGTGACCGTCGCACGGCGACCGCTCTGTGGCAGCAGGCCGGCGCGAAACAGACTGGGAGGCGGGGACGATGACTCGACATGGGAGGGCGATCCTGGTGGCTTTGACCGTGCTGCTCACGCTCGGTGTGGCGGCGCAGCAGGCCGGGGCAGTGGAATACTTCTGGAAGGACGCCACCGGGACGCTCGAAGAAAACAAGGATGTGACGGCGACCTCGGGTGGTACTTCGTTCAAAATACGAAGTTCTCTGGCGGGGGGCGCAAAATTCGTCGTCACCTGCACGGGCGCGATGTTCGTGGGAGGTGCTGCGATCTTCAACGGTGAATCACGCTTGAAACGCAGGGTGGGTCGATGGCAGGCGGAGCTCGAACTCACCGGATGCAGCTCAACGGTGTGCTCGGAAGTCGTGGGGGGAAAGATCAAGATACCCCTCGTCGGAAACAGTGATGGCGCGATCATATCCGACGGCAAAATGGAATCCGAAGTCACGAGACTCTTGGTTTCGTTCTTCCCGTCAGGAAGCGAATTCACGAAGTTCACATTGAAAGAAGGCACATGTGGCGCGGGTGGAGTGGAAGTGCCGATCACCACCCCGTTCACCAAACGGGGCTTCGGTGAAGCCCTCGAATCCGAGGGTGGGTTGGCGATCGAAGTCGACGCCGGGCTGGCCGAAGCTACGACCTCGAAATTGACACACAAACTCTCGTTCAGCTGTAGCGGGGAAGCTCAGATTCCGGAAAAAGGATTCAACACCGACGCTGAAGAAATCAAAGTCGGAGACTTGAAATACGCGACGAGATCGGCCTGTATCGAAGGCAAACTCACACTCGAACTCTTATCGAAAGAAGAATTCAGGCTGCTCTGAAGCTACTTGCGGGAAGGTGTTGTCCTGGCCTCGTGCGGGGACAACACCTTCGACGCATGCGAAGGCCCAGCGGCTCAGAACAAGCCCAGCGCCGAGCCGGTGTGCCTGACCAGCTCGAACAGGGGCTGCGGCACGATCCCGAAGAACAGCGTCCCGGCGCCCGCCAGCACGGCCACCAGCGTCAGCTCCCACTGCGGTCCGGTCCTGGCGATCGCCTCTCCCTCCTCGTCCAGCTCCGGCGAACCCCCGGCCAGCGCCGGCAGCCCACCCGGGCCGCGTCTCTCGGTCGTCGCCCCCTCGGGCGCGTCGCGCATCCACATGGCCGCGATGACGGGCAGGTAATAGCCAAGGGAGATCATCGAGCCGACGACGATGACGACCCCGAGCCAGGCGTAGCCGCCTTCGACGGCGGCCTCGATCAGGTAGACCTTGCCGATCAGCCCGGCGGTGGCGGGAATGCCGGCCAGGCCGAGCATCGACAGCGTCATCGGCCAGGCCAGCAGGGGACGGGTGCGGCCGAGGCCGGCCACGGAGGCCAGCGTGTCGCCGAGACCCGTTTCGCGCTCGCGGGCGACGATCACGGCGAAGGAGGCCATGTTCATGATCAGGTAGACGGCCAGGTAGAGGACGGTGGCCTGAACGCCGAGCTTGGACGCGACGACGATGCCGGCCAGCATGTAGCCGGCCTGTGCAACAGAGGAGTAGGCCAGCATGCGCTTCAGCGAGGACTGCCCGAGCGCGCCGACGTTGCCGACGAGGATCGTGATGGTGGCAAGGGCGGCCAGCGCCGGCGCCCAGCTGCTCGACGCGTTGATCAGGGCCACGTCGAAGAAGCGGATGAAGACGCCGAGGGCCGCGACCTTCGTCGTCACGGCCATGAAGGCCGTGATCGGCGTGGGGGCGCCCTCGTAGACGTCCGGCGTCCACTGGTGGAAGGGCGCGACGGAGGCCTTGAAGCAGAGGCCGGCCACGCACAGGGCGATGCCCGTCAGCATCAGCGGGTCGGTGGCCAGGCTGCCGTTGCCCAGCGCCGCCGAGATGCCGGCGAAGTCGGTCGTGCCGGTGGCGCCGTAGATCATCGCCAGCCCGTACAGCAGCGTCGCCGAGCCCACCGAGCCGACGATCAGGTACTTCAGCCCCGACTCCAGGGAGTGCTCGCGACGCAGTTCCGTCGCGCACAGCACGTACAGGGGGATCGAAAGGAGCTCCAGGCCGAGGAACAGGGCGACGGTGTTCTGGGCGGCCGCCAGCAGCGACATGCCGCCGATCGACGTCAGCAGCAGGGCGTGGAACTCGCCGTGGGCGGCTTCGTGGGCGGCCACAGAGCGCCAGGCCAGCAGCACGGCGCAGATGCCTCCCGCGATCAGGATCAGGTTCAGCGTCAGCGACAGCGGGTCGATGCGCAGGGCTCCCGAGACGATCGACTTCTGCTGCCCCCACTGCCAGATCGTCAGGCCGAGCGCCGCGCCCAGCGCTCCAACCGTCAGGGCCGGGACGAGCTGGGAGCGAACCCAGCGCGAGCCGAGCAGGCCGAAGATCAGCACGACGGCGCCGCCGCCGAGCAGTGCGATCAGCGGCGAGAGGCCGGCGAAGTCGACGTGGGGGCCTTTGAGGGTGGCGAGGATCATCGTCATTCTCCTTCCACGCAGGCTCCCAGGCCTTCGATCTGCCTTTCGACGGGCGTCGGGCACGGGCTGAAGGCGCTGAACAGCCCGCGATCGGCGAGCACGTGAGCCGAGGCCACGGCGCCCTTCACCGAGCCTTCGCTGCGGTGCAGGGCGATCTGCGGGTACAGCGCCAGGAACACGATCACCGCCAGGATCGGGACGAGCACGGCACGGTCGCGTCCGCTCGTCTCAAAGGACTCCACGCCCGAGCCGACGCGGTTGTGCATCGCCCGGATGAACAGGCGCAGCGCGTAGACGCTTGCCATGACAACGCCGCTGAAGGCGACGATCGCGATCGCCAGCTTGGCTTTGAAGACGCCCAGCAGGATCAGGAACTCGCCGACGAAGTTGGAGGAGCCGGGGATCGCCAGGGTCGCCAGCGCGACGACCAGGAAGAGGCTCGCCAGCACGGGCGCCCGGAAGGCGATGCCGCCCATCTGCCTGATGTCTTCCGAGCCGCCTGCCCGCTGTGCCAGCAGCCCGACGATGAACAGCAGCGGCGCCACGACGAGGCCGTGGTTGAGCATCTGCAGCAGAGCGCCCTGGGCGCCCTGGGAGTTCAGGGCGAAGATGCCCAGCGTGATGAAGCCCATCTGGGCGACCGAGGAGTAGCCGGCTATCAGGCGGGCGTCCGTCTGGCTGAAGGCCTGCATCGAGCCGTACAGGATCGAGACGAGGGCGATCAGCAGCATCAGCGTCTGGAAGTGCACGGCTGCCTGGGGGAACAGCGGCAGCACGATCGCCAGGAAGCCGTAGGCGCCGACCTTCGAGAGCACCCCGGAGAAGACCATCAGGACCTCTGTGGGCATGGCCCGGTAGCCGTCGGGCATCCAGCCGTGCAGGGGAAAAGCGGGCATCTTCACGAGGAAGGCCGCGGCGAACAGCAGGAAGATCCACTCCTGCGTGCCGGTGCCGAGCGGGTTGGCTTTCAGGGAGCTGTAGGCGAAGTCGGCGTGGCCGCCGTGGGCGCTGAGCACGCCGGTGGCGACTGCTCCCGCCAGCATCAGCAACGAGCCGACGAGGGTGTAGATGACGAGCTTGATCGTGGCCCGCACCCGCGTCGAGCCCTCCGGGTCCCGGCCCCAACTGCCGATCAGGAAGTAGAAGGGGATCAGCATCAGGTCGAAGAAGGCCACGAACAGGATCAGGTCCTGGGCCAGGAAGGCGCCGAGCACGGCCGACTCGGCCAGGGCCATCTGGAAGAAGAACAGGCGAGGCCGCTCGGGCGGTCCAGAGGCGCGCAGGTTGCTCGCCAGGACCGCCGCAGAGAAGAGCAGCCCCGTCATGGCCACGAGGAAGACGTTCAGGCCGGTCAAGCCGAGCTTGTAGTGGATGCCCAGCGCCGAGATCCACATCGTGTCGGTGACGTTCTGGACGCCCCCGCCGGGCTTGTATTCGGCGATGAAGTAGATCGCCAGGCCGAACGCGGCGAGGGAGCCGAGCAGCGTCAGCAGGCCGGAGGGGGACAGGCGGCGGCCCTCCCCGTCCGAGCCCGCCCCAGAGCTTGCCGGGATCAGGGCACCGAGCAGCCCGCAGGCGGCGGGCAGCCAGATCAGGATCGAAAGGGGTGGCACGTTCTCGCTCGTCTCAGCTCTGCAGGAGGAAGTAGAAGCCGACAGCCGCGACGCCCAGCACCAGCAGGGCAGCGTAATAGCGGATGAAGCCGCTCTGCACTGCTCGCACGGCCGCCGAACCGGCCCGCACGATGCCCGTCGTGCCACCGGTCAGCGTCTCGTCGATCACGCGCTTCTCGAAGACGTCGCGCATAAAGGCGCCCGTCGCGGCGAAGGGCTTCACCACGACCGCGTCGATCAGCTCGTCGAAGTACCACTTGTTTACGAACAGCTCATAGAGCGGCGTGAAGCGCTTGCGGATGACCTCGGCTGTGCCAGGGCGGGCGACCCAGATGCGGTAGGCGAGGAAGATGCCGATCAGCGCCAGCACGGTGCCGATCGCCAGGCCCGTGAACAGCAGCCCGTCTTTGGTGTGCGGTTCGTAGAGCTTTGACCCGGCGAAGCTCGGGCGCAGGAAGTCGTCGATGACGAAGTCCGTCTTGGGGATCTGCAGGAAGCCCGCCCCGATCGCCCCGATCGCCAGGAGGCCCATCGCGACCTTCATCGGCAGCGCTTTCTCGGCGATCGTGTGGTGGGGGCCGGGGAAGCCGACTTCCGTGTCCTCGACCTCGCCGTTGGCCGGATTGGTCGGCACCTCTGCGTGGTGCAGGTGCCCAGCTTCGAGCTCCCGGGCCTCGGCCACAGGCTCGCCGTGGAAGGCCCTGAAGATCATCCGGAAGGTGTAGATGGCCGTCAGCAGGGCGCCGACATAGCCGGCCACGTAGAGGATCCAGTGCCAGCCCCCCCGCTCCGCCGTCACCAGCAGGATCTCGTCCTTTGAGAAGAAGCCCGAGAAGGGTGGGACGCCCGACAGGGCCAGGCCGCCGACGATGAAGCAGCCGTAGGTGAACGGCATTGCCTTGCGGAAGCCGCCCATTTTCTGAAGCGACTGCTCGCCGCCCATGGCGCCGATGATCGAGCCCGCACCCATGAACAGCAGCGCCTTGAAGAAGGCGTGGGTCATCAGGTGGAAGAGGCCCGCCGCGTAGGCGCCCACCGACACGCCCATGATCATGTAGCCGATCTGGGACATCGTCGAGTAGGCGATGACGCGCTTTATGTCCGTCTGGGCGAGGCCGATCGTGCCCGCGATCAGCAGCGTCAGGGCGCCGACGATGGCGCCCACGTCCTGGGCGGCGGGGGCGAGTTCGAAGAGGGGGTGCATGCGCGCGATCAGGTACACGCCCGCCGTCACCATCGTGGCGGCGTGGATCAGCGAGCTGACAGGCGTCGGTCCCTCCATGGCGTCCGGCAGCCAGGTGTGAAGCGGGATCTGAGCCGACTTGGCGAAGGCCCCCACCAGCAGCAGGAGGCAGCCGGCCGTCAGGTCACCGTCGCCGTGTCCGAAGACGCCGCCGGCCGTCTTGTGGAAGGTCCCGAGCAGGTCCAGCGTGCCCGTGTGCTTGAAGATGAAGTACGTCCCCAGCACCAGCCCGACGTCGCCGACGACGTTGATCACGAACGCCTTGATCCCCGCCTTCGTGGCCGTCGTGCGCCTGTACCAGAAGGAGATCAGCAGGTAGGAGGCCGCTCCCACGAAGGCCCAGCCCGCGATCAGCAGCAGGAAGTTCCCGGCCAGCACCAGCAGCAGCATCGAGAAGACGAAGAAGTTCAGGTAGGAGAAGTAGCGGGTGAAGCCTTCGTCGCCCTCCATGTAGGAGATCGAGTAGAGGTGGATCAGCGTCGAGACCCCCGTGACGACGAGGATCATGAACACCGACAGGGGATCCACCAGGATCGACATCTGGGCGTCGATGCCGGCCGTCTTCGCGTAGTCCCACAGCGAGGAGACCATCTGCCTGTGCGCCGGGTCGTGCCCCTGCAGCGACACCAGCGCAGCGACGGCGCAGACGAACGCAGCGAAGATCGCCAACGTACCGATCCACCCGGCGGTCCTTCCCCGCCAGCTCTTATAGCCAAGCGCGGTAACCAGGGTGCCCAGCAACGGGAAGCCGAGCACCAACCAACCCCAAGTCGTAGTGCTCAAGCGACCGTCCCCATAGCTCGCAAGGCGGAGGTGCAGCGCGGCAGCGCCTGCCTGCCGCGCCAGCGGCACGCAGGCGATGACGTGTCGTGCCGGAGCCCCCTCATCCTTGGAGCTCCCTCAGCTCGTCCACGTCGATCGGCAGTTTGCGCCGGTAGATCGCCACGATCATCCCGAGGCCGATGCAGACCTCGCAGGCGGCCACCGTCATCACGACGAGCGCCATGATCTGCCCGTCGCCGTTGCCCCACATGCGCGAGAAGGCGACGAGGGCCAGGTTGGCGCCGTTGAGCATCAGCTCCAGGCACAGCAGCACGACGAGCGGGTTGCGCCGCGTCATGACGCCCAGCGCGCCGAGCGCGAACACGATCGCCGAGACGGCCAGGTACCAGCCGATCGTCACCCGAGCCTCTTTCCGACGCCCTCGGCCATCGTGCCCGTGGCGCGCGGCTTCAGCAGGTCCATCGGGGTGAGGCGGTCGCGCTCGGAGTCCTCCTCGCCCAGGCCGCCACGCCGGCGGGCCAGCACGACCGCACCGACGGCCGCGATCAGGAGCAGGAACGAGGCGACCTCGAAGGCCAGCAGGAAGCGCGTCAGCAGCAGCTTGCCGATGTAGGCCGGGGTTCCGTATGTGCGCGGGCCCGGCGCATACCCCGCCCCGTACCCGTCGACAGCCTCCAGGCCTGTACCCAGCAGCGCGATCAGCAGCTCCACCAGCAGGGCGCCGCCCAGAACGACCCCGCCCAACCGCAGAGCGGACCCGGAGCTCTTCGCCCCTCCGTGCAGCCGCTCGCCGATCGTCTCGCCCTCTCCCCCTACATAGGCGACGACGAAGACGTAAAGGACCATCACGGCCCCCGCATAGACCACGACCTGCACAGCAGCCACGAACTCGGCCCGCAGCAGCAGGAACAGCACAGCCAGCGAAACCAGATGCCCCACCAAGGCCAGCACGGCATAGAACGGATTGCGAAGAACGACAACCCCGACAGCCCCGCAAATCACACCAGCCGCGGCGATGAAGAACAGCACGGCACTCACAGCGCCAACCCCCGGTCGCAGCGGTGCGCAAGCAAAGCCACCGACCCCACGCGCGGGAGCGGAGCATGGGCATGGCGGCGGCTGCCCGTCGCGTCAGCGACCGCAGACGGCGATATGTCCATGCGGAGCGTCATTCCCCCTCGTTCCTGAGCGGTGTCCGCTCCAGCGGCTCGGCCAGCAGCATCTCCTTGGTGAAGATGAGGTCGTCGCGGTCGTAGTCGGACATCTCGTAGTCGTGGCCCATCGTGATCGCGTCGAAGGGGCAGGCGATCTCGCAGTAGCCGCAGAAGATGCAGCGGGACAGGTTGATCTCGTAGACGGCGGCGTAGCGCTCGCCGGCCGAGACGCGGTTCTCGGGCGTGTTCTCGGCGGCCACGACGCGGATGCAGTCGGAGGGGCAGGCGGCTGCGCAAAGCGAGCAGCCGACGCACTTCTCGAGGCCGGTGTCCTCGAAACGGTGCAGCTTGTGCCGGCCGCGGAAGCGCGGGTAGACGGGCACCTTCTCCTCGGGGTACTGGATCGTGTTGGTGCCCTCCGCGATCCGCCCGAAGGTCGTCTTAAGACCTCGCGCCGTCTCGCGGAAGGTCCGCCAGGTCGAGCGGGCCGCGCCCGGAGCGGGGGTGCGGGTGACCTCGATGACGTCGTCGCCGGGGTTCCAGCCGGACACGTTCAGGCTCGCCTTGGCGTCGGGGTCCACGGTCGCCATCAGTGCGTCGCCACCACAACGATCGCCGTCACGAGCGTGTTCAGGGTCGCCAGCGGCAGCAGCACCTTCCAGCCGAAGCTCATCAGCTGGTCGTAGCGCAGCCTGGGCAGCGTCGCCCGCACCCAGATGAACAGGAAGGTGATCAGCGACATCTTGAAGAGGACCACGAACGGGTCGACCCAGCCGGGGGGGTGGATGCCGAAGGGCAGCAGCCAGCCGCCCAGGAAGACGGTCGTGACGATCCCGGAGACGACCAGCACGTTGAGGTACTCGGCGAAGTAGTAGGAGGCGAAGCGACCGCCTCCGTACTCGGTGTTGTAGCCGCCGACCAGCTCGGCGTCCGCCTCGGTCAGGTCGAACGGGGCCCGGTTGGTCTCGGCGAAGCCGGCGACCAGGAAGACGATGAAGCCGACGAACTGGGGGACCAAGTACCACATGCCTTTCTGGGCGGTCACGATCCCCGTCAGGGAGAGGGTCTGCGAGGTGATGATCACACCGACCAGCGCCATGCCCTGAGAGACCTCGTAGGAGATCAGCTGGGCGGCGCCGCGCATGGCGCCCAGGAAGGAGTACTTGGAGCCCGAGGACCAGCCGCCGAGCATGATCCCGTAGAAGGCGATGGCGCCGAAGGCGAAGACGTACAGCGGGCCGACCGAGACGTCCACGCCGTAGAGGCCGACGCGGGTGCCGAAGATGTGCTGGACGTTGCCGAAGGGGATGATGGCGAAGGCCGCCACGGCCGTCAGGATCGAGATCAGCGGCGCCACCGCGAACAGCATCCCGACGGAGGTGGAGGGTCGCGACTGCTCCTTGGTCAGCAGCTTGAGGATGTCGGCCAGCGGCTGCAGCGCCCCGAAGGGGCCGACGCGGTTCGGCCCGTAGCGGCCCTGCATACGACCCATGATCTTGCGCTCCGCGATCAGCACGACGGGCACGAGCTGCAGCGCGACCGCGAAGATCACGATCGACTTGACGATCTGGATCCACCAGGGCTCGTAGTAGCCGACGATGGCAAGCATCAGCCGACCAGCTCCTCCGAGGCCGGCATGGAGCGCCGGCCGGCTCTTTCGGTTGCCGGCATGGAGCGCCGGGGGAACAGGAACTCGAGGGCGGGGGAGTGCTCCACCTCGGGCGCGTCCCAGACGGAGCGGAAGCCCGCCACGTCGCCGACTGGCGGCTCGGTGCCGAAGGCGGGTGTGCCCTCGTTCACGCCGGCGGCGGCCGGGAACCTGGCTGCTCCGGCGTGCTCCTGCCAGCGCACGCCGTGGCCGGCGATCTCCTCCAGGGTCAGGCCCTCGTAGAAGGGGACGGCTTCGAAGACGCGCCGGGAGGCCATGGCGCCGCTGAGGACGTCCAGGTCCAGGCCGAGGCGCAGGGCGAGCTCGGAGACGACCTGCCAGCCGGCACGGATCTCCCCGGGGCGGGCGATGGCCGGGCGCAGTCGCTGGATGCGCCCGTCGGGGTGCACGATCGTGCCCTCCTTCTCGGGGTAGGCCTCGGCGGGGAAGACGACGCCGGCATGCTCGGCGATCGTCTCGGTCATGAAGGAGGCGTGGGCGATCACGCTCGAGGCCCCGGCCAGCGCGCTGCGCCACAGGTCCGGGTCGGGCAGGTCGTGCAGCGGGTCGCTCTGGAGCAGGTAGAGGGCGCTCAGCTCGCCGTCGGTCAGCGCCTGGGCGATCGCGTGGGCGTCGTGGCCCTCGCCCGCGGGCTCGCCGTAGCCGGCGGCGGCGTTGGGCAGCACGCCGGCCTCGCGCAGACCGCGGCCGTTGGCGAAGGCGGGTATCTCCAGCAGGCCCGACCCGTCGATCCCGGCCATGCCCAGCCGCTGGGCGATCTGCAGCAGTGCCGTGGCGGCGGCGGAGGCGTCAGGACCGGAGGTGACGCGCTCGCCGTAGAGGAGCACGACCTCGCGGGGCTCCTGGGCGTCGGGCGCCCCCCGCAGCAGCTCGACCAGGGAGGCGATCTCCCGCGCGTCGGCGCCGGCGGCCTCGACCAGCCGTGCGACTTCGCCGGCGTCGGCACTGTCGGCCAGGGCGGCGGCCAGGGCTGCCAGGAAGGGCGCCGCCTGCCCGGGCGCGAAGCGGGGTGTCAGCTTCGCATTCGCATCGAGGGACGTCTCGCCCGGCATCGCCACGGCCAGCTGCAGGCCGCGGCGGCGGATGCCCTTGCGCAGGCGCAGGTCGAGGATGGGGGCGTCGTTGACGGGGTCGGCCGCGATCACCAGCACCGCGTGGGCGAACTCCAGGTCGCTCACCTTTGCCTGCAGGGAGGGTTGGCCGAGCGCCCGGTGCAGCTCCAACGGCAGCTTGCCGGCACGGCGGGAGTCGAGGTGGGGTGAGGAGAGCCCATCCCTCATCAGGCGCGAGAGCAGCAGGCCCTCCTCGTTGGTCGCCTGCCCGCCCACGATCGCGGCAGTTGCGGAGCCGGCACGACGCAGGGCGGCGGCCGCCTCGGTCAGGGCGCGCTCCCAGGTGACGGGGCGCAGCTGCCCGCCGTCGCGCAGCAGCGGCTGGGTGATGCGCTCCTCGACGTGGAAGGACTGGTAGGCGAAGCGGCCCTTGTCGCACAGCCAGCCGTCGTCGACCTCGTCGTTCTGGCGGGCCAGCACGCGCAGCGCCTTCTCGTCGCGGACGGTGATGGTCGTGTTGCACTGGGCGGGGCAGAGGGTGCAGACCGAGCCCGCTCCCTCGATGTCCCAGGGCCGTGCCCGGAAGCGGTAGGGCCGGGACGTCAGTGCGCCGACGGGGCACAGCTCGACGATGTTGCCGCTGAAGGGCGCCACGTAGGGGTGCCCGTCGAAGGTGGAGACGTAGGAGTGGGCGCCGCGCTCCAGCAGGACCAGCTGGTAGTCCTCGGAGACCTCCTGGGAGAAGCGCACGCAGCGATAGCAGAGGATGCAGCGCTCGCGGTCGATCGCGATCAGCGGCGAGAGCTCAAGGGGCTTGACGAAATGGCGCTTGGGCTCGATGAAGCGGGAGTGGGCGGGCCCCCATCCAAACGTGATGTCCTGCAGGGGGCACTCGCCGCCCTTGTCGCAGACGGGGCAGTCGAGAGGGTGGTTGATCAGCAGGAACTCCACGACGGCCTGCTGGGCCGTCTTGACGCGGTCCGTCTGCGTGTAGACGACCATGCCGTCCTTGACGGGAGTCGAGCAGCCCGTCTGCAGCTTGGGGATGCCCTCGATCTCGACCAGGCACATGCGGCAGGCGCCGACGGGGTTGCCGAGCTTGGGCTCGTAGCAGAAGACGGGGATCTCGACGTCGCCGAGCTTGGCCGCGTCGACCAGCATCGTGTTCTCCGGCGCCTGCACCTCGCGGCCGTCGATCGTGAAGGTGATCGTGTTGGGCTGGGGGCGTGGCATCAGTGGGCTCCCTCCACGGGGACTCCCTGGGCCGCCAGGGCGAGGTCCGAGCCGGCTTGCGTGCCGAGCCCACGTGCCATCCGCGCCCGCTCGATGTGCTCTTCGAACTCCTCGCGGAACTTGGCGATCATCGAGCCGATCGGCATCGCCATTGCGTCGCCCAGCACGCACAGGCAGTTGCCCATGATGTGCTGCTGCACGGAGGCCATGATCTCCAGGTCCATCGGCGTGGCCTCGCCCGTCTCGATCCGTTCGAGCATCTTCACGGTCCAGTTGGTGCCCTCCCGGCAGGGCGTGCACTTGCCGCAGGACTCGTGGCGGTAGAACTTGGCCGTCTTCAGGGCCACGTCGAGGATCGGCGTGGAGTCGTCCACGACGATGATCGCGCCCGAGCCGAGCATCGTGCCGGCTTTGGCGAGCGTGTCGAAGTCGTAGGCCAGGTCCAGGTCCTCGGCCTTCAGGACCGGCGAGGAGGAGCCGCCGGGGAACCAGCACTTGACGCTCCGTCCCTCCTCGGGGCCGCCGGCCAGGCCGTAGATGATCTCCCGCGCGGGGATGCCCAGCTCGATCTCGTAGTTTCCGGGCCGCTGGACGTGCCCGGAGACGGACACGAGCTTCGTGCCCGTCGAGGTCTCGGTGCCGAGCTTGGCGTACTCCTCGCCGCCCATCCTGATGATCGTGGGGACGGTCGAGAGGGTCTCGACGTTGTTGATCAGGGTCGGTCCCTGGTAGAGGCCCTGGTTGGCCGGGAAGGGCGGCTTCAGGCGCGGGTTGCCGCGCTTGCCCTCCAGCGAGTCCAAGAGGCCCGTCTCCTCGCCGCAGATGTAGGCGCCCGCGCCGCGGTGCACGACGAGCGTCTGGGAGTGATCGGAGCCGAGGATGCTCTCGCCGAGGTAGCCGGCCTCGCGGGCTTCGGCCAGGGCCGCGTCCAGCGAGTCGGCCTGCAGCACGTACTCGCCGCGGATGTAGATGAAGGAGCGGTTGGCGCCGGCCGCGTAGGCCGCGATGATCATCCCCTCGATCAGCACGTGGGGGTTCTTCTGCATCAGCTCGCGGTCCTTGAAGGTGCCCGGCTCGGACTCGTCGGCGTTGCAGACCAGGTACTTGTCCATCGTCCCCTTCGGCAGGAACGAGACCTTCGTGCCCATCGCGAAGCCCGCGCCGCCGCGGCCCCGCAGGCCCGAGGCTTTGAGCTGCTCCAGCACCTCCGCCGGGGTCATCTTCAGGGCCGCCCGCAGCGACTCGTAGCCGCCGCGACGTTCGTAGACCTCGCGCGTGTACAGCCCGGGCTCGTCGATGTCGGCGAGCAGGAGGAGAGGAGCGTTGTCGACGGGAGCGGCCATCAGCTCTTGTCCTCCTCGTGGTGCTCGGGCGGCTCCTCGATCGCCGCCGTCGGACCGGGGCGCTCCTCCTCGGGAGGCTCGCCGACGGCCGTGCCGGGGTCCTCGGTCGGCAACTCGAGGTTGGCCACGCCCGAGCGCGCCTCGTGCTGGGCCGGATGCTGCGGGTACTCCTTCGAATTGGCGCGAGGGTCGGCCACGAGGCGGCGGGCGAGTTGCTTGTCGGGCAGCACAGGCCGATCCTGGCGGACGTCCTCGAGCAGCGGCTCCACGTCCTGGAGGCTCAGCGGCCCCACGTATACCCCGTCGACCGAGGCCATCGGCGCGATGTCGCAGGCGCCCAGGCACTCGAAGCCGCGCACGTTTATCTCCTCGTCGCCGGCCGCCGCCGCGGCCATGGCCTCGTACAGCTCGTCGGCCCCGCGCAGGGAGCAGGAGATGTTGGTGCAGACGTAGACGCTGTGACGCCCGACGTGGCTCGTCTCGAGCATGTCGTAGAAGCTCGCGACGGACTCCAGGTAGGCGGGGGTCACCCTCATCACGCAGGCGACCTGCTCGATCGCCTCCGGCGAGCACCAGCCGTGGACCCGCTGTGCGGCGGCCAAGGCCGGCAGGGTCGCCGAGCGCCGGTCGGGGTAGTTGGCCATGTGCGCCTCGATCTCCGCCCGCAGGTCGGCCGGGACGTCGGTGCTCTCGGGGTCGGGAATCGAGGCGGGCTCCTTCTCCAGGTCAGCCGCCCGGTCCCATCCAGGCACCCGCGAGCCGTGGCCGTAGCGGGGAACGGGTCGGGGCGTCCCGCCGGGCAAGCCGCCGAGCGCGAATGCCTGAGCCGATCCGAGCCGATCCTCTGCGGCGCTCATCGGTCGATGCCTCCCAACACCGGATCCAGCATCGCCAGGGTGGCGATCATGTCGGCGATGTAGGCGCCCCTGGCCATGTGCGAGAAGGCCTGCAGGTTGACGAAGGAGGGGTCGCGCATGTGCACGCGGGCGGGCTTGGAGGAGCCGTCGGAGCGCACGAAGCAGCCGTACTCGCCGCGGGGCCCCTCGATCGGGTAGTAGACCTCGCCGGGCGGCACGCGGAAGCCCTCGGTGACGAGCTTGAAGTGGTGGATCAGGGCCTCCATGGAGGTGGCCAGCTCATGACGGGGGGGCAGGGCGACCTTGCGGTCCTCGGTGATGTGGGGACCCTCGGGCAGGCCCTCCAGGGCCTGGGAGATGATCTTCGTGGACTCGTACATCTCGGCCAGGCGCACGGCGTAGCGGTCGTAGTTGTCGCCGACCGTGCCGACGGGGATCTTGAAGTCGAAGTCCTCATAGGAGCAGTAGGGGGCGGCCTTGCGCAGGTCCCAGGGGTTGCCGGCGGCTCGCAGCAGGGGACCGGTCACGCCCAGCGCCAGCAGCGTCTGGGCGTCCAGGGGGCAGGTCCCGCGCAGACGCCGCAGGACGATCTCGTTGCTGTTGAGCAGGTCGCCGTACTGGTCGATGCGGCTGGGCATTTCATCCAGCAGGCTGCGCAGCTTCTGGGCGAAGCCCGGGGGGATGTCCTCGGCGACGCCGCCGACCTGCATGTAGCGCGTGTGCATGCGCTGGCCCGTGGACATCTCGAACAGGTCGAGGATCTTCTCGCGCTCGCGGAAGCAGTACCAGAACATCGAGATGGCGCCGAGGTCCAGGGCGCTGGTGCCCAGCCAGACCAGGTGGGACATGATCCTGTTGAGCTCCAGGTGGATCACCCGCAGGTACTGGGCGCGCTTGGGGACCTGCACGTCCAGCAGCGTCTCGACGGCTCCGACGTAGGCCATCGAGTTGAAGTGGTAGGCCAGGTAGTCCATCCGCTCCACGACGGGGATGGCCTTCCAGTAGGACTTGTCCTCGGCCGTCTTTTCGATGCCCGTGTGGACGTAGCCGATGATCGGCTTGATGTCCTGGACGATCTCCCCGCGCAGCGTCACGAGCAGCCGCAGGACGCCGTGGGTGGCAGGGTGGTGGGGACCGAAGTTGAGGGTCAGCAGCTCCTGGGTCAGGGACTCTTCCTGACCCTCGACCTGCTCTGCCAGCGGCGAGAGCGTGATCGACTGCTCGCGTCGGCGGTACTCCGACATGGTCGGCTGATCCGTCGAGCTCACCTGGGGCCTCGGGTGGGTGGGCCCTCGTTGAACGTGAAGATCACCGGTTCCCCGCCGACCGGGAAGTCGCGCCGTTGCGGGTGACCCTCGTAGTCCTCGGGCATGAGGATGCGGCGCAGGTCGGGGTGCCCGTCGAAGACGACCCCGAACATGTCGTAGGTCTCGCGCTCCTGATGGTCGGCCGTCGGCCAGCGCTTGGTCACCGAGGGGATGTGGGGGTGCTCGGTGGAGACGCGGGCCTTGACCGTGATGCGGTCGACGGCGCTCATGTCGAGCAGCTCGTACAGCACCCCCAGGCGCGGCTCCTGGGGGTAGTAGTCGCAGCCGTGCAGGCTGGCCATGAAGGCGTAGCCGCGCTCGCGCAGCAGCTCCAGCACGGGCCCAACGCTCGCGGGGGCGACCTCGAGGGTCGCTCTGTCGCGGAAGAAGACGGTCTCCACGACGGCCTGCGCCCCCTCCTTCTCGCGCACCTCGTTCGCGATCAGCTCGAGCCCCGTCGCGTCAGGCACCTGCGGTGTCCCCTTCGACGGCCAGGTCGACGGCTGCTCCCGTCTGCTCCCCGGCCAGCACCTCCTCGGTGCCCTGCGCGCCGTAGCGCTCCCGCCAGCCCATGTCGGGGTCGTCCTGGACCATCTTGCGCAGCTTCAGGACGCCGTGCATCAACGCCTCGGGCCGCGGCGGGCAGCCCGGCACGTGCACGTCGATCGGCATGAACTTGTCGGAGGGGACGAGCGCGTAGTTGTTGAAGACGCCCATCGAGCTGCAGCAGGCGCCCATCGAGATGGCCCACTTGGGCTCGAGCATCTGGTCGTAGATGCGCCTGACGATCGGCGCCATCTTGATCGAGACGCGACCGGAGAGGATCAGCAGGTCGGCCTGGCGGGGGGATGCCCGGAAGGCCTCGAAGCCGAAGCGGGCGACGTCGACGCGGGCGGCCACGATCGACATCATCTCGATGGCGCAGCAGGCCAGCCCGAAGGTGGCGGGGAAGAAGGAGTTCGAGCGCGCCCAGGCGACGGCTTTGTCGAGCGTCGTCGTCAGCACCCGTTCTTCGACGTGGCGTTCCAGGTCGGCTCCCTCCAGGTGGGCGGAGGGGT
This sequence comes from uncultured Solirubrobacteraceae bacterium, assembly GCA_963697795.1. GTDB lineage: Bacteria > Actinomycetota > Thermoleophilia > Solirubrobacterales > Solirubrobacteraceae > Palsa-744. The sequence goes on along the minus strand of OY969097.1, from coordinate 1,156,055 downwards.
TGGGGCCTACGAGCTCGCCGCCGCGCAGCAGCTGGTGGGAGTTCAGCTCCCGTACGCGCAGGCGGGCGGGGTCGACGGGCCCGAGCGGATCGCGTTTCACCTCCACTCGAGCGCCCCCCTTCGCCAGACGTAGGCGAATGCCACGAACAGCAGCACGACGAAGACGATCGTCTCGACGAGGGCGAAGGTCCCGTAGGCCCGCAGCTCGATCGCGATCGGGTACAGGAAGACGACCTCGATGTCGAACAGGATGAACAGCATCGCGATCAGGTAGAAGCTGATCCCGAAGCGCATCCCGCGCTTGACCTCCGAGGGCAGGCCGCACTCGTAGGGGTCCTGCTTGTCAGGCGTCGCACGACGGGGGCCGATGACGGAGTTCAAGACGGCGAAGGCCCCGCCGACGGCCCCGCCGAGTATCAGAAAGACGATCGCGGGGAGGTAGGTTCGCAGCACCGGGCGCTGTTATATCACTGCTTGTGGCAGGCTGTTACATAGTGGCAATCGGCTCGAAATCTCGCTGTGAATGAGGCCGTAGTGGCCGGCTCGCTGGCCGTCGCGGCACTGAACCTCGCGCCCGCGCTGGTGGGAGCCCTCGCTTTTTACAGAGGCGCAGCCGACGGCACGGCCGTACGCCTGTTCTGGCTGTCGCTGCGGATCGGACAGGGCTCGGCCCTGATGTTGGCCATCGCGGTGGGATCGCTGGCGGCCGCAGGCAACTACTCGACAGAACACCTCTTCTACCTGTACGCCCTGCTGCCGCTGGCGATCGCCTTCGTGGCCGAGCAGCTGCGCGTGACCTCCGCCCAGACGATCCTCGACCAGCGGGGGCTGGAGGGGCGCGAGGCGGTGGCGGCGCTGCCCGAGGGGGAGCAGCACGAGCTGGTGGCGAGCATCATGCACCGCGAGCTCGGGGTGATGGCGATCTCGGCCGTCGTCGTCGTCTTCCTGGCCCTGCGGGCCGCGGGGACGGCGCACGGCTTCTGAGCCGCCGGGGCCGGGCCTCGCGCCATCGGCTCGGGGCTGGCCTATATATTCCCGACCGCATGAAGGCCGCCGTCACGACGTTGGTACTGCTCGCCTGCGCCGCAGCTCTGGGCGCCTGCGGCTCGCAGGGCATCTCAGTAGCCAAGGACAGCCCCTACTACAAAGGGGCCGTGCTGTTTCGCGACCACTGCTCGGGCTGTCACACGCTGGGCGTCGTAGGCGCCGAGGGCTCGGCCACGAGCATCGCCAACCGCGTCAAGCAGAACGGACCCAACTTCAACATCCGCAAGGAGAACGAACAGCAGGTCCTCTACGCGATCCGCAACGGCGGCTTCTCCGGCGCGATCATGCCCGAGAACATCCTGGTCGGCCCAGAAGCGGTGCAGGTCGCCCAGTTCCTGGCCAAGTACTCGGGCCTGCAGGCCCAGAAGGTTCCCAAGACGACGATCAAGCTGACGACGGGACGGCCGGAAGAAGAAGCGACGAGCACGAGCACGACGCCGACGGCCGTTCCGGTCACGACGGCCAAACCCGCCAAGACCAAGTCCGGCAAATAGGCCGGCGAGGCGCGAGGCCTTGCTCGACATCAGGCTGATCCGCGAGGACCCGGACGGGGTGCGGGCGGCCCTGGCGCGCCGCGGCGGCGAGGCCGTGGGAGCCCTGGACGCCGTTATCGAGCTCGATCGCCGCAGGCGCGAGCTGCTGCCGGAGCTGGAGGGCCTGCGGGCCAAGCAGAACGAGGCCAACCAGCGCATCCGCTCGGCGGCAGACGCCCAGGAGCGCGAGCGAGAGATCGAGGCCATGCGTGCTGTCGCAACAAGGGCCAAGGAGCTCGAGCAGGAGCTGGCGGGAGTGCAGGAGCGCCTCGACGGTGAGCTGGCACCCCTGCCCAACCTGCCCGACCCGACGGCCGCCCCCGGTCCCGAGGACGAGCTGGTCGAGGAGGTGGGCACGGTTCCTGACCTCGGCTTCCCCGCCCGCGACCACCTCGAGCTGGCCGGGGAGCGGATCGACATGGACCGTGGGGCACGCCTGTCCGGCTCGCGCTTCGCCTACCTGCGCGGGGACCTGGTGATGCTGGAGCTGGCGCTCGTGCGCTGGGCCCTGGAGAAGCTCCGCGGTCGCGGCTTCGAGCCGGTCGTGCCGCCGGTGCTGGTGCGCGAGCGGGCGCTCTACGGTACGGGCTTCCTGCCCGACACCGAGCAGCAGATCTACGCCCTGCCCGAGGACGATCTGTTCTTGGTCGGGACCTCAGAGGTCGCCCTGGCCTCCCTGCACGAGGAGGAGATCCTCGAGGCCGAGCGCCTGCCGCTGCGCTACGCCGGCTTCTCTCCCTGCTTCCGCCGCGAGGCGGGCGCGGCCGGCAAAGACACGAGGGGCATCTTCCGCGTGCACCAGTTCGACAAGGTCGAGATGTTCAGCTTCGTCGCGCCGGAGGACTCGGCGGCCGAGCACGAGCGCATCCTGGGCATCGAGCGCGAGATCCTCGGCGAGCTGGGACTTCCCTTCCGGGTCGTCAACATCGCCGTCACCGACCTCGGCTCCTCGGCCGCCAAGAAGTACGACTGCGAGGCGTGGCTGCCGGGTCAGGGTCGCTACAGGGAGCTGACGTCCTGCTCCAACACGACCGACTACCAGGCGCGGCGCCTGAACATCCGCATGCGAGCCGAGAAGGGCACCCGCGTCCTGCACACCCTCAACGGCACGGCCGTGGCCGTGGGCAGGACGATCGTCGCCCTGCTGGAGAACGGACAGCAGGCAGACGGAGCTGTGCGCCTGCCCGAATGCCTCGTGCCCTACGGCGCGCCCGCCGAGCTGCCCAGCGCCCTCTCGGCCCAGTAGTTCGAATACGTCCCTCCCACATTCGGGTGAGGTGGCTGCCCGGCGCTTCGCCCCCGCCTGGCTAGACAGCAAAAGGATAGGCTCCGCCGCTGTTGTCAAGTGTCTGAGGGCCTGTGGGAAGACCTGAACCGGGAAGAGCGCGAACGCGTCGTCGTCGCGGTCGGCTCGGCCATGCTCGGGTCCGGCTCGGGCCCGTGGGCGCTCGATCCCGCGGACGTGGCTGAGAGGGCCGGCCTGCCCCCACGGCGCGTGCGGTCGCTGCTGAGCGACTCCGAAGCGACTGTCGAGGCGGCTGTCGAACTGGCCCTGGAGCGCCTGGGCCCGGTGCTGTCGAGCGCCTACGACGCCGAGCTGCGTTGGCTGGACCGCATCCGCGCAGCCGTGATGGCGCTGCTGCGCTTCATCGGTCGCGAGCCGGAGCTGGGAAGGATCCTCCTCGTCTGCGCGGGCGGCGGCGCGGAGCACTGGCTTCGTCGTCGCCGGGTCCTGGCGGCGGAGCTTGCGCAAGCCCTCGAGACGGGACGCTCAGAGCCCCAGGCGCTTCGCCAGCAGCCGCTGCCGAGCGCGGCGGCGATGGCGCTCGGGGGCGCGCTCGCCGTCCTGCAGGAAGGCATGCTGGCGGGGCAGGCTCCGCTGGATCTCTTCGGCCCCGTCGTCGCGGCGATCGTGCTCCCCTACCTCGGCTCCGCTGCCGCCCGCCGGGAGCTGAGCCGTCCCGCCCCGCGACCGCGCGTCCTGGTCGACCCCCAGCGCACCTGGGAAGGCCCCGGCGCGCTTCTGCCCTACAGGACCCGGCTGACCCTGGAGGCGATCCGCGCCTACCCGGGCGCCAGCAACCGCGAGGTCGCCGAGCGGGCGGGCATCGTCGACCAGGGGCAGGCCTCCAAGCTGCTGTCCCGCCTGCACGCCCGCGGGCTGATCGAGAAGACCGGTGCGCGCCGCGCGCGAGGGGCGCCGAACTCCTGGCACCTGACAGACCGCGGCGAGCTGCTGCTCGACAGCTGACGGCGCTGCCTGCTCAGGCGACGGAGAAGTAGATCGTGCGGGGGCGCCCGCCGACGGGTGCCAGCGTGAGCCTGTACATGCCTGGAGCCAGCGTGCGGACTCCCGTCAGGTGCTTGCTGCTGCGCCCGGCGCGGGCGCCGAACATGGAGGGCGTGCCGACGGTCGCCCAGCGCGTGCCGTGCCCGGAGCGGATGCGCCGCGTCAGCGTCAGGCGCAGGCGTGCCGCCAGGTTCAGAACGAAGGAGTAGGCGACCGTGGCGGCGCGCAGGTGCCGGTGCGACAGGGCGGTGCGCGAGACGGCAGTGAGGGACAGGCCGGTCAGTTCGACCTTCACGGGTACGCTCGAGACGATCGGGGCGGGCGCAGGTGCGGGCGCGGCGGGCGCTGTGGCCTGTGTCGCGCCGCTCGATTCCGTGGGCGTGGACTTGGCGGGTTCGGCTCCCGGTTCCACAGCCCCCGCTTCTTCGGCCCCGGGCTGGAAGCCGCGAACGCCGTGCGGGGTGCCGACGCCGCTCGGTCCGTCGTAGCCGAGATGGGCCAGGCAGATGAGCGTGGAGTGACAGCTGGTGGCTGCCTCCTGGGACGGTTCGCAGCTCGAAAGCCCTTCGCTGTTCGGTTTCAGGCGGCATTCGCCGTTGGAGCCGATCGTCACGTCGTGCAGCATCCCGGGAGCGTGGCGCAGGGTTTCGTAGAGCGTACGGGCCGGGTATTGGGCGCCGTGCGCGCCGCCCGCGAGGGCGAAGACCGAGGCGACCAGGGGCGAGGCGAGGCTGGTGCCGCCGTAGGTGCACCAGTCGGGCAGCGGCGAGCCTTCGATCCGTTCTTCGCACTGTTCGCCGGGGTCGTCGGAGTCCGTGATCGCGACACCCGTGTAGGGGTCGGCGTCGGCGGCCACGTCGGCAGCGGCCCGGTATCGCCCGCAGCCGACCGATCCCCAGTCGGCCACCTGTTCCTGCCAGCTCTGGGCGAAGAAGAAGCGACTGCAGCCGCCGCCGCTCGCGCCGGCGCCGTTCCAGACGGTCTCTGCTTTCCATGTAGAGCCTTCGCCGAGACCCAGACGGGTCCCGCCTACCGCCACGACGTCGGGAGAGGAGGCGGGGAAGTTGGGATAGCCGCGTTCGCTCGGGTAGTCCCAGTTCCTGTAGCCGTCGTCGCCTGTCGATGCGGTGATGACCGTGCCCGGATGGTCGAAGGCCGTCGTGGACGTTTCAGTCCTTTCCGCGCTTCCCCACGAGTTCGAGATCTCGTCGGCACCGAGTCCGTAGGCGGTTTCCTCGGCGGCCGCGAGGTCCGCGACCGAGGTCGAATCGGCCTCCACCAGCAGGATGTGGCAGTTCTGGCAGATCGCCCGGGCGGTCTCGATGTCGAGCGAGATCTCCACTCCCCAGCCGATCGCTTCTTCGGCTTCTTCGACTTCGGCTTCGCTGCCTTCGAGGGCCTGTTCGAGTCGATGCGGGGATTTGGGGAAGGGGAGATTCGCTTCGCCGCTTCCCCCCGTCTGCCCGACCTGGCGGAAGCATTCGCCGCCCGTGCAGGAGGAGATGCCGAATTCGTGTTCGTAGGCGGCCAGGTCGGTTGCCGCCGTGGGGTCGTTGTAGGCGTCCACCAGGGCGATCGTCTGCGTGCCTTCGGCTGTTTCCGGGAGGCCGTAGGCGCTGTGCAGGTCGCTCGGGCGCAGGCCGAGCAGGCCTTCGGCGGCGGGGGAGCCGTGGTGGGAGCCGGTTATGGCCGGCACTCCGATCGGATGCGTGTGGCTCTGCGCCTGGGCCGTCCGCGGCGTCAGGCGCATCGCCAGGCAGCCCGCGTGGTAGGCGGCGGGGGCGGAGCAGGCCGGGCTGACCGAGTAGTCCGACGCAGGCAGGGGATGGAGCGTCGGCTGGGCCGCCGAGGCAGCGGGCGCGAGCAGGCACGCCGCGACGAGCGCTGCTGCGACTGTGACTGCTATCCGGCGTGGGCTGCGGCTCATGCTCACGATGTTCTCCGAGTCTGGTCGGTACCCGCGCCGGTCGACTTGAGTCGGCGAGCGGACGAACGACGGATCGCCCGCGGGCTCGACGGGCACGCACGGGAACCAACCATCTAGTCTGGCCTCGTGGACGACCGGGTGTCGCTGATCGAGCTAGTCGAAGGGGTGCGCGGGCGCCAAGCCCGCCCGGCGTAGGAGCAGCGGGACATGTCATCGCTGTCCTATCTGCTTGCTCCCGAGCCGCCGCCACGGCGAGTCGGGGCGATAGTGGCGCTGCTCGCGGTAGCCCTCTGCACCCTGATCGTCTTTCCGCTGGACCACGTCGCCCCGGTCGCCTCGCTGAGCGTCGTGTACCTGCCCGCCGTCCTGATCGTCTCGATCATCTGGGGCGGGGGCCTGGGGCTCGCGACGGCCGTCATCTCGGCGGGCGCCTTCAACTTCTTCCACCTGCCCCCGACGGGGCAGTTCACGATCCGCGACTCCCGCAACTGGGTCGCGCTGGTCGCCTTCCTGGTGGTCGCGGCGATCGCCAGCTCGCTGGCGGAGGTGACGAGGGCGCGGGCGCGTGACGCCCAGCAGCGCCGCCAGGAGGCCGACCTGGCGGCTGAGATGGCGCGCCTGCTGCTGCGCGGAAACAGCCTGGCCGAGTCGCTGCCGACGGCTGCCGCGAGACTTGCGCAGGCGCTGGAGCTCAGCTCGGCCGCGATCGCGATGGAGGCTTTCGAAGGAGACGAGCGCACGATCGCCTTTCCCCTGCGCGACGGCAGTGCTCGCATCGGGACGCTGCTGGTGGGCGCCTCGACCTCCGAGGCCGCCCTGCGGCGCCTGCAGGAGCGTCTCGTGCCGGCGCTGGAGGCACTGCTCAGCGCCGCGTTGGAGCGCGAGAGCCTGCTCGGCGGGGTCGTCGAGACGGCCGCCCTGCGCCGGGCCGACACGATCAAGACGGCCCTGCTTCGCGCGGTCTCGCACGATCTGCGCTCTCCTCTGACCGCGATCTCGGCGGCAGGCGAGGCGGTCGCCTCGCCGACCCTCTCGGAGGACGAGCGGATCGAGATGGCCAACCTGATCCAGGAGGAGGCCAGACGGCTGTCCCGCCTGGTCGACAACCTGCTCGACCTCTCGCGCCTGGAAGCAGGCGCGGCCGAGCCGCGACGCGACTGGGTCTCGATCGACGAGCTGATCCGTGCCTCTGTGGCCGAGCTCGGCGGTGGGGCCGAGGCCTTCTCGCTGTCGATCGACCCCGAGTTGCCGCTCGTTCGCATCGACGCCGTGCAGATGGAGCGGGCCCTCGTCAACGTCATGGAGAACGCCCGCCGCCACTCCGGCGGGCACCCCGTGTCGGTGCGGGCCCGGGCTGTCCGCAGCCTCGCCGGCGCCCGCCGCGTGGCGCCGGAGGCACGGCAGGGCGATGAGGGCAGGGGCACAGGCGACCGTCTGATCGTGCGCATAGTCGACCGCGGCCCCGGCATCCCGCCGGCACAGCTGGAGCGTGTCTTCGAGCCCTTCTACCGCGCCGGCCAGGCAGGCGGGGAGCACCGCGGCTCTGGTCTCGGCCTCGCCATCGCCCGTGGCTTCACGGAGGCCAACGGGGGCACCCTGCACGTCGAGTCGCTGCCGGGGCAGGGTGCCACGTTCGTCTTCGAGATACCGCTGGAGGGGGAGCCCGCGGCGCCTGCTCCCACCGCCGGGCGGGAGGCGAGGGCGTGAGCGACGCGCAGTCCCAGGCACCCCGGCGGCGCGTCCTGGTCGTCGACGACGAACCGCAGATCGTGCGGGCCCTGAAAGTCGTCCTGCGCGAGGCCGGCTTCGAGGCCATCCCCGCCGAAACGGCCGCCGAGGCCCTCGACCTGGCTGCCGTGCGCCCGCCCGAGGCCGCCATCATCGACCTCGTCCTGCCCGATCAGGACGGCATCGAGCTGACGGCACGGCTGCGCGAGTGGACCGACATGCCGATCATGGTCCTCTCGGCCGTCGGCGAGGAGGCCCAGAAGGTTCGTGCCCTGGAGGCCGGCGCCGACGACTACGTGACCAAGCCCTTCGGGGCTCGCGAGCTGGTCGCGCGCCTGCAGGCGCAGCTGCGTCGGGCCGGGCGGGCCGAGACCGAGCCGACGATCGCCGCCGACGGACTGGAGATCGACCTGGCGGCCCGTGTCGTGCGTCGTGACGGCGAGCCCGTCCACCTGACTCCCATCGAGTTCGACCTGCTGCGGGCTCTGGCCCGCAACCGCGGGCGGCTGATGACCCATCGCAAGCTGCTCTCGGAGGTGTGGGGGCCCGAGTACGTCGAGGACATCCAGCCGCTGCGCACGCACATCGCCCGGCTGCGGGCGAAGATCGAGCCGCCCGGCGAGACAGCGGGCGGGTATCGATACATCCTGACCGACCCCGGCGTGGGCTACCGCTTCGCCGAACAGGAGTGACTACTACGGACAGCCGTCCGCGCTTGGCACCGACGTAACACGCTCCGGGGGCGGCGATGCCGGCGCGATGGGACGCCGTCACGAAATCGTTATGTCCAGCAGTCGCTTCGTTACGTGTCCGTGACGGTGCCGGTCCCATAGTGGCCCCATGGACGTAGTCGCAGTGATTCTCGGACTCGTGGCCTTCGCGCTGCTGGTCCTGATCGTCGAGGGGATCGATCGGATATGAACGCCTCTCTTCCCCTTGGTGCCTTCATCGCGCACATGAGCGGCGCCGACTTCTTCGGCCTCGTCGTCAGCGTGATCGTGATCGCCTACCTCTTCTACGCGCTGATCAGGGGTGAGAAGCTGTGACTTTCAGCGGCTGGTTCACCATCTTCGCCTTCGCGGCGATCCTGACACTGCTGGCGCTGGCCCTGGGCCGCTACATGGCTCGTGTCTACACGGGCGAGCGCGTCTTCCTGACGCCGCTCGTGGCCGGGCCCGAGCGCTGGCTGTACCGGATCATGCGCGTCGACCCCGAGCGCGGCCAGGACTGGAAGTCCTATGCGAAAAGCCTGTTGATCTTCTCGCTGGCCGGCTGGCTGCTGCTGTACCTGATCCTGCGCTCGCAGACGCTGTGGAACTTCACCGGGCTGAACCCGATGGGCTTTCACTCCGGCACCTGGAACGTCACCTTCAACACCGTCTCCTCGTTCCTGACGAACACCAACTGGCAGTACTACGGCGGCGAGACGACGATGAGCTACTTCAGCCAGATGGCGGGGCTGACGGTGCAGAACTTCCTCTCGGCCGGCGTCGGCATCGTCGTGGCGATCGCGCTCGTTCGCGGCATCGTCGGACGCTCGGGCAAGAGTCTCGGCAACTTCTGGCAGGACATCGTGCGCACGATCCTCTACGTGATGCTGCCGATCAGCATCGTCGGCGCGCTCGTCCTGATCTCCCAGGGCGCCATCCAGAACTTCGCCCACTACCTGACCGCCCAGGGCCTGACGGGCCTCAAACAGACGATCGCGATGGGGCCGGTCGCCTCCCAGGAGGCGATCAAGATGCTCGGCACCAACGGCGGCGGCTTCTTCAACGTCAACTCGGCGCACCCGTTCGAGAACCCCAACGGCTTCACCAACTTCTTCGAGATGCTGCTCGTGCTCGTGATCCCGGCGGCGCTCGTCTTCGCCTACGGGCGCATGGCCGGCAACCGCCGCCAGGGCTACGCCATCTACGGCGTGATGATGTTCATGTTCCTGGGCGCCGTCATCGTCGCCTACGTCGCCGAGGCGCACGGCTCTCCAGCTCAGCACGCCGCCGGCCTGAACACCCACGTCGTCTCCGGCTCCGGCGGCGGCAACATGGAAGGCAAGGAGCAGCGCTTCGGGATCGCCGGCTCGGCCCTCTTCGACGTCGTCACGACCGTCACCTCGTGCGGGGCGGTGAACAGCGCGATCGAGTCCTTCACGGGCATCGGCGGCGCCGTGCCCTTCGCCAACCTGTCGGCTTCCGAGGTGATCTTCGGAGGGGTCGGCACGGGCCTCTACTCGATCCTCCTCTACGTCCTGCTGGCCGTCTTCATCGGCGGGCTGATGGTCGGGCGCACGCCGGAGTGGCTGGGCAAGAAGCTCGAGGCCAGGGAGATCAAGCTGGCCGGCCTGGGCATCCTCATCACGCCCCTGGCGGCCCTCTTCTGCACAGCCATGGCGACGGCCGACGGCGCCGGGCGCAAGTCCATCTCGGAAGTCGCCGGCAAGGGGCCGCAGGGCTTCTCGGAGACCTTCTACGCCTACCTCTCCCAGGCCAACAACAACGGCTCCGCCTTCGCCGGATACACCGGTTACGTCCAGCCCAACGCCGGCAACCTCGGTGCCCACGGTGTCACCTTCGCGGACGTGCTGGGGGGCTTCGACATGCTCTTCGCCCGCTACGCGCCGATCCTGTTCGCGCTGGCGGTGGCCGGCGCCCTGGCCGGCAAGCGCGTCACCCCCGCCGGCCTGGGCACGATGCGCACCGACAACACGACCTTCTCCGTGCTGCTGATCGGCGTGATCGTCCTGGTCGGCGCTCTCACCTTCTTCCCCGCCCTGCTGCTCGGACCGATCGTCCAGGGCCTGACCGCTCACCTCTACTGACATGAAGCGCGACATCGTCACATCTGTCATCGCAATGCTCGTGCTGACGCTGCTGCTGGGCATCGCCTACCCGCTGCTCATCACCGGCGTCGGCCAGGTCGCCTTCCCCGGCAACGCCAACGGCCAGCAGGTGAAGGTGAAAGGGAAGCTCGTCGGCTCGAAGATCATCGGGCAGACGTTCGCCGAACCTGTCATCGGCAAGAACGGCAAGCCCGAGGAAAAGGAAGAAGAAGTCCTCACCAAGCCCGACGTGCGCTACTTCCAGTCGCGTCCCTCGGCGACGGAAGGCGGCGAATACAACGCGGCCGCCAGCACCTTCTCCAACCGCGGCCCCAACAGCAAGCTGACAGAGGAAGACGACGCCGCCAACCTCAAGGCCTACATCGAACTCAACAAGCCCTACGACGCCGGCCTGACGGCATCACAGGTGCCGGTCGACGCCGTCAACACCTCCGCATCGAACCTCGACCCCGAAATCTCGGAAGCCAACGCCCACATCCAGGCGCACCGGGTCGCGGCCGTCCGCAGCCTCTCGCTGCAGAGAGTCGACAGCCTGATCGGCCGCTACACGAGCGGCCGCGGCCTCGGCTTCTCCGGGGAACCGGGCGTGAACGTACTCGAGCTGAACCTGGCACTCGACCGCATGACTGGAGCCTCGCACTGATGTCCGCACCTGCAGCAGCCACCCATGAACGACAGGCGATCTCGCTGTTCCAGCGCGACATCGTCGTAAGGGCGCTGATCGACAGCTTCAAGAAGCTCGACCCGCGCGTGCAGGTCCGCAACCCCGTCATGTTCGTCGTGGAGATCGGCTCGGTCATCACGACCGTCACCTGGCTGATCCAGGTCTTCGGCGGCAAGCCGCTGGGCGGCGGTGGCGACCCGGCCTGGTTCACCTTCACGATCGCCGTCTGGCTGTGGCTGACGGTCGTCTTCGCCAACATGGCCGAGGCCTTCGCCGAGGGCCGCGGGCGAGCCCAGGCCGACACCCTTCGCTCGATGCGAAAGGAGACCGTCGCGCGCCTGGCGGACGGCTCCAGCAAGGCCGCCGCCGAGCTGACGCGGGGCGACGTCGTCGTGGTCGAGGCGGGCGAGCTGATCCCCGGCGACGGCACCGTCATCGAGGGCATCGCGACCGTCGACGAGTCGGCCATCACGGGCGAGTCCGCCCCCGTCATCCGCGAGTCCGGCGGCGACCGCAGCGCCGTGACGGGCGGCACCCGCGTCACCTCCGACCGCATCGTCGTGGAAATCACCCAGGAGCCCGGGCAGTCCTTCCTGGACCGCATGATCGCGCTGGTGGAGGGTGCGGAGCGGCGCAAGACGCCCAACGAGATCGCGCTGAACATCCTGCTGGCCGCCCTGACCCTGATCTTCATGATCGTCGTCGCCACGCTGCGCCCCTTCGGCCTGTTCGCGGGCACCTCGATCTCCGAGACGACGCTGATCGCCCTGCTGGTGGCACTGATCCCGACGACCATCGGAGCCCTGCTGTCGGCGATCGGCATCGCCGGCATGGACCGCCTCGTGCGCCGCAACGTCCTGGCTCTCTCCGGCCGCGCCGTCGAGGCATCCGGCGACGTCGACGTGCTGCTGCTCGACAAGACGGGCACGATCACGATCGGCAACCGCCTGGCCTCGGAGTTCATCCCCATGCCCGGCGTGTCGGAGTCCGACCTGGCCGAGGCCGCACAGCTCTCCTCCCTTGCCGACGAGACGCCCGAGGGCCGCTCGATCGTGGTCCTGGCCAAGCAGTACGGGATCCGCGAGCACGACATGGGATCGATCGAGGCCGAGTTCGTGCCCTTCACGGCCCAGACGCGCATGAGCGGCATCGACTACGACGGCCACCAGCTGCGCAAGGGCGCAGGCGACGCCATCATCTCCCTCGTCCAGCAGGAAGGCGGCACGCCGCCGCCCGAGCTCCAGCAGCAGCTCGACCGCATCGGCCGCGAAGGCGGCACGCCCCTGGCCGTCTCCCGCGACAGCCAGGTGCTCGGCGTGATCTACCTCAAGGACACGATCAAGGAGGGCATGAAGGCCCGCTTCGACCAGCTGCGGGCGATGGGCATCCGCACCGTCATGGTCACCGGCGACAACCGCCTGACGGCCGCCAAGATCGCCGAGGAGTCAGGCGTCGACGACTTCCTGGCCGAAGCCACCCCGGAGCGAAAGCTGGCGCTGATCCGCGAGCAGCAGTCCGAGGGCCGCCTGGTCGCCATGACGGGCGACGGCACCAACGACGCTCCCGCCCTGGCCCAGGCCGACGTCGGGGTCGCCATGAACACGGGCACCCAGGCGGCCCGCGAGGCCGGCAACATGGTCGACCTCGACTCCAACCCGACCAAGCTCATCGAGATCGTCGAGGTCGGCAAGCAGCTGCTGATCACCCGTGGCGCCCTGACGACCTTCTCGATCGCCAACGACGTCGCCAAGTACTTCGCGATCCTGCCCGCCATCTTCGTCACCACCTACGCGACAAGCGCGGGCGGGAAGGGGCCGCTGCACGTCCTGAACGTGATGGGCCTCGGCACGCCCCGCTCGGCGATCGTCTCGGCGATCATCTTCAACGCCGTCGTGATCCCGCTGCTGATCCCGCTGTCGCTGCGGGGTGTGCGCTACCGGCCGATCGGCGCCAGCGCCCTGCTGCGGCGCAACCTGCTGATCTACGGGCTCGGGGGCATGATCGCCCCGTTCATCGGCATCAAGCTGATCGACCTGCTCGTGCACAACCTGCTCGGGGCATGACCGACCGGTCGGTCGGGTCGGTTGCCGATGGCCGCTGGGGACGAAGGCCGGGGTAGGCACAGGGTCTTCCTCGGCATGGCCGCCGGCGTCGGCAAGACCGTGCGGATGCTCGCGGAGGGACACGCCGAGCTGGTGGCCGGGCGCGACGTCGTGATCGGGCTGCTGGAGACCCACGGCCGCGTCGAGACGGCACGGGCCGCCGAGGGCCTTGAGCTGCTTGCACGCAGGACCGTTCGCTACCGCCAGTCGGTCATGCAGGAGATGGACCTGCCCGCGATCCTTACCCGCTCGCCGGAGCTGTGCCTGATCGACGAGCTGGCCCACGCGAACGTGCCGGGCGTCGAGCACGCCAAGCGCTACGAAGACGTCGAGCAGGTCCTGCAGGCCGGCATCGACGTGCTCTCGACGCTCAACGTCCAGCACCTGGAGTCGCTGAACGACCACATCACGGAGCTGAGCGGGGTGCGCGTTCGCGAGACGATCCCCGATTCGATCCTGGGCAGGGCCGACGAGGTCGTGCTGATCGACCTCACGCCCGAGACCCTGCTGGACCGCCTGCGGGCGGGCAAGGTCTACCCCGCCGAGCGCATCGACGCGGCCCTCAACAACTTCTTCAAGATCGAGAACCTCTCGGCCCTGCGCGAGGTGGCCCTGCGCCAGGTCGCCGAGGAGGTCGGCGCCAAGCGGCTGACGACAGTCCAGGTGGGGGCACGGGGGGAGAGCCTTGCCGCACAGGCTCCCCAGGCAGTCAGCGAGCGGCTGCTGGCGTTGATCGAGCCGCACCCCGACGCCCAGCGGCTCGTGCGACGCGCCTGGCGCTCCGCGCAGCGGCTGGGCGCCGAGCTGGACCTGTTGTGGGTCCGCAAGCCCGGCGAGGCGCTGACCGCAGAGCAGGAGCGATCGCTCTCGGCGCTGCGCCAGCTGGCCTCCGTGCTGGGCGCGAGGATGCTCGAGGAGGAATCCGACGAGCTGGCCGGCGCGGTCGTCGACGTCGCCGAGCGCAGAGGCACGACCTACATCCTGGTCGGGCACTCGCGGCCCGCCCGTGGTCTTGCCCGGATGCGCCTGCCGTTGCCACAGCGGCTGATGGAGCTGCTGCCCGGCGTGGACGTGCGCATCGTCGCCGACCGTGCGAGACGCCCGGGGGCCGAGGCGCCATGAGCCCCTTCACCGTCATCGCCATCGCCCTCGCGACGATGCTGCTGGGCGTCGCGGCCGGCTACTGGCTGCCCCCGCACGGGCGCCGACCGCGCAGCGACCGGCCACGACCCGTGCGGAGCATCCTGCTGCCCTTCACAGGCGAGGCGATCTCGCGGCGGTCCTTCGAGGCGGCCGTGCGACTCGCCAAGGCCGAGAACGCCACGATCATGCCGGCCTTTCTGGCGCGCGTGCCCATGAACCTGCCGCTGGAGACGGCGTTGCCGGTTCAGTGCGCATCGGGCATGCCGCTGCTGGAGGCGATCGAGCAGCGGGCCTCCTCGCAGGGCATCGCCGTCGACTCCAGGGTCGGCCGGGGACGTTCTGCCCGCGACGCCCTGCGTGGCCTGCTCGAGCAGGAGCACTTCGACCGAATCATCGTCTCAGCTGACGAAGACCCCCGACGCGGGCTCAGCTACGAGGACCTCAGATGGCTGCTCGAGCGCGTCCCCGCGGAGATCCTGATCCTGCGCCCGGCGCCGGAGGACACCAGGCTGATCTCCAGCGAGGGCGTCAGCGGGCACTTCTGAGAGCCGCGGGAGGAGTCACCTTCACGCAATCGTTATGCGAAGGCGGTCGTTCGTCACGTGGGCGTAATCGGGACGGTGGAACACTCGATTCGTTCTCATCCCGCAGTTGACTCGGAGGTGCTCCGCATGAGTGCTCTAGGAAGCAGCCAGGTCTCGCCGGCGACGTCGGCGAGGCGGATCGCGGTCGAGGCGGTAGGGCCTCCCGGCGATCGGTCGGGCTCGGCGGGCGCTCCCTTCGGACTGCGGCTGAAGGTGCGCCTGACACGCGGGAGGCTCGACCGGAGGATCGCCGCCGGGGACGTCGGCGAGGCGAGCGAGGAGCTCGCGCTGCGTGCCCGCCAGCTCGCCGATCCCCACTCCCAGCAGGAGCTCGCCAGAGACCTTCGCGGGGTTCTGGCCTACGTCGACCGGCGGGGCACCGGCCCCGTCATCTCCTCGGTCGTGATCGAGCCGAGGGCCGTGCGCTACGGCCGCCGCGCGATCATCGAACTTGCGGAGCGGCTGGAACGCGTGGGACCTGTCGACCCGCGCGGCATCGTCCTCGCACGGGCACTGCTCGGCGATGGACTCAGCCCGTTGTTCAACCCGCGGTCCGAGCAGACGGTGACAGAGGCCGTCCGGGACGTGCTCGACGGACTCGGCGAGGACTCCGCCATCGTGGCGCTCGCTGCATGAGTCGAGCCGGGGCGCGCCGCTGGGCGATACTGCCCCCGGCGCGCCCCACCCTGCAGCGCGCGGGGCCGCCTTGCACTCCCAGGCCCCGGAGCGATCGGCGACCATCGCAGGCAGTATCGTTGGCAGTGGTGAGCCGGGAAGCCTGGTCGGCATCGACCGAGAGCTGCCCGAACCATGCGACGCCACCATCGCCTCCCGATCCCCTGCCGCCGCCGCGATCGGGCTGCTGAGGGAGAGCAACCGTGCTGAGGCCGGTCCTGCCTTCCGCATGGCGCCGGGAGGCGCTGCGCACCAACCTGTGGCTGGTTCCGACCCTGCAGATCCTCGGTGCCGTCGGGCTGTTCGCGTGCACGTACGCGCTCGACCGGCTGGCCTACGACGGATCGCTGCACTTCCCGTCGTTCGTCATCAGCGGCAGCGCTGACGCCGCCAGGCAGGTGCTGACGGCGATCGCGGCCGCCGTCATCACGGTCGTCACGCTGGTCTTCTCGATCACGATCGTGACGCTGACGCTGGCCTCCACGCAGTTCGGGCCGCGAATGCTGCGCAACTTCATCCGCGACCGCATCACCCAGGCCACGCTCGGCAGCTTCGTGGCGACCTTCGTCTACGCCATCCTGGCCCTGGTCGTCATCGGCCCCGGCTCGCATGGGGAATTCGTGCCGCACCTCTCGATCACCGTGACGATGGCGCTGGTCGTGGCCGACGTCGGGATGCTGGTGCTCTTCATCGACCACATCGCCAAGTCGATCCAGCTGCCGCAGGTGATCGCCAGCATCGCCGGTGACCTCTCGCGGGCGATCGAGGCCGAGCCGGGACTGGCGGGGGACGGCATCGCCAAGGCCGGGCCGTCGCTGTCGGAGATGCTGGTTCGGCTGGACGAGGACAGCGCCATGGTGCGGGCGCCCAAGAGCGGCTACCTGCAGTACGTGAGCATGAGCAGGCTGATCGACATCGCCGCCACCAGCCACGCCGTGATCCGCCTGCAGCACCGCCCCGGCCACTTCGTCGCGGAGGGCGAGCCACTGGCCAACGTGTGGCCGGCGTCGGCCGCGCCCGGCGTGGCGCGGGCTCTCGGCGGCGCCCACGCCACCGGGCCGCACAGGACGCTCACGCAGGATCTCTCGTTCGCCGTGGATCAGCTCGTGGAGATCGCCATCAGGGCGCTCTCACCCGCCGTCAACGACACCTTCACGGCGCTGGCCTGCATCGACTGGCTCGGCGACGGCCTCGGCAAGATCGCCGCCGGCTGGCATCCGGCAACTGTGCACCGCGACGCCTCCGGGCACGTGCGCGTCATCACCGTCACAGTCAGCTTCAGGCGGCTGGTCGAGCGCGCCCACGACAAGATCCGCCAGGCCAGTCGCGGCATGCCGGCCGTGATGATCCGCCAGCTCGACGGGCTGACCAGGGTCATGCGCCGCGCCACGTCGGCTCAGCAGCGCGAGTTGCTGCTGGCCCAGGCCGAGATGATCCTGCGGGCCTGCGAGGAATCCGTACCCGAGGCGGCGGATCGGGCGGATGTGCGGCGGCGGTATGAGGCCGTTGTCGCGGCTGCCTCGGTGGCGGGGGAGGATCGACCCTGATGGCCTGGCACCGGGACTATCCGGCGGCGATCGTTACGGGCGTTCCCGGGCGGATTCGCGCGGCCAGCCAGTCTATGCTGCTGGTCGCCAGGCGGATGCAGCCGTGTGAGGCGGCCGTGCCGAGGGTTCCGCCGAGGTTCGCGCGCCCATGGATCGCTATCTGACCCGGGCCGCCTTCGAATTCCTGCAGCACGTTGGAGCGTGCGCTGAGCGCCAGCGCGAACGGGCCGCCGGGCTCACCGGACTGCATCTGCAGGCTCTCTTCGACGAAGAAGCTGCCCGTCGGGGTCGGCGTCGAGGGCTTGCCGACGACTGCCCTGAAGACCTTCACGACGTGACCGTGGCTGTAGACCTGCAGGCGGCGCGCCGCCAGCTCGACGACGATGCGCCACGTCGTCACCGCGGCGCGGGTGTCCAGTTCTGAGATCCAGCCCGTCGCGCCGTTGGGGCGACCCGGCAGCTGAACCAGCAGCCACCGTCCGCCGCCGGGGGCGATGGAGCGCGAGATCACGGGCAGCGTCGTCGGCTCGCCTGTGATCGGCCGCCTGGCCGGCACGAGCGCGACCTGCGCCGAGCCGGCCAGTGGCGCACTGTGTGCGCCGTGCGCGCTCAGCAGCACCGCCAGTTCCTGGGTCGCCTGCGCCCGTGCTGAGTCGCCGGCCTGCGCGCTCGCCATGCCCATCGTCGAGCAGGCCAGGAGCGCCAGGCAGATCGTCGCGACTCCAGGCACCCAGCGGCGCCTGGCTCGCGTTGCGCATGGGTTGCTCATCCGGTGAATGAGCCGTGATGGCCGGGCAGCGCCCGCCGCGCGGTCTGCTCGGCCTTCTTGTGCGCGCGGCGCCGGCGCCGACGTGCTGCGGCCTTTCGAGCGGCGGCCTTTCGGGTCGCTTCCAGAGCGGCGGCTTTCTGGGCGGCGATCGGCGTACCCGATTCGCCCGTGACCACCGGCACGCCGGTTGTCGTCGTTTCCGTGCCTCCGCCGTTGCCGGTTTCACTGGAGGCGCAGTGGGACGTGGTGATCGTGTTCGTGTCGAGGGTGACCGCGCCCGTGCTCGCCAGCAGCCTGCCGTGGACGGTCGCCGCCGTGTCCGCGGTGATCGAGGCGGCTGCCATGATCGTGCCGACGAAGCTCGTGCCCGTTCCCAGCGTGGCCGAGGACCCGACCTGCCAGAAGACGTTGCAGGCCTGTGCGCCGTTGATCAGATGCACGCTCGTGTCGGAGCTCGTGGTGAGCGTCGTCGGGATCTGGAAGATGAACACCGCGTTGGGATTGCCCTGAGCGTCGAGCGTCACCGAGCCCGAGGAGAGCAGGAGCGAGCTGCTGGCCGTGCGAACGCCCGGCAGGAACACCTGCCCCGACAGGTCCGTTCCGGCCGAGCCGTTGCTCGGTCGCGAGGCGGCGTCGTTGTAGGCGGTCGTGAGGGCGCTCTTGGCTTCGATCGCGACAGCGTCGTCTACGTGCGTAGCACCGAGCACCTGCGGGGCGCCTGTGACCGACGAGCCGGGGCTGAGGCCGAGGCTGCCGAACATCGTCGTCGGGCCGGTGTTGGTGACGGTCGAGCCGCCCAGCACGGAGAAGCTGTCTGCCGTGCCGAGACCGACCGATGCGCTCGCCGCCATCGCGCTGCCCGCGAACAGCAGCGTCGACAGTGACGTCAGCACGATCAGCATTGTCCGGAGCACGTTGCGGGCGCTCGGCGCGGGTCGGTGCGATCCCGCTGCGAGGAAGTCGCCGGTGGGCGACTCGTTGCTACATGGGACGCCGCGGTTCATGGGCGTCTCCTGACTGCGGCTGCAAAGCGCCGCGATGGGATGGGAATGGCTCCCCGGTCTCTTCGACCTGATCGTTAACCCGACGCTTTCGCGACTCAGCCTGAGTGTGGGAATCGCAGCTCGTACGAACGTCCAGGGTGGCGGCGGTCACGCCCGAACAGAGGACCGGGCAATCCAGCGAGAAAGCAATAGTGTGAGATAACAGGATCAGTCAAGTCCTCTGACGTAGCGGTCGATGCTTAGAGATTCACATGATGCTGGCCAGCTGATGAGCCTCAGACGACGCGGTCCGCCGGTTCCTGCCCCGGACGCAGACTTTGGGTCGAATGCATACGGGAGTGAGGTCACGGGGAAGCACGGCCGCAGGCTGCAGGGCAGTGCTCGTACCACGGTGATCGGCGGGTTGATCCTTCTTTTCGGTGTGATCGCGTCCGCATTCGCGGCCTCCGAATGGCGCTCCAGTGCGCAGGAAGCAAATCGGAAGTCCTTTGCGGCGAGCGCCGCGGCCACGGCCGGCTCGCTGCAGGCGAAGCTCATCGCCGACGTGGCGCTGACGCGCACCGTGCGGGCGCACGCGGCGATGGAAACGCAGGACAGCGAGACGCAGTTCCTGCAGTGGTACGGCGAGTTGCAGCGAGGAGCTCCCGCTTCCCCCGACGTCGCCGCGACCTTCATCCAGGTCGTGCCCGCCTCGGGCCTGGCGGCGTTTCGGAGCCAGGTCGCGGACGACGCCGCGTTTCGAGGGATGCTGGGCGACAGGCTCCAGGTGATCCCCGCCGGGAGACGAGCGACGTACTGCCTGACCAGGGCCATCGTCGGCGTCGCGCCCGCGGCCGAGCCGTACGGAGGGCTGCTGGACTACTGCGCACCCACGGTTCCGGGCATTGGCCGCTCGCCGTACCCGGCGCTCGTGCGCACCGCCGCCGAGACGGGATCGCTGATCGTGACCCCGCTTCCGAACAGCGGCGCGCGGTCGCTCGTCGCGATAGGCGCCGCCGTGTACAGGCGCGGCGCATCGATCGCGACGCCCCCGGAGCGTGATGCCGCCCTGACGGGCTTCATCGGCACGACCTTCGACAGCGCGAGTACGGTCCGATCCGCGCTGGTGGGCCGCGGATCGATCGAGGCCTCGCTCTATCACCGCAACCCCGGCGGTCAGTTGCAGCTGATCGGTCGGGCCGGCGGCTCGGCAGGGCTCTCCTCCTCCGGCTACCACGCCCGTCGCAGCCTGGGCGAAGGCTGGGTGCTCGAGACGTCCGGCAGCGCGAACGTCTTCGCCTCGCCGAACGTCAGGGGCTTGCTGGCCCTGGGTCTCGGTCTGCTCGTGACGATCCTCGTGTTCCTGCTGCATCGCGTGCTGTCGAGCTCGCGAAGGCATGCCTGGAACCTCGTGGGCGAGAGAACCGGCGAGCTGGAGTTCCGCTCGCTGCACGACCCCCTGACGGACCTCCCCAACAGGGTTCTCGTGCTCGACCGCGCCGAACAGATAATCCGTCGTGCGCGGCGGCTGGACGTGGCGGTGACGGCGCTCTTCCTCGACGTCGACGGCTTCAAGCAGATCAACGACCGGCACGGTCACCATGCCGGCGACGAGGTGCTGCGCCAGGTCTCGGCACGGCTCAAGACGGCGATGCGCGAGAACGACACGGTCGGGCGCCTCAGCGGCGACGAGTTCGTGATGCTGATCGACTCAGTCGGCACCTACACCGCACCGGAGCTCGTGGCCGAGCGCGTCCTGGACCTGCTGCGCCAGCCGATCGTCCTGTCCGGGAAGGAGCACGCGCCGGTTTCCATCACGGCGAGCATCGGCATCGCGACCGGACGTCCCGGCTCGGCCGAAGCGCTCATGCAGGACGCGGACCTCGCGCTGTACAAGGCCAAGGCGCTCGGCAAGAACGGCTATGTCAAGTTCGAGTCAGCGATGCAGGTCGCCGCTCAGGATCTCATGCGCCTGGAGATGGATCTCGCGGGTGCACTCGAGCGGGGGCAGCTCTTCCTCGTCTATCAGCCGATGCTCGACCTCGAGAGCGAGCTCGTGGTGGGCGTCGAGGCGCTGCTCCGCTGGCGCCATCCCGTCAGCGGTGTGATCGCGCCCGACGTATTCATCCCGATCGCCGAGGACAACGGCATGATCGTGCCGATCGGGCGTTGGGTGCTCGAGCAAGCCTGTCTGCAGGGAGCGGCGTGGCATCGCAACGGATACCCCCTGAACATCTCCGTCAACGCCTCCGCCCGCCAGCTCGAACGCGGCGAGTACGTCCATGAGGTTCGCACGGCGCTGCACGACAGCGGCCTCGCGGCGGCGAGCCTGACGATCGAGATCACGGAGACCGCGCTGATGCGCAAGCCAGATCAGACCGCCCGGCTGCTGGAGGAGCTGAAGGCGCTCGGAGTGCGCATCGCCGTCGACGACTTCGGGACCGGCTACAGCTCGCTGGCGTATCTGCGTCAGTTCCCAGTCGACTCGCTGAAGATCGATCGGACTTTCATCACCGGTCTGGAGCATTCCAGCGAGGCGCATGCCCTCACGCACACGCTGATCCAACTCGGCAAGGCGCTCGGCCTGCAGACGCTCGCCGAGGGCGTCGAGGAGCACAGCCAGGTTCGCGAGCTGCAGCGTGAGGGGTGCGACATGGCGCAGGGATTCCTGTTCGCGCGCCCGCTGGCTCCCGACGTCATCGAAAGCTTCCTGCGCGACAGCAACGGGCTCGCGGACATGTTCGCCGACGAGCCGTCGCTGCTCGCTAGCTCCTAAGCGATCCGGCCGGCCGGCGCCCGCTAGAGCCAGCCGTTCTTGCTGGCGATCGAGGCGAGCCCTGCGGATCGGCTCGCCTAAGGCTCCGCCGGCTCGCGCCGCGCGATCCAGCGGATGCCCGGAGTGTCGGTGGCCCCGTGCACCAGGATCGAGGCGAACACGGCCAGCGCGGCGATGTCGAAGATGCGCCTGCCCGCCTGCACATCGCGGCTGAGGACCAGCAGCGAAAAGGCCATCGTGGCCACGCCCTTGGGCCCGAACCACGCCATGAAGGCCTTGGCGGCCCTGCTCAGACCCGTTCCCGCCAGCGCCGTCCACAGCGCCAGCGGGCGCGCCAGCAGCAGCGTTCCCGCCACCACCGCGATCGCGCCCCAGCCGTCGCCGAACAGGCCACCGAGCGTGAGCAGCGAGCCGAACACCGTGAAGGTCGCGAGCTTGACGATCTCCACCGTCTCCTCCGTGCGCTGCGCGAAGCACTCGCGCAGGTCGGGGCGGCGGACTCCGATCACGATCGCAGCCACGAAGACGGCGATGAAGCCGTTGCCGTGGGGCGGCAGCACCGTGACGCCGTAGGTGAAGAAGGCCAGCCCCAGCGCGTAGAGCGCCCGCTGGTGCTCGGGGATGTCCTCTTCGCCCGCCCGCTTCGAGCGCCGCCCCATCAGCATCGAGCCGGCCAGCCCGCAGACCAGCCCGAAGGCCAGCCCCAGGCCGACGTCCTGCAGCACGAAGTGCCACCACACGAAGCCGCCGCGTCCCGGTTCCAGCGCGTCGGCGAAGGTCAGCACGGCCGGCAGGGCCAGGCCGTCGTTGAGGCCCGACTCGAGGTTCAGGGAGTGGCGGATCGCGCGCGGCACGCGGCTGTCGGTGACCACGCCGGAGGACAGCACGGGGTCGGTGGGCGAGAGCAGGGCACCCAGCAGGAAGGACTCGGCCCAGTCCAGGCCGACCAGCAGGCGGGCCAGGACGGCCACCACGACGGCAGTGATCGGCATCGCGATCACGAGGCTGCGCAGCGGCAGCTGCCAGTGGCTCTGAAGCAGCTCCCCGTCCACCTCCAGGCCGTCGCGGAACAGGATCACGATCAGCGTCACGCTGGCCAGGTCGCGCACGAGCCCCGAGTCGGCGTGGAACTGCAGCACGCGCAGGCCCCCGGCTCCCAGGACGAAGCCCAGCAGCACGAACAGCGCCGTCAGCGACAGCACGCTGCGGCGAGCCAGGCCCGACAGCAGGGCGCCCACGACCAGGGTTCCTCCCAACACCGCGGCGCCGGTCTGCAGGGAGGTCACTCCGGTAGCGTGCCACAGGCTCTCAATGGCGGACGGCGCGGGACATCTGAAGGTCTTCATCGGCATGGCCCCCGGCGTCGGCAAGACCTACCGGATGCTGCAGGAGGGGCGGGCAGAAGCGGAGGCCGGACGGGACGTCGTGATCGGCTACCTGGAGTCCCACGGGCGTGCCGAGACCGTGGCCCAGGCCGAGGGCATCGAGGCCGTCCCCCGCCGCGATCTGACCTATCGCGGCACGCCGCTGACCGAGATGGACCTGCCGGCCGTGCTTGCCCGCGCGCCCGAGCTGTGCCTGATCGACGAGCTGGCCCACACCAACGCGCCCGGGGTCGAGCACGAGAAACGCTACGAGGACGTGCGCGACGTGCTCAGCGCCGGCATCGACGTCTTCTCGACGGTCAACGTCCAGCACCTGGAGAGCCTCAACGACCAGGTCGCCCGCCTGACCGGCGCCCAGGTGCGCGAGACGATCCCCGACGAGATCCTCTCCGCGGCCGACGAGGTCGTGCTGATCGACCTGACCCCGGAGGCGCTGATAGCGCGGCTGCGGGCGGGGAAGGTCTACAGGCCCGAGCGCGTGCCCGCGGCCCTGAACAACTTCTTCAAGGTCGAGAACCTGTCCGCCCTGCGCGAGACGGCCCTGCGCCAAGTCGCCGAGGACGTCGAGGTCAAGCGGCTCGTGCGCGAGGTCGCCCCGCCGGTCCGCCGCGACGAGGAGGGCCTGCCCACCGCCGGCGAGCCCGCTCCCCAGGCGATCAGCGAGCGACTGCTGGCCGTCGTGACCCTGCAAGACGACTCCGAGCACGTCGTGCGCCGCGCCTGGCGCTCCGCCCAGCGCCTGGACTCGGACCTGGACGTGCTCGTCGTACGCCCGCCCGGCCGGGCCCCCAGCGCCAGGGACAGGGCCCGTCTGGAGAGCCTGCGCCGCCTGACCTCGATGCTCGGAGCCCGCCTTCGGGTCGAGGAAGGCGACGACGTGGCAGGGCTCGCCATCGCCGCCGCCAGGGTGCTGGGAACGACCTACGTGCTGATCGGCACGCCGCCGCCCCGGCGCGGCCTGGGACGCCTGCGCGGCGGCACCGAGTCCCTGCTCGGCCGCCTGCTGGAGCAGCTTCCCGGCGTGGACGTGCGGATCGTCGCCGACCCGTCGCTCCGGCGCCCGGACGGGGCAGGAGTCCCGGGCGAGGGCGGCGAAGGGGGAGGGGAGCCCTCGTGAGCCGATCCGGGCGCCCCTACCGAATATTTAGACTCCGTCCCCGCAACCACCGAGCAGGAGCCTTGTTGCAAGCCGATATGACCAACTCCCCCCGCACGTCCGGCCGCATCGTCCCGATCCTCGCGATCCTCGCCCTGGCGGGGCTCGCCCTCGCCCCCGCGGCCCTCGCCGGCAAGGCGGGAAGGGCGCGCGCCCACGCCGCATCCTCCTATCTGACGGGCATCGGCGACCAGCTGCCGACGATGTTCTCCAATCCCCTCTGGCAGCAGCTGCACACGAAGATCTCCCGCTACGTCGCCCCCTACGACGCGGCCGTGCGGCCCGACGAGCTGGCCGTTGCGCGGGAATGGATCGGCGACGCCGAAGCCCAGCACCAGCAGGTCCTGATCGCCTTCTACCACTCCGAGCACACGCCGACCGTGATGCCCAGCGTCGCCGCCTACAAGGCCGACGTCGCCAGGTTCATCAAGGACTTCCCGCATGTCCGCCAGTACCAGGCCTACGACGAGGCCAACCGTGGCAACGTCAAGGGCCAGTACTCGAGCCCATCGGCCGTGCTGACGGCCAAGTACTACCAGGCGCTGAAGCGCGACTGCCACAGCTGCACGGTCATCGGCCTGGACGTGCTCGACGCCGCCGTCGTCTCGCCCACCGTCCGCTACATCCAGGAATTCAAGCGGGAGATCGTGCGGCTGAGGACGGTCATGCCGACGATCTGGGGGCTGCACAACTACTCCGACGTCAACCGCCTGCAGAGCTGGCGCACGGCCGACCTGATCAAAGCCTTCGGCAGCGGGCAGGTCTGGCTGACGGAGACGGGCGGCATCGTCGACTTCGCCCCCTCCTTCCTGAACAAGAACGGCGCCGGCCTGACGAGAGCGGCCAAGGTCCTCAAGTACATGTTCAAACTGGCCGGGTCCTTCTCGGCGATCAAGCGCCTGTACATCTACGACTGGGATTCCGGCACCGGCAGCATCCGCTTCGACGCCGGCCTGACCAACGGCAAGGGCGAACCCCGCCCCGGCTACGTTGTCGTCTGCAAGCAGGTCCGCGCCGCCAAATGCAACGTCAAGACGACGAAGACGTGAGCGCTGCCCGGGGGGCGGGAGTCGTCTCGGTACGGCGCCCGCCCTCGGGTCCTCGTCGCAACAGCCAAGCCAGCCCCAGCGCCAGGCCCCCGGCGATCGTGGCGTAGAGGGCCAGCCTGCTCAGCGGGTAGCGGGCACCGTCGTGCAGTGTCAGGTCGAGGGCCGTCTTGTCGCCGGCCCCTTTGATGTCCAGCAGACCCTGGTGGTCGATGCCCAGCACCGTCGGCCCGAGCCAGGCGAACAGGAACCAGGCGCCCAGCGCCAGGGCGCCCCAGGCGGCAGAGCGTCCCGACATGCGCAGCCGCGGCGTCGCCCAGGCTGCCACCAGGACGGCTCCACCGGCAGCCAGCAGGAACGGCCAGATCCCGCCCCAGCCGCGGCCCATGCCGTAGGCCGAGGCGATGGTCGGCTGGAATTCCCCTTTGCTGAGCAGGCGCGCCCACACGACGGTCTCGTTCTCGTAGCCGACCAGCGGATGGGTGACGGTCGCGACGACCGTCGTGAGGATCGAGACGGCCACCAGCGCCACGGTCGGCCCGGGGAAGCGCTTCAGCGCCAGGCCCAGCGGGCAGGCCAGGAAGGGCAGCATCGTGCCCAGGAAGCGGGGACCCATGAAGCCTCCCCCGAAGGGCAGGTAGTAGCCCGAGTTGTAGAGGACGTAGCAGGCGCAGACGCCCGCGATCGTCAGCGCCTCGGCACGTTTGCCGCGCCTGTACAGCAGCCGCGTGCCGACCCCGCCGAGGATCAGGACGGGAGAGATCGTCAACAGGCCCCGGGAGTCCAGCAGCAGGGTCGCCATCACCTTCAGGCTCGGCAGGTCGATCCCGAAGAAGCCTTTTTTCTGGCGGGGCACGTCGGAGTAGGCCAGGTGCGTCCAGGAGTGGAAGGCGTAGTGGTTGTAGAGCAGCAGCGGCACGATCCCGACCAGGCCGCCCGCCACGTAGGCGCCCGCCCGCGTCGCGATCCCGCGCGGGTTGAAGCTGTCCCTGCGTGAGAGCAGGTAGAAGCCCAGGACGAGGCCCACGAAGAACAGGGGGTACTCAGAGCTGAAGGCGTAGCCGACGGCCAGGCCGGCGACCGCCAGCAGCGACGGGCTCGGCGGTCCGGCCCGCTCCCTGACCATCAGCGCGAAGGCAGCGAAGCCGAGGAAGGCCGTGAAGATGTGGGAGAACAGCAGGGTCGAGAGTGGTAGGGCCATCGTGCCCAGGCCCAGCGCCACAGCCGCGGCGGCCCCGTAGCCGGGCTCGAAGCGGTCGGCCATCCACCACACCAGGCCGACCAGCAGCAGCCCCGGCAGGACGTTGCCCCACAGCCCGATCAGGTAGATCATCTCGTCGCCCGGATGGTTGGGCGGGGCGACGTGCTCGCGCGTCCAGGATTCCGCCCCGATCAGGTTCAGGGTGTCGTAGAAGGGCAGCGCGAACAGCGCCAGCCCCGGCGCCCTGGCCGAGTAGACGTGGCCCTTGTAGGTGACCTTGTCGCCCGTGTTGGCCTGGTAGGGGTCGATCGTCGTGCTGTCGTCGTTGAGCGCTCTGATCAGGTCGTAGTGGGAGGCCTGGTTCCAGGAGAAGCTCTGGATGATCGTCGCGTAGGAGATGCCTGTCAGCAGCACCGCCAGCAGCGCCAGGCGGGCGCGCCGGGACCGGGGGATCAGCCGGGCGCCGGACGATCTCCGTCCCTCCGATCGCTCGCGCGAGGAGTCGTCGCTCCCCTGTGAGAGCTCCTGTCCGGTTGCGGGGACGCTCATCCGTCCGAGCCGTGCAGGGCCGCCGGACCGGGGCCGATCTCGTAGATGACGCTCGAGCCGACCTGCCGGCGGGTGATGCCCAGGCCCGCGATCGGCTTGGCTGCGGCAGCCGCCGGATCGGGTGGCTCGGGGATCTCAAGGCCGTGATCGGGCGGCAGGTCGGGGATCTTGCCCAGGTGCAGGACGACGGTCTTGACGTGGTAGTAGCGGAGCTTCTCGATGCTGGCCTGGTCGGGAAAGCCGTACATGCCCCCGCGCAGGTCGTCCACGGCGGGCATGTCGAAGGTGCTGTTGCCGATCGGGATGTCATAGAAGCCGTCCGTCGAGAAGTACTGCCAGATGCGGTCGTAGGAGCCGTCCGTAGGCAGGTCCAGACGCGGGCCGGGCAGCCCCACTTCGGCCTTTGCAGGCTGCGGCACGACGGGGTGACCGAGATGGCCCGCACCTTCGCCGAGCAGGCCGATCAGCAGTCCGACCCCGACCAGTGGCCCGAGCGCCGCGAAGGAGCCGCGGGCGCCGAACGTGCGGGCACGGGCAGCCAGCCACTGCGCTCCCGCTCCCGCCAGCAGCGCATAGGCGAGCGTGGCGAGCGTGAAGATGCGCCCGGGCACGCGCACCCCGTCCCAGCCGGGTGCGTAGTCGTAGAGCAGCCTGTAGGGGTAGCCGGCTCCCGTCAGCCCCATCCCCATCGCCAGCACGGAGACGACGACGATGCCGAGCAGCAGCCCGATCCGCAATCGCCTGCTCAGCGGCGAGCCGCCCACGCCGGCCAGGCCGATCAACGCCAGGGCCAGGATCAGACCGCCGGGGAAGAAGACGTCCTCGTTCTGGGAGTGGACTTTCTTGCGGATCGATTTCGTGACGGGACCCCAGACCCGGTTCTCCGAAGAGGCCGACAGCAGTGCCGCCGGGCCCGAGGAGTAGTTCTCGACTTCCTGGATCGTGCGCTTGGCCGTCGGGTACTCCGATGCGACCTTCAGATAGGGACGGGCCTGGTAGATCGTGATCGCACCGAGCGCAAGGACACCGATGGCGGTGACCCACAACAGCCTGCGCGGGATCAGCGGGCCCCGCGAGGGTGGCTCAGAGGCGGTGGGGTGACCGTTGCCGGAGGCCGCGACCGCGTCGCCGTCCGCAGTCCTCGGATCGTCTGCCGGCGCCCCGTCCGCCGTCGTCCCCGCGCCGAAGCGCAGATCCCCCCGCCACCACTGGAACAGGACGAGGACGACCAGCACGGCGACCAGATAGGCGTACTGCATGCCCAGGGTGAAGCCGAGGCTGATCTGCCAGGCGGAGACGAGCCAGCCGGCCAGGACCAGGAGGCGCGAGCAGCGCCTGTAGCCCCTCAGCAGCAGGAACAGGGCAAGGGGGATGCCGCCCGAGGAGATGACGTGAAGGTGCCCCGCCTCCGTGACCCGGTAGGGGGCGTAGGCGAAGGCGACGCCGGCCGCTGCTGCGCCCAGCCGGCCCAGCCCCAGCTCACGAGCCAGCAGGTAGCCGCCCAGCAGGCACAGCGACCAGGCGAACAGGAAGAGGAGGTTGTAGCGGACCAGCGCAGCCACCGTGCCGGAGCCGAAGAAGGCGCTCGGCCCGTAGCCCAGCAGGGAGTCCGAGAAGGCCAGGCTGAGGGGGTGGGGGTAGAAGGCGTTGGAGTCGAACAGGTGCAGCGGGTCGTGCAGTATCGCGTGGCCCACCCAGGCGATCTCCCAGGCCGTCCGTACGGGGTCCCCGAGGTCCGGGGAGATGCGGCTGGACATGTGCAGGATCAGGGGCCAGCTCGTCAGGATCGCCAGCAGGACGCCGCCCAGCGCGGCCAAGCCGATCTCGCGTCCGGTCAGCTGTGGAGACGGCGCCCAGCCCAGGGCGCCCCGCGCAGTCCGCGTGCGGGTTCGGCCGGGCGACGGGGGAAGCCCGTTCGCGGGAGGCGGCGGTGAGCCGGTCGGGGCGGTCGAGGTGGGAGGGGGACCGGCGCTCACGGTCTGCTGTTTTCGGCGGCCACGCGGATCGCCGCAGCATACGCGAGCGTCCTGAGCCATTGCGGCATACGCACCCGTCGTCTTTGTGACGATCCGCCCTGTCGTTTTCCGTCAGACTGCGGGACATGAGGGTTCTGGTCGTTGGAGCCGGCGGTGTCGGAGCCGCCTTTGCCGCTATCGCCCAGCGCAGGCCGGTCTTCGAGCATGTGACCCTGGCCGACGTGGCCCTGGAGCGGGCCCAATCGACAGTGCAGCGGCTGGGCGAGCCCGACCGCTTCTCGGCGCAGCGCGTCGACGCCTCCAACCTGCGCGACCTCGTCGAGCTGATCGGCCGCGTCCGGCCCGACGCCGTCCTGAATGCCTGCGACCCGCGCTTCAACGAGCCCATCTTCGACGCTTGCTTCGAGGCCCGCGTCACCTACCTGGACATGGCCATGACGCTGTCCCGCCCGCACCCGCGGCAGCCCTACGAGCTGCCCGGCGAGATGCTCGGCGACTACCAGCTGGAGCGCAGCCAGGAGTGGGAGCAGGGCGGCCTGCTGGCTCTCGTCGGGATCGGCGTCGAGCCTGGCTTGTCGGACATATTCGCCCGCTACGCCGCCGACGAGCTGTTCTCCGAGATTGCCGAAGTCGGCGTCCGCGACGGGGCAGACCTGGTCGTGGAGGGCTATGACTTCGCGCCCACATTCTCGATCTGGACGACGATCGAGGAGTGCCTGAACCCGCCCCTGATCTGGGAGCGCGAGCGGGGCTTCTACACGACTGCCCCCTTCTCCGAGCCCGAGGTCTTCGAGTTCCCCGAGGGGATCGGCCCGGTCGAATGCGTCAACGTCGAGCACGAGGAGGTCGTGCTGATCCCGCGCTGGGTCGACTGCGCCAGGGTCACCTTCAAGTACGGCCTGGGCCAGGAGTTCATCGACGTCCTGCAGACCCTGCACAAGCTCGGCCTGGACTCGACCGATCCCGTCACCGTCCGCGGCACCCAGGTGGCGCCCCGCGACGTCGTCGCCGCGACCCTGCCCGATCCGGCCACGCTGGGCGAGCGCATGAGCGGGCGCACCTGCGCCGGAACCTGGGTCACCGGCACCGGCAAGGACGGCAACCCCCGCTCGACCTACCTGTACCACGTCGTCGACAACGAGACGACGATGCGCGAGTACGGCAGCCAGGCCGTCGTCTGGCAGACGGCCGTCAACCCCGCCGTGGCATTGGAGCTGCTCGACCGCGGCGACTGGAAGGGCGCCGGCGTGCTCGGACCCGAGGCCTTCGCGCCCGGGCCCTTCCTCGACCTGCTCGCCGAGTACGGCTCGCCGCACGGCGTGGTCGAGAAGACGCCTTAGTGTCGTCATTCATTGATTCGGGCGCAGTAGCGGGCGACTGAGTCTAGGATCTCGTATGTTGTCTTGGTCCAGACGAATGGCGGGGGTTCTCGTTCCGTGGGCGATCCAGCTGCGGAGGTCGGAGTTGAGTGCTCGGACCGAGCGGTGAGTGCCGCGGCGGAGCTTCTTGTTGGTCAGCTCCGCGAACCAGCGCTCGACGAGGTTCAGCCACGAATTGACGTTGGGGTGAATGCAGGACGGAGCGTGGGTGGGCGGCGAACCAACCGTGGATGGCTGGCGCCTTGTGGATCGAGGAGTTGTCCGACACGAGCTGGATCTGAGCGGCCCTGGGACCTCGCGGTCGAGCGTCTGCAGGAACTTCTTGAACTCGAACGCGCGGTGGCGGGCGTGCAGCGAGCCGTAGACATCGCCAGCGGCCAGGTGATCGACGCACAGCGCGACCGCCCGCTCGGGCGGATTCATGTAGAGGCCGACGAGGTCATCCAGGCCGTCAGTTGCGAACCACGCCCGCCACTTCCGCGCGCTCTTGTGATCGATCCCGAGCTCCTCTGCGATCTCGGTGTTATTCAAGCCCGCAGCCGCCAACAGCACAATCCGACACCGCAACCCAAGCGCCTGCGCACTGTTCCGCGTCCGCGCCCACAGCTCCAACGGCCCGCGCTGCTCGTCATCCAACCTGATCTCAACCGGGAAAGGAATAGGCATAGCCCATCCCTACCCAGCTAGCCACGAACTAAATACATCACGACCACTAGGAATAGCTCCCGGTCGGGCCAGGGTTCGATGTCTTGGCTTTCGGTTGCAGGACGCGTTTCGTCGACGACTTGAGTACAAGATTCAGAGCCTCGTCGGCGGCCGGTCTCTGCTCCCCTGAATGTCATTGGCGAAAGGCCCGTAACCCGTGAGCGGGTTGCGCCACAACCAAGGGTGGGCAACAGTGTCGGCTGCCCCCACCCCTGATTTGCGCACTATGCCATTTGCTCAGTAGTCGATATGGACCTTTTCGGGTTTTTCAAATACCATGGTGACGCTTTCTTCCGATAACAGGCCCGATTCTAAAAATGTAGCCCCGTTGATTGTCGTTTCCAGGTGATCGCTGTTAGGTTTAGGCTTACCTTTTTCCTGGCCGAGAAAAAGCTGTATTAGTACTGCTAAGATTAATTCTTTCGTACCTTCCGCTGGCATTGGCACTTGTTTGAGCGTTTCGGTCTTCGAGTTTTCCCTTAGTTGTGTTACTTCCGCGATGATGGAGCCCTTTACTTCCACATGGAGAACGCCACACGAAAACGTCACGCTATGACCCAGTTCTACCGAGATTAGAAGACCGAGTAATAAATTGGTAGCTTCCGTGAAGGAGACAAGTAATAGGTTAAGCAAGGGCGTCGCGATCGTGCCGCCGGTTTGTTCAGTCGACTTGCATTTTACGCCTTCGCTTTCGCAGCCTGTAAATACGAGTTCTCCGGTGCCGAGGGAAGCGGAAGTAAACTGACCGCTGCCACTAAAGCCGGTGCATTTGACTTCGAAGCCGTTAACGGTGACAAGTTTTCCTTTGCCTCCGCGTACGCTGACTTTTGTTGCTTCTGCTCCGGGCGCGGGTAACAATTCTGCGGTTTTAACTTCCGCGTTTGCTGTCGCAGTCGAGAACATGCCGATGGAGAACAGTGCGAGCAGCGCCAATCCGCGAATCTCGTTGAGATGTCTCATGTTGCTTCCTGACTGTGGGTTGTGTTGAGGTGCGATTTCTTCTCACCCCCTTGTTGTCAGTCCCCACGTCCCAGTGCTAGCACTGTGGCGACAACGCCCGACCCATGTCAAGCTATTCTGCGGATTGTCTCTGGCTTTCGTGGGCGCGCGGTCGCATAGACCGTTCCGAGCCGGTGCTGTGTCCAGGCGTGCTGATCGTGGAGGTGTTTGTTGGCATCCCTCAGCCGTGCCATCCACCCGGCCAGACCGGCCTGATAAAGTCGCTGAGAGCGCCGTCGCTGTGGCGGCGCAGTGGTTCGTCTGGCACGAGATTGTCTAAGCGTCTCCTTCCTGCATCGCTGGTCGGTGTCGTCAGTCATGGGTAATAGGCTGGGGTTCAGAAGTCGACGGGCGCCGGGATCGCCGTCGGCGGCGGACTCTCCAGCAGGCCCACCGGCGCCGCCTCGGTCCCGCGGGCGAAGAACTCTTTGAAGTAGGGCCGCGAGACGATCATCAGGATCGCTCCGAGGATCATGCCGCCGATGCCGAACCACAGCGGCAGGGTGATGCCGGCGAGCGGCGCTGAGGCGACGTTGGCGCGGTGGCCGTAGTAGATGGCCGCCTTGATCAGCACGCCGAACAGCATCACGCCGCCTGCCAGGGGCGCGAGGCCGACCAGGAAGAAGTTGCGGGCGCTCTTGAACAGCTCGCGGCGGTAGTACCAGGCGCAGGCGATGCCAGTGAAGCCGTAGTAGAAGCAGACCGGGAAGCCCAGCGCCGTGATCGAGTCCGACAGCACGCTTTCGGAGACGAGCAGCAAAGGCACCGTGATCGCGATCGAGATCAGGCCCATGCCGATCGTCGAGACGTCGGGCGTCAGGTACGTTTTGTGCACCCGCCCGAGCAGGCGGTGTACGGCTTTCCAATGGGCCATCGACAGTGTCGTCCGGGCCGTGGGCAGGATCGTCGTCTGGGTCGACGCCGACGCCGATGTCAGCACGCAGACGATCAGCAGCTTGGTGAGTATCCAGCCGATTGCACCGCCGCCGAAGACGGGCTTGCCGAGTGCGTTCAGGACGTCTTCCTGGTTGGCTTCGTTGGAGAGGAAGGCGACGCCGTGAAAGGCCTGCGCACCGGTCGAGACCAGCAGGTAGATGACGACCAGCAGCAGCGTCGAGACGACAGCGGCCTTGCCGGGACCGTTGGCGGGATCCTCTGACTCCTCGTTGACGGCCACGCCGGAGTCCCATCCCCAATAGATGAAGATGCCCAGCAGGACGGCCGGCAGCAGGTCGCCGAAGCTCACAGCGAAGGGGTTGAACCAGTCCAGCGTGGGCTTGATCGAGCCGTGCGGGGCGCTGCCTCCGTAGACCTTGACCAGCGCCACGATCGAGAAGATCGCGAGCATGATCACCTCGAGCGTCAGCAGCGCCCGCTGGATGGCAGCCGAGAGCTCGATGCCGCGCCAGCAGATCCACGTCATCAGCATGATCCAGACCACAGCGATGATCAGCACCAGCGCTTTCGTTTCGCTGATGCCGAAGAGCTTGAGGCTGTAGATGGCCGCAATGTCCGACAGGGAGGCCATCACCAGCACGTCGGCCAGGAAGATCGCCCAGCCGTTCAGCCAGCCCGTCGCCGGTCCGAAGGCGCGAGTCGTCCAAGCGAAGGTCGTGCCCGCATCGGGGTCGGCCCTGTTGAGGTATTTGTAGGCCACCGCGACCAGCAGGATCGGGATGAAGGAGACGATCAGGACGGCCGGCGCGTGCGTGCCGATGCCACCCAGGGCCACGATGAAGCCCAGCGTCGCCGCCAGGGAGTAGGCCGGTGCGGTCGAGGCCACGCCGATGACGATGTTGGAGACGTAGCTGATGGCGCCCTTTTTCAGGCCCTTGTCCATGACGCCGTTGTGCTGCCCCTGAGGGTGTTCGCCTCCTGTTACGGCGGTGCCTTCGACGGCCACGGGTAGCTCCTCTCCTGGTGGGCTGCGCTGTGAAGCCAAAGTTATGCGCTCGCGCGGCGGCACCGCAAGTGCGATATCGCCCAAACCGCCCGCGCTATCATGTACATCTCGTATAAGGACAGGAGTCCAACTTAAACAGCAAAGCCGTTGAAGGCGGGTCTGCGCCGCGGATATCGTTGTCCTGACTGTCCATCCATGGTGGCTGGACAAAAGGCGCTTTCAGAGGAGAGAGGATGCCATGGCTGACTCCACGGATCTGAACGAGACGGCCCCCACGGGCCACGGCGAGGGGACAGGCACCACCTGGGCGCCAGGCCCGTCGGGTCCCGCCCTGCCCCACGACCCCGACCGCCTGCAGAAGCTTGCCCGGCGCAACCTGTGGATGCACTTCACGCGCATGGGCTCCTACGACGAGCACCACAGCGTGCCCGTGATCGTCCGCGGCGAGGGCTGCTACGTCTACGACGAGAACGGCAAGCGCTACTTCGACGGGCTCTCAGCCCTGTACTGCGTGAACGCCGGACACGGCCGCGCCGAGCTGGGTGAGGCGGCAGCGGCACAGGCCAAGCAGCTCGGTTTCTACACGAACTGGAGCTACGCCCACCCACCTGCCATCGAGCTCGCCGCCCGGATCGCCGAGCTGGCCCCCGGCAACCTCAACCGCGTCTTCTTCACCTCCGGCGGGTCTGAGGCCGTCGAGTCGGCCTGGAAGCTCGCCAAGGCCTACCACCGTGCCCGCGGCGACATGAACCGCTACAAGCTCGTCTCGCGCAACCTGGCCTACCACGGCGTCTCCATGGGCGCCCTGACGGCCACCGGCCTGCCGCCCCTGCGCGAGCCCTTCGAGCCGCTGACGCCCGGGGGCGTGCACGTCCCCAACACCAACTCCTACCGCTGGAAAGAGGATCGCGACGAGCTGTGGGCCGCCGACGCCATCGAGGAGGCCATCCAGTTCGAGGGCGCCGACACGGTCGCCGCCGTGATCCTGGAGCCCGTGCAGAACGGCGGCGGCTGCTTCACGCCGCAGGAGGGCTACTTCCAGCGGGTCCGGGAGATCTGCGACAAGTACGGCGTCCTGCTGATCTCCGACGAGGTCATCTGCGCCTGGGGCCGGCTCGGCTACTGGTTCGGCTGCGAACGCTACGGCTACCAGCCGGACATGATCACGACGGCCAAGGGCATCAGCTCGGCCTACGCGCCGCTGGGGGCCGTCCTCGCCGGCGACCACGTCGCCGAGCCCTTCATGAGCGGGTCGGCCTCCTTCGCCCACGGCTTCACCTTCGGCGGGCACCCCGTCGCCTGCGCCGTGGGATTGGCCAACATCGAGCTGATGGAGCGCGAGGACCTGCCGGGCAACGTGCGCGCCAACGAGGCTGCCCTCCGGGGCGCCCTCGACAGCCTCCGCGACCTGCCGATCGTCGGCGACGTGCGCGGCGCCGGCTACTTCCACGCCATCGAGCTGGTCAAGGACAAGGAGACCAAGGAGACCTTCGACGACACCGAGTCGGAGTACCTGCTGCGCGGCTTCCTCTCCGGCGAGCTGTACGACCGCGGCCTGATCTGCCGGACAGACGACAGGGGCGACCCGATCGTGCAGCTGTCCCCGCCGCTGATCGCGGGGCCCGAGCACTTCGAGGAGATCGTCGGGATCCTGCGACCGGTGCTGAGCGAGGCCCACGAGCGAATGGAGTCATGGAGCTCACTGTCGAGAGCCTGATCGGCGAGCTCGGCCTGAACCTCGTCTGCGGGCGGGACGCCGCCAGGACCCACGTCCGCTGGGTGCACAGCACCGAGCTGGCCGACCCCACCCCGTGGCTGAAAGGCGGCGAGGTGATCCTCACGACGGGTCTTCAGCTGAGCGGCGCCAGGGCCCTGCGCGAGTTCGTCGACCGCCTCGCCGACCACCAGATCGCGGCGCTCGGCTTCGGCACGGGCTTCACCCACAAACGCCTGCCCGCGGCCCTGGTGACGGCTGCCGAGAAGCGCGGCTTCCCGCTGTTCGAGGTGCCTTACGAGCTGCCCTTCATCGCCATCACCGAGCGCGTCTTCACGGAGCTCCTGCAGGAGCGCTACGAGCTGCTGCAGCGCAACATGGCGGGCGACGTGCTGGCGGAGGCGCTGAGCGGGCACCTCTACCCGGAGGACCTGCAGGCCCGCCTGCGACCCTTCGGGATCGGCGAGCGCATCGCCGTCCTGGCCTTCCGCCTGCAGGACGTCGGCAGCGCGGCCTCCGTCGTGGAGCGGCTGCTGGACGAGGAGCACGTCGGGCACCTGGTGGCGCTGCGGGCCGGGCTGCTGTGCGCCGTCGTCGACGGAACAGGGGCCGGCGTCGAGCCGCTGGCCCTGGCGTCGCGGCTGCGCGAGGAGCTGGCGGCCCGCTTCGGCGAGGTCCGCGCCGCCGCCAGCCGGGTCGGCCCGACCCAGTCCTTGCGCATCAGCTTCCACGAGGCCCGCTGCGCCCTGGAGGCCGTGCGGCTGCGCAACGGCGACGGACCGGAGGTCGCCTCCTACGAGGACCTGGGCGCCTTCCAGCTGCTGCTGTCGCTGCAGGACGAGGACGCGCTGTCCTCCTACTGCCGCACCGTCCTCGGGCCGATCGAAGCGGGGGAGGGCGACTACGGGGAAGAGCTGGTCCGCTCGCTGGACCTCTTCATCGAGCACAACGGTCACTGGGAGAAGGCAGCTGCAGCCCTCTACTGCCATCGCCACACGCTGCGCTACAGGATCAGGCGCATCGAGCAGCTGACCGGCAGGGACTTCTCCAGCGCCCGCGACCGCATCGAGTTCTGGCTGGCCCTGCGCGGCCGCGAGCTGGCGCGATGAGGGGAGACGGTTCTTCCGGGGGCCTCCGCGCGAGGTCTCGCACATCACGACAAGGAGCGCTCAGCAGATGAGGATCGGGGTTCCCACCGAGATCAAGACGGACGAGTACCGGGTGGCGATCACGCCGGCCGGCGTGCGGGAGCTGAGCGCCCGTGGCCACGAGGTGCTGCTGCAGGCCGGTGCCGGCGAGGGCAGCGCCATGAGCGACGCCGAATTCACCGCCCAGGGCGCCCGGGTCCTGCCCGACGCAGACGCCGTCTTCGCCGAGGCCGAGACGATCCTTAAGGTCAAGGAGCCCCAGCCGCAGGAGGTCGCCCGGCTGCGTCCCGAGCAGACCCTCTTCACCTACCTGCACCTGGCGCCCGAGCCCGAGCTGACCCGCAGCCTGATGGCCTCCGGCGCGACCTGCATCGCCTACGAGACAGTCGAGGACGGCAAAGGCGGGCTGCCGCTGCTGGCGCCCATGAGCGAGGTGGCGGGCAAGATCGCGACCCAGGCCGGCGCCTTCATGCTGGAGAAGCCCCTGGGCGGGCGGGGCATCCTGCTCGGCGGCGTGCCCGGCGTCGCAGCAGCCACAGTGCTCGTCATCGGCGGCGGCGTCGTCGGCATGAACGCGGCCTTCATCGCCATCGGCATGCAGGCCGACGTGTTCGTCTTCGACCGCTCCATCGACCGCCTGCGGGAGCTGGAAGTGGCCTTCGCGGGGCGCGCCTCCACCGTCTACTCCTCGACCCTGGCGATCGAGCAGATGCTGCCGGCCGCCGACCTCGTGATCGGGGCGGTGCTGGTGCACGGCGGCCGCGCCCCCCACGTCATCACCCGCGAGCAGCTGAAGCTGATGCGCCCCCATGCGGTCCTCGTCGACGTCTCGATCGACCAGGGCGGGTGCTTCGAGACCTCGCGGCCGACGACGCACTCCGACCCGACCTACGAGGTCGACGGCATCACCCACTACTGCGTAGCCAACATGCCGGGAGCCGTGCCGATCACCTCCACCTACGCCCTCACGAACGCCACCCTGCCATACGTGATCGAGCTGGCCGACAAGGGCGTCGAGGGTGCCCTGGCGGACAACGCCGGGCTGCGCAGCGGCCTCAACGTCAAGGGGGGCAAGGTCACCCACCCGGCCGTCGCCGAGTCGCTCGGCCTGGAGGTCGCGCAGGCCGTCTGACCGTCCAGGCGCTTGACGCCTGTCTGCATGGCGTCCACCAGGGCGCATGCGGCCATAAAGCTCCAGGCGGGGACGGTCGAGACTGTCCTGAATGCAAATGTCTGAGCTATTCCAGAAGCTGCGATGGGCGGCGTCGGAGGAGCCCTACAGGGGTGCCCAGCTGGAGCTGGTGATCAGGGGGGCGGGCTTCCTGCAGGTGCTCGGCGCCCTCGTGGCGCTGGCCCTCTGCGCCTTCCGCCCGCCGACCGCCGAGATCGGAGCCCTGGGGTGGGCGCTGGTGGGCTTCGGGTCAGCCTTCTCGATCGTCCTGGGACTGCTGCGGCTGACGCTCAGGCTGCGGCCCAGCTTCAGCGCCCTGCGGGCGGTGTCGGTGATCGGCATCGTCCAGATCGGCCTGCTGCAGTGGGCCTCGGGCGGCGCCGAGCCCTACGCCCAGCTGCTGCTGCTGCCGATGCTCGGGGCGGGCTTCAGCGAGCCGATGTGGCGCTGCGCCCAGGTCTCCGCGCTGGCCGTCCTGGTCGCCTTCGCGCCGGCCCTCTACGGGCACCTGTACGTGCTGGCGACGGTCAGCGAGTTCGGCCTGCTCGCCCCGATGACGCTGATGACCTCCTTCGTGATCGGGTCCACCCGCGTGCACAGGGCCCTGCTCAAAGACGCACGCGAGCAGGCCACGATGCTGGCCCATCGCGACCAGCTGACGGGCATGCCCAACCGGCGCGCCTTCGACGAGCAGCTGGCCCGCGTCGCGGCGGCCGCCGAGCTCGACGGCGTCAGCGTCTCGCTGCTGCTGTGCGACGTCGACTCCTTCAAGCCGATCAACGACAACTTCGGCCACGCCGCCGGCGACGAGGTCCTGCGGGCGATCGGGACGGCCCTCAGCGCCGCCGTGCGGGGTCCCGACGTGGCCTTCCGCTGGGCCGGCGACGAGTTCGCCGTGATCCTCCCCGAGACGGACCTGGAGGGCGCCGAGCGGGTCGCCGCCCGGCTGCGCTCGGCTGTCTTCGGCCAGTGCTCGCGCCCCGACGGCAGCCCCGTCGTGATCGGCATCGGTGTCGCCGAGATGCGGGCCGGCATGACCCTCGAGCAGGTGCTCGTCGAGGCCGACAGGGCCCTGTTCGAGCAGAAGTCCTGCCGTGACGATGCCTCGCGGGCTCCTCGCGGCTGGGCTGACATCCGCGCGGCCGGGTCGGGTAGGCGCATCCGCTCGCGCGAGCGGGCCGTCCGGCCGTAGCGCTGCCGGCGCCCTGGCAACCGCCGCCGGTCTCTGTCCAATTCGGACAAGAGTCCCCTTCGAAGCCAACGAAACAGACAAGCATCAGCGCCAAATGGGCGTTGCATAATGCAGCAAGGATCCCCGTAGGCAACAGTGCGCGGGCTGCCGGCCCGCCAGGAGGAGACTGCACAATGGCCAGCACCGCAGAGACGCTCAGCAACTTCATCGACGGCGAGCAGGTGCCGGGCGGGGGCGAGACGGAACCGATCCTCAACCCCGCCACGGGCGAGGAGATCGCACGGGCTCCCGTTTCGAGTACAAAGGAGGTCGACAGGGCCGTCAGGGCTGCCCGCGGCGCCTTCGAGGGCTGGTCGGGCACGACGCCTGCCCAGCGCGCCCAGGCCCTGCTGGCGATAGCCGACACGATCGAGGAGCACGGCGAGGAGCTGGCCCGGGCCGAGGCGATCAACGCCGGCAAGCCGATCGAGGCCGTCAGCGCCGACGAGATCCCCGTCATGGCCGACAACCTGCGCTTCTTCGCCGGCGCAGCCCGCTGCCTGGAGGGCCGGGCAGCCGGCGAGTACATGGAGGGCTACACCTCCTTCACCCGCCGCGAGGCCGTCGGCGTGATCGGCCAGGTCACGCCGTGGAACTACCCCCTGATGATGGCGATCTGGAAATTCGCCCCGGCCATCGCGGCGGGCAACACGGTCGTCCTGAAGCCGGCCGAGACGACGCCCGTGACGACCGTGCGCCTGGCCGAGCTGATCGCCGAGATCCTGCCCAAGGGGGTCTTGAACGTCGTCACGGGCCCCGGCAACCCCACGGGCCAGGCGTTGATCAGCCACCCCGACGTCGACATGGTCGCCCTGACGGGCTCCGTCGAGACTGGCAAGCACCTGGCCAGGGAAGCAGCCGACACCCTCAAGCGGGTGCACCTGGAGCTCGGCGGCAAGGCGCCCGTGATCGTCTTCGACGACGTCAGCCTGGAGAGCGCACTGGAGACGATCGCGGGCACGGGCTACTACAACGCTGGTCAGGACTGCACGGCCGCGACCCGCGTACTGGCCGCCTCGAACGTCTACGACGACGTCGTCAGCGGTCTCTCCGAGCAGGCCGGGGGCCTCGTCATCGGCGACACCCTCTCCTCCGAGACGACGCTGGGGCCGGTCAACTCGGCCAAACAGCGCGACCGCGTCAGCGGCTTCCTGGAGCGCCGCCCAGACCACGCGGAGGTCGTCACGGGCGGCCTCGCCCCGGATCGCCCCGGCTTCTTCCTGGAGCCGACTGTCGTCGCGGGGCTGCGCCAGGACGACGAGATGATCCAGCGTGAGATCTTCGGCCCCGTCATCACCGTCCAGCAGTTCTCCGACGAGCAGCAGGCGATCGAGTGGGCGAACGCGACCCGCTACGGCCTGGCCTCCTCTGTGTGGACCCGTGACGTGGGCCGCGCCCTGCGCGTCTCGAAGGCCCTGCGCTTCGGCTGCGTATGGATCAACGACCATATCCCGCTCGTCTCGGAGATGCCCCACGGAGGCTTCAAGGAGTCCGGCTATGGGAAGGACCTGAGCATGTACTCGCTGGAGGACTACACGGTCGTCAAGCACGTGATGGCGAACATCGGTTGAGAACGGGTTTGGCGGCCGGGTCCGCCGGAGGACATCGTCATCCCCCCTTCAGCTAACGTCGCGCCCATGGACAGGCCCGATGGGGAGGTTGTGGAGCCCAGCGACCCGACCGAGGAGGAATCCAAGGCCGACCTGCGCAACCACTACGACGTCCTGCTGGTAAGGGCGCCCAACCCCGGGGCGCTGACCCTGACGGGCACGAACACGTGGGTCGTG
The DNA here is from genome assembly GCA_963697795.1 of uncultured Solirubrobacteraceae bacterium. Taxonomy (GTDB): domain Bacteria; phylum Actinomycetota; class Thermoleophilia; order Solirubrobacterales; family Solirubrobacteraceae; genus Palsa-744. The sequence continues at coordinate 1,115,101 of OY969097.1, read as the reverse complement.
GGGCGCCGGCCCGCCTGGGTCGTCGATCCGGGACCCGCGGTCGAGGTGCATCTAGAGGCCATCTCTCAAGCGCTGGCCGAGCGGGGTGGGCTGGGGGGCGTCGTGCTGACCCACGACCACCGCGACCACGCCGAAGGGGCGAAGGCCCTGGTGCAGGCCCACCCGGCGCCGATCGCGGCGGGGCGCGGCTCCGTCGACATAAAGCTGAACGAAGGCGCGCGGGTGGGCCCTTTCACGTCCGTCTACACGCCGGGGCACGCAGTCGACCACTATGCGCTCGTGGCGGAGGGAGCCTGCTTCACGGGCGATGCCGTGCTGGGGACGGGCAGCGTCTTCATCAGCCCCTACCGTGGCTCGATGGCCGCCTACCTGCTGGGACTGACCCGTCTGCGTCTGCGTGAAGACTTCAACGTGCTCTGCCCGGGTCACGGACCGCCCGTGTGGGACGCTCACAGCAAGCTCGAACAGTACGCGGCCCACCGCATCGACCGCGAGAACCGCCTGATCATGGCCCTGGGTGAGGGCAAGCGCAGCATCGAGGATCTGCTGGACGCTGTCTGGTCGGAGGTCCCGACCCAGCTGCGTCCCGTGGCAGCGGTCACCCTGGCAGCCCATCTGGACAAGCTCGAAGACGAGCAGATCCTGCCGGACGACGTCGAGCGGCCCCACTTCGAGAGGATCGAATGGTGAGCCCGACGGCGCTGTCGGCGAAGCGCGGCAGCAGCGCCACGTCGCTTGACTCGCCGTTTCCGCCGATCGCCGACTACGGCTTCCTGTCGGACTGCCACACGGGCGCACTGGTGGCCTCGGACGGCTCGATCGAGTGGATGTGCCTGCCCCACTTCGACTCCCCGTCGGTGTTCGGGTCGATGCTGGACCGGGGCGCCGGCAGCTGGCGGGTCGGCCCCTACGGCATCTACGTCCCGGCAGGTCGCCGCTACATCCCCGGCACGAACATGATCGAGACGACCTGGATGACGCCCCAGGGGTGGCTGCGGGTCGTCGACGCCCTGACGATCGGTCCCTGGCACGACAACAAGCACGGCTCCAGCCATACGCGGCCGCCGACTGACTACGACGCCGACCACCTGCTGGTGCGGATGATCGAGTGCATCCAGGGCCAGGTCCAGGTCGAGATCGTCTGCGAGCCGATGCTCGACTACGGCGCCACGCCTGCCGACTGGACGGTCGTCCACACCGGCGAGGAGGGCATCTGCGCGATGGACGCCACCGACGACGCCTCGGCCTTCCGCCTCTTCAGCGACATCCGCATGGGCATCGAGGGCAACCGCACCCATGGCCGCCACACGATGGTCGAAGGCGAGAAGCGCTTCTGCGCACTGTCCTGGACGGAGGGCCTGGGCGGCCCGCACACGATCGACCAGGCCGAGGGCCACCTCAACCGCACGGCCCAGTTCTGGCGGACCTGGCTGGCGGAAGGCACCTACCCCGACCACCCCTGGCGCTTCCACCTCCAACGCTCGGCTCTGGTCCTGAAGGGCCTGACCTTCATGCCGACGGGCGCCCTCGTGGCGGCCCCCACGACGTCCCTGCCCGAGACGCCGCGAGGGGAACGCAACTGGGACTACCGCTACTGCTGGATGCGAGACGCCTCCTTCACGCTGTGGGGCCTGCACGCCCTCGGGCTGAACTGGGAGGCCGACGACTTCATCCAGTACGTCGCCGACATGGAGCGCAACGAGGACGGCTCGCTGCAGATCATGTACGGGATCAAGGGCGACAAGGAGCTGCCCGAGTCGACCCTGGACCATCTCAAGGGCTACGAGAACGCCCGCCCGGTGCGGATCGGCAACGGCGCCTACAACCAGCGCCAGAACGACGTCTACGGAGCCGTCATGGACTCCGTCTACCTGCACGCCAAGAAGCGCGATCACATCCCCGAGCGGCTGTGGCCGGTCCTGAAGGACCAGGTCGAATGCGCAGCCCGGGTCTGGAAGGAACCCGACCAGGGCATCTGGGAGGCCCGCGGCGAGCCCCGCCACTACGTCTCCTCCAAGCTGATGTGCTGGGTCGCCATGGACCGCGGCGCCCGCCTGGCAGAAAGGCGCGGCGACGAGGACCAAGGCGAGGCGTGGCAGAAGCTCGCCGATGAGATCCGCGACGACATCCTGGAGAAGGGCGTCGACAAGCGCGGCGTGTTCCGCCAGCACTACGACACAGACGCCCTCGACGCCTCGACCCTGCTGGTGCCGCTGGTCCGCTTCCTGCCCCCCGACGACGAACGGGTGCGGGCGACCGTGGTGGCCATCCGCGAGGAGCTGACCGAGGGCGGACTGGTGATGCGCTACCGCACCGACTCGACCGACGACGGCCTCTCAGGCGAGGAGGGCACCTTCCTGATCTGCTCCTTCTGGCTCGTCTCGGCGCTGTCTGAGATCGGCGAGCATCGCGAGGCCGAGCACCTGTGCGAGAGGTTGCTGTCCTATTCCTCGCCGCTGGAGCTCTACGCGGAGGAGCTCGAGGCTTCTTCCGGGCGGCATCTGGGCAACTACCCGCAGGCGTTCACTCACCTGGCGCTGATCAACGCCGTCACGCACGTGATCGCGGCGCAGCAGGATGCGCGGGGGTAGCTTAAGTCGATGTCGAGAGCGAGCTGTCGAGTTGCCCGTCGCAAGACCGCAACCTCGACAGGAGCCACCGGAGCGCCTTAATACCCCTCCTCCCCCGGCAGCAATATCCGCGCCACCTCGCCCTCCATCACGACGCGAGGCTCCACCGGCAGCACCTCCCGCCCGCGCGCGTAGCCGAGCAGGTCCTCGACGCTCTCGAAGTCGCTCAGCTGTTCGAGGTGCTTGATCGTCGGGAAGACCAGCAGGATGTCTCCGCCACGGTGCGCCTCCAACGCCCCGACCGGTGTGAACCACCCCATGTCCACGCACTCCTGTCCGTCGACCCGCGCCTCCTGCCCCTCCGGCAGCGTCGCCAGGAAGAAGTGGGTGTCGAAGCGGGTCTTCACGGCGGCCGGCGTGATCCACCGCGAGAACTTGACGAGCTCGCCGGGGTCGGACAGCTCGACGGCCGCCTCCTCGCGCAGCTCCCGCACGGCCGCCAGTCGATGCGCTCCATCCCCGTCGCCCTCCTGGGCGTCCACGGCGCCCCCTGGAAACACCCAGACGCCGCCCATGAAGCGGGCCTCGGGCGTGCGCTTGACCAGCAACAGCTCGAGGCCTTCGGTGCCTCCCCGCAGCAGGATCACCGATGCGGCCTGACGGGGACGGGCGGGGGGCCCCGGGTTGTACTCCTCTCCGGGTCCCGGCCTCTGGTCTCCCCCCGCTGCGTGCATCTGCCGACCCTACCGGGCCGATAACCTTCCGCGCATGAGCACCACCGAGACACTCCAGCGCTGGATCTGCGAGTCCTGCGGCTTCATCTATGACCCCGAGGAAGGCGACCCCGACGGCGGCATCCCTGCGGGAACGCCCTTCGAGGAGATCCCCGACACCTGGTTCTGCCCCGTCTGCGGGGCCCGCAAGGGCGACTTCACGCTGTATGAGGACTAGCCGCTGAGCGACTGGGACAGCCTGCTCGCGATCGACCGCGAGCGCGTCTGGCATCCATACGGCGCCTTGCCGGCAGCGCTGGCGCCGCTCCCCGTCGTCTCGGCCTCTGGCGTCCGCCTGCGCCTGGCCGGCGGGCGCGAGCTGATCGACGGCATGTCCTCCTGGTGGTGCGCCATCCACGGCTACCGCCACCCGGCCTTGGACGCCGCCGTGACAGAGCAGCTGGCAAGGATGGCCCACGTCATGTTCGGTGGGCTCACGCACGAGCCGGCGGTGCGCCTGGCCGAGCGTCTGACCGAGATGACGCCCGCCGGTTTGGAGCGGGTCTTCTTCGCCGACTCCGGCTCTGTCGCGGTCGAGGTCGCGATCAAGACGGCCCTGCAGTACCAGCGGGCCCTCGGACGTGAGGGGCGGACGAGGCTGCTGAGCGTCCGCGGCGGCTACCACGGCGACACGATGGGGGCCATGTCCGTCTGCGACCCCGTCGGCGGCATGCACAGCCTCTTCACCGGCGTCCTGCCGGAGCAGGTCTTCGCCCCGCGCCCGCCCGACGGGTTCGAGGAGCCTCTCGACGAGGCCTGGGCGAGCGACGTGCGGACGCTGGCAGCCGAACACGAGGCCGAGCTGGCAGCCGTCATCGTCGAGCCATGCGTACAGGGTGCGGGGGGCATGCGCTTTCACTCGCCCGCCTGCCTGGCCCTGCTGCGAGCCCTCTGCGACGAGCACGGCCTGCTGCTGATCGTCGATGAGATAGCGACCGGCTTCGGCCGTTCCGGGGCGCTCTTCGCCTGCGATCACGCGGGTGTCACCCCCGACGTCATGTGCGTCGGCAAGGCGCTCACGGGCGGCTACATGACGCTGGCCGCCACGCTCTGCACCCCTGCCGTCGCGCAGGCCGTCTCCGTCGGTGAGGGGGGCGGTCTCATGCACGGGCCGACCTTCATGGCCAACCCGCTCGCCTGCTCGGTCGCGCTGGCCTCGCTCGGGCTGCTGGAGGAGGGGGGCTGGCGGGGGCAGGTCGCCGCCATCGAGAGGGGACTGCAGGCGGGGCTGGCGCCGGCCCGGGATATGGCGGGCGTGCGCGACGTGCGCGTGCTGGGCGCGATCGGCGTGATCGAACTGGAGCATCCCGTGGACATGGCCCGCGTCACCAGGGTGGCCGTCGAGCACGGCGTCTGGCTGCGCCCGTTTAGGGATCTCGTCTACGCCATGCCGCCATACGTCATCGGCGCCGAGGACCTGGCGAGCGTCTGCGGGGCGATGGTCGCCGCAGCTGCCGCGTCCGCCTGACCGCTGCGCCTTGGGCTTGCTCCCAACCGGAGCCACCCAAACCTGGGATCGATCACATCGAAAGGCCCAGGTGGCTGCGCTTAGCTTGAGCTGAGAAGGAGAGGAAGGCGCAAGGCGCGGGTGCGTGTCTGCGCCTACACACCGAGGGAGGAGATCTGAGGATGAGGACTCGTGTTCGGATCGTCACGATGACGATCTTTCTAGCTCTTGCGCTGGCTGCCATGGCCGCTACAGCGCAGGCTTCGCTGCTGGGGCGTGCCGCGTCGCACCATCAGGAGACACTGCCGCCGATCGAAATGGGCGAAGCCGAAAACTGCGACTTCATCGCAGACCCGGGCGATGCCATGTGCATGCTGCCCTTCCCCGACAACTACTACACGGTCCCCGACCCGAGCAGCGAAACAGGCCTGCGCGTGCACTTCAACCAGGCCGGCATGCCGGCCAACGTGCTGGGCCAGCACATCGAACCGGGCGCCTGGAACGAATCCAACGGCTTCAGCCCCGGCTCGGTGATCCTCGTCAAGATCCCCGGCATCGAAACTGCCGCCGACGTAAAGGCCATGCACGGCGTCCCGATCGGGCACATCGGCCACTACGCCCACGGCGCGGGGGTTGTCGTGCTCGACGCCGACACCGGCCAGCTGTGGCCGATCTGGACCGAGATCGACTCGACTGCCTCCAACCCCGCCAAGCGGGTCCTGGAGATCCACCCGGCCGTCAACTTCAAGTCCGGGGACCGCTACATCGTGGCGATCCGCAACGTCAAGAACGCCGCGGGGGAACACATCGAAGCGCCGGCGGCCTTCCGCTACTACCGCGACGACGTGCCCTCCGAACAGCCGCAGATCGAAGCTCGACGCGAACACTACGAAGAACTCTTCAGCAAGCTCGAAGCTGTCGGGGTCAAGCGCAAGAGCCTCTACCTGAGCTGGGACTTCACGGTCGCGAGCGACATGAACAACGCCGGCCGGGTGCTCTCGATGCGCAACCAGGCCTTCGCCGAGATCGGCGACGAAAACATGGCCGACGGCATCCCCGAGGGGGTCTCGCCGTCCTTCGTCGTCAGCAAAGTCGTCGAAAACCCCAACCCGGGCCAGGTGGCGAGAAGGGTCGAAGGGACCTTCCAGGTGCCCTGCTTCCTGTTCCCCAACTGCGGTCCCGGCGGCAGGATGCACCTGGACAGCGAAGGCAACCCGATCCAGAACGGCTCCTGGACGGCCAACTTCGAGTGCATCATCCCCGACTCCGTCGTGACGGGTCCCGGCGAAGAAGGCAGGCCCTCGCTGTACGGGCACGGGCTGCTGGGCTCGGCAGGCGAGGTCGCCTCCAGCCCCCAGCGCAGCCTCTCTGAGGAACACAAGATCGTGCAGTGCGCGACCGACGAGATCGGCATGGCCGAATCCGACGTCGGCGTGGTCATCGCCTCGTTGGAGAACGCCTCCCACTTCCCGGCGGTGGCCGATCGTCTGCAGCAGGGCCTGCTGGACGAGCTGTTCCTGGGTCGCATGCTGATCAGCCCGTCCGGTTTGACGACGGCGGCCGCCTTCCATCAGGACGGCACGCTCTCGACGCCCTCGGTGCTGAACACGAGCCACCTGTTCTACAACGGCAACAGCCAGGGCGGGATCATGGGCGGTGCCCTGACGGCCATCTCGCCGGACTTCACACGGGCCTCGCTGGGCGTGCCGGCGATGAACTACTCCGTGCTGCTGCCGCGTTCGGTCGACTTCGACGAATTCGCCGAGGTCTTCTACCCGTACTACCCCAGCGAAACGGAGCGTCCGCTGGTGCTGGACCTGATGCAGATGCTGTGGGACCGGGGCGAGCCCGACGGCTACGCGGAGCGCATGACCAGCGACCCGCTGCCCGACACGCCCGCCCACCAGGTTCTGATGGACGTGGCCCTGGGCGACCACCAGGTGACCGACTACCAGGCCGAAGTCGAGGCGAGGACGGTCGGCGCCGAGGGTCATGAGCCTGCCGTCTACAAGGGGCGCTGGCCCGGCATGAACGTGCTGTGGGGCGTTCCGGCCATCTCCAGCTACCCCTACACGGGCTCGGCCATCTACTACTGGGACATCGGGCCCGTCAGGCCGAACCCGGCCAATCCCAGCTCGAGCATCGGCGTCGAACCGCCGCCGTTCGAAAACGTCCCCAACAGCGAAGGCGAAGACCCGCACAGCTCACCCCGTGCGGCGCCCGCCGAGCAGCAGCTCGTGTCGGACTTCTTCAACGGGTCCGTCCTGAGCAGCGACCGCTGCGGGCGCAAGCCCTGCTACGCGGGCGTCTTCACCGGCCCGTAGGCCCCTGCTGCTCCCCAACCCCTGCGCCGGACGGTCAAGGTCGACCGCCCGGCGCTCGGGGGAGCACTGCCGCAGCGTCGCCGGGCATGAGTCGACCGGCCCCGAAGCGGCCGCGTTTCACAGAGGGTTGACAGCGGCGTACACTCGAACTGTGGCAGCCACGGAGGGACTGAAGCTGGTCGAGCTCAGCGACCATGAGATGTTCAGCCGGATCGTCAGGCGCCTGGACATCGAGCAGGTGACGCAGCGGATGGTGGCCGCCTTCCGGGCCAGCATCAGCGGCTACAGGCGCCTGCCGGAGGTGCTGGTCGAGGGCAACATCGTCGACGTCGTGGAGCACAACCTCGAGGTCTTCCGCGCCACCACGCTGGCCGGACGCGAGCCGGCCGACGTGGAGCTCGAGGCGTTTCGCCTCTCGGCGAGGCTGCGGGCGGCCGAGGGCATGCCTCTGGAGGACCTGCTCCACGCCTACCGCCTGGGCGGTCGCCTGGCCTGGAAGTCGGTCGTGGAGCTGGCCCTGCCGGGAGAGCGAGACGGGCTGCTCGTCGGCGTGGAGATCGTCATGCGCTACATCGACATCGTCTCCGCCACCGTCGCCCAGGCCTATCTCGACGCCCGCCAGCACGTCGTCTCCGAGGAGGAGCGCAGGCTGCGGGCGCTGCTGGCGGCGCTATGCGAGGAGGACGGCCCGCCGCGGGCGGAAACAGCCGGCCTGGCGTCCCGCCTGGGGCTGCCCGTGGCCGAGCGCTACCGCCCCTTCGCCCTGACGGTCCCCGGCGAGGGACCGATCCACCACGGCCAGCTCGCGGCTCAGCTGCGGGCGCAGGGGATCCTGGCGTTGACCGAGGGCGACCGGATCGTCGGGTTGCTGGCCGAGGGTCAGGAGCTGCAGGCTGCCCCGGGGATGCTCGTGGCCGTGGAGACGCTGGCTCCGCGCGGCGAGCTGTCGTCCGTCGTCGAGCGCGTACGGCTGGTCATCGACGTGGCCCGGCGCATGGGCCACAGCGGGCAGGTCGGCGTCGACGACATCGCCATAGAGATGCTGCTGGCAGGCAACCCGCAGACCTCGCAGCTGCTCGCCGACCGGGTGCTCGGCCCTTTGCGCGGCGGTGGCGGGCGCAGGGCCGAGCTGGAGCCGACGCTGCGTGCGTTCCTGCAGGCCAAGACAGATCGCCGTTCGGCCGCTGCTGCCCTGCACATCCACACCAACACGCTGGACTACCGGTTGCGCAGGGTGCAGGAGCTGACAGAGTTGCGCCTGTCGGACCCGCACGACATGGCGCTTGTGGTCCTGGCCTTGGGGTACAGCGCCCTGCACCCGACAGCCGGCTGACCGCTCCGCACCGGCCCCGCCAGGCCAGCCGTTAGGCTCAGGGCGGTGTCAGGGCAGGGGACAAGGGTGGTTCCGAGCCCGCGCGGGCATGCGCCCTCGGCCCCCTCCGAGCCTGCCCTGGGCGATTGGCGCTCGTCCGAGCGCGTCGTAGCCTGCCTCGTCGCGCTCGCTGCCGGCTCCGCCCTGTGGCTGCTGAGCAGCGTCCTCGAGAAGGAGGGGGCGCCCAAAGGCGACGATCGCATCTACGAGGACATGGCGCGCCATCCCTTCGGCGTCCACACCTTCCCCTTCGGCTACCGGGTGGGGCTGCCCTGGCTGGTCCACGTCCTGCCCTTCGACCACACGACCTCCTTCAGCCTGCTGGCCTGGCTGGCCGCCGGGGGAGCAGCCGGCTTCGCCTACCTGCTGATGCGCGAGCTGAAGGCCGAGCGGCAGGTGGCGGTGTGGCTGGCCGTCCTGATGTGCATCTCACCGCCCTTCCTCGTCGTGACCCTTCGCCAAGGCCGCAACCCCGACGTCGCGACGGTCTTCTTCATGATGGCCGCGACCTACTTCATCGTTCGCCGTGCCTACTGGCCTCTGGCCGTCTCGCTGCTGCTGGGGGCGGTCGTGCGCGAAGCCGTCCTGTTCGAGGTGCCCCTGGCCTACGCCGTCTGGGCTGCTCGACCGCTGGACGGCCGGGCGGCGCTGCGGACGCTGCTCGTGGCGGCGCCCGCGATCCTGGCCTACGGCGCGATCCGGCTTGGCGTCAGCACGGTCGGGGAAAGCGCCGTGCCCGGATATGGAGGTTCGCTGCTGGGCGAGCGCTTCCACGTGATCAAGCTCGGCCTCCAGAGCGCCTTCCAGGAGGCGCGCAGGGTGTTCACGACCTACGGCCCGCTCTGGCTGGTCGCGCCCCTGGCATTGCGCGAGATGCGCTTCGCCCGCTGCGGGCTCGTCCTGGTCGCCTGCAGCCTCCTCGCGATGACCTTCGCCCTGGATTGGGGACGGATGATCCTGCTGGCCGCCCCCGCCTTCTACCCCGCCTCCGCCTACGTCTTGGGGGACAGGCCGCGCTGGCGTGCACCGGTGTTCGCGACGATGCTGGCCCTCGCGCTGGGCTACGCCCTCTACATGGACCTCTCGGGGGTCGCCAACGGGATCGTCCACGGGCCGCTGCCGCCGTATCCGGTCCAGTAGCGCGAGCGCCCACCCGCGGAGCGCCGTCAGTCCAGCCAGTCCCGCCAGGGCAGCGACGAGCCCGCGCCGGCGAGCTCGGCGAGAACCGGGCCGCTGAGCGCAGGGAGCGTCACGACGGGCACGCCCGTGGCCGCGACGGTCGCGCGGTTGGACAGGGTCATGACGTCGGGCTCGGGGGGCCAGGGTGTCATCACGACGGCTGCGACGTGCAGCCCGCCGGCGCGGGCGGCCTCCAGCGTCATCAGGGTGTGGTTGATCGTGCCGAGGCCCGGCCTGGCGGCGATCACGACTGGCAGACCCAGCTCGGCAACGAGGTCGCGCACGAGGTAGTCCTCGCGCAGAGGCACGAGCAGACCGCCGACGCCCTCGACGACCGTCACGCCCCGCGGTCCCGCCTCGCTTGCGAGCGACTGGGCCGCCGCCACGATCGCGGTCGGGTCCAGCTGCGTGCCGGCCAGCTCGGCTGCCAGGTGGGGCGAGACGGCGGGGCCGAAGCGAAGCGGCGCGACGCGGTCGGGATCCATCCCGGCCGCCTGCCCCAGCAGCTCGTGATCGCGCTGCCACGGGCCCTCGACGGGCTCCTCCAGGCCCGTCAGGACGGGCTTGTAGGCGCGTACCGTCAGGCCGTCGGCGCGCATGGCGCCCAGCAGGCACGCGCTCAGGACCGTCTTGCCGACGCCCGTGTCGGTGCCTGTCACGAAGAGGCCGCGCACGCCGGCTCCGCGCGTGGGCTAAGCGGCTTTGGCCGGGGAGCTGTCGCGCTCGAAGTCGAACAGCGCGGGGCCTTCCGCCGGCGCCCCGTAGGGCTCGCCCGACCCGCCCGCCTCGACCTGGCTGCGGTCCTCTTGCCCGACCTGCTGCAGCCACTGTGCCCGCTCGACCCGTTCCGCTCGCACCAGCGCTGTCTCGATCTCCTGCAGCTCGTGCAGCGGCTCGGGCTCGGGAGCGATCATGTCGTGCGGGTCGATGCCGATCCGCCGGGCCGCGTCGGCCAATATCCCCGCCGCCCTGCGCAGCTCCCCGGGCGTGTGCGAGGCCATCGTCGTCAGGCGCAGCCGCGAGGTCCCGGCCGGAACCGTCGGCGGCCTGATCGCCTGGGCGAAGACCCCCTGCTCGATGGCCTGCTGGCACAGTCGCATGGCGTCACGCTCGTCGCCGACTATCAGCGGCAAGATGTGCATCTCGCCCTGGGCGACCGGGAAGCCCTCGTCGGCCAGGGCGCCGCGCAGGGCCCTGGCGTTGGAGCGCAGGCGCGCAACCCTGTGGGGACGTTCCTGCAGCAGTTCCAGGGCAGCCAGCGCGCCCGCCACCGCGGGCGGCCCGGGGGCAGTCGAGAAGATGACCGAGCGGGCCGTGTTGATCAGGTACTGGATCGTCTCGTTGCTCGCGCAGGCGTAGGCGCCGTAGGAGCCCAGGGCCTTGCCCAGCGTGCCGATGATGACGTCGATCTCGCCCTCCAGGCCCGCGGCCGCGACCGCGCCGCGACCATCGGGACCGACGTTGCCGGTGGCGTGGGCCTCGTCCACCACGACGCGTGCGCCGTAGATGTTGGCCAGCTCGGCGATGTGTGCCAGCGGCGCGATGTCTCCGTCCATCGAGAAGACGGAGTCCGTCACGATCAGCCGCCCCGCCGCGCTGTGGCGGCGCATGCACCAGTCCAGGTGCTCGACGTCGCGGTGGCGGTAGACGACGACCTGGGCCCGTGACAGCCTGCAGCCGTCGACGATCGAGGCGTGGTTGAGCTCGTCGGAGAAGATCACGTCCTCGCGCCCGGCCAGCGCGCCGATGACGCCGATGTTGGCCAGGTAGCCCGAGCCGAACAGCAGGCAGGACTCGGTGCCCTTGAAGGACGCGAGGCGCTCCTCGAGGCGGCGGTGGATGGTCATGGAGCCCGACACCAGCCGCGACGCGCCCGCGCCGACGCCCCAGCGCATGGCGGCCTCCGCCGCTGCCTCGCGCACCCGTGGGTGATCCGCCAACCCCAGGTAGTTGTTCGAGCACAGCAGCAGCACCGGCTTGCCGTCCAGCAGCACCGTGGGGCCCTGCGGGCCGCTGATCATGCGCAGGCGTCTGGAGAGGCCGAGACGCTCAAGCTCCGCCAGGCGCTCGGCTATCTCGTCCATCTCGGTCCCGGCCCCTCTAAGCGACCGTGACTGGGGTCGAGTCGCGTCCGCCGCCCGCGTCCGGCCGCGGCGGCGCATTCCGCTTGGCACGGAAGCGAAGCTGCGTCGAGGGGTCCCAGAGGCGGACGACGAGCCCCTGCGGAGGCTCCGGGGCCGCACCGACCACGAGCTCCTCGATGACGTCCGGCGTCTCGCCCTCCATCCAGCCCGAGCGGTTGTCGGGCCTCGGGTTGGCCGCGTTGTCCGATTGGCGGGCGACGTTCAGGCCCAGCTCCGTGAACATGTCGCGGTCGGTCTCCGGGTCGTTGCCCAGAGTCGTCAGGAAGTTGCCCATCATGACTCCGTTGATGCCCGCCCTGACGGCCAGCCGCTGCAACTCGCCGAGGTTCTCCACGCGCCCGCCGCACAGGCGGAACAGGGCTTCGGGGAGGATCAGGCGGAAGATCGCGATCCACTTCACGGCCTCCCACGGGTCCATGAAGTCGCGGTCGCCGAACTTCGTTCCCGGCCGCGGGTTGAGCATGTTGATCGGCACGCTCGTGGGGTCGATGTCGGCCAGCTCGAAGGCCATCTCCACGCGCTGCTCGCGGCTCTCGCCGAGGTTGAGGATGCCGCCCACGCAGGTCTCCAGACCAGCCTCGCGCACGGCCTCGATCGTGCGCAGCCTGCCCTCGTAGCGGACCGTCGAGGTGACCTCTCCGTAGTAGGAGCGGGACGTCTCTACGTTGTGGTGGACCCTCTGCACGCCGGCCTCGCGCAACGCCTTGGCCCGCTCGACCGAAATGTGCCCGACGGAGGCGCAGCGCTTGAGGTTGGTGTGCTCGGAGACCAGCCGCACGCCCTCCAAGTACCTCTCGAAGTCCCGCCGGGAGAGGCCCTGGCCCTGGGTGACCATGCAGAAGCGGTGGGCGCCCGCGGCCTCCGCGGCGCGGGCGTGTTCGAGCACCTGCTCGGGCTCCATCATCGCGTGCATCGGCGTGTCCGCTTCGGCGAAGCGCGACTGGGCGCAGAAGCCGCAGTCCTCGGCGCAGCCGCCGGACTTGGCGTTGACCAGCGAGCACATGTCCGTGGAGTCCGCGAAGCGCTCCACTCGCGCCTTCCAGGCACGCTCGATGATGGCTTCGATCTGGGCGTGGTCCTCGACCTCGCCCAGCCGCATCGCCTCCTCGCGGGTGATGAGGGGTGGCATGCCGAGAACGGTATGTGGCCCGGCGGACGGCTCGGCTCTGCTCAGCGTCCCTGCCAGCGGGCCGGCCGACGCTCGGCGAAGGCCCGCATGCCCTCGCGCATGTCCTCCGAGGCGAAGGACGCCCTGCGCAGCTCTATCAGCTCCTCCTCGACGGCCGGGTCCAGGGGACCCTCCGCCGCCAGCAGCGCCGCGATCACACGCTTGTTGCCGCGCTGGGAGAGGGGGGCGTTGCCGGCCAGCTCAGCCGCGATCTCGAGGGCGCTGGACTCGAGCTCCTCTGGCGCCGCCAGGCGGTTGACCAGCCCCCAGTCGAGGGCCGTGACAGCGTCGACGTAGCGGCCAAGCAGGAACAGCTCGCGCGTCCTGGTCACGCCGATCGCGTCGATGAAGCGGCGCAGGCCCGTGTGGGAGTAGACGAGGCCCAGCTTGGCCGGCGGCATGCCCAGCTTGATGCCCGCCTGGGCGACGCGGAGGTCGCAGGACAGGGCCAGCTCCAGGCCGCCGCCGATCGTGTGGCCCGGCAGGACGGCCAGGGTCGGCAGCGGGAACGCCTCCAGCGCGTCGATCGCTTCCGTGAAGGGATGGGCGACGAGGCGCTCGGCGCGCTCCTCGAACTCCTCGTCGGGGATCTCGCTGATGTCGTAGCCGGCAGAGAACATGCCGTCCGAGCCGGTCACGAGCACGCAGCGGGCGGGTGCGTCGGGCGCGGAGAGCTCGCCCAGGGTCGCCGTGATGGCGTCCAGGATCGGATGGTCCAGGGCGTTGCGCTTGGCCGGGTTCGAGATCGTCAGGCGCACGACGCCCTCGGCGGGCTCGTCGATCAGCAGCTTGCCGTCGGCAAGCCGGCGCGTGTCTGCCGTTCCTGGCACGGGCCGGAAGGCTACAGGGGCGGGACTTCCGGCCCCCGCTACTCCAGCACGACGAGGGTGTCGCCCTCGTTGACGGCCTGGCCCTCCTCGCAGACGATCTCCACGACCTTCCCGGAGTCCTCGGCTTCGACGGGCATCTCCATCTTCATCGACTCGAGGATCGCGACCGTGTCGCCCTCCTCGATCGTGTCGCCCACGGCGCACTCGATTTTCCATACGGTGCCTGTGATGTGCGCCTCGATGTCAGTCATGTCTGCTCCCTTTGCCGTTCTCCGCGGTGCCGGACGGAACCATAGATAGCCCCGCCGACGGTGGCGCGCCCCTGCAGGTCCTGGTGGCGGCCCGCGACGAGGAGCGCCTGATCGGGGCGACGCTGCGGGCCCTGGCGGGCGCCTTCCCGGGCGCCGTCGTGTGGGTCGCCGACGACGGCTCCCGCGACGGGACGGCCACGCTGGCCCTTGGCGCCGGGGCCCGCGTGGTCGGCGGCGGGCGGCCGGCCGGCAAGGGAGCGGCCATGAGCAGGGCCGCTGAGGTCGCCCTGGCGGAGCTCGAGCCGGGCGCGAACCCGGTCTTCCTGCTCTGCGACGGGGACCTGGGGGACTCGGCGGGGCGGCTGGGCCCGCTGGTCGAGGCGGTGGCCGGCGGACAGGCCGACGTGGCCGTGGCGGCCTTCTCGCAGCGCCTCGGCGGCGGCCTCGGACTGGCCGTGGGCTTCGCCCGCTGGGCCCTGGCGCGCCGTTGCGGGCTGGTCTCGCGGGCGCCGATCTCCGGGCAGCGGGCGATGAGGGCCGGCACGCTGCGCAGGGTCCTTCCCCTCGCCTCCGGATACGGCATGGAGCTGGGCATGACGATCGACCTGGTCAGGTCAGGGGCCAGGCTGGAAGAGGTGGAGCTGGACCTGTCCCACCGCGTCACGGGACGCACCGTCGGGGGCTTCCTGCACCGCGGGCGCCAGCTGATGGACTTCGTGCGCGTGTACCTGTCGCGCCGGTAGGCTGCCGCGTCGAGAGCGAGGGGAGAGGCGTAACCTTGGTGCCCGGAAGAGGTAGTGCGGACTGATGAGCGATTTGGCGCCGATGCGCGAGCAGGTCTACACGGACCCGCGCCCCAAGGAGTACTTCGACCGCTTTCACGAGCGGGCCAGGACGCGCGAACCAGACTGGGTCTACGAGATGGTCCGGATACTCACCTCCCTGTACTCCTACACGTTCCTGAGAGCGCGGGCGATCGGCGTCGAGAACGTGCCCGGCAGCGGCGCCGTGATCCTGGCGCCCAACCACTTCTCCTTCATGGATCACTTCCTGATGGGCTGCTACATCCGCCGCAAGGTCCGCTTCATGGCCAAGTCGCAGCTGTTCAAACCGCCGATGCAGTTCATCTACACCCACGGCGGCGTCTTCCCGGTCCGTCGCGGTGCCCGCGACGCGGAGACGTTCATCACGGCGCGGACGATCCTGGAGCGCCAGGGTGCCATCACGATGTACTGCGAGGGCGGGCGCTCGCGGTCGGGCAAGGTCTCCGAGCAGGCCAAGCCGGGCATCGGCCGCCTGGCGCTGGAGACCGGCGTGCCGGTCGTGCCGATCGCCATCTACGGCTCCTCCAAGGTCCGCAACTGGAAGCGCCTGCAGTTCCCGAAGGTGACGATCCAGTACGGCGAGGCGATGCGCTGGGAGCAGGTCGAGAACCCCACCCGCGAGCAGCAGCAGGCTGTCGCCGACGAGATCCTGACGGAGATCCGCCGCCTCTACAAAGGCCTCGAAGAGCACGGCCGGCGCGGCGTGCTGCGGCGTCTGCGCGAGCAGCGCAGGGCCGAGCGGGGCGCCGCCAAGGGCGCTGCCGTAGCCTGACGGCGACAGGCCTGCGGGAACCGTCGGGCGTCTCGCCTACGCTTGCGCCACATGCAGCGGAACATCGAAGTGGGGGAGGTGATCCGGAGGGTCTTCCGGATCTACGTCGACCAGGCGCCGGTGCTGATGCCGGCCGCCGCCGTCGTGTTCGTCTTCGCGGGCATCGTCTCGGATCTCCTGCAGGCCGGTGGCAGCGGCCTGGCCCTGCTGGCCCTGCTCGTGCGGATCGTGGCCACGACGCTCTTCACGGGGATGATCGTCGAGCTGGTCGCCGACGTCCGCGACGGCAAACGCGATGCCACGGCGGGCCAGCTGGTGCGCGCTGTGATGCCGGTGCTGGGCCAGCTGATCGTCGTCGGCTTCGTGGCGGGCATCGGGATCGTGCTGGGCTTCGTCCTGATCGTCGTGCCGGGCCTGGTGCTGCTGACGATCTGGTCGGTGGCGGCGCCCGTCGTCGTGCTGGAGCGCCCACCGGGCCTGAGGGCGCTGGGGCGCAGTCGTGAGCTCGTCCGCGGCAACGGCTGGCAGGTCTTCGGCGTCATCGTCGCCCTGACGATCCTGGTGGCGATCGTCGTCTTCGCCCTGGACGCGGCCGCCGCGTCGGTCAGCTCGGGCGTCGGCCTGGCCGTGGGGGTCGTCGTGGGCGTGCTGACGGCGCCCATCTCCTCCCTCGCCCAGGCCGTCCTGTACTTCGACCTGCGCGACGTGGGCAGCGCGGGCGGACCGCCCGTCCAGGCGCCGGGAGGGGAGCCGACGCCGCCTCCGTCGAACCCCTTCGGGGGCGGTTAGCGGCAGGTGTCGGGCGGCGCCGAATAGGCTGCCCGAGCGATGGCGAGCGCTTCCTTTGCCCCACTGCTGCGCGCGCAGCTGCTCGACGGTCTGCGCGTGGTCCTCGCCGGCGCGCCTGCCCACGAGCGCGACCTGACGGGGAAGCTCGGTGCCCGCATCGTCGAGCTGGGCGGCGCCTGCGCGACGGTCGAGCTGCGTTTGGACGAGGACGTCGAGAGCGCTGAGGCCTCCGCGATCGCGGAAATTGCAGTTGCCCACCGCGAGCTGGGCACCCTCGACGGGATTGTGATCGACGGTGCGGCCCTGTTCTCGGCCTCGCCGGTGGAGGCTGCGCTGCAGCCGGCGCCGGCGGCGATCTGGAACGGCGCGCGCGCGTTCGCCAACGAGCTGATCGCGGCGGGCAGGGGAGGACGCATCTCGATCCTCGCTCCTCCTCCGGACGGCTGCGAACATGCTGCAGCGGCCGTGGCGGGCATCGAGAACCTCGTGCGGACGCTGTCGATCGAGTGGGCCCGCTACGGAATCGCGCCGGTCGCGATCGCGCCGGGTTCGCACACCGAGCCGGGGGAGCTGGTCGAGCTGGTGGCCTATCTGCTCTCGCCGGCAGGCGCCTACTTCTCAGGCTGCCTGCTCGACCTGCGGGGCCCCGCCGCCGTGACAGCCACGCCGATCCGCCCGATGCCTGCCTGAGCGGGCAAGGTTGCCCTGGGCCGAGACGTACACCGACCCCTTACGCCAAGGGGAGGTGTCCTGGGTTTTCTCGCCTGCCTGCACGCGAGAAAACCCAGGACACCGGACCGCCTACCCCGTCATCCCCCCGAACAGCCCACCGGTTATGTGCAGGGTCTGCCCGTGCACGTAGTTGGACCACGGGGAGCACAGGAAGAAGACGCCACCGGCGGCCTCCTCGGGCGTGGCGGGACGGCCGAGGGGGATCAGCATGGCGGCCATCTGGCGCATCTGCTCGGGGATGCCCAGCTGGACCTTCTCGCCGCCGATCTCCATGGCGTTGTCGTCGACCTTGGCCTGTGTCAGGCGGGTGTCGATGAAGCCGAAGGCGACGGCGTTGACGTTGACCTTGAACTGACCCCACTCCTTGGCGACGGTTTTGGTGAGGCCGACGACGCCTGCCTTGCCGGAGGAGTAGTTGGCCTGGCCGGCGTTGCCGAAGGTGCCGGAGGTGGAGGAGACGTTGACGATCTTGCGGAAGACCTCCTTGCCTTCCTCGCGCTCCTTCTTGGCGGGTTCGCGCAGGTGGGGGGCGGCTGCGCGGATGACGCGGAAGGGCACGACCGTGTGGATGTCCAGCATTTTCTGGAACTGGTCGTCGCTCATCTTGTGGACGGGCGCGTCGATCGTGTAGCCGGCGTTGTTGACGACGATGTCGATCTTGCCGAAGGCGTCGATGGCCTTGGCGACCAGCTCGTCGGCTGCTCCGGGCTTGGTCAGGTCGCCTGCGTAGACGGCCGTTTCGCCGGCGATCTCGCCGGAGGCCTGCTCGGCGACGTCGCCGTCGAGGTCGTTGATGAGGACCTGCGCGCCCTGTGCGACGAGCAGCTCCGCGGTGGCACGGCCGATGCCGCGGGCAGAGCCCGTGACGATGGCGGACTTGCCGTCGAGTACTCCCATGGCTGTGGATTCTCCTTGTCCGTTTGAGGGACGGGGAGGTTATCCCAGCGGGCTTGGCGGGCAGCAGTCGGAGGGACAGCCCAGCGGGGCTGTGTCAGCCGATGATGACGCCGAAGTCCTGCGTGTATATGCCGCCGGACTGTCCCGGCGCCAGCGTGCCCAGGTGCGGGGAGACGCCGATCCCCGTTTCCCTGAAGTGGGAATCGAGGATGTTGGCGCGATGGCCGGGCGAGGCCATCCAGGCGGAGACGATGGACTTGGGGTCGCCCAGCCAGAGGCTGCCCCAGGCGATGTTCTCGCCGACTTCGTAGCTGATCTGGGGGCTGTAGATGTAGCCGGCCCTGCGCATCCTCGCCGCCGGCGTTTCGTCCCCCGGCCCGACGTGCTGGAAGTAGCCGCCGAAGGCCATGCTCTCGGTATGGGCCTGGGCAGCCGCCACCAGGCGCCCGTTCCAGCGCAGCGCCGTCTCGCCCCGGCTGGTCCGTTCGCGGTTGACGAGACACAGGGTCGCCGCCCGGACCTGTTCGACGTCGTCTGTCGAGGGGGCCAGTTCAGCGTCCTGGCAGTGCCCGTCGCGGGCCGTGAAGACGAGCAGGTCGGCGCCTGAGCCGGGCACGGCGCCGGCGGTGCGGTGGGTCCCCTTGGGACAGTGCGAGCCGCGGTATGACTTGGTCTTCTTGCGTGCAAGCCTGGAGCTGCGGGCGGAGGTGCAGGCAGCCTTGCCGCGATGGTGGGTGCGGGCGACCGCCTGAACGGGGACACAGAGCGCGCAGGCCGTGCAGGCGAGCAATGTTGCGATGGCCGTGAGGAGGCGAGCCATGCGCACCCATCGGTCGCCCCGCCGGCAGACATGAGAGATATGAGCAGCTTTGGACGACCTTGCAACGAGTCGCCCAGCCGGCTTCTACAGGCCCAGCACCCGCCCCAGGATCTCGCGCATGATCTCGTCGCTGCCACCGCCGATGGGGCCCAGGCGGGCGTCGCGGGCGGCCCGCTCCACCCAGTACTCCTTCATGTACCCCGCCCCGCCGTGGATCTGCAGGGCCTCGTCCATCAGCTCGAAGGCCGCCCGCTGGGTCAGCAGCTTGGCCATCGTGACCTCCTTCAGCGGCTCCTCCCCGGCCACGAAGCGACGCAGGGCGTCGTAGGTGACGCAGCGGCACGTGTAAGCGGAGGTGGCCATGTCGGCCAGCTTGTGGCGGATGACCTGGTGCTTCGTCAGGGGCTTGCCGAAGGTCGTGCGCTCGGCCGCGAAGGCGGCGGTGCGCTCGTAGGCCAGCTGCATCGCCCCGACGGCCCCCAGCGCCATCGCCAGGCGCTCCCACTGGAAGTTGGCCATGATCAGCTTGAAGCCGCCGTGCAGCTCCCCCAGCAGGTTCTCCTCGGGCACGAAGACGTCCTGGTAGGCGATCGTGGCCGTGTCGGAGGCCTGCCAGCCGAGCTTGTGCAGGGCCGATGACTCGACGCCCTCGCCTGGCTCGACGATCAGGAAGGAGATGCCGCCGTGGCCGCCCTCGGGCGTCGTCTTGACGGCCGTCACGATGAAGTCGGCTCGCACCCCGTTGGTGATGTAGGTCTTCTCGCCGTTGACCAGGAAGCCGCCGTCGACCCGCTCGGCCCGGGTGGCGATGCCGGCCACGTCAGAGCCTGCGCCGGGCTCGGTGATGCCGAGCGCCCCGATCTTCTCTCCGGCGATGGCGGGGACGAGGTAGCGCTGCTTCTGCTCCTCCGTGCCGAACTTCCAGATCGGCGGGGTGGCGATGTTGATGTGGGCGCCGATCCCGGCCGCCGTCCCGCCCGAGCCGATTCGGGCCATCTCCTCGCAGAGGACCGCCTCGTGCAGGTAGTCCCCGCCCTGGCCGCCGTACTCGGTCGGGTACTTCAGGCCCAGCAGGCCCTGGGCTGCGAGCTTGGGGAAGACCTCGTTGGGGAACCACCGGGCCTCCTCCCACTGCTGGGCGTGGGGGGTCAGCTCGCGCTCCAGGAAGCCGCGGACGGACTGTCTCAGCTGCTCGTGCTCGTCGGAGAAGGGGGGAGCGATGGAGGAAGTCATTGGTAATCTGATGGTATGCGAGTTGCCATCGACGGGGTGGGCCGGGTGGTGATCCCCAAGCCGATGCGGGAAGCGCTCGGGATCGACGGGCCGACGGAGCTGGAGCTGACGGAGGTCAATGGCTCACTCGAGCTGACTGTTCCGTACATCAAGGCGCATCTGGAGACGCGCAACGGGTTTACGGTGATCGTGCCCGACGAGCCTGTCCCACCGATGACAACGGAGCTGGTTCGCGAAGTGCTGGAACGCGTCAGGAAGTGATCGTCCCGGACTCCAGTGTCCTGATCGCCGCGTTGGCCAGCTATCACTCGGCCCATGAGCAGGCCGTCGATGCCGTCGGCGACGCTCCCGGACTGATCGTCCACGTGGCGTTCGAGACGTGCTCTGTCCTGAGCCGCATGCCCGAGGGACAGCGAATGGAGGCGAAGGTCGTCCTCGATGCGATCGAACGCGGATTCCCCGAACCGTGGCTCGTGCTCGATCAGGAAGCTCAGCGATCCTGCCTGCGTCGTGCTGTCGATGCCGGTCTGCGTGGTGGCGCGCTCTACGACGCGCTGATCGCCGCGACCGCCCACGAGCATGGCGCGACGTTGCTGAGTACCGACCTCCGGGCGCGAGAGGCCTACGAGGTCGTCGGCGCGCGGGTCGAGTACCTGCGGGCCTGAGCTCTGCCGTTCGTGGTCGGCGCATGCGCCGACCCGCGGGGCCGTGCATGCACGGCCCCGGAGGGCTCGCACATGTGCGAGCCCTTGCCCTCCGGGCAGAGGAGCAGTAGATGGGGCAGGCGAAATCGTCCTAGAGCCCGTAGGAGCGCCCGATCACGTCGAGCATGATCTCGTCGGTGCCAGCGCCGATGCGGTTCAGGCGGGCGTCGCGCCAGACGCGCTCGACGCCGTACTCCTTCATGTAGCCCGCGCCGCCGTGGATCTGGATGCATTCGTCGGCCACTTCGCAGAGCACGCGTGAGGCGACGAGCTTGGACATCGAGATCTCCCGGACGGGGTACTCGCCGTTCTGGAAGCGCCAGGCCGTCATGTAGGTCATCTGTCGGGCCGACTCGATTTTCGTGGCCATCTCGGCGAACTTGTGACGGATCACCTGGAACTTGGCGATTTCGCGGCCGAAGGCCTTGCGCTCGTGGGCGTACTGGATCGTCCTTTCGAAGCACTTCTGGGCGCCCGCGACCATGCCGGCGGCGCCGATCAGGCGCTCGCCCTGGAGCTCCCACATGATGTGGTAGAAGCCCTTGCCGACCTGGCCGAGGACGGCCGACTCCGGCACCCGGACGTCCTGGAAGGCCAGCAGCGCCGTGTCGGAGGCGTGCATGCCCAGCTTCTCCAGGCGCTTCTCGCGGATCACGCCGGGCGCGTCCATCGGCACCAGGAACAGGGTGAAGCCGTCGTGGCCGGCGTCCGGGTCCGTCTTGGTGACGAGCACGATCACGTCGGCCCTGTGGCCGTTCGTGATGTACGTCTTCGAGCCGTTGATGACGTAGTCATCGCCGTCTCTCACGGCCCTCGTCTTGATCCCCGAGACGTCCGAGCCGGCGTCGGGCTCGGTGATGCCCAGGCACAGGATCCTCTCGCCCTTGATCGCCGGGACGACCCATTCCTGCTTCTGCTCCTCCGTGCCGAAGGCCAGGATCGGTGGCATCGCCATGTCCGTGTGCACGGCTACGCCCATCGCCAGTCCGCCCGAGTTCGCGTTCGTGATCTCCTCGGCCAGGACCAGGCTCGTGTAGTAGTCCCCGCCCTGTCCGCCGTACTGCTCGGGCTTGTCCAGGCCCAGGAAGCCCAGTTCGCCCATGCGGTGGAAGACCGAGTCCGGGAACGTCGTCTCCTCCCACTCCTCCGCGTGCGGGGCCAGCTCTTTGATCGCGAAGTTGCGGATCGACTCGCGCAGCTGTTCGTGCTCGTCCGTGAACAGGAAGTGTTTCTTCTGGCTCTTGAAGTCGGGCTTCAGGACGGTGTCGGCAGTGGCGGCCATGGCGGGGAGGGCTCCTTGTGGTTCGGGTGAAGGCGTGGCTCGGCCGCGCCTGTGGCGGCCCTGGCGCGGGACGCTAACGCAGGGGCGTCGGAAAGTAAACAGTAGGACTGCGCACTTCCCACAAGCCTCGAATCGGGCTAGGATGCCGCCCGTGCCCACCGAGAAGGTTCTCTACGAGGTCGCCGAGGACGGCGTCGCCACGATCACCCTCAACGACCCCGACACGCGCAACGCCCTCTCTGTGGAGCTGCTGAGCGGCCTGTACGAGGCCTTCGAGGCAGCCAGGGCCGAGGATCGCGTTCGCTGCGTCGTGCTCGCCTCCGGGCACGAGCGGACCTTCTCCTCGGGAGCCAACCTGGGTGGCTTCGCCGCCGATGCGGCCCTCGTCCACAAGCACTTCGGCGCAGAGCGCTTCGTCTCCCTCTTCAAGCTGATCGGCGACCTGGGCAAGCCGACGATCTGCAAGGCCGGCGGGCACGTCCTGGCCGGCGCTCTCGGGATCGCCCTCTGCTGCGATCTGATCGTGGCCTCGGAGAGCGCCAGCTTCGGCACGCCCGAGATCAACATCGGGGCCTTCCCCTTCATGATCATGGCCCTGATCTACCGCAACGTCCCGCGCAAGAAGGCCAACGAGCTGCTGCTGCTGGGCGAGCGTTGGGACGCCCAGACGGCGCTGGCCGCCGGGATCGTCAACAGGGTCGTGCCCGACGAGGAGCTGGACGTCGTCGTGGCCGACTGGGCCGCCAAGCTGGCTGGGAAGTCGCCCGTCATCATGCGCCTGGGCAAGGAGGCCATGCGCCGCCAGATGGACATGCCCCTGGACGACGCCCTGGACTTCCTGCGCGCCCAGCTGACCCTGGCCCAGTCCACGGAGGACATCGTCGAGGGCGTCACGGCCTTCTTCGAGAAGCGCGACCCCGTCTGGAAAGGTCGCTGACGCGCGCATCCCAGGGTGGTATGCTCGACGCATGTCACAGATCGCGGTGCGGCTGACGGAGGAGGAGCTGCGTAGGCTCGATTCGACCGTCGCCGGAGGCCCCTTCCGTACGCGAGCGGAGGCCGTGCGGGCCGCGCTGGCGCTGCTGGAGGAGCAGGTCCGCGAGGAGCGGATCGCGGGCTCCTATCGGGCCGCCTACGCGAATGCCCCGCTGACGGCCGATGAGGAGTCGGCGCTTGACGCGGCCCTCGTACTGAGCGCCCACGGGGACCCTTGATCGCGCGCGGCGAGGTCTGGGACGCGGACTTGGGCCCCGTCGTCAGGCCGGTCGTCGTCGCTACCCGCGAGACGGCGATCCCCGTGCTGGCCAGGCTGACCTGCGTGGTCGTGACGAGCACCGTTCGCGGGCATGTCGCGGAGGTCGAGTTGAACAGCTCCCACGGTGTGGCCGAGCCGAGCGTCGCCAACTGCGACTGGGTCCTCAACCTTCCCAAGGACCGGCTTGTGCGTCGCCGGGGGACGCTGGACCCGGTGACCGTGCGCCGCTTCAACGCCGCTCTCGTGGTGGCGCTGGGGCTCGACGTCTGAACATCGGCTTCCTGCCCTCCGTGCGGCAAAGTGCGCAGTAGGGCTGTTTACTTCGCGCGTCTGTCTGGATAGGATGCGCGGCCGATGGCATCCCCACCCACCGACAGCACTGAGCAGCCGACCTCCCTCTTGCGTCCCCTCGTGGAGGACCTCGAGGCCCGTCGCGCCAAGATCAGGCTGGGCGGGGGCGAGGAGAAGATCGCCCGCCAGCACTCAGAAGAGAAGCTGACAGCCCGCGAGCGCTTGGCGCTGCTGATCGACGACGGCACCTTCGTCGAGCTGGGCATCCACGGCAAACCCCACTTCTCCCAGCGGGCCATGGACGGCGTCGAGGCGCCCGCCGACGGCGTCGTCACGGGCTACGGCAAGATCGACGGCCGTCTGACGGCGGTCTGCGCCTACGACTTCACGGTCATGGCGGGCTCGATGGGCATGACCGGTGAGATCAAGGTGACGCGGCTGCGCGAGCTGGCCCTGACCAAGCGCATCCCTTTCGTGTGGCTGCTCGACTCCGCCGGCGCCCGGGTGCAGGAGGCAGCGGGAGCGCTCTTCGCCGGCTCCGGGCACCTCTTCCGCGAGGAGGTCGTCATGAGCGGAGTGATCCCGCAGGTGGCTGCGTTGATGGGCCCCTGTGCCGCCGGCACGGCCTACATCCCCGGCCTGGCGGACTTCGTGCCGATGGTCAAGGGCCGCGGCTCCATGGCCCTGGCCGGCCCTCACCTGGTGCGCGCCGCCATCGGGGAGGAAGTCACCCAGGAGGAACTGGGCGGCTCGCGCGTGCACTGCCGCAAGTCCGGTGTCGGGGACATGGAAGTGGCATCTGACGAGGAGTGCATCCAGCGCATCAAGGAATACCTCTCCTACATGCCCCAGAACTGCGAATCGCCCGCACCCCGCCGAGCCGTTAGCGACCCGATCGACCGGCGCGAGGAGGACCTGCTGGACGTCCTGCCGGAGTCCAACCGCAAGCCCTACGACATGTACGAGGTGATCCGCCGCATCGTCGACGACGGCGAGTACTTCGACATCAAGGGCCTGTGGGCCAAGACGATCATCACCTGCTTCGCCCGCTTCGGCGGCAGACCCGTGGGGATCGTCGCCAACCAGCCCAAGCAGCTGGGCGGCATCCTCGACAACGACTCCGCCGACAAGGCGGCCCGGTTCGTGAACCTGTGCAACGCCTTCGCGATCCCGCTGGTCTTCATCCAGGACGTGCCGGGCTTCATGGTCGGCACCAAGGTCGAGGCCGAAGGCATCATCCGCCACGGCGCCAAGATGCTGCACGCGGTCGCCAACGCGACCGTCCCCAAGATCACGGTCATCACCCGCAAGGCCTACGGGGCGGGCTACTACGTGATGAACGGCCGCGCCTACGAGCCCGACCTGATCGTCGCATGGCCCAGCGCCGAGATCTCCGTCATGGGCGCCGAGGGGGTCGTCGAGATCGCCTTCCGCAAGGTCGTCCAGGAAGCGGAGGACCCCGACGCCAAGCGCGCCGAGCTGATCGAGAGCTTCCGCAAGATCTTCGACGTCTACGTAGCCGCCGGCAACGACGTCATCGACGACGTCATCGACCCCCGCGAGACGCGGGAGACGATCTGCAGGGCCCTGGAGATGGCCGAGGGCAAGAAGATCGAGCGGCCGTGGAAGCGACAGGGAGTCGTGCCGGTATGACCACGCCTCGTGCTGCAAAACATGACGCGAGCGTCCTACTTTGCAGATGCCCGCTCGCAGGCCACGCCCACCCCGAGCCTCTCTCCCCATTCAAGTCCATCCCGACCGAACCGAGCCATGTCACTTGACGACCCCGTAGTCATCACCTGCTCCATCTCCGGTGCCATCGCCAACCGCGAGCAGTGCCCGGCGATCCCCTACACGCCCGAGGAGTACGCCTCCGAGGCGCGACGGATCGTGGACGAGGGGGGAGTGCACATCCACATCCACGCCCGCAAACCGGACGGAACCCCCTCCTACGAGATCGAGGACTTCCAGGCCATCAGCGATGCCATTCGCGGCGAGGTGGGCGACGCGGCCATCGTCAACTTCTCGACAGGCACGATCGGCGTTCCCGTGGAGAAGCGCGTCGAATACCTCCGGGCCTGCAGGCCCGAGGTCGCCGCCCTGAACATGGGCTCCATGAACTACGCCAAGTACTCCCGCTCGCGCAAACAGTTCGTCTTCAACATGGTCTTCGCCAACCCGTTCGGGGAGATCATCGAGTTGCTGGAGGCCATGAACGAGCTGGGCATCAAACCCGAGCACGAGTGCTTCGACATCGGCCACGTCGGCTCGCTGGAGCCGCTGATCGACATGGGCGTGCTCGAGACCCCCCTGCACGTGGACTGCGTCATGGGCGTCGTCGGCGGCATCCCCCCGACGGCCCGCAACCTGGCCGCCATGGTGGACAACATCCCGGCCGGCTCCCACTGGGGTGTCATCGGCATCTCCCGCGACCAGTGGATGCTGGTGTCCGCCGCCCTGACCCTGGGCGGCTCGATCCGGGTCGGCCTGGAGGACAACCTGTACCTGCCCGACGGGCGCATGGCCACCTCCAACGGGGAGCTGATCGCCAAGGCCAGGCAGATGACCGAGGACATGGGCCGCCGGCCCGCCACGGTGCAGGAGGCCCGGGCGATGCTGAACGTCCCCCAGCGAGCTGCGGGCCCCCTGTGAGCCTTCCACTGGAGGGCATCCGGGTCCTCGACCTGTCCCGCCTGCTGCCGGGAGGCTTCTGCTCGCTGCTGCTGGCGGACTTCGGTGCGGACGTGCTGAAGGTGGAGGACACGGGCATGGGCGACTACATCCGCTGGTCGCCTCCCTATTACGAGGGCGCACACGACAGCGCCAAGTCGGCCCTGTTCCTGTCGCTGAACCGCAACAAGCGCTCGATCCGCCTGGACCTCAAGAGCGAGGGCGGCCGCGAGGCGCTGCTGGCCCTCGTCAAGGAGCACGACGTGGTGCTCGAATCCTTCCGCCCCGGCGTGCTGGATCGCCTCGGCGTGGGCTACGAGCGGATGCGCGAGGTCAACCCGGGCATCGTCTTCTGCGCCATCTCCGGCTACGGCCAGACGGGTCCCAAGCGCGACGCCTCGGGTCACGACATGAACTACCTGGGCCTGATCGGGCTGCTGGGGCTGACGGGCGAGCGCGGCGGTCGGGCGGGTGGGGCTCCCATTCAATCGGCGGGGCAGATCGCCGACCTCGGCGGCGGCGCGCTGATGGCGGCCTTCGGGATCATGGCGGCGCTGCGGGAGCGCGACGGCGGCGGAGGCCGCCCCGGCTCGGGCGAGGGCCAGATGGTCGACGTGTCGATGTCCGACGGCGCCCTGTCCTGGCTTGCCATGGTCGCCGGCGCCTACTTCGCCGATGGCCAGCCTCCGCACCGCGGCGAGCTTCCCCTGGCGGGCTCGCTGATCTGTTACCGCCCCTACGAGTGCGCCGACGGCTGGGTCTCCCTCGGAGCCCTGGAGCCGAAGTTCTGGGCCGCCTGGTGCCGGGGGGTCGACCGTGAGGACCTCATCGCCGTCCAGTTCGAGCGTCCCGGCAGCGACGCCCACGCCCAGGTGGAGGAGATCTTCATGACCCGCACGCGCGAGCAGTGGGAGGCCTTCGCCCGTGAGAACGACTGCTGCCTGGAGCCGATCCTGGAGCTGGACGAGGCCTTGGAGTCCGAGCTGGTCCGCGAGCGGGGGATGGTCGTCGAGTTGAATCAGCCCGGCGTGCCCGAGCCGGTCCGCCAGCTGGGCCTGCCGGTCAAGCTGGGACGCACCCCCGGCGAGCACGGCAGGCTGCCCGGCCCGGCGCTCGGCGAGCACACAGAGGAGGTGCTGGCGCAGGCGGGCTTCGCCCCTGAGCGGATCGCGGAGCTGATGGAGAGCGGGGCCGTGGCGGGGCCGGCCCAGTCCCAGCACGCTCCCAACATCAGGGCCTGAGGCTCGATGGCGGGCGCCGGCGAGAAGACCCGCCCGGGCAGTCGCGGGGCCGACGGCCTGCTGAAGATGAGCGAGCTGGCCGAACGCTCGGGCGTCAGCCCCGGCACGATCCGCTACTACCTGCGCGAAGGGTTGCTGGGGGAGGGCGAGGACATCGTGCGGACGAGCCGCAACATGGCCTACTACCCGCCCGGCTACGTCGAGCGGATCGCTCTCATCAAGCGCTTGCAGGAGGAGCGCTTCATGCCGCTGCGGGTCATCAGGGGAGCCCTGCGCGAGGACCCCGAGCGCGTCCAGGCGCTGATCGAGCTGGAGGACCGCATCATCGAGCGAGCCCTGGAGGGAGCCCAGGACTCCAGCCGCGTCTCCCGCAAGCTCGCCAGCGAACGCTACGGCGTCCCCCGCAACGTGCTCGACCGCCTGGCCGAGATAGGGGTGCTGACGCCAAGCCAGCGGGGCTACGACCGCGACGACATGAAGATCATCGAGGCCATCGCCTCCTTCCGGGCGGGCGGCTACGAGGAGGCCCTGGGCTTCACCGTCTACGACACCCTGCGCTACCGCTCGGCCCTGGAGCCGCTCGTCCGCGACGAGGTGCGGGCGCTGCTGGAGCGCCTGGCCGGGGAGGTCGACGTGGAGCGGGCCATGGAGATCGTCGCCGCCGGCGTTGAACCGTTGCGTGAGCTGATCGGGGCCATGCACTCCAAGCTGCTGCTGGCGGAGCTGCGCAAACAGAGGGGCTCGGCCGGCTGACGCGCCGCACGGCTGCAGGTATGCTCCCGTGGTTGACTGACCAGTCAATCTATTTTCCGAGAGTCCCGGGGAGCCGACGTCGGCTCCCCGGCGTGGGGGAGTGAATCTTGAAGGTCGCGGCGGTGCAGCTCAACTCTTCGGCCGATCGCAAGGCCAACGTAGCGACCGCCGAGCGCCACGTCCGTGCTGCTGCGGCGGACGGCGCGGAGCTGATCGTACTCCCCGAGAAGTGGACTGCGATGGGATCCGAGGAGGACCTTCGGGCGGCAGCCCAGCCGCTGGACGGCCCCGCTGTCGGCTGGGCCCGGCAGCTGGCCCGGGAGCTGGGCGTCGAACTGGTCGCCGGATCCTTCGTGGAGAGCGTCCCCGGCCAGGAGAAGCTGGCCAACACGAGCGTCCACGTCGACAGGGCCGGCGAGGTGCGGGCCGTCTACCGCAAGATCCACATGTTCGACGTGGAGGTAGCCGGTCACGTCTACGAGGAGTCGGCGATCGAGCAGCCGGGCGAGGAGATCGTCCTGTCCAGGACGGCCGGCGGCGTCGAGCTGGGGCTGACCGTCTGCTACGACCTGCGCTTCCCCGAGCTGTACCGCATCCTGGCTGTGAGGGGAGCGCGGATCGTGACGGTCCCGGCAGCCTTCACGCTTGCGACGACGCGCGATCACTGGGAGGTCCTGCTGCGGGCCAGGGCGATCGAGGACCAGGTCTTCGTGATCGCGGCCAACCAGATCGGCAGGCACCCGGCGGGACAGGAGTCCGGCGGGCGCTCGATGATCGTGGACCCGTGGGGGATCGTCCTGGCCCAGGCTCAGGATGAGCAGGGACATGTCGTGGCCGAGCTGGACCTCGATCGCCAGGCCTCCATCAGGGCGAGCCTGCCCTCGCTGGCCAACAGGCAGCCGGGTGCGTACGCGTGGCCGCGGGAGCAACCGGCATGAGCACGGGTGAGGTGCGCAGCCCCCGCGGCAAGGCTGCCGACAAGCGCCGGCTGATCCTCGACGCGGCCATCCGCGTCTTCGCCCGTCAGGGCTTTCACGCCTGCAGGGTCTCCGACATCGCCGACGAGGCGGGCGTGGCCTACGGGCTCGTCTATCACTACTTCGGATCCAAGGACGAGGTCCTGGACACGCTCTTCCTGGAACGTTGGAACGTGATGCTGGAGGTGATCCGTGAGGTCGACGCCCGCGACATCCCGGCACGGGAGAAGCTGCAGGAGATCGCCTCCTTCATCGTCGACAGCTACCGCCACGACCCCGACCTGATGAAGGTCATCATCGTCGAGGTGACGAGAGCCGCCAACAGCTTCGGCGACACCCACATCGGCAAGATCGGCGAGGCCTACGAGCTGATCGCGGGCATCATCGCCAAGGCCCAGGCCGAGGGCGTCTTCAAGCCGGAGATAGAAGCCCGCTTCGCGGCCATGTCCTTCTACGGAGCCATCGAGCAGCTGCTGACAGGCTGGATCTTCGGCCTGCTGCCCCAGGGCGCGGAGGACTTCGAGCGGGCCAAGTGGCTCGTCGTGGAGACCGTCTGCGGCGGCCTGGAGGCTCCCGGCGGCAGCACGCGTGCAACCCCAGCGGGCTGATCGCCCGCGCGCCGTTTCACGGAGCGACGGGCGCGGGCAATAGACTGGCGCGAGCATGGAGAACGAGATGGTCAAGAGGTTGATGTGGTCGGCCCTGCTGACGGCTTGCAGCGCGCTTGCGAGCATGCTGGCGGCGCGCATGGCCGCAGTCGTGTGGCGGCGGCTGTTCGACGAGGAGCCGCCTGAGTGAGCGAGCAGCCCGGCCCGGTGCCGCAGAACATCGCCACGGCCATAGCCGAGGTGTCCGAGCGGGCGACCGTCCTGGTTCGCGAGGAGATCGAACTCGCCAAGGCCGAGGTGACGGAAAAGGCCACGAAGCTGGCCAAGGGCGCGATCGTGGGGATCGCGGCCGGCGTCTTCTTCCTGATGGCCCTGGTCTTCGCCCTGGTCGGCTGTGCCTGGCTCCTCTACTACTTCCTGCCCGTCAACGACTTCGGCTACTTCTGGGGCTTCTTCGCGATGGCCGTGATCCTGGTGGTGCTCGGCGTGCTCGCCGGCCTGCTGGCGGCTCGAGCTGTCAAACGGAGCTCGCCGCCGGTGCCCAGCATGGCCATCCAGGAGGCGCAGAAGATCCGTGATGCGGTGGCCTCGCCCGCTCCCACCGCCGGAGCCCAGCAGGTGCCGCCCGTGCCACCGGTTCCCGCCCCCAACGACGGAGGACAGGCCTGATGGCTCAGCGCACTCCCGCTGAGATACGCAGCTCGATCGAGGCCAACAGGGCCGAGCTGGCAGTGTCTGTGGACAGGCTGCGCGGCGAGGTGGCCCGCATCACCGACTGGCGGGCCCAGGTCGAGCGCCACCGTGACGAGATCGTCGCGGGAGCGGCCGTGGTGGGACTGCTGATGGGTGTGCGCATGCTGCGACGCCGTCGCCGCCGCTAGGCCCGGCCGCCAGTAGCTGTTCCGATAATCGGGTTGACGAGGCGGCGACCGCTCTGGCAGGCTGATGCCAAGGCACGAGGCGGGGGCGCCTCGACACGGATCGAAACAGAGGGAGACGCGATGCGAAGGCTCGAGCTTGTCGTGGCGTTTGTCGTGGCGCTGGTCGTGGTTGCTGTTGCATCGGGGCCGGCAGTCGCGGCGGCCTCCCCCGAATGGGCGGAATGCGTGAAGGTCAAGGGCGGACCTTACGAAAAGGGCTGCGGCAGCCAAGGCGGCAAGGGTGGGTACGAGCTGAGCCCGGGGGTCACGGGCAGCGGCTTCTTCGAAGCGAAGGCCAAGGGCCTTGACCTGGACGTCACAGAACCAGGTCTCGGTACGGGCGAAATCAGCTGTAAGGGCGCCGTCGAGGAAGGCCAGAGAGTCATGCCGAACCTGCTGACCCACGTTCGCGTCACGCTGCAGGAGTGCACCGCGCCGGGCAGCCGCTGCTACCACGAAGAAGAAGAGCCCTTCAAGGCCAAGTACATCGAACTGGAAGCGCTGGAGGGCGAACTCGGCTACGTCAGCCGCTCGCCGCTGAAGGTCGGCCTGCAGCTGTGGAACGCCGCCGACCCGGGCGGGAGCGTCGTGCCGCAGATCGAGTGCGGCACCGTCTACCACCAGCGCTGGTCCGGTCGCTTCGACGGGGAACTCGTCCTGTCGAAGGAGAAGCCGGTCTTCCGGTACGTGCTCGGCGCTTACGAGGGCGAAGTCGCACCCGGCTATACGCCGCTGACCAACTCGCCCTTCGAAGGCGAAGAAGCCGGCCTGTTCAGGGCCGAAGTCAAGCACGCGCGCAGCGAACGGTGGGGACCGGAAGGCGGCTTGCCCGGAGGCGTTGTGGCGAGCTTCCAAGCCAAAGCCGGCTTCGCCGTCAAGGGCTGAGGTGGTCTGACGCGCCCCGGGGCTCTACGACGGGGCCCGTGGGCGCGGCCGCCGTCCTGTGTACTCAGCTCAGCAGCCCTCTGGGCAGTCCCCCGACCCCGATCAGCCCCGGCCCCGTGTAGGTGCCGATGACAGGACCGACCTCCGAGGTGAACAGCGGTTCGGAGTCGAAGATCTCACGGCAGCGCTCGATCAGGCGCTCGGCCTGCTCGGGGGCCTGGATGTGCTGCACGACCCATCCGTCCGCACCCGCGTCGCGCAGTTCCTCCGCGTAGCGGACCATGCGCTCGAAGGCTCGCCCGGCCGTGCGCACCCGCTCGACGGGGAGGATTTCGTACTCCAGCGAGAGGATCGGCTTGATCCGAAGGGTTCCGCCAAGCCATGCCTGGGCCTTGCCGATGCGTCCGCCCCTGCGCAGGTACTCGAGCGTGTCCAGGCAGAACCAGATCCGCAGCGACTCCCGGGCCCTGCGCACGTGGTCGACAACCCCCTCCATGTCCTTGCCGGCGCGGGCCGCCGCCGCGCCGGCAAGCACGAGCATTCCCAGCCCACCGCAGCCGGTCTTGCCGTCGATGACCTCGATCCGCTCGCCCAGGCCCCGCTCGGTCAACAGCGCGTGCGCCTGGCGGGCTGCGTCGACTGTCCCCGAGATGCCCCCGGCGAGGTGGATCGAGACGACGTCGGAGCCCTGCTCGAGCAACGGCTCCCAGACGGACAGGAAGTCGCCGATCGAGGGCTGGGAGGTGCTGGGCAGCTCGGGATCGGTTCGCAGGCGCTCGTAGAAGTCTCCGAAGCCGTCCATGTCGAGCTCCCGGACGGACTCCCCGCCCCAGCCGACGTACAGGCTCACCTGGTGTACGCCCTGCTCCTCCGCCAGCGATCGCGGCAGGTAATGGGTGCTGTCGGTCGCTATCGCTACGTCAGCCATGCGGCGCGGGAACGCTACAGAACGCCCCGGCGCCTAGCCGAGCGCCTCAGCCAGCTCTCCCGACTCGTACATCTCGGTGACGATGTCGCATCCTCCAACCAGCTCGCCGTCGTGGAACAACTGGGGGATCGTCGGCCAGTTGGACAGGGCCGAGAGCTCCTGGCGGATGCGCGGGTCGGGCAGCACGTCCACGGCCGCGAAGGGCACCTCCAGCGATTGGAGCGCGGCCACGGTCCTGGCCGAGAAGCCGCAGGCGGGCGCCTCGGGCGTGCCCTTCATGAACAGGATCAGCTTGTGCTCTGCGATGGCCTCCTGGATGGCCTCTCGGATCGCCGCCGACTGCTCGTCTGTCGGCGGAGGCGTCTCCTTGAGCATCGGGATCGGGTCGAACTGGCTTGATGACATCTTGGGCTCCTGGCTGTCAGGGGGTGTCGGGGACGACCGTCTTGAGCGTCAGGGCGTGGATCGCTCCGCCCACGTCCGCGCCGAGGGCTCCGTAGACGAGCCGGTGCTGCTCGATCCTGCTCAGGCCCGCGAAGGCTCCCGCTGTGACGGTCGCACGGAAGTGGTCGGACGTACCCGTGTAGTCCTCCACCTCTGCGCTGGCGCCGGGGATGGCCGCCTCTATCTGCTCTCTTATGTCCTCGGCGGAGGGCATTTCGATCCCTAGCGTAGAAGATCCGGGCCGCCCGGCCACGCTCGCGACCCGGCGCTATACTTTGGAAAGTCTTGGAGCTGCAAAGAGGAGCACAGCGATGATCGAGATCACCGACAAGGGTGCCGAGAAGGTGCACGAGTTCCTGTCTGCACAGGATGCAGACGTGAGCCTGGCCGGGCTGCGCGTCGGCGTTCGCGGCGGTGGCTGCTCGGGCTTCCAGTACCAGCTCGCCTTCGACGAGCAGCGCGACGGCGACGTCGTCTTCGAGAGCCACGGCCTGAAGCTCCTGGTCGACGGAGAGAGCCTGCAGTTCGTCCGCGGCTCCACGATCGACTACGAGGAAAGCCTGCAGGGCGCCGGCTTCAAGGTCAACAACCCCAACGTCGTCGCGGCCTGTGGCTGCGGCTCCTCCTTCCGGGTCGCCGAGGAGGAGCAGGTCTCAGCCGTCTGAGGGCTGCTCGCGCCGCATAGCGCGGCGCCTGGATCCTCGTAGGTCGCAGTACAGCGCCATCCGGTGTCAGGTGGCGCTGGCCCGGCGTCGGCGCGTGGCCATGGCCGCTGCCGGGCGAGCCCTGTCCCTTCGCGGCGGCTCCCGTCCTGATGCGGACTGCTTGCGCCTGCGCTTGTTCTGACTGGCCAGCCAGCCGACAAATGTCATCCGACTTCAGGAGCCAGCCGGTTGACGATCGGTCAATGACTGTGCTACGGTCGCGCGGACATGAGGTCAGGGGTGGAGATGGGGATGGATGCCCGCGTGCGTCCGTATGTGCGCCTTTCCGCTGGGGTTACCAGCCGCGATTCCCTTCGCCACTGCTCTACAGGCTTGACCTTGACGCACGGGATGTTTTTTGCCAAGGTCAAGAGCAGCACCGCCTTCCTGAGGATCAGCGAGGCGGCAACGGCGGGCTTGGGGGCAGTCTCGTCTCTATGAGGGGCCACTTCCCGAATCGGCCGATCTAATCAAGAGGGAAAAGGAGCAGTTCACACATGACACGCATGAGGATCCTCGGGCTCGCCCTGGTCGCCGTGTTCGCGCTTGTCGCGTTCGCCGCCGCCAGCGCTTCCGCGACCCCGAACTGGTACGAATGTGCCAAGAACAAGACCGCCAAATACGAAAAGGGTTGCACCAAAGAAGGCGGCAAGGGCGGTTACGAACTGAAAATCGGTGTCGGTAAAGGCAAGGCGTTCAAGGGCAAGGGCGAAAAAGCCATCCTGCACAACGTCGTCCCCGGCAAAGGTGACATCAAGGTCGAATGCGCCTCGTTCAAGGACGAAGGCAAAGTCGCCGCGCCGAACAAAGTCTACGGCGTGAAAAGCACGTTCTCCAAGTGCAAATCGCTTGGTGCGCCGTGCAAAACCGAAGGTGGCAAGAAGGAAACCATCACCACCAACGCGCTCGCCGGTGAACTTGGCTGGCTGAACAAAGAAGCCAAAGTCGCGGGTGAGTCTCTGACCAACGAAGCTGCTCCGGGCAGCGGTTACCTGGCTACCTTCGAATGCGAAGGTCTCGCCAAAGTCCGCGTCTTCGGCGCCGTGATCGGCTCCGTCGCTCCGGTCGGCTCCTTCGCCAAGGAAACGACGACGATCTTCGCCGTCGGTCCGTACCTGGGTGAAGTTGCTCCCGGCTACACGCCGCTCGTCAACCCGCCTGCTTTCGAAGAAGGCGCGGTCGGCGTGCTCCTGACCGAACTGAACGGTCCGGAAACCGGCAACAAATGGGAACCCGCTGGTGGCCTGCCCTCCGGTCAGGAAGGCACCGCCGTCAACAAGGGCGAAGACCTGATGATCGACTGACGATCTCAGCCCGCCCCGTACCAGGGGTGGACAGAGGTTGGTAGCAAGCAGCAAGCGCGTGGGGCCCAGCCGGGCCCCACGCGTCTTTTCTGAAGGCACCTGACAGCACCGCTCGTGGAACCTGGACGAAGGGTTGAGCGCAAGGCGACGGTTGCTGCTTGACTTGCAAGGGGTGCTCACTAGACTTGACAGTGGAGAGAGAGATGGGAGCTGCAGGTGAGGGAAGTCGCTGAGACAGAGGACCGTGCGGGAGCGAGCAGAAGCGTGCGCGCCCTGCTTGGCGGCATCCTGGTCGTACTCGGCCTGCTCCTGCTCGGGGTCTCCTCGGCGTCGGCGCTGAGCCAGCGCGGTCACGAATACAGGGGCGAAGCGATCGGCGAACCCGGCACGGGCAGCGGCCAGCTCAAGGCCCCGACCGCCGTCGCAGTCAACGAAACGACGGGCGCGATCTACGTCGTCGACAGCGGCAACAACCGCATCGAGGAGTTCGACGCCGCCCACCACTTCGTCTCGGCTTGGGGCTGGGGAGTCGCCGACGGGCAGGAAAAGTACGAGGTCTGCACAGAAAGCTGTCGTGCCGGCCTGCCCGGCCACAAGGCCGGTCAGCTGCGCTACGCCGCGTCGATTGCGGTTGACAACTCCAGCGGCGAAGATCCTTCGGCGGGCGACGTGTACGCGGAAGTCGTCACTCCATACACCGAAGGCACGAAGAGCTTCGAATTCGGGATCGTCGACAAGTTCAGCGCAAGCGGTCAGCTTCTCGCCGAAATCAAGGCCTTCAAAGGCGAAAAATTCGAAGAACCCAACGGCATCGCCGTGGGCGCTCAGGGCACGCTCTGGATCTACGACGAAGAAACCTTCTACGGCTTCAGCAACGCGGTCGAACCGAAGGCCACGATCTCCGCGGCCTCCGAAGCTCTCGGCGGCGGCAAGCCGGGGCTTGCCTTCGACGCCAAGGCCTCCGCCAACGGAGGATTCCTCGTCGCGCACGGATTCTCCGGCGGGGACGAAGAAATCGCTGTCACGGCGAAAGAGGTCCTGCTCGAAGAAGAAAACGAGAGCAAAGAAGAGACGATCACCGGCGTGCCCGTCTCAGAAGCGCTCGACGCCTTCAACACGACCGGCCTGGCTTCCGACTCGAGCAGCGGCGACGCCTACGTCGACCACGGAACGGAAGTGGCCGCCTTCGATCACGAAGCCGAACCGATCCAGACCTTCGGCCACGGCACGATCACGGCGGGCGCCGGGCTGGCCGCGGACGCCGCGGACGACGATGTACTCGTCGCGGACTCGGGGGCCGGACGCGTCGAGGTGTTCCAGCCCGAAGAACCCGGCGCCGCGACCGTCGACGAACTCTCGGCGAGCGAAACGACGGCCACGAGCAGCACGCTCGGCTCCCTGATCGACCCCCACGGAACCGCCACCAGGTACGCCTTCCGCTACAGCACCGGTGCAGTGCCGAGGGCCGGCGAAGCGTGCTCGGGCTCCTGCGTCGAAACCACCGCGGGAAGCCTGCCCGCGGTATTCGGACACCAGGCCGTCACCGCGGAACTCTCGAAGCTGGCGCCTTCCACCGTCTACCACTACCGCGTCTTCGCCGAATACGAACTGGGTGGCAAGACCCTCTTCTCCGAAGCCGGCACCGAAGAAGGCGGGGAACTGACCTTCAAGACCCAGCAGGAGGTCCTTGGCGAAACGCTGCCGGACGGCAGGCAGTGGCAGCTCGTCTCGCCCGACGCCAAGAACGGCGCTTCGATCCTGGACATGCCGGTCGAAGGCGGCCTCAGCCAGGCCTCCAAGGACGGATCGCGCGTCACCTACGTCGCGGAGGGTGCGTTCGGCGCCGGCTCCGAACCGGAAGGCAACCGCGCGCCCGAAGTGACGCAGGTTCTCTCCGAACGCACAAAGGAAGGCTGGTCGACGACGGACATCGACACCAAGCACAACGAAGCCGAAGGCGTCACGCCCGGGTCCGCACCGGAGTACCGCGCCTTCTCCGAAGACCTGTCGACGGGGCTCGTCGTCCCGTTCGGCAAATCGGCCTTCGAAGCGCCGCCGCTCTCGACGGAAGCCTCCGAACGGACTCCCTATCTGCGCCACGACGAAACCTGCGCACAGGTGCCCACCAGCTGTTACCAGCCGCTCGTCAAGGCCGGCAACGTGCCCGCCGAAACGGTCTTCGGGGGACGCGTCACGTTCCTGGCGGGGACGGCGACGATGAGCCACGTCGTGCTCAGCTCCACGGCCCACCTGACGAGCGAACCGGCCTTCGCATCGAACAACCTCTACGACTGGTCCGCGGGCCAGTTGCAGCTGATCAGCCGTCTGCCCTCCGGAGAACCGGCCCCCTACCCCGCACTGGGGGGAAGCGCATTCGCCAGCACCGAAGTCCTCAACCTCCGCAACGCCATATCGGGCAACGGCTCGCGCTTCGTCTTCTCGACCTACTACAACGCCGTCCAGCGCGTCTCGACAAACGAACCGTCGGGCCTGTACCTGCGCTCGATGGCCCAGCCGGACAGCATCAGGCTGGACGTGCCGGAAGCCGGCACCTCGCAGGCGCCGGGGAGCTGCTCTGAATCCAGCACCTGCGAACACCCGGTCTTCCAGGGCGCAAGCGAAGACGGCTCGACGATCTTCTTCACCGACCAGGAGCGACTGACGAAGGAAGCTGGAGCGAACTACCGCCAGCCCGATCTCTATGCCTGCGAAGTCAAGGAAGAAAACAACGAGATCGTCGGCTGCAACCTGACCGACCTGTCCGTCGCGCGGCCCGGGGAAAGCGGCAACGTCCAGGGCAACGTCCTCGGCGTCGGCAAAGAAGGCTCCGTCGTCTACTTCGTCGCCGACGGCGCTCTTGCCGGGGGAGCCACCGGCAACTGCCGAGCCGGCGAAGTCGGGCAGAACAAAGAACTGCACGAAAGCACCGAAGCCCAGCCGATCTCCACGACCTGTGGCATGTTCGTCGAGCATCGTCTGCCCAGCGGCGGCTGGAGCGGGCCGGAACTGGTGCAGCGTCTCTCCGGCGAAGACGAATACGACTGGGGTACCCAGCCCGGTCGTCTCGCGACCGTCGTGGCAAGGGTCTCGCCCAACGGGCAGTGGCTGGCCTTCATGTCGGATGAGAGCCTCACACCGCCCTACAACACGCGCGACCGCAACAGCGGCCGCCCGGCCGAGGAGGTCTACCTCTACAACGAGACCACCAAAGCCACGATCTGCGCCTCCTGCAACCCGACCGGCGCTAGGCCAGACGCGATCCTCGACCAGGAAGACTCCGGCGAAGGAATCGGTCTGCTGGCCGACAGGTCCCTGCTGTGGACCAAGCGGCGGCTGGCGGCGAACATCCCGAGCTATGTGAAGATCTCCGAGAACGAAGCCTTCTACCAGCCGCAGTTCCTCGGCGACGAAGGGCGTCTGTTCTTCAACAGCCCCGAAGCGCTCGTGCCGCAGGACACCAACGGCAAGGAGGACGTCTACCAGTACGAGCCGACCGGAATCGCATCCGGCAACTGCCAGGAAGCCGGCGAAACGTTCGTGGCTCGCGCCAAAGGCTGCGTGTCGCTGATCTCCTCCGGAACGGCCGACAAAGAATCGGCCTTCCTCGAAGCCAACGCCAACGGCGACGACGTCTTCTTCCTGACGCCCGCCAGCCTCGTCGCCGCCGACACCAACACGAGCTATGACGTCTACGACGCGTCGATCTGCGGCGCTGAAATCGCCGAACGCCCGGAATGCCTCTCGGCGCCCAAGGGCTCCGAAAAGGAATGCGAAAGCGCCGCCGAATGCGGCGAAGGCTCCGGCAGCTCGCAGACATTCGGCTCGAGCGCCAGCGAAGGCGCATCTTCTGGCGGCGACATCAGCCCTCAGCACGAAGTGCTCTCCAGCACGACGACTGTCGCGCCGAAAGCGAAGACGCTGACCCGGGCCCAGAAGCTGGCGAAAGCCCTGAAGGCCTGCCACAAGGTCAAGAAGCACAAGCCTCGCGCGCAGTGCGAACGGGCCGCCCGCAAGAAATACGGCCCGGTCGGCAAGAAGGCGGCCGGCACGAGCCACTCTTCGAGGAGGGGTCGATGAGCATCACCGTCCCGCGTCTGCGCCTGCTGGCAGCACTGCTCCTGCTGAGCGCTGTCGTGCTTGCCCAGGGCGCCGCCGCGGCGCACGCCGGCGGGGGTTGGTGGCTCGTCAACCAGAGTTTCGCGCCGAGCAAGCCGAACCCGGGCGGGGAAACGGCGATCGTCGTGGACGCCGTCAACGCCGGCTACGAACCGATCGCCGCCAAGAGCAAGATCACGCTCGTCGACAAGCTGCCCGAAGGCGTCGAAGTCGTGCCCGGCTCGGAAGCGATCGAAGGCGAAGCCGGCCAGCAGATCGGCAAACCGCCCGCCCACCCCGACGTGATCCTCAGCTGCTCCAACAGCGCCGGGACGATCACGTGCCCGCTGGAAGACAAGGTCGAAGGCAAAGGCAAAACCAAAAAGAACCTCGAATACCAGGTGCTGCCCGGCGAATCGATCCGCCTGAAAGTACTCGTCAAGGTCACCGCCGCCGCGGAAAGCAACCTGACGAACGCGGTGACCCTCGAAGGCGGGGGCCTGTCGACCCCGACCAACTCGACGTTCACCACCGAAGTCAGCTCGCAGGCACCGACCTTCGGCGCCGAAAGCTACACGTTGCGTCCCGAAACGGCGTCTGGAGCGCTCGACACACAGGCCGGCTCGCATCCCTTCCAGCTCTCGACGAGCTTCAACCTGGCCAAGTCGCTCGTCGCCTTGAAATCCTACGGGTCGGGGGCGGAACGCAAATACTATTCGGCGCCCGCACTCACGAAGAACCTGCACTTCGTGCTGCCTCCTGGGTTGATCGGGAACGTGGCGCACATGCCACAGTGCAGCGGCGCCGACTTCAACGCCTTCCTGACGGGCAAAATCAACCTCTGCGAAGCGGACACGGCCGTGGGCGTCGG
Source organism: uncultured Solirubrobacteraceae bacterium (assembly GCA_963697795.1). Lineage (GTDB taxonomy): Bacteria > Actinomycetota > Thermoleophilia > Solirubrobacterales > Solirubrobacteraceae > Palsa-744. The sequence continues at coordinate 1,075,044 of OY969097.1, read as the reverse complement.
TTCGGTCACCGTCCTGCTGCCCGGCAACGAGGGCGATTACACGGCTACCGTGCCGATCTTCAACCTCGTTCCCGAAACCGGCGAACCGGCCCGCTTCGGCTTCGAGATCGCGGACGTTCCAGTCGTGCTGACGACCTCCGTGCGCACAGGCAGCGACTACGCCGTCGAAGTCAGCGTCCACTATGCGACGGAGGCCGGCGTCGTGCTCAACAGCCAGGTCTTCTTCTGGGGGGTGCCGGGTGACCCGCGCCACGACTCCGAGCGCGGCTGGGCATGCATCGCGAACGAATACTGGGTGGAAGGCGTCGAAGGCGGGAAAAAATGCGAAAACAAGGAACAGGAAAACCCGCCCGCGCTGCTGAGCATGCCGACCGTCTGCGACAGGCCCTCATCGGAAGTGACCGGTGAATCCTGGCCCGTCACCGACCCCAAGGGCGTGGAACCGCCCAAGGTCTACACGCTCAAATACGCCTACACGCTGAGCCAGTCCTTCATCGGGTGCGAATCGCTCAAATTCGAACCCGAAATCTCGGTCGAACCCACGACCAAAGCGGGGAGCACCCCGACGGGGCTCGACGTCGCGATCAAGGTTCCCCAGGCCTCGACGCTCTCGGGGAACGAAAAAGAACTGGCCGAGGCGGACATAAAGGGAACGACTCTCACGCTTCCCGTCGGCATGACGACCAGCGGCGGCGCGGCCAACAGGCTGAAAGTGTGCGCCGCGGCGTTGGTCGGCTTCACAGGCAGCGGCGAAGACATCGAAGAACAGCTGGCCAACGACCGCTTCAGCCCGGAAGCGTCCACCTGCCCCAAGCAGTCGAAGGTCGGCACCGTCAGGATCGTCACGCCGCTGCTGGAACACGAACTGACGGGGGGCGTCTACCTGGCTCGGGTCGACACGGCGCCCTTCGAATCCCCGCTGGTGCTCTACATCACAGCCGGCGATCCGATCTCGGGCGTGAAGGTCAAGCTGGCGGGGAAGGTGCAACTCGACCCGAGCACGGGACAGCTCACGACGACCTTCGAAAACGCGCCGCCGCTGCCCTTCTCGGAATTGAAACTGGCGCTCTTCGAAGGCGAAACGGCCACGCAGTCGACACCGCCGCGCTGCCAGACATACGAATCCGAAGCGACGTTCGTGCCCTCGACGGCACCCGCCGGTGCCACGGTCGTGCGCAAGCCGACCTTCGCCGTCACCTCCGGTCCCGCCGACGAAGGCGGAGCCTGCCCGACCGGCGCAACGCTGCCCTTCGCTCCGGCTGTGAAAGCCGGCGTCGAAGAAACCAAAGGCGGCGCCTTCGCGCCCTTCGAGGTCGTCCTGGAACGTCCCGACGGCAACCAGGCCCTGAAGACGATCGCCGTCCACGAGCCGGCGGGCTTCGCGGCGATGCTCTCCTCCGTCAACCCCTGCCCGACCGCCATCGCCGAAGAAGCCGAACCGAAATGCCCCGCCGAAAGCCAGATCGGCGTCTCCACGGCGCAGGCCGGCCTGGGCAGCGAACCCGTATCGATCTCCGGCAAGGTCTACCTGACCGGCCCCTACCACGGCGCGCCTTTCGGGCTGCTGTCGGTCACCGAAGCCGAACACGTCGGTCCCTTCGACCTCGGCAACATCCCCGTCATGTCGACGATCACTGTCAACGAAACGACGGCCGCGGCGACCGTCACGAGCAACCCGATCCCGCAGTTCGCTCCGATCCCGGGCGGCAAGGGCGGCAGCACCGGCGTGCCCTCCCAGATCAAAAAGCTGCAGATCGAAGTCAACCGCGAACACTTCACCTTCAACCCGACCAACTGCGAAGCCAAATCCGTCGTGGCCGTCAGCGCCGGCTACGAAGGCGGCGTCAGCGAAAGCTCGCGTCCCTTCCAGGCATCCGGCTGCGGCTCTCTCCCCTTCAAACCGTCGATCTCCGTCAGCGTCGAATCGAACGTCAGCCGCATCGACGGGACGGGAATGAAAATCGTCGTCAAGTCGTCCTTTGGCCAGGCCAACATCCACAAGACCAAGCTGGTCTTTCCCAACACCGTGCCCTCGCGCCTGACGACGATCCAGAAAGCCTGCCCCGACTACGTCTTCGAAGCCAACCCCGCGGGCTGTGACGAAGGCTCCGTGATCGGCTCCGCCATCGCCCGCACGCCCGTCCTGAAATCGCCTCTGACAGGTCCCGTCTACCTGGTCTCCCACGCCAACGAGTCCTTCCCCGACGCCGTCTTCGTGCTGCAGGGAGAAGGCATCAAGCTGCTGCTGGACGGCAAGACCAACATCAAGGACGAAGTCACCAGCTCGACCTTCGAAACGGTTCCCGACGCGCCCGTGGAAAGCTTCGAAGTGAGCCTCCCGCGCGGACCTCACTCGGCCTTCTCCGGCTACGGCAACCTCTGCGAAAAGCCGATCGAGGTGCCGACGACCTTCGGCGGTCAGAACGGCGCCTTGATCGAAAACGAGACCAAGGTCGACGTCGAAGGCTGCGGTGGCGTTGCGCCGGCCAAAGTCGAATCGGAACTGGCCAAGCTGCTGAAGAAGTGCAAGAAGCTCACGAGCAAGCACGGCAAGCGGGCCAAATGCGAAGCGAGCGCCCGCAAACAGGTCGCCGCCGTCGCCTCCTGCAAGAAGAAGGACAAGGGCAAGGCCGGGAAGCTCGCCTCCTGTCAGGCGGCAGCGCGCAAGAAGTACGCGCTGAAGCTCAAATAGGGCTGCTCAGCCGGGCTCGTTCGCCAGCGAGCGCCACAGGTAGCGGCAGGCGAGCGTCCGGTGCGGGCGCCACGGTGCCGCTATCCGCTCCATCTCGTCCGGCTCGGGCAGTCCCGGCAGGCCGTACGCCCGTTCCATCGCCCGGCGGATGCCGAGGTCGCCGACCGGCAGCACGTCCTGGCGCTCGAGGTGGAACATCAGGAAGATCTGCGCGCTCCAGGTGCCGATGCCCTTGACGGCCGTCAGCTCGGCCATGACGTGCTCGTCCTGGAGCTCGTCGAGGCGCTCCAGCTCCAGCTGGCCCGAGACGACGTGCTCGGCCAGCGAGCGCAGGTAGGCCGCCTTGGGTCGTGACAGGCCGGCCGCTGCCCGCAGCTCTTCGTGGTCTTCGGCGAGGATCTCCTCGGGTGTCGGCGGTCGGCCCTCGAAGCGCTCCGTCAGGCGCCCGTAGATCGAGGCTGCCGCCTTGACTGAGACCTGCTGGCCGATGATGATCCGCACCAGCGCCCCGTAGTGATCTTCGCGCCCGGGACGTCCCGCGCGGGCATCGTCGAGCTTGCCGAGCCGCTCGATCAGGCCGCCCAGCACCGGGTCGGCCCTGCGCAGCCGGGCGATCGCGCCGCGCTCAGGCAGCGCCCAGCGCCTCTGCGCCGACAGGCTCGCCGTCGAGCGCGTTCAGGGCCCGCTCGACGGACATCGCGATGCACGTGAAGCTCGGCGTGTCGCGGACCGTGTAGGCGGAGGCCTCCGTGCTGCGCAGCCGCTGCACCAGATCCAGGAACGTGCCGACGTCGTCCGTGTCGAATGCGACCACGAACTCCTGGTCGTCCAGCCCGAAGGAGTAGGTCGTGTGGTTGTCCACGCCCGGGTATTCGCGCCCGACCTCGATGTGCCCCTGCATGATCCGCCAGCGCTCCTGCGCAGGCAGCCCGTACCACTCCCGGGACTTCACGAACGGGTACACGAAGACGTAGCGGCCGCGGAAGGACCGCGGGATCGTGCGCTCGTCTTCGGAGTACTCGGAGCTCTTGCGCATGCCCAGGAACGAGTAGGGGGTCTGCGCCCAGCGCATCAGCCCGCTCTGGCTCAGCACGACGTGGAACTCGTGGATCCGCTCGAGGTTCTCGGCCTCGGAGATCAGCAGCAGCTCTGCGTCGCCGCGCGTGCCCACGAGCGAGAAGCTCTGCAGCAGGTGCCCGTCGGCGAAGTCCTCGCAGGCGGCCATGAACTCGCGCTTGTGCTGCTCGCGCTCTGGCGCCCCCAGGCGCCGCCAGGCCGGGTCGACCTTCAGGAAGGTGTACTTGACGAAGTGCCTGCCGCTCACCGCCCGGCGATTATCGCACCGTCGAGCACAGCGCCCCGACGGGGACCCGTGCGGATAGAGTGTCTGCCGTGCGGATCGCCCTCGTCTCGCCGTACTCCTGGACCTACCCGGGCGGCGTCACGCGCCACATCGAGGCCTTGGCCGGCGAGTTGCGGGAGGCGGGCCACGAACCGACGATCCTGGCTCCGTACGACCCCGACGACGCCGTCTCTGCGCGCCTGCACCGCGGCGCCCGACCCCAACGTCACCCCACGCCCGAGGGCTTCGTGTCGCTGGGACGCACCTGCGGGATCCCGGCCAACGGCGCCGTCTCGAATCTGACGGTCAGCCCGCAGGCGGTCGCGAGGCTGCGCTCCGAGCTCCGCAGCGGCCGCTACGACGTGGCCCACCTGCACGAGCCGGTCGTGCCCCTCGTCTGCTGGGACGCACTCTGCTCCGCGGGCGAGCTGCCGCTGCTCGGCACCTTCCACACCTACTCCGAGAACGCGCTGACCAACGGGATCGCGGCGGGCCCGCTCGGAGGCAGTAGGCGCATGAACCGCCTGCACGCCCGCATCGCCGTCTCCGAAGCAGCGGCCTGGACGGCGAGACGGTTCTTCGGCGGTCACTACCGGATCGTCCCCAACGGCGTGCACCTGCAGCCGCCGGCCGCCGTGACGCCGTCGTCCGACGGCGAGCTGCGCATCCTCTTCGTCGGACAGGCCGTCCAGCGCAAGGGGCTGCCGGTGCTGCTGGGCGCCTTCGAGGCGCTGCGCGAGCACGTCCCCGCCAGCCTGACCCTGGTCGGAGCGAGCCAGGCCGAGATCGCCCACCTGACGCTCGAGGACGCCGGCGTGCGGGCGCTCGGCAAGGTCTCGGAGGAGGAGAAGCTGCGCCTGCTCAGGGAGGCCGACGTGCTGTGCGCTCCCTCGCTGGCCGGAGAGAGCTTCGGGATGGTCCTGACGGAGGCCTTCGCGGCCAGCACGCCCGTGATCGCCTCGGACATCCCCGGCTACCGCGACGTGCTCCGCGACGGGCAGGACGGCCTGCTGGTCGCACCCGGGGACCCCCTGGCCCTGGCCGAGGCCCTGCGCGAGCTGGCCCTCGACCCGGCGCGCCGCCAGGCGATGGCCCGCAGCGCCCGTGAGCGGGCGGAGCGCTTCGCCTGGCCCCACGTAGCAGCGGAAGTCATCGACTGCTACGAGCAGGCGAGCGTGACTGCGCGGCGAGCCTTCGACCCTGCCGCAGGGCGTCTGGCGCTGGGCGCCCGCCGCTACGGCCTGGCGCCTTCGGATCTCCTGCCCCGCGTCCCGGCCCAGCGGCTGGAGAGCCTGCAGCCGCCGCGACCGGCGGCCAGCCTGCCCGTCCGCGCCAGGCGTCTGCGGACGCTGCGACGCGGCGCTGTGGCGACCAGTTCGCTGCTTGGCCTCGGTCTTGCCGGTCTGGCCCTGCAGCGGGTGGGGGTGACCCGTGTCGCCGCCTCCCTGGTCGCCTCCAAGCCGGGGCTCGTCGCGGCGGGGCTGGCGCTGATGTGCGCCGCCATGTTCGTGCGCGCCCTGGCCTGGCACGCGATCCTGGCCGCTGCGCCGACCTGGCGGCGGGCCAAACGCCGCGACGCGATGCAGGGAACCTTCATCGGCGTGCTCATGTCGGCAACGCTGCCCGCCCGACTGGGCGAGCCCTCGCGCGCTCTGATCGTGGCCAGGCGCCTGGGCCGGGCCCGCGAGACGCTGCCGCTGGTGCTCGGCTCGATCGTCTCCCAGACGCTGCTGAACCTGCTGGCCCTGACGATCCTGGGAGCAGTCACGCTGTCTCGGGTCAGCGTGCTGGACGGCCACGACCGCGACCTCGTGTTCGTGGCCCTGGCCCCGCTGGCGGCGCTGCTGTGCATGCTGGCCGCGCCCGTGCTGATCCCGCCCTCGGCCGTGTCACGCTTCAAGCGCCTGCAGGGCGCCCTGATCGCGGCACGGCGATCGCTGCTGCGCCTGCGCCAGGGCCTCAGCGTCTTCCGTCAGGCCCGGCCCGCCGCCCTGGCCACGATTGCCCAGCTTGGCGCCTGGGCGCTGCAGTGGCTCTCCTGCTGGCTGCTGCTGATGGCCCTCGGCCTGGACAGCCGCGCCGGCGCGGACGCCGCCGCCGCCGTCCTGTTCGCGGTCAACGTGACAGCCGTCATTCCTGCCACCCCAGCCAACGTCGGCATCTTCCAGGCGGCCTGCGTGGCCGTCCTGGCCGGCGCCTACCACGTCTCCACGCCCGAAGCGATCGCCTACGGCATCGTCTTGCAGGCAGTCGAGGTGGCCACGGCCCTGATCATGGGGCTGCCAGCGCTGCTCAACGAGGGACTGTCCTGGCGTGAGGTGCGGCTGCGCACGATGCACGCCACGCCGGTGCGCCTGCCTGCCCTGCCCGCCTCCGCTGCCTCGCACGTCGCCGCGACGGTCGACTGAGGAGCCATGGCGACGTCGTGGGTCTACATGCTGCGCTGCAGCGACGGTTCCCTCTACACGGGCTGGACCAACGACGTCGAGCGCCGTCTGGAGCGTCATCAGGCCGGCAAGGCCAGCCGCTACACGGCCAGCCGCAGGCCGGTCGAGCTGGTCCTGTCCCTGTCGCTGCCGGACCGCAGCGCCGCCATGCGCGAGGAGGCCCGCATCAAGCGCCTGGACCGCGCCGCCAAGCTCGCCCTGATCGACCGGCGCGAACAAGATTCCTGTGAACCGGACTCCGTTGCGGCATGATGGAGGGCATGGCATCCAGGCCCACGGGGCGCAGCGTCAAGATCGCCGACGACGAGCGGACGGGTTGGTCCTCGGACCGTCCCCGCCGCGAGGGCGCGCCCCCGCGCCCGGTCGACCTGACCGTCCACTGCAGCGTGCTGAGCCCGGCCGACAGGCTGCGCTACTCGCCCGGCAGCCTGCTGATCGTCGCCTGCGCCTCAGCGCAGGAGCTCGACGGCTTCATCGCCCGCCTCGTCGAGGACCGCTCCTCGGTGCTGGGGATGCGCAAGGTCGAGGCGCTGCTGGCTGGACGGGTCAGCGAGGACGAGCTGCAGGCGCGTGCCGCGGAGCTGCTGGCGGCGGCTGTCGCCAAGCGCCTGGAGAGCCGCCAGACGGTCGTGCTCGGCATGGAGAGCTTCGACCCCGCCTCGCGCGAGCCGTTCCTGCGCATGGCGGCGGCCCAGCGCCGGCCCCGGCACCTGATCCTCCTGGAGACGGCGCGCGAGAACGTCGGCGAGGAGGACCTGCCGGCGCTCAACGAGCTGCGCCGCTCGCTGGACGCTGGAGAGCTCGGGGGCGAGGGCGTCCAGACAGCCCTGCGCCTGGGCGGCGGCACAGCCTCGGAGGTCAAGCGGATACTGTTCAGGCCGCCTCCGCGCGAAGACGACTGAACGCACGCGGGCGGGCTGTCGGACGGGTGCCGTAGGACGCCTCGTTTGATGACATAGATAGCCAGTCCGCAGGAATTCTGTCATCCCTCAGCGAGCCGGGAGCGGTTCCCGATGAGCCTCCCATGCACGTCCCGGGAGGAGTGCTGGTCGAGCCCGAACAGGCCGATCAGGAGATCGTGATCAGGCGCCTCACGCGACCGCGGCGCCCCTCGCAGACGCGCCCGGCGGAGCCCGTGCAGCTGCGCGCCCTGCTCGACACCGGTCTTGTGCGCGCCGAGATGTCCCGCCTGCGCGCTCGCAACGGCCGGACGCGCGCTTCTCGCCCCGCGCGCTGAGGCTCGGGTCAGGCGCTCTCGCCGGCCATCGCGGGATCGCCTGCGGGGTCCTCGTCTTCGACGCCGCCCTCCCGCGGCTCCGAGTCGTCGAGGTCCGCGAACAGGGACGGGTCGCGGTCGGAGCCACGGATCACGTCGTCGGGACTCCCCTGCGGCAGCAGGCGGCCCTGTCTGGTGCCGAAGTAGGTCGCCTGCGGATGGTGGGCGACGAGCGCCAGCGTCGACTGCTCGGGTTCTGGCGCGTAGCCGTCGGTGATCTTCATGCCGATGCTCGAAAGGCCCAGCAGCTTCTCGACCTTCAGGTGCTCTGACTGCTCGGGCACGGCCGGGTAGCCCCAGGAGTAGCGCCTGCCCTGACGGGCCTCGATGCCGAGCATCTCCCGGGCGCTTGCGTGCAGCCACTCGGCCAGGCCCTCGGCCGTCTGCACGCCCAGGCCGTGCACGTAGAGCTGCTCCGCGAACTCGCCTTCGGCCTCGAGCTTGGCCATCAGCTCGGTCACCTCGCTGCCGACGGTGACGGCCTGCACGGCGATCACGTCGAGCTGCTCGGGCGCCCTGCCGTCGACGGCGGGGCGGAAGAAGTCGGCCAGGCAGATGCGGTCGCCCTTGGGCTGGCGCGGGCACACGAAGCGGGTCAGCTCGGTCGTGCGGTCCTGCGGGTCCAGCACGACTATGTCGTTGCCCAGGGCGTAGCAGGGGAAGAAGCCGAGCAGGGCCCGGGGGTGCAGGTACGGCTTCCTGGCGTCCGGGGACTCGCCGTTGATGCCCGTGGCCTCTGCCCACATCCGTTGCAGGCGCGGGCGGAAATTGTCGTGCAGCAGCTCCTGCCAGGCCTCGCCTTTGACGCCCCGCCCGCCCCAGTGCAGCTTGAACAGGACGTGGGTGTCGAGGTGGCGGTAGACCTCCTCCAGATCCACGGGCACCTCCTGCACGCCCCACCATGGCGGCGTCGGCACGGGCGCGTCGACGCCGGCCGCCGAGCGCACGGAGTCGTCGGCGAAGTTCAGCTCCTCCTGGGGCTCCTCGCCCTTCTCGCGGAAGGCGGTGGCCTGAGCACGGAGCTTCTCGTAAAGCGCTGCCGCCGACTCTGCGTCGATCAGCTGGTCCATCACGGCCAGCCCCTCGAAGGCGTCCTTGCAGTAGAAGACGCCCGGCTCGTAGACGTCCTCGGACTCCTTGCCGCCCGGGTACAGGGCCCTGTAGCCGAAGGCGCGGTTGATCGCGGCCCCTCCGATCAGCACGGGGTAGGGCAGGCCCTTGGCGTGCAGCTCGGCGATGCAGGCGGGCATCTGCTTGGAGGTCGAGACGAGCAGCGCGGAGAGGCCGATGGCAGTCGCGTCGTGCTCCTGGGCTGCGTCGAGGATCGTCTGGATCGGGACCTGCTTGCCGAGGTCCACGACCGTGTAGCCGTTGTTCGTGAGGATCGTGTTGACCAGCGACTTGCCGATGTCGTGGACGTCGCCGAAGACCGTCGCCAGCACGACCGTGCCCTTCGTGTAGCCCTCGATCTTGTCCAGGTATTTCTCCAGCTGGGCGACGGCCCGCTTCATGACCTCGGCCGACTGCAGGACGAACGGCAGGATCAGCTCGCCCGCGCCGAATTTGTCGCCGACCTCTTTCATGGCCGGCAGCAGCACCTCGTTCAGGGTCGGGACCGCGCCGATCTTCTCGACGGAGCGGTCGATCCAGTCCTCGACGCCCTCCTTGCGCCTGCGCAGGATGTGGAAGTGCAGGGCCTCCTCGGGCTCCATGCCCTCCGTCGGGTCGGCTGCCGTCTGTGCCGAGTCCTCGGAGCCCTTGGACTCGAAGTGCGCGATGAAGCGCTCCAGGGCGTCCTCGCGACGGTCGAAGACGAGGTCGTCGGCCAGATCCCTCTCCTCCTGCGGGATCTCCCCGTAGGGGGTGATGTGGTTGGGGTTGACCATCGCCAGGTCAAGCCCCGCCTGCACGCAGTGGTGCAGGAAGGCCGAGTTCAGGACCGCGCGGGCGCCCGGCGAGACGCCGAAGGAGACGTTCGAGACGCCCAGGGAGGTCTTGACGTCCGGGATCTCGGCCTTGATGGCGCGGATGCCCTCGATCGTCTCGATCGCGGACGGGCGCCACTCCTCGTCGCCCGTCGTCAGGGTGAAGGTCAGGCAGTCGAAGATCAGCACCTGCGGGTCCAGGCCGTGCTCCTCGCAGCACAGGTCGCGGATGCGCTTGGCGATCTCGACCTTGCGCTGGGCCGTCTTGGCCATGCCGACCTCGTCGATCGTCAGGGCGATCAGGGCGGCGCCGTGGGCCAGGGCCATCGGCACGACCCTGTCGAGCTTGTCCCGTCCGGCCTCGAGGTTGACGGAGTTGACGATCGCCCGGCCCGGGATCTGCTCCAGGGCGCGCTCGATCACCTCCGGCTCGGTCGAGTCGATCTGGATCGGCGCGGGCTGGGTCAGCGAGACCTTCTTGGCCAGGACGCGCATCTGCTCGTCCTCGTCGGTGCGCTCGGTCAGCGCGACGCACAGGTCGAGCACGTGGGCGCCGCCGGTGACCTGGTCCTCGGCGATCTGCACGAGCCCGTCGTAGTCGTCCGCCAGCAGCAGCTCCTTGGCCTTGCGCGAGCCCTGCGAGTTGACCCGCTCGCCGACCATGCTCGGGCGCGGCTCCTGCACGAGCGGCGTGGCGGCGATCATGGAGGAGAGGTGGGGAGGACGGGGGGCCGGGCGGGCAGCGACCGGTCTGCTCTTGACCCGCTCGACGATCGCGGCGATGTGCTCTGGCGTCGTGCCGCAGCAGCCGCCGACGATCCCCACGTCGTAGCGCTCGACGAACTCCTTCAGGGCCTCGGCCAGCGGCTCGGGCCGCTCCGGGAAGATCGTCTCCCCGTCGGGGCCCTGCAGGGGCAGGCCGGCGTTGGGGATGCAGGCGACGGGCAGGGGGCTGAACTCGCCCAGGAAGCGGATCGCGTCGCGCATGTCCTCGGGTCCGGTCGAGCAGTTCAGGCCGATCACGTCGACCTTCAGCGCCTCCAGCGTGGCCAGCACCGAGGAGATGTCCGTGCCAAGCAGCATCTTGCCGCCGTTGGGCAGCAGCGAGACGGACGTGTGGACGGGCAGGGTGCGACCCGTGCTCTGGAAGGCCTGGCGCGCCCCGAACACGGCTGCCTTGACCTCCAGGATGTCCTGGGCCGTCTCGATGATGATCAGGTCGGCGCCGCCGTCGATCAACCCCTCGGCCTGCTCGGCGAAGACCTCGACCAGCTCGCGGAAGGAGATCTGCCCGAGCGCGGGGTCCTCGGAGGCGGGCAGGAAGCCGGTCGGGCCGATCGATCCTGCCACATAACGCTCCTCACCGGCCGCCCTTCGCGCGATTTCGGCGGCCTTCGTGTTGACCTCGAGCGTGTAGTCGGCCAGGCCCCACTCGGCGAGCTTCAGGCGCGAAGCCTGGAAGGTGCAGGTCTCCAGCACTTCCGCTCCCGCATCGAGCATCGAGGTGTGCACGCCTTCGATCACGTCGGGGCGGTTCAGGACGAGCGCCTCGTGGCACTTGCCCTGCAGGCCGCCATAGTCCTCCGCGGTCAGGTCGAACTGCTCCAGCGTCGCGCCCATGCCGCCGTCGTAGACGACGACGTGCTCGTGGATGGCTTTCAGGTAGTCGCGCATGTGAAGGTCATGCTAGGCGACGGGCGCGCGGGAGCAGGGAGTCGACAGCCGCCGTCTACGGCCAGGCGATCTTCCACCGCGGATGCGAAGGGCCCGGCAGACGCCGGGCCCTCACGCGACAGGAGGATCGGGAGGCGGTCGCTACTTGATGAACAGCATCTCCGAGTACTTGGGCAGCGGCCACAGGTCGTCCGCGACCAGCCGCTCAAGGCGATCGGCGACGTCGCGGGCGTCTTCCATGGCGAGCATCACGGTGTCGCGCATGTAGGCCGCCTCCTTGTGGATGTCGGTGGGGTGGTTCTCGTCGAGGTTGGCGTCCTCCAGCTTGAGGATCGCGAAGTGGAACTCCTTGACGAGCGGCTCCAGCTCGCCGGCCAGGTCCTCCAGGCCGGTCGCCTTGACTTCGTTGAGGTAGCGCAGGCAGGCCGGCAGCAGCATCGTGCGGGCGATCGTCGCGGCCGTCTCGGCCTCGATGTTGACCTTGATGACGTACTGCTCGGTGAAGACCTCTTCGCGAGACTCCAGCTCCCGTTTGGAGAGCACTTTGTACTTTTTGAACGCCGCGATGGTCTGTTTGTTGGTGATCCAGGGCAGCGCCTCGACCGTCGATTTGAGGTTGGCCAGGCCCCGTTTCTCGGCCTCCTTGTGCCAGGCCTCCGAGTAGCCGTCGCCGTCGAAGACGACCTGTTTGTTGGCGGCCCAGGACTCCTTGACGACGCTCGCGACGGCCTTCTCCAGGGTCGCGCCGGACTTTTTCAGTGCGGCGGTGAGCTTGTCGGAGAGGTCGTCGACGGACTCCGCCACGATCGTGTTCAGGACCGTGTTGGGGAAGGCCGGGGAGCTGCTCGAGCCCAGCGCCCGGAACTCGAACTTGTTGCCCGTGAAGGCGAAGGGGCTGGTGCGGTTGCGGTCCCCGCCGTGCAGCGGCATCGGTGGCAGGACGGGCGTGCCCAGGCCCAGGAACGAGCCCGGTTTGGAGGTCGCCGCCTTGCCCGACTCGATGGCCGAGAAGACCTTCTCCAGCTCGGCGCCGAGGAAGATCGAGATGATCGCCGGCGGCGCCTCGTTGGCGCCCAGGCGGAAGTCCTGCCCGGCGCTGGCGATCGACGCCCGCAGCAGTGCCTGGTGCTTGTTGACGGCCTGGATGACGGCCGTGCAGAAGAACAGGAACTGCAGGTTCTCGCCGGGCGTGTCGCCCGGGTCCAGCAGGTTCAGCCCCGTGTCCGTGCCCATCGACCAGTTGTTGTGCTTGCCCGAGCCGTTGACGCCGGCGAAGGGCTTCTCGTGCAGCAGGCAGACCAGGCCGTAGCGGCGGGCCGTGTTCTGCAGCACCTGCATGGTGATCATCTGGTGGTCGGCGCCGACGTTGGAGTTCTCGAAGATCGGTGCGACCTCGTACTGGTTGGGCGCGACCTCGTTGTGGCGGGTCTTGATCGGCACGCCCAGCTTGGCCAGCTCCAGCTCGACCTCCAGCATGCAGGCCAGGATCCGCTCCGGGATCGAGCCGAAGTAGTGGTCGTCCAGCTCGTGCCCCTTGGCCGGTTTGGCGCCGAACAGGGTGCGGCCCGTCGTCAGCAGGTCGGGACGTTCGAAGTAGTACTGCTCGTCGATCAGGAAGTACTCCTGCTCGCAGCCGATCGTCGTGAAGACGCGCGATGCGCCCTCCACGCCGATCAGGTCCAGCGCCCTGATGGCAGCGCCCGAGAGCGCGTCCATCGAGCGCAGCAGCGGGATCTTGTTGTCCAACGCCTCGCCCGTCCAGGAGGTGAAGGCCGTCGGGATGCACAGCAGCGCCCCGTTGGGGTTCTCCAGGATGAAGGCCGGGGACGTCGGGTCCCAGGCCGTGTAGCCGCGGGCCTCGAAGGTCGCGCGGATGCCGCCGGTGGGGAAGGAGGAGGCGTCGGGCTCGCCCTGGATCAGCTCCTTGCCGGAGAACTCGGCGATCGCCGAGCCGTCGCCCGCCGGCGCGTAGAACGAGTCGTGCTTCTCCGCCGTGGAGCCGGTCAGAGGCTGGAACCAGTGGGTGTAGTGAGTCGCCCCCTTCTCCATCGCCCATTCCTTCATGGCCTGGGCGACCGAGTCGGCCAGCGTCGTGTCCAGCGCCTCGCCGCGGGCCAGCGTGCGCTGCAGCGCCTTGTAGACGTGCTTGGGCAGGCGGCTGCGCTGCACAGCCGGTGAGAAGACGTTGGAGCCGAAGACCTGGTTGTCGGGACTGGTCAGGTCGGGCGCGCCGAGCGCAGCCCCGTTGGCGCTCCACTGCGCGGCGGTCACATTTTGCTGACGGGTCCTGGGCATGGGGTGGGTCGAATCCTCCTGAAAATCGGTTGTGGTCGGCCGGTGCTCCGTGCCGGCCTTGGAAGGCTCGCGTGAGCGGGCGCCGTCGAGAGGGGCGGAGCCGCCGTCAATCGTAATGAGAAGCGCGCCGTTGGGGATCACCGTTTGGCGAAACCGGCGACCGCCCGGTTGGACAGGCGGCCAAAGCAGGAGACGCTCCGCCGGCCCTACGGGTAGGCGCCTGGCACTACCTTGCCCGTGGCAGGGTCGACGTGCGTCGCGGGGGGTTCGCCGGCGATCTGGATCGTGAAGCTGCCCTGCACCTTCCCGCCCGAGGACGACACCGCGCCGGCCTTGCCGGCCAGCCCTGCCGCCACGGAGTAGTGCACGACGTGTTCGCCGGACACGACCGGAACGACCTTCCACACGTAGGCGTGGGTGGCGCCGGGCGCCAGCGAGCCCAGCGACCAGGTGTTCACGTAGGCCGTCTGCCCGCCGCCCGGCTTGCTGACTTCCTGCGTGTTGACGGGCGGATTCGCGCCGGGCCCCGGACCCTCTTCGATCGCCCAGATCGGACGGCGCGGGTCGGCCAAGCCCGGATAGCTCGAGCGGTACTGGAAGGAGTCGACCGTGATGGCGAGGCTGGGGATGCGCTTGGAGCCTTCGTTCTTGACCTCCAGCTCCATCTGCTCGGGACGGGCGATCGACTGCCGGGCGGGGAAGCTGGCCTTGACGACGTCGACGCGGTAGGAGGCCGAGCGTTCGCCGGCGTCCTGGCGGGTGCCCCCGCCGCAGCCTGCCAGAGCCAGCGCCACGACAGCCGTCGCCGGCAGGGCCGCACGCAGCTTCGCCGGCGCGCTGTGCGGCGGCGCCAAGAGGACTCTCCGTCTCCTCCTCACGATCGCGCCACCATACCAGCGCACCTGGCGAGCAGGGCATGATTGGCGGCCCACCCACCCCCGTCGGCTTGCAGACGGACGGCTGCGGAGGCAGTCGGCCATGCCATCGCGTAGAGTTAGCGAACCGCCGTTTGCGAGGAGAGGAAGGGCCAGCAGCAATGGTTCGCAGCGTCGCCGAGCGGGCCTTCGTCCCCGCCAGGCACATCCTCGAGGAATTCGGGGACATGATGATCCTGACGGGGAAGACCATCTGGTCCGCCCTGCGTCCGCCCTACCCCTACGGCGGCGAGTTCGTCTCGCAGTTCCTGTTCGCCCTGCGCCTGTGCTGGTTCCCGCTGCTGATCTCCACGGTCTGCATCGACTACGCGGCACCCGGCCTGCAGGCAGCCAACTTCCTGACGATCTTCGGAGCCCTGGACCGCCTCGGCGGCTTCTTCGTGCTCGGCGCCATCCGCGAGATCGGCCCGAGCGTGACCGCGATCGTCGTCGCGGGCGTCGCCGGCACGGCGATCACGGCCGACCTCGGCGCGCGCAAGGTGCGCGAGGAGCTCGACGCCCTGCAGGTGCTCGGCGTGGACCCCGTCAAGAACCTCGTCGTGCCCCGCTTCCTGGCGCTGATGCTCGTGACGGGCCTGTTCGACATCTACGCCCTGCTGTTCGGCATCTTCGGCGGCATCCTGGCCGAGGTCGTCAACGGCCAGCCCCTGGGCCCCTTCTGGGCGACCCTCTTCGCCAACGCCTCCACGACCGACCTGTGGGGCTCCGTCCTGAAGACGACCATCTACGGCGCCATCATCGCGATCGTCTGCTGTTACAAGGGCATGGCCGCCTCCGGTGGCGCCGAGGGCGTCGGGCGGGCCGTCAACGAGGCCGTCGTGCTCGCCTTCACGACCATCTTCTCCTTCGACTACGTCTTCACGCAGACGCTGCTCGCGACCCATCCGCAGATCCTGGTGATCAAGTGAACGAACTCCTGGCGATGCCGCGCGAATGGCTGGAGGCGACCGGCGAGATCGGTCGCTTCACCGGCCAGATCGTGCGCGACGTCTACGGGCTGCGGGTGTTCCGCTTCTTCGGCGAGTCACTGCGCCAGTGCGGGATCCTGATCGTCGGCTCGACGACGATCATCTGGACGCTGATGTTCATCCTCGGCCTGCAGTGCGGGATCGAGGGCGCCTACTTCACGGCCGCCCAGGGCGCGCCCGCCTACTCGGGCGTCTTCACGGCCTGGTGCGACCTGCGCGAGGTCACCCCCTACGCCTTCGGCTACATGATGTCGGCCAAGGTCGGCACGGGCATCGTGGCCGAGCTCGGGGCCATGCGCATCTCCGACGAGATCGACGCGCTGGAGGTGATGGGGATCAACTCCATGACCTTCCTGTGCGCGACGCGCCTGTTGGCCTCCTGGCTGGTGCTGCCCTTCATGTACATGGCGGGGATAGGAGCGGCCTATCTGGCCTCCTACATAGCCGTCGTCGATCAGATCGGCTACGTCTCCTCGGGCGGCTACTTCCTGATCTTCTGGCAGTTCCAGAATCCACCGGACTTCCTCTACAGCCTGATCAAGGCCATGTTCATGGCCACGGCGATCGTGCTCGTAGCCTGCTACTACGGGTACAACGCCAGCGGCGGGCCCGTCGGGGTGGGGAGGGCGACGGCCAAGTCGATGGTGCTGAACCTGGTCCTCGTGCACATCATCGGGATGCTCGGGACGCAGATCTTCTGGGGCGCCAACCCGCGAGCCCCGATCGGAGGTTGAGAATGGCCGACGCCAGCCGGCAGGGCGAGGAGTTCGAGTACCACACGGGCGAAGTCGACCCGACCGAGGAGCCGGCGATCGAGTTCGTCGAGGTGCACAAGGCGTTCGGGCGCAACCAGGTCCTGCGCGGGCTGAACATGGCCCTGCCGGAGAACAGGATCTCGATGATCCTGGGCCCCTCCGGAACGGGCAAGTCCGTCTGCATCAAGCACATCGTCGGCCTGCTCTACCCCGACCAGGGCGACGTCATCGTCCACGGCCACTCGATCCCCAGCCTGCCCGACGCGGAGCTGTTCGAGCTGCGCAAGAAGTTCGGCGTGCTCTTCCAGGACGGGGCTCTGTTCGGGTCGCTGAACCTCTACGACAACGTCGCCTTCCCGCTGCGCCAGCACACCGAGAAGGGCGAGGACGAGATCGCCGAGATCGTCAACCGCCGCCTCAAGGAGGTCGGCCTGGGCAACGCCAACGAGAAGATGCCCAACGAGCTCTCCGGCGGCATGCGCAAGCGCGCCGGCTTCGCCAGGGCGCTCGTGCTGGAACCCGACATCGTCCTGTTCGACGAGCCCGACTCGGGTCTCGACCCCGTCCGCACGGCCCTGCTGTGCGAGCTGATCAAGGAAGTCCACGCCGAGAACGGCGGCTGCTACGTCGTCATCACCCACGACATCATGAGCGCCCGCCGCGTCGCCGAGCACATCTCCGTGCTGTGGAAGGGGAAGATCGTCGAGTCCGGCCCCGCCGAGCAGCTGTTCGCCTCCGAAAACCCGTTCGTGCGCCAGTTCCTGGCAGGCGAATCGGCCGGCCCGCTGGGCATGGAGTAGCAGCGGGCGGTCGGCCTCGCTGAGCGTGCGACGGGAAGCGGTGCTCCTCCGATGAGTCTCGCCGGTCCGCTGGCAAGGCTGGCGGGAGCCTGCGCGAAGCGCCCCCGCGCCGTACTGGCGCTGGCGGTGCTGCTGGCGCTGGGCGGTGCGGCACTGGCCCTGCGCTTGCAGCCCACCGCGGCCACCAGCAGCTTCGTCTCCTCCTCCAGCCCCACCTACAGGGCGACCCAGCGCTTCTACGCCAGCTTCGGCGAAGAGCCGGTCGAGGTGATCGTGCAGGGCAACCTCCAGCAGGTGCTGCTCAGCGACGACCTGGAGCGGCTGGTGGGACTGGAGGGATGCCTGTCCGGCAAGGTGCCCGCGCAGGCGCTGCCGCTGGAGGGAGGTCAGAACGGTCCCTGCGCGAAGCTCGGACGCCTGCGCAGCGTCAAGGTCGTCTTCGGCCCCGGCACCTTCCTCAACGAGGCCGTCGGCCAGATCGAAAAAGAGCTCTCGACCCTGCGGGCCCAGGCCAAGGCGGAAGGGTTGCGCGCCCAGCGGGCCGTCGGCCGGGCTGCCCGTGCGGGCGGCAAGAGCGCCGCCGAAGCGGCCACGCTCGGCAGGCAGGCGCGGGAAGTCACGGAAGCCGGCTACCAGTCGCGGGTCTTCTCCCTGGCCCTGGAGTACGGCATCACCTCCGTCCCGACGCTCTCCGACAAGGAATTCATCTCAGACGTCGTCTTCGACTCCTCCAAGCCGGCCGGCACACCCAAGCAGCGCTTCGCCTACCTGTTCCCCAGCCCGAACATGTCGCTGATCTCCGTGCGCATGCGTCCCGGGCTCTCCCAGCAGGACCGCAACCGCACGATCGCGCTGGTCCGCGAAGCCGTGCAGATGCCCCAGTGGCACCTGGAACACGGCAGCGGCTACCTCGTCACGGGCGAGCCCGTGATCGTCTCGGATCTGACCAAATCGATCTCCAGCTCGATCGAGCTGCTGCTGATTGCCGTGCTGATCGTGATGGCCGGCGCGCTGGGGCTCGTCTTCCTCGGCCGGCCGCGGCTGCTCCCGCTGGTACTGGCCCTGCTCGCCTCCGCGCTCACCTTCGGAGCGCTGTCCGCCGTCGGTGCCTCCCTGACCGTCGCCTCGATCGCCGTGCTGCCAGTGCTCGTCGGGCTGGCCGTCGACTACGCCATCCAGTTCCAGTCGCGGGTGGCCGAGGCCGAGCAGGAGGCGGGACCCGATCTGCTCGCCGCGGACGACCCGGGCCAAGCCGCGCTCGCGCCGGCCAGGCGCCAGGGGGCGATCGAGCGGGCGGCTCGGCTGGGCGGCCCGACGATCGCCACGGCCGCCGCCGCCAGCGCCGCCGCCATGCTCGTGCTGCTGCTCTCGCCCGTGCCGATGGTGCGCGGCTTCGGCGTCCTGCTCGTCGTCGGCGTCGTCCTGGCTCTGCTCTGCGCGCTGAGCGCGGGCGCTGCCGTCATGTCTGTCGCTCCGCTGCAGCGTCTGCCCCGCCGGGGTCGCATCGCGGAGTCCTGGCGCGGGGCCGGGGAGCTCCTGCGCGAGAACCGCGTCACCGCCGCCGTGCGGTCCTTCGCCCTGGGCACGGCCGTGCGCCACCCGGGACGGGTGCTCGCAGTCGGCCTCGCCCTGGCCGCGCTCGGGTGGGGTCTCGACACCCAGACGCACGTGCAGACCGACATCACCAAGCTCGTGCCTCAGAGCCTCGGCTCGCTGCAGGCGCTGAACACGCTCGAGAACACGACCGGCGTCGGCGGCGAAGTGGCCGTCCTGCTGAGTGGCAGGGACCTCGCGACGCCGGCCGCGATCGAATGGATGACCGGCTACGAGTCGCGCATGCTGGGGCGCTTCGGCTACAGCTCCAGTCGCGGCTGCGGCAGGGCCAGGCTGTGCCCGGCCTTCTCGCTGCCCGACCTCTTCGAGCAGCAGCCCGGCTCGGGCGCCAAGCCGGCCAGGCTGTCCGCGAGGGCCGTCGACGGCCTGCTCGCGACGATCCCGACCTACTTCTCCCAGGACGTCATCACGCCCGACCGCCGCGTCGCCACGCTGTCCTTCGGCATCCGCCTGATGAGCCTCGACGAGCAGCAGAAGCTGATCGAAGCGATGCGCTCGCAGCTGCACCCGCCGGCCGGCATCCAGGCCCAGCTGGTCGGGCTGCCGGTGCTCGCCGCCCAGTCAGGCTCGCAGGTGGCAAGCCCCTGGCGGCGCGTGGAGACGCTGCTGGCCGGCCTGGCCGCCGTCGCCCTGATCCTGCTGATCGCCTTCCGCGGCGACCGCCGCCGCGCCCTCGTGCCGCTCGTGCCGATCGTCCTCGCCACAGGCTGGTCGGCGCTCGTGCTGTTCGCCGTGCGCATACCGCTGAACCCGATGTCGGTCACCCTCGGCGCCCTGGTCATCGCCATCTCGACCGAGTTCAGCGTGCTGCTCTCCGAGCGCCACCGCCAGGAGCTGGCGGCCGGCCACGACACCGTCGAGGCCCTGCGACGGGCCTACGCCCGCACCGGCGCGGCCGTCGCTGCCTCCGGGGTCACCGCCATCGCCGGCTTCGGCGTGCTGATCGTCTCGGACATCCGCATGCTGCGGGACTTCGGCATCGTCACGCTGATCGACCTGACCGTGTCGCTGCTGGGCGTGCTCGTGGCCCTGCCCGCGGCCGTGCTGATGGCCGACAGGCCGCTCCCGGCGCTCCGCCGCGCCCGAGCCCGCCCGCGCCGGCGCATCGGCTGGCGGGCCCGCTCCGATCATGGCAGCGCCTGAGCAGCCCGCCGCGGGCCCCCCGCGCCCGCCGTCAACGCCACGCCCGCGGCGCCCGGCCGTGCAGGGACCCCGGTACGGCCGCTACGTGTGGCTGCTCGCGATCCTGATCCTCATCCTCATAACCGTCAACACCCTCGTCACCAAGCCGAATGGGCTGGCCGGACTGGCGCCGGGCACGAAGCTGCCTCCCTTCGCCGTGCCCCTGGCCACGAGCAATCTGCAAGGAGCCGCCGACGTCGCCACCAGGCCGCACGAGGGACCCGCCGGTGACGTGCCCGCCTGCCGCCTGCGCCGCAGCGGCGTCCTGAACGTCTGCCGGCTCTACGAACAGGGTCCCGTCGTGCTGGCCCTGTTCGTCGACGGCAGCTCCTGCACGGGCGTCCTGAAGGAGATGCAGGGGCTGCTCGGCGCCTTCCCGCAGGTTCGCTTCGCGGCGGTCGCCGTCAAGAACGAACACGGCGAAGTGCGCAAGCTGGTCGACAGGCAGCGACTGAGCTTCCCCGTCGGCTACGACGAGGAAGGCGACCTGGCGGCCCTCTACAAGCTCGCCACCTGCCCCCAGGTCACCTTTGCCCGTCGTGGCGGGATCGTGCAGAGCAAGGCCCTGCTGGGCACGCCCACGGCCTCCGAGCTGCGCGGGCGGGTGGAGCAGCTGCTCGCCTCCGAACGAGCGGGGACGTGAACGGATCCCCGGCCGGCCCCGAGCTGCTGCCGGGCCGGCTCGCCCCGGAGGTCGCGGCCGAGCTGCCGGGCCTGGCCCTGACGCACACCGCCGTCGCCCTTGGCCCGGGTCGCAGCGCTCGTGAAGCTGCTCCGGTCCATGCCCGCGAGAGGCTCCGTGAACTGTCCAGCAGGATCCGCGGCGGGCATGCCATCGCCCTGCGCAGCGAGCCGATTGCGGCGGCCCATCGGGCCTTCTTCAGGCAGATCGGGCTCGACCCGGACGTGCAGCCGACGCCGCTCGAGGCAGTCGTGCAGGAGCGCCTGATGCAGGGCGGCTTCGCCAGCCTCGACGCGCTCTCCGACGCCCTGCTGATCGCCCTGCTGGACACCGGCGTGGCCGTCTGGGCCCTCGACGCGACCCGCCACGACGGCCGGCTCGGCGTGCGGCTGAGCAGGGAGGGCGAGACGCTCGGCGAGGGCGCCGGCGCGCGCTTGCTCCCCGCCGGCGGCCTCGTCGTCGCGGACTCGCGGGCGCCGCTGGGCGAGCTGTTCGGCGACCCCGTCGGCCCGTACGCGCCCGGCCGGGCAACGACGGAGCTGACCCTCTTCGCCCTTCGCGTTCCCGGCGTGCCGAGCCTGTTCGTCGAGGAGG
Organism: uncultured Solirubrobacteraceae bacterium; assembly: GCA_963697795.1. GTDB lineage: Bacteria > Actinomycetota > Thermoleophilia > Solirubrobacterales > Solirubrobacteraceae > Palsa-744. Next base: position 1,053,863 of record OY969097.1, on the reverse strand, counting down.
CCCTGTGGTCCGCGCGACTCTCGCTCGTGCCCCCGGCAGGCTGAAATCGGTCCCGTTCGCACTGGTAGACTTGCCGGCGTAGGCACCAGAGGAGAGGGATCAGGTGGAGCCTGGCCAGGCAGCAGTCGATCGCCGGCAGCAGCGCGAAGAGCGCGGCGGCCCTCTGCCCGGCTCGCAGCCGGTCACGGCGCAGGCGCAGCGAGCCGCCCGGGCCACGCTGCGCGGCCAGATCGCGCGCCTGGAGGGCCAGATCTCGATGTTGATGGGCGAGCGCTTCCCGTTCCTGGCATTGCCGGCGGACACAGGCGAGTCCTCGACTGCGGGACCGCGGCTGCTGGACCTCGGCGAGCTGGAGCTCGCCCGCGATCGCCTGGCCGGCCGCCTGGCCGAGCTGCGGGCGCTGTCCGAGCGCCGCAGCGAGCACGAGCGTCGTGCCCGCGAGCTGCTGGAGCGGATGCGCCTGGAACCGGGTCGCTACAAGAACTGGCGCCTGCCCGTCCGCGATCTCGGCGAGGGCGGGTGCGGGGTCTGGGAGGTCAGACCCCGCCTCGGCCTGATCGGGATGCTCGCCGGCTGGTGGGAGCTCACGCTGTCGTCAGGGTGTCCCTTATGTAGGACAGCCCGCGCTCCTGCTGCTCCCAGGTGCGCCCGGCGGGCAGGCTCAGCAGGTCCGCCAGCGTGCGGCGCTGGCGCTCTGTCATCGAGCCGACCGTCTTCTTCTCGGACATCGGGATCTGAGCCAGGAACTTGCGGCAGCGGGTCTGCCCCCAGCGGCGCTGGCTCATCAGCAGGTCCCCGACGGCCATGCTCTCGGCCTCCCAGGGACAGTCCATGATCACCGCCGCAACGCTGACCTCGTCGAGCGCCACGCGGCGCTTGAGATCGGCTCGGGCCAGGCGAACCTGGTTGGCGCGTTCAAGCGCGCGCATGTACTGAGGGCCGGCAGGGACAACCGTCGCTGTCGCGTTCATTGGGCATCTCCCCGTCGCGCCGCGAGGGAGAGCGGCACGACATGCTTCTCGATTTTTGACGTTGCAGGAGCGCTCTCTACGACCGTCCAGGGTCGATCGCAACCGGGTGCGGCTGTCCCGGTGGACCACCCTCCTCACTGCCTTCTTCTGGACGTCGGGGCGAGCCCCAAACGATCATGCAGAGCGCATCTGGAAGCTATGACAGGAGCCCCGCCCCGGTCAACAGGAGAGGCTGCGGAACATACGCTAGAAGCGGGCTTTTTCGCATTCGAGCGAACTTGTGAAGATTTGGACAAGTGGCGGGCGGGCGGGGTGGGGGGCGAATCAGTGCTCGCCCGGGCCCGGCAGCTGTCCGTGCTCGGACTCGAAGGCAGCCTTGACGGCCGCGAACACCGCCAGGGCCTCGTCGATCGTGGCCTCGTCGTGGGTCGCCATGACGCTCGTCCGCAGCATCGCCCCGCCCGGCGGCACGGCCGGGTGCAGGGCCGTGTTGACGAACACGCCGGCGTCGTAGAGGGCCTTCCACAGGGTCGCCGCCTTCCAGTCGTCGCCGACCAGCACGGGCACGATCGGCGTCACGATCGACAGCGTGCCGTCGGCTGCCCGCCGCACGCCCGGTGCGTGCTCCTGGACGCCTGCCTCGGAGGGCAGGGACTGGGGCTTCACGACTGCGAAGCCGAGCCCTTCGAGGCCGTCGCGCAGGCGCTCGGCGTTGGACAGGACCCGTTCCAGCAGCGGTGGCCCGTCGGGTGAGTTCAGCACCCGCAGGGCAGCCAGGGCAGCGCCCACCGCCGCCGGCACGGCCGAGGCCGTGAACAGGAACGCGCGGGAGGCGATGCGCAGGTACTCGATCACCTCGGAGGGACCCGCGATGAAGCCGCCGCAGGACGCCAGCGACTTCGAGAAGGTGCCCATGCGCAGGTCGACCTCATCAGTCACCCCCAGCAGTTCGCTGACGCCCGCCCCGCGGGCGCCCAGGACGCCGGCGCCGTGTGCCTCGTCGACCATCAGCCGCGCCCCGTGGCGGGAGCACAGCTCGGCGATCTCCTGCAGCGGGGCGACGTCGCCCTCCATCGAGAAGACGCCGTCCACGACGACCAGGACGCCGCCGCCGTCGCCCTCGGAGCGCTCGAGCATCTTCTCCAGCTTCTCCAGGCGGTTGTGACGGAATGGCCTCAGCTTGGCACGGGACAGCAGGCAGCCGTCGAGGATCGAGGCGTGGTCGGCCGAGTCCACGACGACCGTGTCGCCGGGGCCCAGCAGCGTGCCCAGCGTGCCCACGTTGGCCTGGTGGCCTGTCGTGAAGACGATCGCCGCCTCCGTGCCCATCCACTCGGCGATCTCCTGCTCCAGTTCCAGGTGCAGCGGGATCGTGCCGTTGAGCAGGCGCGAGCCCGTCAGGCCCGTCCCGTAGCGGTGCAGGGCGTCCTCCGCTCCCTGCATGACCCGCTCGTCGCCCGTCAGGCCCAGGTAGTTGTTGGAGCCCAGCATGATCCGCCGGGCACCCTCCATCTCCACGACCGGCATCGCCGGTGAGGTCAGCACGTGGAAGTAGGGCAGCACGTCCGCCTCGCGGGCCGCGTTGAGGATCGCTTCCCGGTCGTGACCTCTGACCTTGGCGAATACGTCGATGGAGGTTGGCATGTAGGGTGCCTCCCGCGTGAGCGTTGAGGTGACAGCTGTATCCGGCGGGCGCGACCTGAAGGCCTTCGTCGATCTGCCCTTCCGGCTGCATGCTAACTCGCCCTGGGTGACCCCGCTGAAGCTGGAGCGGCGCATGTTCCTGAGCAGGCGCATGAACGCCTTCTTCAGCCACGGCCAGGCTGAGTACTTCCTGGCGCGCCGCGACGGACGCGTCGTCGGTCGCATCAGCGCCCACGTCAACGACGCCTTCAACGAGCACCGCGGCGAGAAGTGGGGATGGTTCGGGTTCTTGGAGTTCGAGGACGACCCCGAGGCGCTGGCGGCGCTGCTGTCGGCCGCGCAGGAGTGGCTGCGGGCGCGCGGGCAGGAGCGCATGGTCGGCCCCGCCAGCTTCACCATGAACGACGAAAGCGGCGTGCTGATCGAGGGCTTCGACGTGCGTCCGATGATCGCCCAGCCCTGGAACCCGCCCTACTACCAGCAGCGTCTCGAGGAGGCCGGGATGGCCAAGGCGATGGACCTGCTGATGTGGAACCTGGAGGTCTCAGACCGGGCCAAGGTCATGCCCGTCATCTTCGATCTGGCCGAGAAGGTCCAGAGCGAGCACGGCATCCGCGTGCGTCCGATGCGTCGCCGCCAGCTGCGCAAAGACCTCGACTCCTTCGCGGAGATCTACAACGCCGCCTGGTCGAAAAACTGGGACTTCGTGCCTTACTCCAAGAAGGACCTCGACTCCCTCGCCCAGGAGCTGCAGCTCGTCTTCGACAAACACTGGTTCTTCATCGCCGAGAAAGAAGACACGGGCGAGGTCGTGGGCACGGCCATGACGATCCCCGACCCCAACCAGGTACTCGAAAGAATGGGCGGGCGCCTGCTGCCCTTCGGCTGGTGGTACTTCCTGAACAAAGGCCGCTTCATCGACCGCGTGCGTGTTGGCTGGTTGGGCGTCAAGCCCGAGTACCAGCACACGGGCGTCGCGGCCAAGCTGTACGTCGAACACTTCAACGCCGCCGCCGTGCGTCGCCAGAAAGGCGGCGAGATGGGCTGGATCCTCGAGACCAACACGGCCATGAACAGGGGCATGGAGGCGATGGGAGGGCGCATCGTCAAGCGCTACCGGGTCTACGAGCGTCTGCTGTAACAGCGGTCTGGGGCGCCCTCTAGACTCCCTGCTGTGAGCCAGGCGCAGGACTCCGACGTGCTGCCCGTACCGGCCGAAGAGGTCGCGATCGCAGAGCCCGTACGGGCGGAGCTCGTCCAGCAGCAGCGTGCCCGCCCCGCCGTGCAGGCTGCCGTCGCGGCCGCCGGGGGGTTCGTCGCCGGCGCCGCCGTCGTCGGCCTCGTCAGCCGCCATCGCAGCGCCGGGACGTTGGCCAAGCCACGTCGAGCGCGGTCGCTGCGGGGAGGGCGCGCATCCCAGGGCACAGGCGCCGAGATACTGCAGGTAGTCGGGAGTCGCACCCTGCTGCTGGACGTTCACCTGCTGGGCAGCCCGGGCCACGAGCACTGACCGCCGGCCGTGAGCGCGGCAGTCGAGGTTCGCGTGGAGGTGCGCCCCGCCGGCCCTTTCCGGCTGCCCAGGCGCAACGGCATGGACGGCCTCATGCGCCGCCGCGGCGGCGTGCTCGAACGTCTTCTCCACGACGGCGAGCAGCCGGTGCTGGTGCGGGTCGCCCAGACGGCCCGCGACAGCGTCCTGCTGGGTGCCCGGGCCGCCGGTCGCGCAGCCGCCGAGCACGGCATCGCCCGCATGCGCTTCGCCCTCGGCGTCGACGACGATCTGAGCGAGTTCCACCGCCGCTTCGCGACCGACCCGCTGATCGGCCGGTCGCTGCGGGAGCGGCCCTGGCTGCGCGTCGGCCGCCGTCCCGATCCCTTCGAGGCGCTCGTCTTCGCGATCTGCGAGCAGCTGATCGAATACGAGCGGGCAGCAGCCATCGAGCGGCGCATCGTCGCCGCCCTGGGACGCCGTCGAGCAGGTTGGGACGGGACCGCGGGCAGGATCGTCGACATGCCGGCCCCGCAGCGGCTGGCCGGCGTCTCTCCGGCCATGCTGCAGTCCTTCGACCTGGCCGGCTCGCGTGCGCTGACGCTCCTGCGGGCAGCCCGCGAGGTCGCCGGGGGCCGCATCGACCTGGACGACGGCGATCACGCCAGGAGCTGGGCCCGGCTGCGCGCCATCCCCGGCATCGGCTCCTGGACGGTCGAGATGCTGGCCCTCCGCGGTCAGGGTCGACACGACCAGCTTCCCGCCGGCGACCTGGGCCTGCTCAAGCTCGTCGGGCGCATCCTCTCCGGGGGAGACCCCCGTGGCTTCGCCGGTGAGCAGCAGGTGCGCGACTTCTTCGCCCCCTATGGAGAGTGGGTCGGTCTCGCCGCCGCCCATGCAGGGCTGTGAGTAGGGAGATCCGGTGCGGTGGGCCTAGGGCGCTTCGCGCAGGCGCGTCAGGCCGAAGCCGCGACCTGTGAAGTCGTTGCGTCGGCGACACGCGGAGCGGATCCGCGTGGACTCCAGGATCGGCTTTGCGGCATGGGCAAGCACGGGGGCGCAGCCTCCGCAGCGACGGCCCCTGCGCAGCGGCTCCTCGCAGCGTCGCCTGCCTCGCTGCTGCACGACCCACATCTAGACCACCGCCGGAAGCCTGTAGCGACGTGTGCGGGGGTCCTGCTCCAGCAAGCCCACGGCCAGCAGCGTCGTCATGTACCGGTGCGTCGTGCTGGGGCTCATGCCCAGCTTGCCGGCCACGTCCGTCACGGCCAGCGAGCTGCCGTCGGCAGGGAAGGTGGCCAGCACCAGCAGGCCCAGCAGCAGCGACCGCGACAGCCTGGGGCTCTCGGACAGGGCGGCATAGCGCGCTGCCAGGTCGCCGCTCTGGGCCATGCCCCTGAGCAGCCCCGACACGCCCTCTCCGTCGGATGCTTCTCTGATGATCCGGTCGATCTGGGGCCGGGTCAGCTCGATTGTGATGCCGCTGGTTGTCACCTGTACACGTTCCGAATGTCTATATGCAGGCCGGGTGTCGCCGACACCCGGCCCGCTCACTGGCGAGACGAAAGCGGGAACGCTGAACGAGGCCCGTATACGGGCCACGACCGAACGTCACGCACCGTGGATCATTCCCCTGCGGCGCCAATGCAAACAAGTGGAAAGTCCTATACTTGAGTTTCAAGTACCGGGATGGCCGCAAATTGGTGTGTTGAGAGCACCAATTAGCCCGCAAGACGGCCCACCGTGTCTCTGACTCTCAGCACGGCAACGGCCGGCGTGGCCAGCGACCCGAACGTCCGCAGCACGCCACTGGCGGCGGGTCGGGCGGACGGCCCCAGCGCAGAGGGGCGGGCCAGGTAGAAGCTCGCCATCGCCGCGAGGATCGCTGCGTGCTGGGCGCTCTGGGCGATCCCGCTGGTGGCGGCCAGGGCCTGCTCGGCAATCCGCGCCAGCCGGCGGGCGGCCTCTTGGGGGCAGGAGTAGTGCTCGACCAGGCTGTGATCGCCGCTGTCGAGGTCATCCGCCCAGTCGACGAGGCTGTCCAGAAGCACGTGGAGCGCTCCCACCCAGGGAAAGTAGGCGCCCTCCAGCTCCCGCGCCTGCGCCGTCGTCAGGCCAGGGCGACCGGCGGCGGCCATCAGCGCGAAGACGCCGAGAGAGGACGCGGCCCCTGCCGCCGCCTCCCACCAGCGCAGATCGCAGTCCGGCGGGGTCAGCCCGGCCGCCCATCTGCGCAGGCCCGCCCGCTCCGCGGCGCAGGTGTGGTTGAGAGCCTGGTAGTCGACCATCCGGCAGGTCGCAGCGAGCGCCGAGGGACGTACGGCCTCGAAGGACGGGAGCCGGCCCAGCGCGTCCCGGCAGGTGTCGATCAGGCTCACGACGTAGCCGCCGTCCTCTCCGCCGGGGACGTGCTCGTAGTAGTCGACGTGGGGGCGTCGGGGGTCGAGGGCGGCCAGCAGCGCCATGTGCACGGCGCGGCCATGGGCCTGGGGATCCGCGACCGGCTGCTCCGCCAGCGTGTCGACGTAGTCGTAGAGGGCCTGGAACGCGACGGCGGCGCACGTAACCTCGCGGCGGTGCGCACGCGGCACGAGTACGGCGAAGGCGGCCGCTCCCTCCAGGTTCCCCCTCTCTCCCGCCAGTGTGGTCAGGGCCAGCTCGCGCAGGCGAGGGTCCGGTATGGCTCGCGCCTGCCTGCGCCAATGGCGAAGCTGGCCGCTCGCTGACGGGAACACGTCCAGCCAGTAGCTGACGGCCGCCGCTGCGAACACGTTCGCCGCGGCGAGCCTGCGTCGGGCAGGGGCGACCACGCGCGCAGTCTGCGCACGATGTCAACAAAAAGGGAAGCTCACTCCTGAAATGTCGCGCGCGCCGGAGCCCGAGCGGCAGCCAGGCCGGGAAGTGAAATCACGGCCAGTGCTATTGCCGCGAGCAGGCCAAGAGTGAGAAACACTCCGGCGAATCCCACGGTGAAAGGTGCCGGAAATCCGGTGTCGAGTCTCAGCCAACGGCTGGCCAGCGCGTGTCCGTAGACACCGAATATCGCCCCGACAATGCAGCCCACACCGAGTACAACGGTGCACTCCAGCAACAAAGCTCGCCAAAGCTGCGCAGTACTGTAACCCTGAATCTTCAACGACGCCAGTCGCGCCCGCCGCTGCCAGATCGCGGCGCTCAGCGCCGAGGCGACTGCCAGCGCCGCAGCTATCAGCAGCAGCGTCGCGATCTGGCTGAGAGCCTGCAGGCCCTGCCGGGAGTCCGCGTAGTACTGGCTACGCCGTTCGGCGAACGTCTGAACTCCCAGTCCTGGCCTGTTGTTCACGGCCGCGAGTATCTTGCGGCGGGCTGCTGCCGGGGCGACGCCGGGGCCCAGGTCGACCTCCAGGGCCGAGGGGTTCGAGGTCCCCCACCAGTGCTGATAGTCGGGGGCGCTGAGGATCAGCGCTCCCGGCGCCCAGCCGAGGTTGGTTGTGACGGCGGCGACAGCCAGCGCGGCTGTGCCCGTGGGGGTCGGAATCGTGAAACGGCTGCCGACGTGCAGGTCGTGTTCGGAGGCGAAGACCTGTGAGACGGCTGCCCAGCCACCTTCACGGATCATGCTTTCTGCCTTTTTAGCGTTTCCACTTATCAACTGACTCGCGGGCAGCATCGGCGTGTCGCCTTCGGGTCTGGCTATCACCCACATCCGTCGCCGGCCGACGTCGAGGAACCCACCCTGGTATACGCGCACGCTACGCACGCCCGAGACCCCCTTCAGCGTGCCCTGCAGGTTGTCAAGAGTGAATGCATTCGTAGTGAGATCGTTACCCCCTGTCGTGACCCAGATGTCCGCAGTCTTGAGATATTCGGTGAAATTGGAGTCAAGCCCGCGAAGGAGGTCGTTGCGGGCACCGCCGATCGCTACGCTGCCGTAGACGGCCAGGGCCGCTATGCCCGCCAGGGCCACCGACCGCGTGGTCGTCGCACGCAGCTCGGAGACGACGACGATGAGGGCGCTCGAGCGGACGCGGTCGCCGAGCCAGCGCAGGACGAGGGCGAGCAGAGCGAAGAGGCTCGGGATCGCGCTGAGGGTCGCCAGCGCCAGGGCCACGCCGCCCGCGATCGTCAGGCTCGGCACGAGCAGCACGACGCCCGTGATCGCGACCACCACGAAGGCGCCGGCCGAGGTCACCTTGGCGGTCGTGGAGGGGGAGATCGTCTCGCTACCCCCCTCGCGGTCTCGCAGGACGGCGTCGGTGGGGCGGCTGGGCCGCAGGTCGAGCGCCGGCGAGAGCGACGCCAGCATCGTCGCGGCGACGCCGCAGGCCACCGCCAGCGCCACGGTGCCGGCGCTGAGCGTCTGTTCGCTGCCGATCGGGAAGGCCGTCACGAGGTAGGCGGGCACGCGGTGCAGGAAGGCGTGGGAGAGCAGGTCGCCGAGGGCGACGCCGGCGAGAGAGGCGACCAGACCCAGCGCGACCGCCTGGAAGACGAGCAGGACGAGCACCTGATGCCAGTCATAGCCCTGCATCCGCAGGTCGGCGACGAACCGGCGGCGCTCGGGAACGGTCAGCAGCATCGCGTTGAGGGCCAGCAGGAAGCCGACCATGACGCTGATCGCGGCGAACAGCTCGGTGGACTGGTCGTTGGGTTCGGCGGCCTCTTCGAGAAGGGTCAGCTCGCGGTCGGCCGCCTCGACGTCGAGTCGGCTGCCCGCGACGCGCCGCAGGCCACGTTCGACGAGCCGGTCCGAACCGGGCCTGGGCTTGACGTAGACCTGGGTGATGCGGCCGGGCAGGCCCGTCAGGCGCTGCGCTGCCTTCAGGGAGGTGACAGCGACCGGGCTGGCGGCGGCAGGCCCGCCGATGATCGAGCTTACGCGCAGCGGGCCGGCTGAGCCGCGGGCGGTCAGCTCGACCGTGGAGCCCTGCGTGGCCCCAGTCTCCTGAGCGACCTTCGCGGGAAGCAGGATGCCGCCGCCCGCCGGCCCGCCGCCACCCAGCCCGCCGACCCCGAGTTCGATACCGCGGCCCTGCCGGCCCGCCGTCAGGCTCTGACGTTCGCCGGCGAGGCCGCCGAGGCTTATCGCCGCCGGCGTGACGCCCAGCAGCTGCACCCAGGCGTGGCCGCGGGGCCCCGCGATGCCGACGTTCTCGCGCAGCACGGGTGCTGCCACGAGCACGCCGGGCAGTCTCGTCACGCTGCTTCCCAGGGTCTCTTCGAACCCTTCCGGGGAGCGGGCGGAGAGCTGCAGGCGGGCGGAGCCCGTGACTTGGTGCACGAGCACCGAGGCGGAGCTGGTCAGGCTGGTGTTGGCCACGAGCACCCCCAGCACGAGGGCGACGCCGACGGCGATGCCGCTCCCGGCCAACAGCTCCTGGACTGCGTGCGAACGCAGACGCACCAGGTAGAGGTGGATCAGCATGCTGACCCGCACCCCCGCGATGCGGGGGTTGATCCTGCGTCTCACGACGGCAGCGTCGCGGCCTGGTGCTGGACTCCCTCGGTCAGGCGTCCGTCCCGCATCGTCTGGATGCGATCGACGTGGCGGGCAGCCTCGGGGTCGTGGGTGACCAGCAGCCCCGGGATGCCTCGTTCGTGACAGACCTCTCGCATCAATGCGAGGATCTCGTTGCTGCGGGCCGAGTCGAGGTTGCCCGTCGGCTCGTCCGCCAGCAGCAGGCTGGGTTCGTTCACGAGCGCTCGCGCGATCGCGATGCGCTGGCGCTCGCCCATCGACAGCTGCTCGGGTGTGTGGGTTGCCCGCTCGCCCAGTCCGACCCGCTCGATCCACGGCATCGCCGCCTCGCGCGCCTCGCGCAGGGTGTATCCGGCTCCCGTCAGCTTGATCGTGGCGTTGTCCAGCGCCGAGGTGTGGGGGATCAGGTGGAAGGACTGGAAGACGAAGCCGACGTCGCGCAGGCGGTAGTTGGAGCTGTCGCGCTCGGACAGCTCGCCGATGTCGCGCCCGTCGAAGAGCACGCGTCCGCCGTCTGGGGCGGTCAGGCCGGCCGCCATCAACAGCAGCGTCGTCTTGCCGGAGCCGCTCGGGCCGTACAGGGCCACGAATTCGCCTGCCTCCAGGCGCAGCGACACGCCGTCCACGGCCCTGACCACCTCCCCTGCGGTCGAGTACTCCTTCCGCAGGTCCTGGAGCTCGAGGCTGCTCACCCCACCGAACGCCCCGCCGCGGTCCGCCAGCGCCCGGGCAGGTTCACGACCGTTCCCGGTCCCTGCGAGGAGCTCAGTTCGCCGTCGGCGATGCACATCATCACGCCCACGCCGCGCAGCGCCGACATTTCCTCCGACGCCGCCAGCAGGGCCATGCCGCGCTGGCGGACGGCCTCGCGCAGCAGCTCCAGGAAACGTTCGCGATCGCCCACGCTCGGCATCAGCGCCGGTTCGTCGAGGATCAGCAGGCGCGGCTCACGGGCCAGGGCGCGCGCCAGCATCACGCGCGTACGGTCTGTCATCGACAGGTCGCTGGCGGCTTCCTGGGCGCCGGCCGCGCCGATGCCGACCTGATCGAGGATCTGCAGGGCGCGGCGGCGTGCCTGGCGCATCGTCAGTCCCTCGCTGCCCAGGGACGTCGCGACGTGGTCGACGACCGTCTCCCCCGGCAGGGCGCGCCAGTCCTGCGGAGACATCAGGGCGATGGCCCCCCGCAACAGCCTGCCGCGCTCGCTGGCGCTCATCGTGGAGACGTCACGCCCGTCGAAGCGCACGACCCCCGAATCAGCCAGCACGAGGCCCGCGGCCATCCTCAGCAGGGTCGACTTCCCCGAGCGGCGCTGGCCGTAGACGCCGATCGCCTGCCCCGCCTCGATCGCCAACGAGACGCGGTCCAGCACGACGAGGTCGCGACCGCCGTCGGCGAAGCGCTTGCTGACGCTCTCGAAGGAGATCAGGGGAGCCATCGCAACGGCTCCGCTAGTGGCTTGCCTGCATGAACTCGTTGATCCTCTGGCGCGTCCGGGCGGCCCAGTCAAGTTCCGACTGCAACTGAGCGTAGACGGCGTCGCGCGAGCACTCCAGGCACAGCGCCGCCCAGGACCTGGCGCGGCCGTCCCCGGCGGGGGAGACGAGCTGCGCCAGCGCCAGGCATTCCTCTTCGTAGGAGCGCAGCGCCACCAGCAGGCGCGAGGCGTCCTGCTCGCGCGCCACCGACAGCTTCGCCTGCAGGCCCAGGCGCACGGGCTCGCGGGGCAGCAGCGTCTCCATCCAGACGGTCAGCGCGTGGGGGGTCTCCCGGGTCGGGTGGTAGACGAGGTGCGTGCGGCGGTTGTCGCTCCGCTTGGGCTCGTCCCTGGACTCCGCCAGGCCCGTTTTCTCGAGCTGCTCCAGCAGGCGATAGACGTCGTTGGTGTCAACCCTCCAGGTGTCGCCGAGGCGGGCCGCAAGCCTGTTCGCGAGGTCGCCGCCGTGGCCCGGGCGCTCCAGGAGCAGGCCGAGCAGAGCCCCCCGAAGCGGGGTCGAGGGGCCTCGCATCCAACTTGTCTTCTCAACGCCGACGCTCGCCATAGCTCCTCTTGAGCCTTGTCTACAACGCGGACCATATCCAACATTTGGCCACCTTGGCCAAATCGTTCCGATTGCTCGTCTGAGCCCGCAAAAAGACTGCCGATGTTGCCATGTCGTAGCCCAGCCAATGTTTCTGACTAGGGCACGATCACCGCTGCGCCGGTGAAGGCGCCGGCCCGCAGGTCCTCCAGGGCGCGACCCGCGTCGGCCAGCTCGTAGCGCGTCACGGTGGTGCGAACGGGCACCTGGGGAGCAAGCTCGAGCAGCTCGACGCCGTCGCGGCGGGTGAGGTTGGCGACCGAGCGCACGCTCCGCTCGTGCCACAGCAGCTCATATGGAAAGGAGGGGATGTCGCTCATGTGTATTCCCCCGCAGACAACCGTCCCCCCGGGGGCGGTTGCCCGCAGCGCGGATGGCACCAGGTCCCCGACGGGCGCGAACAGGATCGAGGCCTGCAACTGCTCCGGCGGCACGTCCTCGGAGGCTCCTGCCCAGACGGCTCCCAGCCGCAGGGCGAAGCGCTGGGCGGCCTCGTCGCCGGCGCGTGTGAAGGCGAAGACCCGCCGGCCCTGCCAGACGGCGACCTGGGCGAGGATGTGGGCGGCCGCGCCGAACCCGTACAGGCCCAGCGTCCGCGCCTCCCCGCACATGCGCAGCGCCCGGTAGCCGATCAGCCCCGCGCACAGAAGCGGGGCGGCCTGGATCGGCTCCAGGCCGGCGGGCAGCCCGAAGCAGTAGCGGGCGTCGGCCAGCGTGTACTCGGCCATGCCGCCGTCGATGTCCTTGCCCGTGAACCTGGCCAGGGGGCAGAGGTTCTCGCGGCCACTCGTGCAGTACTCGCAGACACCGCAGGTCCAGCCGAGCCAGGGCACTCCGACGAGGCCGTCGATGGGTCCCTGCCCGGGAGGGTCGCCGGCCACGACCTCGCCGACGATCTGGTGGCCCAGCACGCGCGGGGGGTCGGTCAGCGCCACCTCGCCGTCCAGCAGGTGCAGGTCGGTGCGGCAGACGCCGCAGGCCAGCACGCGGATCAGGGTCTGGCCCGGCCCCGGCCCGGGGATCGGCAGGCGGGCTTCGCGCAGCGGCCGTCCGGGACCGTCCAGCACCATCGCCCGCATCGTCTCCAGGCTGCCCATTGCGCCATATTGACGGCTATGGCGAGCGCCCTCTACTTCAGCCATCCGGCCTGCATCGAGCACGACCCGGGCGAGCACTCGCCTGCCCACCCGGACACGCCCGAGCGGCTGCTGGTCCTGGAGGCGGCCTTGGCGGAGCGGGACTGGCTGGGGTGGCAGCGCAGGCCGGCGCCGGCAGCCGGCCCGGAGATGCTTGAGCTCGTCCACACGGCGCGCCACGTCCGCGCGATCCGCGAGCTGTGCGAAGCGGGAGGCGGCGAAGTAGACCCGGACACGTTCGTCGGCGAGGCGTCCTACCGGGCGGCCCTGCACGCCGCCGGCGGAGCCTGCGAGATGACCCGGGCCCTGCTGGCCGGAGAGGCCTCCGTCGCCTTCGCGGGCATACGCCCCTCCGGGCACCACGCCGAGGCCGACCGGGCCATGGGCTTCTGCCTGTTCGACAACGTCGCCGTGGCAGCGGCGTTCGCGATCGCCGAGCACGGTCTCGGTCGCGTGCTCGTCCTGGACTGGGACGTCCATCACGGCAACGGCACGGCCGAGATCTTCCGCGAGCGCGACGACGTGCTGTTCGCGAGCCTGCACCAGTCGCCGCTCTATCCCGGTACAGGCCCGCTGCGCGACACGGGCAGCGGCGCGGGGGAGGGATACACGATCAACCTGCCCGTCCCGCCCGGTACGGGCGAGGAGCTTTGGCTGGATCTGTTCGACCGGGTGCTGCTGCCGGCGGCCCGCGTCTACGAACCGGAGTTGGTGCTGGTCTCCTGCGGCGTCGACGCCCACCGCGCCGATCCGCTGGCGCACTGCCTGCTGGAGACCTCGACGTTCGTCGCGATGGCGCAGCGGACCCGCGACCTCGCGGCGAGCCTGGGCGTTCCCCTGGGCCTGGTGCAGGAGGGGGGCTACCGCAGCGACGTGCTGGCCGAGTGCGTCTGCGCGATGCTGCCCGTGCTGGCCGGCGAGGGCGAGCAGGGGCAGAACCGGGTGGACGGTCGCGCCACGGCCGCGCTGCCGCTGCTCGTGGCCCAGGCCTTGGAGGTGCACGGCCGGCGGTGGCCGCTGGGGTGAGCCGGCCAGGCCCGGTTCCGGGCGCCCGCGCTCAGATCCCCTGGCCCGGCAGGAACTCGTTCGTGTAGGGGGTGAGGTAGCCGGGGCGGATCGGCATGCTGTGCAGCAGCCCGTGGTCGAACATCCAGGTGCCGAAGGCTTCCCAGGCCGAGGGGCTCTGCCAGCCGTAGGGCTTGCCGGCTTCGCTGGGCACGGTCGCAGGCAGCGTCTGCCTGATCGATTCGAGCTGGAGCTTTCGTTCCAGCGACGGATTGGCTGCCATGACGGCGTCGGCGGCCGCTTCGGGATCGGCCTTGACGGCTCGCTCGCCGCGCGAGAGGGCCTGCAGGAAGGCGCGCAGGTCTTCGCCGTCGTGGCGGGCCTCTTCCTCGCGCACGACCAGGACCAGCTCGTCGTAGGTGGGTACGCCGGCTTCGTCGACGGGGATCACGACGGGGTGCTTGTGCATCAGGCGCAGCTGGATCGCCTCGTAGTTCCAGAAGCCGCCGAGGGTCGCGTCGACCTGGCCGGAGAGCATGGCCGGCACGAGGTTGAAGCCGACGTTGGCTTCCCGCACGGAGCCGGGGCTGACGCCGGCGTGTTCGAGGGCCGTGTGCAGCTCGGCGGACTGATAGGGGATGCCGGCCGTGCCGACCAGCTTGCCCTTCAGCTCCGCGACGCTGCCGACGTGCCTGCCGGGCAGGGCGATGATCGAGGTCAGCGGGCGCTGCACGAGGGCGCCGATCGAGACCAGCTTGAGGCCCTGTTCGCGGGCCAGCAGCAGCTCCGGCTCATACGAGATCGCCAGGTTCACGCGGCCCGCGGCCAGCAGCTTGAGCGGTTCCGCCGGTTCCGCGGGCGCCACCGGTTTGACGTCGAGGCCGACCTGCCCGAAGTAGCCGCGGTCGATGGCCTCGTACAGCGGCGCGTGGTCGGCGTTGGGGAAGAAGTCGAGCATGACCGTGAAGGGCTTCGTCGACTTCGCCGAGACGGCGTCCTGCTTGCTGCCGCAGGCGCCCAGCGCCAGAGCGCAGCAGACCGCTGCCAGCATGGGCACGATCGCGCGACGGTGGGGGCGGCGAGGCAGACGGCTGGTTCTCACAGGGGCTCTCCCGAGGTTCGTGTTCTGTAGGGCGCAAGCCGGCGTTCGGTCAGCGCCAGGGCGTAGAAGCATGCGATCGCGAAGGCGAACAGGATCGCCGTGCCCGCATAGGCTCGCGCGGTCTGAAGGGTTGAGCCCGTGTCGAGCAGGATCTGGCGTCCCAGGCCCGGATATGCGCCGGTGGTCGGGGTCGCGACCTCCGCGATGAAGGCGCCGATGACGCCGACCGCCAGGGCCACGCGGGCGCCGCTGAGCGCCGCCGGCAGCGCCGCGGGCAGCTCGGCCAGGCGGAAGGATTGCCAGCGCGAGGCGTCCAGGGTGCGCATCAGCTTGAGCTGCTCGGGATCCACCGCGGCCAGCCCGTCGGCCGTCGTGACGAGGACGGGGAAGAAGCAGATGAGGGCCACGACGATCAGCTTGGGGAGCAGACCGAAGCCCCACCAGAAGACCAGGAGGACGCCGATGACGGGGATCGGGACGGCCTGCGAGCCGACGGCCAGCGGGTAGACGGCGCGGCGCAGCAGCGGCGCCATGTGCATCGCGACGGCCAGCGCGAAGCCGGCGGTGAGGGCGATGGCCAGTCCCAGCACGACCTCCTCGGCGGTCACCGCGAAGTTGCGCCACAGCACCGCGCCGCCGTTCCACAGCGCCGTCGCGACTTCATGGGGAGCCGGCAGGATGGCCGGCTGCACCCCCGAGAAGTCGGCGTAGAGCTCCCAGGCGCCCAGCAGCAACAGGACCAGCAGGAGGGCGGGCAGGGCCCGTCTCGGCCTCACCCGCGAGCCTCCGCCAGCAGCTCCAACGCGGCGGCCCGCAGCTCGGCCACCGCGACGTCCGAGCGCCGTCGTGGCCGGGGCAGGCCCACCTCCAGCTCGCCCAGGACGCGCCCTGGGCGCCTCGAGAGCACTGCCACACGATCGGCCAGCAGCACGGCCTCCTCGACGTCGTGGGTGACCAGCACGACCGTGCGAGGCTCGCGCGTCAGCATTCCGGCCAGCCAGTCCTGCATCTCCGCTCGCGTGATCGCGTCCAGCGCCCCGAAGGGCTCGTCCAGGCACAGGACGGGCTTGCCGGACAGGAGGGTGCGCAGGAAGGCGACGCGCTGGCGCATGCCGCCCGAGAGCTCGTGGGGGCGGCTGCGCTGGAAGCCCTCGATGCCGAGCTCGGCGAACATCGCGTCGGCCCGCGCGCGCGCCTGCGCCCGCCGCATGCCGGCGATGCGCAGGGCCAGCCCGGCGTTCTCGCCGGCGTCCAGCCAGGGCAGCAGCAGGTCCTGCTGTGGCATCAGCACGGCCGGCGGGCAGGAGACGGTCCCCCGCTGCGGCGCCTGCAGCCCGCACAGCAGCTCCAGCAGGGTCGTCTTGCCGCAGCCGCTGGGACCGACCAGTGCCAGCACGCTGCCCGGTCGGGCCGTCACCGAGAGCCCCGCGAGGGTCGGAAGGGGACCGGAGGTGCTCGCGTAGGAGTGCCACACCTCTCCTACCTCCACGGCGCCGGCGTCCCGCTGCGAGGCTGGCACTGGTGGCGTCTGCAGTTGGGCCGGCACGTCACTCCCTTCGCGGGCATTACCCCACAGGTTCTGAGGGTCGGCGCCGGGGGACGTCTGTCCCGAGCGCCATCTCAGCCGGCCTTCCCGCCAGCACCCCTGTCGCTGGGGGCGATGCTATCGCCCGGCGGCGCTGACGGGGCGTGTCAGGGCGCGGACGAAGTCCTCCAGCTGGGCCGTCGTCCAGCACTCGAAGGCCGTGCAGAACTCCTCGTAGGCGGCGATGACGGAGTCGCCGTAGTTCCAGTACAGGCGCGGCTCGGGGTTCAGCCAGAAGGTCCGCCCGGCCCGGGCCGCGATCTGGGCGAAGACGTCGGCGCGGGGGTCGCGGCCGTTGGTGCGGGCGTCGCCGAGCACGATCACGGTGGCGCGCGGGTGCAGTTCGTCCTCGACCTGCTCCAGGAACTCCGACCAGACCCGTCCGTAGTCGGTGTAGCCGGAGATGTCGGCCACGCCGGCGTCGCTGGAGATGCGTTCGCTGACGGCCTTGAAGGAGCGCTCGTGCTCGAAGATGTCCGTCACCTCGGAGATGCGCTCGATGAAGACGAAGGAGCGCATCTTGCGGAAGGTGTCGTGCAGGGCGTGCAGGACCGACAGGAAGAAGACCGAGGCCGAGGTGACGCTGGTCGAGACGTCGCAGAGCACGTAGATCTCCGGGCGTTTGGGGCGCTTGGGGCGAAAGCGCAGCTCGACGGGGACGCCGCCCGTCTGCAGGGAGGCGCGCATCGTGCGGCGCACGTCGACCTGGGCGTGCTTGCGGTGGCCGCGCATCTGCATGCCCTGGGTGGCCAGGCGACGGCGCAGCTGGGTGACGACGCGGTGCACTGCGGCCAGGTCCGCCTGCGGCCCCGACGGCAGCGCCCTGTCGAGCTCGCCGAGGGGACGCGAGGGGGGCAGGTTGCCGGTCCGCTCGATCTGCCCGCGCTCCAGCTCGCGCCGCAGCAGCGCCTCGAAGCGGCGCAGAGCCTCGCGGGGCAGCCCGTCGCGGCGGGGGTCCCCCTCCGGGAGCTCCGGCTGGGGCTCGGAGCGCAAGCCCAGCGCCCGGCGGATGCGCTGGACGTCGACGCCGATCACCCCCGAGCCCTCCTGGCGGCGTGCAAAGGCTGCGATGGCCATGCGGGCCAGGTCGCGCATGGCGCCCTCCTCGCCGTCGCGCAGGGCGGCCGCGATCTGCTCGCGCAGGGAGTCCAGCTCGGCGTCGCTGAGCTCGGCGAAGTTGGTCTCGGAACCCTCGCGCACGCCCTCCCGGGCAGCGGCTATCTCCACGGCCCTGAAGAAGAAGCGCTCGAAGACGAGCTCGAAGACGCGACGGTCCTCCTGGCTCTTGGCCATCGTCGCTGCCAGGGCCTCGCGAAAGTCCTCCTGGGAGCGCCAGTCGACCTCGCCGAGGACGGCGAAGGCGTCCAGCAGCTCCGAGGTGCCGATGGCCAGGCCTTCGCGGCGCAGCTCCTCTGTCAGCTCGACGATGCGGGCGGCCATGCCGCCCTCCAGCTCACCCGTAGCGGGCCGCTCAGGCGACATCCGCGGGGGCGCTCAGCTTCAGGCCGACCCGCTCGGCGACGACGTCCATGTCGGTGCGGTGCTTGACGATCACCGACATCGTCGCCCGGAAGACCTCGGCGTCGATGTCCTGCACGCCCAGCAACAGCAGCGCCCGGGCCCAGTCGATCGACTCGGCGATCGAGGGGGGCTTCTTGAGGTCCAGCTCGCGGACCATGCCGACGACCTCGACCAGTCGCCGGGCGACCGTCTCTCCCAGCTCCGGCGTGTGCAGGCGCACGATCTGCAGCTCGTGCTCGAGCTCTGGGTAGTCCAGCCACAGGTACAGGCAGCGGCGCTTGAGCGCCTCCGTCAGCTCCCGGGAGTTGTTGGACGTCAGCAGCACGACCGGGTGGGTGCGGGACTCCACCCTGCCCAGCTCGGGGATCGAGATCTGGAAGTCCGAGAGGACCTCCAGCAGCATCGCCTCGAACTCCTGGTCGGTCTTGTCGATCTCGTCGATCAGCAGCACGACGGGCTGCTCGGATGCGATGGCGCTCATCAGCGGCCTGGCCAGCAGGAACTCCTCGCCGAAGATGTCGTCCTGGACGGCCTCCCAGCCGGTCCCCGCCGCCTCGGCCTGGATGCGCAGCAGCTGCTTGCGGTAGTTCCACTCGTACAGGGCCTTGGCCTCGTCCAGACCCTCGTAGCACTGCAGGCGCACGAGCTCGCGTCCCAGGTGCGCGGCCAGTGCCTTGGCGAGCTCCGTCTTGCCGACTCCCGCCGGGCCCTCGACCAGCACGGGCTTGCCGAGCCTCGTGGCGAGGAAGGAGACCAGGGCAGTGGACTCCCCCGGCAGGTATCCGACCTCGCGCAGTCCCGCAGCCAGCTCTTGAACGGAGGTCGGCTCGGAGACGGCGGCGCTCATGGGCCGCCAATGATAGGCGCCGGCGCCCGCCGGACCGGGCCTGAGGCTCACTCGCCCGGAGGTCCCTGTTCCTCCTCGAAGGAGAGCTGGCCGGGTGGAGCCGGGGGGAAGCGGGGCCGCTCGCGTCCACCGCGGCGACGGCTCGGGCTGCCCGGCACGAGCACCGTCCGCTGCTCGGCGGGGTCCGCCGCAGGGGCCTGGTCGGGCCGGGGCTGAGGTACTGCCGGCACCGGCGTGGCCGGGCCGGCGGCCGGTCGCGCGACGGTCCGGGCCTCGTCGGGCGCGTACGTCTGGGCGCGGGCGAGAGGGTCCTCGCCGTGGGGCTCCTCGACCGGGGCCGGCTCTCCGGGAGGCCGCTGTGGTGCGCGGGAGCGCCTGCGCATGGCCGGTGGCTCTGGCCGTTCGCCGTGGCGCATCCGCCAGCCCGCGTAGGCCAGGCTGCCGGCGGCGACGAAGGCCAGGAAGAAGCCCCACTGGATGCCGACGGGGTAGCCGTCGCCCGAGGGGCGCGAGAAGACCCTGTAGAAGATCAGCAGCGTGGCCCAGGCGCCGGCGATCGCGACGATCGTGCCGTCGCCGCCGGGCAGCTGGAAGTCGCGTCCCTCGGCGCGGAAGAAGAGCGTCGCCATGACGCCGACGGCGACCAGGAAGATCGCGGCCTCGACGAAGGACACGTCGCCGAAGGCCGAGATGTCGTGCGTGTAGATCGCCCCCGTCTTGCGGTTGAGGCTCTGCAGGCTGTACCAGGGCAGGAACATCGTCACCAGCAGGGCCAGGGCGGCAGCGGCGGCGATCCGCTGCTCGCGGCTCATGGCGGCCCAGGCGCGCAGGAGGCGGGTCATCGCCGCGTCCCCGTCCCGGCGGCGGATGTCGGGTGCCTCGTCACTGACGCCTAGTCTAGGCGCGGCCTGGGCAGCTAATGCCCGCTGACCGTGACGGGACCGTCGGCCGTGGCGAAGTTGCCCGCCAGGTCGGTGGCGGTGAGGCCGATCGAGTAGCTGCCGCGCTTGCGGGGGGTGACCCACAGCAGCTTGGGTTTCCCGCCTTCCACGGTCGCCGTGTTCGTCCAGACGATCTTCGAGCCCTGGCGGACGACCAGTTTGACCGTGGAGATCTTCGACAGGGAGATCTGCACGCCCGCGCGAGAGCCCGGGCGGAAGCTGTGGCTGAGCAGGGAGACGACCGGCGGCGTCTTCAGGTCCGCGTAGAAGCGCTGGGCTGTCGTGCAGTAGATCTGATCGCCCGGGATCTGCTCGGAGACCTGAGCGGCCGAGGCGCTGGAGCCCCCGGTCGTGCCCGTGCTCGTCGTTGGCGCAGGCGTCGTAGTGGTGGTCGTGCCGGGTGGGCTCGGCGCGGGAGCGGGCGTCAGCGGCGGGCCCTTGCGGGTGCGTTCGCACAGGTGCTGGAGGAATTCGGCCAGCAGTTCGTGGTAGTTGAGGTCCGATTCCCCGTACTGGTCGTACAGCGACCAGTAGCCCGTGTCGTACTTGGGGGTGATCGCGCGGGCCTCCGCGTCTCCTTCTTCGAACAGCTTCAGCCCGAGCGGGTCCTTGGTGATCTGGGTGTAGTCGTACAGGCCCACGTCGGCCTGGATGAAGCCGTTGAGGATGCGGTCGGAGGGGGCGTAGGTGTACTCCGCGTAGAGGGCCCCGGGGCTCGCCGGCACGCGCACGCCCTGGGGGGGCGCCGTGCGGAAGATGCCGAGGGCCTGCTGGGCGGCCGTCAGGTCGGCCTGTTCCTTGAAGCGCGACCAGGCGCGGGCCATGACCTGCAGGCCCGTGCCCTGGGAGAGCCCGCTCGTCCACGGCGGCAGCCCGCCGTCGAAGCGGAACATGTACTCCCAGGCGATACCGCCGGCGCGGGCGGTGGCCAGCGGGATCGCTTCCGACACGAGGCGCTTGAGGCTGGTGTCTTCGTTGTTGCCGTAGAAGCCGTTGGCCTGACCGAAGGTGGCCAGCCACTGGATCTCGATGCCCTGACCGGGGTAGTGCTCCCAGACCAGCTCGCTGGGCGGGAAGCTGACGCGGACCTCGCCTTCCAGCAGCGGCTTGGTCGTCCACCAGTAGCGGTTGCGTTCCAGGGTCAGGAAGATGACGGGCAGGCGGGAGGGCGTGAACTGGCCGGCTGCGGCCATCGCCTGGACGTTGGCCATGACGGCTCCCAGTTCTTCGCGGCGGGTGCCGCTGAGCTTGCCCAGGGAGCGTTTGGCGGCGACGTAGATGGAGTAGTCGCTGCTGTAGACGGACTGGCTTATCTGCCCCGTCTTGAGCAGCGAGGACAGGGCGCCGGAGACGGTCGGTCCGTGCGTCGTGGCGACACGGGCACGGACGGGAACGCCGAGCGGGCCCAGCGTGCCCGCCGCCGAGGCCGGTCGCCTGGCGGAGGCTATCCCGGGCAGGGCCAGGCATGCCAGCAGGGCGAGCAGGAGCGTCGGCAGACGCCGGGCGAGCACGTCCTCGATGCTAGGGCCGCCTGTCCGGCGGGCTGCAGGGGGCCTTGCAGTCGTCGCCGGTTGGGGTGTCCGGGCCACACACCGTCAACACTTCCGGCGCCGCCGGGGTTGCGCGCCGGTGGAGCATGTCTATGACCGGCCCGGGGGCCGGCGCCTCAGTCGCGGTCGAAGTCGAGCTCTTCGACGCCGTCGAGCTCGTCGTCCTCGTCCTCGTCGTCATCCTCGTCTTCGTCGTCGAGCGGTTCGTCGTCGCCCAGCCCGCCGTCGGGCTGGTGGGAGAGCTGGAAGCGCTCGATCAGCTCGTCGCGGCGGTTCTCGTCCAGGGGGGCCTCTTCGGAGATCTGGACCCACTCGTCGGCCTCCATCTCGACGGCCTCGAAGAGCTCGTGGTCGACCTCCGGGGAGTCGTCGACAACGACCATGACCTCCGTCTGGGGGTTGAAATAGGTGCCCGGACGGAGCGTCAGCTCGTCCAGCTGGAAGCGACGGACGTTCTTCATCGAGCCGTTTATACCCGACTGTCGGGGCGAAGTGGTGACTGGCTCTTCACGGTCCGCCGCGGGCCTTTCAGGGGCTCAGCTCGCGGATCGTGCGGGCGACCTCGGCCTCGACGTCGAGCGGGTCCTGCCCGGCCCGCAGGCGCCGCTCGTTGCGGGCTATGACGAGCTGGCGGACCTCGTCCTCGAGCTCGCTGTCGCGACCGGTCGGCGCGCTCGCGTCCGCCTCGGCCAGCAGCCTGGCCGTCTCGGCGTCGACGTCCAGGGGCGGCTCCCCCCGGCGCACCAGCCGCTCGCTGCGGGCCTGCAGCATCTGACGGACCTCCTGCTCCTGCTCGGAGCGCAGGGCGGCGGCGCTGAAGCGATGCCCGCCCGTCCCGCCACCGCCCTCCTCGCGGGAGATGCCGCCGCTGCCGATCTCGTCGTACATGGACCCGCTGGAGCCGCCTCGGGTCAGCAGGAAGGCGACCGACATGACCAGCGAGAAGGCGACGGTCCCGAAGACGACGACCGTCAGCCCGTTCCCCGCGATCGCGGGCATGGGGGACGCGAAGCCGACGAGCATCGTGGAATCAACCATCCACGCCGATTGTTGCCTATCGGCCGGTGCTCCGCTACCCTCCCTGCTCGGGGTTGACTGACCAGTCAATCTACGTCGGCAACAGCTTCTAGGGAGAGCCACAAATGGTCGATTTCACGCTCACAGACGAGCAGAAGAACCTGCGCGAGATGGCCCACGACTTCGCCGTCAAAGAGATCCGGCCGGTGGCGTGGGAGTACGACAAGGACGGCACCTGGC
Source organism: uncultured Solirubrobacteraceae bacterium (assembly GCA_963697795.1). Classification (GTDB taxonomy): domain Bacteria; phylum Actinomycetota; class Thermoleophilia; order Solirubrobacterales; family Solirubrobacteraceae; genus Palsa-744. The sequence continues at coordinate 1,031,276 of OY969097.1, read as the reverse complement.
CGCAGGACATCATCCAGAAGGCCTGGGACGTGGGGCTGATGAACAGCCACATCGAGGAGGCCTACGGCGGTCCCGGTGCCAGCTACCTGGACGGCTGCCTGATCGAGGAGGAGCTGTCGTGGGGCTGCTCGGGCATCCAGACCTCCCTGGGCTGCAACGGCCTGGCGACGGCCCCGATCGCCCTGGGCGGCTCCGAGGAGACCAAGAAGAAGTACCTGGGCATGCTCAGCGAAGGCCCCGTCCTGGCCTCCTTCTGCCTGACCGAGCCCGACGCCGGCTCTGACGTGTCGGGCATGCGCACGACAGCCGTCAAGAAGGGCGACAAGTACGTCATCAACGGCTCCAAGTGCTTCATCACCAACGGCGGCTACGCGGACTACTACACGGTCTACGCCAAGACCGACAAGGACGCCGGACACCGCGGCATCAGCGCCTTCGTCGTCGAGCGCGACTGGGGTGTGGTCGTGGACAAGAAGGAGGACAAGCTCGGGCAGAGGGCCTCCAACACGGCGACGATCTCCTTCAACGACGTCGAGGTCCCCGCGGAGAACCTGCTGGGCGAGGAAAACGCCGGCTTCAAGCTGGCGATGATGACGCTCGACCGCACCCGTCCGGGCGTGGCGGCGATGGCCACCGGGATCGCCCGTGCTGCGATGGAGTTCGCAGTCGACTACTCGCGCGAACGCGTCCAGTTCGGGGTGCCGATCGCGATGCACCAGGCGATCCAGTTCATCATCGCCGACATGGCCACCGAGATCGAGGCGGCCCGCCTGCTGACCTGGAAGTCGGCGACGATGCTCGACAACGGCGAACGCAACACGCTGGTCTCCTCCCACGCCAAGCGCTTCGCGGCGGACACGGCCATGAAGACGGCCACCGAAGCAGTTCAGGTGTATGGCGGCTACGGCTTCATCAAGGAGTACCCCGTCGAGAAGCTCTTCCGCGACGCCAAGATCATGCAGCTCTACGAGGGCACCTCGCAGATCCAGCGCCTCGTCATCGCACGCGAAACGCTGCTCCCCCGTCGTGTGGAGGAGCCCGCCGCAGCGGCCGTCTAGAGCCGAGCCTCACAGCTTGCAGGGAAAGGGCGCCGCTTGGCGCCCTTTCCTTTTCCGAGGCTCAGTTGAGCGAGGCGGTGGGGATCGTCGGACCACCGCCTCGCACGTCTTGGTCGCTCAGCGGATCAGCAGCGGCTGTCCGTAGGCGGAGACCTGCGCCCCGTCGACCTGCACCAGCACCCTGTAGACGCCCTTGTGGACGCGTACGACGCGGCTGAACCTGGAGCTGGTCGCGTTCAGGGGTGCCAGGACGGTGCCGCCCGCCAGCAGGCCGTGTTGCCCAGCCACCCGCAGCATCGCGACCTTGGCGCCGTTCTCGGCGGGCGTGACTGTGCCGTAGATGCGCGCCCAGCCCCTGCGGCGGGTGCGTTTGACGTGGCTGTAGACGCGGACCGCGACCTCCTCGGTCGCAACCGGGCTGATGACGGGGGCCTTGGTCGTCGTCACGACGCGGTACTGGGTCGTCACGCCCTCGTCGAGCAGCGTGAAGGAGAAGCCGCCCTGGGCGTTCGTCAACTCCGCGTTGCCTACGTCCTGGAAGCCGGCCGTGAACGGGAAGGGATCGGCCTGCAGGACGACCTGACGGCCTGCGTCTTCGGTGCCCGACAGGGTTCCCTGGATCGTCACGGCGGCGCCGAAGGGCACCGGGTTGGGCGTCGTCAGGATCGCCAGCGACAACGGCACCTTGGTCGTCTGGAAGGTCCTGTCCGAGCCGAAGGTGGTGCCGGCGGAGCTGACCGCCACCAGGCGGTAGTGGTATGCCGTCAGGGGCTGCAGACCGCTCAGGGCAGCGGACACGGACACGCCGGCCGAGCCGCTGCCGGCGTCGGCGATGGCGGTCTGGCCGCCGTAGGCCTTTGTGATGCCGTACTGGAAGTAGTAGGAGGTCTGGGTGCCCTTGGGATCGACCACGCCCGTCAGGGTGGCCGAGCTGTAGCTGACCTGCTTGGCGGGGCCGCTCGACACGCCCGGGGCCGATGCCGCGCCGGCCGGAGAGGCCATGGCCAGGGCGAGCAGGATCGTCGCCGCCGGTGCCCATGCCCGCCTCGGGCGGAGCTTGAAGGCTGCTTGGTGTGCGTCTTTCTCTCTCATGTCCGTCTCCTTACCCAGGTCAAACGTTTCCTCTAACCCCCTCCTTGCAACCCGCCGCCTCGTCTGTAGATGCGCCGCGATCGGGTCGAGGCTCCGTCCTTGCGCGATCGACACACGGCTGGACTGCCGATCATCTAGTCTCTCGAACCCCGAGCAGGCTCGACCAGCCGTCGATCCGGCGGGCCGCGCTCCCGCGGCGCAGGGCCGAGAGAAACCACCACCAGCCAGCAGAGGAGAAGGCATGTTCGTCTTCAAGGCCGCCGTCGTCGGCGCCGGAACGATGGGCGGTCAGATCGCCCAGACCATCGCAGCAGCGGGCATCCCCGTCGTGCTCAAGGACATCGACGAGAAGCTCGTGCAGGCGGGACTCGACGAGGCCTCCAACGTCACCCGCGGGCAGATCGGCAAACTGGCCGAGAAGGGCAAGATCACGGCCGAGCAGGCCGAGGAGCAGATCGCGGCCATCCTCGGGCGCATCGAGGGCACCACCTCCTACGCCTCCTTCGGCGACGTCGACTTCGTCGTGGAGGCCGTCCCCGAGCGGATGGACATCAAGCAGGCCGTTTTCGCCGAGCTGGACGCCGCCACGCCCGGCCACGCGATCCTCGCCTCCAACACCTCCTCCCTGTCCATCACCGAGATCGGCGAAGCCACACTGCGTCCCGACAAGGTCATCGGATTTCACTACTTCTACCCCGCCTCGATCATGCCCCTGATCGAGATCGTCGAGGGCGAGGAGACCTCCGCCGAGACCGTCGGGGCCGCCGTCACCTTCGCCCAGGCCATCCGCAAGCAGCCCATCACCTGCGTCGAGGTCCCCGGCTTCGTCGTCAACCGCATCCTCAACTCCGGCATCGCCGAGATCTGGCGCGAGCAGGAGGAGAAGGGCCTGTCCATCAAAGCCATCGACGAGGGCGTCGGCGCGGCAGGCGTCGTGCCCGTCGGCCCCTACTACCTCGTCAACCTGCTCGGCCTGGACACCGTCCTTCACGTCGCCGAGCACCTCGTCGAGTCATACGGCGAGGAACGCTTCTACGTACCCAAGGGCATGCAGAAGCTCGTCGCCGACGGCAAACTGGGCGCCAAGACGGGCGGCGACGGCTTCTACGCCCCCGACGGCACCCCCAACATCTCCGGTGAGAACGAGCCCGACGTGGAGGAGCTCGTCGAGTTGCTCTCGTTGAAGACCCTCCTGGAGGCCTGCCTGGTGCTGGAGGAGGGCGTCGCCACCCACCGCGACATCGACTTCGGGATGATGGCCGGCGCCGGCCTCGATCCCCGCCGGGGGCTGCTGCCGCCCTTCATGAAGGCCGACGTCGAAGGGCTCGACAAGATCCTCGAGCGCATGGAGAACGCCGTCGAGCGCTTCGGCGAACGCTTCGCCCCGCCCACGATCCTGCGCCGCCTCGTCGCCCAGGGCCGTCTCGGCCAGTCCACCGGCCAGGGCTTCTACGCCTACCCCCGGCCCGATGCCGAGCAGCCGGCGGAGGTCGTCAAGCTCGAGACCCGCGGGGACGGCGTCGCCATCGCCTGGCTTGCCAACGGCCAGATGAACTCCATCTCCCCGCAGGTCGTGGAAGACCTCAAGAAGGTCTGGGAGCACGCCAGGTCCGCCGGCGTGCACGCGCTCGTCTTCGCCTCCTCCAACCCCATGCTCTACAGCGCAGGGGCCGACATCAAGGCCTTCACGACGATGGACGAGGAGGGTGGCCGCAAGCTGCTGGCCGAGGCGCACGCCCTCTTCAAAGAGTTCGGCGAGGACGGCATCGTCACGATCGCCGCCGTCAACGGCCTGGCCTTCGGCGGCGGCTGCGAGCTGGCGATGTCCTGCGACGTGCGCCTGGCCGCGCGCTCGGCCCTGTTCGGTCAGCCCGAGATCAAGCTCGGCATCATCCCCGGCTTTGGCGGGACCCAGCGGCTGCCCCGCCTGGTCGGCACCAACAAGGCCTTGGAGATGAACCTCGTCGGCGACCCCGTCCTGGCCGAGGAAGCCTTCGAGCTGGGCCTCGTCAACCGCGTCGTGGAAGACCACGAACTGCTCGACACGGCCCTGATGTGGGCCCGCAAGCTGGCCGCCCAGGCGCCCCTGGCCGTCGCCCAGATCAAGTCCGTCTCCGGCAAGGGCGACCTGGACGAGGGCGTCGAGGCCGAGAAGGCAGGCTTCGCTTCCGTCTTCGCCAGCGCAGACGCCAAGGAGGGCATCTCCGCCTTCCTGGGCAAACGGGCCCCCCGCTTCACGGGCAGCTGAGACGTGGCGGGCGCCGATCGTGGTGCGGCCGACGCGCGGGACGCGACGGGTGCGGGCGAGCTGGAGCGGCTGGCCGGGCTGATCGGCTCGGCCGGCTCCGTCGTGGCCCTCACCGGCGCGGGCATCTCCGTGCCCTCGGGCATCCCCGACTTCCGCACGCCTCGGACGGGGCTGTGGGAGAACGTCGACCCGATGGAGGTCGCCCACATCGACGCCTTCCACAGGGACCCCGTGCGCTTCTGGCGCTTCTACGGAGAGCGCTTCGCGATGCTCGGCGACAAGGAGCCCAACGGCGCCCACCGCGTCCTGGCCGAGCTGGAGGAGCTCGGCATGCTGGACGCGATCGTCACCCAGAACATCGACATGCTCCACCGCACCGCCGGCAGCCGCGAGGTCGTCGAGGTGCACGGGTCGATCGCCACCTGCTCCTGCCTGGCCTGTCCCGGTGCCGTGCCCGTCGAGACTGTACGTCAGCTGATCCTCGCCGCCGGCGACGGGGTTCCCCGTTGCGATGGCTGCGGCGCGGCCCTGAAGCCGGACGTCGTCCTGTTCGGAGAGATGCTCGACGAGCGCTCGCTGCTGCGAGCCAGGGCGCTGTGCGAAGGGGCCGAGGTGCTGCTGTGCATAGGCACCTCACTGGAAGTCCATCCAGTCGCCGGGCTGCCGCTGCTGACCGACGCGGCCGGCGGAAGCGTGGCCATCCTCACGCAGGGCCCCACGCCGCTTGACGCGATCGCCGACGTGCGGCTGAGCGGGGACGTGGTGGTCGAGCTCGAGGGCCTGCGGCGCCGTCTCAGGCGATGCGACCGAGCGTCAGCAGGTACTCCGAGCTGACCAGCAGGGATCCGTCGTCCGCCTCGTTGGCGTACTCGTACATCTCGATCAGGTCACTGCGGAGCGCCTGCCAGCCCTCGCCCAGGGCGGCCCTGGCCATCACCAGCGGACCCAGCAGGTCCGCGTTGTGGTCCACCCAGCTCTCCGGCGAGTCGTGAGCGAACTCGACCGTCGAACGCTGGAAGAACAGCTCGGAGGTGGAGTCCGCCAGCAGGTAGCGCACGCGCTCCTCGCTGCCCCACTCGATCGGCGATCGCGCGCCGGCGGGCGGCGGGGGCATGTGCCTGGCGATCGTCGTGAACATGCGCCCGTTCAGGCCCTCGGGCGTCCAGGACGCAAGCGCCACGGTGCCGCCGGGCCGTCCGACCCGTGCCAGCTCGCCGGCCGCCACCTCTTGACGGGGGGCGAAGATCACGCCGAAGCAGGACAGCACGGCGTCGAAGCTGTCCGCCGGGAAGGGCAGGGACTCGGCGTCGCCTGCATGCCAGGAGATCTCGAGGTCTTCCTCCTGCGCTCTGGCCCGGGCGACCTCCAGCAGCTCGGGGGTCAGGTCCAGGCCCGTCACGCTGGCGCCCCGCGCGGCTGCTCTGACGGCCACGTTCCCGGTCCCCGTGGCCACGTCCAGCACCTCGTCGTCGGAGTCGACACCGGCGCGTTCGACGAGCAGGTCGGCGACGGCCTGGATGGGTCGCGAGACGGCGTGGTAGTCGCCTGCGCTCCAGATCGCCCGCTGGCGCTGCTTGAAGGCGGTCGGGTCGCTCTCGGGGACTTGCCGCTGGTCAGGCATGGGCGCCGCTCGGCAGCAGGTCACGCTGCGGGTCGATGCCCCAGCGGTCGGCCACCTCGACCAGGTCCTCGTCGAGCTGCCAGCGGTCAGCCACGGGCTCGCCCTCGTGTTCGAGGCTGCCGCCCTTCAGCGTCATGCAGCCCGTGTTCTCGCCGATCGCCCTGATCTCCTCGATCTCAGACGCCGAGAGGACACCATCAAGCTGCCCGCAGGCCGCCAGCTCGGCCCGCTTCTGCTCGACCGGTCGGGCACCGGGGCCGCTCTCCTGGATCAGCGTCGGCGCGACGCAGCCGACGCCAGGCTGGGCCAGGTTCCAGGCGCACGCCAGCTGCAGCATCGACAGCCCGTGGCGCTCGGCGATCGGTCGCATCAGCTGCAGCTTGTCCCGTCCTGCCTCCACCCAGCCGGCCGGGCGGAAGCGGCGATGGTCGTAGTCGGGGAACTCGTGGCCCGGCAGGACGTCGTCGTGGAAGAGGCCCCCGTAGTCCACGACCCTGGTGATCAGGCTGACGTCGTTGGCCTTGGCGGCCGACAGGGCCAGCTCGCCCGGCCAGGGCTCCATCGGGCCCAGGATGATCATGGCCCAGTCGATCAGGGCCGCGTTCTCCTCCAGGCAGCCGATCAAGTCCAGGGTGAAGCCGTTGGCGGGGCCCGGTGCGACGCCGAGCAGTCTCGTCAGTCCGCCGTCGCGGACCGCCTGCATGCCCTCCCAGACCGCCGGCGAGCGGTAGCCGGTGCGGTCGGGGTTGTGCAGCAGCAGCAGGTCGAAGCGCTCGACGCCCAGCCGCTTCAGGCTCTGTTCGGTGGCCATCCGGATGTAGGCCCCGAACCCCGACTCTCCTCGCAGGGCGGGATCGGTGAAGCGGGGGAAGCCCTTGGCGCCGGCCCTCGTGCCCTCGTAGAAGTCGTGCCCGATGGCGCCGACGAGGCAGTAGGAGTCGCGATCGACTCCCCGCAGGGCCCGACCGAGTGCCTCGTCGGCAGCGCCCGCGCCGTAGGCGTCGGCCGTGATGACCGTGTCGATCCCCTCACCGGGGCGGAGCAGGCTCTGCAGGCGCTCGTCCGCCAAGGGCTCGCCGAAGTGCATGAAGCGCCCACCGCTCCAGGTGCCTATGGCCGTGCTGGTCGGGTCCATGTCGCTCACCAGCCTAGATGGTTGATTCCACGGGGTCAGGCGCAGTAGTTGACGAGTGCGCGGCTTGGTCGGCCGAGTTGGTGGTTGAGGGTGATCGCGGCGGTGAGGGTCAGGAGGCGTTGCAGGATGCGCTCTCTGAGGCCGGGGAGGGTTCTGGCGCCGTGGCGCTCGAGGGTGAGGATGTCCTTGCAGGTCCAGAAGATGCTCTCGATTCTTTGGCGGATCGGCGCGAGGTGTGGCCCTTGGCCGGGCTCGTCTTTGCGGCGCGGTCGGATGATCGTGGCCTGCAGGTCGCTCGCCGCTTGCGCGAAATCTTTGCCGGTATAGCCCTTATCGCCGATCACGGTCACCGGGCCTCGCCGTTTTGCTCGGGCGAGCAGTTTCAGCGCGACTTCGCGCTCGTCGAGCTTGGGGCTGGTCAGAGCGATCGCCCTTGGTGTGCCGTCTGGGGAACACAAGGCGTGCAGCCGGAAGCCCCAGAAGAACCGGCTGTGGCTGGCGCAGTACCCGTAGTCGGCGGCGTCGGCGAGCTGGGAGCGCTTGACTGTCTCGCGGCTTCGGGCGCACTCCACCGGCGTGGAGTCGATGAGCAGCAGATCGTCTTCGATTCCGGGGCTCTGGCTCGCGAACACGCCCATCAGCCACTCCAGCGTGTCCGTCAGGCGCCGGCGGCGCTTGTAGTAGCCGGCCTGCCCGGGGATCCTCGGGAACAAGTGACGCAAATGCTTGGAAGCGACAGCCAGGAACCGCCGGTCAGAGGGGATTCCCATGATCGCTTGGGCGACGCAGAGCGTGACGACCTCCGCGTCTGTGACGCTTCGCTTGGCGTTCCCCGGCCTCGCGGGCAGGAGATCGTCAGCCGTGACATAAACGGCAGTGAGCAGCAGGTCGAGGTCGGCGTCCATCGAGGCCCCCTTGGTCGACGGTGTGTTCAGAGCACCGCCGACTTCGACCCTGCTGCCCAAAAACCCGCCCGTTCCAAAGCAAACGCCGTGGAATCAATCATCTAGATGGTCGTCTGCACGGGCGTGGACCACCTCGCCGCCGCTAAACCCCCGTTGCCGTGCGGGCACGCAGGGCCGCCTCCAGGCGTCCCAGGGCGTGCTCCAGAGCCTCCTGGTCCGGAGCGCTCTCCTGCTGCACTGCCAGGGCCACGCGGGCCTGCTCGGCAACGCCCTCGTGCAGGCTCTCCAGCTCGGCTATCCGCAGCGCCAGGTCCTCGCGGCCCTCGCCGCGGAGCTCGACGACGGCTGCCGTCAGCGCCCGGTCCAGTCCGATCGCGGCGTGGCCGAGCCGCTCGGCGTCGAGGTCGGCCCTGGCGCGCAGGGCCAGCTCCTCGCACATCAGGGCCGGGCTGCGCCCCGCCAGCAGGGCCGCCAGGCGCTCCTGCGGCCGCAGGGCCCACGAGCGGTCCCTGCGACGCCCGCGGCGGCGAGGCAGCGGCGCCAGTTCGACCGCGTGCAGCCACTGGCCGTGGGCGACGTGCTCTCCCTCGCCCCAGCCGGCACGGGTGACGAGGGCCTGGGCCGATGCCAGCTCGTGAACGTAGGGGTCGGCGGAGGCGATCCGGTGGGCGTGCAGCAGCTCGTTGACGTGGCCCACGGCCGTCGCGACTTCGCGCTCACGGTCCAGTTCCGCAAGCCAGGCTCGAGCCTGGGACTCGGCCGACAGCGACACGGGGTCGATCACGGTCACCCGGCTCGTGCTGACGGGGGCCGCCTCCGCGTCGGCGGGGCGCTCGCGTCGGGCGCCGGGACCCCGGCGGCTGAGCCATCCGGCCGAGCCCGTCTCGTGACGGCGGGCAGCGTCGACCCTGCCCGCGGCCAGGGTGTCCAGGGCGATCACCCGTACAGGCTCGCCGTCGTCCGGGTCGCGCAGCAGGTAGCGCCCGTCGGGCGGGCCGAGCACCCACGGGAACTCCATCTGCAGGAAGACGAACAGCGCCTGGGACATGCCGTCACCGTATCCTTGCTGGCCAACGGCAACAGCGGCGGGCGCATCTGCCCGCCAGGTCCAGACTGGAGCGTGGATGTCCGACGTCGGCGATGTCGCCAAGAGCTTGCGGGACCGGATCGGGTCCGGGACGGAGGAGCGTCTCGGCAAGGCCCTTCAGGACCTGCTCAAGAACCCCCTGCTGACGGGCGCCATCGGCCGCGCCTTCGACGCCCGCGAGAAGGCCGCCCAGGCGCAGGAGGTTGCCATGGGCGCGCTCAACATCCCCTCCGCCGCCGACATCGAACGTCTCACACGCAGGCTGCGGGCCGTTTCGCACAGGCTCGAGGGGATCGAGGACGGCGTCGACAGGCTCGACCGTGCCCTGGCCCCCAGTGGCGTGGAACGGCGCCTGGCCGCCATCGAGGCCCAGCTCGGCGAGCTGACCGACAAGGTCGACCGCTCGCTGCGCGCCGCCGCTCGCAGCGCCACCCAGGGGACGGGGGCCGGCAAGCCGTCGGCCAGGACGCCCGCTCCCCGCAAGGCCGCCTCCGCGAGGACGGCCAAAGCCACCAGCGCCGCCAAAGCCGCCAAAGCCGCCAAAGCGGCCGGCAAGCCCCCGGCTCGACGGCAGGGGACCGGCAAAGGCTGAGAGTGCCGAGGGCCCGGCGCCCCTGCGCTCAGACGGCCAGCGCGGTCAGCGCGGCCCGGCCCATCGCCTCCGCCGCCTCCAGCAGTCGCTCCTCCCCGATCCGGCTGCGCTCGCCCTGCTCGTCGAAGGTGTCGGTGACGGTCAGCAGGCAGCCGACCGGGACGCCCTCGTTGCGCCCGAGCGCGAACAGCGTCGCGGCCTCCATCTCGACGGCCATCGCGGACCGGCCCGCTCCCGGCCGGCCCGTCTCGTAGAAGAGGTCGACCGAGACGACGGTGCCCTGGTGGGCATCGGGCCTGGCCACCGCCAGGGCTTCCGTGATCGTCTCGTCGGCGGCCACGACCTCGCCGCCGCCGAGGGCGCGCGAGGTGCCGTCGGCGCAGATCGCCTCCCTGGCCAGGACCAGCTCGCCCAGCCCCAGCCCCGGCGCCAGGGCGCCGCAGGTGCCCACGCGTATCGCCCTGCGCGCGCCCAGCGCGATCAGCTCGGCGAGGACGATCGCGGCGGAGGGGCCGCCCATCCCCGTCGACTGGATCGTCGCGGGCTGGCCGTCGGGAGCCGTTCCCGTATAGCCCCACAGGCCCCTGTGGTGGTTGAACATGCGGGGCTCGGACAGGACGGTCTGCGCCAGGGCCAGCGCTCGTCCCGGGTCCCCTGGCAGCAGCACCCGCTCGGCCAGGGGGGCGGTGGGACGCAGATGAAGCGGTTCGACCTCGGACACGCGCCGCGACTTTAGACTGAACAGTCATGGCAACGCCCGCCTCGCCGGTCATCTGAGTTGGCCGAGCCCGACGACGACCAGGCACGGGACACCGTGGAGCTGACGCTCGCCCAGGTGGCGGCGGCGGTCGGCGTCTCCCCGGCCACGATCCGGCGCTGGGTCGCGATGGGCCTGGTCCCCGGCTTCGACGGACGCTGGACGCCCTCCGCGCTGGCCTACGTGCGGGTCGTGGCCCGCCTGCGGGCCAGGGGGCACTCGCTGGAGCGGATCAAGCGGGCCAGCGACGACGGCCAGCTCGCGATCGGGCCGATCGAGAACCTGCTCAACCCAGCGGGCGAGCGCCAGTCGCTGCGCCGCGCCTCCCGCGAGAGCGGCCTCTCCCAGGAGATGATCCGCCAGATGTACGCGGCCATGGGCATCGGACCGCCGCCGCCGGAGGGCTTCAGCGACGAGGACCTCGAGATGCTCCGCTACGCCGCCGCCGTGCTGGACGCGGGCTTCCCCCGCGACGCCTACATGCAGGTCCTGCGCGTCTACGGGCAGGCCATGGCCCAGGTCGCAGACACGGAGGTGCGCCTGATGCACCTGTTCGTCCACAAGCCGCTGATGCGGGCAGGCGTCTCCAACGTCGAGATAGCCGAGGAGATGGAGGGGATGGCCAGGGAAATGCTGCCCCTGGCGTCGCCCTTCATCAGCTACCTGCACGCACGGCTGCTGTCGCACTTCGTCGAGCAGGACATGATCGGGCACATGGAGGCCGACCTCGACGAGGTCCTCGAGGAAGGACGCCTGCGGGTCGCGATCGCCTTCGCCGACCTGGCCGGCTACGCACGCCTGACCGTAGAGCAGGGCGACGAGGCGGCCGTGAGCACCGTCGAGCGCTTCGTGGAGGCCGTCGGCAAGACCCTGCCGGGCGACGCCCGCGTGATCAAGACGCTCGGCGACGAGGTCATGGTCGTCGGCTACGACGCCGCCGCCCTGGCCGAGTGGGCCGTCGACCTGCAGGCCGGCACCGCCGCCGGCGAGCCGTCGCCGCGGATCGGCATCCACTACGGCCAGGCCCTCTACAGGGACGGCGACTACTTCGGGCGGGACGTCAACCAGGCCGCTCGCGTCGTGGCCAGGGCGGGCGGCGGCGAGGTGCTCGTGACCCGGCCTGTCGTGGACGTCGCCGACGGCGTCGACGGGCTGCAGTTCGACCGCATCGGCGAGGTCCGCCTGAAGGGCTTCCCCGAGCCGACAGAGCTGTTCGTCGTCTCCTCCCGCGGTAGCTGAAGGCGATGGAGGCGAGCACCCCGCAGCAGGACGGCGGGTCCGAGCCGGCGCTCGATCCCCAGGCGCTGCAGGCCGCCGTCCGCTCCAGCGGCCTGTTCGCCCGCGACCGGCCCGTCGTGGCGATGATCTCGGGCGGGCAGGACTCGACCTGCCTGCTCGACGTCGCCGTGGCGCTGCTCGGGGCGGAGTCGGTCCTGGCCATGCATGTCAACTACGGCCTGCGCCGGCAGGCAGGCGAGGACGAGCGCTGCTGCAGCGAGCTGTGCGTCCGGCTGGGCGTCGAGCTCGACGTGACACGGGCGGAGCCCCGCGGCGAGGCCGAGGGCAACCTGCAGGCCTGGGCCCGCGAGGTGCGCTACCGGCGGGCCGAGGAGCTGGCGGCCCAGCGGGACGGCCTCTACGCGACGGGCCACACGGCCACCGATCAGGTCGAGACGATCCTCTACCGGCTGGCGGCCTCGCCTGGGCGCCGGGCCCTGCTGGGAATGGTCGCCGCCGAGGGGCGCCTGATCCGTCCCCTGCTGGGGGTCTCCCGCGAGCAGACTGCCGCATACTGCAGCGCCCGCGGCCTGGGCTTCGTGCAGGACGAGAGCAACGCCGACCCGCGCTTCGCCCGCTCCCGGGTTCGACACGAGCTGCTGCCGGCCCTGCGGGCTGTCCGTCCCGCCGCCGAGGCCAACGTCCTGCGCACGGCGGCCCTGCTGCGGGAGGAGACGGAGCTGCTCGAGGGTCTGGTCGCGGCCGAGCTGGACGGGCGCGACCACGTCACGCTCGCCAGGCTGCGCGAGATGCCCCCCGGGCTGGCCCGCATGGTCGTCGTCAGGCTGGCCGAGCAGGCGGCCGGCACCTACGTTCCCCAGGCCGGAGACAGGGTCCAGGAGCTGCTGGAGCTGGATCGCCGCGGAGGCAGGGCGGAGCTGCACGTCGGCGGGCGCGCCGGCGCGGTCGTCGAGGACGGCGTCCTGCGCGTGGTGCGGCTGCCTCCCAGGTAGGCCGCGCGCCTGTCCGGGAGGGCGCCATCTAGACTGCCCAGAGTGGCGACACCCGCACGCGTCGGCAGCGAGCCAGGGCTGGGAGAGGTGCTCGTGAGCGCCGATGACCTGCAGCGGCGGGTAGCCGAGCTGGGCCGCCAGATCAGCGACGACTATCGAGCCGACCCGCCGCGCCCGCTGCTGTTGATAGGGGTTCTCAAGGGCGCCGTCTTCTTCCTGTCTGACCTGATGCGCTACATCGACGTGCCCGTCGAGGTCGACTTCATGGCCGTCGCCTCCTACGGCTCGGCGACCGACTCCTCCGGCGTCGTTCGCATCCTCAAGGACCTCGACGCGGCCATCGAAGGTCGCGACGTGCTGATCGTCGAGGACATCGTCGACTCCGGCCTGACCCTGCAGTACCTGCTGCGCAACCTGGGCTCGCGCAATCCGGCCAGCCTGGAGGTCTGCGCGCTTCTGATGAAGCCGGACCGGCGCAAGGTCGACCTGCCGACCCGCTACGTCGGCTTCGAGATACCCGACCGCTTCGTCGTCGGCTACGGCCTGGACTACGCCGAGCGCCACCGCAACCTGCCCTTCGTGGCGGCTCTGGAGGCTTAGCGTCGCAGCGTCGCAACCGCCGGGGCGCCGGCGGGCCCATGGTACGCTAGGGGACTGGTGGCCACGATCCCATACGGCGCCAGGAGCTTCGGAAGCCAATCATGAGCCGTTTCTTCAAGAGCGCCGCGTTCCCGATCCTGATCGTCGTCGTCCTGGCCTTCCTGGCGACGAAACTGCTCAGCCAGAGCAGCACGAACAAACGGTCGCACAGCTACCAGACGCTGGTCGGTTCCGAGTTGCCCGAAGGCAAGGTCGAATCGGTCAACCTGAAAACCAAGGGCAAGGTCCTCGAAGTCAAGTACAAGAACAAGGAAACGGCTGAATTCGGCTACGTCGAACAGGCTGCGCCCGAACTGCTGAAGGAACTCAAGGCCGACAAGGCCAGCGGACTCATCGGGCAGTACAACATCGAACAGGAAAAGAGCAACGAGCTGCTCAGCCTGCTCGTCTACATCATTCCCTTCCTCCTGTTCTTCGGGTTCTGGATCTTCCTGATGAACCAGGTCCAGGGCGGCGGCTCGAAAGTCATGTCGTTCGGCAAGTCCCGCGCCAAGCGGATGTCGGCCGACTCGCCCAAGATCACCTTCCGCGACGTGGCCGGCGTGGACGAGGCCGTCGAGGAGCTGCACGAGATCAAGGAATTCCTGGAGAACCCCAAGAAGTTCCAGGCGCTGGGCGCGCGCATCCCGACGGGCGTGCTCCTGTACGGCCCCCCGGGCACCGGCAAGACGCTGCTGGCCCGCGCCGTGGCCGGCGAGGCGGGCGTGCCCTTCTTCTCCATCTCCGGCTCGGACTTCGTGGAGATGTTCGTCGGCGTCGGCGCGTCCCGCGTGCGCGACCTCTTCGAGCAGGCCAAGCAGAACAGCCCCTGCATCATCTTCATGGACGAGATCGACGCCGTCGGGCGCCACCGCGGAGCCGGCCTCGGCGGCGGTCACGACGAGCGCGAGCAGACGCTGAACCAGCTGCTGGTCGAGATGGACGGCTTCGAGGCCAAGGACAACATCATCATGATCGCGGCCACCAACAGGCCCGACATCCTCGACCCCGCCCTGCTGCGCCCCGGCCGCTTCGACCGCCAGATCGCAGTCGACCGCCCCGACCGCAAGGGCCGGGCCAAGATCCTCGAGGTCCACACCCGCGGCAAGCCGCTGGCCAAGATCATCGACATCGACGCCCTGTCCGGCCAGACCCCCGGCTTCACCGGCGCCGACCTGTCCAACCTGATCAACGAGGCGGCTCTGCTCGCCGCCCGTACGGGCAAGCGCGAGATCGGCCAGGAGGAGCTCGAGGAGGGGATCATGCGCGTGATCGCCGGCCCCGAGAAGAAGACGCGGGTCATGAGCGAGAAAGAGCGCCTGGTGACGGCCTACCACGAGATGGGCCACGCCATCGTCGGGCACTTCCTGGAGCACGCGGACCCCGTTCACAAGATCTCCGTCATCTCCCGCGGCCAGGCCCTCGGCTACACGATCTCGATGCCACAGGAGGACCGCTTCCTGACGACCCGGGCAGAGCTCGAGGACACGATGGCCATGACCCTCGGCGGCCGCGCAGCCGAGGAACTGACCTTCAGCGAGATCACGACGGGCGCCTCCAACGACATCGAGAAGGTCACGGCCACCGCCAAGCAGATGGTCATGCGCTTCGGCATGTCCGAGAAGCTCGGCCCCCGGGTCTACGGCCACGACCACGGCCAGCCCTTCCTTGGCCGCGAGTTCACGACAGAGCCCGACTACTCCGACGACATCGCCCGCGAGATCGACAACGAGGTGCGGCGCATCATCGAAGCAGCCCACCAGCGCGCCCGCGGCATCCTCACCGACCACGAGGCCGACCTCAAGAAGATCTCCGAGATCCTCGTCCGCCGCGAGACGATCGAGAAGGAGGAGTTCCTCGCCCTGCTCGACGGCAAGAGCGAGGAGGACGTCTTCGGCATCGACGAGGGCTCAACGCCCGAGCTGCCCGCCCCCCCCGTGCAGCCCGAGCGCTCAGAGCGCGAAGTTCCCCGCACGATCCCCCGTCCCGGCCTGGCCGGCGGCGCCGCGGAGATGCGGGTTACCGACAAAGAGCACCCCGAGCCCGCCTGAGCACCGTCTCCTCGCGTCTGGCGGCGTCCTCGTTCGCTCGTGTGCGAGTGCACACTTCGCTCGCTGCGTCCTGGCCAGACACGACGATCCGGCGCTCAGGACCGCTTGACGATGCGCTTCTTGGCGCAGGCGTAGGCTCCGCGTCGTGAGCGTGCCTCGCTACCGCATCATGGGCATCGTCAACGTGACGCCCGACTCGTTCTCGGACGGTGGCCTGTATCTGGACCCGGGTGCGGCGATCGCGCATGGGCTGGAACTGGTCGAGCAGGGCGCCGCGATCCTCGACGTGGGGGGCGAGTCGACGCGGCCGGGCGCCGACCCGGTGGGGGTCGAGGAGGAGCTGGCCCGGGTGCTGCCGGTGGTCGAGGGGCTGGCCGAGCGGGTGCCCGGCGTGCAGATCTCGATCGACACGGCCAAGCGGGAGGTGGCAGAGCGGGCGCTTGCCGCCGGGGCCAGCCTCGTCAACGACGTGACGGCCCTTCGCGGCGACCCCGGCATGGCCGAGCTGGTGGCTGCCGGCGGCGCGGACTGTTGCCTGATGCACATGCTGGGGGAGCCCCGCACGATGCAGGACGACCCCCGCTACGGCGACGTCGTCGACGACGTCAAGGCGTTCCTGTCGGAGCGAATGGAGAGCGCAGTGCAGGCAGGCGTGGCGGAGGAGCGCATCCTGCTCGACCCCGGTATCGGCTTCGGCAAGACGGCCGAGCACAACCTCCAGTTGCTGTCTCGTCTGGATGAGATCGTCGCGCTGGGGCGGCCCGTCGTGATCGGCACCTCGCGCAAGAGCTTCCTGGGCCGGCTCGCGGGCGGCCGGCCCGGTCCCGAGGATCGCCTGCCGGGGACGATCGCGACCAACGTCATGGCCCTGGAGCGGGGGGCCGAGGTCTTCCGCGTCCATGACGTCGCCCCTGTCCGTGACGCGCTGGTCGTGGCTGCTGCTACGTTGGGCGGACGATGGACCAAGAGGGCAGGGGAGACGACGGCGAGGACATAGAGGACGACGGCCAGGACCTCGAGGAGGAGCGTGAGCAGGGGGCCGAGTCCGTCACGATCGAGATCTCCGGACTCTCGCTGTACACCCACCACGGAGTCAGCCCAGCCGAGCGCGAGGTGGGGCAGCGGCTCGTCCTGGACCTGCGCCTGGACATCGGCGAGACGGACGCGACCGTCACCGACTCGATCGAAGACACCGTCGACTATGCCGAGGTCTGCCAGCTCGTGGCCCTCGTCGCACAGCAGCGCTCCCACCGCACCCTGGAGCGGCTGTGCTCGACCATCGCCGACCGGCTGCTGGCCGACTACGACCTGGAGGGTGTCTGGGTCAAGGCGTCGAAGCCCGAGCCGCCGATCGCACTGACCGTCGACGAGGTCTCCGTCGAGGTCTGGCGCGAAGCCGACGGGTAATCTCCCGCGCATGCCAGGCACAGCCGCAAGCCGCTTCCGCGCAGCCGTGGAGGCGGGAGACGTCGAGGCCGCCCGCGAGCTGTTCGCGACCGACATCGTCTTCCACAGCCCAGCCACCTTCCACCCCTTCGTCGGCATCGAGACCGTCAGCCGCCTGCTCGGGCTGGTCGCCGAGACCTTCGAGGACTTCCGCTACGTCACGGAGATGGAGGGACCCGACGGTCACGTCCTGCTGTTCCGAGCCGCCATCGGCGGACGTCAGCTGGAAGGCGTCGACATCCTGCACGAGAACGAGCAGGGACTGATCGACGACTTCACGGTCATGCTGCGCCCCATCTCCGGGCTGCTGCCCTTCGCCCAGGCCATGGGCGAGAAGGTGCAGGCGGCCGGCCTCTCGACCACGCCCGCGTGACGCGCCGCGGGCTGCTCGGCCTCGGCTCCAACGTAGGAGACCGCAGGGCCCACCTGCAGGCCGCCATCGACGGGCTTTCAGGCCGCGGCATCGAGCCGCTGGCCTGCTCCAGCGTCTACGACACCGATCCCGTCGGGGAGGTGCTAGACCAGCCCAGCTTCCTGAACGCCTGCCTGCTCGTGCAGACGGCCATGGAGCCGCTGGCGCTGCTGGACGCCGTCAAGGACCTGGAGAGCGAGCTGGGGCGCCGGCCCGGCGTCCGCCACGGGCCGCGGGCGATCGACGTCGACGTGCTGCTGCTGGGCGACATCCAGCTGCAGCACGAGCGCATGGCCCTGCCCCACGAGCAGCTGCTGAGCCGTCGCTTCGTGCTGATCCCCGCCCTGGAGCTGGACTTCCAGATGGTCGCCCCCGACGGGCGCAGGCTGGCCGACGCGCTGGTCGAGCTGGCTGTCGGCGAGGGCGTGCGTTGGGCAGGGCCACCCCTGGCCCGCCCAACGCCTGGCCCACGCGACTGAGGGCGGCAGTGGAGGAACGCCGCACTCTCAGTGCACGACGATCCGCCCGCGCATCCCTTCTGCCGCATGGATCGTGCAGCGGTAGCTGAACGTCCCCCTGTTGAGGAAGCGGACGGTGTAGGAGCCGCTCGCCATCGTCCGCGAGTGGAAGCCGTGGAAGGTGACGTTGTGTTCCGTGCTGCCGTCCCGCCACAGCCAGGTGACAGATTCCCCTCGCTTGATCGACAGCGTTCCAGGGTGGAACAGCCGGTTCTTGAGGATGACCGCGTGAGAGCCTGCCGCGACAGCGCCACCGGATGCCGCCGCCGGCGCCAGCCATGCCGCCACCGCCACCAGCGTCGTCAGGCAGATGAGGGCCTTCCTGCGCATCTGTGCTCCCTTCCGTTCGTGCTCCTGACACGGCCCTGGTGGCCGCTCGAGAACACAGACGTCGCTCGGTGCGAATCCTTCCCGGCGATCTCAGGAGGACTGCGGACGCTCCTCCCAGCTGGCCAGGGCGAGCAGCCGCGCGTCGCTGACGCCGCGTCCCGCGATCACGCACAGGTGGCCCGCTCGCACCCACGCCACGACGTTCGCCCCCGCCAGCCGCGAGAAGCGATAGGCGACGCCGTCGCGCCAGCGCAGACGGCCGCCCGACAGGCTCGGCGGCGAGCCGCCGGCGATCGCATAGCCGACACGAAGACCGTCGCCGCTCTCGTAGAAGACCGTCTCGACCGTGCGTCCGTCCACGCTGTCTTCGCGTGCGCCCACCGAGCGCCAGCCGAAGCGCTCCTGCCAGTAGGGGAAGGAGACCCCCTGCACGGAGGCCTCGAGCGACGTGCCGCCCGAGCGCTCGAGCGGCGCCGCCAGCGTTGCCGGGCCCAGGGCCGCCGTCGCCGTCCTCCCGACCGACAGCCCGCTGCCGCCACCGGGCAGGACAGCAGCGATTACCGCCGCCACGACCGCCAGAGTCACAGCCCCACCGAGGGCGAGGCGCCTGCGGGCTCTCACCGGGCCTCGCCGCTGTGCCGTCATCGCCTGGACGCGGGCGTGCAGCCGCTCCGGCGCGGGCACGTCGATCGCGTGCAGCAGCTCGACCAGCTCGCTCTCGTCACGGGGGCGTCCGTCAGTCATGTCGACTCACCACCCGAGAGGACTCCGGAGCGCCTCGTGCCTTCCCTGCGCTCGCTCTGTCCCCGGGCCGGGTCCTCGTCCGTCTCCGGGGCCGCATCGCCCGACAGCTTCGCGACGACCTGCTTGCGGGCCCTGAACAGACGGGTCGTGATCGTCGCCTCGCGGACCTGCAGGGCCTTTGCAGCCTCCTTGTAGGACAGGCCCAGCACGTCCACGGCCACGATCGTCATGCGGAAGTCCTCGGGCAGCTGCGCGATCGTCGCGTACAGCTCGGCCACCTCGATCGCCTGCTCGGGACGCGTCGTGGGGCGAGGGTCAGATGCCAGCACGTCCTCCAGCGTCGCGACCGTGGCCGGACGCCGGGAGGCCGTCCGCAGGCCTGTCAGGAAGGTGTTGCGCAGCACCCGCATGAGGTAGTAGAGGTCGTCTTCGCCGTGCAGCAGGCGGGGTCGCGCCAGGACCCGGGCGAAGGTCTCCTGGACCAGGTCCTCGGCGTCCTCCTTGGAGCCGCACAACGCCCAAGCCGCCCTGTAGAGGCGGTCGACGTGCTTCGGAAGCGCCTGCGGATCGAGCGCTCGCATCGCAAGGCGACTGTAGCGGCGGGAAGGATCGCCGTCGCCGGGCGTCCTTGATCGAGGACCGACCACAGCGAGCGGCGCAGTCCCTGTCACCTGGACCGCGCCAGGGGAGGAGCAGCGATGAGGAAGGCGATGAGGCTCTGCATGGCGGGGCTGCTGGGGGCGGCCGTCGTCGTCCTGCCGGCGCGTGCCGTCTCCGAAACGACCCCGACCGTCGACGCCGAAAACGCCGGCGCCTACACGCACCACTGGACGCCCGCCCACGTCCAGGTCGAACCCGACGGCGCCGTTCAGTTCGCCAATCCCACCGGCGTGCCGCACGGGATCGAATGGGTCAGCACGCCGGGCGGGGCAAAGCCCGAATGCAGCGCAGGCGTCCCCGTCGGCACGACCGCAGGCGCCTCCGGCGAACACTGGAGCGGCACCTGCACCTTCAAGACGCCAGGCGTCTACACCCTCTATTGCACCGTCCACGGGGCCGCCATGAGCGCCACCGTCACAGTCGGCCCGACAGGCACGACGACCACGACCACCACCGGCACGACGACGGGCACGACCACCACGACGGGGACGACGACACCTGCGACCACGACGACCAGCGGCGAGTCGCCGGCTCCGGTTGTGACCGGACCCGCCGGCCCCCTCGCCTACACGCTGCGACTGCGCCCCGCCCAGCGTGGGCCGACGTTGCGCGGGTCGGTGACTCTCGGCCGCGCCGCCGCCGGCAAGGCCGTCGAGGTGGAGCTGCTGGCGGCTCGCGGTGCTCTGGCCGCGGCAACGGGCGCCGCCGCTGTGGCCGTCGCGACCCTGGTGCGCCCGAGCGCGTCGGCCGGGGTCCTGGCCTTCGCCCTGCACCTGGACCGTCAAGCCGCCCGGGTGCTGCGCGCGCGGGGGCGCCTTGCGCTGACCCTGCGCGTGCTGATCGGCTCACCGGGGAAGGCCAGGCCCGCCCTCAGCAGGCCCGTGACTCTGCGTCGTTAGGCGGCCGTCAGGCGGGGTGCGCCGACAGCCCGTCACGTGCGGGCTGGGAGGGCAGCCAGTCGGCCGGCAGGATCCCCGCCGGGATCGACGCGCCGGTCGGCCGGAACCAGTCGATCATGCGCAGCGACGGCCGTCCCGACAGCAGCGGCGCGACGTCGCCGATGCAGTTGAGCAGGCGGATCGAGCTGCCGATCTGGAGGCCCGCGGCGTTGGGCCGCTCGCCGCCCAGCAGCCCTTCCGCCAGCAGCTCCTCGACGCGGTCCAGCTGCCGGGGCAGCGCCGCCAGGTCGGCCTTCGCCGCCTCGTCCCGGGCACCGTTTTTGATCGCCATCAGTCGTGCCGTCAGCGGCAGGGCCGGGCGCAGGAAGGACCTCGGCACGGGCAGCTTCATGTCCTCGGCAAACGTCTCCATGGTCGCCGGGCGGCGCACGAAGACGGCGTCGACGATGCGGCGCGGCACCGGCTGGAGCACCTCGTCGCCCCAGCGCTCGGCCTCCAGCACCCGCGCATAGGCAGGATCGCCGGGCGGGGGCAGCAGCGGCGGCTCGGCGGTCAGCTCGTCGAGGCGGCGCATGATCCGTCGCGAGCCGACCAGTCGTTCCGAGCCGATCCGCAGGCCCGGCACCGTCGGGCCGCCCCACAGCAGCGGGCCGATCGCGACCGGGATCAGCGGCAGCAGGTTCACCCGTCGGTACTCGATCCCCTTCAGCTTCAGGGCCGCTTCCACGGCCGCGCAGGGATGGGAGCCGGGCAGGACGTAGAGCTTGACGGTGTCGGTCATCGCGCCTGCGAGCATAATGCTCGGCGATGCTGCTGGCAGTCGACGTCGGGAACACGCAGACCCACTTCGGGGCCTACGAGGACGAGCGCCTCGTCGAGCACTGGCGCTTCGCCACCGTGCGCCAGTCCACCGCCGACGAGCTCGGCGCCGCCCTCAGCAACCTGCTGGAGCTGCGCGGGCTGTCCTTCAAGGACCTGCAGGCCTCCGTCGTCTCCTCGACCGTCCCCCAGCTGGAGCCCGAGTGGGCCGCCATGGCGACCCGCTACCTGGGCCACGAGATGCTCGCCGTCGGGCCGGGCACGAAGACGGGCATGGCCATCCGCTACGACAACCCCCGTGAGATCGGCGCCGACCGGCTCGTCAACGCCGTCGCCCTGCGCGAGCGCTTCCACGGGACCGCCGTCTGCGTGGACTTCGGCACCGCCACGACCTTCGACGTCGTCTCCCACGACGGCGAGTACCTCGGCGGCTCGCTCATGACCGGCATCGAGATCTCCCTGGAAGCTCTCTCCGAACGAGGCGCACGACTGCCCAAGATCGACCTCGCCCCGCCCAAGAGCGTGATCGGCAAGAACACCATCGACGCGATCCGCTCCGGTGTCGTCTACGGCTACGCCGGGGCCATCGACGCGATCCTGCGCCGCCTCTACGACGAGCTCGGCGAACGAGCCCAGGTCGTCGCCACCGGCGGACTCTCCAGCCTCGTCGTGCCCTACACGGAGGAGATCGAGGAGGTCGACGACCTGCTCACCCTGACCGGGCTGCGGCTACTGCACGAGCGCAACGTCTGAAAGCCGCAGGGCGCCTCTACGAGGTCAGTGGCGGTGCGCCAGCTTCGCGTAGCGTACGACGACCGTCTTGTGCTGGGTCGAGGAGGGCGCGCCGCTCACCGTGAAGGTGATCGCAAGCGTGACCGAGACGCGCCTGTGGGCCTTCAGGTAGGCAAGCGCCGTCTTCGTCGGTTTGAGCTTGACCGTCACGGCCCCCGTGGCGCCGACGGTCCGGGTCGCGGTGCCGAAGGTCAGGGTCTGGCGCTCGTGCACGCGGTGCCTGTGGCCTTTGACGAGCTTCGTGACGATCCGCGTCCGCTCGTACGTCGCCTTGATCGACAGCTTGCCCGCCGGGAGGCTCTTGAAGGCGAGGCTGATGAGGTTGTGCGACGCGCCGACCGACGGCGAGGCGAAGGCCGAGGTCGGCTTGGCGCCAGGGCAGATGAAGGCGATCGCCGGGATCGCAAGGGGGCCGTACTCGCTCGCGCCCATGTCCACGATCGCCGGCCCGGCCACGTAGCCGAGGCCGGCTCCCGGCACCGTGCACGCCGGCGCCACCGCATGTCCGGACTGGACCCGCGTCTGGCCGAAGAAGTCGCTGCCGAGCCCGCTCGGCACCAGCGCATTGGAGCCGGCATCGATCGTCGGGCTCGACCCGGTCTCATGCACGTCGAAGGAGGAGGGGTTGCCGTCGTCGGCGAGCTTGGGGTCGGCGCAGATGTTGCCCGTCCCGCTCAAGGGAGCCGTGCCGGCTTCGTTGCAGACGTCGCTGAAGGAGGCCGAAAGCGCTCCTCCTGCGCCCGTGAACCCGCCCAGCTGAGGGCCGCCGACGTTACCGGAGACGATCGAGTTGGCCATCGCCAGCTGGTCGTGGGGGTGGCCGTCGACGCCCGCGACTCCACCTGCCGTTGCCACTGTGTTCTCCGTGACGGTCGAGTCGAGCAGTTGGAGGTGATTGCTCGATTCCGGGTTGGCTCCCTCACAGCCGACGTAGATGCCGCCTCCGCCCAGGTCCGCGGCCGCGCCCGCGCCGATCGAGTTGGCCGCCACGACCGCGTCCTCGAGCGTGCTTTCGGTCGGCGTTTCTTTGTTGCATTCGCTGCCCAGGATCCCGAGCCCGCCGCCCCAGCTCCAAGCGCTGCCCGTCGTGCCCGTGATCGAGTCGCGCGAGAAGCGGTCGGCGACGCTCGTCAGGTTCAGGCCCGCCAGCCACTCGCCGCCGCCGCCGTCGTCCGCGCCGCTCGGGCCGGTGACCGCATCGGAGTCGAACACGTCGCCGCGCTGCTGGATCGGGTTGCTGCCCGAGTTGGCCTGCGTGGCCACCGCGACTCCACCACCAGCGACGAGGCCACTGGACGACACGCTTCCCTTCGCTTCCACCCGGTCTCCTTCGAAGACGTCGCCTTCGAGGGTGCTCGTGCGTCCCGGGCAGAGGATCGTCGCGTACAGCCCGCCGCCCTCGGCATAGATGGCGGCGCCCGTCGTCACGGCGCGGTCTTCGCGGAAAGTCGAGCCCGTCACCGTCAGCGCGGGAGGTTCTCCGGGCTGGCAGGAGCCGGATGACGCTCCGATGAACACGTCTGCGCCGCCACCGAAGGCGTCGTTGGTGTATTCGACGGTGTCCGCCAGGAACGAGTCGTCGCGGAGCGTGAGCTGGGAGACGTCCAGGTCGAGGGCGCCGCCCTCCTCGGTGCTGGTCCTCTTGGCGTGCTCGAACGTCAGCCCTTCGAGCGTCATCGCCCCCGCCGCAGAGGTGGACCTGAGCAGTGGCCCCGCCGTCCCTTCGCCGTCGAAGCCGGAGGTCGTGCCGGGCGCGCCCTGCAGCGTGAAGCCGGCTTCGCTCGGCAGCGTCGTGCCTGCTTTGCACATGCCTTCCAGGACGACCACGTCGGTACCTTTGCTCGGCGCCGCTTCGTCGATCTTCGTCTGCAGTTCCGCGCATTTCGTATGCAGCGTTGCGGCCGACGCGCCGACGGGCGCCAGGCACGACAGCGACAGCGCGGCCGCGACGACCGCGACCATCCGTCCCGTCATTGCGCGAGCGCTCCCCATGACGCGGGCATCCTACTGCGCCGTCAGGCGCCCCTCTCAAACCCTCTTTAATGACCTCATGGACGTCGCAGCGCGACTTCGCGAGAGCTGGCAGCTGGGTTCCCTGACCGTGCCCAACCGGGTGCTGCTCGCTCCCCTGGCCGGGATCGGCAATTGGTTCGTGCGCCTGCAGGCCAAGCGCTACGGGGCCGGCATGGCCGTCTCGGAGATGGTCTCCTCGCACGCCATCCACTACCGCAACGAGAAGACCTGCAACGAGATGCTGCGGATCGACCCCCGCGAGCGCCAGATCGGCTCAGGGGGACCTGTCTCGATCCAGCTGTTCGGCGAAGACCCCGACATGATGCGCTCCGCCGCCGCCTTCGTGGCCCAGCTGGGCGCCGACGCCATCGACATCAACATGGGCTGTCCTGTGCCCAAGGTCCGCAAGACCGGCGCCGGCGCCCAGCTGCTGGCCGACCCCGACCGCGCCGTCGAGCTCGCCCGAGCCGCCGTCGAGGGCGCCGGGGTGGGCGGGATTGGAGTGGGCGGGATTGGGGCGGGCGGGATCCCTGTAACAGTCAAGCTGCGCTCGGGGCTGTCCGTCGGAGACACCAGCGGCTTCGACCTGGCCCACCGGCTCGTGGGGGAGGCCGGCGTCGCCGCCATCGGCTTCCACCCCCGCTCCGCAGCCGTCCATCACAAGGGCAGGCCCGACTACCAGCTGGCGGCACGTCTCGTCGAGACCCTGGAGGCGCCGGTGATCCTGACCGGTGGACTGCACACCGAGGAGGAGGTCCACGAGGCCTTCCAGGCGACAGGAGCGGCCGCCGTCATGCTCGCTCGCGGCGCCCTCGGCAACCCCTGGCTGTTCGCCCGCCTGACGGGGCTGGGCGAGGGCGAGCCGACACCCGCCGAAGTGAGGGCGGAGCTCGGCTGGACGATCGACCGCGCCGTCGAGCACCTGGGCTCCGAGCGCGCCACCCGCTACCTGCGCAAGTTCTACCCCTGGTACCTGCCGCGCCTGGGGCTGTCCCACGAGCAGACCAGGAGCCTGCAGGAGCAGCTGCAGCAGGCCGACTCCCTGGAGGACGTCAGGCGCCTGCTGGCAGCCACCGAGACTCCCTCGCCGGTGGCCGTCTGAGCAGGGCCACGGGCCGCCCCGCCATCGCTATACTGCTGCGCTCGCAACAGCCCCGGACGCCTGAACATCCCCGCTGGCAGCGGGGTTTTCCGTATCGGGCGGCCGGCGGAAATCCAGCCGATCGAGGCTCCTCATGCCCAAGGACGTAATCCTCACTCCAGAAGGTCTCCAGAAGCTCAAGGACGAGCTCCAGCTGCTCTCCACGGAGAAGCGTCGCGAGGTCGCCGAGCGCATCAAGGAGGCCCGCGAGTTCGGGGACATCGCCGAGAACTCCGAGTACGACGACGCCAAGAACGAGCAGGCCATGGTCGAGAGCCGCATCGCCCAGCTCCAGGAGAAGCTGCGCATGGCCACCGTCATCCAGCCCGAGGACCTCTCCACCGACGTCGTCCAGATCGGCTCCGTCGTCCACGTCAAGGACGAAAAGACCGGCAAGTCCGTCAAGTACACGATCGTCGGCTCCGCCGAGGCCAAGCCGCTGGAGCACAAGCTCTCCAACGAGTCGCCCGTCGGGCGTGCCCTGCTCGGGCACAAGCGCAACGACACAGTCGCCGTCAAGGTTCCCCGCGGGCCCGCCCGCAAGCTCAAGATCACCAAGATCGACGTCGGCCTGGAGTAGGCTCGCCGCCATGGGCGACGGCGAGACCGCAAACGACGGCGGGCCGGTCGAGCAGCCGTTCGGACGGCACGGGCTGGCCGAGCTGATCGAGGAGCGCCGCACCAAGCGGGGGCGGCTGCAGGACGAACCGGGCACGTTCCCCTACGCCTTCCCCGACGTGGAGCCGATCGAGTCCGTCCTGGCCGCCTACGAGCACCTCGCCGCGGGTGAGGAAACGGAGGACCGCCACCGCGTCGCCGGACGCATCGCCGCCCGCCGCGGCTCCGGCAAGGCTGCCTTCCTGGACCTCGTCGACCGCACCGGCAAGATCCAGTTGCACGCCCGCGTCGACGTCCTCGGCAAGGACGCCTACGACCGTCTGCTGTCGCTGGACCTGGGCGACCTGATCGGCGTCGACGGCGACGCCATGCGCAGCCGCCACGGCGAGGTCTCCCTGCGCGTGGAGGGCTTCCAGGTGCTAGCCAAGGCTCTGCGCCCGCCGCCCGACAAGCACCACGGACTGGCCGACGTCGAGACCCGCTACCGCCATCGCGAGCTCGACCTGATCGCAAGCGAGGACGCCCGCCGGCTGTTCGTCGACCGCGCCCGCATCGTCTCCGCCGTGCGCTCATACCTCGACGGGGAGGGCTTCGTCGAGGTCGAGACGCCTGTCCTTCAGCCCCTCTACGGCGGCGCCATGGCCCGTCCCTTCACGACCCACCACAACGCCCTGGACCGCGACCTGTACCTGCGCATCGCCACCGAGCTCTACCTCAAGCGGCTCATCGTCGGCGGCCTGGAGCGCGTCTACGAGCTTGGCAAGGACTTCCGCAACGAGGGCGTCTCCCACAAGCACAACCCCGAGTTCACGATGGTCGAGTGGTACGAGGCCTACGCCGACTACGAGGTCGCCGCCCTGCGCACAGAACAGGTCGTCCGAGCCGCTGCCGCCGCTGTCCGCTATGCCGGGGCCCTGGACTTCTCCGCGCCCTGGGCCCGCGTCGGCTTCGTCGAGGCCATCGAGCAGCAGACCGGGATCGACGTCACCGCCCACCGCTCCGCGCTGGAGCTGGCCGGTGCCGTCCAGGATGCCGAGTTGCCCATGAAGACCGACGGGCTGGCCTGGTTCCAGCTCGCCGACGACCTGCTCTCCAAGTACGTCGAGCCCAAGCTGATCCAGCCGACCTTCGTCGTCGACTACCCCGTCGAGATCTCACCCCTGGCCCGCGAGCACCGCTCCCAGGAGGGGCTGGTCGAGCGCTGGGAGGCCTTCGCCGGGGGCATGGAGATCGCCAACGCCTTCTCCGAGCTGATCGATCCCGACGTCCAGCGGGAACGCTTCGCCGCCCAGGAGCGGCTGGGCGCCGCCTACGACGAGGAGGACGAGACGATGCCCTACGACGAGGCCTTCGTCCAGGCCCTCGAGCACGGCATGCCGCCCACCGGCGGGGTCGGCCTGGGCATCGACCGGCTCGTCATGCTGCTGACCGGTCGCGACTCGATCCGCGAGGTCGTGCTGTTCCCCGCCATGCGCGACTGACCGGCCCGCCCCGGTCCGGTCCGGTCGTCTCCTTTAGCGACCAGTAGCCCCTACGGACGGAAGTTCGAGGAATACGGCGGTTTCGCGGGTCAAGGCCGTCGTGGACACTGCCGATTACCCCGATAGAGCAGGGTGACCGGTTGGTAGACTGCTCCTTCAGGCGTCATAAGGACCACCAAAAGACCCTTTGGGGGCGCTGCCCCGCAGGAAGGAAGCACAAATGTTCGAGCGGTTCACAGAAAGGGCAAGGCAGGTGGTGGTCCTCGCGCAGGAGGAGGCGCGGACGCTCAAGCACAACTACATCGGCACCGAGCACATCCTGCTGGGGCTGCTGCGCGAGGAGGAGGGCCTGGCCGCTCGGGTCCTGGAGAGCCTCGACATCACCGTCGAGCGGGTTCGCGCCCAGGTCGTGCGGATCGTCGGCTCCGGCGAGGAGGTCACCTCCGGGCAGATCCCCTTCACCCCCCGTGCCAAGAAGGTCCTGGAGCTGGCCCTGCGCGAGGCGCTGAGCCTGGGCCACAACTACATCGGCACCGAGCACATCCTGCTCGGCCTCGTGCGCGAGAACGAGGGCGTCGCCGCCCGCATCCTGCTCGACTTCGACGCCGACTCCGAGAAGATTCGCAACGAGGTCATCCGCATGCTGTCCGGTCCCGGCGGGCGCCGCCAGGGCGCCTCCGCGGGCGCCGGTGCAGGCGCTGGAGCCGGCGCCTCCGGCGAGGGCAAGAAGTCATCCAAGCTGCTCGACCAGTTCGGGCGCAACCTGACCAAGCTTGCAGCCGACGGCAAGCTCGACCCCTGCGTCGGGCGCGAGACGGAGATCGAGCGGATCATGCAGATCCTCTCTCGTCGCACCAAGAACAACCCCGTCCTGGTCGGCGAGCCCGGCGTCGGCAAGACCGCCGTCGTGGAGGGCCTGGCCCAGCGCATCACCTCCTCGGAGGTGCCCGAGCTGCTCAAGAACAAGCAGATCTACACGCTCGACCTGGCCGCCCTGGTCGCCGGCTCCAAGTACAGGGGCGAGTTCGAGGAGCGCCTGAAGAAGGTCATGAAGGAGATCACCCAGCGAGGGGACATCATCCTGTTCATCGACGAGCTCCACAACCTCGTCGGCGCCGGCGCCGCCGAGGGCGCCATCGACGCGGCCTCGATCCTCAAGCCCGCCCTTGCCCGCGGCGAGCTGCAGACGATCGGCGCCACGACCCTGGACGAGTACCGCAAGTACCTGGAGCGCGACTCGGCCCTCGAGCGCCGCTTCCAGCAGATCCGCGTCGACGAGCCGACGATCGACCAGACCGTCGAGATCCTGACGGGCCTGCGCGACCGCTACGAGCAGCACCACAAGGTGCAGATCACCGACGAGGCCCTGAAGGCCGCCGGCGAACTGGCCTCCCGCTACATCTCCGACCGCTTCCTGCCCGACAAGGCCATCGACCTGATCGACGAGGCCGCCTCGCGCATGCGCATCAAGTCGATGACCTCTCCGCCCGCCAACAAGGAGCTGGAGGAGGAAGTCGAGAAGACGCGCCGCGACAAGGAGGCCGCGATCGAGGCCCAGGAGTTCGAGAAGGCCGCAGCCCTGCGCGACACCGAGCGCAAGCTGACCAACAAGAAACGGGAGCTGGAGCAGGCCTGGGAATCGGGCGAGTCCGGCGAGCGCCCCGCCATCGGCGAGGAGGAGATAGCCGACATCGTCTCGATGTGGACGGGCATCCCCGTCTTCAAGCTGACAGAGGCCGAGACCCAGAAGCTGATGCGCATGGAGGACGAACTGCACAAGCGCGTGATCGGCCAGCACCCCGCCATCGAGGTCATCTCCAAGGCCATCCGGCGCTCCCGGGCGGGCCTGAAGGACCCCAAGCGCCCGACCGGCTCGTTCATCTTCCTGGGCCCCACGGGCGTCGGCAAGACCGAGCTGGCCCGCACCCTGGCCGAGTTCCTGTTCGGCGACGACGACGCCCTGATCCGCATCGACATGTCCGAGTACATGGAGAAGCACGCCGTCTCCCGCCTCGTCGGCTCGCCCCCCGGCTACATCGGCTACGACGAGGGCGGCCAGCTGACGGAGGCCGTGCGGCGCAAGCCCTACTCCGTGCTGCTGCTGGACGAGATCGAGAAGGCCCACCCCGACGTCTTCAACATCCTCCTGCAGATCCTGGAGGACGGGCGCCTGACCGACGCCCAGGGCCGCACCGTCGACTTCCGCCACGCGATCGTGATCATGACGTCCAACATCGGAGCCGCCGAGATCGCCCGCAACACACCGCTGGGCTTCGCCGTCTCCGAGGACGAGACGGGCATCAGCTACGACGACATGAAGAACCGCATCATGGGCGAGCTGAAGAAGGTCTTCCGGCCCGAGTTCCTCAACCGCATCGACGACGTCATCGTCTTCCACAAGCTGCAGAAGGCCGAAATCAAGCAGATCGTCGAGCTGCTGCTGCTGCGCATCCGCGAGTCGATGGCCGAACGCGAGCTGCAGCTGGAGCTGACCGATCCGGCCAAGGAAATGCTCGTCGAGAAGGGCTGGGACCCAGCCATGGGCGCCCGTCCGCTGCGCCGTGCGATCCAGCGCTACATCGAGGACCCACTGGCCGACTTCGTTCTGCGCGAGCAGCTGACGCCCGGCTCGACGGTCGTCGTCGACCCCGCCGCGGAGGACGAAGAGGGCGAGGTGCGCCTCACGATCGTCAGCCCCAAGAAGCAGAAGACGCCAGTCGGCGTCGGCGCCGAAGGGGGCTCGTCCGACGAGCTGAGCGAGGGCGAGGGCTCCTCCGAGGACGCCCCCGCCGACGAGCACTAGCGCAGGTCGCGCTGAGCGTCTCCCCCGCGCAGGTCACGGTCGCTCCGCTGCAGGCGGAGGACTGGCCGGCTGCAGCAGCCATCTACCAGGCAGGCATAGACGCGGGCAACGCGACCTTCGAGGAGCAGGCCCCCGGCTGGGACAGGTTCGTCGCCAAATGCGACGGCTACCCGGCGCTGCTCGCCCGCGACAGCGACGGCGCCGTGCTCGGCTGGGCCGCCCTCTCGCCCGTCTCCTCCCGCTGCGTCTACCGCGGAGTCGGCGCCGTCAGCATCTACGTCGACCCCGCCCGCTCGCGCCAGGGCGTCGGCCGGGCCCTGCTGGAGGGACTGATCGAGGCCGCCGAGCAGCAGGGCATCTGGACCGTCGAGGCCGGCATCTTCCCCGAGAACCAGGCCAGCGTCGCCCTGCACGAACGCTGCGGCTTCCGCCTCGTGGGGGTCCGCGAGCGGATCGGGCAGATGCCCGACGGGCGCTGGCGCGACGTCGCCCTGTACGAGCGCCGCAGCGCCGTCGTCGGGGCCTGACAGGGGCGCGCCGGCCGGGGCGGAGCCGTCCCCGCCGGGCCGTAGGCTCCGTCCCCGATGGCCCGCGGCTCCGTCCACGTCTGCTCCCAGTGCGGCTTCTCCTCGGCCCAGTGGCACGGCCAGTGCCCCGGCTGCGGGGAGTGGAACACGCTCGTGGAGGAGCGCCTTCCCGCGGCGGGGGCAAGCGCCGGCGGCGCAGGCCGGCGGGCCTTGCGCAGCGTCGGCGGCGGGTCCCGGCAGGCAGGCGCGGCGCCGAAGCTCCTGCGCGAGGTCGGTGCGGCCCCCGTGCAGCGCATCTGCACGGGCATCGCGGAGCTCGACCGCGTCCTCGGCGGGGGGATCGTGCCGGGCTCGCTCGTCCTGCTGGGCGGCTCGCCGGGCATCGGCAAGTCGACCCTCACCAACATGGCCCTCGGCCACCTGGCGGGATTGGGTCGCAGCACCCTCTACGTCAGCGGCGAGGAGTCCGCCGAGCAGGTCCGCCTGCGGGCAGAGCGCCTGTCCGCGGAGCCGGGAAGGCCGGCCCTGGACGTACCCGTGCTGGCCGAGACCGACCTCGAGCTGGTGCTCGACGCGCTCTCCTCGCTGCGCCCGGACGTCTGCGTGATCGACTCCGTGCAGACGCTGCGTTCGGGCGAGCTGTCGGGAGCCCCGGGCTCCGTCGGGCAGGTCCGCGAGGTGGCTGCTCGCATCATGGAGCTGGCCAAGGCCCAGGGCACGGCCGTGATCCTGGTCGGTCACGTGACCAAGGAGGGCGCCCTGGCGGGGCCGCGGGTGCTCGAGCACCTGGTCGACTGCGTCCTGCAGTTCGAGGGGGAGCGGGAGCGCCCCTACAGGGAGCTGCGGGCTCTGAAGAACCGCTTCGGCTCGACCAACGAGGCGGGCCTGTTCGAGATGCGACAGGGCGGCCTGGTCGAGGTCGTCGATGCCTCCGCCCGCTTCGTCGCGGAGGCCACCAGGGCGCCCGGCAGCGTCGTCCTGGCGACCATGGAGGGCTCGCGCCCCCTGCTCGTCGAGGTCCAGGCGCTCGTCGCGCCCTCAGAGCTCGAACAGCCCAGGAGGGTCGTCTCGGGCATCGACCGCAACCGCCTGGCGCTGGTCCTGGCGATCCTCTCCCGCCACGGGCGCGTCGCGACGGGATCGAGCGACGTCTTCGTCAACGTCGTGGGAGGCGTGAGGGTGGACGAGCCCGGTTGCGACCTGGCCGTCGCCCTGGCCGTCGCCAGCGCCGCCAGGGGCGTCCCGCTGGCGAGCGAGGGGGCGCCACGGGCCTGCTTCGGCGAGCTGGGGCTGACGGGGGAGCTGCGCTGGGTGGGGCACCCCGAGCGGCGCCTGCAGGAGGCTGTGAGGCACGGCCTGGGGCAGGCCATCGCTCCCTCCGGCAGCGGCGAGGGGGCGCGCGAGGCGAGAACGCTCAGAGAGGCCCTGGCGCTTGCTCTGGGAGCGTCGCGCGGCAGGCGTCGCGAGGAGCCCGGCGAGAGCGCCTGGGAGCCCGTAGAGCCCGTCGTTGCAGGGGCTTCATAGCCTCGCCCGCGCCTGGGGAGAGGCTGAGAAAAAGACAAATGCCCTAGAATTGAGGATCGTGGCACCTCGATCCGGTGAAGATGTAGACAGCGAAGTCAGACCGGATCCAGGATTGATGAGGGCGCTGGAGATGATCGCGCCCGGCACAGCGCTCCGCGAGGGCATCGAGAGCATCCTGCACGCCCGTACGGGCGGGCTGATCGTGATCGGTGAGCCCGAGGACCTGAGCTTCCTGAACTCGGGCGGGATCAAGCTCGACATCGACTACTCGCCGGCCTTCCTCTACCAGGTCGCCAAGATGGACGGGGCCATCATCCTCAACGCCAACGCGACCAAGATCGCGATGGCCAACGTCCAGCTGATGCCCGACCCGACGATCCTCTCCCACGAGACGGGCACCCGCCACCGCACCGCGGAGCGCGTCTCCAAGCAGACGGACGCGCTCGTGATCGCCATCTCCCAACGCCGGGAAGTCGTCTCCGTGTACGTCGACGGCGGCAAGTACATCCTCGAGGACATCCCTGTCGTGCTGGCCAAGGGCAACCAGGCCCTGGCGACGCTGGAGAAGTTCCGCACCCGCCTGGACCAGGTCTCCACGCGCCTGACGGCCCTGGAGTTCGAGGGCGGCACGACCCTGCACGACGTCCTGACGGTCCTGCAGCGCTCCGAGCTGGTCACCCGCATGGCCGTCGAGATCGAGCGCTACATCGTCGAGCTGGGCTCCGAGGGGCGCCTGATCGAGATGCAGCTGGAGGAGACGATGGTCGGGGCTGCGGCAGAGAAGGCGGCGCTGGTGCGCGACTACCTCTCCGCCTACTCCGACGAGGCCTTCGCGGCAGCTCTGGAGGAGATCGGGCGCCTGCCCCACCAGGACCTGCTCGACTTCGGCCGTCTGGCCGAGCTGCTGGGCTATGACCGCAAGCTCAACACGCTGGACTACCCCGTCTCACCGCGGGGCTTCAGGGTGCTCGGACGGATACCCCGCCTGCCCAAGCTCGTCGTCTCGACGATCGTGGCGGAGTTCGGCGGTCTGGACGAGCTGCTCGCTGCCGGCGATGCTGAGCTGGAGGCGGTCGAGGGAGTCGGCGAGCTGCGCGCCAAGGACATCCGCGAGGGCCTGCGCAGGTTGCAGGAGCTGAACCTCGTGGATCGCTACCTACAGACTTGAACAAGGGCCGTCTCTCCGGGACGGCCGCAAATGAAGGAGGACATCATTTCGGCACAAGCAACTGAAGACGCAACTCTGACCGAGGACGAGCTCGAGGTCACTCGCGAAGTCGAGTTCATCGAGTTCGAGCTGGGCGACCACGTCGTCTACCCCCACCACGGCGCCGGAAAGGTCCTCAAGAAGGAGGAGATGGAGATCCTGGGCGAACGCCGGGAGTACCTGACCATCAAGATCCTCCACAACGACATGACAGTCCGCGTGCCCACGGAGAACGCCGCTCTGGCCGGCCTGCGCAGAGTCATCGACGAGGAAACCGTCAAGAAGGTCCTCGACGTCCTGCGCGACGAAGTCTCCGAGATGCCCAAGAACTGGAACCGGCGCTTCAAGCACAACCGGGACAAGATCAAGACGGGCGACATCTACGAGCTGGCCGAGGTCGTCCGCAACCTCTCCCTGCGGGAGAGCGAGAAGGGCCTCTCCACGGGTGAGAAGCAGATGTTCACCCGCACCAAGAAGATCCTCGCCTCCGAGCTCATGTACGCGCTCGACAAGGACGAGGAAGAGGCCGAGAGCTACCTCGACGAGCTGCTGGCCGAGTCTGCCAACCAGCAGATGGCCGTAGCCGGCAAATAGCGAGGCTTTCGCGCACGCGGCGGGCCGCATGCCCAGCGCCCCGGGCCGCGTGCGCGAAAACCCCCTCTCCAGATGACTGTCGCGCTGATCGTCGCTGCAGGCAGCGGCGAACGCCTGGGCGCCGACAGGCCCAAGGCGTGGGTGCAGCTGGCCGGGCGGACCCTGCTGGAGTGGAGTCTCGACGCGATCGCGGCGACTCCCTCCGTGGAGCACGTCGTCGTGGCCGTGCCGGAGGCGGCGCTGGAGGGAGGAATGGCCGTTCCCGACGGCGGGACGGTGCCGGTCACGCTGGTGGGGGGAGGGGCGTCACGGTCTGACTCCGTGCGCAGGGCGCTGGCTGCCGCGCCGGCGGGGGAGATCGTGCTCGTCCACGACGCCGCCAGGCCGCTGGTGACGCCCGAGCTGGCAGGAGAGGTCGTGGCCGCGCTGCAGGCCGACGAGCAGGCCGGCGCCGCAATCGCCGCCGCCCCCGTGACAGACACGATCAAGCGGGCAGGGGCCGAGCGGGCGGTGCTCGAGACGCTCCGCCGCGACGAGCTGTGGGCCGTGCAGACGCCGCAGGTCTTCCGGCGGGCCGTCCTGGAGCGGGCTCTCGACGTGCCGGACGACGTGCTGGCCGCGGCGACCGACGACGCCTGGCTGGTCGAGCGGGCCGGAGGGAAGGTCCTGGTCGTCCACAGCCCCGCCACGAACATGAAGGTCACGACCCCCGTCGACCTGCGCGTGGCAGAGCTGCTGCTGGCCGAGCGCCACGGACAGCCCTGAGGATTCCTGCTTGAATCGCCCCCGCCGATGCTGACCGACTACCACGTCCACCTGCGCCCCGACGACGAGGACGCCGGCCCCGAGCAGTACTTCACTCCCGCCAACGCCGAGCGCTACCGCGAGCGGGCAGCCGAGCAGGGCATAGCCGAGCTGGGCGTCTCGGAGCACGTCTACCGCTTCAAACAGGCCCTGGAGGTCTGGCGCCACCCCTTCTGGGAACGCTTCACACGCGACGACCTGGATGCCTACTGCGCCTTCGTGCGCGAGCAGACAGACCTGCGTCTGGGTATCGAGGCGGACTTCGTGCCGGGCGCCGAGGACCGCCTGGCCAACCTGCTGGGCGCCCGCGACTTCGACTACGTCGTCGGTTCCGTGCACTTCATACGCGAGGGCGCCGTCGACATGGACGACTACGGCGTCTGGGACCCCAAGGACCCCCGCCGCAGCCCCGAGCAGATCTGGAAGCGCTACTTCGAGACCGTCTCAGCCAGCGCCCTCAGCGGCCTGTTCGACATCATCGCCCACCCCGACCTCGTGAAGATATGGGGTCCCACCCACCCAGGACGGGCTCCCGAGGGTGATCTGAGGCGCTACTACGAGCCGACCGTCGAAGCCTTCGCCGAGGCGGGGGTGGCCGTGGAGGTGTCCACCGCCGGTCTGCGCAAGCCCGTCGGGGAGATGTACCCCGCGCCTGCCTTCCTGGCGATGTGCGTCGAAGCGGGGGTGCCCGTGGCGCTGTCCAGCGACGCCCACCTGCCCGAGGACATAGGCGCAGGGTACGAGCAGGCGCTGGAGCTGATGGAGAGCGCCGGAGTGCGGGAGCTGTGCGTCTTCGAGGGACGGCAGCGGCGGCTGGAGCCGATCGGGGCGGGGGAGCAGGGGTGAGCCTCTTCGGGCTCGGCTACGACTCGCACCGGCTCGTCGCGGGCCGGCGGCTCGTGCTGGGGGGTGTCGAGATTCCCTCCGAGCTGGGTTTGGACGGGCACTCCGATGCCGATGTGCTCACCCATGCCGTGATCGACGCGCTGCTGGGGGCCGCGGGGATGGGTGACATCGGGCAGCACTTCCCGGACACCGACGAGCGCTGGAAGGATGCGGACTCGATGGAGCTTCTGCGCGCGGTCGTGGCGCTGCTCGGCGAGGCCGGGCATCGGGTTGGGAACGTGGACTGCACGGTCGTCCTGGAAGCGCCGAAGCTGGCGCCTCACCGGGGGACCATTCGCGCCAGCCTGGCGGGCGCCCTCGGCGTCGAGACCGGCCGCGTCAACGTCAAGGCCAGCACCGGCGAGCGGATGGGCTTCGTCGGTCGGAACGAAGGGGCCGTGGCGTTGGCGGTTGCGGCCCTCACCGCCGCCGGCTGATCGCGCCGGGCCGCCGAGGCCCTTGCTGGACGCGGCTAGGTTCCGATGATTGGAAACACGCCTGGAGGTGTCGCGTTCCCGGATCTATGGTCCTGATCCCAAATGCACGAACACTACAAAAATGTCAAATGAATGTAAAAGCGAAGGGGGATGCATGGCGCACCTGGATGCAACTTCGTCCCGTACGGTCCCGCGCATTGCTGTTGCCCTCTGCGTCGTGGCGGCGATCGCGGTGCTCGGCGGCGTCACGGCCGACCGCGCCGCTGCTGGGGTCGACGGCTACTGCTACCAGTGGGTGAACCTCGACTACACCTGCACCGGCGAATGGCACCATCTGGTCGAAAACGCCGCGACCACGCAGGGGGCCGGGTCGCTCTGCATCGACGAGTACCTGGATCCCAGCGGCAGCGGCTACTACACGACGGCGACGTGCACGACGGGATCGACGGCGCAATACCCGGGATCGACGTGGGGATACGGACGCGCCTGGGAGACGAGCTCGCCCAGCGGCTTCATCAACGCGGCCGAGGTCTACTGACGTGACGGCTCGGAAATCACGACTCGGAGGTACCTCATGTTGAAGCGCAAGTTGGTGCTGCCGGCTCTGAGCCTCTTGGCCGTAGCGACGGCAGCGACCATCGTGGCGATCGCGGGTCCCGCGTCCGCCCACAAAGCACCGCACAGGGTCCGTTCGGGCACGGCGCGTCAAGCCAGTGGCGCCGCAGCCGTGTTGCGCGCGTTCTCCGTGGTACGCAAGTCGGTGACGAATGGTGGAGGGTCGCTCCCCTCGAGCGTCGCCCACGCGGCGTCGACTGCGAGCACCCAGGCAAGCCAGCTTCAGGCAGGGCTCACGACGCAGGTGAAGGTGTCCGATCCCTATCCCGTCTCGGTCTCTCCGGAGAACGGGCAGATCTGCCTCTTCCAGCAGGGCGTCGTCGGCCCGGGTGTCGGCAGCAGCTTCTGCGCCAGCTATGAAGAAGCCCTTTCCGGCAAGTTCATCGGGCTGTCCGGGATCTATCCGTCGGGAACGGAATCGGTGGTCATCGGCCTGGCGCCCAATGGCAACTCGTCGGTGCTCGCGACAGACGCGAACGGCTCGACCCGCGCAGTGGGCGTCAGCGAAAACGTCTACGAGATCGTGGGCAAGGCCCCCCAGACGATTACGCTCCATGACGCGGAAGGCCAGACCGAGACCTTCCCCGTGCCGGGCGCCTGACGCGACTGAAGCCGGCGCCCGTCCGCATGATGACGGGCGCCGGGCGCTCGATCCAGGTCGCCTCGTGCTGTCGGGTGCGCCTCACCCGCTAGGGTTGCCGCGCTATGCGCGAGATAGCCCTCCACGACACGAAATCCGGCGAGGTTCAGCCCCTCCACCCGCGCGACCCCGGCAGGGTTGGCATCTACGCCTGCGGCCCGACTGTCTACAGCCGCATCCACATCGGCAATGCCCGCCCCTACGTCGTCTTCAGCCTGCTCGCGCGCTTCCTGCGCCACGAGGGCTACGACGTGAGCCTGGTCTTCAACGTCACCGACGTCAACGACAAGATCTATGCGGCGGCGGATAAGCAGGGCCTGCCCAGCGCCGAGCTGGCCGTCCAGATGACCGGCCATTACCGGGCCGACACCGACGCGCTCGGCATCGGCCGCCCCGACCACGAGCCGCTGGCCTCCGAGACGATCGGGCCGATCGTCGACTACATCCAGGCCCTGATCGACTCCGGCCACGCCTATGCCGTCGAGGGCGACGTCTACTTCAGCGTACGCTCGGACGCCGCCTACGGCAGCCTCTCCCACCGCTCCGTGGAGAACATGGACCAGGGCGAGGACGTCGAGGGGGCGGACCTCAAGCGGGATCACCTGGACTTCGCACTGTGGAAGGCCCACAAGGAGGGTGAGGACACCTCCTGGCCGGCGCCCTGGGGCGAGGGCCGCCCGGGCTGGCACATCGAGTGCTCGGCCATGGCCGAGGGGCTGCTGGGCGTCGGCTTCGACATCCACGGCGGCGGCTCGGACCTCGTCTTCCCCCACCACGAGAACGAGGCCTCGCAGACCAGGGCCGCTCGCGGAGCGGAGCTGACCAGGATCTGGATGCACAACGGCATGATCCAGCTGACGGGCGAGAAGATGGCCAAGTCGGCCGGCAACATCGCCCTGCTGCACGAGGTCATCGAGGCCTACGGCGCCCAGGCCGTCGTCATGTATCTGGCCTCCGGTCACTACCGTCAGCCGCTGGCCTTCTCGGAGGCTGCCCTCGAGCAGGCCCGCGCCAACGTCGCTCGCATCAGGGAGGCGGCTCGCAGGATCGGCGCCGGCCCGAGCGACGACGAGACGCTGACCGCGCTGCGCGATGGGTTCTTCGACGCTCTCGCCGCAGACTTCAACACGCCCGCCGCCCTTGCCCAGCTCAACGAGTGGCTGCGCCGGGCCGCGCAGCTCCCGCCCGAGTCGGGAGGATCCGACCAGCTTGCCGAGATGCTTCAGGTGCTCGGGTTGGAGTCGCTGCTTGCCGCGGAGCAGGAGGCGCCCGGCGAGGTGCGCGAGCTGGCCGAACAGCGTGAGCAGGCCCGGGCAGCCAGGGACTTCGCCGCCGCCGACGAGCTGCGCGATCGCATCGCCGGGCTTGGCTGGGAGGTCCGCGACGTGCCCGGGGGCTTCGAGCTGCTGGCGTTGTGATCCTCTACGGGCGCAACCCCGTGCAGGAGGCCCTGCGCGGCCGGCGGTCCTCCCGCGTCAGGGACGTCTGGGCGACCGCCGGGGCCATGCGCGAGCCCTGGCTGGCCGGCCTGACCGTCAGGCAGGCGAGCGCAGAGGAGATCGAGAGTCGCTGCGGCTCGCCCTCCCATCAGGGCATCTGCGCCGACGCCGGCTCCTACCCCTACGCCCACGCCGGCGAGCTGCTCGCCAAGCCCGATCCGCTGATCGTCGCCCTGGACCAGGTCCAGGACCCGCAGAACCTCGGCTCCATCTGCCGCACCGCCGAGTGCGTCGGCGCCGCCGGTGTGGTCATCCCCGAGCGCCGGGCCGCGGAGGTGACGCCCGCCGTCTGCAAGGCCTCCGCCGGGGCCGTCGAGCACCTGCCCGTCGCCCGCGTGCGCAACCTGGCCGACTTCCTGATCGAGGCCCGCGACGCGGGCTGCTGGAGCTACGGTGCCGCCGCCGAGGGGGCAGGCGATGCGGCCCGGACCGTCCCCTACCAGACCCCCGACTACAGCGGCGGCGTCGTGCTCGTGCTGGGCAGCGAGGGCCACGGCCTGCGGCCCCGTGTCGCGGCCAGCTGCGACCAGCTCATATCGCTGCCCCTGCGCGGGCGGATCGAGTCGCTCGGCGTTGCCGCCGCCGCCTCTGCTCTTCTGTATGGGATCTTGCAAGGCAGGCTTGACAGGTCTTCATAACTGTGCAAGTCTGCCGCCCCATAACGCTGAACCTGAGGTTGAGAAACCTCGTCAGCTGAATAGCTTTGGCGCCAGGGGAGGAGTGCGCCACTGAGCAATAACGCCCGGGACCACCAGGGAGGTGGCCCAGAAAGGATGGACCTGCTCGTGGCACGTATCTCCCATAACCCCAACTCTGAACCTAAGGTCGAGGACGAATTCCTTATCGCCCTCGCCAAGCAGGGCGATCGCAACGCCTATGACCGTCTCGTCCGCCGCTACCACGGCTTCGTACGGCTGAAGGCCTCCTCGTACTTCCTGGCGGGGGGTGACGCGGACGACCTGATCCAGGAGGGGCTGGTCGGGCTCTACAAGGCCATCCGCGACTTCCGCACCGACCGCGAGTCGAGCTTCCGCAACTTCGCCGAGCTCTGCATCACGCGCCAGATCATCACGGCCGTCAAGACGGCCACCCGCAACAAGCACACGCCTCTGAACCAGTACGTCTCCTTCTCCTCGACCCCCGCGGGGGCCGGCGAGGACGTGCCGACGCTCGATCAGATGCTGCCCGGCCCGACGGTCCACGACCCCGTCAACCAGGTCATCTCCTCAGAGGAGCTGCGGTCGCTGGTCGGCTGCCTCTCGACAGCTCTGTCGGAGCTCGAGAGCCGGGTCCTGTCGCTGTATCTCGACGGCTACTCCTACGAGCAGGTCGGGGAGCGGCTGACGTGCGACACCAAGACCGTCGACAACGCCCTGCAGCGCGTCAAGCGCAAGGTCGGCGCGCACCTGGACTCGCGCGCCGTGGCCGCCTGAAGCGGAGCCCGCCCGCAACGAGCGCGGGCGGGCTCCGATCGTCCCCCTCCTCTAGAGCTGACCTTCGGGCGGCAGCGAGCCGTTGCCCGAGGGCTCGGGGCCGATCGCCGCGGCCGAGGGCAGCGGCGTGATCGTGACGTCGAACGTGGGGCTGGCCGTTCCTCCGTATTCCGAGTCGCCCGGGATCTTCACGCGCAGGACGTCGACGCCGGGCGCGTAGAAGACACGGCTGATCGAGTAGGTCCCGTCAGCCGCCACCGAGCCGACAGCCGCGACGTGGAAGCCCGTGCCGCCCGCGTTCTGGCGCTCGATGTAGATGGCGTGACCGGCCACCACCGGGGTGACCGTGCCCGTGAACGTGACGGGCTGCCCGGAGGGCACCGACAGCGACGCCGGAGCCGCCGTGAGGATGAATTTCACTCCCTCGTAGAGCACCGAGGAGCTGCGGCCCGCGCCCTTGACCTGGTAGAGCGTGCTGATGGCGGGCTTCTGGGCCGGGAAGACGTACTTGCCTTCCGGGTTCGTCGTCGTCGTCGTGGCCAGCGCAGTCGTGCCCAGACGGGTGTGACCGTAGAGCGTCACGGCCGTGCCGGGGGCGCTTGCGACCGTGCCGCTGATGACCGTCGTTTCGCCGGCCGCGATCGGGTCGGCGGAGCTTTCGATCGTCAGCGACGGGTTCTGGGCCTGGGAGATGACGTAGCTGAGTACGTTCGACGGGCTTGCGATGTTGCGGTGGTTGGAGCGCACCAGCACACGGATGTCGGACGCGCCCGGCGCCCTGAACACGTGGGTCAGCGCGAAGCCGCCCACCGAGTTGACGATGCTCTGGCCGATCCAGTGCCATTCGTTGCCGCGCACGGCGTTCTCGCGCTGCAGCACGACGATCGCACCTGCGTCGTCGGGGCTGACCGTGCCCGTGAAGGTCACGGCGTTGCGCCTGCCCGTGCGGATGCCCGCCAGCAGCTGTTTGCCTTCGGGCGGACCCGCCAGGGTCACCTGGGCCGCCACCCGGACGCTGCGCATCTGGCTGTGGCCCGTGCCGACGGTCGCGTAGAAGACGGCGTTGTTCGTCAACGGCGTCGTCGTCACCTGGAAGGCGCCGTGCGTGTCCGTCGTGGTCGTGCCGGCGACCGTGTAGCCCCCGCTGCCCGCGGCACGCTCGTAGACGGTCACCGTCTGGCCGGCTTCGGCGAGCCCGCCGCAGATTCCCGTCCCGTAGGCCAGGACCGTTTCCCCGGCTGTCACGAGGCGAGGGGCGACGCGCAGGGTCACCCGGCAGACGCCCGCACGGACCCCGGCCCTGCGATGTGGATGTGAATTTGTTCTTGCGGCCGCCGCTCCGGCCGTAGCCAGCGCCAGCAAGACCGCCGCGGCCGTGACGGCCGACGTCAGCTTGTGTGAACGCATCTGTGCCTTCTCCTTGTCGGGGGTTGGGGTTGACTCCTCCGCCAGCCCCTAACCCCTGTGCCCACCGTTCGATGCGGTGGCATCGACTGATGTCGTGAGCCTCCCGCGCCGCTTGTTTGACCTGTACTCTCGGCGGGAAGTTGACGGGGGAACGGTGCATCTCGCTGACCGCTCGCAGGGGGGCTTTCGATGGCCCTCGCGGTTGACCTGGAGCCCGGCACCTTCCTGGCCGTCGTGGCATGCGCCGCCCTGGCCGGAACCGTCGCCGCGCTGGCAGCCGGCCGCGGCCTGCTCGTGCCGGTCGTCGTCGTCGAGCTCCTCGGCGGGGTCGTGCTGGGCCCGCACGTGCTCGGCCTGCACGCCGGCCAGTTCATGGCCTTCTTCTCGGACCTCGGGCTGGGCCTGCTGTTCTTCTTCGCCGGCTATGAGATCGACCTGTCGCGGATCCTCGGCAGCCCCCTGCGCCTGGCCCTGGCCGGGTGGGCCATGTCGCTGGCCCTGGCCTACTCGATCGGTGCCGTCCTGGCCGCTACCGGCGTCGTGCTTTCGCTGCTCTACACGGGCTCGGCCATGTCGACGACGGCCATTGGCACGCTCATCCCCGTCCTGTCGGACACGGGCGACCTGCGCACCCGCTTCGGCGGCTACCTGCTGGCCGCCGGGGCCGTCGGCGAGTTCGGACCGATCATGCTGCTGACCCTGATCCTCTCCGGGGAGAGCACCCTGCACAACGCCCTCATCCTCATCGCCTTCGTGGCGCTGGCCGTGGTCGTCGCCATCTTCGCCGTCCGCTCGGCCGGGCAGACCGTGCCGCTGCTGGAGCGCACCATCGAGTCCAGCTCGCAGCTGGCCGTGCGCTGGATCGTCGTGCTCGTCTTCGCGCTGGCCATGCTCGCCTTCGAACTCGGCCTGGACCTGCTGCTGGGCGGCTTCGCGGCCGGCATGATCACGCGCCAGGTGCTCCTCCGCAGCGAGCTGAAGACCTTCGACTCGAAGCTGACAGCTGTCGCCTTCGGAGTCTTCGTGCCCTTCTTCTTCATCGTCAGCGGCATGAAACTGGACGTCTCGGCGCTGTTCGCCAGCGTCTCCGGCGTCGCCAAGATGCTCGTCTTCTTCGTCATGTTCCTGATCGTCCGGGGAACGCCCGCGCTGCTCCTCTACAGGGGCGTGATGGACCGTCGCGAACGCATCGCCCTGGCCCTGATGAGCTCCACGCAGCTGCCTCTGGTCCTGGCCATCACGACGCTCGCCACCAGCAGCGGGCACATGCGGGCCTCGACGGCTGCGGCCCTGATCGGCGCCGCCGTCCTCTCGACGATGTTCCTGCCCGCCA
Organism: uncultured Solirubrobacteraceae bacterium; assembly: GCA_963697795.1. Taxonomy (GTDB): domain Bacteria; phylum Actinomycetota; class Thermoleophilia; order Solirubrobacterales; family Solirubrobacteraceae; genus Palsa-744. The sequence goes on along the minus strand of OY969097.1, from coordinate 988,279 downwards.
TCGGCTTGCGCCTGCGCGGGGACCTGCAGGCAGAGGCCGCCCCCGCGCCCGCTCCCGCCTGAGCGGCCTCCTCAGTCCCGCCCGGTCCCAGGCTCGATCGTGTTCTGTTCGCTCGGCTGTCCCTGCGGCGGCGCCTGGCTGTAGTCGCCGAAGGGGCCGTCGCGCCGCTGCACCGCGGCGGCCACGCCGTCGCGCTCGGCCAGCTCGATGAACTCGTGGGCGTCGGGGGTGTTGCGCATCAGCCCGTCCAGCACCGGGCCGAGCGTCTGCGTCGAGGCCAGCCCCATGTTCTCGTAGGCCTGGTTGACGATCAGCTTCATGGCCGTCAGCTGGGAGGAGGGGATGGCCGCCAGCTCGGCGGCCCGGGCCGCCACCTCTGCCTCCAGGCGCTCGAAGGGGACGGCGGCGTTGACGAGGCCGGCCTCCGCCGCCTCCCTGCCCGACAGCGGCTTGCCCGTCAGGGCGTACTCCTTGGCCTTCGTCAGGCCCAGCCGGTACAGCCACATGCCCGTCAGGTAGCAGCCCCACATGCGCGAGTAGGGGGTGCCGATGCGGGCGTCCTCGCTGGCGATCACGAGGTCCGCGCAGAGGGCCATGTCGCTGCCCCCGCCCACGCACCAGCCGTGTACCTGCGCGATCACCGGCTTGGGTGAGCGCCAGATACTCATCATCTTCGGCACCACGCCCAGGCTCTGGCTGGTGGAGAACTTCAGCTCCTTGCCGGGATCCCACTCGCCCTCGGTCGTCAGCGACTCGTCCCAGTGGTGAAAGCCCTGGCCGAAGTCGAAGCCGGCGCAGAAGGCCCGGCCGGCGCCGCGCAGCACGATCACCTTGACCGCGTCCTCCCCGGTCGCCCGCTCGACCGCGTCGCGCAGCTCGTCGGGCATTGGCGGCACGATCGTGTTCAGCCGCTGCGGCCTGTTCAGGGTGATCGTCGCCGTCTGCTCGGCGACCTCGTAGAGAATCGTCTCGTAGGACATGGGGCCTCCTCGGGGCGGGTCGGACAGCGATGCTATTGCCGTCAGGCCCTGCCCGACAGCGAGTCGACCAGCCCGGCCAGCCGCGAAGGGCGCCCGCTGCGGCGCTCGACCCCGTCGGCGTGGCGGTAGAGGGCGTAGACGGAGCGGATCTCACACCAGCGCAGCGGCTCGGGCTCCCAGCGCTTCGGGCTGCGCCCGACCCAGGGCAGGGCCGTCAGGTCGCTGTCCTGCCCGAGGATCAGGTCCCGCAGCGTCCTTGCCGCCAGGTTCGAGGCGGCCACCCCCTCGCCGACGTACCCGCCCGCCCAGGCCAGGCCCCGGGCCCGGTCGGCGCAGACGCTCACCCCCCAGTCGCGGGGAACGCCGAGGACGCCCGACCAGGCGTGCTCCAGCGCGACCGGTCCGGCCGCCGGGAACATCTCCACCAGCCTCGCCCGCAGGCTCGCGATCGTCCGCTGCGCCGTAGCGCCCCTGCCGTCGGTGCGGGAGGCGTAGCGGTAGGGGACGCCGCGCCCCCCGATCGCGATCCGTCCGTCGGCCGTCCGCTGCAGGTACACGTAGACGTGGGCGCAGTCGCCCATCAGCTCCTGCTCCCGCCAGCCGATCGACTGCCAGGCCTCCTCCGGCAGCGGCTCGGTGACGATCATCGAGCTGTTCATCGGCACCAGCGTGCGGCGTTGACCCCGCAGGTCGGCCGTGTAGCCCTCCGTCGCCCGCACGACCCAGTCGGCCCGCACCGTGCCGAAGGGTGTCCGCGCCTCGCCGGGCGCGATCGAGCTGACAGGCGTGCCCTCGTAGACCTCGACGCCGAGCCGACGTACAGCCTCGGCCAGTCCCCGCACGAGCTTGGCCGGGTGGACCCGGGCGACGTGCGGGGTGAAGCCAGCCCCCAGCGCCCCCGCCACGCGCACGCGTTCGTCCAGTTCTGCCCGCCCGAGCTCGCGCAGGTCCTCCTCCAGCAGGCCGCGGCGCTCTCGTGCGCTTGCCAGCTCCTCCCGCATGTGGGCCAGCTGGGCTCGATCGGTCGCCACGCTGAGTTGCCCGCCCCGATGGAAGTCGGCCTCGATCCCCTCCCGGGCCAGCACCGCGCCGATCTCGCCGACCGTCTCGAACATGGCGCGCTGTAGGCGCACAAGGTCCTCCCGACCTCCGTTGCGCTCATAGAGGGCGGGACGGCCGGAGAAGAAGCCCGAGACCCAGCCGCCGTTGCGCCCGGAGGCGCCGAAGCCGGCGTGCTCGGCCTCCAGCACGACGATCCGCAGGGAGGGCCTGGCGCGCTTGAGGTAGAAGGCCGTCCACAGGCCCGTGAAGCCCGCGCCGACGATCGCCACGTCGGCCTGCAGGGGGCCGGGGAGGGGCGGCCCGGGCGGCGGCGGTCCGCCCAGCGAATGCCACCAGAAGCCGAGGTCGCCGACCCGCATCTCCCCGAGCCTAGAGGGTTGACCAGAAGATCATCCCTGGCGCTTTCCCGCCGGCCGGTCGAGGGCTATGATCGGTTTCGATTTCCGCAAAGAGCGGTGTCGACCGGGAGGAGCAGGCGGGATGGAGGCGGCAGTTACAGGCACGGGCGGTCGGGAGGGGACGGCGGTCGGGGCGGCGACGATGGCGGAGGCCTTCCGCATCACCTCGGCCGCACGCAACGACGAGATCGCGATCCGCACCAAAGGGGACGAGTTCTCGATCACCTGGGGAGCGCTGCGCGACCGCGTGGACGCGCTGGCGGGCGGTCTGGCCGGGCTGGGTCTCGGTCACGGCGACACGCTTGCGCTGATGATCGGCAACCGTCCCGAGTTCCACCTCTGCGACCTGGCCGGGATGATGGTAGGGGCGGCGCCCTTCTCGATCTACAGCACCTACACGGCCGAGCAGATCGCCTACCTGCTGGCCGACGCGGAAGCCCGCATCGTCATCTGCGAGCAGCAGTATCTGGAGCGCGTGCTGGAGGCTCGCAGCAGCGTTGCCGGCCTCGAGCACGTGATCGTGATCGACGGGCAGGCGCCCGAGGGCGTGCTGAGCCTGGCCGACGTCGAGGGCTCCGGCCACGACTTCGACGTGGAGGCGTCGGTCGCCCGCATCCAGCCCAGCGACATCCTGACCCTGATCTACACCTCCGGCACGACGGGCCCGCCCAAGGGCGTCCAGCTGATCCACCGCAACCTGATGGCAGCCGTCGAGGGCCTGGAGGAGCTGATCCGGTTCCCCCGCGACGGAAGGGTCATCTCCTGGCTGCCCAGCGCCCACGTGGCCGAGCGCAACGCCCACCACTACCTGCCGATCGTCTACGGGCTGCAGATCACCTGCTGCGAGGACCCCCGCCAGGTGCTGTCCTACCTGCCCGAAGTCAGGCCCAGCTGGTTCTTCGCCGTGCCCCGCATCTGGGAGAAGCTGAAGGCAGGGCTGGAGACGATGCTGGCCGGGCAGCCCGAGGAGCAGCGCGCCAAGGTGCAGGCCGCGATCGACTCGGCCCTGCGGAAGGTTCGCCTGGAGCAGCGCGGGGAGGAGGTGCCCTCGGAGCTGGCCGGGCAGGTCGCGGCGGCGGACGCCGAGATCTTCTCCGGGATCCGCTCGATGCTCGGACTGGACCAGGTCGAGGCGATCAACGTCGGCGCAGCGCCCACCCCCGTCGAGGTGCTGGAGTTCTTCCACGCCATCGGCCTGCCCCTGGCGGAGCTGTGGGGGATGAGCGAGACCTGCGGGGCCGGCAGCGTCAACCCGCCGGGGCGGATCAGGATCGGCACGGTCGGTCCGCCGGCGCCCGGGATCGAGATCAAGCTCGACGAGGACGGCGAGGTGCTGGTGCGCTCCGACGTCGTCATGCTCGGCTACCGCAACCTGCCCGAGAAGACCAGCGAGGCCTTCACACAGGACGGCTGGCTGCGCACGGGCGACATCGGGCAGTTCGACGAGGCCGGCTACCTGAAGATCGTCGATCGCAAGAAGGAGCTGATCATCAGCGCGGCCGGCAAGAACATGTCCCCCGCCAACATCGAGGCGACGCTGAAGTCGGCCTCGCCGCTGATCGGCCAGGCCTGCTGCATCGGCGACCGTCGCCACTTCAACACCGCCCTGATCGTGCTGGACGCGGACTTCGCTCCGGCCTGGGCTGCCCAGCAGGGCATCGAGGACACCTCGCTGGAGTCGCTGGCCACGAACGAGCGGGTGCGGGCGGCCATCCAGGAGGGCGTCGACGCAGCCAACGAGAAGCTGGCCAAAGTCGAACAGATCAAGAAGTTCTTCATCGTCCACGGCGACTGGCTGCCGGGCGGCGAGGAGCTGACGCCGACGATGAAGCTCAAGCGCAAGCCGATCGCCGAGAAGTACGCCTCGGAGATCGACGCGATGTACGCGGGCTGAGGCCGGCGCAGGTGAGCGACACCGTCGCCGAGCGGATGGACGTAAAGTTCCGCTCGGGCGACGCCGACTGCGCCGCCTGGCTTTACCCGCCGCCGGCGCCGGGCAGCGCCTGCGTCGTCATGGCCCACGGCTTCTCGCTGACCCGCCACGACGGCCTGGCGGCCTTCGCGGAGCGCCTGCACGCCGCCGGAACGGCCGTGCTGGCCTTCGACCACCGTCACCTGGGGGACTCCGGCGGGGAGCCGCGCCAGCGCTTCCGCACAGCCGAGCAGCTGGCCGACTGGCGAGCAGCAGTCGCCCACGCCCGGGACCTGCACGACGTCGACCCCCGCAGGATCGTGCTGTGGGGCTTCTCCTTCAGCGGCTCGCACGCCGTCACGACGGCCGCCGCCGATCCGGCGGTGGCCGCCACGCTCGTGCTCTGCCCGATGCTGGACGGCCTCTGGCGGGCACTGCAGACGCCGCCGCGGGTGTCGGCCTGGCTGGTTCCGCGGGCGTTGCTGGACCAGCTCGGCAGGCACAACCTGGTCCCCGTCACCGACCAGCCCGGCGGGATGGCGGCGATGGCCCTGCCCGGCGAGGCAGACGGCTTCGAGGCCATGGTGCCCGACGGATCGCCCTGGCGCAACGAGATCTCCCCGGCGATCTTCCTAACGGTGGCCCGGTCACGGGCCGTGACGGTGGCCCGGAAGATGGCCATGCCCGTATGGCTCGGTCTCGGCGAGCAGGACGTGTCCGTTTCGAGTGGAGCGATCGAGCGCTTCGCCCGGCGCGCCCCCGACGCGGAGCTCCACCGCTACCCGTACGACCACTTCGGAGCCTTCCTGGGCGACGGGCCCGAGCGGGTGGCGGGCGATCAGATCGACTTCCTGGGCAGGCGCGGCCTGCTCTCGCGCTGAGCCTTCAGGGCTTTCGCAGCACGAACTGCGTACCGATGACCTGCAGCTCGGCGCAGCGGTCGCGGAACTCCTCGACGGCACGGGTCACGCCGTCCTCGAACCACGAGCCCTGGTGACCGTAGTCGTCGCCTGCGATGAAGCCGCCGGGGCGGACCTTGGGGAAGTAGGCCTCCAGGTCGGCCTTGACGCCCTCGTAGCTGTGGTCGCCGTCGATGTAGACCCAGTCCAGGCCGGCGTCGGGCATCGATGCCGCGGCGTCGGTCGAGCGCATCCGCAGGACCGTCACCGTCCCGTCCGCCAGCTCTCCCGCAAATCGTGCCCGGACGCTGTCGTGCATCTCGTCGAGAGCCTCCTGCCCGCCCTGCATGCGCCCGCCGTAGGAGGCCTGCGCGTAGGCGTCCTCGCCGCGGTGCTCCCAGGGGTCGACCAGGGTCAGGCTGCGCGGCCTGCGCTCCTCGAGGATGACGGCCGAGAAGTCCCCGCGCCAGGTGCCGATCTCGGCGCACACTGCCCCCTCTGGCAGCAGCTGGAGCATCCGCAGACGCTCGGCGGCGCGCTGCTGTGCAGCTCCGGCGTTCGGCTTGGCGGCAGCGGGTGGCGCGGAGGAGCCCAGCCGCCTCAGGCGGGCGCGTATGCGGGCTGTCCAGGGTGGCTTGGCCATCGTCCTCACCTGCTCGACGGCCACGGCGGCCTGGAGCGGGTTGACAGTATCAGTCCCGATCCGGCAGCTCGGTCGTCGGTCTGAGGATGACGCCACGCTCCTCGGCTTCGACGGGTTCAAGCAGAGCATGGGTGCGATCGAGGTCGACCCTGGCCGAGGCAGCGGATGTCCAGTCGACGCTTGCGGCCCACTCCTGGGCGCGTGCGAGCACTCTGAGCAGAGGGGTCGGCGCCTCGAGGCGGGACATCGCACGAAGCGCTTGGAGGTAGTCGTCGCGAAAGACGATCGGGACGATCAGCCGTTGTTGTCGAGCGGCCGTCAGCTCGGTGTTGGCGATCGCACGCGCGACGCGGCCGTTCCCGTCGCCGAAGGGATGAACCTCGGTGACGAGGAACATGGCGAAGACTGCGCGCGGGAACCCGCCGGACAGAGCGCGGTAGCGCTCGAAGCCGCGCCTGAGCGTGCCCCGGACCCGGCTCGGAGCGACGAACTCCGTGTTGCCGGCGCGGTTGCGCCTCGTCTTGAACTGCCCTGGTCGCTCCTCTGGTCGCCCGGCCATGATCCGCGCGTGGAAGGTGCTCAGCAGCGAGATGAGATCGTCTGCGTCTGTCGGGGTGCGGTCGCGGAGGGCCGGGTCGGCGACGAGGTCGAACGTGCCCAGGACGTCGTGGGCGTCCTTGGGACGGTCGTCGGGGATCGCTCCCTCGAAGACGATCGCCTGTGCTTCCTCGACGGTGAACTCCGTTCCCTCGATGAAGTTCGAGAAGTACGCCTCGAAGAACGAGAAGCTGGGGGGGATGCGTTCAGAGGCCGGACGATCGACCGGGAGGTACTCGTGCAGCGCGGCGAAGAGCGCGTCGAAGAGGACGAGGCGATCCTCATCCCAGCTTTCGCCCGCGCGGGTCGCCCTCCCGATGCCGCTTGCCAGGGAAGTCTTCTGCGTGCCGAGCAGGGCGCCGATCAACGCCGAGAGCGTCTTTGACTCCTCCTCACGGTCGATCAGGGGCGCGATCGCGGTCGCTTCGTCACGCAGCCGATTGAGCTCCTCCTCCCCTCGATTGGCCAGTATGCGCTCGAGTTGCGCCTCGAGATCGGCACGGCTCAGGGTCCGTCGCACGCCTGACCGCGCGCGGGAATGAGCCACGTTGTCCAGGAGCCGGCGCGGCCACGAGCTCATGTGGAGCGCATCGCCCATGAACGGCAGGTCCCCCGGGGCGGGCCCTGGCCCGGAACGGCAGTTCAGGACGAGGCCGGGCAGCCTGGTGATGCGTCGGGTCTCCGAGCAGAGGAAGATAGAGCCCTCCTGCCCTGCAGGCCGCGGCTCGAAGGCGGTCCTGTCGACGATCACGGCTCCCGGGAAGAACCCTGCCGCGATGTCCCAGACACGGCGGCGGGTGACGTCCTCGAGGGGGTCATCGAGGTTCTTCGTGTACAGCCGTCCCGAGATCTGCCGGATGCGTCCTTCGCGCAGGAGCGATCGCACAGCGCGTGACGTGGCGGTCGAGCTGAAGAAGACCTCGCCTTGGTCAGTTAGCGAAAACCCCGTCTTAGCAGCCATCGCTCAGGCAGTTTAGTAGATGGCGCATACATAACAGCCTTAAAGATGGCGAAAATGCCGCCTTAAAAGCAAAAACTTCAACAAGCTTCTGCTACTGAGCCCATTTCGCTCCTGTGGCATCCTTATTGGCAGGAAATGACTAGCCGCGTGAATCCTAGGGCTTCTTACGAGGGGAACGTCCCGGCGATCCCGCAGTCGCAAGTACCGCGGGCCTCTGCGAAGCCGGGCTCGTCAGGTGCGTAAGCCGAGGAGGGGACTCGAACCCCTGACCCCCTGTTTACAAGACAGGTGCTCTACCAGCTGAGCTACCCCGGCAAGGGGTGCCCATCGTACTGCCGCTCTCCCATGGCTCCAAGGCGGGCGAGCGAGTCCGACGGTTCCACCCGTACGTTCAGCCTCGGGCATTGCGGGTAACGAACCTGACAGGAGGCTGGACGAGCCGGTCCGGCAATCGACAGAGAGAGAGCTGATGAGCCCAGGACTCACATCCAGGGAGGAGCGCTGCCGCGTGCTCGAAGAGGACGCGGGACTTGCCGAGACGGTGCCCGACGAGCTGCGTGAGCAGGCGACCGAGGAGTGCACGGCCCGTGAGATCGCGCTGCCTGCCGGGCGCTGGCGCAACTCGCCGCTGATGGGCCTGTCTGGCGGTGTAGGCCTGCTGTTGCTGGAGGGGCTGCTCGTGCGCAGGGTCGGCATCGGCGGGCGCTTCGGCGCGGAGCTGCTGGGAGACGGCGACCTGCTGCGGCCCTGGGAGGGGGAGGAGGAGACGCAGACGCTCCCGCTGGCGACGGGCTGGCGAGTGCTCGAGCGGGCCCGCCTGGCTGTGCTGGACGAGTCCTTCCTGCCCCACCTGGGGCGCTACCCGCAGCTGGCCGGAGCGCTGGTCGGTCGGGCTGTCTCCCGCTCTCGTTACATGGCTGTGAACATGGCGATCGTGCACCAGGCGCGCGTGGACGTGCGCCTGCACATGCTGTTCTGGCACCTGGCTTCGCGCTGGGGGAAGGTCGGCAGCGAGGGCGTGACGGTGCCTCTGCGCCTGACACATGCCGTGCTCGCGGAACTCGCCGCGGCACGCCGCCCGACGGTCACGAGTGCCCTGACGGCGCTTGCGGGAGAGGGGCTGGTGCGGCCCGTCGAGAGCGGCTGGGTGCTGGCCGGCGACCCGCCCGGCCAGCCTCGGGAGATGGCGCCCGTGGGCGCCGGCAGGCTGGCGCTGTAACGGCCCGGCCGCGCCCGGTGTACTCCAGGCGTGAGCATCGACAGCCAAGACCTCGTTCCCGTCCACCGCGAGGTGGACCTCGAAAGCTTCCGCGCGCGCTCGCTGGACCGCGGCGTGAACCCAGTCGTCTACTGGGTCCTGAGGGCGATCCTGGTGCCCTTCTTCCTCGTCTACCTGCGGATGCAGCGGGTCGGGCGCGAGCACCTGCCCAAGGAGGGGCCGCTGCTGCTGGCGGCCAACCACCGCAGCTTCCTGGACCCGTTCGTGATCGGCACCCTGATCAGGCGTCCCGTCTACTACATGGCCAAGCGGGAGCTGTTCGAGAAGCGCTGGCAGGCCTGGATCCTCAACGCCCTCGGAGCCTTCCCCGTCGACCGCGGCGCCGGCGACGGCCAAGCCATGGCGACGGCCAAGGCGATCCTGCAGAGGGGCGACTGCGTCGTGATCTTCCCGGAGGGCACGCGCATCAGGCGCGGGCCGCTGTCGAGCCCCCGCAGGGGCATCGGCCGTCTGGCCCTGGAAACGGGCGCACCGATCGCGCCGGTGGCCGTCATCGGTACGGACGCCGTCCGGCGCGGCCGGCGGATCAGGCCGCGCAAGGTGCGCTTGCGGGTGGGACGGCCACTGCACTACCCGACTGTCGAGAGCTGCTCGCCCTCGCTGGCCGGCGCTGTCACCGACCGCATCTGGGCCTGCGTGTCGCTGCAGTGGGACTGGCTTGGCGGGGAGCCCGCGCCGGAGCGCCTGCAGGCCGCCGAGGAGCAGCGCAGGCTCCCGCGGGAAGTGCGCGCGGCCTAGGCCGGAGCCGACACGGGATAGGGTGCAATGAGTGGCCGGGGACGTCAGCCACAAGACGAAGGCCCAGCTCGACGCGGAGTTCTCCGAGCTGTACCGCGCGCACCTGCGCGACGTCTACAGCTACGCCTACTACCGGGTGGGCAACCACCACGACGCGGAGGACCTGACCGAGCAGACCTTCCTGCAGGCCTACAGGCACTTCGAGCGCGCCCAGCGGGAATCGAACGGTCGCCCGCTGCGACCCTGGCTGATCAGGATCGCCCACAACCTTGCGGCCAACCTGTACAGGGACAGGGCACGCAAGCCCTCCTCTCCGATCGACGAGACGACGACGATCACGGCTCCCCACACGACCGAGCAGCTGGTCGAGGGGCGCGACGAGCTGAGCAGGGTCCTGGACGGCGTCGGGCGACTGCCGGACGACCGTCGGGAGGCTCTGATCATGCGCTTCGCCCTGGGCATGGACAACCGCGAGATAGCGCGGGCGCTGGGACGCTCCGACGGAGCCACCAAGGTCCTCATCCACAGGGCCATCAAGCAGCTGGAGGAGATCGTCGGGTCGGCCGGGCACGACGGCGCCGCGGCCGGAGCGAGCGCCGGAGGCAAGGGCGATGAGTGAGGCCGTCAGCAACCTGGAGAGCCTGCTGCGGGAAGCCCTGACCCCCGTCGAGCCGCCCGCGGACCTGGTCGAGCGTCTCGAGGGCGCCCTGACGAGCATCGCCGAGATGGCCGCGGACGAGCTTGAGGCGTGGGAGCTGTCGGCCATGCGCGACCCCCGCAACTGGGCCCGCCCGGCCGCGGCGCTGCTCGCTGGCGGCACCGCCGCCGGGGCGCTGGTCGTGCTGCGGGCGCGCCGCCGGGCCGCCTCCTCTCCTCCCACGGGCCTGTCGGGGGTGCGCGACCTGGCCAGGCGCACGGTCGCCGACATGGAGCGCGAGACGCGCAAGCTGCTCGGCGGCGATCGTTGAGCGGGGCGAGCGTCGGGTACCGGCCGCGCCGCGGCTAGTCTCCTCCTGCGCCATGGCCACCTGCTACCGCCACCCCTCTCGCGAGACGGGCGTGTCCTGCTCGAACTGCGGGCGGCCGATCTGCCCGGACTGCATGACCCCCACGCCCGTCGGCATGCGCTGCCCCGAGTGCGCACGCCAGAAGACGCCTGTCAAACGTCTGCGTGACACGGCAGCCGTGCCACGTGTCACCTATGGGCTGATCCTGATCAACGTCGCTGCGTTCCTGTTCGAGGGCAACCTGTCCTTTGGCGGCGAACCCAGCAGCAGCATCTACATAAAAGGGGCGCTGCTGGGCAGCTACCCGGGGCTCTCCGGGACCGGCGTCGCGCATGGGCAGTGGTGGCGTATCGTGACCAGCGGGTTTCTGCACGAGAACCTGCTTCACATCGGCTTCAACATGTACGTCCTGTATGTCCTGGGCCTGCAGCTGGAGCCGATCCTGGGCTCTGTGCGGTTCGGCGTCATCTACGCCGTCTCGCTCCTGACCGGATCGCTGGGAGCGCTTCTGGTCACGCCCCACTCCTTGACGGTCGGCGCTTCGGGTGCCGTGTTCGGCATCATGGGGGCCTTCGCCGTGGAGCTGCGTGCGCGGAAGATCCCGATCATGAGGGGCGGGATCGGTGGTATCGGGGGACTGATCGTGATCAACCTCGTGATCAGCTTCACGTTGCCCGGCATCTCCTGGGGAGGCCACATCGGCGGGCTGATCGGCGGCGCTGTCGCCGCCCTGGTGCTCATGCTGGGCGAGCGTCGCCGTCAGCAGGCGCTCGCCTTGGTGGGGTGCGCCCTGATCGGCGCTGGTGCTGTGGTCGGATCGATCGCGACGTCGAAGTCCAGCGAATCGCCGTCGGCCGGCGTCCCGGTCACCGAAGGCGAACAGTAGGCCGAGCGCGCCCGGCCCGCCGCTTCACGAGCGGGCCGCCAGCTCGCCCATCTCGACGGCCCGGCCCTCGATCGAGACGTCGGGCAGCCGGGTCGGATGCAGCAGGCGCCCGAGCAGCTCCAGGCCGTCGACGAGGCGTGGTCCGGGCCGGGAGAAGTAGGCCGATGCGTCGACGGCCATGACGCGGCCGGCCTTCAGCGATCGCAGCTGCTCGGCATGGTCCAGCGCCTCCCTGCAGGAGCGCTCGAGGTCATAGCCGCAGGGCATGACCAGGATCACGTCCGGGCCGGCGGCCGCCACGGCCTCCCAGGTGACCGACTCCGACGGCTCGCCCGCCAGGCCGAGCACGTCTTCGCCGCCGGCGAGGTCGATCAGCTGGGGCGTCCAGTGGCCCGCCACGAAGACGGGATCCAGCCACTCCAGAGCGGCCACGCGAGGGCGGCGCAGGCCGCGTGCGGCCAGCCTGACGCGGTCGATCCGCCCGGCCATGCGGGCGATCATCTCCACTCCAGCGCGTCGGGCGCCGGTCGCTTCGGCGATCGTGCGGACGTCGCCCAGGCTCTCGCCGAGGGTGTGGGGATCCAGCGAGACGACCCGCGGCCTGGAGGGGATCTCGCCGGCCAGCGTCGCCACGTCCTCGTATGAGACGGCGCATACGGAGCAGAGCGACTGCGTGACGATCAGGTCCGGCTCCAGCTCGCTCAAAGCCGACTCGTCCAGCTCGTAGATCGACTGTCCGTCGAGGGTCCTCTCGCGCACGGCAGCGTCGATCTCGCCCGAGCTCAAACCGGCCGGCAGGGCGTCGCGGGTGACGTGGGGGAGATCCTGCGCCTGCGGCGGGTAGTCGCACTCGTGCGTTACGGCGACGACTTCGTCTCCCAGCCCGAGGGCGAACAGCAGCTCGGTGGCGTGCGGGACGAGGCTGACGATGCGCATGGCCAGACTCTAGGAGGGTAAGCTCGCCATGTGGCGCCGACCCTTCTCGACGATGGCGCGGTAAAGAGCGGCCTGGCCGCCCTGGACGGCTGGAGCCTGTCCGCCGAGCACGGGACGCCTGCCATCGTCAGAGACTGGAGGCTCACCGACTTCGCAGCTGCCCTGGCCTTCGTGCAGAGGGTGGGGGAGCTGGCGGAGCGGGCCGACCACCATCCCGACATCCTCCTGCACGGCTGGAACAGGGTCCGCCTGACGCTGAGCACCCACTCCGCCGGCGGCCTGACGCAGGCCGACCTCGACCTGGCGGGGCGGATCGACGGGCTGGGCGCCTGAAGAAGCCCGACGAGCCGGGCTGTCGTCTCTTCCGCCTGTCCCCCTTGCTACCTTTGACCTGCTGACAGGCGCGATGACAGACGACGAAGAAGATCAGCCCCGAAGTAGCGGGGCTCACACGCCGCGCGCGGGGATCGTGACGAGCGCGTGAACGGCCTCAAGCTGATCCTGACGGCGGTCCTGATCGCCGTCAACGCCTTCTTCGTGATCGCCGAGTACGCCCTGGTGCGCTCGCGGCGCGCCCGTCTGGAAGTCATGCGCGACGAGGGCGCCCGGGGGGCGGCGCTGGCACTGGAGCAGCTGTCCAAGGTCAACGAGTACATCTCGGCCGTCCAGATCGGGGTCACGATGACCTCGATCGGCATCGGCGCCCTGGGCGAGCCTGCGCTGGCGGACCTGCTCGAGAAAGCCCTGGGCAACACGCTCGGCCACGGCCTGGCTGTCGCCCTGGCGGTGGCTGTCGCCTTCGTCCTGATCGCCTGCGCCCAGCTGGTGGCGGGCGAGATGGTGCCGAAGTTCTACGCGATCGACCGCGCGGAGTCGGTGGCCAGGCGCGTGGCCAGGCCGCTGCGGACCTTCAACTCCTTCTTTCATCCCTTCATCTCGCTGCTGACGGTCGTCTCCAACCGCATCCTCTCGATGCTGGGTGTGGACATGACGATCGAACGCCCCGGCGGCTCGCCGGACGAGCTCAAGCGGCTGATCGCCGAGTCATACGCGGGCGGACACCTTGACCCCGGCGAGGCCGGGATGCTGACGGGCGTCTTCCACCTGCACGAGCAGGAAGCCAGGCAGGTGATGACGCCGATCCCGGCCGTCGTGACGCTGGACGTCTCCCAGGACGTCGAGGCGGCCCTGCGGCTGTGCGTCTCCAGCGGCCACACGCGCCTGGTCGTCACGGAGAACGAAGACCGCGACAGGGTCAGGGGGCTCGTCCACGTCAGCCAGCTGGCGGGGCTGCTGATGGAGAAAGGGCCCGATGCGCCGATCGAGCCTGTCGTCCACGACGCCCTGATCGTGCCCGAGACCAAGCCCCTGGACGACCTGCTGGCCGACCTGCAGCGTCAGCGCACCTCGATGGCCGTCGTCGTGGACGAGTACGGCCGCGTCGTGGGGGTCGTGACCGTCGAGGACATCATCGAGGAGGTCGTGGGGGAGATCGCCGACGAGACCGACCCGGCCGCCGGCGAGGTCCGCAGGCTGGCCAACGGCGACTGGTTCGTCCGCGGCCACGTCGCCGTCACGGATCTGGCCGACTACGGCCTGGAGCTGCCTGTCGACACGGACGCCTACAACTCCGTCGGCGGCTTCGTCTTCGCCGAGCTCGGCCGCCTGCCCCGCCGGGGCGACACGGTCAACGCCGACGGCTACTCGATCAGGGTCGAGTCTGTTCGTGACAATCGAATCGAGGCGGTGCGGATCAGGGAGCGCCGCCCCGTCGCCAGGTCCGAACGCGAGCCCGAGTGACCCCGAAGACACGTCCGGCCCGCGGGGGGAGCGGGCCGGAACGTGTGCACTGGGAGGAGGCGGGTGTGCGATGCGACTTGATGTCGCAGATACAAGTATCTCGAAGTTGATGAACGGGACTTAAAACCTGCCTGAGGCTGGATAAATCTTTGCGAGGCACGAGTCATGCTCGTGGCTGTGCAGACACGTAGCGGGTGCCTCGCCGCTCGCCGATCCGGATCAGCTTGCCTCCGTTGACGAGCTCCTCCAGCAGCGACAGCGCATCCTGACGGTCGAGGCCGGTTCGCTGGCGAACGGTCGTGTTTGTGACCGGCTCGCGTGAGTCGGCCATTTCAAGCACTGCGTTCAAGAGATCTTGACGGTCGAGTCGGAGTCCGGCCGGTGGCGCGATCGCCCGAGCGAGCTCATAGCGGGTCCCGCCGCGAATGCCCGAGCGCTGCAGGAGGCCGACCGCTACGAGGCGTTGCAGGGCGCCGGTGGCGACGTCGCGACTGACACCCCCGAGGAGCTCGCGTGCCCGCTGGTTGCTGAGGGTCTCACCGCGGCGGGCATGAACGAGCAAGACGCGGTCGCGGTCCTCGATGCTGCCGCGGGCTACTACCTCGTTCAGCCATGCGCGCTCCTCCGGCCTCGTGCCGCTGAGCACGGGCAGGCTGACACTGACCCATGCGTCTGAGGCGTCGAACGTGGGTCGCGCGAGCAGCTCGTCGCGCATCATGTCCTCGATGAGGTCGACCCCTTGACCTGAGTCCTCCGCAAGCCTGAAGGCCCGCAGGATCCTGATTATGTTGGTGTTGCGAGCTGCATAGGCGTCTCGCATCGTTTCCAAGGTGACGGGCGCCACCAGAGGACCGGGCGAAGTTATGACGACTCGATCTGGATAGGCATCGATGCGGATCGGCGTGCCGTGCTGCTCGTAGCTGCGGTGAGCCACTGCGTTGGCGACAGCCTCTCGTACAACCTGCAGAGGCAGGCGCGGAAGCTCGTGCCGGCGCAAACCGAGCACGACCGAGTCGGAGCCGACCTCGTCCATGACCATGGTCGTGGCGACCTCGACCTGGCGATGAGCGGGGCCCGTTATCTCGACGCGGCGTGTGGCTGATTGTCCATCGGCAGGGAAGCGTCGCAGCTCTATGTACGCCTTACCCAGGGTCGTCTGGGGCGCCTTGGTCAAGTAGAGCGCCCCCGCTACGGTAAGTCGCGGCGCGCCATCCTCGACTGCCACGAGCCCACGGTCGATCAGCCGCGCTCGAAGGTTCGCTCCGGAGATTCTCAGGGCCTGGCCAACAGCTTGCAACAGGTCTGGATCGGCCTTGTCCAGGGGCAGCTCGGTCGGGACTGTCTCGAAGGTGCTGGACATCCGCTCTTGCATGAAGCGCACGAGCTCGGGGCCGATCAGCGGTACTCGTCTGGTCCCGACACGCACGAGCGGACGTCCGTTGCCGGTCTGCGCGAAGCCTTCTCTCAGCTGACCGATTCCGATCACCGTGACCTGACGCCCTTCGACGTCGAGAGGCCGCAAGCTCAGCGGCGCGATCGAGTGTGCGTGAGCGAGCGCTTCTCGGATCTTGTCCTCGAGGGCCGGCGTCAGCTCGCAGCCGGTGACGGCTCCTGCGTTGGTGACCCCGGCGAGGATCACGCCGCCGCGCGTGTTGGAGAACGCGACCACGCTCTCCTCTATCGAGGACACGCCCTGCTTGAACTCCACGGTCTCGCTCTCGCAAGGAAAACGTGCGCGGAATTCCTCCGCAGAGACCTTCGTGGGCCATCGAGACGGGCGATCGGGCGCAAAGTCGCCATATGGCAAAATTGACGGATTCGTCATCAGCCCGCAATTTTGTCATAACGACTGGACGTGCTTCCATCCCCTTGTCTACTCAGTAGGCGTGCAGCCCGCGCCCGCTCTTGCGCCCCAGGGCGCCCTCTGCGATCAGCTCCCGAACCAGCGCCGGGACGGGCTCCCCGATCGTCTCGCCGATGGCGGCGGAGACGTCCAGGCCGACCAGGTCCAGCAGCGCCAGCGGCCCCATCGGGTGCCCGGCGCCGAGCTTCATGCAGGTGTCGATGTCGCCTGGGTCCATGTCCGTCTCTTCCAGCAGCCGCACTGCGCTGAAGAGGTAGGGGAAGAGCAGCCTGTTGACGACGAAGCCGGGGATGTCCGGCACCTCCACGGGCGTCTTCTCGAACTGCTCGCAGAGCGCCAGGGCGCG
Source organism: uncultured Solirubrobacteraceae bacterium (assembly GCA_963697795.1). Lineage (GTDB taxonomy): Bacteria > Actinomycetota > Thermoleophilia > Solirubrobacterales > Solirubrobacteraceae > Palsa-744. The sequence continues at coordinate 971,971 of OY969097.1, read as the reverse complement.
GGTGCGGGTCTCCTGGCTTGCTGCAGTCGGGAACACCAACTCGACCAGCTTCATGCGCGTGACGGGGTTGAAGACGTGAAGCCCGAGGAAGCGCTCGGGCCTGCCGCTGGCCTCCGAGAGGCGCTCGACGGACAGGGAGGAGGTGGTCGAGGCGAGGATCGCCTCGGGCCCGAGGACGGCGTTTAGCTCCCCCAGCAGCCCGGCCTTGACGTCGTGGTCCTCGACGACGGCCTCCACGACGAAGTCGGCCACAGCGAGGGCGTCAAGCTCTGTGACGACCTGCACGTGGTCGGGGTCGACTTCCGCCCCCAGCCGCTCCAGGGTCTTGTTGACGGTCGCCAGGGCCCTGTCGGCGGAGGTCTGCGAGCGGGCCAGCAGCAGCACGGGGCCGTGGTGGGCGGCTGTCGCGGCGAGGCCGCAGGCGATGGCGCCGCTGCCTGCTACTGCCAGACGGTTCGTCACGTTGCTCCTTTTCGGGTTTGGGGGGCTCCGCCGGTCCTGGCTGACTGACCAGTCAACTCCAGGGGAGGGCGGTAGAGTACGGCCTGAAGGGTCCGGGCATCTTTCCAGACGCGCCCCGAGGGGATCTGCCGCGCTCGTGCCGCCCTGGCAGTCCCCGGCGGGCAAGACACCAGGAGGACTTGCGCAGATGAGGCAACAAGAGGGCCGCGAAGTCGTGATCGTGGAGGCCGTGAGGACCCCGATCGGACGAGGCCACAAGGAGAAGGGCTACTACAAGGACACCCACCCCAACCACCTGCTGGCGACGTGCTACTCGGAGGTCATCGAGCGGGCGGGGGTGGAGGCGTCGGAGGTCGAGGACGTGATCGCGGGCTGCGTGCAGCAGTTCGGCGAGCAGGGCTTCAACATCGCCCGCAACGCGTGGCTCGAAGCGGGCTTGCCGATCGAGACGCCGGGCACGACCGTCGACCGCCAGTGCGGCTCGGCCCAGCAGGCCGTGAACTTCTCGGCTGCCCTGATCGCGGCTGGCGTGCACGACGCGATGATCGGCTCGGGCGTGGAGCACATGGGCCACCTGCCCTTCGCTGCAGGCATGAAGACCCAGGAGGACTTCGGCTACGCCTTCACGCCGGAGCTGATGGCCAAGCACAACATCGTCGGCCAGGGCCTGGGTGCGGAGATGATCGCCGACCAGTGGGAGATCTCCCGCTCGGAGCTCGACGAACTGGCGGTGCGCTCGCACCGCCTGGCGGCGCAGGCCACGGAGGAGGGCCGCTTCGAGCGCGAGATCGTGCCGATGACGGTGGACGGGCAGACGCTCGTGAGCGACCAGGGCATCCGCCCGGAAACGAACCTGGAGGCACTGTCCCAGCTGAAGCCGGCCTTCAAGCCGGACGGCAAGATCACGGCCGGCAACGCCTCCCAGATCTCAGACGGGGCGGCGGCGGTGCTGCTGATGAGCGGCGATAAGGCGAGGGCGCTCGGACTCAAGCCCCGTGCCCGCATCGTCGACCAGACGACTGTCGGCTGCGACCCCGTGAAAATGCTGGAGGGACCGATCCCTGCGACCAGGAAGATCCTGGAGCGCAACGGCATGAAGATCGAGGACATCGACCTGATCGAGATCAACGAGGCCTTCGCCCCCGTCGTCGCTGCATGGCGGCGCGAGCTGAGCCCCGACATGGACCGCGTCAACGTCAACGGCGGGGCCATGGCCCTGGGTCATCCCCTGGGCTCGACGGGCGCCCGCCTGATCACGACGCTGCTGCACGAGCTGGAGCGCTCCGACAAAGAGATCGGCTTCGTGACGATGTGCTGCGGCGGCGGGCTCGGTACTGGCACGCTGATCCAGCGGGTCTGAAGGGATATCCAGAGGGGCCGGCTCGAGGCCGGCCTGCGAGGCGTTCGGGGTGGCTCTATGGAGCGCCCCGAACACTCTCGCGCTGCTTGGGCAGGCGTGCTTCGACGCGTCTCCAGAGCTTGTTCCAAGTTGATCCAAATTTCTCCAAACGCTTGGAGTTCGTGCTAGTCTCCAAATCGTTGGACAAATTTGGAGCAGTTTGGAGTTAGCAATGTACGTCGCACCGCCACCTGCATACGGCGAGCTGCTCGAGGAACTAGTGCAGAGGCGCACCCAGAGGTTCGCGAACCTTCTCGCTCTGGGTGTCCAGGAAGATGGTCGCGAATACATCCACTGGGACAAGCTGCGGCAGCTGACACCACCCTCGGGACTAACTCACGAGGAGTGGTGGTTCGTGATCAAGTGGCGCCGAGATCCATTGCTCAGACGCATCCCTCTGACGGACGCTGAGGGCAACCAGTTCGTCTACTCCGTGCCTGACCTGGTGGCCAGACGCCTCCACTACGTAGATCAGCACTGTGCGGGGGATGTGGCGATGCAGGAGGTCGTCACGGCCGATGCGCAGGCCAGACAGCACTATCTGGTCAACTCGCTGATGGAGGAGGCGATCCGCTCCAGCCAGCTCGAGGGGGCCACCACCAGCAGGCGTGTGGCCAAGGAGCTGCTCAGCACGGGCCGGGCTCCGACCGACCGCAGCGAGCGCATGATCTTCAACAACTACCGGGCGCTCATCTACATGCGTGACGAGATGCCCGAGCGGCTGACGCCTGGAGTGGTGTTGGAGCTTCAGCGGATACTGACCGACGGCACGCTCGAGGACCCGGACGCTGCGGGCCGCTTGCAACGACCCGACGAGGAGCGCATCAAGGTTCTCGACCGCACGGACGGGTCGGTCCTGCACAGTCCTCCGCCGGCCGAGCAGCTGCCCGACCGCCTACAGGCACTGTGCGATTTCGCGAACGAGCCCGAGGACTCCGAGAGGTTCATCCATCCGGTGCTGCGCGCCATACTGCTGCACTTCTGGCTGGCCTACGACCACCCGTTCGAGGACGGCAACGGCCGTACCGCGCGGGCTCTCTTCTACTGGTACATGGGCACCCACGGCTACTGGCTGGTCGAGTACCTGTCGATCTCCAGGATCCTGCGAGACGCGCCGGCGCAATATTCGCGGGCCTACCTGCTGACCGAGACGGACGAACGCGACACGACCTACTTCATCGTCCACCAGCTGGAGGTCATACAGAGAGCAGTGGAGCAGCTGCACGACTACCTGCGCAGGCAGGTCGAGGAGGTGCGGGACGTCGAGCGGCTGCTGAAGGGCTCAGATCGCTTCAACCATCGCCAGCTTGCGCTGCTTGCCGAAGCGCTCCGAGATCCAGATGCGAGCTTCACCTTCCAGACCCACGCGGTCGACCATGGCGTGACTCACGAGACGGCACGCAACGATCTGCTGCCCCTGGTCGGGATGGGCTTCCTCTCACAGCGCCGGCAGGGCAGGCGCTATACGTTCGCTGTACCGCCGGACCTCGCCAGGCGCCTGAAGTCCTCGAGCTGAGAGATCCTCAGCCGCTCGGGTTGTTGGACCCCGTCCAGTGCACCGCCACCGGCGCCAGCGCCAGCAGCGCCTGCCACGTAGCAGGCGTCGCGACCCCGTTCGCGGGCAGCCCCTTGGCCGTCTGGAAGGCCTCCAGGTCGGCCGTCGTCTGTGACCCGAACACCCCCGTCGTTTCCTGGCTGGGCTCGGCCGCGGCCAGGTGCTCCTGCAGCCACAGCACCTGGTCGCCCTTGCTGCCTTTCGACAGTTCCGGGTATTCGCCGTTGGGGGTGACCGTGGTCAGCGGCGCCAGCGGTTCGGCCAGGTCCAGCCACTGCTTGGCGCTCGTTTCCTGCCAGTCCCAGAAGGACCAGCCGGTGGCGCCGTAGTCGACGGCCTCCTCGCGGAAGCGCAGCAGTTCGGCGGCGCTGACGTTTTCGTAGGTCTGCCCGAGCGGGAAGATCGGGCGGGCGTAGATGCGGTTGGCGATGTAGGTGTTGGCATAGACGGTGTCGACGGACTGGCCGATCGCCTTCCAGTACATCTGCGGCGCGTTGAACTGGGCGCCTTCGGGCCCCAGGAAGACGGAGTAGGGGAAGGACTCGTGGTAGGAGACGTAGGGGAAGGAGGCCAGCACGAGCGGGTATGACGGGCCGATCTTGGCCCGCAGGTCGGTTATGTAGGTCTGGGCTGCCGCGTACTTGCCTTCGTACTCGGACTCGGCGTCGATGACCAGGCAGTCGGCGCCGTCGGCGACGGCCTCTGCGCCCATCGCCGCCTCGCCCGCCGGGCTGGTGCCGTAGACGTACTGCCAGGCGCAGGCCTTCAGGCCCGCGGCGTGCAGTTCGGCCACCAGCTGGGGGGAGAACTGGCTCCAGTAGTTGCTGGACCCGTCGGAGCTCTTGACGAAGACCGTCGTGACGCCGGCGGCCTTCGCCTGGGCGACGATGCCCGCCGTCGTGCCGCCGCTGGACTTCGAGACGTACCAGATCCACATGCCCTGGCCTTCCAGGGCCCCGCCGCCGGCCGCACCGCCCGTCACCGGCGAGGGGACGACGGGCGGGTGCAGGGCGTGGGCGTAGACGTAGATGGGGCCGTAGGAGCTCGTGTAGCGCCCGTGGCTGAGCAGGATCATGAGGTGACCGGAGTGGGCGGCCTTGGGCACCGTCGCCAGCAGCCCGATCGAGGTCGAGCGCAGGCGCGTGGTGGGGGAGGTGCGCGTGACTTTGGCCCCCGGGACCTTCGGGAAGGCCAGCACCATCCCCGCCTTCACGCCGATGCCCTTGACCAGGAGCGTCCCGTGCGTGGAGACCTGGTGGGGGTTGGTGGAGCAGTGGGGGGTCGGGGTGCAGCTGACGGAGGTGATGCGGACGCTCGTCACGTGAGCGCTCGTGCCGGTGGAGGTTCCACCCGACTTCTTCGTGCTCGTCTTGCCTGCCGTGGTCGTCGTGCCGCCGGCCGAGGCGCCGCCCGGGTTGGCCGCACCGGCGCGGGTTGCGAGCGAGCAGGCCAGGGCCAGCGACAGCGAGAGCGTCGCTGCCAGTCGAGCGATCCTGCGATGTGTCGGGCCTGCGAGCGCCGCGATCATCAAGACCTTCCCGCCGTCCAGCCGGCATTGCCTTTGCCGGTCCCGCCTCGGCGACCGGCGATCGAGCCGAAGTTAGCGGCTCTGGGGGCCACAACGTCGCGGCGTCAGAAAAGTTGCGGCGGCTCAGCCCCAGCGAAAGCCGCCGGCGGACGGCTGCGGTGGGAGCGGGCTGCAGGGCAGGTCCGCGGGAGGAGAGGGCAGGTTGAAACCGGCTGGAGCGACGTCGTTGGGAGCGTCGGGGTGGAACAGGGAGGCCAGGTACTGGTTCTGCCCCCGCCCGACGCCGAGCTCGAACTGGCCGCCTCCGTAGTTGCCGATCCCATGCGCCGCGCAGTAGTCGTAGGCGTCCAGGAGGTTGCGCAGGCCCCCCAGGCGGGAGGGCTTGACGTTGACCATCCCCGGCTTGTAGGGGAGCCCTTCGACGTCCGCCACCGAGTGGATGTTGGCGTCCCAGGAGAAGCGGGCCCGATGGGGGGCCAGCAGCGCGTCCGTCTCCGGCGTCAGCTTGGGATCCTCGATCCAAGCCCGCGGGAAGGCCGTCACGACCCGCTCGTAGAGGACCGGGTCGGCCGGCTGGTCGACGATCGAGCCCTCGTAGAGGCCCTTGAAATCGACCGAGTCGACAGCCTCCGTGGCGACCAGCTCGGCGATCAGCCGCTCGTCCCAGGAGCTGGTCGGGTCGAGCTTGAAGCGCAGGTCCGGGCAGATCGCCAGGCGCGTCTGCAGGGGCGCCAGCGTGGGGGGCTCGCCCAGGCGCAGGGAGACGACGAAGCGCACCGGAGCGGGCGTGCGGCCGAGCGCCTCGTGCAGGGTGCTGCCGGCCTGGCGCAGCGCCAGGTCCAGCGCCGCCGACTCGTATGCCCACGTGCGGTAGCGGCGCGAGACCTCCCGCTGGGGTGGCTCGGGGAACAGGTCGAGCTCGCCCAGCATGTCGCTGAAGGACGCCAGTGTGTGACGGCCGGCCAGCGGCAGCGTCGGTCCCGCGGCCTGCAGGACGTCGTGGTCGACCGCGTCGTAGGTGACGTCCTCGCCGACCCCCTCCTGGCCCTCGCCCCGCATCGCGATCAGGGTGCTCTTGCGCTCGAAGTCGCTGGAGACCGACGCGACCAGCCCGCTCAGCGAGTACTCCTCGATCACGACCTCCAGATCGGCCAGCAGCTCCCAGGTGCTCACGCGTCGGCCTCCCGCTCGAGCCTCGCCACGAGCTCGTCCAGACGCAGCTCCTCCAGCGCCCCTCCGACGGCCGCCAGCTCCGCCGCGCACTGCTCGATCAGCGCCTTGCCCTCGGCCAGCAGGGCCAGGGTCTCCTGCAGGCTCGCCTCGCCGGAGTCGAGGCGGCGGATGATCTCTTCCACGCGGGCCGCCGCCTGCTCGTAGCTCGGCTCGGCCTGCTCGCCGCCGGCCTCCGCTCCAGGCGCGCTCATGGCCGCTCGGTCCTCACGTCGATCTCCCCGTCGGCGAAGCGCAGGCGCAGGTCTCCCGCAGCGCTCGCCTGCTCGGCGCTCGTCAGGGGTCGCCCGTCGCGCGTACCGGCCAGGACGTAGCCTCGTTCAAGGGTCCGCTGCGGATCGTGTCCCGCCAGCGCCAGTGCCAGGCGCTCCAGCTCGCGCGGCCTGCGCCCGCTGCATTCCTGCAGGGTCGCGGCTCCCTTGCGCTCGAGCACGACGGCACGCCTGACGGTCGTCTCGTGCTCGCCCTGAAGCCTCCTGCGGGCACCCGCCCGCATCTCCCGCAGCTGCTGGTGCAGGCGCTCGCGCTGACGGCGCAGGTGGACGGCCGGTGCCCGCGAGAGCAGGGACAGGCGCTGGGCCCGCGACAGCACGGCGCGACGGCCGTGGCCTCGCAGCCTTGCTGCCTGGCGGGCGTGCAGGACGCGATCCTGCAGCGCGCCGGCGGCATGACCTCGCAGGCGCCCGGCCATCTCCAGGTGCCCGGCGCGGGCACCGGCGCAGTCGACTGCGACCGCCGCCTCGGCGGCGTGCGTGGGGGTCGAGCAGCTGACCGCGGCCACGTCGTCCAGCAGCGTGCGGTCTGTGTGATGGCCGACAGAGGCGATGACGGGCACGGGCAGCATCGCCACGGTCCTGCACAGCGCCTCGTCGCAGAAGCACAGCAGGTCAGCCAGCGAGCCGCCGCCGCGGGCGACGACGATCACCTCGACCCGGGCCACCGCCGCCAGGTCGCCCAGGGCGCGTCCGATCGCGGGCGCCGCGTGGCGGTCCTGGACGGGGGCGAAGGCCCACACCAGCCGTCCCGCCCAGCCGCGCCTGCGCAGGGCCGCCAGGACGTCGTCGCGGGCCTTGCCGCTCTCGCCGGTGACGACCCCGATCGTGCGGGGCAGGGCCGGTACGGGCAGCCGCTTCTGGGCCTCCAGCAGCCCGTCGGCGGCCAGCTGGCGGCGCAGCCGATCGATCTGGGCCAGCAGGTCGCCCTCGCCGGCGATGCGCAGGTCGCTGACGGAGAAGGAGAAGCCCGGCGAGGATGTGGCGCTGCCGGGGTAGTAGTCGCAGCCGCCGGCCACGACGACCTGCATGCCGTCCGCGGGCGGCTGGCCGGAGCGGCTCAGCATCGCCTCCCAGTCGCGCAGCCACATCGCGCAGGGAACTGCTCCCGTCCCGTCGCGCAGCTCGAAGTAGACGCGTGCCCTGGCGACCCTCAGGTTGACCAGCTCGCCGATCAGCTGGACCCGCTCGAAGGAGCGCAGGCGGTCGCGCAGGGCGGCCGCGTAGCGTCCGACGGCGAAGGGCCCGGCGAGGTCGCTGTCGGGGATGCCGCCGGCGGGTCTGGCGAGCGAGGACATCGGGGCCAGCATAGGCGCTAGCATCGACGGCGATGTCGCGCAGCCAGCTCGCCCACCGGGCCTGAGGCCATGTCCAAGCGACGTGGACGCGCCCGCAAGCGGCGCTCCGGTGGGGGGCAGGCCGCTGTCACGGCTCCGGCGGAGGGCAGCTCGACGGCCACGGCGACGGCCACGAGCAGCGGACGCAGCGGCAAGGCCGCCGCTCGCAACGCCGAGCAGGCGTCCTCCAGGCGCGCCCATTCCACGCGGCCGCACCGTGACCCGGGCGGCGTCGGGCCGCGCCCGGAGGCCCCCTGGCACCCCTGGCCCTTCTCGGAGATCCTGATCTTCGCGGGGGCTGTCGCGACGATCATCGGCTTCGTGCGCGGCGCCGCCGGCCGGGCGGTCCTGTTCGCTGGCATCGGCTCGGTCGTGCTGGGCACGCTGGAGTTCACCGTCCGCGAGCACCTGAGCGGATACAGGGCCCACACGGCCCTGATCGCAGCAGTCCCCACGGCCCTCTTCCACGGCGGCTGCGCCCTGCTGCTCTACGAGCTGGGGGCTCCGCACACGACCTGGGTGGTCGTCCCCCTGGCACTCGACGTGCCCCTCTTCTGGTTCCTCTTCAGGGCGCTGAAAGCCCGCTTCGACGACGCTCGCCGCGAGCGCGTCTTTGCCCTGAACGGGCGCTGAGGTCTCCGGCTAGGAGCCGAGGCTGAGCGAGGGCAGCGGGCGCTCGCCCTCGGCGGCGCCCTCGCCGCGCGTCTCGCCGCTCAGTCCCAGGGCCTGCAGGCGGGCTATCTCGCGCTCGCCTTCGACTCGGGCGGGATGGTCGAGGGGCAGCCCCTCGATCAACCCGGCGATGCGGTTGCGCAGCTGCAGGGCGAAGTGGGGGGTGGAGGCGCCCATCAGCTGGCGGACGTCCTCGACCGTCACCTCTTGGGTGGCCTGCTTGCGCTGCAGGCGGCGGGGGTCCTCGGCTTGGCTCAAGGCGGTGGTCCTTTCGGGCTATTCGGGCGCCAGCACCGACGATTCTTCGGAGCTGCCCTGCTTGCTGGGGCCGATCTCCAGCAGCGAGTCCAGTTCCGCCTGCGTCGAGAGCGAGACGGCCCGTTCGTCGCCGATCAGCCAGCCGCGATTGTAGACGCCTTTGTCGGGGCTGAATTCCGGGGAGGAGGAGTAGCCGGGGCGGATGTCGCCGAGGTATGCGACGAGGCTCGGCGGGATCGCGCCCGGGGCTTCCAGCAGCAGCAGCGGCCCGTAGTCCCCTGTCGCCGACAGGGGCGCGGCCGCCGGTGCGTCGAGAGGCCGGGCGGAGTTGGCGAAGACCAGCCCGTGCCCCGGTTCTTTGATGCCCCATCCGAACGTGCCGTCGGTGAAGCGGGCGAGGGCGATGGAGGTGGCGGTGGCGCCTTCGCCGCCGGCCGTCACGCGGGTGACCCGCCCGAGCCTCGACAGCGAGCCGAGCGTGTGGGTGCTGATCGTCGAGGAGCCAACCAGGTAGATCGAGGGGTGGCGCATCGAGAGCAGGGCGTGGTAGGTGGGCGCCGGCAGGGTTGGCCCCGACACGAACAGGATCGGAGCGCCGCTCTCGGCGGCGAGGCCGGCCGCCGGCATCTGTTCGGCCTGGGAGGCCTGCAGGCTGACGACGATGACCTGGTGGGGCACGGCCCCCTGCGCGCGTGCCAGCAGGGCCTCGAGTTCCGCTGCGACGGCGGGGCCCGTGACGGCCGGCACCCTGACGAGACGGCCGCCGTAGCCGTCGGGCAGCGGGGCGTCCGTGCCGACCTCCACGACCGCCGAGCCGCCCAGCGCCGTCGCGCCCGCGGGCTTCATGGCCGTCAGAGCCTGGCTGCTGACGCCCGGCAGCCTCTGGCCTTCGGCGTAGAGCAGCGGCGCGCCCAGCGCCGAGGAGGCAAGCTCCGAGGATGCCAGCGCCGCCGGCCAGTCGCGCTCGTCCACGACGGCGACGGCACGTGGACGGGACGTGCTCGTCAGGCCCGGATAGACGACCCGGGCGACGGCGGCCGCGTCGGCGACTGCGTCGGCGCCGCCCACACGGGTCGTGTTGCGGGTCGTGACGCTGATGGCCCCCTGGGCTTCGACGGGGGCCAGCTGACGCAGCGGCCCTCCTCCGGCGACCTGCCGGTCCGACCCCTTGCCGCAGGCGCCCAGCACGACGACGGCGCCGGCTGCGAGCAGGGCGCCGAGAGCACGGAGGAGGGGGCGGCGCATCTTCGCGGGACACTACCGGCCGGGGCGGAAAACCTCGGCATTTGCGGCGAGAAGGCTGGGCGGGGCCTGTCAAGCGCTGCAAGTGTCATGTCACTTTGCTAGCGTGCCCGCGAACACGCCGAGTCCTTGACCAGGTGTCGAGGAACGGGGGACCCGAGTTGTTGGGGCGAATCCCGCGGTAATCGCGAGAAGCGCAGGCTCTTTCAGCGCTAGCCCGTCAGCTAACCCCGCAGGCCGACGAAAGAGGTTGGTGTTTTGCAGGTACGTACCGTAGCCGCGATGATGTGCAGCTTGGTGGCGATCGGCTCTTGCGCGAGCGACGCCCTGGCTGCCGGGACGGGCGGGGTCTCCGCCGAATCCACTTCCAGCTCGAGCACGGCCGCCAAGCCGAAAGTCCGCCTCTTCCCGATCACCTCCAGGTCGAGCAACATCGCCTACAAAGGCCCCGTCTACGAGAAGACGACGACGGGCGAAGTCGTCCCCTTCGTGCCCACGGGCACGACCGACACGACAGGCTCCGCGGCCAGCGCGACGGGCGGTGCCGCCGTGGCTCCCACGACCTCCCCGATCTCCGCGACGATCCCGCCGGAACTGGTGAGCGGCGACGGCATGACGGGCGCCAAGGGCCCGACGCCGCGACCGGAGCTGCTCGTGCCCGGCACGACGGCCCGCTTCGTCGACGGCCTGGCGGCTGCCCCCGAGGGCGCCCCGGCGGCGATCCAGCAGATCATCTGGGCGGGCAACGAAATCATCGGCCTGCCCTACATCTACGGCGGCGGTCACGGCTCCTTCATCTCGCCCGGCTATGACTGCTCGGCCACCGTCTCCTACGCCCTGCACGGCGCCGACCTGCTGTCCGCGCCCAAGGACTCCTCGGAATTCGAAAGCTGGGGCTCGCACGGAGCCGGTCGCTGGATAGCGATCTTCTCCAACCCCGAACACGCCTACATGACGGTCGCGGGGCTGCGCCTGGACACCAGCCCGGCCGACGACCCGGCGGACCTGCAGGGCCCGCGCTGGCGTCCGCTGCGCCCCGCCAACGCGGGCTTCCGGGTCAGACACCCCCTGGGGCTCTAGCGCCGCGGGTCGGCTAGGCTTGAGGCATGGGCCGGTCCTCGACCGGCCGCTCAGCCGACACACCACAGGAGGATCAGATGGCCGGCTTGACCGGGCGCATGTCCACAGTCGTGAAGGCGAAGGTCTCCAAGCTGCTGGACCGGGCCGAAGATCCCGCCGAGACGCTCGACTACAGCTATCAGAAGCAGGTCGAACAGCTCCAGAACGTCAAGAAGGGCATCGCCGACGTGGTGACAGCCAAGAAGCGCCTGCAGATGCAGGAGAGCACTCTGCAGCAGAGCGTCGTCAAGCTCGACACCCAGGCCCGGCAGGCGCTGGCGGCGGGCCAGGAAGACCTCGCCAAGGCGGCTCTGGAACGCAAGAACGTCGCCCAGACGGAGCTGCAGTCGCTGGACACGCAGGTGACCGAACTGGAAGACCAGCAGCAGAAGCTGACGGACTCAGAGCAGAAACTGCGCGCCAAGATCGAAGCTTTCCGCACCAAGAAGGAGGTCATCAAGGCCCAGTACTCGGCAGCCGAGGCCCAGGTCCGCATCTCCGAGGCCGCCACCGGCGTGGGCGAGCAGATGGCCGACGTCGGCCTGGCCATGCAGCGGGCCGTCGACAAGACCGAAAACATGCGCGCTCGCGCCGACGCGGTGCAGGAGCTCGAAGCTGCCGGCACCTTCGACGACGTCACCCAGCTGGGCTCCGGCGAAGACGACATCGACCGCCAGCTCAAGCAGCTCTCCAGCCAGCCGGCCGTCGAAGACGAGCTGGCCAAGATGAAGAGCGAACTGGGCCAGGGCTCAGCCCCCGCCGGCGAGATCGCCTCCGGCGAGCCGGCTCCGAGCGAGAGCGCCCAGCAATGATCGTGCGCATATCCGGCGAGGGCCAGTTCCGCCTCGCCGACTCAGAGTCGGCGCGCCTGAACGAGCTCGAGGCCGCTGTCGTGGGCGCGATCGAGCAGGGGCGGGAGGCCGACTACCCGGCCGCCTACGCAGCCCTGCTCGACTACGTGCGAAGCAACGGCGAGGAGCTCTCCGACGAGGACCTCGAGGGATCCGACGTGATCCTGCCGCCCTCTGACACGACCTTCGCCGAGGCCGGGGCGGACTTCACCGGCGAAGGGCTGATCCCGGACTGAGGTCTGACGGCCGGCCGGGCCTCAGATCGGGATCCCCCACAGCGGGAACCAACGCTCCAGTTCCGGCTCGATCGGCAGTTCGGAGCCCATCTGGGCCTTCAGCTGGAGCTCCCGTTCGGTGGAGCGTTCCTGCTCGTGACCGGAGGGGACGAACGGGTACCAGTAGCCCCGCTTGTAGTTGTAGATGAAGTAGACGGGGGCGCCCTTGGCGTCTTTGAAGGCGAACACGGCGCACAGCAGCCGCTCGCCGTGGCCGGCCGTCTCGATCGAGCTGGAGACGGCGTTGACGCCGACCGCCAGGTCTTCGACGCTCGGCCCCGATGAGGGGTTTCGCAGAACCATCCAGCGGTAGCCGTAGCTGTCGTCCTGGGTCGCGACCGTCGTGCCGCTCTCCTTGCCCGTCGCGACGACGACTTCTTCCATTTCCTTGATCGTCGCTTCGAACTCGCTGGTGGCGAGCGCCTGAAAGACGATCGCCGCGGCCCCGGCCGGCTCGATGCCGTGTTCGGCCTGCAGCGAGACGTAGGCGGTCGCGATCGCGAACAGGCGGTCGGGGGCCGGTCCCTTGACCTCGTGGCGGCCCGTCAGGATGTCGCGCAGGCCCACGCTCTAGGCCGTGCCCTGCAGCTGGGACTCCAGCCGCTGCAGGGCGGCCAGGCGCTGCTCCAGCGGCGGGTGGTCGGCGAACAGGTTCATCATCGAGTTCTTGGCCTTGGCCGGCACGATGAAGAAGGCGCTCATGCCTTCGGCGGCCCGCAGGTCCTGACGGGGCACTCTTTCGATCGTGCCGCTGATCTTGATCAGAGCCGACGCCAGGGCGCTCGGTTTGCCCGTCAGCACCGCCGAGCCGCGGTCCGCGGCGAACTCGCGGTAGCGCGACAGGGCCCGCAGCAGCAGGAAGGAGATCGCGTAGACGAGCGCCGAGACGAGGATCACGATCATGATGTCCTCCTCCTCTTCGCGGCCGCGCCCGTAGCCGCCGCCGAAGCCGCCGCCGAAGAAGAAGGCGAACTGCAGGATCATCGACGCAAGCGTGGCGAAGAAGCCCGCCAGCGTCATCACCATCACGTCACGGTTGATGACGTGCGTCAGCTCGTGGGCCATCACGCCTTCCAGCTCCGCCGGGGAGAGGATGTCGAGGATGCCCCGCGTCGCGCAGACGGTCGTGGACTTCTGCGAGCGGCCCATCGCGAAGGCGTTGGGCATAGAGGTCTCCATCACGCACACGCGCGGCTTGGGCAGGTCCGCCTGCACGCACAGCCGTTCCACGATGCCGTGCAGCTCCGGCTCCTGCGCGGGCGTGACCTCTTTGACGCCCATCGTCGCCAGCGCCAGCTTGTCGGAGGCGAACAGCTGCAACAGCAGCAGCACGACGGCGACGACGACGATCACGCCGGCCCCTGCGCCGGCGGCGAACAGCACGCCCACGAAGACCACGTAGAGCAGTCCCAGCAGGAACATCGTCAGCAGCATCCGGGCCTGCAGACCCGTGTCTTTGCCGAAGTTCGATCTGCCTCTGGCCATGCGGTGATTCTCGCAGAAGCAGTTAGCCGTGCCCTAAAGTGCCACCCCTATGAGGCGCTCGCGCGGCAGATGAAACCCGAATTCCACCTCCTGGGCATCTCGATCAAGTCTTTCGGGGTCGTCTTCGCGCTCGGCTTCCTGGCCTGTGGGGCGGTCGTCGCAAGGCGGTTGAAGGAGCTCGAGAAGCCCGTCGACTGGGCCTACGAGATCACCTTCGCGGCGCTGCTCGGCGGGGTCATCGGCGCCCGCGCCTACTTCCTGATCCAGAACTACTCGACCCTGCACGGCAGCCTGCTGGGAAACATCTTCTCGGGGTCGGGACTGGTCTGGTACGGCGGTGCCATCGGCGGTGCCATCGGCGTGGTCGGCTGGATGCGCTGGCGCGGCGTGCTGGAGCTGCGGATGCTCGACATGTGCGCCACGGCGCTGGCGCTCGGCTACGGGATCGGGCGCATCGGCTGCCAGGTCTCAGGCGACGGCGACTACGGCATCCGCTCCAGCCTGCCCTGGGCGATGGGCTATCCGCACGGCACCGTGCCGACCCCGCCGGGGGTCCGCGTGCAGCCCACCCCCATCTACGAGACGGTCACGATGTGCCTGCTGGCCTACGGGCTGTGGAAGCTGCGCGACCGCGTCCGTCCGGGCGTGATCTTCGCCCTCTACCTCCTCGGCAGCGGCCTCGAGCGTTTCCTGGTCGAGTTCATCCGTCGCAACCAGGAGGTCTGGATCGGGCTCACGGCGCCCCAGCTCGAGAGCATCGGCCTGGCCGTCCTCGGCGCCGCCTGGCTGGCCTGGATGGTGCGCCGCGGCGGGCGCTCGGCGCTGCTGCCCGCGCCCGCCTGAGCGACCTTCCGACGGGCTCGATCGCAGGCAGGCCATAATCAGCCCCGTCATGGCCACGGACACGACCATCTCGCCGTCCTTCCCGCTGGGCAGCCGCCTCGACGAGGCCGGCGTCCTCGAGATCGGCGGCTGCAACGCCCTGGAGCTGGCCCGGGAGTTCGGCACGCCCGCCTACTTCGTGGCCGAGGAGGACCTGCGCACGCGAGCCCGGGCGTACGTGCAGGCCGCCGCTGCCCTGCACGGCGACACCCACGTCGTCTTCGCCTCCAAGGCCTTCCCCTGCACGGCCGTGCTGGCCCTGTTCGCCCGCGAGGGGCTGTGGTGCGACGCGGCCTCGGGCGGCGAGCTGCACCTGGCCCTGAACGCCGGCTTCGCCCCCGAGCGGATCGTGCTGCACGGCAACGCCAAGTCCGAGGCCGAGCTGCGCATGGCCCTGCGACACCGCGTCGGGCTGATCGTGATCGACAACCTCGACGAGATCGACCGGCTGGAGGGGCTGGTGGCGGAGGGGGCGGCGGTCGACCGGGGGGAGGAGGGCCAACCCGTGCTCGTGCGGGTCAACCCCGACGTCAGCGGCGAGACCCACGAGAAGATCTCCACGGGCCAGGCGGACTCCAAGTTCGGCTTCTCGATGGCCGAGGCGCCGGCCGCGATCGCCCGCGTCCAGGGCGCCCGCGGCCTCGCCCTGAAGGGACTGCACGCCCACATCGGCTCGCAGCTGCTGGACCTGGAGCCGTTCGAAAGGGCCGTCCACCAGCTCAAGGGGCTCGGCGAGTTCCCAGTCATGGACATCGGCGGCGGGCTGGGCGTCCAGTACCTGGCAGGGCAGCAGCCCCCGCCGCCCGTCGAGGACTACATGGCGAGCATCGTCAGGGCACTGGAGGGCAGGACCGGTCGCCTGCTGATCGAGCCCGGTCGCTCGCTGACGGCCAACGCCGCCGTCACGCTCTACACGGTCGAGAGCGTCAAGCAGAACGTCTCGCGGTGGGTGGCGGTCGACGGAGGAATGTCCGACAACCTGCGCCCGATGCTCTACGGCGCCCGCTACGAAGCCCACGTCGTCGACCGCTTCGAGGGCTCCACGCCGTGCGTGCTGGCCGGCAAGCACTGCGAGTCGGGCGACGTGATCGTGCGCGAGGCGCTGCTCGACGACCCCCGCCCGGGCGACGTGATCGTCACCCCCGCCACGGGCGCCTACGGGTTCGCCATGTCCAACAACTACAACGGCGTGCCGCGGCCGCCCGTCGTCTTCTGCTCGGGAGGCGACGCCCGCGTCGTGGTCAGGCGCGAGACCTTCTCCGACCTGACGGCCCGCGACGAGCCGGCGGCCGGCCGCGACGGGACCACGGGCGCGTGAGCGAGCGCGACTTCAGGGTCGGCCTGCTCGGCTTCGGGACGGTCGGCTCGGCCTTCGCCGACCTGCTCGCCGAGCGGGCCCCGGAGATCGAGCGCTTCAACGGCCGCAGGCCGGTGCTCTCGGGCGTCCTGACCCGCTCTCGGGGCGACTTCCAGGAGATCCTGGAGGACTCCGACCTGATCGTCGAGGTCATGGGCGGGCTGGAACCGGCTCGCGGCTACCTGCTGTCCGCCATCGAGCGGGGCAGGCACATCGTCACGGCCAACAAGCAGTTGCTCTCCCAGCACGGCGAGGAGCTGTTCGAGACGGCCCGCAAAGCGGACGTGCGGCTGCGCTTCGAGGCGGCCGTCGCGGGTGTCGTGCCGGTCGTGCGGGTGCTCGAGGAATCGCTGTCGGCGACCCCGATCGAGCGCATCCACGGGATCGTCAACGGCACGACCAACTTCATCCTCACCGAGATGAGCGGCGGCTCCAGCTACGCCCAGGCGCTGGAGCAGGCCCAGCGCTCAGGCTACGCCGAGGCCGACCCCAGCGACGACGTGACGGGCCGCGACGCGGCCGCAAAGATGGCGATCCTGGCGCGCCTGGCCTTCGGCTCCCCCGTGCATCTGGACGACGTTCGCTACGAAGGCATCGAGCATCTCCAGCAGGAGGACCTGCAGTACGCCCGCGAGCTGGACCTGGGCCTGAAGCTGGTCGGCACCGCCGAGCGTCGCGACGGCGGCCTGTCGGTCCGGGTGCATCCGACCTTCCTCTACTCCGGGCACCCCCTGGCCGGCGTCTCAGGCTCCTTCAACGCCGTCACGATCGAGTCCGAGACGATCACCGAGATCACCCTCTCGGGCCCGGGGGCGGGCGGGCGCCAGACGGCCAGCTCGGTGCTCGGGGACGTCGTCAGCGTCATGACGGGAGGGGCCCGCGCGCCCGCCGAGCCGCTGCGGCTGCCGTTGATCGAGGACGTCCACAGCGCCTTCTACCTGCACCTCGACGTCGAGGATCAGCCCGGCGTGCTGGCGACCGTCACGCAGGTGCTGGGCGAGCACCAGGTCTCGATCAAGTCCGTCGTGCAGCGGGGCATGCGCGAGCACGCCCGTCTCGTCATGGTCACCCATCCCGTGCTCGAGTCGAGCATGGACGCAGCCGTCGCGCGTCTGGCCGACTTCGAGTTCCTGCGCTCGGCCCCCCGTACGATCCGCGTCATAGAAGAGGAGTTCCTGTGAGCTTTGAGCCCGTGCCGCTGCCGAGGATCCAGGGGGCCGCCTACTCGGGCACCCACATACCCCTGATCGAGCGCTACCTGGACCGCCTGCCCTTCGAGGTGGGCGACAAACTGGTCAGCCTGCAGGAGGGCTCCACGCCCCTGCTGCAGGCCCCCGTCCTGTCCCGGCTGGTGGGGGCCAACGTGCGCCTGAAGCTGGAGGGGGCCAACCCGACGGGCTCCTTCAAGGACCGCGGCATGACCTGCGCCCTGACGGCCGCCGTGCGCGACGGCGCCAAGGCCGTCATCTGCGCCTCCACGGGCAACACCGCCGCCAGCGCCGCCGCCTACGCCGCCCGCGCCGGCATCACCTGCGCCGTGATCGTGCCCGATGGCAAGATCGCCCAAGGCAAGATGGCCCAGGTGCTGGTGCACGGCGCCAGGGTGATCGCGCTGGAGGGCAACTTCGACCAGGCCCTGACGCTCGTGCGGGAGCTGACCGCCACGAACCCGATCGTGCTCGTCAACTCCGTCAACGAGTACCGCATCGAAGGTCAGAAGACAGCCGCCTTCGAGATCCACGAATCGCTGGAAGGCGGCCTCGACGCGCTCTGCATACCCGTCGGCAACGCCGGCAACATCACCTCCTACTGGCGTGGCTTCCGCGAGATGGGCGCCGCCCCCCGGATGCTCGGCTTCCAGGCCGCCGGCGCAGCGCCGCTGGTCGAAGGCCACCCGATCGAGCACCCCGAAACGGTCGCCAGCGCGATCCGCATCGGCAACCCCGTGCGCTGGGAGGACGCGATCTCCGCGGCGCGGGACTCGCGGGGGGCGATCAGGGTCGTCACCGACGAGGAGATCCTCGACGCCTACCGCCTGCTGGCCCGCCGCGAAGGGATGTTCTGCGAGCCGGCCTCCGCCGCATCCGTGGCGGGGCTCATCAAGTACGGCGCCGAAGGCGCGGAGGAGATCGTCTGCGTGCTGACCGGACGGGGCCTGAAGGACCCCGAGACGGCGATCGCCTACAACGAAGGTCGCATCATCCAGGCGCCCGTGGAGATCGGCGCGATCGAGGAAGCGGTGCTGGGTGATCCCTGAGGAGGCGCGCATGGAGCGCGCGCCGAGCCGATGATCCGAAGAAGGCTCGTGCGGGCGCCGGCCTCCTCGGCCAACCTGGGGCCCGGCTTCGACTGCATGGCGGCAGCCGTGTCGATGTCGCTGGAGGTGGAGGTCGAGGAGACGGGGCAGTTTGCGATCGAGACGGACCTACCGGTCGCGCGGGGTCGCGAGAACCTGTGCGTGCGCGCCTTCGAGCGCCTGCACCCAGCCGACGGGCTGACCTTCCGCATCCGCTCGGAGATACCCCTCTCCGGCGGGCTGGGCTCGAGCGCCGCCGCGATCGTCGCGGGCCTGCTGGCGGCCGACCACATGTTCGAGCTGGACGCCGACCTGCTGACGCTGGCCACGGAGGTCGAGGGGCACCCCGACAACGTCGCCGCGGCGCTGCTGGGCGGCTTCGTGATCTGCGCCGACGGGCAGGCCAGCCGCTTCGAGCCGCCCACTGGTCTGGAGGCGCTGGCCGTCGTGCCCGAGCAGGCCGTCCGCACGAAGGCGGCCCGGGCCGCCCTGCCCGAGCAGGTGCCGATGGGAGAGGCCGTCTTCAACGTCGCCCATGCCGCCATGCTGACCCTCGGCCTGGCTCGGGGCGACTGGGACCTGCTGTCCAGGGGCCTGCAGGACCGCCTGCACCAGGAGCGCCGCTCCCACCTCTTCCCCGCCTCCTATGCGCTGGCCTGCCGCGCCCGCGAGCTTGGTGCCCTGGGCGCCTCCATCTCGGGAGCCGGCCCGACTGTCCTGTTCTGGTGCTTCTACGAGCAGACCGGGACCGTGGCGGAGGCGCTGGCGCGCGAGACGGAGGGCTGGGCCGGCGTCATGCGGGCGCCCTTCGAGCCGCAGGGCGCCTACGTCGTGGAGCTCTGAAGGGCAGCCAGCCGGCGACCGGCCTCCTCCTGCCCCGGCAGCTTCAGGCGCGCCAGCAGTTCGCCCGCCAGCGCCACGTAGTCGGCGCCCAGGTCGGGGCGGTGGTCGAGGATCGACCTTGCCCGCTCGGCCGACTCCGCGTAGGCGATTGAGCTGCGGATGACCGTGTCGAAGACCTGCTCGCCGAAGCTCTCCTTCAGCGACGTCAGCGCCTCGCGCGAGTGGACCGTGCGCATGTCCGCCAGGTTCAGCAGCACGCCCAGCAGCTCCAGGCGCGGGTTGAGACTGTCCCGGGCCACCTCGACGACCTCCAACGCCTGCTCGACGCCCTGCAGCGCGAAGTACTGGGCCTCGGCCGTGATCAGCGCGTAGTCGGCCGCCACCAGCGCGTTGACGGTCAGCAGCCCCAGCGAGGGGGGGCAGTCGATCAGGATCAGCTCGTAGTCGGCGCCGGCCTTCGCCAAGGCCTTGCGCAGCGTCAGCTCGCGGCCGATCTTGCCGCCCAGCATCAGCTCCGCCTCGGCCAGGCTGAGGTTGGCCGGCACGATGTCCTGCAGGATCGCCTCGTCGAGCTTGGAGCGGCCCGACAGCACGTCGGCGATCGTCGGCTCGGCGTCCGTCGGCAGGTCGAAGTAGTCGGACAGGTTGCCCTGCGGATCCAGGTCGACCGCCAGCGTGCGCAGGCCGCTGCGGCGCAGCACGTCCGTGAGCGTCCGCACGGTAGTCGTCTTGCCCGTGCCTCCCTTCTGCGAGAGGACAGCGATCGTCGTGGTCATCAGGCGCGATAGTACGCTGCGGCCGCTCCCGAGGGGGCGCGGCTGGACTTCCGTCCCTCTCAGGCGCCTGCGGGGGCCGCCGTCGCCTTCGCCGCGACGCTCAGGAAGCTCAGCCGGTAGCGCCCGACGATGATCTCGTCGCCGTCGACGAGGACGTGGCCGTCGATGCGCTGCCCGTTGACGAAGACGCCGTTGAGGCTGCGGTCGTCCAGCACCCGCACGCCCTCGGGGTGGCGCACGACGAGCGCGTGACGGCGCGAGACGGTCGGGTCGTCCAGGCGCACGTCCGCGGCCAGGCTGCGTCCGATCCTCGTCCACTCGCGCTCCAGCGCGACCGTGTGCAGGCGGCCCTCCTCCTCGTAGACGAGGTAGTCGCCGGGCAGCGGCAGGCCCGCCCTGACCTCTTCCAGGCGGTGCCCGATGTCGGCCGAGACGGGCTCAACGAGCGCGGCCTGGGTCTGCTGGTCGTCCGCCGTGGCCGGGGCCACCCGCTGCGTGCTGAACAGCGATGCCCGTATGAAGTCGCGGCCCCCGCAGCTGGGGCAGTCGGTCAGGGTCTCCGTGCCTTCGAGGGTGAGGGCGTAGCCGCAGTGCTGGCAGCGGAACGAGCCGGAGCCGACGAAGGTGCCCGAGCTAAGTGTCTCCATCGTCTGTTCCTCCCTCTCTATGTGGCCCCGAGAGGGCGCTCCCTCGAGGCGAGAACTCCCCGCGATCATAACAACAACCTTGCCGTGGCGCCTTCCGAGTTGCCACAGTTTTTCGATTGATTGGAACGATTGGGGAGGGATGTCGCTATCCGCGGGTGGCCTCGGGGGTTTCCGCGGCCGCTGCGACGGTGGACAGGGAAGGAGCCTGCGCGGGTCCGGCGAAGACCTTCCCATGGCAGGAGCGGTCGACGACTCGGAGCGGTTGGAGCGGCATCTGCTCCTGCGTGGTCTGGGTGCGCTGGAGGCCGACCGCAGCAGCTGCGCCGACTGCGGGCGCACGCCGCTGACGGGCGAGCAGGTTCACCTCTACGAGTCGCGCGCCGCCCGCGCCGGGCAGGTCGTCTGCGAGCTGTGCAGGCAGCTGCGCCGCGAGCCGCCCCTGCTCAGCGAGAGCGTCCGCCACTGCGAGCACGGCCAGACGGTGCGGCTGACGGCTCGCGCCGCCTGACCGACCGGTCCGGGTCTCCCCGCCGCTCGGGGGACCACTAGAATCCCGGGCGCCTTGAACCCGCTCAGCGCCTCGATCGTCGTCTCCGCGCCACGCGAGGTGGTCTTCGACTACCTCCAGGACATCGCCAACCACGCGGAGTTCACGGACCACTACCTCAAGGACTGGCACCTGACGCGCCTGGACCCCGTCGGCAGGGGCGCGGGAGCCCGCTTCCGCGTCGACGCGCCGGCCAACCGCTTCGGCTGGGCCGACGTCACCTTCGCCGAGGTGCAGCGGCCCCATCGCATCGTCGAGGTCGGCAGGGCGGGCAAGAACAACCGCATCCGCACCGTCGGCGTCTACGAGCTGGACCCGGCTGCCGGCGGGGCAACCCGCGTCACCTTCACCTTCCAGAGCGACCCCGTGATGCCCTCGGACCGCCTGATGGAGGCCTTCGGCAGGCCGTGGCTGGCCCGCAAGACCCGCCGCGCCCTCCACCGCCTGAGGGCGATCCTGGAGTCCGAGGCGGGTCTGACGGCGGTGAGGGTCAAGCGTGGACAGCGCGTCACGGTCGCCGGTGGGTAGACTGCCGCGTCGCATGACCAGCCGCCTGCGCAAGCCAGCCCTGCTGCTGCCCCTTCTGCTCGCCGCCCTCCTGCTCGGGGCCTGCGGGGACTCCCACACCCGTGTCAGCACCGGCACCTACGCCGGCGAGTCCGGCGCCAACGCCCCCTACCTGAACGTCGGGCCGCTGATCTACGAGGTCCAGCTCTCGCGCGAGCTGAACCCCTACAACTCCGAGGACTCCATCTACCTGCAGGGCCTGACTGCAGAACAGCGCAAGCTCGAACCGGGTCAGGAGTGGTTCGGGGTCTTCATGCAGGTCTACAACAACGGCAACGGCAGCGAGCCGGCCGCTCAGGACATCACGATCACCGACACGCAGGGCAACACCTACACCCCGATCGTCCCCGGCGAAGTCAACCAGTACGCCTACAGGGGTGGGACGGTGCCCTCCAAAGGCCAGATCCCGGCCGCCGACACGACGGCCGACCAGGGCCCCACCCAGGGCGCCCTGCTGCTCTTCAAGATCAAGGTCGTCTCGCTGGACAACCGCCCGCTCGAGCTGAAGATCGTCGACCCCGAAAACGGGTCCGAGTCGGCTTCGGCCGAGCTCGACGTCTGATCCTCCCGGCGCCCTAGCCTTTCTCCCGGCGCCTCAGCCTTTCAGCCCGGCCTCCAGGACTTCCCTGGCGACCGGCGCCGCCGTGGTGCCGCCCGCGCCGTCTTTGACGAGCATCACGCAGACCGCTATGCGGGGGTCGACGGCGGGGGCGAACGACGCGAACCAGGCGTCGGTGTTGGCGGCTTCGCTTTCGCCCCCGTGACAGCCTTCCTGGGTGGAGGGCTGTTCCTTCTGTTCTTCGCTCCCGGAGGACTGTTCCCCGCTGCTGCAGGTGTTCGTCTTCAGTTCGGCCGTGCCGGTCTTGCCGGCCACGACTACCCCGGGTATCGCCGCGGAGGTGCCGGTGCCCTCGCGCACGACGGCCTCCATCAGGTGCCTGACGGTGCGGGCCACGCCGGGGTCGATCGCCTGCTTCAGGGAGGGCCGGGCTTCCATCAGGAAGGTCGCGCCGGGCCGGCGCCCGTCGTCGGCGATGGTGGCCGCGACCGTGAGCATCTGCAACGGCGTCGCCAGCACCTGGCCCTGGCCGATCGCGGTCGAGCCGACGTCCAGTTCGCCCTGGATCTGCGACGCGGCGGGCAGCGTGCTGGCGGGGGCACCGGGCACGCCCGAGGGGTGGTTGAAGCCGAACTCTTCCGCGGTCGCCACGAGCCTGGCCGCGCCCAGCTTGACGCCCAGCGGCGTGAAGACGGAGTTGCACGAGACCGCGAAGGCCAGTTCCAGGGAGCCGCCGCATTCCTCGC
The DNA here is from genome assembly GCA_963697795.1 of uncultured Solirubrobacteraceae bacterium. GTDB lineage: Bacteria > Actinomycetota > Thermoleophilia > Solirubrobacterales > Solirubrobacteraceae > Palsa-744. Next base: position 949,066 of record OY969097.1, on the reverse strand, counting down.
CGTTGGCGTTGCTGAGCTTGACGCCGTCGAGGGTGGCGTAGGTGGCGTAGGGGAAGACCGTCGAGGGCTTTGCGATGTGGGCCGCCAGCACTCCCGAGACAGTCACGATCTTGAACGTCGAGCCGGGCGGTTGCAGCCCGTTCAGCCCGATTCCCGCGACCGCCAGCAGCTGCCCCGTGCGGGGGGACATGGCCACGACGCCGCCCAGCTGGCCGCCGAGAGCCGTGACGGCAGCCTTCTGGATCGAGGGGGAGACGGTCGTGCGCACGGGCGAGGAGGGGTGGGGGGCGACGTAGGCGAGGACCCGCCCGCCGGCCGTGAGGGCTCCGCCGGGGCGGCCGCGCAGGCGGCCGTCGAGCGCCAGCTCCAGGCCCGAGATGCCGACTTCCGCGTTGGGAGGCACTCCTTCTGCTTCCAGCTGCGAGCGGCTGGAGGAGGGGATCGGCCCGACTTCCCCGACGACTGCCGTCCCGTATTCGCCCAGCGGCGCGGTGCGACCGGTCTGGCCTTCCGGGGGGCTTTCGGCGAGCACGCTGCCGTCGCGGGCCAGCAGCGTCGCCCGCCTTGGCATCTGTGTGCGGCGGGACAGCGTCGCGCCCGCGGGCATGCCCGGGAAGGTCAGGGACTGCGTCCAGCTGACCCGCTCGGAGCCTTCGGCTTCGACCGTCGCCAGGGTCAGCGTGAGCTTCAGCTCCCCCCACAGGCGCGTGCGAACGACCATGGGCACCTCAGCCCGCCCGCCTGGGAGGTTCCTGACGCGCCCGGCGACCGACACGGCGGTCGCGGTGGCGGTGCGCAGCGCCTGCTCGTAGGCGCCGGCGAAGGCCGCCTCGGAGACGGTTCGCTGCGCCGCCGGGGAGATGTCCGCGTACATGGTCGCGTACCGACCATTGGACCAGGCGGTCACGAATCGCTCGGCCAGCTGAGAGGAGGCGGAGGCGCCTCCCTGAGCTCCGACGATCGCTCCCGCCAGGAACGCGACGGCGGCCATCGCGAGGATCGGCACGGCACGCCGTAGACGCTGGTGGGAGTTAGCGGGCAAGGAGCTTGTAGAACATGGCAGGTGACCCAGCTGGACTGGCTTATTGTCGCTTTCGCGGCGATCCTCGCCCTGTTCGGCTTTCGACAGGGCTTCATCGTCGGCGTCCTGTCATTCGCCGGCTTCGTGGCGGGGGCCTTCCTCGGCACCCGCGTCGGGCCTCTCCTGCTGCCCAAAGGCTCCTCCTCGCCCTACGCTCCCGCCTTCGGCCTGGTCGGGGCCGTGCTCGGCGGGGCGATCCTCGCAAGCGGCCTGGAGGGTCTCGGCTTCCGGCTGCGGCGCACCCTGATGGTGCCTGGCGTGTGGATGCTCGACGGGATGCTCGGAGCCGTCCTGGGAGCCGTGCTGGGGCTCGGCGTCGTCTGGATCGCCGCGGCCGTCGTCGCCCAGACGCCGGGCGCCACGACGATGCGGACCGATATCCAGCGCTCGGCGATCCTGCGCGCGCTCAACCAGGTGCTGCCGCCGTCGGGTCCGATCCTCGACGCCCTGGCGCGCCTGGATCCCCTCCCGTCGATCACGGGCCCCTCGCCGGACGTCCCCGCGCCGCTGCCGGGCGTCGGGCGTCTGCCTGCCGTGCGCAGCGCCTCCCGCAGCGTCGTGCGGGTGCTCGGCACGGCCTGCGGGCTCGCCGTCGAGGGCTCCGGCTGGGTGGCCGAGCCGGACGTCGTCGTGACCAACGCCCACGTCGTCGCCGGCGAGCAGGACACGACCGTCGAGGTGGACGGCGAAGGCACCCAGCTGACGGCCGAACCGATCTTCTACGACCCCGATCACGACCTGGCGATCCTGCGCGTGCGCGGCCTGGGGCTGCCCTCGCTGCGACTGGCCGGCTCGACCCCGTCGGGAACGTCGGGGGCGATCCTCGGCTACCCCGAGAACGGACCCTTCGACGTGCAGCCGGGCAGGATCGGGCGGACCCAGACGGTCATCACCCAGAACGCCTACGGCGAAGGGCCCGTGTCGCGGCTGCTGACACCGCTGCGGGGGCTGGTGCGGCCCGGCAACTCCGGCGGGCCGCTCGTCGACGACGCCGGCCAGGTGCTGACGACGGTCTTCGCGGCAACCGTCGGCGGCTCGGTGCAGGGTGGCTACGGCGTCGCCAACCAGACGGTCGCGGAAGAGCTCCGCCAGGCAAACCCGAACCTGCCGGGCAGCGTCGGCACCGGCGCCTGCACGGCCGGCTGACAAATGCGTCGCGGCGCCGGTCGCTACGCTGACCGCCATGTCGCTGACCCTGCTCGTCGCCGAGAAGCCCTCCGTGGGTCAGGACCTGGCACGCGTCCTGCCCGGCCCCTTCAAGAAGCACGAAGGGTTCCTGGAGGGCCCCGAGCACGTCGTCACCTGGGCCGTCGGGCACCTCGTCCAGCTGGCCGAGCCCGAAGCCTACGACGCCAAATACAAGAGCTGGCGCATGGCCGACCTGCCGATCGTTCCCGACCGCTTCAAGCTCGAGGTCCGCGACGAGCGCTCCCGCAAGCAGATGTCGGTCGTCACCAAACAGCTGGGGCGCGAGGACGTCGAGGAGGTCGTCAACGCCTGCGACGCCGGGCGCGAGGGCGAGCTGATCTTCGCCTACCTGTACGAGAAGGCCAAAGCCAAGAAGCCAGTCAAACGGCTGTGGCTGAACTCGATGACCAACGCCGCCATGAAGGAGGCGCTGTCCTCGCTGCGCCCCGGCGAGGAGATGCAGAGCCTCGAGGAATCGGCCCGCTCGCGCTCGGAGGCCGACTGGATCGTCGGCATGAACGCCACCCGCGCCGCCACCATCCGCCTGCGCAGCTCCTTCGACGGGGCCGTCTCGCTGGGTCGGGTGCAGACGCCGACCCTGGCGATCGTGGCGCGACGCGAGGAGGAGATCAAAGCCTTCGTGCCCGAGCCCTACTGGCTGGTCGACGCGACCTTCGCGGCCGATCCGCTGAGCGGGGAGAGCTCGGAGCGGACCTACCTGGGTCACTACCAGGCCCCTCCGGGCAGCGCCGGATCGACCAAGGGCCCGCGCCTGGGCACCGAGGCGGAGGCGCAGGCGATCGTGGCCGCCTGCGAGGGCCGCACCGGCACGATCACGAAGCTGGAGAAGAAAGAGCAGCGCGAGAAAGCGCCGATGCTCTACGACCTGACGACGCTGCAGCGCGAGGCCAACAACCGCTACGGCTTCTCGGCCAAACGGACGCTGGCGGCGGCCCAGCGCCTCTACGAGGAGCACAAGGCGCTGACCTACCCCCGCACGAACTCCCGCTACCTGACCACCGACATGGTGGAGGAGATAAAGCCGATCGCCGAGCTGGTCGGCTCCCAGCCGGAGTACGCCAAAGGCGCGCGGTACGTCGTCGGGCTGGACGTGCTGCCCCTGGGCAGGGTCGTCAACGACGAGAAGGTCACAGACCATCACGCGATCATCCCCACCCGCTCCGAGCACCCCGTCGAGAAGATGAACTCCGACGACAGGCGCGTCTACGACATGGCCGTACGGCGCTTCCTGGCCGTCTTCCACCCCGAGGCGGTGTTCGAGAACACACGCGTTGAGACGACCGTGGAGGGCACCGACGGTACGGGGCACGTCTTTCGCACGCGCGGCAAGCTGCTGCTCGTGCCGGGCTGGCGAGGCGTCTACGACGAGATCGCGGCCGACGCCAAGGCCGAGGAGGCGCGCGAGGAGGACGAGGCCGCCGAGCAGCAGCTGCCGCGGCTGATCGCCGAGGAGACTGTCCGCACGACGGGCATAGAGAGCACCCGCAAGGAAACCAAGCCGCCGCGGCGCTACAGCGACGCGTCGCTGCTGGGCGCGATGGAGACGGCCGGCAAGCTGGTCGACGACGATGAGCTGCGCGAGGCCATGAAGGACTCCGGGATCGGCACGCCGGCCACCCGCGCGGCGATCATCGAGCGGCTGATCACGGTCGGCTACCTGGAGCGCGACGGGCGCGCGCTGGTGGCGACCGAGAAGGGCCTGAACGTGATCAGGCTGCTGGGCGAGCACGCCCTGACCTCGCCGGGGCTGACGGGCAGCTGGGAGCAGCGCCTGGGCCAGATCGAGCGGGGCGAGGAGTCGCGCAAGAAGTTCATGGGCGACATCGCCGAGTTCGCCGACGAGACCGTCAAAGAGCTCGACGAGGCCCTCAAAGACGTCCGCATCCCCCGCGCCCGCCTGGGGCCCTGCCCCGTCTGCGGGCACGAGATCGTCGAGAACCGCAAGGGCTACTCGTGCTGGGCGCGCGACGATCCGGGCTGCGGGTTCGTGATCTGGAAGGCCAAAGCGGGCAAGCAGCTGCCCGTCGCGATCGCCAAGGAACTGATCAAACTGGGCTACACGCGCCAGGCCGTGACGGGCTTCCGCGGACGCACCGGACGCAGCTTCCGCGCCCATCTCGCTCTCCAGCAGACCGACGAGGGCAAATGGCGCGTCGAGTTCGACGAGGTCTGGGCGCGCGAGGGCGCCAAGCCGCCCGAGGCCGAGGGGGAGGCAGTGGCGGAGGCGGCCGGCGAGGGCGCCGGCGCCGTCGCGGAGGCCAGCGCCGCCTGACGCGGGACCGGCTGGGGGGCGCGTCGGCGGCGTGCGCCAGGATGGGACGGTGCCCATCGAGCTCGTCACGGGACCCGCCAACTCCGGCAAGGCCGAGGTGCTGCTGGGGCAGGCACGAGCGCACGCGGCGCGGGGCCGGGTGCCGCTGCTGGTCGTGCCGACCCGCGCCGACGCCGAGCACTACTCGCGGGAGCTGGCCGCCGACGGCGTGGCCATCGGCATCCGCGTCGAGGTCTTCGCCGGACTGCTCAGGGAGATGGCCGGGCGGGCCGGGGTGGCGGGCCCGACGCTCGACGGGACGGCCCGCGAGCAGGCTATAGCGGCGCTGGCCGCCCGGGCCGGCCTGGACGAAGCGCCAGGGGCCGTGCCGGCGCTGGCGGACCTGTTCGCCGAGCTGCAGGTGCGCAGGGTCCATCCCGCCCGCCTGACCGGGGCCCTGGCGGACTGGACCGCCCTGGACGGCGAGGACGAGCTGCGCTCCCGGCTCGGGCGCCTCTACTCCGACTATCGGGCCACGCTGCAGCGCCTGGGCCGCTGCGACCACGAGCAGCTGGCGGTACGGGCGCTCGACGCCCTGCGCGAGCAGCCTGCGCGCTGGGGGGACACGCCGGTGCTGTTCTACGGCTTCGACGACTTGACGCGGCTGCAGCTCGACGCGATCCAGACGCTGGCCGTCCTGCCCGACTGCCCCGTCGTCGTCTCGCTGGCCTACGAGGCGGGGCGGACCGCCTTCGCCGGGCGCGCAGGCGCCTATCAGGAGCTGGCGCCTCTGGCCGGCGGGAACGTCCGCACCCTGCCTCCCAGGGAGCAGCACTACGCACCCGCCTCGCGTGGGGCGCTCGGCCACCTGGAGCGTTCCCTGTTCGAGCCGGGAGCCCTCCGGGTCGCGCCCGGCGCGGCGGTACGGCTGCTGGAGGGAGGTGGCCAGCGCGCCGAGCTGGAGCTCGTCGCAGCGGAGGTTGCGGGCCTGCTTGCGGGCGGCATGGCGGCGCAGGAGATCGCGGTCATGGCCAGGCTCGACGGCGCCGGGCGCGAGCTGCTGGGGGAGGTCTTCGCGGCCGCCGGCATACCGCTGTCCGACCCCGCCGGTGCCCGCTTCGCCGACACGGCGCTCGGGCGCGCGCTGCTCGGCGCCCTGCGGTGCCTGCCCGTCGAGCAGCGGACCGAGGAGGGCACGCTGGGCGACCTGCTGGCCTGGCTGCGGTCTCCCGGCCTGCTCGAGCAGCCGCTGCTGGCCGACCGCTTCGAGCTGCGGGCGCGCAGGGCGGGCGTTCGTGGGGCAGCTGCCGCGCGAGCCCTGTGGGAGCGCGAGCACTGGCCGCTGGAGCGCATCGAGCGCCTGGCCCAGGCCGCGGCGGCCGGCCCTCTCGCGCTGATCGAGCGATGCGAGCGGGAGCTGACGAGGCTGTTCTCCGCCCCGCGCCTGCGCCGGGCCGAGCTGCTGGGAGCCGAGGAGCTGCAGGACGCCTCCGCGCTGGCGGCGGCACGCGGCGCCCTCGTCCAGCTGCGCGAGCTGGCCAGGCAGGCGCCGGACCTGGCCCCGGCCGGGCCGCGCGCCCTGGCTCGCGTCCTGTCCGGGCTGGAGGTGCGCCAGGCCGCGCGAGCGAGCGGCGCCGTGACGCTCGTCGACCCACTCGCCCTGCGGGCCCGCCGCGTCAGGGCACTTTTCCTCTGCGGCATGCAGGAGGGCGTCTTCCCGCTGCGAGCCCGGCCGCACGCCCTGCTCGCCGAGGAGGAAAGGGCGCGCCTGGCGATCGCGACGGGCCTCGTCCTGGAGCGCGAGCCGGACCCGCTGGCGGCGGAGCGATACCTGCTCTACGCCGCGGTCTCGCGTCCCGAGGAGCTGCTCGTGCTGAGCTGGCACGCGGCCGACGACGACGGCCGCCCGACGGCGCGATCGCTGTTCGTCGACGACGTCTGCGACCTGTTCGAGGAGAGCCTCGCCGAGACCCGCGCCCGCAGGGCGCTCGGGGCCTCCGGCTGGGCGCCGTCCGGCGGCGTGAGCGAAAGTCCCGTGGCGGCTGCCTCGCCCTCGCCGGCTCAGAAGCTGATGGCGACGCCGGTCCGCTCACCGGGCCCGGCGCCGCTGCGCGACGAGCGCATCCTGGCCGACCTGCGCGAGCGAGTCTGGTCGGCCTCCTCGCTGGAGCGCTGGCTCGGCTGTCCGACGGCCTGGTTCGTCCAGCGGATGCTCGACCCCCGCGACATCGAGCCCGACGCCGAGCCGCTGGCCCAGGGCGGACTGGCCCACGAGGTCCTGCGCGCGACGCTGCAGGGCCTGCGCGAGGAGACGGGCAGCGCCCGCGTCGGGCCGGGCAGCCTGGGGCGCGCGCTCGAGCTGATGCGCGCCTCGCTGGCCCAGAGCGAGCCGCTGCGAGCGCTCTCGCCCTCGCCCGAGCGCCGGGCCGTGCTGCTGCGCCGCCTGCAGGCCGACCTCGAGCGCTACCTGACCTACGCCGCCGCCCGCGAGGACGAGCTGGAGCCCGGCGAGCTCGAGCTGGGGTTCGGCTTCGCGCCGGAGGACAGCCGCGGCGAAGGCGCGACCCTGCCGGCCCTGGAGCTGGCCGGCGATCCGGCCGTCCGCGTGCGGGGACGGATCGACCGCGTCGACCGCACGCCCGCCGGGGACGCCGTCGTGATCGACTACAAGAGCAGCCGCGCGACGCCCGCCGCGCGCTGGCAGCTCGACGGCAACCTGCAGCTGGCCCTCTACATGCTGGCCGTCGAGAAGCTGCTGGGACTGCCCGTGCGAGGGGGCCTCTACCAGCCTCTGTCGGGCTCTTCCCTGCAGGCCCGGGGGGCCCTGCAGGACACGATCGCGGGGCAGGTCGAGGCGGTGCGCACGGACATCCTGGAGGAGGAGCAGCTGCGGGAGCTGCTCGACTGGGCCGCCGCCCAGGCCGGCGAGATCGTCGCCGAGGCCGCCCGTGGGGAGCTGCAGGCGCGTCCCGCCACCTGCGCCTACCGGGGTGGCTGCATGTACCCGTCGATCTGCAGGTGCGAGCGATGACCGCCGCCGCCACCGACACGAGCGGACCCACACTCACAGACGAGCAGGAGGCGGCGGTGGGCAGGCGCAGCGGCGCCCTCGCCCTTGCGGCGGCCGCGGGCAGCGGCAAGACCTCCGTGCTCGTCGAGCGTTTCGTGCGGGCCGTCCGCGAGGACGGGATCGCGCCCGCGCGGATCCTCGCCATCACCTTCACCGAGCGGGCCGCCGGCGAGCTGCGGGCGCGCGTGCGCACGAGGCTGCTGGAGCTGGGCGAGCGCGAGGCGGCACGCGACACCGAGGCCGCGTTCGTCGGCACCTTCCACGGCTTCTGCGCGCGCCTGCTGCGCGCCCACCCGCTGGCGGCCGGGGTCGACCCGGGCTTCTCGATCCTCGACGAAGCGCCCGCCGCGCGCCTGCGCGGGAGCGCCTTCGAGCTGGCGCTGCGGAGCTTCCTGGCGGACGGCGACGCCGCCGCGCTGGACCTGCTCGCCGCCTACAGGGTCGACCGCGTCCGCGCCGTCGTCGAGTCGATACACGGCGAGCTGCGGACCCGGGGGCAGCGCCACCCGCGCCTGCCCGACGCCCGCGCCCGGAGCTCCCCGGAGCGTCCGCAGGATGCCCCGGCGGCGCGCGCCTGCGCAGAGCTGGACCGGCTGCTCCTCGCCTTCACGGACGTCTACGAGCAGCTCAAGCGCGAGCTGGGCGGCCTCGACTTCGACGATCTGGAGCTGTGCGCCGCGGAGCTGCTGGACGAGCGCGAGACGGTCCGCCGCGCCTGGTCGGAGCGCTTCGAGCTGCTGATGGTCGACGAGTTCCAGGACACCAACCGCCGCCAGCTGAGGATCCTGCGGGCGCTGGAGCGGGACAACCTGTTCACCGTCGGCGACGAGCTGCAGTCGATCTACGGCTTCCGCCATGCCGAGGTGGCCCTGTTCAGGGCACGCCACGAGGAGCTGGCCGGCAGCGGCGCGAGCCTCGCTCTGCGCACGAGCTTTCGCGGGCGCCCGCAGGTCGTGGCGGCCGTCAACGGCGTCTTCGCGGAGCGGCTGCCCGACTACACGCCGCTGCGGGCGGGCCGGCAGGAGCCTGACGGGGGCGATCCCGCCGTCGAGCTGCTGCTGACCGACAGCAGGGGCTGGGAGCCGGGGGGCGGGGGAGCGCAGCCCTGGCGCCGGGCCGAGGCGGCGATGCTGGCCGGGCGCATCGCCCAGCTGGTGGAGGAGGACCGGGCCCGTCCGGGGGAGATCGTCGTCCTGCTGCGGTCGGTCGGGGACCTGGACTCCTTCGAGCAGGCCCTGCGCGATCGCGGGCTGCGCACGGTGGCGGCGGTCGGCGCCTTCTGGAGCCACCAGCAGACGGTCGACCTGATCTCCTACCTGCGCACGCTCGCCAATCCGCTCGACGACCTCGCTCTCTACTCGACGCTCGCCTCGCCGCTGTGCGGCTGCTCCCTGGACGGGCTGGCGCTGCTGGCTCGCCGTGCCCGGGCGCTGGGAGTCAGCGTGTGGGAGGCGGCAGGGGCGGTCGGGTCCGATGACGACGAGGACGCACTGGCGCCCTCGGACCGGATCGCCGTCGCCGGGCTGTGCGCGCTCGTCCAGGCCGAGCGGCCCCGGCTCGCCTCGCGGCCTCTCGCCGGCCTGCTCGAACGGGGCATCGAGGCCAGTGGCTACGTGGAGCGGCTTCGCTTCCTGGACGGCCCCGAGCGGCGGATCGCCAACGTCCACAAGCTGCTGCGCCTGGCCAGGCGCTTCGAGGCCGGCGAGGGCCGCGACCTGCGTGCGTTCCTGGATCACGTCGAGCACCTGCAGGACGGGCTCGCGGCCGAGCCCGACGCGCCCGTGGAGGCGGTCGAGCCCGACGCGGTGACCCTGATGACGATCCACGCGGCCAAGGGGCTGGAGTTCCCGGTCGTGTGCGTGGCCGATCTGGGGCGCCTGCCCAACCTGCACACCCCGGACCTGATCGTGGACGGCGAGCGGATCGGGCTGCGGCTGGTGAGCCTGGACGGAGAGTCCGCTCCGGCCCTGGACTTCCAGGAGCTGTGCGAGCGCCGCCGGCAGGCCGAAGCGGCGGAGGAGGACAGGATCCTCTACGTGGCGATGACCAGGGCCAAGGAGCTGCTGATTCTCAGCGGCTCGGTCGACCTGGCCCGCTGGCCCGCCTCGCGCCGCTCGCCGATCTCCTGGCTCGTGCCCGCGCTGGCGCCGGAGCTGCCCGAGCTGCTGGCGGCCGGCGCCGAGCCGCGCGAGCTCCGCCTCGGCGAGGAGGGAACTGTCCTCACATGCAGAGTGCAGCGAGCCGGAGAGCCTGCCCCCGCCGCCGTCTCGATCGCCCACGTGCCCAACGAGATCGGGCCTGCGGACAGGGCTCCCGCGGCACCGGCCCTCCCACCATCGCCGTCGGCTCCGGCGACGACGGCCCCGGCTTCGCTCAGCTACACGTCTCTGAGCGAGCTCGAGCGCTGCGGCTACCGCTTCTACCTGGAACGCGTCCTGCGCCTGCCCGAGGACCGCGAGGCGGCACGGCGCAGCGCCCGCGGCGGGCCGCTGGAGGCCCGCGCCCGTGGCACGCTCCTGCACCGACTGATGGAGGGCGTGGACTTCGCTTCCCCGCGGGTGCCGAGCGAGGCCGAGGTGGCACGGGCCGGCGCGGAGCTGGGGCTGCACGTGGCGGCCGACCAGGCCGAGGAGCTCACACAGGCGCTCGCGGCGGCGCTTGACTCGCCCCTCGTCGCCCGTCTGGGCCGAGCCCGGGCGATCGGGCGCGAGCACGCCTTCGCCTTCGCCCTGGGCGAGCAGGAGCCGCTGATCGAGGGCGTCATCGACCTGCTGGCGAGCGAGGGCGAGAGCCTCCTCGTGCTCGACTACAAGAGCGACCAGCTCGATCCCTCCGCGGATCTGGAGGAGGTCGTACGCCGCGACTACGCCGTGCAGCGGCTCGTCTACGCCCTGGCGGTGCTGCGGACGGGCGCGGAGGCCGTCGAGGTCCTGCACTGGTTCACGGCCAGGCCCGCCGAGCACGCCTCACGCCGCTACGCCCGGCGGGACCGCCCGCGCCTGGAAAGGGAGCTGCGCGCGCTGACCGACCGCGTGGCGGCAGGCTTCTTCGCGGTCAGCGAGGCGCCGCATCGGGCGCTCTGCCAGACCTGCCCCGGCAGGGCCGGCCTGTGCTCCTGGGGAGAGGAGGAGACGATGCGGGAGCGGCCCGCCGGGGCGGAGGCCTTCGCGGATGCGCCTTCGCCGGCCGAGGCGCCCGCCGAAGGGCCGCTGACGCTGTTTTAGAGGACCGATCGGCACTCCAAAAGATTCCCGTCCAGCGCCGGTTCAGTGCTTTCCCGCGCTGATACCCTTTCTGGCTCCGCCTCAGGTGCCCGCTGCCCGCCGCGTCCCCGCGGGGTGCGCGAAGCGGGAAGCATCTCGCCCCAAGGGAGCACTTCCATGTCCACGCACAGCAAGCAGCCGCCACAGGCCGTCGGTCTTTACGACCCCCGCTTCGAGCACGACGCGTGCGGCGTGGGCATGGTTGCCCGCCTGGACAACTTGCCGACCCACGAGGTCGTGGCGTGGGCCGTGGAGGCCCTGGAGAACCTGGAGCACCGCGGCGCCTCGGGAGCGGACCCGAAGACGGGCGACGGCGCGGGGATCCTCATGCAGATGCCCGACGAGCTGCTGCGGGCGGTCGTAGACTTCGAGCTGCCCGAGGCGGGTCGCTACGGGGTGCTGATGTGCTTCCTGCCGACCGACGAGCAGGAAAGAAAGGGTCTGGAGGAGCTGCTCGAGCGCACCGTCGGGGCGGAGGGACAGCAGCTGCTCGGCTGGCGCGACGTGCCCGTCTGCCCGGAGCACACGGGCCGGGTCGCGGGAGCCTGCCGCCCCTTCATCCGTCAGCTGTTCGTCGGCGCCTCAGGACCGCAGGCCGAGGACCGCGACGCCTTCGAGCGCAAGCTGTACGTGATCCGCCGGGTCGTCGAGCTGGAGGCCAGACATCCCGGCCTCTACATCGCTTCGAGCTCCTCGCGGACGATCAACTACAAGGGGATGCTGATCAGCTACCAGCTGGCGGCCTTCTACCCCGACCTGCGCGATGAGCGCTGCAAGAGCGCCCTGGCGCTGGTCCACTCGCGCTTCTCCACCAACACCTTCCCCTCCTGGGAGCTGGCCCACCCCTACCGGGTGATCTGCCACAACGGCGAGATCAACACGGTCATGGGCAACGTCAACTGGATGCGGGCGCGGGAGAGCGAGCTCTCGAGCGAGCTGTTCGGGGAGGACCTGCAGAAGATCCTGCCGGTCGTGGGGATCGGCAACTCCGACTCGGCGACCTTCGACAACGTGCTGGAGCTGCTGATGCTGGGCGGGCGCTCGCTGCCCCACGCGGCGATGATGATGATCCCCGAGGCCTACCGCAACCGCGAGGACCTGCCCGACTACCTGAAGGGCTTCTACGCCTTCCACTCCTGCCTGATGGAGCCCTGGGACGGCCCCGCCTCGGTCGCCTTCACCGACGGGCGCGTCGTCGGCGCGACCCTCGACCGCAACGGCCTGCGGCCCGGACGCTGGGTGGAGACGATGGACGGCCACGTCGTGCTGGGCTCGGAGTCTGGCCTGCTGGACGTGCCCCCCGAGAACGTGCGCCGCCTCGGCCGCCTGCAGCCGGGCAAGCTGTTCCTGGTCGACCTGGAGCGCGGGCGGATCGTCGAGGACGAGGAGGTCAAGCGCGAGGTCGCCACGGCCAAGCCCTACGGCGAGTGGTACGCCCGCAACGCGGTGCCCTTCGCGACGCTTCCGCCCTCCAGCGAAGTGACGCTGTCCGACCAGCCGCTGCGCCTGCGCCAGCGGGCCTTCGGCTACAGCCAGGAGGACCTGCGGGTGCTGCTGACGCCGATGGCCCTCGACGCGGCCGAGCCGGTCGGATCGATGGGCAACGACGTCTCGCTGGCGGTGCTCTCAGACCAGGCGCCCCCGCTCTTCTCCTACTTCAAGCAGCTGTTCGCCCAGGTCACCAACCCGCCGATCGACCCGATCCGCGAGGAGATCGTGATGAGCCTGGCCACGACGCTGGGCAACGAGCGCAACCTCTTCGAGGAGACCCCCGAGCACGCCCACAAGCTGCTGCTGGAGCAGCCGATCCTGCTCAACCGGGAGCTCGAGACGCTGCGCCACGTCGACCACGAGGTCTACAAAGCCCGCACGATCGACGCGACCTGGCTGATCCAGAAGGGCCCGGCGGGCATGGCCGAGGCCCTGGAGCGCATCTGCCGCCAGGCTCACGAGGCGATCGAAGAAGGGGCCAACATCATCATCCTCAACGACCGCCTGCTGGGGCCGCGCCGCGCCGCGATCCCCTCGCTGCTGGCGGTGGCGGCCGTGCACCACCACCTCGTCATGGAGGGGACGCGCCTGCGGGCCGGCATCATCGTCGAGTCCGGCGAGCCTCGCGAGGTCCACCACTTCGCGACCCTGATCGGCTACGGGGCGAGCGCCGTCAACCCCTACCTGCTGCTGGAGACGCTCGACGAGCTGGTGCTGGAAAGGAAGGTCGTCCGCGCCGGCAAGGACGGCGAGGAGGTCGCCGTGGGCGCCGAGGAGGCGGCCCAGAACGTCGTCAAGGCGATCGGCAAAGGCCTCCTGAAGACGATCTCCAAGATGGGCATCTCGACGATCCAGTCCTACCGGGGCGCCCAGATCTTCGAGGCTGTCGGCCTGCAGAAGGACCTGATCGAAGCCCACTTCACGGGTACTGCCTCGCGCGTCGGCGGGGTCGGCATGGACGTGCTCGCGCAGGAGGCCCTGGAGCGTCACGCCCGCGCCTATCCGTCGAGTCGCGACGAGCTGCTGCCCGTCGGCGGCGTCTACGCGTGGCGTCGCGACGGGGAGCACCACATGTGGAACCCCGAGACGATCGCCCTCGTCCAGCACGCCGTGCGCGCGGCCAACGGCAACGTCGCAGCCGCCCTGACGGGCGACGAGCAGGCGCTGGCGGAGGTGCGCGAGAGCGCGGCGATGGAGAAGTACCGTCAGTACGCCAAGGCCGTCAACGAGGACGCCGCCCGCAAGGCGACGCTGCGGGGGCTGCTGGAGATCGGCGCCGGCGAGGGGAAGGCCCAGCCGATCCCGCTGGAGCAGGTCGAGTCGGCCAAGGAGATCGTGCGCCGCTTCTGCACGGGCGCCATGAGCCTCGGCTCGATCTCGCGGGAGGCCCACGAGACGCTGGCGATCGCGATGAACCGCCTGGGCGGGCGCTCGAACACGGGCGAGGGCGGGGAGGACCCGGTCCGCTTCACCCCCGACGCCAACGGCGACCGCCGCCGCTCGGCGATCAAGCAGGTCGCCTCGGGGCGTTTCGGGGTCACGATCCACTACCTGGTCAACGCCGACGAGCTGCAGATCAAGATGGCCCAGGGCGCGAAGCCCGGCGAGGGTGGCCAGCTGCCGGGCCACAAGGTCGACGAGTACATCGGCTCGATCCGCCACACGACCCCGGGCGTGGGGCTGATCTCGCCGCCCCCCCACCACGACATCTACTCGATCGAGGACCTCAAGCAGCTGATCTACGACCTGCGCTGCGCCAACCCCAAGGCCGAGGTGTCGGTCAAGCTCGTCTCGGAGGTCGGCGTCGGCACCGTCGCGGCCGGGGTCTCCAAGGCCAACGCGGACCGCGTCCTGATCGCGGGGCACGACGGGGGCACGGGCGCCTCGCCGCTGTCCTCGATCCAGTCCGCCGGCGTGCCCTGGGAGATCGGACTGGCCGAGACCCAGCAGACGCTGCTGCTCAACGACCTGCGCTCGCGCATCGTCGTGCAGACCGACGGGCAGCTGAAGACTGGCCGCGACGTCGTGATCGCGGCGATGCTCGGCGCCGACGAGATGGGCTTCTCCACGGCGCCGCTGATCGCGACGGGCTGCATCATGATGCGGGCCTGCCACCTGAACACGTGCCCCGTCGGGATCGCGACCCAGGACCCGGAGCTGCGCAGGCGCTTCAAGGGCACCCCCGAGCACGTCGTCAACTTCTTCTTCTTCGTGGCCGAGGAAGTCCGCGAGATCCTGGCCTCGCTGGGGCTGCGCACGCTGGACGAGGCGATCGGACGCGTCGACCTGCTCGGCACGAGCCGCGCCGTCGAGCACTGGAAGGCCCGCGGCGTCGACCTGACCCACCTGCTGACCCACGTCGAGCTGGACGAGCAGGCCCCCCGCCACCGCGTCGAAGCGCCTCCGGCGGTGCTGGAGGATGCCCTGGACTGGGAGATCGTCAAGCAGTCCGAGGCGGCCATCGAGCGCGGCGAGCGGGTCAGCCTGTCGCTGGGAATCCGCAACCGCAACCGCTGCGTGGGGGGCATCCTCTCCAGCCACATCGCCGCCCGCCACGGCGCGCAGGGCCTGCCCGACGGCACCGTCGAGGTCGAGTTCGAGGGCTCTGCGGGCCAGAGCTTCGGTGGCTGGCTGGCCCCGGGCGTGACCTTCACGCTGCGCGGGGACGCCCAGGACTACGCCGGCAAGGGGCTCTCGGGCGGCGTCTTCGCGATCCGCCCCCGCGAGGGCATGGGCGAGCACTTCGTGGCACAGGAGAACGTGATCGTCGGCAACACGGTCCTGTACGGCGCCACCCGCGGGCGGGCCTTCTTCAGGGGCCTCGCGGGCGAGCGCTTCGCCGTACGCAACTCGGGCGCATGGGCTGTCGTGGAGGGAGTCGGCGACCATGGCTGCGAGTACATGACGGGCGGACGCGTCGTCGTTCTCGGCCCGACGGGACGCAACTTCGCTGCCGGCATGAGCGGCGGGGTCGCCTACGTGCTGGACGAGAAGGGCGAGTTCCCGGCCCGCTGCAACATGGGCATGGTCGGCTTCGAAGACCTGGCGGCGGCCGACGAGATCGAGCTGCGGGAGATGATCGACGAGCACCGGCGGCGCACGGGCTCGCCCGTGGCCGAGCGGGTGCTGGGCGAATGGGAGCGTCTGATCGCCGAGCGGGCCTTCGTGAAGGTCATGCCCCAGGACTACAAGCGGGTGCTGCGCGAACGGGCCGAGGAAGAGGCGGCGGCGGTGGCCTCCGGCAACGGCGACCTGTCGGGGGAGCGGTCGCTCGACGCCGTCGGGGAGGCCGGCGTCTGATGGGCAAACTCGGCGGCTTCCTGACGATCGAGCGCCATGGCGTCCCCTACCGGGACAGCGCCGAGCGGGCCCGCGACTACCGCGAGTTCTTGCTGCCCAGGCCGGTCGCGGAGCTGCGCGACCAGGGCGCCCGCTGCATGGAATGCGGCGTGCCCTTCTGCCACAACGGTTGCCCCCTGGGCAACCTGATCCCCGACTGGAACGACCTCGTCTACCGCGACCGCTTCAAGGACGCCATCGCCCAGCTGCACGCGACCAACAACTTCCCCGAGTTCACGGGGCGCCTGTGCCCGGCCCCCTGCGAGGCGGCCTGCGTGCTGGAGATCCGCGAGGGCGAAGCGGTCACGATCAAACAGGTCGAGAACGCGATCGTCAACAGGGCCTGGGAGGAGGGTTGGGTCAAGCCCCAGCCACCCCGCCGCGAGACGGGCCGCAGCGTCGCCGTCGTCGGCTCGGGCCCGGCCGGCATGGCCGCCGCCCAGCAGCTGCGCCGGGCCGGCCACGCGGTGACCCTGTTCGAGCGTGACGAGGCCGTCGGCGGGCTGGTCCGCTTCGGCGTGCCCGACTTCAAGATCGAAAAGTCCGTCGTGCAGCGGCGCGCGGATCAGCTTGCAGCCGAGGGCGTGGAGATCCGCTGCGGCGTCGAGGTCGGCAGCGACGTCGCAGCCGATGAGCTGCTGGAGACCTACGACGCCGTCGTGCTCGCGACCGGCTCGCGCGTCCCCCGTGACCTGCCGGTGTCCGGCCGCGAGCTGGACGGCGTGCACTTCGCGATGGACTACCTCTACCAGCGCAACCGCTGGGTGGCGCGCGAGATCGGCCCCGAGCCGGCCGTGCCCCAGCCGGAGATCGCCCACCAGATCAGCGCCTCCGGCAAGGACGTCGTCGTGATCGGCGGCGGCGACACGGGCGCCGACTGCGTCGGCAACTCCCTGCGCGAGGGCGCCCGCTCGATCGTCCAGCTGGAGCTTCTGTCCGAGCCGCCCGCGCGGCGCCCGGACGACCGCACGCCCTGGCCGGAGTGGCCGCTGAAGTACCGCCTCAGCTACGCCATGGAGGAGGCTCGGGACCTCGAGGTCGGCGAGCAGGACTACTCCGTCGCCACGACGGGGTTCACAGGCGACGAGCAGGGCCGCGTCGCCGGCCTGACGATCGCCCAGGCCGCACCCGTGCCGCCCTTCGCGCCTGTCGAGGGGACCGAGCGGGAGCTTCCGGCCCAGCTCGTGCTGCTGGCGATGGGCTTCCTGCACCCCGAGCAGGGCCTGCTCGACCAGCTCGGCGTCGAGCGCGACATGCGTGGCAACGTCAAGGCGCTCAGCCCCTACACGACCTCACTGCAGGGCGTCTTCGCAGCCGGCGACGCCAGGCGCGGGCAGTCCCTGATCGTCTGGGCCATCAACGAGGGCCGCCAGTGCGCCCGCATGGTCGACCGCTACCTTTCGGGGATCGACGCAGACCACGAAGATGAGGGGTTGGCGGGTCACGCCGACGCCGACGACGGCCCCGAGGGCCCGCCCCAGCACGTCGGGCCCGGCGTGCCGGCGGGCTGACCGGCGTCCGCCCCACGCTCTTCTTTGATCGGCGCCTGCGGGACCTGTCAGGGATTGCTCACAGCAAGAAACGCTATTCGTAAGCTGGTTCTGAAATGCGTCGGGAACTGAGGTCCAGGCTTCAGAGTTGCTTGCTTTCGGGTCGATACCTGCCATAGTCTTGCTTCGCATTACGTGGGAGTAAACGTGGTTTCATTTGCTGCGTGCCTCTCAGAGCGGAGGAAAACATGATGAGCCTGACAGACATACAGCAGGCATTCGTCCGCCGCTACATGGAGGGCGATGAGTGCGTTATAGGCGTTCGCATTCGTGAAATCGATGGTAAGAACGTGATTCTTGTTGAGATCGAGGATCGCAACCACGTTGAGCTGCCGAGCGAGTTCTTCGGCCTTCGCGTCGAGGTTCGCGAGGGCGTCCGCGCCGTACTCGCATACCGCTGATCAGCCCTGGTCCGGCCTGGTTCATGGGTCTACGTAGACCCTCTGGCAACCTACAACGATCATCGCCACACCCGGCGAGGATCTTTTGGTCTCGTCGTCCGAGACCTCATCCCGCAGCCCGAGGACGAGGACGATGTCCTGATACTCACGGCAGCCCATCTGTTGGACGGGCATCCGGACGATGCACGGATCGCGTATTGCGAGCCGGGTCCAGAGCCTGCGCCAACGGCCGGTGAACAAGCTGCGAAGCACTGCGGGGTCCTTCGACGTCGTGTTCCGCTTCATCGCATTCCGGTTATCGCGGTCGACGCAGCGGTGATCAAGCCTCCCCGCGGCCTGGAGTGCACGAATGACTCGCCCTGTGGCGGCGTTCGGGGCACACGGGATCTTTGGACTGTGGATGACGAGACGACCCTTGCTGTGAGCAAGATTGGCGCCCAAACCGGCGAAACCAGGGGCGCGCTTCGCCCTATCGCCGCGGATAATCGGGTACGGGACCTGCGAGTCCGTTACTCGATGGGGTGGTGGGTGTACGGGAGTGATGGTCCTTTTGCTGATCGAGGAGACAGCGGAGCAATCGTGCTTGACGACGAACGACAGGCGATCGGCATGCTGGTCGCCGTCGAGCATGATGGACACGATGCCGCGGCGTTCGTGCATGGCATCGAGCAGATCCTTCGGGCGCTCGATATCGAACTGCCCTGACCCCCACCCTGACGTGCCACGTCAGATCGGAGGACAGGCGTCGGCAATAGGTGGGAGTCTCGTTCGGACAAGCATCTGGCTGTCCAGCCAGCTAGGCTTTGTGTCGTGAACGACGGGAGCTGGAGGGAGGGCGAGACCGCCGGAGTCGCCGGCAGGGTCTGCCTGATCGGCGCAGGCTCCTCGGGAATCGCGGCGGCAAAGGCGCTCTACGAGCGTGGCATCGACTTCGACTGCTTCGAGAAGTCCGACCGGATCGGCGGCAACTGGGTCTTCGAAAACAAGAACGGGATGTCGGCGGCCTACCGGGACCTGTTCATCAACACGTCGCGTCCGCGCATGGAGTACTCGGACTTCCCGATGCCGGAGTCCTACCCGGACTTCCCCCACCACAGCCAGATCGCCGCGTACTTCGAGGAATACGTCGACCGCTTCGGCTTCCGCGAGAGGATCGTCTTCCAGACGGGGGTGGAGCACGCGGGCCTGCAGCAGGACGGCAGCTGGAGCGTGCGGCTGGACACGGGCGAGACGCGCACCTACGAGGCCCTGCTGGTCGCCAACGGCCACCACTGGAACCCGCGCTGGCCGGAACCGGCCTTCCCCGGCTCGGACACCTTCGAGGGCGTGCAGCTGCACGCCCACTCCTACGTCGACAACTCGATCTTCGAGGGCAAGCGGGTGGTCGTCCTGGGCATGGGCAACTCGGCCATGGACATAGCCGTGGAGTCCTCCTACGTGGCCGAGCGGACCTACCTGGCGGCCCGCCAGGGCGTCTGGATCATCCCCAAGTACGTCTTCGGCAAACCGGTCGACCAGCTGCGCAACGACCCGCGGGTGCCCTTCAAGGTCCGCCAGCGCTTCATCCAGGGACTCGTGCGCAGCTACGCGGGACCGCCCGAGCGCTACGGCCTGCCCAAGCCGGGCCACCGCTTCGGCGAGGCCCATCCGACTATCTCCGGACGCATCCTCGACCGCATCCAGCACGGCACGATCGCGCCCAAGCCGAACATCGCGGCGCTGGAGGGCGAGACGGTTCGCTTCGAGGACGGCAGCGAGGTGCAGGCCGACGTGGTCGTCTACTGCACGGGCTACAAGATCACCTTCCCCTTCTTCGACGAGCAGCTGATCTCGGCCCCTGACAACCACATCGAGCTGTTCCGCCGCGTCTTTCATCCCGACATCGCCAACGTCGCCTTCATCGGGCTGCTGCAGCCGTTGGGGGCGATCATGCCGCTGGCGGAGGCTCAAGGGGCCTGGGTCGGCGACTACCTGCTGGGCGACTATGCGCTGCCTCCCCGAGAGGAGATGCTGGCCGACATCCGGGCCGACCAGGAGGCGATGCGAAGGCGCTACGTGGCCTCCAAGCGCCACACGATCCAGGTCGACTTCGACGACTACCTGCACGACCTGGCCTCCGAGCGCAGGGCCGGTGCCGCACGAGCCCGCGCGCGCGGCTATCTTCCGCCGGCACAGTGCCGACCTTCTGCCGCCACAACCGCTTCATAGAGCGCTGCCCGATCTGCAGCAAGACGCTGCCGGAGAACGAGTCCAAGGCGCCTGCCCGTCGAGCGCCACGTAGCGGCGAGGGGAGGTCGCGCAGGGGCCCCGCGACGCGGTCGGCGCGCGCCGGCGAGGGGCTGCGCGTGCGCCGCGAGACGCGGTCGGTCGACGACGGCTACCGCAACGAGCTGACACCGGGCCTGCGTGCCGGCGCCGACGCCGAGCGCCTGGCGCGCGAGATCGCCTTCTCGGCGGCACGCCTGGGGGAGCTGGCGGCCGACCCGCCCGGGCTCTACAAAGCGGCACGAGAGCAGTCTGTGAGCGACCTCGAGGGTGCGACGTGGACCTGTCTGATGCTGGCCTACCTCTGCCCGACCGAGCAGGAGGACCCCTATGCGGGCGCCAGGGAGGCACTGGCGGCTGCGCCGGGCCCCGATTCCCTCGCCCCTGATCTCGGTCCGCTGCTGGACTCGCTGGAGCTGGGTCCACGCAGCTCGCACGAGCCCGGTCGCGGCATCGCGACGCTGACGGCCTACGCCCAATGGGTGGCTCGCTCCGGCGGCTCCCAGCAGGCGGCCTTCGAGGGGGACCAGTCGTGGTCGCCTGACAGGCGCTTCGCGCGGCTCTTCGAACGACTGGCGCTGCCGGGCCTGAGCAGGGCGGGCCGCTACGAGCTGCTCGTCTCGGCGGGTCGGCTCGGCCTCTACGAGCTCCAGGGCGCCTCGCTTCAGGTGGGGGGAGCCCGGGGCGGGGAGGACGATGCGGCGACGCTCTCCGCCAAGCGCATCTTCGGCATCGCCGACCCGCTGCTGATCGACCGGCGGGCCCAGGAGCTCGCCCAGGCGGCCGAGGTGCCGCTGGAAGCGCTCGACCTGGCACTGGCCAACTGGGGCGCCCCGGTACGGGCGAGGATGGGCTTCGCGACCGAGGTCGAGCCGACTCCCGCCATCGCAGCGGCTCTGCACGTCTGAGCCTCGCAGCGTGCCGAGACTTGCCGTCCACACCGCCGCCTACAGTGGCTGGCGACAGTTTCCCCGTACCCCTGGAGCCGCGCGATGCCACTCTGCTTCATACAACCCGAAGATGCGATCCGAGTCATCGCCGGGTCGGTCGGTCGCGAGGCGCGTCGCCAGCTGGTCGGCGAGGTGGTGCGAGCCTGGGTCGACGACATCCCCGACCAGGAACTGTCGATCCACTACGCGAAGGCGATCGCCGATCTCGACGAGGACGACCTTCACCTGCTGGCGGCCTGGCACGCCTCCCTGGAGGTCGGACAGCCGATCCCCAACACGGAGTTCCTCGTCGGCGTCTTCCCCAGCCTGGGCGAGAACCGGCGCGAGGCGCTGAAGATCGCAGCAGGGTTCCGCGGCGAGGAAGCCTTCCAGGCCGGCGTCTCGGAGGACCAGGCACTCGACACAGTGCTACCCCGGCTCTCGCACGAGCGTGCCGTCGAGCTGGCCAACGAGTGCATCCAGCTGTACATGTGGGACCGCCTCGGCTGCGACAACTAGCGGCGCCGAGACCGGCGTCAGGCGGCGGGCTAGACTGATGCACATGCCCGAGGCCCAGGCCATGCCCAGCCAGGAGGACGTCATGGACGCCCTCTCCAACGTGATCGACCCCGAGCTGGGGCTCGACTTCGTGGAGCTGGGACTGATCTACGGCGTGGAGGTCGCCGACGGCCACGTCCAGGTGACCTTCACCCTGACGACGCCGGGCTGCCCGATCGGGCCGCAGGTCACAGAACAGATCGACGAGTTCGTGGGAGAGCTCGACGGCGTCAAGAGCGTCCAGTCGCAGATGGTCTTCACCCCGGCTTGGTCGCCGGAGATGATGAGCGAAGACGCTAAGTTCGCGCTGGGTTACTAGGGCGCTACGCCCTGTGCCGGCTTGGCTTCGGTCGCTTCGCGACGGGAAGCCAACCGCCACAGGGCTCCGCTTGGCTCGGTTTGGGTTGGGTGTGGGTGGCGGTGCGTGCTTCGACGAGGGTGATGCGTTAGCTGTCGGTCCCGTTCGTCTGTCATGGGGGAGGGGCACTGCCGGCGGCGACGCGGCATGGCTGACTGGGCAAGCCCGCGGGCTGCCAGGGCAGTTCAGACTGTGGCCGCTGCGGTCTGTTCCCGAGCCAGCTCGAGGAGGTAGGCCAGTTCGCCTTCGATGCTCTTGCCGATCTTGTCGATGTCGGGGAGGGCGTCGAAGTCGCCCAGCAGGCCGAAGTTCATCTGGCCGTTGTAGGACATGATCGCGATCGCCAGGGCGTGGTTTTCGGGCAGGAAGGCGACGGGCACGGCCAGGACCATCTCGCGGCCGAGCACGTAGAGGGGGAACTGCGGCCCAGGCACGTTGGTCACGATCAGGTTGAACAGGCGCGTGGAGAAGTTCAGGCGCGAGGCCTGGGCGAGGATGGTGGGCGGAGCGAAGTTCTGGGCGCCGGCGATGACCTCGGCGCCGACGGCCTGCTTGGACTCCTTCAGGCCGTCCATGGCGTGCGAGACGAAGCGCAGGCGGTGCAGGGGATCGGAGATGTAGATGGGCAGGGGGCCGCGCATGACGACTATACGGTTGCCGCCCTCTCCGTGCTCGTCCTGACCGCGGACGGAGACGGGCACGAGGGCGCGCATCTCGACGCCCTCGGTGCGCCGGCCCCGTGACATCAGGAACGTCCGCAGGGCGCCCGCGACGATCGCCAGCACGACGTCGTTGACGGTGCCGCCGAAGGCGTTCTTGACGGTCTTGAAGTCATCCAAGCTCGCTGTCACGCCGACGAAGCGCCTGTGCGGGCCGATCGGCACGTTCAGGGGCGTCTCAGGTGCGGGATTGAGCCCGGCCCAGACCAGCTCGCCGAGGCCCTCTGCAACCTCCCGGGCGCGACCCAGTGCCCGGTCGGGATGCGAGACGGCTTCCATGACGTCCTCCAGCAGCGTGACGCCCGTGCGGACGGCGCCGACGACGCCCGCGGCCAGCAGCTGGGCTGTGCCCGGCTCGCGGTGGGGCTGCCAGGGCCTGCCGGAGTTGGGGATCTGGGGCGGGTCGGGGGAGATGTCGAACAGGACCGTCGCCAGGTCGACGCCTGCGATGCCGTCGATGAGGGAGTGGTGGGTCTTGGTGATCAGGGCGAAGCGGTCGTCCTCCAGGCCCTCGATCAGCCACATCTCCCACAGTGGCTTGGAGCGGTCCAGCTGCTGGGAGAAGATCCTCGCGGTCAGGTCCTGCAACTGCTCCCAGCTGCCGGGCGCGGGCAGGGCCGTGTGGCGGACGTGGTACTCCAGGTTGAAGCTGGGGTCGTCTACCCAGACGGGCCGGCCCGCGTCGATGGCCGTGTTGGCCAGCTTGTGGCGGTAGCGGGGAACCAGGTGCAGGCGCCTGCGGATCTGCTCCAAGAACTCGTCCATGCCGGGGGGCGGCCCCTCGATCAGGGTCAGCCCGCCGATGTGCATGTGGGAGTTGTGGCTCTCCTGGTGCAGGAAGGAGGCGTCGACCGGAGTCAGCCTGTCGAGGTGTCGCTGGGACATCGTGGCTTAGCGTACCTGCAGGGCCAATACAATGGCGAGCGTGACCAACACCGTCGAGAGGCTGATCCTGGCGGCTCCGAGAGGCTGGTGCGCGGGGGTCGACCGGGCCGTCCAGACTGTCGAAAGGGCCCTGACGATTCACGGCGCGCCCGTCTACGTGCGCAAGGAGATCGTCCACAACAAGCACGTCGTGCAGGAGCTGAGCGCCCGCGGGGTGATCTTCGTGGACGAGGCCGACGAGATCCCCGAGGGCGCAGTCTGCGTCTTCTCCGCACACGGCGTCTCGCCTGCCGTGCGAGATGCCGCCGTTGAGCGTGGCCTGCAGACGATCGACGCCACCTGCCCGCTGGTGACGAAGGTCCACCGCGAGGCAGTCCGCTTCGCGGGCGACGGCTACACGGTCGTGCTGGTCGGCCATGCAGGGCACGAGGAGGTCGAAGGCACGATGGGGGAGGCGCCGGAACGGATCGTGCTGGTTCAGGACGAGCAGGACGTCGAGGCCCTGGAGGTCGAGGATCCCGAGCGGGTCGCATACGTCACCCAGACGACGCTGGCCGTCGACGAAACGAGCGCCATCCTGGAGCGCCTGAAGGAGCGGTTCCCGGCGATCGCCGCTCCCCGTACCGACGACATCTGCTACGCCACGACCAACCGTCAGGCCGCCGTCAAGCAGATGGCCGCCCACTGCGACCTGATGCTCGTGATCGGCTCGCGCAACTCCTCCAACTCCGTACGCCTGGTCGAGGTCGCCCGCGACTGCGGCACCGACGCCGAGCTGATCGACAACGCTGGGGAGATCCAGGAGAAGTGGCTGCAGGGCAGGCGGGTCGTCGGCATCTCATCGGGCGCAAGCGCCCCCGAGACGCTCGTCACCGAGCTCGTCCAGACCTTCCGGGATCGAGGTGTGACGGACATCTCGGAGTTCGAAGTCGTCAGGGAGGACGTCCGCTTCATGCTGCCCAAGCAGATCCGCCAGGCGCAAGCCGCAGGCGCCGCCGGGACGCGCTGAGCGCTGCGCCTTTGCGCCGGCAGTGGCGTCTCCACGGAGGCGATGGGAGTCTGAGATGCGCACCCTGATCGTCTCCGACCTGCACCTGGGCAGCATCTCCGGCATCGACCTGCTCAGGCGCCCGGAGCTGCGCAGGAGCCTGCTGGAGGAGCTGGCCGGCGTCGACCGCCTGGTCATGCTGGGCGACGTCCTGGAGCTGCGACACGGCCCGATGCGGGAGGCCATGGCCGCCGCCAGACCCGTCTTCGAGGACCTGGGCAGGGCGATGGCGGGCAGGGAGATCGTGATCACGGCGGGCAACCACGACCATGCCCTGGTCGAACCGTGGCTGGCTGCCAGGGGGGCCGAGGTCGCGCCCGAGCCGCTGGGCGTCGAGCAGCTGTTCGACCCGGCTGACGCCTCCCCGGCATTGGGCCGTCTGGCCGAATGGGCCGCTCCCGCCCGGGTCCGGGTCGCATACCCGGGGCTGTGGGTGCGCCCTGACGTCTACGCCATGCACGGCCACTACCTCGACGCCCACCTGACGATCCCGACGCTCGAGCGCCTGACCGTGGGGGCCATGTGCCGAATGCTGGGAAGGCCTGCTTCCGGGCTCAGGGAGCCTGACGACTACGAGGCCGTCTCCGCGCCCGTCTTCGCATGGCGAGACGTCGTGGCCCGCAGCACGCACCCTGGATCGGCCTTGAACGGAATGGCCACCGTCGCTGCCTGGCGAGCCCTGGGGGGCGGCGGCAGCGACGGCACGGCCACTTCGGGCGGCCGTGCCGGGCGCAGGCTGAGGGGCACGCTCAAGCGCAGGGCGATGGTCGCCGGCTTCCCCCTCGCCGTGGCTGCCCTGAACCGTGCCGGGATCGGGCCGCTGAAGACGGACATCTCCGCGGTCGAGCTGCGTAGGGCCGGGCTCGCTGCGATGGGGCAGGTGGCAGCGCAGCTCCAGCTGGGCGACAGCTACGTCGTCTTCGGGCACACCCATCGTGCCGGGCCGTTTCCGGACGACGAGCAGGGCGAGTGGCGGGGACCCTCCGGCGCACGCCTCGTCAACACCGGCAGCTGGGTCTTCGCGGCGATCTTCCTGGGCTCCTCCGGCCCGGCCAACCCGTACTGGCCGGGGGGCGGCGTAGTGGTGGAGGAGACCGGGCCTCCCCGGCCCGTGAATCTGCTGGCCGATCGCACGCCCGCGGAGCTGCTCGTCGCGGCCGCTCCCGGCTGAGCGACCTGGCGCGGCGGCTCTCAGGCCACGCCGGGGGTGAAGCAGGTCGCCAGGCAGCGAAGCCCCTCACCCACCTCCAGCTCCAGCGTTCCAACGGTGTGGCCCGGGTGGTAGATCAGCTCGTAGGCTCCGGGGCCGGGAATCGATAGCCCTCTGCCGTTGACTGTCAGCTCGCCCTGGCCCTCGAGGACCGCCCACACGCCGCCGGCTTCGTAGGGGCCGCTGTAGGGGCCCGCCTGGTCGGCCGTCGGCTGGGCGAGCGGGGCGCCTGGGGCGTCCTCGGGGCGCAGGGGCGCCAGCGGCTCCCGGCTCACGCCCAGCAGCTCCTGGATGGCCAGCTCGGTCTCCTCGTAGGCGCCCTCGCCGTAGTGGTAGTCGAACAGGCGCGCCCTGCCGTCGAACAGGTAGCGGGCCGGCCAGCCCTCGTTCTCGTACTCCCGCCACAGCTCCAGCTCGCTGTCGATCAGGACCGGGTAGCCGATCTCGAGGCGGGCGACCGCGTCGCGGACGGCCTGCTCGTCCTTTGAGGACTCGAAGCCCGGGCAGTGCACTCCGATCACCCGCAGGCCGGCCTCCTCGTAGCGCTCGTGCCACGCCTTCACGTACGGCAGCGTCCGCATGGAGTTGGGCCTGCAGAAGTCCCAGAACTCGACCAGCATCGGGCGACCGCGCTGAAGCGTGCTGACCTTGCCGGCCTCCACGTTGACCCAGGGCAGTTTCGTGGGGAAGAGGGGGGCCGCGATCGTGTCTACTGGGGCGCGCAAGCTCTCACCAGACCGTCACCGAGGAGTCGAAGGCCCGCATCGCTGCGTCACGGGTGATCAGGGGCGCCTTCAATGCCTGGGCCGAGGCGAAGATGAGCCTGTCCGCCGGGTCGCCCGGGAACGATCGCTCGTCCAGCCCGGCAGCGCTGAGCGCTATCTCCGGGCTCGGGGCGACCGCCGAAGAGCGGGCGTCGCTGAGGGCCCTGGCGACCCAGTCGCCGACCGGTCTGTCCAGCTCCAGCCGACCTCGACGAACGAGCGTCGCGAGCTCCCAGATGCTGATCGTCGAGATCGCGATCTCAGGCGCTTGCGCGATCTTCTCGCGTGCCGCATCGGACAGGCGGCTGGGGTCGGCCAGCCACCACAGCCAGGCGTGGGTGTCGAGGACGATCACGCCTCTTCGGCGTTCCAGGCCGTCTCGAGCGGACGGATCAGCTCCTCGTCGTCGACCAGGAATCGCACCGACCCGAGCAGGGTCTCCGGCTGGACGGCAGGCGTCACCCTCGCGACCGGGCGACCTCGCTTCGTGACTACGATCTCCTCGCCTGTACGAGCGACTTCGTCGAGCATCAGAAGACACTCCGCCTTGAACCGGCTCGCCGGGACGCTCCGCTCGCTCATGACCATGGTCACAATACCATGGTCACAACGTCAAAACAGAGAGGGCAAAATGCCTGAAACCGACATCGAGCGGCGTCTGCGAGAGGCGGGTCGCGGCTTCGTCGAGTCCCACGACAAGGCCGCCGTCGTGATCCGGGAAGCGGCCGACCTCGGGATCCCGGTGGAGGCGATCGCGGACGTCAGCGGGCTGTCGCCTCAGACAGTCGCCGCCTTCTTGCGGGCGGGCGCGGACTAGCCGCGACTCAACCGATCGAGCCGACCATCTCCAGCTGGATCAGCCGGTTCAGCTCGACGGCGTACTCCATCGGCAGCTCCTTGGTCACGGGCTCGATGAAGCCGTTGACGATCATCGCCGCTGCCTCGTCCTCGGTGAAGCCGCGCGAGCCCATGTAGAAGAGCTGGTCGTCGGAGATGCGCCCCACGGTGGCCTCGTGGGCGACCGTCACGTTGGGGTTCTGGATCTGGATGTCCGGCCAGGTGTCCGATTTGGATTCGCCGTCCATCATCAGGCCGTCGCACTGCACGCGGGCTTTCGAGCCCGCCGAGTTGGTCCCCATCTTGACGAGGCCGCGGTAGCCCATGATGCCGCCGTCCTTGGAGATCGACTTGGCCAGGATGTTGGAGGTCGTGTTGGGGGCCATGTGCACGACCTTGGCGCCCGTGTCCTTGTGCACACCCTTGCCGGCCACGCCCACGTTCAGGTGGTCCGCGCGGGCGCCCTCGCCCAGCAGGAAGGAGCCCGGGTAGAGCATCACGTACTTGGCGCCCATCGAGCCGCCGACCCACTCGACCGTACCGTGAGCATCGACGACGGCACGCTTGGTGTTCAGGTTGTAGACGTCCTTGGACCAGTTCTGGACGGTCGTGTAGCGGGCCTTGGCGCCCTCGTGGACGAAGATCTCGACGACCGCCGAGTGCATCGAGTTGACGCTGTAGGTCTGCGCCGTGCAGCCCTCGATGTAGTTCACGTCAGAGCCCTCGTCGGCGACGATCAGGGTGTGCTCGAAGGTGCCCTCGCCGGCGCCCTCCATGCGGAAGTACGCCTGCAGGGGCAGGTCCACCTTGACGCCCTTGGGCACGTACAGGAAGGAGCCGCCCGACCAGACAGCCCCGTGCAGCGCCGAGAACTTGTTGTCCTGCGGCGGCACGCATTTGTTCATGAAGTACTTCTGGACAAGCTCCGGGTACTCGCTGATGGCCGTGTCCATCGAGCAGAACAGGATCCCCAGCTTGGCGTACTCCTCCTTCAGGCCCTCGTAGACGGGCTCCTGGCGCCAGACGCCGACGACGCCCGCCAGGTGCTCGCGCTCGGCCTGGGGGATGCCCAGGTCCTCGTAGGTCTTCTTCATCTCCTCCGGGACTTCCTCCCAGCTGTTGAAGCGCCCCGCCGTGGGGGGGGAGTAGAGGACCAGCTCGTCCAGGTTCAGGCCGCCCAGGTCCGGACCCCAGTTCGGCATCGGCTTGCGTTCGAAGATCTCCAGCGACTTGAGCCGTTTCTCGGCCATCCAGTCGGGCTCGTCCTTGATCTTCGAGAGCTCCATGACCACCTCGCGTGAGATGCCCTGGCGGGCGCGCAGTTGCCCCTGGTCGTCCTCGACTATCGGGCTGGGTTTGGCGATGCGGTCAATCGTTGCCATGAGGCTCCTCGCTGAGGGTCGTGCTTGACAATCCTGTGCTGGCAGGTAGGAATTCTATCGCGCCTCTCAGCGCGATCGCTGTCGCTGTCATAGAGCCGACCTCGCTCACTCCGGCCAATCTCCCTGCCCGGTGACCGCGCCTTTGACGACCTTCAGGTTCAGCAGGGCGCACTTGCGCCTGGTCGCCGAGACGGGGATGCCCAGCAGGTCGATCATCCAGTCCGCCGGCAGCTCACCGGCATCCTGCAGGGACATGCCCTTCAGCTCTTCCGAGGCGATCGACGCCGCCGCCTGGGAGATCGCGCAGCCGTGGCCGTTGAAGCGGAGGTCTTCGATGTGCCCGTCCTTGACCCGGATCTGCACGCCCAGCTCGTCCCCGCACAGCGGGTTGTGCTCCATCGCCTCGAGGTCGTGGGGCTCCAGCTCCCCGAAGTTGCGAGGGTGCTTGTAGTGGTCGAGGATGTAGTCGCGGTAGAGGTCGTCCATCAGAGCCCGAACACCTCTCGGCCCGCCAGCAGCGCCGCCGCCAGCGCGTCCACGTCGGAGCGGTCGTTGTAGACGCCCAGGCTGGCCCGCGCCGTCGCCGCCACGCCCAGGCAACGCATCAGCGGCTGGGCGCAGTGGTGGCCCGCCCGTACGCACACGCCCTCCCGGCCCAGCAGCTCCGCCACGTCGTGGGGGTGCATCCCATCGACCGTGAAGGACGCCAGCGCGCCTCGTTCGGATGCCCTCGCCGGGCCGACCACGCGCACACCCGGGACCTCACCCAGGCGCGACAGCATGTACTCCGTCAGCTCCAGCTCGTGGGCCCTGACCCGCTCCATGCCCAGACCGTCCAGATAGTCCACCGCCGCAGCCAGCCCGACCGCCTCCGCGATCGGTGGCGTGCCCGCCTCGAACTTGAACGGGACCTCGTTCCAGGTCGTCTCCTGCAGCGACACGGAGGCGATCATGTCCCCGCCCGTCAGGAAGGGGGGCATCTCCTCCAGCAGCTCCGGGCGGGCATGCAGGGCGCCGATCCCCGTCGGGCCGAGCGCCTTGTGGCCAGTCCATACGTAGAAGTCCGCCCCGCTCGTGGCGAAGTCGACCGGCATCTGCGGAGCCGCCTGGGCGCCGTCGATCAGGGTCAGAGCGCCCGCCGCTCGCGCCCTTGCCGTCATCTCCGCGACCGGGTTGATCGTGCCCAGCACGTTCGAGACGTGGGCGACGGCCAGCAGGCGAACGTCGCCCCGGGCAAGCTCCGCGTCAAGGGCATCGAGGGAGATCTGCCCGTGCTCGTCGACCTCCAGCCAGCGCAGCGTCGCCCCCGTCCGGCGGCACAGCTGCTGCCAGGGCACGAGGTTGGCGTGGTGCTCCATCTGCGTTATCAGCACCGCGTCGCCGGCCTTCACGTTGGCCTGACCCCACGAGTAGGCGACCAGGTTGATCGCCTCCGTCGCGTTCTTCGTGAAGACCGTTCCCCGCACGGGCGCCCCCACGAAGGCCGCCACCCTCTCGCGGGCCCTGTCGAAGGCAGCATCCGCCTCCTGGGCCAGCGGGTAGACGCCCCTGTGGATGTTCGCGTTGTGGCGGGCCAGGTGCTCGCCCACCGCGTCGATCACGACCTTTGGCTTCTGGGAGGTCGCGCCCGAGTCCAGGTAGACCAGCGGCCGTGCCCCGGGCCTTTCACGCAGGATCGGGAAGTCGCCGCGAACGCCTCGCAGACCCCCGGAGGGGGTCCCCTTCAAATCCAGATCGCCCTCAACGACTGGAGGCATAGGTCTCGATGTCATCGCGCGCCGACGCCAGCTTTCTCTCCACCTTGGCCCGGATCAGCTCCTGCAGCGGCTCGTCGGCCAGCTGGGAGATCAGCGGCTCGAAGAAGCCTTCGACGATGATCCGCACCGCCGTCGCCCTGTCCAGGCCCCGGCTCTGCATGTAGAAGATCAGCGCCTCGTCCAGCTCGCCGACCGTGCCGCCGTGGGAGGCCGAGACGTCGTCGGAGGACACCAGCACCGAGGGGATCGCGTCGATGCGGGCCTTCGGCGAGAGCATCATCGTGTGGATCTGCAGGTACGTGTGGGTCTGCTGGGCTCCCGGGTCGATCTGGATCAGGCCCTCGAAGCTGGCCCTGCTGTTGCCCGCCGCAGCGCCCCGCCAGTGGACGTCGCCGCCTGAGGGGCCCGTCTCGTGCAGGTCCGCCGCGAACACGTCCAGGTGCTCGTCCTCCTCCGCGAAGAAGATGCCCCTGAAGGCCATGTCGCCGCCCTTCTCCGAGACCGCCAGCTCCAGGTGCTGGCGGACCAGGTGCCCGCCCAGCAGCGACGGCAGCCAGTGGCAGTAGGCGTCCCGGCCCACCTGCACGAAGCGCGTCGAGACGTCGAAGACCTCGCCCGAGCCCCAGTCCTGGACCTGGGCCAGGCGGCAGCGGGCGCCCTCCTGCAGGTACAGCTCGAATGCCCCCGCGTGCAGTGACTGACCCTGGAAGTCCTCGGCCAGGTCGTACTCGTGCAGCTTGAAGTCGCTGCCCGGGCCGCCCACGACCAGCGTGCGTCCGTACTGGGCCAGGCCAGGCCTGTCGATCGCGTAGACGACCTCGAAGGGGTGCTCCACGGCCATCCCCGCCGGCACGTGCAGGAACGCCCCGCCCGTCCAGAAGGCCGCGTTGGCCGCCTCCAGCTTGTGCCTGTCGATCGGCAGGCGCCTCGAGTACCAGGCGTTGAAGAGGTCGGGGTGAAGCTCCGCAGCCTGCTCCAGGGAGCACAGGATCACGCCACGTTCGGCCAGGGCCGGGTCCAGATGGACGTCCACGATCGCGCCCGCGCTCTGCACGATCCGACCCGCCCGGGGACGGTCGGGAAGCGTCCGCGTCACGACGTCGGGTACGCCCTGCTCGGTGACGCTCGTCTGCAGCGAGTCGAAGTCCAGGCTCTCGAAGCTCGTCGTCCAGAAGCCCGAGCGCCGCCACACCGGCAGCTCCGAGCGCTCGAAGACGTTCAGGGCAGCTTCCCGCAGCTCCCCCAGCGTGCGACCGTCGCCTGCCCCGGCTCCAGCCAGGGCCTGGTAGAGGGTCGCCTCGCGGTGCCGTCCCGGCTTGGCTTTGACGGCCGCCGATGCCGTGCCGTTGGACTCGGCCGACTCAGGCATCTGCGTCACCTGCGCCGACCCCGGCCCCGACCTCCTGGCGGATCTGGTCGTAGCCCTCCCGCTCCAGGCGCTCGACCAGCTCCACACCGCCCTCCAGCACGATCCGGCCGTCCATCAGGATGTGCACGAACTCCGGCTTGACGTAGTGCAGGATGCGCTGGTAGTGGGTGATGATCAGGGCACCCAGGCCCTGCTCGTCGTGGAGCTTCTGCACGCCCTCCGCGACCGTCCTCAGGGCGTCGATGTCCAGGCCCGAGTCGGTCTCGTCGAGGATCGCCACGTCCGGTTTGAGCATCGCCATCTGCAGGATCTCGGCGCGCTTCTTCTCGCCTCCCGAGAAGCCGTCGTTGAGGTGGCGGGAGGTGAAGGCCCTGTCCACGTCCAGCAGCTCGATCGCGTGCTGGAGCTCCGTGCGGAACTCCTTGACCTGGATCGGCTCCTCCCGTTTCGCGTTGATCGCCATGCGCAGGAAGTTGGCCACGGAGACGCCCGGGATCGAGACGGGGTACTGGAAGGCCAGGAACAGGCCCGCCTTGGCCCGCTCGTGGGGCTCAGCCTCCGTGATGTCCTCGCCCTTGAACGTGATCGAGCCCTGCGTGATCTCGTACGCCGGGTGGCCCAGCAGGGTGTTGGCCATCGTCGACTTGCCCGAGCCGTTGGGGCCCATCAGGGCGTGGATCTCGCCCCTGTTGATGTCCAGGTCCACGCCGCGCAGGATCTCGCGCTCCTCGATGCGCACGTGCAGGTCTCTTATCTCAAGGTCCGCCATCTTCTCCGTCAGGCTCCAGTCGTCGTCAGGGGTTCGATTTGCAGGGGTGGGGGCGGCGTCGGGACGCCCAGCATCGCCTGGGGGCCCGCCATCAGGTCAGCCAGGGTCGTCTCGCGCAACGTCGAGACGATCGACGCCCGCACCTTCGTCCACAGCAGCTTCGTCGGGCAGGCGTGTTCCGGGTCCGACTCCCGCGAGCACACGATCGAGCCGTCCGCCGCCTCCGAGATGCACTCGATCGGGGCGATCGAGCCCTCCAGGGCCTGGACGACCTCCGCCATCGTGATCTCGCTCGCCGGGCGGGCCAGCAGGTAGCCTCCGCGGCTGCCTCGCCGCGAGTCCACCAGGCCCGCCTTGCGCAGGCGCGCCACCAGGTGCTCCAGGTAGGCCAGGGGAAGGCCGTCGGTCGTCGCGATCTCGGCCAGCGGCACCGGCTCGCCCGTACCGCAGGAGCCGTCGCCGCTGCGGCGGGCAAGACCCACCATCACTCGGACGCCGTACTCCGCCTTGGTTGAGAACATCATCGTTTCATTTCCTACCTGGCAGCTAGGGTATCAGGGGTCGGCGGGCTCTCATGGTGGGCGGGCTCGGCTCGGAGGGGTCCTACAGCCGCTCGACGTCGTGGGCGATCGCTTCAGGCGTCAGCTGTTCCTCGCTGTAGAGGACACGCTCCCGGCCGCGGGAGTCCAGCAGCATCACGAAGGCATAACGGCTGAAGGCCTGCCGGCCTTCTGTCCCGGGTGCCACCCGGAAGGCCCGCCACAACGGTCTGAGCTCGGCTTCCGTGCCCGTCAGGTAGTGCACCAGGCCCGTCAGGGACATGCTTGCCAGGAACGAGCGCACCGCGGCCGGGGTGTCCGTCCTCGGATCCGCGCTGATCATGACCACGGGCACTGCACGGGGCAGTTCCGCCAGGGCCCCCCGGATCTGTTGGGCGATGACCTTGCAGGTGGAGCCGCAGCTGGTGTAGGCGAAGGTCAGGATCACCGGCTGCCCGCGCAGTTCCGCCAGCGACAGCCGGCGGCCGTACTGGTCGGTCAGCGTGAAGTCCGGTGCCTGCCTGGCTTCCGGCAGCTCCGCTCCGTAGAAGCCGCCTTGGCCGGTCGCTTCGACCTGGGTCGACTGTCCGCCGCCCGAGGAGTTCGAGTTGGAGGCGCTGCCCGCCAGGATCGCGAACAGCAGGGCGCCCAGCAGGAGCAGGCTCAGGGTGACAGGGAGCAGCAGGCGGCGGGAGGGCATCGCGGGATCGGGATTCTAGGAGCGCATCGGCCGGTCGACGAGGCGCATCGAGCAGGAGAACGGCTTCGCTGGAGGAAGAACTCCCCGTGCGACGACCTGCCCGCGGCGGTCTCGGCTGCGCCCTGGCTCTGCTCCTGCTCCTCGCCTGTGCCCCTGCCGGGCTCGCTCAGGCCGCGGGTGCGCCCGCCAACGACGCCTTCGGCTCCGCCCAGGAGATCCATTCCCTGCCAGCCACCGTCTCCGGCACGCTGGTGGGGGCCACCGTGGAAACGCAGGAAGAAGGCTCGGGCTGCGCGGGAACCTCAGAACACACGGTCTGGTACGCCTTCAGGGCTCCTGCCGCCGAGCGGGTCGCCCTCAACCTCGCGGCTGGAGGCGCGCTGGACGCAGGCGTCGACGTCTTCCACGCCATCCGCTCGGAACTGCAACGCCTGCAGTGCCAGCGGACCGACTCCGAAGGCCACGTCGCGCTCACCTTCAACGCCTCCCGCAACGGCCTCTACTACATCCGGGTCGCGTCCCTGCCCGCCTCCCAGCTGAGCTCCTTCACGCTCGAGCTGTTCCTGCCCACGCCCGCCGTCTCCCCGCCCGGGCCGCGCTTGCCCGCGTCAGGTGTCAGCGGTCAGGTGGACAGGATCCAGAACATCAACGCGGCCTACTCGGTCGTCATGCACACGGGCGTCAGCTACCTGATCAGCCTCGCCGACAGGACCTCGCACGCCTGCGTCACGGCCGAACTGTTCGGCCCCGGCACGAGCTCCTTCGAAGGAGCCTCTCCGCTGCGGACCGTTCACTGCGGGGGCTACGCCCTCTTCACCCCCGGCGCGGGGGAAGGTGGTCTCTACAGCATCCAGGTGACCCCCAGCACGAGCTTCAAGTCGATCCAGCGCTTCCACCTAGCCGTCGGCGCGGCCGGCCAGGCGGAAACGGCACCGGGCATCGAGCTGGGCAACGACGCACCCACGCGCGGATACCTGGACAGCTCGAGCACCCATGTCCTGCGCCTGTACCGGATGCACATCGCGAGCCACTCCAACCTGACCCTGCGCCTGCAGGCACCCGCCGGCGCGAGCTTCAACCTGCAGCTGCGAAACGAAGTCGGGCAGCCGATCGGATGCGAATGCGGCAGCAGCGGCTCGGTGACGCTCGACCGCCAGCTCGAGCCAGGTCGCTACTACGCCGTCGTCTCCGTCCACGGCGACACCTCCGGCGACTACACCCTGATCCGCGAATCGAGGACCATCACCAGCTCGAAGGTCAGCTTCGCCGGCCATCGGGCGAGCGCCGGCCAGGGCGTCGGGATCGACTTCACCGTCTCCCCGGCCGTCTCCGGTCGCGTCGAAGCCGAGGTCGAACGCCTCGACCCCGTCTTCGGCTGGCAGTTCTACGCCCAGGAGTCAGGCTACGCCGCAGGGGGCAGCGCACAGCTGCCCTTCACGGTGCCCTCGGTGGGACACTGGCGCGTACGCGGCCGGTTCGACGGCTCCAGGACGTCCAGTCCCAGTGGCGCCGGCGTCTCGTACCTGCTCGTCACGCAGTAGTGCTTGTTCGCCCGTAGGGGCTCGCGCCCGGGGGCTGCACAAACGCTGCACAAGCGTTCCCGCGATGCCCCTGGCAAAGCCCCGCAGCGGCGCTATACTTTGTGAAGTCTGTAAAACCCGACCTTGGTTTAGGAGTTTTCCCCATGAGTCCGTCGTCCGGTTCAGAGCTGCTGCGCCGCATCAAGAGCCAGATCGAGGAGGTCGACCCCTCCGAGGTCAAGGAGCTCCTGCAGGAGGGTGTGGCGATCGTCGACGTGCGGGGCACCGAAGAGTTCTCGACAGGCCACCTGCCGGGGGCCAAGAGCGTGCCGCGAGGGC
Organism: uncultured Solirubrobacteraceae bacterium; assembly: GCA_963697795.1. Classification (GTDB taxonomy): domain Bacteria; phylum Actinomycetota; class Thermoleophilia; order Solirubrobacterales; family Solirubrobacteraceae; genus Palsa-744. The sequence goes on along the minus strand of OY969097.1, from coordinate 913,463 downwards.
ACCTGGAGTCGCGCATCGAAGGCATCGTCCCCGACCGCTCCACGCAGGTCATCCTCTACTGCGCCTCCGGCCAGCGCTCGGCCTACGCAGCCAGGACGATGATCGAGGACCTGGGCTACGAGCACGTGCGCTCGATGACGGGCGGGATCACGCTGTGGAAGGACCGCGGCTACGAGGTCGCCGTGCCCCGGGCGCTGGACGCCGAGCAGCGCGACCGCTACTCCCGCCACGTCCTCATCCCCGAGATCGGCATCGAGGGCCAGCTGAAGCTGCTCGACGCCAAGGTGCTGCTGCTGGGCGCGGGCGGCCTCGGCTCGCCGACGGCCCTCTACCTGGCCGCCGCCGGCGTGGGCACCCTGGGCATCGTCGACGACGACGAGGTCGACCTGTCCAACCTGCAGCGCCAGGTCATCCACTCCACCCAGCGCGTCGGCATCCCCAAGGTCGACTCCGCCGAGGAGTCCATCCACGCGCTCAACCCCGACGTCAACGTCGTCAAGTACAAGACCCGCATCGACGCCTCCAACATCATGGAGATCATCGAGGGCTACGACGTGATCGTGGACGGCGTGGACAACTTCCCGACCCGCTACCTGCTCAACGACGCCACCGTGCGTCTGAAGATCCCGGTCGTCTCCGCCTCGATCCTCGGCTTCGACGGGCAGCTGTCGGTCTTCAAACCCTACGACGGCCCCTGCTACCGCTGCCTGTTCCGCGAGCCGCCGCCGGCCGAGCTGGCTCCCTCCTGCGGCGCCAACGGCGTCCTCGGCGTGCTGCCCGGCACGATGGGCCTGCTGCAGGCCACCGAGGTCGTCAAGCTGATCCTCGGCATCGGCGAGCCCGCGATCGGGCGGCTGCTGCTGTACGACGCCCTGGCGGCGACGCTGACGGAGGTCAAGGTCCACCGCGACCCCGACTGCCCGATCTGCTCGCGCGACCCGCACGAGATCGCCGATGAGGAGATGGGAGTGTTCCCGGACTACGAGGCGTTCTGCGCCGCGGCCGGGTAGGCTGCGCGACCGATGGCAACGATCAAGATCCCGCCCGTGCTGCGCGCCTCCGTCGGCGGCGAGAAGGTGCTGAGCGCCTCTGGCTCCAACGTCGGCGAGGTGCTGCGTGACCTGGCCAGCAGCCATCCCGCCACCGAGGGCCAGCTGTTCTCGGCCGAGGGGGAGCTGAACCGCTACGTCAACGTCTACCTCAACGACGAGGACGTGCGGGTGCTGGACGGGCTGGACACGGCCGTCGGCGAGTCCGACACGCTCGTGATCCTGCCGGCCATGGCCGGCGGCTGCGGCTGAACCGCAACCGCAAGTCTTCATACAACTGATCAGCCCCCGCCGCCCGTGACGATGAGGGGTGGGTGGACAGGAACGCACCATGCCCTCGCTGTGGGCAGCCAATCAGCGTCTACGAGCCCGCCGTGACCGTGGGCCGCTCCGCCCGCTTGCCCGAGACGGCCGGCAGCGTGGCCCAGCCGGAGCCATCGGGCACGACCTTCCACCTGGAGTGCTGGCAGCTCGAAACGCGCCCGGCGCCCGTACCGGCGCCTGCCGGCATCGACGCTCCGAGCGGCCCTTCCGTGCCGGGGAGGCGGCGTCGTCGGCCACGCAGCAGGCCGGTGGTCGCGTCCGGTTCCGGTCGGATCCGCGGGTAGCTCAGTCGAGACGAGCCGGCTACGCCGCCTGCGCCTGCTGCTCGGCGGGCACCTCGGCCACGCCCTTCGCCGGCACGGCGCTCATCGCGTGCTCGGCCAGCGCCGTGATCGTCAGCGACGGGTTGACGCCGACGTTGGCCGGGATCGCCGAGCCGTCGCAGACGAGCAGGTTCTCGTAGCCGAAGACGCGCTGGTCGGCGTCGATCACGCCCCGCTCGGGGTCTGGTGCGATCACGGCGCCACCGAGGATGTGGGCCGTGGAGGGGATGTTGAACATGGCCTCCATGAAGGAGCTCTGGGCGATCCCGCCGGTGCGCTTGGCGAACCATTCCGCTGCCTGGTTGGCGACGGGGATGAACGTCGGGTTGGGCCGCTCCGGGTCCTGTTCGGTCTGCAGCCAGAAGGAGCCGAAGGGGCCTTTGCGGGGCCGCAGGGCGATCGCGTTGTCGAGCGTCTGCATGACGAGGATGATGATCGTGCGCCGTGACCAGTGCTTGGCGAACAGGACCTTGGCGAGGCGGTCGGGGTGGCGCAGCAGCTGGGCCAGCAGCTTCAGCGGCCTCGTGACGCGCGTGCCGTCGCCCGTCAGCAGCGTGTACAGCAGGCGCATCGAGTCGCCGTCGTCGCCGTAGGTGACCGTCTCGATGTGGGTGTTGGGGTCGGGATAGATGGAGGAGGTGATCGCGACCCGTTTGATCAGGTCCTGGGGGTAGTCCTCGGGCACCGTCACCGTCAGGATCGACTCGGAGTTGGTGCGGACGAGCTCGCCGACGCGAGCCGAGACGCGGGGCAGGGAGCCCTCCAGGCGGCATTTCGCCAGCAGCCTGTTGGTGCCCAGGGGGCCGGCCGCCACGACCACGCCGCGGGCCCTCTGCACGCGCCTTTCCTTGCGCAGCCAGGCGCCGGAGCGGACGCTTTCGACCTCGTAGCCGTCGCTGCCGTCGGGCGCGCCGATCGGGCGGACGTCCACGACAGTCCGCTCGGGCATCACGCGGGCTCCCCGCTTCTCCGCGAACCACAGGTAGTTCTTGACGAGCGTGTTCTTGGCTCCGTGCACGCAGCCGACCATGCAGCGCCCGCACAGGTGGCAGCCCGTCCGCTCGGGCCCCTCGCCGTCGAAGAACGGGTCCGCGACCTTCTTGCCCGGCTCGCCGAAGTAGATGCCGACGGGTGTGTGTTTGTAGCTGTCGGGGACGCCCAGCTCCTCGCCCAGCTCCCGCAGCAGCTGGTCCGCCGGGTCGTCGTGTGGGTTTTCGACGACGCCCAGCATCCGCTGGGCCTCGCTGTAGTGGGGGGCCAGCTCGCTCTCCCAGTCGGCCATCTCAGACCACTGGCGGTCCTTGAAGAACTGGCCGGGCGGTACGTAGAGGGTGCAGGCGTAGCCGAGGCTGCCACCGCCCACGCCGCAGCCGGAGACGACCGAGACGTCCTTGAAGGTAGTCAGGCGGAAGATGCCCTTCATGCCCAGGCGGGGGCTCCAGAAGTAGCGCCGCAGGTCGCCCGTGTCCTTGGCGAAGTCCTTGTCCGCGAAGCGTCGACCGCACTCCAGCACCCCTACCGAGTAGCCCTTCTCGGACAGGCGCAGGGCCGAGACGCTGCCTCCGAAGCCCGAGCCGATCACCAGCCAGTCGAAGTCGAAACCGTCGTTTGCTGAGCCCACTTCTTCGTGCCCCTCGCTCGGCCGCCGGCTCCAGACGCCGGATCGACCAGGATCTTAGTCGAGTTTGGCCAGCCGGCCAGTCGTGGCTCGGGGGGCGCGCGCCAGGCGCTCGCCCGGTCAGGGTTTGAACTTGTGCTTGGTGAATTTGACGGTGCCCGACCAGGTGTAGTCCTGCGTGCAGGTGCTGCCGTCGCCGCTGCCGCAGTCGCTGGGAATCATCTCGGAGGCGCCCACGGAGACGTGCTTGGTGAACGAGCCGTGCTTGAGTTCGCTCGAGGTGACCGTGAGCTTGGCCGTGAGGGGGTGGACGTCGGGCAGGCCTTCGCTCGTGTGCTTGAAGCCGACGCCGGCGAAGCCGAGGATGATGCTCTGCCAGTAGTTGCTCGGTTCGCAGGGAAGCGGGCCGCCGTCCCCGCCCGCGGTCGTTTCGTATTCCTCCAGGGCGTACATGTTGAAGATGAGGCCTTTGCGCCCGGCGGCCCGTTTGACCGTCACCTCGCCACCACCGCCGCCCAGCGGCGACTTGGGCAGCGCCAGGGCTCCGGTGTTGGAGCAGTCCTCGCTTTCCGCGCCCGTGTTGGTGATCTTCCAGCTGCCGCTGCCCGACTGGCCGAGGCCGATGGCGGGGAACGAAGCCCCCACCAGGGGGCTGCTGGCGACCGTCGGCACCAGCACGTGGGGGTAGACCGAGTTCCACTGCCAGCTGGCTTCTTCGGAGAGCTTGGAGCCGCCTTCGCTGGCCACCGTGCGCGTGTAGCTGCCGTGACCCTGGAAGGCGATCGTGAACTCGTAGAAGGGCTGGAAGGCGATCGCACCCGCCTGTGCAGCGAGCAGGGCGGCCGCGGCGCATGCGGTGAGGAACGCTCCGACCAAACGAAAACAGACGCGTCTGCTGCTCGGCATGGTGCCCCCTGTCGACTGTAGGCGTGGTGTTCTGCCGGGCCAGCCTAACAACGGCTCCCGTCGGGAGGCATGGGGGTGCTCGGGGGCCCTGGGCCGCAGGCTTCCTGGGCTCAGCCGAGCCTCGCTATATTCCGTGAAGTAATGGCGGCGGAGAGGCTTCGCAACAGGCCCTGCGGGGGCCGTTACGGCGACATCGTCCAGTCGATCGGGCACACGCCTCTGGTCGAGCTGTCGCGCCTGTCGCCCAAGCCCGGCGTGCGCATCTGGGCCAAGCTGGAGTCGCGCAATCCCACCGGCTCGGTCAAGGACCGCGTCGCCCGCGCCCTGATCGAGGACGCCGAGGCCAAGGGGGCGATCTCGCCGGGTCAGACGATCCTCGAACCGACCTCCGGCAACACAGGCATCTCGCTGGCCATGATCTGCTCGCGCAAGGGCTACAAGCTGAAGGTCGTGATGCCCGAGAACGTGACGCCGGAGCGCACCCAGCTGCTGCGCATGTACGGCGCCGAGATCGTCTACTCGCCCGGCGACCAGGGCTCCAACGGGGCCGTCGCGATGGCCCTGGAGATGGCCGGCGACGATCCCTCGGCCTACATGCCCTACCAGTACGGCAACGAGGCCAACCCCAACGCCCATTACAACGGCACTGCTCTGGAGATCCTCGAAGAGCTCGACGAGGTCAGCGCCTTCGTGGCCGGCCTGGGCACGGGCGGCACCCTGATGGGCAACGGCAGGCGCCTGAAGGAGACATTCGGGGACGCCGTCAAGATCGTCGCGGCCGAGCCGATGCAGGGCGAGCCGGTGCAGGGACTGCGCTCCCTCGACGACGGCTTCATCCCGCCGATCATCGACCTGTCCCTGCTCGATCGCAAGATCTTCGTGACCAACCACGACGCGATCGTCTGGACGCGCAAGCTGCTCGACGAGGAGTCCCTGTTCGCGGGCGTCTCCACGGGTGCCATCGCCTCCATCGCCGTCCGCATTGCGGGCGAGCTGGAGGAGGGCAACGTCGTCTTCGTCGTCGCCGACGACGGCTGGAAGTACCTCTCCAGCGGCATCTACACGCTGCCCGTCGAGGAGATCGAGAATCTCGAGTCGACCGTCTGGTGGTAGCCGCGGCCCGCTCGACGCGCCGCTGGAGCCTGCCATGAAGATCTCGTCCGAGCTTCTCCAGGAGATCGTCCAGCACGCTCTGGAGGACCCCGGCAACGAGGTCTGCGGCGTCGTCGCCGTCAGCGAGGGGGACGAGCCGCAGGCCGTGCGCGTCCTGAGGGCCGTCAACCTCCACGCCAGCCCGCTGAAGTTCCAGATCGACGGCGAGGAACTGCTGTCGCTGTGGAAGCAGTGCGAGGAGCTCGGCGAGCTCGGCGCCATCTACCACTCGCACGTGCGCAGCGCCCCCTACCCGTCCCAGACGGACGTCAACTTCGCCGCCAACTGGCCGGGCGTCGAGTGGATCATCGTGGGGCTGGCCGCCGGGCGCGAGCCCGACGTGCGCTCCTACCTGATCGACGGGGGCGGGGCCATCGAGGAGGTCCCCCTGCGCGAGCCCGGCGGGTGAGCGAGCGGCCCCACGTCTGCCCCAACTGCGCTCGCACCTACCCCCGCAGCGAGCGCTTCTGCGAGGACTGCGGGATGCCCCTCGTGCACGTGCCAGGACCCGAGCGCGAAGCCGACGAGCGCCGGCGCAAGGCGCGCAAGATCAAGCACCAGTACACGGAGGGCGCGCTCGTCAAGGTCGCCTGGGCAGCCAACCAGCCGGAGGCCGAACTGATCGAGGCGTTGCTGCTGGAGGAGGGCATCCCCAGCATGACCCGCCGCGCCGGGGGCTTCGACGTTCCCGACTTCCTGGCGGCCGGACCTCGGGACGTCCTCGTGCCACAGTCGGGCGCCGAGGCCGCCAGGGAAGTGCTGGCGCCGCCGCGGCAGGACGGTCCCGACCCGTCGACGACGGGTCAGCAGACCTCCTGACGGGCGCTCAGACCAGGACGGCCTGGCGCTGGCCGGCTTCGCTGGCGATCGAGCGGATCTCTTCGGAGGCCCGCTCGAACTCGGCGTCGGAGAGCACCGGCGTGCCCTCGAAGGGCAGTTCCCGCTGCAGCTCGACCCAGTTCGCCGGGCCCAGGTACTCGTCGCGAACCTTGACCGTCACCGGTCGCGGGATGCGGTAGGTCCTCAGCAGCAGGACGTGCAGAGGCTGGCGGCCGCGCCAGCCCAGGCGCTTCTCGGCATAGTCCGGCGTCCACACGTAGAAGGGGGACAGCGCGTCCACGCAGCGGGGGTCGCTGATCGTGAAGTGGTCCGTCACTTCCGCCCAGGCACGGATGCGAACACGGTCGGGCTGCTGCAGGGGAGCCCCCGACACGAACGAGTGCAGGGGCGGCTCGCCGTCGCTCCAGACGCCCTCCTCGAGGGCTCTGCGCAGCTCCGGCTGGTGGGACTCCCGCACCAGGTCGCCCGTCTGGTGTTCGAAAGTCGGATACAGGAAGAACCGTTCGTGGGCGAGCCGGAACGGCCTGTCGGGTTGGGGAGACACCCCCTTGCGGAGCGTCAGGAGCTGCTCACCTTCCGCCAAGGCGCGGACGGTGACCGCCCATTCTTTGAAAGCAATTGGCATGGGGCTGAACCGAAGGTAGATGCGGGGGAACGCTTTTTGTGGCCGCGACGAGCCTGTCCAGGTGCGCGACACGTTAAAGATACGAAAACTGGGCGAAAATCCCAAATCGCCTGCAAATCGGCGGTTTTTTGAGTTGACTCGCCAGTCAGGAACAGATCAAAGCTGGTTGACCGGCCAGTCAACTGGGGTCGCGCCAGGGCAGCACGTCGAGCAGCCCCGTGACCTCGAACATGCGCTCCAGGGCCGGGTTGGGGATGGCTCCCATCTCCGTTCCGCTCTGCTCGCACACGTCCCTGGCCGCCAGCAGCGAGCTGAGGCCGACCGAGTCGACGAACGTCACGCCGCGCAGGTCGAGGTCGATCTGGCGGGCCCCCTCCGCGCACGCCCGCCGCAGCGCCGCGTCGAGCTCCCGTGACGCCGCGAGATCCAGTTCGCCCGTCAGGATCAGCCGGTGGTGGCCGGCTTTGCTCTGCGCGTCGATGCCGAAGGGACTCTCCTCCATGTCAGTCCAGCCGTCGTCCCGCCAGGCCCTCCGCGGCCTCGACGATGGACGCGTAGTCCTCCTCCGCATGGCCGCGGCCGATCGCCGCCGTCAGCAAGTCGCGGGCGTGCGCCGCTGCCGGGAACGGCACGCCGGCCCGCTGGGCCTCCTCCAGGCACAGCCTGACGTCCTTGAGCATGTGAGCCGTCTTGAAGAGGGTCGTGTAGTCGTGCTCCCGCATCGGTCCCGCCTTCATCTGCAGCTGCACCGACCCGCCCGAGCCGGCCATCGTCACCTGCACGAGCGCGTCCAGGTCGATCCCCGTCGCCTGCGCCAGGACCAGGGCCTCGGCCACCGCTGCCGCGTTGGCCGCGCCCAGGGAGTTGTTGATCAGCTTCAGCATCTCGCCCTGGCCGAGCTCTCCGACGTGCAGCACCAGCTCGCCCATGACCTCCAGCGCCGGCCTGGCCCGCTCGAAGTCGCTCGCCTCGCCACCGGCCATGATCGTAAGCGTGCCCGCCTCGGCGCGCGGGGAGGAGCCCGTGACGGGCGCGTCGATCATGCTCGCGCCCCGCTGTGCCAGGGCCGCGCCTATGCGCCTTGTGTCGGGAGGGGCGATCGTCGAGCAGTCGACGCACAGCAGGCCCGGCCGGGCCGACTCGATCGCGCCGCCGGGACCCAGCAGCACCGAGGCGACCTGCTCGCCGTCGACGACCATGCTGATCACGATGTCGCTGTCCGCCGCCACGGCGGCGGGCGTGTCCAGGGCGCGGGCGCCGTGCTCTGCCGCCCACGCCGCCGCCTTGCCCTCGGTGTGCGTCCAGACGGACAGGGGGAAGCCCGCCCGCGCCAGGTTGGCGGCCATGCGCGAGCCCATGATGCCCAGGCCCAGGAAGCCGATCCGCTCAGTCTGCTCGCCGGAGCTCATGCCCGAATCCTCCTCCACCCGGCGTCTCGATGCGCAGCCGCTGTCCCGGGGCCAGTCGCCCGACGACCTTGCCCGGCAGCGGACGGCCGTCGAGGGTGTCCCTGCCGGGCAGTCCGTCCGCTCCCCCGGCGGCGCCACGCGGGGCTCTGCGGCGGCGCTCTGCGATCAGGGAGAAGTCCATCGGCGCCAGCGCCTGCAGCTCCCTGACGACGCCGTCACCGCCCCGATGGAGTCCCGCGCCGCCCGAGCCCCGGCGCATGGCGTACTGCACGACGCGCACCGGCAGCTCGCGCTCCAGCGCCTCGATCGGTGTGTTCAGCGTGTTGCTCATCGCCACGTGCACGGCGCTCGGGCCGTCGGCGTCGGGGCAGGCGCCCTGCCCGCCGCCCAGCGTCTCGTAGTAGGAGAAGCTCTCGTTGCCCAGCGTCAGGTTGTTCATCGTGCCCTGGCCCTGGGCCCTGCCGAAGGCGCTCAGGACCAGGTCCGCGACCCGCGATGAGGTCTCCACGTTGCCCGCCGCCACCGCCGCTCCCGACAGGGCGTTGAGCAGGCTCCCCACCGGTGCCCTCACCTCGATCGGCCTGTAGGCGCCGGCTGTCGGCGGGATGTCCGGATCCGTCAGCACGCGTACCGCGAACAGGCAGGCCGACGCCGTCACGGCCAGGGGGCAGTTGAGGTTGCCCTCGTGCTGGGCGGCGCTGCCCGCGAAGTCCAGCAGCAGCCGTCCTTCCCGCAGCTCGGCCCGCAGGCGCAGCTCGAGGTCCTCCTGCGGCGCCTCCAGCACGTCCAGCGCCTCCCGCTCGCCGTCCTCCAGCCCGGCCAGGCAGGCCCTCGTGCGACGCTCGCAGTAGCCCAGGACCGCGTCCGTGCCCTCGCGCAGCCCGTCCCGTCCCAGGCGACCGGCCAGCTCGGCCAGCCGCTCCTCGCCGAGACGGTTGGCGGCCAGCTGCGCCAGCAGGTCGGCGCGGCGCTCTGCCGGCTGGCGCATCCCGGCGATGAGACGCTCGATCGTCGCCTCTGTCATCGGCTGGGGCGCGATCACGACCCCCTCCTCCTGCAGCGTGCGGCTGTCCGCCGCCATCGAGCCGGGGCGGCTGCCGCCCACGTCCGCGTGATGGGCCCTGCTGGCCGCGAATCCGATCAGGCTTCCGGACGCGAAGACGGGCGTGATGACGGTGATGTCGGGGAGGTGCGTGCCGCCCGCGAAGGGGTCGTTGAGGATCCAGGAGACACCCGGCCGATGGCTCTCATCCAGGACCGACCTGACCGCCGCCGGCATCGCTCCCAGGTGCACGGGGATGTGCTCGGCCTGCATGATCATCTGCCCGTCGGCGTCGAACAGGCCCGTGGAGGCGTCCCTGCGCTCCTTGATGTTGGGGGAGTGGGCCGAGCGGATCAGGACCACCCCCATCTCGCGGCAGGCCGCCTGCAGGCCGCCCGTCAGAACCTGCAGGTCGATCGGGTCGAGCGTCATCGGGCCGTCTCCTGCCGCGTCAGCCCGATCGTGCCCGTCTCCTGCACGGCTCCCTGCCAGCCGGGCGGGACCAGCAGCGTCGCCTCGGGCATCGCGCAGAGGGCGGGACCCTGCAGCGTCTCCCCGGGCGCCGGCTGGCCGATCAGCACGGTGGCCGCCAGCGCCCGCCCCGCGAAGACGATCGGGCGCGTCTCTCGCACGGGCACCTCGACGGGGGCCGTTTGTGCCGGCACCAGCGGCGCACGGCCCCACACGGAAGCACGGACGTTGACCAGCTCGACCTCCCCATCCTCATCCCTGTACCCGTAACGGGCCAGATGGGCTTCGGCGAAGCGCTCCGCGAGATCCGCCGGCCCCATCCGCGGGTGCGCCCCCGGGCCGCACTCCTCCTCCACGGGCAGCTCGAAGGACTGGCCCCTGTAGCGCAGCTCGCAGCGGACCCTCGTGCGCAGCTCCGGCTCGCCGAGCCTGCCCGCCGCCTCCTCGAGGAGCTCCCGACGGACACCGTCGAGGGCCTCCTCGGACAGGGCCGCCCGCGCCGTCAGGACCGTCCGGGCCGCGTCGCGACGGGGCGCGGCAGCGGCCAGCCCCAGCGCCGACAGGACTCCGCAGGCGCGGGGGCACAGCACCCTGGAGATGCCCAGCTGCTCGGCCATCGCCGCCGCATGCAGCGGGCCGGCGCCGCCGAAGGGCATCAGCGCGTACGGACGGGGGTCGATGCCCTGCTGCATCGTGACCAGGCGCAGGGCCCCCAGCATCTCCGCCTCCGCCACCCTGACGATGCCCTCCGCGCAGGCCAGGAGGTCCATACGCAGCTCTGCCGCGAGACCGCCCACAGCACGTTCGGCAGCCGCCCGGTCGAGCTGCACGCCGTCGGCCAGGGGCACGTCCTCCAGCAACCTGCCCAGCAGCAGGTTGGCGTCCGTGACCGTGGGCAGCTCGCCGCCGCGCCCGTAGCAGGCCGGGCCTGGGCTGGCTCCTGCCGAGGCCGGTCCCACGCGCAGGGCGCCGCCCTCGTCGCGCCAGGCGATCGAGCCGCCGCCCGCGCCGACCGTGTGGATGTCCAGCGCCGGCAACGCCACGGGTCTGCCCGCGATCACGCGCTCGGCCGTCTCCGGCACGATGCCTCCCTCGATCAGGCAGACGTCGCAGGAGGTCCCGCCCATGTCGAAGCAGGCCACGTCCGGCTCGCCCGCCATCGCCGCCACCAGCGTCGCTCCGCCGACCCCGCCGGCGGGACCCGAGAGGACCGTCAGGGCCGCGTGGGCGCCCGCCTGGGCGGCCTCCGTCAGCCCGCCCGAGGACTGCATCACCTTCGGCTCGGGCAGGCCCGCCGCCCGCGCCTGCCCGCACAGCCTCGCCAGGTAGGAGCCCAGGGCCGGGGAGAGGGCCGCGTCCAGCACTGTCGTGGCCGTCCGCTCGTACTCGCGGAAGGTGCCGACCAGCTCGCTGGAGAGCGACAGGCTCGCGCCCGGCAGCGCCCCGGCCAGCGCCGTCCCGATCGCGCGCTCGTGCGAGGGGTCGGCATAGGAGTGCAGCAGGGCCACCGCCACGGCCTGCGGCGCGGCGCCGGCCACCGCGCCCGCCAGCTCATCGGGTGCCTCGTCGGGCAGCGGCTCGATCGGTCCCTCCGGGCCCATCCGCTCGGACGCCGCGAAGCGCAGCTCGGCCTCCACCAGTGGCGCCGGGGCGGCCTGGCAGAGGCGGTACAGGTGCGGGCGGGCCTGGCGGCCCAGCTCGATCACGTCCGTGAACCCCGCCGTCGCGATCAGGGCCGTTCGCGCGGTGTTGCCCTCCAGCAGGGCGTTCGTCGCGACCGTCATGCCGTGCGCGAAGCGCTCGATCCGCTCCGGGCTCGCGCCGCCCCGTTCGAGCACGCTCGCCACCGCCCGCATCACGCCCTCCTCCTCGGCGGCAGGGGTGGAGGGCACCTTGGCCGTGTGCAGGTCCCCCTCGTCGGTCAGCAGGACGGCGTCGGTGAAGGTGCCGCCGACGTCGACCCCCAGGAGCATCGGGTCAGACTAGATGGTCCCCGCCACTGCCTTTCGATGCGGCAGCCGCTCAGGCCGCCGCCAGCTCGCGGTCCTCCGTGTCGGCCAGGTGCTGGTGGGAGGGGCAGTAGCCGTTGCGGGCCAGCGGCGTGCGCTGGCAGGCCGAGCCCTTGCGGGTCGTCGCCCGACATCGCGGCGGCGCTCCGCTGACGGCCGTGTAGCCCTCCAGCGGGTGCTCGGTCAGGAACTGCTGGGCGTAGCCGACGTAGCGCGAGACGACCATCTGGACGCGAGCCTGGGCCGTCATCGGGAAGTAGCCCCGAATGTCGCAGAAGAGGGTGCGCTCGGGACGGGCGAAGTAGTGGCGGTCAAGCGCCATGCGGGTCACGACCGCCTCGCAGGCGGCCAGCACAGCTGCGTGGTTGGCGGCGGGCGGGATCCCCGGCGCGGGCGCCAGGATCTGTGGAGCGAGCTCCCTGTAGATGGCGCGGCTGAATTGGTACATGGCTAGGGCTCCTGACCCTCGTTCTCGATCGAAATGTCTCCTTGGAGCACGCCCGCCGTTTCCTCTCAGACTCCAGTGCCCTGGAAGTCCTTCCTCCCCTGCAAACACGGTTGCCATTAGAAAGGATCGAGTTAAAGATCGGCCCAGCCAATCCTTATGTTCGAGTTCTGACTGTCGGATCAGAGCCAGGTCTGCCAGAGGAGGCTGTCATCCGGCTGGAGCACCCCGTGACGCAGGTCGAAGGCCGGATCGGTCTCGGGGTGGTCGCTGCGCAGATGGGCTCCTCTGCTCTCTGTGCGGGCCAGGGCGCACGTGGCGATCAACCTGGCCAGCGGATGAGGCTCCTCCAGCAGCTCGGTGAGGCCCTCCGGCGTGCGCACTATCCCGGCCCTCTGCCAGATCGCCTCGCGGGTCGAGCGCCCGGCATTCTCCGGTGCGGGTACGGCGTCGAGCCTGGCCAGCTCCGCCTCGTTCGGGGCCGGCGGCGGGCCGGCCGCGCCCGCCAGCGCATGGGCGACGGCCCGGCGGGCGAACACGAAGCACTCGCTCAGCGAATTGGAGGCCAGGCGGTTGGCGCCGTGCAGGCCCGTGCAGGAGCACTCACCGACCGCATAGAGGCCCTCCACGCTGGAGCGGGCGTTCAGGTCCGTCACGATCCCGCCCATCATGTAGTGGGCCGCGGGGGCGACCGGCACGAGCTCTCTCGCCGGGTCGAGGCCCGCCTCCCGTAGCGCCGCCACGACGTTGGGGAAGCGGGCCGGGTCGATGCTGCGCATGTCCAGCCCGACCGAGCGCTCCCCGGTCTCCGCAAGCCGCCGCTGGATCGCCCTGGCGACCTCGTCGCGTGGCGCCAGCTCGTCGACGAAGCGCTCACCGGAGGCGTCGTGCAGGGTCGCCCCCTCACCTCTGATCGCCTCCGTGATCAGGAAGCCCTCGCGGCCCGGGATGCCGATCACGGCCGTCGGGTGGAACTGCAGCATCTCCAGGTCCGCCAGCTCGGCGCCCACGGCATGGGCCAGCAGCAGGCCGACGCCCTGCGAGCCGGGCGGGTTGGTCGTCCGTGCCCACAGCGCTGCAGCTCCTCCCGTCGCCAGCACGACGGCACCGCTGCGCACGAGCGTCCCGTCCTCGCACAGCAGCCCCTGGCAGTGGTCCTGCACACGCCACAGGGCCCTCGCCCGGGCGCCCTCCAGGACGGCGATGCGCGCGTCCGAGGCTACGAGCGCCGACAGCTGGCGGACGACCCTGCGACCCGTCGCGCTGCCGCCGGCGTGCACGACGCGGCGCACAGAGTGCCCTCCCTCCAGTCCCAGCGCCAGACGGCCGAAGCGGTCGGCGTCGAAGCGCACACCCAGCGACTGCAGGTCGCGGACGCATTCCGGCGCCTCGCGGACGAGCGTCTCCGCAGCCGAGCGGCGCACCAGCCCGCGCCCCGCCGTCTCCGTGTCCTGCAGGTGCAGCTCGAAGCTGTCCTCGGCCGACATCGCCGCCGCCAGGCCGCCCTGTGCCCAGTAGCTCGCCGTCTGGGCCAGGGGTGTCGCCGACACGAGCACGACCCTGGCGCCCTCGCGGGCGGCGCACAGCGCTCCGTAGAGCCCGGCCGCGCCGGCGCCGACGACAGCGACGTCGGCCTCCAGGGCCCTCGCCGTTTCAGGGAGGCGCATCGGTCGAACCGTATCGCCCGTCTCGATCGGGCTACTTGATGCCGAGTTTGAGCCTGATCTTTTCGAGCTCGCGCAGGCGCCCTTTGCCTGCGCTTGTCGTGCTCGTCCCCGAGCTGCCCGTGGCGCCGCTGCCCAGCCCAGGGGAGCCGGTGCTCGTGGTGGAGCCCGGCAGGCCCGGAGTCGAGGTCGTCGGGGTAGTCGTCGAGGTGGTGGGAGTCGTCGTCGAGCCCGCGCCCGGTGTGAGCAGCGAGGGGGTTGTCGTGGTCACGATCCGCGTCGAGGGCGCCGGCGTCTGTCCCGAGTCGCCTGCCAGCTTGACGAGGGCCGCCGCCAGGGCGCCGAGGGCGAGCGCCGCCACGACGATGAGGGCGGCAACCGGTGCACGCCAGTTGGGCGCCGCCGCCAGCCGGGTGCGAGCGGCCGCTCCGCAGCGCAGGCACCACTCCTGGTCGGGGGCGAGCGGGGCTCCGCACAGCGGGCACGCTTCGGTGGTCGGGGCAGGGGAGGGGACTGTCGCCGTCGACGGTCCCGGCGCGCTGGCGGTGGGAGCGCTCACGACCCCGGCGGGTGCAGGATCTCCGTGGCTTCCTCGACGGGCTGCTGCGCCTGCTCGTGCGCCTGTGTCTGCTCGGGGGCAGGCTCTGGGACCCGGCTCGGCGGGGCCGGCGAGCGCCCCTCGGTGGTGGCCTGGGAGGCGAGCGGCCCCTTCGGTCGACCGACCGTGGGCTGTGGAGCTCTCGAGGACGGCGACGCCGGCACGGGCGCGGCGGTCGCCGACGGGGCGGGAACCGGTGTCTGGGGAGTGGCCGAGGGGCGACCCGGAGGCGGGAAGGCAGGGCCGAAGGCGGCCTGGCCGGGCGGCGGGGCCTGGGCAGGCTGCGGGGGTGTGACCGGAGGCGGGGCCGGCGCCCCCGCTATCGGCAGGTCGGCGTCCCTGCGCATCGCCAGCCCGCAGTTGGGGCAGAAGCGGTCTTCGCTTGCGTGGATGGCGGCGCAGCGGGGGCAGGCTGTGATGCCGGCCTCGCGCAGCACCGTCACGGGGCGGCGTTCCTTGAGGGTCGCTTCGATCGCACGCAGCTCGGAGTCGATGTGGCCGAGGGTGCTGAGCTTGGCCAGCACCAGGGCGTCGTTGCGCTGCCCGAAGCGGTGCAGGCTGAAGACGAGACCGCCGAGGTCCCGATAAGCGAGCTCCCTGGCCCGGCGCAGGAACCGTGCGCGACGTCGCGCACGGCCACGGGAGCCGAAGCCCTGCTGCTCGACGGCCGCGGGCTGGGATTGGTCGCTGCTCGCGGGTTCCTGTGCCGGCGGCTCAGGTTGGGTCGTGCCGGATGGTTGATCCACGCCGGATTAACACTACCCACCGGCGTGCGGGCTGCGTGCAAGTGCCTGCGACCATGCATCCCTGACGGCTTCGGCCATGGCCGTCGCAGAGAAACGCTCTGCCGCGGAGCGCCCCTGCACGCGAGGATCCTGCTCGGCGAGGTGCCTGCCGGCGGACGCGCTCCAGCGCACCACGTCGAAGTCCGCGCAGAGCGTCCCCTCGACTCCCGCCAGGGCCTGCTGGTGCACTCCCACGGGGGTGGCCAGAACGGGCACGTCGCAGGCCAGCGCCTCCAGCACGGCAAGCCCGAAGCCCTCGCGCTCGGAGGGCACGACGACGGCGTTGGCCGAGTTGACCCACAGCGGCACCAGCTCGGGCGCGACGCCGCCGAGCGTTCGCAACTGCGCCCCGCAGGCCGCGGCCAGGGCCTGAGCCCGGTCGTGGCGCTTCTCGGGACGCGACGGGTCGGCCGGGAAGAGCAGGAACGGGGAGTCGGTATCGAGACCCAGCTGCGAGCGGGACTGCACGCAATCGAGGGGGCGGAAGCGGTCGGTGTCGACCCCGCAGGGCAGCACCAGGGCGCGGGGCGAGAGCCGCCTGGCCAGATCCGCCGAGACGCCCGCGGTCAAGTCGAGCAGGGGCAGGGCGGCTTTCGTCAGCAGACGGGTGCGGGGATGACTCAGATCGGTGCCGTGCACGGTCAGGGCGTGGACGTCCGCCGCCGCCAGCAGCGAGGGCCAGGCGGTCAGGCCGAAGTGGGCGTGCACGACGTCCAGGCGGGCGCCACCCGAGCGCCTGCCGTGGCGGCGACGCAGATCGCGGGCGGCCGCCAGCAGGGCCGCCGGCCCGGGCGGGAACTCGTACAGCTCGACCTCCAGGTCCTCCAGCCGGCGCAGTGCGCTGACCTGGTCGCGCACGAAGCGACCGCGCTCGGGATGGGCGCCGTCGGGCTGCATGTTCGAGACGACGAGGGCCCGCAAGATGCCCCGACGGTAGCGCTCTGGAATGATGGCCCGCATGTCGAGTGGGCAGACGGGCGGACGCAGCTACGGGCGCACCCCCGCACAGCTGCGTCCCTGCGAGATCGAGCCGGGCTTCGTCCGCACGGCGACAGGCTCGGCGTTGATCTCGATGGGAGAGACGCGCGTGATCTGCACGGCCTCCGCCCAGGAGAGCGTGCCCCGCTGGATGGCTGGGCAGGGCAAGGGCTGGGTGACGGCCGAGTACGGCATGCTGCCGGCCTCCACGGGCGATCGCAAGCAGCGCGACGTCAGCCGGGGCAGGCCCGACGGGCGCACCGTCGAGATCCAGCGCCTGATCGGCCGTTCGCTGCGGGTGATCGTCGACTTCAAGGCCCTGGGGGAAAGGACGATCTACCTGGACTGTGACGTCCTGCAGGCCGACGGAGGCACCCGCTGCGCCTCGATCACGGGCGCCTACGTAGCCCTGACGCTGGCCTGCACGGCCCTGCGGGAGAAGGGCCTGCTGGAGGCCGTCCCGCTGACCGGCTCGGTCGCGGCGATCTCCTGCGGGGTCATCGACGGCACACCGATGCTGGATCTCGACTACAGCGAGGACTCCCGCGCGGAGGTCGACGCCAACGTCGTCATGACGGGCGAGGGCGGCCTCGTGGAGCTGCAGAGCACGGGCGAGCGCACGCCTTTGTCCAGGGCCCATCTCGACGAGCTCCTGGGTCTGGCGGAGGCGGGCATCGAGCAGCTGCGCGAGGCCCAGCAGCAGGCCATCGCTGCAGCGGCCGGGACGCCGGCCTGACGGTGGCGGCCGTGCGGCTGCTGCTGGCGACCCACAACGACCACAAGCGCAGGGAGTTCCAGCGGCTGCTGGCGGCGCAGGACGGAGGCGTCGAGCTGGACATGCTGCCGGGCGACTTCGAGCTGCCCCCGGAGGACGGCGAGACCTTCGCCGAGAACGCGCTGGGCAAGGCCCGGGCGGCCGCCGGGGGGCTCGGCCGGGTCGTCATCGCCGACGACTCGGGCATCGCGGCGGCGGCCCTCGGCGGCGCTCCGGGTGTCCGCTCGGCCCGCTATGCCGGCGAGCAGGCCGGCGACGGCGAGAACCTGCGCAAGCTGATCGAGCAGGCGCCCGCGGGCAGCGCCCTGGAGTACGTCTGCGTGATCGCCTACGTCGACCCGGCCAGTGGCGAGGAGAAGCTGTTCGAGGGTCGCTGCGGGGGCACCATGGCGGCGGCGCCGCGTGGCGAGCGCGGCTTCGGCTACGACCCCGTCTTCCTGCCCGACGACGAGGGCTCGGGACGGACGATGGCCGAGCTCGACGACGAGGAGAAGGACGCGATCAGCCATCGTGGCCGCGCCGCCCGGGCGCTGACGGCCTGGCTGCTCAGAGCAGGTTGATGGCGGCCGAGATGGCCACGGCCAGCCCCAGGCCGGCATAGCCGACATACCCCGACAGGAGCAGCAGGAGGGCCGTGACGAGTGCCACCAGCACCGTCACCAGCCAGGCGATACGCTCGATGGCCACACCCCGATTCTTGCGCACCCGCCTGTCCGAAAGCGGTGTTAGCGTCGTTGGACCGTCGTACGAAAGAGGAGGGTGAAGTGACCAAGTCCGAGCTGGTCGACCAGGTGGCAGACCGCGCGCAGCTGACAAAGCAGGACGCCACGCGTGCTGTCGACGCCGTCGTGGCGACGATCGAGGACGCACTGCGGCGTGGCAGCGAGGTGTCCGTGTCCGGATTCGGCAAGTTCCACGTCAGCGAGCGGGGGGCGCGGATGGGGGTCAACCCGCGCACGGGCGAGCGCATCGAGATCGCCGCTTCGAGGGTGCCCAGGTTCACGGCGGGCAGCGGTTTGAAGAGCGCAGTGAAGGGACGCTGAGAGCGATCGTCCCCTTCGGCGACAGGCTGGCCGAAAGGGTCGCCGAGCGTACTTCCCAGCTGGTGTTGGGGCTCGACCCCGACCCGGCTGCCCTGTGGCCGGTCGCGACCTCGGCGGCGGCGCAGGGTGGGACGCCCGGGCAGGCCGCCGCCGCGGCCGTGGAGGCCCACTGTCGCGCGTTGATCGACGCGACGGCCTCCTCGTGCGTGGCCGTCAAGCTGCAGCTGGCCCGCTTCGAGGCGCTCGGCGTGCCCGGCCGGGCGGCCCTCGGCGCAGTCGTCGAGCACGCCCGCGAGCAGGGTCTGCTGGTCATAGCCGACGGCAAGCGGGGCGACATAGACGTGACGGCGGCGGCCTACGCGAGCAGCCTGTTCGAGGGCCTGCAGACGCCGTTCGGCCATGTCGATGGTCTGGGAGCGGACCTGGTGACGGTCAACCCGCTGATGGGCAGGGACGCGATCGCGCCCTTCCTGACGGCTGCACGGACCGCGGGCGCGGGCGTGCTGCTGCTGGTGCGCACGTCCAACCCCGGCGCGGCCGACTTCGAGGACCTGGAGCTGGACGGGGGAGAGACGCTGTGGGAGCGGGTGGCCATGCTGGTCGCCGAGCTGGGGTCCGGCGGCGTCGGCGAGTCGGGCCTGAGCGACGTCGGCGCGGTCATGGGCGCGACTGCTCCAGGGCACCTGGAGCGGGCCAGGGAGCTGATGGGCCAGGCTTTCTTCCTGCTGCCGGGGATCGGCGCCCAGGGAGGTCGGGTCGAGGATCAGCAGGCCGCCTTCCAGCCGGGCCGGGCCGGTGGTCTGGTGAGCGCGTCGCGGAGCATCGCCGACGCGTATCGCAAGGCGGGGGGCGGCCCCGGGCCGGCCGCGGCGGCCGAGGCGGAGCGCCTGCGCACGGCTGCCTGGGAGCTCTCGGGGCGCTCGCGCGCCCACGCCTGAGGCGGCGCGTGAGGCTGCCCGGGGGTGCGTTGGCGGCGCCCTGCCGGTCCGCTAGCCTGTGTGTCGTGAACGCCCGGGCAGCTTTGGCCTATCAGGCGTCCTCGTACACGGGGAGCGAGCAAGGATGATCATCACGGTCACCCTCAACGCCGCTATCGACAAGTCGCTGGCGGTTCCGAACTTCCGACTCGGTCGGAGGCATCGAACCGTCGAACAGCGCACGACGGCGGGCGGCAAGGGCGTCAACATCGCCCGCACCCTCAAGGAGCTGGGACAGCCGGTGATCGCGACGGGCTTCGCCGGCGGCCCGACCGGGACCCACATCGTTGAGCAGCTGACGGAGGAGTCGATCCTCAACGACTTCGTGCGGATCCGCGAGGAGTCGCGCACGAACACGTCCGTGCTGGATCCTACGACGGGCGAACAGACGGAGGTCAACGAAAGAGGCCCGTCGGTCAGCCCGCACGAGGTGGAGCTGTTCCGCGACAAGCTCGTCTACCTGGCCAGGGGAGCGGCGATCGTCGTGTTCGCGGGCTCGCTGCCGCGGGGCGTCGAGCCGGACCTCTACGCCTCTCTGATCAAGGACCTGGAGCGCTCGGACGTGACGACGGTCGTGGACACCGACGGGGAACCGCTGCGCCAGGCCGTTCGGGCCGAGCCCGACCTGGTCACACCGAACGTGCTGGAGGCCGAGGAGCTGGTGGGCCACGAGTTCGCCGGCGAGGACGAGCGCGCCCTGGCGACGGCCGAGGTCGCCGAGCTGGGCCCCCGCGAGGTCATCATGACCCTGCCCGACGGCTGCCTGGCGCAGGTGCTCGTGGACGGCCAGCGGCGGCTGAAGCGGGCGACGGTCCAGCAGCGTGAGCCGATTGCCAAACGGGGCTCCGGCGATGCCTTTCTGGCCGGGTACTTGGCCGCCAGGTACGAAGGGCGCCCGCCCGATCAGTGCCTGCGCTTTGGTGTCGCATGCGGTGCGGAGTCGACCGGCCGCTTCGGTGCCGGACTGATCGACGCCAAGGAGGCGCGGCGGCTGATGGGCGACGTGGAGCTGGCGGAGCTGGAGCTTCCGGCCCTTCGTTAGCCCCCCGCCACGTCCCGCCGCAGGAAGACGAGCCAGCCGGCGATCAGGGAGGGAGCCGCGTAGAGGGCGCAGAGCCACAGCGAGTGGAGGATGGGGGACCAGTCGGTGGGCGTGCGCAGCAGGCCCTGCCAGGCGAAGTACTGGGTCGTGAGCAGGTAGGGGTGAAGGCCTTCGAGGCCGGGGATCTGCTGGACGATGGCCAGCACGAGGGTGACGCCGAGGGTGCCGACGATGGCGGCGGCGCTGTTGCGGGTGACGGTCGAGAGCAGCACGCCGATGCAGGCGATGGTCAGCAGGGGGATCAGGAAGCAGGCGTTGGCGGCGAAGATCAGCAGCAGCGCCTTGGGTGCCGAGACGACGGAGCCGGAGAAGGTCTGGACGCTGTGGAAGCCCCAGGCGCCGACTCCGGCGACGGTGGCGACGATCGCCGACAGGTAGACGGCGGCTGCGGCGTAGGTGACTGCCGCCAGCACCTTGGCCGCGAAGACCTGGCCGCGGTCCACGGAGCGGGTCAGGATCGTCTTCAGGGTGCCGTTGTTGTCCTCGGCCGCGACGATGTCCCCGGCCACGAGGGCGGCGATCATAGGCAGGAAGAAGGGCGCCAGGAACGTCAGCATCAGCACTGGCGTGGCCAGCCCCGACTGGAAGATCTCAGAGGCGAAGATGGAGCCGGCGCCGCGCGGCGGGTGCCCGCGGATCAACTGGCTGACGACGAAGATGACGGGCAGCAGGATCGCCAGGCCGAAGCCCAGGTAGGTGCGCTTCTGGGAGACCAGCTTGCGCAGCTCCCAGCGGTAGATGGTGCGGACGGGCGGTCGCCGCGCCCTGTGGGGCTGGGCGGGGATGACTCCCGGTGAGGCCGAGGGGGCAACGGCGCTCACGAGGATCCGACCAGCCTTCCGTCGGTCTCGGCCGCGAGTCCAGGTGCGGCGTGCGCCGGGTGCCCGCCGTCCTCGGTCAGCCGGAAGAACAGGTCCTCGAGGGTGGCCAGCTCGGGGGTCAGGGCGAGCACGCCGACGCCGGCGCGCCCGAGCGCCACTGTCAGCTCCGCCAGGTGGCGCTCGTCGGCCTGCAGGGAGATGCCGTGCTCGTCGCGCTGGAGGCTCGACAGCCCCTCCCGCTCGGCCGCGATGGCCATGGCGCGGCTGTCGTCTGTCGTGCGCAGGCGGTAGCCGGCCCCGCCCTGGCGGCGCAGGTCGGCCATGGCGCCCTCGTAGACGACGCGACCGGAGTCGACGATGGCGACGCGGTCGCACAGTTCCTGGACCTCGGGCAGCTGGTGGCTTGAGAGCAGCACCGTGATGCCTTCGCCGGCCAGCCGGCGGATCAGCTCGCGCATGTCGCGCATCCCGGCCGGGTCAAGGCCCGTCGCGGGCTCGTCGAGGATCAGCAGGCTGGGACGGCGCAGCAGGGCGGCGGCGATGCCCAGGCGCTGGCGCATGCCGTGGGAGTAGCCGCCGACGCGGTGCCTGGCCCGATCGCTCAGCTCGACGATCTCCAAGACCTCCTCGATGCGCCCGGCGGCGCCGTCGCCGTCGAGGGCGGCCAGCAGCTCCAGGTTCTTGCCGGCGCTCAGGTAGGGGTAGAAGCGGGGCGCCTCGACGAAGCCGGCGACCCCCTGCAGGGCCCGGGCGCCCTCCCGCATGGGATCGCGCCCGAACAGCTGCACGTGACCCTCTGTCGGGACGATCAGGCCCAGGGCCATCCGCAGCGTTGTCGTCTTGCCGGCCCCGTTGGGTCCCAGGAAGCCGTAGACGTCGCCGGCCCGGACTTCCAGGTCGACGTGGTCGACCGCGAGGACCTCGTCGTAGCGCTTGACCAGCCCCCGCGCCAGCACGGGCGGAGCCTCGGCACTCACCTCACAGGCCTCGTGCCAGCGCCTCGATCGGCCCTGCCGGGAGGGCGCCTGCCAGCACGTAGCGAACGCCGGAGCGCTCGAAGCTGAGGATCGTCCCCAGCTCGGTGGAGAGCTCCGCGGCGCTCGTGCCGCCGCCGACGGGCACCTTCGGCAGGCTTTCCAGGGAGCTGCTCTGCCCGCTCTTGCCGTGGCTCTTGGCTTCGAGCACGACGATGCCCGTCACGCCGTGGCCGTGGAGGGTGACCTTCGGCTTTTCGCCGGTGTCCTTGCTGGTGCTTTCGCTGCCGCCTTCGCGCAGCTGCAGTTCTTCGACCTTGGCGCTCGGGGGCGGGCTGATGTCGAAGACGCCGGGGGCGATCGGCCCGAAGGAGACCTTGGTGGCGGCCAGTTCGACGACGGGCGAGGAGCTCTGCGAGGAGTAGACGGCGGCCCGCAGGGGGATGCCGTTTTCGGCGTCGAAGGACAGCTCGGCGCCGCCGATCAGGCTGCCGGATTCGCCGGGGGACAGGCGGACCGTGTAAGCGGGTGCCCCCGCCACGTCCGTGGGCTTCGCTCCCGACAGGGTGGCGTGCTTGTCGACCTTCGCGATCGCTTCTTCGATCTGGGCGACGGTGGGGACATGGCGACTGCCGCGGTCGGACCCGCTGCCGCCGCCGGTCGCCCCCTGCTGCTTGGGCGTGTAGCGGTAGGCGGTGTTCGTGGCCGCGTCGTAGACGGTCAGCGTGTGCCCGTCGTAGGTGACCTCGGTGTCGCCCTGTTCGGACTGCAGCTCCAGGCGCACCCGTCCGTCGTTCGAGATCCACAGCCGCCCGGAGCCGCCTTTGACGAGCGGGCTGGAGGTCAGCCCGCCGTGTTCGCCGCCCGCCAGGTTGGCCCCTTCCAGCAAGTTGTCGGTCAGGGTGACTTCGGCGCTGACGCCTGCGACGGCTGGGCCTTCCAGGGCGTCGTGCACGGCCACCGCGAGCGGACGCTGGGGCGGCGTCGGGCCGGCGCTGACGGCGAGCGCCAGGGCGGTCGCAAAGATGCCGATGGCAAGGACGAGACCGCACAGCAGGAGCAGCCTGGAGAGGGGAAGACGACGAAGCGTGTACACGGCCTTGCTTGGCTCCTAGCGGGTTGCCTGCACTCCAGGTTAGCGCCGCGGCTTTGGGCGCGATAAAGCTGTGAGACCTCTCATCGGCGGTCAGCTCGTGGCCGGTCGAGGCGCCGTTCCGGGCGTCCAGGCGATATGTTCCCGCCCGCATGCTGATCATCTTCGTCGTCTTCTGGGTCCTGCTGGGCCTCGGCGTGTTCTTCACGGCCATGCGCGGCGGCCCGCGCGGGGCCCGCGCGGCACTGCACACGGAATCGCGGGCCAGCCAGGCGCTCGTGACGATCGGTGTCATCGTCATGTTCGGCTTCGGCCTGTCCGTGCCGGCTCTGGTGCTGGCGCAGAACGGCGACGACAAGGCCAGCGTCGGCCCCGGCGGTGTGCACCTGACCAAGAACGAGCAGGCGGGGCGGGAACTGTTCGCCCACACTTGCGCCGTCTGCCACACGCTGGCGGCCGTCAAGGCGGTCGGACGGATCGGCCCCAATCTCGATAAGCGCGTCGGGGAAGAGATCTCGACGGCCGAAGGGCGCAAGGCGCTGGTCCTCAACGCGATCCAGGAAGGCCGCGCCCGCGGTCTCGGCCAGATGCCTGCCCTGCTCTACCAGGGCAAGGAAGCCACGGAGGTCGCGGAATTCGTGGCCGCCGTAGCGGGTCATTAGCGGTTTAGCCACCCGTCGATACCGACCCCCGGCCGCCATCGGCTAGGGTCCCGCGTGGATGGCTGAGGGCCCCCTGACAGAGCAGGACGTCAAGGCGATCGTGGCGGAGCGGGAGATCCGCTTCATCCGCTTCTGGTTCACGGACATCCTGGGCCAGCTGAAGTCATTCTCGATCAACGCCAAGGAACTGGACGACGCCTTCGAGGCGGGGATGGGCTTCGACGGCTCCTCGATCACGGGCTTCAACGCGATCGAGGAGTCGGACATGATCGCGATGCCCGACCCGAGCACGTTCGCCGTGCTGCCCTGGCGCCCCGAGGAGCAGGGCGTGGGCCGCATGTTCTGCGACGTCATCACGCCGGAGCGGACCCCCTACGAGGGCGATCCCCGCCACGTCCTGCGCAGGGCCGTCGAGCGGGCTCAGGCGATGGGCTTCGACACCTTCAACGTCGGCCCTGAGCTGGAGTACTTCCTGTTCAAGGACGCCAAGGCGACAGAGGTGCTCGACGAGGGCGGCTACTTCGACCTGACGACGCTGGACGCGGGCTCGGACGTGCGCCGCGAGACGGTGCTGGCGCTGGAGCAGCTGGGCATCGACGTGGAGTACTCACACCACGAGGTCGGCCCGTCCCAGCACGAGATCGACATGCGCTACGCGGATGCCCTGAAGATGGCCGACGACTGCATGACCTACCGCATCACGGTCAAGGAGATCGCGATGAAGTACGGCTGGCACGCGACCTTCATGCCCAAGCCCCTGTTCGGCGAGAACGGCTCCGGGATGCACACCCACCAGTCGTTGTTCGCGAATGGGAAGAACGCGTTCTACGACCCGGACGACCAGTACTTCCTGTCAGACGTCGGCAAGGCCTTCATCGCGGGGCAGCTCAAGCACGCCCGCGAGATCTGCTCGATCTTCGCCCAGTGGGTCAACTCCTACAAGCGCCTGGTGCCGGGCTTCGAGGCGCCCGTCTACGTGGCCTGGTCGAGGCGCAACCGCTCTGCGCTGGTGCGGGTGCCCCTCTACCACCCCGGCCGCGAGAGGGCGACGCGCATGGAGCTGCGCTGCCCCGACCCGGCCTGCAACCCCTACCTGACCTTCGCGGTGCTGCTGCAGGCCGGCCTGGAAGGCATCGAGAAGGGCTACGAGCTGCCCGAGCCGATGGAGAAGAACCTCTACCACCTCTCCAGCGAGGAGCGCCGCCGCCTGGGCGTCGAGCAGCTGCCCGAGAGCCTGGGCGAGGCGATCGAGATCACAGCGCAGTCCGAGCTGGTGCTGCGCACGCTCGGCGAGCACATGTTCAACCGCTACGTCGAGATCAAGCGCCAGGAGTGGGACGACTACCGCGTGCACGTCACGCAGTGGGAGCTGGACCGCTACCTGGCGATCCTCTAGCGGGTGTCGATCTGAGAGGCCTCCGGCCCGGTTTCGCCGGGCGTGCGGCCACGCGTGCTTGAGCGTTACGAACGCGACGGCGGCCTTCCCGCGATGTGCTCAGGCGCGGGGAGCAGGCCCGGGCACGGCACAGGCGATCGGCCTCGCCGGAGCCAGGTGCCAGTGCATCGCCTGCAGGGCGTGCCCGAAGGCGCCCGGGTGGCGCGGCGCGATCTCGGCCAGCAACGCCGGCACGGACTCGCCGTGGCGCTCGTAGCGCTCCTCGCCGGTCAGCTGGGCCAGCCTGAGCAGCCCCATGGCGGCGCTCGAGGAACCGGCGGGGATCGGGCTGTCCTCCAGGTCCTTGCGCCGGGCCACCAGCTGAGGGCCGTCGGCGGCAGTCGAGAAGAACCCGCCCGCGTCCTCGTCGGCGAACAGCTCGATCGTGCGGTCGGCGAGGTCGACGGCGAGGTCCAGCCAGCGCTCCTCGCAGCTGGCTTCGAACAGCGCCAGGGCCGCCTCGACCATGAAGGCGTAGTCCTCCAGGAATCCGCCGATCTTGGCCTGGCCGTGGCTGTAGGTGCGCAGCAGCCTGCCGTCGGCGTCGCGCAGGTCGCGCTGCACGAACTCCGCGCAGGCAGTTGCGGCCGCCAGCAGCTCGGCTCCCTTCTCCGCGGCGACCCCCTCGACGGCCGCCGCGTTCAGGGCCGCTCCCGTCTCCGCCAGGGCGACGATCGTCAGGGCGTTCCAGGAGGTCAGGCGCTTGTCGTCGAGGCCCGGGCGGACGCGCTGCGAGCGGGCCGCCAGCAGCCGCTCGCGGATACGAGCCCGCACGGGTGCCGCGGGCGCCGGCCCCCGCGCCGTCAGCACGTTCAGGCCGGGCCGGGGCTCGTGGGGATCGACGAAGTTGCCCTCCGCTGAGACGCCGAGCCAGGCGGCGGCCGCCCCGGCGTCCTCGCCCAGCAGCTCTCCCAGCTCGGCCAGGGTCCAGACGTAATAGCTGCCCTCGGCGCCCTGGGAGTCCGCGTCCAGGGCGCTGTAGAAGCCGCCCTCCGCCCCGCGCATCTCGCGAAGCATCCAGTCCAGCGTGTCCAGGCAGACCTCCAGCAGGGCCTGATCGCCGCCGGCCTGCCAGCCGTGCAGGTAGGCCCGCGCCAGCAGGGCGTTGTCGTAGAGCATCTTCTCGAAGTGGGGGACGGTCCAGGTCGCGTCGACGCTGTAGCGGTGAAAGCCGCCGCCGAGCTGGTCGTGGATGCCGCCGGAGGCCATCGCCCGCAGCGAGCCGAGCGCCATGTCCGTCTCCCCGCGCAGCAGCGCCAGCTCGATCGCCGAGGCCTGCGGGAACTTCGGAGCCGGGCCGAAGCCGCCGTTGCGGGCGTCATACAGGCTGCGCAGATTCTCCATGGCGTGCTCCAGCGTCTCCTGGGAGATCGGGGTCTGGGAGGGTCGCAGCGCGGCCCCGCCCGTGAGGCGCTCGCGCAGGCGCTCGCCGCCGGCGCGGATCTCTGCGCCGTTCTCGCTCCAGGACTCCCCGATCGCCTGCAGCACCTGCGTGAAGGAGGGCATGCCGTGGCGCGGCTCGGGCGGGAAGTAGGTGCCGCCGTAGAAGGGGAGCTGCTCGGGGGTGAGGAAGACCGTCAGCGGCCATCCGCCCCTGCCCGTCATGCCCTGGACGGCCTCCATGTAGAGGGCGTCCACGTCGGGGCGCTCCTCGCGGTCGACCTTCACGCAGACGAAGCCCTCGTTCATGAGGGCGGCCGTGACGGGGTCCTCGAAGGACTCCCGCTCCATGACGTGGCACCAGTGGCAGGAGGAGTAGCCGATCGAGACGAGCACCGGCACGTCGCGCTCGCGCGCCAGCGCAAAGGCCTCATCGCCCCACGGCAGCCAGTCGACGGGGTTCTCCGCGTGCTGGCGCAGGTAGGGGGAGGTCTCCGAGGCGAGGGCGTTGGGCATCAGAGCGACGGCAGTCCGAGCGAGAGGGCTTCCCGCCCCTGCTCGCGACCCAGCCGGGACAGCAGCAGCGGCGCGCCCGGCCATTCGCCCGCGCCCGCGCTGGAGACCTTGACCTTCGCCAGGACGAGGTCGAAGCGGTGGCCACCGAGCGTCCCCGTCACGCGCTTGGAGCCGGACCCGACGCGCACCGTGCCGGCGGCAGCCTGCCCGCCGCCGACGTGGACGGTGGCCGTCTGCAGGCGGCCCTTCCTGATCGGGAAGGTGCCCGTGAGGGCGACGCCGGGAACGAGCGTGAAGTCCTTCAGGATCGCCGACTTGCCCGTCAGCCGGGCGTAGCCGCCGTGCAGCCCGCCGAAGCTCGAGCCGTTGGGCAGGGGAGCGTTGACCTGGATCGTGGCGGCGACCTCCTGGCGGCTGAGGTCCCGCAGCGTGTCCAGGACGGCGACCAGCGTGCGTCCCGGCCTGCCGGCGAGGCCGTGCGGCGGGTGGACGACGCCGAGGTCGGCGGGGGTGACGGGGGTGGGGGGCAGCAGGTCCTTGGCAGTGCACTGCTGCACGGCGGAACCCGAGAAGAAGGCCGATACGGCCTTGACGGCGCAGTCGGTGAGGTCGCTGCCGATGACGGAGTGGCCCGTGAAGGGCACGACCAGCAGCTGCGCGTCGGGGATCTGGGCGGCCAGCGCTCGCGCTCCCGAGGTGGGGGTGCGGAAGTCCTGGGCGCCGGAGAGGATCAGCGTGGGCACGTCGGGCAGCGCAGTCGGGGCAGCCGGAGGCGGTGAGGCGTCGGGCCATTCCGAGCAGGCCTGCACGGGGCTCGAGGCGAAGGCCGTGGCGGCGTCGAAGGGGGCGAAGTCCGCTGCGGGCTGCGCGGCCAGGAAGGCGCGGGCTTCGGCCAGTCGCTGCGAGGCCCCGGCCGAGCGCTGCCAGGGGAAGGGCGTCTCCTCGCAGGTCGTGGCGGCGAAGACGGCTTCGTCGGTTTCCTTGGCCGGTTCGGCGACGTGCTGGGATTCCGGCAGGTTGGGGACCAGCCCGGCCGACATCGCCAGCAGGCGCAGGATCGCGTCGGGGTTGCCGTGCAGGGCCGAGACGACCGCCGCCGGCAGCAGCGCGCGCAGGGCGGGGTTCTCGTCTCCTGCCTCGAGGATGTAGAGCAGGCCCGTCTCGTCGAGGTCGACGTTGTGGCGGTGTCCCCGTCCGTCGTAGACGGAGCCGCTGAGGGGACGCTTGCGCAGGCGGTCGATCAGCCGGGTCATGTCCGCCAGGGGTTCGGGGGTGATGCCGGCGCACAGGCTCTGGGCGCAGAGTTCCCTGACGATCCCCGGCACGGCCTGGAAGCTGGGGATCTGGAACGGTTCGCGCCCGGCGGGCGGCACGACGGAGTCGAGCACGAGCGCTTCGACGTGCTGGGGGTAGCGTTCGGCGTACTGCTCGGCGACCTTGGTGCCGTATGAGGTGCCGTACAGGACGAGCTTTTCGTAGCCCGCGGCCTGTCGCAGCGCCTCGATGTCCTGCACCGATTCCTCTGTCGTGAAGCCCCCGCGGACGGGCCCGATCTGTTCCGCGCAGCGCCTGTAGACGGTCGCGACGGGAGAGTTGGAGAAGTCTTCCAGGGCCGGGCAGCCGAGCGGGTCCGACTCGCCCGTGCCGCGCTGGTCGAAGACGAGCAGGTCGCGCGTGCGCAGGGCGCCGGCCATGACCTGGGCCGTGAAGGAGCCGAACGGCAGGGCCGGCTGGCCGGGCCCGCCCGCCAGCGCCAGCAGGGCGCTCGAGCTGGGCCGGCTGCCGGCCAGCTTGCGCTCGAGGCTCAGCGCGATCGTGCCGCCGACGGCGCCGGAGCGCTCCAGCGGGACGGGCAGCTGGGCGCAGGAGAACTGCTGTTCCCCCGGGCAGGGGACGAAGTCAAGGCTGGAAGATGCGGGAGAGCTCGCCGGCCAGCAGCCGAGCCCGGCGAGCGTCAGCAGGATGGCCAAGATCGAGTGCTGAGCCCGCCGCGGCATCCGCCCCGAGAATAGCTGCCGCGGGGCCGAAGGTCGCCGGCACCTGGACGGAGGTCCCGCCCAGGGCGCCTCGCAGCCTGCGGTCGCCGACCAGGCGCAGGGTTCCGTGCACGGCTTCGCTGCCGCCGATGAAGAGCGCCGCGGTTTCCCTGCGCAGGAAGCCCGACAGCGTCATGCCGGGGACGTAGGAGTAGTCGTGGAAGCTGATGCCGGTCGAGCTCAGGCGCGCCCACCCGGAGCGAAGGCCGCCCGTGCGCACCCCCGAGGGGCTGAAGTCGCCCAGTTCGATCGACAGCACGAGCTGGCGGGCGAGGTCGCCTATCGTCAGCTTCAGGGCGCCGAGCGTGCGCCCGGCCCGTCCGCGGTAGCCATGGTCGGGGGGAACGGCTCCCAGCCGCGGCGGCGGCAGCGTCTCGGGGCGGTCGGCGACGGGCTCCGGGCGCGCCTTGCAGGGCTTCACGACGCCGCTCGCGAACAGCGCCTGCAGGGCGTCGGAGGAGCAGGACGTGGGGTCCTCCCCGAGCACGGAGTGGCCCACGTAGGGGACGACCAGGAGATGGGAGCCGGGGATCTGCTGCTGCACTTCGCGGGCCCCCGAGGTGGGCGTGCGCAGGTCGTCGGCGCCGCTGAGGATCAGCGTCGGCACGGCCGGGAGCGGGGAGGGCGCCTGCTGGACGGCTTCGCCGGCGTAGGGCCAGTAGGAGCAGGAGGGGATGTCGCTGACGCCCAACGCCTCGGCCGCGGTGAAGGGCGCGAAGTCGCCCGCCGGCAGCGCCCGTGCCGCCGCCGTGGCTTCGCGGACCCGTGCCCGCTGGCTGCTCGTCCGCCGCCACGGGAAGGACTGCTCTTCGCAGGTCGTCGCGTAGTACAGGGGCACGTCGAAGTCTTCGCCTTCTTCGCCCTGGCCCGCTTCGACGGTCATCTCGAGCCGCGCCAGCGGTGCGCCGTCGCCGCGGGCCTGGGCGGCCACGGCTGTGACGAAGTCGGCCCGCAGCGGGCCGGAGAAGTCTCCGCTCAGCAGGATCCCGAGCAGGTCTTCCGCGGTCACCGGCACCGTTTCCGAGCTGCCCGTCGGCGTCGTGCCGCGCACTCTCAGAGGGCTGCGGCGCATCCTCGCGAGCACGCGCGCCAGGTCGGCGACGGGTTCGCTGGTGACGGTCCGGCAGGCCCCACCGGCACAGACCTGGCGCAGGACCCGTGGCACCGCAGCCGTCGTCGGCTGCTCCAGGGTGTTGGGCCCCTCGGGGGGCACGACAGAGTCGAGCACGAGCGCTTCGACGTGCTGGGGGTAGCGCTGGGCGTACTCCTCGGCGACCTTGGTGCCGTAGGAGGTGCCGTACAGGACGAGCTTTTCGTAGCCGCCGGCCTGGCGGATCGCCTCGATGTCGGCGACGGTGTCGGCGGTCGTGTAGTAGGCCCGCCTGCTGCCGAGCTGTTCGGCGCATTCCGCTATGCGCCTGCCCGGGGAGGGGCCGACGCCCCGTTCGAAGGCGTGGCAGGAGAGCGGGTCGGAAGCGCCGACGCCACGCTGGTCGAAGACGATCAGGTCCCTGGTCGCGGCGATCGGCCCCAGCGTTTCCGCGAAGTCTTCGGCGAAGGGGATGGCGGACTGCCCGGGACCTCCCGCCAGCGCCACGATCGCGCTGCCGGCTTCGCCGATCGCGGCGCGGTGGCGGCGGATCGAGAGCGTGACGGTGCCGGGCGTCGCGCCGGAGGGGTCCAGCGGCACCGTCAGCTTGGCGCAGGCCCAGTCGTTGCTCTGGCCGCAGTGCCCGTAGGCGATCTGCCCGTCGGCGCCGGCGGAGGCCAGGCCGCCGGCTCCCAGCGAGCAGGCCAGGGAGATCGCCAGGTGGGCGAGGCGTCGTTGCATCTGTCGGAATCTATTCGCGGCGACGACCCCGCGCGACGGGTGGGCGCTAGGGTGCAGCGCATGGCAGCCTCAAGAGAGGTCGTAAACGCGCCTGGCGCCCCCGCCGCGGTGGGGCCCTACAGCCACGCCGTGCGCAGCGGCGAGCTGCTGTTCTGCTCGGGGCAGATCCCGCTCGACCCGGCAAGCGGCGAGATCGTCGGCGCTAGCGCGGCCGAGCAGGCCGGGCGCTGCCTGGCCAACCTGCAGGCCGTCTGCGAGGCGGCCGGCACCAGCCTGCAGCGGGCCCTGCGCTTGACCGTCTACATGACCGACCTGTCCGAGTTCGCGGCCGTCAACGACGTCTACGCGGACTTCTTCGTGGGCAGCGAGCCGCCCGCCCGCGTGGCGATCGGCGTGGCCGCCCTGCCCAAGGGCGCTCAGGTCGAGATCGACGCCGTCGTGGCGCTGTAGGCGCACTCGGCGTCGTCGGGCTCGACGCTGGCCAGGGCCCGGCGCAGCAGCTCGCGCAGGGTCCGTCGCTCCTCGTCGTCCAGCGCCTGCAGGATCTGGTCCTCCAGCGCGACCTGGGCCCGCTCGGCCTGCTTGAGGCCCTTGCGCCCCGTCTCGGTGATCTGCACGAGGTGGCGGCGGCGGTCGTGGGGGTCGCGGACGCGCGTGGCGTAGCCGAGCTCCTCCAGCTCGTTGAGCAGGATCACGACGTTGTTGGCGTCCATGCAGAAGGCGTCTGCCAGGTCCTGCTGGGGACAGCTGTCGTGGTCGTTGACGTAGCTGAGGGCCACCAGGTGGCGCAGGTGCATGCCCAGCGCCTGATCGTCGGTGCGGCGGTAGACCTGCTTGGCCAGGCGGCTGAGCAGCAGTGCCGACCCCGGAGGACAGGCGTGATCACCCATGTTCTCAAGTGTATAGGTCATCGAAGCGTCAATCATCACATTAGCAGCGACGATAAATTTAAGATAGATGATCCCTGAACCATGGATGATCCTTGCTATGGTGTCCTGACCCGACCCACGGAGGACCGCCATGCCAGCCCTGCTCGAGCCGATAGAGACCAGCCCAGACAGCGCCGAGCGCTCAGAGCGCAGACGCTGGATCGCCCTGGCCGTGCTCTGCCTGGGCCAGCTGATGATGGTGCTCGACGCCACGATCGTGAACGTGGCGCTGCCCTCCATCCAGCACGACCTGCACTTCTCCCAGGGCAACCTGACCTGGGTCATGAACGGCTACCTGATCACCTTCGGGGGCCTGCTGCTGCTGGCCGGGCGCATGGGCGACCTGGTCGGGCGCAAGCGCGTGTTCCTGACGGGCCTGGCGCTGTTCACGGGCGCCTCGATCCTGTGCGGGGTGGCGAACTCGCAGATGCTGCTGATCGCCTTCCGCCTGCTGCAGGGCGCCGGCGGCGCCGTCGCCTCCAGCGTGATCCTGGCGATCATCGTCACGGAGTTCCCGAAGGCGGCCGAGCAGGCCAAGGCGATGGGCGTCTACGCGTTCGTCTCGGCCGGCGGCGGCTCGATCGGCCTGCTGGCCGGGGGCGCGCTGACGCAGTCGCTGGACTGGCACTGGATCTTCTTCGTGAACGTGCCGATCGGCGCCCTCGCGTTCGTGCTGGGGTCGATCCTGATCGACGAGAACGAGGGCATCGGCCTGAGCGGCGGCGTGGACCTGCTCGGCTCGGCGCTGATGACCCTGGCGGCGATGTCGGGCGCCTTCGCGATCGTCAAGTCCAGCGAATACGGCCTGCTGTCGGGGCGGACGATCGGCGTGGCCGGCGCCAGCCTCGTGCTGCTGGCGAGCTTCCTGTGGTGGGAGGGCAGGATCGCCAACCCGATCATGCCGCTGCGGATCCTGCGCCTGCGCACGCTGATGGCATCGAGCCTGGTGCGGGGCCTGCTGGTGACGGGCATGTTCTCGGCCTTCTTCCTGGGCTCCCTGTACCTGGAGCGGGTGCTCGGCTACGACGCGATCGACACGGGCCTGGCGTTCATGCCGCTGACGATCTCGATCGCGGCGCTGTCGATGGGGCCGGCTGCCCGCGCGGTGCAGCGCTTCGGCGCCGTGCCGACGCTGTCGGCGGGCCTGACGGGGATCGTCGGGGGGCTGCTGCTGCTGGCCGTCGAGGGCGTCGGCGCGGCCTACTTCCCGGGCCTGTTCTTCGCCTTCCTGCTGATGGGGATGGGCGCCGGCGCCTCGTTCCTGCCGCTGCTGACGATCGGCATGTCGGAGGCTCCCAGGCAGGACGCGGGACTGGCCTCGGGGATCATCAACGTCTCCGTGCAGCTGTTCGGCGCGATCGGCCTGGCCACGCTGGGCACGATCGCGACAGACCACACGAAAGCCCTCAGCCACCACGGCAACGGCCCGCTGCAGGCGCTGGCCGGCGGCTACCACCTGTCCTACCTGGTCGGAGCGATCCTCGTGACCCTGGGCATCCTGGCGGCCTTCACGCTGCTGAGGACCCCGCGCGGACCGGTCCTGCAGGAGGTTCAGGAGCTGGACTCGATCCCGACGACACCGGAGGTGCAGGCGGCATGAGCGCATTGGCGAGCCACAACCACCAGGCAAGGCGCCACGGCGCGACGGGCAGGGTCCAGGCGGCCGGGCGCTCCCGGCGAGCGGGCGAGGGCAGCGTCACCGAGATGGCGCGGCTGCTGGCCCGCGAGGCGCGGGAGTCCGAACGGCGCAGGGCTGCGCGCCGCCGCCCGCTGCCTGCTCTCTCAGGCGGGTCCCTGCTCGCGCAGCAGGGCCCGTCTGACCTTGCCGGAGGGCGTCTTGGGCAGCTCGGGGACGAAGTCGACGAGGCGGGGGTACTTGTAGGGGGCGGTCACCCGCTTGACGTGCTCTTGCAGGTCCCGGGCCAGATCCGGGCCGGGCTCGTGCCCGTCGCGCAGCACGACGACGGCCCGCACGACGGAGCCGCGCTCCTCGTCGGGTGCGGCGACGGCGGCGGCCTCGGCGACGGCCGGGTGGGCGACGAGGGCTGACTCGACCTCGAAGGGCCCGATCCGGTAGCCGGCCGAGACGATCACGTCGTCGCCGCGCCCCTCGAAGTACAGCCAGCCGTCCTCGTCGACCGTGACCCGGTCTCCGGTCCGCCAGGGCGGGCCCTGCTGTCTGTCTTGCACGATCCAGCGGCCGTCCTGCCCGCGCCGGGCCTCCTCGCCGACGTAGCCGAGGAAGAAGGTCGGGTCGCTCCGGGGTTCCAGTACGAGCTCGCCGTCCTCGATGTCGAGACGGACGCCGGGGAGGGGCGGCCCCATCGAGCCCGGACGGGTCTCTCCGTCGCGGGGGGCGCCCGTCAGCTGTCCCGTCTCGGTCTGGCCGTAGCCGTCGCGGATCGACAGGCCGGTGGCCTCCTGCCATGCGCGCAGCACCTCCGGGTTCAGGGCCTCCCCGGCTGCGACCATGCCGCGCAGCGAGGGCAGGGCCCGCAGCGTGGCGCGCTTGGCGATGACGCGGTACTCGGTGGGGGCCATGCACAGCACCGCGACGGGCTCGCGCCGCAGGATCTCCAGCCGCTCGTGGGGGTCGAAGCGGGCGTCGTGCAGCAGCGCCGCGGCGCCCGCCAGCCAGGGCGCGATGAAGACGTTGCGGGCCGACTTCGACCAGCCGCTGGCGGCCGTGCACCAGACCAGCTCGCGGGGCGCCGGGGCCAGCCAGCGCTCGGCCTGTAGGCGCTGCCCGTACAGGTAGCGCTGGGCGTGCAGGACCCCCTTGGGCTCCCCGGCCGTGCCGCTGGTGAAGGTGATCAGGCAGGGGTCGGACTCGTCCAGCTCCACGCTGGGGGCGGGCTCGGCGGCGAACAGGTCCTCGTCGGGAACGCTCAGCACGGGCACGTCCAGCCCCCTCGTCTCGCCGGCGTTGCGCTCGTCGGCGATCAGCAGTGAGGGACGGGTCGCGGCCACGCGCAGCGCCAGGTCCTTGCTGCGCAGCTGCTCGGTGCAGGGCAGCACGACGGCGCCCAGGCGAAAGCAGGCGGCCATGGCCAGCACCCACTCGGGGCGGTTGCCGATCAGGGTCATGACGACGTCGCCGCGCCCGACGCCGCGCGCCGCCAGGGTCCCGGCCAGGCGGGCCGAGCGATCGGCGACATCGCCGAAGGCCCACTCCCGGCGGGAGCCGTCGCGAGCCAGCTCGACCATCGCCAGATCGTGCGGTCGCGCCGCGTCGATCACGTCCCTTGCGAAGTTCATCGCCCGCCAGTATCGCCTGCCCGCTGGCGGCGACGGGCCGCGCGCCCCCGGTATTCTCTGCTGAAAAGCCGAAAACGACCTTGGAGCGTCGCCGAACATGGCCGTAGCCGCCTACACCGAGAAGACCGACGAGCAGCGTGCGATCACAGACATGGTCCACCAGTTCGTCGACGAGCAGATCCTCCCCAACGCCGAGCACTACGACCACGAGGACTCCTTCCCGGAGCCGATCGTCGAGCAGATGAAGGAGCTGGGGCTGTTCGGGGTGACGATCCCCGAGGAGTACGGCGGCATGGGCCTGGACCTGACGACCTACGCGATGATCGTCGAAGAGCTCTCGCGCGGCTGGATCTCGATCTCGGGCGTCATCAACACCCACTTCATCGGCTCCTACCTGCTGATGAAGTTCGGCGGCGAGGAGCAGCGCCAGAAGTACCTCCCGCGCATGGCCACAGGCGAGATCCGCGCGGCCTTCTCACTGTCAGAGCCCGAGCTCGGCTCGGACGTGCAGGCCATCAAAACCTCGGCCAAGAAGACCCCGGAGGGGGACTACGAGATCAACGGCCAGAAGATGTGGGTCACCAACGGGCTGCGCTCGACGCTCGTCTTCGTACTCGTCAAGACCGACCCCGAGGCCGAGCCGCGCCACAAGGGCTTCACCTGCTTCATCGCCGAAAAGGAGCCCGGCGTCGGCGAGAACACGGGCGCCTTCAAGGGCCTGAACGTGCCGCCGCAGATCAAGAAGCTCGGTTACAAGGGCGTCGAGTCCACGGAGCTCGTCTTCGACGGCTACCGCTGCCCGGCGGAGAACATCCTCGGCGGCGAGGGTGAGGGACTCAACAAGGGCTTCTCGCAGATGATGGACGCCCTGGAGGTCGGTCGCGTCAACGTCGCCGCCCGCGGCGTTGGCATCGCCCAGCGGGCCCTGGAGCTGGCCCTGCGCTACTCACAGGAGCGCAAGACCTTCGGCAAGCCGATCGCGGAGCACCAGGCGATCCAGTTCAAGCTGGCCGACATGGCCACGCAGGTCGACGCCGCCCGGCTGTTGACCCAGCGCGCCGCCCGCCTGAAGGACGCCGGCGAACGCTCGGACCTGGAGGCGGGCATGGCCAAGCTGTTCGCCTCCGAGGCCGGCCGGTTCTGCGTGGAGGAGTCGTTCCGCATACACGGCGGATACGGTTACTCCAAGGAGTACGAGATCGAGCGCCTCTACAGGGACGCGCCGCTGCTGCTGATCGGCGAGGGCACCTCGGAGATCCAGCGCATGGTGATAGGACGAAAGCTGCTTGCCCGTCATAAGATCTGAACGAGGATGCAGGGCGGCATCCGAGGGGCGCCCTTGGAGAGAGGAGTAGTGCGGCTGTATGGCCGATGACGCGAAGGCTCTGATCGAAGTCGCGATCCGCAGGTTCATAGGCGAAGTTCCCTCGCTGGCGCCGGTGAAGCTAGTGGTCGGCATCGAGTTGCGCGGTCGGGGAGACGTGCAGCAGTTTCGTCTGGAGTTGCCCAGCGTGAAGGTCACGCGCGGGCCTGCGGCGGACGCCCGCGTGCGTGTCGACATGCGTCGCGAGTTCTTCAACGTGATGGCCCGCGAAGCGAAGGTGCCGGACTGGATCGAGGCCTTCACCTACGGCCAGGCCAAGGCCTCCGGACCCGATCAGATCATGAAGCTGATCGTCAACGTCGTCGAGCGCCAGGTCGAGCGGGAACGCACCCCCAAGGCGCGCCGTCCCGTCTCCTGACGGGCCCTACAGGGCTTCGCGCACGCGGTCGTGGCCGCCCGAGGAGCCCTGTAGCGGCTTCTCCTCGCCGGCGGGGCGCGGGGGCGAGCAGACCTCCACGAAGGCGTTGACGACCTGCGGGTCGAACTGCGCGCCGGAGGAGCTGCGGATCATGGACAGGGCCTGCTCGACCGGCCAGGCGGGCTTGTAGGGGCGGTCGTGCGTGAGGGCGTCGAAGACGTCGGCGACGGCGACGATGCGCCCGACGAGCGGGATCTCGGGCCCCGCTAGGCCGTTGGGGTAGCCGTTGCCGTCCCACCACTCGTGATGGGACTCGGCGATGACGCCTGCCAGCTGCAGGACGGGCGAGTGGCTGCCGTACAGCAGCCGGGCGCCGAGCGTCGTGTGGGCGTGCATGGTCGTGCGCTCGGTCGCGGTCAGCCGGCCGCGCTTGAGCAGCACCCGGTCGGGGATCGCGAGCTTGCCGATGTCGTGCAGGGGCGCTGCTTCGCGCAGCAGGGTCACGCTCTCCCGGCTGAGACCGAGCACGGTCGCGACCTTGGCGACGAGCTCGCCGACCCGCTCGGTGTGCTGGGAGGTCTCGTCGTCGCGGTACTCGGCCGCGACGGCCAGCAGCTGCAGCGTCTCGGCGCGGGCTTCGTTGAGATCGCGGGTGCGCTCGGCGACCATGGTTTCCAGGTGCCTGGTCTGATCGGTCAGCTGCTGCTCGGCCTGCACCTGAGCCGTCACGTCGCGGGCGACGCCGCGGATCGTGCCCTCCCCGAGCGCGGCCCGTGCCCGCCATTCCAGCCACACCCAGGCGCCGCCGACCGCTTTGAAGCGGCTGCGCATGGCGACGCTCTCGCGGGAGCCTCCGACCAGCTCGAGCAGTCCTTTGGCGACTGACTCGCGGTCGTGGGGATGGACGAGCTCCGCCAGGGCGACCCCCCGCATGCGTTCGGCCGGGGACCCCAGGGCGCGCTCCCAGGCGGGGTTCATAAGCACCAGCCGCCCGCTCAGGTCGCTCGTCCACAGCAGCTCCAGGGACTGCTCGAAGTAGCGGACCAGCTCGGCCTCCAGGCGTCGGCGCTGCACGACGAACAGCCCCACGACGACGCCCAGAGTCAGGTATGCGACGGCCCGCGTGAGGAAGCCGAGAGCAGTCAGCCCGACCCCTTCCTGGGCCAGGTCCCAGACGATCGTCAGGAGGATCGCCGTGAGCGCACCGACGACGCCCCCCTTCAGCCCGAAGCGGATCGCCAGCAGCCCGACGGGCACCATGAACAGGAGCGTCTCGCCGTCGTTGATCCGGGTGTCGAGCAGGCGCAGCAGGAAGGCGAGCGCGAACAGCGAGGCTGCCAGCGAGGCCGTGCCGCGATCGCCGACGCGCAGGCGACGGCGATCGCCCGGACGCAGGCGTCGCGTCAACGCGGGCAGGGGTGAGGGACGCCACAGACCCATGCCTTTCACCTGCTCGCAACGGCATGCGAATATGCGCCGGCCCGTGCCGGCTGGACGAATGTTTGAACCGCAGCGGCTCAGTGGTAGGAGGTGAGCTGCTCGGCCAGGAACGCCAGCGACCCGAGCAGGAACAGGCACATCACGATCAGCGAGAAGTTTTCGTTCATCTTGCTCTCCCCAGCGGGAGCATAGTGGACGCCGGGGCGCCCGGGAGTCGTCTAGGTCAGAACGGCGCCGTCGTCGTAGAGCTTGACGATCTTGACGGCGCCGGCCGGCGTAGCGTCCAGGCACAGCCTGCACAGCACGCACTCGTCGAGGTTCTTCTCGACAAGCTCGAGCGTGCCGGCGTCGGTCTGGGCGAAGATGTCCACGGGGCAGGCCTCCGTCAGCTTGCGGGCCAGCTCGGGATCGGCCGCGACGGCGTCCTGCACCTCGACGGCGATGAAGGTCCCGTCGGCTCTCATACGCTCCCTCCGCGCTGTGCGATCTTCTCGGAGATCATCTCGGGGATGTCCTCGATGCGCTCGGCCACGGCGATGCCGGCCTGGGCCAGGCGGGCGATCTTCTCCGAGGCAGTGTCCTCCTTGCCTTCGACGATCGTGCCGGCGTGGCCGAAGCTCATGCCGGGCATCTCGTCCATGAAGCGCCCCGCCATGAAGGCGACGATCGGCAGGCGCGACTCGTTCTCGGTCACCCAGCGGGCGAGCTCGGCCTCCATGCGACCGCCCGGCTCCGTGTAGATGACGATGCCCTTGGTCTGCTCGTCGGCCTCGAAGAGCGGCATCAGCTCCGCGTAGGAGGATCCGATGATGGCGTCGCCGCCGATCGAGACGGCCGTCGACTGGCCGAGACCGGCCGCCTTCAGCGTCGAGGACATCTCCGTCGTCATGCCGCCGGAGCGGGAGATGACGCCGATCGGACCGGGCGTGTAGGCCTGGGCCGCGTTTTTGGCGGGGCCGCCGATGCCGCCCATCTTGATGACGTCGGGGACGATGATGCCCAGGCAGTTGGGGCCGATGATGCGGGCGCCACGCAGGGTGGCGAGCTCGACCATCTGGGCGACGTCACGGCGGGGGATGCGCTCGGTGACGATCACGATCAGCTTGACGCCGTTCTCGATCGCCTCGAAGACGGCGTCCTTGGTGAAGGCGGGGGGGACGGTCACGACGGAGCCGTCGATCGGCGCGCCGTGGTTCTCGACGGCCTGCTGGACCGTGTCGAAGACGGGCACGCCGTGCACCTCGCGGCCCAGCCGTCCGGGCGTGACGCCGCCGACGACCTTGGCGCCGGCGCCGTAGTCCAGGCACTCGCGGGTCAGGTTGACGGCCTCGCGGCCGGTGATGCCCTGGACGATGAAGGTCGTGTTCTCGTCGATCAGGATCGACATCAGGCGCCGGCTCCTTGGATCTTCTCGACCGCACGGCGGGCGGCCTCGTTCAGAGAGACGGAGCGGTCGGCGTAGTCGACGCCGTACTTCTCGAGGATCTTGAAGCCCTCCTCCTCCCAGGCGCCCGGGATGCGGAAAATGGCGATCTTCTCGGAGGGGTCGTAGCCCAGCTCCAGGCAGGCTTTGATGACGCCGCGGGCGACGATGTCCACGCGCGTGTTCGAGACGATCGACATCATCACCGCGATCTTGTCCACGCCGGGCTTCTGCAGGACGAGCTTGGCCAGACCGCAGGCCTTCGCCACGGAGGGGTTGCCGCCGATCTCGCAGTAGTTGGCCGGCTTGCCGCCGTGGGCGCGGACCGCGTCGAAGAGCGTCAGCGAGCCACCGCCGGCGCCGATGACCAGGCCGAGGTTGCCGTCGAACTCCGTCACGTTGCCGGCGACGCCGCGGTGGTCGGTGGCATCGACCTCCTCGCCCGCCAGCTCGAAGGGGGTGGCCTCGCGGGCCTGGCGGGTCTCCTCCTCGCCGACGCCGAGGTCGGCCAGCAGCTTCTTGTGGTGGCCGCGGGCCTCGTTCTCCATGTCCATGTGCGCGTCCAGGGCGACGAAGGAGCCGTCTGCCAGGCGCCCCAGCGGGTTGATCTCGGCCAGGACCATGTCGTTCTCCACGAACAGCTTGGCCAGGCGGGTGAGGATGGGAACGAGTTTGTTCAGGGCCGAGCCGGTCACGCCGGTCTGGGCGATGACCTCCTTGGCCTGGAACTCGCTGAAGGGCAGGATGTTGGAGAAGTGCCGGCGCCCGACCTTGTCGGGCTGCTCCTCGGCGACCTGCTCGATGTCGATGCCCCCGACGGGGGAGAAGATCATGACGGGCTGCTTGCGGATGCCGTCCCAGACGACGCCGGCGTAGTACTCCTGCTCGACCTCCGCCTTGGGGTCCACCAGCACGCCTCGGGGCATGTGGCCGTTGATCTCCAGGGCCAGGACGTCGCGGGCGTAGCTCTCGGCCTGCTCGGGGGTGTCGGCGAACTTGACGCCGCCCGCCTTCATGCGCCCGCCCGTCAGGACCTGGGACTTGACGACGGTCGGGCCGCCGATCCGCTGCGCGATGGCGCGGGCCTCGGCGGCGTCGGTCGTGAAGCCGTAGTCCGTTACGGGGATGCCCGCGCGCTTGACGACCTCGCGGGCCTCGAACTCGAAGAACCTCATGCGGCGCGGAAGCCTATACGGATGAGCCGCCGCGGTGCAGCGCCGAGGCTATGCTGGGCCGCGTGGGGGCGATCGAGTGGGGCGGCAGGGTCCTTGCGCTCGGCCGAATGAGGCTGCCGGCGTTTCTCGCCGTCGCGACGTGCGCGGGAAGCCTGCTGTGCCTGTCCGGCTCGGCCCGGGCGAGCGCGGATCCGGCGGACATGCTGACCTACATGCCCACCGAACTGGTCCACTCGCTCTACAGCCAGGAACAGGTCGAAGGCTTCTACGCCGAGCTGGGCGAATACGGGATCGGCCAGGCGCTCGTGCAGATGCCCCGCTTCAAGAAGAAGGGCAACCTGAAGGTGCCCGAAAGCAACGAGCGGATGCTGGGGGTGTGGGCGCGGGCAGCCGTCTCCTACGACGCCGCCCACGAAGCCGAAGCGGGCGTGACGGCCGTCTTCAACGCTGTGCCCAAGGAAAAGGGGCTCAGCCTCGAAGTCGCGGCTACGCGGGCGCGGATGGTGCAGGAAGTTCTGGCCGTCGTGGCGCTGGGCGTGCAAGGGGTCCAGCTGGACGTCGAGCCCTACCCGACCGGGCCCGGCTACACAACGCTGCTGGAAGAACTGGACGAGGCCTTCGCGCTGGTCGGCTTCACGGGTCGCCTGTCGGTCGTGGCGCCCGCGGACAGGTCGAGGTGGTCGCCGTCCTACCTGCACAGGGTCGGCGAACTGGTCGGCCAGGTCGACCCGACCTTCTACGACAGCGAATACGCGGCGACCGGGCCATACGAGCAGTGGATCGAGGAAGGCCTGGCCTACTACACGGCCAACGTGCCGGCGAGCGCTGCGATCGTCCCGGTCGTCCCCTGCTACTCGCCCGACCCCTGGCACAGCCCGGCCGTGGAGAACGTGCCGAGCGCGACGGCTGCGCTGAAGGTGGCCCTGGAAGACGGCAGCCGCGTGGAGGGCGCGGGGCTGTGGTGGTGGTACGCCTTCTACGAGGGCCACTACAGGCACGGCAACGCGGCTGCTGAACGGGAAGCCTGGCTGACCCAGACCCTGACGCTGCCCTTCTCGGGCTGAGCTAGCGGTAGCCGGTCCGCTTCAGGAAGCGCAGCAGGGCCTTCACGAAGGCTCGCCCCGACGGGGCGTAGTGTTCGCGGCTGCGCAGGTGCCCTGCTGCAGCTTCGCGAGCCAGGACCCGCCCGACGAGGCGACCGTGCCCCAGCTCGTACTCGTCGGCGGCCCAGGCGGCGATGATGCCGTTGCCCTCGCCTTCCCGGCGGGCAGCAGGGAAGGCCTTGAGAAGGCGGGCAGCGTCAGCGCCGATCGCCCGCGGGTACGCGCTTGTCACGTTCGTGAAGCGTCCCGCGCCGAAGCGCCAGACCTGCAGGGGCAGGGCCGACCAGGCGTAAGGGGCGAACACGTAGGCGAAGCGGTCGTCGGCCGATTCCAGAACCGGTTCGAAGCTCAGTTCGGCAAGCCTCGCGCCCGGGTCGCCGAAATCGTGTTCCGCGCGCGTGTAGGTCATCGTTGACGGGTCCCAGGTGAAGATCTGCAAGACCGAGCAGCAGTGCGCGCCGCCCGTGCTGAGGGCGAGGATCGCGCTGAGCTGCCCGTCGTGTTCGAGGTCGGCGAGGGCCAGCGGCTGCTCGTGACCGGGCGAGCCGCCCAGCGAGTCGGGGTAGCAGCCGTCGGGACAGCGAGGCGAGGTGACGGGAGCTTCGTAGTAGACGGTCCCGCCGCGGGAGATCTGCAGGCGCAGGTTGGCGTATGGCGCCGTGCCGCTCGACTGTTCCTGGTAGGAGAAGACGGCCTTCGTCCCGTCCTGTTCGACGGTCGCGACGGCGGCGCGGGCCATCCCGGAGGTGGCCAGTACGCTCGCACAGGCGAGCCCCGTCAGCGCGACGAGGTGTCTGACAGGGCTCATCGGCTCGACTCTAGAGCCCGTAGAG
Source organism: uncultured Solirubrobacteraceae bacterium (assembly GCA_963697795.1). GTDB lineage: Bacteria > Actinomycetota > Thermoleophilia > Solirubrobacterales > Solirubrobacteraceae > Palsa-744. The sequence continues at coordinate 870,677 of OY969097.1, read as the reverse complement.
GGCCTTCAGCTCGGGGTCCTTGCGGGCCAGCATTTCGGCCAGGTTGACCATCACCTTGCACTGCTTCCAGGTCGCGTCGTCCTGCATCTTGCCGTCGATCATGTGCACGCCGCGGCCGTCGGGGATGGCCTCGATGACCTTTTTGGCGAAGGCGACCTCGTCGGGCTCGGGCGAGAAGACCTTCTTGGCGATCGCGATCTGGGCCGGGTGCAGCGACCATGCGCCGACGCAGCCCAGCAGGAAGGCGGCTCGGAACTGGGTCTCGCAGCCCTCCTCGTCGCGGATGTCGCCGTAGGGGCCGTAGAAGGGCAGGGCCCCGACGGACGTGCAGGCGTCGACCATGCGGGCGATCGAGTAGTGCCAGGGGTCCTGCTGGTAGCTGGGCCGGGGCGCGTCGGGGTTCTCCGGGTCGGGGTCGGCGATCGTGCGGTAGCCGGGGTGCCCGCCGCCGACGCGGGTCGTCTTCATGCGCCGGGAGGCGGCCAGGTCGGCCGGACCGAAGCTCATGCCCTGGATGCGCGGGGAGGCGCTTGCGATCTCCTCCAGGTTGGCCACGCCCTGGGCCGTCTCCAGGATCGCGTGGATCAGGATCGGGCGGTCCAGCCCGGCCTTCGCCTCCAGTTGCGCCAGCAGGCGGTCGACGTAGTGGATGTCCCACGGCCCCTCGACCTTGGGGACCATCACGACCTCCAGCTTGTCGCCGATCTCGGCGACGAGTTCGGTCAGGTCGTCGAGCACCCACGGCGAGGCCAGCTCGTTCACCCGCGTCCACAGGGCCGTGTCGCCCAGCTCCATTTCCTTGCCGACCTTGATCAGCCCCGCCCGGGCAGCGAGCTTGCGGTCCACGGGCACGGCGTCCTCCAGGTTGCCCAGCAGGATGTCCACGGTCGGCGCGATGTCGGGGACCTTGGCGACCATCTTCTCGTTGGAGAAGTCCAGGAAGTGGATCATCCGCGAGGGCTTGAAGGGGATCTCGCGGATCGGCTCGGGGGCGTCGATGGCGAGGGGCTTGAAGAAGTCGCGGGGGTTGCGCAAGGGCTCTCCTGGGTAGTCGCTTGATGGCGCCCGTGGCGCCGTGTGCTGCTAGGAAAATACCGACGATGCGTGGATTGGCGAGTCTTGTCTCGGCCCTTGTGTGGCTCACAACCGGTGCAGCCGCCATCGCCGGCGCGCCCGAGCGCACCACGACTGTCACCCTCACCCCCTCCCTCGATCGGATCTCCCTAGTCGAGCTGAAGTTCGCCCGCAGCCCCACCTCGAGGTCCGAGCTCCGGATGCTCGCCAGGCAGCCGACCGGCGACGACTACTTCGCGCTGGCCGCCGTCAGGGGCGCGCGCGGCAAGGCCCTGGCCCTTGTCGTCGATCGCGCAACCGGCCTGATGGACCCCTACTACGTGCGCCTGCGGTTTCGCTACCGCGCCTCGCTGGGCAAGCCGGTCGTGCTGCGTACCAAGCAGAGCCTGGAAGGGCCCAAAGAGGTCAAGCCGCTGCTCTGCAACATGCCGTTCCAGGGCCGGCCCTTGACCGCCGCCCAACTCGTCCCGCTCGGGAGCCAGGGGGAAGCTCTGAAGGGGATCGGCGCGGCCGAAGCGGTGGCTCAGGCATACGACGTCTCCTGCGACCTGCCCCACACGCAAGCGCTTCGGGAAGCTCTCGAAACACCGGGTCCCGGCGGCGGCTGCGCTCCCTGCCCGGCCGAACCGGGCAAGGCCTGCCCCGACCAGGCCCGGGCGGCGATCTGCGTCGCGACGCCGACCGCCTCGGACGCCCATTAGAGTCTGGGCCAGGCGCGACGGCCCCCACGGCCGCGGTCCGCTCAAGCACGCCTGTGCCGAGCACGAGCGGGGCGCCTCCCTCTCTAAACCCTCTCATCCCCAGGAGAACTCCCCAGACCCATGAGCGAGAACCCTTCCGTCGAGACCGACCAGGCCGCCCGCGAGGCCAGCGGCGCGCACCCCTACGGCCGCTACCTGGAGGAGTTCGAGGTCGGCGACGTCTACAAGCACTGGCCCGCCAAGACCGTGACCGAGTCCGACGACCACCTGTTCTGCCTGATCACGATGAACCACCACCCGCTGCACATCAACGACGTCTACGCCGGCAAATCCCAGCAGGGGCGCAACGTCGTGGTGGGCCCGCTGGTCTACTCGCTGGCCCTGGGCATGTCCGTCAGCGACGTCTCAGGCAAGGCCATCGCCAACCTGGCCACCGAAGAGCTCAAGCACCCGGCCCCGGTCTTCCACGGCGACACCCTCTTCTGCGAGTCGGAGGTGCTGGAGAAGAAGGAGTCCCGCTCCAAGCCCGACCGCGGCACAGTCAAGGTGCACACCCGCGTCCTCAACCAGGACGGCGTGCTGGTGGCCGAGTTCAAGCGGCTCGTGCTGGTGCCACGCAGGGAGCCCGGTGCCACGCCGGAGGCGGAGAGCAACGTCGAGTAGCTGGAAGGCCGCCCGCCCGAGCGGACCCGCTCAACCCCCGATCGGGGCGCGCGGGTTCGCTCCCCAGAAGACCTGTGAGCCGAGCATCCCGATCAGGGTCACGAGCACCAGGTTCAGGACCATCGACTTGGCGGTGGCACGGCCGACGCCGACCGGGCCGCCGCTGGCCGTGTAGCCGTAGTAGCAGCCGACGAGCACGATCACCGTGGCCATCGTCATGCCCTTGGTGAGGCTGTAGAGGAAGTCCAGCGGGTTCTGGTACTCCCAGAAGATCAGGAAGTAGCCGCCGGAGGAGACGGACCCGACCTGGTGCACGACGGCGATGTAGGAGCCCAGGTAGGCGACGCCCACCGCGCCCATGTACATGAAGGGGAGCACGATCCAGGCGGCCAGCAGCCGCGTCGCGCACAGGAAGGTCATGGAGTTGATGCCCATAACCTCCATCGCGTCGATCTCGTCCGAGATGCGCATCGCCCCCAGCTCGGCGACGATGCCCGTGCCGACCTTGGCGGACATCATGTAGCCGAAGGCGTACGGGATCGCCTCGCGCAGGTTGCACCAGGCCGTGAATGCGCCGGCGTAGGCGGGTGCGCCCTGGGCCTGGGTGAAGTAGGCGCCCTCGATGCCGCAGGTGCCCAGGCCCGTGATGAAGACGAGCCCCCAGATCACCGCCGTAGAGCCGACGATCAGGATGCCCGCCTGGCGCAACGTCTCTCCGAAGAAGCGAAAGACCCGCAGGCCGTAGACGTCGCCGACGACTTCGCCGAAGAAGCGTCCGATCGTGCCGGTCGCCTCCAGCCATTCGCGCGGCAGGGCCAAGAGTTCGTTCATAGGTGGTGAGACGGTCGAGGACGCGGCTGGGCGAAGGTCATCGGTCGTCTCACTTGATGACCAGGATCTGGGGGTGGGTGGCCAGCAGCGTCTGCGTGAAGACGTAGTTGAACGCGCCGAAGGCCAGGAAGGAGATGACGACTGCCTCGTTGACGGCGCGGCCGACTCCCTCGGCGCCGCCGGAGGCCCTCATCCCCTTGTAGCAGCAGATGATCGCGATGATCGCCCCGAAACAGGTCGTCTTGACGACCGAGCCCCACAGATCGGTCGTCGAGGCGTTGGCGAAGAGGGTCTGCCAGAAGGGGCCCAGCGGCTGGCCGCTGACGATCGCCGCCAGGATGCCCCCGAAGATCCCGAACAGCAGCGCATAGATGTCGAACAGGCCCGTCACGAGCATCAGGGCCAGGAAGCGCGGCACGACGAGGTTCTTGACCGGGTCGACGCCGAGCACCTGCAGGGCGTCCAGCTCCTCGCGGATCTTGCGGGCGCCGAGGTCGGCGGTGATGGCCGTGCCGGCGATGCCGGCGACGACGACCGAGGTGATGAGGGGGCCGATTTCGCGGATGGCTGCGAGCACGAAGAGCCCGCCCAGCCGATCCACCGATCCCAGGATCGTCAGGAAGTTGGCTGCCTGCAGGCCGGGCGCGCCGTAGTTGATCGCGATCGTCGTGACCATCAGCGGGAACCAGACGGCCTGCAAGGCGAACAGGAACTGCGATACGAACTCGCCGCCGTAGGGGTAGGGCGGCGACAGGGCAGACCAGACAGTCTTGCCCGTCAGGATCATCATGTCCCCGAATTCCTCGAGGACGTTGCGTGCGGGCAGGAACAGTCGCCGGGCGACAGCGCTGCCGTCCGCGCCCCCGATCCCCTCTGCGATCGGCGCACCCATCTCCGCCGGTCACTCTAGTCCTCGGCAACGGTGTTGCCTACTGGAACGATGGAGACGGCTCGCGTACCGGCTCTCATGCCGCCCGAGCCCACGGGAACCGCCATTCTAGTGCCGTTGCGCACAACCTGGTTGCGGCAAACCCGCAAGCCCCTCCGTCGTCCGTACGGTACGCTTCGCAAGCCCCGCGCCCACAGGGCGTTCTTCTGTCGACCGGCGCAGTCCACGCCCGGAAACGCAGGCAGGCACAGCGCGGGCCAACCCAGATAGCGAATCGAAGGAGTCGCCAGTTCGCCATGAATACCACCGTTCCCGCACCGACCAAGAACGAGCGTCTCCTGGCCTGGGTGGAGGAGGTCGCGGCGATGACCGAACCCGACTCCATCCACTGGTGCGACGGCAGCGCAGAGGAGTACGACGAGCTCTGCCGGCGCCTGGTCGACGCGGGAACCTTCGAGAAGCTCTCAGAGGCCAAGCGCCCGAACTCCTACCTGGCGCTGTCCGACCCGGGCGACGTGGCCCGCGTGGAGGACAGGACCTTCATCTGCTCCGCGAGCGAGGAGGAAGCGGGCCCGACCAACAACTGGCGTGACCCGGCCGAGATGCGCGAGACCCTCAGCGAGCTGTTCAGCGGCTCCATGCAGGGACGCACGATGTACGTCGTGCCCTTCTCGATGGGCCCCCTGGGCTCGGACAAGAGTTACGTGGGCGTGCAGCTGACGGACTCCACATACGTGGCCGTGAGCATGCGGATCATGACGAGGATGGGCCAGGCAGCCCTGGACGCGCTCGGCGACGGCGAGTTCGTGCCCTGCCTGCACTCCGTCGGGATGCCGCTGGCCGACGGCGCCGAAGACGTCTCCTGGCCCTGCAACGCGGACAACAAGTACATCGTGCACTTCCCCGACAGCCGCGAGATCTGGTCCTACGGCTCCGGCTACGGCGGCAACGCCCTGCTCGGCAAGAAGTGCTTCGCGCTGCGCATCGCCTCCGTCATGGCCCGCGACGAGGGCTGGATGGCAGAGCACATGCTGATCCTCAAGCTGACCTCCCCAGAGGGCGAGGTCAAGTACATCACCGGCGCCTTCCCGAGCGCGTGCGGCAAGACCAACCTGGCGATGCTGATCCCGACCCTGCCGGGCTGGAAGGTCGAGACGATCGGCGACGACATCGCCTGGATGAAGTTCGGCGCCGACGGTCGCCTGTACGCGATCAACCCCGAGGCCGGCTTCTTCGGCGTGGCCCCGGGAACGGGAGAGGAGACCAACCCCAACGCGATCAGGACGATCGCCTCGAACACCATCTTCACCAACTGCGCCAAGACCGACGACGGCGACGTCTGGTGGGAGGGCCTGACGGCCGAGAAGCCCTCGCACCTGATCGACTGGCACGGCAACGACTGGACGCCGGACTCCGAGTCCCCCTCGGCTCACCCCAACGCGCGCTTCACGACGCCTGCGGCCCAGGACCCGGCGATCGCGCCCGAGTGGGAGGACCCCGCAGGCGTGCCGATCGACGCGATGCTGTTCGGCGGGCGGCGCTCGACCGTCGTGCCGCTTGTCACGGAGGCCTTCGACTGGGAGCACGGCGTCTTCCTGGGCGCCACGATGGGCTCCGAGAAGACGGCTGCCGCGGCGGGGACGGTCGGCGAACTGCGCTTCGACCCCTTCGCGATGCTGCCCTTCTGCGGCTACAACATGGCCGACTACTTCGCCCACTGGCTGAGCATCGGCCGCACCGCCGGCGCGAAGCTGCCGAAGATCTTCTACGTCAACTGGTTCCGCAAGGACGAGCAAGGTCGCTTCCTGTGGCCCGGCTACGGCGAGAACTCCCGGGTGCTGTCCTGGGTCTTCGCGCGCTGCGCCGGTCACGGCGAGGCCACCGAGACGCCGATCGGCTACATGCCGCCCGTCGGCGCTGGGGGCATCGACACGAGCGGCGTCGACGTATCCGAGGAGGCCATGTCGCAGCTGCTGAGCGTCGACGCGGCGGAGTGGCGCACGCAGCTGCCCCAGTTCGAGCAGCACTTCGCTCAGTTCGCGAACCTGCCTCAGGAGCTGACGGCGCAGCTGAAGGCCCTGGAGGAGCGGCTGTCCTGAGCTGCAGGCGGGGGCGCCGGCTCAGGCGCCCTCGTCGTTGAAGTCCGTCGTCTCGACGCCGAGAACGCCGTCGATCCTGTCCAGCGCGACCGCAAGGTCCTCGATGGCGGGCCGGCCTCTCATCTCGAGCGTCACTGCCACCGCCGGCGTCCCCCCGGGGCGGGTGGGGCTCTCGATGTGCCGCGTGCTCATGCGATGGATCGCGGCCCCCCGCCCAGCAGCAGACCAGACCCGCAGGCCATGCCGACGGCGGCTGTCATCCAGACGATGGCCGCCGTGGTCAGGCCACGTACGGCGTCGCCGCGCACGAAGATCAGTCCGCCGCCGATGAAGCCGATCCCGGAGACGACACCGGCGGCGACGCGGGAGGGGTCGAGGACGACCCGTCCCTGGCTGAGCACGTCAGAGAAGCCGTACTTGCTGATGATGACGAAGAGGGCCGCGCCGAGGCCGACGAGAGTGTGCGTGCGCAGGCCGGCTGACTTCTGGCGCCACTCCCGCTCCAGGCCGATCAGCGAGGAGAGAGCGAAGGCGGCCCCCAGCTCGCCGACCTGCTTCCAGCCCTGTCCGGCCGGCGTGGCCGTCGCAAGATGCAAACTCCACAAAGCAAGTGAACATTAGCGCGGCCCGCCCGGGCGCGGCGCGAGGCTCAGCCGAAGCGGCCGATCGGCCAGTAGGTGAAGAAGACCTCCCCGACGATCCAGCTTTCGGGGATCGGCCCCCAGAAGCGGCTGTCGTCGGAGTTGCCGCGGTTGTCGCCCATCATGAAGTAGTGCCCGGCAGGGATGACGATGGTCTTGGGCATGTTGCACTCCGGCACTTCCCCGCAGGGCGTGATGTATGGCTCGTGGGTCAGCTCGCGGCCGTTGATGACGGGATGGCCTTCGCGGACCGACAGCCGATCGCCGGGCAGGCCGATGACGCGCTTGACGAAGTAGTCGCCGCCGTCGGTCTTCACCGACTGCGGGCAGGGCTCCTGGGCGCCCACGGGCACTGCGCAGGTCAGCTGGCTGGGAGGGTGGAAGACGACGACTTCGCCCCGGTGGGGCTTGTGGAAGTCGTAGGCCAACCTGTCGACGAGAACGCGCTGGCCGACCTGCAGCGTCGGTTCCATCGAGCCCGAGGGGATGCGGAAGGGCTTGACTATGGCCGCCTGCACACCCTCGGCCAGAGCCAGGGCCAGCGCCACGACGACGACCAGCTCGATGACCCAGGCGACGCGGGGCGGAAGCGAGGCGCGGACGTCGGCGACACGACGGCGAGCGCGTGCGAGCGGGCCGGAGCTTTCAGAGCTCATCGCGCCGAGCTCTGATCAGTCGTGGTGGGTCTCGCCGGCCGCCGCGGGCGGGCGAGACTCCTCGGCCAGGGAGGTGATCGTCAAAGCGCCCCTGGCGGAGGACTCGAGCACCTCTGTCGCCTCCTCCAGCGAGCGGGCGTAGAGCTCGACCAGCAGGTGCACGATGATGCGCGCGTCGTCTTCGTGCTTGTGGAAGCGAACGTGGGTGAAGAACTCGCGCACGCCGTGGTCGCCGAAAGCCGCATAGGAGAGGGCGTCGCCGGCCTCTGGACCGGAGCAGCTCTCGACGTCTTCGGAGTCGACCGTGACCGTGCAGGAGGCCACCCATGGGGTGCCCGCGATCATCCTTTCCCAGCGGTCCTCGATCGGTTCCACGCGGCCGTTGTTGAAGCCCAGGTGCGGCTGGTCGTGCATGCAGTCCAGGCACTGCACGACCGCCTCCTGCAGCTCGTCGACGACTTCCGCGCGCTCACCCGTGTCAGGGTCGATCTTGTGGATGCCCTCGTAGTGGACCTGGACCTCCAGGTCCTGCGACCAGCAGCGGTAGCAGCGAAGCCAGCTGCGTGCGCTCGTCTCGGCCATCGAGCCCTCCATGGGAGGCATTGTAGGGGGCTTGGTCGCCTGCGCTGCCATCTGCGTGAGTTCACCGCTCAGGCGCCACCTGCATGTAGATTTCGGGACACTGAGAGGCCTCGAACCGATCTGGCGTCGAGCTGCCTGAAAACAAGTTCGCGGGGGGGTTCCGCATGAGACGTCTTTCCTTGCTGGTCATGGCGGTTGTGGCGATGGCGATGACGGGCGCGTTCGCCGCCAGCGCAAACGCCGCACTGTTCCCGCAGTGTCCGCCTGTGGACCTGGACAGCGGGTGCCAGTTCCTCGTCACCGTCACCGATACGGAAACGGTCGTCGAACAAGATCCCGCTCAGGGGCCCTACGAGGGCGCCGACGATGCCCTGATCGGGATCGTCAACCGCTCCTCCAAACCCATCACTTCGATCCCCTTCTCAGCCGAAATCGAACTGTTCGGCTTCGAGGACGACGGCCTCTGCGACGTCACCGGCTCGCCCTCGGGCTGCGTAGTGACGGAATACGACACGAGCGAATCGAAAAACACCGAAGCGGGCGAAGCGTGCACGAACGGAGGGTTGGACAACTGCGGCTTCCTGCCGCCCAGCCAAGAGCCCGTTGGCCTCAAAGTTCCTGAAGGCGCCGAGCCGGTCGGATACGCCAAAAACAAAGACCCCGTCTACGGCTACGAGGGACCACGGACCTGGTACTCCGGCATCGCTCCCTTCAAGACCTTCCCGACCGGGACGGGCGTCGTCAACTTCGGCCCCGCTCTCCAGCCCGGCGAAACGACGTACTTCTCGCTGGAGTCGCCTCCGGTGGGCGGCTTCGGCAGCGCCTCCACGCTGACGACCACCCTGTCGGGAGGCGGCCAGACGGGAGCCTCCATCAGCGTCGTACAGGGAACGGCCGTGACCGATTCGGCCGCTCTCGGCGGTGAAAACGCCGCCACCGCCACGGGTACGGTCAGCTTCAATGTCTACAAGGACGCCGAATGCAAAACGCTGGCGGCCTCGGCAGGCTCGGCGAAACTCTCAGCGGGCGTGGCCGGTCCCTCCACTGCCGTCTCGAGCCTCGCCCCCGGCACTTATTACTGGCAGGCGAGCTACGCCGGCAACCTGGAACACCAGGCCATCGCCAGCACCTGCGGCAGCGAGGTCCTGACGGTGACGACGCCGACCACGACCACCACACAGCAGACAGGCGGTGGCGTGACCGGTCCCGAACTCGCCGTCCCGGTGGGCACCAGCGTGACGGACAAGGCGACGATCGCCGGAGCCAGCGCGAAATCCGCCTCCGGGACGGTGACGTACACGCTCTACTCCGACAGCAAATGCACGAAAGTGCTGAGCACGAGCACAGCGGTGGTGCTCAACGGCACCGCCGGGTCCTCGACGGCCGTCAAACCGAAGGCGGGCACCTACTACTGGGTCGCCTCCTACAGCGGCGACTCTCTCAACGGCCCCTCAGCCGGCAAATGCGGCTCGGAGCGGCTTGTCGTCGCGCTGAAAGCGAACCTCAACCTGCCATCCAGCAAGGTCTGTCTGAGCAGGCGCAAGTTCATCGCGCACCCGCGCGCGCCCAAGGGCGTCACGCTGGTGCACGTCGAGGTGCTCGTCAACGGCGTCCTCAAGAGTCAGGGCTCGTTGACCCACCGACACACGACGATCGACCTGATCGGGCTGCCCAAGGGCACCTTCCACGTCTCGATGGTCGTGACGGCATCGAACGGCAAGCAGTACGTGGACACGCGCACGTTCCACACCTGCGTGCCCAAAAAACACCGCAAAAAATAGCCGGCAGAGGGTGGGCGCCGTGCGGTCGCGGCGCCCACCGCTTGCCCGCTACCCAAAAGTGAAGGCGTAGCCCGTCACCCCCGGCGCGAATCGCAGCGTCAGGTGGTGGCGCTGATCGCCGGGCAGGGATACCAGCGAGTACAGCCTCTGGCGGACGACCGTGACGGTCCCGCCGTGGACGTCGGCACCGGCCTCCGCCGGAGAGATGGGTTTGCCGTCGAGCAGGACCTGTACCGGCAGCGGACGTTCGCCGGGCGAGCTCAGCACCAGGTAGACGTGCTTGGCCTCGAACTCGACGTCAACTTCCGCGTTGGCCACGGCTTCGGCGGGCTGACCGGAGATGTTCCAGGTGCCGCTGTAAGCGAACTCGTTCAGCGCCAGTTCGCCGGTGACGGGTCGGCCGTAGTCGTGGGTGCCGTCTTTGGGCGCGTGCATCCAGCCTTCGGCGCGGTTCGTCCCCAGGTAGGTCTCGGGGGTGGCCTCTTCGGAGGGCACGACGACGTCCTGGGGGTGGCCGTAGCCGCCGACCTGGGCTCCTTTTTCCGCCAGCAGGGCGCGGATTGCCGTTTCGGTCTTGCCGTAGTCGCCCTCCCCGGCGGTCGCGTAGCGGACCTGGCCGCGGGCGTCGATCAGGTAGTCGGCCGGCCAGTACTGGTTGCCGTAGGCGTTCCAGGTGCCCATTTCGTTGTCCTGGACGACCGGGTAGCGCAGGCCGAACTGGTCGATCGCGTCGCGGACGTTGCCCGCCTCCTTCTCGAAGGCGAACTCGGGTGTCTCCACGCCGACGATCGTCAGGCCGTCCCTGCGGTAGGCGGCGTCCCAGGCCTTCAGATAGGGCAGGGTGCGGATGCAGTTGATGCACGTGTAGGTCCAGAAGTCGACCAGCACGACGTGCCCGCGCAGCCCCGCCAGCGACAGCGGCCTGCCGCCAGGGGTGTTGAACCAGTCCTCCGTTTCGGTGAATTCAGGAGCCGTGCCGAGGTCGGGCAGCTTGCGGGCGTCCGCCAGAAGCGTCGACTGGGGAGCGTCCGCGCGGGCGACGGCGATCTTCGACGACGTCGACCCGTTGCACGCCGAGGAGCCGTTGGCGGGGGCGAACTTCGCCCTGTGCCCTGTGATCTCGTGCAGGCGGCTCGTCACTTCGGCCGAGCACTCCAGGGAGGCCGTCAGGTTGACGTCGGGGATCTTTTCGGCGACGAGCTGGTCGAAGCTGACGTCGAGGTTGGTGACGATCGCGATGGCCGTCAGGACCATGACGACGCCGAGGGCCCGCTGCAGCAACGGGCCCCGCCCGGCGTTGCGGACGCGGTCGAACAGCCGCCGTCCGCCCAACGTCAGGGCCAGCAGCACGACGGCCGAGCCGAGCGCGTAGGCCAGGGCCAGCAGGACCGTCCGCCCGCTGGCGGCGCTGACGGAGATGACAGCGGCCAGGATCGGGCTGGCGCAGGGCGTGTAGACGAAGCCCAGCGCGCCCCCGACCAGCAATCCCGAGCGGAATCCGTCGCCGCTGTCCTTCGGCCCGAAGCGCGCAAGCCGCGACAGGGGCGCCTCCAGGCGGTCCGCCAGGCCCGGCATCAGCAGGACGACCCCGAAGATCAGCAGCACTGCGATGGCCAGGTCGCGCAGGGGATCGTTGCCCAGCCCGACCCCGTCGACTACGTTGGCGAGGCCGACGATCGTGACCGTGAAGGTGATCGACAGCCCCAGCACGATGCCCAGCGGTCGTCGCCGGCCGCCCACGCCGCCGGCCGAGAGCAGCGCCGGGAGTACGGGCAGGACGCACGGCGACAGGGCCGTGCCAGCTCCCGCGAGGATTGCGAAGCCGATCAGGACGATCATCTGCTCTGAGCTTCAGTCTCCGTGGCCGTGCCGACGTTACACGCGCTCGGGACGCCGGCATCCCGGAGGCTAGACCGACACCGCTGCTCAGGCGCCGGCAGCGGCTCGCAGCGTCGCGTCGAAGTCGGTCCCGCCGATCGGGCCGATGCAGGGGGAGGAGGCTCCGGCCGCTTGGTAGCGCTCGATGCCGGCTCGGACCTGCTCGGCGTCGCCGATCGCCGTCAGCTCCTCCAGGAAGCCCTCAGAGATGGCCGCCTGCATCTTCTCCACGTCGCCGGCGGCCGCGTCGAAGGCCGCGATGTCGGCGCCGAAGCCGGTGCGCTCGATCATGGCCCTGTAGAAGGGCAGTCCGAAGTAGGGCAGCAGCTCCGAGCGGATCGTGCTGCGCGCCTGCTCGGGATCCTCCGTGCAGGCTCCGGGCACCGCCGCGACCACGTCGAAGCCCTCCAGGCCCTTGCCGGCCCGTTCGCGCCCCGCCGTCACCTCCGGGATCACGACGTCCGCGATGTAGCGGGCGTTGCAGAGCCACAGCACGACGCCGTCGCCGATCTCCCCGGCCAGGCGCAGCATCGCGGGGGAGAGGGCGGCCACGTAGATCGGCAGCTGCGGTCGCGGGTCCAGGCCCATCAGGTGAAAGCCCGTCTGCCACTTCTGTCCGGCCGGCGGGTGCTCGCCGCGCAGGATCGCCCGCACGATGGTGGCGTACTCGCGCATCTCCGCGACGGGCCTGTCGATGCTCTGGCCGTGCCAGCCCTCCACGACGGGCCTGTGCGAGACGCCCATGCCGAGGTTCAGCCGACCGCCCGAGAGCTCGTCGACGGTCGCCGCCGTCTGGGCCATAGTCGCCGGCGTGCGCGTGTAGATCGGCACGACGCCCGTCCCGACCCGGATCCTCTCCGTCGCCAGCGCGTAGGCCGTGACGACCGTCAGCGACTCCCGGCCCGCTATGTGAGTGACCCATGCCGACTCGAAGCCCAGCGACTCGGCCAGCCTGACGCGCTCCACCGCCGCCTGCAGGGACCGGCCCGTCGATATGAAGCAGCCCTTCGCCATCGCGCGCCCGAGGATAGTGCGCCTCAGCGCTTGAGCATCACGTAGACGACGCTGACCGCGATCGCCATCTGGCCGAAGGCGAGGGCCGTGCCCAGGTTGCCGGCCCCCAGCGCTCCCGCGATCGCGCTGGCAAGGACGAAGGAGCCGACGATGAGCAGCAGGTCACGGCTCACGAGTGTGAGGCCCCCTCTTGCATGCTCGCCTCCAGCGCGGCCACCAGGGCAGGGATCTCCAGGGCCGGGTCCTGGGCGGACAGGACAGCCTCCGCTGCACGCCTGCCGCCGACGGCGCGCAGGCCGCGCTCGCCGTGCTCGAGCAGGAAGTCGCCGAGGGCGCCGGCGCGCCGGGAGCGCAGCCGCAGCGCCGGCAGGTCGATGGCAGACCGATGCTCGGCCAGGGCGTCCGCGAGCTCCTGCACGCCCTGCGCGGGGGCCAGCGAGGAGACCGCCAGCACGGGCGTGGAGCGTGAGCCCAGCGAGCGCAGGGAGGCGGACAGGTCGCGTCGGGTGCGCATGGCGATGTCTCCCAGGTCGGCCTTGGTCACGACGAGTACGTCGGGTATCTCCATGATCCCCGACTTCAGGAACTGCAGCACGTCGCCGCTGCCGGGCTGCACGACGACGACGACGGTGTCGGCGACATCGGCGACCTCCGTCTCGGCCTGGCCGACGCCGACCGTCTCGATCACGACGACGTCGAAGGCCGCAGCCAGCGCCTGCGCGGCGGTCCGCGTCGCATGGGCGAGCCCGCCCAGCCTCTCCCCGGCGGCTGTCGAGCGGATCAGGACCTGGCGGTCGGAGGGGTCGAACTCGACACGGGCGCGGTCGCCCAGCAGCGAGCCCCCGGAGCGCCGGGAGCTGGGGTCGACGGCGAGCATCGCCACGCTCTGCCCCCGCTCGCGCCAGGTCGACAGCAGGGCGGACAGGAGCGTCGACTTGCCTGCGCCTGGCGGTCCCGTGACCCCCACGACGTGCCCCGGCGCCTCGCCGCCGAGTCGCGCCGGGGAGACCTCGCGCAGAAGCGCTGCAGCCTGCTCCCTGTCGCTGGGAGCGTCGCTCTCCAGCAGGTTCAGGGCAGCGGGAGCCGCGCTCAGGTCACGTTCCCGCAGGCGCGTGCCCAGGACGGAGCCGTCGTCGCTCACGCCTCGCCGTCGACGGAGCTGCCGCCCACGGCGACAGGCGCACGCTCGTGCTCGGCGTTCTCGTCGAGCAGCGCCAGGATGTCGCGCATGATGCGGGTGATGTCGAAGTCCTTCGGCGTGTAGACCGCTGCGACCCCCGCTGCCCGCAACGGCTCCACGTCCTGCTCGGGGATGATCCCGCCCACCACGACAGGGGCGTTCACGCCGGCCTCCCGCAGCGCGTCGACGACGGCCGGGATCAGCTCGCGGTGGGAGCCGGAGAGGATCGACAGGCCGATCACGTGCACGCCCTCCTGCAGGGCGGAGGCGGCGATCTGGGCCGGCGTCAGGCGGATGCCCTCGTAGACGACGTCCATGCCGGCGTCGCGGGCCCGCACGGCGATCTGCTCGGCGCCGTTTGAGTGCCCGTCCAGGCCCGGCTTGCCGACGAGGATCTTCGGCCTGCGCCCCAGCTTGACGCGCAGCCGCTCGACCTCGGCCTGCAGCTCCGCGAGGTCGCCGTCGGCCACCGCTGCCGCCGCCTCGCCGACCCCTGTCGGCGCGCGGTAGCTGCCGAAGACCTCGCGCAGCGCCCCTGCCCACTCGCCCGTCGTCGCGCCTGCCCGGGCCGCGGCGATCGTGGGGACCATCAGGTTGACCTCGCCCGCCGGCTCTCGCGCTGCCGCGGCCAGCTCTGCCAGGGCGCTGTCGACGGCGGACTGGTCGCGCTCCGAGCGCCAGCGCCGCAGCGCCTCGACCTGCTGGGCTTCGATGGCGGGGTCGACGACGAGGATCCCGCCCTCGGCGTCGGAGGTCAGCGGCGAGTCCTCCGTCTCGGCGAAGCGGTTCTGCCCGACGACGACCTGCTCGCCCGACTCGATGCGGTGGATGCGCCGGCGGTGGGAGTCGACCAGGGCCGCCTTCATGTAGGAGACGGCCTCGACGGCGCCGCCCCGCTCGGAGACGACGGCCATCTCGGCGCGAGCGCCGTCGAGCAGCTCCTGAACGAGCCCTTCCATGACCTTGGAGCCCTCGAAGATGTCGGGGTACTCGAGGATGTCCGTCTCGTAGGCCAGGACCTGCTGGATGCGCAGCGACCACTGCTGGTCCCAGGGACGGGGCAGCCCCAGCGCCTCGTTCCAGGCCGGCAGCTGGATGGCGCGGGCGCGGGCGTCGCGGCCGAGCGTCACGGCCAAGGCCTCCAGCACGATCCGCTGCACGTTGTTCTCGGGCTGGGCCTCTGTCAGCCCCAGCGAGTTGACCTGGACGCCGTAGCGGAAGCGCAGGAGGCGCTCGTCGGTGACACCGTAGCGCTCGCGGCCGAGCTCCTCCCAGAGGATCGACATGGCGCGCAGCTTGGCGTGCTCCTCGACGAAGCGAACGCCCGCGTTGACGAAGAAGGAGATGCGCCCGAAGACGGCTTCCATGCGGTCCGCCGGCACCCGCTCGCGGGCCGCGTCGAGCACGGCGATCGCGTTGCTCATGGCGTAGGCGATCTCCTGGACGGGGGTCGCGCCGGCCTCCTGCAGGTGGTAGGAGCAGATGTTGATCGGGTTCCACTTGGGGACGTGCT
The DNA here is from genome assembly GCA_963697795.1 of uncultured Solirubrobacteraceae bacterium. Lineage (GTDB taxonomy): Bacteria > Actinomycetota > Thermoleophilia > Solirubrobacterales > Solirubrobacteraceae > Palsa-744. The sequence goes on along the minus strand of OY969097.1, from coordinate 855,175 downwards.
CGACCGTGTAGGCGATCATGTCCGCGATCAGGCGCATCGAGGCGGCGGGCGGGAAGGCGTAGGTGCCGCGCGCCAGGAACTCCTTGATGATGTCGTTCTGGGTGGTGCCCTGGAGCGTGTCCTGGGGGGCGGGCGGGTCCTGGCTTTCGGCGGCGACGATGTAGAGCGCCAGCAGCCAGGCGGCGGTGGCGTTGATCGTCATCGACGTGTTCATCTCCCCCAGCGGGATGCCCTCCATCAGGGCGGCCATGTCGCCACGGTGGGAGACGGGCACCCCGACCTTGCCGACCTCGCCCCGGGCCAGCTCGTCGTCGGGGTCATAGCCCGTCTGGGTGGGCAGGTCGAAGGCCACCGACAGGCCCGTCTGGCCCTTGGCCAGGTTGCGCCTGTACAGCTCGTTTGACGCCTTGGCAGTCGAGTGCCCGGCGTAGGTGCGCATCATCCAGGGCCGGTCACGCTCGGGCAGGCGCACGGAGTCCTCACCGCTCATGGACGTAATTGTACGGTTGCGCGACGGTCTTTATCCTGCTGGGCATGGACCAGACGCTGGAGAGGCCCAGGATCGACGGCCCCGGTACGGGCTTCGGAGGCTGGCGCGTGATCGTCCGCAACGACGACCACAACACCTTCGATCATGTCGCCAGGACGCTCGCCCGCTACATCCCGGGCGTGTCCGTCGCCCGTGGCATGGAGATCGCGGGCGTGATCCACTCCACCGGCCAGGCGATCGTCTTCGCCGGCCATCAGGAGGCCGCCGAGCTGTACTGGGAGCAGCTCAGCGGAGCCGGCCTGACGATGGCGCCGCTCGAGCAGGGCTGAGTCAGGCGCTCTCGCCCACGCCGGCGCCGTTGCCCGCGTGGCCGTTGGCACCGGAGGCGATGGGGCCAAGCCCGTTGGAGGAGATGGCGCCCGCAGCCGTCTGGTCCCACCATCCGTAGAGCACGGGCACCTGATACCAGCTGGAGTGCCTGGCGCGGAAGTAGACCATCTCGTCGCCTTCCCAGTAGCGGGTCCAGGCCTCGTAGTCCTCGAAGCCGGCCAGTTGCTGGAACTTGTAGCGGTCGTCGCGGGCGCGGTAGACGGCGTAGGAGGTGGCGCCGTAGCGCAGAGCCGTCGCGGCGACCTCGTTGAGAGCCTCCTCGAAGGCGTCGGCGCGGAAGCCGGTGGCGTACCAGGGAACGATCACGGTGCCGGCCATCAGGCGCCCACCTCCGCGTGGATCGCGCCGGGACCGTCGGCCGTCTTGCCCTGGCCCTCGGAGTCGGCTCCGACGAGGATCGAGATCTTGCCCAGGTGCTTGTTTTCGAGCATCAGCTGATGGGCTTCGGCGACGCCCTCGAAGCCCAGCGTGCGCCACAGCACGGGCTGGATCTGCCCGCTTTCGATCAGCTCGTTGGCCTTCATGCACTCGTAGGCGTTGGCGAAGTGCGAGCCCAGGATCTCCTTCTGGCGCATCCACAGGATGGCCACGTTGAAGTCCACGTCGATACCCGTCGTGCCGGCGCAGATGACGACTTTGCCGAACGTCTTGGCGGTGAAGACGGACACCGGCAGCGTGGCTTTGCCGACGTGCTCGAAGACGATGTCGGGGGCGTCGCCGAGGATCTCTTTGACGCGCTTGGCGAAGGCCAGGGCGACCTTGGAGCGCTCCTTCTCCTCTTCGGGGGTCTCGCCGCCCTTGCGCATCATGCCGGCGAACTCGCCGCGGTCGATGTAGTCGACGGCGCCCAGGCGCTTGACCAGCTCGCCCTTCTCGGTGGAGGAGACGACGCCTACGCAGTTGGCGCCTGCGGCCTTGCAGATCTGGGTCGCGAAGACGCCCAGCCCGCCGGCGGCACCCCAGATCAGGACGTTGGAGCCGGCCTGCAGTTTGCAGCGGGTGATCAGCATGCGGTAGGCGGTGAAGTAGACGAGGCCGTAGGAGGCGGCCTCCTCCCAGGTCAGCGACTTCGGCTTGGGCAGCAGCTGCTGGGCCTGGACCTTCGTGAACTGGGCGAAGGACCCCCAGGTCGTCTCGTAGCCCCAGATCTTCTGGGAGGGGGCGGCCATCGGGTCCAGGCCGTGCACCTCGGGGTCCTCGTAGGAGGCCTGGTTGCAGTGCACGACGACCTCGTCGCCGACCTTCCAGCGGGTCACGCCGGCGCCGACCTTCCAGACGATCCCGGAGGCGTCGGAGCCGCCGATGTGATGCCCGTACTGCGGGTGGTCGCCGTACTTCATGACAGACACGGGCTTGCCCAGGGCCGCCCAGACGTTGTTGTAGTTGACCCCGGCGGCCATGACGCGCACGATCACCTCGAAGGCGCCCGGCTCGGGGACCTCGATCTCCTCGATCTGGAAGGCGTCCCTGGGTTCGCCGTAGCGCTCCTCGCGGATCACCCACGCTGCCATCGTGGCAGGCAGCTCACCGGGCTCGACGTCGATACTGGACACCTGCTGAAGATCGATTGCCACTTGCTCTAGACCTCGTCTGTCGGGGATGGGCAGCCCGCCAATCCTACCCGTGCCCGGCGCCGGGGGCGGCGCGACGCTCCTTGCGCCAGACCAGGCGAAGGCCCGACCAGTCATCCGAGAGCGCGGCGACCTTTACGTCGACGAGGCCCAGCGGCAGGGCCAGATCGCGGATGTCCTGGTCGCGGATGTCGCTGTCGTGCCCGGCCGCCCGCCGCGGCCAGGCGATCCACAGCGCGGCGTCGGGGAAGATCCGCTCGGAGAGGCCGGGGAGCGCCGTCGCGAGGTGACCGGCGGAGGAGAAGAAGGCCAGCAGGACCTCGTCGGACAAGCCGGGCGCGTCATGGTCGCTCAGCTCGCCTGCGCTTGCGCCCTCGGGCAGCTCAGGCGTCTGCCAGCGGGCGGGCGCTTCGACCGTGAGCAGCCGACCGCCTGGCTTGCAGCCGAGCTTCTTCCACAGTGGGGTCGAGGAGTAGCCGGTCACCCTCTACCCGTCTCGCCGCTCGCTGTTCGGGGGCTCGTCGTTATGTCTCCGTGCCACCAGCACCCGCAGCAGGCTGATCTTGGTGCCGCCGACGAGGTCCCATGAGCGGGCGATGCCGAACAGGAAGCAGACGACGACGAGGATGCAGATCGTTTCCAGCGCACCGCGATCGCCGGGATGCGCGGACAGGGCGATGCCGGCGTCGAGCTGGATGGCGAGGACCGCGAGCAGGCCGATCAGGTAGGTGAGTTCCCAGAGGCTGATCTCTCCCGAGCGCCGCCCGGGCGCCAGGCGCAGAACGGCGCCGAGGACGAACACGAGCCCGACCGACGAGACGACGATCGCCGCGGTGCCGGCGTTGAAGGAGGGGATCAGGCCGAACAGGGACACGGCCAGCGCGTTCGAGAAGGCGGTCAGCGTGCTGGCGGCCCGCACGGCGTGGGCCTCGGAGGCGTCGGGACCGAGGATGCGCTCGGGCGCCACGGAGATGGCGACGAACAGCAGGCCGATCAGGGCGCCGGCGACGCTCGCGGAGGCCGCGAAGAAGCTGTGCGCCGAGGCGGTCGCCATCGAGCGATTATCGCGGCCCGCCCACCGCTCAGGATCGCTCGAACGGGAGCTCGACGACGCGAGCGGTCGTGCCCGTGTGACCGACGGCGAGCGTCGTGCCGGGCTCGGCCTCGCGGCGCACGAGGGCCAGCGCGATCGGCCCGAGGCGAGGCGAGAGGGCGACAGTGCCGAGGCGACCGACTTGGCGCTCGCCCAGCAGCAGATCCTCGCCGGACTCTGCCGGGTGCGCGAGGAGCAGGCCGCGCAGATGGCGGTTGGGCTTGCCCTTGTAGTAGAGACGAGCGACTGTCTCCTGCCCCACGTAGCAGCCCTTGGTGAAGCTGACGGCGCGCTCGTTGAGTCCGGCCTCCTGGGGGATCGTGCTGTCGTCGATGTCGATGCCGTAGCGCGGTCGTCCGGCTTCGATGCGCAGGCACTCCGCCGCGGCCTCCCCGACGCCTTGCGCGCCGGCCTCGTACAGCGTCGCCGTCAGCTGTTCGGTGTTTCGCGAGTCGCACAGCAGGTCCACGCCGACGTCGGTGCGGATCGCCAGCGCGGGGATGCCATCGAGCTCGACCGGCAGGCTGTCGTGCTCGGCCGGGCCGGGCGGGGCAGGCAGCAGATCCCCGGTGCGGGGCCCGATCAGCGACAGCAGCCCGCGCTCCAGCGTGCGCTTGTGCAACTCGAGGCGGTAGCCGACCTTGAAGCGGTGGATCATGTCGAAGAGGCTCTGCAGCGCCGAGCGCTCGGTGTCGAGCAGCAGCTCGAGCTCCCCGTCTTGTCCCCCGACGGCCAGCACCCGCAGATCGCCGAGCATCTTGCCCTTGTGGGTCAGGAAGGCCGCGTAGCGACCGTGGCCGGCAGTCAGGTCGGACAGCTCGTTGGTCACCTGGCCGTTCAGGAACTCCACGGCGTCAGGGCCGGTGAGGGCCAGCTTGCCGCGCTCGGAGCGGTCGAGCAGCCCGGCGTCCTCGCGCAGGAGGCGAAGCTCGGCCGAGAGGTCCTCGCTGCCGGTGGCGGCCATTGCTTCGAGCATAGCCACGCTAGTCTTCGCCTCGTGGCCCTCGCTGAGCACTTCCAAGACATCCTCGACTCCCTGCCCGACGACTGGACGGACATGGAGCTGGACCTGCGCATAGCCGACGAGTCCCGCTACGTCGAGGCGGCCCTCTACGTGGCCACCTGCAACGGTCGGCCCTATTCCCACAGCGACTGGCACTGGCGCCTGCTCGTCGCCCATCGCTTCGGTCACGCCGCCGCGGCGCCGGCTGTACATGCCGCCCTGCGCCTGCTCGACGAAGCCGGCATCGGCGGGGAGCTGGTTCTGCGCGACACGCGCAGCGGCCGCGTCGAGGTGACCCAGATGTGGGGCCGTCCGCAGTCGGCCCGCGAAGAGTTCCGCCGGCTGCGCGCCCAGTAGCGTGGCGCGGGTGCTCGCGCTCAGTGCCGACCTGCTGTTCGGCTCGCGCGTGCAGGCATCCCTGACCGCCGCCGGCCACGACGTGCTGCTCGTCTCGGGAGAGCAGGCCCTGCGCGACGCTCTCGCGCAGGTCCCCGCGCAGGCCGTCGTCTTCGATCTGACCGACGAGGCGCTGCAGGGCGCCCGGGTCGCCGAGGCGGTCCGCCCGGAGCTCGCAGGCGTGCGCACGATGGGCTTCTACTCGCACGTCGAGGCGCAGGCCAAGGAGCAGGCCCGGCAGGCCGGCATCGAACTGGTCGTGCCCCGCTCGCGGATGGCTCGCGAAGGCGCGCAGCTGCTGGACGGCCTGCTCGCCCGCGGCGACTGAGGGTCCGACAGGCAGGCGCCCAGCGCGCGAGAGGCGGCACCCCCCCCGGGGCGCCCCGCCTGCTTTCAGGCTCGCGCGCCGGCCGCGGCCTTCGCGTCGCGCAGCAGCGGATGGCCCACCACCGCGCCCGGCCCCGCCCGCCCTACGGCGTCGCGCGCCTTCAGCCTCGCCCCGCAGCGCCGGCAGATGCGGTGCTCGTCTATCTCCCCGCCGCAGCCGCGGTGCTCCACCACCACAGCCGGGCCGCCCGCGGGCGTCGCGTAGCGGTCGCCCCACTTCATCAGGGACATGATCGTCGGCCACAGGTCCAGGCCCTTCTCGGTCAGGCGGTATTCGTGGCGCAGCGGTTTCTCCTGGTAGGGGACCCGCTCGATCACCCCGTACTCCTCCAGGCGCTTCAGGCGCGCATTCAGCACGTTGCGTGCGATCCCGAGGTGCGACTGCATCTCGTCGAAGCGTCGCAGGCCCAGCAGGATGTCGCGCACGATCAGCAGCGACCAGCGCTCGCCCACGACCTCGAGCGCGCCGGCGATGCTGCAGGACTGGTTGGAGTAGTCGTTGTGAAGCACTCCCTCCAGCTTAGCGGCAAGAAGTTGCATGATGCAACGGGTAGGTGCCGGTTTGTGTTAGGGTCCGTTTCATCATGCAACGTAAATGGCGGGTCTCTCTCATCGTGGTGGCCGGGGTCTTCATGTCGAGCCTCGACCTGTTCATCGTCAACATCGCCTTCCCGGCGATCTCGCACCACTTCGGCGGCGCCTCGCTGTCTTCGCTGTCGTGGGTGCTCAGCGGCTATGCCATCGTCTTCGCGGCGCTGCTGGTGCCGGCCGGCAGGTGGGCCGACGCCTTCGGGCGCAAGCGGGCCTTCCTGCTCGGCCTGGGCGTCTTCGTGGCGGCCAGCGCCGCATGCGCGGCCGCGCCGTCGGTCGGCTTCCTGGTCGGGGCCCGCGTCGTCCAGGCGGCGGGGGGAGCGCTGATGGTCCCCACCTCACTCGGCCTCATGCTGACCGAGTTCGAGCCGGCCAAGCGGCACGTCGCGATCGGACTGTGGGCTGCCTCTGGAGGCATCGCTGCAGCAGCCGGTCCGCCCCTGGGCGGGCTGCTCGTGCAGGCCGACTGGCGCTGGGTCTTCCTTGTCAACCTGCCCGTCGGGCTGGCGGCTCTGGTTGCGGGCGGACGGGTGCTGCGGGAGCACCGCGAGCAGGACGCGGGCAGGCCCGACCTGGTCGGGGCGCTGGCCCTGATCCTCGCCGTCGGCGCGCTGGTCGTGGCGATCGTCAAGGGCCAGGAATGGGGCTGGGGCTCGGTGAGCGTGATCGCCCTGTTGCTCGCCGCAGCCGTCCTGCTGCCCGGCATCTGGTGGCGTTCGGCCCGGCACGAGACGCCGATCGTCGAGCCCGCGATGCTGCGGGTGCGGAGCTTCGGGCTGGCCGTGACCGGCTCGATCCTGTTCTTCGGGGGCTTCGCCGCGATGCTGCTGAGCGGCGTCCTGTTCCTGACGGGCGTCTGGCACGAGTCGGTGCTGACGGCGGGTCTGATGCTGTTTCCGGGGCCGGCGACGGCCAGCGCCTTCAGCGTGCCCTCGGCCAGGCTTGGCGCCCGCTTCGGCTACAGGCTGCCGGGCATGGTCGGAGCGATCATCTTCGCCCTCGGCTCGGTCTGGTTCATCACCCAGACAGGAGACCGTCCGGCCTACTTCTCCGAGTACCTGCCCGGCGGACTGATGACGGGCGCCGGCGTCGGCCTCGTGATCCCCACCCTGACGGGCGCCGGCGCCTCCTCACTGGCGCCAGATCGCTTCGCGACGGGCGCCGCCGTGCTGACGATGGGTCGCCAGATCGGCTCGGCTCTGGGCATCGCGGTGCTGGTGGCCGTGCTCGGCGTCGGCGGCGCCCACGCCTCGGACTTCCACTCTGCCTGGCTGATAACGGTCGCAGGGGGACTCGCGACGGCCCTCACACTGGCCGCCATTGGTCCGGGCCGGCGGCGCGAGGCTGCCGCGCCGGCGCTTTTGGAGGCAACATGAGCACGATGTCGGAGACCCGAGTGCGCACATTCGAGTGGGAGGACCCCAAGGACCTGGCGGCCGCCGCCCAGGGCATATCGGGCCTGCAGTTCATGCAGTCGATCGCCGCGGGGGTCCACCCGCCGCCGCCGATCGCCCAGCTGATGGAGATGAGGATCGCCGAGGTCGAGCACGGGCGGGCCGTCTTCGCCCTGGAGCCTCGCGACTGGATGTACAACCCGATCGGCTCCGTGCACGGCGGGGTGGCGGCCACGATCCTCGACTCCTGCATGGGCTGCGCCGTGCACACGACGCTCGAGCCGGGCGTCGGCTACACGACGACCGACCTGCAGGTCCGCTACCTGCGGGCGATGCGGGCTGGCGACGGTCGTGTGCTGGCCGAGGGCACCGTCGTGTACCGCGGCGGGCGAACGGCCACAGCCGAGGGCAGGCTCTATCTGGAGAGCGACCCGGACGTCCTGTTCGCGCACGCCAGCACCGGCTGCGTGATCCTGCGCTGAGGCTCAGGCCGCCGAAGTCAGCTGGCGACCGTGGCGGCGCCCCCGCCCAGGTCCGCACGGGCGGCCTCGGCCGGGTCGAGCGGGACGATGGCGGCGTTGGGCACGCGCCGGAAGGGGATCTGCCCGGGCCGGGCACGCGTGTGCAGGGCAGCCCTGATGACCATCCCGTGGCATACGACGAGGGCCGGCAGCGCCCCGGCCTGGACGCGCTCCAGGGCTGCGTTGACACGGACCTCCTGCTGGGCAAAGGACTCACCGCCGGGGAAGGCGAAGCCCGGATCAGCCGAGGCGAAGGCGTCGAACAGCTCAGGCGCCTCCCCCCGCACGTCCGTGAAGAAGCGGTCGGTCCAGTCGCCGGCGTCGGTCTCCATCAGCCGCTCGTCCTCGACCGGCTCCAGGCCGATGCGGGCCGCGACCGTGTCGGCCGTTTCCCGGGCCCGCAGCAGCGGCGAGCACCACAGCGCGGCGAAGCCGTAGGGGACGGCCCGCTCGGCCAGCTCCAGCGCCTGAGCCCGCCCGACCTCGTCCAGGGGTATCTGCTGCTGGCCCTGGAAGCGGCCCTCGTGGTTGTAGGCCGTCTGCCCGTGGCGGGCCAGGTAGACGCCGCCGCTCGATGCTTGCCCGGTCAGGACAGGTCGAAGCGGTCGAGGTTCATGACCTTCGCCCAGGCCGCGGCGAAGTCGCCGGCGAACTTCTCCCCGGCGTCGTCGCTGCCGTAGACCTCCGCCAGCGCCCGCAGCTCCGAGTTGGATCCGAAGACGAGATCGGCCGAGGTGGCCGTCCACCTGGCCTGGCCCGTCTTGCGATCGCGACCCTCGTAGAGGTTCTCGCCCGAGGGCTTCCACTCGGTGCTCATGTCCAGCAGGTTCACGAAGAAGTCATTGGTGAGGCTCTCGCGGCTGTCGGTGAGGACACCGTGCTCGGACTGGCCGAAGTTGGCGCCGAGCACGCGCAGGCCGCCGATCAGCACCGTCGTCTCCGGTGCCGTCAGCGTGAGCATGTAGGCACGCTCCAGCAGCCCGTGCTCCAACGGCATCGGCTCGCCTGGGCGCGAGTAGTTGCGGAAGGCGTCGACGGTCGGCTCGAGCACGGCGAAGGACTCCACCTCGGTCTGCTCCTGGGAGGCGTCTGTGCGGCCCGGAGCGAAGGGGACCGAGACCTCGTGTCCGGCGTTCTTGGCCGCCTCCTCGACTGCCGCGCAGCCGCCGAGGACGATCACGTCGGCCAGGGAGACCCTCTTGCCGTCAGCGTTCGAGTCGTTGAAGTCCTTCTGCACCTGCTCCAGCGTCGCGAGCGCGGCGGCGAGCTCGGCCGGTTCGTTGACGTCCCAGTCCTTCTGCGGCGCCAGGCGTATCCGGGCGCCGTTGGCACCCCCGCGCATGTCGGTGCCGCGGAAGGAGGAGGCCGACGCCCATGCGGTGGCCACGAGCCGCGATATCGAGAGGCCCGAGGCGAGGATCCTCTCCTTCAGCTCGGCGATCTCGGCGTCCTCGACCAGATCGCCCTCGACGGCCGGCACGGGGTCCTGCCACAGCTGCACCTCCGGCACCCACGGGCCCAGATAGCGCGAGATCGGTCCCATGTCGCGGTGCAGCAGCTTGTACCAGGCCTTGGCGAAGGCCTCCGCCAGCTGGTCTGGGTTCTCGTGGAAGCGCTTGGCGATCGGCGCGTAGACGGGGTCGAGCTTCAGCGCCAGGTCGGTCGTCAGCATCATCGGGGCATGGCGCTTGGAGGGGTCGTGGGCGTCGGGAACGGTGCCCTGGGCCTCGGGGTTCTTGGGCGTCCACTGCTTGGCGCCGGCGGGGCTCGTGGTCAGCTCCCAGTCGTAGGCGAAGAGGTTCTCCAGGAAGCCGTTGTCCCACTTGGCCGGCTCGTTCGTCCAGGCGCCCTCCAGGCCGCTGGTCATGGCCTCGGCGCCGACGCCGCTGCCGTGGCTGTTCCTCCAGCCCAGGCCCTGCTCCTCCAGGGGGGCGGCCTCGGGCTCGGGGCCGACGTACTTGGGGTCGACGGCGCCGTGGGTCTTGCCGAAGGTGTGACCGCCGACGATCAGGGCAAGCGTCTCTTCGTCGTTCATGGCCATTCGGGCGAAGGTCTCGCGGATGTCCTTTGCGGCCGCCAGCGGGTCGGGGTTGCCGCCCGGCCCCTCGGGGTTGACGTAGATGAGGCCCATCTGCACGGCGCCCAGGGGCTTTGCCAGCTCCCGCTCGCCGCTGTAGCGCTCGTCCCCCAGCCAGGTGTCCTCAGACCCCCAGAAGACCTCCTCGGGCTCCCAGATGTCCTCGCGCCCGAAGCCGAAGCCGAAGGTCTGAAAGCCCATCGACTCCATCGCGACGTTGCCCGTGAAGACGAGCAGGTCGGCCCAGGAGATCTTGCGGCCGTACTTCTGCTTGATCGGCCACAGCAGACGGCGGGCCTTGTCGAGGCTGGCGTTGTCGGGCCAGCTGTTCAGGGGCGCGAAGCGCTGGGCGCCGCTGCCGCCCCCGCCCCGCCCGTCGGCGATGCGGTAGGTGCCGGCTGCGTGCCAGCTCATGCGGATGAACAGCGGGCCGTAGTGGCCGTAGTCGGCCGGCCACCACTCCTGCGAGCTCGTCATCAGCTCGACCAGGTCCCGCTTGAGGGCGTCGAGGTCCAGGGTCGCGAACTCCCCGGCGTAGTCGAAGTCCTCGCCCATCGGGTCGGACAGGGGCGAGTTGCCGCGCAGGACGCTCAGGTCCAGCTGGTTCGGCCACCAGTCGTGGTTCGTGCGCGGACGGGGCACCTCTGAGCTGGGGCTGGGGATCGCGGGGTTCTCGCTCTCGCTGACGCTCTCAGTCATCTTGCTCCTGTCCGGTTCTGGTCGAAGGTGCCTCCGGCGACGAGGGTACTGATGCCGGCGGGATCGGGTCGTAATGCCGGGAGCGCTGGAGCGGCCCCCCTCAGGGCGTCGTGATGTGGTGCACGGGGAACTCCTTGACGTCGGGCGGTCCCTGGAAGGTGCGCTCGCCAAGCTCGCCTGCTGCCGGCTGCAGGCGCCCCGCGACGAACGAGTCGAAGGCCTCGCGCGACTCCCAGAAGTCGATCACGCCCCATCCGCCCTCGATCGGGCCGGCAGAGTGGAAGATCATCCCCGGCGGGGGGTTGCCGTCGACGTCCATGTGGCTGTGGATCGCGTCGTACTGGTCCTGCGTGCCTCCGTCGAACCTGAGCCTGATTCCTACGGCCATCTGATGCCCCTCTCCTGTTGTTCTTCCAGCGACACCAGCGTCATGGGGAGGCGGTCCGGAGCGTCATAGACTCCATCCATGCGCCGCCGGGTCACCTTCTCGCGCAACCTGACCCTGTCCCTGTCGCGGACCTGCCGCTGCTACTGCAAATACTGCTCCTTCGCGACCCGCCAGGCGCATCTGCACGCCCCCGAGGAGGTGCTCGAGATCCTCGACGGGGCCGCCCGGCGCAACGTCAAGGAGCTGCTCGTCCTGACAGGCGAGCGTCCCGAGGTCAACGCCGGCGTGCGCGCGAAGCTCGACGAGTACGGCCACGAGGACTTCACGGCCTACGTCGCGTGGGCCTGCGAACGGGCCCTGGAGCGGGGCCTGCTGCCGCACACCAACCTGGGCGTGCTGTCCCGCGAGGACCTGGCCCGCCTGCGCGAGGTGACGGCCTCCCAGGGCCTGATGCTGGAGTCCGTCTCCGAACGCCTGATGGAGACCGTCCACGCCGGCTCCCCGACCAAGCACCCGGCTCGGCGTATGGAGACCATCGCGGCGGCGGGGGAGCTGCGCATCCCCTTCACGAGCGGGATATTGGTTGGGATAGGGGAGAGCGAGCAGGAGCGCATGGACTCGCTTGCCGCCCTGGCCGAGCTGCACGCCCGACACGGCCACATCCAGGAGGTCATCCTCCAGAACTTCGTCCCCCACCAGCGCTACTACGGCCAGGAGCCGGCCGAGATCGCCGACGAGGCGGCCCGCGAGTACTGGCGCACGGGCGTGGCCGACCATAGGCCGGACCTGCCGCTGCCCGACTGGGCCTGTCCGGTCGAGATCGAGGACATGAAGCGGCTGATCGCCGAGACGCGCAGGCTGATGCCCGACGTCGGCATCCAGATCCCGCCGAACCTGGCCGACTGGTGGGGGGAGCTGGTGGCAGCCGGCGCCACCGACCTCGGCGGTCTCTCGGCCAACGGCGATCACATATCCCCCGAGCATCCCTTCCCCTCGCCCCACCAGGTCAGGAAGCGCCTGCAGGCCGACGGCTACGCGCTGACGGAGCGCCTGTGCGTCTACCCCCAGTACATCGATCCCGACTGGATCGCCCGGGGCGTGATGGACACGATCAAGGTCAAGTACTGGTCATTCATCCCGCGGCGGGGCTCCGGACGAACCGAGCCGCCCACCCCGATCGCGTCGAGCCTCGTTCCGGGCGCCATCGAGCGTGGTCGGGCCGGCCTGGCCCTCACGCCCCAGGAGCTGACGGCGATGTTCGCCGAGACCCGCCCCGAGGTCATCGAGGACATGCGCCAGGCCGCCGACGAGCTGCGGGCGGAAGTGGCGGGGGAGACGGTCACCTTCGTCGTCAACCGCAACATCAACATCTCGAACGTCTGCACGGTCGGCTGCGCCTTCTGCGGCTTCGGGCAGGGCAAGCGCTCGCCCGACGCCTACGAGCACGACGCGGCGGAGTTCGTCAGGCGCATCCACGAGGCCCTGGACTACGGCGCCACGGAGCTGTGCATCCAGTCCGGCATCCACCCCGACTGGGAGCTGGAGGACTACCTGGGCTGGCTGCGCCTGGCCAGGGATACGGCCGCCGAGCTGCACCTGCACGCCTACAGCCCGATGGAGATAGCCCACATGTGCGACATCTCGGGGCTGCCCCCAGGCGAGGTCTTCGCTGCGCTCAAAGAGGCGGGGCTGGGCTCGACGCCGGGGACGGCCGCGGAGGTGCTGCACGACGGAGTGCGCGAACGGATCTCCCCCAACAAGCTGCCCGTCGCCCGCTGGGTGGAGATCGTCCAGGCCAGCCACGAGGCGGGCCTGCGCTCGACGGCGACGGTCATGTTCGGTCACATCGAGGAGCCCTGGGAGCTGGCCGAGCACATGCGGGTCGTGCGCGAGCTGCAGGAGCGGACCGGGGGGATCACGGAGTTCGTCCCCCTCTCATTCATCCCCTTCCAGACGCTGCTGGGCCGCACCCACGGCGTGCAGGAGATCGGCCGGGAGGAGAACCTCAAGCACACTGCCGTCTTCCGCCTGGCGCTGGGGCGGAGCATCCCGAGCCTGCAGGCCAGCTGGGTCAAGATGGGCCTGGATGCGGCCACGGAGTCGCTGCGGTGGGGGGTCAACGACCTCGGCGGGACGCTGATGGAGGAGTCGATCAGCCGCCTGGCGGGCAGCTACCACGGCACCCGCCTGGATCCGCCGGAGCTGATCGCGGCAGCCCACGCGGCCGGCCGTCCCGCCGCTGAGCGCACGACGCTCTACGCGATCCGCAACACCTACGAGCTGCCGGTCGCGGCCTGAGCTTCAGCTCTCCGGCTGGGAGGCCAGGGCGCCTTCCAGCGCCTGCACGATCAGCTGCTCGTAGCCGACGCCCACCTGCAGGCAGTTGCGAACGCCCTGCAGCGCCTCCTGCTCCCCCACGGCGGCCAGGTAGCCCTCCAGTTCGGCGAGCTTGGCCTTGTGCCACTGCAGCCGCTCGCGCATGATCGGCAGCGGGTCCGCCCCCGCGAAGATCTTCAGCACGCCCTCGTCGCGCAGCTGGGGCGGAGCCAGGCGCGGCGAGGCGGCCCACTCCCGCAGCGCCTCCCGGCCGCTGTCCGTCAGCTCGTAGAGCTTGCGCCTGCGTCCCGTCTGCTCCTGCTGGACCGACAGCAGGCCTGCCTCGGCAAGACGCTCCGGCTCGGCGTAGGAGGTCGTGTGGGGGACCGGCCAGAAGTTCTCGATCGAGCGCTCGAGGTGCTGCTTGAGGTCGTAGGGCGTCGCCTGCCCGAGCAGCTCGACCAGCGCCAGCACCGCATATGAGGTTCCCGTCAGCCGCATTCTCGACACCGTCTCACGAATCTCCTGTCAACCGTCTTGACCTCAACCATACGGTCCGTATAGTGCGGATGGAAGTATCTATGTCGAGATCATAGGCCGAGGTGAGATCGTGAGCACAGCGAGCAACGTAACCGGCGGGCAGGACTTCGACGTGGTGATCGTAGGGGCGAGCCTGGCGGGCTCGGCGACGGCGATCATGCTGGGACGGGCGGGGGCGCGGGTGGCCCTGGTCGAGCAGCGGCCCGACCCCGACGCCTACAAGAGGATCTGCACGCACTTCATCCAGGGCTCGGCGGTCGCGACGCTGCAGCGGCTGGACCTGCTGGAGCCGATGATGCGCGCGGGTGCCGTTCGCTCCCGTGTGCGCTTGCACACCGACGGCGGCGGCTGGGTTGCTCCCGACGAGCACGGTGACGTCCCGGCCGGCGTGAACCTCCGCCGTCAGGTGCTCGACCCGCTGATCAGGGACAGGGCGGCGCGGACGCCGGGCGTCGAGCTGATGCTCGGACGCACGGTCACCGAGCTGCTGCACGACGGCGGCTCCGTCTCCGGCGTCCTGGCGCGCGACCGCGGCGGCTCGGAGCTGAGCCTGCGGGCGAGGCTGACGGTCGGAGCGGACGGCCGCGGCTCCAAGGTCGCGGCGCTGGCGGGCGTCCGCGGGCGCAGGGTCCGCCACGGTCGCGTCGCCTACGGGGCCTACTTCGAGGACGCGACGCCCGCCGCCGCGCCGGACGCCTCCATGTGGCTGCGCGACCCCGACATGGTCGCCGCCTTCCCGACCGACTGCGGTCTCACCTTCTACGCTGCCATGCCCGCCAAGCGCAACGCCGCGTCCTTCCGCGAGGATCCCGACAGAGCGCTGGTGGAGGCGGTGGCGGCGGTGCCCGACGCCCCGCCGATCGAGGCGGGCAGGCGGGTCGGGCCGACCCAGGGCAAGCTCGACATGACGAACGTCGCGCACGCGCCGGTTGCGAGCGGACTGGCGCTCGTCGGCGACGCGGCCCTGGCCATAGACCCCCTGTGGGGCATCGGCTGCGGCTGGGCGCTGCAGTCCGCGGAATGGCTCGGCGAGAGCGTCGCGCCGGCCCTGCTCGGCAGCGAGCGCCTGACGCGTGGCCTGCGCCGCTACCGCCTGCGCCGTGCCAGGGCGCTGTGGGCGCACTCGGCGACGATCTACGACTACTCGAGCGGGCGCTCGATGACGCCGCCCGAGCGGATGCTGTTCAGGGAGGCGGCGAGTGACCCCACCCTGGCGAGGATCATGGAGGCCTACGGGAATCGCTGCATCGGCCCGGTCCGGATGCTGGCGAGCGCGATGCCTCGCGCGTCCCTGCTCGGTCTGCGCGACGCCCTCCGCGGTGACTCCCGCCGGCCGGCTGACGTGGTGACAGGATGAGCGCCGTGCGCAGCATCCAGGTGCAGGCCGGCGGGATCGCGGCACCGGGCCTCGAAGCGGGTCCTGCCGACGCGACGGAGGCAGTCGTGTTCGTGCACGGCAACCCGGGCTCCAGCAGCGACTGGACCGATCTCCTGCAGGGTGCGGGGGAGATCGGGCGGGCCGTGGCCATCGACATGCCCGGCTTCGGCCAGGCCCCGGTCCCGGCCGGGTTCGACCACCACGTCGAGAGCTATGCGAGCTTCCTGCAGGACGCCCTGGAGCAGCTCGGCATCGAGCGCGTCCACCTCGTCCTGCACGACTTCGGGGGGCCCTTCGGCCTGACCTGGGCGATCGAGCACATGCAGGCCTTCCGCAGTGTCGTGCTGTTCAACATCGGGATCATGCCCGGCTTCCGCTGGCACAAGCTGGCGAGGCGCTGGCGCACCCCTGTGATCGGCGAGCTCTCCCAGGCCTGGATACCGCGCTGGGCCTGGCGGCGGGTGATGGCCGCCTCCAACCCGCCCACGATGCCGCTGTCCTTCATCGACAAGATGTACGACGACTACGACCGCACGACCAGGGACACGGTCCTGGCGCTCTACCGGGCCACCCCCGACCCGGGCGGCACGGCAGCCGAAATGGGACCTGTGCTGGCGGCTGAGAAGCGCCCTGCGCTCGTGATCTGGGGCGCCAAGGACCCCTACATAGACGTCTCCTTCGCCGAGCGCCAGCGGGACTTCTTCGACGTCAGGGAGCTGATCGTCCTGCCCGAGAGCGGCCACTGGGCCTTCCAGGACGCCCCCGAGGCCGTGCGCGGGCCGGTGCTGGGCTTCCTGCGAGAGCGAGTGGCCGAGGGCCGGTCGGGCGCTCCCGTCGGACCGGCGGCATGAGTGGCCGGGCTCAGCTCAGGCGATGATCCCGGCCGGCTGCAGGCACCGGCCGGGACCATGCGAATCGCTGCGACTACGAGGCGCGGCTAACCCGCCGCGCCCCTGATCGAGCCGCGGCTATTCGTGAGCTGTGACTTCTTCTGCGACGACGACCTCGAGTTTGCCGTTGAGCACGGCCTCGTTTTTCCCGGACGCCGAGGGCAACCCGAGCCGCGAGTCGATGATCGGGTCGATCAGGAACGAGAAGATCCCACCGCATCCGCTGGCGGCCGGCGCCGTGTAGGTGTCGTTCACCAGCGACGCGTGAGGCAGCGAGATGATCGATCCTTCGAGCAGCTGCAGTTCGCCGGGCATGCCCGTCAGAACGCCGCTTTTGCCGGTCGTCAGGTTGACGACGATCGGGCTCGAGTTGGATCCGACGTAGCAGGAGCTGCCCAGCAGCGGGTTTTCGAGCTTCACCTTGATGGGCAGGGACAGGCCCGTTCCTTCGCCGGACAGAATGTTGCTCAGGTTCACTTCGACGGAGCCGGCGGGTGCCGCCAGTTCGGTCGTGGCCGTGACCCCGGTGGCCCCGTTTTCGAAGAACAGTTCACACGTCGCCCGCTCGATGAAGTTCGAGATTTCGTTGCACTTCACGAGCCCCGACAGCCCTCCGGGCACTTTCTGAGGCGATTTGGAGAGTGTGTTGCCGTCCTTCGCGGCGACCATGTCGTAGCCGCCCGATTCGTTTTCCACCAACCCGCCCTGCACGACGATCGCTTTTTCGATCGGCACGTCTTCTTTGCCGATCACGATTTTGCCGGTTTCGGTCTTGGCGTAAGCGCAGGCTTCCGCCGTTTTCGTCGGGCAGTCGGAGAACACCGAGAAGTCGCCTTTCGGCGTGGCCATTGCCGGCGCTGCGCCGATCAGGCCGAGCAGCAGGACGAGCGCACCTGCGCCCGCGATCAGTGGGCGACCAAGCCCGTTTCGCACGCGTGAGCGTGCAGTCTTTCCAGACATCGTTCCATCCCTTTTCGCGAATGATTGTCGAGTGCTTCGCGCCACAGGCGGAGTCGCCGCCTCATCGCACTGCGGTCCCCTCTCCCCGCGGCAGTGGATAACACTAGCGTTTACACGTGTCTAGCGCCAGGGGTCGCTCAGAGGAACATGTCCTCGCCGGGCGGTCGCAGCAGCGCCCTCGCACCGGGGCCGTCCCGGTCGCTGACGAAACGCTGCAGCCCCTCGATCAGGACGACGGGCTCGCGGGAGTCCTTGGCCCTGGCCAGGTCTGCTGCTGCTGCGGCGGCGTCGGCGCTTGCCAGCCAGGTCGCGCGCAGCTCCAGGCCGTCGGCGTCGGTCCTGCCTCGCCAGTCGTCCAGAGGCGCGAGGCCTGCCAGCCCGATCGCGACGTCGACCTGACCGAGCCGCCAAGCCCGTCCGAAGCTGTCCGTGATCAGTACGGCGGGCGCGGCGCCGGTCAGCTCGCGCAGGCGGGCACGGATCGCGCGGGCGGACGCGTCGGGATCCGCGGGCAGCACGATCACGTTCTCACCCGCCCCGGCGTTGGACGCGTCGACGCCGGCGTTGGCGCAGACGAAGCCGTGCCGAGTGCGGCAGATCAGCACCCCTCTCTCGGCCCGCAGCAGCTCCGTGCTCTGGTCCAGGACGACCTGCACGACCCGCTCGTCCTTGTCCTGCTGCCGGGCGAGGAGGCGGGCCTGCTCGCTCGGCACGACTCCGGCCAGCTCGACGAGGGCACCCTCGGCCTTCGAGACGACGGTGTGGGCGATCGCCAGCACCCAGCCGTCGTCCGGTCGTTCCCCCTCCAGGGCAGCGACGATCAGCTCGGCTAGGTCGTCGCCCGGCCGGACCTCGGGAATGCCCCCCAGGGGGCGGGCGCCGATAGCGGCCACTGCCCGCTCAGGCGCCGGCGCCCAGCGCGGCGTCGTCGCCTGCAGGAGCGCTGCCGCCGAGCACCGCCCTCGTCCCGGAAGCCCTGTCGCCGGCCTCCACGAGAGCCTCGCGCAGCGCCGCCAGGTCCTCGCCCGTGTCCACGTCGAGCCCGACGGACGCGATCTGGCGCACCCGCCAGCGCACGCCGGCCTGCTGTGCGAGAGACAGGTGACGGGCGCAGCTGCCGGGGCCGAAGCTGGGCGGGATCGCGTCGGGAGGAGCCAGCAGCAGGCCGTTGGTGCCGGTGCCGTGGCGGTCGGGGAGGATCGTGACGTGGTGCTCGCGCTCGGCCAGCAGCGCAGCCAGCTCGGCGGGGTCGAGGGCGGGGCAGTCGCCGGGTACGCACAGGACCCGCTCGAAGCCATCCGCCAGGGCTCGCTGCACGCCCAGCTCCACCGCCGCCGACTGTCCCAGCTCGTGCTCGTCGTGGACGACGACGGCTCCGTCGGCCGCGGCCCGGGCGGCCACGTCGGCCTGCCTGGTCACGACGATCGTGGCGTGGATCCCGTCGGTCGCGGCAAGGGCCGAGAGGACGTCGCCGACCATCGCCTGGGTGAGGGCCGCCCTGAGCTGCTCGGCGACGCCGGCAGCGAGCCTTTGCTTGGCGCGTGAGAAGCTCTTGACGGGCAGGATCGCGGCGGTGCGCACGGGTCGGTCAGAGCCTACCCGGCGAGGGACTCGGCGAAGTCGATCGTGAGGCGCGCCACGGCGACGCGTGCGGCGGCATCGTCCATGCGCGTGCCGGCCTTCAGGCAGGGCAGATGCGGCACATCCTCGTCGGCCACGATCCCGTCCAGGAGCTCGCCGTAGTGCTCTGCGACGCCGGCGGCGCTGCAGTCCCCGCCGGCGTATTCCATGAAGGCCGCCGTCGGGCCCTTCAGCACCTGCCCGCCGACGATCGGGCTGACCGCGACGACGGGGGCGGACGCTGCCGCGAGGGCCTCGCGCATGCCGGACAGGGCCAGGATCGGTCCGATCGAGACGAGCGGGTTGGAGGGCCCGATCAGGATCGTGCCGGCCCGCCGGATTGCCGTCAGGACCTCGTCTGTGGGGCGAGCCTCCTCGACACCCCTGTACTCGAGCCCGTCCACGGGCCCCTCGCCACGGCGGCGGATCATGAACTCCTGGAAGGGCGTCCAGCCGGTGGCGGGCGTAGAGACCCAGCTGCGGACGGGCTGCTCTGTCATCGGCAGGACCGTCGCACGCTGGCCGATCCGCTCGTTGAGGGCCGCCAGCGCCGCGGTGGCGGACGAGCCCTCCGTCAGCATGCGGGCCCGCTCGATGCACCAAGCCAGGTCGCGGTCGCCCAGGTTGAACCAGACGTCCATGCCCAGCTCGCGCAGTCCGTCCATGACGGCGAAGGTGTCGCCCCGCAGGCCCCAGCCGCGCTCGTCGATCAGCCCGGCCAGCCAGAAGGAGACGAGGTCGGGGTCAGGCGAGACGTGGGCGCCGTAGATCTCGATGTCGTCGGCCGTGTTGACGACCGCCGTGAGGCGCTCGGGGCCGAATGCTTCGGCGATGCCTGCAGCCAGCTTGGCGCCGCCGGTCCCGCCCGTCAGCAGGACGATGTCCCCGCCGGGCGCCGGGGTCACTCCCACAGGGCGTCGGGCAGGCCGCTGAGACGGATGCCCGCATGGACCTTGTAGCGGGCGTTGACGGCTATCAACAGAGCCGTCAGGGACTCGGTCGTGCGGGCCATCTCCAGGCGTCCGCAGTCCACGCAGCGCAGCCCCTCGACGCGCTCGATCAGGGCGGCGGCCTCGCGCTTGTCGGCGCGGGAGTCCCCGCAGACCAGGACGTCCTGGTCGAGGGGGTGCTCCAGGTCCGTCAGGGAGGCCGCGCTGACCGTGTGCAGGGCCGAGACGACCCTGACGCCGTCGGGCGCCATCTCGGCCGCCTGCTGCGCCGCCGAGCCCTGCCAGACGCCGAGCATCCTCGTCGCCTTGCCACCGGTCGCAGCGGCCAGCGGGACGGTCGCGTCGATCAGCAGCTGTCCCGGCGCCAAGGCGTCCTTGAGGTTGCCCAGCGTCTCCGCCTGGCTGCGGAAGGGAACGCTCAGGATGACGACGGGGGCGGCGCCGGCGGCCTGGGCGTTCTCATAGCCCGAGAAGTCCCCGTCGGGCACGAGGCCGCGAAGACGCTCGACGGTTTCCAGTGCCCTGGCGGTCTCGCGGGAGCCGATCGTGACAGGCACGCCGACGCGGGCCAGGCGGACAGCCAGGCCGAAGCCGAGCGCGCCGGAGGCGCCGATGATCGAGACGGGGTCCGGGGGCGAGGCGGCCAAGGCGGCCGAGTATAGGGTTCCGGGCATGAGCACCTCCTCCGTCATGCCGGCCTCGGTGAGGCTGCGCGAGGTCGGGCCCCGCGACGGCTTCCAGAACGAGCCGGAGGT
This sequence comes from uncultured Solirubrobacteraceae bacterium, assembly GCA_963697795.1. Lineage (GTDB taxonomy): Bacteria > Actinomycetota > Thermoleophilia > Solirubrobacterales > Solirubrobacteraceae > Palsa-744. The sequence goes on along the minus strand of OY969097.1, from coordinate 834,766 downwards.
CATACCGACAGAGCGCAAGGTCGCCCTCATCGACCACCTCGCAAGGACGGGGCTGAAGCGCCTGGAGGCGACGAGCTTCGTCCGCCCCGACGTGATCCCCCAGCTGGCCGACGCCGCCCAGGTGCTGGCGGGCATCGACGTTGCCCCGGACGTGAGCCTGTCCGTCCTGATCCCCAACGAGCGGGGGCTCGACCTCGCGCTGCAGCTACGCGAGCAGGCCGGCGGAGAGCGCCCGGCCTTCGACGAGGTCAACGTCTTCCTGTCGGCGTCGGAGACCCACAACCGCAAGAACGTCAACCGCTCGATCGCGGAGTCGCTGAGCGGGTTGGAGCGGGTGCTCGCCCGGGCACGGGAGGCGGGACTGCGTTGCGAGGGGGTCATCTCGACGTCCTTCGGCTGCCCCTACGAGGGTCACGTGCCGCCCGAGCGGGTGCTCTCGATCGCAGCCGCGCTGCGCGACGCCGGCGCCCAGGAGGTCGGCTTCGGGGACACGACGGGCATGGCCAACCCGCTGCAGGTTCGGGAGTTCTTTCAGCAGGCTGGGCAGGAGCTGGGAGGCGTCGAGCTGACGGCCCACTTCCACAACACGCGCGGGCAGGGGCTGGCCAACGTGCTGGCCGCCCTGGAGGCGGGCATCGAGAGCTTCGAGTCGAGCTTCGGCGAGCTCGGAGGGTGCCCGGTGCCGGCGGGCGCGACGGGCAACATCGCGACCGAGGACCTCGTCTCGATGCTGCACGAGATGGGGATCGAGACGGGGGTGGATCTGCCCGAGCTGCTGGCCTGCTCGCGCGAGGTTCAGCGGGTGCTGGGGCGGCCGCTGGGCAGCCACACGCTCATCGCGGGGCCTGTGGACTGGGGGTCATGAGAACCATCGCAGGCCGTCTGTAGTCTCGGAAGCATGGCCTATGCGCCACAAAAGCCGCTTGGGGACGAAGCACACGCCGCCTCGCTGGCGGCATCTGCCGTCGAGGAGGGGCACGAGTATGGCGCCGTGTTCACGCGGCGTTGGGTTGTCGAGTTGATCCTGGATCTGGTCGGCTACACCAGCGAGCGCGATCTGGCTGCCCTGCGGGCAATCGAGCCGGCCTGTGGTTCGGGCGCCTTTCTCGGCCCGCTCGTTGAGCGGCTCTCACGTTCCTGCCGCCTTCACAAGAGGAATATCTCTGATGCGGCCGACGCGCTCCGAGCGTGCGATCTGCAGCCGGCGCATGTCGCCGAGAGTCGTCGCGTGGTCGAGGAACGCTTGCTTGCAGACGGCTGGGGCGTTGGAGATGTTCGCGCTCTTGTCGAGCGCTGGGTGGTGCACGACGATTTCCTGCTTGGGCTCCATGAGGTGGGTACGGCAGATTTTGTGATTGGCAACCCCCCGTACATTCGGCTTGAGGCCGTCTCGGTGTCTCGCAGCGAGGCTTATCGCCGTGCTTGCTCGACAATGGGCGGGCGCTCCGACGTGTATGTCGGCTTCTTCGAGGTCGGCTTGAACGCATTGCGGTCGGGCGGAGCACTTGGCTTTATTTGTGCGGACCGGTGGATGCGCAACCAGTATGGGCAGCGCCTGCGCGGGATGGTTGCGGCTCGGTTCTCGGTCGAGGCGGTAATAGAGATGCACGATGTCGATGCTTTCGACGAGGAGGTGAGCGCCTACCCATCGGTGACGATCCTCCGCCGTCAGTCGCAGGGGCGGGCGATCGTCGCAACTGCGCATAAGAGCTTTGATGAGCAAGCGGCGCGTCGTGTTCGCATCTGGGCGAGCCGCAAGGACGATCTGAGGATGAGCGACCCCGGGTTTGAGGGGGCACGTCTGCCGACTTGGTTTGACGGCGCTTCCTCATGGCCAACCGGCACTCCCGAGCGGCTCGCGCTGGTGGCCAGCCTGGAGCGTCGGTTGCCCGCGCTGGAGGACGGGGCAACCGGAACTCGCGTGGGGATCGGAGTGGCGACTGGTGCGGATCAGGTCTTCGTAGTGACAGACCCGACGCTCGTCGAGGAGGATCGACTCCTGCCACTGGCGATGGCACGTGACACGTTGAGCGGGTATCTACGTTGGTCTGACCACTATCTCGTTGATCCTTGGGATGGTGACACTGGAGCGCTCGTGCCTCTCGATACCTATCCACGGCTGCGCGGCTATTTCGAAGCAAACGCTCCCGTGCTCAACAAGCGCAACGTCGCCGGCAGGCGACCGCAGCAGTGGTATCGCACGATCGATCGGGTCAGCCACTCGCTCACGTCCAAGCCAAAGCTCTTGATTCCCGATATCAAGGCGGAGATTCACCCAGTGCTTGAGCCGGGTGGCCTGTACCCGCACCACAACCTCTATTGGGTTGCCAGCGAGCAGTGGAACCCCGAGGTCCTCGGGGGGTTGCTTCTTTCCGGTGTCGCGCAGATGTTCATCGAATGCTACGCGGTGAAGATGCGTGGCGGGTATCTACGGTTTCAGGCTCAGTACCTTCGCAGGATTCGTGTTCCTCGACTGGACCTGATCCTGAAGAGCACTGCTAGAGAGCTGGAGCGGTCCTTTGCTGCTCGGGATGTCGAACGTGCGACGGCGGCAGCCCTTGATGCGTATGGCCTGAAAGAGCTGCCGAGGTAGGAGCTGTTGTCGGGGCCTCGAACTACAGAGGCATGGATCAAAGCGTCTTTGAAGCTGCTGTTCGCCAGTACTGGATAGTCCGGGAGGGGCAGGCGCACAAGCAGCGGGAGTCCGGTCGAGTCGATGCCGGGCTCCGCGGAGCAGTCACCGGCGGCGCGCACATGGACGCCATGGCCGAGTTGATGGAGTCGATCTTCATTGATGCCGGGTTTGCGCCGTCAAGCATCAGCCGTCGCGCGGCCGTCGAGCTTCCCGGCTATTTCCGGCCTGAGAAGAAATGGGACCTCGTCGTCGTTCACGGCGACGCGCTCGCGGCGGCGATCGAGTTCAAGAGCCAAGTTGGCCCGTCGTTCGGGAACAACTACAACAACCGCACCGAGGAGGCGATAGGCAACGCCACCGATGTCTGGACGGCATATCGCGAAGGGCTGTTTGGAACCGTCCGCCCGTGGTTGGGTTACTTGTTTCTGCTCGAGGAGGCTCCGGGCTCGATCAAGCCTGTTCGTGTCAAGCAACCGTTCTTCGAGGTCGATCCCATTTTTCTCGACGCCTCGTACAAGAAGCGCTACGAGATCCTTTGCCGTCGCCTCGTCCTTGAGCGACTTTACGACGCAGCGTGTTTCCTCACTGCTTCTCCTGATCCCGCGTCTCCCATCCATGAGCCGGCATCGGATCTGAGTTTCACGGCCTTCGCCAGCGCGATCCGCGCCCGTGCCGCGGGGTTGCTGTCTGCTGAGTGAGCGGCACGCTCTCGCTGCCACGCCCTAACCCGCCACGGCCTCCCGCTCCTGAGCCTCCCGGGCCTGCTCCCTGACAGCAGCTACGCAGTACTCCTGCACGGCCACCTCCATCTCCAGGGTCTGCGCCAGCGCCGGTCTTGCCGAGGCGTCGATGACCCGCTTGGCCCGACCGACAGCCACATGCGAGTTGGCCAGCAGCTCCGCGACGAGTTCCTCCGTGGCCTCCTCCAGGCGCTCGGGCGCCACGACGCGGTTGACCAGGCCGATCCGCTCGGCCTCGGCGGCGTCGATCAGGCGGGCCGTCATGATCAGCTCCTTGGCCCGACCCAGGCCGACGACCGCGGGCAGCCGGGTCGAGCCCCCCACGTCGGGGATGATCCCGAACTTGACCTCCGGCAGGCCGAAGGTCGAGTCGTTTGAGGCGACACGCAGATCGCAGCCGAGAGCGACCTCAAGCGCGCCCCCGACGCAGGTGTGGTGGATCTGGCAGACGACCGGCTTGGCCATCTCTTCGCAAAGGTTGGCGCAGTCCAGGAAGACCTGGCGGAAGGGGCGCAGCATCCCGGGCGTGCCGCTGGAGGCCATCAGCTCGCCCAGGTCCACGCCGGCGGAGAAGACCTTGCCCTCCCCCCGCAACACGACGCAGTGCACGGACGTGTCGGCTGCAGCCTCCCGCAGGGTCGCCCCCAGCGCCAGCAGCAGCTCCTGGTTCATCGCGTTGCGCTTCTCCGGACGGTTCAGGACGATGTGCCGGACGGGTCCCCTGTCCTCTGTCAGGACGATGCTCATTGCTGCGACTCTAACTGAGGTCCAGTACAGGCGTGGGCGGCTCGATGGCCTCCGTCTCGCCCTCCCTGGGCACGATCGCCGTCCCCACGGCGAAGAACTCGATCGTGTGGCTGCCCCAGCCGTGGCTGGTCTCCTTCAGCTGGACGCCGACGATGCCCTCGGCCTGCAGCTGCTGGGCCTCGGACTGCATCCGCTCCATGGCCAGCTCGCGGGCGTCGTAGAAGGCCTGGGTGAAGTTGGCCAGCTCGACGTTGCGGCCCGTCTGGGCCATCGACTGGAGCATGCCCCTGTGGGCCACGTGGTAGACGCAGCTGCCCATGACCATGCCGACGGGGCGGTGGCCCGTCCGCAGCAGCGTCCAGAAGTCCTGGCCCGACAGGTCGCTCGTGAAGGGGCGGCCGTTGGGTGCCCTGTGGAGGACGCCCTCGCTGTGCTTGACGGCCGTGCCGACGGCGATGAACTCGGCCATGTCCTGACCCCACTCGTAGCGGCCTATGTCCAGGCGCACGCCCACCACGCCGTCCGCTCCCAGCTGGTCGGCCTCCTCCTCCATCCTCGTCATGGCAAGCTGGCGGGCCTCGTACATGGCCTGGGAGAGCACCTGCAGCTCCTGGCTTTTCTTCCATCCCGCCATCTGGATGCCGATGTGGTAGATCGAGCTGCCCAGGACCAGGCCCATGGGCTGGAAACCGGCCTCCTTGATCAGCAGGAACTCGTTGACTGACAGGTCGGAGGTGAACAGGCCCGCCTTGTTCTGCTGCAGGCGTGTCCTGCCCGCCTCCGGCACGCCCTCCAGGGACGTCGGGTCGTAGCTCTGCTGATCGCTCATCGGGCTCTCCTCTCAGATCGACAGGTCGATCGACGGTTTGGGGGGTTGGGGGCGCTGCGGGGCCGTCTCGCGGATGGCCGTGCCGATGGCGTCGAAGGTCGCGACGAGGCCTTTGCGAGCCGCGCCGCCGCCGGCGAAGCCTGGGCCGCCGCTGACGTCCCGCATCTGGGCGCTGTGGCTGATGCGTACGCCCACGACGCCACTCGCGCCAAGCTGCCGCGCCTGCCGGCCAAGCCGCTCCATGACCGTCTCGCGGGCGCTGTAGAAGGCTTCCGTGAACTCCCGGAGCTCGTAGTTGTAGGGGGTGTTCACGGCGTTGCCCAGCATCCCTCCGCCGAGCAGTCCGATTTCGTAGGTGGCGAAGAAGACGGACGTGGCGGCGACGATCCCGGCCGGCTCGATGCCGGCTGCCAGCAGCTTGGAGTAGTCGGCCACCGACAGGTCCGTCAGGACGACCTGATCGCTCTGGGGGGCGTCGGCCCTGCGCACGGCAGTGCCGAAGACGACGTACTCGATCGACCCTTCGCCCACGTCGAGCCTGGAGACCTTGACCTGTACTCCCACGACGGCATTGGCCCCGAGCGTTCGCGCCTCCAGCTCCAGGCGGTTGAAGGCCAGGCGACGGACCTCGTTCCAGGCCTCAGACAGGGTCTCCATCTCGGTGATCGTCGAGCCGCCCATCATCATCGGCCATGTCAGCCCCTGATAGCCGATCTGGTAGATGGCGCTGCCCATGACCTGCGACAGGGGCGTCAGTCCCAGCCGGTGGCACAGCGCGAAGCCGTTGACCGACAGGTCCGACGTGAAGGCGCCCCTGCCGCCCTCCCGCAGCTCCGACAGCCTCCGTTCTGCCGCCACCGGCAGGCCGCCCTGCTCGACTTTGCGCAGCGAGCGCTCGGCCTCCTGGTCCTCCGTCGTCTGCTCTCCTGGCCCACTCAACCCAGCAGCTCCCTGAGTGCCTGCCCGGCCGCCTCACTCTGCTCGGACTCGCTGCGCAGGTCCTCCGTCAGGGCGCTCACCCATTGGTCCGGCGCCAGGGCCTCCCGCTTGATGGAGATGCCCCCGACGCGTCGTTCGCGGGAGCCCGCCAGCCGGCCGCCGTCCAGACCAAGGGCGTAGCAGCACTCTCCCAGCGTCACCTGGACGGAGCGAACCTGCTTCTCGCCACGGCCGAACAGGCCGCCGCCCGAGCGCTCGACGCGGGTCTGGTGGGGGAGGGCGCCCTCCAGCTTCGCGGCCAGCACCTGCAGGGAGATGCGCAGATCCGTGCCCTCGGCGCGCAGGCCCGCTGCGGAGAGGTCGAAGACGTCCTCGGCGCTCATCCCGTCCCCAGCGTCGGTGTCGGCGTGCCGCCGCGCCTTCGCTCCCGCGCCGCCACGGCGTTGAAGACGTGGCTGTTGCGCCCTCGCCTCACGCTCCGGGGCACGGCACCTCTGACCCGCCTGTGGGCCGCCGCCATGGCCTGGAAGGACAGCTCGTGGGCTGCGCTCCAGCCGATCCCGAAGATCTCCCTGACCCGTGGCGGCAGGGTCCCCTCGATGAGGTGGTTCTGGACCGCCAGCTGGGGGCGGGCCGCCACCGGCACGGGCTGCTCGAAGGCCACCACGGGCGCCATCTCCAGAGCGTGGGGGGTTGCATGCAGGTCGGGGGAGGCCAGCCGCTCCTCGAACCACTCGCCGAACTCCCGGTGGGAGGCAGGGACGGCGCTGCGGGGCAGGCCGAACAGCTCCCCGAAGCGGACGTAGTCCTGCCAGAGAGCCTCCCGCTCGGCCTCCGTCAGGGGGCGCACCATCGTTTCGTAGAGGGCCCTGCCGGAGTCGGCGATGACGGCCAGGGTCCACAGCATCAGCTCCGGGTCGAAGGCCGAGTAGGGGCTGCCGGCGGGGTGGGGCCCGGCCGCCTGCGGCAGCTCTCCCTCGACCCGCTCGTGCAGGCGGTGGACGGCTGCCAGTGCCCTGTCGGCCTGCGCCCTGGTGCCGAGGAAGACCGTCTCCTGGACCTTGGCCGTGTGGGCAAGCCTGGCGAATGGATGGTCCCCGGCGCTCGTGCTGAGCATCGTTCCCGTGTAGGTCAGCGGTTCCAGGGCGCCGATCAGCAGGGCCCGCTGGCCGTAGAGGAGGCCGACGGCCCGCTCGCCGTGGACTCGTCTGGCCATCGACCGCCCCGGCGGGAAGTAGCAGTCCCTTCGATCCTCGGCGCTCACACCCTGAGGCTATCGCCCGTAATAGTCTCCGTGGTTGACAAGAGGACAGGACGACGGAGGTTCGATGGCGGACATCAAGCAGGTGGGAGTGCTGGGAGCCGGTCTGATGGGGCACGGGATTGCCCAGGTCGCGGCTGAAGCGGGCTATGCGGTCGTCCTCAGGGAGGTCGACGAGGCGACCCTGGCCAAGGGCATCGGCAAGATCGAGAAGCAGCTGGCAAGAGCAGTTGAGAAGGGGAGGACCGGCCAGGAGGACGCCGACGCCGTGCGGGGGCGCATCACGGGCACCGTCGACTACGGCGATCTGGCCGGCTGCGACCTGGTCATCGAGGCCATCACCGAGAGCCTGCCCCTGAAGCTCGAGATGTGGCGGGAGCTGGACGGGATCGTCAAGCCCGAGGCCGTCTTCGCCACGAACACCTCCTCGCTGTCCGTCGTCGACCAGGCCGCGGCGACCGGCCGTCCGGGCCAGTTCGTGGGGCTGCACTACTTCAACCCCGCCCAGGTCATGAAGCTGGTGGAGGTCGTCAGGGCAGTCACGACCAGCGAGGAGACCTTCCAGACGGCCCTGGAGTTCGCCCGCTCGGAGGGCAAGCTGGCCATCCCCACCCGCGACAAAGCAGGCTTCATCGTCAACCGCCTGCTGGTCCCCTACATGCTGGACGCCATGCGGGCCTACGAAGAGACCGTCGGCTCCGTCGACGAGATCGACGAGGCCATGAAGGCGGGGGCGGGTCACCCGATGGGGCCCCTGACGCTGGCCGACTTCGTCGGGCTGGACACGCTCGGCTCGATCTGCGACGTCCTCTTCGACGAGTTCCGGGAGCGTCGCTTCGCCCGCCCGCCGATCCTGCGCAAGATGCTGGCCGCCGGCTGGTACGGGCGCAAGTCGGGGATGGGCTTCTACGACTACTCCGGCGACGCCCCGCAGGTGAACCCTGCCTTCTGAGGCGCGGGTGGCGTGGTCGACTCCTCCGGCATCCGAGTCGCAGACGCCGACCGCGAGTTGGTCGCGGGGGAGTTGCGCGAGCACATGATGGCCGGGCGCCTGACCTCCGAGGAGTTCGAGGAGCGGGTCGCGCGCGCCTACGCAGCCGTCACGCGGGCGCAGCTCGACGAGCTGCGGGCGGACCTGCCGATGGGCGTGGCGACGATCGACAAAGAGCTGGCTGCCCGCCATGCGCGGCTGCGCAGGCGCCTGGTGCAGGAGGGCGGCGGCGCGATCGGCCTGTCCGGGCTGGCTGTCGCGATCTGGGCCGCCTCGGGCGCGAGCGGCGGCTTCTGGCCCGCCTGGGTGATCGTCGTGACGCTGCTGCCGGTCGTGCGCAACGCCTGGCGGCTGCTTGGTCCCGACCCGGATCCGGAGCGCGTCGAAGCCAGCCTCAACCGCCGTCGCGAGCGCGGGCTGGCTCGGGAGCGCCACCGCGCCCGCCACAGGGAACTGCCTCGATGAGCGCGCTGGAGGACGCGACGGGGCGCGCCCTGGCGGGCGGGCCCGAGCGCCATCGCGACAAGGCGGTCGAGCAGGGCAAGCTGCCCGTTCGCGAGCGCGTCGCGGCGCTCCTGGACGAGGGCTCCTTCTCCGAGGAGGCGCTGCTGGCCAACTGGCGGGAGGACGGCCTGGGGGCAGACGGGGTCGTCACGGGCGTCGGCGCCATCGACGGGCGGCCTGTCGCCCTGATGGCCAACGACCCGACGGTCAAGGCGGGCTCGTGGGGACCCAAGACGGTCGAGAAGATCCTGCGCATCCAGGAACGGGCCCTGGCCCTGGAGATCCCGATGGTCTACCTGGTCGACTCGGCGGGGGCCCGCATCACCGAGCAGGTCCAGATGTTCCCGGGCCGCCGGGGGGCGGGGCGGATCTTCCACAACCAGGTCAAGCTGTCGGGGCTGGTGCCGCAGGTCTGCGTCCTGTTCGGCCCCAGCGCCGCAGGCGGCGCCTACATCCCGGCCTTCTGCGACATCGTGATCATGCGCGAGGGCAACGCCTCCATGTACCTGGGCTCGCCGCGGATGGCCGAGATGGTCATCGGCGAGAAGGTGACCCTGGAGGAGATGGGCGGGGCCCGCATGCACACGGGCGTCTCCGGCTGCGGGCACCAGCTCGTCAAGACCGACGCGGAGGGTCTGGAGGTGGCCCGCCGCTACCTCTCATACCTGCCCTCCAACTGGCGGGGTGAGCCGCCCGTCGAGCCCGCCGGTCAGGCCGCCGCGGGCGCGCGGGAGATCGGCGAGCTGATCCCGGCCGACGAGAACAAGCCCTTCGACATGAAGCAGCTGATCGGGGATCTCCTGGACGAGGGGTCCTTTCTGGAGATCCACCCGCGCTGGGCCAAGGAGCTGGTCGTCGGCTACGCACGCCTGGACGGCGGGGTGGTGGGGATCGTGGCCAACCAGCCCAAGCACAAGGGCGGGGTGCTGTTCTCCGACTCGGCAGACAAGGCTGCCCGTTTCATCTGGAACTGCAACGCCTTCAACGTGCCGCTGCTGTTCCTGGCGGACGTGCCGGGCTTCATGATCGGCACCCAGGTCGAGCGGGAGGGGATCATCCGCCACGGCGCCAAGATGATCAGCGCCGTCAGCGAGGCGACGGTCCCGAAGATCTCGGTCGTCGTGCGCAAGGCCTACGGGGCCGGGTTGTACGCGATGGCGGGACCGGCCTTCGACCCGGACTGCTGCATCGCCCTGCCGAGCGCCTCGATCGCCGTGATGGGCCCGCAGGCGGCAATCAACGCCGTCTACTACAACCAGCTGCAGGCGATCGCGGACGAGGGCGAGCGGGCGGCCGAGACGGAGCGGCTGCGGGTCGAGTACGGGGCCGACATCGACATCCTGCACCTGGCCTCGGAGATGGTCATAGACGCCGTCATCGAGCCGGCGCTGCTGCGGGAGGAGCTGATCCGCCGCTTCGCCCAGGCGTCGGGCAGGCGACGGGACTGGCCGGCCAAGCGCAACCCCGTCACGCCCGTCTAGATGGTTGATTCCACGGGGTCAGGCGCAGTAGTTGACGAGTGCGCGGCTTGGTCGGCCGAGTTGGTGGTTGAGGGTGATCGCGGCGGTGAGGGTCAGGAGGCGTTGCAGGATGCGCTCTCTGAGGCCGGGGAGGGTTCTGGCGCCGTGGCGCTCGAGGGTGAGGATGTCCTTGCAGGTCCAGAAGATGCTCTCGATTCTTTGGCGGATCGGCGCGAGGTGTGGCCCTTGGCCGGGCTCGTCTTTGCGGCGCGGTCGGATGATCGTGGCCTGCAGGTCGCTCGCCGCTTGCGCGAAATCTTTGCCGGTATAGCCCTTATCGCCGATCACGGTCACCGGGCCTCGCCGTTTTGCTCGGGCGAGCAGTTTCAGCGCGACTTCGCGCTCGTCGAGCTTGGGGCTGGTCAGAGCGATCGCCCTTGGTGTGCCGTCTGGGGAACACAAGGCGTGCAGCCGGAAGCCCCAGAAGAACCGGCTGTGGCTGGCGCAGTACCCGTAGTCGGCGGCGTCGGCGAGCTGGGAGCGCTTGACTGTCTCGCGGCTTCGGGCGCACTCCACCGGCGTGGAGTCGATGAGCAGCAGATCGTCTTCGATTCCGGGGCTCTGGCTCGCGAACACGCCCATCAGCCACTCCAGCGTGTCCGTCAGGCGCCGGCGGCGCTTGTAGTAGCCGGCCTGCCCGGGGATCCTCGGGAACAAGTGACGCAAATGCTTGGAAGCGACAGCCAGGAACCGCCGGTCAGAGGGGATTCCCATGATTGCTTGGGCGACGCAGAGCGTGACGACCTCCGCGTCTGTGACGCTTCGCTTGGCGTTCCCCGGCCTCGCGGGCAGGAGATCGTCAGCCGTGACATAAACGGCAGTGAGCAGCAGGTCGAGGTCGGCGTCCATCGAGGCCCCCTTGGTCGACGGTGTGTTCAGAGCACCGCCGACTTCGACCCTGCTGCCCAAAAACCCGCCCGTTCCAAAGCAAACGCCGTGGAATCAATCATCTAGGGTGTTGCCTGGATGCAGGGAGCCGACCTCGCATATGCAGGGATTGCCCGCCAGGCGGAGCTGATCGCGGGCGGGGAGATCTCCTCGCGGGAGCTCCTGAGCGCCTACCTGCAGAGGATCGAGCGCTACGACGGCCGGCTGAACGCCTTCCGGGTCGTGCTGGCCGAGAAAGCCCTGCTGGAAGCCGACCAGGCAGACCGGCGCCGGGCGGCGGGAGACGCGAGGCCGCTGCTGGGCGTGCCGATCGCCGTCAAGGACGACATCGACGTGGCCGGCGAGATGACGTGCTTCGGCACGAACGCGACGGAGGGTGCCAAGAGCGCGGACGCGGAGGTCGTGCGCCGCCTGCGCGAGGCGGGCGCCGTCATCATCGGCAAGACGAACGTCCCCGAGCTGTGCCTGTGGCCCTTCACGGAGACGGCCACGTTCGGCGCGACACGCAACCCCTGGGACGTGCAGCGGGCGCCGGGCGGCTCCTCCGGTGGCAGCGGCGCAGCAGTTGCGGCAGGCCTTGTCGGTGCGGCCCTGGGCTCCGACGGGGCCGGCTCGATCCGCATCCCGGCGGCCTGGTGCGGCCTTTTCGGCCTGAAGCCCCAGCGCGGCCGCGTCTCGCTGGCGCCCCGCCCGCGGGCCTGGCACGGCCTGTCCGTCAACGGGGTGCTGACCCGCTCCGTCGCCGACACGGCCCTCTTCCACGACGTCGCCTCCGGCACGACTGCAGTCGACCTGGACAGCGCCGAGCCGCCCTCGACGTCCTTCTCGGCGGCAGCCGCCCAGACCCCCGGCAGGCTGCGGATAGCCTGCTCGCGCAAGCTGCCCCCGGGCGTCCTTGGCAAGCTGCACCCGAGCTCCGAGCGGGCATACGAGGACACGCTGGCGCTGCTGCGGTCCCTCGGCCACGAGGTCGACGAGCGGGACCCCGACTACGGCCTGGACTCGATCCCGGCGGTGCTGGTCCGCTACCTGCGGGGCGCACACGACGACGCTGCCTCCCTCGCCCACCCCGAGCACATGGAAAGGCGGACACGCTCCTTCGCGAGGCTCGGTGGCCTGATCCCCGACGGGCTGCTGGAACGCTCGATGGCGGGCGAGCAGACGCTGGCAGACAGGCTCAACCGGGTCCTCGCCGACCACGACGTGCTGATCACCCCGGCTGTGGCCTCGCCGCCGCCCCCGATCGGGAAGCTGCAGGGGCGGGGCGCCGTCTGGACGCTCAACGCCGTCGCCGGGTGGGTGCCCTTCAACGGGGTCTGGAACGTGACGGGGCAGCCTGCGGCGTCGGTGCCGGCAGGTCTCTCCCAGGAGGGGCTGCCGACCGCCGTGCAGATCGTCGGGCGCCCGGGCCAGGAGACGACGCTGCTGTCGCTGGCCGGGCAGATCGAGGCCGAGCGGCCGTGGGCGCAGGAGCGTCCGGCCGGCTTCGCGTGAGCGCCGCCGAAGCCGCCGAGGAGACGCTGCTCGAGGTCGCGATCGAGGCTGCCCGTCTGGGTGGCGGGTTGCTGGCGCAGCGGGCGGCACGGGGGGTCGAGGTCGACGTTGCCAGCAAGAGCACACCCACGGACCTCGTCAGCGAGGCCGACCTCGCCTCCCAGCGGGCGATCAGGGGTCTACTGGCGAAGCACCGGCCCGACGACGGCTTCCTGGGCGAGGAGGAGGGGCAGGACGAGCAGGGGACGAGTGGGCTGCGCTGGATCGTCGACCCCCTCGACGGCACCGTCAACTTCCTGTTCGGGATCCCCCAGTGGTCGGTCAGCGTCGCCGTCGCCGACGCGAAGGGGACGGTCGCGGGGGCCGTCTACGACCCCAACAGGGAAGAGCTCTTCACGGCCACCCGCGGGGGGCCGGCGCTGCTGCGGAGCGCCGGGGGGAACTCGGTCCTGAGCGGGCGAGCCGTCGATCCGCACGATGCTGGGGAGGGCGGGGGGGACGCGGCCGGGCTCGCCGGCGCGATGGTCGCGACGGGGCTCTCCTACGACGCTCGCGTGCGGGAGGCCCAGGGGGAGGTGCTGGCCGGCCTCGTCTCCAGGGTGCGCGACGTTCGACGCTTCGGCAGCGCGGCGCTCGACCTCGCCTGGACGGCTGCCGGCCGTTACGACGCCTACTTCGAGCGGACCGTCAAGGCGTGGGACATCGCCGCGGGTCAGCTGATCTGCGAACGGGCCGGCCTGGAGGCACGGGAGCTGACCGAGCGGCCCGGCCTGCCCTGGGGGATCCTCGTGGCGAGGCCGGGGCTGGCCGGGGTGCTGGCCGAGATCGTGGGCTTAGAACCGCTTTCAAAATGACTGGCACGCCCGGATGCGGCCCGTGTACACGGCGCCGGATCGCCACGTGCCGTCTTGCCCGTGCCACCAGCACGGGCTTCACCGGCCCGCGGCGCCCGGCTTGGTCCACGAACGCCCCGGTCGCACCCTCATCTTGAAAGAGGTTCTAAACGGCAGGCGCCACGAGGCGCTCTTTGTGCGCCTCCCAGACCGATGGTGGAACCGGCTGCGCGGCCGAGGGCGCCAGCGTGGCGACCGACACGTGCGGCCAGCTCAGGCCGTTGAAGTTGAGCAGCACCGTCTGGGAGTACTGCAACTGGGGTGCGATGACCGGGATCGGGAAGGGCTCGATCACCTCCATCGGCGGGCGCACGAGGAAGGTCGGCGCCGGCGCGCCCGGCTCCACGCCCTGCGGTTTCAGCTTGAGCGGGGGCTGTCCCGGTCTGAAGGGCGGGACCTCGACGATGTGCTCGACCGTCTCGAGCCAGAAGGTCGCGCTCAGTTGCACCGACTGGGCGTTCTGGCCCGCTGCGTTGGGGTTCGTCAGCGCGGCCGCATGACCGAGCAGGAAGGCGATGTTGTCGGTTCCCCCTCCGAACAGCGGCGCTGCCGGTGCCGTGCTGATGGAGATCGTCCAGGTGTCCAGGATCGTCTGGCCGCTGTTGTGTTTGCGCAGCACGGAGTTCGGGTCGTTGAGTATTTCCTGGGTGATCGTGCCGGCTGCGATGAAGGGCGTCAGGTCCTGGGGGATGCGCTGGGTGAGGCCGTTGGCCGCTTCCTGGCTGGGGAAGTGGATCTTCTGGGCCGGGTCGCCTGCGACGAACGGTGTGATTTCGGCGGGGGCGATGACAGGGGCGCCGCCGAAGAACTGCGAGCTGCCCTGGGCGCAGATCGTCGTCCCGTGAGGGATCGAGGCCATGCGCACGAGCGTTTCGCCCTCGGCGGGCTGCTTGGTTGCCGGCACGGCCATCCACAGTCCCGGCTCGAGATGGATCGCCACCGGGGCTCCGCTCGTGACGTCTTTGACCGACTGCACGTAGGGCACGCCGTTGATGAAGACGTCTTCCTGGATCTCGCCGCGGTTGGGGACGTTGCCCAGGGCCGGTGAGAAGGCCAGTTCCTCTGATGTCAGGTTGAGCTCCAGCAGGTTGTCGATCGCCGGCAGCGGGTGGGGCAGTTTCTCGGCGCTGGCGCTGATCGGGTTGTCGGGGCGGAAGATCGTGTTGAAGCCGCTCCCCTGCCAGGTGCCCGTGAAGGAGGCGAGCACGCCCAAGGGCGGCGTCGAGACCGTGCCGGTGGTCCTGGGGCCGGGGGGAACCTCGTCGAACCTGAAGTCCGACGGCAGCGATATGCCTACCTGGTTGGTGCTCATGGACGTCTCCTTTGGGCTTGCGCGTTGAGGGACTGCAGCGGTCCGGGAGGCGCCAAGGCGAGGTGGCGCGAGGGCGTCAGTGCCGACGGGTTCGACGACCTGCGGCTGATAGCCGATCCGATCGGGCGGACGGTGCCTGCCGTTTCGTCCTCTGACAACCCAGCCCCCGGTGCGTTCCGCAGATGGACCGATCGGACGGGCCGATCGACCTTGCCCGTGAAGCTAGCACACCGAAAGTTGGAATTGTGCCGCTCTGTGGACACATTGTGTTCACATCGCAGGGCATCTGCCAGGCCGGATGCGGCGGGTGGGATTCGAACCCACACGCCCTTGCGGACAGGGCCTTTTGAGGGCCCCGCGTCTACCGTTCCGCCACCGCCGCGTGCCTTCCTGTGAAGGCGAGGATACCCGTCGGCTCAGGCGGGGTGGGGCGGGGCGGAGCCGATCGGCGCCGGCTCGCGGCGCTCGAGCTCCACGTTCCAACCCTGTTTGAAGCCACGCATGGCGAAGGCGACGAGCAGCATCTGCACGGGTACGATCAGCAGCGTCAGAACGCCGAGCAGGCCTGCGTTGAGGGCGGGCTGGGCGAAGCCGGTCTTGTTGCGGTCGAACCAGCCTGGACCGGCGACGAGCGCGAAGATCGCCAGCAGCACGGCCAGGGCGGCGGCGACGGGCAGCACGCCCCTGTTCCAGCGGGCGGCATAGAAGGCCAGCGTCAGGTAGACGAGGACGTAGCCGATCTGGACGGGGACCATGCCCGCCAGGGCGCTCCAGCCGCCGATCGTCACGATCAGGACGAGTGCTGCGCCGGCCAGCAGCAGCAGCACGACGGTGGCGCGGGTCGCCTGCACGACCGGCTTGTCCCGATTGGGGTGCGTGACCGTGACGGACGGCTGCTCCGATTGGGAGGACATCTCCCGCTGACCTTACCCGTTCGAGCGGCATCCGTGGCAGGGTCGGGCGAGGGTGAGATTCCCGTTGCGGCGGCACGGGTAGGCTCCCGGGCGGTCGCGCCGGCGTCGTCCGGTCGGTCGCGCGGGCGTGGTGGAACTGGTAGACACGCCGGCCTTAGGAGCCGGTGGGCGCAAGCTCATGGGGGTTCGACTCCCTCCGCCCGCATGGAGCGTCGTCGGGCGCCCGGACGGGTGAGCAGGAGTCCGAGCGGCGCACCTGCCGGCCGACGTTGGCAGACTGGCTGCTCGCGCCCTCGGTCGGGCGCCCACCAGGGACAGTGATGTACGTAGAGCTGACAAGGACGTGCCTGCGGGCCCTCGGTCGCCTCGTGCTGCTGTCACTGCTGCTGGCCTGGTCGGGCGCCGCCGCGCCGCCGGCGAATGCGAGGGGAGCAGCTGTGTCGGCGGGCGGCCTGCCGCTGACGATCGCCTTCAACGCCCAGGCGCCGGGCCCGGCCGTGCCGGCCCGGTTCCTGGGCCTGTCCTTCGAGGCGGCGGCCTTGACCCAGCTGGGGGGCTACGCGGACCGGGGCAACCTCGTGACGCTGCTGCGCTCGCTGGGGCCGGGGGTGCTGCGCTTCGGCGGCATCACCTCCGACGAGAACGTCGCCTGGAGCGAAGGCGGACCGCCGCCCGCTTGGGCCAGCAGCACGATCGGACCGGCGCAGCTGCGTGCCATCGGGCGTCTGGCTCGCCGCAGCGGCTGGCGCGTGCTGCTGACGGTGGGCCTGGCCCACTACGAACCTCAGGCTGCCGCTGCTGAGGTGGCGGCGGCCCGCAGGGCGCTGGGCCCCTACCTGCAGGCTGTCGAGATCGGCAACGAGCCGGAAGCGTATGCCAACCACGGCTTCCGCTCGCCGCCGTGGCTGCCCCAGGAATACGAGGAAGAGGTCAGCGACTACAGGGAAGCCATCGCTGCTCGCAGCCCCGGCGTGCCGATCGCGGGACCCGACAGCACGGGGTCGGGCTCCTTCATGGAATGGGGCTATGCGGAGGGGCTGGCCCAGGCGCCGGTACTGCTGACGGGCCACCACTATCCGCTCGGGTGCGCAAGCTCGCCGTCGATCGAAACACTGCTCAGCCCGGCCATGCGGGGCCGGGAGCAGAAGTCGCTGGAAACGTACATGGCCGTGTCGCGCCTGACGGGCATACCGCTGCGGATCGACGAGGCGGGCACGGTCTCCTGCGGAGGCGTGTCCGGCATCAGCAACACGTTCGCCTCGGCCCTGTGGGCGGCCGGCTACATCACCCAGGCGATGGCCGACGGGGCGGCCGGCATCAACCTGGAGGGCAACCCGAACAACTGCGGCGGCTACACACCCGTTTGCGCCGCGACCCCAGCCGCGGCCGCGGCCGGCAGGCTGACGGCGGAGCCGTCCTTCTACGCCCTGCTGATGGCGCGCTCCCTGGTCGGCTACCGCCCGCTGCCGACGACGCTCTCCGGTCAGGGCGAACCGAACGTCCAGGCGCTTGCCCTGCTGGGACCCCACCGTACGGTGAAGCTGCTCGTCTGCGACTACGAACCGTCCGGCTTCCAGCCACTGGATCTGAGCGTCGGTGTCGGCCCGGGCCCCCGCCGGGCGCAGGTCCTGAGTCTGGCCGGCCCCGGTCAGCAGGCGACTGCCGGCATCACGCTCGGCGAGCGGCGTGTGCCGGCAAGCGGATCGTGGCCCGAACCGCGACGACTACCGGCCGCGTCGGTGCGGGGCGGGTACATGTCGCTGTCGATGGCGCCGAGCTCGGCCGTGCTCGTGACGATCACGCCGGCCGCGCCGAAGCGGTCGGGCTCTCGCCGCTCGAGCAGTCACAAGCGCTGACGCGCGTCAGCCGGCGCTCGGCGCCGTCATGCGGATGACTTTCCAGCCTGCCTTCAGGGGGGCCAGGAAGTAGGGCGGCTCGTCCGTCGCCAGGCGTTCGTCGTACTGGTAGTTCTTGATGTAGCCGTGGGTGGTTTTGCCGTTCGAGCCCTGGCCGACGATGCCGCGGTAGTCCTGGCCGATGGCGCCGTAGATGTTGAGGTCGCCCAGCGGTTCGCCGCAGTTGTAGTTGTCGACGATCCAGGAGTGCTCGGTGGCGAGGATGCCGGCGTAGATCCAGGGGCCGTTGAGCGAGGCTTTGCCGTTGCTGCCCGAGCAGGGGTGGTAGACGCGGACGTATTCTCCGGCGATCAGGCCCAGGACGGCCGTGCCCGTGGGCTTCGTGGCGGCTTCGCCCGAGCCGGCCAGTTTGAGGCCCGTCGGGTAGATGTTTCCGTTGACGATGATGTCGTCGGCGCCCGCGATCGTGAGCGGTTTTTCGTAGTTGCCGCTGACGTAGACGTTGCCGCAGTAGGTCTCTTCTTTTTCCTCTTCGGAGTTGTCGGCGTTGGTCGCTTCGTATTCGTAGGGGCAGGAATGCGATTCGGCTTCGCTGACTTCGCTGTTCTTGACGTAGAGCAGTCCGTTGGCGGGCCATTTGACCGTCTTGCTGAGCGTTTCGCCTTTGGAGTTGTGGTAGGTGACCCCGATTTCGCTGCCTTTGAGTTCGAGGTGCACAGTGCCGACGTACTCGTTTTCGGATTCCACGTAGGAGGCCAGGCTCGTGTCGTTGGGAGGCGGCAGCAGTTCTTCGGCGCCCTGCTGTCCTTTTTCGACGTAGCATTTCGTCGCGGTGTAGTAGGTGGCGCTGCTTTTGCAGCCCGCCGCCGCGCCGTAGGTGCCTCGGTACATTTCCACGATGTCCTTCGGTTCGTGCCCGGAGCGCCCGAACGTGGCGGAGCCGCCGACGAGAGCCGTGTCGTTCGTGTGCATGGGCCCGTCGACTTTGTCACCGCTGGTGAATTCGATCGCCTGACAGGACTTTTTTTCTTTCGACCAGGTTTCGTAGTACTTGCCTTCGCACGCGGCGGCCGTGGAGGCTTCGTTGGAGCCGTACAGCTTCGGGTCGAGCGTCTCGAAGTTGGTGTAGTAGACAAAGTCCAGGAAGTTCGTGACCCCGAAGGTGGCGATCAGGGTGCGCGTGGAGGCATGGCCGCTGGTGGCTTTGACTTCCCCGACGGACTTGATGCGGAACGTGTTGGCGTAGTTCCCGGTCGACTGGATCATCGTCGTGAAGGGACTTTCGGTGCTGCATTCCTTGGTGCCGCCGGGGGCGCTTTCGGCGACCAGCGGCGTGACGGCGTAGTGCTCGCTGGCTTCGCCGTAGACCTTGCCTTCGGCGTTTTTGCCCGTCGCGGTTCCTTCGAAGTGGCCGCAGCTCTCCCAGTAGTCGGGGTTCGACTGGAGCTTGTACTCGTACTGCTGCAGGCCTGCAAGCGCGGCGTAGTAGGCCTGTTTTTGGGTTGTGCTATCGCGAGACTGGACGATGTCCCCGTTGGCGATCGTGAAGGCCGCGACGAGCAGCAGGCTGGTCACGAACATGACGCCGATCGTCACGATCATCGTGAAGCCCCGCTCGGCGCGGGCGGCCCTGTAGATGCTGTGGCTCATTCGCATGGTTCCGCCGAGATCTTGGATTCGGAGTTGGGAGAGCCCATCGAGAAGATCACCTGGGCACTCAGCTGGCTGGGCAGGCCGGTTTCGGCGGCCGAGGACAGACGTACTTCCTTTTTGCCCGGCGGGGAGGCCGAGAAGGACACGGTGACGGCAGCGATCGATTTGGCCTGGGTGCTCGTGAGGCCGCTGGATTCCGGTGTGACAGGTTCCAGCGCCGAGGCGGCCTGAGTGGTAGAGGTCGTGGCGCTTTCCGCATACTTGAAGTAGCGGAAGAACGGCGCTTTTTCGCCGTTGACTTCGGCTTCGGCGACCTTTTCCGCGAGCACCGTTTCGCTGGTGCTGCCTTTGGCCGGGTATACGCCGTTTTCGATTTCGCCGCTGGCCTTCGTCGTGGTGTCGGTCAGGCGGCCTTTGCTCGAGTTGTATTCGATAGCGTCCTGACGGACGAAGGAGTATTCGGGTTCTTTGCTCGGTTCTTTGACTTTTTCGGGGAAGTAGCCGTTCTGGAAGATCAGCTTCGTGGGCGTGCTGCCGGCCTGGACCGGGGCGAAGTTGGTCGACAGGCAGGCCGAGTGGAGCTCGTCGACGATGTGGGTCATGGCCGTGGTGCCGCCCTGAGTGGCCTGTGCCACCTGCGAGAGGCGGGCCGTCTGGCGGACCGTCGATTCGAGGATCGCGAAGAGGGCACCCGTGACGACGATGCCGGTGATCATGGCCATCAGCGTTTCGATCAGCGTGAAGCCCCGCTGGTCGCGGGCGAGGCGCCGGGCGAGCGAGCGGATCAGTGGCATTCGGTTTCCGCCTTCACGGTCACGCCGCTCTTGTTTTCTTCCGTGGCGGCTTCTTTGGCCGGTTTCTCGCTGGTTTCGTAGCTTTTGATTTCCGATTCGCGTTTGGTTTTGTTCGTGGCTTCGGTCGTTTCTGCTTTTTCGCGTTCTTTGGTCTGCGTGGATTCTTTGGCTTTGCGTTCGCTGTTTTTCAGGCGCGGAAAGCCATGTGTTTCTTCGTATTCCCATTTAGCGCGTTCGCTTGCTTCCGTCGATTCGCGCGTGTTCTTGGCCGTTTCTTCGCTGGCCTGTGCGCTCTGGAGCGTTTCGATTTTGCCCTTGTAGGGTTCCAGCGCCGCTTCCTGTTCCGCAGGCGTCTTCTGCCCCAGGTAGATGGTCGGCGTCGAGGCCGTCGCCGCTTTGCTGTTCGTGAAGGTCGTCGTGTAGGTCTTTTTGGTCGTCGCGTCGACGAGGCAGAGGGTGAAGGCGCCGAAGGGCTGGAAGGGGTTTTCCAGGCGGCCTTCGCCGGCGTAGGTTTCTTTGGTCAGCGTCTTGCCGGTCTGTTCGTGGACGTAGGTGAAGCCCCACGAGTTGTTCGGCGTCGGCGCGGAGGCACATTCGCCGTTGGTGATCTTGACTGGGCCGAGAGCTTCGGCGTTGGTCGAGGTTTTGCCGTAGGTGCCGTTGTAGAGGCTCAGGTCCGTGTAGCCGAGGGGCACGTTGACGGTCGTGGTGGTCCCGCTTTTGACCGATGCCGAGCTTTCGCTTTCGGTGCTTTTGTTGGATTTGCAGTCGCCCGGATAGACGACCCAAGGCGTCGTGAAGGGGAACATGTCGCCGTGGGGGTATTTGCTGCAGGCGGCCGTTTCGGCGACTTCCTTGTAGAGACCGGTCGTGGCCTTGGACTGTTCTTCGCCCCCTTCGCAGCTCGCGAAGGCGGTGCTGCCGATCTCGTATTCGGGCGAGACTTTCATCTTGCCGGGGTTGGAGGCCACGAAGGTGTCGCTCTTGACCGCTTTGCCGTCCCAGGTCGTTTCGCCTTTGTAGGTGTAGCGGGCGGCGATGCGGCCGGCTTCGGCGAACTGGACTTCGTAGTGGGTCGTCAGGTTCGGCGCGATCGTCAGTTCCTTGACGGCGGGCTTGAGCGCCCCGCTGGGTGTCACGTAGCCCGTCTTTTCCAGGATTTCGACGTTCGCCGTGGTGGCCTGGATGCCGCTCAGCACGACGCAGCCTTCGCTGCCGGTCGTCGCTTCGACGGTGTTGTAGCTGCCGGATTCCACAGGGACGAAGGTGGCCCGCGCCGTGACCCCCGAGACAGGCCCGCCGGTGCCGTTGACGACGTCGACCTCGATGCTCGACCCCGTCGGCGGGGTGATGACGGCCGACTGCGTGATCCCCGGCCGTTTGGAGCGTTCCTGCACGGGCCACGTGATCGTGGCGATCACCAGGAAGTTGGCGCCTGTGTTGGCTTTCGTTTCGCTGACGCTGCAGCCCGTCGTGCCGGAGGAGCCCAGCGGCTTGGCTTCCTGGACGATTTTGTATTCGGTCCCGCTGACGGTGCTCGTGTACGTATGGGAGTGCTGGACCAGTTCGTCAAGCGCCGTCGCCGGCTCGCTGCGCAGCTGCTCAAGCGCCTGGGCGGCCACCAGCGCCGCCTGGTCGCGCTGGCGGGCGTCGCTGCTGGCTCTGTTGGCGACGGCGAAGCCGTTGAACGTCGCGATCACGATCAGCGCGACCATCATGGCGCTGATCATCACCTCCACCAGCAGGAATCCGGCCTCCTCGCCGCCCCTCCCAGCCGAACCTGCGATCACTGCCCGCAGGCGCCTGCGCAGACGAGAGCGGACGTGCGCCGGCCGTCCCTGTGTCTGGGGCGTACCCGACGTCTGCCCAAAGAAAGTGCGCATTGTCACGAGTAGGTCTGGGACCTAAGGACCTGTCGGCAGGCCCGTTGCGCTGCTTGAGCCTCTCGTGTGCGGCTAAGCGCCGTTTGCAGGGTTTGGAGGTGCCTGCCTCAGTGCACTGCTGCGATCGTCGCGAGCAGGTGCGCCGAGTAGCTGGTGCCGGCCGGGTCGCGGGCCAGGACGACGGCTCGCACATGCAGCAGCCGCTCGTGGCCGACCAGCGCCCGTCCGGCTCTGGAGAGGTGCAGATGCAGCGACTCCCGGCGGCCTTCGGGCAGCAAGAAGCGCGATGCGGCGAGCGTCAGGATGGCCGGATGGGTCTCGCCTCTGAGGAGGACCTCCCAGAGCGTTCGCAGGGTCAGGGAGCCGCTGCAGGAGCCGACGACGGGGGGGCAGGAGATCCGCAGAGTCACCTGGCCTGTCTGGCCTGCGGTGAGCGCGCTCGCGAGCAGGGTCACGGCGGGCGCCGGCTTGGCGTGGGCCGGTTGTGTGGCCGTGTCGAAGCCGAGCACGCCTGTGCCGGGGGCATTGGAGATCAGCGTGATCACGGGCTGTTCGGGGCCGCCGGTGCGGCTGGCCGGTTCGGAGGTGGCGGTAGCAGTCAGGTGCACGGTCGCGCTGCCCACGCTCGTGTGCAGCGTGACGGCGCCTTCGAATTCGCCGGCGACCGTCGGCGTGAAGGTGACGGGCACTTCGAGCTTGCCTCCAGGCCCGACCGGGCCGGCCTTGACCTGTTCGGCGCCGAAAGGCGGTTGCGGGGCTTCCAGCGAGGACACCTGCAGGGAGCCGGCGCCGACGTTCTTGAAGATGGCGGTGGCGGAGAGGGTGTGACCGACGGGCGTCGTGCCGAGTCCGACGGCGGGGCCGGCTTCGAGCTTGCCTTCCGCGGGCTTGGCGGTGCCGGTCCCCGTGAAGTGGACTTCATGGACGCCGGTGCCGTCCTTGCCGGCGATGCGCCAGTCGTCGGAGGCCGCACCTGCTGCGGTCGGCTTGAAGGTGACCGTCTCGGTGAGGGTTTCGCCGGGCTGGATTTCCGTGCCCTCGTCGAGTTCGCTGGAGGCGTGGAACTCGCTTGCGACGGGAGGCTTGGAGATCGTTATCTCGAGCGGCAGTTCTCCCGTGTTGGAGATCGTGAAAGTCTTGACGGCTTCCTGGCCGACGGAGACTTCGCCGTAGCTGACGGCTTCGGTGGAGAGGGAGAGGTGGGGCGGCAGGGCTGCCGTGCCTGTCATGTGCACGGTTGCACTGCCGGCCGTCGTTTCCAGCGTGACGGCGCCTTCGAAGCTGCCGACTGCGGACGGTTTGAAGGAGACGGGCACGGACAGTTCGCCGCCTGCCCCCAGTTCGGTGACCGTCACGGGTTCCGCGTAGAAGGGCGGTTCTGGGTCCTTGACGGAGAGGATCTTCAGGGAGCCTGCGCCGACGTTGCTGAAGTGGGCGGTGCCGGAGAGGGTTTCGCCGACGGCGGTGCCGCCGAGCGTGACGATCGTCGGGTTGGCTTCCAGCTTGGCCTGAGACGCCTGCCCTTCACCGGACAGGGAGAAGCTGACGGACTTGCCGGAGCTGGTGGTGGCGCGCAGGGTGGCGGCCTGCGGCCCCGTCGCCGTGGGGCTGAAGGTGACTGGCACCTGGATCGACTTGCCGGCTTCGAGCTTGGCCGGCAGCGGAACCGAGGGTTCGCCCCGTTCGAACTGCGAGGAGCTGCTGACCAGTTCGTCGATCGTCAGGGGTTCTGTCGCCGTCAGGGTGAGCGTGCCCTCCGATGACTCGCCGACGATCGTGGTCGGGAATTCGAGTCCCGAGCCGCGCAGGACAGGCGTCACGGGAGAGCCGAAGCCGATGACGTGGCCGTCGCGGGTGCCGACGTAGAGTCGTCCCAGGCCGACGCCGGGCAGAGCGAACTTGGATGAGGTGCCGACGGGGGCGCTCCACAGAAGCACGGGCTGCCCGCCGACGGGGACGGGCGCATATGCCCGCAGCTGGGCGCCGGCACCGGAGCCGTTGGGCGACCAGACCATCCAGACCAGGGCCGAGCCCCGCTGGGTGCCGTTGGAGGTGATGACAGGGGCGCTGGAGGAGAAGCCGAAGGCTTCAGAGGAGGTGGCTGTCAGCGACAGGGCCGGTTCGCCCTTGCCCGACAGGCCGTACTTGTAGACGTCGAGGTTGCCCGAGGAGCCTCCGGCTGAATGCCCCCCGGAGGCAGTCGGGATGTAGACCCAGCCGCCTTCCCCCGGCCAGACGCCGGGCCGCGACCAGACGCCGCCGTAGGGGCCCAGGCGCTGGACGACGTCGTCTTCGCCTGCAGGGCCCTCCCCGTATCCGCCGAGGTCTTCGCGGTTGAGCAGGTAGACGTAGCCGTCCTTGCCGACGGCGACAGCCAGCTTGGGGGTGGTGGCCGTGCCGAAGTAGGGCGGCCCGGGCAGGCCCGTGACGCCGCCGGAGCCGAAGTCCGCGTCCCACGTGTTCAGGGACTGGGCGTCGTAGGGGGCGAAGAAGTCGACAGCCTGGAGTTCGCCGCTTTCCCTGACGTTCAGCCGGACGATCGCCTCGCCCAGGTCGACGGGCGGCTTGGAGCCCAGGATCGGAGGCGCCGGGATGTCGCCGTTGCCGGTCGCCAGCAGGATCGTGTGCGGGCCGTCGGATGTCAGGCCGGCCCCGGACTGCCAGATGCCGGCCCCTTCTCCTTCTTCTCCATGTTCCTGGCCCTCAGAGGCCCACTTGGCCTTGACCTGTCCGCTCGTGGAGACCCCGAAAACCCAGCCCTGATAGGGCGTGTGGTCGCAGTCCGAGCCGAAGGCCGCGTAGACGACGCCTTCCAGCAGCAGCAGCCCTGGTCGCTGCAACTCGTCACGGGCTTCGAAGGTCTGGTTGGGCGCGTTCTGGGCATCGCCTGAGAGGGTCACGGGAAAGCCGGGGACCTGTTTGCCCGTCTTGACTTCGATCGCGTCCATCTGCCAGCGGACGGCGCCGGAGCTGCCCGAGACGTAGCTCTTGTCGGTGATGTAGGCGATCCCCGTGCTCGGGTCGATGACGGGCGTGGCCGTGACGCCGACCGTCGGCGCCAGGTCCGCGCAGCCGATTTCCGAGGAGCTCCAGGGCGTGCCCGAGAGCTTCAGCTGCCACAGCTTGGCCCCCGTGGCCGGGTTCAGGCCGTAGACCCAGTTGGCCTCCGTGGCCACGAACAGCGTCCCTTCGTCCAGCAGCGGCTGCCCGTAGACCTGGCCTTCGACGCTGCTCGACCACTCCTGCCCGAACGTGCCGCTGCTGAGCAGCTGTTCGTTCAGGGCCGATTCTTCCGGGTACCAGCCGTCGCGCAGGTCGTTGCCGGAGTTCGTCAGTTCCGTCGCCGTTTCCGAGGCCAGGGCGTGCGCAGGCGCGATCGCCAGCAGGGCGAACAGGGCAAGGGCCATGGCCCGGAGCTGCAAACGCATCGATCTCGACACCATCCTTGGCGATCCCCCGAGACTGCTACCGGCAAATGGAATCGGTGGAGGATACCCGGGGTCGGGGTCTGGGGGAAGGTGAGGCGCCGGGCCGGCCGACCGGAGGCCCGCGTTCGGCTGCTCGACTGCGCCTACGACCGGGTCGCGAGAGCACCTACAATCCGTTGCCCCGGGGGACTGGTGTATCGGTAACACGGTGGTCTCCAAAACCGCAACGCGAGGTTCGACTCCTCGGTCCCCCGCTGTTCAAAAGCCCGCTATTTGCGGGCTTTTGCGCCATAAAGGCAGCCGTCTCTTCTTACGTTACGGTCGCTTCGCGGGTGTTCGATCCGCATCTTCCTGCTCTAGTGTGTGGGATCTCGGTCTCCAGAGCGGTCCCCACCGACCGCGGTTTGGTCCCTCATCCTTCGGACCCGAGTTGTCGCTGCGGAGTCGTACCTTGAGGCGGTGTCCGAGCCCCGTATGGACCACTTCGTTGCTCAGACCTACCAGCGAGGCTTTGCCCGACGCAAAGGCAAGGCGTTCCAAGTGCGGGTCCTAAACAAGGGGTCGGGCGAGCGAGTCGATCGTTGACGTCAGTCGGGTCCTGCTCCGCTTGGAGCCGTCAACTACTCGGACGAGCGGCTTCGGGAGATCACCGGAGAGGTGCCCACTCCAGAGCTTCGGGAGATCATGGCAAGCAGCGAGAAGTATCTCGATATCCGTCCCACGAACGCGATGCTCTTGGAGGCGATGTTCTCCTCGGTGCCAGCCCCGTGGGAATCATGCAGAACAGGGTGTGGCGCTAACCGCGGGGATCGCGGTGCTCAGGGCGTACTGCAGCGATACGGCGAGCCGCGGCCTCGGCTGCAGCAGTTGTGAAGGCGCCGGACATCCGGTCGATCTCACCCCTCGCCACGCCCAGGGCTTTGGCTACGTCCGTCCAGCGTGACACTGCATATACGGCCTCAGCTAGGACTCCGAGGGCTTCGTCAGGCGTCAGCCTGAACATACTGGCCACGTCCAGAGCGACCTCAATGTCGTTCTCGCCTTCCCGGCCCTCATCTACGACGGTACTGAAACGCGTGCCACCCGGCTGTGGATTCGGGTTTAGGTCGAACGCAGGGGAGAGGGACCAGCCGGCCACACTTGTGCGGAGAAATCCGTGGTTACGCAGATGGTCGTCGGTGTTCGAGATCAGGCGGGAGAACACCATGCGCCTCCAAAGTTCGCGCAAGTCGGCCGCCGCTGCAGGTGAGTGTTCCTCGATGGTTTCGGCGATGTCCACGTAGCTTCGGTCGTCGCCGTCCGCGGCCTCAAGCAGCGTCATCGCGCTCACGTACCCGATCCGTTCCTCATCGTGGCGGTCGAAGCGTTGGACTATGAGGACGGGCCTTCCTGCCACGGTGTGAAGGGCGAACTGCGGCACGGAAATGCCGGCGCGCGAGGCGAGCGTCAGCGATACGGCCTCCCAGCGGATGACGTCCCAGCTGTCTCCGGCGGGTGCCGGGAACTTGGCGATGCCCAGAGCGCCGCCGGTCGCTCTGACGTGGGCCTTCGGCCGTGCACCGCCGAGCGAGCTTCCCCCCTCGAGGAGGAGTCGGAGGTCCTCGTCGCTCTCACTTTCGCGTTCGAGCTCTTCCGCCGCGTTCAGCAAGCGCGGCAGCTCGATGAGATGCGGGACCCCCGTGCTTTCGGCGAGGTAGTCGCCGCTCCCAGTGTCGCGAAAACGCAGAGCACCTTGGCGCAGGTCGTCTCGAACGCCGAGCAGGAAGTCAATCTCGGTGCGTGAGCGTGGCGTCCGATGTTCCTCAGATGCGCGATGGAGCTCCTCTCGCGCGATCAGTCTTCGCCCCCAGCCGTCTGGTGCGGCGTCTGAGAGCGCTCCGAAGAGAGCGCGGCCGGCGGCGGTCTGTTGCTGGCCCGCGAGCGTGGGCAGCAGTGGATCGAGCGAGTAGGCGTCGGTGCGCGCGAGGTACTCGGGCAGGTATTCGAAGGTCGCTGATTCGGTGCCGCGCCCGCTGTGTGCCCAAAGCCGGCCGGCAGGAACGTCCTGGCCTGCGATCTGGACAACAACGTCGACTGAGGGGTCCGACATCGGGGCTCAGGCGTGCCGTGACGGCGGGGCGAGTTGCCGCGGTCGCACTCTTTGGGGGAGGTTCTCGTCGGAGCGGAGCCGGCCGAGGTCGCTCTCGAATGGATCGAGCGCGCTTGGGATCTTGTCGAGCAGGCCAAGCGCACGCAGCACCCGGAGGAGGTTCTCGACGCTGACGCCGCCCTCGCCGCGCTCGAGGCTCTGGATGGTCGTGCGCGCAACGTCGGCGCGTTCGGCGACCTGCGTCTGCGTCAGCCCTCGGAGCTTTCGCCACGTGGCTATGTGTTCGGCGATCTGCCGCTCGGCTCGTGCGATCGAGCGCGGACTACGGTTTTCAGTTTTAGGCATGATATAGCGAGCATTATAGCCGTTTACGCTCGTAATATCGGGCTTTAGTGTTCCAACCTTAACGTTGGGTGCTTGAGTCGTCGATGCAATGAGCCGACGCTTTCGTCCAACAAGACCTAGAAGGTCAATCCGTCTTCGCCCCGACGACCAAGGAGCGCTTGCCGCCCTTCGGAACCTGGTCTTCCGAACCGTGGGAGCTTGAGTGTTCGCGTTTCCGCGCGGCTGACGTTGCACAAGAGCTCCGTGGTCTGCCAGCGCAAACTCATAGACACCTGAGTCAAGCCTCGTCTTCTCCGTCGTCGTCGAAGCTGCGCCGTCCGTACTGGTCGGGGATCGAACCCCAGCCCCAGATCGCCACCGGCCACTCGGGCACGATCCCGTACTCCTCCAATGGGTCCCCCTTCTCCGGCTCAACGGTGCAGCGGTGCTGCTAGTTATCGCCGAGATCGAAGACGTACTCGAACTCCTCGCCGAGCTCGACCTCTTTGGCGACCTTCAGCTTGGCATGGTCCAGCCAGACCATTTCGGGCGCGAACGAGTCGTCCGTATAGCCGATCAGCCAACCATCACCCAGCTCAAAGTTGTGCAGATGCGCGCCACCAGCCGAACAGCCTACGGAGGTTATGAGACAGCTTCTAAAGAGGAATCGCCTACGCGACCTTGCGGGCGGCCCTGCCGTGATGTGCCCAGGTCCGAGCCACCAACGAGCGCAGCGGGTGCGGAGCCCACCAGTTGGCGCGTCCGAGCAGGGCCCGCACGATCGTGGAGTCGATCAGGACCGCCAGCGCTACGCCGATGCCGAACTCCTTCAGCGAGGCGACGCTCGACGCCGCAAGCGAGCCGACGGCGGCACAGAACAGAAGGGCCGCCGCCGTGACGACACGCCCGCTGCGCTCCAGGCCTGTCGCGACCGCCTCCTCGTCGGGGCTGCCTGTGTCGTGGGCCTCCTTGATGCGGGCCAGCAGGAAGACCCCGTAGTCCGTCGACAGGCCGAAGGCGATGATGAACAGGATGATCATGTTGGTCTGCTCCAGCGAGCCCGTCGCCGTGTAGCCGAGCAGGCCCTGCAGGCGGCTGTCCTGGAAGACGAAGACCAGGGCTCCGAAGGCCGCGCTCAGGCTCAGCAGATTCATCAGCAGGGACTTGATCGCGAGCGCGATCGACCCCGTCATCGTGAACAGCACCAGCAGCGTCGTCCCCGCCAGGATCGCCAGGGCGTAGCCCATGTGCGAGGACCGGAGGAGAGGAGGCGCTCCAAGCACCCTGTCGGGGCCGGTAGCCTCCGCTGTCGAGCACCGTGTGTCGTCTCTTTGGCATGAGCGCAGGAAGCC
Source organism: uncultured Solirubrobacteraceae bacterium (assembly GCA_963697795.1). Lineage (GTDB taxonomy): Bacteria > Actinomycetota > Thermoleophilia > Solirubrobacterales > Solirubrobacteraceae > Palsa-744. The sequence goes on along the minus strand of OY969097.1, from coordinate 805,720 downwards.
GGCCCGCACGGGCGACGTTCTGGCTGCTCGACGCGCCCGACAGTCTCTCCGTGCAGAGCCATCGCGAGCCCGACGGGACGGGCCTCGGCTGGTTCGACGAGAGGGGAGACCCGCACGTGAGCAAGCAGGCTCATGCCGCCTACGAGGACAGGAGGTTCGCCCGAGAGGCGCGTGAGGTCGTCTCGCGTACCTTCGTCGCCCACGTCCGCTTCGCCTCCACGGGAGCGCTCGAGCGGGACAACACGCATCCCTTCGAGCAGCGCCGGCGGCTGTTCGCCCACAACGGCGTCATCGAGGACCTGCCCGCTCTCGAGGCTCACCTCGGTCCCGACCTGCGACTGGTCAGGGGAGACACCGACTCCGAGCGCTTCTTCGCCCTCATCACGAGAGAGATCGACCGATGCGACGGGGACGTGGCCGCGGGCATCGAGGCCGCCTGCCGGTGGGTCGCCGGGAGCCTGCCGCTGTTCGCGATCAACTTCGTGCTGGCCTGCGCCGACGGGCTGTGGGCTCTGCGCTATCCCCACACGCATCCGCTGTACGTGCTCGAGCGCCCGGCCGGAGAACCCTTGGCGCATTCCAGCAGCCTCGGCACGAGCGTTCGCAGCGACGACGCCGCCACCCTGGCGCTCGTGGTCCTGGCCAGCGAGCGCATGGACGCAGATCCCGGCTGGCGCATGCTGGAGTCCGGTGAGCTGCTGCACGTCAGCGAGACCCTGCACACGACGAGGCGTTCGATCCTGCCCGGGTCGCCCGCCCAGCCGCTGACTCTCGCCCAGCTGAGCACGAAGGCACAGGTCTCGCAGGCCCAGGTCGTCAAGCCGTGAGCAAGCGCCGCTCCTACAGCGAGCAGGAGTTCGAGGAGCTCGTCCGCTCGGCTCTCGACGAACTGCCGGCCGAGTTCCAGCGCGAGCTGGAGCACGTAGCGGTCGTCGTCTCCGACCGGGGCGCAGAGCACCACGCCTACGGCATGTACGTCGGCCTGAAGGCCGGCGGGACGCGCTTCTTCGGGGGCGGCGGCGTACCTGACGAGATCCTGATCTTCCGCGACACGCTCGTGCGCGACTTCGGCGGGGATCCCGGGCGCCTGCGGGCGAAGGTCGCGCAGACGGTCCGCCACGAGGTCGGTCACCACCTGGGCTTCGACGAGGACGGCGTTCGCAAGCTCGGGCTGTAAGGCATCCCTCTCGCCACTGCCACGTTCGCTCTGTGCCTTCGATCGCGACCATGCGAGGAGCGCCCCCCAAAGCTAAAAGCTCATAAAATTGATCGACAAACATGCTATTGTGTGGAGCATGAGGACGGACGTGCACCAGCACCTGTGGAGCGAGCCGCTGGTGGAGGCCCTTGCCTGCCGCGCCGAGCTGCCGTTCGTGCGCAGCGAGCGGGGGCTGACGGTCCTCTATCTGGCGGGCGAGCGGCCCTACGTGATCGACCTGGAGCAGGAGCAGCCCGGCCGGCGCATGGAGACCGTCGAAAGAGACGGGCTGGACTGCGCGCTGGTCTGCCTGTCCAGCCCGATCGGGATCGAGTCGCTGCGCCGCTCGCAGGCGGCCCCGCTGATCGAGGCCTACCACGACGGCGCCATCTCACTCGGTGGACCGTTCGGGGTCTGGGGCTCGGTGGCGCTGGACTCGCCCGATCCCGGTGACGTCGACGACGTCCTCGACAGAGGCTGCGTGGGCGTGTCGCTGCCGGCGGACGCCCTCGCCGGCGTGCAGCAGCTGGGCGAGGTCGCGCCGCTGCTCGACCGCCTGGAGGCACGTGACGCACCCTTGTTCCTGCACCCCGGTCCGGCGCCTGCGACAGCACGGCTGGCGGCAGCCGAGGGCTGCTCCCTGACAGAGCCGCTGTGGTGGCCGGCGATGACCCGTTACCTGGCCGGCCTGCAGGGCGCCTGGCTGGCCTTCCAGGCGGCGGGACGGTCACGCCATCCCCGCCTGCGGGTCGTCTTCTCGATGCTGGCCGGTCTCGCCCCCCTGCACAGCGAGCGCCTGGTCGCCCGCGGCGGGCCGCTGCCCGCCGCCGACGATCCCCTCCTCTTCTACGAGAGCTCCTCCTACGGGCCCCGGGCGATCGCGGCGATGAGCGCCGTCGTCGGCGCCGAGCAGATCCTCTACGGCTCCGACCGTCCTGTCGTGGAGCCGCAGCTGCCGGCAGGCGCGGACGGGATCGACTGGGAGCTGGTGGGCGACACGACACAGCGGGCGCTGGGCTCGGCCGCGGAGGCGCTGGTCCTGTGAGCGCCACCGCTGTCACCCCGGCAGGCCTGCTCAGCCCAGAGGATCTGGCGCCGTTGCGCCGCCCGCTCGGGCGCGACCTGGACGGTCCCGAGCTCGAGGTCTTCGTCAACGACCTGGCCGACCGCCCCGAGCTGTGGATCGAGCGGGTCCGTCACGACCCCACGCAGCGCTCCTACGAGGAGCTGATCTCCGACGAGCACGTGACGGCCTGGCTGATCTGCTGGATGGACGACCACGACACGGGCTTTCACGACCACGACCGTTCCTCGGGAGCCGTGGCGGTCGTCAGCGGGGCGATCCGCGAGGAGCGCCTGCGCATCGACGGGCCGCCCAGCGACCGGCGCCTGCAGGCCGGCCAGAGCTTCCACTTCAGCTCAGCCGACATCCACAGGGTCCGCCATGCGGGCACCGACCCGGCCGTGACGATCCACGTTTACTCGCCGCCGCTGCTGAACATGGGCGCCTACACGATCGGGCAGGACGGCGTCCTGGCCCGGCACTCGATGCCCTCCAGCGAGGAGCTGCGGCCCCTCGCCGAGCAGCCCGCGCGCGCCTAGCGCTTGGCGCCCGGCACGCGACGCACTGCACCAGCATCCGCTTGCCCGATCAGCACGAGGCTGACCATCTCGGGGGCGAACAGGCCGTGCTCCACGACGCCGGGCGTGGCCTGCAGGCGCTCGGCCAGGGCCCGAGGAGAGTCGACGGGACCAAGGTAGTCGGCGATCAGCCCGCCATCGGGGCTGGCCGGGACGTCGCGCAGGCGTGAGGGCTCCAGGGCACGGAGTGTCACGGGCGCGGCGAAGGGGACGAGCTCCAGCGGCACGGGTGGGCCGAGCTGGGCCACGGGCTTATCGGAGGAGACGATCACGACGAAGCTGCGGGCCGCTGCGGCGACGATCTTCTCCCGCGTGTGGGCGCCGCCGCCGCCCTTGACCAGCCAGCCCGCCGGGTCTACCTGGTCGGCGCCGTCGATTGCGATGTCGAGCTCGCCGATGTCCTCGAGCGCTTCGACTCGCAAGCCGAGCGCCAGGGCGGCCCGCTCGGTGGCGGGCGAGGTGGCTGCGCAGCGCAGGCCCTCGAGGCCGCGGGCGGCTATGGCAGGCAGCAGATGGGCGACAGTCGAGCCCGTCCCGAGCCCCACCCGCATGCCGTCGTGCAGCAGCTCGGCTGCGGCCACGGCGGCCAGGCGCTTCTCCTCCTCGCGCAGGTCCGGATCGGTCAGCGGCGGCTGTTGCTGCCGCCCAGTCGCACCATGGGACGCCATGGCGCGGACGTTATCGACCCCGTCGCGTCCCTGAGGCGAACCTGCTCGGCCGAGGCCGGGCTGTGCAGCAGGAAGCCCTGCCCGACGGAGCAATCCAGCTGCCTGGCCAGCGCCAGCTGACGGGTCGTCTCGATGCCGACGGCGACAGCCGTCAGGCGAGCCTCCTTGGCCAGGGCGATGGTCGCAGCGAACATGGCCCGGCGCTCCTTGTCGCGGTCGAAGCTGCCCGTCAGCATCCTGTCCAGCTTGACGACGTCCAGGGGCACGTCGCGAGGCAGGCCGACCGAGAAGGAGCCGGAGCCGAATTTGTCGAGGGCCACCGAGACGCCCAGGCGCTTGACGTCGCGCAGGGCCTCGCGGGCCCGCTCGGGGTCGCGGGCGACGGAGTCCTCGCTGACCTCGATGCAAAGGGCTCGGCCGGGCAGGCGGCAGTAGGTCAGCTCCTCGCGGACCCGCTCGGCCAGGTCCAGCTCGGTCAGCTCCCGGGCCGAGACGTTGACGGAGATCGGGATCGTGATGCCGGCCCGTCGCCAGGACTCGGCCTGCAGGCATGCCGCGTGCAGCACCCAGCGGCCGATCTGCACGATCAGCTCGGAGTCCTCGGCCGGTGGCAGGAACGTCGCGGGCAGCAGCTCAGGCTCGCCGGCCCGACGCTCGGGTGCGGGGCGCCAGCGCACGAGGGCCTCGATGCCGACGGCCTGGCCGCCCATCAGCGGCATGATCGGCTGGTAGGCCAGCACCAGCTCCTTGCGGGGCAGCGCGTCGCGCAGCAGCATCTCTATCTCGGCATGGGTGCTGATGGCGTCGCGCAGTCCGTCGTCGAATAGCTCCAGACGCCTGCCGCCTGCGCCCTTGGCCTTGTACATGGCCAAGTCGGCCTCCCGCAGCAGCGTCTCGGGGTCGCAGCCCGGGTCACGGGAGACGGCGACGCCGACGCTGGCCAGCATCGCCACGTCGGAAGCGCCGACGGGGAAGGGGTCCTCCAGGGCGTCCAGCACCCGGCCGCCGAGCGTCATGGCCTCCTGCTGGCTCTCCAGTTCCTCGGCAAGGATCACGAACTCGTCGCCGCCCAAGCGGGCGATCGTGTCGCTGTCGCGCATCAGCTCGCCGAGCCGCTCGGCGACGGAGATCAGCAGCCTGTCGCCGGCGTCGTGACCGAGGCTGTCGTTGACTGCCTTGAACTTGTCCAGGTCGATGAACAGCATCGCCAGCACCGCCTGGCTGCGGCTCATGCGCGTCATCGCCTGGCGGGCCCTGTCCATCAGCAGCGTCCGGTTGGGCAGCTTCGTCAGCGGGTCGTGCAGCGCCTGGCGCTCCAGCCACACCCGGTCGGTGACGTCCTTGGCGGCCGCGTACCAGGTCTCGCCGTCGCGACGGGCGCTCCACAGCAGCCAGCGCCAGGACCCGTCGCGGTGGCGGCAGCGGGCTGTGAAGCTCTCGACCTCGGTGGGCTGGCCCCTGCCGGCGCGCAGCGGCCCAAGCAGCTCAACGTCCTCGGGGTGGACCAGGTCTGCCACAGGCAGCGAGCTCAGCTCATGGGCCGGCCATCCCAGCAACTGCTCCCAGGCGGGGTTCAGCAGCGTGAAGCGACCGTCGAGCGAGATCGTGGCCAGCAGGTCGCTGGTCATCTCGAACAGCTTGCGAACCTCGTCTGCAGAACCCACATGGGGTCTGTCGGCTGGGGGCGGCGTGCGATGCGCGGCCGGCCCGCCGGGTGGACGGATAGGCACCGAAAACCTGCGCATCGCGGAGCAGCCCAGGCGCCCGCCGCGCCAACCCCGTTGACAGCTCGGTCAGGAAGCGGTGCCGAGCGGTGCGCTCTGCCCGTCAGGCAGGCCGTCCAGGTCCGCACCGGCGTTCGTGGCCGCCGGCCCGTCGCCGCCGCGCAGGAAGCGCCACAGCGACAGGCACATCAGGATCGTCAGCAGGATGGCGCTGGAGACGCAGTACTCGCAGATCTCTTTCAGCGAGAAGACCTCGCGGTAGGTCAGGTAGGCGCTGAAGCCGAAGCCGCCCAGAGTCAGCGCGGCCGTCGCGAAGCGGGAGCGCTCGTCTTCGGGCACGAGCAGGGTGCCGAGGATCGCGATGTAGCCGAGCAGGCCGATCAAGGCCACCGGCACGCCGACGAGCTCGGAGTACTGAGAGGTCTGGACTTTCTCGCAGGTGCCGCCGCTGCGTCCGCACAGGGGCTTGATGCCGGCGTAGTGGATGACGGTCAGGTACGTCGCGAGGCCCACCCCGATCACGGTGAGGACGAGAAGCGTGATCCTCAACGTGCGGGCGCTCATGGCGATCAGCCGAGAAGTTTTTCGATCGCTTCGTCGAAGCTCGTCGGTTCGCTCAGGGAGCTGTATTCGAGCTTCTTCAGCGTTCCCCCGGTCTTGCCGATCAGGAAGGAGGGGGTGCCCGTGAAGCCGCGGTTGTTGGCTTCCTGGGTGTCTGACTGCAGCTGGGATGCCAGCGCCGGGTCGCTGCGGTCTTCCTGCCACTTGGTCAGGTTCAGACCGGGGACCTGTTTGGCCAGGCCCTGGATGTAGTTTTCGGTGACGTAGCCGCTGTCCTCTTCTCCCTGCTCGTGGTAGAAGAGCTCGACGAAGTACCACATCTTGTTCTGCTTGCCGGCAGCCAGAGCGGCCGTCTGCTGGGTACGGAACGTTTCCGGTTCCCGCGTCGCCGTCTCCAGCGAGCGGTATTCGATCTTCAGCTTGCCGGCCCGGACCCACTTCTGGATGATCTTGGGCAGGGCCCCGAGCGTGAATTCGCGACAGATCGGGCACTCCAGGTCGCCGAAGTACTGCAGCGTCACGGGCGCCGTCGGGTTGCCCAGGACGTTGCCGCTCTGGGTGATCCCGTTGAGCGTTGCTTCGACGACTTTGGCCTTTTCGGTTGCTTCGTGGCTGCCGGCTTTGACGACTTTGGTGCTGTTGCTGCCACCGCCCGTGGCGACGAGGATGACGATGATGGCCACGACCACGACGGCCACCGCGCCGCCCAGCTGGGTCATGCGCCTGCGGCGGGCCGCTCCGGCGGCTGCCGACTCTTCGGCGGCTTTGCGTTCGGAGCGCGCAGCTTCGCGCCGCTGCTTGCGGGTCAGGTCCTGCTCGTCCTCCTCGACCGGGGTCATGGCTGCAACTTTTACACGTTTCCGCTCAAGAGCGCCTAAGTAATTGCGATCCTCCTTGCAGAGATCGTCCCTCGCCCGGGCCGGCACGAGTCCAGCGAAGGCGCGAAGATGGTTGCGGGCCCCTGTAGCTCAACTGGATAGAGCACCGGCCTTCTAAGCCGGGGGTTGCTGGTTCGAGTCCAGCCGGGGGCATGCCGACGTTTCCACAGGGCTCCATCGGGGCCCGCTCGTAACCTGCGCCGGATGGCTCACAAGAGGGTCCGCCCGCACGAGGACCAGATCCTGCTAGGCGACAACCTGGAGCTGCTCGACGGCTTCGCGGACGGCTCCTTCCAGCTGATCTACATCGACCCGCCCTTCAACACGGGCAAGGAGCAGTCGGCCAGGCGGCTGAGGACAGTCGGAGACCCCGACGGCGATCGCGCCGGCTTCGGTGGCCGCCGCTACCGCTCGACCCTGCTGCGCAGCTCCAGCTACGCCGACAGCTTCGAGGACTACCTGGACTTCCTGGAGCCGCGCCTGGCGCACGCCCGCAGGCTGCTGGCCCGGGAGGGCACCCTCTACTTCCACATCGACTACCGGGAGGCCCACCACTGCAAGCTGCTGCTGGATGAGATCTTCGGCCGCGACTGCTTCCTGAACGAGATCGTCTGGGCCTACGACTACGGCGCCAGGACGCGCCGGCGCTGGCCGGCCAAGCACGACACGATCCTCGTCTACGTCAAGGACGCCGAGGCCTACCATTTCGACTCCGAGCAGGTCGACCGCGAGCCCTACATGGCGCCAGGGCTGGTGACGGCCGAGAAGGCGGCCAGGGGCAAGCTGCCGACGGACGTCTGGTGGCACACGATCGTGCCCACGGCCGGCTCGGAGCGGACCGGCTACCCGACCCAGAAGCCCGAAGGCATCGTGCGGCGAATGGTGCAGGCCTCGAGCAGGCCCGGGGACTGGTGCCTGGACTTCTTCGCCGGGTCGGGAACGCTCGGCGCCGTCGCCGCTGCCCTGGATCGTCGCTACGTCCTCATCGACTCCAACCCTGAGGCCGTCAGGATCATGCGGGAGCGCCTGGGGCTGGGGCGCGCAAGCGCCGCGCCGGCAGCCGGCTCCCACGCCTAGACTGCCCTGTCCGATGCCCGTCTACCACCTGGAAATCCGCAAGTTCCCGAAAGCACTGACGCTCTACAACCAGACCGGAACGCAGATCGGGGCGATCCTGCTGCAATGGGTCCAGGACAGGGTCATCGAGCTCGACGACCAGAAGTGGAACCCGCTGGAGGCCACGATCGTTGTCCTGGAGGGGCCGCCCATACCGGTCGATCAGCTGTCCATGGGGCGAGGCTGGCGGACTGCCCAGCGCGAGGGGACAGACGTCACCGAGCGGGTCCTCGCCGAAGCCCGCGGGGCGCTCGCCGACGGCAGCGCGGGATTGGGGCCCGCCGCTGCGGCGACTTCGGCGCCCGCGGCCACTGCGCCGCGGACACCCGCCGGGGGCCCCGACCCGCTGGCGCTGGGAGTGGAGCTGGCCGGGCTGTTGGGGAGCGATGCGGTGCGCCTGCTGTCGGCCTGGCGCGCCGTCGTAGCCCGGACCGGGGGACTGGCTCCAAGCGAGAGCCTGGCCCTGGCCGAACGCGAGCTGCAGGCCGGCGAGGACCGCTGAGCGAGCGTCGCCGCTAGACTTCGCCTGGCAGCATCGCGGCGGGCGTAGCTCAGCTGGTAGAGCTCCTGGTTGTGGTCCAGGCGGTCGTGGGTTCGAGCCCCATCGCTCGCCCCTAAGGGGGGTTTTGTAGGGATTTGGGCGTCGGACCGGATGTCGGCTGGGTAAGACTTGGTGCCGGGGCCGTCCGGATCGGCTAGCGCTCGTAGGCTCGCCCGCGGGGTAGGACATGCCGGATGAGCACGGTACGAGTTGCGGGTTGGTAGTCGAAGATGACGCGCCAGTCGCCTACTCGGAGGCGGTAGTGATCGCCGCCGGTGAGGTGTCGGATGTCGAGCGAGCGGTCCTCGGCTTGGAGGCGGTCCAGCGCGGCAAGGACTCGCGTGCGGATGGGTGGGTCGAGGCGGCGCAGGTCCTTCTCGGCGGTGCGCGTGAAGCGCAGCGCGCGTCCGTCGCTCACTCGGTGCTGGATCGGAGGCTTTGCTTGACCTGTGCGTAGGAGAGCGTCTCACCGGCTGCGATGTCACGATCGCTTTGGGCGAGGGCGGCTTGCTCTTGGGGGGTGAGGGGCTCGTCGTCCTCGGGACGGGAGTCGAGCCAGTCGCTGAAGCTCTGTCCGCGTGAGGCGATGAAGTCCAGCGTGGCCTCAGCCTCCTGTTCGGTGAGATCCTCAACTCTGGCGCGCAGCTTCTCCTTGGCTGTCATGAGATAGATGCTAACGCCGCCTGGCGCCGCTTCCGAGGCTTTCAAGGCGGCAGGCAGCGGGTGGATTGCGAGTCGCTCGTTCGTGCCGGGATCGGCTATATGGTTGCGGTCGTGGGTTCGAGCCCCATCGCTCGCCCCTAAGGGGCCTCGCGGATGCAATCCAACGACCTCGGTGTCACCCAGATCGTCCCCGGCCTGTTCCGCTGGGAGGCAGCCCATCCCGACTGGAAGCCCGAGGCTCAGCCGGGCAGCAGCGCCGACTGGCCGCGGATGGTCGGATCCGTCCTCTACCAAGCCGCGGGCGCGGCGACCCTGATCGACCCGCTGCTGCCAAGGGAGGACGGCACGGCATTCCTCTCCTGGCTCGACGGGCAGGTCCAGGATCGTCCGGTCAGCATCCTCACGACGACCCGCTGGCACCGGCGCGACCGCGAGGAGCTTGCCGAGCGCTACAGAGGACACAGCAACCGTGCGTGGAACGCCGTGCCGGAGGGCATCGTGCCAAAGCCGCTGCGCGGGGCAAGCGAGACGGTGTTCTGGCTGCCCGGTGCGGCAGCGCTGGTCTTCGGTGACTCGCTGCTGGGCGTCGACGGCCACTCAGTCGAGGTCTGCCCCGAGAGCTGGCTGGATGACGTTCCCGTCGACCGGGCCGGCTTGGCGGGGCTTATGGGCGTCCTGGTCGAGCTGCCAGTGGAGTTGCTGCTCGTCTCCCACGGGCCGCCTGTGCTGCGCGACGGGCGTGCCGAGCTGGCCCACGCTCTGCGCAGGGCTCGCGACGAGTAGCTCGCGCCGGGGGCTTCTCTACAGCCGCTGCATCAGCTGCAGCGAGAGCCCGCCACACGTCTCCGGCATCGTCCACAGGTGCAGGACGCCGCCCAGGTCTACGGCCTGTGTGAGCTCTCCTCGCTGGTCGGGCCCCGTGAAGCGGGTCCCGCCGGCACGCAGCGAACTCGCCACGGCGGCGATGTCCTGGACCTCGTGGGCGACGTGGTCGAGCAGCAGCTCCCGGCCGGCCAGCCTGCTCTCCGTCAGGGCGGGGTCGGTGAACGTGAACAACTCGACGTTGCCGCCGTCGGCGCCGAGATAGACGCCTGCCAGCTCGAACTGGGGGCGCTCGAAGCGGCGCACGACCTCCAGGCCGAGTCGCTCCGAGACGTCATCGAGGCCCGCCTCCAGGTCCCGCACGAGATAGCCGACATGGTCGATCCTGCCCAGCATCGGCGCGACCGTATCAGCGGGCGCACGCCGGCTGCATGTTGAACCGGGCCGTCGGGTGGGTAGTGGGCAACTCAACAGCCCGTTATGCAGCAACCCGCCCCAAAGAGAGGAGACCGTCATGCCGCCACGTGGAGTCAGCAAGTCGAGCCGGCGAGGCCGGCAGTACGAGCACATCAAGGAGAGCGAGGAAGAGTCCGGCGCCTCGACCTCCCGCGCCGAGGAGATAGCAGCTCGAACAGTCAACAAGGAACGGGCCCGCAGCGGCGAATCGGAGACCGGCTCGCGCGTGTCCCGGCGCGGACCTTCGGCCAGCCGGCGTGGTGGCAAACGCTCGGGCAGGCCGGGGCGTCGCGGCCGCACGCGCGAACAGCTCTACGAGGAGGCCCGCAGGCTCGGCGTGGAGGGGCGCTCGAAGATGAACAAGAGCCAGCTGCAGCGGGTCGTCGACGCTCTCAAGCGCTGAACGCGCAGGCTCAGGCGTCGATCGTGACGTGCCCCGGTCGGGCCGCGACGCGATCGAGCCACGCCCCGATGGCGGGGTAGCCGGACATGTCGAAGCCGCCCTCGTGGGCCACGTGGGTGTAGGCGTAGAGGGCGATGTCGGCGATCGTGTAGCGCTCGGCCACGAGGTAGGGCCGTGTTGCCAGGTGGCGCTCCATCGCCGCAAGGGCTGTGTGCCCGGCCGCGCGGCGCGCCTGCAGCTCCGCCTCGGGAGGCGGGTCGGGGGAGACGGCGACCCAGAAGCGCACGACGGCGACGTTGGGCTCGTGGCTGTACTGCTCGAAGAACAGCCACTGCAGCACGCGGGCGCGCTCCAGCCGATCCTCGGGCAGCAGCTCGGTGCCCTCGGCCAGATAGCAGAGGATCGCATTGGACTCGGCCAGGGGCTGACCGTCGTCGAGGATCAGCGTCGGCACCCGCAGAGCGGGGTTGAGCTCGCCCAGCAGCTCCATGCGCCCGGAGCGGTCGACCACGTCGACCTCGTGGCGCTCGAAGGGGATGCCCAGCAGGGTGAGCAGCAGCCGGACCTTGTAGCAGTTGCCCGAGACCTGGGAGTTGTAGAGGAGCATGGTCAAGTGCTCAGACCCTCCCCGAGACAGGCCGGGCCAGCCGCTCCTCGCGCCGGGCGGGCCTGAAGCCGGGCAGCTCGAGTTCCATCCTGGTGCCGCTGGCGGCTGCTTCGCCGGCCCGCACGATCCCCCCATGTGCCTCGGCGATGGCGCGGACGATGGAAAGGCCCAGCCCGGTGCCGCCGGAGCTGCGGTCGCGGGCGGTGTCGACGCGGTGGAAGCGCTCGAAGACGAGCTCGCGCTGGTCGGCGGGGATGCCGGGGCCGTCGTCTTCGACGACGAAGCGCAGCTTCCCGGACGGTCGCGGCTCGACAGCCAGCCTGACCAGGCCCCCCTCGGCGTCGGTGTGCTCGATGGCGTTGCGGAGCAGGTTGCGCAGCGCCTGGGCGAGTCTGTCGGGGTCGGCCCGCAGCGTGCCCGGAGCGATCGGCCCCAGCTCCAGGCGGCGCTCGCCTGCGAGCATCTTCACACCGTCCCACAGCTCCGCCAGGAACTCCCCGACGTCGACGTCCTCGAGGCGCAGGAAGGCGGTCTGCTCGCTGCGCGTCAGCAGCAGCAGGTCGTCGACGAGCCGCGAGATCCTCGCCACCTCGGCGCCGACGAGCTGCTCGACCCGGGCGATCTCCTGGGCGGAGGGGTGCTCCTGGGCGGCCAGCACCTCCAGCTGGCCGCGGATGACCGTCAGGGGCGTGCGCAGCTCGTGGGAGGCGTCGGCCACGAAGGCGCGCTGCCCCGCGAAGGCGACGGTCAGGCGGTCGAGCATGTGGTTGAAGGACTCCGCCAGCACCTGCACCTCGCGCGAGCCACCCTGGACGTCGTGGATGCGGGGGTGCAGGTCGCCGCCGTCGACCTGGCGTGCCACGGCGGCCATCCGGCGCAGCGGGTTGGACAGGCGGGTGCCGATCAGCAGGGCCGCCAGGAAGGCGCCGACGAGCGCCAGGACGCCGGCCAGGATGAAGGCCCTGGCGACGCCGTGCTGGGCACGCTCGACGCTGGCCAGGGGCTCCCCGACCCCCACCAGCGTCCGACCGAGTGAGGCGGGGAGCTCGTCGCCCGTGCGCAGCGCCCGGCGCAGCACCCGCAGCATGCCGACGTCGGGAAGGCGCAGCGTCGTGTAGCCGACGGGCGCCCGCAGGATGTGTCCGGCCGAGCGGTTCTCCTGGGCCTGCTCGGCGGGGCTCTCGTTGTCGTCGGGGGCCTGGGCGCGGAACAGCTCGGGGCTGTTGGTGCTGGTGCCGGCGCCCGGGACGGTCACGAACAGGACCGTCGAGCTGACGTTGAAGGGCTGCCCCTCGATGTACGTCTGGGCGGCTCGCAGCAGGGCCTTCGGGGTGCGCGCGCCGGAGGTCTGCAGGGCGTGGGACAGGTCGTTGGCGTCCCCGGCGATCTCTCCGTCGATCTGGCTGCTCAGCCTGCTGCCGGTGCCCCTGTAGACGGCCACGAAGGTGACGGCGGAGGAGGCCAGGACGACCAGTGCGACCCAGGCGGCCAGCCGCCAGCGCAGGCTCAGGTTGGGCAGCCGTCTACGCACCGGCCCGGCCGAAGCGGTAGCCGACCGAACGGACAGTGTGGATCGGCGCGGGCCTGTCCGGCAGACGCAGCTTGCGGCGCAGGTAGCCGATGTAGACGTCGACGATGTTCGTCGCGGGGTCGTGCTGGTAGCCCCACACGGCGCTGAGTATCTCCTCGCGCGAGATGACGCGGCCGCGGTTGCGCAGCAGGTGCACGAGCAGCTCGTACTCCGTCGTCGACAGGGCGATCGGCTGGCCGTCCCGCCGCACGCGGCGGCTGAGCAGGTCGACCTCGACGCCCTCGCCCTCCAGCCGTGTGGTCGTGCCCAGCATGGCCGTGCGCAGCTGCGCACGGATGCGGGCCGTCAGCTCGTTCAGCGAGAAGGGCTTGACCAGGTAGTCGGCGGCGCCAGCGTCGAGGCCGGCGACCCTGTCCTCGACCTCGCCCCTGGCCGTCAGCACGATGACCGGCACCTCGGGCTTGGCGGCGTGCAGGGACTCCAGCACCTGCAGGCCGTCCCGCCCGGGCAGCATCAGGTCGAGCACGACCATGTCGACGTTCTCTTGCAGGGCGCGCTCCTGCCCGCCCGGCCCGTCGGTCTCGACCAGGACCTTGAAGCCCTGGCCCTGCAGGCCGCGGCTGACGAAGTCGACGATGCCGGGCTCGTCCTCGACGATCAGGACGGTGGCACCCGCGAAGGCGTCCTGGCGGGGCTCCGCCTGCCCGTCCGGTCTCGACTCGCCGACGGCGCTCACAGGGCTCAGGATAGGGCGCGGACATGCGTCCGAGCGGCCTTCGTCCTTTACGAGAGCCTTCTCATTCGACGGTTAGGCGCTTCTTAGCCTCCCTTCCGACACTGGTCGTGGCCGCATGAGCACCAGACCGCCCAGCCGCGAAGCAGCGCCGCCGCAGAGCGGCTGGAAGGGCCCTGCCCGCCGCCACGCGACAGCGCCGGTACGGCGAGCCGCCACGGCCGGGCGCCGGCCACTGCTGTCGCGGCTGACCGCGGGTGGCCCGGTCGGCAACGAGCGACTGACCGTCCTGACGGGCGTCCTCCTGTTCGTCCTGCTCGCCGTCCTGGGCGTCACGATCGTGCGCATCGGCCAGCTGATCTGGCTGCACCTGTTCCTGGGATTGCTGCTGATCGGCCCTGTGGCCCTGAAGCTGGCCAGCACGGGCTACCGCTTCGCCCGCTACTACAAGGGCGCCCCCAGCTATCGCCGCAAGGGACCGCCGCCGGCCTTCCTGCGCCTGATGGGCCCCGTCATCGTCGCCCTGACGCTGACGGTCTTCGCCAGCGGCGTGGCGCTGCTGCTGATCGGCCCCAGCTCCAGGGGCTCCCTGCTGCTGATCCACAAGGCCAGCTTCATCGCCTGGCTGGCCGTCACGGCCCTGCACGTGCTCGGCCACATCCCCGAGCTCGAGCGTGCCCTGCTGAAACCGGCCCAGGCCGGCAGGCTGCGCTCCCAGGTGCTGGGTGTCGTCGGCGGGGAGGACGGGAGCGACCACGGCGGCCTGCGCGGCCCGGGCGGCGGCGGGCGGGCGCTGTCGCTGACCCTGGCCATCGGCGCCGGCCTGATCCTGGCGATCGTCCTGATCCCCCACTTCGGCGCCTGGGAAGGCTTCCACCACTTCCACCACGACCACTGAAACCTGATTCGATGAAGATCATCCACCGCAACGACTCCATCCACACGGGCCACACCCGCGATGCTGCCCTGCGGCGCCTGCGCCAGGCCAACCGCTGGATGATCGCCGGCAGCGCCGTCCTCACGGGCGTCCTGGCGGACGCTGCAGCCAACGCCTTCCCCGGTCACACGGTGACGAAGCGCTCAGGCGCCAAAGCGCCGGCGAGCAGCGCCCGCAAGGCCCACAAGCCCCTGACGCCGCCGGCGGCGCCGCCCAAAGCGTCCACCGAAGGCAGCGAATCGAGGCAGTCCTCCACGCAGAGCTCCCAGCCGACTGCCCCGGCCGAAGAAACGCAGCAGGCTCAGAGCGAACCGCAGGCCTCCGCGGAAGCGCCCCGCTCGGAATCGAGCGCGCCCGCCGAAACCTCGACGCCGGAAGCGAGCCGGCCTGTCGAACAGACCCAGCAGCCGGCCCAGGAAGCCCCGCCGCCGGTCGAAGAACGCTCCGAACCGGTCGTCTCCGGCGGCTCCTGATCAGCGGCTGAAGACGGCGAAGAAGTCCCGGTCGTCGGGGCTCAGATAGCGTTCCGCCGGCCGTTCGGTTTCGCTGAGCAGCTTGGTCGGATCCTGGGCGCCGGGCCCGGCGTAGGTGTTGAAGCTGATCCAGTAGGAGTTGATGTCGAGCTCCATCGCCCGCACGGCTCCGGCATGGCGCAGGATCTCGGCGAGGCTGCGGACGGTCTGGTAGTTGGCGGCGGCGTAGATGAGGTTGCCGTGGGCGTCGACGCCGATGCCCGAGCGCCAGACCTGGATCGCGTTGCCGACCGTGGCGCCCCATTCGGAGCTGTCGTTCAAGCGCGGGCTGGGCTTGCCTCCTTCGAGGATCAGGGGCAGGTTCTGGCGGGCGAAGACGACGTTGGATGGTACGCGCGGGCCGCCCTGCCAGTCGATCACGTCGTAGTGGCCGTCGGCGTAGCGGACGAAGGTCGCCTGTCCGTTCTGCAGCGCCGCGTAGGTGTGACCGTTCAGAGCCCAGCCACCGTGGTCGTCGCCGAGCTTGAAGCCGCTGTTGAAGGTGGCCAGCAGGTTGGACCGGGCGCTCTGGGGCACTTCCATGGGCCCGCGCGTGGGCAGCGTCACGGAGGGCTCCAGGCGTCCCGCGTAGAGCTTGACTTCAGTCTTGGCGGTGTTGATCCAGGCTGCGCCGGCGACGAGCCGCGGGTATTCGGAGGGGTCCGAGCGGAAGGTCGTGACGAGCAGGGGCGGTTCGGCGTGGCTCTCGCCGAGCTGGGTCGGCTGCCAGACGCCCTCGCCGGGCAGGGCCGGGCTGGTCAGGGGGGCGACGTCGGCCGGCCGGTCGAGGACGGTCCGGACGGCACTGCCACTGCCACCGCCGAAGGCGCCGCCACCGCTGCGGGCCGTCAGGCCCACGTGGGGTAGCTTCTTCAGCGCAGGCCCGCCCTTCGAGGGGGCGGTCAGGCTGTAGTAGATCGACTCGACTTTGGCGACCAGCGTGGCGGCGCCGTTGTCGCGCAGCCACTCGACGGAGCGGATGCCGACGCTGGAGTTCGAGGCTTCCGTGAGGGTGTGCAGGTAGGAGACGCCGGCCGGCAGCAGGCAGACGAGGGCGGCCGTCACGAGCACCCTGCGCATGCGCTGGGCCGGCCGCGCAACCGCCCGCGCAGGTCGCCGCGCGGGCGAGGGGAGGCTCATCGACTCCATCGCCGTCATCGTAGGCGCGCAAACGCCTGCGCTCGCCGAAAGCGGCTGCACGTAAGAGCATTTTCACGCGATCCACAGCGTTTCCTGATCTACATGTAGTGGCATGACTTCGACAATGCCGGCAGAGTCGAAAGCCCCCACGACGATCGCCGTGGCCCCGGTCGTGAGGGCCGTGCGCCCGCGCCAGTGGGTCAAGAACCTGCTGGTGCTGGCGGCGCCGGGGGCGGCGGGCGTGCTGGCCAAGCCCGACGTGCCGGGCAAGCTGCTCGTGACGTTCGTCTGCTTCTGCGCCCTGGCCAGCTCGACGTACCTGCTCAACGACGTTCACGACCGGGCGGAGGACAGCCTGCACCCACGCCGGCGGTTGCGCCCGATCGCGGCCGGGGAACTGCCGGTGGGCCTGGCGGTGCCGGCGGCTGTCGTGCTGGCCGCGGGCGGCCTGGCGGGAGCGTTCCTGGTGCGGCCGTGGCTGGGCGGCGTGGCGCTGGCCTACCTGCTGCTGACGGGCAGCTACACGCTGTGGCTGCGCAGCGTGGCGGTGGCGGACCTGGCGGCGGTGGCCGGCTGCTTCGTGCTGCGGGCCCTTGCCGGCGGGGTGGCGACGTCGATCACCGTGTCCCGCTGGTTCCTGCTGGTGACGTCCTTCGCCGCCCTGTTCGTGGTGTCGGGGAAGCGCTATGCGGAGCTCCGCGACGGCGACCCGTCCAAGCTCACGAGGGCGGCGCTGGGCGAGTACTCCGAGCGCTACCTGCGCTTCGTGATCGGGATGGCGGCGACGGTGGCGACGACGGCCTACTGCCTGTGGGCCTTCCAGCGCTCCCACCACGAGCGTCTGACCTGGTATGAGCTGACGGTCGTCCCGTTCGTGCTGTGGCTGCTGCGCTACGCCCTGCTTCTGGAAAGGGGCGAGGGGGAGCAGCCCGAAGACCTGCTGCTGCGAGATCGCTTCCTGACGATCATGAGCGCCGCCTGGGTCGGCCTGTTCGTATCGGGTGTCTATGTCTTCGGTTGAGCTGAAGCCGAGGGCCATGTCCGGGCAGGTGCGGCTACTGAGCGGCTGGGGCCGGACCCTGCCCTCCCGGGCCCGCGTCCTGCGCCCGACCTCCGAGGAGCAGGTCGCAGAGCTGCTGGCGTCGGGCTGCGTCGGCGGGACGATCGCCCGTGGCGCCGGGCGCAGTTACGGCGACCCCGCCCAGAACGCGGGCGGAGCAGTCCTGGACATGACGGCGATGAGCGCCGTCGAGGCGCTCGACCCCCGGCTCGGCGAGGCGCGCGTGCAGGCGGGCGTCAGCTTCGAGCAACTGCTCCAGGAGCTGGCGGGAAACGGCATGACGCTGCCGGTCGTGCCCGGCACGAGACACCTGACGGTGGGCGGGGCAATCGCGTCGGACGTCCACGGCAAGAACCACCCTGTCGCCGGCAGCTTCGCGGCTCAGCTGCGGGAAATGACGGTCTGCACGCCCGGCGAGGGTCCGCTGCGGGCGCTGCCGGAGACGGACCTGTTCAGGGCGACGGCCGGAGGCATGGGCCTGACGGGCGTCGTGACGAGCGCCAGGCTGCGCACGATCCCGCTGCGCAACCCGATGGCCGTGGCGGACGTCGACCGGGTCGCCTCGGTCGAGGAGGCGATGGCGCTGATGAGCTCCTCCGAGCGTACGTACACGCACACGATCGCCTGGCTGGACCTGATGGCCCCGGGCAGGCACTTCGCACGGGCGGTCGTGACCCGCTCCAGCGAAGGTCCCGAGCAGGGGCTGGAGCGGGACCTGCGGATGCCAAGGGCAGGCCGCCTGACGGTTCCCGCCGCCGTTCCCTCGGGCCTGCTTGCTCCGGCGGTCGTGAGAGCGTTCAACGAGGCCCTGTGGCTGCGGGCCCCGCGCAGCGCCAGGGGTCGTCTGCTGGACGCCGGCGAGCAGCTGTTCCCGCTGGACAAAGTGGCCCACTGGAACCGCGTCTACGGGCGGGAGGGCCTGATCCAGTACCAGTTCGTGGTGCCGCCGCAGCAGGACGGGACGGTCCGTTCGGTGCTGGAGCTGCTGCGGGGGGCGGGGCTGCCGATGTACCTGGCCGTGATCAAGCGCTTCGGATCGCCCAGCGGGGGGATGCTGTCCTTCCCCGTCCCGGGCTGGACGCTGGCGGTCGACATGCCCGCGGGGGCGCCCGGCCTGAGCCGTGCCCTGGCGAGGGCCGACGAGCTGATCGCGACGGCGGGCGGGCGCCTGTACCTGGCCAAGGACGCCCGCATGAGCGCGCAGACGCTGCAGGACACCTACCCGTCCCTGTCCTCCTTCCGCGAGCTGCGGGCGCGCCTGGACCCGCACGACGTGCTGCGCTCGGACATGGGCCGTCGACTGGGGTTGAGCAGATGATGATGAGGAGGAGGGGTCGCGCAGCGGGCGAAGATCGCGACGTGCAGGCGCGGCGGCTGCTGGTGCTCGGCGGAACCTCGGAGATAGCGGGCGCGATCATGGACGAGCTGCCGGGCACGCCCGGGCGCTCGATCGTGCTGGCCGGACGCGACGAGCAGAGCCTGGAGCAGGCGGCTGAGCGCGAGCGGGCCCGCGGCGCGGCCGACGTCAGGACGCTGGTCCTCGACGCGGCCGACCCGGCCGGCCACGGCGCGGCGCTCGAGCAGGCCTTCCAGACGCTCGGCGGCGTCGATCTGGCGATCGTCGCGGTCGGCGTGCTGGGCGAGCGGGGCGGCCTGCCCGAGGACGTGCAGGGCGCCGTGGAGGTCCTGTCCGTCAACACCGTCGGCGCCGGCTCGCTGCTGATGCACACGGCCCGGCTGATGCGCGAGAGCGGCGGCGGCACGATCGTCGTGCTGTCCTCGGTGGCTGCGGAGCGCCCGCGCGCGGCCAACGCGGTCTACTGCGCCTCCAAGGCCGGCATCGACGCGCTGGCGCAGGGCCTGGACGACGCCCTTCGCGGCAGCGGCGTGCGCGTGATGACGGTCCGGCCGGGGTTCGTCCACACCCGCATGACCCGCGGCCTGCAGGCCCCTCCCCTTGCCACGACCCCCGAGCGTGTCGCCCGCGAGACGGTCCGCGGGTTGGAAGGGGGCGCGGACACCGTCTGGGCGCCGGCGGCGCTGCGCTGGGTGATGCTGGTCATGAGAGCCCTGCCCCGCTTCGTCTTCCGCAGGGTGCCGGCATGAGCAGCGGGCGCACACCGACACCGGAGCAGCTGCGCCGGCGGCGCGCCGTGTCGGCGCGGGTACGCAGGCGCAGGACGCTGGTCAGCGATCTCGGCGCCGGCATCGGGCTGGCGCTGATCGCCCTGCTGCTTGCCTCGGGCCTGGCGGTGGCGGCGCTCGGGGCGATCGTCGTGCTGGTGCTGTGTGCAGCCTGGGTGCTGGCGGAAAGAAGAGGCGCACGGCCCAGGCCTCGCCGCCTCGAATCCTCCACCCGGGTCTCCTACAGGCGTCAGGAGCGGCGATGAGCGGCTGCGTTCCGACAGCCCGCTGGCAGGCGCTCGGCAGCACTGTCGTCCTGCAGGTGCTCGACCCCTGGCAGCTGCAGCGGGCGATGGAGATCGTCAAGCAGGCGCTCGGCGAGATCGACCTGGCCTGCTCGCGCTTCCGCGAGGACTCCGAGCTCTCGCGCGTGAACAGGGCCGAGGGCAGCCAGGTCGCGATCGGACCGGTACTGACGCGGGAGCTCGACATCGCGCTGAGGGCGGCGGAGCTGACGGAAGGCGCCGTCGACCCCTGCGTGGGCGGCGCCCTGGAGAGGGCCGGCTACGACCGCGACTGGCGCCTGATGGCAGCGGCGGACCCGGCCCCCGGCGAGGTCTTGGAGGTGACTGCCCGCAGGCGCGCGAGCTGGGAGTCGGTCGAGCTCGACGCGAGGGCGGGGCGGGTGCGCGTGCCGGCGGGCGTCAAGCTGGACCTGGGCGCGACGGCCAAAGCGCATGCAGCCGACCTGGCCTGCGCGGCCGTGCACGAGCGCTTCGGCGCGGGCGTGCTCGTGTCGCTGGGCGGCGACATCGCGACTGCCGGCCCGGCGCCCGGCGAGGGCTGGCGGATCCACGTCACAGACGATCACCGCGACGGTCCGGACGCCCCCGGCCAGCGCGTCAGCATCGCCTCCGGCGGCCTTGCGACCTCCAGCGTCGCGGCTCGCTGCTGGCGCAGGGACGGGCGTCAGAATGCACCAAATCATCGACCCTGCGACGGAGCAGCCGGCGGACACGCCGTGGCGGACGGTCAGCGTCGCCGCGGCGGACTGCGCGGACGCGAACATCGCGGGCACGGCGGCGATGCTGCGTGGCGAGGACGCCCCCGGCTGGCTGGAGCGTCTGGGCCTGCCGGCGCGTCTGGTCCGCCGTGACGGCGCGATCGTGACGGTCGCGGGCTGGCCGGTCGAAGGCAACGACGGCCCGATCGTGCGAGAGCAGCTGTCATGGGCGTGATCGCGGCAAGCTCGGGGCCGAGCGCCTACTGGTACATGACGCGCTCGACGGGGGCGGTGGCGATGGTGCTGCTCAGCCTGACGGTCGCCCTGGGTGTGATCGACGTCAAGCGGATCAGCTCGCCGACGTGGCCGCGCTTCGTGGTGGACCGCCTGCACCGCAACGTGGCGCTGCTGACGCTCGTGTTCCTGGTGCTGCACATCCTCACCTCGGCCCTGGACAGCTTCGCCTCGATCCCCCTGATCGACTCGATCGTCCCGTTCGTCGGCTCCTACAGGCCTTTCTGGCTGGGCCTGGGCGCGGTCGCCTTCGACATGCTCGTGGCCGTCGTCGTGACAAGCCTGCTGCGCCGGCGCGTGGGCAACACGCTGTGGCGCCAGATCCATTGGCTCTCCTACGCGTCCTGGCCGATCGCGCTGCTGCACGGCCTGGGCACGGGCAGCGACGTCAAAACGGCCTGGCTGCAGCTGGTCACGATCGCCTGCCTGGCGCTGGTGCTGGCGTCTGTCCTGTTCAGGGTGGCATCGGGCTGGCCGGCCAACGCCGCCTCCCGCACGGCGGCCTTCGCGGCCGTGGCGGGCTTCGCCCTGTTCCTGCTGGTGTGGGTGCCAGGCGGTCCGCTGGGCAGCGAATGGGCCAGGCGCTCGGGCACTCCGGGGACGCTGCTGCGGCACAAGGCGCCGCCGAGCAAGCAGGGGAGAGACGAATGAGCGTGATGATGGAGACGGCCCGCCTGCCGCGCCTGCTTGCGGGTGTGGGACGCGAAGGCGCGGTCACGCTGGAGAGCCACCTGGCCATCCACGGCCCCGCGCCGGTGCCGGCCAAGCGCCGACGCCGCGGCGACACGGAGCTGATCGACGAGCTGCAGCGGGCCGGCCTGAAGGGCCGCGGCGGCGCGGGCTTCCCGACGGCGGTGAAGATGCACGCCGTGCTGGGCGCCCGCGGGCGCGCCCGGGCGGTCGTCGTGAACGCGACGGAGGGCGAGCCGGCCAGCCTCAAGGACCGCACGCTGCTGCGCACGGTCCCGCACCTGGCGCTGGACGGCGCCGTGCTGGCGGCCCACGCGGTCGGCGCCGGCGAAGTGCTGCTGTGCGTCTCGGAGGCATCGGCGGAGACGGCTCGCAGCGCCCAGCAGGCGATCGCCGAGCGTGGGCGTCTGGCGGGAGACGTGGACATCCGCCTGGTGGCGGCGCCTCACACCTACGTCTCCGGCCAGGAGACGGCGCTGGTCAACTTCTTGAACGGCGGTCCGGCCCTGCCCACCTTCACGCCGCCGATGACCTTCGAAAAGGGCGTCGGTGGCCGCCCGACGCTGTTCAGCAACGTCGAGACGTTCGCCCACCTGGCCCTGATCGCCCGCTACGGCGCGGACTGGTTCCGCTCGCTGGGCACGCCCGAGGACCCCGGCTCGGCGCTCGTGACGATGACCGGCCCCGTCGCCCATCCGGGCGTCTACGAGATCGAGCACGGCTCCTCGCTGGCCTCGCTGATCGACGCCGCCGGCGGGCTGCGCGAAGACGTCAGGGCGGTGCTGGTGGGCGGCTACGCGGGAGCCTGGATCGACGGCGCCGAGCTCGACTCGATCGCTCTCGACGAGGTCTCCATGGCGGCTTACGGCGCGACGCTGGGGGCGGGCGTGGTGTGCCTGCTCGGCGCCCGCGGCTGCGGCGTGGCGGAGACGGTCCGGGTGGCCCGCTGGATGTCCGAGGAAAGCGCCGGGCAGTGCGGGCCGTGCGTGCACGGCCTGGACGCCGTCGCGGGGCGCCTGGCAGAGCTTGCCGGCGGCGCGGTCGGCTACGAGGGCGCCGAGCGCATCGGGCGCCTGGCCGGCGTGATCCGCGGCCGCGGCGCCTGCCGGCACCCCGACGGCGCCATGCGCTTCGTGACGAGCGCGATCAGCGTGTTCGCCACTGAGTTCGCCGACCACGCCCGCCACGGCCAGTGCGCGGCCTGCGGCGCTCGCCCGACGCTGCCGCTGCCACGTCTGAACCAGGCGCCCAGCGCGGCCCTGCAGGAGCTGAGCCGGTGAGCAAGCACCTGCGCGTGAACCCGATCGAGTGCCATGCCCACGGCATGTGCGCGGAGCTGCTGCCGGAGATGATCAGCCTCGACGAGTGGGGCTACCCGATCCTCGACGGTCGCCCGATCCCGGCCGAGCTGATCGACCACGCCGAAATGGCGGCCGAGGCCTGCCCGACGTTCGCGCTGCTGATCGAGACCCGCCGCGATCACCACCCTCCGCAGCGGCGCGAGCGGACGAGCAACGGGGTGCGCTCGGTGCGCCGCGTGCCGCGCCGGCCCCAGGAACCGCGCTCGGGCACCTGAGTCTCGGCCCCGGCTCCGCGCGGACCGACCAACCAGGTCGCCCGAGCCGCCGAACGCGTGGCGTCAGTCCTCGGCGGCGTGGGGGACGGTCGTGACCGGCACGGGCGAGCGCAGGAGCAGCTCCGTGGTGGCCGTACCGAGAGCCCTGTGCAGGCGCGAGCGCCGCTCGTTGCCGAGCACGATCGCGCCGGCGCCGTGCGTGTCGGCGGCTTCGATGAGGGCGCTGACGGGGTCGGCGTCGGAGATCTCGGCCTGCACCTCGACGTCGTGCAGGGCGTCCTCGCCACTCAGCATCAGCTCGTCGATGACGGCACGGCCGAGGGCTCGCCGCTCCTTGGCCGTGGAGAGCGGGTCGGGCGGGGCGTGCAGGGGCCTGCAGGCATACACGATCACGAGCCGCCCGTCCTCGGGCAGCTGGGCGGCGGCCCAGGAGACGGCGGCCCGGGAGCTGTCGGTGTCGTCGTAGCCGACGACCAGGCACCGTGCCGTGCCCGCCCGGGGGGACGGGGTGCTCACGGCTCGTCCCTCGCCTTGTGCGCGGCCAGGAAGGGAGCCAGGTAGCGGGCGGCGATCTTCTCGCCGACGTCCCAGCTGGGCGAGTCGCTGAACTGCGAGCTGAAGCCCTGCCCGCCGGTGATCTTGGCGGTCAGGTACTGGGGCTTGCCGTCGGTCAGGAGCATGCCGTGGATGACGGGGTTGAACGGCTGGGGCTCGAGCTCGACGCCCGCCAGGGCGGCGATCGATTCGGCGGCGGCGTCGGCCTGCTGGGTGGAGAGGCCCCCGTGCTTGATCGGGAAGTCGACAGCGTCGCCGGCGGCGAAGATGGGCCCCGCGTCGAGCACCCGCCCGAAGCGGTTGACGCGAAGGAAGCCGTGTTCGCTGACGGGCACGCCGCGAACGGACGGTCCGTACAGCTCGGGCAGGGCCACGACGCGCTTGGCATGCAGGCGGCGATCGCCGGGGTTGATGACGATCTCCCCGGGCTCGGGCACCTCCGCGTAGGCGGAGTTGATGGTCTTGACGCCGGCCTTTTCCAGCAGCGCCTGCACGTGGGCGCTGGCCTCGGAACCGAAGATGGCCAGCGGGCTGTCCTCGGGGGTGATGACTGTTATCTCCACGTTCGCGTCGGCGTCGTAGGCGCGCCCGGCGGTCATCAGCGCCAGCTCGTAAAGCGGCAGCTGCCAGGCCATGCGTCCGGGGGACAGGAAGGCGATGCTGTCCAGGTAGCCGGCCTCGATGTCCTGGATGACCCCGTGCAGCGTCTCGTCCATGCGCCTGTCGTCGATCGTGATGGCGTGCCGGTAGCGGGCGTAGGGCTGGGCGCCGAGGGCCAGCACGAGGGCGTCGTAGTGGATCTCGCGGTCCTCGCTGGTGTGGACGACCTGGCGGGCGCGGTCGACCCAGCCGAGCTTCTCGGCGATCAGCTCGACGCCGAGCTCGTGCATGATCGGCGCCAGCCGGTAACGCCGGGCGGCGGCGTAGGCGAAGGGCTCCACGACAGTCATGGGCCTGTAGACGAAGTCCTCGTTGGGGGCCAGCACGGTGATGGCCACGCGCTCGCCGGCAAGGTCCTTCAGCGCCAGCACGGTCTCCAGCGCGGCGACGCCGCCGCCTGTCACGACTACGTGAAAGCTACCGTCGGCGGAGGGGGTTGGAGTACTCATGGCCTGGAGGCTAGAGGCGGAGAGAGATTCTGGCCAGCCGCGTAAATCCGATCCGTGTCGTGGTGAACTACGTAACGTCCGGGCGAGATGGACGGGGAGTGGTTTAATCGTCTCGACTCCCAGGGCGGGCCCGGCGCGTGCCGGTGAAGGGCAGAACCGTGGACCGAGCGACTCAAGGCATCCTCGACGTTGCACGCAGCGTGCTGGCCGACCTCGACCTGGACGTCGTGCTGGAGCGTGTCCTGGAAGCAGCCAGGGAGCTGACGGAGGCCCGCTATGCGGCGGTGGGGGTGCTGAACGAGTCGCGGACGGAGCTTGCGCGGTTCCTGACGGCGGGCATCGACCCGCATGCCAAGGAGGCGATCGGCAGCCTCCCGCGAGGACGCGGCGTGCTCGGAGCGCTGATCGAGCAGCCGGTGCCGCTGCGCCTGGCCGACGTCGACATGCACCCGCGCTCCTACGGCTTCCCCCACGGCCACCCCCCCATGGGCAGCTTCCTGGGCGTGCCGATCCTGCTCGACGGCAAGCCCTACGGGAACCTCTACCTGACCGAGAAGACAGGCGGCGCGGAGTTCACGCAGGCCGACGAGGATGCGGTCGTCACACTGGCCGAGTTCGCGGCGGTGGCGATCGGCCACGCCGCCCTCTACACGGGCACGCGCGAAGATCGCGACCGTCTGGCCCGGACGGTGGCGGCGCTGGAGGCCACGACGCAGATCTCCAGGGCCCTCGGTGGCGAGACGGATCCCGACGTGGTCCTGCAGCTGGTCGCCAAGCGCGGAAGGGCGCTCGTCTCGGCGCGGGTCCTGATGATCGAGCTGACGCGCGGGCAGGAGCTGGAGATGGCGGCCGCGGCGGGCGAGGTCCCGCCGACGCTGATCGGCAGTCGCGTGCCGCTGGCCGATACGGTCGCGGCGCAGTGCATGCGCACCGGCCGCCCGCAACTGCTCGAGGACGAGCTCAACCGCGCGCGCTTCGAAGAGCATGGTCTGGGGCATCTGGGCGTCGGCGCCGAAGCGGGGATCGTCGTGCCGCTGAGCTTTCGCGGACAGGGCCTCGGCGTGCTGCTGGCCCTGGACCGTCTCGAGGACGGCCCGGGCTTCACGGCCGAGGACATGATGCTGCTGGAGTCCTTCGCCAGCAGCGCGGCCACGGCGGTCGCGACGGCCCAGTCGGTCACCAACGAGCGCCAGCGCCAGCGCCTGGCGGCCGCGGAGGGCGAGCGCCAGCGCTGGGCCAGGGAGCTCCACGACGACACGCTGCAGAGCCTCAGCGCCCTGCGCATCGGGCTGGCGTCTGCACGCCGGTCCGGTCAGGCCGAGACGGTCGAGCGGGCCGTGGGAGCGGCCGTCGAGCAGCTGGAGGAGGCGATCGCCAACCTGCGCGCGCTGATCACAGACCTGCGCCCCGCCGCCCTGGACGAACTCGGCATCAAGGCCGCGATCGAGGCGCTGGCCGAGCGGGCGGCACGTCACGGCATCGACGTCGACGTCTCGATCGAGCTCGATGACGACGATGACTCCGAGCGTCTGAGCGGGGAGCTCGAAACGTCTGTCTACCGGGTCGTGCAGGAGGCGCTGACGAACGCGACCAAGCACGGGCACGCGAAGCGGGCCGTGATCGAGGTCATCCAGCACGACGGCCGCATCGAGCTGCTGGTCCGCGACGACGGGCGCGGCTTCGATCCCGAGCAGGGCACGGACGGCTTCGGGTTGATGGGCATGCGCGAGCGGGTGGCTCTGTTGGGAGGCGAGCTCCAGGTTGCCTCCTCCGCCGGCTCGGGGACGACTGTCACGGCTGCCATACCGGTGCAGAGCGACCTCGCCGGCGCCCGCCTCGCGCAGGCCTGACCCTCCGCTAAGTAGAAACCGCTGACCGGCGGCGGTGCTGGACCCCGATGGACACTCGTGCGGCCGGGCATAGGTTCTGCTGGAGAGCTAATTCCGGCGCGAGGAGAGCGAGATGTCCAAGGCGGCTGTCGTCCACGAGTTCAAGGGGCCCCTGACGATCGAGGAGCGGCCGGTCCCGGCCCCCTCGGAGGGGCAGGTCCTGGTTCGCATGGAGGCATCCGGCCTCTGTCACACCGACATCCACGCCGCGCACGGCGACTGGCCGGTGAAACCGAACCTGCCGCTGGTGCCGGGTCACGAGGGGGTGGGACGGATCGAGGCGATCGGTCCCGGCGTGCACGCCAAGGTCGCCGAAGGCGATCGCGTCGCGATCCCCTGGCTCGGCTACGCCTGCGGCGAATGCCGCTACTGCAACGACGGCCGCGAGACGCTCTGCGAACAGCAGCTGAACAGCGGCTACGCGATCGACGGCTGCTACGCGGAGCACGCGCTGGCCTTCGCTCGTCACATCGTCCAGGTGCCCGACGGCGTCGAGCCGGTCGTGGCGGCGCCCCTTACGTGCGCAGGCGTCACGACGTACAAGGCCGTCAAGGTCTCGGGCGCCCGGCCCTCGATGCTGGCAGCCGTCTTCGGCGTCGGCGGTCTCGGCCATCTGGCCCTGCAGTACGCCCGGGTGGCGGGCTGCGAGGTCGTGGCGGTGGACGTCCACGAGGACAAACTGGAGCTGGCCAGGCAGCTCGGAGCGGTGCACACGATCAACGCCACCGAGCAGGACCCGGTCGCCGAGATCAAGCGCCTGGGCGGAGCGGACGTGGCGATCGCCACGGCCGTCTCACCGCAGGCCTTCGAACAGGCCTACGGCGCGATGGCGAGGGGAGGCACGCTCGTCTTCGTCGGCCTGCCAGCCGACAACTTCGTGAAACTGCCGATCTTCGAGACGGTCCTGGGCGGCATCACGATCCGCGGCTCGATCGTGGGAACCCACCGCGACCTCGAGGAGGTCTTCGCCCTGCACCAGCACGGCCACACCCGCGTCGTCTACGAGACCCGCCGCCTGGATCAGGTCAACGAGGCTTTCCGCGAAGTCGAGGAGGGCACGGCCGGCACGGCCCGCCTGGTGTTCGAGTTCTGAGGCGGATCGGCGTGGAGTCGGGTCGCCCGAGCTGTCGGGTATCAGCCGGGCGGCCGGGTGTCGGCCTCCTCGGCGATTGCCTCGCGCAGGGCCTGCTCGAAGGATCTGGGTTGGATGTCGAACAGCTCCATGCCGGATGGATCGGTGACGGTCGTGTCGGTGGATAGCCCCTCGATCAACGGTCTCGCGACGCCGGCGTCGACGGGTGTGATGAGCCCGATCCAGTGCGAGGAGAGCCACGGCGTCAGCAGGGGCACCGGGATGCGTGGGCGCCGGTGCAGTCCCAGCGCGTCGGCCATCTGGTCGAGCATCTCCCCGTATGTGAGTATCTCGGGCGACCCGATCTGGATCTCGCGGGAGCGCGCCTCAGCTAGGCCGGGAGCCTCGATGAGGTAGCTCAACACGTCGCCGATGGCGATCGCCTGGGTGGGTGTGGCCAGCCACGAGGGTGCAAGCATCACCGGCAGGCGCTCGACCAGCGAGCGCAGCGTTCGGTAGCTCTCCGATCCGGCTCCCACCACCATGCCGGCGCGAAACCAGGTGAGCGGCGGCCCCTCGTCGCGCAGGATCTCTCCGACGCGCAGCCGCGAGCGGAGGTGCTTGGATGCCGGGCGATCGCCGAGGCCGCCGAGGTAGACGATCCGCTCGATGCCGGTGGCGATCGCGAAGCGGGCGAAGTTGGTGGCGGCGACGGCGTCGCGTTGCTCGTAGTCGGAGTCGCCCCCGCGACCCATCGAGTGGACGAGATAGTAGGCCGTCGTGTAGCCGTCGTCGATGGCGCCGAGGGAGCTCGGGTCGAGCATGTCGGCGCGGTGTACCTCGACGGCTGGATCGAAGCTGACCCGGCTCGGGTCGCGTACGACGCACCCGACCGCAACACCGCGCGCGTGAAGCTCGCGCACCAGTCGGCTGCCTATGTAGCCGGAGGCTCCGGTGACGAGCGCGCGGACCAACTACTCAGGCCGTCAGCAGACCGCAGCGCAGGGCGTAGCGGACCAGTTCGGCCCGGGTGCGCAGGTTCAGCTTGCGGTGGATGCGCGCGCGGTGGGTCTCGATCGTGCGCGGCGAGAGACCGAGCTGGGAGGCGATCTCGACGCTTGTGTGACCGAGTGCGATCAGGCGCAGGACTTCCGTCTCGCGCAGGCTCAGCTCGCCCCGCGCGAGGGTGTGCCGCAGGGCCGCCAGCCGCGAGGCGATCGGGCCGCTCAGGTACTCCTCGCCACGGGCTGCCGCGCGGACGGCGGCGGGGAGGTCCTCGACGGCGAGATCCTTGAGGACGTAAGCGTTCGCCCCCGCGGCCAGGGCACGCTGGGCGAATCCAGGCGTGTCCTCGACGCTCACGACCACGATCCTCGTTTCCGGGTTGTGGTCGCGCAGGTTGACGATCGTCTCCAGGCTCGAACCGCTGGGCATCGTCAGGTCGAGGACCAGGACGTCGGGCCTGTGGCCGCGCACGTGCTGTTCGACGAGGGCCAGGTGGTCGGCCTCGGCGGTCACGTGGATGTCCTGCTCGGCTTCCAGGAGCATGCGCAGGTTGCGTCTCATCAGGGGGTGGTCGTCGGCGACGACGACGGTGATGGTCGCCTCCCGGGCGACGGGTGCTCCTGTGGGGACCGACACCAGATGAGCCCTCTGCTCCATGACGATCACCGTAGGCTCGGGCGGGGTCTGCGGGGAGCGTGTAAACGTGTCGTGCCGATGTGGGAAAGGACGGAGATCGTCAGCCATGGCGGTCACGCTCCGGAGCCGGCCGTGCTCGTGTCGCGAGGGGCGCAGGCGCAGCTGCAGCGGGGCAGCACCAGGACGGGACAGTGGGAGCGGCGCATGACCTCGGCCGAGACGCTGCCCAGCAAGGCACGGCGGGCCGGGCCGTAGGCGCGGGAGCCGAGGACCATCAGGTCCAGGCCCGCCGACGCCTCGACGAGGACCTCCGCTGGATCGCCGCGCCGCACCTCGCGCTCGGCCTCCAGGCCGCCGTCGAAGCTGTCCAGGACGCCCGCCAGGGTCCGCTCCGTCTGCTCGTAGAGCTCCTGCTCGATCTCGGGCAGGGCAGAGGAGGCGAACCCGTAGCCGGCGATGGCGGCGCCGATGCCGGCGCCCGCGATCACCCGCAGGCGCCCCCCTGTCGCACGGGCGAGGTCGAGGCCCGCGCGGATCGCCGCCCGTCCCTCGCGGCTGTCCGCGAAGCCGACGCCGATCCGCTGGAAGGGCCCGATCGCGCCGTCGGCCAGGCCCTCGGGGGCGACCGCGACAGCGCACGGGCAGCCGTGGACGAGACGCTCCATCAGGCCTACGTGGCGACGCTCGACGCGCTCCGGTGCCGCGCCCACGACGATCACCGAGGAGCCCTCGTAGTCCGCCAGCTCCTGCAGCGCCCTGATCGGCCAGGAACTGGGGCTCCAGCGGTACGTCGCGCCCTGCAGTCGAGGCTCGTCCTCGCCGAGCATGGCCGCCAGCTCGTCCCGCACCCGTTCCAGGGCGCCGTCGGCGGTCACGGACGCCAGCAGGGGGTGGTAGGGGAAGGCGATCGTCAGCGAGCCGTCCTGCAGGGCCGCCAGCCTCACGGCCAGCGCCACCGCGTCGCGTCCCGCCCGATCGCCCGCGTAGCCGGCGAGGATCTTCTCGAACATGCAAGGAAGCTAGGCCTCAGGCGATCGTCCGGCGTCGGGAATCGGCCGCCGCCGATTGCGGTCTTCTACTGAACCGGCGATGCTGCGGACGAATCCCCTGCGCGTAGGTGAAAACCCCGGATGGACGACGATCGAGACCCCGAGAAGCTGACTGACATGGCCAGCCAGACGACGGACGCCCCGGCGCAGACGGCCCCTCCACCTGAGCGGGGCGACGTCGCGATCAGGACGTCGGGGCTCTGCAAGCGCTACGGGACCACCGTCGCGATCGCGGATCTCGACCTGGAGATAGCCCGCGGCGAGGTCTACGGCTACCTGGGACCCAACGGGGCCGGCAAGACGACGACGATCCGGTTGCTGCTGGGCCTGCACCGGCCGAGCGCAGGTCGCGCCGAGCTGTTCGGGGTCGATGCCTGGCGCGAACCGGTCGTGGCCCACCGCAGGGTCGCCTACGTCGCCGGCGAGCCGTTCCTGTGGCCGTCGCTGACGGGCGCCGAGACGCTGGAACTGCTGGCCCGTGTCCGCGGCGGCGTCGACGTCGCCTACCGCAAGACGCTTCTCGAGCGCTTCCAGCTGGACACGGCCAAGAAGGTCAGGGCGCTCTCCAAGGGCAACCGCCAGAAGGTACAGCTGGTGGCCGCGCTGTCCTCGCGGGCGGACCTGCTGCTCCTCGACGAGCCCACGGCGGGTCTCGACCCTCTGATGGAGGTCGCCTTCCGCGAGTCCGTGCGCGAGGCCAGCGAGCGCGGGCAGACGGTCTTCCTGTCATCGCACATCCTCAGCGAGGTCGAGGCGCTGTGCGACCGCGTCGGCATCCTCAAGCAGGGCAGGCTGGTCGACCAGGGCACGCTTGCGCAGCTTCGCCACCTCTCCGCCCAAACCGTCGAGGTCACCTTCGCGGGAGAGGCGCCGACGCTGCCGGAGCTGTCCGGCGTGCAGGTGCAGCGGGCCGGTGCCAACTCGCTGCGCCTGGAGGTGACGGGACCGATCGCGCCTGTCATCTCCGCGCTTGACGGCCTGCCCGTCCTCGAGCTGACGAGCAGAGAGCCGTCCCTGGAGGAGGTCTTCCTCCACCATTACGACGGCACCGGCTCCGATGGCTAGCGCGACCGTCGCGGCGCCGGCCGGCGCCTCGCCGGGCCTCGCCCTGCTGCGCAGGGCCTTCGGGGACGCCCGCACCAGGACGCTCTCCTTCCTGGCCCTGTTCTTCCTGTACGCCTGGATGCAGGCCGTCGGCTACCGGGACGCCTACCCGACGCTCGCCGCCCGCCTCGACTTCGCCCGCAGCTTCGCCGGCAACGACGCCCTGCGCCTCTTCTACGGCTACCCCTACAACCCCGTCGACGTCGGCGGCTACTGCGCCTGGCGCGTCGGGGGCGTGCTGGCGATCGTGGCCGGCGCCTACGGGCTGCTGGGCGCCGTGCGGGCGCTTCGGGCCGAGGAGGAGGCCGGCCGGCTGGAGCTCGTGCTGGCCGGGACGATCGGACGTCAGCGCGCATACCTGGCCTCGCTGGGCGCCGTCGGTGCCGGCATCGTCCTGCTCTGGCTCGCCGAGACGCTGGGCCTGCTCGCCGGTGGCCTGCCGCTGGGCGGCTCGGCCTACCTTGCCCTGGCCACCGCCTCCGTCGCCGCCGTCTTCGCGGGCGTGGGCGCGCTGGTCAGCCAGCTCGCCCCGACACGCCGCCTGGCGCTCGAGATATCCAGCGGGGTGCTCGTCCTTGCTCTGCTGCTGCGGGCGATCGCCGACGCCTCCCACAGCCTCGACTGGCTGCGCTGGGTCACGCCGCTGGGCTGGGCCGAGGAGCTGCGGCCCTTCACCGGTCAGCAGCCTGCAGCGCTGGTGGCGCTGGCCGGGTGCAGCGCCCTGCTCGTCGCTCTCGCCGGGCGGCTGGCCCGTTCTCGCGACCTCGGCTCGGGCCTGCTCCCGGCTCGCGACACGGCCGCGCCGCGCACGCGGCTGCTCGGCTCGACGCTCGCCCATGCCGTGCGCGAAGAGCGCACCAGCCTCGCCATCTGGGTGCTCGGCAGCGGCGGCTACGGCCTCGTGCTCGGGCTCGTCTCCTCCAGCATCTCCTCCGCCGGCATCTCCCCGGCCATGCGGCGCGAGCTGAAGCTGCTGGGCTCGGGCTCGATCACGACGCCGAAGGGCTACCTGTCGCTGATCTTCATCTTCTTCGTGCTCACGGTCAGCCTGTTCGCCTGCGCCCAGGTCGCCGCAGCCCGCAGGGAGGAGTCCGAGCAGCGGCTCGACACGCTGCTCAGCCTGCCGGTCGGGCGCAGCCGCTGGCTGGCCGAGCGGCTCCTGCTGGCCTGTGGCGGGGCGGTCCTGATCGCGCTCGCAGCCGGGGCCCTGACGTGGCTGGGGGCGGCCTGGGAGGGAGTGCCCGTGACCCTCTTGCAGATGCTCGAGGCAGGCTCCAACTGTCTTCCCGCCGGCCTGCTGTTCCTCGGCCTGGCGGCTCTCGCCTACGCTTTGCTGCCGAGAGCCGGCGGCGCGCTCGCCTACGGGCTCGTCACAGTCGCCTTCCTGTGGGAGCTGCTGGGCTCGGTCGTCAGGGTGCCCAGCTGGCTGCTGAAGCTGACGCCGTTCGCCCACATCGGCTTCGTGCCCGAGCGGCCCTTCCAGCTCGGGGCCGCCCTGGTCATGCTGGGCGGTGGGCTCGCCTGTGCGCTGGCCGCAGTCGTGCTGCTGCGCCGACGCGACATCGGCGGCGGGTGATCTGGCGTGGCGGCGCCTGGGGACGATCCTGTGGCGGCGCAGGGCAACGATTCCGTGGCTGCTCCGCTCGACGCCGAGGAGCGCATCGAGCTGCTGCTCGGCGACCTGCGCTCCTCCGCGAGCGGCCTGACCTCCGTCCAGGCCGAGCGGCGCCTGGCCCAGCACGGCCCCAACCAGCTGACGCGCCGGGCCGGACGGCGCTGGCCAGGGGAGCTGGCCCGTCAGGTGACCCATCCGCTGGCGCTGCTGCTGTGGCTCGCGGCCGGCCTGTCCTTCGCCGTGGGAAGCAGCACCGTGGCCATCGCCGTGCTGCTCGTGATCGCCCTGAATGCGGGCTTCGCGTTCGTCCAGGAGCAGCAGGCCGAGCGCGCCGTGGAGGCCCTGGCGGCGTACATGCCCCAGCACGTGACGGTGCTCCGCGACGGCGAGCCCGTGAAGCTGGAGGCACGGCTGCTCGTGCCCGGCGACATCGTCCTGGTCGAGGAGGGCGATCGCGTCGCAGCCGACATGCGCATGCTCGACGGGCAGTTGCAGGTCGACGTCTCGACGCTGACAGGCGAGTCGGTTCCCGTCACCCGCGCCGCCGGGCTGCACGACCCGCGCGCGCCGCGGATGTCCGCCCAGGACCTGCTGTTCAACGGCACCATCGCCACCTCGGGAGAGGCGAAGGCCGTCGTCTACGCGACCGGCATGCGCACCGAGCTGGGCCGGATCGCGGCGCTCTCAGAGCGCGTCAAGGAGGAGCCCAGCCCGCTCGAGCGCCAGGTCCGCCGCATCGCCTGGCTGATCGCCGCGATCGCCATGACGATGGCAATCGCCTTCGTGCCGCTGGCGATCTTCGCCGCCGGGCTGTCGCTGCGCCAGAGCGTCGTCTTCGCCGTGGGGCTGCTGGCCGGTAACGTGCCCGAGGGCCTTCTGCCCGTCATCACCCTGGCCCTGGCGGTCGCCGTCGGCGCCCTGGCCAAGCGCGGTGCTCTCGTCAAGCGGCTCAGCGCCGTCGAGACGCTCGGCAGCACGGACGTGATCTGCACCGACAAGACCGGCACGCTGACCGAGAACGTCATGCGCCCCCTTTCGGCCTGGACGCTGGCGGGCGAACGGAATCTGACGGGCGAGGAGACCGGCCAGGCGGATTCCGCGGGGGCCCTGCACGAGCTGGCCGAGACGGCGGCGGCCTGCAACGGGGCGCGCCTGAGCGCGGGCGGGGAGGCGACCGGCGATCCGACGGAGGTCGCGCTCCTGCAGGCCTCCGGGCGCCTCGGGGCCGACGTGGACGTGAGCGCCCGCGAGGCCGCGCGTCGTCACGTGTTCGGCTTCGACCCGCGTCTGAAGACGATGAGCACGCTCGACGAGCGCGGGGGAGAGCGGGTGCTGCACACCAAGGGCGCCCCCGAGGCCGTCCTGCGCATCTGCGCCACCGTCCTCGACGAGCACGGTCGGGAGCGGCCGCTGACGGCGGAGCTGGCGCGTTCGATCCACGAGCGCTTCGAGGACAGCGCCCGCGCGGGCCTGAGAGTGCTGGCCTTCGCGCGCAGGGCCCTGCCGGGGGAGGCTCTGCCCGTGCGGGCGACGGCCGAGCGCGAGCTCTGCTTCCTCGGGCTCGTGGCGATGCGCGACCCGGCTCGCGCGGAGGTCGCGGACGCGGTCGCCCGCTGTCACGAAGCGGGCATCAGGATCATCGTGATCACGGGCGACCATCCGCTGACGGCCGCCGCCATCGCCCGTCAGGTCGGAATCGGCGGCGAGGAAGGGCCCGCGCTCGTGGACGCGCAGAACTTCGACCATCGTCACGCGGAGGTGCTCGACGGGCCCCAGGAGGTCGTCTTCGCGCGGGCCTCGCCGGAGACGAAGCTGCAGATCGCCGACGCCCTGCGCGAGCGCGGCCACGTGGTCGCGATGACGGGCGACGGGGTCAACGACGCGCCCGCCCTGCGCAGCGCCGACATCGGCGTCGCGATGGGACGCTCGGGCACCGACGTGGCACGGGAGGCGGCCACGATGGTCCTGACCGACGACAACTTCGCCAGCATCGTTGCGGCCGTCGAAGCGGGACGCCAGGTCTACGACAACGTCCGCAAGTTCATCGTCTACATCTTCGCCCACGCGACTCCCGAGGTCGTGCCCTTCCTGGTCTTCGCGCTGGCCGGCGGGAGCGTCCCGCTGCCGCTGCCCGTCCTGCTGCTGCTGGCCTTCGACGTCGGCACCGAGACGCTGCCCTCGCTGGCCCTCGGCCGCGACCCCGCCTCGCCGTCGAACATGCGCCGCCCGCCGCGCCCGCGCCGCGAGAACGTGATCCGCAAACCGATGCTGCTGCGCGCCTGGCTGTTCCTGGGGGCGATCGTGGCGGCCCTGTCGCTGGCCTGCTTCTTCGCCGTCCTCACGGGCGCCGGCTGGCACGCGGGCGCCGCCGTCGCGGCCGGCGGTCGCTTCCATCACGCCTACCTGCAGGCCACGACGATGACCTTCCTGGCCATGATCGCGGGCCAGATCGGGACTGCCTTCGCGGTCCACGGCGAGGGGTCGCGGCCGAGCCTCGCGACGCTCCTCTCAAACCGCCAGCTGCTGCTCGCCGTCCTCGCCGAGCTGGCCCTGGCGGCCGTCATCGTCTACGCGCCCCCGCTGCAGTCCCTGCTGGGGACGGCGGGCCCGCCGCCGCGCTACCTGCTCCTGCTCATCCCGTGCCCGCTCGTGGTGTGGGGGGCCGAGCAGCTGCGGGCATGGCTGGTGAGTGCTCGCCGGGCTCGCTCCACGCGCGCGAGTTAGCAATCGTGGCCGGTCGGGGGTACGTAGTTTGCACGGGACTGGGCTTCGGATTCCACCGCCCAGGCGAGCGGGAAGGGGCCGATCCGCGCCCCCCGCGGGCAACCGTAGATTGGCCGTGTGAACACTCTTGAACTCGCCCGCCTGCAGTTCGGCATAACGACCGTCTTCCACTTCATCTTCGTGCCGATGTCGATCGGCATGGCCTGCTGGGTGGCCTACTGCCAGACCCGCTGGTATCGCTCCAAAGACGAGGTTTGGCTGCGCGCGACGCGCTTCTGGGGCAAGCTGATGCTGCTCTCGATCGCGATCGGCGTCGTCACGGGCATCGTCCAGGAGTTCCAGTTCGGCATGAACTGGTCGCAGTACTCGCGCTACGTCGGGGACATCTTCGGCGCCCCGCTGGCGATGGAGGGGCTGGCCGCCTTCTTCCTGGAGTCCACGTTCGTCGGCATCTGGATCTTCGGGTGGGACAAGCTCTCCCCGCGGGTGCACCTGGCCACGATCTGGCTGACGGCCTTCGGCACCGCCCTCTCGGCCTACTTCATCCTGGCCGCCAACTCGTGGATGCAGCATCCCGTCGGCTACGTGCTCAACCACGCCACCCATCGCGCCGAACTGAAGAGCATCTGGGCCGTCCTGACGAACTCGACGGTCCTGCTGGCCTTCCCCCACACCGTCATCGGCGCCCTCGTCACGGGCGGCATGCTGGTGCTGGGCGTCTCCGCCCTCGGCCTCCTGCGCAACCGCAAGGGCAAAGGCGTCACAGACGTCTACTCGCGCTCGATGCGGGCCGTGCTGCCGCTGACGCTCGTCGCTGCGATCGCCACGGGCGCCTTCGGGCACGCCCAGGGCATGGAGATGGAGAAACAGCAGCCGATGAAGATGGCGGCCGCCGAGGCCCTCTACAACACGACCAAAGGCGCCAGCCTGTCGATCTTCGCCGTCGGGCCCTTCGAACACTTCCCCAAGCGCCTGAACACCGACATCCGCATCCCGCACCTGCTGTCGATCCTCGGCACGGCCTCCTGGAACGGCGAGGTCAAGGGCGTCAACCAGCTCAACGCCGAAGACCAGAAGAAATTCGGCCCCGGCGACTACGTGCCGATCCTGGGCGTCACCTACTGGACCTTCCGCCTGATGGCCGGCGCCGGCGTGCTGCTCGTGCTGATCCCGCTGATCGGCCTGCTGCTGATCCGCAAGGGCGCGCTGGAGCGCAAGCGCTGGTTCCTGCGGGCGTCGGTGATCGGCATCTTCATCCCCGTCCTGGCCAACCTCAGCGGCTGGATCTTCACGGAGATGGGCCGCCAGCCCTGGGTCGTCTACGGCCTGCTGAAGACCAGCGAAGCCAACTCGCCGCTGGTCAGCTCGAGCTCGCTGATCATCACCCTGGTCGGCTACACCGTCATCTACGGGACGCTGCTCGTGATCGGCGGCAAACTGGCCAAACGGGAGCTCGCCCACGGCCCCGAAGCGCCGCCCAGCCAGACGTCCGAGCACGGCGAGGGCCAGCGCGCCACCCGTCCCGACCTGATCCTCGCCTACTGACAGGAGCCTCGTCGTGCCCGATCCGAACTTCCTGCAGACGCTCTGGTTCCTGTTGATAGGGGTCCTCTGGGTCGGCTACTTCATCCTCGAGGGCTTCGACTTCGGCGTCGGCATGCTGCTGCGTGCGCTGTCCAGGGACGACACCGACAAGCGCATGATCATCCACACGATCGGGCCCGTCTGGGACGGCAACGAGGTGTGGCTGCTGACGGCCGGCGGGGCCACCTTCGCGGCCTTCCCCGGCTGGTACGCGAGCCTCTTCTCGGGCTTCTACCTGGCGCTGTTCCTGATCCTGGCCGCGCTCATCATCCGCGGCGTGTCCTTCGAGTTCTGGGGCAAGGAAGACTCTCCACGCTGGCGGGCGACGTGGGAGTGGACGGCCGTGATCGGCAGCTTCCTGGCGGCCCTGCTGTGGGGCGTGGGCTGGGCGAACATCGTCCACGGCGTGCCCATGAACGCCCAGCACAACGTGACGGGCACCCTGTTCTCGCTGCTGCACCCCTACGCCCTGCTCGGGGGCCTGGTGACGCTGACCCTGTTCCTGGCCCACGGCGCGATCTTCCTGGCCCTGCGCACGAGCGGCGAGATGGTCGACCGGGCCCGCGCCGTTGCCGTGCGCGCAGGCGGCGCCGCCGCCGCGCTGATGGCCGGCTTCCTGCTGTGGACCGCGATCGACCAGGACACGGGCGGCGTGAAGATATCCGCCCTTCTGATCGGCGTGCTGGCGGTCGTCTTGGCCGCCGCCGCGCCCGTGCTCGTCTCGCGGGGGCGCGACGGGCTGGCCTTCGGCCTGAGCGCCGGCGCGATCGCCATGCTCTTCGCCTGCCTGTTCGTGGAGCTGTTCCCGGCCGCCCTGCCCTCGACGACCTCCCACGCCTTCTCGCTGAGCCTGGCGGGCGCCTCCTCCTCGCACTACACGCAGACCGTGATGACGGTCGTCGCGGTGATCTTCGTGCCGATCGTGCTGGCCTACCAGGGCTGGACCTACTGGGTCTTCCGCCACCGCCTCGGCCGCGACGACTTCGAGGGTCCGCTGACGCCGATCGCGGTGCTGTCCTCCTACAACGGCAAGAACGGCCACGGCACCGACGGCCACCGCGGCGAGAGCCAGGGCACCCGCGAGCAGCCGCCGGGGCTGCCTGCGAGCGATCCACCGGCAGCAGGCTGAGCCGATGGCCGGGCCGCTGGACCGGCGCCTGCTGCGCGAGAGCCGGGCGGCACGCTCCCAGCTCGTCACGGTCGCCGTGCTGGGCGCGCTCAGCGCCGTCGCGATCGTCGCCCAGGCCGCGCTGCTGGCCTCGATCGTCGCCCGCGCGGCCCTCGAGCACGCCGGTCTGGACTCCCTGCGGGGAAGGCTGATCGAGCTTGCTGCGGTCACGCTCCTGCGCGCCGGCCTCAGCGGGGCGATCGAGCTGTCCTCCCGCCTGGGCGCCGGAGCGGCCATGTCGGAGCTGCGCGACCGTCTTGCCGAGACCCTCCTGGCCGACCGCCGGGCTCCCGCCGATCCCTCCCGGCAGCGCACGGGCGAGCTGGCCGCGGCGGCCGTGCAGGGCGTCGACTCGCTGGCGAGCTGGTTCTCGGGCTACCTGCCGCAGATGATGCTGGCCGTCTTCGTGCCCGTCGCGATCCTGGCCTGGTCGGCCCTGATCGACCCGATCGCGGCAGGCGTCCTGCTCTTCACCCTGCCCATCCTGATCCTCTTCATGGTCCTGATCGGCAAGAGCGCCAAGGCCCAGACGGACCGCCGCTGGCGCGCCCTCTCTCTCCTCTCGGCCCACTTCCTGGACGTCGTCAGGGGCCTGCCGACGCTGCGCGCGCACCGCCGCGAGCACGCCCAGGCCGCCACCCTGGCCGGCGTCGGAGAGCGCTACCGGGCGGAGACGATGGCCACCCTGCGCATCGCCTTCATGTCGGCCCTGGTGCTGGAGCTGTGCGCCATGATCGGGACCGCCCTCACCGCCGCCACGATCGGCATCCAGCTGGACGCCGGCGCGCTCAGCCTGACAGCCGGCCTGACCGTCCTGCTGCTCGCTCCAGAGCTGTACGCGCCGTTGCGCAGCGTCGGACAGCAGTTCCACACGGCCGCAGAGGGCACCTCCGCCGCCCAGACGATCTTCGCTGCGCTGGACTCGGCGGGACCGCAGGCAGGCGTCGGGGACGATGTCGCTCCAGTCGCGCCCGCCAATCGGCCCGTCACCCCGGCTCCCGACCCCGCGCACAGCACGATCGTCTTCCAGGACGTCTCATACGAGTACCCGCAGCGGCCGGGCGCCGCGCTTCGCGGCGTCAACCTCGTGATCGCGCCCGGCCAGGTGACGGCCCTGGTCGGTCCCAGCGGCGCCGGCAAGAGCACGATCGCGCGCCTGGTCATGAGGCTCGCCGAGCCGACCGGCGGGCGCCTGCTGTGTGGCGAGGTCCCGCTCCAGGACGTCGACCTGGCGGCATGGCGCGAGCGGATCGCCTGGGTGCCCCAGCGGCCGCGGCTGTTCGCCGGGACCCTGCACGAGAACGTCCTGCTGGGCAGGCCCGGCGCTGGCGAGGCCGACGTGCTGCGGTCCCTGCGCCTGGCCGGAGCCCTGGAGATCCTCGAGCGCCTACCGCAGGGGCTCGACACGCGCCTGGGCGAGGACGCTCAGCGCCTCTCCGCGGGGCAGCGCCAGCGCATCGCCTTGGCCCGGGCGATCCTGCGCGACGCGCCGCTGCTGATCCTGGACGAGCCGACGGCCCACCTCGACGAGGACAACGCCGCCCGCATCGCCGAGCTGCTGCCGCTGCTGGCGATCGGCAGGACCGTGTTGCTGGTCGTCCACCACCCCGACCTGGCGGAGCGAGCCGACCGCGTCCTGCACGTCCAGGCGGGGACGGTTCAGGAGGTCTCGAAGATGGAGGAGATGGAGAGGGTCGCGGCATGATCTCCCGCGCAGACCTCCAGCGGGACGAGCGCCGCGAGCCTTCCTCGGGCCCGCGGGCGCTCGTCGCGGCGGGGCGGCTGCGGCGGGGCGAGGGAAGGCGCCTGGCGCTTTCGATCCTGCTCGCCGCCGGCGCCATGGCTGCCGCGATCGGCCTGCTGGCCAGCTCGGGCTATCTCATCTCCCGTGCCGCCCAGCACCCCGAGATCCTGCAGCTGATGGTCGTGATCGTGGCCGTGCGGGGGCTCGGCATGTCCAGGGCCCTGCTCCGATACGGCGAACGGCTCTGCTCGCACGACCTGGCCCTGCGCCGCCTGGCGCGGCTGCGTGTCCGCTTCTACGAGCGCCTGACGCCGCTGCTGCCGGGGGCCGTGCACAGGGGCGGCGGCGAGCTGCTGGCACGCTTCGTCGGCGACGTCGACGCGCTGTCCGACCTGTACCTGCGCGCCCTCATCCCGCTGGCCGTGGCGGCCGTCGTGATCCTCGGCGCGAGCCTCGCCGCGTGGCTGCTGCTGCCCGCGGCGGGCCTGGTCGTGGCCGCCTCGCTGCTCGCGAGCGCCGCCGTCCTGCCCTGGCTCGGCTCGCGGCTGGCCGTCCGCGCCGACCGCCGGCAGGCCGCCGCGCGGGCGCGCCTGACCGAGCAGCTGGTGGAGGCGATCGACGGGGCCGAGGAGCTGCTGATGTACGGGCAGGGCGCCGAGCGGATCGAGCGGCTGCATGCCGCCGGGGGCGAGCTGCGCAGGCTCGGCCGCCGCGACGCCGCGGCAGTCGCCTCCGCCGGCGCCCTCTCAGTGATCCTGTCGGGGGCGGGACTGATGGCAGTGCTGATCGTCGGCATCGGGGCCGTCCACGACGGCTCGCTGCCCGGCGTCCTGCTCGCCGCCCTGGCCTTCCTGCTGCTGGCAGCCCACGAGGCCGTGGCGCCGCTGCCGGCGGCCGTTCGCAGCCTGCGCACGAGCGCCGCCTCCGCCCGCCGCCTGGAGGAGGTCCTGTCGGTGGCGCCCCCCGTCTCGGACCCGCCCGCTCCGTCCAGTGCCTCGGGCGCCGGCGCTCTCGTCGCCGAGGACCTGCGCTTCGCCTACGAGCAGGGCGCGCCGCTGGTGCTCGACGGCCTGCACCTGCGCGTGGAGCCGGGAGAGCACGTCGCGCTGGTCGGGCCCAGCGGCGTCGGCAAGAGCACCCTGGCCGAGCTGCTCGTGCGCTTTCGCGAAGCGCAGCAGGGCCGGATCCTGCTCGACGGCACGGACGTGCGCGAGCTGACCCAGCAGGATCTGCGCCGAGCCGTGCTGCTGTGCGGCCAGGACGCCCACGTCTTCAACACGAGCATCCGCGAGAACCTGCGCCTGGCCGACCCCGACGCGGATGACGCTCGGATCTGGCAGGCGCTGGCTGCAGTCGAGCTGGACGGATGGGCGAGAGGTCTGCCGGAGGGCCTCGACACGCTCGCCGGCGCCGACGGCGAGCTCCTCTCAGGCGGGCAGCGCCAGCGCATCGCGCTGGCCAGGGCGCTGCTCGGCCGCTTTCGCTTCCTGATCCTCGACGAGCCGAGCGTTCACCTCGACGCGGCCCTCGCCAGGCGCGTGATGGCCAATGTGCTCGAGCAGGCACGGGGGCGGGGCGTGCTCCTGATCACCCACGACCCCGACCTGGCCGCAGGCTGCGACAGGGTCGTGAGGCTGCGCGAGCCGGGCGCCGCCTTCGCCGCCGCCGAGCCCGAAGCCCGGCTCGATCACGAGACGGCGGTGAGCGTGGCTCTTGTCTGAGCGGCGATCTCGAGGTCCTCACGGGCTCGCAGGACCACGGTGCGCACGGCCGCGCCGGGGCCACTCAGGTCGCGGTCGCCCTCGCCCGACCCGTTGGCCTCCTCCGCGATGGACACGCCGAGGAACGCCAGGCCTCGCGCCGTGCGCCCGCGAACCTCCGCCGAGCCCTCGCCGACGCCGCCCGTGAAGGCCAGCACGTCGATGCCGCCCATGGCCGCCGCCATCGCCGCCACGCCCGCGCGCAGGCGGTGCACGTAGACGTCCAGGGCCAGCTCCGCCCGCGCCTCCCTCGCCAGCGCACGCCGGGTCAGCTCGACCATGTCGGCCGTGCCGCTCAGGCCCAGCAGCCCCGACTCGTGCTCGAGCGCCCCGGCCAGCTCGTGCGGGGCCAGGCGCTCGTGCTCGATCAGCCACAGCAGCATGCCCGGGTCGACGCTGCCCGAGCGTGTCGCCATTACCAGTCCCTCCAGCGGTGTGAAGCCCATCGTCGTGTCCAGCGAGCGACCGCCCGCGATCGCGCACAGCGACGCCCCCGCGCCGAGGTGGGCGCTGACCACGCGCAGACCATCGGAGGGGATGCCGAGCAGCTGCGGCGCGCGCCGCGCCACCCAGGCGTGGGAGAGGCCGTGGAAGCCGTAGCGGCGCAGCCGCCAGCGCTCCCGCCAGCGCGCCGGCAGGGCATAGGTGGCCGCGGCAGCCGGCATCCGCGCGTGGAAGGTCGTGTCGAAGCAGGCCACCGCCGGCACGCCCGGAAGCAGCTCGCTGACGGCGTCGAGGGCCGCAAGCGAGCGCGGCTGGTGAAGCGGCGCGAGGTCGACCAGATCCTGCAGCCGCTCCCGCACGTCGCCCTCGATTCGCACCGGCCCCGCGAAGCTCTCACCGCCGTGGACGATTCTGTGACCGACCGCCTGCGCTCCCGCCAGCGGACCCCGCAGGGCCTGGCCAAGCTCCTCGCGATCCGCGCCCCAACCGCCCGACGTGTCCCCGCCGCGATCCGAGCCCGGGCCGCCCGAGGGCCCATCGCCGCGATCCGCGCCGGCGCCGTCCGACGGCCCCTCGCCTGGCGTCTCTCCGCGGCCCGGCGACCCTCCGCCCGCTTGCAGCTCCTCCTCGGCCACGACCGTGTCGTCGCCGTCGAGCAGCGACAGCTTCAGGCTGCTCGATCCGGCGTTGACGACGAGGACCCGCACGCGCTGCTCAGGCCGGCTCGGGCCAGCGCCAGTCCGTGATCTCGGGCGGGTCGACGCCGTGCTCGCGCGTGTAGGCGCGGTGGCGCAGGCGCTCGTCGACCATCTCCTGGCGCAGGTGGGCGGCCTGCTCGGCCAGTCCCGGCACCCGGTCGATCGTGTCCATGACCAGGTGGAAGCGGTCGAGGTCGTTGAGCATGACCATGTCGAAGGGGGTCGTCGTCGTGCCCTCCTCCTTGTAGCCGCGGACGTGGATGCCGTGATGGTTGGTGCGCCTGTAGGTGAGGCGGTGGATCAGGTAGGGGTAGCCGTGGAAGGCGAACACGACCGGCTTGGAGGTCGTGAAGAGGGCGTCGAACTCGACGTCCGGCAGGCCGTGGGGGTGCTCGCCGTCGGGCTCCAGGCGCATCAGGTCGACGACGTTGACGACCCGCACCCGCAGCTGCGGCAGGCGCTCACGCAGGATCGCAGCGGCCGCCAGCGTCTCCAGCGTCGGC
This sequence comes from uncultured Solirubrobacteraceae bacterium, assembly GCA_963697795.1. Taxonomy (GTDB): domain Bacteria; phylum Actinomycetota; class Thermoleophilia; order Solirubrobacterales; family Solirubrobacteraceae; genus Palsa-744. The sequence continues at coordinate 762,183 of OY969097.1, read as the reverse complement.
ACGTCCCCGGCGCAGGCCAGCACCACGTCGGGCTCGCCGTCCTCGTCGCTCGAGGCCCACTCCCAGATTCCCAGGCCGCGGGCGCAGTGCACGATCGCCTCATCGACGCTCAGGTAGTTCAGCGCCGGCTGCTTGCCGGCCACGATCACGTTGACGTAGTCGCGGCTGCGCAGGCAGTGGTCGGCCACCGACAGCAGGCAGTTGGCGTCGGGCGGCAGGTACAGGCGGGCGATCTCCGCCTTCTTGTTGGCGACGTGGTCCAGGAAGCCGGGGTCCTGGTGGGAGAAGCCGTTGTGGTCCTGGCGCCAGACGTGCGAGGACAGCAGGTAGTTCAGGGAGGCGATCGGCCGCCTCCAGGGGATCTCCCTGGTCACCTTCAGCCACTTGGCGTGCTGGTTGAACATCGAGTCGACGATGTGGATGAAGGCCTCGTAGCTGTTGAAGAGGCCGTGGCGGCCCGTCAGCAGGTAGCCCTCCAGCCAGCCCTCGCACATGTGCTCGCTGAGCACCTCCATGACCTGCCCGTCGGGGGAGAGGTGGTCGTCGCCCGCGCGCACCTCCGCGTCCCACGCCCGGCCGGTCTGCTCGAAGACGGCGCCCAGGCGGTTGGAGGCCGTCTCGTCGGGGCCCATGATGCGAAAGCGCTCGCGGTTGGCCCGCACGACCTCGGCCAGGAACGAGCCCAGCACGCGGGTCGCTTCGGAGACCGTCGCCGTAGGGGAGGGCACCTGCACCGCGAAGTCGCGGAAGTCGGGCAGGTCCAGGTCGTGCAGCAGCAGGCCCCCGTTGGCGTGAGGGTTGGCGCCCATGCGTCGCTCGCCCCGCGGCGCGAGCGCGGCCAGCTCCTCGCGCAGCGCGCCGTGCTCGTCGAACAGCTCGCCGGGGCGGTAGGAGGCAAGCCACTGCTCCAGCTGGGCCAGGTGGGCCGGGTTGCCGGCCACGTCGGCCAGCGGCACCTGGTGGGAGCGGAAGCTGCCCTCCGCCGGCAGGCCGTCGACCTCCTTCGGCCCCGTCCAGCCCTTCGGCGTGCGCAGCACGATCATCGGCCAGGCCGGGCGCTCGCGGACGCCGTCCTCGCGGGCGCGACGCTGGATCTCCGCTATCTCGTCGGCCACCTCCTCCAGCGTCGCCGCCATCAGCCCGTGCATCGCCGCCGGCTCCGCGCCGGAGACGAAGCGGGGGGCGTAGCCGTAGCCCTCCAGCAGCGCTCGCAGCTCCCGCTCGGGGATGCGGGCCAGCACCGTCGGGTTGGCGATCTTGTAGCCGTTGAGGTGCAGGATCGGCAGCACCGCCCCGTCGCGGGCCGGGTTCAGGAACTTGTTGGAGTGCCAGCTGGTCGCCAGCGGCCCCGTCTCGGCCTCGCCGTCGCCGATCACGCAGCAGACCAGCAGATCCGGGTTGTCGAAGGCCGCCCCGTAGGCGTGGGCCAGGGAGTAGCCCAGCTCGCCGCCCTCGTGGATCGAGCCCGGCGTCTCCGGCGCCACGTGGCTGGGGATGCCGCCGGGCCAGGAGAACTGCCTGAACAGCGCCCGCAGCCCCGCCTCGTCGTGGCCGATGTGGGGATAGACCTCGCTGTAGGTGCCCTCCAGGTAGACGTTCGCGACGATGCCTGGTCCGCCGTGGCCGGGTCCCGTCACGTAGATGACGTTCAGGTCCCGCTCGCGGATCAGCCTGTTCAGATGCACGTAGACGAAGTTCAGCCCCGGCGTCGTGCCCCAGTGGCCCAGCAGGCGCTGCTTGGTGTGCTCGGGCACCAGCGGCTCCCGCAGCAGCGGGTTCTCGCGCAGGTAGATCTGGCCGACCGACAGGTAGTTGGCCGCCCGCCAGTAGGCGTCGATCAGCTCCAGCTCGCGGTCCGAGAGGGGGGACCTGCCGTGCTCGTGCCGTTCGTCGTCGCCCGGGCCGACATCGCCTGCGGCGTGGATGGGACGCGGCGGCGAGCCGGGACGGGACGTTGCGGGACGGTCTGCGCTCGGCCCGCTCACGTCCACCTCATCCGAAGAAGATCTCGGCGGTCCGGTACAGCTCGGGGTCCAGCAGCTTCGGCTCTGCCAGCGCCTCCGCCAGTGGGACCTCGACGACGTCTGTGCCCCGCAGGGCGACCATCACGCCCGAGCGCCCGGCTGCCACCGCCTGCATCGCCGCCACGCCGAAGCGGGTGGCCAGCACGCGGTCGTAGGCGACGGGCGTCCCGCCCCGCTGGACGTGGCCGAGGATCGTCACGCGGGACTCGAAGCCCGTCCTCGACTCGATCTCGCGCTCCAGGACCGAGCCGATGCCGCCCAGGCGGGCGTGCCCGAAGGCGTCCGTGCCCGCCGCCGTCGTGACAGGTCGGTTGGGGCCGCCGTCCAGCGTGCCCTCCTTCGGCGTCGCCCCCTCGGCTACCACGACGATCGAGAACTCCCTGCCCCGCCGATGGCGGCGCGTGATGTGGGCGCAGACCTCTTCGACGTCGAAGGGGCGCTCGGGCACCAGGATCGCGTCCGCGCCGCCCGCCAGGCCCGCGTGCGTCGCGATCCAGCCCGCGTGGCGGCCCATCACCTCCACGACCATCACGCGGTTGTGGGACTCCGCCGTCGTGTGCAGGCGGTCGATCGCGTCCGTGACGATCTGCACGGCCGTCTGGAAGCCGAACGTCACGTCCGTGCCGCCCAGGTCGTTGTCGATCGTCTTCGGCACCCCCACCACGGGCACGCCCGCTTCCGCCAGCAGCAGCGCCACGCCCAGCGTGTCCTCGCCGCCGATCGGGATCAGCGCGTCGACGCCCCTGCGCTGCAGCGTCGCCCGCACGTCCGAGCCGTCGCCGCCGCCCGCGAAGGGGTTCGTCCGCGACGTGCCGAGGATCGTCCCGCCCCGGGTCAGGATGCCGCGGGTGCTCTCCAGGTTCAGCTCCTGCGCCTCGTCCGCCACGACGCCCGCCCAGCCGTAGCGGAAGCCCAGGAACGTGTGGCCGTCCGGCAGTCCCGTCCGCACCGCGCCGCGGATGACCGCGTTCAGCCCCGGGCAGTCGCCTCCGCCGGTGAGAAGACCGATCCGCGCCATCAGCAGGCGGGGGAGGGGTCGGGCGCCGTCCGGCCGCGCAGGCTCGCGGGGTCGCTCATCACGTCCAGGTTAGCCCGGTGTACGCCACGCCCGTCCGAATGTCTCACGGACACGCGCGCCGGACGCCGAGCCGGTCCGCCCATCCTCATATCTCCTCCTCCACCATCTCGATCGCGCCGCAGGGGCACTCCGTCACGCAGATGCCGCAACCCTTGCAGTAGTCCAGGTCGATCGCATAGGGCTCGCCCGGGGGACCGGGCTTCAGGACCGCGTTGTCGGGGCAGACCCCGTAGCAGTTGTCGCAGGAGAAGCAGTTGCCGCAGGACAGGCAGCGGCGCGCCTCGTACAGGGCCGAGTCCTCGTCCAACCCCTGCACGACCTCCTCGAAGGTGCTCTGGCGGCGGACCCCCTCCAGCAGCGGTCTGATCGCGGCCGGCGCGTCGGCGTAATACCACGTGTTCAGCGCCTCGAAGGTGGCCGGCTCGCCCTTGACCTCGGGGGCGACCTCGATCCGGCGCAGCCAGCCGTCGAGGAAGCGGGCCGCCCGGCGCCCGTGCCCGATCGCCACCGCCGCCATGCGCTGGTCGGGGATCGCATCGCCGCCCGCGAACACTCCCGGGTGCGCCGTCATCATGCGCTCGTCAACCTCGATCGCGCCGTCGCCCAGGCACACGTCGGGCAGGCCGTCCAGCAGGCTCAGGTCCGCGCTCTGGCCGAGCGCCAGGATCACGCTGTCCGCGTCCAGCTCCTCGAACTCGCCCGTCGGCTGGGGCATCCCCTCCTCGTCCAACCGCATCTGCTCGATGCGGATCGGCTCGCCCTGGGGCGCAGCGACGATCGTCGACAGCCAGCGGAAGCTGATCCCCTCCTGCTCGGCCTGTGACAGCTCCTCGGGGTGGGCCGGCATCCGCTCGCGCGTGCGCCTGTAGACGATCACCGGCTCCGAGCCCGTCAGGCGCAGAGCGGTGCGGGCCGCATCCAGGGCCGTGTCGCCGCCGCCGTAGACGACCACCCGGCGTCCCAGCCGCGGGCGTTCTCCCTCCTCTACGCCGTGCAGCATCGAGATCGCGTCGATCACGTGCTCGGCCGTGCCGCCCGGGATGTCCACGTTGCGGGCAACCTGCGCGCCGACCGCCACGAAGGCCGCGTCGAAGCCGCCCGTCCCCAGTTCCGCCTGCAGGTCCTCGACAGGCTCGCCGCAGCGCAGCTCTATGCCCAGCGCCAGCAGTCGCTCGATCTCGCCGTCGAGCACCTCTCGGGGCAGGCGGTAGGCGGGGATGCCGTAGCGCATCATGCCGCCCGGCTTGGCCGCCCCGTCGCGGATCGTCACCCGGTGTCCGCGCAGCGCCAGGTGGTAGGCAGCCGACAGCCCGCACGGGCCCGCTCCGACGACCAGCACGCGCCGGCCGCTGGCCGGGCCGGGTGCCTGCAGCTGCCAGCCCTCGCGCAGCGCCTCGTCGCCCAGGAAGCGCTCCACCGAGTTGATGCCCACCGTCTCATCCAGCTGGCAGCGGTTGCAGGAGGACTCGCAGGGGTGGTAGCAGATGCGTCCCATCACGGCCGGGAAGGGGTTGGTGCGCACCAGCGACCGCCAGGCGCGCTCGTAGCCCTCGCCGCCCGTCTCCGCCTCATACAGCCAGCGCTGCACGTCCTCGCCCGCCGGGCACGCTTCGCTGCACGGAGGCAGCCTGCGCACGTACACCGGCCGTTCGCTGCGCCACGCGCCCGTGCGGTTGGCCAGGCTCGAGCCCACGTCCAGCGTGATCGCGAAGGGACGCTCGGGCAGGGGGGAGACGGCGCCGATCGGCCTCGCCTCGCCGTCCTTCGCTCCCTCGCCTCGCTGCTCCGGTGCACTCATGGCGCGCCCCGCTCGGAGTCTGCCAGCACGCCCAGCAGGTCGGGCCGGGCGGGGCCGTCGCCCAGCAGCCCGAAGCGGGCGATGTTGCGGTCGGCCCGCGCCTGCAGGCTCGCGATCACCTCCGGGCGGCCCTCGCCCGCGAACAGGTGAGCGAAGCGTTTCTGCGGGCGCAGGTACTCCTCGACGGGGACCTGGCGGCGGATCGCGGAGACCTCGCCGACGTTTCCGTCGCGGGCCTCGAAGACCGGGAACAGGCCGCTCTCCTTGGCCAGGCGGGCGATCTTGATCGTCTCGCCCGTCGCCGAGCCCCAGCCCAGCGGGCAGGGCACCAGCACGTGCAGGTAGCGGGGGCCGTGCAGCTCCATCGCCCTCTGCACCTTCGCCTCCAGGTCGCGCAGCTCCGCCACCGTCGCCGTCGCCACGTAGGGGATCTCGTGGGCCATCGCGATCAGCGGCATGTCCTTGCCCTGCCCGAAGGAGTTGCCCGGATGCCCGCCCAGCGGCTCCGTCGTGGCCGTCCGCGCCGCCGGCGGCGTCGCGCCCGAGCGCTGCACGCCCGTGTTCATGTAGGCCTCGTTGTCGTAACAGATGTACAGCACGTCATCGCCCCGCTCGAACATCCCCGACAGGCAGGCCATGCCGATGTCCACCGTGCCGCCGTCGCCGCCCTGGCCGACGACGCGGACGTCCGTGCGGCCCTTCGCCCGCAGCGCCGCCGCCACGCCCGTCGCCACCGCCGGCGCGTTGGCGAACAGCGAGTGGATCCACGGCAGCCGCCACGAGGACTCCGGGAAGGGGGTCGAGAAGACCTCCAGGCAGCCCGTCGCGTTGGCCGCTATCACGCGCCCGCCCGTCGCCCGCAGCGCAGCGTCGAGCGCCGTGCGCGCGCCCAACGCCTCGCCGCAGCCCTGGCAGGCCCGGTGGCCTTTGGTGATCGCGTTGGAGCGCTCCGGGTCGGCCTGCACGGAGGCCTGCTCGGGGTCGAGCAGCCTGTTGCCGATCGCGAAGGTGCCCGTCTGATAGAAGGCTGGACGGCTCATACCGGCCCTCCCGCCACCATCCCCAGATCGCGCAGGATGCCCTCCGCGTGCGGTCCCGGACGCTCGCCGTGGCGGCTGCGCTGCAGCTCCGCCTCGACCAGGTCATGGCGCAGGTCCAGGAAGCGCAGCTCCTCCAGCTCGCCCGCCAGCGCGTCGGCCAGCAGGGCACGCAGCGAGCGGCGTGTCATCGGACGCCCGCCCAGGCCCGCCACGACGGTGTGCAGCTCGACGGGCAGTCCGGCCAGCGCCGCGCGCACGTCGGCGCTGACGATGCCGCCGATGCCCACCGCGAATGCCCGCTCCAGCACGATCGCCCGCCGTGCCTGCCCGAGCACGGCCCGCAGCTCCGCCAGCGGGAACGGCCGGAAGGACTTCAAGGACAGCGCGCCGACCGCCAGGCCCTGCTCGCGCAGCTCGTCGATCACGTCGGCCAGCGTTCCGAACACCGAGCCGAGCGTGATGACGATCGTCTCCGCGTCCTCGCAGCGGTGGGCGCCCAGCAGGCCGCCGGACTCGCGTCCCAGCGCCTCCTGCATCTCCCGCGAGAGCACCGGGATCGCGTCCAGCGCCTCCATCTGCTTGGCATGGGCCAGGTAGCGCACCTCCGTGAAGGCCTCCGGTCCGACCATCGCCCCGATCGTGATCGGGTCGGCCGGATCCAGGACCTGGCGCGGCGTGAAGGGCGGCAGCAGCGCGTCCACCTGCTCCTGCTCCGGCACCTCCAGCGGCTCCGAGGCGTGCGTCAGCACGAAGCCGTCCATGCACACCATCACCGGCAGCGAGACCTGCTCGGCCAGCCTGTAGGCCAGCACGTGCATGTCCGCCGCCTCCTGGTTGTCGGCCGCATACAGCTGGATCCAGCCGCAGTCGCGCAGCGCCATCGAGTCGCTGTGGTCGTTCCAGATGTTGATCGGCGCCCCGATCGCGCGGTTGGCGACCGTCATCACGATCGGCAGGCCCAGGCCCGAGGCGTTGAACAGCGCCTCCGCCATGTACAGAAGCCCCTGGCTGGCCGTGGCCGTGTAGGCACGGGCGCCCGTCGCGCTGGCGCCGATCGCCACCGACATGGCCGCGAACTCCGACTCCACGTTGACGTACTCGCAGGGGGCCAGCTCGCCGGCGGCGACCATCCGCGACAGCGCCTCCACGATGTGCGTCTGCGGCGTGATCGGGTAGGCGCAGATGACCTCCGGGCGGCAGCACGCGACGGCTTTGGCCACCGCCTGGGAGCCCTCCAACTGGCTACGCACGCGCGCCTCCCTGCGGCATCCCGAGCTGGATGGCCACCCGCGCGTGAGCCTCCTCGGCGGCCAGACGGTTGCCCTCCGCGACGCGGCCGGAGAAGCGCTCCCCGATCGCCGCCAGCAGCGAGTCCAGGCTGACGACTTCGGTCTGGGCGATCAGGCCACCCAGCAGCGCCGCGCTGGGGATCGGGCGGCCCAGGTGCCGGCGCGCCATCTCCGCGGCAGGGACCGTCATGACGCGCCCCTCGGGCAGTCGCTCGCACAGCTCGCCCAGGCCGAGCTCATCGGGGCTGCGGCTGGAGTTGACGATCACCCAACCGTCGGGCTGCAGGCCGCCGAAGACGTCGACGTGATGAAGCAGCGTCGGGTCCTGCACCACGATCGCGCCCGGCTCCAGGATCGGCTCGCGCAGGCGGATCGGGGCGGTGTCCAGGCGGCAGAAGGACACGACCGGGGCGCCCATGCGCTCCGAGCCGAAGCTGGGGAAGGCCTGCGCCTGCAGGCCGTCGATGAACCCCGCCAGCGCCAGCAGCTCGGCGGCCGTCACGACGCCCTGCCCGCCGCGGCCGTGCAGGCGGACCTCAAGCATCGCCGTCGCCGTGCGCAAGCTGCTCGCGGGCGCTTCTCAGCAGCAGCCGGCGCTCGGCGGCAGCCACCAGCGCGCGGGCGCGGGGTACGGCGTCGATGTTGACCGAGATCGCGTCGATGCCCGCGTTCACCAGCAGCTCCGCGTACTCAGGGTGCACAGAGGGCGCCTGGCCGCAGATCGAGGTCTTCAGGCCCAGCGCGCGGGCGGCCGGGATCAGCTGCTTCAGGTACGTCGTGACAGCCTGGTCGCGCTCGTCGAATGTGTCCGCCAGCAGCTCGCTGTCGCGGTCCGCTCCCAGCAGCAGCTGGGTCAGGTCGTTGGAGCCGATCGAGATGCCCGCGATGCCCAGGGCCGCGTAGTCGGCCAGGTTGAACAGCACGGAGGGAACCTCCGCCATCACCCAAAGCTCGAAGCCGCGACGGTCCAGCAGGCCCGCCTGCGCGATCAGCTCGCGACAGGTGCGCAGCTCCTCGACGGTGCGCACGAAGGGCAGCATCACGTGCAGGTTGGTGGCGCCGACGTCCCAGGCCGCCGCGATCGCCGCCAGCTCCATGCGGAAGACCTCCGGCTCGCGCGTGTAGCGCAGCGCGCCGCGGTAGCCGATCATCGGGTTGGCCTCCTGCGGCTCGAAGCGCTCGCCGCCGTGCAGGCCCCTGAACTCGTTGGTGCGGAAGTCGATCGTGCGGTAGGTGATCGGACGCGGCGCGAAGGCTGTGGCAAAGGAGCTGAGGCCGTCGGCCATGCGCTTGACGAACTCGTCCTGGCGGCCGTCCTCCAGCAGCTGGTGGGGATGCTCGCCTTCCAGCGCCTCCAGCACCATCAGCTCGGCCCGCAGCAGCCCCACGCCGTCCACGGGCAGGTCCTTCACGCGCTCCAGCTGGGAGGGCTCGGACAGGTTGACGAGGATCTGCGTGCCCGTCGCCTCGACGGCGAGGCCCGGCTGGGCGGCGCCGGCGGCTGAAGTGCTGGCTGCGGGGGCCGCGGCCGCTGCGCTCAGGCCCTCGGTCACGATCCCGCGGGTGGCGTCGACGGTCACGACCTCGCCGTCGCGCAGCAGCGTCGTGGCATGGCCGGTGCCTACCACGCAGGGGATGCCGAGCTCGCGGGAGACGATCGCCGCATGGCAGGTCATGCCGCCGGAGTCCGTCACGATCGCCGCGGCCCTGTGCATGAGCGCGGTCCAGTCGGGTGCGGTCATGTGCGTGACCAGCACCTCGCCCTCGGCGAGCTTGTCGGCCTCCTCCAGCGAGCGCAGGATCCTGACCGTGCCGCCGGCCGCGCCGGGCGCGCCGCCGAGGCCTCGCAGCAGCACGCGCTCGGGCTCCTGCCCGGACGTGGACGTGGCAGCCTCGGCGGTCTGCGCTCCGGGCGCCGGCTGCTCGTGCAGGGTCGTGATGGGACGGCTCTGCAGCATCCACAGCGTCCCCTCGGGGTCGTAGGCCCACTCCGTGTCCTGGGGCGCCCCGTAGTGCTGCTCGATGCGCACGCCCAGGCCGGCCAGCTCCAGCACCTCCTCGTCGCTGAGCACGGGGCGCATGCCCTCGCGCTCGCTCAGCTCCCTGCGCACGGTGCCGCCGTCGGGCTGCTCCTCGATCGCAAGCTCCTTGCGGCGCACTTCGCGGCGGGTGATCGACATGGCCGGCTTGGCCACGAGGTAGCGGTCGGGCGATACCGACCCCGAGACGACGGCCTCGCCCAGCCCGAAGGCGCCCTCGATCACGAGCTCCTCGCGCGAGCCCGTCGCCGGGTTGACCGTGAACATGACGCCGGCCCGGGTCGAGGCGACCTGGCGCTGGACGACGACGGCGATGTCCATCTCGGCCTGGGGGAAGCCGTTGACCGCCCGGTAGTAGATCGTGCGCGAGCCGAACAGCGAGCGCCAGCAGTCGCGGACCGCGTCCAGCACTGCCTCCGCGCCGCGCGTGTTCAAAAAGGTCTCGTTCATGCCCGCGAAGGAAGCCGCCGCCGTGTCCTCCGCCGTGGCCGAGGAGCGCACCGCCACGGGCGCCTCCGGGGCGCTGTGGGTGAGGTGCTCATACGCCTCCCGGATCGCGCCCGCCAGCTCCTGCGGGATCGGAGTCGTTTCGAACAGCTCGCGAGCCTGACGGCTGGCCTCCCGCAGGGTGGCGGTGTCCTCGACGTCGAGATGGTCAAGCAGCTCGGACAGGCGCGCCCGCAGGCCCGTCTGGTCGCAGTAGGCGGCATAGGCCGGAGCGCCCACGACGAAGCCCTCGGGCACGGGCAGGCCGGCGGCCGTCAGCTCGCCGAGGTTGGCGCCCTTGCCGCCCGCGTAGTCCGTGTCGGTGCGGCGCAGGGCCGAGAAGGGCAGGACGGGGTCGAGCCTGACGTTGGGGATGACTTCGGTGGGGGCGCTCACGCTCTTCTCCCGGGGCCGCTGGACGATGTCACCAGTCAATCCCTCGTGGGACCCCGCGGGTAGGGCGCTCCCCACGGAACCGGCTACGTAGTTCTCCCGCATGCCCGCGGGCTGCTCAGGCGCCAGCCTTGGGGCCGTGAGGATCGTCACCGTAGAGGAGCTGGAGCGCATCCTGGCCTCCCGCTGGCCGGGAGAGCCGAGGATCGTGGCCAGCGGCAACCACGCCTCCCCATGCACGCTGCTGGACGCCCTGGAGCGTTCCGTGGAGAGCTACAGGCTGTTCATGCTGGCGGCGCAGCCGCCGCTGCCCGACCGTGACGGCGTCGTCTTCGAGACGCCCTTCGTCGGGCCGGGCATGCGCGACGCCGGCGAGCGCCTGGACTACCTGCCGATGCGCCTGTCGCTCGTGCCCAGGCTGTTCGCGACGCTGCGCCCGCCCGACGCGGTGCTCCTGCACGCCTCCTCGCCCCACGCCGGCCGCCTGTCGCTGGGGATCGAGGTCAACGTCCTGCCGGCGGCCGTGGAGGCCGTCAGGCGGCGCGGCGGCCTCGTCATCGCCCAGCTGAACCCGTGCATGCCCTACACGTTCGGCGACGCCGAGCTGGAGGAGGACCTGATCGACCTGGCCGTCGAGGTCCAGCAGGAGCTGCCCGTCCCGTACGTGCGTCCCGTCGACGAGCGCGGGCTGCGCATCGCCGAGCTGGTCGCCGAGATGGTTCCGGAGGAGGCGACCCTTCAGCTGGGGATCGGGCAGATCCCCGACGCGACGCTGCGGGCACTCTCGGGCCGGACCCGGCTGGCGATCTGGTCGGAGATGATCAGCGACGGCGTCATGGAGCTCGAGCGCCAGGGCGCCCTGGACCGGGCCCGTGAGATCGTCTGCTCCTTCATGTTCGGCTCGCGGGAGCTCTACGACTGGGTCTCCCACAACCCCCGCGTGCGCATGGCCCGGACCGAGACGACAAACGACCCGGGCCTGATCGCCGCCAGGCCGCGGATGGTCTCCGTCAACACGGCCCTGCAGGTGGACCTGTCCGACCAGGCCGGCGCCAGCCACGTCCGCGGCCGCGTCTACTCCGGCTTCGGCGGCCAGCCCGACTTCGTCGGCGGCTCCCTGCACTCCCCGGGCGGCCATGCCGTGATCGCGCTGCCCTCCTGGCACGCCCCCAGCGACAGCTCGACGATCGTGCCACGGCTGCCGGGACCTGCGACGTCCTTCCAGCATTCCGCCGTCGTCACAGAGCAGGGCACGGCACGGATCTTCGGGCGCAGCGAGCGGGCGCAGGCGCGCCTGATAGCCGAGCAGGCGGCCCACCCCGACGCCCGCGAGTGGCTGCTGTCCGCTTGCGCCTAACCTGGTCCTCAGTCCACCAATCCCCCCCGCACAAGGAGAAGGCGATGTTCAAGAACGTACTCGTGGGTGTCGACGGTCGCCTCGGCGGACGCGACGCGATGGCGCTGGCCGGACGCCTGGCCGAGCAGGGGGCGACGGTGACGCTGGCCCACGTCTACACCGGCACCTTCACCTTCATGGCGGTCGTCGACCCGGGCGTGGCGGAGGAGGACCGCCGCGAGGCGCTGCAGATGCTCGAAGGCGAACGCGAGCAGGCGGGGATCGAGGCGTCCCTGGCGGCCGTGCAGGCGCTGACACCCGGCCAGGGCCTGCACGAACTGGCCGAGGAGCGCGAGGCCGACCTGCTGGTTCTGGGCACCAGCCACCGCGGCGTCTTCGGGCGGACCGTGCTCGGCAACGACACGCGGGCCGCCATCAACGGCGCGCCCTGCGCGATCGCCGTGGCCCCCGCCGGCTACGCCGAGCAGGGCGGTCCCTTCGCCACGATCGGCGTCGGCTACGACGGCTCCACCGAGTCGATCGCCGCGCTGCAGGCGGCCCGCGACCTGGCCGCGCCCACCGGCGCGAAGATCCGCGCCCTGGAGATCGTCTCCTACCCGACCTACATCTTCACCGGCATCGTGCCGCCCGTCGGCGAGGGCATCGAGGAGCTCGTCGAGCACGCCGACGAGCGCATGAAAGCGCTGCCGGGCGTTCAGGGCAGCGCCGAATACGGCCTGTCCGGCCAGGATCTGGCGGAGTTCAGCAAGGAAGTGGACCTGCTGGTCGTGGGCTCGCGCAACTACGGCCCGACCAGGCGCCTGATCGTCGGCAGCACGGCCGGCTTCCTGCAGAGCCACGCCCGCAGCCCGCTGCTGGTGCTGCCGCGGGGCACGAGCCACGCCACGCCGACGGTGGCCTTCGGCGAGACGGCCGCCGCTGCCGCCGGGGACGCCTGAGTCTCGCCGCGACCGGCCGAGGCGCTAACTTCCCATCCGATGAGCGAAGCAGGGCAGGACGAGGAGCCGGGCGAGGGCGCGATCAGGATCGTGCTCGCGGACGACCATCAGGTCGTGCGCAGCGGCCTGCGTCTGCTGCTGGACAGCGAGGAGGGCTTCGAGGTCGTGGCGGAGGCCAGCGACGTCGAGAGCGCCCGCCGCTACGTGCGCGGCCATCACCCGGACGTGCTCGTGCTGGACCTGAACATGCCCGGTGGCTCGAGCCTCGAGGCGATCCCGCGCATCCGCGAGGAATCCCCCGAAACCCAGATAGTCGTGCTGACGATGCAGCAGGAGCCCGCCTTCGCCCGCGAGGCGCTCGGCGCCGGCGCGCTCGGCTACGTCCTCAAGGAGGCGGCCGACGAGGAGTTGGTCGAAGCCGTCCGCAACGCTGCGGCGGGCGAGAGCTACCTGAACCCGCGCCTGGGGGCGCGGATCGCCTCCGAGCCGCCGCCGGGCCCGCCTGACGACCTCTCCCAGCGTGAGGTCGACGTGCTGCGCCTGATCGCGCTCGGGCACACCAACGCCGAGATCGCCCAGCAGCTGTACCTGTCGGTGCGCACCGTGGAGACCCACCGCTCGCACATCCAGCAGAAGCTGCGCCTGTCGACGCGCGCGGAGCTGGTCGGCTACGCCCTCGAGCGGGGTCTGATCACCGCGGGGTAGCGTCGCCCTCGCCGCGGGGCGTCGGCTCCGACGGCGGCAGCGGGAAGCGCCATGCGGCAAGGCGCCAGGCGGCGGCGGGGAACTCGACCCTGTCGACGCCTTCGTGGAACGTGACGTGCGCGTCGAAGCCGTCGTGGAAGACCTCGAGCATCTCGCGGTTTTCGGGCAGCACCTCTGCGACCAGGCGCCGCACGCCGCGCCGCTCGGCCTCCTCGGCCAGGCGCTCCAGCAGGATCGTGCCGAGCCCCTGCCCGTGCAGGCCGTCCGCCACCTCGACGGCGATTTCGGCGCGTCCCGCGCTCAACTCGATGCAGAGCGCGTGGGCGACGATCCGCCCCTCACGGTCGAGCGCCACGAGGCCGAACCGGTCCGGCCCGGTGGCGCCGATGGCACCGGCGATGCGGGCCGGGTCGACGCCTCCGCTGAAGAAGCGGAAGCGTTTGGCCTGCAGCGACAGGCCCGCCAGGAAGCGGCGCAGGCCAGGCAGGTCGGAGTTCTCGGCGGCCCTGATCGCGACGCTCCGGCCGTCGCGAAGGAGCACCTGCCCGGCCGCGGCCGAGCCAGGGCCCGCGCCGGTGGAGCAGGCTGCCATCACGCGGAGTGACGGTGGCGCCGTTTGGGGGCGGGTCCCGTCCCGGGGATCGGTTTGTAGGACTTGCCGGCCAGGAAGTCGACCTCCCGGGCGTCGGAGGCCAGCTGCTCTGTGCGCTCCTCCAGGTGTCGTATGCCCCTTTCGGTTCCGGCGATGCCGTCCTCGGCCAGTACGCGCGTGCCCTTCCTGCCGGCCAGCACGTCGACGGCGTCGGTGAGGGCGCCGATCGCGGCGATGCCGCCGGTCTCGCCGGCGAAGCGCGAGGCCGCCTGCACCTTCGGCAGCATCGAGCCGGGATCCAGGTGCTCCAGGCCGATCTCCGCGGCCGTCGCCTCTTTGATCGGGCGGGCGAGCTTGCTGGCGTGGTTGCGCTCCACTGCGGCCACGTCGGTCAGCAGCAGCAGCGCGTCGGCGCCGAGCTCGCGGGCCAGCAGCGCGGCCGAGCGGTCCTTGTCGATGACCGCCTCGACGCCGCGCAGGGCGCCGTCCGGGCCGAGCACGACGGGGATGCCGCCGCCGCCGACGCAGACCGTCAGCACGCCGGCGTCCACCAGCGTGCGGATCGTCTGCAGCTCGACTATCCGGCGAGGCTCGGGCGAGGCCACGACCCGTCGCCACAGCTCGCCGTCGGGCGCGATGCTCCAGCCGCGCTCCCGCGCCAGGCGATCTGCGGTGCGCCGCTCGTAGCGCGGGCCGATCGGCTTGGTGGGAGCGGCGAAGGCGGGGTCCTCGGCGTCGACCAGCACCTGTGTCAGCAGCGTCGCGACATCCTGCTCGGGCAGCTTCGAGCGGAGGCCCTGCTCGAGCAGGTAGCCGATCATGCCCTCGGACTCGGCGTCGAGCACGTCCAGGGGCGGCGCGGGCGCATCCTCGTAAGCGGCAGCCTGCAATGCGAGCAGCCCCACCTGGGGTCCGTTGCCGTGGGTCACGACGAGGCGGTGGTGGCGGGCCAGTCCGGCCAGCGAGCGGGCGGCGGACTCGACGTTGCGCCGCTGCGTCTCCACGTCCATCGGCTCGCCCCGCTTGAGCAGCGCGTTGCCTCCAAGTGCCACGACGACCAGCATCAGGCGACGCTCCCGACCGGTCGCACGACCGCGCGTGCGACGTCGAGGCTGGAGATGACACCGCAGGGGCGGCCGTCGGGCCCGGTCACGAGCAGATGCGGGCATTCGTGCTCGGCCATCGTCCGGGCGGCCTCCCGGACCTCGGCGCCGAGGTCGATCGTGACGATCTCTGTCGTTGCGGCCGCTCCGGCCTCCTCCCCTAGGCGCCCGTCCGCGGCGGCCCGCATCAAATCGACGTCGGAGACGATCCCCCACACGAGCTGCTCGCCGCCGTGGGGTCCGCGGTGCAGGCCGTCGACGACTATGCAGTGCACCTTCATGTCGGCCATCAGGCCGGCGACCTCCCGCAGCGGGGTCTGCGGCGGGCAGTCGATGACGCCCGGGTGCATCACGTGCTCGACGGTCAGGCTGGTCGTGGGGTCCTCGCTTGGCATTGGCTGCACTCCTGGGTCGGCTGGTCGGTGTCGCTGTACTGCGAGACTCGCAGTGCGCCGGCCCGGCGCCATCCGCAGTAGGCCAGAGGCCTGGTGCGGGTTTTCGCGGATAGCCCGGCCCGGCGCTGTCAGGGGCTGCGAGCCAGGAAGTGCACGAGCGGTCCGTGAGCCGCCTGCAGCCGCCGGATCAGCTCCAGCGCAGCGGGGGTCGCGGACACGCTCGCGCTCGTCATCTCTAGAACAGCCCCATCGGGTTGGGGTCGTAGCTGACCAGCATGCACTTCGTCTGCGAGTAGTGGTCGAGCATCATCTTGTGGTTCTCGCGGCCGACGCCGGAGACCTTGTAGCCGCCGAAGGCGGCGTGGGCGGGGTACTGGTGGTAGCAGTTGGTCCACACGCGCCCGGCCTGGATGCCCCGGCCCATGCGGTAGGCACGGGCACCGTCGCGGCTCCAGACGCCGGCGCCGAGGCCGTACATCGTGTCGTTGGCGATCTGCAGCGCCTCCGCCTCGTCCTTGAACGTCGTCACCGCCAGGACGGGGCCGAAGATCTCCTCCTGGAAGATGCGCATCGAGTTCTCGCCCTTGAAGACGGTCGGCCTGACGTAGTAGCCGTCCTCCAGCTCGCCGGGCAGGACGTTGCGCTCGCCGCCGGTCAGCAGCTCCGCGCCCTCCTGCTTGCCGATGTCGATGTAGCCGAGGATCTTCTCCAGCTGGGACTGGGAGTTCTGGGCGCCGAGCTGAGTCGTCTCGTCCAGCGGGTCGCCCTGGCGGATCGACTCGATCCGCTCCAGGCAGCGGGCCATGAACTCGTCGTAGATGGACTCGTGGATGAGGGCGCGGGACGGGCAGGTGCAGACCTCGCCCTTGTTGAAGGCGTACAGGACCAGGCCCTCTACGGCCTTCTCGGCGAAGCTGTCGTCGGCCGCCAGTACGTCCTCGAAGAAGACGTTCGGCGACTTGCCGCCGAGCTCGACGGTGGAGGGGATGATGTTCTGGGCCGCGTACTGCATGATCAGGCGGCCTGTCACGGTCTCGCCGGTGAAGGCGATCTTGGCGATGCGCTTGTTGGAGGCCAGCGCCCGGCCCGTCTCCGCGCCGGGACCGTTGACGACGTTCAGGACGCCCGCGGGCAGGACGTCGCCGATCACCTCGAGCAGCTTGAGGATCGACCACGGCGTCGAGCTGGCGGGCTTCAGGACGCTGCAGTTGCCCGCCGCCAGCGCCGGGGCGATCTTCCAGGCCGCCATCAGCAGCGGGAAGTTGAAGGGGATGATCTGCCCGACGACGCCCAGCGGCTCGCGGAAGTGGTAGGCGATCGTGTCGTGGTCGATCTCGGAGATCGCGCCCTCCTCGCCGCGGATGACGTCGGCGAAGTAGCGGAAGTGGTCGGCGGCCAGCGGGATGTCGGCGGCCAGCGTCTCGCGCACGGGCTTGCCGTTGTCGTAGCTCTCGGCCACGGCCAGCATCTCGAGGTTCTCATCGATCGCGTCGGCGACTGCGTTGAGGACCTTCGAGCGCTCCGTCAGCGAGCGCTCGCCCCAGGCCTGGCGGGCTGCATGGGCGGCGTCGAGGGCCAGCTCGATGTCCTCCGGACCGGAGTGGGCGACCTGGCAGAAGGGCTGTCCTGTGACCGGTGTCAGGTTGTCGCGGTACTCGCCGGCGAGGGGGGCGACCCAGCGGCCGCCGATGAAGTTGTCGTAGCGCTCTGCTACGTCGACGGCGCTGCCGGGACGCCCCGGCGCGGCATGGGTGGAGGACTGCTCGACTGTTGCCATGGGATCTCCTCCTCGGAAATGGGTGGACGCAACGAACGGGTCAGGCCCAAGCGAACCACCGCCATCCGCCCGGCCCATCCGGGCTGCGCACCCGCCGCGTCGTGGGCTTCTACTGACCGGGACGTCAGTCCGTAGCTTTCCCGGGCTCTCTGCGGAGCGCTACCGAGGCTCGAACCCGCTCGCCGGCGCATCGTGTCGGGCATGGCTACCGACATGACACCCACAACTCAGAGCCCGCTCGCGGAGCTCATCGACTTGACGGGGCGCACGGCGATCGTGACGGGCGGTGCCATGGGCATCGGGCAGGGCATCGCCTGTCGCCTGCACGAGGCGGGCGCCAACCTCGTGATCGCCGACCTCGACCTGGGGGCGGCCCAGGACACGGCTGCGTCCATCGCCGAGCAGCGGGCCGGCAGCGTGCTGGCCGTGGGCACCGACGTCAGCGAGGCCGACAGCGTGCAGGACCTGATCGACGCGACCGTGGCGGGCTTCGGCGGTGTGGACATCCTCGTCAACAACGCCGGCATCTACCCGATGGTGCCGCTGTCCGAGCTCGACGCGGCGACCTTCAGGCGCGTGCTGGACGTCAACCTGACAGGCCTGTTCCTGTGCACGAAGGCGGCCTCCCGGCGCATGATCGAGCAGGGACGGGGCGGGCGCATCGTCAACGTCACCTCGATTGACGCCCTGCACCCATCGATGGTCGGCCTGGCCCACTACGACGCCTCCAAGCACGGTGCCTGGGGCTTCACCAAGAACGTGGCCCTCGAGCTCGCCGAGCACGGGATCTGGGTCAACGCGGTCGCCCCTGGCGGCATCGCGACACCGGGCACGGGCGACATGGACGACACCAACATGCAGGCCTTCGAGGCGATGATCCCGATGCACCGCATGGGCGAGCCCGACGACATCGGCCGAGCCGTGCTGTTCCTGGCCAGCGACCTGGCCAGCTACATGACGGGCAGCCAGATCGTCGTGGACGGCGGGCGCCTGCTGGCGTGAGCGCCCGCGTGGGCGTTTTTAGGAAGCTGACTACTGTCAGTCAGCTTTCTGACGTAGTTGGTCTGGAGGCCGCGTCCTTCGCCGCTGCTTCCTGACCGTTTCACCCATTTTTGCAGGGAAATGCGTACGCGGTCAGGGGAAATCCCTGATAGCGTCTCTCTTCTGGCTGGCGGTTGTGGTCGATTAAATGGAATCGACGCCTGACACCTCGAAGATGGTCGACAGCGTGGCGTTGCACGCCCGCTCGCGGTCTCTGGAAGCGCAGCTGGAGCTGGCCCGAGACGCGATCTTCGCCCGCGACGCGATGCGCCGCATCACGTTCTGGAACCAGGGGGCCGCGGAGACCTACGGGTACACCCGCGAGGAGGCGCTGGGCCGCCGGCCCCAGGACCTGCTGCGCACCGAGTACCCGATCGAGCTGGAGGAGATCGAGGCGTGCGTCGCACGGACAGGCGCTTGGGCGGGCGACCTCATCCAGCACACCAAGCACGGCAGCAGGCTCGTCGTGGAGAGCCGCTGGGCCGCTGATTACGAGCAGGACGGGACCCTGGCGGGGCTGCTGGAGGTCAACCGCGACGTGACCAACCGCCTGGCCGACCAGGCGGCGATGCTCGAGTTCGCCCCGGACGCCTTCGTGGGCGCCGGCGAGGACGGCTTGATCGTGTTCGCGAACCACCGTACGGAGGAGCTGTTCGGCTACAAGCGGGGCGAACTGATCGGACGTCCCGTCGAGATGCTCGTGCCCGAGACTCGTCGCGTCAGGCACGTCGGCAATCGCAGGCGCTACTTCGAAGAGACGGAGGAGCCCTCCCACGACGGTGTGCTTCACCTGAGCGGCCGGCGCCGCGACGGCACGGAGTTTCCGGCCGAGATACTGCTCTCGAAGGTCGGCACGGAGAAGGGCAACATCGCCCTGGCGGCGATCCGCGACATCACCGATCGTGTGGCGGCTGCGCAGGAGCGCGAAGACCTGCGCGTCAAGGCGGAGCGCGAACGGCTGCGCAACCAGATTCAGCAGACCCATCGGCTGGAGAGCCTCGGCCAACTCGCCGGTGGGATCGCCCACGACTTCAACAACCTGCTGTCGGTCATCATCAACTACGCGGCTTTCGTCGCGGGTGAGCTGGAGGCGGCCAGCGCCAGAGACGGGGAGGAGCGCTGGCGCGCGACCTGCGAGGACCTCGCCCAGATCCGCCTGGCGAGCGAGCGGGCGGCCCAGCTCACCCATCAGCTGCTGGCGTTCGCCCGTCGCGAGGTCGTCCAGCCCGAGGTGGTCGACGTCAACGCGGTCGTGCAGGACGTCGAAGGCCTGTTGCGCCGAACGCTGGGAGAGCACGTGGAGCTGTGCAGCACGCCGGCGGACGACCTTGATGCGGTCCTGATCGACCCGGGGCAGCTCGAGCAGATCCTCGTGAACGTCGCCGTGAACGCCCGCGACGCGATGCCCCACGGCGGCCGACTGCAGATCGACACGGGATCGATCGAGGTCGACGAGCAGTACGCGCAGGCCAGGCCCGACCTTGCACCGGGTCGGTATGTGCGCCTACGCGTCAGTGACAACGGTACGGGCATGCCCCCGGAGGTCCTGGAGCGCGTCTTCGATCCCTTCTTCACGACCAAGTCTCAGGGCGACGGGACGGGGCTGGGGCTGGCGACCGTCTACGGAATCGTCCAGCAGGCCGGCGGCCACGTACAGATCTACTCCGAGGACGGCGTCGGTACGACCTTCACGGCGCTGCTGCCGGCGACCAGCCAGGCACCGCGCTCCCGCCAGGCCACGCCGCCGGCGGTCCCGGTCGTCGGAAAGACGATCATGGTCGTCGAGGACGAGGAGGCGTTGCGTGAGGTGACTCGCAGGCTGCTGGTGGCCGAGGGGTACAGGGTCATCGTCGCTGCCGACGGACCGCGGGCGCTGGCCATCGCCGCGGCGCAGGAGGGCCCGATCGACCTGCTGCTCACCGATGTGACGATGCCGCACATGCCGGGGACGCAGCTGGCCGAACGGCTGTGCCGGCAGCGGCCGGGCCTGAAGGTCCTCTACATGTCCGGCTTTGCCCAGCCGATCCTCGAAGCCAGCGAGCCGAGCCGGGCCGGCATGGTCCTGATCGACAAGCCGTTCTCGGCGAATGAGCTGCTGGGCAAGGTCAGCGAGCTGCTGGCGGGATGAGCCGCCTGCTCGTGGTCGACGACGAGGAGCCCCTGCGGCGGTGGGCGCAGCGGGTGCTGAGCGAGAACGGGTTCGGCTGTGAGACGGCGGGGGACGTGGCGGAGGCCAGAGGGGCACTTGGCGGGGAGGAGTTCGAGCTGGCGCTACTCGACATCAACATGCCGGGCGAGTCGGGCCTGCGGCTGCTCGCCGAGATCCGCAGCGAGCATCCCGACTGCGCTGTCGTGATGGTTACGGGCGAGGACAGCGTCGAGCTGGCGACGACGGCGATCGAGCACGGCGCCTACGGCTACCTGATCAAGCCAGTGCTCGCCGGCGAGCTGCTGATCAACGTCGTCAACGCCCTCAACAGGCGCCGCCAGGACATCGAGAACCGTCGTCTGCTGATGCGCCTGCAGGCGACGGCGGCCGAGCGGGCGGACAGCCTGGCCCAAGCGCTCGAAGACCTGCGGGTGTCCCGCGGCGACGTCCGCATGTCGCAGGCGGAGACGATCCTGCGCCTGGCGAGGCTGGTCGAGTACAGGGACGAGGACACGGGTCGTCACCTGCAGCGGATGAGCGCCTACTGCGAGATCCTGGCCCGGCGCAGCGGCATCGCGCCCGAGCGCAGCGAGGCGATCAGGCTTGCCAGCCAGCTGCACGACGTCGGCAAGGTCGCGATCCCGGACTCCGTCCTGCTCAAGCCCGGCAAGCTGACAGACGAGGAGATGCAGACGATGCGCGACCACTGCCAGATCGGCTGCGAGATGCTGGCCGGCTCGAGCTCGGACGTCGTGCGCCTGGGCGCGACGATCGCCCGCAGCCACCACGAGTGGTGGGACGGCAGCGGATATCCCCAGGGTCTGGCCGGAGAGGCCATCCCGCTGGAGGGACGGATCGCGGCCATCGCCGACGTCTACGACGCCCTGACGAGCGACCGCGTCTATCGCCCGGCCTTCCCGCACAAGATCGCCGTGGAGATGATGCGGGCCGAGCGTGGCAGCCACTTCGACCCGGCTCTGTTCGACGTCTTCATGGCGTCGATGGGAGAACTGGAGACCGTCCGCCAGGCGCTGCCGTCCTGAGCGGGGCCTGCGGCTCGCCTGCCGGCGGCGGCGGCGAACTACTGAGTAGAGCGGTTCGGCTCCTTCCGTTGCAGAGGTAGACCCGGCAGCCGTGCCGGAGCAGCTCCCGATTCCTCACGCACGGAAAGGACACCACCGCGATGCCGACGACTATCGCTCGCCCCGGACGAGCACGCACCCGCGCCCAGGCCCGCGCCGAGGACGCCCCGCAGCACGCGCCCGCCGAGGCTCCCAGCCGCATGCTGCGTGCCCTGCTGGTCGTGGAGAGCTTCCCGGCGCTGGCGGAGGCCCGCGACAGGCTGCTGGCGGTGGCCGCTCGCGATACCTCCGTGCTCGGCGAGACGAGCGCCGTCGTCGAGTCGGACCCCGGTCTGACGATGGCGATCCTGCGCAGCGCCGGCGCGCTGTCGCGTCGGGGGACGCTTGAGAGCGTGCCCGCCGCCGTCGAGAGCCTGGGGCCGGCCCGGGTGGCCCAGTTGGCCCGGGCCGTCCCGGTCTTCGACTTCTTCCAGCAGGCGCCCGTGTGGGGCCTCGCGCCGGTCCGCTTTCGCCTGCACTCCCTGGCCGTACAGCGGGCAGCCGAGCGGATCGCCTGCGAGGTCGGCTATGCGCACCGTCCCCGGCTGGCTACGACGAGCCTTCTGCACGACCTCGGCAAGCTCGTCCTGATGCAGGCCAAGCCGGGCTACCCGGGGCAGCTCGGGCGCATGCTCGGAACCCCCGAGGAGCGGCTGCACGACGAGCGTCGCGAGCTCGGTGTCGATCACGCCCTGGTCGGGGCCGTCCTGCTGCGTCGCTGGGGCCTGTCCGGCCAGGTGGCGAAGGCAGTCGAGCGCCACCACGACGCAGTCGGCGAGGAGGAGGCCGCGATGATCCGCCTGGCGGACGTGCTGGCCCACTACGAGGCCGGCGCGCCGATCTCCCCGAGCTGCCTCGAGCGCCTGGCCGCGGGCCTCTCGCTGGCCCCCGAGCGGGTGCGCAGGATCCTCTACGAGAATGCCCAGGCCCGCAGCCTGCGCCGGCGCGAGCGCGACTGTCCTCTGACCAGGCGCGAGTTCGACGTCCTGCAGCGACTTGCCGCCGGACGCGTCTCCAAGCAGATCGGGCAGGACCTGGGCATCTCCGCGAGCGTCGTGCGGACGCACCTGCACAACGTCTACGAGAAGCTCGGTGCCGCGGACCGCGCCCAGGCCGTGCTGATCGCCACCGACAACGGGTGGATCTGAGGGCGCCTGCGTCGGCTCAGCGGACCTCTCGCAACGCTCCCGTGTGCACGTCGTAGACGAAGCCCCTCACGTTCTTGTGCGGGATGAATGGGCTGGCCTGGATGCGTGCGATCGATTGGCGGACGTCCTCGTCGAGGTCGGGGAAGGACTCGGCGGCCCACTCCGGCTTGATCCCCGTCTCGTCCTGCACCGAACGCTTGAACTCGTCGTCGGTGAAGGTCAGCATGCCGCAGTCGGTGTGGTGGATGAGGATGATCTCCTCGGTGCCCAGCAGCCGTTGCGAGATCGCCAGCGAGCGGATCTCGTCGTCAGTCACGACGCCGCCCGCGTTGCGGATCACGTGCGCGTCGCCCTCCCGCAGGCCCAGCAGGCCATAGGGGTTCAGGCGAGCGTCCATGCAGGCCAGCACCGCCACCTTGCGGGCCGGCGGCAGCGGCAGGTCGCCCTTCTCGAAGGAGGCCGCGTAGGCCTCGGCGTTGCTCAGCAGCTCGTCGGTCGTGCTCATCGTGCCTCGCTTTCGCTTTTGCCGGTCCCGGAGAATTATATGTAATAATGATCGGTATTGTGAACTTTATCGCGTACGGGCACCGTCCAGGCGAGCCGGCTCCACGCGTCGTGGGCCGCTCGGCCCGCCGGCGGGCACGGCCGCGGCGAAAGGAGCCAGCAGTGACACTTCAGATCGGCGACACGGCGCCGGACTTCCAGGCCCAGACCAGCGAGGGGGCGATCGCCTTCCACGAGTGGCTCGGCGACTCCTGGGCGGTGCTGTTCAGCCACCCCAAGGACTTCACGCCGGTGTGCACGACGGAGCTCGGCTACATGGCTCGGGTCAAGCCCGAGTTCGACCGCCGCGGCGTGAAGATCATCGGCCTGTCTGTCGACAGCGCAGAGAAGCACTCGGAGTGGGCGAAGGACATCGAGGAGACGCAGGGCACGGCCCCCAACTACCCGATCATCGGCGACAGCGACCTGAAAGTGGCGAAGCTCTACGGGATGCTCCCGGCCGATACGGGCGGCAGCGCGGAGGGTCGCACGCCGGCGGACAACCAGACGGTCCGCAACGTGTTCGTGATCGGCCCGGACAAGAAGATCAAGCTGATCCTCGTCTACCCGATGACGACAGGACGCAACTTCGACGAGGTCCTGCGCGTCATCGACAGCCTGCAGCTGACAGCCAGCCACAAGGTCGCCACCCCCGCCCAATGGCAACCGGGCGGCGACGTCATCATCGCCGGCTCCGTCTCCGACGAGGAGGCCAAACAAACCTACCCCGACGGCTGGAAGACACCCAAGCCCTACATCCGCATCGTGCCGGCTCCCAACTGAGCTAGTGTCGAGCCACGATGCTGTTCAGGCAGTTCATCCACGACGACCTGGGCTGCGCGTCCTATCTGATAGGCGACGAGCACGCGGGGGTGGCGGCGGTCGTCGACCCCCGCTTCGAGATCGACGAGTACCTGGAGGCGGCCCGCTACCGGGGTGTGAGGATCGAGCACGTCCTGGAGACCCACAACCACGCCGACCACGTCTCCGGACACGGCCGCCTGGTGGCCGCCACGGGTGCCCGCATCCACGTGCACGCGCTGGCGGCGCCCGACTACGAGCACGAGCCCTTCGAGGACGGCTGGGAGCTCCGTCTGGGGGATCTGGTGGTGCGGGCCCTGCACACGCCCGGGCACCGGCCGGAGCACACGGCCTTCGTCCTGATCGACATGTCCAGGGGGCCCGAGCCGTGGGCGCTGCTGAGCGGCGACAGCCTGTTCGTCGGGGACGTCGCCAGGACCGACCTGGCGATCGAGGCGGCCGAGGGCGCCCGGCAGATCTTCCGCTCCGTGCACGAGCGCCTGCTGGGCCTGCCCGACGACTGCGAGGTGTGGCCGGCTCACCTGGGCGGCTCGATGTGCGGCGGCGCCGGCGTCGACGCCAAGGTCTGCTCGACGATCGGCTACGAGCGCTCCCACAGCCCGGCCCTGGCGATCCTCGAGGAGGACGAGTTCGTGGCGCGGGCGCTGGCGGCGCTGGGGCCGCAACCACCCAACTTCCAGAGGATCGTCGAGCTCAACAGGGGAGCGCTGGTGAGCGGCGGAGCGGAGCCTCCCGCGCTGTATCCGCGCCAGGTGCAGCTCAAGCGGGCGGAGGGCGCGATGCTCGTGGACGTCCGCACGGACCTGCAGTTCGACGACGTCCACATCGAGGGCTCGATCTGCATCCCCTCCTTCAGCTCTGGCTTCGGCTCGCGACTGGCCTGGTTGGCCCAGCAGGACCGCGAGATCGTCTTCATCGGCCGGGACGACGCAGACGGGCACAGGGCGGCGCACCTGGCCGAGTCGGTCGGCGTGGTCAACGTGGGCGGCCTGCTGGCCGGGGGCATGACCAACTGGCGCCAGGAGCGCCAACCCGTGCAGCAGACCCAGCGGCTGCCCGCCGCTGAGCTCGCCCGACGACTCGTCGAGGAGCCCAGGCTGCAGGTGCTGGACGTGCGCGAGCGCAGCGAGTGGAGGGCCGGGCACGTGCCCGGTTCGATCTCGATGCCGTGGCACGACATCGACGCCGTCCCCACCGGGATCGACCCGGCCAGGCCGATCGCCGTCGCCTGCGCGGGAGGTCTTCGGGCGGCGACGGCGGCCAGCCTGCTGAGGCTGCACGGTGCCGGCGAGGTCATCCACGTCACCGACGGCGGCATCCCCGTGCTCGGGCGGATGGGCATCGAGCTGGTTGCCGAGGAGGAGCTGGCCAGCCCCGTCTGAAGCCGTCTGCTAGCAGTCGTGGGGCCCGGCCGGCGCCCACGGCATGCTGTCCGCGCGGCGGCTGAGCAGGTGGGCGGTGAGGCGCAAGTCGAGGCTCGCCCTGCCGTCCGGGTAGAGACGCCGAGGCTGCGCCGTGGCCGCCTCAGGGGCCGGCAGCGCCGCCTCGATCCGCGCGGGGGCCGCTCCGAGGTGGGGGGTCAGGATCGTCTCCAGGAGTGCTACGAGCAGCGTCCGGGAGGAAGCCGAGCCGGCCGTGCGGACCAATTCCAGCGCCCGGGCGATGGCCGCCTCGACCTCGCCGGGGGGTACGGGTCCGGGGAAGCAGCTGTCCAGCTCCTCGAGGACGACACGGGCGAGCACGCTCACGACGCGGGCACGTCCGGGTGCCAGTCCTCCCTCGTCGCTGAGGCAGACGCTGCTCAGCTCGGGCTCGTCCTCGTGGAAGACCAGCAACTGCGACAGGCCCACCCGGATCCGCTGCACGGGGCCGATCTCGGCGGCGTAGAAGGGGATGGTGCGTTCGGCGGCAAGAGCGCAGGCTGTTCGGAAGGTCGCGAGCAGCAGCTCCTCCCGGTCGGCGAACATCGCCGACACCGTTCCCTGGCCGACGCCGGCGCGGTGCGCGACGTCCTGGAGATGCAGCTCCCCGGCACCGAGCTCGTGCACGATCTTGGCGGCTGCCGCGATCACCCACATGCGCTGGACCTGAACGTTCAGCGGCTCCTCGGCCGGCGCAGCGCCCTCCACGAGCGACGCGCGACCTGGCTCGCCCCTCACACCGGTCCTCTTTGCCTCCAACTCGACAGCCTCTCCCTAAACGAAGACGGTATGCAACCTAGCAGACCTTAGTTCGGCCGGTTCGCTGGAAATCCCTTTATAAAACCCCTATTCCGGCTGCGGAATAATTCGAACGTAAAAAGGAAATGTTCACGGTTCTCTGTCATCAAGTTGGTTGACGAGTCCAAAATGGGCGCAGTAAGCGGGCGCGACGCGAGGTATCCTCGCTGCCGCGCTTATGGCAAGGCCAGCCAAAACGACAGCGGTCGCGCGAGGCAGCCAGCGCGACCGGCTGGTCGAGGCGATGATCGACCTCTGCTCGCAGGCCGGCTACCTGAGCGTGTCGGTGGCCGAGCTGAGCGCTCACGCCGGCGTCTCCTCGAAGACCTTCTACGAGATCTTCTCGGACAAGGAAGACTGCCTGCTGGCTGCCTACCGGGAGGCGGCCGGACGGGTCCTGGCCAACGTCGAGCCGATCGCCGAGGAGGGGGCCTGGGACGAGGCGGCGCGGAGCGTCCTCGAGCAGCTTCTGCTGGCGCTGCGCGAACAGCCCGCCAGCGGCAGGCTGCTGCTGGTCGAGGCCCTGGCCGGCGGTGCCGGTGTGAGAAGCGAGCGCGAGCGCGTGCTCGGCGTCTTCGAGCAGCGCGCCCAGCAGTTCCTGGACGGTGCCCCCGGTGACGGCACGATGCTGGACCTGCCGGCCATGGCCATGATCGGCGGGGTGCGCAGCCTCGTCTCCCGTCAGCTGCGCACGCACAGCGAGGATCGCCTGCCCGGGCTGGTGGAGGACCTTCTGCTGTGGTTGCGGTCCTACTCCGTGCCCAGGGGCGGGAAACGTTGGAGCACGGGATCTCACAGCCTCCTGCCGGCTCGCAGGAAGCGGCTCGCGGCGGCGCCGGAGACCCAGGAGCCGGCCCGCCTGCCACGCGGGCGCCACCGCCTGCCGGCCGGCGCGGTGGCGCGCAGCCAGCGCACACGCATCATCAGGGGAACCGCCGAGGTGATGATGCGCAAGGGCTATGCGGAGACGACGGTCAGCGAAATCGTCGCGGCGGCGGGGATCTCGCGCGAGGTCTTCTACGCCCACTTCGCCAACAAGCAGCACGCCTACCTGGCGGCCCAGCAGTACGGCACCCAGTACATCCTGGAGTCCTGCACCGCCGCCTACTTCAGCAGGGCCGACTGGTGCGATCGGGTATGGGCTGCGCTCGGCGCGCTCGTGGAGCTGCTGGCGGCGAACCCGGCCTTCGCCCACCTGCGGCTGGTGGAGTGCTACTCGGCCGGTCCCGAGGCGATCGAGAGCACCGAACAGCTCAAGCGGGCCGCCACGATCTTCCTGCAGGAGGGCTTCAACAGCCTCGACGGCCGTGAGCTGCCACACCTGTCCGTGCACGCCATCGCCGGAGCCATCTTCGAAGTCTTCTACACCCACATCTCCCGAGGCGAGCTCGAGCAGCTCCCGCGGGCGCTGCCGCAGCTGACCTACATCGCCGTAGCACCGTTCGTCGGTCCGGCTGCGGCGGTGCAGGCGCTGGAGCGGTTGCGCTCGGCGTCCGCCTCGGAGCGGCGCGAGCGGACCGCCGCCGCATCCTCCTGAACGGAAAAGCGACCGGGGCGCCCCCCGATCAAAAGAGACGCCCCGGACTCGACAATCATCCAACCGGCCTAAATGCCGGGAGGAATGCAATGAACGATACCAGTGCCGGTCGCATTCGCAAACGGCCGGCCCGGCCTCACGAACGCCTCGGCCGCATTGTCCGGACGCCCCCCGAGGGCGCCCGGACAGCGGCCTCGTCGGCCGTGCTCGTCGTCTCGCCAGTCTTAAAGACAACCCACCAACAGAGGGCGCTTCATAGCTTGCGATGCGACCCGCATAATCGTCATGGATCGACCTTTGGAAAGTAAGACGTACCCAAACTATTCCGGTCATGGAATATTTCAGTTGTGTGCCTCTTCGGCAGAACGAGAGAGCGGGGGGCGTGCGGCAGCCTGCCCGAGGCGGGCACGCTGCTGGGCGTCGGCGCCGTCTACTGGCTGTCCATCCACCGCCAGGTGCGACGCGAGCTGCGCCACTGGGACGAGCGGGCCAGGGCGATACCGGATCCGCGCCTGCGTGAGCAGGCCCTGGCGAAGCTGAGCGGGGAGCGGCTGAATCCGGAGGCGGCTGCGCTGTTCGCGGTGCTGGCGCCGCGGCGCCAGCGCAGGCCCGTCGTGAGCCTGATCGTCGCCTACCAGCTCCTCTACGACTACCTCGACGGGATCAACGAGCTGCCCGGGCTGGACGGGTTGGACGACGGGTTGCGCATGCACGCCTCCCTGGCCGAGGCGCTGCTGCCGGGAAGGGCGCTGAGCGACCCCTACGGCGGTCACCCGGCACTTGACGACGGAGGCTACGTGCACGCGCTGTGCACGGCCTGCAGGCGCCTCGCGGGGGAGCTTCCCAGCCTGGCCGCGGCCAGCGAGACGATCGAGCGGGCGGCGGGCCGCTGCGGGGAGGCACAGAGTCACAACCATGCCGCATTGCGCCGCGGTCGCGCCCGCCTCGTGGCCTGGTCGCGCGACCAGGGCTCGGCCCGCCACGGCTACCTGTGGTGGGAGATGGCCGCCGGCGGCATCTCCTGCCTGAACATCCACGCCCTGATCGCCTCGGCCGTCGACCCGCGGGGCGGCGGGGAGTACGCGGCCCGCGTCGACGAGGCCTACTTCCCGTCGGTCTGCGCGATCAGCGCGCTACTGGACAGCCTGAGCGACTACCACCTCGACGCGCACACGGGCAACCACAGCTTCGTCGCGCACTACAGGGACGCCGATCAGGCCGCCTCGAGGCTGGTGGCGATGGTGGCCGAGGCTCGGCGGCTGGGACGTTCGCTGCACAACCGCGGCCGCCATGCCGTGATCCTGGCCGGCATCGTCGCCTACTACATCTCCTCGCCGACTGTGCGCCACGGCTTTCCCGCGCCCGCGGCCAGGCGCCTGCGCCGCTCGATCGGGCCGGTCGGGGCTTGCATGTACGGGGCGATGCGGCTGCGCAGGCGCCGCCACGAGCGGGAACTGCGTCGTCGCGGCGGGGGCCGGCTCAGCCGTGCTCTTGCAGTGCGAGGCTGGGCGGGACGCGTGACGCAATGACCCCGGGCAGGGCCAGCACGGCAAGGGCGGCGCCCACGATCGCGGCGATCGTCTCGAGCCCCTGCGGAGCCTCCGTCGCAAAAGGCGCGGGGAAGCCGGTCGCGGAGCGCAGATAGAGGTCGATCAGGGCATGGCCGTAGAGGCCCGCCACGGCCCCCACCAAACAGCCCGTGAGGACGACCAGGCCTGACTCGCACAGCAGGATCATGCGCAGCTGGGAGGGGCGGAAGCTCTGGATGCGCAGCGAGGCCAGCGCAGGACGGCGCTGCCACATCGACGCTCCCATCGCGGCGGCCATCGCCAGCACCGCCGCGATCGTCAGCAGCAGGGATATCTGCGACAGCCGCGCGAGGCCTTCGCGGGCCAGCGTGTCGGCTTCCGCGGCGCGGGCCGCGCTTCCCTGGACTCGCAGCGAGCTGCCGGGCGCCAGCACCCGTTCGATCGACGCCCTCGCGCCGGCCTGCGCCACGCCCGGCTCGAGGTCCACTTCGATCGCGCTCGGATTCGCTTCCCCCCAGGCCCGTTCGTAGTCCGCGCTGCTCATCACGATCGCGCCGGGAGACCAGCCGAGGTTCGTCGTCGTGGCGGCCAGGCGATATCGCCTCGGCCCGCTGGGCGTGGGCAGGGTCAGCACGCCGCCGACGCCGACGTGCTCGGCCGAGGCGATCTGTTCGGAGACCGTGATCCAGCCGCCCCTGCGCAGCCGTGCGCTCGCCAGCCGCGGGTCGCCGGCTCTCACCTGCTGCGTCGGCACCAGGCTGCTCGTCGCGGGCGAGCGGGCGATCACCCATATCCGTCGGCCGAAGGCGTCCAGGAACCCTCCCTGGTAGGTGCGGACCTGGTGCACGCCCGGCTGCGCCGCGATCCTCCCCTGCAGCCCCTGCGCCTGGAAGGGGCTGGTGGCGAGGTAGTCGCGGGGGCTGGCAACCCACAACGAGGCCGTCGAGACGTACTGCGAGTAGTCGCGGTAGAGGCCTCTCAGCAGGTCGCTGTGGGCGCCGTCGGCGGCGACGGTGCCGTACACCGCGATCGCGCCGGTGGCCGCCAGCGCCAGCGACCTGGTCGTCGTCGCGCGCAGCGTCCGCGTCGCCATCAGCAGCATGGTGGGCCCGTGGGCGTGTCCCGCCAGGGCCTCCGCGACCCGCACGACGAGGCTGAACGTGAAGGGGATCGCCAGCAGGGCCGCGAAGGCGAGCGCCACGATCGCCACGACGGCGACGGCTGCGCCGGCGAGAAGCGGCAGGGCGACGCTGATCGCCAGCAGCACGCCGGCGGCGGCGAGCAGCCGCAGCCTCATGCCCGCGCTCAGCGACTGCCCGGGCTCGCCGTCCTCGAAGTAGACGGCGTCGACTGCGCGGGAGCGGCGCAGGTCCAGTAGCGGCGGGCAGGCCGCCAGGCACGTCGCCGCGACGCCTCCCGCCAGCGACAGCAGGACGGGCTGCCAGCCGACCATCGTCTGCGTGCCCAGGGGAAAGGCCAGGGCTAGGTAGCCGGGCGTCTGGTGGAAGATGCCCCTGGAGAGGACGTCGCCCAGCAGGATCCCCACGGTCGAAGCGACGAGCCCGAGGCAGAGGGCCTGGAACAGCAGCAGCTTGGCCAGGTCCACGGGGCGCGTGCCCTGGATGCGCAGGTCGGCCAGCACGCGACGGCGCTCGGGAGTGCTCAGCAGCATCGCCCCGAAAGCCAGCAGCACTCCGACGAGCCCGCTGACGAAGGCGAAGAAGCCGGTGGCCTCGTCGGAGGGAATCGTCGCCTGGTGGAGCAGGCTCACGTCGGCGGTGGCGGAGGCCACCGTCAGCCGTCCCCCGGCCAGACGCTCGAGCTCGTCCCGCACCTGCCCGTGCCTGCCGGGAACGGACCTCACGAGCACCTCGCTGACGCGCCCGGGCATGCCGGCCATCCGTTGCAGCGATTCCAGCGGGGCGATGACGGCCAGCGCCCCGGCCAGCGCCCCGACGTCTTCCGTGCCGAGCACGGCGATCACGTTGGCTCTCAAGGCGCGGCCTCGGACGCTCACCGTCACGACGGGCGAGGGTGTCGATATGCCCGGGCTCTGACGCACGGAGACGTGCAGGGCGTCGGCTGTCGCCTTGGGCAGCAGCACCCCCGGCAGGTTCGGTTCGCGCGGCGTCAGGTGTGACCGTTCGAGGTCGTGCACGACGCCGACGATGGCCGGCAGCGAGGTGCTGGCGCTGGCCAGCTGCACGACCCGGGTGGTGCCGCGAGGTCCTGTCACGGTGCCGGTCAGGTCGAGCACGGGGGCCGCCATGCGCACGCCCCGCAGGGTGGCGACGCGGCTGACCAGCGCTTCCGGCATGCCGCTCGGGCCGCGCGCCCTGACCTGCAGGTCCGCCACTCCGACGATGCTCCTGACGACGCTGCCGGCGCTGTCGGCGATGCTGCTGTTGGCGACCTGGACGGCGAAGACGAGGGCGACGCCGATGGCGATGCCGAACCCCGCCAGGGCCTCCTGCACGGGATGCGTGCGGAGCCTGCGCAGGTAGAAGTAGACGAGGGCGGTGAACGGCATGGATTTCAGCCGAGCCGCGGCGGAGGCTCGACGGCCGTTGGCAACTCGCCCCGCACAGTCGCCCCGTCGCGGTCGCGGACCAGCGCCCCGTCGCGCAGCGTCAGCACGGCGTCGGCCATCTCCGCGGCTTGAGGGTCGTGCGTGGCCAGCAGTACTCCCGCGCCGTTCTCGCGGGCGATGCCCCCGATCAGCTCCAGCACCTGGCGGCCGCGGCGCGAGTCGAGGTTGCCCGTCGGCTCGTCGGCGAGTATCAGACGCGGTCCGTTGGCCAGGGCTCGGGCGATCGCCACGCGCTGGCGCTCGCCACCCGAGAGCCGCTCGGGCGTGTGGGTGAGACGGTGCGAGAGTCCGACCCGTTCCAGCCAGTCCGAGGCGGTCGGGCGAGCATGTCTGAGGGTCGAGCCGTCGGCCAGCAGCTTCACGGCGGCATTCTCCACGGCCGGCACGCCGGCCATCAGGTGCGGGGACTGGTAGATGAAGCCGATCTGGCGCCGCTGCAGGGTCGCCAGCGAAGACGCGTCGAGTTGCGCGAGATCCTCGCCCGCCAGGCGCACGGTGCCGTCGTCGGGGCGCAGCAGCCCGGCTGCCAGCAGCAGCAGGGTCGTCTTGCCGGACCCGCTGGGACCGTACAGCGCGATCGTCTGCCCGGCTCCGACTGACAGGCTGACCCCGTCCACGGCCCGGACCTCCTCCTCCACGTCGTCGTAGCGCTTGACGACACGTTCCAGCTCCAGCACGCTCATGCCCGCCTCCTGCGAGTTACGGTTCTAGGCGCCGGCTCGCCTGGACTCGAGCGAGACGACCTCGGCGACGGGCTCGGGTCGCACCGGGCGCACGCTGCCCCGGTCGAGCAGGACGACCCGCTTGGCCCCCGACACGCACATCGCGTCGTCGGTGCTCATCAGCACGCCGGGTCCCCCGCCGGCGCTCAGCGAGTGCAGCATCCGCAGCAGCCCGTCCCCCTGGGCAGCACCGGCGTGCGCGATCGGGTCGTCCACGACGATCAGATCGGGCCGGCAGGCCAGCGCCCGGGCGATCGCCACGCGCATGCGCTCGGCGCCGTCGAGTTCGTCGGGTCGCATGTTCGCGCAGCGCTCCGCGCCGACGGCTCCAAGGGTCGCCTCGGCTACATGGCGGGCCTCCCCGAGCGAGGAGCCCTGCGCCAGCAGCGGCGATGCGACGTGGTCGAGGGCCTTGTTGCCCTCCATGGCCGAGAAGGCCGCGTGACAGAAGCACAGGCGCCGTCCCAGCGCTCCGCGCGAGTACGCCAGGTCCCTGCCGTCGAAGCGCACGACGCCCTCGTCGGGCCGTTCCAGCCCGGCGGCGACGCGAAGCAGCGTGCTGCGACCGGAGCGGCGCGTGCCCAGCACGACGACGAGCTCCCCCCGATCGACCTCCAGGGAGACCTCGCGCAGCGCCACGACCTCCCGCATCCCGCGCCGAAAGCGCTTGCTGACGCGCTCGACGTCGAGCAGGCTCAAGGCAGCTCTCCGGGATCCCCCACGGCCGTCCCGGCCCGCTCCTCGATGTGCGCGAGCACGACCAGCCGGGCATGCACGGCCCAGTCCCTGCGGGCCTTGAGCTCCCTGCGCCGCTGGTCGTCGACCAGGAATCCCGTCAGCTCCTCCAGGCCGCAACGGCCGGCCTCCAGACGCTCCTCGGCAGCCGGCAGCGCTTGCAGCTCTTCCACGCAGGCGCGCTCGTAGCGATCGATCACGTCGAGCACGCCGTCCAGTCCGAGCCAGCCGGCGGAGGCGATCCGCGCCAGCAGCTGCGGGCGCTGGGGATCGTCGTGCATGCGCTCGGCGACCCAGTTGCGGTAGGACGCCGCGCCCGTAGCCGTGGCCCTGTAGCTGCGCCGCATCAGATGCTGCTTGGGCACCGACTTGCCCGTCTCCAGCGGCATCGGCTCGATCATGCCCGCCTCGCGCAGCCTGTCGAGCGCCGCATAGACGCGCGGCACGCTCAAGGCCGCAAAGGACCCGAAGCGCTCGTCGTAGCGCTGGCTCAGCTCGTAGCCGTGGCTGGGGCGCTCGATCAGCAGCGCAAGTACGAGCCAGCCGACGGCCGAGCGGCCGTCCTCGGCTGCTCTCGTGCGCGCTTCGCGGGTGCTGGAGAGGCTGCGCCTGTGCTCAACCCTCCGTGTCTGAATCTCAGCCATCCACGTCTCCCTAAACGAAGACGATACGCCATTCGCCGACGGAACGCCAGACCCAATTTGCGCGCTCCCGGCCCGTTCGGGTTGCTCCCCACGCGAGTCAGAAACAAGTAATCGCTCAAATATGAGGGATCCAGCGGGTGTCCGAGACTGGCTTTGCAGTGCGGAATCCGCCTGGCTGTAGATCCCAACCCATAGAACTTGGGCGCCCGGAAACGTCGGCGACATGCTGCCAGGGTCTTGACACGAAAGTTCCAACATGTAAGAGTTGCCGACAGGTTGTCCTCGCAGCCCCGAGCTGGGGGACAGCCCGGCCGGGGGCGTCCACGATCAAGAGCAGCACGGGCGTGCTCCGGGCTCGACAATCAACCAACAAGGAGGAAACGAGGCATGCGACGCATGAGACTCGTAGGACTCGCGCTCGTGGCCGTGTTCGCCCTGAGCGTTGTCGTGGCCGCGGCCGCGCAGGCGGCGGAACCGGAATTCCTGAACGCGAAAGGCGAAGCAGTCGTCAAAACCGGCTTCACGTCGT
Organism: uncultured Solirubrobacteraceae bacterium; assembly: GCA_963697795.1. Lineage (GTDB taxonomy): Bacteria > Actinomycetota > Thermoleophilia > Solirubrobacterales > Solirubrobacteraceae > Palsa-744. Next base: position 727,840 of record OY969097.1, on the reverse strand, counting down.
CCAGCGGGGCAGGCACGATGTACACGAAAGGCGCAGCCGAAATCAGCTGCAGCTCCAGCTCGGCGACCGGCAACATCAAAGGAACCAAAGAAGTCGCAAACGTCGTCGTGACGTTCAGCGGCTGCACCGCCAAGAACCTGAGCAACGAATCGACCTGCTCGGCCAAGAGCGAAGGCCAGTCCGAAGGCACCATCGTGACCGAAAAACTGGTCGGCAAACTCGTCAAAACCAGCGTGGGCACGAAAGTCGGCCAGGTCCTGAAACCGGCTTCGGGCAGCACCTACGTGAAAGTCATCGCCAGCTGTCTGGCGCTGGAAGACACGACGGTCAAAGGCGAAATCGTCGGTGAAGTCTCGCCACTGAAAGAAGCGGCGGAAACCGGCAAACTGGTCTACAACGTCAACGCCAAAAAAGAACAGGCCATCAACGAATACTCCTACGAAGGCAAAGAACACACCGGCGCTGTCCTGAAGGCGTTCGGGCTCATCGAATCGAGCCTGTCCACCAGCAACACGGTGAAATTCGAAGAACTCGTCCAGGTCACCTGAGCGAGCGCGCAGCATGAGTTGAGCCGGAGGGGGCCCGCCCGCCACGCGCGAGCGGGCCCCGTTCTTCTGTGAGGCCGGCTCAGCAGCGAGGTGTCGGGCCTGGATCGGTCCTCGCCTCGCGCTCCAGACGCCGGAAAGGCGTCCCCGAACCGCAGACCGCTGCCGTTCATCGCGTCCCTGCCTATACGTACCGCCATATGGCGCACGCTGCGTAAGGCGGTATCGGCTATATCCGCAAGCCGGTCAACATCCCCTGTCTACGACAAGGGACTTGACAATCCGGGCATCCAGTGATTAGATGACGAACACGTTTACGAGGGTCCGGATGCAGGAATACTGCTGAAGGTCGAACGATCGGAGGATTTGGGACGGCTGCACGTGGGGGCGGTGGCGGGTCCGACCGGGCAGGGGGACGAGTCGGGCATCGGGTCACGGGTGGCGGGCGGGATGCCCGTAGGACCCCGCAGGCGGCACGTCAGCGAACGGGAGCCATCGAAGGAGGGCGGACGGAGCTCGGCTCCTTTCCGCCGACGCAGGATGCGACCTATCTGCGCGGGCCGTCGTTCGACGGGCGCGCGGCAACAGGAGGGAAAGGAGAAGTTCAAGCGATGTTCGAGCAAGTCTGGAAGCGGATCGTGTTGCTCGTGGGGGTCCTCGCATGCGTGTGCATGCTCGGTGCGACGTCCGCTTCGGCGCTGCCGGAATGGGGCAAATGCGAGCCCGCGGCGAATGGTCACTACAGCGACGCCGGCTGCACCGTGAAGGCCGGCAAGCACGGCAGCTACGAATGGACCCAGAACGAAGAACACCTTCACGGTGGACCGATGGTGTTGGAAGGGACGTTCGTGTTCGAAACGGCCGCCGGCAAGAAGATCGAATGCACCGAAGGGATGTCGGAAAAAAGCCACGTCCTGATAGCGGGCAAGAACGCGGAGAAGACACCGAACTGGAAAATCAACGGCTGCGAGTCCGAAGGCCAGATCTGCGAAACGCCGTTCGCACCGATCGCAGCGCAGATCAACAACAACTACGAGTGGGGCGAACGGCTCGAAAACGAACAGGAAGAAGAAGAAGGCGCGCCGACCCCGGGATGGACCGGGAAGCTCGGCTTCCTCGAAGGCAAAGGCGGTGCCAGCCCGATCGTCGGGATCGCCTATACGCCGAAAAACGGGGAACGGCTACTCGTGCCGATCGTCTGCGACGGCGACATCGGCACGGTCTGGATAGGCGGCTACAGCAAAGGTGGCAACACCCTGCTCGCGTCGCTTGAACCGGTCGATCAGATGACGACCAAGTTCACCGAACGCCTCAAGGAGAGCGCGCCCGGCATCCAGTCGCCGACGCACTTCCAGCAGCACCGCACCCAGACACTCGACGCCTTCGTGGAAAACCACTGGGAACCCGTCGCACTGGTCGCGACGATGACCTGGGAAGTCGAAGAAGGCGAAGAAGCCCTGGAGATCAAAGCCAAGCCATAGGGGGCGGGTCGGGCCCGGCCGGAGGGTCCGGGCCCGACCAGTACCGCCTCACGACAAGCACACAACGAGGGAAGGAAAGACCTAGATGACGAGGATCAGGATTGCTGCTCTGGCGGCACTCGCCGTGCTGGCGCTCACCGCCATGTCGGCGGCGGGCGCGTCCGCCGGCGAACCGGCCCTGTACGAATGTGCGAAAGCAGCGAAGGTCGGCGGCAAGTACACAGGCCGCTACACGGACAAGAAATGCTCCAAAGAAGCGACCGGAGCGGAAAAAGAAGCGGGCAAGACGAACAAGTACGAACTGCAGGAAGGCGTCGGCAAGGGCAAGGCGTTCAAGGGCAAGGGCGCGGGCGCCAACCTCGAAATCGCCGGCCTCGGCGGCGTCGCCTGCACGTCCAGCAGCGACAGCGGCAAATTCACCAGCCCGAAAGGCGCCGGGGGCGTCGTCGTGATCTTCAAGGGCTGCGAACTCAACGGCCACAAATGCGAAAACACGGGCAAGGCCGGCGAAGTCAAGACGAACCCGCTGAAGGGCGGGATCGGCTACATCAACAAAGCGACCCACGAGGTCGGCGTCGACCTGTCGGCGGAAACCGGCCCGTACGAGGCGGAATTCCACTGCGGGGAAATCACCATGCGCGTCTCGGGCTCGGTGATCGGCGTCGTCACGAGCACCATCAACGCGTTCACCAAGGAAGCGACACTGTCCTTCACGGAGTCGGCCGGGCACCAGCACGTGCAGAACCTCGAAGGTGAACCCAAAGACACGCTCGTCTCCGAACTCCTCGGCGGCGGCGGCGAATTCGGCGAACCGCGGGAATCGGGCGAGGCGACCGAAGTCACCAACAAGGGCGAAGAACTCGAGCTTAAAGCGTAGGGGGCGCAGCGGCTCGTCGGTAAAGGACAAGACGGGTGCGCGGGGCGAGACGCCCCGCGCACCTACCGAAAGCGGGTAGGACGATGGCGCGCGCAGCACTGAGTGAGGGCATGGAGGGCTTTGCGGTGCGTTCGCCGAGCGCGCTCGCGCAGGCAGCCGGGTGGGTGCTGATCGGGCTCGTCCTGGCAGCCGCGGCGGCGCTGTCGCTGCCGGGTGCGGCGGCGGCGATCAGCCAGCGCGGCTACGTGTACGCCGGCGCCCTGACCGTTCCCCCCTCAGACGGAGGCCTGCAGGAACCAGCCGGCGTCGCTGTCGCGGAAGCGAGCGGGCAGGTCTACGTCGTCGACCGCGGCGAGAACCGCATCGACCGCCTCACCGCCGACGGCCAGTTCCTCGAAGCGTGGGGCTGGGGCGTCGCCGACGGCGAAGCCCGTTACGAGCGGTGCACGACCCTCTGCCGCCCGGGTCTGGCCGGACACGGCAAGTTCCAGCTCGAAGGGGCGCAGGCGATCGCGGTCGACAACTCCGCAGAAGCCGGCGATCCGTCGGCCGGCGACGTCTACGTGGAGGCCGTCACCAGCGAAGAACACGGAGCCCTCGACAAGTTCGGACCCGACGGCGAACAGCTCGGCATCCGTCACGCCGTCGGAGGGGAATCCTTCGAAGCGCTGCACGGGCTGACAGTCGACGCTCACGGCGCCGTCTGGGTCTACGACGAAGAAGTCGTCTACGTGCTCAGCGACGGCGAACCGAACCGGTCTTGCCCGGAAGCGGGTGCCAAGGGCCTCGCCTCATGTCCGGGCTTCGGCAAGCTCGAACCCGAATTCGAAGGCAACCCGCTGGACGGGCTGGCGACGGACGGTAACGGGCACGTCTACGTGGGACACGAAGCCCTCACCGGCGTGCCCGGCCAGAACGACGCGATCTCCAGGCAGGCGCTGCTCGGAGGCAGCGGCGAAGCCCTGCTGCGCTCGACGATCGAAGAACTCGACCACGAAACGACGAACGGCCTGGCAGTCGACGCGGCGGGACGCGCCGGCGACCCCTCCGCGGGAGACGTCTTCCTCGACAACTCGGGCAGCCTCGCTGTGTTCGACGAAACGGGCGCGCTGGTCCAGCGCGTGGTCGCCCCCGGGGAACCGCAGGCCGGCGCCGGCGTGGCCGTCGACGCCGCCGCCGGTGCCGTCTACATGGCCGACACCGGCAGCGGCCAGATCGACCACTTCGTCCTGGAAGGGGAAGGGCCACCGACGGTGGGCTCGCCCTCGGCCCAGGACGCCGGCGCCGAAAGCGTGCAGCTCGACGGGCTGGTCGATCCACACGGCGCGGGCACGAGCTACGCCTTCAGGCTCTCTCCCGGCACCCTCCCGGCCCGGGGGGAACCATGTTCGAGCCCGTGCCGCGAACTGCCGGCACCGGCCGGGACGCTGGCCGCCTCCTACGGCGAAGATGCCGTCACGGCGCAGGTCGGGGGGCTCGCCCCGGCCACGACCTACCGCTTCGAGCTGCTGGCAAGCAACGAAGACGGCGGTCACGAGCAGACCGTCGAAAGCGCCCAAAGGGACTTCACGACGCTGCCTGCGAGCGTCCAGCCGACGGCCGACGCACGCGACTGGGAGCTGGTCTCGCCGCCGCTGGGCGGCGCCGCCGAACCGATCACGGCAGCCGGCGGGGTCATCGAGGCGGCCCTCGACGGCCAGGCCCTGACCTATGTCGCCAGCGCTCCCTCCGGCGAAGCCGAAGGCAGCCGCAGCTTCGAAGCGACGCAGATGCTCGCGGCGCGCGGCGGCGGCGGCTGGTCACAGCAGGACATCGTCACGCCCAACGAACAGGGCAACGGCCTCGAGATCGGCTCGCATCCCGAGTACGAGGACTTCGCCCCCGACCTGGCGCTGGCGCTGGTCTCCCCGTTCCCCGACGGCAGCCGTCTGGCCGAACCGCCGCTGTCGCCGCCCCTCACGGCAGGCGAAGAAGGCCATCAGGAAAAGACGCTCTACCTGCGCGCCGACGCGCCCCTTCAACCACCCGCCTCGACCGAACCCTTCTCGGAGGCCGGCATCTACTCCCAGGCTCGCGCGGCCGGCTCGATCGAGCACAACCCCGGTTATCTCGCGCTCGTCACGGCTGCCGACGACACGGCCGGCACCCCGTTCGGGCAGGAAGTCGAATTCCTCGACGCCGCGCCGGACCTCACGCACGTGGTGATCGAATCGAAAGTCCCGCTGACGCCCGGTTCGGCGCCGGCCAACAACCTCTACGAGTTCTCGGAAGGTCGCCTGACCTTGATCAACGTGCTGCCCGGCCCAGCCCGGACGCCTGTGGCGGAAGCCGAACTCGGCTACCAGGACCACGAGCTGCGGGGCGCCGTCTCCGCCAACGGCCGGCGGGTCTTCTGGAGCGACGAAGGACACCTGTACGAGACCGACGTCCTCAGCGGCGAATCGATCCAGTTGGACGGCGTGCAGGGAGGGACCGGCTCAGGCCGCGCCGGCGCCGTCTTCCAGGGGGCCAGTGCCGACGGGTCGCGGGTCTTCTTCACCGACCAGCAGCAGCTCAGCCCGGGATCGGGGGCCGCCGCCGGCAAGCCCGACCTGTACGTCTGCGAACTGAAGGAAACGCGTCCCGGCCCGCCGAGGTGCGCACTCAGCGACCTCTCCGAATCCTACGAAGGCGAAAGCGCGGCCGTGCAGGGTCTCGTCCTCGGCACCAGCGAAGACGGCTCCGCCGTCTACTTCGTGGCCAACGGCGTGCTCTCGGCCCAGACTCGCGGCGAAGGCGCCCAGCCCGGGCAGTGTCGCAAGGAACCGCAGCCGAACGCGCACTGCAACCTCTACATGGCGCACTTCAACGAACTGCTCGACGAACCGCGCTGGGAAGCCCGCCTGGTCGCCCGCCTGTCCAACGAGGACGGACCCGACTGGCATCCGCCGGGGCTCGCCGACGACCTCGGACAGCTGACTTCGAGGGTCTCGCCGAACGGCCGCTTCCTGGCGTTCATGTCCGAAGAAGCACAGGCCCTGGCGGGCTACGACAACCGCGACGCCAACCCCGAAGCGCAGGGCGCCCGCGATGAGGAGGTGTTCCTCTACGACGCCTCCGACGGGAAGCTGAGGTGTGCCTCCTGCGACCCCTCCGGAGCGCGCCCGCGTGGCGTGCTGGACCCTTCGGGGGCGGGCGAAAACCCCGAAGGGATCGGTCTGCTGGTCGATCGCACCCAGGCCTGGCGGGGACACTGGCTGGCCGGCAGCGTCCCTGGTTGGACGCGGGTCGACCACGACCACGCCCTCTACCAGTCGCGCTACCTGTCCGACGCGGGCAGGCTCTTCTTCGAGAGCCCCGCGGACCTCCTCGCGGCTGCGACCAACCACAAGGAGGACGTCTACGAGTACGAGCCGCAGGGCGTGCCCAGCGGCGCCCACCGGTGCTCGAGCGCGAGCGCAGCCTTCGTCGCCCCGGCGGGGGGCTGCCTGGGCCTGATCTCCTCCGGGACCTCGACGCACGAATCGGCCTTCCTGGACGCCGGCGAAGCGGGTGGCGAAGGACCCGCCGGGCAGACCCTCCAGGAAGGAGGGGGGGACGTCTTCTTCATCACAGCCGCCCAGCTCGTGCCGCAGGCGGCCCAGGCCGGCTATGCCGTCTACGACGCACACGAATGCACGAGCGCCCTGCCGTGCCTGGCGCCGTCCCCGGCCGCCGCCGAACCCTGCGTGACGCTGGAAAGCTGCCGTCCCGCCGGATCGGTCGAGGCGCCGTCGATCGTCGTGCAGACGCAGACGACTGCCGGCGCCGGCAACCAGACGCCCTCCAAGCAGGGCGTCAAGGGCACCAGGACGACGCACCCGACGACCCGTGCCCAGAAGCTGCGTCGTGAACTGCAGGCCTGTCGCCGTCGTTACCGGCGGGGGCGCCGCCGCAGCAGCTGCGAAGCCAAGGCCCGCCGTCGTTACGGCGCCCGAGCCGCCGCCCGCAAGAGCCACAGGAGCGGGCGATGAGCCGGCTCGGAGTGACGAGGACGCTGGCGCTGGCCCTGCTGAGCGCATGCATCGCCGCGATCGCGGCTGCTCCGCAGGCCTTCGCGGTGAAGCCTTGGTGGCGCCTGGACGCGACCTCGGCGCCCACCCGGCTGCCCGCAACCGGCGAAGCCCAGTTCGTCGTCACGGCGCGCAACATGGGCGACGCCCCGCTGACGGCGTCCAGCGAACATCCTGTCGAGCTGTCCTACGTGCTGCCCACCGGCGTGAAGCCGCTGGAACCCGTCGAAGGGCTCGCAAGCCGCGGCGTGCCGGGTAGCGAACAGTCGGCCAAACCGCTCCTCGGCTGCAAGGTGACGGGATTGGAAGGCGGGCGCAGCGAAGTCGCCTGCCAGTTCGAGAAGACCCTGCCGCAGTACGAAATCCTCTCGATGCGGATAACCGCGCGGATGGAAGACCCGCCCGAAGCCGGTCCGCAGACGGAAGTCAGGGTGCAGGGTGGCAACGCCGCCCCCGCGGCGCTCCCCAGGACGCTCGACATGCAGGAAGGTCCGACTCCGTTCGGGATCGAGTCCTACGAACTGACCCCGGAAGCGGAAGGCGGCGCGACCGACACGTCAGCCGGCTCGCACCCCTTCCAGCTGACGACGACGCTGGACCTCAACGAGACGCTGGCGTCGTATGCGGCGCCCAAAGAGCACGGCGTCTACCCCAGCGCGCCGGCGCTGCCCCACGACCTCAGCTTTCACCTCCCGCCGGGGCTGATCGGTGACCCCAACGCCGTTCCGCAGTGCTCGGAAGTCGACTTCGACGCGATCAGCCCGGTCGAAGCGACCGACCTGTGTCCCGCCGACACGGCCGTCGGCATCGCCTCCGTCGTCGTCAACGACCCTGTGCCGCTGGGCTTCGACCTGTTCACCGTGCCCGTCTTCAACCTGGAACCGGCGCATGGCGAACCGGCCAGGTTCGGCTTCGAGGTGCAGGGCGTGCCGGTCGTGCTGCGGACCGCCCTGCCCGCGGGAGGGGACTACGGCGTGCAGGTGATGGTCGAAGATGTCTCCCAGGCAGCCCAGGTTCTCAGCAGCGAGGTGACCCTGTGGGGCGATCCGGCCGACCCGAGTCACAACGCCGCCAGGGGCTGGGAATGCCTGGGCGGCGGCACCTGGGTGGAAGGCGCCGAAACGCCGCGAGGCTGCCGGCCCGACACCCAGCTCCAGACGGCCTTCCTGACGCTGCCGACCTCCTGCCGGGGCGCGTCGACGAGCACGGTGGCGGGAGACTCCTGGCCGGTCGGAGCGGGACGCCCCGGCAGCACGACCGAAGCCGGCTTCACCTTCCCCTACGCCTTCGGGGAATGCAACGAGCTCGAATTCGACCCGACGCTCGCGATCGAACCAGAAGAACACGCCACGAGCACGCCGACAGGCCTGACGGCGAGGGTGCAGATGCCCCAACCGGGGCTGCTCGCGCCGTCGGGCAAGGCCGAATCGGCTGTGCAGTCGACGACCGTCGAGTTGCCCGAAGGGCTCGTCCTCAACCCCGCCGGGGCAAACGGATTGAGCGCATGCGAACCGGCGCTGGCGGGCTTCCTGGAAGTGGGCGCCGGGAGCCTGGAAGAAAAAATCGCCGAACAGGTCTTCACACCCCTGCTGCCGGCACCCGAAATGCAGCAGCCCGGCGTGAACGTGTGCGCGGACACCTCCAAGGTCGGCACCGTCTCGATAAGAACTCCGCTGCTGCCCCGCGAACTGCAGGGCTCGGTCTATCTGGGCAGCCAGGACACGAGCCCGTACAGCTCTCCGCTGGTCCTCTATCTGATCGCCTCCGACCCGATCTCGGGCGTCGCGGTGAAGCTGGCGGGACAGGTGGACGTGGCCTCGACAGGGCAGCTGACGACCAGCTTCCGCAACACCCCCCAGCTTCCCTTCGAACGGCTGACGCTGCACTTCTTCGGCGGCGCCAGAGCGTCGCTCGCCAGCCCCGAAGCATGCGGCTCCTACGTAACCCGGGCGGACTTCTCGCCGTGGTCGGGAGCGCCTGGGTTCGAACCCGAAGTCCCTGCCTACGTAGTCGACGCCGGCGCCGGGGGGACAGCATGTCCGGCGGGCGCGGGCCCATTCGCTCCGACCATGCTGGCGGGCGCCACCAGCGCTCAGGCCGGCGCCTTCACGGGCTTCCAGCTGGAACTCGGCCACGCCGACGGCGACCAGGCCCTGAAGGGAGTCTCAGTGCACCTTCCCGCGGGCCTCGGAGCCATCCTCAAATCCGTGCTGCGCTGTCCCGAACCGCAGGCCTCGCTGGGCCAATGCCCCCCCGCAAGCGAAATCGGCCAGGCCAGCGCCGGCGCCGGCCTTGGCCCCGAACCGATCGTGCAGAGCGGACGGGTTTACCTGACGGGTCCCTACGCGGGCGCGCCGTTCGGGCTCTCGATCGTCACGCCCGCGAAGGCCGGCCCGTTCGACCTCGGCGAAGTCGTCGTCCGCGCCGCCATCGACGTCGACCCGCACACGGCCGCCGTGACCGTCACCAGCGTGCTGCCGACGATCGTCGAGGGCGTCGGCAGGGCCCCCTCGGGCGTGCCGCTGGCGCTCAAACGCGTGCAGGTCACGATCGACCGTCCGGGCTTTCAGTACAACCCCACCGACTGCGAACAGATGCAGGTCGCGGGAGACCTGGAAGGAGCCCGGGGGGGACAGGCGGTGGAGTCCGTCCCCTTCAGGGTCAGCGGCTGCGCAGCCCTTCCCTTCAAGCCCGTCCTGACGAGCGCCACGGAGGGACAGGGCAGTCGCGTAGACGGGGCCGGCCTGACGGTGAAGGTCACATCCGGCGCGGGGCAGGCGAACATCGCAAAGACCGTCCTGACGCTGCCCAAGCAGCTCCCCTCACGGCAGAGCACGATCCGCCAGGCCTGCCTGGCGGCCGTCTTCGAAGCCGACCCGGCGAGCTGCCCGGAAGGGTCGCTGATCGGCTCCGCGACGGTCCACACGCCGGTCCTCTCGGTCCCCCTGCAGGGCCCCGCGTATCTCGTCTCGCACGGTGGCGCGGCCTTCCCCGACGTCGAGTTCGTGCTGCAGGGCGAAGGGATCGAGTTGATCCTGGACGGCCAGACGAACATCCACGAAGGCATCACCACGTCGAGCTTCCAGTCCGTCCCCGACGCCCCCGTCGAAAGCTTCGAAGCGGTGCTGCCCGAGGGCCCCCACTCGGCCCTCGGCGTGTACCTGCCCAGCGGCAGCTACGACCTGTGCGGCACGAGCATGACGATGCCTACGAAGATCACGGCCCAGAACGGCGCCGTGATCGAACAGGCCACGAAGATCGCCGTCGCCGGATGCAAGGGAGTCGCGTCATACCGGTCTGGCAGGGCCGCCCAGGCGAAGAGGCTGGCGCATGCCCTGGCAACGTGCCGCAAGCGCCTGGCGCAGCGCAGCCGCAAGCGGGCGCAGTGCGAAGCCGCGGCCCGCAGGGCCTACGGCGTTCACCGAGGATCCCGGGGGCGCAGCGCACGCCGTGCCCTCCCGAGGCGCTGAGGGATGACGAGACCGCCCGTGCGACCCGAGCAGCGCTCCGGCCGCCGCGGCGGGTTGAGCGGCGCGCAGTCGATGCTCGCCCGCTCGCAACGGGAGCGTCTCCTGGACGCGATGATCGAGCTGGCGGCGCGGGACGGCATGGAGGGCCTGAGCATCGCCCAGATCGCCGCCCACGCGGGTGTCTCCAGCGCGACTTTCTACGAGCTATTCGAAGACAAGGAAGACTGCGCCCTGGGGGCCTGCCGGACGGCCGCCGACAGAGTGCTGGCGCGGATGCGACCCGTCGACGTGACGGCTGTGGACAGCCCCGAGGAGTGGGAGCAGGCGGCGACAGCCGCGCTCGGGCGCCTTCTGGAGGCGGTCTGCGCGGAAACCGATGCGGCCTGGATGCTCTTCGTCGGCTCGCTCGGGGGCGGGGCCGGCGTGAGAGCGGAGCGCCGCCGCATCACAGGCGTCTTCCAGGAGCGTGCCGAGCGCCTGCTGGAAAGCGCCTCGGCTGCGGGCATGACGATCGACCTGCCGGCGACGGCGCTGCTGGGCGGGGTGCGCACGATCGTCTCCAGGCACCTGCGAGCCAGCGCCGAGGACCAGCTGCCGGCCCTGGCCGGGGATCTGGTGGCGTGGCTGCGCTCCTACGCCGTCCCGGCCGGGCGCCTGCCCTGGAGCACAGGACCCAGGGCCCGCTTGCGAGGCGGCGTCACCGTGACCCGGGCTCCGTCACAGCCGCGGCGTCTGCCTCGGGGCAGGCACGGCCTGCCTCCGAGCGTGGTTGCGCGCAGCCACCGTACGCGCATCATCCACGCCACGGCCGAGGTGACGCTGGCAAAGGGGTACTCCGAGGCGACGATCGCCGACATAGTGGCTGCCGCCGGTGTCGCCCGGCAGGTCTTCTATGAGCACTTCACCGACAAGCAGAACGCATTCCTGGAAGCCCAGCAGTACCCCACCCAGCACATCTTCGAGCGCTGCGCCGCCGCCTACTTCGCGCCCGCCGGCTGGCCCGAGCGGGTCTGGAGCGGCCTGAAGGCGCTGCTCGAGCTGGTCGTGGTCAACCCGGCCCTCTCGCACCTGCGCCTGGTCGAGTGCTATGCGGCCGGGCCCGCGGCCGTCCGGCGCGCCGAGGACGTGACGCGTTCCTTCACGATCTTCTTCGAGGAAGGCTTTGCCGTGCGCCGGCAGGCGGCAGAGCTCCCCAAGACGGTCTCGCAGGCGATCGCCGGAGCGATCTTCGAGGTGATCCAGCGGTATGCGGCGGGAGGCGAGATCGAGATGCTCCCGGCGCTGCTGCCGCAGCTGGCCTATATCGTGATCGCGCCCTTCACGGGCGCCCAGCAGGCGATCGAGCTGCTCGGCGAGCTGGTCGCCGAGGAGCGCGAGGGCCAGGCTGTGTGAGCCGGGCGGCGCTCAGCCGCTGGACCGGGAGGGCAGCGGGCGCCTGCGCACGCCCTGGAGCAGAGCCTCGCCGTGCTGGGTCAACGACCACGTGTTGACGGCCCACTTGCGCTCGACGTCGCCGCTGTTGAGGAGCAGGCCGTGCTGCTCCAGGCGTGCAAGCAGCTTGGATATCTGCCCCTGGTCGGAGACCCCGGCCGCACGGGCGATGGCGATGTTGGTCGCGCCGGGGCTCTCCGCGATGCATTCCAGCACCCTCGTCGTGCGATAGGTGAGCCTGATCCTGGGCGCGGCCAGCGTGTCGCCAGGCGGGTCCTCGCGCCTGGCCGAGCCGGCCGGCGCAGCCGGCGGTGGCGGCCGGTTGCTCTCCAGCTGCGCGGCCTCCGGTCCCAGGTAGGGAAGCACGACCAGCCCCATAAGCTCCCCGAACAGCTCCGACAGAGGCTCGCCGCCGGCCGCCAGGCGCGAGTGGGCGATGCCGAAGACGGCGTGCACGAGGATCTCGGCCGTCGCGCTCGACGGTTCCAGCAGGCAGTCGGGATCCTCACGACCGGCATCGAGGGCGCCCGCCAGGAGCGCGACGGCCTGCTCGCGGGCGGCTGTCAGCTGCGGGCCGCCGCGGGCGCACTCAACGAAGCAGACCCGGGCCAGGGCAGGCTCGGCGTCGAGCAGGCCGAGGATCGCGACCAGCCCGTTGCGGATTCGCTCCCGCCAGGGCAGCTCGTCCAGACGCAGGCGCGACAGCTCCTCGACGACCGCCTCGACCAGGTCGGCGTAGACGGCCGCCAGGCAGTCGTCCCGGTCCGCGAAGAGGGCATAGAAGGTGCCGCGGGAGACTCCCGCCCGCTGCGCTATGCGACTGACGGTCGTCTGCGCGTACCCGACCTCCTCGGCGACGGTGACAGCGCCCGCCAGCAGGCGCGAGCGGTGCAGCCTGGACACCTGGCGGCGGCGGCTCGAGCGAGCCGGAACGAACGATCCCGTTGGCGTCAGGTCGGCCCCCATAAACGAAGATGTTATCTAATAGCCAGGCGGACGGGCAAGTGCGGACGGCGCGGCACGGACCTCTGCTCTGGCTGTACGACGCCGCCTGTGCCCAGTCTCTACTGATCGTGTACAGAAGTCAACATGCCCAGGCGGTTCCGGCAGACATAACTTCGCAATGAGCGGAACGGGCGGAAGCACTCGTGGGCGCCGGCCGGGGCTCTCCGGCGTGTCCGCCTAGAGACGCAGGCCGGCCGCAAGCCAGCGCCTGGCCGGCTCGAGGTGGGACGGGTCGATGCTGTGTCCGCCGCCCGACTCGTGGTAGGAGACCTCCAGCCCGGCGGCCTGCAAGAGGTCGCGAGCGCGGTGGGCGAACTGAAGCGGTATGACGGCGTCCGCCCGGCCATGCGCGATGAAGGCACGCAGGTCCGGGCGATCCGCGGTGGCGATCTCCCACCCCTCCACGGATGGGATGAAGCCCGAGAAGGCGAGGATGCCGGCGGGTGCGGGGCGCGATCTCGTCAGGCCCAGCGCGTAGCTCATGACGGCTCCCATCGAGAAGCCGCCCAGGACGGTGCGCTCCGGTCCGAGTCCCGTCCTGCGCCACAGCTCGTCGTGGAAGGCTCCCAGCAGAGCATGAGCCCTGAAGAACGAGGCCGGATCGGGGTGGCCGACGCGGGGCACCGTGTACCAGTGAAAGCCGGGCCGGCCGGCCAGGACGAGCGGCCCGCGGGGAGTGGCCACGTGCAGCCGCCGCTGGGGGTCCAGAGCGTCGGCGAGGGCCAGGAGGTCGCGCTCGTCGGCGCCGCGTCCGTGATGCAGGACGAGCAGGCCCTCCGCTACGGCGGCCGGCGGGCGCTCGGCGTAGACGAGCTCGCCCGCGGGAGCCGGCTCGGGATCGGGCTCTGACATGCCGCGAATCTATGCGCTGCAGCGGTCCGTTGCCTGCTCCTGCGCTCGTCCGCGGGGAGTTAGCAAGACCTTCACACAGGGCGGGGGGAGCGTGAGAGAATCGCGAATTCGGTCAATAAGAACTCGATGCATCTGTCGAATCGTCGGACGGGTGCGGCGAGACACCATCGGCAGACAGGGGGAGCCCAGATGAGTCCGGAGACGCAGTTCGTCCGCCGCAACGCGTGGATGCTCCCGCCGGGAGATCAGACGCTTCACTTCTACGGCGTGGCCGTCGCGGCCATGAAAGCCCGGGAACCGCAGGATCCCACGAGCTGGTCCTATCAGGCAGGCATCCACGGCAGCGAAAAGGAAGCCCGGGCGCTGTTCAACGAATGCAAGCACGGCAGCTGGTTCTTCCTGGCCTGGCACCGCATGTTCGTCTACTACTTCGAGAGGATCGTGCGGGAGGCCGTGATCGCCGCAAACGGTCCGGCCGACTGGGCCCTGCCTTACTGGAACTACAGCCTCGGCGGCCAGCAGGCGACGATGCCGGTCCCCTTCCGGGCGAGCCCGGCCGCGATCGTCAACCCGCTCTACGTCGGCGCCCGCGCCAAGGGGATCAACGAGGGCCACGCGTTGCCGGCGGCGGCCGCAAGCGACGCCTACGCGCTGTCGCGTCCCCTCTACACGGGCATCCCCGAATTCGGCGGTGGCGAAGCGCCGCCCAACCAGCAGTTCTGGAGCCAGACGGGAAGGGTCGAGCAGACCCCCCACAACGACGTCCACAACGCGATCGGCGGTCCCACGGGTCTCATGGCGAACCCCGATACTGCTGCGCAGGACCCAATATTCTGGCTTCATCACAGCAACATCGACCGCATCTGGGCCGTCTGGAACGCCCAGGGCAAGAAGGATCCCGAAGGCACCAAATGGACGGAGCAGACCTTCAAGTTCTTCGACGTCGGCGGGAAGCCGGCCGAAAAGACCTGTGCCGAGGTGATCGCGACCAGCGACCTCGAATACACGTATGACACGCTGGCGCCACCGGCTGCAGTGGCAGCGATCGCAGTGCCGGCTGCCGTGACTGCCGCACCCGGAGAACCGGAGGTGATCGGAGCCAACGACGGCCCCGTCGTGCTGAGCGGCCAGCCGGCCACGACGACCGTCGCGATCGACCAGGCGGCCGTGGCCAGAGCGGCGACGGCAGGCGAGCCGGATGGTCCCACCGCCTACCTCGGCGTCGAGGAGATCGACGGCGAGCGCAACCCGGGAACGGTCTATGGCGTGTACCTCGACCTTCCTGGCGAGCCGGACGAGCAGGTGCTGTGGGAACGCCACGTCGGCAACGTCTCCTTCTTCGGGCTGGAGCGAGCCCGCAACCCGCGTGAGGGGGAACAGGCGCACAAGCTGCGCGTCAGCATGGACATCAGCCACGTCCTCGCGAGGCTGCACGGCACAGGCGAATGGGACGGCCGGGCGCTGACGGTCGACTTCCGCCCGCTGCGCCTGGTGCCGCCGCCCGGCGAGGCGGAGATCGCGGAGACGGAGGAGGAGGCACAGGCGCCTGTGCAGATCGGGCGCGTCAGTGTCAGCCTGGCCTGAGGGCAGGACGATCGTCGCGTCGCCGCTCAGGCGGGCCGTCTGGATGCCCCGCCTGCCGGCGCGCGAGGAGCAGGCGCTCATGGCGATCCCGTTGCTGGCCTGGGCGGCCCTGCTGGCCGCCTACGGCCTGCAGCGGGTCAACGCCCTGGGGGCAGGCGCGGCGATGCAGTGGTGCAGTCCGCAGGCGATGGCGGGAGCCGTCCGCCATCCGGGGCGGCTGACGGTGACAGCCGTCGCGTCGGGCCTCGGGATGTCGCTGCTGATGGCGGCGGCCACGATGCTGCCGGCGACCCTGCCGGCGCTGCACCACGTGGCTCGCAACAGCCTGCGCCGGCGAAGGAACGCCGTCGTGGCGGCCTTCCTGCTCGGCTATCTGGTGGTGTGGACGGGGGCGGGTGCGCTCCAGGTCGCGGCGGCCGCCGTCATGCCCGCGGCGGCGCTCACGGCGACGCTGCTGGCCCTCCTCCTGGCCGCCGTCTGGGAGCTCACGCCACTCAAGCGGGCAGCGCTGCTGGCCTGCCATCGCAGCGTCCCGATACCGCTGTGGGGCGCCGGCGCGATCCTGACGGTGTTCCGGTTCGGCCTGCGCATCGGCTGCGCGTGCGTCGGCTCCTGCTGGGCGCTGATGCTGATCTCGCCCGGCATGGGTCCGGCGGGCCTGCCCGTGACGGCGGGGATCGGGGCGCTCGTCTGGTCTCAGAAGCGGACGCGGTATCCGCGACTGGTCACGCGGCGCACAGCCGCACTTCTGGCCGGGTCGGGCGTTCTCGTCGGGATCCTGGCGAGTCTGGCCGGCTGATCGGCCCGGCCGGCGCCTGCGCGGCGCGCGGTCGCAGCGGGACGGTCACGGCGTGTCGACCGACCTGCGGCCCTCGATCTCGAGGCGCGGCAGCCACCGCATCGAGCGCGGCAGATACCAGGCGTGCTCGCCGAGCAGGCTGATGGCGCTGGGCAGCACGACGATGCGGATCAGGGTTGCGTCGAGCAGCAGGGCGACGGCCACCCCGAACCCCATCTGCTGGAACATCAGGAGCTGTCCGCGGGCGAAGCCGGTGAAGACCATGATGATGATGAGGGCCGCCCCCGTGATGATGCGGGCCGTTCTGGCGACCCCCGCGGCGACGGCCTCCCCGCCGGCGAGTCCGGCGTCGTGGCCTTCCTTGATCCTGCTCATCAGGAACACCTGGTAGTCCATGGACAGGCCGAACAGCACAGAGAACAGGAACAGCGGCACCCAGGCTTCGATCGTGGTGGCGTGCTGGAAGCCGAACAGGGTCGCTCCCAGCCCGTGGATGAAGACGAGCGTGAGCAGGCCGTAGGCGGCGCCCACCGACAGCAGGTTCAGGGCGATCGAGAGGAGCGCGACCGTCAGCGAGCGGAAGGCGACCATCAGCACCAGGAAGCTGAGCCCGAGCACGAGTGCCAGCACGATCGGCGTGGGCTGGGTGACAGCCTGGAAGTAGTCGGCGTTCTCGGCCGTCTGCCCGCCCACGAGCGCGTGCCCGCCGGTGCCCGCCAGCGCCGCCGGCAGGACGCTGCTGCGCAGTTCGCGCACTGCAGCGACGGCCTGGCGCGAGGCCGGGTCGCCCCGCACGGGCGCCGACAGCAGGACCACGGGGGCGAGGGGGGAGGCGACGACCAGGCCCCGGCCGAAGCGAGCCCCGGAGGCAAGCCGTGCGTTCAGCTCCCGCAGAGCGGCGGTGACGGCCTGGCGCTGGCCGCCCTGCACGACGATCTGCGCCGGGTAGGTGCTCTGGCCGGGGAAGTACCGCTGCATGGCCAGGTAGCCCTGCTTGGAGGGGGCGCTGTCGGGCAGCGAGCTGATCCCGCTTGCTCCGATGTGCAGGCCGAGGATCGGCGCTGCCGCCGCGATCATCACCCCGACTGCCAGCACCAGGGCGAGAGCCCGCCGGCGCAGGACGGCGTCCACCAGGCGCCGCCAGACGCGCCCTTCGGCAGCTTCGCTGCGGCCCAGCCTGGCGCCCAGCAGCGGGATCGGCAGGGCGTTGACGCGATCGCCCAGCAGCCCCAGCAGGGCGGGCAGCAGCGTCATCGCGCCGGCCACCGAGACGATCCCCACGAGGATCGCGCCCGCCGCCAGGCTGCGCATGATCTGCGTGGGCACCAGCAGCATCCCGAACAGGGCGATGACGAAGGTGCTGCCGCTGAGCAGCACGGCCCTGCTGGCCGTCGCGCCGGTGCGTGCGATGGCATCGTGCTCGGTCAGCCCCTGCCCGCGCTCCTCGCGATAGCGGGAGATCACGAAGAGCGAGTAGTCGATCCCCAGCGCCAGGCCCATGCCCGTGAGCATGTTCACGATGAAGACGGAGAGGCTCGTCAGCTGCGAGAGCAGGGCCACCAGCCCCAGCGCCACGACGATCGCAACCAGCGCCATCAGGACCGGCACGAGCCCGGCCACGATCGCTCCGAAGACGAGCATCAGCACGATCAGCGCCGCCGGCAGGCCGAATGCCAGCTCGCCGTGCTCGAGGTCGGTCTGGGAGAGCTTGCTGAAGTCGTTCTGGACGGGATAGGCGCCGGAGACGCTGACGGCGAAGTCCGGCGAGCGGTCGTAGCGCTGGACGACGGCCACGACCGGCTTGACGCGCTCGGGGCTGCTCGCGGAGAGCGAGATCAGGGCCGCGTGCCCGCCGTCGCCGACGGGCGCTGCGCCCGTCAGGTAGGTCCCGATCGAGCTCGCCGTCCCGGTGGCGGCCAGCGACCGCACGAGGCTGGCCACGAAGGACCGATAGCGGGGAGAGCCGGCCGTGTAACGGCTGGAGTGGACGATCACGCCGTCGCTCGCTTCGCTCTGTATGCCGTACTTCGAGCCCTCGGGGAAAGCTTTGGTCAGCAGTTGCGCGGCCCTTGTCGACTCGGGCCTGCCGACGACGTGATAGCTGGAGGTCAGGCCGTGCAGGGAGGTTCCCAGCAGGGCGACGGCGAGCGGCACGGCCAGCGCCCAGGCGGCCAATGTCCGAAGGGGGCGCGCCGCGCAGGCACGGGCCAGTCTCTCCGTCGCGCTCACGGGAGGGATCTTCACGATCGCGGCGCCGTGCGGCATCCGCGTCTCACCGCAGCCTCCGGGGCGGTGAGACTACGGACGCGTGTTAAGAGACCTCAGTGAAGCGTCATCGACGCCTGGGCGACGCTGCTGACCTGCGAGACGCCTTCCTGGATCAGCTGGGGTGTCACGAAGGCTCCCTGGCCGCCGTCGCCGAGCTTGCCGTGTTCGTCGTCGCCCCAGGCGACCAGTTCCCCGTCGATGAGGGCGGCGGTCGAGCCGTTGGAGAAGTTGTCGCCACCCGCGACGACCAGTTCGGCGGGGCCGCCGAGGGGCACGCGGGCGCAGCGGTACAGGCCCGCCGGCACCTGACCTGCCCGCGCCGGGCCCGCGAGCGGGCTGCCGTTTTCTCCCCTCAGACCCGTCACGGAGATGCCCCGAAGCGGACTGCAGGCACGGGTCACCCACTGCGCCAGTCTGCGACTGGCCGGGGACGGCTGGGGGGAGGCGAGCAGCACGTAGTGCAATCGGCCTGTCCTGACGAGCCCCGCCACCTGTGCGACGCTCGGCGCCGGGTTGCTGCCGTCGAAGCCGCCGAGTGTCACGACCGGATCCCTGCTGGCCAGTCCCACCGGTGCCGCGAAGTCCGCTCCCGTGGCAGCCAGCAGGTAGCGGGCGCCGTCCCTGTGGGCCTGCAGGTAGCTCACGAGCCGACCCTCCTGCTGCGTGCCCGCGGCGCGCCCACGCCCGGGGGTCAGCTGCGCCGGGCCCGCTGTCGGGTTGGCGCCGCTGCGACCGAGGCCGAGCGTCGCGATCGAATAGGCGGCCGGGCCGCCCAGCAGCGCCATCGCCAGCGCGGCGGCGAGGATCGCCAGCGCGGAGGGGCTGCCCGTCAAGCCGGGTGCCGTCGAAGCGAGGACCAGTCCGGTCGCGGCAAGCCCGCCGGCGGCGAGCACCAGCCAGCGGAGCCAGGGCAGGAAGGAGGGGGTGTGATCGAGGATGGCCCAGCCCAGCAGGGCGGTGCCCAGCACGCCCAGCGCCAGCAGCCCGCCCGCGAGGCGGCTGGAGCGTACGTGCGCGGTCAGGGTCATGACGCCGGCTGCGGCCAGGGCGGCCGTCGGCGGAGCGACGACGGTCGTGTAGTAGGGGTGAAAGAGGCCGCGGGAGAAGCTGAAGACGGCCCAGCCCGCCAGCAGCCAACCCCCGAGCAGCACGAGCGTAGCCCGGCGCAGGTCGCTCCGGGCAGCCCTGCGGTGGACGGCAAGGCCGGCCACCAGCCCGAGCAGGGCCAGCGGCAGCAGCCAGCTTGCCTGACCTGCGATCTGGGCCGCGAAGAGACGCAGGGGACCCGGCTGGCGGCTGCTCGGAAAGCCTGTGACGCGCTTGAGTCCGTTGGCGCCCCAGATCAGCGAGAACCAGGAATCGTCGGCCGTCTCGGGCACATAGGGGCGGCTGCCCGGAAGCAGCATCGTCGTCGCGTACCAGGCGACGCTGACGGCGACTGTCGCGAGCGCCCCTGCCCCGAGCCGGCGAACGCGCGCCCCGGGTGGGCCGGAGCCAGCCAGCAGAAGCGCGGCGGCCAGCGCCGGCAGGATCAGATAGGCCTCCAGCATCTTCGTCTCGAAGCCGAGGCCGACGAGCGCGCCCGCGAGTACGACGTGGCGTGTCCGGCCCGACTGCAGGGCCCTGACGAGGGCCCAGGCGGAGCACGTCAGCAGCAGCGCCAGCAGCGGGTCGGGGTTGTCGTAGCGGCCCATCACGACGGTGACAGGCGTGAGAGCCAGGACCAGGGCGGCCAGGAGGGCGCAGCGCACCCCGAGCGTGCGGCGGACGAGGTCGTACAGGACGAGCACGGTCGCGACCGTGAAGAGAGCCGCCGGCAGCAGCAGCCCGGCGGAGCCGAAGCCGACGATCCTCGTGCTCATGCCGAGCACCCAGTCGGGCAACGGGCCCTTGTCGAGGCTGACCAGGCGACTCGGGTCGGCCGCGTTCGTGAGCATCGCCGTCCAGCTGCGGTCGGCCGCGAGGGCGGCCTCGGCGTAGTAGCCGTTGCCGTAGCCGCTGAGGGTCGTGCGCCACGTCTCCAGCAGGGCCGACAGGGCCAGCACGCCGGCAAGGCTCGTACGGCCGATCGCCTGCTCGCGCACGGATGGGCGTTCGGCGAGCGAGCGCGGCGCTGTCAACGCTCCGATGCTGCCCCGGGTCGCCATGGAGGACATCGTAGGTGGGCGTAGCGGCGCCCCGCCGGTCAATCCGCCGCGAGGGGCTCTTCGGGAAGCTCCGACTCGGGCGTCTCGATCGAGTCGAGGTGCTCGTCCAGACGCGTGATGTGCAACAGGCGCTGAACTTGCGGTGAGCACCGGGTCACGGCGAAGCGCCGGCCGCCCTCGTGCACGGCCTTCTGCGCCTTGAAGATCTCCCGCAGGCCGGTCGAGTCGAGGAAGCGCAGCCCGCCGAGGTCCAGCACGACGGCTCGTGCCCAGTCCAGGTCCACGCCGGCGAGGGCATTCGCGAGCAGCCGCGCGCTGGCGAGGTCGAGCTCGCCCTCGAGGGTGAGGATCAAGCGATCGCTTCCGTTGCTCGCGACGATTTGGAGCTGCTCCTCGACGCTCATCGCGGCTCGATATTAACCGTCGTCGCAGCGAGGCGGATGCCCAGGAGGGCCATGTCGTCCTGCGGATGGCCCTCGGCGCTGCGGACGGCCGCATGCTCGAGCTCCGCGAGCATCTCCGTCAGGGGGAGGTCGTGTTTCTCCGCGCTCAAGCGCTCGAGGACCAGTGGCGTCTGGGAGCGTGCCCGTGGCGCCTCGGGCACGCCGTCGGTGTAGAGGAGCAGTGTCTGTCCCGGGCCCAGGGACGCCTCGGACTGTCCGATCGCGATCGGGTCGACCAGGCCCAGCAACGTTCCCGGCTCACCCAGTGGGGTGGCGGTCGCGCCGGGCCCGACCAGCAGGGGCGGGGGGTGGCCGGCGAGCGCGATCGTGAGCGGCGCGCGCGCACCGGAGCGGCCGACCAGGACGAGGCAGACGGTGCACATCTGGCCTTCCGGCTCCTGCGCCATGAGCGTTCGGTGAAGTAGTTCGAGCATCTCCGCCGGCGGCGTCCGGAGCATCGCCATCGCTCGCAGCGTGTGACGCGCAAGGGCTGTGACGCTGGCTGCCTCCGCTCCTTTCCCGCAGACGTCTCCGATTACGAGCATCCACTTGTCCGGACCGTAGGGGAACACGTCGTAGAAGTCTCCGCCCACTTCGTTCAGCTCACCCGCCGCCCGGTAGGAGGCGGCCGCCTGGAAGCCGGGCATGTCCGGCAGGGAGTCGGGAAGCAGCGCCCGTTGCAGCACGCGGGCGATCCGGCTGCGCTCGGTGTACAGCCGTGCGCTCTCGACAGCCGTGCCGGCGCGGCGGCCGAGACGGACGGCCACGTCCAGATCGGCTTCGATCAGCCGCCTGCCGGTGCGGGAAGTGACCAGGGTGATAGCGCCGAGGGTGTGGGTGGGTGCGGCCAGCGGCACCACGATCACGTCGCGCGCGCCGATCTGGCGCAGCAGCCGCAGGTGCTCTGCGTCGCGGGCGTATCCGGCGAGCGCCTCGGCGGTGATGTCGTTGAAGATCGTCGCCCTACCCGTTCTGATCACCTCCGGGACTCCGACCTTCTCCTCGAGCGAGGGCCGGTAGTCGCGAGCGATCCGTTCGGCTGTCGCGAGCTGCTCGGGGTCGTCGTGGTGGACGGCCACCAACTCCAGCCGTCCCCTCTCTCCGACCACGTCGATCGCGCACCAGTCGGCGAGCTGGGCGGTCGCCATCCGCGCCACCCTCTGCAGGGTCTCGCGGTAGTCCATCGACGACGCCAGCACCCGGCTCGCCTGTGCCATGAACGTCTCGGCCAGCTGCGCCCGCTTGACCTCGGTGACGTCCTCGAAGACGTTCGCCGCGTATGCGACGCGATCGGTCTCGGGGTCGACGATGGGGGACGCCCGCACGATCACCCAGCGCTCCTCGCCGGTTGCTCGGACGATGTTCCTGACTAGCATCGGTGGCGCCGGCTCGCCTCTGAAGAGACGTCTGGCCGGCATCTGATCGAGGTCCAGCTCCCGGCCCGCCTCGTCCAGCACGATGAACCTGGACATGATCTCGCCCGGTCTGGCCGCGGTCAGATCCTGGGCGGACTCGAGGCCGAGGAAGGCGAGCGCGGCGTGGTTGGCGAAGACCGTCCGCCCGCTCTCGTCCACCACCGTGATCGCCTCGGCGAGGTTCCTGAGCACAGCATCCAGACGCTGCTCGACCGTCTGGACGTCGCGGAACAGCTGCGCGTTGTCGATGGCCAGAGCTGCTCGCCGGGCCAGCTCTCGTACCAGCTCCAGGTGCTCGAGATCGTAGGGCTCGCTGTCGGACAGCCGCAACGTCGACAGCGCGCCAAGCGTGCGGCCGCGCGCCGTCAGGGGCGCCACGACGGCCGAGCGGTAGCCGCTCGCGATCATGAACCGCGCATGGTCTGAGCCGGCCGCGAACGAGTGGAGGGTCTGGGGGCTCATCTCCGCCAGCAGCTCGGCTTCGCCGGTGCGGATCACGCGCGCCACGGGATGCTCGCCGGCTGGATCGAGGGGATGGCTTGCACGCAGGTCTTCCAGGCGTCTTGCCAGCTCGGGATCCGTCGAGGCGGCTGCCAGTTCGCTGATCGTCCCGCTCTCGTCCTGGAGGTCGATCACGCACAGGTCGGCGAGGGTCGGCACGGTCAGCTGCGCAACACGCCGCATCGTGGTTGCAAGGTCGAGCGAGCTCGACAACGTCGCTCCCGTCTCGACGAGCAGGGCGGTCACCCAGCCGCGCTGCCCGATCTCCGCCTCACTCCTGCCCACCGCACCCCCTGCAGGTTCCAGTTCTGTCGAGATGGAGAGCTTAGGCGCTCTCTCGTGTGTTGCGGCCGCGATACGTGGGTAATAACCCGCGTCCAACCAGGAGGAGGAAGAGAGATGGTGGCATTGATCGTGCTGGTACTGCTGCTGGCGATCCTCGGTGGCTTCGGGTTCGCCGTTCACGTGCTTTGGTACGTGCTCATAATCGCCGTCCTGCTGTGGCTGATCGGGTTCTTCGTGGGCGGTGCGCCCATCGGAGGGGGCCGCAGGCGCTGGTACGGGCGCTGGTGAGGAGCTCAGATCACCGACCCGGCGATCTGCCGATATAAACGCCACGTGGACATGCAGCAGCTGCAGGCGCAGAGAGAGAACGGACACGACGCCGAGGGTGGGCGCTCCACGCTCGGATCGTCGGTGTCGGAGAGCCGCCGCAGTCACCTGCTGAGCATCGCCGACGCGGCTCTCGGGTACATGTCCCTGGAGGACATGCTGTCCGAGCTGCTGGAGCGCATCCGCGGCTCGCTGGAGGTCGACACGGCCGCCGTGCTGCTGCTCGACGAGGATCGGGGCGTGCTCGTGGCGCGCGCCGCCCGTGGCCTGGAGGAGGAGGTTCGCCAGGGCGTACAGGTTCCCCTCGCCCGGGGCTTCGCGGGTCGGGTCGCCGTGGAGGCTCGCCCGATCATCATCGCGGACCTCGACTACGCCGACATCGTCAATCCGATCCTGCGCCAGAAGGGCATCCGCTCGATGCTCGGTGTGCCGGTCCACGTGGAGGGCCGCGTCATCGGCGTCATGCACATCGGCACGCTCGTCAGGCGGGACTTCGACGAGGACGACGTGACGCTGCTGCAGCTCGCAGCGGACAGGGCGGCGCTCGCGATCGACAACGCCCGCATCTCAGAGCAGCGCTCGGTGACGGCGATCATGCAGCGGGCGCTGCTGCCAGGCGCTCTGCCCGAGATACCGGGCATGCGCTTCAGCGCCAAGTACCTGCCGGCGGGCTCTGGGATCAAGATCGGGGGGGACTGGTACGACGTCTTCCAGCTCGTCAACGGCCGCGTCGCCTTCGTGATCGGCGACGTCGTCGGGCGCGGCGTGCTGGCCGCCTCCGTGATGGCGGAGATCCGCACCGCCCTGCGCGCCTACATGGCACAGGGACACAAGCTGACGGACGTCGTCTCGATGCTCAACGAACTGCTCATCTCGATGGGCAGCAACCGCGGAGCGACGCTCTCGATCCTCGAACTCGACGCCGAGGCCGAGGAACTGGAGGTCGTCACAGCCGGGCACCTGCCGCCGCTGCTGATCGAGCCGGACGGGCGGGCTCGGCTGCTGGAGCAGAAGCACGGCCTGCCCGTCGGCGTGCGCACCGGCCACCGCTACCAGGCGACTCGCTACCCGTTCCCGACGGGCAGCAGGCTGCTGCTCTACACGGACGGCCTGATCGAGCGCCGGGGCGAGTCCATCGACGAGGGCTTCGAGCGCCTGACGGTGGCTGCGTGCGGCGCGGCAGCGGGGACCGAATCCTCCTTCGCCGACCGTGTGTACAGGACGCTGCTCGACGAGACGCCGCTGGAGGACGACGTCGCGCTGCTGGCGATCGAGACGATGCCATTGGAGGACACGCTCGAGATGACCCTGCCGGCGCGCCCCTACGTTCTCGGCGGCCTGCGCAACACGCTCGGCCGCTGGCTCCAGGCCGTCGGCGTGGGCGAGAGCGAGCTGTTCGACATCACGCTGTCGGCCTCCGAGGCGGCCACGAACGCCATCGAGCACGCCTACGGCGCCCGCGAAGCGACCTTCGAGATCCGCTGCGAACACGACGGCGAGCGGGTGACGATCGTCGTGCGCGACACAGGTCGGTGGCGCACGGCCCGCCCGCACAGCGGCGGCAGGGGACTGGGGATAATCCACTCGCTGATCGACGAGGTGAGCGTCGAGAACGACCAGGATGGAACCGTCGTGACGATGACCAAGCGACTGACCCCAGGGGCATGAGCCCGCTGGAGATCGAACGGATCGACGGCGTGCCGGTGGCGCACGTCCGCGAAGACGTAGACGCGGCCAATGCGACAACCACCCAGCAGCAGCTGGCCGACGCGCTCGGCCCCGACGCTTCGAGCCTCGTCGTCGACCTCAGCGACGCGCGCTACCTGGACAGTGCCGGCATCGACATGCTGCTGCGCCTCGGCGAGCGCCTCGACCAGCGCCGGGCGAAGCTGGTGCTCGTGATCCCCGGCACCTCTCAGCTGAAGCGCCTGGCCACGATCGTCGGCCTGCCCGACGCGATCGCCGTGCGGGCGAGCCTCCAGGAAGCGCTGCAGGAGGCCGCGATGCGCCCGACGAGCCTGGCCGACATGCCCCAGCAGGCCACCACCGGCGGGACCCAGTCCGGCTGAGCGGGCCTCGCGGTGGTGGTGGGTGCTGGACGGGCTTACTTGACCGTGATGCTCGTCTCGTGCCGGGTGCCGTCGCTGAGGTCGACCCGGAGCGTCCAGATCCCCGGGCTCAGTCCGGCCGTGGCGAGGCTGTATGCGTAGTTGCCGTGCTTCTCGTTGACGAAGCGATCGCCGCTGTCGGTGGGTGAGGTCGCCGCCCTGAAGGACCCGCCCGCAGGGGCGATTTCCAGGGTCGCGGAGGCGTCGGTCACGTATCCGAGCGCATCGGCCAGGTGGAAGCCGACTGCGATCGGCTTACCCGGCTTGATCCTGCGCGAACTCGCCGGCTTGAGCCTGGAGAGGGCGTAGACGACGTCGGTCGTGCAGGACCCGGTCGTCTGGTAGCCGACGTTGTCGCGCGCTGTCGCGCTCGTCGTCTGCGGGCCCACGGCGCCGGTCGCGATCGCCACCGTGCCCGAGGGATTCTGGGCCAGCCCCGACTGCCCGTCCGATGCGGTGACCGTGGCCGTCGCCCCGGTCGAGTCCAGTTCGGCCGTGGCGGGGCATGTGACTTCGACGCTGGGCGGGGTCGCATCGACCTGCACGGTCACGCAGCCCGGCCCGGAGACGTTCCCGTCCCGATCGGCGACCGTCCCGCAGACTTCGTGGGTGCCGCTGCCCTGCACGGTCTGGACAGGGGTCAGCGACGCCGGTTCGACGCCGGATCCTTCGCTGCCGTCCGGCAGGGCCGGGTCGCCGTTCGCCGAGAAGGAGACCTCGACGCCTTCCTTGTACCAACCGCCGCCGGCGGCGTAGTCGGGTTCGCGCGAGACGATCGCCGTCGGCGCGTCGGGTGCGCTGCGGTCGACCTTGACTTCCGCCGAGGCGCCGGAGAATCCGCTTTCTGCGCCTTCGCCGGACGCCGACACGCGGTAGCTCCAGGTGCCTTCGGACTCGGGTGCGCCGGCGCTGAACGTGTATTCGGTGCTGCTCAGGCCGCCGGCGACGGTTTCCCATCCGCCGTCGGCGCTCTTGTGCTGCAGCGTGTAGGTCACGTTCGCGACGTTGGCGGCTTCGTGCGTCGGGGCCCATTCGAGCGTGAAGGCGCCCGCGTCGGGTGAGGAGCCGGCGCTCCTCAAGTGCGGCGATCCTGGATTCGCCCAGTTGCAACCGCCGGCTTCGAAGGCGGAAGGTGTGGCCTCGTATTTCCACGTCGGCAGGTATTCGCCCATCACGGCGCGCTCCGTGCCGGGCGTCGTGGAGTACTGGATCGCGTTTTTGAATTCAGGGTTCGGCAACAGCATCCGCATCGTCAGGTAGCCGAATTCAGGGTTGGGTTCACCCGGGTTGGCGTCGCCTTCTGTGCTCCATTCGAGCCACGAGTTGCCGCAGAACCGCACCGCGTTTCGAGGTTTGTCTTCGGCGCGGCTGTAGACGAGGGTGTAGTGGCGTTCGGCGTCCTGGAGCGTCGTTTCTTCGTCGTCTTTGCAGCTGAGCACCTGGGAGACGGTCATCCCCGAGAGCGAGCACATGTCGTAGAAGCGCAGCTGGTAGTTGTGCATGTCCGGCCAGGTCGCCAGGTGGCTGCGGCTCGTTTCGGGCGTCGTCGGCATTTTGCCTTTGAGCACGACGAGCTTCCCGAACTTCCGGCTGAACACCTGTCGGACGTAGTTGTTGTCGGGGTTGGGGAAGAAGCCGCCGCCGTCGTTACCGCGTTTCGGCGTGGCTTCGGCGCCGGGCGCCGTGTCGCCTGTCCACAGCTGCAGCAGATACCGGCGGTTGTACTGCGTGCGCCAGTTTTCCGTCGGTTTGGCCGGGAACTCTTCTGGATATTCCACCGTGCGCGGCACCTGGATCAATTCCGTTTTGGGGTTGCTGACGGGGTTGCTCCCGTTCCAGAGCGGGCATTCGTTCTTGCCGAAGTTGATCGAGACGAGAACGTTGCACCCGGGCAGCGCTGTCGCTTCGGGGTGGTTCATGTCATACCAGACCTGTTCGGGCAGGAATTCCGGCACTTCTCCGAACCGGACCAGTTCGAATTTGCCGTTTTCGATCTTCCCGCCTTCTTCGGTCAGCGTCTTCGATTCGCTGTCCATCGCGTTGCAGGCCGCTTCGCCGGTGAGTTTTTCGCCGTTCTGGAGCGTCAGTTCGACTTCCGGCACGGGCACGCCGCCGTCGATCCCGTCGCCCTTGTCGGGTAGGTAGATGCGCTCCATGATGAGCTCGTTGACGTATTTGTTGCCGGCTTTCGTGGTTTCTTCGATGGCCGGGCTGCTGGCTGCGTAGATGTAGTTGCGGGCCGCTTCGAACTCGAAGTGCGTCGCCGTTCGCGGCGAGGAGGAGTTGGGGTTGACCGTTGGGAGGACTTCGACGGTGAAGCTCCTGTTCGTCGCGTTGCGGTCTTCGCCGGCGCGGAACGGGTTGATCGACCCTGGGTCGGGGTTTATCTGTTCGTCGTAGACCCCGTCGAGGATGATCGAGTTGGGCGTGTACGTCACGAAGTTGAAGTTGCGGGAGTGGGGATACTGGCCGTGGAGGACGAGTTTCGAGCCGGCGGGGCGACGGAAGTAGGCACCGAAGTAGATCGCGTGGCCGTTTGGGTAGGCGAGGTTGTAGGTCGGCTGTTCGGATTCCGGTCCGCCGAAGGGCCCGTAGTGCCAGAAGCAGGTGCTTCCGTAGCCGCCCAGGAATTTCGCGGTCTGCGGGATCGCTCCCGCGGGGGCGGCTGGCAGCGCCGCGAGCACGGTGAGCGCCGCGGCCGCCGCGAGTGTCGCCAGGAAGCCGAGGCCCGTCTTTTGCATCTCCCTACGCATCTCCATCCCTCCATCTGTGTGCCGTTGTCGTCAGACGCCTGCGCCAAAGCCCCTGCCGGATGCC
This sequence comes from uncultured Solirubrobacteraceae bacterium, assembly GCA_963697795.1. Taxonomy (GTDB): domain Bacteria; phylum Actinomycetota; class Thermoleophilia; order Solirubrobacterales; family Solirubrobacteraceae; genus Palsa-744. The sequence goes on along the minus strand of OY969097.1, from coordinate 699,454 downwards.
GACCCCACGCATCCGGGGCGCCACGCCTTCTGCGGGCGATCCTACCAAGCTAACTTACGAATTGTCAATTTGACGGTCTCTCAAGTTGTCATCTTGTCGATAGGTTAGGATTTGGGGCATGGCGATCACTCGTCCGGCCAGACCTCCTCGACGCCTGGCCCGCCAGGCGCGGCGCGAGCAGTTGGTCGCTATCGCGATGCCGATCGTGGCCGAGCAGGGCTTCGCGGAGTTCTCGCTCGACGAGGTCGCTGCGCAGGCGGACGTGACGCGGAACCTGCTCTACCACTACTTCCCCCGCGGCCGTCCCGACTTGGCGCTGGCGGTCGCCGAAGAGGCCGGACTCGAGCTGACCGAAGACTGGGTGACCGACGAGGCCGTCCCGATCGAGGAGCGGGTCATGCAGAACAACGCCCGCATCGTGGCCCACGCGCTTCAGCCCACGGACGCCTGGCGGATAAACCGCATGGCGCGGAGCACGCCCACGCCCGAGCTGCGCTCTGTCGTCGACCGCTTCGTCGGGCAGGTCGTCTCGAACATGTCCCTGAACCACCTCGGCACCGCGGACCCCCCGCCCTTGACACGTCTCGGCCTGGCCGGGTATGTGGCATTCGCCGAAGCGGTGCTGGACGACGCGCGCACAGGCAATCTCCAGCCTGAGCCGATCGTCCGGCTACTCAACGAGACGCTCGAGGGGATTCTCAGGGCGGCAGCCAGCGCCGAGGCTGCACCATCCACGGGCCGTTGAGCCCGTAAGGGAGACGCATCGACCGGGGGAGTAGTCTTGAGCAGCATGCTGCCGCTGGCTGCGACCTACAGCTTCGGGGACGCCCTGCTGACGGTTCTCGAGTTCGCGATCCTCTTCTTGTGGATCTGGATCGCGGTCGGCGTCGTCTTCGACATCTTCCGCAGCTCGGACCTCTCCAACCTGGCCAAGGCGCTGTGGATGCTCTTCATCATTATCCTCCCGTTCATCGGCGTGCTCGGCTACCTGCTGGTCCGGGGGCACACGCTGCACGAACATCGAGAACACGATCGGGCTCAGGCCGTGGCGTTCCAGCGCTTCGAGGCGACCGGGGGCGGAACCTCCAGCCAGGTGGACGACCTCGCCAGACTCGCCGAGCTCCACGACCGCGGGAAGCTGACCGACGAGGAGTTCGAGCAGGCAAAGACCAAGCTGCTCTCCTGATCCTCGTTTGGACGGGCCTGGCGGCTCTGCCCGATCAGAGCCCGGCGATCCCGCCTAGCGCTCGCGCCCGCCGCCCCCGAAGAGCTGCAGGAAGAACAGGAAGACGTTGAACACGTCGAGGAAGATCCCCGCAGCGATCGGCACGGCCATGCGGCCGTCGGCGCGGCGCAGGCGGTTGAAGTCGACCACCGTGAAGCCGCCGAAGATCACCAGCCCCAGCACGGCATAGATGATGTTCGCGTGCGGGATCGAGACGAAGATCGCGACGATCCCGAACAAGATCAGGGCGAGCAGCGCGAAGAACAGGGCGCGGGCGTAGACCGAGAGGTCGCGCCTGGTCGCGTAGCCGAGCGCTCCCAGGCCGCCGATGAAGGCAGCGGTCGAACCGGCGGCCTGCCACAGCACTGCGGGCTGCGTTTCGGCGTACTGACGCAGGACCGGGCCGACGGCGGCGCCGAGCAGCGCACCCAGCCCGAAGAGGAACCCGATCGCGAGCTGTTCGCGCCCGCGAGCGGTCGCGAACTGCAGCCCGAAGATGCAACCAAAGGCCAGGACGAAGGAGACGATCCCGGCGCCGCCGGAGAGGTTGCGCCCGAGGTAGGCGCCGAGCGCCGCGCAGCCGACCGTCAGGGCGACGAGCCCCATCACCTGGCCGAACAGGGCCCGCGTGCCATCCCGGCTTTCCGCCCGTGCCCCGATCCCGAACGGAGAGGCTTGATCGGCGGCGGCGATCTCAGTTGGTCTGATGCTCATGTCGAACCTCCTTGGCTCGTAGAGTAGCCGCCGAAGCGGCCACCGTGAGCTCAGCCCGCGCGAGCGGAAGGTGCGTCCTGGCAACCAGCTTGGGTGGTTGCTGCGACCGCGGCTGCTGCCACCTCGTGCCCGGCGAGGACCATGAGCCACAGGTAGAGGACGTCGCTCTCGAGCTCCGGCAGCGATCTGACGCGATCCTCCCGGATGTATTGGGTCGTGAGCTCGACGGCACCGACCACGATCGCGTGCGCCACGACGTCCGGGACCGTAGGCAGTCCAGGCTGCTGTTCCCTGGCTCTTTCGGCGACAGTTCGGTAGAAGCGCGCGAAGCCTCGCAGGGTCTGCTCGCGATGCGCCAGTGCCTCGCTGCCGGCGGACATGACCTCGAGGGTGCACACGCGCGCCGCGTCGGGGCGTTCGCTCCAGAACCTCAAGTAGGCGCGCACCCCGTCGCGTATGCCATCGACGTAGCCCGGCTGGCTCGTCCCCGCGGCGACCATCTCGTTCATCAGTTCGCGCATCGTCGTGTCGTAGGCGGCGAGAAAGCATGCTTCCTTGTTGGCGAACTGCTCGTAGAAGGTGTCTCGCGAGACCCGTGCGCGCCGGGTGATGTCGCCGATCGTCGTCGATCCGTATCCCTTCGTCCCGGCCTCCGCGATCATCGCGGCGAGGATGCGCTCGCGCTGGTGGCTCTCGACCTGTTCGCGTGAGAGGCGGTGCGGGCCGCGCGGCAGTCGCTCGATGCCGGCTTGCGCAGTGGTGGACATGTTGGTACATTACTCGACGAGTGGAGGACTCAGCAGTCCACTAATACGCGGTGGACGTAGATCAAGGAGGGATGGGGGCGATGAGGACGCACACGTGCATGGGGCCGTCTCGCGGTCGACCCGAGGGCCGCGTCGGGGGTGGGCGGTTTCCGAGGGGCCGCTTGCTTGCGGTCCTCGTGGTGGCTGCCGCTGGGATGTGCTTCCCGGCTTCCGCTCTTGCGTCGTACCGCGTGTCACTCACCCGGACCACGGGTGGCGTCGCCAACATCTCCGGGGAAAACCTTGCCGATGTCGGGTTCGGGGTCGGCTACGGGCAGGCCCAGGACGGGATCTGCCTGCTCGCCGAAACGTTCCTGACGGTCGACGGCGAACGGTCCGCATTCCTCGGTCCGGAAGGAACGTTCAAGAACGAAGCCGAGGGCGGTCTGGTGTTCACGAACCTCAACTCGGACCTCTACTGGACCTCGGTCAAGGACGACCATGCGATCCAGAAGCTGCTGAGGCTCCCCTACCCGCAGGGCCCTTCGACGGAAGCGCGCGAAGTGGCGAAGGGCTACGCCGCCGGCTATGACGCCTACCTCGAGCAGATCGGCGGGGCCAGTGGGGTCACCAACCCGGCCTGCAAAGGGGCGGCCTGGGTCAGGCCGATCGATGCGCTCGACGTCTGGCGCCGCATCTACCAGGTCGACGACCTCGCGGGCAACTCGGCGCTCGGTCCCGCTGCCGAGGCGAACCCGGCGTACGGCCCGCCCGCTCCGGCCGGGAAGAGGCAGAGCGCGAAGGCTTCACGGGCCCAGATGTCGCTCGAAGAATTCGGGCGCATCGGGCACAGCAAGCTGCTGGGCTCCAACGGACTCGCCGTCGGCAGCGAAGACGCCACCAACGGAGGCGGCGTCGTGCTCGCCAACCCGCACTTCCCCTGGCACGGCTCGGAACGCTTCTGGGAGATGAACGTCGAAGTCCCCGGCCGCTACCACGCAACCGGTGCGGGGATCTGGGGCCTGCCCGGAATCAACATCGGTCACAACCAGAACGTCGCCTGGACTCACACTGTCTCTACGAACACGACGATCACGTTCTGGTATCTGCCCGCAGCCGGACCGGAAAAGTACAGGTGGAAGGGCAAAGCGACGAAGCTCAAGAAGCGGACCGTCACGGTCCAGGCGCTGGAGCACGGCGAACTGGTGCCGCGCACGGGGACGCTGTACTACAGCAACTACGGGCCGGTCTTCTGGGAGGGCGGCACGCGGGTGGCGGTCGAGGACGCAAATGCGAACAACCTCCGTGGTCCCGACCAGTGGCTGGCGATCAGCAAAGCCGAAAACGCCGCCCAGGTAGTCGAAGCCGAGCGTTCCATCCAGGGGGTGCCGTGGGTCAACACGATCGGCGCCGACGCCGAAGGCAACGCGTTCTACACGGAGATAGCCGTGGCAGCGAGCCTGACGAAGGCCTTCGTCGACGGGCCCTGCAACCTCGAGCCGGGCTCGCTGACCGGCCCATACATAGACAACGGTTCATGTGAACTGCCCGAAAGCCCAGGTGCGATCGTGCCGGGCATCCTCGCGGGCAGCGACGAGCCCTCGCTGATCCGCAGGGACTACGTCGAGAACTCGAACAACTCGTTCTGGCTCGCGAACGCGAACAGCCCGCTGACCGGGTTCTCGCCAGCTCTGGGCGGGGAAGAGGAAGACCCAGGCATGCGCGCTCAGACGGGGATCGACATGGTCGCCCAGCGCATGGGCACGTACAGCAGCGGGGTTCCCACGGACGGGCTCTCGCCGACGCCGGGGTTCACAGCCCAGACGATGCAGGAATCGTGGACCAGGTTCCGCTCGCTCCCAGCCGAGCGCGCCCTCCCCGGTCTGCGCGAAATCTGCGAGAACGCGGTCAGTGAAGACGGCGGCGTGATCGACGGCGTCAACATCAGCGGCGCATGTCCCGCCCTCAACGCCTACGGGGCGAGCGCCACGCTCGAAGACAGAGGCGCGTGGTTGTTCCAGGAATGGTTCGGACGCGCTCCTTACACCCAGGCCGACTTCTGGGTCCATCCCTGGACGGCGAGCGATCCGGTCTACACGCCGAACACGCTGAACACCTCGCTGCAGGCGAGCAAGGAAGCGCTTGCGGCGGCCGTGAGCTCGATGGAAGCCCGAGGCATCCCGCTCGACGCGAGCACGGGCGAAGTGCAGCACGCGCCCCAGGCCGGCGCGGCTCCGCTGCCGGGCTGCTCGGATGGGGGTGAATGCTTCGCGGCGATCGGAGGGGTCTTCCCGACGCCCACCTCGAAAACGACCGAAGTGACCGGCGGCACGAGCATCGTGATGTTCACGGAACTGCAGCCCGGTCAGGAACCGGTCGCGAAAGCGCTCCTGGCCTACTCGCAGTCAGAAGACCCGACATCCCCTTACTACGAAGACCAGACCCAGCGCCTCTCCAAAAACGAATGGATCACGCTGCCGTGGACGCCGGCCTCGGTCGAAGAAGACGCGATCGCTCCGACGCTTCATCTGAAGTAGAGGCAGACGAAGGGGAGGCGCCCAGCTGCGAGGCGGGCCGCGCTGCAGCGTCCGCGTCTTCGCGTCGTTTCAGATTTCCGCACCGAGTGGGACCCGTGGAATCGGCGGTACGTCCGTACCCGCCACTAAGGAAGAGTCTGGAGAGGGCCGATGCGGTCGTGTGTGGACTGATCGCGTCAGTAGTCTGCGACGGGTTGCCGGCCGTGGCACGGCCGCCGCGTCGGCTCGTTCGGCCCAGGTCGCCGTGGCACGGCAGCCGATCCTGGATCGCAACGGCGGCCTGCTCGGCTACGAGCTGCTGTTCCGAACTCCCAGCAGCGAGACGGCGAGGGTCAGCGACGACCGGGCGGCCACCGCGACGGTAATCCTCGACGGGCTCTTCGAGGTCGGCCTGTCAGATCTGGTCGGCGACAACGTCGCCTATGTGAACGTCTCGCGTGACTTTCTGCTGAGCGTGCGCCCGCTGCCGCTGCCGGCGCAGCATGTCGTGCTCGAGCTGCTGGAGGACCAGGTCGTCGACGAGGCACTGTTCTCCGTCCTGGAGGACCTCGTCTCGGAAGGCTTCACGATCGCACTCGACGACTTCCGGCTGACCCCGGAGACAGAGAAGCTGATCAGATATGCGGGCATCGTCAAGATAGACGTGCTCGAGCACACAGGCCGAGCCCTGGAGGAGCTGGTCAGGCGCCTGAGAGCTCTCCGCCCAGGCCTGACCCTGCTCGCCGAGAAGGTGGAGAGCCGGGCGGATTGGGTGCGCTGCAGCATGCTCGGCTTCGAAGCCTTCCAGGGGTACTACTTCGCGCGCCCGTCGCGGCTGCAGCGATCGCGCCTGCCCACGCAGGGTCTTGCTTCTCTGCGCACGATGGTCGAGCTCAGCGCGACCGAAGACTTCGACGAGCTCAATCGCATCATCATGCGCGACGCCGGTCTGAGCATACGCCTGCTGCGATACGCCAACTCGGCCTACGTCGCGCTGCCCAGGCGCGTGGCGTCCGTCCAGGAGGGCCTCGCGTGGCTCGGTGCGGCAACCGTACGGCGCTTCGCGATGATGGTCGCTCTTGCAAGCGCTCGGGATGTCCCCAGCGAGCTGCTGGTGACAGCGCTGGTAAGAGCCCGCATGTGTCAGCTGCTCTCCGGCGCCGGCGACAGCGCAGCCGGAGACTCGTATTTCACCGTCGGCCTGCTGTCCGTGGCAGACGCGCTCGCCGACTCGCCGATGCAACTCGTGGTCGAGCAGTTGCCGTTCCGACACGACATCGTCGATGCGCTCCTGCACCGCACCGGCAAGCTCGGTCACCTTCTCGACGGAGTCATCTCCTACCAGTGCGGCGACTTCGACGCCGCAGCCGCTCTGATCGCGACCCGACCAGATCTGCAGCAGCTCTACCGCCAGGCGATCGCCTGGGCCGACCAGAGCATCTCCGCGCTCGCGTAGATCGTCCGATACGTCCGGGTTCGCGGACGCATAGGAGGAAGTGGCTGTTCACGGCTCGAGCATGCGGACGTTGTGCTACGCTGCATACATGTCGGTGAATGTATCGGTGCGCCTCGACGATGCTCTCGCGGAACGTCTTCGTCTGCGGGCACGCACCGCCGGTGAGACCCTTTCGGATCGGCTGCGTCGTTATGCCGAGGAGGGAGCCCGGCGCGACGAACATCCGCTCATCACCTTCCGCGACGGGCCGGTCGGCAGGCGTGCGGGGCTGCTTGGTGGCCCCGACATATGGGAGGTCGTCATGTGGGTGGAGGATCTGGCGGCGGAGGCCGATCCCGTCGCTACGCTCGTCGAGGACTCCGTCCTCGCTCGTTCGCAGGTGGACGCGGCGCTTCGCTATCGCGCCGCTTACCCCGACGAGATCGCCGCACGCATCGAGCTGCACCGTCTCGAAACGGCAGCCGCTGAGACGCATTGAGGCTGCTGCTGGACGAGATGTACTCGCCTGGCCTTGCCGAGGCACTGCGGGCGGCCCATTTTGATGCTTGCACCGTCATCGAACTCGGGTTGGCAGGAAGCTCTGACCCCGAGGTCTTTGCGGCCGCGACCGCGGACGCGCGGACGCTCCTCACGGAGAACGTCGCCGACTTCACGCGAATCTCCGCCGATCATCTCGGAGCCGGCCGGCACCACCCCGGCATTCTGATCGCGCTCTCATCGCGGTTCTCGCGCCGCGCGGCAGGCGTCGGCCCGCTTGTCGTCGCGATCCGTGACGTTGCGGACCAGCAACTCACCGACCGCGTGCTTTACCTTCAACCTCCGCCCAAGGCCTGAGTTCGGGCGAACCTTTCCATGCGCTCGAGTGGACTCGAACCACCACGGGCCGTTAAGCCCACAAGGCCCTCAACCTTGCGCGTCTACCAATTCCGCCACGAGCGCAGAGGGCGCGAGTATATCCGCGCCATGCCCTTGGCATCCCTCGCCGAGCGGCCCCTCCTTGCGTCCGTCCTGTCGCACCGGTAGATTTACGAACACATGTTCGTCGAACAGCGACGTCCCCACGAGCCGGAGGCCGCCAAGCCATGGATCTGACCAAGCGCCAGCAGGAGATCTTCGACTTCATTCGCAAGTACTCGGCCAAGTACGGCTACCCGCCGACGGTCCGGGACATCGGCAAGGCCGTCGGCCTGGCGTCGTCCTCGACGGTCCACGCGCACCTGGCCAACCTGGAGAAGATCGGCCTGCTCCGGCGCGACCCGTCCAAGCCCCGCGCGATCGAGCTGCTCGACCGAGCCGTCGGCAATGCGGTGGAGAGCGTCAAGGGGATCGTCCGTCCCGAAGGCCTGCCCGTGCTGGGCGCCGTCGCCGCCGGCCAGCCGATGCTGGCAGAGGAGAACATAGACGAGTACGTGCCGATCCCGGACATAGCGGGCGGGCAGGAGGGTGAGTACGTCCTGCGCATCCGGGGAGACTCGATGAAGGACGCGGGGATCCTGGAGGGCGACCATGTCGTGGTCCATTCCCAAGACACGGCCCGCAACGGGGAGATAGTCGTGGCCCTGCTCGGCGAGGAGGCCACGGTCAAGCGCTTCTACCGCGAGAAGGACCACATCCGCCTGCAGCCCGAGAACGAGACGATGGAGCCGATCCGCAGCAAAGAGGTCAAGGTGCTGGGGCGGGTCGTGGGCGTCCTGCGCCAGGTCTGAGACGGGTGCTGCCCGGGTCGGGCGTGACGGGCCCGCCGCCAGACCTCGACAGGCCGACAGGCAGCCGCTAGCTTTGAGGTGCAGGCCAGGCAGTCGCGGAGGCTCGTGCCTTCGAGGAAAGTCCGGACATCAAAGGGCAGGGTGGTCGAGCGATCGACCCGGGGAAACCCGCGGGAAAGTGCCACAGAAACAAACCGCCGACGTCCGCCGTCCCACGTGAACGGCGGGCGGGCAAGGGTGAAATGGTGCGGTAAGAGCGCACCAGCGTCGCGGTGACGCGGCGGCTGGGCAAACCCCACCCGATGCAAGGCCAAACAGGACCGTTTGCAGGCTGCCCGCCGAGGTCCAGGTAGGCCGCTCAGATGGATGGCTGCTCAACGACAGGATCCGGCTTATCGGCCCGCTACGGAAAAGCCCCGCTCCGGCGGGGCTTTTCTATGGGGCGGATCGCTGGATTCCTGACCGGTTAGGCAACAAAGCACGGCCTGCTCCGTGGCGGCCGGCCGTTGGTCACCTGGGCCGTGAGGCCCAAGAGCTCGCACGCGGCGCTCGCATTGATCGCCGGCGGGTCGAGCGCCGGGTGATCCAGCAGGTCTTTTGTCGCCGGTGACGATGGCCGTGGCGTTGGCGGCGCGCGCGAGCGCCGGGAGGTAGTCGTCCTCGGGGTCGCGCAGCAGCGGCTCTATGTGCTTGGGGTCGGCGAGCAGCACGCACAGCTCGACGTAGGCATCGAGGGCTTCCCGAGCCTCGAGCTCGCTCAGCCGGGCGCGCCTGGCCGCCCAGCGAACGCGGCGAGCAGGATGTTCGCGTCCAGAACGAAGCGGGTCAACCGGCCGCTCACGCGGCCCGTGCCCTGCGCGACTCGCGCACGGCGCGAACAGCCTCGGCCATGACTTCTTCGTCACGACGCCGGCGGCCGCGTTGCGCTCCTGGACACGGCGGATCGTCTCGAACCCAAGCTGTATCCGTGCGACACGCTCGAGCGCCTCACGGTCGCTGTGACCGGGCCAGCGCTGGCGCAGCCGACCCAGCAGCTCGTCGCCCTCACCTGGGGTCGAGAACGTGACCTACCCCGCCTACACCCCCGGGTGCTCCGGGTAGAGGCGCATCGCCGCCAGTCGCCGCTCGGCCGTCGTGAGGCTCCTGACGGTCTCCGCGCTCTCCGCGTCCATGTGCGAGACGAGCGCCAGGAATACCTCGGCGGTCGTCAGCGCATCGGTGCCGGCCCGGTGCGCTCGGTGCACCGGCAGCCCCAGCCGCTCGGCCAGTTCGGAGAGACCGATCTGCCTGCCCGCGGCCGTTCGGTCCCGCCGGCTCAGCCAGATCGCCCCCAGCACGCTCGTGTCGACCATCGCGGGGTGCAGCCGGACGCCCAGCCGCCTGAAGGCCCTGCGCAGAAATGAACGCTCCACCTCGGCCACGTGTACGACAGGCACTCGCCCCGCCATCGCGCCCAGCAGCGGCTGTAGCGCCACCGCCGGCTCGGGCGCGTCGAGCAGGTCCGCTGCCCGCAGGCCGTGCACCAGGATCGAGTCGGTCTGCAGTCCGGTGCTGGGGCGGACCAGCCCCTCCACCGTCTCGCCGAGGACGACACGTCCCGCTTCGATCGGCACGGCTCCGAAGGAGACGATCTCCTCCCGCCGCGAATCGAGGCCCGTCAGCTCCAGGTCGACGGCACAGAATCCAGCCTCGCGCCAGTGCGTGCGTCCGCCCGGCAGGCTGGCCGACCGATACGCGAGGGCGCCCTCCCCGAGCGTCGCCATGCCGATGCTCACCGGGCTCCCAGGTCGAGTTCCGCGGCTATCCGCTTCTGCACGGAGGCGACTGCCCGGAAGGCCTCCTTGAGGTGGCTGCGGGCCAGCGGGCTGAGATCGGAGGGGCTCAGGTGGTCGTCGGGCTCCCGGCCTGCCCGCAGCTGCTCCACCTGGTGCTCCAACCGCAGCTGGGTGAACAGCTCGTGGGCCTCCTGGAGGGTCCTCGCGTCGGCGGGCTCGAGCGTCCCGGCGGAGCGGGCCGCCTGCAGCCGTTCGGTGGTGGAGGCGCTCGTCACGCCTGCGGCGGCACCCGCCCAGCGGGCCAGGTCCACGACCGGCAGAAGCCCTCCGCGCTTGAGGTCGAGCGTGCCCCTGTGCTCGCCGTCGTGACCGAGGACGAGGCCTCGAACGAAGCCCGTCGGCGGCCTGTGGGCCAGCGCCAGGCGGGCCAGCAGCCGCAACAGCCGGGGGCGGCTCCGGGCGGCCTGAAAGGTGTCCGCCACGGGCGTCCCCAGGTGCACCCCCCACACGGGCCTGCTGTCCAGCAAGAGCGATATGAGGATCAGGGCCTTCTCCTGGGTCGGGTCCTCGATCCAGCTGCCCGAGACCCGCTGCCAGGACTCCAGCGAGCGCACGAAGGGCAGCTCCGCGGCGCTGGCCCCGTTCTCGTCCAGCCGCAGCCCCCACGAGCCCAGGCGCATGTTCACGGCCTTGCCGAGCTCGTGCAGCTGCGGGCGGACCAGCGTCTCCTCGACCTCCCCGTACCAGGCGATGGCGCTGTCGAGATCGGAGCTGGGGGTTGCCTCCCGTCGCGCCTGGCTGCCCAGGGCAAGCCAGGAGAACTCAGCGCCCGGCATGCCCAGCCGCTCGGTCACGAGCCCGATGCAGCGCCGCGTCAGCACGTCCAGGAGGACCGAGTACATGGAGGCGATCCGCTCGGCCCCGACACCGGCCTCGTGCAGGGCCACGACAGCGGGGCGCAGGCCGGCAGCGGCCCTGCCCAGCTCCGTGTAGTCGCCGGCCCGGGAGATGGCGCTGCGCAGGTTGAAGGAGGACAGGGTCTCCGCGGCGTGCAGGTCGACGGCCTCCACGACGCCCAGCACCTGTCCCCCGGCGGAGACGACGGGGAAGTGACGGAAGCCCCGCTCGAGCATCTCCAGCAGCACGTCGCCGCCCAGCGCGTCCGGCCTGACCGTGTAGGCGGGGGCGCTCATGGCCTGGCTGACGGGGGCGTCGTAGGGGAGACCTTCGGCGATCACCCGCGTGCGCAGGTCCCTGTCGGTGAGGATGCCCAGCGAGCCGCCCAGGTCGACCAGGGCCGCGTTGGTGCCGGCCTTCGTCATCTCCGCCGCCGCCTCGCGGATGCCCGTCTCGGGCGTGCACATGACCGGCTCGCCACGCAGCAGGCTCCTGACGGGTCTGTTGGCCGCATCGAGGGTCGGCTTGACGGCGGCGAGGGCGGCGGGGGCGCGGCTGTGCATGGCCAGCAGCGAGCGCGCCACGAAGCCGACGCTCTCCGGGCGGGCCAGCAGCGGACGGGCGACCCCCTCGGGGATGCGGTAGCAGAGCGTGTCCTCCTCGGCTCTGGCGGCGAAGCCCGTCGGCAGGCCGGAGAGCATCGAGGCGTGCCCGAACATCTCCCCGACGCTCAGCAGGTCAAGGACCCTGCCTGCCAGCACGACCTCCACGGCGCCCGCACGGACGACCCGGACGTGCTCGACGGGCTCCTCGCCCTGGGAGAAGATCACGGCGCCCTGCGGGAAGAACTCGATCTCGCTCGCCGCCGCGACCTGCTCCAGGTCCTCCTGGCGCATCTCGTCGAAGGGAGGGTGGGCGCGCAGGAACGCGACCACCTCTCCGATCGCCGCCCTGGTCCCCGCCTGCATGCGCCGATCGTACGCTCAGCGCAGCGCCCGCTCAGCCCAGGTACGTCGCCAGCTTGCCGAGCTGGCTGGTCCAGCCCGCCCTCGCCAGCGGCTCCAGCTCCTCCGCACAGACGAGCCGCGACGTCACGACCACCTTCGTCCGCTCGCCGCCGAGGTCCAGGAACTCCACAGTCGTCTCGCCCGACTCGATCATCGGGTTGCTCGTGGTCTGCTGCCCGAAGGACAGGCGCTCAGGAGGTTCGACGACGCCGAAGTGGCCGTCGTTTGGGTACTCCTGGCCGTCGGGGCCGACCATCGTCATGCGGCAGACCCCGCCCGGGCGCAGGTCGATCTCGATTTTCTCCCGGGGCGTCGTGAAGTGCTCGGGGCCCCACCACCGGGCGATCTCGTCGGGGTCCGTCCAGGCCCGCCAGACGAGCTCCCGGGGCGCATCCAGCTCCTTCTCGATCACGATCGTCCGAGCCACCATCACGTACTGCTCAGTCATCGTCCTCCGCCTTTCCTTGCATTTCCCGAACGTGCTCCGCCAGACGGTCCAGGCGCCCTTCCCAGCTCTCCCGGTAGCGCTCCAGCCACTGCGACGCCGACTGCAGCCGGGCCGCCTCGAGCCGCGCCGGGCGAAGCTGGGCCGACCTGCCCCTGCTCACGAGCCCGGCCCGCTCGAGCACCTTGATGTGCTTGGAGACCGCCTGGACCGTCAACGGAAACGGCTCAGCCAGCGCGTTGACCGTCAGCTCGCCGTCCTCTGCCAGGCGCTCCACGATCGCGCGCCTCGTCGGGTCGGCCAGAGCCGCGAACGTCACGCTCAGCTGGTCCTCCATCACCCTATTCATCCAACTAGTTTAGCAACTAATAAGATGAATAGGAGGGGTGGCGCAGCGTCGTCTTCGGCTGGGTGTGCCGACGAGCGCCGCGGTGCTGCGAGGTCGAGGGAGCGGGGAGGAGGCTCGGGGAGCCTAGATGACGAGGCTGTCGCCGCGCGAGGCGTATTCCTCGAGCGTCGTGCGCGCCTCGGAGCGTCCCAGCATGTTGATGAAGACGGCCGTGAAGGCGATGCCGAAGACGATGAACTCCGTCAGGCACATGCTGGCGCCGGCGATGTGCTGGTCTGTCAGCGCAGAGATTCCGTAGGCGCGGGGGGCGCTCGCGTACAGCGAGTACTGGGTGCTGGAGATCCAGGTCAGGGGCAGGCAGACGAGAGCGCTGGCGACGCGGGTGAAGCCCAGCAGCGCCAGGCGCTCGCCGTTGGGGCGCATCCGCGCCCGGGGCAGCGGGTCGATGATCAGCCACCACATGGCAAGGCCCGTGTAGAAGAGGGTCGCGTGCTCGAAGGCGTGGACGACCTGGTGCTGGGCGGAGTAGTCGAACACAGCCGGGATCGCCCAGACCCAGGTGGCGATGGCCCACAGCGGTACGGCCACCCACGGCGAGGTCAGCCGCGACAGCCAGCGACCGGAGCGACCCGAGGGGGCCACGGCCAGCAGCGCCTGGCGCGAGAGGCCCAGCGGCAGGACGGGAGAGCGCAGCCCCAGGATCAGCAGTGCGGGGGCCACGTCTGAGAGCAGGACGTGCTGGGACATGTGCGCGAAGAGCAGGTAGCGGTCGCCGATCGCGTCGATCGGGGAGAGCAGGGCGATCGCCAGCACCAGCAGGCCCGAGTAGTAGGGGACCCAGTGACCGGCCCCGGGGCGGCGCGCACCCGACCGTGCCTGGGCGCGTTTGTAGACGCGGGCATAGAGGTAGGCGGCTCCGATCAGCACGACGATCACGATCGGGCTGAACGTCCACGAGCCCCAGCCGGGAGCGTGAGTCATCGCGGCGCTCCTATCTTCTTTGCGGGCAGGGCTGCTCTCATCGCTACGGCCGGGATCCTAACGGTTTGCCTCCCGGCGGGCCGTCAGACGCCGCCTTCAGCCCTCCCCGTGGCCTTCGTCCCGCGCGGCCCGGGCGACGTCGCGGTGAACGGGGCTGTCGAGCGGCACGTCGTCGGCCGAGAGCTCGTCGTGCGACTCGTCTTCGAGGTACAGGGCCTCGCGTGCGGCCATGGACGGGGCCGCACGCACCTGCCCCGCCGCGCGCCGTGTCAGCGAGATCCGCTCCACGTAACGGGCCGGCGCGACGACGCCGACGACCATCAGGGCCAGCGCCACGCCGAAGGCGACCCAGCCCCCGAACAGGACGAGCCCGACGATCAGCGCTATCAGCAGGACGGCCGCCGCCGTCGCAAGCGCGAACGACTCGCCGCTTGGGCCGGGAGCGAGGCTCGGGCGGCTGTCGGCTGTGCCGGGAAGGCGTGAAGGTCGCTGCCGTGTCTGCATCGCTCATGAGCTACCCGCGGCCTGCTTCATGCCAGAAGGCACGTCAGCACGGTGACGGACGTTTTCGGGGTGGTGGGGCGGGTAGTTCCCAGATGAGATGTCGAGCCCGGTCCAATCCGAGACGGACGTCTTCAGGCTGACGATCGGCGCGCTCGTACTCGCCGTCGTCGCTGTCGTCGCCGGTTGGGCGATGACCCCGATCTTCGGCGTCGTCGTCTTCCTGGTCCTGGGCCTGCTGGCGCTGACGGCCCACCTGCGAAGCCCCGGTCGCGGTCGCCGGCTCCCCCTGCACGAAGCCTCCGTCCTGCGGGACCTGCGCCGCCCGCCCGCCGCGCGCCGGCACGTCCTCGTCATCGCCAACGTCCCCCTGCACGGTCGGGAGCTCCGGGAGCGGATGGAGCGGCTCGTCGCCGAGCGGGCCGAGATCGACATCCTCGCGCCCGTCCTGACCTCCCGGGTGCACCTGGCCGTGACGGACATCGACGAGGAGATCGCCGCCGCCCGGGAGCGCCTGCGGGACTCGCTCGCGTGGGCGACGGCCCAGGGCTGGTCGGTGCGGGGGCACATCGGCGATCCGAGTCCCGAGACGGCCATCGAGGATCGCCTGCGCGACTTCGGCGCCGACGAGGTGGTCGTCGTCACGGCTGAGGGCGAGCAGCTGTGGCAGGTCGGCGTGGAGCTGGAGCAGCTGCGAAGCCAGCTCGACGTTCCCGTGCGGGAGGTCCAGGCGACCGTCTGAGCGGCGGCGGGGAGTAGTCTCTGACCGTCGTGCTGCACGCGCTCCTCTGCCTTGCTCCTGCGCTGGCCCTGACGCTGGCGCTGCTGGCCCGCCGTTACCCGGGCCAGCGACTGCTGATCGAGCTGCGCAAGCCGCCGCTGCGCGTGCGCTTCGTGAGGCGCGCCCCGGACCGGTCCGTGCCTCCCCGCGCCTGGGTCCTTCCGGTGCGCCGTGGATCCCTGCTGGCCTGGTCGCTGGCGGTCAGGCCGCCGCCGGTCGCTGTGAGCTAGCGACCAGACGCGTCCTCCTCGGAGGACGTCGCGCAGCGAGCGCCTCGGTCGCGGCTCGCCACTTGCACCGACCCGTGTCGTGCCGCGTCACGTCGCGGGCTCACGTCAAGTCGTCAGCGAGGAGTCCGAATGTTCCGTCGTCTCATGCTCGTCACGCTGGGGGTCCTGCTGCTGGGGGCTCCGGTGGCGGCGCACGCCGGCAGCACAGCCGCCACGGCTCCCTCGGGGGAGCGGGAGAGCGGCAATCCCATCAACGACCAGGGCGGCAACTACAACTACCGCTCGGTCATCACATCGATCATGCCGCACGTAGCGGGGCTGCAGCTGGAAGTGCTCGAGTTCGCCGACCGCCTCGTCCTGCGCAACCACACCGGCAGGACGGTCACGGTCTTCGGCTACCAGGGCGAACAGTACGCGCGGGTGCTTCCGAACGGGACGGTCGAGGTCAACACGACCTCACCCGCCTACTACCTCAACCAGAACTTCTACGGCGACGTCAACGTGCCGGCCTTCGCGACGGCCACAGCCAGGCCGCGCTGGAGCGTCGTCGACCGCACGGGCGAGCTGGAATGGCACGACCACCGCATCCACTGGATGTCGCCCGTGACCCCTCCCCAGGTCAAGCACAAGAGCAAGCGCACCCTGATCTTCGACTGGCAGGTGCCGATCGCCGTCGGCGCGCGGAAGGCGACCGTCGACGGCCAGCTGTTCTGGGTGCCCGAGGAAGGCACCAGCACGCCCGTGGCGGCGATCGTCGCGGGGGTCGCGATCGTGCTCGCCGGCATCGCCTTCGTGCTGTTCGTCAGACGTCGGCGAAACCGCGAGCCGAGGGCGGGGGAGCCCGCGGGATCCGCCTCGGCAGAGCCCTCGAGCACGTCCGAGGGCACGTCCGGAGAGGCATGGTGAGCCGGTGAGAGCCACACACGAGCGGCGCGCGCGGGGGGCGCGCGTCCTGGCCACGGTCCTGCTCGCCTGTGCTGCGCTGCTGTCGGGGGCTCCCGCTGCCTTCGCCCATGCCCAGCTGCTCGGCACATCGCCCGAATCGGGGACGACGCTCGCCGTCCAGCCCCAGGAGGTGATCTTCAAGTTCAACCAGAACGTGGGCGGAACACTGGGGGCCGTACGCGTCTACGACGGCCAGGGCAACGAGGTCGACAACCTCAGCGTCAGCCATCCCGACGGCAACGAGCACTGGATGGGGGTGGGCTTGAAGCCGCACCTTCCCGACGGGACCTACACGGCCACCTACAGGGTCATCTCCGCCGACACCCACATCGTCTACGGCGGCCTGGTCTTCAACATCGGCCACGCAGGGGCGGCCCCGAAGTTCACCGTCGCGGGGCTGATCGGTCGCAACAAGAGCGGCAAGGTCACCGAGGTGGCGTTCGGCATCGTGCGGGGGCTGGACTACCTGACGATCGCCACGATGGTCGGCGGGCTGGCGCTGGTGCTGATCGCCTGGCGTCCGGCCCTGGCGGCGTCGGCGGGGGAGGAGGAGCGCCGTCGCGCCGCTGCCCGGGCCTTCGCCTCCAGGGCAGGGCGCCTGCTGGCGCTCGCCGCCGTGCTGGGCTTCCTCATCAGCCTGCTCGGCGTGCTGCTGCAGGGCGCCAGCGCCGCCGGCGTGTCGCTGTGGAGCTCGCTGAAATCCTCGGTCCTCGAAAACACCCTGGAAAGCCGCTTCGGGGAGGTGTGGAGCGGGCGGGCGCTCGACTGGCTGCTGCTGGCAGGGCTGCTGGGGCTCGCTACTCGCTCGCGGCGGCTGCTGCCGGCGGGCCGGCCCTCCGAGGCGGGCGCCCCGCTCGTGGCCGAGCCGCCGAGGGCGATCGTCTCGCTGCTGCTCCTGGGCTGCGCCTACCTCGTCGTTACCCCCGCCCTGGCGGGGCACGCGAGCATCGAGAGCCCCGTGGCGGTGTTCTTCCCCTCCGACGCGATCCACGTGCTGGCGGCGAGCGTGTGGGTGGGAGGGATCGTCCTGCTGCTGGCGGCCGTGCCGCGAGGCACCCGCGAGCTTGACGGTCCCGACCGCACGGCGCTGCTGCTGGGGGTGCTGAGCCGCTTCTCGCCGCTGGCCCTGGCCTGTGTGATCGCCGTAGCCGTCACGGGTGTCGTCCAGGCCTACATAGACGTGCGCACGGTCCACGCCCTGCTGCACACGACCTATGGCGCCATGATCATCGCCAAGACGCTCCTGCTGCTGGTGCTGATCGGGCTCGGCTGGGTCAACCGCGGTCGGGTCATCCCCGCTCTGCGGAGGCTGGCCGGCGCGGGTCTCACGACCGGGACGGCGGGCCTGCTGGCTCGGCGGACGATGCGCACCGAGCTGCTGACGATGCTGGCCGTCTTCGGCGTGACGGCCGCACTCATCAGCTACGCGCCGCCGATCGACACGGCCAGCGGTCCCTTCTCCACCAACACGACGCTCGGGCCCGCCGAGCTGGAGATGACGGTGGAACCGGCCAAGGTGGGCCTCAACACGATCCACCTGTACCTGATCAACGCCCGCAACGGGACCCAGTTCACGGCGACCAAGGAACTGACGGCGACCGCCAAGCTGCCCGCCAAGGGGATCGGGCCGCTGCAACTGCACGCCAACCTGGCGGGCCCGGGCCACTACGTGCTGAGCTCGGCAGTGCTCAGCCCGGGAGGCACCTGGGACGTCGAAATCATCGACAGGGTCTCGGAATTCGAACAGTACACACGGGTCGTGAAGGTGCCGATCGGATGAGCCCTCGACCCCTGTGCGAGCCGCGAGGGGCGGCTGTCGTCGGACTGGCCGGCCTGCTCGTCCTCGCCCTGCTCGTCCCCGGCGCCGCAGCCGGCCTGGTCTGGCTGGCGCCAGTGCTCCTGCTGGTGCTCGTCCTCTCCTGCGGGCGCTATCCGGGCGAGGCTGTGCTCCTGCGGGTGCTTGCGCCGGCCCGCCGGGAGCGCGCCCGTTCGATCCCCCGGCGTCCGCCTGCCCGACCTCCGAGCAGCAGGTCCCGTCTGCTGGTCGGCTCGCTGGCCGGGCGCGCCCCGCCCCCTCGGCTCGTCGTCAGGTGATCCCCGCCGGCCGGCCGATGCCATCGGGCTCGGCGCGCAGCCGGCTCACAACGAGCCAGGAGGAAGACCCATGAAGTCAAGGAAGGTGGCGGTGCTGCTGGCCGCCGGCATGCTCGCCGTGCCGGCCGCCGCGAGCGCACACATCAGTCTGCACCCCAACACGATCCCGGCCGGCGCCTTTGCGACGCTGGACGTGCGCGTGCCCGGAGAGCAGGAAGGGGCGCACGTGACCAAGGTCGACGTGCTGTTCCCCGCCGGCTTTGTCGGCGTCGACTACGAAAACGTGGTCGGATGGTCGACGAAGGTGATCGAAACCAAGCTGGCGACGCCGATCAAGGAAGACGGCGAAACGATCGACACGGAGGTCTCGCAGATCGTCTGGACCTGGACGGGACCGCTCGGGAAGGTCGAAAACGGGCAGTTCATCAACTTCCCGCTGTCCCTGGCCATCCCCGACGACGACACCGGCAAGGCGCTGGAATTCAGGACGGTCCAGAGCTACAGCAACGGCCAGGTCGTGCACTGGATCGACCCCTCGCTGGAAGCCGAACATCCGGCTCCGCGCATCAACATCACGGCCAAGGGCGGGTTGATCGAGGACGTGGCAGGTGACGAGGCCGGACCCACCGCCGGCCAGGCGCCCGCCGGCCAGTCGGCTTCGACACCGGCGGCGACGACTGCGAAGCAGAGCAGCTCTGGGGCCAGCAAAGGCCTCGGGATCGCCGCCCTGATCGTCGGTGCGCTCGGGCTGATCGCCGGCGCCGCGGCGCTTGCGGCCTCCCGACGCAGGACGGCCTGAGTCGCGACGGGAGGTCGGGTCCCGGCGTCCCGCGGCACGCTGCTTGCAGGCGTTCCGCGGGTCCGGGACCTGGACCGCGTCCATAGACTCGCTGCGCCGACCCCGGAACCGACATGAGCCGCCGACCGATTCAGATCCTCAGAGCCTGCGCGCCGGTCTTGCTGGCCCTGCTCGCGGCCGGCTGCGGCTCCGCCCGCCACAGCACCTCGACGGTGTCCGGCTCCTCCGCTCCCGGCTACGCCTCCGAACCGTTCACCCACGAGCAGGTGCTGGTCGAAAAGGGCGCCCGCCTGGTCGTCGCCGACGGCTGCTCGGCCTGCCACCTGTCGGGGGGCGCCGGCCGTGCCGCTCCGAGCTTCATGAGCCTGGCGGGCCACCGCGTGAAGCTCGCCGACGGGCGTCGGGTCCTGATCGACGAAGCCCTGATCCGGGGGGCACTGCGCCGGCCGGGCGCATTCGCAATGGCCGGCTACGACGCGACTCCCATGATCAGAGCAGTGCAGCGGGCAGACCTCTCCGCCCACCCCGACCAGATCGCCGAGCTGGCTGCCTTCATCGAGCAGGTCGGCCCGGAATAGGAGAGCTCACCGCGAGCGCTTCGGCGCAGAGGCCCGGTCAGCTGTCGGCGCGCTCGGGCTCGCGCCAGGCCATCTGCCCGGAGACCCCGGAGACTTCGAGCAGCCGCGCCACCTGCGGGCTGACGGTGCCGATCAACAGCTCGCAGCCGTTGACCTCGCACAGTTCCCGGCCCACCAGCAGCGAGCGCAGCCCCGTCGAGTCCATGAAGTCGAGCTCGGCCATCTCCACGACCAGGCGCCTGCAGCCGTCCGCGCAGAGTTCGCCGATCGCCGTCTCCAGCTGGCCCGCGTAGGCCATGTCCAGCTCTCCCGACAGCCACAGGGCGCTGCTCTCGCCGGTGCGTTCGCGGCGCATCTCGAGCCTTGCTGGGGGCTTGTTCATCTGGTCTTGCTCGGGGCTTCGTGGGTATGAGCGGGCATGGCTCCCTGACACACGGTGGAAGTTCGAGTGTGCCGGTCCGCCCTGGACTGTCCCGCGGACAGCGTGCTCACCGGGTCGCGCCTCGACGTCGGGGCGCCACGGGCTCGAATGCTAGCGCCGGCCGCCCGGTTGCCGACCGGACCGAAGGCGAACCTGTTCACGATCTGACACGCCACGGCAGGCCGGGCGCCTTGTCAGTCGGGGTCGATCTCCTCGTCGGCCTCGCCGAACTCTTCGCCGAAGTCCTCCGTCTCGGCGGCGGCGTCCATCGTGATCCGCGCGGGGGAGTGTTCGTCCCCGTGGGAGGTGTGGTCGATCAGTTCCTGCTCTGCCTGCTCGAAGCCCTCGGACTCGCCGCCACCGGCCTCCTCCACGGCACGCCGCTCTTCGCGGCGGCGCAGGTCCAAGTCGAAGTCGTCCATGTCCTCCATCCCGACCAGTCTAGGCCTGAAGCTGGCGGTGTGCGGCTTCCATCAGGGTTTCGGTGTTCCTGAGCTCCTCGAGCGCCGCCATCATCGCGTCGCGCTCGCAGTCGACCTTGGCCGGCCAGGGCTTGGGCGGGTGGTCGTCGAGCGTCTTCATGCCGTTGCCCGTGATCATCACGACGACTGTCTCGTCGTCGCCGAACCGTCCCGCCGCCGCCAGCTTCTCCAGCACCGCGATGGTCGTGCCGCCGGCCGGCTCCGTCAGGATCCCCTCGGTGGCCGCCAGCAGGTCGATGCCGGCGAAGATCTCGGGGTCGGAGGCGAAGGCGGCCGTGCCGCCGCGTTTTTGCACGGCGTCGATGACCAGGTAGCCGTCGCCCGGTGCGCCGATGGCCAGCGAGTGCGCCGCCGTCTCGGGCATGACCGGGTGGACCTCGGCCTCCTCGGCCAGGATCGCGCTGGCGATCGGGTTGCAGCCGCTCGGCTGGGCGATGTGGATGTGAGTTCCATCCGTCTCCGCCAGCCCCAGCAGTTGCAGCTCGCCGAGGCCCTTGTGCATGCGCGAGGAGAGCGTGCCGCCGGCGGCGGGGGAGAGCAGGTGCTCGGGCGCCTTCCAACCGAGCTGCTCGACGATCTCGAAAGCCGCGGTCTTGGCGCCCTCTGCGTAGAAGGGTCGCAGGGTGATGTTGGCGAAGTGCATGCCCGTCGCTTCGGCGACCTCCCGGCAGCGACGGTTGGCTTCGTCGTAGTTGCCCTCGACCTGGCAGACCTTCGCGCCCAGCGCCATCACGCCCCGCGCCTTCGTGTCCTCCAGGCGGTTGGGGTAGAAGACGTAGGCGTTGACGCCCGCCTTGGCGGCAAGCGAGGCCACGGCCGTGCCGACGTTGCCCGTCGAGACGCAGCCGATCTCGCTCTTGCCCTGCTCCAGCAGTCGTGCGATCGACATCGAGACGACCCTGTCCTTGTAGGAGAAGCTGGGGCGCTGGGAGGAGTCGTCCTTCAGGTAGAGGTTGGCGATGCCGAGCTCTACGCCCAGGCGGTCGGCTCGGATCAGCGGCGTGTAGCCCGAGTACTGCCCGACCCGCGCCTGCGCTCCGGCGTCCTTGATCGGCAGCAGCTCCTCGAAGTGCCAGATGTTCTGGGGGCGCTCGGAGCTGGGCACCTCCGCGAAGTGGCGAGCCGCCAGTTCGTAGTCGTAGATGATGTCCAGCCCCTTGCCGCAGTCCGGACAGGAGAAGACGTTCTCCTCCAGCGGCCAGCTGTGGTCGCAGCGATGGCAGACGAGCTCGGTCGCGCACGAGCGCGTCCGCTGCCTGGTGGGGCTCTGTGCGGTCTGTGTGCTCATGCGGGCACCGTGGAGGATACGCCGGGCCAAGGCGTCTGTGTTGCATGCTCCTCGTTGCCCAGCGCCAGCCACAGCTCCTCGCTGATGTGTGGCACGAACGGGCCCAGCATCTGGACGAGGACGCCCAGGGCGCCCAGCAGCGCCTCCAGGTTGGCCGGGCTCAGCTGCGGCTCGCGTGCCAGCACCCTCTTCTCGAAGTCCTTGACGCGGTCGAACAGGCGCATCAGGTTGCGCACGGCGCTGTGCATCTCCAGGCTCTCCATGTCGGCCGTCGTGCGCTCCACCGCCGCCTCGCACCACTGCGCCAGTTTCAGGCGCAGATGCTCGGAGGTGTCTCTCTCGGGCTCGACGGCGGCCGTGGCGAGGCGCGTCTGGGTGTAGTCCCAGACCTGGCCCAGGAAGCGGTGGCAGCGCAGCACCGCCGAGTCGCTCCAGTTCAGGGAGCGCTGGGGGCGGGCGGCGAACAGCACGGCCAGGCGGACCGTGTCGGCGCCGTAGCGCTCCACCAGCTCGTCGGGGTCGACCACGTTGCCCAGATGCTTGCTCATCTTGCGCCCGTCTCTTATGACCATCTCGTGAAACAGGCAGCCCGCGAAGGGCTCGCCGTCTGACAGGAAGTCGAGGTGGCCGATGTCGCGCAGGGCCTTCGTGACCGTCCGCTGGTCGAACACGAAGTTGCCGCTGTCCGATCCCGCCACCAGGCGCTCGGAGGGCAGCCAGTGGCGCAGGTCCGGCAGCGCCAGGATCCGCTCCAGGGGCTCCTGGCGGTGCTCGGCCGGCACGCAGGCCGGAATCCACAGCCACAGCGCGTCGAAGTGGCAGTCCAGGGTGTCCGTCTCGCGCCGGGCGGGTCCGCCGCAGCTCGGGCAGGTCGTCTGGACGAAGCTCTCGTCCTCGGCCAGGGGGTTGCCCGTGCCCGTCGGGCGCAGGTCCAGCGGCAGCACGATCGGCAGCTGCTCACGGGGGACGGGAACGGTGCCGCAGCCCTCGCAGTAGACGATCGGGATCGGCGTGCCCCAGGAGCGCTGGCGCGAGACGACCCAGTCGAAGGCCTTGTAGCGAACCGTGGGACGCGTCTGCACGACGGAAGGTGTGGCGGTCCGCTCGGTCTCCTCCTGCGCCTCCGCCGCCAGCCCCAGTCGCTTCGCGATCGTCTCGTCGGTCTGGTCCGCGGCCGGGATGCCCAGCGCGACAGTCGCCCCGAAGCGCGCGTCCACGACGGGGGAGATGACCAGCGGCAGCTCCCGGCCGCTCGGCCCGATCAGCCTGCGCCGTGTGTCCAGGAGCGGGATCGCGTGGGGGTCGCGGGCGCTGCGCTCCCAGCCGCCCGAGCGCATGTGCTCGAGCTGCTCGATCACCTCCGGCTCGCCGGCCCATGCCTCCGCCTCGGGGTGCCGTGCGGACATCGTCACGAAGGTGGCCTGCCCGATCTCCTGCGCGTGGGGCGTGAAGACGGTCAGCTCGCGCTCACCGCCCGCCTCCTTCAGCTCCAGCTCCACGCCGTCGACCCGTCCGAGCACGTAGTGCTGGGATGCCAGCGCCACCTCGTCCCAGATGCCGCTGGCCTCGCGCTCGGCAAGGCGGGCGTCGTTCTCCTCGATGTAGGCGCTGACCTTCAGGTACCACTGCGGCAGCTCGATCAGGCGGACGGGGTTGTGGCAGCGCCAGCAGGTGCCGCCGGCCTCCACCTGGATCGAGGCCAGGGTCGTGTGGCAGTGGTCGCACCAGTCGACAGTGCCCGTGCCCCTGTAGACGAGGCCCTTCTCCAGCAGCGTCAGGAACAGCCACTGCGACCAGCGGTACATGAGCGCGTCGGAGGAGACGAAGGAACGCTCCCAGTCAAACGAGAAGCCGAGCCGGTCGAGCTGCTTGTGCATGTGCGTGGCGCAGCGGTTGACCCAGTCCGTCGGGGACTCGCCGCCGGCGATGGCGCCCAGCTCCGCCGGCAGCCCGAAGGCGTCGAAGCCGAAGGCGAACAGGACGTCGTCGCCGCGGGCGCGCCGGAAGCGCGCGTAGGCGTCGCCGATCGAGTAGGAGCGGACGTGGCCGATGTGGACGTTGCCCGACGTGAAGGGGGCCGAGGGCTTGATGTAGAGGTGGGGGCGATCGTCGGTGAGCGGCGGCGTCCTGAAGACGTCGCGCTCGGCCCAGGCGGCCTGTCTGCGCGCCTCGATGCCGTGCGGCTGATAGCGCTTGTCGCTCCCCTCGCTCATGGCAGGTCGAGGATACCCAAGGCGATCTGACCCGTCGCCCCCGTTGCTATGCTCAGATCAACTTGGCCTGCGCCGCCCGACAGGCGTTCCGAGCCCCGTTCCCGGGTGCAACCGGCCCCGCCGAGAGCGGGGTTTTTTCGTCCGTGCCGACTGCGAGGATTCGACGATGGAGATAGAGATCGGACGTGGCAAGAAAGGTCGCCGAGCCTATGGCTTCGACGACATCGCGATAGTTCCTTCACGGCGCACCCGCGATCCCGACGACATCGACATCTCCTGGAAGCTCGGCCCCTACCAGTTCGAGCTGCCGATGCTGGCCTCCGCGATGGACGGCGTCGTCTCCCCGGAGACGGCGGGCATTGTCGGCCGCCTGGGCGGCCTGGCCGTCCTGAACCTGGAGGGCATCTTCACCCGCTACGAGGACGCGGACGAGCAGCTTGAGCGCATCTCCTCGCTGCCCAAGGAGCTGGCCACGCGGGAGATGCAGGACATCTACCGGGAGCCCATCAAGCCCGAGCTGATCGCGCAGCGCATCCGCGAGATCAAGGAGCAGAAAGTCGTCGTGGCGGCGTCCCTGACCCCTCAGCGGGTTCTGCAGTACCACGAGCTGGCGCTCGAGGCCGGCCTCGATGTGCTGGTCATCCAGGGCACGGTCGTCTCCGGCGAGCACGTCTCGACCGTCTCCGAGCCGCTGAACCTGAAGGAGTTCATCCCCAGCCTCGACGTGCCGTGCGTCGTCGGCGGCTGTGCCTCCTACCACACGGGCCTGCACCTGATGCGCACGGGCGCGGCGGGCGTGCTGGTCGGCGTCGGGCCGGGCGCGGCCTGCACGACACGCGGCGTGCTCGGCATCGGCGTGCCGCAGGCCACGGCCATCGCGGACGTGGCCCACGCCCGCTCCACGCACATGCTGGAGACGGGCGAGTACTGTCAGGTCATCGCCGACGGCGGCATGCGCAACGGCGGCGACGTCTCCAAGGCGATCGCGCTGGGCGCGGACGCGGTCATGATCGGCTCGCCGCTGGCCCGCGCCTACGAAGCCCCCGGACGGGGCTTCCACTGGGGCATGGCGACGTTCCACCCGACCCTGCCCCGTGGCGCACGCGTGGCGACGGCGCAGAACGGGACCCTCGAGGAGATCCTGGTCGGCCCTGCCCGCGAGAACGACGGCACCTTCAACCTGTTCGGCGGCCTGCGCACGTCGATGGCGACCTGCGGCCACAAGGATCTGGCCGAGTTCAACCGCGCCGAGGTCGTCGTCGCCCCGTCCCTGCAGACGGAGGGCAAGGCGCTGCAGCGCGACCAGCAGGTCGGCATGGGCGCCACCAACGGGAAGGTGGCGGCGCTCGTCAATGACTAGCCCCGCCGTCACGGCCCCCGAGCCGGAGGTCGAGCGGCAGCGGATCGCGCCTGCCCCCAACGCGGTGCAGGAGATCGTGGTCCTGGACTACGGAGGGCAGTACTCGCAGCTGATCGCAAGGCGCGTGCGCGACTGCGGCGTGTTCAGCGAGCTGCTGCCCCACCACGTCGGCGTCGAGGAGGTCAGGGCCCGCAAACCGCGGGGGATCATCCTCTCCGGCGGCCCCGCCTCGGTCTACGCGGACGGTGCTCCCGCCCTGGACCCCGAGCTGCTGAACCTGGGCGTCCCGGTGATGGGCATCTGCTACGGCATGCAGCTGCTCGTGCACACGCTCGGCGGGCGCGTCGAGCAGGCCGAGGTGGGTGAGTTCGGACGCTCCGACCTGCTCGTCTCAGAGCACGGCAGGCTCCTGAAAGGCCTTCCCCGCGAACAGACCTGCTGGATGTCCCACCGCGACACGGTCTACGAGGCGCCGCCGGGCTTCACAGCGCTGGCCTCATCGACAGCCTCCCCCGTCGCGGCCGTGGAGGACGTCGAGCGCGGCATCTACGGGATCCAGTTTCATCCGGAGGTCGTTCACACCCCCTACGGCGAGCAGATCCTCAAGGCCTTCCTGACCGACATATGCCAGTGCGAGGCGACCTGGTCGGCCGCCTCGATCGTCGAGGAGCAGATCGCCCGCATCCGCGCACAGGTCGGGGAGGGCAAGGTCATCTGCGGCCTCTCCGGCGGCGTCGACTCCTCGGTGGCGGCCCTGCTCGTGCACAGGGCGGTCGGCGATCAGCTGACCTGCGTCTTCGTCGATCACGGCCTGATGCGAAAGGACGAGGGCGAGCAGGTCATCCAGACCTTCCGCGACACCTTCAAGGTCCCGCTCGTGGCCGTCGACGCGGAGGAGCGCTTCCTGGCGAAGCTCCGCGGCGTCACCGAGCCGGAGGCCAAGCGCAAGGCGATCGGCGCCGAGTTCATCAGGGTCTTCGAGGAGGAGGCGGCCAAGCTGGCGGGGTCCGATCCCGCACACCCGGGCGATGATGAGGCCCGCTTCCTCGTCCAGGGCACCCTCTACTCGGACGTCATCGAGTCCGGCGGCGGCACCGGGGCGGCCACGATCAAGTCCCACCACAACGTCGGCGGGCTACCCGACGACCTCCAGTTCGAGCTCGTCGAGCCGCTGCGGGCCCTCTTCAAGGACGAGGTCAGGGCGGTCGGCGCGGAGCTGGGGCTGCCCGAGCGCCTGGTCTGGCGCCAGCCCTTCCCCGGCCCCGGCCTGGCGATCCGGGTCGTCGGCGGGGAAGCCACGCGCGAGCGCCTGGACGTCCTGCGCGAGGCCGACCACATCCTGCAGGAGGAGATCCGCAGGGCCGGCCTCTATCGCGAGCTGTGGCAGTCCTTCTGCGTGCTCCCGGACGTCCGCACCGTCGGCGTGCAGGGGGACGAGCGCACCTACGGCTACGTCGTCGTCGTGCGCGCCGTCACCAGCGACGACGCCATGACGGCCGACTGGGCGCGCCTGCCCTACGACCTGCTGGAGACGATCGCCTCGCGCATGATCAACGAGCTGCGCGAGGTCAACCGGGTCGTGCTGGACATCACCTCGAAGCCGCCCGGCACGATCGAGTGGGAGTAAGCCAGAGCTTGTCTCGCGTCTGGGCCTGAACGGAAGCGTTCAATGGCCCGCCCGCGGCGCCAGCGGTTTGGGCACCAGGTTCTCGGGTATCGCTGGCAGCTCGATCGTCGGGTCCAGGGCGGCCGCGGCCAGCATCGAGCCCGTCAGGCCGTGGGCGAGCACTTCGATCAGCTCCGACGCCGGCACGTCTCGGTGTTCCAGCCAGTGCAGGGCGGCCGCCTGGACCGATCCCAGCCAGGCCCTCGCCGTGGCCCGGGCGAGAGGGGAGCGCTCGCCACCAGGCACCCCCGCCAGCACCAGCTCGGCGAACGCTTCGCGGTCGCGCTCGACGATCGCCGCGACCTCCTCGTCGGCTGGCGCGACACGGCGCAGCGCCGCGTGCAGATGCGGGCGGCGCTCGATGCTCTGGAACAGACGCTCAAGCCCGACCCGGAGCTGCTGCTCGGGGGGCAGGCCCCGGTCGGGCTCCAGCTCGGCCAGGCACAACGCGGCATGCTCGATGCTGGCGACGTAGTACTCGCGCTTGCCCGCGAAGTAGTGGTAGAGCAGGCCGCGCGAGACGCCCGCGTTGGCAGCGATCTCATCGATCGAGACCTCCTCCCAGGAGCGCGTCGCGAACAGCGCCACCCCGGCCTCGAGCAGCTGCTCGCGGCGGGCATCGACGGGCAGGCGGATGCGCGTACTGGCCACGCGAGCAGAGTCTACGGGCGCCACGCGGCGACCTATCGCTGTTATACTCTCGTTCAATAAGGTCGTCGTCCAGAGCGGAGGCAGCAGTGTCCACATCCCTGGCAGCGCCCGACTTGCAGTTACGGCGACAGGAGCGTCCGACGGTCTCGGCGGCGATGCTCGGCGAGGCAGCTCCCTCGGAGGCCGGCCCGCTCGGCGATGGCCCGGCGGACGTGCGGATGCCGCCCCGGGTGCGGATGCCGCGCGGACTGCAGGCGCTGCGCCTGAACGTTCGGCAGTCGCGCTTCATGTTCACGGCCGGCGCCCGGCACGGCGACGTCTTCAGGGCCTGGGGGGCGATCCCCGAGGAGGCCGTCGTGACCAGTCATCCCGACCACCTGCGCTCGCTGATGACCGCCCCCGCGGAGTTGGCGCCGTCGCTGACGGGCGAGTCGCCGCTGCGGCCGATCGTGGGCCCCAGCTCGGTGCTGACGCTGCTCGGCCCGGACCACATGCGTCAGCGCAAGCTGCTTCTGCCGCCGTTCCACGGCGAGGCCGTCGAGCGCTACACGGCCCTGATCGCCGAGGCGGCGGAGCGCGAGATCGATCGCTGGCCGCTGGGTCAGCCCTTTGCGCTGGCCCCCGCCATGCAGGCGATCACCCTCGACGTGATCATGGCGGGGATATTCGGAGTGGAGGGCGTGGCCGAGCCGGGGACGCCGGAGGGGGAGCTGCGGGCGGAGATCCGCAAGGCCGTCAAGCGATCCTCGCTGCCCACGGCCCAGGCGCTGCAACTCCTGAACCTCGGACGCCCCGAGCCGATCGGGCTGGCCAAGCGCTTCGTCGAGAGCCTCGAACGTCCCGTCTATGCGGCCATAGCCGCCCGCCGCCGCGCCGGGGACGCTCAGGAGCGCAACGACGTCCTGTCGCTGCTGCTGCGGGCACACGACGACGACGGCAGGCCGATGGACGACCAGGAACTGCGCGACGAGCTGCTGACGCTCGTGCTGGCGGGCCACGACACTACGGCCCACTCGCTCGCCTGGACCTTCGAGCGGCTCGTGCGCAACCCCGGCGCCTACGAACGCCTGCGTGAGGAGGTCCGCTGCGGCGACGGAGAGGAGTACCTGGAGGCGACGATCGACGAGACGATGCGCTCGCGCCCCGTGATCCCCGTGATCGGGCGTCGTGTGGGCGTGCCCTGGCGGCTCGGGCTGTGGGTGCTGCCGGCAGGGACCCCCGTACTCGTCAGCATCCTGCTGCTGCACCACCGCGAGGATCTCTACCCGCGGCCCTTTTCCTTCCTGCCCGAGCGCTTCCTGGGTGTCAAGCCCGGCACCTACACGTGGGTGCCCTTCGGTGGGGGAATCCGCCGCTGCCTGGGCGCGACGCTGGCCATGGCCGAGCAGCGGGTCGTGCTGCGGGCCGTCGTGCGGCGCACCGACATGGCGGCGGTCGAGCAACGGC
Source organism: uncultured Solirubrobacteraceae bacterium (assembly GCA_963697795.1). GTDB lineage: Bacteria > Actinomycetota > Thermoleophilia > Solirubrobacterales > Solirubrobacteraceae > Palsa-744. The sequence goes on along the minus strand of OY969097.1, from coordinate 670,182 downwards.
CCGAGCCTGCCCGCCACCGCAACGTGACGATGGTCCCGGCCCGCGGCGCGCAGGTGCTCGTCACCTCCAGGACCGCCTGAGAGGCGCTCTGGCCGCGTCTGCGAGGTGCCGGGAGGGCGCGTGTCGCGCGAGTCGTTATCATGTCGCCTTCGCCGCGCGCTCTCGCGTGGCCTTTTTCACGCCATGGCACCCTCAGCGAAGACATACGTAGCCAAGCCGACCGACCGCGAGCGCAACTGGCTGCTCGTGGACGCCAACGGCCAGACACTCGGACGCCTGGCGACGCAGCTGGCCGACATGCTGCGCGGCAAGCGCAAGCCCGAGTACACGCCCCACATCGACACGGGCGACTTCGTCGTGGTCGTCAACGCCGAGAAGATCCACGTCAGCGGCAACAAGCGCCAGGACAAGCGCTACTACCGCCACTCCGGCTACCCGGGAGGGCTGCGCTCGCGCACCTTCCAGGAGATGCAGGACCGCCGCCCCGAGGAGATCATCCGCCTGGCCGTCAAAGGGATGATGCCCCGCAACAGGCTGGCCCGCAAGCAGCTGACCAAGCTGAAGATCTATGCAGGGCCCGAGCACCCGCACGTGGCCCAGAAGCCCACACCGTTCGAGATAGAGGTCTGATGGCAGACGAGCACGAGGAGCCCCAGCACGCCGTCCCCAGCGAGGAGGCTGCCGAGATAGCGGGCTCCGCCGAGGACGCGGCCCTGGAGGCGGCCCAGGAGGCCGCCGAGAGCGCAACGGGCACGGAGGCTCCGGAGCAGCCGCGGGCGACACCCGCCGGCGAGGGGCACGCGGTGCCCACCGCCGAGGCACAGGAGATCGCAGGCTCCGCCGAGGACGCGGCCCTGGAGGCAGCTCAGGAGGCCGACGACGCCAAGGCCGTCGAGCTGGCCGAGAGCGAGGAGGAAGAGGACGAGAAGCCCCGCGAGAAGCCCGCGGTGCCGGGCGCCCACCTCGAAGTCGACATCGTCCCCGAGGGCGTCGACCCGCTCGGTCGCGTCGAGGCCGAGGAGTACGTCGACCCCTACGCGATCGAGGAGGAGGCGCAGGAGGCCGAGGCGCCCTCCGAGGAGGAGCCCGACGAGGTCCTGCCCGAGCCGATCGCCACAGCCGCCATCGACCTCGCCTCGGGCGCCCGCTACCGGGCCACGGGCAAGCGCAAGACGGCGATCGCCCGTGTGACGCTGCGTCCCGGCACCGGCACCTACCTGGTCAACGGCAGGGCTCTGGAGGAGCACTTCCCCCGCGTGACGCTGCAGCGCAACATCCGCCAGCCGCTGGAGACCGTCGGCTACGAGGACCGCATGGACGTCGTCGCGCGCCTGCACGGCGGCGGCATCTCCGCCCAGGCCGGCGCCCTGCGTCACGGCGTCTCCCGTGCCCTCCTCGAGGCCGACCCCAACCTGCGCGGCGAGCTCAAGCGCCGCGGGTTCCTGACGCGTGACTCGCGCGCCAAGGAGCGCAAGAAGGCCGGCCTGAAGAAGGCGCGCAAGCGTCCGCAGTTCTCCAAGCGCTGAGGCCCGACCACCAGGGGGGAGCGAGCATGGCCCGGAAGCTGTTCGGGACCGATGGCGTCCGCGGTGTCGCGGGCGACTTCCTGACCGCCGAGCTGGCGTTGAAGCTGGCCCGGGCAGCGACCTTGCGCAGCGGACGCGAGCGCCCACGCGTGCTGATCGTCAGGGACACCCGCGAGTCCGGCGAGATGCTGCAGGCCGCCGTCGCCGCGGGCGTCAGCTCGGCGGGCGGGGAAGCTCTGCTGGGCGGCGTCCTGCCGACACCCGCGGCGCCCCTGCTGCTTGCCCGCCACGAGCTCGACATGGCGGTCGTCCTGTCAGCCTCCCACAACCCCTACCGCGACAACGGCATCAAGTTCTTCGCGGGCGACGGCTACAAGCTCTCCGACGGGCTGGAGCTGCAGATCGAGCAGGCCCTGGAGGAGCCCGTCCCAGCAGGCACCGAGATCGGCCGGGTGCGCGAGCTGCACGGCGCCGGCGAGGACTACCTGCGCGAGCTGCAGACCCGCTTCGCGGCGCTCGACCTGAGCGGGCTGGACGTCGCGCTGGACTGCGCCAACGGCGCCACCTACCGCGTCGGCCCGGAGATCTTCAGGCGGCTCGGGGCGAACGTGACGGCGCTCGCCTGCGAGCCGGACGGGCGCAACATCAACGAGGCCTGCGGCTCCACCCACGTGGCGGCGCTCGGCGAAGCCGTCCGGTCCGGCGGGCACTCGATCGGCTTCGCCTTCGACGGCGACGGCGACCGCGTCCTGGCGGTCGACTCCTCGGGCGATGTCGTCGACGGCGACGAGCTGATGGCGCTGGCCGCCCTGCACCTGCGCGACAGCGGCCGGCTGCCCGGCAACGGCGTCGTCGTGACCGTGATGACCAACTACGGCTTTCACACGGCCATGCGGCGGGAGGGCGTCGACGTCCACGTCACGGCCGTCGGCGACCGCTACGTCCTGGAGGAGCTGCGGGCGAAGGGCCTGACGCTGGGCGGCGAGCAGTCCGGGCACCTGATCGAGATGGGCTTCAACAGCACCGGGGACGGCATCGCCGGGGCCCTGCTGACGCTGGAGGCGTTGGCCGGCGCCCCGCTGGCGCAGCGGCGAGTCATGAGCCGCCTGCCGCAGCGGCTCGTCAACGTCAGGGTCCGCGACCGCGATGCCGTCGCCCACGCCGAGGCCGTGCAGGAGGCCGTCGAGCTGGCCGAAGCGGAGCTGGCCGGGCGGGGGCGCGTGCTGCTGCGCCCGAGCGGGACGGAGCCGCTCGTGCGCGTGATGGCGGAGGCGCCCAGCGAGGCGGAGGCGGAGGAGATCTGCGCCCGCATCGCCGCGCTGGTCGAAGCCGAGCTGGGAGTGGCGTAGACCGACCGGGTCATCGCAGGCGCCCTTGGTATCTTCGAGCGGGTGTGCGGCATCGTTGGCTACGTCGGCAGCCGTCCTGCGCGGGACCTGCTGCTGGACGGCCTGAGCCGGCTGGAGTACCGGGGATATGACTCCGCCGGCATCTCCGTCATCGCCAACGACCACGTCGAGGCGGTCCGCGCCGTCGGCAACCTGGCCGCCCTGCGAGAGAAGCTCGACGCGGGCTCGGGCGGCGTGGCGCTGGCCGAGCGCCTCGCGACGACGGGCATAGGGCACACCCGCTGGGCGACCCACGGGCGCGTCAGCGAGGAGAACGCGCACCCGCACTTCGACACCGGCGAGCGCATCCACGTCGTCGTCAACGGCATCGTCGAGAACTACGTGGCCCTGAAGGAGCGCCTGCAGGGCAGCGGCAGCGTCTTCACCTCCGAGACCGACGCGGAGGTGATCGCGCACCTGATCGCCGAGCACTACGACGGCGACCTGCTCGCGGCCGTGCGGGCCGGCTACGCGGAGCTCGAGGGCCACTACGCGTTCGTGGCGATGAGCCTGGACGAGCCCGACGTGCTGGTGGGGGCGCGCAAGGAGTGCCCGCTGATCTTGGGGCGCGGGGAGGGGGAGCAGTTCATCGCCTCCGCCATCCCCGGCTTCCTGGCCGAGACCCGTCGCATCCAGTACCTGGAAGACGGCGAGATAGCAGTGCTGCGACCCGAGGGAGTCCAGATCTCCACGGCCCAGGGCGAGCCCGTGCAGCGCGGCGAGGAGCTCGTCGACTGGGACGAGGCGACGGCCGAGAAGGCCGGCTATGAGACCTTCATGCTCAAGGAGATCCACGAACAGGCAGACGCCGTGGCCGACGCCATCGCCGACCGCACCGCCCGCGGCGACGGCGTCGACCTGCAGGAGGAGGGCGCCCTGGACGAGCGGCTGCTGGAGGGTGTGACGCGCATCGTCGTCGTCGCCTGCGGGACCTCCTACCACGCCGGGCTGATCGGCCGCTACGCGATCGAAGAGTGGGCGCGGCTGCCCGTTGAGATGGACATCGCCTCCGAGTACCGCTACCGCAACCCCGTCGTCAACCCGACCGACCTCGTCATCGGCATCTCCCAATCCGGAGAGACGGCCGACACGCTGGCCGCGATGCGCCTGGCCCGTGAGCGTGGCGCCCGCGTGCTGGCCGTCACCAACGTGATGGGCTCGCAGGCCACGCGCGACGCCGACGGCGTCATCTTCACCCGCGCCGGCATGGAGATCGGCGTCGCCGCGACCAAGACCTTCACCTGTCAGGTCGTCGCCATGTACCTGCTGGGCCTGCGCCTGGCCGAGCTGCGCGGCGAGCTGGGACCCGAGCGCCTGGCCGCCCTCGTCGCCGACGTCAAGCGCCTCCCGCACTGCATCGACGAGGTGCTGGAGTCAGCCGAGGAGCAGATCGCCCAGATCGTCGAGGACTACTGGCAGAGCGAGTTCTTCCTCTACATCGGGCGCCACGCCGGGCTGCCCGTCGCGCTGGAGGGAGCCCTGAAGCTCAAGGAGATCTCCTACATCGCCACCGACGCCTACGCGGCCGGGGAGATGAAGCACGGCCCGATCGCCCTGCTGGACGACTCGACGCCCGTCGTGTGCGTGGCGACGGACTCGCCCGTGCTGGAGAAGGTGGCCTCCAACATGCAGGAGGTCCGCGCCCGCGGCGCCCACGTCATCGCCGTCGCGACAGCCGGCAACGAGACGATCGGGAACCATGCAGAGGCGACCATCTTCGTGCCTGCGCTGGACTGGATGCTGCAGCCGATCCTGGCCGTCGTGCCGCTGCAGCTGCTGGCCTACAGGATCGCCCGCCGGCGCGACCTCAACGTCGACCAGCCCCGCAACCTGGCCAAGACAGTCACCGTCGAGTAGGGCCGGGCTCTCACCATCTAGCATCGCCTTGTGGCAGGACTGCCCGACTGGCTGACACCGCTGCCCGACGCCGAGACGATGCGGGCCGTCGACCGCTGGGCGATCGAGGATCGAGGCGTGGAGGGCCTGGCGCTGATGGAGCGGGCCGGCGAAGCAGTCGCCCGGGCCGTCGAGGAGCTGGCCCCCGATGGACCCGTGGCGGTCCTCTGCGGCAAGGGCAACAACGGCGGCGACGGGCTGGTCGTGGCGCGCCTGCTGCGCCGCGCCGGGCGCCACGTCGACGTGCTGCTGGCGGGCGACCCGGGCGAGCTGCGCGGGGACGCCCTGGCCAACCTGCAGCGCCTGCCCGGGGAGCAACCGCTGGGGCTGGAAGCGGCCGCCTCGACCCTGGCCGCCGCCGCGATCGCCGTGGACGCCCTGCTGGGGACGGGCTTCGCGGGCGAGCCCCGCGGCGAGGTCGGACAGGCCATCCTCGCCCTCGGCGAGGCCGGTTGCCCCGTCGTGGCGGTCGACGTGCCGAGCGGCGTCGACGCCTCGACCGGCACGGTCGCCTCCACGGCGGTCTACGCCGTCCGCACGATCACTTTCCACGCCGCCAAGCCGGGCCTGTGGATCAGGCCCGGCAAGGTGCACGCGGGCACAGTCGAGGTGGCCGACATCGGGATTCCCCGCGGCGCCCCGCAGACTGCCGTGGTCGGCCTGATCGAGGACTCCGTACTGGCGCTGCTGTCCCGCCGCGACGCCGCGTCGACCAAGTTCCGCTCCGGGCACGTCCTGGTCGCGGGCGGCTCACCGGGTCTGACGGGAGCGCCGACGATGGCCGCCCGGGCAGCCATGCGGGCCGGCGCCGGCTACGTCACGGCGATCCTCCCCGCGGCCCTGCAGGCGATCGTCGCCTCCTCGGGCACGCCCGAGCTGATGACGCGGGGGCTCGCCGAAGGGGAAGGCACCCTGGCCGAGGAGGCCGTGCCCGACGTGCTGGAGGCCCTGGCCAGGGGAGGAGCGCTCGCGCTCGGGCCGGGGCTCGGTCGCAGCGACGCGGCAGGGCGCTTCGCGCGAAGTCTCGCCGCTCGGGCGCCGGTGGCGCTGGTGCTCGACGCCGACGGCCTGGGCGCGTACGCGGGCCGCCTGGAAGAGCTTGCGGACAGGAGCCATCCGACCGTCCTGACCCCCCACGCGGGGGAGCTGGGCAGGCTGCTCGGCATCGACAGCGCCGAGGTCGAGCGGGAGCGCCTGCGCCACGTCCGCGAGGCCGCTGCCCTGGCCGGCGCCGTCGTCGCGCTGAAGGGCGACGACACGCTCGTGGCCCGGCCCGACGGGCTCGTCGCCGTATCCCGGGGGGGCAGTCCCGGGCTTGCCACGGCCGGCACGGGCGACGTCCTCAGCGGGGTCGTGGCGACGCTGCTCGCCCAGGGCCTGGACGCGTTGCAAGCGGCGGCGGCAGGGGTGCAACTGCACGCGCGCGCGGGACGGCGCGCGGCCTGTGAGGTCGGCTCCCCCGACGCGGTCGTGGCCACCGACGTGATCGCAGCACTGCCCCGCTGCCGGGAGCCCGAGCATGCCTGAGTCTCCTCCCGAGCAGCAGGAGGAGCCGCTGCGCGAGCGCGTCCAGGCGCGCGTGAACGTGTCTGCGATCGAGCGCAACTGCGCACGGCTGGCCGCCCAGGCCGCGCCCGGCACGACGCTGTGCGCGGTCGTGAAGGCCGACGGCTACGGCCACGGCGCCGTGCAGAGCGCCCGCGCCGCGCTGGCAGGCGGGGCCACGCGCCTGGCCGTCGTCAGCGCCCGCGAGCTGGCCGAGCTGCGGGACGCCGGCCTGAGCGACGTGCCCGTGCTCGTGATGGGGGCTCTGACAGCCGAGGAACTGCAGCAGACGCTGGCGGCTGGGGGAGAGGTCGTCGTCTGGAACGAGCCCTTTCTGGAGGCCGTCGCGGCGGCCGGCGGCGGTCGTGTCCACGTCAAGTACGACTCCGGCATGGGACGCCTGGGCACGCGCGACCCGGACGAGGCGACACGGGTCCTGCAGGCCGCCGAGGCCATGCCGGGAGTCGAGCCGGTCGGCGCCATGACGCACTTCGCGACAGCCGACGAACTCGACGACGGCGGCTTCTTCGCAGAGCAGCTGAGCGCATTCACGGCCTGGGCCCGGCGTGTCAAGGAGGGCCGGCCCGGGCTGATCGTGCACGCCGCCAACAGCGCTGCGCTGCTGCGAGAGGCGGGCGCCCACTTCGACATGGTGCGCTGCGGCATCGCGATCTACGGCATGGACCCCTTCGGCGTGGACCCGGCCGAAAGGGGCCTGGAGCCGGCGCTGGAGCTGATCTCCTACGTGGCGGAGGTGAAGCTCTGCAGGGCCGGCGAGAGCAGCGGGTACGGGCGGCGGTTCGTGGCCGAGCGCGACACCTGGCTGGCCGTCATACCGGTCGGCTACGGCGACGGCTGGCGGCGGGCCCTGTCCAACAACGCCGAGGTCCTGATCGGCGGCAGGCGCCATCCGCTCGTGGGTACGGTCAGCATGGACTCCGTCACGGCCGACCTCGGACCCGACGCGGGTCGGGAGGCACTCGGCGCGCGGGCGGTGTTGATCGGCATCCAGGCCGGCGAGCGGATCACCGCCGAGGAAATCGCGAAGCGGCTCGGCACGATCAACTATGAGGTCAGCTGCGGCCTCACGCAGCGGGTGCCGCGCGTCTACCACCGCGACGGAGCGAACACCGGAGAAGGACCGTGAGCGAAGGCCTGGAAGCTGCCTGCCGCGCCCTGGCGGGCGAGCGGGCGTGGCTCGTCGGTGGCGCCGTCCGGGACGAGCTGCTGGGCCGGCAGACGTCCGACTACGACATCGTCGTAGCGGGCGACACGGCGCAGGCCGCGAAAGCCGTCGCGAAGGCCGCCGGGCGGGCCGCCTGCTTTCCCCTCTCGGAGGAGTTCGGCTCCTGGCGGGTCAGCGCCCGCGACGGCAGCTGGCAGGTCGACGTGGAGGCCCTGCGCGGAGCGAGCCTGGAGGAGGACCTGTCGCTGCGGGACTTCACCGTCAACGCGATCGCCCGGCCGCTGGGCGGCGGCGAGCCGATCGACCCCCTCGGCGGGCGCGAGGACCTGCGTGCAGGTCGTCTGCGGGCAGCCGGCCCCAGCTCCTTCTCGCTGGACCCGCTGCGGGTGCTGCGGCTGGTCAGGATCGCCGTCGAGTTGGGCGTCGAGCCCGACCCGCAGACCCTCAGGGAAGCGAGCAGCCACGCGCCGGATCTGGCCCGCGTCTCCGGCGAGCGGATCTTCGTGGAGCTGCGGCGGACCCTCGCGACACCGGCCGCCAGGCGCGGCATCGAGCTGACCGAGCAGGTGGGCGCGGCAGCGGTCGTGCTGCCAGAGCTGGGGGCCCTGCGCGGCGTCGAGCAGAGCCGCTACCACCACGCTGACGTCCACGAGCACACGCTGCAGGTGCTGGAGCGCGCCGTCGAGCTGACGCCGGCCTCGGACACGCCGGAGGGGTCGTTCGCGGAGCTGGGGGAGCACCGCCTGGAGGTGGGGCGGCTGCTGGCCGAGCCGCTGGCCGACCAGATGAGCCGGGGCGAGGCGCTTCGCTGGGGGGCCCTGCTGCACGACATCGCCAAGCCCCAGACCCGCGCCGTGGGGGCGGACGGGAGGGTCACCTTCATGGGCCACGATCGTCAGGGCGGCGATCTGGCCAGGGAGATCCTGACGAGGCTGAGGACGAGCGAGCGGCTGCGCGCCCACGTCGCGGCGCTGGTGCGCAACCACCTTCGCCTGGGCTTCCTCGTCCATCGGCCCCAGCCGCTCGACCGCCGCACCGTCTACGGCTACCTGAAGGCCTGCGAGCCCGTCGAGGTCGACGTCACGGTGCTCTCGATGGCGGATCGTCTGGCCACGCTGGGAGCGGGCTCGGAGAAGGCGGTCGCGGCTCACCTCCACCTGGCTCGGGAGATGCTCGGGGACGCGCTTGCGTGGCGGGCACAGGGCCGGCCCGAGCCGCTGCTGCGGGGGGACCGCTTGGCGGAGGAGCTCGGCATCGCGGAGGGACCCGTGCTCGGGGAGCTGCTGGAGGAGATCGCACAGGCCCGCTATGCGGGCGAGCTGGACAGCCCCGAGCAGGCTCTTGAACATGCGCACGAGGTGTTGCGCCGGCGCCGGGAGGACACCGCGAGGGAAGCGCTTTGACCTAAGATCGTCCCCTCGTGGCCGATCCCGACTGCATCTTCTGCAAGATCGTCGCCGGTGAGCTGCCGGCGCGGATCGTGCAGGAGGACGAGCGGACGATCGCCATCATGGACATCGCCCCGGCGACCCGCGGGCACGCCCTCGTGATCCCACGCGAGCACGCCCGCGACCTGACCGAGATCGCCCCCGAGGACCTCGCGGCGAGTGCCCTTGCGGCGCAGCGCCTGGCTGCGAGCATGCGCGAGCGACTCGGCGCGGAGGGCGTGAACCTGATCAACTCCTGCGGGGCCGCGGCCTGGCAGACGGTCTTCCACTTCCACATCCACGTGATCCCCCGCTACGAGGGCGATCCCCTGCGTCTCCCATGGATACCATCGCAGGGAGATCCCGAGCAGATCGCGGGGGCCGCGCAGGAACTTGCCGGGGGATAGAGAAATAGTCACACCGCTACATCTGCCCTGCGGGTGTGTTCAATTGCAGACATGAGACGCACAAGGAACCTGCTTATCGCGAGCTTCGTGCTCGCCCTGGTGCTGCCCGCGGCGGCGCCCGCCAAGCTGACCGAAGTCGGCGTGATCGGTGAAACGAACCCGGCGACGGTGCCGAGTTGCCCCAGCCCGAAATGCCTGGCTGTCAGCCGCACGACGGGCTTCCAGGTCAAGGTCGGCAGCGTCCGCAACCCCCTGAGCGTCCCGCGCAACGGCACGATCGTGGCCTGGACGATCACGCTCGGCAAGCCCAACGCCACGCAGATCAAGTTCTTCAACGAAAACGAGGGCGGCGTCGCGGAAGCGGGCATCGCCGTTCTGCAGGCACAGCCGAAACCGAACCTGACCTACAAGCTGGTCGCGCAGAGCCCGCTCGTCAAACTCCAGCCCTACTTCGGCCAGACGGCCCAGTTCCCGCTGGAAACGACGATCCCCGTCAAGAAGGGCCAGGTGATCGCCCTGACGGTGCCGACGTGGGCTCCGGCGCTGGCGCTGGGCTTCGGCAACGACACCTCCTGGCGCGCCAGCCGCTCCAAGAAGCAGTGCCTGAGCACGAGCAGCCAGACGGCGCACACGCAGCTGAGCAGCTCGATCCAGTACTTCTGCCTGTACCAGACGGCGCGCCTGACCTACAGCGCGACGTTGATCTCGACGCCCTGACGGGGGGTCTGCGGGGACACGCCGGGCGCTAAGGGGCGCTGGCGCCGCCGGTCGGACTCGACCCGCCGCCGGTGGGAGCGGCTTCTTTGCCGCCTGCTTCGGTGGTGCCTTTTTCGCTTGCGCCGGTGCCGCCGGCCGCGCCCGTTTCGCTGCTCGTGCCGCCGGCTTCCGATTCTTTGGATTCGCTGGAGGAGCCTTCGGCTTCTTTGGATTCGCCGGTCGAGGTGGTCGTCGTCTTCGTCGACGTCGTGCTCGTCGAGCTCGTCTGGGCAGCCGCCTTTTCGGCGCTCGTGTCGGTCGGCGGGGTGATGTCAGGCGTGCTCTTGGGCACGGCGTCCGACACGGTGCTGCCGCCGCAGGCTGTCAGGGCAACGCTGCAGAGCAGGACCGAGCACGCTGCGAGCGCCAGGCGCACCAGCGTCGGGCGCACGACTCAGCTCGTCTCCGCCGGCTCGGCGATGGGACCCATGCGCCGGCCGCAGGTGGGGCAGTCGTTGAGGTCGACCTGGGACATCTGCCGGCACCATGGGCAGAAGCGCAGGTGCTCCACGGCCCACGGCAGTCGCGAGTCAGACGGGGCCAGCGGCAGGACCTTGCCGACGACCTCGAGCTTCTCGCCCGACTGGCGGTCGCGGTAGACCTCGTCCTCGTGCGCCTCGATCACGATTTCGCGCCCCGTCGAGGGGTTGCGAAGCCTGTAGCGCTGGCTGCTGTTCATGGCGGGAACTCTATCGGAGCGGCAGGCCGCTTCGGCGCCAGGCGGAGGGCGCTGGGGCCGCCAGTAGGCTGGCTGGCCGGTGCGCATCCTCGTCTTCCACGGCTACCTGCTCGGCGGAACGGGCTCCAACGTCTACAACGCCAGGCTCGTGGAGGCGCTGGTGCGAATGGGCCACGAGGTGCACCTGCTCTGCCAGGAGCGCCACCCCGAGCGCCACACCTTCCTCTCCGCCGCCGGTGACTGGGACGAGGGGGAGCTGGGCATCAGGGATCTGCCGGCCGTCGCGACACGGCCGGGACCCGGCACGGCCGTCATGTACCGGCCCGACCTGGGCGGGCTGCTGCCCGTCTACGTGGCCGACGACTACGAGGGAGTCCAGGCCAAGCCCTTCGCCCGCTGCACGCCCGCGGAGGTCGAGGCCTACGTCCGGGCCAACGTGGCGGCCGTCGCGGAGGTGGCGGCCCTCGCCAGGCCGCAGCTGGCCCTTGCCAACCACGTCGTGATGGGGCCGCTGGTGCTGGCCCGGGGCCTGGCGGGACAGGTCCCCTATGCCGTCAAGGTGCACGGCAGCGCTCTGGAGTACACGGTCAAGCCCGAACCCGACCGCTTCCTGGCGGCGGCGGAGGAGGGCCTGGCGGGCGCCCGAGGGATCCTCGTCGGCTCTCGCCACACAGCCGAGAGCCTGTGGAAGGCGCTCGGCGACCCAGCGCTTGCGGAGCGGACCAGGCTGGGTCCCCCGGGCGTGGACGTGGCCCGTTTTCGCCCCCGCGACCGAGCGGCGGCGCAGGTCGGTCTGAGCGAGCTGGCAGCAAGACTGAGGGCCGAGCCGGTGGCTGCCGAGGACGCGGTCAGCTCCTTCGATCGCGACCCCGCTCGTGCCGCCGCGGCGATCGAGGGTCTCGACGTCGAACGGGACGTGCTCGTCGCCTACGTCGGCAAGCTGATCGTCAGCAAGGGGGTCGACCTGCTGGTGGCGGCCTGGCCGCTCGTGCTGCAGCGCGTGCCCCGCGCAAAGCTCGTGATCGTCGGGTTCGGGGCCTATCAGGACGCCCTGGAACGGATGCTGGCGGCGCTGGCCGCGGGAGATCTCGAAGGCCTGCTGGCGATGTCGGGGGCCGGGCGCGCCCTGGAGCAGCCTCCCGGCCCCGCAGGGCCGCTGTGTCACCTGCGGGCGTTCCTGACGAGCTTGCAGGGCGAGCCCCTTGAGCGCTACCTGGAGGCCGCGAGAGGGTTGCCCGAGCGCGTGGTCCTGACGGGCAGGCTCGAGCACGAGGAGCTGACGGACCTGCTGCCGGCGTGCGAGGCGCTCATCGCCCCCAGCACATTCCCCGAGGCGTTCGGCATGGTCGCGGCGGAGGCGGCGGCGTGCGGGGCGCTGCCGGTCGTGGCGGGGCATTCGGGCCTTGCCGAGGTCGCTCTGGCGCTCGCGTCGGCTCTGCCCGAGCAGGCCCGTCCCTGGCTGACCTTCGACGTCGACGACGAGGCCGTCAGCACGCTGGCTGGGTCGCTGTGCGACTGGCTTGCGGCCGATCGGCAGCTCCGCGCCGCCGTGCGGGAGGGACTGGCCGCAACGGTCCGCGAGCGCTGGTCCTGGGAGCGGGTGGCCACCGGCGTCCTCGCTGCCGCCCGGGGCGAGCTGGAGGGCCTGCAACGTCCCTGAGCTCCTGCTGCCTGATCCGGCGGGACGGCCGCCGCTTCGGATAGTGTTCTCGCGTCCTATGAGGAGAGGGTCTGTGCAGCCACGCAGGTCGTGGACGGTCCGCGCCATCGTGCGCCGGCCGGTGATCGTCGGCGCGGTCATGCTGGCCGGCCTGGCAGCCGCCGGCTGCTCGGTCAAGGGCGGCGACGACGCCAACGTGATCGAAGGCAAGAAGCAGTTCGTGGCCAAGTGCGGCTCCTGCCACACGCTGGCCCGGGCCGACACGAAGGGCATCGTCGGGCCGAACCTCGACGAAGCCTTCCGGGCCAGCGTCAGCGAAGGGCTGCAGCGCAGCACGATCCGCGGCGTCGTGGAAGCCCAGATCCAGAACCCCAACCCGGGCGGGGCGATGCCCAAGAACCTCGTATCGGGCGCAGTCCGGCGCGACATCGCCGAGTACGTCTCGCAGGTCGCCTCAGCGCCGGGCAAGGACACGGGTCTGCTGGCGACGGCGGTCGAAGCGCCCGGCGCCGGCAAGCCGGCGGTCGAGAAGAGCGGCAAGCTCTCGATCGAAGCCAGCCCCAGCGGCCAGCTGGCGTACGTGACCAGCAAGGCCAGCGCCACCGCCGGGCAGGTCACGATCGAAATGCCCAACATGTCGGGCGTCTCCCACAACATCGCGATCGAAGCCGGCGAACACGGCGCCAGCGGCAGCGGGCCTGTTCTCGGCGCCGGTCAGTTCACCAGCAAGGGCACGAGCAAAGTCAGCGTCAGCCTCAAACCAGGCGTCTACACGTACTTCTGTCAGGCCCCCGGGCACCGCGCCGCGGGGATGTACGGGACGATCACCGTCAAGTAGTCCCCAGCGGGCCCGTGGGCCCACGAACCGCTGGACCGTGTGACCGACCGATCGGCGAAGATGTGTGCGTGGCGCGACTGTCGCACTCGTTCACGATGCTCGTATCGCCCGAGAAGGCGCAGGAGATGTTCCTGCGGGACATCTGGCCCGAACTGGCCAAGGACGGCGAATTCCGGCTGGACAGCGAAGCTCCGGGCGTGCTTCGCTTCGTACAAGGGCTGCCGGGCTCTGAAAGCTCGTTGGAAGGTCTTGCCGATCCCGATGTGATCGGCCAGCCCGAGGAAGACGATGAACCCGCGGTCACGAGGGCCGTCGAGACTGACGAACGAGGCTTTACGACGGACCCGCAGGACGCCGCTACTCGAGCTGGCTTGACCCACTTCACGGGATTGACAGGGAGAGTGACCGCAACTGCGGCTGACGATGCTCTGTTCTACTCCGGGTTCGCTCGTCTGCTCGACCGTCGAATCAGGGTCACCTTCTCCGCAGTGTCCGAGGGCACCAAGGTCGAGATCAAGGGCTTTGCCGAAAAGCGCCTGGCACATGCACTGACTGAGCTCGGCTCGATCGGCCATTGGCCCGAAACGGCCGACGACCCGCACGATTGACCGTCGCTAGACACGTGGGCTTGCGGCTCCTCACGCCGTGACCAGTTGGCGATCAGGCCAGAGCCCGCACGACCACGATCACCACGATCACCGCGACGATCACGGCCAGGGCCCGCAGCAGGAAGCGGAAGGCCTCCTCCTCCGAGCGCAGGGGGTTCAGCAAGGGGTGCGCCTAGAGGATGTAGACGGTCGTGTAGACGACCAGCCACATGATGTCGACGAAGTGCCAGTAGATGCCCGGCACCTCCACGCCGCGATGCTCCTCGGGGCTGTAGTGGCCGCGGAAGGCTCGGATCGTGACGAACAGGAGCAGCAGCAGCCCGATGAAGACGTGGGCGCCGTGCAGGCCCGTGAGGGCGAAGAAGATCGTCTGCTGGGCGGCGTCGTGGGGGGCGAAGCCGATGTTGGCGTACTCGTTGATCTGGATGAACAGGAACGAGCAGCCGAGCAGGAAGGTCAGCAGCATGCCGGCCTTCAGGCCGAAGCGGTTGCCCCGCTTGATCGACTGCTCGGCCCAGTGGATCGTGAAGGAGGAGGAGACCAGGATGGCGGTGTTGACGCCAGCCACCTGGACGGGGAGGTGGGTTCCCGGGGCGGGCCATGGGTCGCCCTGGGCGACACGGATGAAGAAGTAGGCCGTGAAGAAGGCCCCGAAGACCATGATCTCCGAGATGATGAAAAGCAGCATGCCCAGCAGCTGCGGCTCGACCCGCGAGCTGCGGTTGGCCGGCGGCGGGCCGTGGTGGTCGCCGTGGGCGTGGGCGATGCTGGCAGCCTCCATGCGATGCCCCTAAGCGGCCGCGGCGGGGGTCGGGGAGGCTTGTGGGTCGACCACTACGTGCTCTACCTCGGCTGACGTCGCGCCGCGGACGCGCTCGATCAGGTTGGCGCGCAGCCAGCCCGAGCGCTCGTTCGGCAGCGTCGAGATGACGACGTTGTCGACCCTGAACAGCTCCAGGGCGTTGACGGCGGCCGTGTAGGGGTCGGGGTTGCCGATCATGCCGGAGGCGATCAGGCCCTCCTCGCCGAGCCTCGCCAGCATCTTGGCCAGGCGCGCCCGGGCCTCGCGGGGTGCGTCGCCGCTGCCGTCGGCCTGGGGGACGACTGCCACGAACAGGTGGCGCTCCCCGTCTGAGGCGATCGCCTTCAGGCGCTCGATCAGCTCCTCGCCGGAGGATGTCTTGTTGGCCAGGACGAGGGTCACCTTGAAGGGCAGGCCCTCCGCCGCCAGGTCCACGACGACGTGCTCGACGGGCAGGCCCGTGGAGGTGCGGATGCGCTCGATCAGGTCGCGGCGCAGCCAGCCCGACTGGGAAGCCGGGTGGGTGGAGACGATGATCTCATCCGGCCTGTGGGCGTCGACGGCGTCCATCGTCGCCGAGTAGGGGTCCTGATCGCCCACTTCGCCCGTCGCCTCCATGCCCTCGGCGGCGACCGTCGAGAGGGCCAGGTCGACGCGGACCTGGGCCGATTCCCTGACGGCCTCGTCGTAGACGACCAGGCCCGCGGAGGGCTTGCTCTGGGGGACGACGAGGCGGAAGCGCACTGCTCCCTGGGAGGCCCGCTCGCGCACGGCCTCCAGCAGCTTGGCCCCACCAAGCGTGCGGTTGGCTACGACCAGTACCTCTCTCACGATCCCCTCCTCATGGGCTCGGCGCTCTCAGGACACCGCCCGCCGTAGCCGGAGCCGGGGCGGGGGCGAAGATGCCGTGCACCGCGCCGGGGACGCCGTACTCGTACGGGCCTCCCACGACTGTCGGTACGCGGTCGAAGTTGAAGACCGGCGGCGGCGAGGAGACCTGCCACTCCAGGGTCATGCCGCGCCAGGGGTTCGACGCAGCCACGGGACCGCCTCGCCAGCTGGTCACGATGTTGTAGATGAACACCAGGGTGCTCGCACCCAGCGCGAAGCTGGCCAGCGAGATGAACAGATTCAGCCCCGAGAATTCCGAGGCGTAGGTGGAGACGCGCCGGGGCATGCCCTCCAGGCCCAGGATGTGCATGGGCGCGAAGGTCAGGTTGAAGAAGACGAAGGTCGTCCAGAAGTGCCACTTGCCAAGGCGCTCGTCGTACATGCGACCCGTCATCTTCGGGAACCAGTAGTAGACGCCCGCGAAGATCGTCATCAGCGAGCCGCCGAACAGCACGTAGTGGATGTGGGCCACGACGAAGTAGGTCGCGCTGACGTGGATGTCGAAGGGGATCATGGCCAGCATCACGCCGGATATCCCGCCCAGGGTGAAGGTCGTCAGGAAGCCCAGGGCGAACAGCATGGAGGTGTCCAGGTGCAGGACCCCTCGCCACAGCGTCGCCAGCCAGGAGAAGATCTTGATGCCCGTCGGCACGGCGATGATGGCCGTCGTGATCGCCATCGGGATGCGGATCCAGTTGGCCATGCCCGAGGTGAACATGTGGTGGGCCCAGACCGTGAAGCCCAGGCCGACGATCGCCAGCAGCGAGAAGGCCATCATGCGGTAGCCGAAGATCGGCTTGCGCGACTTCACGGCGATGACTTCGCTGATGATCCCGAAGCCAGGCAGCATCATGATGTAGACGGCCGGGTGCGAGTAGAACCAGAAGACGTGCTGGTACATCAGCACGTCCCCGCCCTTGCCCGCGTTGAAGAAGTTGAAGTGCAGGCCCCTGTCGAGCAGGACGAAGAACTGCGATGCCGCGATGAAGGGGGTCGCGATCACGACCAGCAGCGAGGTCGCGAAGTTGGCCCATACCAGCAGCGGCATCCGGAAGAAGCTCATCCCCGGCGCCCGCATCGTGATGATCGTGACCAGGAAGTTCAGCGCCGTCATGATCGAGGAGGCGCCCGCGAACTGGACGGCTATCGAGAAGAACGTCTGCCCGACGGGGGCGCTGTCGGACAGCGGCGCGTAGGCCGTCCAGCCGTCCGCGAAGGCGCCGCCGGGGGCCAGGAAGCTGCTGAGCATCATGATCCCGGCCACCGGCAGCAGCCAGAAGGACAGCGCGTTCAGGCGGGGGAAGGCCATGTCCGGGGCGCCGATCATGAGCGGGATCACGAAGTTGCCCAGGCCCGCGAAGACAGGGATGATGAACAGGAAGATCAGCAGCGACGCGTGGACCGAGAAGAGGCCGTTGTAGGTGTTGGCGTCGACGAAGTGGGATCCCGGCGAGGCCAGCTGGGCCCGCATCAGCATCGCGATCAGCCCGCCGATCAGCAGGAAGATGAAGGAGTTGACCGTGTACTGGATGCCGATCACCTTGTGATCGGTGTTGATGCGGAAGTAGTCCTTCCAGGAGTAGGCGCCGTGGCCGGAGTGGTCCTCGGGACGGGTCGCTTTGCCCGCGGCCCAGTAGAACCAGTAGTCGAAGCCGCCGAAGCCGAACAGGAAGCCCAGCGGCACGGACAGCAGCGACACCGTCAGGATCGCTTCGCCGTCGATGTAGTGGTGGAAGGTGCCGTGGCCCGTCGACATCCGCACGATCCAGGTCAGGAACGTCGCCAGCGCCAAGCCGAGGACCATGAAGATCCCCGCCCTGTAGAAGCCCGGGGCTTTCAGTCGAGCCGCCATCAGCGCCGCTCCCTGCTCATCGTCTCCATATTCACTGACTCCCGGCGGTAGATGTCAAGGCCCCACCGGCGGATGAGCCGGCGCTCGATGTCTGGCTGGCGATCCAGGCGTGGAATCGTTCCTCACTGACGACGTGGATCTGCGAGCGCATCAGCGAATGGCCCAGGCCGCACAGCAGGTTGCAGACGACCGGGTAGTCGCCGATGCGGTCCGGCGTCGCCCGCCAGTGCGTCGTGATGCCCGGCACCGCGTCCTCCTGGATGCGGAAGGCGGGGATCCAGAAGGCGTGGATGACGTCCCTGGAGTGGATGTCGAAGCGCACCGATTCGCCCTCCGGCACGTACAGCTGGGTGCTCTTCAGGGGCGCCCCGTGCGTGATCGCGCTGGGGTATTCGTAGCTCCAGGCGAACTGCTGGCCGTAGACCGCCACTTCGATCTCCTTCGCCGGCTTCTGTTCGTTCTTGTGCAGCACGACGAAGGAGTACCCGACGAGGCTCAGCAGCAGGACGCTGGGGATGGCCGTCCAGAAGACCTCCAGGCGGGTGTTGCCGTGGATCGGCGGGCCGTCCATCAGCTCCTGTCCTGGGCGCATCCTGAACTGCCAGACGCTGTAGAGGATGACCGTCACGACCAGCACGAAGATCGGGATCGAGCAGATCACCAGCACGTGGTAGAAGGCGTCGGTGTTCTTGGCCTGGGTGGAGGCCTGCACCGGGAACCACTTGATGACGTAGCTGAGGACGATGCCGATCGCGACCGCCACGAGGGCGGCCACGAACGCCACGGTCAACGACCGCTGCCTAGACATGCGCGCTCCCCGGCGCACCTGCCAAACCTGGCTGTCCGAAGCTCCTCCCCATCGGCACCGGCGATCCTAACGCCTCCTGTCAACGGACTGCCTGCAGCCTTGACGGGGCCCGCTTCGCTACAGTACCTTGAGACAATCGTTGCAAGCATCTGGGGGCGGTGCATGCGGCGGTCGCCGGCAGGGTAGGCAGCAGGCAATGCGGTTTTTCGAGATTCCTCGAGAGGGAGCGCAGAGCAGATGCAAGTCCACGAAGGAATGAGCCAGACGGTCCTGACGGTCGGCCCCCGCCACACGCTGCAGGACGTGGCCCGGCTGATGTCCCAGCGCCGCGTCGGTGCAGCGGTCGTCATGGACCCCGACGGGCACGGCCCGGGCATCATCACCGAGCGCGACATCCTGATCGCGGTCGGAGACGGCCAGGCTCCGGAGCAGGAGCTGGTCGCCGAGCACCTGACGCGAGACGTCGTCTACGCCGCCCCCGACTGGTCTCTGGAGGAGGCGGCCTCGGCGATGGTTCAGGGAGGCTTTCGCCATCTGATCGTTCTCGACGGCGGCGAAACCGTCGGGATCCTGTCGGTCCGCGACGTCGTTCGCTGCTGGACCGGAGATGGCGCGATCTGTCCGGTGCCAGCCCGGGTGGCCGTGGGGTGAGAGGGGCGATGCGCCTGCCGGGGGGCGGGCGCATCCTTGCCACAGCGGCCGGGCGCGGCTGAGGGACCGCGCCCGGCGCTCCACGGCGTCCGCCGGACACGCCCACCTTCGCGAAAGGCCGGCGGGCAGAGCTCGACGGCCGCTCAGAAGACGCCGATGGTGGCCGCCCGCAGCGCCCGGCGCGCCGCCACCAGCCCCGCGCCCAGGGCCGGTGCGGCGGGGATCAAGTCCAGGCACAGCGTCAGCCGCACGCTGGCCCCGAAGGGGCCGGATGCGGGCGCTCCCGCGCTCAGCGAGCTGCCCCACAGATCCGCTGCGTAGAGGGCCAGGCCGGCCGTCACGACGATCATGGCCCCGGTCAGCACGAGGCCCGCCAGGCAGGCGCGGCGCAGCGTCCGCTCGTCCGGCGCGGTCCTGCGCATGACCGCTTTGGGGGCGAGCCCGCAGACCAGCGTGAAAGCCAGGCCGGCCAGCGTCAGGGGCACCGGGAACGCCAGCACGAAGGAGGCGGGGAAGCCTTCGTGGCGGGCCGGCGCGACCGCGCCCAGCGTGAGCGTGAAGCCGGCCAGCAGCGCAGCCGCCAGGCCCGGCGAGCACAGCAGCAGGATCAACCTCGCCTCGCGCTCGCGCACGGCCCGGACGAGCGCCTGCCAGACGAGTGGCAGCCCACCGACGGCGATGGCCAGAGCTCCGAGCACGGCGCCGGCGCCGATCGCGACGTGGGCCAAGCGCAGCAGCGGGTGGGAGGCCTCGACAGGGCTCAGCCCCTCCGTGACCTTGACGAAGCCCAGGCCCGCGACCGACAGCAGCAGCCAGCAGGCAAACAGCGCGCCGACGGACATGCGCATCCTCGTCGCGGGGGTCGCGTTACTCAGCCAGGAGCGCTGCGGGCGGACATGCGCGTCCAGGGCGCCCCACAGCAGCGACAGCAGCCCGCGAGGACCGGGCGGGTCGTCCTCTAGGAGCCCCCTGACCTCCTCCTCGTAGCGGGCCCGCCAGGGCTCCGGGTAGAGGGCCACGAGCAGGCCGCCCGGGCGCGTCGCGGAGAGTCGTCTCCCGGGCCGGCTCACGTCGATGCCTCCGCCGTCCGCAGCCGGCTGAGGCCGGTGTCGGCGACGCTGGACATCCGCTGCAGCTGCCCCTCCAGCATCCGTGCGCCGTCTGCCGTGATGCGGTAGGGACGGCGTCTGCCCTCTGCTGCGGTTGCCTCGATCAGGCCCTGGGCCTCCAGTCTCGCCAGGGCCCCGTAGAGGGTGCCGGGGCCGAGGTGGACCCCTGCCATCTCCTCGATGTCGCCGACCATCGCATAGCCGTGCTTCTCGCCGCCGGCCAGGCTGGAGAGGACCAGCAGCCCCGGGTCGCTCCACCTGCCGAGACCGTCTTCCCTGGATGCCATCGTCGGACTCCCGCGCTCGAGGACCGCCGCCCTACGGGGCGCCATTGCTACGTAACACGATATACCGTAGCACGAACTAGGGGGGAGGCGTGCTGATGCTCACCGCCGCGGGGGCGGGTAGACCTGCCGACCTGACGAGAGAGCGCGGCTGCTAGTGCTCGTCGAGCGGGAGCTCGTCGATTTCCCTGCGCGTGTCTTTGATCCACAGCACGATGCAGACGACCGTGAGGATCACGCCGACGACGGTGAACTCGATGAAGGTCGTAACGCCGATCAGCGCCAGCGTGATGCCGACGGCCGTCAGGACGGGCAGGATCGAGGGCCCGGGGAGGTGGATCTCCTCGCCGACGGGCGGGAGCTCGGGATCGAGCTCGCTCACGAGACGTAGGCGGCGGCCACCACGAAGGTGATGCCGAACATGAACAGGCTGACCGCGGAGACGATCAGCGCCGTGCGGATGTTCTTGCGTGCAAGGCGACGGGTCATCATGGGTGGCGGATCATATCTGGCTGGTCCTACAGATGCTTGTCGGCGACCATGGCGCAGAACAGCAGCGCCAGGTAGGCCAGCGAGTACAGGTACAGGCGCAGGGCGCTCTGGCGGTCGGCCCGGCGGTACAGGCGCACGGCGCCGGCGATGAAGCCGAGGCCGAGCACGAGCGAGGCGGCCAGGTAGATGAGGCCGAAGCCGCCTGCGCAGAAGGGCAGCTGGGTGACGGCGTAGAGCAGGATCGAGTAGAGCAGGATCTGCCTGCGGGTCTCTGCCTCGCCGCGCACGACGGGCAGCATCGGCACGCCGACCTTCTCGTACTCGCCCTTCATCAGCAGCGACAGGGCCCAGAAGTGCGGGGGGGTCCAGAAGAAGACGATGAAGAACAGCAGCACCGCCGTGCCGCTGACGGAGCCGTGCACGGCCGCCCAGCCGACCAGCGGAGGCACTGCTCCGGCGGCGCCGCCGATGACGATGTTCTGGGGCGTGCGCCGCTTCAGCCAGACGGTGTAGACGAAGACGTAGCCGAGGAAGCCGCTGAAGGACAGGGCGGCGGCCAGCGGGTTGACGGTCAGGGACAGCTCCAGCAGCGACAGCAGCGCCAGCGCGCAGCCGTAGATGAGGGCGGCCCGGGGCGAGACGCGCCCGCTCGGGATCGGCCTGGTGGCGGTGCGGGCCATCTGGACGTCGATGTCGCGGTCGAACCAGTGGTTGACCGCGCCGGCGCCGCCGGCCGAGAGGTAGCCGCCGAGGCAGGTCAGGGCGACGAGGCCTGGAGACGGGTCGCCGGCGACGTACATGGTGGCGATCGTCGTCAGCAGCAGCAGCGTCTGGACCTTGGGCTTGGTCAGCTCCAGGTAGTCGCTCAGCAGCTGGGCCGTGCGGGGCGCGAGCCCGACACGGGGGATCTCCAGGGCCCGCTCGCCGGCGGCGGCCCGGGAGGGTGCCATCAGACGCCGACCTGGCGCGCCCCGGCCGGGACCGTCGCGCCGCTGCCAGGCGCCGGCCCGAGGGTGCGGCGCTCGACCTCACGGCGGATGTCCTTCATCGGTTCCGAGGACCGCACGAGCGGCAGCACGTCGAAGTTGTTGACCGGCGGCGGCGAGGTCGTGAACCACTCCAGCGTGTTGGCACGCCACGGGTCGGGCCCTGCGACGGTGCCCTTCTTGAGGCTGTGCAGGACGTTGACGATGGTGGCCAGCACGCCGGCGCCGATGATGAAGGAGCCGACTGTGGAGATCAGGTTGTACAGGTGCAGGTGACCCACGTTGTTGTACTCATAGACGCGCCGGGGCATCCCGTCAAGGCCGATCACGTGCTGGATCAGGAAGGTCGTCAGGATTCCGAGGAAGATCAGGGCGAAGCTGAGGCGGCCGAGACCCTCGCTGAGCATGCGCCCGGTGATCTTCGGGAACCAGTAGTAGATGGCCGCGAAGATCGGCATGACGGCTCCGCCCATCAGCACGAAGTGCAGGTGCGCGACCACGAAGTAGGTTTCGTTGAGCTGCCAGTCGATCGGGAAGGTCGCCAGGAAGACCCCCGACAGGCCGCCGATCAGGAAGATCGAGATGGCGCCCACGCAGAACAGCAGGGGCGTCCTGAATTCGACTGTTCCCCGCCACAGGGTGGCTACCCAGTTGAGGATCTTCACGCCTGTGGGCACGGCGATGAAGTAGCTGGAGAGCATCACGAAGACGAGGATCGCCTCGGGGATGGGCGCCGTGAACATGTGGTGGGCCCAGGTGAGGAAGCCGAGGAAGGCGATGGCGACGGTGGATGCCGCGATCGCCTTGTAGCCGAAGATGGGCTTGCGCCCGAAGACGGGCAGGACCTCCGAGATGACCCCGAATCCGGGCAGCACCATGATGTAGACCTCTGGGTGCCCGAAGAACCAGAAGAGGTGCTGCCAGAGCACAGGCGAGCCGCCCTCGGCGGGGTCGAAGAAGTGCGTGCCGAAGTGCCGTTCGGTCAGCAGCATCGTGACGGCCCCGGCGACGACGGGCAGGGCGATGATGAGCAGGACGGAGTAGGTCAGGATCGTCCACACGAACAGCGGCAGGCGGCCCCAGCTCATGCCGCGGGTGCGCATGTTGGCGATCGTGGCGTAGAAGTTGATGGCGCCGACGAGCGAGGAGATGCCGGTCAGGTGGATCAGGTAGATCCAGGCGTCCTCGCCGCCTGAGGGCGAGTAGGTGGCGTTGGCCAGGGGCACGAAGCTGACCCAGCCGGCTTCGGGCGGGTTCCAGAAGATGGAGGCGTAGAAGACGATGCCGCCGGCCAGCAGCAGCCAGTAGGAGAGGGCGTTAAGGCGCGGGAAGGCCATGTCCCTGGCGCCGATCATCAGCGGCAGGAAGTAGTTGCCCAGGCCCGCCATGAAGGGGACGATGAACAGGAAGACCATCGTCGTCCCGTGCATCGTGAACAGCTGGTTGTAGGTCGTGGGGGTGACCAGCGTGTTGTTGGGGGCGCCCAGCTGCAGGCGGATCATCAACGCCTCGATGCCGCCCAGGCAGAAGAAGACGAAGGTCGTGACCATGTACATGATCCCGATCCGCTTGTGATCGGTCGTCGTTATCCAGCTCGTCCAGCTCTCCTTCTCGCGCTCCACTTTGTGGGCCGCGACCTGGGGGACGGGGGCTGCGTAGGTGGCCATGGTCGAGCTGGTTCTCCTAGATGGTCGATTCCACGGTCGTGGCTAGGGGTTTTCCACCTGGCCGGCGCCGGATTCCTTGCTCAGCTTGGCGCGGGCTTCCTTGGCGGCGGCGTTGGCTTCGGCGATCTCGGTCTTCTGCCGTGACAGCCATTCTTCGAACTGGGCCGGGGGCACGGCTTCGACGGCGGCGATCATGCGGGCGTGCCCGCGCCCGCACAGGACCGCGCACTGCCCGCGGTAGAGGCCGGGCTTTGAGATCTTGAACCAGGTGTAGTTGTGGTAGCCGGGGACGGCCTGGAACTTGCCGCCCAGTTCGGGGATCCACCAGGAGTGGACGACGTCGGAGGAGACGATGTTGAGCGTCACCGTCGTGTTCGTGGGGACGACCATCTTCTCGTAGGAGTAGGGGGCGCCCAGTTCGTCCTTTTCGGTCGCGCCGGGGTAGACGTACTGCCAGATGTACTGGCGGCCGATCACCTGGATTTCCAGCGATTTGCCGTTGGGCGGCAGCTTCTTGTCGATGCTGGCGTAGTCGTCTTCGATGTTGGCGGCCAGGCTGGAGCCGTTCGGGCCCGAGTTGGGCGGGTTCTCGATCGAGGAGAGCTTGGTGAAGGTGAGGATGGCCAGGGCGACGAGGATGACTGCGGCGGCGACGGTCCAGCCGATCTCCAGGCGCGTGTTGCCGTGGATCTGGGCGGGCACCGCGCCCTTTTTGGCGCGGAAGCGGATGAGGGCGTAGATGAGCCCACCCTCGACGAGCACGAAGATGATCAGGGCGATCGTCAGCGTGATCTTGTAGAGGCTGTCGATCTGGTTCGCGTTCGGCGAGCCGCCGGACTCCGGCGTGAAGAACGCGAGCGTTGTCTGAAGGATGTGGCCCAAGGCGGCGGGGATTCTATTCAGGCCGGCGCCGGACGCGCTTGATGACGATTGACACGAGGCCCGATCAGCGTCCGGTGAAGTTGGCGGGACGCTTCTGGACGAAGGCGATGGCGCCCTCCATGGAGTCCTGGCTGGCGGCCATCTCGCGCTGGATCTGGGCCTCCAGGTCGAGTTGCTCCTGCATCCGCTGGTAGAGCCAGTTGTTGAGCTGGCGCTTGGTCCCGGCGTAGGAGAGGGTGGGGCCGGCGGCGAGCTTGGCGGCCAGCGCGCCCGCCTCGCCCAGCAGGTCCTCGTCGGCGACGACGCGGTTGATCAGCCCCCACTCCAGGGCCTTGGCGGCGGGCAGGCGCTCGCCGAGCATGCACAGCTCGCTCGCGCGAGCAAGGCCGATGCGGGTGGGCAGCCACAGCGAGGAGCCGCCGTCGGGGACGAGCCCGATGTTGACGAAGGCCAGCAGGAAGTAGGAGCTCTCGGCGGCGAGGATCAGGTCGCAGCAGAGGGCCAGGGAGCAGCCGATGCCGACGGCGGGCCCGTTGACGGCGGCGACGACGGGCTTGGGCAGCTCGCGGATGCCGACCATGATCGGGTGGTAGACCTCGGTGAGCTGCTTGTAGACGCCGTCGGGGCGCTCCTCCAGTGCGATGTCCTGGCCGCCCAGCTCGCGCAGGTCGGCGCCGGAGGAGAAGCCGCGCCCGGCGCCGGTGATCAGCACCGAGCGGATCTGCTCGTCCTCGCGGCAGCGCGCCAGCACGCTCAGCAGGTCCTCCCCGAACTGGGCGTTCCAGGCGTTCAGCGTCTGGGGCCTGTTGAGCTGGACGGTCGCGACGCCCTCGTCGACGGTCAGGTTGACGGTCTGCAGCTGGGTCTCGGGCTGGCTCACGGGGCTCCTATGGTCGCGGTTTTGTGTGGTCCTGCCGAGGGCGCCCTTGCGACCGCGCCCCCTCGCGCGGGGGTTGATCCTATGGTGTAGGCGATGGGACGTCCCGTGATCGGCATCTGCACAGCCCTCGAGCGGGCGCGCTGGAGCGTCTGGGAGATGCAGGCGGCGCTGCTGCCGATGAACTACGTGGAGGCCGTACAGCGGGCGGGCGGGACGGCGATCCTGCTGCCCCCGGACGCGGCCGCGGAGAGCGAGCCGGGCGAGTTGCTGGACCTGCTGGACGGCCTGATCCTGGCGGGCGGGGCGGACATCGACCCGGACAGCTACGGCGAGCGGCGTGACCCCCACACGGTCGACACGGTGCCGGCCCGGGACCGCTTCGAAATCGCCCTGGCGAGGGGGGCGATCGAGCGGGACGTGCCGCTGCTGGGCATCTGCAGGGGCATGCAGCTGATCAACGTGGCCTGCGGGGGCACCCTGATCCAGCACCTGCCGGACCGCTTCGGGCACGGCGAGCACCGCCGTGTCGTGGGCTCCTTCGACGGGGCTGAGCACGACGTCAACCTGACGGAGGGGACGCTGGCCCACAGCGCTGCCGGCGAGCAGTCGGTGCACGCGACTAAGTCCCACCACCACCAGGGCGTGGACTGCCTGGGCGCGGGCCTGGTCGTGAGCGGCGTCTCGGCCCTGCAGGACGACCTCGCGGAGGCCATCGAGTCGCCCGAGAAGAGCTTCGTGCTGGGCGTGCAGTGGCATCCGGAGGCCGACGAGACGAGCTCGGTGATCGCGTCGCTGGTGGCGGCGGCGAGGACGGCCGGGCAGGCCAGGGAAGACTCGGTCCTCGCCTCCGCGGGCGACTGAGAGCGGCCGGAGAGGCCTCCGGGGCCGCCCGCTGAGGGTCCCGGACGCTTCATATACTGCCGCAGCAGTGCGGCTGTCGAAGGCGATCAGGGCG
Source organism: uncultured Solirubrobacteraceae bacterium (assembly GCA_963697795.1). GTDB lineage: Bacteria > Actinomycetota > Thermoleophilia > Solirubrobacterales > Solirubrobacteraceae > Palsa-744. The sequence continues at coordinate 644,007 of OY969097.1, read as the reverse complement.
ACAGCATGGGGGATGGTCGCGGCGGGCGTGGCCGCGCCGCTCATGCGCAAGCGCGTCAAGGTGGCGCCGCTGGCGATGCAGACGATCGCCTACGGGGCGCCGCTGGGCCTGAGCATCGCCGTGCGCCGCTCTGCGCGCCGTGACGTGGCGGTGTGCGCGCTGAACATGTGGGCCTACCTGGCGGCCTACAAGGCCCCCCACGACGACGAGGAGGGCCAGGCCGAGCGGGTCCACGTCGACTACCCGATCGACTGCGACCGCGTGATCGGCCTGGGCGAGCCGCCGAGCGTCCGCCTGCAGCGGGCGTTCGCCCCCAGGGGCGGCAACGGCAGGAGCTGGCGGAGACACGACAGGGTGCTGGTGTGGGCGCACTGGACTTGGTTCGCGGTGCCCCACGGCTCGCTGCTGTACATCCTGCTGCGCAGGCCCGAGCGCTTCCCACGGGCGGCCGCCCTGACGTATGCGGTCTTCGACGTGGGGGCGATGTTCTACTGGCTGATACCGACTGCGCCGCCCTGGTATGCGGCCGAGGCGAAGGCCGAGCAGGGGGCGGGAGAGCTGGAGGTCAGGCGTCTGATGGTCGAGTTCGGGGAAGACTTCTGGGGAGACAACTGGGGCTCGCTCTACAGTGTCCTAGGAGGAAATCCACTGGCAGCGATGCCTTCCCTGCACTTCGCGACATCCCTGATGGCCGCCTTCCTGCTCGCCGAGGTGGGTCCGGTGGCGGGCGCCCTGGGGTGGGCCTACACGGGCACGCTGGGCTTCGCCCTGGTCTACCTGGGCGAGCACTACGTGGTCGACCTGATCGCGGGCGCTGCGCTGGCGGGGGCGGTGCGGCGGCTGGGCCCTGTGGCGGGCCCGGGCATAGGACAGCTGGGCAGGGGCGTGGGGGCCCTGGAGGCGATGGCGCACGGATCCGGTTAGCCGACGGCGGGGAGCGAGATGGCGGGAAGCGTGAGATGCGGAGGGGAGGAAAAGGAGAAGGAGAATGAGGGGCCCACCCACCCGGCCCCTCTGGTGACGGGGTCCTCACCGGAGCGCACCCCGCCCGCTGGCACCCCCGCGCCGGCCCCGTCGCACACGGCCGAGGAGGAGATGCCGCGGGTGCGCCTGACCCGCAGGCAGGTCTTCCTGTTCGGCCTGTTCGTCCTCTCGGCGGTCGGCTTCCTGTACTTCGTCCTGCCCAAGCTGACTGCTGCGACGGCGACGGTGCACCGCATCGAGCGCGGGGAAACGTGGTGGATCGTGCTGGGGGTCGTGCTGGAGGTGCTGTCCTTCGCGGGCTACGTGGTCCTGTTCAGGGCCGTCTTCGTGACCCGGGAGCACCCCCACAGCCACCTGAAGAGGATCGGCTGGCGGGAGAGCTATGAGATCACGATGGCGGGTCTGGTCGCGACGAGGCTGTTCGCGGCGGCGGGAGCGGGAGGCGTGGCGCTGACGGCGTGGGCGCTGCGCAGGTCGGGCATGGAAGCACGCCTGGTGGCCTGCAGGATGGTCGCCTTCATGGTCATCCTGTATGTGATCTACGCGGGCTCGCTGCTGATCGACGGGCTGGGCCTGGGCAGCGGGCTGTTCCCGGGAGGGGGCTCCTTCGCGATCACGATCGTGCCGGCGATCGTGGCCTTCGTCCTGTTCTGCCTGGCGGGGGCGATCGCCCTGCTGCCGGGCGACGTCGAGCGGCGCCTGGCGCGGTGGGCGCCGGGGGCGGGGCGCCTGCGCGGCCTGGTGGCGCGCCTGGCGACGGTGCCGGCGCTGGCGGCCAGCGGCGTGCGCACGGCGATCGATGTGATCCGCGGCCGCGACCCGGGCCTGCTGGGCGCTCTGGCCTGGTGGGGCTTCGACATGTCCGTGCTGTGGGCGATGTTCCACGCCTTCGGCTCGACGGTGCCGCCCTTCACCGTCATCTGGATGGCCTACTTCGTGGGCACGCTGGGCAACCTGCTGCCGCTGCCGGGCGGCCTGGGCGGCGTCGAGGGCGGCATGATCGGCGCCTTCGCGGCCTTCGGGGTCAACCTCGAAGTGGCCGTTCTGGCCGTCCTGTCCTACCGGGCCATCTCCTTCTGGCTGCCGACCCTGCCGGGCATCGTGGCCTACTTCCAGCTGCGCCGCACGGTCGCCCGCTGGCGCGAAGAGGGTGGCGGATCGGCGCGCGGGGAGGTCAGTGGCTCGACGACGGCTACGAGTGCGGCCTGATCGTCTGTCTTCGCGGAACTACTAGATCAACGACTCGATGCGGCGTCCGCCGACGTCAGTGAAGGCGTGGTGGGGCTACCCAAGGCCTCCACGCGTACCCACCGGCGGAAGTCCCGACGGGGCTGGAACCGGGACGGGTCGCGGCGGGACAGGTCTTGGCCGAGCGCTTGCAAACATGGCTTCCTACTTTAGTCGGCGTTGCGAACACGATCAATGCGCCTGCAATGAAAAGTCCAACAAAAAGTATAAGCAGAGCACTCTTGAGAACCTTGGCCTTGTCCGCCGAACGCTCGGCGTTTTTCTTTCGATTGTCATCGAGGTCGGCGAGAAGCTGTTCTCGTGCGAGGCGCGCAGTCTGGCCACCGTAGTCTGCATAGAAGGCAAGTGCCGAAGGTCCCAGAAGGGTTTCCTTGCTGAAGATCGACCTGAAGCACCTGAAGCTCGCGACGGCCAGGAACGGCAAGGGTGTCCACCACCAGAAGTGCAGAAGCGGTTGGGCAGCGATATCGGCTGCGATCAGCGCGCCGTTGAAGCCGAGTACCCCCATCAATCGGCCATCGAGGCTCGTCTCGTCAGCTATCTGGGCCAGCAACTGGGTCTCGGCATGCACAAGGGCGGAGGCCAGGATCTCGTCTTGGTCGGCCATTATGGTTCGACCGCTGGCAGGTCGAGCCCTCAGCGTCATATCCGGGAGCGTATGCTCCGCTGCGGATCCGATCGTTGGAACACTTCTCCGTGCTTCTATCCAGTGGATCGGGTTGGGCCTAGAGTCTGGATGTCTGCTCGCGTGCCCTGCGCGCACGCTTCCTGCTACACTATACAAAGTAAAGTAATGGACCGGGCCAGGTGCGGCCGCGGAACGGAGAGGCCATGAGCGACGTCGAGAACGTGATCATCGTGGGCAGCGGGCCGGCCGGCTACACGGCCGCCCTCTACACGGCGCGGGCCAACCTCAACCCGCTGGTCATCGAGGGCTTCGCGTGGGGCGGGCTGCTGCAGCAGACGACGGACGTCGAGAACTACCCGGGCTTCCCCGAGGGGATCATGGGCCCGGAGATGATGCAGCGCTTCCGCGAGCAGGCGGAGCGCTTCGGGGCGCGGCTGGAGACAGACCAGGCCGAGCGGGTGGAGCTCTCCAGCGAGCCCGGCGGCGTGCACAGCGTCTGGGTCGGGGACACCGAGCACAAGGCCCGCACGGTCATCCTGGCGATGGGCGCAGAGCACAAGAAGCTGGGCGTGGCCGGCGAGGAGGCCCTGTCCGGTCGGGGCGTCAGCTACTGCGCGACCTGCGACGCGGCCTTCTTCAAGCAGGCCCCGACGATCATCGTCGGCGGCGGGGACTCGGCCATGGAGGAGGCCATCTTCCTGTCCAAGTTCGCCTCCAAGGTGACGATCGTGCACCGCCGAGCCGAGTTCAGGGCCTCCAAGATCATGCTCGAGCGGGCCCGTGCCCAGGAGAACATCGACTTCCTGACCCCCTACAGGGTCAAGGAGTTCGTGGCCGGCGAGAGCGGCGCCCTCGGCCACGCCCTCCTGGAGAACACCGAGACCGGCGAGGAGCGCGAGCTCCCCGTCTCGGGCACGTTCGTTGCGATCGGCCACGAGCCCCAGTCGGAGCTCGTGCGGGGGCAGGTCGACGTCGACGAGAACGGCTACGTCGTCACCGAGGGCCGCTCCACCAGGACCAGGCTGCCCGGCGTCTTCGCGGCGGGAGACCTGGTCGACCACACCTACAGGCAGGCCATCACGGCTGCAGGCTCAGGCTGCCAGGCGGCCCTTGACGCCGAGTGGTACTTGCGCGACACACCCGGCGTGCCGGTTTCCGCGGGGATGCCCGTCGGCGACCCGGCCGAGGCGCAGTACGCGCCGGCGGCGGAGGGCTAGGGCCGGTCCCTGCCGGGCCGGTCGCGTCGCGCGTGCGGCCGTCGCCGGATCGTTCGCTCCAGTCTGGCGACCGGTCGCTGGATCGTTCGCAGCGGCCTGACAATCGTGTACATTCGCGCCGTGTCGGCGGACCAGCGATCCCGGGCATGCCGCTCGGGTGTTCGGCTTGAGCTCTGAGCCCATGCCGTCCGGCGATCCGGTGGCATACGGCTGGGTAGGAGACGCCGAAGGGCTCTTCCGCGAGGAGATAGACCGTGTGCTCGGCGACGGCGCCCGGCGTGTCTGCGACGTCGGCGGCGGCGCCAGCCCGGCCGTGCGCCTGGCACGGATCGAAAAAGAGGATCTGGACTACGTCGTCTTCGACGTGTCCGGAGGCGAGCTGAATGAGGCGCCGGAGGGCTATGCGACCTTCGAGGGCAGCATCCTCGACGACACGGCCGTGGCGGCACTGCTGGAACGCCACGGTCCTTTCGACCTGGTCGTGACGCGATGGGCAGCCGAGCACATGCCCGACGGCCGCCACTTCCACGCCAACGTCTACAAGCTGCTGGCGCCCGGCGGGAGAGCTGTACACATCTTCCCGACCCTCTACGCGCTCCCCTTCGTCGTCAACCGTCTGCTGCCCGATCGGGCCTCGTGGACCCTGCTGCTGACGGCCTACCAGGGACGCACGAAGAAGTTCCCTGCCTACTACTCCTGGTGCCGCGGGCCGAGCGCACGCCAGCTTGCCCGGCTGCGCTCAGTCGGGTATGAAGTCGAGCACTACGTGGGCTTTTTCGGGCACGGCTTCTACAGGAGGCTCGGCCCCCTCGCGGCGCTGCACAAGCGGGTCGTGACCTGGCTCGTGAGTCACCCGTCGCCTACGCTGACCAGCTTCGCCGTGTTGGTCGCGCGCAGGCCGGCTTGACCGGCTCAGGCTGGTCCGTCGTGCAGCGCCGCCCATCTTTACCTCTGTGGCCGCTCGATGCGCCTCAGAAGTCTACGTGGGCCTTTTCTTCTGTCGTCACCGTGACTTCGGTTTCGATCGCAGCTTCCACGAAGCCTGCACCGAAGTTCACTTCGAAGGAGTGTTTGCCAAACGTTGGTTTACCGCTGCTCTCGCGTGCCACGAGGAGCACTAGCAGCCCTAACAGTAATTCGGCGACGCCGGCGGTGGGCATCGGAACCGCTTTGGCCGTTTCAGTGAGCGAGCTTTCCCTGTATTTGGTGGCTTCGAGGGTGAGCGAGCCCTTGATTTCGATTTTGAGAACGCCGCAGGTGAGCACGACCGTAGCTACGGGTTCGACTAGTGCGCCCACTAATAATTTGCCGCTTTCTTCTTCTGCCACGAGCGTTAGATCATCTGCGGCTAAGATGGTGCCGGCAGTATCCCCCGGCGTTTTGCATTTAGCGCCTTCGGAGCTACACCCGGCGAATTCAAGCGTGCCGGAACCTTTCGTTCCGCTCGTGAATTCGCCAGTGTCGCCGACGCTCGTGCATTGGATTTCGGCGCCACGCACCGTTACGAGCCTGATGGTGCCTCCGGACCCATGGCCCTTGAGTGGGCTCGAGGTCGTCGGCGCGGGTAAGAAGGAGACCGTTGCGTGCGCCACGGCAGCGATCGAGAGAAGCAGTGGGAGTGCGAGCAGAATTGAACCGAAAAGACGTTTGGGCCTCATTGCATATCCCCGTTCTGGTCATGGATTGATTGCGCGGGCACGGCTGCTCATGCCTCGCTCGACGTGAGGTCCGGCTGGCATGTGCCATTTAGTGTGGTCGCCGGGGGGTCGAAGCTCAAATGATCGAGATGTCTTGTCTCTAGCGGCGAGTGTGAATCCCGAGGCCTCCCGCCGATCCTGGGAGGCTCAGAGCAGGCTGCCCTGAGCCTTCCCGCCCTCCAGCTCCAGCAGGAAGCGCTTGCGCTCCAGGCCGCCCGCGTAACCGCCGAGTGCCCCTCCGACGCGCAGCACGCGGTGGCAGGGGATGACGATCGGGATCGGGTTGGAGCCCAGGGCGTTGCCCGCTGCTCGCGAGCCGCGCGGGCTGCCCGCCTCGCCGGCCACCTGCGAGTAGTTGCTGACCTGACCGTAGGGGATCGCCGCTGTGGCGCGCAGGACCTTCGTCGCGAAGGGGCCGATCAGCGACCAGTCGGTGGCGGCGGCGAACGAGCGAAGGGCTCCGGCGAAGTAGGCCTCCAGCTCGCGGCGCAGATCGTCGAAGCGGGCGGGCGAGCGCATGACGCGCGGGGACAGACGGCGGGCGAGGCCCTCGAGGACCTCCTCCTCGTCCTCCTCAGGGAAGGCCAGGCGCACCAGGCCGCGCGGCGTGGCGGCCGCCAGCATCGACCCGAAGGGAGTGTCGAAGCTCATGTAGGAGACGTCCAGCAGCCCCTCCGCGGCGGCACGCTCCGCCATGCGCCCGGCAGCCGCCGCGGCCTCCTTCTCCAGTTGCTCCTGCGATCCCGCCGCCCGGGCATGCCCGCGCAGCAGCTCCTCCACGTCCGTCTCGGCCCTCATGCCGGCACCGCCTTTCTGAGCTTTTTCAGTCCCTCGTGCAGCGAGCGGCGCGCCGCCTCCTCCGAGCAGTCCAGGGCGTCCGCGATGTCCCTGTGGGAAAGGTCCCCGACGAAGCGCAGGACGACAGCCGAGCGCTGGCGCTCGGGCAGCTCCCGCACTGCGCCCCATAGCGCCTCGTCGGCCTCTGCCGGGTCTCCCTGGCTGACCGCCCGACCCGTGTGCTGCTCGTGCTCGGCGGGGTCCCCGACGGGCACGGCCCGGCGCGAGCCCGCCCGATGGGAGTCCATAGCCTTGCGGTGGGCGATCGTCAGCACCCATGCCCGCAGGTTGTGCTCGCCGCGGGCCGAGCCCAGGCGGGGGTAGGCGCGCAGGGCCGCGATCAGGGTCTCCTGGTAGCAGTCCTCCGCGTCCTGCCTGCCGACCGTCGCGACCAGGAACCGCCATACGTCCGTCGAGTGCTCGTCCAGGAAGGCCTGGAAGGGGGGCAGAGGTGCGCTCACGTCGATTGAACGCTCCCCGCGCGCGAAACGTGAGACGGCTCAGGCGGGATGGTCGAAGAAGCCTCCCCCGGCCGTCCGGCCGGTGCGGCCCGCCGCCACGCGCCTGCCCAGCTCCGGCGCGACCCTGTAGCGCTCCTCGCCGTACTCCCTGTACAGCGCCTGAAGCACGTCCAGGACGTGATCCAGGCCGATCGCGTCGGCCCACTCCAGCGGGCCGCGCGGGTGACTGAGACCCAGCAGCATGCCCGTGTCGATGTCCGCCGCGCTGCCGACGCCTTCGCCGAGCGCGAAGGCGCACTCGTTGACCAGCTGGCAGACGATTCGCCCCAGCACGAGGCCCGGCGCGTCCCCGACCCAGGCGACGTGCTTGCCCAGCGCGCCCAGCAGCCGCTCCGCGCGCTGGGCCGCCAGGGGGGAGGAGGTCTCAGAGCGGGTCAGCTCGACCAGCTTGGCCTCAGCGAAGCTCGGCAGGACGTGGAAGCCAACCGCCGGCCCGCGCGGGTCGAGCGTCGAGAGGGAGCCGCGCGCGCACAGCACCATCCGCGCCGCGCCGCCCTCGACTGCCTCCGCCGGAGCGTCGGGGTCCGGGTCGCATTCCACGATCAGGTCCGGCAGGACGCCGCCGCTGGGCTGGTGGGGGGAGCGGACCTCATAGCCCGCCGCCCTTGCCGCCTCGCGCAGTTCTCCGGCCAGGACGCCCTCGCCCGCGATCACAACGACGCCGTCCTCGCCCGTCGCCGGCGCGGGCGGCTCGGGGTCCTCGGGGCGGTGGCGCTCGCCCGAGTAGTCGTAGTAGCCAGCTCCCGTCTTGCGTCCGTGCAGGCCCGCCGCCACGTAGCGGGCCGTGATCGGCGAGGGACGCCAGCGGGGCTCGCCGAAGGACAGCTCGTAGAAGCTCTTGGCCACCTCGAAGCCAGTGTCCACGCCGACCAGGTCGAACAGCTCGAAGGGGCCCATGCGGAAGCCGCCCTCCATGCGGCAGACGCGGTCGATCGTCTCGATGTCCGCGATCCGCTCCGAGAGCAGTCGCAGCGCCTCCAGGCCGAAGGGGCGGTTGCAGCGGTTGACCAGGAAGCCCGGCCCGTCGCTCGCGTCGATGACCGTCTTGCCCATCGCTCGGCCCATCGCCCGCACGACCTCCAGCGCCCGCTCGCCCGAGCGCACCCCCGCGATCACCTCGACCAGCTTCATCACCGGCGCCGGGTTGAAGAAGTGCATTCCCACCACCCGCTCCGGGTGGCTCGCGCCGCCCGCCACCGCCGTCACCGGCAGCGAGGACGTGTTCGTAGCCAGCACGCAGTCGGGGGAGACGACCTCCGAGAGGCGGCCGTAGATCTCGTGCTTGAGCTCGATCCGCTCCGGCACCGCCTCGATCACAAGCTCGCAGTCGCCCAGCGCCGCCATGTCCCCGACGGTGCTCAGCCGCTCGCCCGCCGCCTGGGCATCCTCGGCGCTCAGCCGGCCTTTCGCGGCTTCCCGGCGCAGGCCCTCCAGCGCCCGCTCGCGGCCCTTCTCCAGGGCCTCGGGGATGGGGTCGAAGAGGAGGGTCTGAGCCCCCGCGCGGGCGGCCAACTGGGCGATGCCAGAGCCCATCGTCCCGGCTCCGAGCACGCCCACGACAGACGGAAGGCCACCGTCGGGCGTCGCGTTCTCGATCGGCGTGCCGTCGCCGGTCAACGGACCGCTCCCCATCGTCGCCTTGCCGTCATCCGGCACCTCGCCGCTGGCGGTCGGTCAGCCGACGTTCGACCGCACGCGCCCATCGCCGCCTTGCCGGTCGCAGACATCCCGCCGCCGGCGGTCGGGCCGCCCCCGGCCAACACGGCGCGACCCTCCCTCTCCTCATCCATCTCTCAGGAGGGGACCATCGCGCTGATGCCGGTCACCTGGCGCCCGATGATCAGTTTCTGGATCTGGGAGGTGCCCTCGTAGATGGTCGTCACGCGGGCGTCGCGCAGGTAGCGCTCGACGGGGTGGTCGTCCACGTAGCCCGCGCCGCCGTGCACCTGGATGGCCATGTTGGCGCATTCCAAGGAGGCCTCTGTGGCGTGGAGCTTGGCCACGGAGGTCTCAAGCGTGTTGGGCAGCCCCTTGTCCTTGAGGTAGCCGGCTCGCCACACGAGCATCCGCGAGGCCTCCGTCTTGACGACCATGTCCGCGATCATCGCCTGCACCAGCTGGAAGCTCGCGATCGGTTTGCCGAACTGCTGGCGCTCCGTGGAGTATTTGACCGACTCCTCCACGCAGCCCTGGCAGATGCCCACGCAGCCCGCCGCGACCGAGTAGCGGCCCGAGTCCAGGTTGGACATCGCCACCTTGAAGCCGTCGCCGACGCCGCCCAGCATGTCCTCGTCGGAGACCTCGACGTCTTCCAGGGCGATCGAGCCCGTGTCGGAGGCGTGCAGGCCCATCTTGTGCTCGATCGTCTGCGGTTTGAAGCCGGGCTGGTCGGTGTCGACGATGAAGCAGGCCAGGCCCTTCGTGCCCAGCGACGGGTCCGTCTGGGCGAAGATCATCGCCACCTTCGCGTAGTTGGCCATCGAGATCCACATCTTGCTGCCGTTGATGACCCAGCCGCCGTCGGTCTTCGTCGCGCGGGTGCGCTGGTTGGCCGCGTCCGAGCCCGTGTCGGGCTCCGTCAGGCCGAAGCAGCCAAGCCACTCTCCCGAGCACAGCTTCGGCAGGTACTTCTGCTTCTGCTCCTCCGTGCCCCACCGCACGATGCCCGTGCAGACCAGCGAGGTCTGCACGGAGATGACCGTGCGGATCGCCGAGTCGCCACGGCCGATCTCCTCCACGATCAGCCCGTAAGAGAGGTAGTCCAGGCCCGCCCCGCCGTACTCCTGGGGTACGACAGCACCGAGGTAGCCCTGGTCTGCGACCTTCTTGACGAGATCCAGATCGAAGTGGTGGTTGCGGGCGTTTTCCCGCGACTGCAGGACGATCTCCTTGTCGGTGAACTCGCGCGCCGTCGCGCGGATCAGCTTCTGCTCGTCGGTCAGGTCGAAGTCCATGCGGGTCCTTTCAGCTCTGCAGCTTGGGGGTCTTCCAGGGAGCCGCTATGCGGCGCTCCAACTCCGCCGCCAGCCCCTCGATGGGCAGCCGCTCCTGGCTCAGCGAGTCGCGATCCCGCAATGTGACAGATCGGTCCTCGAGACTCATATGGTCGATCGTAATGCAGTAGGGGGTGCCGATCTCGTCCTGGCGGCGGTAGCGCTTGCCGATCGCCCCGCCAGCGTCGTACTCCGACTGCAGGCGATGGCGCAGCAGGTCGTGGACCTCCTTCGCCAGCTCCGGCTGGCCGTCCTTGTTGACCAGCGGCAGGATCGCCGCCTTGACGGGGGCCAGGCGCGGGTGCAGGCGCAGGACCGTTCTCGTCTCGCCCGCGCCCGTGCCCTCCCGCTCGACGACTTCCTCGTCGTAGGCGTCGACCAGGAAGGCCAGCGTCGCCCTGTCCGCCCCGGCTGCCGGCTCGATCACGTGGGGGACGTAGCGCTCGCCCGTGGACTGGTCGAAGTACTCCAGCTTCTCGCCGGAGAACTCCGCGTGGCGGGACAGGTCGAAGTCGCCCCTGTTGGCGATGCCCTCGAGCTCCGACCAGCCGATCGGGAACAGGTATTCGACGTCCGATGTTCCGGAGGAGTAGTGGGAGAGCTCGTCGGGGTCGTGGGCGCGCAGGCGCAGATGGTCGGGGCGGATGCCCAGCTCCTCATACCAGCGCTCCCGCTCTCCCAGCCAGTGCTCGAACCACTTCTGCGACTCGGCCGGCGGTACGAAGAACTCCATCTCCATCTGCTCGAACTCGCGGGTGCGGAAGATGAAGTTGCCCGGCGTTATCTCGTTGCGGAAGGACTTGCCGACCTGGGCGATCCCGAACGGAGGTTTCTTGCGCGAGAACTGCAGGACGTTCTTGAAGTTGATGAAGATGCCCTGGGCCGTCTCGGGGCGCAGGTAGGCCGTCGAGCCCGACTCCTTGACTGGGCCGATCGTCGTTTCGAACATCAGGTTGAAGTCGCGGGCCTCCGTCAGGTCGCACTCGGGCGCTTCGCCCGGGTGCTTGGACGGTTTCAGCCCGCACTGCAGCTCTGAGATGTGGTCGGCCCGGAAGCGCTGCTTGCAGGTCCGGCAGTCCACCAGGGGGTCTGTGAAGCCCGCCAGGTGGCCCGAGGCCTCCCACACGCGGGGGTGCTGGAGGATCGCCGAGTCGATCGCCACGATGTCGTCTCTGTCCTGCAGCATCGCCCGCCACCACTCGCCCTTGACGTTGCCCTTCAGCAGCACGCCGTAGTGGCCGAAGTCATAGGTCGAGCCGACCCCGCCGTAGATCTCAGAGGAGGGGAAGACGAAACCCCTGCGCTTGCAGAGGGCGACGATCTTCTCCATCGTCACGACGTCGTGAGCCGTCGGATCGCTGCCGCTGTCGGTGTCTGCGCTGTCCCCGGCCTGGCTCATCGGCGAGGGATGCTAGTCAAGGCGCCCCGGGCTGTGGGCGGCGGGTCCGGGGGACGCCTGTACGAGTCCTTGCGGAACGGGCTCAAGATCCTCGTGCGCCCTGCCGAAGGCATGGACGTCCCCTCGACCATCCAGGAGCACAACATGCACGCTGTCGGAGATCGCCAACCACAGACCGACCCCGAGTCGGGCCTGCAGGTCGACCGGCGCGACCTGGTCCGCCAGACGACTGTCGTGGCAGTCGCCGGCGAGCTCGACCTCTCCTCGGCCCCGCAGCTGAAGTGGGTCTTGGAAGACGTCGAGGCCGACGGCGAGCGGCACCTCGTCGTCGACCTCAGCGAGGTCGGCTTCATCGACTCCACAGCTCTTGGCGTCCTGGTCGGGGCACAGCGGGCGCTGCAGCCGGGGATGCGGCTGGCGATCGTCTGCGCCGATGAGACAGTTCGCAGGATCTTCGAACTGACCGGCCTGGACGGCCTGTTCGAGATCGTCGCCACGCTGCACGACGCGCTCGGCTACGTCCAGGGGAGCACGACGGCGACGACCTGATGGTCACCCGTCCGGGCGTCCCTCCGAGACTCCCAGCGCCTGCCACGAGTCTGGCGCTCGCCCTCTCCATCCTCATCGCAGGCCTCTGCGCCCTTCCGGCGGGGGCCGCGACGGCCAAGCACAGCCATGGCAAGGCCTCCGGGAAGGCCGGATCCGGCGCCCAGGAAACGACGCCCGGGAGCGGAGAAAGCGGTGGGGGGGAAGGTGCCGCAGCCACGCCCGCGAGCGGTCAGGCGCCCGGCGCAGGGTCCGCGGCGGCCCCGGGGAGCCCCGAAGCCGGTCGCGCTCGCCACCACGAACCGCGGTCCGGGCCCGGGCAGACGCCGGCCGAACGCCACGCCCAGCGGCGGGCCGAACGCGAAGCCGCCCGCAACGAAGGCCACGGCGGCGAAGGCGGGGCCGGCGTGCAGGGGAATGCCACGCCCGGCGCCCAGGGCGCCCCCGCCAAGACCAAACACGAAAAGGAACGCGAACGGGAACAGCGCAAGCGCGAACGGGAAGCCCGCAAGGAACACGAAGGCAAGCACGAAACGCGCAAGGAACGCGAAGCGCGCGAAGCCCGGGAAGCCGAAGAAGCGATCGCCCGCGAACACGCGGGCAGCCAGGGCGGCGGAGCCTCCTCTCCCGTCACGACCCCCCTCGCGACAGCCTCGACCGTGACGGCGCCGGCGGCCGGCAGCCAGGTCGCATCGACGATCGTCAGCGCACCCCCGACCGTGGCCGGCCAGTCGCGCGAGCGCTCCACGGGCGGCGCGGGGCGGAAGTCGCACGGTGCGGGCAGGCATGCGCGCGGCGGCGGTGGTGGTACGCGCGCTCTGGTGCCAGTCGCGGCCACGGGCGGGGCGGGAGCTGCCGTGGGGCGACACGGCGGTGGGGTGCCCGCGTCCGGGAAGCGGAGCGGCGACCGTTCCGGGCAGAGCAGCGGTGGCTCCTCGGCGCGAGGCTCGACGCTGGTGCGCACGGTGACCCAGATCGTCGGCGTGATACCGGGCTGGCTGTGGGGGCTGCTGGCGGGTCTGGGGCTTCTGGCGGCCGGGCTGGCGATGCTCTCGCGGGCGTCGGCGGGGCGGGCGCGGCGGCTGGCGGCCCAGCGGGCTGTCCTGCTGGAGGACGTGGGGCTGCTGCAGGCGGCGCTGCTGCCGGAGCTCCCGGAGCGGCTCGGTCCGCTGGGGACGAGCGCCGCCTACCGGCCCGCCTCGGGTCCCGGCGCGGGCGGTGACTTCTATGACGTCTTCGCCCTTCCCGACGGCCTCGTCGGCGCGATCGTGGGGGACGTCTCGGGCCACGGGCGCTCGGCCCTGCCGCACACGACCCTGCTGCGGTTCACGCTGCGGGCCTACATGGAGGCGGGACTGTCGCCCCGTGAGGCGCTGCGCTCGGCGGCCCCTGCCCTCGAACGCCAGCTGGAAGGCTCCTTCGCAACGGTCGTGCTGGCGACCTACGACCCCCGGCGGCGGCTCCTGCGCTACTCCTGCGCGGGGCACCCCCATCCGCTGCTGAGCGGCCTCGACCCCGATGCTGCGATCGTGGCCTGCTCCGCTCCCCCGATCGGGACGGGCCAGCCGACGGGCACCCGCGAGACGGTTGTGTCCGTCCCCGGCGAGGCGCGTGCATGCCTGTTCACGGACGGCGTCGTGGAGGCACGGGTGAAGAGCGGCCTGTACGGCAGGGACCGCCTGGCCGCGGCCCTGGCGGTCGTCGAGGGCGAGGGCTCTGCCGAGGACCTGCTGGAGCTGGTCGCCGAGCAGACCCAGCGGCGACCCGACGACATGGCGGCCTGCCTGCTGCGGATGAGCGGCGGCCCCGAGCGGCCGCGGGCGATCGAGGAGACGCTCTTGATCGAAGCCCGCGAGATAGGTCGCGACAGGACGGCCCGCTTCCTGGCTGCTGCCGGCGTCGAGGAGGTGCGGGCGGCGCGACTGCTGGAGCAGGCGGCGAGGCTGCTGGAAGGCACGGGCAGCGTGCTGCTGCGGATCGACGTGTCGAGCACGCCGCCGCGGGTAAGTCTTGGCAATGACAACGTCGCGCCGCTGCGTGCGCGCGCGCTGGCAAGAGATAGAGAGGTGGCTCTGTGAACGATCGTCCCGCACCCGACGTCAATGCGGCTGTCGTCCTGGGCATGGCCTCCACGGCCATCCCCTTCGCCCGCTCCCGCGAGGCCCAGGCGGAGCGCTGGCTGAGGATCCTGCGCATGCACGGCCCGTCGGGCGCCGCCCTGCAGGCGCTGGGGGTAAGCGAGGCTCCCCTGGAAGGCCATCATGGCGAGCCCCGCCCCGACGAGCCTGCGTCCGGCGAGGACGTCATGGCGAGCGTAGGAGAGGGCGCAGCGGCGGCGGCTGGACGCAGGGGTGCCGGGGAGGTCGACACGTCCGACGTGCTCGTAGCCGTCATGGATGTCTACGGGCAGGACTTCGACAACGTCCTGCGGGCCCACGGCACGGACAGCCAGGAGGTCCTCGAGCGCCTGCAGCTGCAGGCGGCGGCCTGAGGTAGGAGGCGGGGCGCCGCGGCTGTAAGGTGCCCGCCGTGGCGCGGGTGCTCATCGTCGGCGGCGGTTGCAGGGGCATCGGCCTGGCCCGGGCGCTGGTGGCCGACGAGCGGGCGGTGCGGATCACGACCCGCTCGGAGGCGGGGCGGGCGGCGATCGAGCAGGCCGGCGCGGAGTGCTGGATCGGGGACCCTGACCGCCTGGCGACGCTGCGGGGCGCCCTGGACAGGGTGACGGTCCTTTGCTGGATGCTGGCGGGGGCCTCGGGCAGCGAGGAGCAGCTGTCGGCTCTGTTCGGGGAGCGTCTCGAGTTCTTCATGACCCAGGCGATCGACACGACTGTGCGCGGCGTCGTCTACGAGCGAGGAGAGGATGAGGAGGGGCGGATGGGCGAGCTGCTGGGCGGCGGCGAGGCGATCGTCCGGCGCCTGGCGGAGCTCAACCGCATCCCCTTCCAGATCCTGACCGCCGGCCGGGGCGGAGCCGGCTGGCAGGAGCAGGCGCTGGGCGCGATCGGACGCATCCTCGGCGAGCCCTCGTAACCAAGCGCACGATCGTTCACGTAGGTCAAGCCCCGGGACGGGTCGGCCGATGCTGGGGCATGAATCTGGGGCGATCGAGGTACGGCCTGGCCGTGTCGGCGCTGGGGGCGCTGGTGCTGATGGCGGGGCTGTTCCTGCCCTGGTACGGAATAGTGCTGGCGCCGGCGGGGGCGTCGGCCCTGCTCGAACATGGCCGGCCGGCTCTGGTGCGCTCGCTGCTGGCGCTGACGGGCGGGACGCCCTCGGCGGGCACGGCGGTCGCGACCCTGAGTGCACGGGAAGCCTTCGGTGTGCTGAGCGCGATCGTGCTGGCAGCTGGATGCCTGTCGCTGCTGGATGCCCTGCTGGGGCTGACCCAGACGGGCACCGCGGCTCCGGGCGGGGCCGGGCAGGCGGTCCTGCCCTTGGGGCTGCTGGCAGCGGCCTGCGTCGTATACCGGATGGCCGTCCCGCCGTCGACGCTCGGTCCGGGGCTGTCGGTCTCGTTGCGGGCGGGGGCGTGGCTGTCGCTGGCGGGGGCGGGCCTGGTCGCGCTCGGCGGCGCCTGGCCGGGTCCGCTTCAGGCGACGGGGGCTGGGGAGCCGGCCGGGGCGACGGGCTTGGGCTCAGCCCTGAGCAGGCTCGGGTAGCAGGGTGACATCCTTGCCGGCGCTGTCGCAGGCGGCGTCGAGACGAGTCAGCAGGTGCTCGATGATGCGGGCGGTGGCTCCCCAGATGAGGTGCTCGCCGACGACGTAGGCGTCGGTCATGAAGGTGAGGCCCCGCCGCTGCAGCTGGGTGACGGTCCGCCCGGCGCGGATGGCCGAGAGGGGCAGCTCCAGCACAGAGTCGACCTCGCGGAGGGAGAGCTGCCAGCCCAGTCCGGGCGGGATCGAAGCGACGTAAGGGTGGATCAGGTAGTTGGTGGCGATCGTCGAGGTCGCCGGCAGCTCACCCAGCAGCGTCACCTGGGCGGGGTCGAGGCCGATCTCCTCCTGGGCCTCGCGCAGGGCGGTGCGGGCGAGGTCGGCGTCGTCGGGGTCCCGGCGGCCGCCGGGGAAGGAGATCTCACCGGCGTGACGGCGCAGGTCGGCCCGCCGCCTGGTCAGGACGAGCAGCGTCTGCCCTTCGGCGCGGAAGAGGGGTACGAGGACGGCAGCGGAGACGGGCTCGGCGCCGTGCAGCGGGAAGCTCTGGGCAGCCGAGGGGTCAGGCGGCCAGGTGAACGCGCTCAATGCGCTCCTGGAACATGACCTCGCCGTCCAGGGCACGGTGCACGGGGCACTTGGCGGCGATCACGCGCAGCTTCTCGACCTGTTCCTCGGGCAGGTCGTCGGGCAGCCTGATGACGAGCTGGAACTTCGTCGGGCAGCCGCGCTCGGCGGGGCTGTACTCGACGTCGACCTCCACGTGCCCGATGTCCCAGCTCTTGCGAGCTGCGTACATCTCCATCGTTATGGCTGTACAGGAGGCGAGGCTGACAGCGAGCAGCTCCAGCGGGGAGGGCCCGCTGTCCTCGCCGCCGTCGGCTACGAGCTCGTCGACGACGAGCTGGTGGTCGCGAACTTGAACGCTGTGGCGAAGCCCCGACCCGTCGCGGCGGGCTGTCGCCTTCATCCTCTGTCGAACCTCGGTCTCGGGCATGTGCGTCCCTTCGTCGGCTCCTGCTTCCCTCCTGCCACCGATGATACCCCTCGCCGGCGATAGGTGTGGAGAGCGAACCTTAAGTGAGATGGGCATCAGGCGAGGGGGTTGAAGAGGAGTCCGGTCAGGAGCTTGGGGTAGAAGAAGGTCGACTTGGGCGGCATGTTCTCACCCTCGGCGGCCAGTTCCCGGACCTGCCTGACAGGCGTCGGGCGCATGACGAAGGCGGCGTCGTACTCGCCCGAGCGGACCATGGCCACGGCCTCCTCGGTGTCGCGGGCGTAGAACATCCCGTTGAAGTGGGAGATGTCGTCGTCGCTCAGCCCCAGCGCCCCCTTCAGCAGGATCGTCTCCAACACCCCCGTGTCGAGGTGCCGGTAGGGCTCGGTGTGGGCGGCCAGAGCCCGGTTTGCGATGGCCTGGTCCTTCAGGGTCAGCCGCAGCGGGCGCTCCGTGCGCCGGTCGACGTAGCCCATCGTCAGCGGCGTCGGCTCCTCGCTGGGGGCCGGCGCGACGTCGGCGATGGCGATCTCGGTGACGTCGAAGTCACGGGCGATGACTTCGTCCAGGGCCGCCCAGCGGGCCTCGTCCAGGTCGCGGACGAGGCGGTGGGTGGGGAAGATCGTGAGCCCCGGGTCTTGCAGCGCGACGAGGCACATGAGGATGAAGCGGTGGGGCCCATCGCCGCCGACCTCCTGGGCGTAGGCGTCCATCGTCTCGTAGCGGTGATGGCCGTCGGCGATCAGCAGCTCGGCCTCGGCGGTGGCCGCCTGCACCGCCGCGATGGCTGCGGGGTCGGTGACCTGCCACAGGCGATGACGGGTCCCGTCGCCGTCCGTCACGTCAGCCCACGGCTGCTCGGCGGTGACAGGCTCGAGGGCCGCCCAGGCCGCCTGCTCGGGGTCGGAGTACAGGGAGAAGATGGGGGAGGTGTTGGCCTTCGTCGCCCGGGTCAGGCGCAGGCGGTCCTCCTTGGGTCCCGGGTGGGTGCGCTCGTGGGGGCGGACACGGCCCGGGCCATAGCCCTCGATGCGCACCCGGCAGAAGAAGCCACGGCGGGTACGGGCGACGCCGTCGGGACCCGAGTAGTCCTGGACGTGAGCGAACAGGGACGGCTCGGCATCGCGCTTGATCGCGCCCTGCTGCTGCCAGCCCGCGAACAACTGCCCGGCGGCCTCGTAGGGATCGCGCCCGCCCGGCTCTTTCTGGGGCAGGTCGACAGCGACGACGTTGAAGGGGGAACGGGCCAGCAGACCCTGGCGCTGGGCCGGGTCGATGACGTCGTAGGGGGGAGCGACGACCTCGGAGAGATCGCCGACGACTGCCGTGTCGTAGCGGAAGGCCTGCAGGGGCTGGACGTCGGCCATGGCGGTGGCGGAGGCTAGCAGCGGAGGGGGAGGGGAGGGTTGGCGGCGCCGGTGGGCTCGGGAGGAGTCTTGCGGTGACGGCGAAATTCCGGCTGGCGGGCGGGCGGCGCCATTAGACTGGGACGGCAGCGGGGCGTGGCGCAGTCTGGTAGCGCACTCGGTTTGGGTCCGAGAGGTCCCCGGTTCGAATCCGGGCGCCCCGACCATTTTCTTGAAGGACGAACCGCCCCGGTCTCCGAGAGGGAGGCCGGGGTCTTCGTGTCTGAGGAACGTGTGGAGCAGGTGCGGAGGCTAATTGACGTCTTCAGTAGCGCCCTAAGAACGGTGCCCTGTCACGTAACGTGACTTGGATCGGGAACTAAAGCGACTCGCCCAGATCGCAAGGCTGTCGGATGCGGTACTGCACGCGACCGGAGTCGCTCGCAATACCGCGCGCGCGTGGTTAGCTCATACCCTCTCTCCCACAGGAGAGTTGTCGGAGCTTCTGATCGAGCTCTCGGCGCTGGTGGAGCGGCTGGTTAGGGTGATGGAGCCGTCGTACATCGCTGTGTGGTTGCGAAGGCCGGTGCCTGCACTGCAGGAGCGAAAGCCGATCGACGTGATCGCGAGCGGCAACTACCTGCAGGTGGAAGCGCTTCAGCGACGCGCCAGTCGACGTCCGCTCTCCGTGTCCGGCGGTGTGTAGTTGAGCTCGAAATGGTGGTAGAGGATCGACTCGTCGGCCTGTGAGAGCTCCTCGCCGTGCAGCTCGATGTCGGGTGCCGCCTCGACCTGGCTCTTGTAGACGCCAACCTGCAGCTCGTCGGGGCCGACCCTGATGCCACCCAGCGGCACGAACGTCAAGTGCCTGCCGATGAAACCTTCCTTGACAGTCGCGAACTGCGGCACATCGGTCTCGACGTCTACGTAGACGTCCTCGAGCTTGCCGATCTTCACGCCGTCGAGATCGACGATCGTCTTGCCGTGCCACTCGGCCACGTTCCACTCCGGTACCTGTTGGTCGTCGTTCATACCGGCTCCTCCAAGCTGTTCGAACTGGCTCGCTCGAGATGCTAGCGGTGTCACGACGCATTCAGCTGTGCCTGCCTGGCTCGGCCTCGCCGGGGCCGGTCGTCGCGACCCTCCAGCGGATCTGGTTGGCAGCGCTTTACGACCGCTGAGCGCCGGCCACGGCCGTCAGCAGCAGCCCGCGCTGCGGCGCGGCCCACCGTCCCATCAGCCCACACACGGGCAGACATCCGGGGGCGAGACGCACGCGATCGCCCGAGCCCAGCTCGACAGCGAAGTTCTCCAGCGAGAAACTGCCCTGCCCCGAGCCGCTCACGGCCTTGTAGACGGCCTCCTTGGCGCTGAAGAGCAGGCGATCCCAGGGGACCTCCGGGCGCGCCCCGGCCAGGCTCGCCACCATCTCCGCCTCCTGGCGCGTCGCGATCCGCTCGAGCACTCCCGCGGGCAGTGACTCGCTCAGCTCGGCGTCGATGCCGAGCTCGGGGACCTCCTCGCGCCACGCCACCGCCGCCGCACGGTAGGGGCCCTTGTGCGTGATGCTCCCGAGCACCCTCGCCGGCCACAGCGGCGATCCGTCGGGCCCGACCGGCACCTCCACAGGCTCGACCCCCAGCCTGCGCAAAGCCTCTCGCGCGCACATCCGTCCGTGGGCGAACTCCCGTCGCCGTCCCGCCACAGCGTCAGCGACAGCTTCGCGCTCGCGCCCGAGCAGCCACTGCGCCGGATCGACATCCGTCTCCTCGCCGTCATCCCAGATCTCGGCCGCCATCGCCCCCGCCGGCAGGATCGCCGCGAGTCCGATCTCGGCGAAGGACCCCACGACTCGGCCGGCCCTGCTCAGCCGCCCGCGCTCGGCTCGGTCACGACAGCCAGCGCGAAGCCGTCATAGCCCCGCTCGCCGACCGTCTGCAGGGCTGTCACCTGGAGGCGCGGCTCCGCTCCGAGCTTCTCGTGCAGCGTCCGCACGGCCTCCACGCCGCCCACCTCTCCCCACGGGTCGGGACCGGAGTGCTCGACGATCGCCCCGCCGCCGATGACGTTGTCCGCCACGATCAACGTCCCCGGCCGAGACAGCTTCAGGGCCCAGTCGATGTAGCTGGGGTAGCTGAGCTTGTCCGCGTCGATGAAGATCAGGTCGAAGGGGCCCTCCAGCTGCGGCAGGACCTCGAGCGCTGCGCCGACCCGTATCTCGACCCGCTCGCCCAGCCCGGCGGCCTCGATGTTGCTCCTCGCCACCTTGGCGAAGCGGGGGTCGAACTCGATCGTCACGACCTTCCCTCCCTCGACCAGGGAGCGGGCCAGCCAGATCGTCGAGTAGCCGCCGAGCGTGCCGAGCTCGAGGATGCGCCTGGCGCCTGTCAGCCGTCCGAGCAGTTCCAGCAGCTTGCCCTGGGTGGGGCTGACGCCGATCGGGGGCAGGCCGGCTGCCTCGACGGCCCTGGCAGCGGCCTCCGAGGCCGGGTCGCGCAGCCGCAGCTTCTCCGTGACGTACCTGTCTGTCGCCGCCCACGTCTCCCAGGGCTTCTCCGCCGAGATGCCCAGCAGCCGCGCCAGACCCGCCTTCAGCTTTCGCATCGTCAGGCGGACATTAGTATGCGCCCGTGCGGACGCAGGTCGGCATCATCGGGGCCGGGCCCGCCGGGCTGGCCTTGTCGCTGCTGCTGGAAGGCGCCGGGATCGACTCGGTCGTGATCGAGTGCCGCTCCCGCGACTACGTCGAGAAGCGCGTCAGGGCCGGTCTGCTGGAGCAGAACACCGTCGAGCTGCTGGAGCGGATCGGCGTCGGCGAGCGCCTGGCCCGGGAGGGCCTCGTCCACGAGGGCATCCACCTGCGACGCCCCGGCACGACCCAGCGCATCGACCTGGCCGGGCTGACGGGCCGGCGCGTGACCGTCTACGGGCAGCAGGAGATAGTCAAGGACATGATCGCTGCGCGCCTGGCCGCCGGCGGGCCGATCCACTTCGAGGTCCAGGACACGAGCATCGCCGGCTTCGGGCAGGGCGAGCAGCCCCGCATCTCCTTCACCTCCGACGGGGAGGCCCATGAGCTCGAGTGCGACGTGATCGCCGGCTGCGACGGCTTTCACGGCATCTCCCGCGCCTCGATCCCGCAGGGGCGGATCACCGAGTACGAGCAGGTCTACCCGTTCGCCTGGCTCGGCATCCTGGCCGAAGCCGCCCCCGCCACGGAGGAGCTGATCTACGCCTGGCACGAGCGCGGCTTCGCCCTCTACTCGATGCGCTCCCCGCGCATCAGCCGCCTGTACCTGCAGGTGCCCGCCGAGGAGTCGCTTGAGGAGTGGCCCGAGCAGCGGATCTGGCAGGAGCTGCAGACACGCATGGCCAGTCCCGGCTGGAGCATCAACGAAGGGCCCCTGCTCGACAGGAGCATCACGCCGATGCGCAGCTTCGTCTGCGAGCCGCTTCGCCACGACAGCCTGTTCCTGCTCGGCGACGCCGCCCACATCGTCCCGCCCACGGGAGCCAAGGGCCTGAACCTGGCCGTCAACGACGCCCGCCTGCTGGCCGCCGCGCTGGAGGTCTGGTACGAGCAGGGCGACGAGGGGGCTCTCGACCGCTACTCCGATGACGCCCTGCGTCGCGTCTGGCAGGCACAGGACTTCTCCAACTACATGACCCAGCTGCTGCACGACCTCGGCGGCGGACCCTTCCAGCATCGCCTGCAGCTGGCCCGCCTGGAGCACCTGGCCCGCTCTGAGGCCTCCGCCCGCGCCCTGGCCGAGAACTACGCCGGGCTGCCTGCTCGCCAGGACTTCTGAGCCTCAGCCGTCGTTCGGGGCGACCCACACCTGCGGTCCGGCGCCGTCCCCCCAGCCGATCTCGCGAGGGTCCTCCATCGCGGCAGGGTTCTCGAGGATCCAGGCCTCGTGGACGGCCGCCAGCGCTTCGTGCAGGCCGTCGGGACCGTCGTGCTCGCGCGGGTCCAGTGGCTCGCCCGCCTGCACAAGCACGCGGTGGTGCTCCCGGCGCGCCCGCAGCGGGAGCACCAGGGCGCCCGTGCGAGCGCTCAGCTGAGCCGTCCCCTCGGCCAGCATCGCCGGCTTGCCCAGGAACCGAGTCTGGCGCGGACCGGGCATGTCGAAGAACACGAAGACGGCCTCGCCCCGCTCCAGCAGCGCCTGGATGACGCGGAAGGAGCCGGTCGCACGGACGGGAATGCTCACCGTGCCGTTGCGCCATCGGGCCAGGCGCCTGCCCCACAGGTCGTGGCTGGGCTCGTCGAAGAACCACGGGCCAGGCACCAGGTAGGTCCTCCTGCCACGGAACGGGCGTGCCCGTTCCAGGCGGAAGTAGGGGCCGAGGTGGCAGGAGCTCAGCAGCACCCCGCGGCCGCTGTCCAGCGCCTGGCGCACGCGAGTCGCCGATGCCGGGTCGATGCCGGCCGTCCAGGGACGCTGCCAGAACAGCGCCCTGTGGGCCAGGCGCTCCGTCAGGTGCCTGCGGGCCAGCTCCTCGACACGGCCCGCCTGGTCCGTGCCCGCCACGATCGCCCGCATCGCCGCCATCGACTCGTCCCGCTCGGCCCGGCTGCGCTCCCAGATCAGTCCCGAACGGCGCTCCGCTCGCATGACCGCCAGGCGCGGCGGCGCGATGCCCTGCACGAGCGTCGAGGTCGTGATCCTGATCGACAGGCGAGCGGGCGGCAGCTTCGTCCGGGGCATGGGCCCCAGCGAGGCGAGCTCCTCCCGCTCGCTCGCCGAGTCCCTCGCAGGAGCCTCGCGTCCCTCCATCCTCGCGAGCACAGCCGCCGCTGCGTCCGCCGGGGTCGGGTGGTCGAAGGCCAGGGTCGAGGGGAGCTGCAGATTCGTCGCGCCCGCAAGCCTGTTGCGAAGCTCCACGGCCATCAGCGAGTCCAGGCCCAGCGAGACGAACCGTTGCCCCGGGTCGATCGTCTCGGGGGCGCTTGCGAGGACGGCGGCCGTCTCCTCGACGACCATCTGCAGCACAGCCTGCTCTCGCTGCTCGGCCGGCATCGTGGCGAGGTCTCGCGTGTCTGCGGTCGAGGACGCGCCCGTCGCCTGCGCTCCCGCGGGCCCGCTCGGGGCCAGCTCCGCCTGGAGTTCCTCGCGGAGCATGAAACGCCTGGGCTTGCCATTGGCCGTCCGCGGCAGCTCCGTCACGAAGCGGATCAGGTGCGGCTGTTCGTAGTCGCGAAGACGCTCGCGACACAGCTGGCGCAGCTCGCTGCCCAGGCGATCCTCCGCGCTCCCATGGGCAGCCACCTGGACGAAGGCCGCCAGACGCATGTAGTCCTCGACGAGGACACCGGTGACCGCGACCCCCTCGACCTCGGCGTGCTCGAGCATGACGTGCTCCATGTCCACGGGCGAGACCCACAGGCCGCCCACCTTGAGCATGTCGTCGACCCGCCCGACGTACTCGTAGCGCCCATCCGCGCGCCGCCGGAAACGGTCGCCGGTGGCAAGCCACTCACCCTGCATGGTGCGTCTGGTCCGCTCCTGCTGGTGCCAGTAGCAGGCGGCTCGCGACTCGCCCCGCACCTGCAGGGCGCCCTCGCCGGGGCCCTGCACCACCCGACCCTGCTCGTCGAGCAGGCGCAGCTCATAGCCCGGTATCGGCCGGCCCGTCGTGCCCGGCGCCACGTCGCCCGGCATGTTCGAGCAGAACGAGACGACCATCTCGGTAGCCCCGATCCCGTCCAGGATCTCCTGGCCGAAGCGCTCGCGCCACTGCTCGAAGGTCCGCACCGGCAGAGGCTCTGCGGCCGAGATGCATCTGCGGACCGAGTCGAAGGCGCCCTCGGCGTCGGGGTCGTCCAGGAGGTGCCTGTAGAGGGCGGGAACCGAGCAGTAGACCGTCGGGCGGTGCCTGCGCAGCGTCTCGATCAGCCGATCGGGCGTGGGGGGGCCCGACATCAGGACGGTGCTGGAGCCGTAGTAGAGGGGATAGGAGAGGCCGTTGGCCAGGCCGTAGGCGTGATAGAGCTTGGTGCTGGAGAAGACGCGATCCTGCTCCTTCGAGCTCCATCACGTGACGAGCGAAGGCCTCACACGTGACGGGGATCGTTTTGTGGACGTGGACGACCCCCTTGGGGCGCCCCGTCGACCCCGACGTGTACAGCCAGAAGGCCATGTCGTCGGGGTGGGTGTCGACCGGCGAGAGTTCGTCGTCCTGTTCGCGAAGGACACGGTCCAGCTCGAGGACGTCCTCGCCGCCGGGCGCCAGGAACGTGACCGGCAGCCCCCTGAGCGCCTCACGCAAGACGGGAACGGTCGGCTCGTCGCAGATGACCAGACGCGCGTAGGAGTCGGTGATGAAGTGCCGGAAGTTCTCGGGGTGCTCACGCAGGCTGACCGGCACCGGGACGGCGCCGATGCGCAGGGCGCCGATGAAGGCCGCGGGGAACAGGGGCGTGTCGTCCAGCACCAGCAGCACACGCTCTTCGCGACGGACCCCCAACCCGAGCAGCAGGTTGCCCATGCGTGCCACTGCGCTCATCAGCTCGCCGTAGGTCAGGGTCTGCTCGCCGGCGAAGTAGGCGGGCCGGTCGGCGTCCCCCTGCTCGATCCGGCGATCGAGCATCAGGCTGGCGTTGGCGTTGCCTGCCTCCTCCAGACCCGGCTGCCCGCTCACTGTCCCCCGACCCCGTCGGTCATCGCTCCGGCCAGGGTATAGCCGCCGCCCTCGCGCCTCAGGCCGAAGTCCTCGCAGATCAGCAGGGCGGGACGCCCGCCGGTCACGATCAGGTAGGCGCGGGCGAGGGTGGCATTCGTCGCCCGGGCCGGTGCAGGCCAGGAGGGGGGCTCGCCCAGCCCGAACCAGAGCAGCTCCCGCCAGGTCTCGAGCTTCAGGTGCTCCAGCGAACCGCCGATGCCGCGGCTGTCTCGCGAGAGGGCTGACATGAAGGCCGCGGGGAGCCGCCCGGGGGCGAGGAAGGACTCCGCCCACACGCTCGGGTCGGGCCCGCCGAGGCGCATGACGATGCGCCTGCGTAGGCATTCCTCCCCCTCCGCCAGGCCCATGTGACGGACGACGTAGTCGGGCGGGGGGTCCTCCGGCTGTCCGACAGGCTCCACCAGGACGCTGCGCAGCGAGTGTGCTTCCAGGGTCCGCGAGACCGTTCCGTCGGTCACCAGCAGGCCGCGCAGGAACGCGTCCAGCTCCGCCGGCTCGAGCTGGGCGAGCCGCTCGGGAAGGTCCTGCTGTGCTGTGAAATGACGGTTTGCGAGACGGTCGGCGACCACGATCATCCTCTCGTCGGTGGGCCGAAATTCCTTAATTCGGGTCGATGCGCGTCGACGCGCATCGAGCGAGGCGCCCTGCCCGTCTATTCGTCGCCCGCCTTTTCAGGCCTCCTCCAGGCAGGATCGGCTGGAGTTGCTCGAGCCTGAGCCTTGCAAGGGATGGCTGGACCGGTCAGAAATCAAACGGACTCTCGGGGCTGCGGAACAGGCGTGGGCCGCGGCGTGTTGGGGTCTATGTGGGGACGCACGCGATCCATCGTCGTAGCGAGAAGCCTGCCGCCGACGCATGGTCGAGAATCGCCGCCGTGACTTCCGGGACTGGCAAGAAGACGGGCGGCCTGGCGGCGGTGCTGCTCACGACTCTGCTCGCGTGGGCTGCGCTGACGTGCTCCCCTGCGACAGCCGCCACCACGCCTCCATCGCTGACGGCACCGGTCGCCGAAAGCATCGAGGAAGGCAACTTCAAAGTGACCTACTCGCTGCCCGAAGCGGCGCTCGCGAACTCGGTCGACCTGCTGTTCGAAGACGAAGCCCACAAAGTCACGAGCATCACGCTGGCAAACACGGCGATGGGCAGCGACACGATCGAAGTCGATCCAAGCGACCCGACGTCCGTCCCCGGTGTTGTCAGCTCCAACGGCGAGCTGGCCTCCGGCGTGTACGAGCTGAAGGCTGGATACCAGAACTCCGCGGGCGAACCGCCGGCGTTCTCGACCGCCGTGAGGCTCACGGTCTTCCAGGCAGCCCGCTGCAAACCGGGCACCTACTCGGCTACCGGCGAAGTGCCGTGCGACGAATGCACGCGCGGCACCTTCAGCGAAGCGACCGGAGCCGACGTGTGCCAGCTGGCGTCGCCGGGTCACTATGTCTCAGAACCCGGCCAGAGCGCGCAGAAGCCGTGCGAAGCGGGCACCTACACGGACGTGACCCAGACGATCGAATGCCCCCGCGCGCCGGTCGGTCACTACGCGGAAGGCCTGGGTACCGTCTTCCCGACAGCCTGTCCGGCCGGCACCAACGACCCCCATCTGGGATCGACCAGTCACGCGGAATGCGAACCGGACAGGCCGGGCACCTATTCGGGTGAAGCGGCCGCAGTCGCAACGCCGTGCGAAGCGGGAACGTTCGCTAGCGCCTACGAAAGCAAACAGTGCCTCCCGGCCCCAGCCGGCTACTACGTGGCATCGGCCGAAGCGGCATCGGCGACACCCTGTTCCGCCGGCGCCTACGCGTCGGCCACACGCTCGACCAGCTGCACGCCGACGCCGCCCGACACCTATGCGACCGGCGGGGCCGGCGCGCCGATCCCCTGCCCGGCGGGGACCGAATCGCCGGCCGGCGCCTCCGCCTGCACGCCGATCCCGACAAGCCTCGACAACGGGGGGCCACCACAGAGCTCGACGCCGTCCGCCCCGACGTTCGAGTTCCAGGCGCCACACAGGCAGCTCTCCCTGCGCCGGACGCGCAAGCAGCTCTACGCCATCAAGTGCAGCGAGAGCGTCACGGTCGTGGTGCGGGCGACGGTCCAGATCGCCCTCGGCCACAAGCACGTTCGCCTCGCGGCGATCGCATCCAACAAGGTCGCCTGCACGGCGGGCATCAGCACAAGCGAGCAGGTTCGCTTCAAGCTCACAACGGCGGCGAAGGCGATTCTGGCTCACGCGAAGGCCAGGGTGACTATCTCCTTCTCGCTGAAGACGACCGGTACGGCCACGGCCGCGGCCGGGAGTGGCACGATCCACGGCATGCGTTGAGCGCTCTGGAGCGCCCGCACGAGCGCTTTACAGCCTGTACGCAATTTCTCCCCACCCCCCTTGTGTTAGGGGGCTGACAGACCGATAGACCCGTTGTGGGTCCCTCGCTGGACAAGCTCGCACGCAACAAAAAGCTGATGGCCTACACGGGTGCCGCCATGTACGGCGGCGCGACCCTGGACGCGGCCGTCGAGGGACTGCTGCCGGGCGATCCGAGCTTCGCCCTCGTGCCCGCCCTGGCGGCGGCCGTGATCGTGGCCCTGCTGGTCCTGCTGGGACCAGCCCTGCCGCGGTCGGCGCTGGCGACGCTGGGGCCGATCGGCGTCGTCCTGATCGGCCTGGCGCTGGCCGGGACGCCCGGCGCCGGCGACGGGGCGGTCCTGTACGTATGGCCCGTCCTTTGGAGCGCCTTCTTCTTCGGTCGGCGGGGAGCAGTCGGCATCCTCGTCTGGATCGGCGTCGTCCATGCCCTGGTGCTGCTGTCGGTGCCGGCCGTCAGCAGCTATCCGGGCCGCTGGCTGGACGTGATGGTCTCTACGACAGTCGTGGCGATCGTCGTTCTGACCCTGGTGGCCCGCAACGACGAGCTGCTGGAGGAGCTCTCCGAGCAGGCCCGCACGGATGCCCTGACAGGTCTGCTGAACAGGCGCGGCTTCGAGGAGAGGGCGGCCGTGGAGCTCGCCAGGTCAAGGCGCGAGCAGTCCTGGATGGCCGTCGTCGCCTTCGACCTCGACTACTTCAAGCGCATCAACGACGAGTGGGGGCACGATGTCGGAGATCGCGTCCTGGTCAGGACGGGCCAGGTTCTCGCCGAGCACGCCCGCGAATTCGACGTCATCGCCCGCTTCGGAGGCGAGGAGTTCGTGGTGATGCTGCCCGGAACCGACCCCAGAGCAGCTCACGGCTTCGCCGAGCGAGTCAGGGACGCCCTGGCCTCGGCTGCCGGTGGCGGCCTTCCGCGCGTGAGGACGAGCGCCGGGATCCTGGCGAGGGTCGCGCCCGGGCACCTGGAGCCGCTGCTGCACGGCGCCGACTCGGCCCTCTATGAGGCCAAGCGGGCCGGCAGGGACAGGGTGATCATGGTCGAGCACCCGCCCGAGCTCGGCGTGCCCCTGGGCGCGCGGCTGTAGCCGCTCAGTCGCCCGACAGGTGGCGCTCGCGCTCGGCCGCCCACAGGCGGTCCTGTTCGGCGCTGCTCTCTTCTTCCCGGACCTGGCGGTCGATCGGATGGAATTCTTCGCGCCGCTGCGCGAGGGGGCGACCCAAGTCCGCCCTTCGCCCCATGCCCCCAAAGGGCACGACGATTGCAAGGGCAGCGAGGACGAGCACGACGAACGCGGGCTTCTGGTCGTGATGGGGACCGACCGCGATCACCACGATCGAAGCGATCAGGAGCAGCAGCAGGAGCCGCCCGACAGGCGTGAGGCTGTAGCTGCGGAGGCGCTCGCGCACGCGGCGAGTGTAATCCACCTCTCGGAACGAGGCTGCTAGCGGGACCCGTCCCGCCCGCGCAGGTAGCCGTGCTTGCGCAGCTCGCGGATGGCCTTCTCCTGGCTGGACTCGAGCGTCTGCAGGCGGGTGCTGAGCTCGCGCAGGTCGGCTTCGGCCGAGCGCTCCCGTCTGCTCAGCGCCATCAGCTGCCGCTGTTCGATGTCCCGCAGACGAGCGGCACGGTCCTCGGGGCTCGGCGGGCCGCTCGCGCCAGGCATGCCCTCGCCGGACGAGGGCTGTCCGCTGCAGTCCAATGCGACAGGCACGCGGATGGGCACCCCGGCGGGCAGGTTCGGCAGGGCCTGGGCGATGTCCGTGTCGAGCGCCGCGATGTGCTGGGCCAGCATCCTGCCGACTGCCCGTCCGGGCGGCCACCACAGGCAGCGGGTCGACGGTTCGTGGGTCTCGGGCGGATTCTCCGCCAGCCACTGCTCACGCTGCCCTCCCAGCAGCAGGCCCGTCAGCTCGGGCGGCGCGGGTGGCGACTGCGTCGATGCGCCGGCGGCAGCCGCGATGGCGCCGGCGGCGGCGTCGGCCTGCCCCGCGGACAGGGCGCTGTGCTCGAGTGCGGCCGCGACGCAACCGCCCGCGGCCCAGACCCGCCGGCTGCCGCACACTTGCAGCGTCTCGTCGACCTCGACGAACCCGGCCGCGTCGGTCGGAACCCCGGACAGGAACGGCCCGGAGATCGTGGGCAGCGAGATCAGCCGGTCGAACTCCACGGTCCGGCCGCTGTCGATCCGGGCACGCGCCTGCTCGCTGCTTCCGCTGCTCAGCGGATCGGGCGTGTGTTCCTGAGCCTCCGACACGAGCGTCACCCTCGCGGCACCCGACCCGGCTGCTGCTGCGTCGCTTCTGTGCTCGAGCGCCTCGACGCCGGCGAGAACCTCCACGCCGGCTTCCTGCAGCTGCCTGGAGACAGCCTCGGAGGCTTCCGAGCCGAGAGCGCCGAGGGGGCGCTCCTCGACGGTCACGAGGGTCACGCGGGCGGCGCTACCCGTCTCGGCGGCACGCCAGGCGAGCACCAGGGCGAGCTCGTAGGCCGGCAGCGGCCAGCGTGCCCCGCGCGGGATCGCCACCCCGACGCTCCTGACGTCGTTGCTTGCGATGGCCCGAAGCGTCTCGTCCAGGAACGTGGGGTCGGCGCCACGTTCCCAGACCGATCCCTGCGCGAGCGCCCGCTCGGCACGGGAGCCGGCTGCCAGCAGCAGGTGGTCGAAGCCGACTGTCGCGCCGTCGCGGGTCAGCACGGTGCCGGCGACAGGGTCGATCAGGTCGGCGCGGTCAGCCACCCAGGTGGCGCCGATGCTCTGGACCAGCGAGGCGATCGACAGGGCTCGCTCGGGCGCGGGCCGGAACGGCGAGTCGGTGCTCATGGGGCGATAGCGGAACTCGCCGTCGGGCGCGATCAGGCGCAGCTCGGCGCCGGGCATCTCCTCGCGCAGGCTCAGCAGGGCCTCGAGCCCGGCCGTGCCGGCGCCGACGACGCAGACGCTCAGATCAGACTGCGATCCCATGCGCTGCGCCCCTGTCGGTTGCCTGCTGGCCGGCGTCGATGTCGGTGGCAGCGCCGGTGCCGGACGGGGCCCGTGCCGGGAGCGCCAGGACGGCGATCACGACGGCTGCGACGCCGATGCCGGCGCAGGCGAGCAGGGTCAGGTCGAGCCCGTGCACGAAGGCGCTGCGGACGGTGTCGAGCAGGGCGGGGGAGCGCACGTGCTCGGCCAGGGCGACGCCGTCGACGACGCCCTGGCGGGCCACGTGGGCGGCGCCGGCGGGCAGGCGGGCCTGTTCCAGGCGCCCCCGGTAGCCGTCGTTGAGGATGGTGCCGAGCACGGCCACGCCGATAGTCGCGCCGACGAAGCGCAGCGCCATGATGAGGGCCGAGCCGACCCCGCTGCGCTCGGCGGAGATGGCGCCCAGGGCGGCGTTCATGGTCGTCGGCAGGACGAAGCCCAGCCCGAAGCCGACGATCGCGAACCACATGGCGATGAACGCCTCGTGGCTGTGCACGGCCGTGCCCGTGCCGATCGCGACACCCGCCGACATCACGACGAAGCCGACCCCGGCTGCGAGCTTGGCGTTGCTGTGCTCGGGCGAGCGCTGCAGGGCGGTGGCGATGAGCAGCCCCACCAGCAGGCCGCCGATCGTCGGCAGCAGCCGGGCGCCGGCGCCCATGGCCGTCGTGCCCGCGATCTCCCGGAAGTACTGCGGCATCGCGTAGAGGAGCCCGAACATGACCAGGGTCGAGAGGGTCGCCAGGGCCGTGCCCGCGGAGAAGCCGCGCGAGCGGAAGAGGGTCAGGTCGACGAGCGGCTCGCCCCCGTCACGGGCGCTCAGGTGCCGCTCCCAGGCCCAGAAGGAGATGAGCACCACGACCCCCCCGAGCATCCCGACGAGGGCGCGCCCGTAGCCCCAGCCGTGCTGTCCCGCTTCGATGACGCCATAGGTGAGAGCCGCCAGGCCGACGCTGGAGATCGCGACGCCGGGCACGTCAAGCCGCGGCCGGCGCTCGCTGCGGGACTCGGGCAGGAAGCGCCCGACCGCGTAGAGGGCCAAAAGGACGATGGGGACGTTGATCAGGAAGACCCAGCCCCACCAGTAGTTGGTCAGCAGCCAGCCGCCCAGAAGCGGGCCGATCGGGTAGGCGAGCATGGCCGAGCCGAACAGGATCGCCAGGGCGGTCGGACGCTCCTCCTGGGTGAACATGACCGGCAGGACGGAGACGGACAGGGCCGTGACGACGGCTGCAGCCAGGCCGAGCAGCGCGCGGGCGGCGATGAGGGCGGCGACGGAGCCGGAGAAGGCGCAGAGGACGGAGGCGAGCCCGAACAGCACGAGCCCGCCGAGCAGCCAGCGCTTGCGCCCGTAGCGGTCGCCCGCCAAGCCAGCCGGCAGGATCACGGCCGCGAAGACGAGCGTGTAGGCGTCGACGAACCACTGCAGGTCGCCGGAGCCGGCGTGCAGCTTCACGGCCAGCGTCGGCAGGGCCAGGTTCAGCACAGTCACGTCCAGGCCGATCGCGACGCTGCTGACGGCCAGGGCGATCAGCGCCCACCAGCGCCGGCGACCGACGTGGCTCATGGCTGTGGCTTTCCCATCCTGGGGCCACGTTACGCCGAGCCCCGCCGCTCGCGTTGGGTATTAACCCGAAGGTCTCTACGGGGTATCCGTGGCCGGCGCGCCGGAGCGAGCCTCCAGCGAGAACATCGGCCAGCTGCCGGGGACGCCTTTGAGCTGGTGGTAGCCGCGTTCGTGGAACTCGAAGGGACCGCCGACGACGGTGCCGAAGACGGTCCCCGAGACGAGCGCCTCGCCGGGCTCCGCCAGTCCGTTGACGCGGGCCGCGATGTGCACGGCCATGCCGCCGACGTCGTCGCCGATCAGCTCGCACTCGCCCGTGTGCAGCCCGATCCGCACCTGCAGGCCGAGCGCTGCCGTCGCGTCGCGGATCGCCAGGGCGCAGGCCAGGGCACGCGACGGTGGACCGTCGAAGGTCGCCAGGAAGCCGTCGCCCACCGTCTTGACCTCGCGACCGTGGAAGCGTCCCAGCTGGGTGCGGACGGTCGCGTCGTGGCGGGCCAGCAGGTCGCGCCAGGCGACGTCGCCGAGCTGGGCCGCCCGGCCGGTGGCGTCGACGATGTCGGTGAACATGACGGTCAAGAGGGCCCTGGCCAGCTCGCCGCCGCGCCGTCCCCCCGTCAGGAACTCCTCTATCTCCTCGACGATGGCCTCGGAGTCGCCCACGAAGGGAAAGGAGTCCCCGCCCTCGAGCTCCACGTAGCGGGCGCCGGCGATGTTCTCGGCCAGGTAGCGGGAGTGGCGGACGTCCCAGACCCGCTCGGCGGGGCGGTGCATGACCAGGGTCGGCACCCGGATCCGCGGGAGCACCTCGCGGACGTCGAGGTCGGTCATGGCGTTGGCGATGACGCGGGCCTCGGTGGGGCTGGCGGCCAGACGCTGTAGGCGCGCGAACCAGTCGACCAGGGAGGGGTCCCTGGCCATCGAGGGCGCCCACAGCGCCATCGCCTCCGCGTTCGGTTCGCCCCAGCTCGCCATGTTGCTCTCCAGCAGCTCCATGCGCTGCTGGCGTGTCAGTGCCCAGTCGTAGTCGGGCGCCCAGGCCGTGCGGGCGACGGAGGCGTACATGATCAGGGCGCCCACCCGCTCGGGATGCTCGGCCGTCAGCTTGGCGCCGACGAGTCCGCCCAGGGCGTAGGTGACGACAGCCGCCCGTTCGCTGCCGGCGGCGTCGAGCACGGCCAGGGCGTCCTTGACCTCCTGCTCGATCGTGTAGGTCTCCAGCACCCGCTCGGACAGGCCGCTGCCGCGGCTGTCGAACAGGATCAGCCGCCCGAAGCCCGACAGGCGCTCCAGGAAGCGCCGGTTCGCGGGCGCCTCCCAGAGGTGCTCGATCTGGGCGATCCAGCCGGTCAGGAAGAGCAGGTCGAGCGGTCCCTCGCCGCTGACCTGGTAGGCGATGCTGGCGCCGCCGCTGCGGGCATAGCGGGTCGGCGGGGTCACAGCTCGGCTTCGACCTGGTCCCTGAAGGGCGCGGCCGCCTCGACCGTCGCTCCGATCGCGCGGACTCTGTCGCCGAGCCAGACGTCGGAGGTGACGACCCTGACCGCCCCCGGTTCCCTGTCCAGGCCCAGCATGCGCACGATCTCGTCGTCGGCGGCGTCGCGCTTGGGCTTGGGGGCGTGGGCGACGACGATCACGGTCGAGCGGATCGGCGGGTTGGGCGGCTTCTCGAAGACGACCGTGACGTCCTCCCCCGTGACGGCGGCCCAGCGCTCCAGCAGGTCGACTAGACGGACCATGGCGGCATGGCGGTCCCTCCACCAGCCGTCTGGCCTCGTGCCGATCACATTCATCCCGTCGATCACCCAGCGCATGCGGATCAGCGTAGGGACTCGTACCCTGGCAGCGTCCCGCCGCCCGTCCTGCTGGAGTTCGAGGCGATGAGGCTCGAGGGCATCCAGGCCGGCGACATCGTCGAGGTCGACCGCAAAGGCCGGCGCTTCCACGCCCTCGTCACGGGCACAGCACCGGGCGGGCTGGCGATCGCGCCTACCGACAGGCGGGTCAACTACTACAGCTGCCGCAGCCGCGAAGTGGTCGGGCACTGGGCCAAGCGCGGCAGGCCCCGCACGACGACCGAGCCGCTGCTGCCCTCCCCGCGCCAGCTGCGGATGGACCTGGTCGCGGAGGGGGAGGGGGCGGAAGAGCCGGAGGGCTGAGCCGCCGCTACAGGGAGGAGTGGACGCGGTAGGCCTGCACGGCCCGCTCCAGGCTGTCATCGCCCCAGTAGAGCTCCTCGCCGATCACGATCGAGGGCACGCCGAAGACGCCGGCGTCGATCGCCTCGGCTGTGAGATCGCGCAGGGCGTCCTTGACGGCCTGGCCGGCGATCGCCTGCTCGAGCTCTCGTGGGTTCAGGCCGCTTCGTGCAGCCGCCTGAAGGACGACCTCGGGCTCGCCGAGATCCCGACCCTCCAGGAAGCACAGGCGCATGGCGGCCAGCGCGTATGGCTTCAGCCTTCCCAGCGAGTCGGCGAAGGTCATGGCGCGGGCCACGAGCAGGTCGCTGGTCGGCCACGGGTTCGGCCACACGATCGGGCCGAGCCCGTGCTGGGCGGCACGCTGCTCGCAGTCCGCGATCCCGGCCTCGCGCCTGTCGGTCAGCCCCCAGGAAGTGCGGTCGTTGGCCTTGAAGACGGCGCCCGCGAGCACGCCGCGCCAGCGGGCCTCGGGCAGCAGACCCGCGATTCGCTCCGCGGCGAACCACGAATAGGGCGACATCGCCCCGAAGTAGAAGACCGGCTCCGGCGCGCTGATCCGAGCATCATGGCGCATCGGGGTGTCTGACAGCTTGGGAACGGGGTGTGCAGGCTCGGCGCTATAGGGTCCCGGCCATGAGCAGGCGCGTGCTGATCCTCTCCTGGGAGTATCCGCCGGTGATCGAGGGGGGCCTGGCCCGTCACGTGCGCAAGCTGGCGGAGGCGCTCGTGCGTCAGGGCGTGGGCGTCGACGTGCTGACCCGCGGGCTCGGCGGCGAGGACGAGCCCGACGCGAGCGCCGCCGGCACCCTCGCCGGCAGCGAGATGGCGGGCGTGAACGTGTACAGGGTCGGCGAGCCGAGCTGGCCGCGCGGCGACCTGGACCGCTTCGTGGCCTGGGTCGAGCAGATGAACGAGGACATGCTGGTGGCGGGCCGTGCGCTGGCCCGCG
The DNA here is from genome assembly GCA_963697795.1 of uncultured Solirubrobacteraceae bacterium. Lineage (GTDB taxonomy): Bacteria > Actinomycetota > Thermoleophilia > Solirubrobacterales > Solirubrobacteraceae > Palsa-744. The sequence continues at coordinate 609,200 of OY969097.1, read as the reverse complement.
AGCACAGCTACGACCTCGTCCACGGGCACGACTGGCTGGTGGCCCGCTCGGCGGGAGCGCTGGCCGACCGTCTGGGCGTCCCCTACGTGACGACGATCCACGCGACCGAGCACGGCCGCCACCAGGGTTGGGTGGCAGACCCGCCCCAGTCCCACATCCACGGCGTCGAGCGGGCGATGGCGCGCAGGGCGGAGCGGGTGATCGTCTGCTCCTACTACATGCGCGACCACGTGGCCGACATCTTCGACATCGAGGAGGCGCGGGTGGCGGTCATCCCCAACGGCGTCGACCCCAAGGACCTGCGTCCCGTCGACGACCTGCAGACCCTGCGGGCGAAGTTCGCCCAGCCCCACGAGAAGCTGGTCCTGCTGGTGGGCCGCCTCGTCTACGAGAAGGGCTTCCAGCTGGCGCTGGACGCGATGCCGGGACTGATCGAGCAGGTCGGGGACGTGCGCTTCCTGGTGGCCGGCAGCGGCACCCACGAGCAGGAGCTCAGGCAGCAGGCGGAGCGCCTGGGCCTGGCCGACCACGGCACCTTCCTGGGCTGGATCGGCGACGACGTGCTGCACTCGCTCTACCGCATCGCCGACCTGTGCGTGGTGCCCTCGATCTACGAGCCCTTCGGGCTGGTGGCGCTGGAGGCGATGGCCTCCGGCTGCCCCTGCATCGTGGCGGACACGGGCGGCCTGCGCGAGGTCGTGCCCGCCGGCGAGCGCGTCGGGCTGCGCTTCAACGGCGGCGACGCCGAGCACCTGGGCGTGATGATGGAACGGCTGCTCGTCGACGAGGACCTGCGCGACCGTCTGGTCACGGAGGCCTCCGAGCACGTCCTGCGCTTCGACTGGGAGGACGTCGCCCAGCGCACCCGGGGTATCTACGATGAGACGGTCAGGGCCGGTGTGCGGGGGCGCGCCGGCCGGGAAGAGGGAGAGAGGGCAGGCAGGAGATGACCGAGCTGCTGGGGCTGATGCAGGACGACTTCCCGCTGACGCTCAACCACATCCGCCGCAGGATGGCGAGCTGCAACCAGGGGGCGGAGGTCGTCACGTTGCAGGACGACGGCTCGGTGACGCGCATCAGCCATGTCGGGCTGACGCAGCGGATCGACCGCCTGGCAAGGGTGTTGGGAGAGCTCGGCGTCGAGCAGGGCGATCGTGTCGCGAGCTTCGCCTGGAACAACCAGCGTCACATGGAGCTGTACTTCGCGGCCCCCTGCACGGGCGCCGTCCTGCACACGCTCAACATCCGCCTGTTCGCCGAGCAGCTGACCTACATCGTCAACCACGCCGAAGACAAGGTCATCTTCGTCGACGAGTCGCTGGTGGGGATGCTGGCGGACCTGGTCCCGACCTTCTCGACGGTGCAGCACTACGTAGTCATGGGCTCGTCGATCCCCGACGCGGACATCTCCTTGCTGCCGGGGGCGCTCCGCTACGAGGAGCTGATGGAGCGGGCCGGGGACGGCCCCTTCGAGTACCCGGAGCTCGACGAGCGCCAGGCGGCGGCCCTCTGCTACACGAGCGGGACGACGGGCAACCCCAAGGGGGTCCTGTACTCGCACCGCTCGATCAGCATGCACTCGACGGCGACGCTGATGACCGACGGCACGGCCCTGTCGCGCAAGGACCGGGTGCTGGCGGTCGTGCCGATGTTCCACGCCAACGCCTGGGGCCTGCCCTACGGAGCGGCGCTGGCGGGCTCGGACCTGATCCTGCCCGACCGCTTCCTGCAGGCGGAGCCGCTGGCGGGGCTGATCGCTGCCGAGCGCCCGACCCTGATGGGCTGCGTGCCGACGATCTTCGCGGACCTGCTCCGCTACGCCGACGAGCATCCCGAGGTGGACCTGACGTCGCTGACCAACGCCGCCTGCGGAGGCTCGGCCGTCCCCAAGCAGCTCATGAAGGACTTCCAGGAGCGCCACGGCGTGCGCATCTACCAGGCCTGGGGCATGACCGAGACGAGCCCCGTGGCGACCTACTCGCGTCCCGAGGGGGAGGCCGACGAGCAGCACTGGGAGGATCGGGCCAAGCAGGGTCGCCCGCTGCCCTGGGTGGAGCTGCGGCTGATCGACGACGACGGTCACGAGGTGCCCTGGGACGGCGAGTCGACGGGCGAGATCGAGGTCAGGGGCCCGTGGATAGCGTCCGGCTACTTCCGCGATCCCGATCCCGCCAAGTTCGACAGGGGCTGGCTGCGCACGGGCGACATCGCCTCCGTGGACGAGAAGTCCTTCGTGCAGATCACAGACCGCGCCAAGGACGTGATCAAGTCGGGCGGGGAGTGGATCTCCTCGGTCGAGCTCGAGAACGAGCTGATGGCCCATCCGGCGGTCGTGGAGGCGGCCGTCATCGCCAAGCCGGACGAGCGCTGGGCGGAGCGGCCGTTGTGCTGCGTGGTCCTCAGGCAGGAGGGTGCCGCCAGCCCCCAGGAGCTCGTCGAGCACCTGCGCAGCAGGGTCGCCAAGTGGTGGCTGCCGGACGAGTTCGCGTTCGTCGCGGAGATCCCGAAGACGAGCGTCGGCAAGTTCGACAAGAAGGTCCTGCGCGGGGCGCTGGCGGACGGTTCGCTGCAGGGTCGCGTAAAGGTCGGTTGACCTGTCGGGCAGGAAGCTGACCTGTCTTGGCGCCGTCACGCGGTCTTTCGGCCGCGCCGGCTGATAGACCTCAGGGATGATCCCAGGCAGGCACAGCCCTGTTCACGGCGAACATGAGGCAGTAGGTTGCGTCTTGCACGGTCGCGACCGTCACTCAAGAGCGTCCCTGGAGAGGGACGATAAAGCTCAAAGACACCGATGGAGGTTGGCATGACTCGGACCGACGTCATGGCCTCGAGCAGGCCACGGACAGCAGGTGCAGCTCCCACGACCAGGCGATCCGCCCGGCGCAAGCTCCTTGCGCTGCCGCTGATCGTGGCCATGATGGCGGCGCTGATCGTGCCGACGGCTGCCCTGGCGGCTACCGAAACCTCGACTTACGGCGAAAAACCGCCGACGACGCCCACCACCACGACCACGACGACTACGACTCCGACGACGACGCCCACGACGGGCACCTCGCCGTCCAAAGAAGAATCGACGCCGACCACGTCGACTCCCGAAAAATCGACGGCCCCGACCACGACTACGGCGCCCGCCAAAGAAACGGCCAAAACGCTGCCGTTCACCGGCTTCGACCTGCGCTGGAGCTTCGGCATCGGCCTCGTCCTGCTGCTGGCCGGTGGCTCGATCGTGATGGTCCAGCGTCGCCGCCAGGGCAGCTAGCAGCCTCGGCGGAACAGCGAGGTTCAGAAGACCGCCGGCTCTCGTGGCCGGCGGTCTTTTTTACGCTCCGACAGAGGATTGCGTGATGCAACTATGCTAGGCTCCGGCCTAGTAAGTTTCGTCACAAGACTCGTGAAGGGAGGCCGTGATGGCGCGCGAGGCGACACGCAGGCAGGGCAGGGAGGTCGTGATCGTGGAGGCGGCGAGGACGCCGATAGGCAGGGGCCACTCCGCCAAGGGGATCTTCAGGGACGTCCACCCCAACGAGCTGCTGGGCACCGCCTACAGGGCGGTGATCGAGCGGGCCGGCATCGAGCCGGGAATGGTCGAGGACGTCGTGGCGGGCTGCGTCTCGCAGGTCGGCGAGCAGTCCAACAACATCGCGCGCAACGCGTGGCTGCAGGCCGGCTTGCCCGTAGAGACGCCGGCGGCGACGGTCGACAGGCAGTGCGGTTCCGGACAGCAGGCCGTGACCTACGCGGCGGGGCTGATCGCAGCGGGCGTCCACGACGTGATGATCGGGGCTGGGGTCGAGCACATGGGGCGCGTCCCGATGGGCTCGAACGTCGGCGAGGAGCGTTTCGGCGTCCCCTTCCCGAAGGAGCTGATGGACCGCTACGAGCTGATCCCCCAGGGCCTCTCGGCGGAGCTGATCGCGCAGCGGTGGGAGATACCGCGCTCAGAGCAGGACGAGTTGGGCTTGCGCTCCCACCGCCTGGCGGCCAGGGCCAGCGACGAGGGCCGCTTCGACCGCGAGATCGTGCCGATGGTCATAGACGGCGAGACGGTGGCGGGCGACCAGGGCATCAGGCGGAACACGAGCCTGGAGCAGCTGGCGGCGCTGAAGCCGGCTTTCAAGGAGGGCGGGACGGTCACGGCCGGCAACTCCTCCCAGATCTCAGACGGGGCGGCGGCTGTGCTGCTGATGGCCCGCGAGAAGGCTGATGAGCTGGGCCTGGCGCCGCGGGCGCGGATCTTCGACGCGACGACGGTGGGCGTCGATCCGGTCATCATGCTGACGGGGCCGATCCCGGCGACGCGCAGGCTGCTGGAGCGCAACGGCATGACGATCGGCGACGTCGATCTGATCGAGATAAACGAGGCCTTCGCGTCTGTGGTGTGCGCATGGCGTCGCGAGATCCAGCCGGACATGGACAGGGTCAACGTGAACGGCGGGGCGCTGGCGCTGGGTCATCCGCTGGGTTCCTCAGGGGCCAGGCTGATCACGACGCTGCTGCACGAGCTGGAGCGCAGCGACGGAGAAGTCGGCCTGGTGACGATGTGCACCGCCGGAGGCACCGGTACGGGGACCATCCTGCAGCGGATCTGAGCGGCTGCCTGCGGGTGGCGGTCGATCATCTAGGCTCGCCGGGTGACGCCGGAGGAGCTCGCCAACCTCGCTCACCTGCGCCGCGCCCGCGACCTGATGGACCGGGAGTACGCGCGGCCGCTGGACGTCGCGGCCCTTGCACGTACGGCCTTGATGTCCAGCGCTCACTTCTCCAGGCAGTTCAGGGCGGCCTATGGGGAGACGCCCTACGCATACCTGATGACACGACGCATCGAGCGGGCGAAGGCGCTGCTGCGGAAGGGCGAGCTGTCGGTGACAGAGGTCTGCCTGGAGGTGGGGTGCACGTCGCTCGGCTCCTTCAGCGCGCGCTTCACGGAGCTGGTTGGGGAGACCCCGACTGCCTACCGGGCCCGCGACCACCGGGCGCTCGCGACAGTCCCCGGCTGTATCGCCAAGGACCTCACGCGCCCCAGCCGCACTCCGAGCAGGATCGGAGAAGCGCGCGGAGCGCGGGCTCCCTAGCCTTGCCTGCATGAACCTCACACTTTCCACTTGCTTCGTACTCGTCCACGACCCCGACGCGGCGCTGGGCTTCTACCGCGACGGACTGGGCTTGGAACTTCGCAATGACGTGGCCCGGGAGAACTTCCGCTGGATCACGGTCGGCTCCTCCTCCCAGCCCGAGGTGGGCATCGTCCTCACGAACTACCTGAACGGCAGCCCCGCGGACAGCGACGCCCTTGGCGCACTGCTGGCGAAGGGCGCGCTGAACGGCGTCCACTTCCAGACCGATGATCTCGACGGCATCTTCCAGAAGCTGCGCGACGCGGGCGCGGAGATCGTGCAGGAGCCGACAGACCAGCCATGGGGCACACGCGACTTCGCCCTGCGCGACCCATCGGGCAACATGGTGCGCATCGACCAGCCGCCGGCTGCGTCGTAGTCACACGGCGCGGCGGACGGCGAGCACCTGGGCGATGAAGTCTGCCTTGGCGGCCGTGTAGGCCTCGCGGTCGTCGCCATGGGTGGCGGCCAGCTCGTGCTTGAGACGGGCATATTCGAGCGCTGTGGCTGGTTGGGAGCGTAGGGTGTCCCTGAACAGGAGCTCGTCGCGAAAGCGCTGCGATCCGGTGGGAACGAGGTGCAGGTGATGGGTCCTCAGGCTCCGGCCGGGCTTGCAGAGCCAGTGCATCTCCTGCGGGCGATAGGGGGCGTACTGGTAACCGAGAGGACGCAGCAGCTCGACGCAGCCTCTTGAGGCGTCGAGGCTCTGCACGCCGAAGAGGACGTCGATGACGGGCTTGGCCTCCAGGCCCGGCACGGCTGTGCTGCCGACGTGGTGGATGCCGCCCGTTGCCCACGGTCCGACAGCGGCCAGCAGGAGGAGGCGCTCCTGCTCATAGGTCTGCGGCCAGGCCGGGTCGTAGGGAACGATCTCGATCGGGGCGTCCGCGCTCACCGGCTCAGTATGAAGCGAGGGGCTTTCGGCCGTTCCCCGGGTAGCTACGAGTCAAGGCTCGCACGACACGCGGAGAGCATACTTTCACCTGTCGCTGTCATTGTGCTGACCAGCCGATTGCACAATTAGTTGGAAACGGCCCCTCAACCATGTACGAGGGCGTTCTACGGTGGTTCTGCGTGTTTTCTTGGGCACTGATACAGGGCTCAAGCTCCAAGAAAGGTCAAAATATGCTCAATCGATTCATCATCGTAATGTGGATCGTGGCCATGATGATCGCTTTCGGAGCGGCATCGGCAGGCGCCGACTACAGCAGGTCCGGCGCGGAAAAACGGACGGTTGAATGGGCGGAATACGATTGGGGCTCATTTTGGGATCCATACACCGTGTTCTGGTGTAACGGCCCGTACGAACATGTCGCCGGTAAAACTGAATGGGCATGCGGGGGTGAGGAATACCGCTCTAACAGTTGGCAGGTGAACATAGGGCCAAACGGGAATCAGCTGTACCACACTCTTACCTGACGGCGTCTTCGACGGGAGAGTGAAAGCGAGATCGAGCGGGCAGTTGCCAGCTCGGTCTCGCTTAGGTGGCCCGTCGCTCGGGTCGATCCTTGGAGCCGTCGATCGGTTCCGCGCGCATCGTCTGGGTAGTGATCAGGCCGGCCCTTTCAGGGTCTCGACCGTCCAGCTCACGGGCATCGCCAGGTATTCGGTGGATCCGCCTTCGGCGAGGACGACCGATGCTTTGACGTTGCTTGGCGGCGCCGGGGGCCGATAGGGGGGCGTGCCAGTTTCGAGATAGGCCTGCGCTTCGAGGTTGTAGAGCCTGTCGCCATGGGCGTCTTCGGCCGGGATCGCTTCGAGGCTTCCGACGATCGGGCCCCACTTCCAGGTTTCGCCGAGCCATGTCAGACGACGGTCGCAGTCGCGGTGTAGGTCGTGACGTGCCCGCCCCCGCCGCGACCGCTGCCACCGCACCGCGTCGACATGTAGACGTTGCCCTGCGGGTAGCCGTCGGCTGCGAACCCCGTCTCGTAGACCTTCTCCTGGATGCCTCCGCACCAGTGTCCGAGAACCGCGAAGGCCGCTCCCTGGCTCATGGCCAGCGGCATCGCGGCTGCGCTCGCGTCGGCTGCGGCTGCCGTGAACAACGCCGTTGCGGCGGCTGCAGCGATCAGAAGTCTCCGCACCATGTGCTCTTGCACCCCCTTGGGCTCTCGGTTGGTGCCGCCCCAGGCAGGGTGTGGCAGGCGGCCGTCGCCTATAAGACCTCTCGATCGAGGAGATCTCACGCGCGAGTTCTGCTCCCGCTTCGGCTTCAGAGGTCGCCTGACGTCGCTGCTGAGATCGAGCCGGGCCCGGCTCGATCTCTTGCGATGCGGATGAGAGGACTCGAACCTCCACCCGGTTTCCCGGACACGGACCTGAACCGTGCGCGTCTACCAATTCCGCCACATCCGCGCGGTGGGGACGCGACGATATCGCACCCGGGTCGGCCGCAACCGGGAGCCGGCAGGCCGGCGGTTTCCGGACGCAATGTCGCCGCCCGCTCTGCTAGCCTCGTTCTCTCAACTGGCGCGCCGCTATCGTCCAGGGGACTAGGACGCCGCCCTCTCATGGCGGAAACCGGGGTTCGAATCCCCGTAGCGGTACTTCGAAAGCCCCCGAAATTCCGGGGGCTTTTGCGCGTTTTGAGGCAGTCGGAGCCCATCTGGCACCTACTGTGGCGATCTGTGTCAGCAGGCTGCCCTGTCTATAGCGCACCTTGCCTTTTGCGACCACGCATCCGGTATCCAATTTGAGGCGTTAGGGCAGAAATGTCTCAGCACTGAGGTGCCAGCAGCGCGAGTACGGGGGGACTCGTCCGCACATGTGTCTCCAGGAAGCAAGCCGGGTAGACGTCCGGCATGTGCTCGGAGTTTCTCGACATCCCGTCTTTGGCTCTGGCAAGCCGCTTTTGGGCATGGGAGAGTCGGAGACGCGTCTCGACTTTCCGTTCCAGACGGAGGAATCTCTCGTATCGCTCGATTCCGCAAGGACTCGGGCTGCGAGGGCAGCGCACCCCTTGCTCCTGCGGGCTGGGGCAACCGGCTCGATACTGGCGATATAGACGACAGGCGGAAAAATGGCATTGACATACAAACCACGCACGTCACGCACGGGGGCAGGCCGCCTCCGGCCGGGGCCCAATGGACTGCCTCGTGGACAGGTCACGGAGATCCAGCGAGGGCGGATGATCGCGGCCGCGGTCGATGCCGTCGAGGAGGTCGGCTACGCCGGGATGACCGTGGCACAGGTGATCAGCCGCGCACGGGTTTCGCGGAAGACCTTCTACGACGTCTTCGGCGACCGCGAGGACTGCTTCCTTGCGGCATTCGAACAGGCCATGGACCAGGCCAGGACGATGGCCATCGAGGCCTACCAGTCGGAGTCGGGCTGGAAGGAGGGCGTCCGCGCCGCCCTGGCGCGACTGCTGGCCTTCATGGACGACGAACCGGCCCTGACGAAGCTGTGCATCGTCGAGGCGATGGCTGCCGGCGACAGGGTGCTCGAAAAGCGGGCTGCGGTATTCGAGGAGCTTGCGGGAGCCATCGACATGGGCCGCAAGGCCCCGGGAGCCAGCCTCGATCCGCCGGAAGTGACAGCGGAAGGCATCGTCGGCGCTGTCTTCGCTGTCATCCACAGCCGCGTCCTGGAAGGAGGACGTGAACCGCTGCTGGGGCTGCTGGGACCCCTGATGAGCATGATCGTGCTCCCCTACCTGGGCGCCCGGGCGGCCGGGAAGGAGCTGACCAAGCCTGTACCCGAGCCCGTCAGGGAGCCACGGATCCGCCCCCGCAGCCGCGCCGCCGACCCCCTCGAAGGGCTCAAAATGCGGCTGACCTACAGGACCGTCCGGGTCCTCATGGTCATCGCCGAGCACCCCGGCGCCTCCAACCGCGAAATCGCCGAGGGGTCGGGCATCGTCGACCAGGGGCAGATATCCAAGCTGCTCACCAGGCTCGCCAAGCTCGAGCTCGTCGAAAACCTCGGCGACGGCCAGGAGAAGGGCGCGGCCAACGCCTGGTACCTGACAGCACGCGGCGCGGCAGTCGAGCGCGCCACCAGGCCGCGCTGACCAGCACCGTCTGACCTTCCCTCATGACTAGCGCTCCCCGCCAGAGATGGCGGGGAGCGCTGTCGTCCCGTGTCGCTCCCGCCGTCGGAGCGGGAGAGAGGTGTTTCGATTCCTCCTGTGGCGGGTGCTGGCGCTGGGCTCGGGGCTGCTCGGCCTGGCCGTCCTGGCCTGGGTGCTGCAGGGCGGTATCGCCCGCTCATTGCGCGCCGGCGGTGCGAGTGGCGTGGATGCCGCAGCGCAGTCGTTTGCCGGCACTCTCCTGTCGCTGATCGAGCCGTTGCTGGCTCCCGCTGCCGCGGTGCTCTGTCTCTGCGCGCTGGCCCTGGCGGTCTGTCTCGTCCTTCGCACCAGAGCGCGCCGTAACAGGCAGTACCTGCGGCTGGTCCTGGATGTCTACCACCTCGACTTCGCCGAGCCCAAGGAGGTCGCGCGAGCCTTCTCGTTCCTGCACGCAGCGCTCGTGGTCACAGGGCTGCGAAGGCTCGTCGAGGGGCAGCCCTCCGTGGCCGTCGAGGTGCACCATCGCCCGGCCGCAGAGAGCCGGCCGGCCCGTTCCTGGCTCTCTGTCTGCTGCCTGGCGCAGGATCGCGAGGCCGTCGAGACGGCCATGCGCACGGCCTATCCGAACGTGCGCCTGGGCCGTCCGGCAGGCTCCGACCTGCCCGTGCCGGCGCTGCTGCGCCTGGCCAAGCACGGGTCCGTCACGACGCGGATCGCCACGCCGGATCCTCGCGAGCGCTCCGTCGTCCCCGTGACGAACGACGTGCTGACGGCGATGGGTGGGCTCGGCGTGCCGGCCTACGTCCAGATCGCGCTCACACCGGCGTCCCACCTCTTCGAGGGTCTCCTCCGCCGGCTGTACCGCCACCACGAGAGGCACCTGTCGCGAAGCCGCCACGAGCACCTGATCACGCTCGACCGCTCGATGCTGCTCGACAGCGAGCTCCGCGGCGGCCTGGAGGTCCAGCATCGCTACCTGTTCTTCGCGGACGTCCGCGTCGTCGCGCCCAGCCGCGGCGACTGTCGGCGGGTGGCGGCCTCCCTGCAGGCCCGGCGGGCAGAGAACAGGCTGGCAGTCCGCAGCCTTGCCCCGTGCCGCGGGCCGCTCGCCGTCTACGGCAGTCGCGTCGGACGAGGCGAGGGCAACCCCGTCCCGGATCCGCTGCGAGGCGTCCTGGCGCCAGACGAGCTGGCGGAACTGTGGCAGGCGCCCTCGGTCGACTACTCGACGGTCCCCTTCGAAAGGGGTCAGCTGCCCCTGGCTCCGGCCCCGCCCGGCGTCTTCCGGCCCGAGGGTCCCGGGATCCTGCGCGACCAGCTCGGCGCCATCTCGATCCATCCCGAGCTGCGCCGGCAGAACGTCGCCGTGCCCGGCGCCGTAGAGCAGGGCAAGTCGAGCCTCCTCGTCGCCAGCGTCGTCGAGGACCTGCAGCGTGAGGGCTGCGCCGTCATCGTCCTCGACCCCAAGGGCGACGCCGCCGAGGCTGCGCTCAGCGCCGTGCCGCCCGAGCGCACCTGCACCTACCTTGACTTCGCTCATCCGACCTGCGGCTTCAACCCGCTTGCCGTCGACGCGCCCGCCGACGTGATCGCCGACTACGTCGTGGGAGCGCTCAAGCAACTCTTCACGGAGTCAGACATCAGAGCGTCGTCGGACCGCTACCTGCGAAACGCCGTCATCGCCGTCCTCAGCCATGACTCCTCCAGCACCCTGTGGGATGCCGCGAGGCTGCTCTCGGTCGGCCAGGAGGGCTACGCCTACCGGCGCGCAGTCGCCTCACGGCTGCGCACCCTGCCCGAGCTCAAGGAGATCTCGCAGTTCTTTGCCGAGGAGCTCTCGGCCCAGCTCGCCGACGCACGCAGCGCAACCACCTCGAAGCTGGACGCCCCTGTGAACAAGCTCGCGCGGCTGCTGAACTCGCCATCGATCAAGCGCGTGCTGCTGAACGGCTCGCTGGTCCTCGACTTCGACCGCGTCATCGCCGGCTCGGAGGTCGTGATCGTCAAGGGTGCCCTCGGCGCGCTTGGGACCGGCAACACCGCTGTCCTGATGCAGCTGCTGCTCGGCATGCTCGACGCGGCCCTGGCGCGCCAGCAGGACCGTCGCCGGCCGGGAGAACGCACGGCGGTGGCCTTGAAGATCGACGAGGCGCCGCTGGTCGTCAACAGCGGGTTCGCTCAGACCATGGCGCTCAAGCGGTCCGCCGGCCTGGAGACGCTTGCCTGCTGGCAGGCCGACTCGCAGTGGGTCGACCGGGACGTGCGCGACCAGCTCGACGCCCTGTTCGCCCATCGCGTCTACTTCGCCACCGCCTCGACCCGGGACGCCCGTGACGGAGCAGGCCTGACGATGGCCGCCTACTCGGACACCGTCCGGCCCGACACGGCCAGGCTCTCCGCCCTCGGCAGGCCAGACGTCCGGCTGCGCCTGCCCCGCCATCACGCCATCGTCAGTCTGACCAGCCCCTGCGGCCGCCAGCCCGCCTTCCTCGCGAGGACGCTGCCGATGCGGATCGACCCCGATCGCATCGCGCACCACCTCGCAGCACAGGCAGCCAGGGGCGGACGCTATCTGGACAGCCTCGACCAGCCCCACTGGGATCCGACCGTCGCGACAGCAGAGGACGGCGAGCCCGCCGAGCGCCCCGCCGCGTCCCCCAGCCCGACCGTGACCGGCGTGAGCCCGGCCGAGTCGGGCGCCCCCGCGAGAGCAGCCGACAGCTACCGCGAGCTGACGGAGCTCGACGCCGTCCACAGCCTGCGCTTCGTCACTCCTGGCCACCGCCTCGACGTGAAGGCCGAACGGCTCGACATCGAGATCCTCCAGATCGTCGGGGAGCTCGGCCCGATCCTCAGCAGCCAGATCCATCGTCGGCTGGCATCCGGGCGGGCCCTGACCACCACCCAGCGACGCCTCAAGAGGCTGGCGGACGCTCGGCTGGTGGACCGCTTTCAGATGCACAGACGCGACGGCGGCGGAGCGCCGATGTGCTACCTGCTCGCAGCCGCCGGGAGGGACCTGCTCGCTGGTCACGGCCAGGAACCGCCGCCGCCGGCGGAGCCCTTCTCGACTCCGCTGGCCGGGGGCGGCGACGAGCAGGCTCTCCTCGACGTTTCACGCCGCCGCCTGCGCGCAGCCGGCTGGGTGCTGGCCTTCGCCGAGCAGAGGACCGACGCGCTCCTGCGAGGCGCTGTCTCCTCGATCGTGCCCGTGCCCCGGGCAGGTAGCGGCGGTCCCCTCGGCCCGGCTCACCTGAGTTTGCTCGGCGGGCTCGTCGCGCACGACCTGAAGCGCACGCTCGCCTCGGGGCGGCGAGTCGAGCCCGACCGTTTCGAGACGCTTCGACCTGACGCGACGATCGTCCTCGGACGGGGGCAGGGGGAGACCTCGGTCGACCTGATCGTCGACCTCGACGACCGTTGCCGCTCGGGTCGGTGGACGGCGAGGCTCGAGCGCTACGAGCAGTTCCTGGTGGGATGGTCCACAGCCGTCCGTCGCTACTCCCAGGATGGCCGCGCGACCCCGGCCGTCGTCTTCGTGTGCCGCGACGCAGCCCGCGCACGTGACTGCGCCAGGCGAGCCGACGGGCTGCTCTGCGCCTGTCGCGCCTACCCCGGGGAACGACCGCAGGGGTGGGACTACTCCGGCCGGAGGCGGATCGCCTTCGTCGCCGAGCGTGACATTCACGAGGGCTCGACACGAGGCTTTGGCGTCCCCCTCCTGCCGCCCGCGATGAGGTCCGGCAGCGGCTCCGAGCAGGAGCCGGCAGCGCCCCCCGTTCACGACGTCGGCACGAGCTGGTGGACGTCCTCGTGATGACTTTCACCGCCACCGACCCTGGCGCCGACGGGCAAGCGCTGCCGCCCTCACCGATCTGCGATCGCCCCACCGCATCATGCAGTCGCCTCGCCGTCAGCTGCAGCCTCCCTGGGTCGGGGATCCGGGCCGCGGAAGCGGCGACTGCAATGGACAGGCCCCGTCACCACGACGGTTGCAGTCCCTTGGCGGGCGGCGACTGCACCCCCGGCAGGGCGACTGCCGGCCGTTCATTCGAAGGCTCGCCGTCGGCCGCTAACTTCCCACGCTCTCCCTTCCCAGTCTCCTCCACAGCTCTCTCCCTCCCGTCCACCGGCATCGACCGTCTCAGCCACCTTCGTTCCGAGGAGCGCTGTGGCCGCCGCTGAGGTCGATCCGACGGGCATGGCCGTGCGCGTCTCGGGCTCGCGCCTGCGTCGAGGAGCCAGGCGGGTCGTTCTGGCTCGGTACTCGGACGAGCTCGGACAGCCTCACGAGATCGTCAGCCGGTCCGGCGCCCGCGGCGGCACGCTGGTCGTCGACCGTCCGCTTCGCAACGGCGCCGCCCAGCGCCTCGTCGCGCATCTGGGAGCCGACGAGCCCTCCGAGAACGCGCGCATCGTCTGTCGCGAGTACCTGCGCGCCTCCGCCGAGGATCGTCAATGCCGGGTCGTCCTCCCGGATGACTGGCTGGACGATCTGCCTGGGCACTCTCTGGAGACCGCTCCCTGGCGACTGGAGGATCAGCCGTCGATCCTGGCCTGTGGCCGTCCCACCCGCATCGGGTTCGTGCCGTCGCAGATGTCGATCCCGGCGCTTCGTTGGACGCGCCTCGACCGTGCCGGCGAGCAGGCGATCCCCGTCAGCCTCCGCGAGGCGATAGCCGCCGCGCAGAGCTACGAGCCCTTCCGGGAGCTGACGATGCGCGCCCTGGCCGTATACGAACCGGACCCGGACGTCTCGGTCACGACGCTGAGGGCGGAGTTCGACCGCGTCCTGACGAGCACGATCGTCCTCAACCGGGCCCTGCGCGAAGCCGTGCTCGACCAGGTCGGGCGCGGGCTGTCGAGCATGAGCGAGATCGCCATCCGCTGCGGGCGCCTCAAGCAGGACCGCCGCGGCAGGGTCAACGGCGAGACGAGCTGGCTCGGACGGCGCATCGGCCTGCTCCCTGAGGCCGGTCGCGAGCTGCCCACACCGTGGGTGCACAGCGACGTGCTCGGGCTGATCGCCCGGGACGGACTGGGGATAAGCCCCCGGGAGGCCGAACTGGGGTGACCTTCGCCCCGCCGATCCTGCTGGTCGAGTCCGACCGCATACTTGCCGAGCGGATCGCCCAGCAGCTCGCCGCCGACGGCTACAGGGTCGAGGTCGCCCGCACCGTGCCGCATGCCCGGATGCTCGCGGCCGCCTGCCCGCCGCGCCTGGCCCTGGTCGGACGGATCGACCGTCCTCGCGGCGCCGTCGAGCTGATCGAGGAGATCAGGCTCTGCTCGGCCGGTGACGGTGACGTTCCCGAGTACGCCTGGGACCATTCTCTGCCGGTACTCGCTATCGGCGCCGGCACCGACATGCTGGAGCTTCTGCGTGCCTTCGACGCCGGAGCCGACGACGTCGTCAGGGGCGCCGCCTACCTGGAGCTTCGCGCGCGGGTGCGTGCCGTCCTGCGTCGCGTCGAGTCCAGGCCCGATCCGCGCCCCCTGATCGAGACCTCGGGACTGCGCATCGACCTGCGCGGACGAACTGCGCTGCTCAACGGTCGCCGGCTCGACCTGCGCAAGATGGAGTTCGAGCTGCTGGCCCAGCTGGCCCGCGAGCCCGATCGCACGTTCACCCGCCAGGAGCTGCTTCGAGCCGTCTGGGGGTATCGCTCGGCAGGCTCCTCCAGGACGGTCGACACCCATGCCTCACGGCTGCGGGCGAAGCTCGCGGCCGTCGACCGGCGCCAGTGGCTCGTCGCGGCCAGAGGCGTCGGCTACCGCCTGACCTGAGCGTCCGCCAGGCGGCACGGCCGCCACGGCGACTCGACATCTCGACCTTCTCGCACGCCGGTCCACCGGACCGGTGCGCATCGCCCTGCCCGCGTCCAAGGACGCGAGCACCAGGAACACACAACCCAACCAAAGGAGAACGACATGAACACGTCCATCCCAACCATCGCACCGCCGCCGTCCCCTGCCGATCAGCTGCTGCATGCCTGGCACACGGTCCTGACGCTGGGGCTGCAGGCTCTGCTGGCGCTCGCCGCCGGCCTGCTCGCGGCCCGGCTGCTGCGCCGTCTCGGGCTCCACTGGAGCTGGGCCATGGCAGAGCCTCTCGCGTTCGCGCCCATCGCCGCGCTCATCGACGGGCTGCCGCCGGCGCCGGTGCTCCTGCTGGGAGCGGCGGCCTGCGCCCGCAGTGCCCGCCGCCGCCACCTCGTCGATCTGGACGTGGGCGGGCGCCGGGCCGAGAGCGCGGTCGAGGCCGTTCGGCCCCTGGACCTTCTCCGTCGCCTCTGCGACCTCGCCGCGGAGCGCCTGGCCCGCCGCCGCCCGGGTCCGCGCCGCGGCAGGCTCCGTCTCGGCACGGGGCGTGACGGCAGGCCCGTATCGATCCCGTTCGTCCCCGGCAGCATCGGGCACACGCTCGTCGTCGGCGCGACCGGCTCGGGCAAGACAGTCACGCAGACGACGCTCGCATGCCAGGCCGTTCGGGCCGGGCTCGCCGTCGTCGCCGTCGACCCCAAGGGGGACCGCGACCTGCGCGATCGCCTTCGCGTCGCCGCCGAAGCCGCCGGACGTGGCTTTCGCGCCTGGTCGCCCGCCGGCCCGTCCGTTTACAACCCCTACAGCCGCGGCGGGGACACGGAGATCGCCGACCGGGTCCTGGCGGGAGAGCGCTTCACCGAGCCCCACTACCTGCGCCAGGCCCAGCGTTACCTCGGACACGCCATACGTGCACTGCGGGCATCCGGACGGGAGGTCTCGCTGGTGGAGATAGTGGACGCCCTCGAGCCGGACAGCCTCGATCTCGTGCTGAGGGAGCTGGCCCCCGAGCAGGCCGACGCCGGCAGTGCCTACCTCGACTCGCTGACACCCCGTCAGCTTCGTGACCTGGCCGGCGTGCGCGACCGGCTTGCGATCCTCACTGAGTCCGACGTGGGGCGGTGGCTCGACCCCCGCACCGGCGCCGGGCGCATCGAGCTGCTGGAGTCGATCAGAGCCGGCGAGGTCGTCTACCTCAACCTCGAATCGGACAGACGGCCGCTGCTCAGCAAGATGCTGGGGGCAGCCATCGTGCAGGACTTGCAGAGTGTCGTCGCGACGCTGCAGGGCAGCCCGTCGGCGGCCATGGTCCTGATCGACGAGTTCTCGGCAGTCTCCGCCGAGCACGTGGTGGCGCTGTTCGGACGTGCCCGCTCCGCCGGCATGTCGCTGCTGCTCGGCACGCAGGAGCTCTCCGACCTGCGACTGCCGGGCCGCGAGCAGTTGCTCGAGCAGATACTCGGCAACCTCTCGCTGCTGATCGCCCACCGCCAGGTCGTACCGGCCTCCGCCGAGCTGATCGGCAGCCTGTGCGGCACCTGCGAGACCTGGCGGGTGAGCTGGTCCAGCGACGGCCGCACGACTCGTACTCCGGTCAGCACGCCCGCCGTGCCGGCCGAGACGCTGACCGCTCTGGCGCCGGGATGGGGTGTCGTGATCCCGCTCGCCGAGGGCACCGGCGCCCAGGTCACTCACGTCGAGCGTCCGGAGGTGCAGCGATGAGCCCCGCCGCGGCGAGCGGCCGAGCCGAGCAGCTGGAGCTGGTGGCGTGGGTGGCCGGACTGGGCGTCGCCACGGCAAGCGGACTCGCGCTCAGGCAGGGTGCCGGCGAGGCCTCCGCCAGGGCGCGTCTGACGGCGCTCGCGGGCAAGAGGCTGCTGCGCGGCCATCGCATCCTGCACGGAGGACCGACGCTCTACACCGCCACCCGCCGCGGCATCGCGGCCTGCGGGCTCGAAGGCCTGGCGCCGGCGGCCGTCAGCGCGGCAGGAGCCGCACACGCGCAGAACTGCTGCGACGTCGCGGCGGCGCTGGAGCGCGCCTTCCCGGCCTGGCGCCTGCTGGGAGAGCCGGCGCTGCGCCTGGAGGAGCGCAGGCGAGGCCGGCCGCTTGCGACGATCGCGGTCGGCAGGCGGGGGGCGGGGGCGGCCAGCCACCGTCCCGACCTGGTGCTGCTCGATCCCTCCCGTGCCGGCCGACCGCTGGCCGTGGAGGTCGAGCTGACCGTCAAGGCGCCGCGGCGACTGCAGGCCATCTGCCGGGGTTGGGCCCGCAGCCGTCACGTCGCCGGCGTCCTCTACGTCGTCTCGCCCGCCGTGCTCGCGCCGTTGACCCGGGCGGTCGAGGCCACTGCCGCCGGTGGCACTGTCGTCACGGTCTCGCTGGAGGTCCTGCTCGCCGGGGCCGCCGAGGACCGTTCGCTCGCGCAGGCCATCGCAGCAGCTCGCTAGCCTGCGCGAGCGTGGGGGGCCACCAAGCGAACCACGGAGGCCAGATTCCATGCAAAGCATCAACCGCGTCGTGCTCGTCGGTCGGCTGACTCGAGACCCCGAGCTGAAATCGACGCCCTCTGGGACGAGCGTCTGCGGCCTGCGCATCGCCTGCAACTCGATGCACCGCGACGGCGACGGGGAGTTCACCGAGCGCCCCAACTTCTTCGACGTCAGCGTCTTCGGTGCCGCCGCCGAGAGCGTCGGCACCTACATGCACAAGGGCAGCCTCGTCGGCATCGACGGGCGGCTGTCCTGGCGCGAGTGGGAAACCGCCGAGGAGCAGCGCCGCCAGGCCGTCAGCGTGATCGCCGACAACGTCCAGTTCCTGGAGCGGCCCGGCGAGCGCGAGGGCGAGCCGGCCGGCGTGGGGGCCGGCGACGGCGGCGACGAGCTCGCCCTCTGAGACGGCGAGGAGTCTCGCCCGGTACGGGGTCGGGGGCGTGGCCGCCCCCGACCAGGCGAACCGTCTCGCCGCTCGGAACGGAGAAGGCGGCCTGCCCGCCCGACGCGTAGACTGCCCGGCCCCAACCAGAGCTGCCGGCAAGGAGGCGGTAACCGCATGCCAGTCAACCCCAGCGCCATCGGCAAGACCTACGACCCTCTGACCTACGCGGTCGGGCGCGAGAAGATCCGCGAGTACGCGCGCGCCGTCGGCGAGACGGACCCTGTCTGCCTGGACCTGGAGGCGGCCAGGGCGGCCGGCTACGCCGACCTGATGGCGCCGCCGATGTTCACCGTCGTCTACAGCGCCCCGGCGGTCGGGCCGTGCCTGTTCGACCCCGAGATAGAGCTGAACTTCGCGATGATGGTCCACGGCGGACAGGAGTTCGTGTGGGGGGAGCCGGTCGTGGCGGGCGACGAGGTGACTACCACCGTCTCGGTCAAGGACATCTCCGAAGCCGACGGGCGCGGCTACTACGTCTTCGAATCGGTCTCCGTGAACCAGCGCGGCGAGGAGGTCTGCCGCGGCACGTGGACGAACATCGTCAGGGGAGTGTGATCAGGTGAGCGAGTTGCAGGCAGGACAGGCGATCCCGGAGCTGCGGATCACGCCGGACAGGTTCCTGACCGTCCGCTACGCGGGCGCCTCGGGTGACTTCAACCCCATCCACATCGACGAGGAGTTCGCCAAATCCGTGGGGTTGCCGGGGCGCATCCTGCACGGGCTGTGGACGATGGCCCAGGTGGCCAGGGCGCAGACGGAGGCGGCGGGCGGCGCGGCCGCTCTCAAGCGCCTGTCCGTCCAGTTCCGCGGCATGGGGGTGCCAGAGCAGGAGGTGATCGTGACGGGGACGGTCAGGGAGGTCTCCGACGGTCGCGCCGTCATCGACACGGTCGCCGAGCAGGACGGCAAGCAGATCATCCGCAACGCGCAGGCGGAGGTCGCGATCTGAGGCGCCGCGGGCGCCCCGCCTACAATTGAGGGCATGCTGACACCCCGCCAGGAGCGCATTCTCGGCAAGGTAGTGGAGGAGCACCTGAAGACAGGGCAGCCCGTGCCCTCGCGGGCGATCGCGGCCGACCCGGACCTGGCCGTCAGCCCCTCGACGGTCCGCAGCGAACTGGCGGTGCTGGAGGAGCTGGGCCTGCTGGACCATCCCCACACCTCCGCAGGTCGCGTCCCGACCGACGCCGGGCACCGCTACGTAGTTGATCTGATGCTGCGCTCCGAGCAGAGCCTGCCGGCGCCCCGGGGACGCCTCGAGCTGACGCTGATGCGCCGCGAGGTGGACGAGGCGATGAGGACGACGACGGCGACCCTCTCGCAGATGACAGACCTGCTGGCGGTCGTCTCGGCGCCCTCGATCGACACGGCCACGATCCGCCACGTGGAGGTCCTCGAGCTGCAGCCCCACGTCGTCGTGATCGTGATCATCACCTCGACGGGCGGCGTCTCGAAGATGCTCGCGACCTTCGACCGGGCCGTCGACCCGGGCCTGGTGGGCTGGGCCGGGGAGTACCTCAACGAGCGGCTCGTGGGGATGCCGATGGGGGCCCGCATGCTCAGCGCCCGCCTGAACGACCCCAGCCTGTCCAGCAAGGAGCTGGATTTCCTGGCCCGCTTCGTGCCCGCCTTCGGACAGCTGTCGGGCGGCGGCGAGGAAGCGATCTACCTGGACGGGACGGCCCGCCTGCTGCAGGCGGGCAACATCGACGGCAACGACCGCGTCAACGAGCTGATCGGCCTGCTGGAGCGGCGTGTGGCGCTGCTGCGGGTGCTGCGCTCGGCGCTGGCCGAGCCCGGCGTCTACGTTCGCATCGGCCACGAGAACGAGCTGCCGGCGATGCACTCGCTGGCCGTCGTCGCCCGCAGCTACGGGCTGGCCCAGCGCAAGCTCGGCACCGTCTCGGTGATCGGCCCCGTGCGCATGGACTACGCCGGCGCCATAGCGAACGTCAGGGAGGCGGCCCACGAGCTGTCCCGGTTCGTCGAAGACGCCTACGCGGACAACTAGCCGGCCCGTGCCACGCGATCCCTACGAGGTGCTCGGCGTCGAGCGCACTGCCTCCGAGCAGGAGGTCAAGAAAGCGTTCCGCTCGCTGGCGCGGGAACTGCACCCCGACGTCAACGCCCACGACCCCCAGGCGGAGGAGAAGTTCAAGGAGGCCGCGGAGGCCTACGAGATCCTCTCCGACCCCGAGCGGCGCGCGACCTACGATCGCTACGGCCACGACGGCCTGCGCTCCGGCGGCTACGCCCCCAACTTCGAGAGCTTCGGCTCCATCAGCGACCTCTTCAACGCCTTCTTCGGAGGCGGGCAGGCGGGCGGCTTCGGCCCCGCCCCGGGCGCCGATCTGGCCGTGGCAGTCGAGATCGACCTGGCCGAGGCCGCCACGGGCGTCTCCCGGGAGGTCACCTTCGAGGCCACAGAGCGCTGCGAGCACTGCCACGGCAACGGCGCCGAGCCGGGCACGCCGATCGAGACGTGCTCGCGCTGCGGAGGGGCCGGTCAGCTGCAGAGCGTCAGCCAGACGCTGCTCGGACAGATGGTCCGCACGGTCGTCTGCGACCGCTGCCACGGCGACGGGCGCGTCCCCGTCGAGCCCTGCAAGCACTGCAGGGGGCGCGGCGAGGTGCAGGCCGATCGTACGCTGGAGATCCAGGTCCCGGCCGGCATCGCCGACGGGCAGCGCATCAGGATGAGCGGCCAGGGCAGCGTCGGCGGGCCGGGCGCCCCCAACGGCGACCTCTACGTGCTCGTCAGGGTCCGCCCGGACGAGCGCTTCCTACGGGAAGGCGACGACCTCATCACGGCCCTGGACGTGCCCGCTTCCCAGGCGGCCCTCGGCGCCACCCTGACCGTTCCCACCCTCGACGGGGACGCTCCCGTGGAGCTGCCCGCCGGCACCCAGCCGGGGGAGATCCTGACACTCAGAGGCCAGGGCATGCCGGGGCTGCGCAGGGGACGCAGGGGAGACCTGCGGGTCGTCGTCAACGTCCTCGTCCCCAGGCGCCTGAGCGCAGAGCAGCGCGAGCTGCTGGAGCAGCTGGACGAGACCCTGACGGAGGAGAACCTGCGCTCCCAGGAGTCGATGTTCGCCAAGCTGCGCAGGGTCCTGGGCAGCCAGGCCGCGTGATCCGCCTGGCCCTGCGCGTGCCCCTGGAGCGGGCCGACGTCGTCCTGGCCGAACTGATCGAGCTGGCCCCCGCCGGGGTCGAAGAGGTCCAGCTGGACGAGAGCACCGTCGAGTACGCCGTCTACGGCGCCCCCGGCGAGCTGCCGAGCCTGCCCGACCTGAGGGCCCTGGCGGGCGGCGCCCTGGTCGAGATCGCCACGACCGAGCTCGCCGACGACTGGCACGAGCGCTGGCGCCAGTTCCACCGTCCCATCGCCGTGGCCGCCCCACCCGGCGGCGGCCACGGCCTGCGCGTGCGCCCGCCGTGGGAGCCGCCGGACAGCCAGCCCGGCCGCCACCAGATCGAGATCGTCGTGGACCCCGGCCAGGCCTTCGGCACGGGCTCCCATGCGACGACCCGCCTGTGCCTTGGCCTGCTGCTCGAGCTGCACGCGCAGGAGCCGGCCGCGCAGGGCGATGGCAGTCCGCGCCCGGTCCTCGACGTAGGCACCGGCTCCGGCGTCCTCGCGATCGCCGCCGCCAAGCTCGGCTACGAGCCCCTGCTGGGCCTCGACAACGAGGCCGAGAGCGTCGGTGCGGCAGGCGAGAACGCGGCAGCCAACGGCGTAGAGTTCGAGGTCGCCCGTTACGACCTGCGCGAGCAGCCGCTGCCATGGCTGGGGGAGGGCGGTGCAGCGGGATCCTCCGCGCCCGCCCCTGGTGAGGTGCTGGTCCTCGCCAACCTGCTCAGGCCGCTGCTGCTGGAGCTGGAGCGGGCCATCGTCAGGCCCCCGGCGCACCTGATCGCCGGCGGCCTGCTGGTGGCGGAGCTCGACGAGGTCTCCAGCGCGTTCGCCGGCCGCCACGGCATGAGCGAGCGGGTCAGGCGTACAGAGGGGGAGTGGGGGGCCCTGCTGCTGAGCAGCCCGGACCGCTCGCCGGGCGCGGACTGACGCGCCGCCCAAACGTCGGGCCTACGCTAATGCCGATCGGCCGATCGGCCGATGAGGTTCCCAGGGCGACCGTTCGGCGCGGTCGCATGGCCTGCCAGGAGGATTAGAGATGCGATCTGCAGCCCACCGGACGAGACTGGCCGCGATCCTCGCCACCTTCGCCGTGGCGGCAGCCGCCGGCGCCCCCGCAGCTGGCGCCCACGGAACCGCGCACAGCGCGGCCCAGAAGGCCGCCAAGGCCCAGCTGGCGACAGCGGCGGCCCAGCTGAGCACGCTGGCCCGAGCCCGCCATGCGGCCGACCACGCCTACAACAAGGCGCACATGACGATCGTTCGCAACGACGTCAAGCTGCGTCACGCCGAAGGCAGGCTGCGCGACGCGCAGGGGAACCTGGCCAAGGTCCAGCGTCACGGCGCCCGCGTCGTGGCCCGCGTCAAGGCGCTGCAGGAAAAGCTCGAAGCGGCCAAGGCCGCTGGCGCCCCGGCCCTGCGCATCGAACGCCTGGAATCGCAGCTGGCGATCCTCGAACCGCGGATCGAAACGCTGCACGAACAGGAAGCCCCCCTGCTGAAGGAAGCAGAACCGCTGCAGGCCGAAGTGGCCTCCTACAAGCAGACGGTCACAGGCGTGGAAGCGGAACTTCCGGCCCTGCAGGCGGCGGCCCAGGCGGCCGACGCCGGCTACCAGGCTGCCCGGGCCAGCTTCCAGCAGCTGCAGGCGCAGGCCCAGTCCGGGGAATAGCCCTCAGGCGGGGTCGGCGACGGCCGTGGCGGCCAGCACGTTGGCCCTGAAGACGAGGTCGATGGCAGCCCGCACGCCGTCCTCTTCGCCGATCAGCTGCTCGGCTGCCCGCAGGGCGCGGGCCAGGATCTCGAGCGTCTCGCCGTCCTCCCCCGGCTCGGGGTCGCGGCAGGCGGCGACGGCCATCGAGAGCATCGCCAGGGCCTGCTCGGGCACGCCCGTGAAGAGGGCGGGGCCGACGAGGCTGGCGTAGCCGTAGACGCGGGCCAGCCTGCCCGACAGAGCGATCCGCGGCCCGCGCCGGGGCCTGGTGACGCCGGGCAGCTCTCCCGTGTCGATCAGGCTCGCCATCGTGCCGCCCACCATCAGCCGCGTGGCGTGCTCGTCCAGGCCGGCCTGGGCGGCCACCCGCAGCGCCATGTACAGCCCTGTCGCGGTCTGCCCGTAGGGGGGGTCGGAGGCGAAGACGACCCGCTCGACGGGCGCCCTGGCCAGCAGCTCGATGACGTCCAGGGGGAAGAAGCAGGAGGTGTCGTAGAGGACGGCCGGATGGTCGGCAAGGCGGGTCGTCAGGATGCCCTGGTCGCAGATCGCCCCGTGGGCCAGGATCAGGGGTGCGCCTGGGTGGCGCCAGGCCAGGTCGGCCAGTCCGTCGGCCAGGGGCGGCAGGCCGCGCCCGGCATGGATCAGGACCGGCACCCTGGCCTCTTCGGCCAGTTTGAAGACGCTGTCGAGGTCGCCCCCGTCGAAGACGAAGTCCTGGGCGCGGGGGTGGAGCTTGATGCCCCGGGCGCCGGCGGCCAGCCCCCGCTCGCACTCGGCCAGGGCCCCTTCGGCGGGATCGAGGCGGCAGAAGGGCACGAGCCGCCCATCCGATTCGCCGGCCCAGGCCAGCACGCGGTCGTTGGGAAGGGTGTAGGAGGGCTTTCGCTCGGGGTCGTGCAGGGGAAAGACGCAGGCCCGGCGGGCGCCGGCGGCGTCGAGCTGCCCGAGCAGCTGCTCGAGGGTCAGGGAGCGTCCGTCCTCGTCCAGGCCGAGGTGCGTGTGGGCGTCTATGACTTCCGCGTCAGGGGGGCGCAGGCGCTCGGCATCGGCCAGGAATGGCTCGAGCGCGGCGGCGTAGATCGAGCTGTTCACAGGCAGCACCCTATTGTGTCGAGGGTGGCCTGGCAGGTCGTCATCGCCGGTGGCGGATTCGGTGGTTTCTACGCAGCCCGCGCACTGGAGCGCCTGCTGCCGGCGCAGGCCGCGAGCGTGACGCTCGTCAACGACGCCAACTTCATGCTCTACACGCCGCTGCTGCCGGGGGCGGCGGGGGCGACGCTGGACCCGCGCCACGTCTCCGTCCCGCTGCGCTCGCAGCTGCACAGCACGGAGCTGCTGATCGGGCGGGTCCTGCGGGGCGACCCGGCCGCTCGCAGCCTGACGGTCCAGCGGATCGACGACGAAGAGATGCAACTGCCCTACGACCAGCTGGTCGTGGCGCTGGGATCGGTCTCCAGGACCCTGCCGGTCCCCGGCCTGGCCGAGCACGGCGTCGGCCTGAAGTCGCTGTCTGACGCGGTGGCGCTGCGCAACCAGGTCCTGCAGTGCCTGGACATCGCGGAGTCGCTGGCGGACCCCGAGCAGCGCCGGGCCTACCTGGGCTTCGTCTTCGTGGGCGCCGGCTACGCGGGCGTGGAGGGGCTGGCGGAGCTGCAGGACTTCGCGGCCCAGACGATCCAGCTGTACCCCCGCTGCCGCGCCCAGGGGATGCGCTGGGTGCTGGCAGAGGCCCGGGAGCGGATCATGCAGGAGGTCCCGCCGAGCCTGTCGGACTTCGCCCAGAGCGAGCTGCGGGCCAGGGGCATCGAGGTCATGACGGGCACGACCCTGCAGCGCGTGGAGGCGGACGCGGCGACGCTGTCCACCGGCGAGCGGATCCCGGCCCGGACGGTCGTCTGGACAGCGGGGGTGAGGCCGAGCCCTGCGGTTGCGGAGCTGGGCCTGCCCCTGGACGAAGGCGGTCGCGTGGCGGTGGACGCGACGATGCGGGTGGACCCGGCTACCCTGCCGCCGGCGGCGGCCCCGATCTGGGCGATAGGCGACTGCGCAGCGGTGCCCGACCCGGCCCGCCCAGGCCAGCCGAGCCCGCCGACGGCCCAGCACGCGATCCGCCAGGGCCGCCTGGTCGCCCGCAACGTGGCGGCGTCCCTCAGCGGCCGTCCGCCCCGCCGCTTCCGCTACAAGACGAAAGGGGTGGTGGCGGAGCTGGGGCAGGGGCAGGCGGTGGCGATCACCCTGGGGCTGCGCTGGCGGGGCTTCCCGGCGTGGCTGATCGCCCGCACCTACCACCTGCTGCTGATGCCGGGCATGGGCCGGCGGCTGCGACTGCTGCTGGACTGGAACGTGGCGCTGCTGTTCGGTCGCGACCCCTCCTCGCCCGGGCGTCTGGGCAGCCCGACGCCGCTGCCCGTTCACGAAGACTCCACCTGAGCGCCGTCGAAGCGGCGTATCCTGGGAGGACCGATGGCTGTCGTCGACCAGATCAAGAGCGACCTGACGGGCGCGATGCGGGCGGGCGAGAAGGAGCGCGTGGGCGCCCTGCGCCTGGTCCTGTCAGAGCTGCAGAAGGCGGCCAAGGAGGGCAACGACGACGAGCTGGCGGTGCTGCGCCGCGAGCGCAAGCGGCGCACGGAGGCGGCGGGCGCCTACCGCGAGGCGGGCCGCGAGGACCTGGCCGGCGGGGAGGAGTTCGAGGCGCAGCTGATCGAGGCCTACCTGCCGGCGGAGCTGTCCGACGAGGAGCTGCAGGCGATCGTCGAGCAGGCGGTCAAGGACAGCGGCGCACAGAGCGCCAGGGACATGGGCAGCGCGATGAAGGCGGCGATGGGGGCTGTCGAGGGCAGGGCCGACGGCAAGCGCGTGTCGGGCCTGGTGCGGGCTGCGCTGGCTGGATGAGGACGCAGATCGAGCTGAGCAACGACGTGGCCGCGGAGCTGGCGGGCAGCCAGGACGCGGTGCTGAGAGCCCTGGAGGCGCACCTGGAGTGCCAGGTCTACCTGCGTGGCAACGTCCTGACCTTCGAGGGCGAGGAGAGCGAGACGAGCGCGGGACAGCGGGTCGTCCACGAGCTGTCGGACCTGATCGCGCGGGGCCACCAGATCGGCCCGGGCACGATCGCGGCGGTGACTGGGGCGCTTGACGCCCACGAGTCCCCGGCGCGGGTGCTGGAGGATGTCGTGTGGGCCCACAGGGGCCTGCGGGTGGCGCCCAAGACTGTCAACCAGAAGCGCTACGTGGACTCGGTCAGAAACTCCACGATCACCTTCGGTGTGGGCCCGGCGGGCACGGGCAAGACGTTCCTGGCGGTGGCGATGGCGGCGGCGGCGCTGTCGCGCAACGAGGTCAACCGGATCATCCTGACCCGCCCGGCGGTGGAGGCGGGGGAGCGCCTGGGCTTCCTGCCGGGGGACCTGATGGCCAAGGTCGACCCCTACCTGCGCCCCCTCTTCGACGCCCTGCACGACATGCTTGACCCGGAGAAGGTCTCCCAGCACATCGAGCGGGGCGTGATCGAGATAGCGCCCCTGGCGTTCATGCGGGGCCGCACGCTGAACGACTCCTTCGTGATCCTGGACGAGGCCCAGAACACGACCCCCGAGCAGATGAAGATGTTCCTGACGCGCCTGGGCTTCGGCTCGAAGATGGTCGTGACGGGGGACATCACGCAGGTCGACCTGCCCCGCGAGCAGCAGTCGGGCCTGATCGTGGTGGGGGACGTGCTGGAGGCCGTCGAGGACGTCGAGTTCGTGCGCTTCGGGGGCGAGGACGTGGTGCGCCACAGGCTGGTGCAGAGGATCGTGGAGGCATATGACGTCCACTCCCAGCGGGACTCCTCCCAGCAGCCCCAGCCGTCCCGCCCGGCGATCCGCAGCGCCTGAGAAGGCGGCGTCGATGGTCGAGGTCGAGGTGTTCGGAGCAGAGCTGGCGCCGGACGCCCCCGGGCAGGCGGAGACGGCCCTGCTGTGCGAGCTGGCGGCGGACAGCCGCGGCGTGCAGGACGGCCATGTGGCGATCGAGTTCGTCTCGGCGGCCCGCATAGCGGAGCTAAACGAGCGCCACCGCGCCAAAGCAGGCCCGACGGACGTCCTGTCTTTCCCGATCGACGGCGTCGAGGACCTGGGCTCGCCGGAGCAGCCCAGGGAGCTGGGCGACGTCGTGATCTGCCCGGCCCACACGGCTGACCTGAGGGAGGCGATCGTCCACGGCATGCTGCACCTGCTGGGCATGGACCACGAGACGGACTCGGGGGAGATGCTGTCGCTGCAGGCCGAGCTGCTGCGCAGGGCCGCGGAGCAGGCGTGACGCGCAGCGGCTTCGTGGCGCTTGCAGGCCGCCCCAACGTGGGCAAGTCGACGCTGGTCAACGCTGTCGTGGGAGAGAAGGTGGCGATCGTCTCCGACCGTCCCCAGACGACGCGCAGGGCGATCAGGGGGGTCAGGCAGTCGGGGGACGTGGAGATAGTGCTGGTGGACCTGCCGGGCGTGCAGCGCCCCCGCGATGCGCTGACGTCGAGGATGGCGGGACGGGTCCAGCACGAGCTGGCGGGAGCGGATGCGGCGCTCTTGATCATCGACGGGCGCCAGGGGGTGGGGCCGGGCGATCGCTACATAGCGGGCGAGCTGGCGCAGGCGTCCGTGCCGGTGGCGATAGCGGTCAACAAGACGGACAAGCTGGCCCAGCCGAAGCTGGTCGAGGCCCTGGCGCAGACGGAGCAGCTGGGGCTTCAGGCGGAGGTCTTCCCGATCTCGGCGCGCCGGGGCATGGGCCTGGCGGAGCTGCTGGAGCACCTGGGCACGCTGCTGCCGGAGGGCCCCTTCATGTTCGAGGCCCAGACGGTCTCGGACCAGCCCCTGGAGCTGCTGCTGGCTGAGCTGATCCGGGAGGCTGCGATCAGGCGGACGTTCCAGGAGGTCCCCCATGCGGTTGAGGTGATGGTGGAGGACGTCGAGCGCCCCCGCGAGGGCCTGGTCCGCGTGCGGGCCCTGATCTGGGTCGAGAGCGCCTCCCAGAAGGGCATCCTGATCGGGGCGCGGGGCAGCATGATCAAGGCGATCGGCACGGCGGCCCGGCGCGAGTTGCAGCGAGCCCTGGGCGAGCAGGTCCACCTCGACCTGTCGGTGCGGGTGCGGCGCGACTGGCGAGCCGACGACGCGCTGCTCGACCGGTTGGGGATCGAGTAGGGGAGGGAGGGCCGGCCCGGCGTCGACCACGCTCGGCCGGAGCGAAACGAGACGGCCGATTCCACGGCGCAGCTAGCGTGCCAGCCCCTGCGCGAGACGCCCGGCGATCGTGCGCACTGCCTCTGCGTCGGTCGCGCCGTGCCACAGGAAGGGCGTGCCGATCGTCTGGAAGCCGCGGCGGCGCAGCCGCGCGACCTGGTTGTGCTGGAAGGCGCCCCGGTCGTGGGCCTCGCGGGCGGCGTCGAGAGCGGCGCGCAGGAGCGCGGCCTCGTCGGGGTCGCGCGTGCGGGCGCCCCGCGGGCGCGCCCCAGCAGGATGCGAGGGCGCGAGCTCGTCTTGCAGCGCCAGCTCGGCGCGGTCCAGCTCGGCTGCCTGGAAGCGCCTGGGCAGCAGCCCGTTGACGACGACGTCCTCGAGGTCGCGCCCGAGCGCCGCCTGCAGCCCGTCCTGCAGCTCCAGGGCCTCGGTGACGGCCATCTCGGTGGGCAGGGCGACGCCCAGGTAGGCGCTGCGGGCGGGGTCGCCCAGGAGCTGTCCGACCTGCTCGGCGTGGCGGGCGACGGGTCCGACCCGGGCGATCGCGCCGAAGGTGTGGGGGGAGCGCAGCAGCCCCAGGGCGTGCCCGGTGGCGGGGGCGTCGAGGATGACGAGGTCGGCCTTGGCGCCCTTGCCCTGGGTGAGCCGCCAGACCTTGATCATGGCGACGAGCTCGCGTGCACCGGGGGCTGCGGCGGCGAAGTACTGGAAGGTGCCGCTGGAGGCGAGGATACGCCCGGAGACGCGTCCGCCGAGCGCCTGCAGCCACTCCAGCAGGGCCCTGTCGGGGTCGACGGTCAGGCTGGACAGGCCTGCCAGCAGCCGCGTCGGGGTGCCCTGCTCGCCGGCTTCGAGGCCGAAGATCTCGGGCAGCCTGCTCTGGTGGCCGAGCTCGACGACGAGAGCGCGCCGGCCCTGCTCTGCGGCCATGAGCCCGAGGGCGGCGGCGATGGTGGTCTTGCCGACGCCGCCCTTGCCGGTCACGACGAGCAGCCTGCGGTCCAGGAGCGCGGCCATCGCCGTCAGTCTCTCAGAGGACCGGCGCGGCGCTGCTACATACAATCGTCTGGCGATGAGCGGGGCCGAGCAGACGATCGAGCAGCGGGTGTCCTTCGACGCGGACGGGCTGGTCCCGTGCGTCGTGCAGGACTGGTCCTCGGGCGAGGTGCTGACGCTGGCCTACATGAACGAGGAGGCGCTGCGGCGGACCCGTGAGAGCGGGGAGCTGCACCTGTACAGCCGCTCCCGGGCGGAGCAGTGGCACAAGGGCGAATCCAGCGGCAACGTCCAGGCGGTCAGGGCGCTGCGCCTGGACTGCGACGGCGACGCGCTGCTGGCGCTGGTCGAGCCGGCCGGCCCGGCCTGCCACACGGGCGAGCGCACCTGCTTCCACGAGGGAGAGCTGACGCCGGGGGCGCCCCACGAGACGCTGCCGGCCCTGGAGCGGGTCCTCGCCCAGAGGGCGGCGGAGCGCCCTGCGGGCTCCTACACGGTGGCCTTGCTGCAGGACCCGCCGCGGATCGGCGAGAAGGTCATGGAGGAGGCGGAGGAGGTGGCCAGGGCGGCACGCGAGGAGAGCGACGAGCGGGTCGACGAAGAGGCCGCGGACGTGCTCTACCACCTGCTGGTGCTGCTGCGCAGCCGCGGGCGCTCGCTGCGGGACGCCGAGCGGGTGCTCGATGGCCGTCGCGCCTAGCACGGGCACGGCGGGCCTGCGGGTCCTGCCGACGCTCGATCGCGCTCGCGAGCTGGCGACCGATCACAACCTGATCCCGCTCTCCGTGACGTTCGTGGAGGACTGCGAGACGCCTGTGTCGGCGTTCCTGAAGCTGCGGACGCTCGACCCCGGCGAGCCGGCGTTCCTGCTGGAGTCGGCGGAGCAGGGCCAGCGGGTGGGGCGCTGGTCCTTCATCGGCTTCGCCCCCCGGTCGGTGCTGCGCTGGTCGCTTGGGGATCCGGGCGACCCCTATGCGCTGGCGGCGGAGCAGGTCGCCCGCTTCGACCAGGCGCCGCTGTCGGCGGAGGCCGGCGGCCCTGCCTTCACGGGCGGGGCGGTGGGCGTCTTCGGCTATGACCTGGTGCGCTCTGTGGAGCCGCTGGGCGACCCCAACCCGGACCCCCTGGGGCTGCCTGACCTGGCGCTGATGCTGACGGACGCGCTGGTGATCTTCGACCACCTCAAGCACACGATCACGATCCTGGCCAACGCGGACCTGACGGCGCAGCCGGACGTGGAGCGGGCCTACGCGGCGGCTGCGGAGAGGATCGAGGAGATCCACGCTGCGCTGGCGGGCCCGGTTCCCCGTCCTCCCGAGCCGCTGGCGCCACGGCCGATGCCGGAGCTGCGCTCGAACATGACCAGGGAGGCCTTCGAAGCGATGGTCGCGAGGATCGTGGAGTACGTCCATGCGGGCGACGCCTTCCAGGTAGTGCCCTCCCAGCGCTGGTCGGCCCCCACGCCGGTCGAGGCCTTCTCCATCTACAGGGGCCTGAGGGCGGTCAACCCGAGCCCCTACATGTACTTCCTGGACTTCGGCGACTTCCAGGTGGCGGGAGCGAGCCCCGAGCCGTTGCTGACGGTGACGGGCCGCCACGTCGAGACGAAGCCGATCGCGGGGACCCGCCCGCGCGGGGCCAACCCCGAGGAGGACAGGCGCATCGCGGGGGAGCTCCTGGAGGACGAGAAGGAGCGTTCCGAGCACGTGATGCTCGTCGACCTGGGTCGCAACGACCTGGGCAGGGTCTGCGAGTACGGGACGGTCAAGGTCGACGAGCTGATGGAGATCGAGACCTACAGCCACGTCATGCACATCGTCTCCTCCGTCTCGGGAACGCTGCGGGAGGACGTGGGGGCGATGGACGCGCTGCGCTCGGTGCTCCCCGCGGGAACGCTGTCGGGCGCCCCGAAGGTCAGGGCGATGCAGATCATCGACGAGCTGGAGCCTGTCAAGCGGGGCGGCTACGGCGGAGCGATCGGCTACCTCTCCTACGGCGGCGACCTCGACACTGCCATCCACATCCGCACGGTCGTCGTCAAGGACGGCGAATGCCACGTCCAGGCGGGCGGGGGCACGGTCGCGGACGCCACGCCCGACTACGAGTACGCGGAGTCCGTCGCCAAGATGACGGCCTCGATGCGCGCGCTGGCCCTGGCCTGCGAACAGCCTGAGTGGCCGTAACTCAGGTCTCCAGCCGTCTGGCGAAGGTCTCGTGCATGGCGTCCCGCAGGGCGCCTCGGTCTTCGAGCAGCCCGACCGAGCAGTGCAGACGGTCGGTGGCAAGGAAGGCCCACGAGCCCTCGACTGCGTAGACGTGCATTTCGGCCCGCAGGCTGTCGAGGCGTACTTCTCGCTCGACGGCTACGGCGTGCGCGACGGCGGAGAGACTGCGGTCACGGTCGAGCGAGCGCATCGTTTGCGCCATCCGGTGGCGTTGTCCGCGACACCACCGTCGCGCGTCGTCGCGCAACGTCTCCAGTGCGACCGTGAGGCTCCGCCCGGCCGGTACTGGGTCCTCCTCTCCAGCGGCATCGGGTGCTCCCGTGAAACCGGACGGGGCAGGTGCGAGGCCCCGAAGCGCCACTGGGGCGAGATCCGGATTGCGGGCAAGCCAGCGTCGGAGGCTCTCCTCGGGCGTCAGGCGCCAACGCGGTGCGATGATCGTCTTCCACCACTTCGACCATTCTTCGGTGGCGGTGGCACGCTCGGCCGGTGCAAGCAGGTCGGAGCGGGCAGGCAGCGCGCCCAGCAGTCGCGGAGGTACGTCCGGATCGCCACCCGCGAGTACCCCCACGACATCCCGCACGTAGAGCGCGACGTGCGCCAACTCGGGGACATCGAGTGAGACGCTCCAGGATTCCTGCCCAGCTTGCCTCATGTCTCTCCGGCGGACTCGCTTGCACCTCGATTCTAGGTGCTCGGGGACGCCTCCCGGCCGGACCTATCGAGCAGGCTGCCCGGCGCCCAAACGTGAGCCGGTGCCGGGCAGCCGACGCCTCTGACGATCAGACGGTTGTCCCTGTGGAGGGTCCTCCCGAGAAGCAGGCGCCATTCGTCCCCAGGACGTAGCTGACTTCGGGGGCGACGTGGCCGTTGTACCCGCCTTTGCCCTTGAGCGCCTGGTAGAAGGGGTTGTTCCAGAAGTCCGTGCCAGGATCTCCGGCATATTCTTCGTAGAAGGAGCGGTGGTAGGTGTAGTTTTCGCCGTAAAAGAACCATTCGAAGTAGTAGACCTCGCCGACCTCCGAGTAGACGTCGTAGCCGGTGTTGACTATCGCTCCCGAGTGGTTGCTGTTCGGTTCCTCGAATATCCACGAGTAGCCGCAGTCGCCGTACGAGTAGTTGGCGGCGTGTCCGCTTTGTCGTGACCTTCTGCGGGTGCGGGCCGCGGAAGCAGTGGTCGAGGTTGCCCGGGCGCTGCTAAGCGCAGACCCGGTCGCTCGCGGTATTGAGAGGCTCTTGCCGTTGGCGAGCAGGACGGTTGCAGCGCCGGAGGCGGGCACCGACACGCTCGTAATCGGAACGAACGTCATCGGTGTGCCGGCGGCGATCTCCTGGGGTGTCGGGGAGGATGGGGCTGCATTCGCTGTTCCGGTCCCCAGCAGTGCGGTCAGCGCCGCTGCGAGCATGGCGAGGCTGACCGCTTTGGCTGTCTTTCTCATCTCGATCATCTCCTTGCGCGCACCTGGGTCGTGCCGGAGCGCGGCTGTGGCGGTTCGGGGTTCTCCGCTCGGAGCGCCGATGTCGAAGCTCCA
Source organism: uncultured Solirubrobacteraceae bacterium (assembly GCA_963697795.1). Taxonomy (GTDB): domain Bacteria; phylum Actinomycetota; class Thermoleophilia; order Solirubrobacterales; family Solirubrobacteraceae; genus Palsa-744. Next base: position 576,489 of record OY969097.1, on the reverse strand, counting down.
CTCGGAATATTCAGTGAAGCGCGCCCTGGTGGTGGACGATGTTACGAAATCGAGTCCATCTAACAGAAAAAGCCGGATATATGGACTAGGTGCCAGCCAGCGAGCCCTACGACGTTCGCGCTGGATCGCGGGGCTGTCGTGAAGCTGGGCGGCGGGCGAGCCATCGAGAGATGTGGCCTACCGGCCAGGTGGAGCGTCGAGGCGTGGCGACGGCGGGGTTCGCCCCTGGGCGGGCTTCGTGTCCGTGGGCTACGCTCACTTCCCGGCGCGGCGCCGCGGAGACCGCGGTTCGCAATAAGCCGCGAAGCTCAGGCTTCGCATGGATGTGGTGGGGAGAAACGAAACTTAAGATGAAAGTCCTCGTCCTCGACAACTACGACTCCTTCACCTACAACCTCGTCCAGTACCTGGGCGAGCTGGGCGCTGAGGTGGAGACGGTCCGCAACGACCGTGCGACGGTCGAGGAGCTGCTGGAGCGCGGCTATGACCGCTGCGTCGTCTCGCCCGGCCCCTGCACCCCCAACGAGGCGGGTGTCTCCCTGGAGGTCGTGCGCCGCCTGCCGGAAGCGGGCGTGCCGACGCTGGGCGTCTGCCTGGGCCATCAGTCCCTGGCGCAGGCCTTCGGCGGGACGGTGCGGGTGCACGAGCCCGTCCACGGCAAGGCCACGACGATCGAGCACGACGGACGCACTATCTTCACGGGCCTGAAGCCGCACCTGACGGTCGCCCGCTACCACTCCCTGATCGTCGACGACACGCTCCCAGACTGCTTGCAGGAGACCTCGCGCGGTGGCGGCGTGCTGATGGGGATCCGCCACCGCGAGCTGCCCGCGGAGGGCGTGCAGTTCCACCCCGAGTCGGTCCTGACAGAGCAGGGCCACGAGCTTCTCGCGAACTTCCTGGAGGGGCGCTGAGGGCATGCCCAACGCGACGCTGACAGCGGCCATCGACGAGCTGGCTTCGGGCCGGGACCTGAGCGCAGGACAGACCTCCGAGGTGCTGGCGACGATCATGCACGGCGACGCCTCCGAGGTGCAGATCGCGGGCTTCCTGATCGCCCTGCGCACGAAGGGGGAGACGGTCGAGGAGCTGACCGGGCTGGCGCGGACGATGCGTGAGCTGGCCGCGCACGTGCCGGTGCAGCGCGGGGACCTGCTCGACACGGCCGGCACGGGCGGTGGGCGCAGCAGCTTCAACGTGTCCACGACAGCCGCCCTGATCGCTGCCGGCGCCGGTTGCGCCGTGGCCAAGCACGGCAACCGCTCGGCCACCAGCCGCTCGGGCTCGGCCGACCTGCTGGAGGCGCTGGGGGCGCGCATCGACCTCGGCTCCGAGCAGGTGGCGGCCTGCATCGAGGAGTCGGGCTTCGGCTTCATGTTCGCTCCCCGCCACCACCAGGCGACCCGCTTCGTCGTCCCTGTCCGCCACGAGCTTGCCGTCAGGACGATCTTCAACCTGCTCGGCCCGCTGACCAACCCGGCCGGCGCCACCCGCCAGCTCGTCGGCGTCGCCGACGTGCGCTTCCTGGAGAAGATGGGAGGGGCGTTGTCCCAGCTGGGCGTGGAGCGTGCGCTCGTCGTCGCCGGCGAGGACGGCCTGGACGAGGTCTCGGCGAGCGCACCGACGAGGGTCGTGGAGGTCAACGGGCCCGACGTGCGCTCCTACGTCCTGACGCCCGAGCAGGCCGGTCTGGGAGCGCCGGAGGCAGAGCCCCGTCCAGGTGGGACGCCCCAGGAGAACGCCGAGCTGACGCTAGCGATCCTGCGCGGGGAGGAGCCCCCCGGCCAGGCCCTGGCGCTCGTCAACGCGGGCGCCGCCATCTACGCGGCCGGTGGCTCCTCGAGCATCGCCGAGGGCGTCGCGGCGGCGCGAGAGGCGATCCGCGACGGTCGCGCCCTGGCTGCCCTGGAGGGCTACCTGGCGGCGACGCGCCGCCACGCTCCGGCGGAGGCCTCACGATGATGCCCGCGAACTCCCCAGGGGTGGACCGATGAGCGCTCCGACGGGAACCGTGCTCGACCGCATCCTCGCCGAAACGCGCGAGGCCGTCGAGCGGCGGCGCACGGAGTCGCCCCTGCCCGAGCCCACACAGCCGCGTCCGCAGCCCCACCGCTTCCGGGACGCCCTGGCCGCGCCCGGGATCGGCGTCATCGCGGAGTTCAAGCGCCGCTCACCCTCAGCCGGAGAGCTGCGGTCCGGCGCCGAGCTGGCCGACGTCGTCAGGGCCTACGAGCGGGGCGGCGCCGCGGCCATGTCGATCCTGACCGAGGAAGCCAACTTCGCGGGCTGCCTGGAGGACCTGCGCGTGGCCCGCGACATCACGAGCTTGCCGCTGCTGCGCAAGGACTTCGTCGTGGACCGCCATCAGCTGCTGGAGGCGCGCCACGCGGGCGCCGACGCTGTGCTCCTGATCGTCGCGGCGCTGGGTGATGAGGAACTCGGCTCGCTGCACGGGGCGGCGAGCGAGCTCGGGCTGGACGTGCTGGTGGAGGTGCACGACGAGGGGGAGCTGGAGCGCGCCAAGGCGGCTGGAGCGCTGATCGTCGGCGTCAACAACCGCGACCTGCGCGACTTCAGCGTCGACGTCTCGCGCACCGAGCGGCTGCTGGGGGCCATGCCCGACGGGGCCGTGGTGGTGTCGGAGTCCGGCATATCCTCGACGGCGCAGCTGCAGCGCCTGAAGGAGCTGGGCGTAGACGCGGTGCTCGTCGGCGAGGCGCTGATGCGCTCACCCGATCCGGCCGCCGCCCTCGACGCCCTGCGTCCGTCTGAGAAGCTTTAGAAACTCGACGCCGAGACTTTAGATGCCCTTCACACGACCCCATCATCCTTCCCGGCCATGAGGCGCACGTTCCTGGTCCCGTTCATCTCCGCCCTCGTCGGTGGCGGCATCGTCGTTGCCGTCGTGGCGGCGGCCGGCGGGCTCGGCAAGAGCACGCGGACGGTCACGACCGTCGTGAGCGAACAGACGGCGGCGAGCGTGCAGCCCTCCAACGCCTCCCAGACCAGCGGCGGCGGCCTGACGCCCCACCAGGTCTACGTCAAAGCGGCTCCCGGCGTGGCCTTCGTCACCTCCACAGTTGTGCAGAAGACGGAATCGCCCTTCTCCTTCGGTGAAACGCAGCGCGAAGGCACGGCGACGGGCTCGGGCATCGTGATCAACGCCAACGGCACGATCCTGACCAACTACCACGTCATCGAGAACGCCGTGAAGGTCACGGTCAGCTTCGAAAAAGGGAAGACGGTGGAAGCCCACGTGGTCGGCAAGGACCCCTCCAACGACCTGGCCGTGCTGCACATCAACCCCGACGGGCTGACCCTCCACCCGATCCCGCTCGGGAATTCCAGCACCGCCCAGGTCGGCGACCCCGTCTACGCGATCGGCAACCCCTTCGACCTGGAACGGACGCTGACGACCGGCGTCGTCTCCGCCCTGCAGCGCCAGATCACGGCGCCCAACGGCTTCACGATCGACAACGTCCTGCAGACGGACGCGCCCATCAACCCCGGCAACTCGGGCGGTCCGCTGTTGAACACGGCCGGCCAGGTGATCGGCATCAACTCCCAGATCGAGACGGGCGGCAGCGGCGACGGCAGCGTCGGCATCGGCTTCGCGGTGCCGATCGACACGGCCAAGTCGGAGCTGCCGGCCCTGGAGAAAGGCGGCACGGTGCGTGGCGCCTACCTGGGGCTGACGTCGCTGACGATCGACGGCTCGCTGTCGGCTCTGAACCTGCCCGTCAAGAGCGGCGCCCTCGTGCAGAGCGTCCAGCCCGGCACGGCCGCGGCCAAGGCCGGCATCAAAGGCGGCTCGATCTCCACGAGCGTCGAAAACGGCCAGGTCGCCGTCGGCGGTGACATCATCACGGGCGTCGACGGCAAGGCCATCAAGGGCTCCGAAGAACTGGCCAACACGATCGAGTCCAAGAAACCGGGCGAGACGATCACGGTCGAACTGCAGCGCCCCAACGGCCACGGCAACTACGAACCCAAGTCCGTCAAGGTCACGCTCGGGCAGCGCCCCAACTCGGTGCCCAACCCGACGACCCCCGAAGGCTGAGTCGCCCCCGCGACGGCGGCGGGCGCCCGCTACCGTTGCAGCCGTGACGCGCATCAAGATCTGCGGGCTGACGAGCCTCAAGGACGCCCAGGCGGCCGCGGACCTCGGCGCGTGGGCGCTGGGCATGATCCTCCACGCCGACAGCCCTCGCCGCTGCTCGCTGGATGAGGCCTCGAGCATCTGCGACACGCTGCGACGCCGGGCCGAGCTGTGCGGCGTGTTCGTCAACGCCCACCTCGACGAGGTCGTCGAGACCGCCCGCGAGCTGGGGCTGACGATGCTGCAGCTGCACGGCGACGAGGGACCCTCCTACTGTCTGGAGGCCGGCCGGCGCAGCGGCGCCAGGATCGTCAAGGCCAAGCAGGTCTCGATCCCCGGCGACGTCCGCGAGATCGAGCGCTACCGCGTCGACTTCCACCTGCTAGACGCCCGCTCCAGCGAGCACCCGGGGCTGCGGGGCGGCACCGGCGAGACCTTCGACTGGAAGCTCATCGCGGGCCGGCGCTCGCGGATCCCGCTGATCCTCAGCGGCGGCATCGACGCGGGCAACGCGGCCGAGGCGATCGCGGCTGTCCACCCCTACGCCCTGGACAGCGCCAGCGGCACGGAGTCCGCTCCCGGCCGCAAGGACCACGACAGGATGGCCGCCCTGTTCGCGGCCGTACAGGCGACCGAAGCGGACCCCGCTCAGGAGGAACTGTCGACCCACCCCGTGGCGGAGCTGACGTGAGCGCCCGGCAGGCGGGCGTCCATCCCGTCGAGCATCACTTCGGACCCTATGGGGGCCAGTTCGTGCCCGAGACGCTGATGCCGGCCCTGGCCGAGCTCGAGCAGGCATGGCTGGCGGCGCGCGAGGACCACTCCTACCTGTCCGAGCTCGACGGCCTGCTACGCGACTTCGCCGGGCGCCCGACGCCGCTGTACCGGGCAGGACGGATCTCCGAGCGCCTCGGTCGCAGCGTCTACCTCAAGCGCGAGGACCTGAACCACACGGGCTCGCACAAGCTCAACAACGCCCTCGGCCAGGCGCTGCTGGCCAGGCGCATGGGCAAGCGGCGCATCATCGCCGAGACGGGGGCCGGCCAGCACGGCGTCGCCACAGCCACCGTCTGCGCCCTGCTGGACCTCGACTGCACGATCTACATGGGCGTCGAGGACACCCGCCGCCAGCGACCCAACGTGCAGCGCATGGAACTGCTCGGCGCGAGGGTGGAACCGGTCGACGCCGGCGCCCGCACGCTCAAGGAGGCCACCTCGGCGGCGATCCGCGACTGGGTCACGAACGTCGACAGCACCCACTACGTGATCGGCTCCGTCGTCGGCCCGGCCCCCTACCCGGCGATCGTCCGCGACCTGCAGCGGCGCATCGGCGAGGAGGCCAGGGCGCAGATCCTCGAGCGCGAGGGGCGCCTGCCCAGCCGGGTCGTGGCCTGCGTCGGCGGCGGCTCCAACGCGATGGGGATCTTCGCGGCCTTCATCCCCGACGAGGAGGTGACGCTGATCGGCGTGGAGGCGGGAGGAGATGGGATCGACACGCCCCGTCACGGCGCGCCCCTGACCGTCGGCGGGCGCGCCGGCATCCTGCACGGCGCCCGCTCTGCCGTCATGCAGGACGAGGAGGGCCAGATCATCGAGGCGCACTCGATCTCGGCCGGCCTGGACTACCCCGGCACGGGCCCCCAGCACGCCCACCTGCGCGACACCGGGAGGGCCCGCTACGAGGCCGTCACCGACGCCCAGGCGCTGGCCGCCTTCCGTGAGGTGACGCGCCTTGAGGGGATCATCCCGGCCCTGGAGACGGCCCACGCCCTGGCCTGGGTGCTGGCCCAGCCCGAGGGGGAGCTGGACCTCGTCTGCCTGTCGGGTCGGGGCGACAAGGACCTCGCCGAGGTGCTGGCGAAGGGCGAGGCGTGAACGGCGCCGAGCGGATCTCCGCCGCCTTCTCCGGCTCGGGCAAGCGGGCCGCCCTGATGCCCTACATGATGGGCGGCTACCCGAACATGGCCGAGTCGCTGCGGATCGGACAGGCCTACGTGGCGGGCGGGGCGGACGTGATCGAGCTGGGCATGCCCTACTCCGACCCCCTGGCCGACGGCCCCGTCATCCACGCGGCCGGCACCGCGGCCCTGCAGGCCGGGGCCAACGTGGCGGGCGTGCTGGAGATCGCCAGGGCGCTCGCGCCGAGCGTCCCGGTCGTGCTCATGTGCTATGCCAACATGGTCTTCGCGCCCGGCGTGCAGAGCTTCCTGGAGCGCCTGGCCCGCACGGGCGCCTGCGGGCTGATCGTGCCCGACCTGCCCTACGGCGAAGCGCCCGAGGTCAGGGCCAGCTGCGAGTCGCTGGGGCTGGCGCTGGTGCCGCTGGTGGCGCCGACGACGCCGCCCGAGCGCATGAAGGCGATCGGGGAGCACGCCCGCGGGTTCCTCTACACGGTCTCCGTCGTCGGCACGACGGGGGAGCGTCGGGCCTTGAGCGACCGCTTCGCGGAGGTCGTGCAGCGGGCACGCCAGAGCACGAGCGTTCCCGTCGCGCTGGGCTTCGGCATCGGCACCCCCGAGCAGGCCGCCCAGGCCGCCGACGCCGGGGCCGACGGGGTCATCGTGGGGACCCGTCTCGTCCGCGCCGCCGTCGAGGCGCAGGACCCCGCCGAGGCCGCCGGCGCGGTCGTGGCGGAGCTTGCGGCGGGTCTGACGCCGGTCGGCCTCACGGCCAGCTAGGATTCCGCGGGCATGGGCTTCGTAGTCACCGTAACCGCAGGCCTGATCGTCTGGATCGTCCTCTGGGCGCTGGGGGCCAAGGGCGTCGACGCCTTCCTGATCGCCACCGTGATCATCCTGGTCGGGGCCTCGATGAAGATCCTCTCGGGCTACCTGCCCGGCCGTCGCAGCTAGCGCCCTTGCGCTCGCGCTGGCCGGGCCGAGCCATCCTCGCGACAGGCGCGCTGGGCCTTCTCGCGGCCCTCCTCAGCGGCTGCGGGGGCGTCGTCTCGGCCTCGGAAACCCTCGGCAACCAGCTGACGGTCTATTCGAGCCTGCCCCTGGAGGGACCGACGGCGACGATCTCCAAACAGATCGAAGGGGGGGAGAAGCTGGCCCTGTACGCGACCGGCGGCCACATCGGCGGCTTCCGGGTCTCCTACTACTCCCTCGACGACGCCAACCCCAAGAACGGTCAGTCGAGCCCCGGCGAAGCTGCCCAGGCCGCCAAGGAAGCGACCAAAGACACGACGACGATCGCCTACCTGGGCGACTACGACTCCGCCGCCACGGCCGTGTCGCTGCCGATCATTAACGAGGCGGGCATCCTGCAGGTCAGCCCGGCCAGCCCCTATGTCGGCCTGACCTCCTCGCTGGACGCGGGCCAGGACGAGCCCGAACGCTTCTACCCCAGCGGCAAGCGCAACTTCGCCCGCCTGGAGCCAGGCGACCCGGTGCAGGCCGCGGCGCAGGTGCGCCTGATGCGCCGGCTCGGCGTCAGGAGCGTCTACGTCCTGGACGACCAGGACCCCTTCCAGGTGCCCCTGGCCGAAATCGTCGCCCAGGACGCCGCCAGGGCGGGCATCGAAGTGGCCGCCCACGACAGCCTCCAGATCGAAAGCGAAGAAGAAGCCGGCTACAAGGGGGAGGTCGAAAAGATCGTCGCCAAGCACGCCGGGGCCGTGTTCCTGGCGGGTGGCGCCAACGCTCACACGGCGGCCCTGTGGCGGGCTCTGCACGCCGCCGACCCCCACCTGCTGCTGCTCGGCTCCAGCGGCATGGACAACGAAGAATTCACCTCCAGGATCGGTGCCGCCGAAGCCGACACCTACCTGACCACGCCGCTGCTGGCGACGGGGCTCTACCCACCGTCGGGGCAGCGCGTCCTGGCTCTGTACCGCTCGACCTTCCACACGGAACCGGGGCCCTCGGTGCTGTACGGGTACGCCGCCATGAGCGCCGTGCTCGACGCCATCCGCAGGGCGGGTGGCAAGGGCAACGACCGCGCCCAGGTGATCAGGTCCTTCATGCAGGCGCCCGAACGGCAGTCGGTGATCGGGCGCTACTCGATCCAGTCAGACGGCGAAACGAGCATCACCAGCTACGGCGTGGACCGAGTGATGAGCGGCCACCCCGTCTTCTACGAGAAGATCGAAACGAGCCTGCCGGTGTCCTCCTTCCACGGCTGAGGAGCGAGCGCCGGACGCCGCCGGCTCAGCCCTGGCCGTGGTGCAGGGACAGCACCAGCTTGAAGCGCTCGACTTCGCCGCCGAGCGTGCGCCCGCCGCCTGAGATCGTGCCGGCCGCCTTCAGGTACGGGACGAATTCGCTCAGGCCCGGGCTTTCCAGCAGGCCGATGCTTTCCAGCAGCGCCAGCAGCGTGGGGGCGTCGAACTCCAGGCTCGGCGAGATGCCTTCGCCCAGCGCGCTCGTAGCGGCCGAGGTGGAGGCCGCCGAGGACAGCGTCGAGGAGGGGGTCAGGGCGGCGCGGACGCCTTCCTCGCCCAGGCCGAGTACGAACCGTGGCTGACCGGCGCCGTTGCGCCCCGCCGCTATCTCCAGGGCCAGCGGCAGGCCCGGGACGGTCGCCTGCACGGCGGCTTCGGTGCCGGGAACGCTCGTCGGCGCGACGGAGTCCCCGGCTTTGCGCAGCGCCACCGCCAGCACCCCCACGGCGGCCTTCGAGCGGGCCGCGTCGGTCGAGGCGATCACGACCCCCGCCTTCAGTTCCAGCACGCTCGATCCGGCGGCGAAGATGCCGGCGGGTCCCATCCAGCTCGCGAAGGCGGCCTTCGCCGCCGGCGAGGGCGAGCCCATCACGGCCAGGGGCGTGATCAGGCCGCTCAGGACCGAGCCGAGGCTGAGGGTCGTACCAGGCGTCGATTCGCCCGCCCCGAGCAGCGAGCCGAGGCCGCGCAGGCCGGCCACGTCGGCGCCGATGCGCTCGCGCAGCGGCCCGAGGCCGACGGCCAGCCAGGATTCCCCGGGCAGTTCCCGCAGGGCCTGGGCGGCCTGCGGTTCGGCTGCCAGCAGGCCGGCGGGCGCTCCCGGGGCGGCCAGCGTGTCGACGTCGACCGTCACGGAGCCCTTTGCCGGGATCAGCGACAGGTTGGCCTCGCGCTCGCCGCCGAGCGCGCCCAGCAGCGAGGAGGTTCCGCTCGTGGCCGCAGTCGCCGCGGTGGGGTTGACGTAGAGGTCGGCCAGCGCGCCCGAGGGGGCCTGCGCCGAGAGCTTGCGATAGCCCCCGGAGGAGGACAGCGCCGGCTCGCCCTGGGTCGCGCCGATCACCTGGCGCAACCCTTCCTCGCTGCCGATCACGGCGAAGCGGCCGACCAGGCCGAGCGCCAGTCCGGCCGACGTGACTTCGTAGGAGACGCCGCGATAGCTGCCGGCGTGGGCGCCCGCCCGCTTGGCCTGTTCGGAGAGGAACGAGCGAGCCTTCGAGGAGTCGCTCGTGTCCATCACGAGGGCACCTTCCAGATGCCCCTTGGAGAAGGGCGGGGCGGTCGGCTGGCTCTTGCCCGACAGCACCTTCTCGACCAGCGAGAAGAGCGGTTCGGCGCCGCTCAGGGAGTCCAGGAAGAGCCCCGCGTGAGGGCCCAGCCAGGCGTCCACGGCGGCGCTCGTCGGGGTCGAGGAGCCGGGGGTCCGCAGCGCTCCCAGGAGCTTCGCGTACGGATCCCGCTGCCCTGTCAGCTCGCTGCCCGCCGCCAGCGCCGCGCTGCTCAGCGATTCGTCCGGCCTGACGGTCGCGCCCAGGTAGAGGGGGGCGCTCGCCGGGACGGCGCTCGCCGGGTCCGCTTCGGTGCCGTTCGGATGCGAGGAGGAGCCGCAGCCGGCGACGGCCATCGCGCACAGCGACGCCAGGAGCGCCGGGGAGGCGAGCCGAGCCCGGCGCGTTGCCGGGCTTCGCGGATGGCTTGAGGGGCGCAGGGAGAGCAAGGTCGGTGTTCGGCCGGGCATGGGGGCCCGACGCGTCGATCGTATGTGTCGGGGATGTCGGCACGCAAGCCCGAGCCCTGCAAGGTCCCGTTCAGGATCGCCGTCTGCAGGCCCTCTTGCGCCTTGACGGCCTCCGGGCGCGCCCGCTGCCCCACCCCGAAAAGCCCGTAGCGGTGGGCGATTTCGGTCCCTACGACGACCATGTGACGGCAAAGTGGGGGAAAGTGTGCATTTTGAGTTGCATTGTGGGAGAGAGTGGGGTATGTTCGCCACAGCGGGCCGGGGTGGAGGGGCTCCTCCCACTCCTCCACCTCGGCTCGATAAGCGACTTGGGAGTCTCCGCAGTGGTCCCGTTCCGTGGCACCTTCGACCATACGCTCGACGCGAAGAACCGCCTCACGGTTCCGGCGCGCTACCGCGCAGCCCTCGCCGACGGGGTCGTCCTGGCGATGCCCGTGGACCTGAAGCCGTGCGTCGGGGTCTGGCGCCCGCAGGAGTACGAGGCCTACACCCGCCGCGCCCTGGCCGAGCTGCCGCCGCTGTCTCCCCGCCTGTCGGAGCTGGAGCGCTTCTTCTACGGCAGCTCCCACGACACGGAGCTGGACGCCGCCGGGCGCATCATGGTCCCGTCCTTCCTGGGCGAGCACGCCGCCCTGCAGAAGGAGGTCGTCGTCGTCGGCGTCGGGGACCGCATGGAGCTGTGGGACCGCTCGGCCTGGAACGACCATCGATCGACGCTGCTGAGCGGCGTGGCGGAGGTGACGGCACGTGTCGCCGACGCTGGTTGAGCTGAGCGCTCTCCCCGCCGAGGCCCCGGCTGCTCCCCGGCCGGCGCCGATCCAGCTTGCACGCCGGCGCCGTCCGGCGGGCTCCCGTCCCATGCGCGAGGCGGCGGTGCGCAACGCTGAGGGCATGGGCGGCGCCTCCCACATACCCGTCCTGGCGACGGAGCTGCTGGGCGTGCTCGAGCCGAGCCCGGGGCAGACGGCGATCGACTGCACCTTCGGCGACGGCGGCCACGCCCGCATGGTGGCCGAGCGCCTGGGGCCGACGGGCACGCTCGTTGCGATCGACCGCGACCCGCTGGCGGAGGAGCGCTTCGCCGAGCTGGCGGCCCACGCGGAGTGCTCGGTGCGCTTCATCAGGGCCGGATACGCGGAGGCCCTGGAGCAGCTCGAGCAGGAGGGACTTCGGGCGGACATGGCGTACTTCGACCTGGGCATGTCATCGATGCAGGTCGACACTCGCGATCGCGGCTTCTCCTACTCTTACGACGCGCCGCTGGACATGCGCATGGACCCGACCCAGGAGCTGAGCGCCCGCGAGGTCGTCGCCGATTGGGACGAGCGGCGGCTGGCCCACGCCCTGCGCGACTTCGGCGAGGAGCGTCACGCCGGCGCCATCGCCCGGGCGATCGTGGCGGCTCGCTTGCGCGGCCCGATCGAGACGACCCAGCAGCTGGTCGACGCGATCAACGCAGCCGTGCCGGCGCCGGCCCGCTTCGCGGGAGGGCACCCGGCCAAGCGCACCTTCCAGGCGCTGCGGATAGCCGTCAACGACGAGCTGGGCCAGCTGGAGCGGGCCCTGCCGCTGGCCTGGCGCCTGCTGCGCGACGGCGGCGTGCTGGCCGCCATCTCCTTCCAGTCCCTGGAGGACCGCCGCGTCAAGCGCTTCCTGGCCGAGCGCGCCCAGGGCTGCGTGTGCCCCCCCGATCTGCCGATCTGCGTGTGCGGCCGCGAGCCGGAGGCCGAGCTGGTCTCCCGCCGCTCGATCGTGCCCTCGCCCGAGGAGGTCCAGGCCAACCCCCGTGCGGCCTCCGCACGGCTGCGTGCGGCCCGCAAGCTTCGCGGGGAGCAGGAGCAGTCGTGACGCCCCCGGCGGCAGCATCCTCGTTGGGCACGGCGCAGCCGCTGCCGCGCCGCCGGCCGGTCGCGGCGCCACGGCCGCGGCGCGTGTCCGGCCCCGCCCGTCCGACCCGTCCCGCGACGGCGCCTCCGGCCGCGCGCGGGAGCCAGGAGCGCAGCGACGGTCTGGTCGTCGGCCTGCTGCACGGCCTGGAGACCCTGTCCAGCCACCGCGCCCTGGACCGTCTGATCCGGGGACGCCTGTGGATCGGCATCGTCGCATTCGCTCTGATCGGGATCGTGACCCTGCAGCTGGCGCTGCTGCGACTGAACGCGGGGATCGGACGGGCACTCGAGCGGGAGTCGGCCCTGCAGAGTGGGAACACCGCCCTCAGCATCGAAAACTCCGAACTGGCGGCCGGCAATCGCGTGGAGTCCCAGGCCTCCTCGCGGCTGGGCATGAAGCTGGTGGGGATGGCGGGGCTGCGCTTCCTGACGGTGCACGGATCCGTCGACGTGGCGAAGGCGGCGGCCCGCCTGCGGGAACCCCTGAACGCCACCGGCCGGCCCCCGGCAGGCGCCGTCGAAGCCGAAGGCTCCTCCAGCTCGGGCGAAGCGACCACGGAAGCCTCCGGCGAAAAGACCGGCGAAGCCCCCGCTACTGGCACCGGCGCGACGGCGGGCACGACAGTGGCGAGCGGCGAACAGGAATCGGGCTCGGCAAACCCGAGCGAAGCGACCACGACGGTGCCCCAGGGCGCCACGGGCCCCACCTCCGAATCGACCGCCTCCCCGAGCGCGGCGGCGGGCGAAGCGGGCGGCGGCACGGCCGCCCCGGGCGGCTAGCCGGATGGCGATCGTCCAGCAGCGGGTCGGGCCGATCTTCGGGCTTTTCTTCCTGCTGCTCGCGCTGGCCGTGGGCCGCGCTGCCTATCTGGGCGTCGTCCGCGGCCCGGCCCTGCGCCGTGACGCCTCGAACCAGCAGGTCACCCAGGAGACGGTGACGGCCCAGCGGGGCACGATCACCGACCGCAACGGCGTCGACCTGGCCATCTCCGAACCGGCCCAGGACCTCTCGGCCGACCCCTACCTGTTGACGAACCCGCTCGGCGCGGCCCAGAAGCTGGCGCCGCTGCTCAAACAGTCCGAAGCGGAAGTCCTGCACAAGCTCTCCGAGCACAGCGGCTTCGTGTACCTGGCCAGAGGCTTGCCGGCACGCCGGGCCGAACAGATCCTGGCCCTGAAGCTCCCGGGCGTGAACGGGACGCCGAGCACCCGCCGCGTGTACCCGCGCGGCACGCTGGCCTCCCAGGTGCTGGGGGAGGTGGGCGTGGAAGGGACGGGCCTGTCGGGCATCGAGGCCTTCGACAACGGCCTTCTGCAGGGAAGGGCGGGCGAGCGCAGGGTCGTCAGCGACGCGCTGGGCCAGCCCGTGTCGATCTCAGAACCCCGTCAGGACCTGCCGGGCAAGAGCATCGCCCTGACGATCGACGCCAACATCCAGCAGCGCGCCGAAGACGTGCTCGACGCGGTCGCGCAGGCCTTCAGCCCCAAAGACGCGACGGCGATCGTGATGGACCCGCGCACGGGCGCGATCCTGGCGCTGGCCAACTGGCCCCAGGAGAACGCCAACGACCCCGAAGCGGCGCCGGCGGCGGCCCTCCAGGACAGGGCCGTCAACTTCAACTACGAACCGGGCTCGACGTTCAAGGTCGTAACGGTCTCGGGCGCCCTGCAGCAGGGCCTGATCACGCCCAGCAGCACCTTCAACATCCCCGACCAGATCCAGGTCGCAGACCGCACTATCCACGACGACACCGAACACCCCGAAGAAACACTGTCGGCGGCACAGATCCTGGCCCGCTCGAGCAACGTCGGCGCGATCACGATAGGGAAAATGCTGGGCGCGGAAGGCTTCAACAGCTGGGTGCACCGCTTCGGCTTCGGCTCGCCGACGGGCGTGGACCTGCCCCGCGAGGAACGGGGCGTGGCGCTGCCGCTGAAGGAATACTCGGGCTCCTCGATGGGCAACCTGCCGATCGGGCAGGGCGAGCTGGTGACGCCGATCCAGATGGCCACGGCCTATGCGGCGATCGCCAACGGCGGCATCCTGCGCCCGGCCCACATCGTCGGCTCGGTGGAAGGCAAGCCGGTGGCGCTGCCGCGCGGGCACCGCGTCATCTCCACGCAGACGGCCGCTGAGGTCCGCGGCATGCTGGAAGGCGTGCTGGGCCCGGAAGGCACGGCCCACGAGGTCTCGATCCCCGGCTACCACCTGGCCGGCAAGACGGGCACGGCCAGCAAGATCGACGCCGAAACGGGCGAATACTCCAAATCGGCCTACGTGGCGTCGTTCATCGGCTTCGCCCCCGCGGCCGACCCGAAGCTGCTGACGGCGGTGATCGTCGACGAACCGCAGAACGGCTCGATCTACGGCGGCACCGTGGCGGCCCCGGCGTTCGGGCAGATCATGAGCTTCGCCCTGCCCTACCTCGGCATCCCGCCGCAGTAGGCGGGACGGCTCCGCGGGAGCTGAAACTAGACTCATGCCGATGCCAGCGCGCGGGATCGACCGTTGAGGCTCGCCGAGCTGATCGGCGGGCTCGCGCAGGGCGACGGCGCCCTCTCCTCGCGGCAGGCCGGCGAGCTGGAGGTCACGGGCCTGGCCTACGACAGCCGCAGCGTCCGCCCGGGCGCCTTGTTCTTCTGCGTCAGCGGCTTCCAGGTCGACGGTCACGACTACGCGCCTGCGGCGGTGGCGGCGGGAGCCGCGGCGCTCGTCGTGGAGCGCCCGCTCGGCCTGGGCGTGCCCGAGCTGCTGGTGCCCTCGGCACGGGCCGCGATGGCGCCGCTGGCGGCCCGCTTCTACGGCGAGCCGGCCCGGGACCTGGCGGTCGTGGGCGTGACGGGCACGAACGGCAAGACGACCAGCGCCTACCTGATCAGGGAGCTGATGCAGGCGGGCGGGCGCAGCTGCGGGCTGCTGGGCACGGTCAAGTCGGTGATCGCGGGTGCGGAGCGTCCGGTGGCGCGCACGACCCCGGAGGCGATCGACCTGCAGGGCGACCTGCGGGCGATGCTCGACGGCGGCGACAGGGCCTGCGCGATGGAGGTCTCCTCCCACGCCCTGCAGCTGGGGCGCACCGACGCGATCCCGTTCGCGGCGGCGCTGTTCACGAACCTGACCCAGGATCACCTGGACTTCCACCCGAGCATGGAGGAGTACTTCCAGGCCAAGCGGCTGCTGTTCGCGCCCGAGCAGCGCCCGCCGGTGCCGCCGCCGCGCGTGAAGGTCGTGAACGCCGGCGACCCCTACGGCGCGCGCCTGGCCGCCGAGCTCCCGGACGCCGTCACGTTCGCGGTGGAAGCTCCGGCCGACTACCGGGCCGAGCAGGTCCGCTGCGGCCTGGCGGGCTGCTCCTTCGTGCTGCACACGCCGGCGGGCGCGAGCGAGCTGGAGCTGCCGATGCCGGGCCGCTTCAACGTCGCCAACGCGCTCGGTGCCCTGGCGGTGGTGCACCAGCTGGGGGCGCCCCTCGAGCAGCTGCTGGGAGTGCTGGCGCGGGGCGTGCACGTGCCGGGGCGCTTCGAGCCCGTCGAGCGGGGCCAGGACTTCGCGGTCCTGGTCGACTACGCCCACACCCCCGACTCGCTGGAGAACGTGCTGGCGGCAGCCCGCGACGTGCTGGCGGCTGGGGGCGGCCAGGGCAGGGTGATCTGCGTGTTCGGGGCGGGCGGCGACCGCGACCGGACCAAGCGCCCGCTGATGGGGGAGATATCGGCGCGTCTGGCCGACGAGACGATCGTGACCTCCGACAACCCCCGCTCGGAGGACCCGGAGGCGATCATCGCGGAGATCATGAGCGGCGTCACAGGCGGCTCGGTCCAGGCGATCCCCGACCGGCGGGAGGCGATCGAGCGGGCCGTCTCGATGGCGGGGAGCGGCGACGTGCTGGTGATCGCGGGCAAGGGCCACGAGCAGGGCCAGGAGCTCGCGGGCGGGCGCAAGATCCCGTTCGACGACGCGACGGTCGCGGCCGAGGCGCTGGAAGCACGGACACCGGCGACGGCGGGGGGCGGCCGGTGAGGACCTGGGACACGGAGCGGATCGCCAGGGCCACCGGGGCCACGGTCCTGCGGGAGCGCCAGCCGGGGCCCGAGCGGGCGGGCATCGACTCGCGTCTGAGCGGACCGGGCGAGCTGTTCTTCGGCCTGCCCGGCGAGCGCCAGGACGGTGGCCTGCACGCCGGGGAGGCGCTGGCGGCCGGCGCCTGGGGCGTGCTGGCGGCACCGGAGCACGCCGCGAGAGCGGCGGCGGAGCACGATGAGGGCGCGGTCCTGGCCCACCCCGATCCGCTGCAGGCCCTGCAGCGCCTGGCGGCTGCGTGGCGTGGAGAGCTCCAGGCGGCCGGAGCCCACGTCCTGGCGATCACGGGCTCGACGGGCAAGACGTCGACCAAGGACATCCTGGCGGCGCTGCTGGCCGGCGAGCTGCGCACCGCGGCCAGCCCCCAGAATCTGAACACGGAGATAGGCCTGCCGCTGGCGATCCTGGCGGCCCCGCGGGGAACGCAGGCGCTGGTCCTTGAGATGGCGATGCGGGGTCCCGGCCAGATCGCCCAGCTGGTCGAGATCGCCCGCCCGGAAGTGGGTGTGATCGTCAACGTCGGCCCGGCCCACCTGGAGCTGCTGGGATCGCTGGAGGCCATAGCGGCGGCCAAGGCGGAGCTGATCGCGGGCCTGCAGCCGGGGGCGACGATCGTGCTGCCGGCGGGAGAGGCGCTGCTGGAGCCCCACCGCCGCGAGGACCTGCGGGAGGTCTTCTTCGGGGAGGGCGCGGACGTGAGGCTGATCTCCGCCGAGCCGGGCCGCGTGATCGTCGACAGGCAGGGAACGAGGATCGAGCTGCAGCCGTCCTTCTCCCAGCCCCACAACGTGCGCAACCTGCTGGCGGCTGTGGCGGCGGCGGGGGCCGTCGGCGTGACCCCCTCGGGCCGGCTGCGGGTCGAGTTCTCGGCGATGCGGGGCCAGCGCAGCGAGCTGCCGGGGGACGTCCTGCTGATCGACGACTGCTACAACGCCAACCCGATGTCGATGAGGGCGGCGATAGACGACCTGGCGGGAGCCCCTGCGGGCAGGCGGGTGGCGGTGCTGGGGGACATGCTGGAGCTGGGCGAGCAGGGGCCGGCGCTGCACCGCGAGATCGGCCGTCACCTGTCCGAGCGGGGGATAGAGCTGCTGGTGGCGGTCGGGCCGCTGGCGGCGCAGACGGCCGAGGCCTTCCCGGGCGAGAGCCGGAGCTACCCCGACGCGCAGGCGGCGGCGGGACAGCTGGCGGGCCTGATCGAGCCGGGCGACGCGGTGCTGGTGAAGGGCTCGCGGGGCGTCGGCCTGGAGGCCGTCTCGGCGGCCCTGCGGGAGGCCGGCGGGGCATGGGGCGTCGCCAAGGCGGCCGGCTCGGGGCGGAGCTGAATGGGGCGCATCCTGTTCGGGGGCACGTCGGCCCTGCTCATCTGCATCTTCCTGAGCCCGCGCTTCATCGCCTTCCTGCGGGAGCGGGAGTTCGGCCAGCACATCCGCGAGGACGGCCCGCAGGGGCACCTGGCCAAGGCGGGCACGCCGACGATGGGCGGGGTGCTGATCTTCCTGGCCGTGTCGGTGTCGTTCCTGATCCTGACGGACTTCGAATGGCGGGCGATGGGGGTCTTCGGGGCGGCCATAGCGTGCGCCCTGCTGGGCTTCGCGGACGACTACACGAAGCTGGTCAAGCGCCGCTCGCTGGGCCTGCGGGCGCGCACGAAGCTGCTGGTGACGATCGCGATCTCGATCGGCCTGTGGTTCGTGGCGCACGAGGAGGCGCACCTGCCGAGCGTTCTGTACCTGCGCTTCGTGGACTACCACGTGGACATCGGGCCGCTGTACCCGGTCGTGATCTACCTGGTCCTGGCGGGGACTACGAGCGGGGTCAACCTGACGGACGGACTGGACGGCCTGGCGGCGGGCTGCGCTGCGATCGTCCTGCTGGCCTACATCGGCATCACCTTCCTGGCGGGCGACTACGAACTGGCGATGCTGGCGGGCTGCCTGGTCGGGGCCTGCATCGGCTTCCTGTGGTTCAACGCCTTCCCGGCGACGGTCTTCATGGGCGACACGGGCTCGCTGGGGCTGGGCGGGGCGATCGCGGGGCTGGCCGTGATGACCAAAACGGAGGTCCTGCTGATCCTGCTGGGCGGCATCTTCGTGATCGAGGCCCTGTCGGTGGCGATCCAGGTGATCTCCTTCCAGACGACGCGCAAGCGGGTCTTCCTGATGGCTCCGATCCACCACCACTTCGAGCTGAAGGGCTGGTCTGAGACGAAGATCATCCTGCGCTTCTGGATCGTGGCCTCGATCTGCGCGGCGATCGGCTTCACGATCTACCGCCAGAGCCGCGGTCTCTGAGGAGGCCTTGGAGGCATCCGCACCACCTTGTCGAATGGACCCTGGATGCCATCCGCCACCGCAGGACGCGCCAGGCCGGCAAGGGGAGGGAGCGGGACCCCGCGCAAGAAGCGCCCCCAGAGCCTGGAGCAGCGGATCCTGCTGACTGCCACGCTGTGCCTGCTGGCGTTCGGGGCGGTGATGGTCTACAGCGCGTCCTCGGCGACGTCGCTGCTGCAGGGCCAGGGCAACGGCACGAGCTACCTGATCCGCTACGTCGTCTACGGGGCGCTGGGCCTGGTCGCGATGCGGCTGCTGGCCCGCGATGGGGTGGCGAAAGTCCATGCGATCACGGCGCCGCTGCTGGCGGTCTCGTTCGTGCTGGTCCTGGCCACCCACGTCCCCCACGTGGGCGTGAGCGTCAACGGGGCGCGGCGCTGGATCGGCCCCAGCCAGTTCCAGTTCCAGCCCTCGGAGCTCCTGAAGCTGGCCCTGGTCATGTATGCGGCGACGCTGCTGGCCAAGCGCCCGGGCCGGGTGCACGACCTCAAGGACCTGGCGAAACCGTTGCTGATCGTGGTCGGCTCGGCGTGCCTGCTGGTCTTCACCCAGCCGGACCTGGGCACGGCGATGGTGATCGCCTTCACGATCGGGGCGATGCTGGTGGCCGCGGGCATCCCGATGGCCAAGCTGGGCAGGATCGCGGGCGGCGTGGCGGCCTTGATCGTCCTCTACGCCCTCGTCCGCCCGTACGCGCGGGCGCGCCTGACGTCGTTCCTGGACCCGTGGGCGCATGCGTCGGGCAGCGGCTTCCAGGCGGTGCAGGGCCAGATCGCGATCGGCTCGGGGGGCCTGTTCGGGGTCGGCCCGGGCCAGTCTGTCCAGAAGATCTTCTACCTGCCGGAGGCGCCGACGGACTTCATCCTGGCCGTGATAGCGGAGGAGCTGGGGGTCGTGGGGGTGGCGGCCCTGATGTTCCTGTACGGCCTGATCGCCTATGCGGGCCTGCGCGCGGCGAAGGCGGCCCGCAGCCTGTTCAGCGCCCTGATAGCCGTCGGCGTGACGTCCCTGATCGTCTCCCAGGCGCTCCTGAACGCCTTCGCGGTGCTGGGCCTGGCGCCCCTGACGGGGGTGCCGCTGCCGTTCGTGTCCTACGGGTCGAGCAGCCTGATCGTGATGCTGGCGGGGATGGGGCTGCTGCTGAACGTGGCATCGGGGGCGACGGGCCACGTGCGCTCGGTGCCGAGCAGGACGGGCGGCTCAGCCGACGCTCGCGGGCGCGAGCAGAGAGGATTGGCGGGTGAGCGCTCAGGGCAAGCGGATCGTGATAGCGGCCGGGGGAACGGCGGGGCACGTCGTACCGGCGCTGGCGGTCGCGGACGCGCTGCGGGCTGAGGGCGCCCGGGTCAGCTTCATCGGGGGGCAGCGGGCGGAGGCGGAGCTGGTGCCGGCGGCGGGCTATGAGCTGAGCACGCTGCAGGTGGAGGGCCTCGACCGCTCGAACCCCGTCAGGGCGGCGCGGGCGCTGGCGCGGGCGGCGGCGGCGCTGCCGCGGGCGCGGGCGATGCTGGCCCGGGCGCACCCGGACGCGGTCATGGGCGGCGGCGGCTACGTGGCGGGCCCGGTCGGGCTGGCTGCGCTCAGCCTGCGCCTGCCGCTGGTCCTGACGGAGGCGGACAGCCACCTGGGCGTGACCAACAGGCTGCTGGCTCCGGCTGCGCGTCGCGTCTGCCTGGCGTTCCCGTTGAGAGGGAGAGAGGGGGGTCGCTATGTGGTGACGGGGCGTCCGGTGCCGCCACCGTTCGCCGACCGGGCCGCCGCCAGGGCGTCCTTCGAGGTCGGCGAGGACGAGACGTGCCTGCTGGTCTACGGCGGCTCACTCGGCTCGCGTTCGATCAACCTGGCGGCGATCGACGCCTTCGCCGGCTCGCCTCTGCGGATCCTGCACGTATGCGGCCGGCGCGACTACGCGATGCTGAGAGAGCGCGCGCTGCCGTCCGGCTACGAGCTGATCGAGTACCTGCCGATCGAGCGCTTCGGGCAGGCGATGGCGGCGGCGGACCTGGTCGTGGCGCGCTCGGGCGGGTCGGTCTTCGAGATCGCGGCCTACGGCCTGCCCTCCGTGCTGATCCCCTTCCCGGCGGCGGCGGGCGACCATCAGAGCGCCAATGCCCGCTGGCTGGCCGACGCGGGCGCGGCCGTCGTGATCCCCGACGGGGAGCTGAGCGCTGCCCGCCTGGGCTCCGAGGTGGCGGCGCTGCTGGCCGATCCGCACAGGCTGCGGGGGATGGCCGAGGCGGCGCGGTCCCTGGCAAAGCCGCGGGCCGCTGCGGACATAGCGGCGCAGGTGCTGGCCGCGGCGGGCGCGGCCCCCGCCGGCGAGGAC
This sequence comes from uncultured Solirubrobacteraceae bacterium, assembly GCA_963697795.1. Classification (GTDB taxonomy): domain Bacteria; phylum Actinomycetota; class Thermoleophilia; order Solirubrobacterales; family Solirubrobacteraceae; genus Palsa-744. Next base: position 555,861 of record OY969097.1, on the reverse strand, counting down.
GGGACGGCGGCGGGCCGGCCGTGAGCGGGGAGGCACGGCCCTGGCTGGGCAGGCGCATCCACCTGATCGGCGTGGGCGGGGCGGGCATGAGCGCCTACGCCCGGGCCGCGCATGCGCTGGGCGCGAGCGTGACGGGCTCTGACGGCGCCGACGGCCCCTACCTGCGGCGCTTGGCGGCAGACGGGGTGCTCCAGGCGAGGGCCGGCCACAGCGCGGAGAACGTGCCGGCGGGGCAGGACGTGGAGGTCTTTCACTCCTCCGCGATCCCCCCGGAGAACGTGGAGCGGGCGGCGGCCCGGGAGCGGGGCCTGGCGGATCGTCCGCGGGCGGACCTGCTGGGGGAGCTCTCGGCGCTGCGGCGCACGATCGCGGTGGCGGGGACGCACGGCAAGACGACGACGGCGGCGATGATCGCCCACATCCTGCGGGCGGCGGGGATGCGCCCGTCATGGCTGGTGGGGGCTCCGATCGGGGGCGGCCTGCCCAACGCCGGCTGGGATGAGGGGGAGTGGCTGGTGATCGAGGCCGACGAGTCGGATCGCTCGCTGCTGAGCCTGACGGTCGAGGTGGCGGTACTGCTGAACGTCGAGCTGGACCACCATGCGAGCTTCGCCTCGCTGGCGGAGCTGCGCGAGGTGTTCGGGAGCTTCCTGGCGGCCCCGCCGACGGCGGTCGTGTGGGACAGGCCGGAGCTGCTGTCGCTGCGAGACGGCGAGACGATCCCCTTCGACCAGCCCGAGCCCGTCCTCGGCCGGGAGGGGTCGGCGTTCACATGGCGGGGCGAGCAGGTGCGCCTGTCGGTCCCGGGCGCCCACAACGCGCTCGACGCGACGGCGGCCCTGGAGGCGACGCGCCTGGCAGCGGCTCCGGCAGCGGCCGCGATCGAGGCCCTGCGCGAGTTCACGGGCGCGGGGCGGCGCTTCCAGCTGGACGGCGTGAGCGCGGGCGGGGCGCAGGTCTACGAGGACTACGCCCACCACCCGACAGAGATCGAGGCGACGCTGCGGGCGGCCAGGACGCTCGGGCCGCAGCGGCTGGTGGCGGTGTTCCAGCCGCACCTGTTCTCGCGCACGCAGTTGCTGGCCCGCGAGTTCGGCAGGGCCCTGGCGCTGGCCGACGTGGTCGTCCTCCTGGACGTCTACCCGGCGCGCGAGCGGGCGCAGGACTTCCCCGGGATCAGCGGGCTGACGATCGCGGAGACGACGGCTGACGCTGCGGGCGGCCGGCCCGTCTACTGGCTGCCGGCGATGTCGGCCGCGGAGCGCGTGCTGGCGGGGATGCTGAGGGAGGGCGACGTGTGCATGGTGATGGGAGCGGGCGACGTCGACGCGCTGGCCCACGCCCTGGCCGGGACCCGGGAGGGCGCGGCGTGAGCTCGGGGCCGATGCCGGCGGGCGTGCGCCGCGACGAGCCCCTGGCCCGCCTTGCGACGGTCCGCACGGGCGGGCGGGCGGAGTACTTCGCGCGGGCGGGGAGCGTCGGGGCGCTGTCGGAGCTGCTGGGCTGGGCGACGGGGCAGGGCATCGAGGTCGCGGTCGTCGGCTCGGGCTCGAACCTGCTGATCGCGGACGAGGGCGTGCGCGGCCTGGTCGTGAAGCTGGACGGGGAGCTGGCGGGGGTGGAGGTGCAGGGCAGCAGGATCCTCTGCGGGGGCGGGGCGCGGCTGCCGTCGGTGGCGGCGCGGGCTGCCAGGGAGGGCCTGTCGGGGATCGAGTTCGGCGTCAACATCCCGGGCACTGTCGGCGGTGCGGTGCGGATGAACGCGAACGCCTACGGCGGGCAGCTGGGAGAGGTGCTGGAGTGGGTCGAGGTCGTCACGGCGGCGGGCGTGGACCGCCGCGGGCCCCAGCAGCTGGAGCTCGGCTACAGGCACTCGAACCTGAGGGAGGGGGAAGTGGTGGCGCTGGCCTGCCTGGCGTTGACGTCTGCCCCTCCACAGGAGGTCAAAGCTCGCCTGGAGGAGATGCGCAGGCGCCGTCACGAGGCCCAGCCGCAGGGCATCAAGACGTTCGGCTCGACGTTCAAGAACCCCGAGGGGGGCGAGAGCGCGGGGATGCTGCTGTCGCGGGCGGGGTGCAACGGGCTGAGCGTCGGCGGGGCCCGCTTCGCGCCCAAGCACGCGAATTTCATCGAGAACACGGGCACGGCGAGCACGGCCGACGTGGTGGCGGTGATGGCCGAGGGTCGCCGCAGGGTCATGGAGATGACAGGGATCGCGCTGGAGCCGGAGGTGCAGACGCTGGGCCGGGTCGTCTTTCCCTGGTGAGCGGGGAGGGCATGGGCGAGGGAGGTCGAAGAGTGCCGGGATGCAGCGCACTCTCGCCGCCCGCTCGCCGGCTCGCCCGAGGGGCCCCCACGCGGCCCTCCCGCCGGCCGCCCTGCGGGACCTCCTGGCCTCGCTGCCCGTCAGGCTGCGGGGCGGGTGGCGGGCACTGCGTGCGCATCGTCGGGTTCGCATCGCACTTCTGTGCGGGGTGCTGGCGCTGCCGCTGCTGGGAGGCGGTTGGCTGTGGCTGCGCCACTCGTCCTTCGTGGCGGTGGAGCACGTCCGCATCAGCGGCGTGCACAGGCCCCAGGCCCAGGAGATCGAAGCGGCCCTGAGGCAGGCTGCTCACGGCATGAGCACGCTGGCCGTGAGCACGAGGGCGCTGCGCCAGGCCGTGGAGCGCTTCCCGACGGTCAGCATGGTCAGCGCCCGGGCGAGCTTCCCGCACAGCCTGAGGATCGCCGTGGAGGAGGAACCGCCGGTGGCGGTCCTGACGGCGGCGGGCGTGAAGACGGCCGTGGCGGCGGACGGGACGGTGCTGGGCGACAGCCTGGCCTCTGGCTCGCTGCCGAGCATCTCCGGCAACGTCGCGCCGGGCGCCGGACAGCGTGTCTCGAGCGCGTCGATCCTGGCGGCGCTGCGCCTGCTGGGCGGTGCCCCCCCGGTTCTGGACAGGCTGACGTCGAAGGTCTACGAGGGCCCCCGTGGCCTGACGGCCGTCATGAGCAACGGCCTGGTCGTGTACTTCGGCGACGACACCCTGGCCCGCGCCAAGTGGCTTTCGCTTGCCCGGGTGCTGGCGGACAGCAGCTCGGCGGGGGCGACCTACGTAGACGTGGAGCTGCCCGACAGGCCGGCTGCGGGCTTCTCCAGCGGCGAACAGGCGCCGAGCATCGAAGCGGGCGCCACCACCAAGGCGACCCGGGAATCGACGGTCTCGGCGCTGGCGGCGGGGCTTGCGGCCAACAGCTCCGACCCCTCTCAATCCTCGACGGCGAGCCCCTCCGGCGAACCCTCTACGGCCACGAGCGAAGCGGCGAAGACCGAAGGCGAAGCACCCGTGACGACGCCCGAAGGGGCAGAACCCGGACACTGAACCTCAAGTCGAGGGTCAGGCTTCGAAATCGCCATTCTCAGGCGCTGGTCGAGAGTCCCGGGTTCTGCAAGGATAGTTGCGGAACTGGCGGCCGTCGTTGACAGGGCGAGAATCCCTGCATAACGTGCTCAATCCGGCGGTTCGGCTAATGCGACGTTTCGAACCCTAAATTCCTACTGAAGGCTTCGGACAGAACCATCATGGAGAGCGGCGGGAGCTACCTGGCAGTCATCAAGGTCGTCGGCGTCGGCGGCGGCGGAACGAACGCGGTCAGTCGCATGGTCGACGCAGGCCTGCGGGGCGTGGAGTTCATCGCGGCCAACACGGACGCCCAGGCGCTGGCGATGTGCGATGCGGACATCAAGCTGAACATCGGCCACGAGTCGACGAAGGGCCTGGGCGCGGGAGCGAACCCCGACGTGGGCCTGTCGGCTGCGTCGGAGTCCAGGGACGACATCAAGGAGGCCCTGAAGGGCGCTGACATGGTGTTCGTGACGGCCGGCGAGGGCGGCGGCACAGGCACCGGAGCGGCGCCGGTGATCGCGGAGATCGCCAAGAACGAGATCGGCGCTCTGACGGTCGGCGTGGTGACGCGCCCGTTCGACTTCGAGGGCTCCCAGCGCGGCCGTCAGGCGACGGAGGGGATCGAGCGCCTGCGCGAGGTCGTGGACACCCTGATCGTGATCCCCAACGAGAAGCTGCTGGCGGTGGTGGAGCGTCGCACGACGATGCTGGACGCCTTCAGGGAGGCCGACAACGTCCTGCGCCAAGGTGTGCAGGGCATCACGGACCTGATCACGATCCCTGGCCTGATCAACCTGGACTTCGCGGACGTGCGGACGATCATGCAGGACGCAGGCTCGGCCCTGATGGGCATCGGCACGGCGGCGGGCGAGAGCCGCTGCGCGGAGGCGGCCAGGGCGGCCATCTCCTCGCCGCTGCTGGAGGAGAGCGTCGACGGGGCGACGGGCATCCTGCTGAACATCACGGGCGGCAAGGACCTGGGCCTGTTCGAGGTCAACGACGCGGCGGAGATCATCCAGAACGAGGCCGACCCCAACGCCAACATCATCTTCGGGGCGGTCATCGACGAGGCGATGTCCGACGAGGTCCGCGTGACGGTCATCGGCACGGGCTTCGACCACCGACCGGGTCGCAGCGGAGGCTCGCGCCGCGAGGGCCGTCCGGCCCGTCCGGACCGCAACCCGCGCATCTCCGACCGCCAGCGCTCGAACCTCGAGATCTCCGACGACGACATCGACGTCCCGCCGTTCCTGCGGTAGGGACGCCGGGCGCCCCTCGCCTGGCCGGCCTTGGATGGACGCCGGCCTGGAGGCGGGCACCGCGCATCCAACCCTCGCATCGACGTCGCGTCCCGATCCGTCGCTTCAGGCGGAGTAAGGGGATATCGTGTCCCTTGTGCCTGAGCAGCTCGATCTCATGATCGTCTACGAGCCCGGCGAAGATGGATGGATCATCGCCTCGATTCCCGAGGTCAAAGGTGTCCACAGCCAGGGCCGCACCCGCGACGAGGCGCGTGCGAATGTGATCGACGCGCTCCGCTTGATGCTCTCGCCGGCTGCCGGAGAAGCCGACGATGGTCTCGAGCGGGAGGCGCTGCATCTGACGATCGCCGCTTGAAGCGTCGCGATCTCGAAAGGCATCTCCGCAGCGAGGGGTGTCGACTGCAGGCCGAGGGCGCCAATCACGCCCGCTGGGTTGGCCCGACCGGCGAGTGGTCGGTCCTTCCGCGCCACCGCGAGATCGACTTCCGGCTTGCGCGCAAGATATGTCGAGACCTGGGTGTCCCCCGCCCCGGCCGGTCGCGTTGAAAGCCCGCTAGCCTGCGCCGCGTGAGCACGCCCGAGCTTCGCCGCACCCCCCTCTACGACCGCCACGTCGCGGCAGGCGCCAAGCTCGTGGATTTCGCCGGCTGGGAGATGCCCGTCCAATACGAGGGCGTCCGCGAGGAGCACATGGCCGTGCGCGAGGCGGCCGGCATCTTCGACGTCTCGCACATGGGGCAGATCGAGACCAGCGGCCCGCAGGCGCAGGCGCTGCTGCAGCGGCTGCTGTCCAACGACGTGGCCGCGATCGCGCCCGGCGGGGCGCAGTACTCGGTGCTCTGCCGCGAGGACGGCGGCGTGCTGGACGATCTCTTCACCTACAAGCTGGGCGGCGAGCGCTACCTGACGATCACGAACGCGTCCAACCACGTGGCCGACCTGGCCTGGTTCCAGGCGCAGGCCGCCGACTTCCCCGAAGCGACCGTCCAGGACCGCATCGAGGACTGGGCGATGATCGCCGTGCAGGGACCGCTGGCGCGGGAGATCGTGCAGGCCGGCGCGGACTCCCCGCTGCCCGCCCGTATGTCCGTGGAGAGCCGGCGCATCGGCGGCGCCGAGGTGCTTGTCTGCGGCACCGGCTACACCGGCGAGGACGGCGTCGAGCTGCTCTGCTCGCCCGCCGATGCGCCCGCCCTGTGGGACCAGATGGTCCGCCGCGGCGCCAGGCCCGCGGCCCTCGGCGCCCGCGACACGCTGCGCCTGGAGGCCTGCTTTCACCTCTACGGCAACGACCTGAGCCTCGATCGCAACCCGATCGAAGCCGGGCTGGGCTGGTGCTGCAAGGAGGACACGGGCTTCATCGGCTCAGACGCCGTCAGGGCCGTGCGCGAGGCCGGCCCGGCGGAGAGGCTGATCGCCTTCACGATCGACGGTCCCGGCATCGCCCGGCAGGGCAACCCGATCGTCGGCGGGGGGGTCGTCACGAGCGGCACCCTCTCGCCCTGCCTGGGCGTTGGCATCGGCATGGCCTATGTTCCCGCCGAGCACGCAGCCGTCGGGACGGCCCTTCAGATCGACGTGCGGGGGCGCATCCGCGGGGCGACCGTGACGCGGAAGCCCTTCGTCGCCAAGCGCGCGTAGAGTTCGGCGCCACAGACCGACAGCTCCCGCCGCCACCCCGGCCGGGACCGACTTCAGGAGCGCGACATGGCCGAGGCCAGCTACCCGGACGACCTGCTCTACCATCCCGAGCACGACTGGGCCCGGACCGACCCCGAGGACCCGAAGCTGGCAACCCTCGGCATCACCTGGTACGCCCAGGACTCACTGGGCGAGGTCGTCTTCTTCGATCCGCCCGAGGTCGGCGCGACCGTCGCCAAGGACTCCCCCTACGCGGAGGTCGAGTCCGTCAAGGCCGTCTCGGACGTCGTCGCGCCGCTGTCCGGCGAGATCGTGGAGGTCAACGAGGACCTGCCGGACAACCCGGCGGCCATCAACGACGACCCCTACGGCGAGGGCTGGCTGGTCAAGATCCGCATGGCCGACCCCTCCGAGCGGGACGCCCTGCTCGACGCGGCCGCCTACCGGGCCACGCTGGGCGCTTGACGACTCCGGTCACAGCGTCTCCGACGGCTAGGCTGGGAGCGACTTGAGTCGTTACACGTCGATCACCCCGGACGATCTCCAGGCCATGCTGGCCGCCATCGGGGTCTCCTCGCTGCAGGAGATCTTCGACCGCCAGATCCCCGAGAACGTGCGGCTGGGCCGGGACCTCGACCTGCCGCCCGGCCGTCCCGAGCAGGACGTCTACGCCGAGCTGGCCCGCCTCGCCGAGGCCAACGTCAGCTCCGAGCAGGAGCTGAGCTTCCTCGGTGCCGGCATGTACGACCACTACGTGCCCGCCCTGATCGACATGCTGATGGAGCGCTCGGAGTTCCTGACGCCCTACACGCCCTACCAGCCCGAGATCTCCCAGGGTGGCCTGCAGGTCATGTTCGAGTACCAGACGGCCATCTCCGAGCTGACCGGGCTGCCCGTCTCCAACGCCTCCACCTACGAGGGCCCCTCGGCCGTGGCCGCGGCCGTCTACCTGGCCAAGCTCCACAACGGCCGCTCGCGGATCGTCATCAGCGCCGGTCTGCATCCCCACACGATCCAGACCCTGCGCACCTACGCCCACGGCTACGGCATGGACGTCGTCGAGGTGCCCCTGTCGGGGGGCGTCACCGACCTGGACGCCTGGAGCGCCGCCGTCGACGCGGACACGAGCGCCGCCGTCTTCGCCCAGCCCAACTTCTACGGCGCCGTCGAGGACGCCCAGGCGCTCAGCGACGCAGCCCACGGCGCCGTCGAGAGCGATGGGCCGGTCGTCATCGCCCAGGTCGACCCGATCACGCTCGGGATCCTGCGGGCACCCGGCGAATGCGGCGTCGACGTGGCCGTCGGCGAGGGCCAGTCGCTGGGCAACCGCCTGGACTTCGGCGGCCCCTCATTCGGGCTGTTCGCGGCCCGCGAGGAGTACATCAGGCGCATGCCCGGGCGCATCGCCGGGGAAACGCTCGACGTCGACGGCCGCCGCGGCTTCGTGCTGACCCTGCAGACCCGCGAGCAGCACATCCGCCGCGAGAAAGCCACGTCGAACATCTGCACCGCCCAGGCGCTGAACGCCCTCGGCGGCGTCGTCTACCTGACCTGGCTCGGGCGCCGGGGGATCGTCGAGCTGGGCGAGCTGCTGCTGGCCCGCACCCACTACGCGCGCGAGACGCTCGCGGCCTTGCCGGGAGTGCACAAGCTCCACGAGCAGCCGGTCGTGCGCGAGTTCGCCCTGCGCCTGGACGCCGACGTCGCGGCCGTCCGCCGCCGCTGCGCCGAGCAGGGCGTCAACCCCGGCGCCGACCTGCAGGCCCTGACGGGTCGCCCCGAGGACGAGGGCGGCCTGCTCGTGGCGATCACCGAGCGCCGCTCGCGCGAGGACGTCGACCGCCTCGCCGAGACGCTCGGGGCGGTCGTCGCCGCCGAGCGCAGGGAGGCCGTGCCGGCGTGAGCCACACCCTCGACGACAACCACCTGCACGCCGACCCCTCGATCGAGGGCCACCACCCGAGCGCGGGGTCCGCGACGGCGCCGACGCCGCTGCAGCGCCAGCCCGCCACGACGATCTTCCAGAAGGGGGCGCCCGGGCGTCGCGCCTTCATGTGCCCCGAGACCGACGTGCCCCAGGTGCCCGCCGAGGCGCTGCCGGAACGCTTCCGGCGTGTCGTCCCGCCGCGCCTGCCGGAGGTCTCAGAGCCGGAGATCGTCCGCCACTACGTCGGCATCTCCAAGCGCAACTTCGACCTGGACTCCGGCTTCTACCCGCTGGGCTCCTGCACGATGAAGCACAACCCGCGCCTGCACGAGCGGGCCGCCGCCCTGCCCGGGCACGCCCGCCTGCACCCCCTTCAGGACCCCGAGCGGGCCCAGGGCGCCCTGGAGCTGATGTGGAACCTGCAGCAGGCACTGGGCGAGATCTCCGGTATGGCCCACGTCAGCCTGCAGCCCTCGGCCGGCTCCCACGGCGAGCTGGCGGGGGTGCTGCTGAGCCGCGCCTACCACGAGGACCGGGGTGAGACCCGCCACAAGGTCCTGACCCCCGACACGGCCCACGGCACCAACCCCGCGACCGTCACGATGGCCGGACTGGAGGTCGTGAAGGTCGCCACCAACGCCGACGGCGGTGTCGACGTCGATGACCTGCGCGCCAAGGCCGACGCCGACGTGGCGTGCCTGATGCTGACCAACCCCAACACGCTCGGGCTGTTCGACCCCAACATCGAGGAGATCGCCGCGATCGTGCACGGCGTCGGCGCGACCCTCTACTACGACGGCGCCAACCTCAACGCGGTCATGGGCCTGTCCCGTCCCGGCGACATGGGCTTCGACATCGTCCACTTCAACCTGCACAAGTCCTTCACCCAGCCCCACGGCGGAGGCGGCCCCGGCTCCGGGCCGATCGGCGTGTCCGATCGCATCGCCCCATACCTGCCCGTGCCCGTCGTCGCCCGCGACGAGGACGGCACCTTCTTCCTGGACGAAGAGCGCGAGAAGACGATCGGGCGCCTGCGCGGCTTCCACGGCAACTACGGCTGCTTCGTGCGCTCCTACGCCTACATCCGCTCACTCGGCGCCGACGGTCTGAGGGACGCCTCCGAGACGGCCGTACTGAACGCCAACTACCTGCTCGCCCGCCTGCGCCAGCTGGGAGTCGACGAGCACCTGCCCCTGGCCTACGGCGATCTCTGCATGCACGAGTTCGTCCTCTCCGGCGGTCCCATGAAGCGGGAGCTGAAGATCAAGACGCTCGACCTCGCAAAGCGCCTGCTGGACTTCGGCTTTCACCCGCCCACCGTCTACTTCCCGCTGCTGGTGGACGAGGCGTTGATGGTCGAGCCGACCGAGACAGAGACCAGAGAGACCCTCGACGCCTTCGCGGAGGCGCTCGCGGCGATCCTGAAGGAGGCCGCGAAGGACCCCGCGATCGCCCAGCACGCCCCCTACACGACGCCCGTGCGACGCCTGGACGAGGTCGCCGCCGCGAAGAACCCCGTGATCCGCCAGGAGCTGGTCTGATGGAGCAGCGCAAACTTGGCGCCACCGGCATCAGCGTCAGCCCGCTGTGCCTGGGCGCGATGATGTTCGGCGCCTGGGGCAACCCCGACCACGACGAGTCGATCGCGATCATCCACGCGGCCCTCGACGCGGGCGTCAACTTCATCGACACGGCGGACGTCTACTCGCGCGGGGAGTCAGAGGAGATCGTCGGCAAGGCCCTGGCCGGCGGCCGGCGCGAGAACGTCGTCCTTGCGACCAAGGCCCATGGCACGATGGGCGAGGATCCGAACCAGTTCGGCAACTCCCGCCGCTGGATCGTCAAAGAGGTCGAGGACAGCCTCAAACGGCTGAAAACGGACTGGATCGACCTCTACCAGATCCACCGTCCCGAGCCCGACACGGACGTCGACCAGACCCTCGGAGCCCTGACCGACCTGGTGCAGGCCGGCAAGGTGCGGGCGATCGGCTCCTCGACCTTCCCAGCCCACCAGATCGTGCAGGCCCAGTGGGTCGCCAAGGAGCGGGGCCGCGAGCGCTTCATGTGCGAGCAGCCGCCCTACTCGATCCTGATCAGGCGCATCGAGGCCGACGTTCTTCCGGTCTGCGAGGAATACGGGATGGGCGTGATCCCGTGGAGCCCGCTGGCCGGCGGCTGGCTGTCGGGGCGCTACGGGCGCGACAGCGGCGCCTCGCCCGCCGAAAGCCGCCGTGCCGAACGCCTGCCCTCCCGCTACGACATGTCGCTGCCCGCCAACCAGCGCAAGCTGGAGGTCGCCCAGCAGCTCGGCGACCTCGCCGAGCAGGCCGGCATCAGCCTGATCGAGATGGCGCTGGGGTTCGTCATCAACCATCCGGCCGTGACGGCGGCGATCATCGGCCCCCGCACCATGGAGCACCTGCACAGCCAGCTGCCCGCCGCGGAGGTGAAGCTCAGCGCTGATGTGCTCGACCGCATCGACGAGATCGTCCCGCCCGGCACGAACGTCAACCAGCAGGACACCGGCTGGGATGCGCCCTGGCTGACGGACCCCGCCCGCCGGCGCCGGTAGCCTGCCCCCGAAGCCACCGCCGACACCATGCGCATCTTCTCGGGCATCCAGCCGACAGGCCGAAAGCATCTGGGCAACTACATCGGGGCCATAGCCCAGTACGTCTCCGGCCAGGATCGCGGCGAGGGCATCTTCTGCATCGTCGACCTGCACGCCACGACCGTCGCCTACGACCCCGCCGAGCTGCGCGAGCGCCTCTACGACACGACCGCGATCCTGCTCGCGGCGGGCCTGGACCCCGAGCGCTGCATCCTCTTCCGCCAGTCCGACGTGCGCGAGCACACCGAGCTGACCTGGCTGCTGTGCTCCGTCACCGAGCTGGGACGCCTGCAGCGGATGCACCAGTTCCGCGACAAGTCCCTGGCCCAGCGCGAGCTCGTCTCGGCCGGCCTGCTCGTCTACCCGGTCCTGATGGCCGCCGACGTGCTCGCATATCGCGCCGAGGACGTTCCCGTCGGCGAGGACCAGCGCGAGCATGTCGAGCTGATGCGCGACGTCGCCAGGCGCTTCAACGCCCGCTTCGCCGGTGGCGAGGAGGTGCTCGTCGTGCCCGAGCACCGCATCCCGCCCGTCGGCGCGCGGATCATGGACCTGCAGGACCCGACCAGCAAGATGTCCACGACCAGCGGCTCCGAGCAGGGCACCGTCTACGTCCTGGACGAGCCGAAGGCGATCGAGAAGAAGCTCAAGAGCGCTGTCACCGACTCCGGCAGCGAGATCGTGCGCTCGCCCGAGAAGCCCGGCATCTCCAACCTGATCGAAATCCTCGCCGCAGTGCGCGGCGTGCTGCCCGGCGAGGTCGAGGCGACCTGCGCGGACATGCGCTACGGCGAATTCAAGGCGCTCGTGGCGGAAGCCGTGACCGCCTATCTGGGACCGGTCCGCGAGCGCTATACGCAGCTGCGGGCCGACGAGGCGGCGATCGAGGAGATCCTCGCCGCGGGCGCCGGCCGGGCGCGTGAGATCGCGGCAGCCACGCTCGCCGACGTACGCGAGCGGATGGGCGTGGGGGCGCCATCGGAGCGGCCCGGTACGGTCTCCGGATGACGCTCGCCAACCTCAACCTCGACCTCGACGTCTTCAGCGGGCCCTTCGACCTGCTGCTGACGCTGATCCTGCGTGAAGAGGTCGACCTGCTGGAGCTGGCCCTGGCCGACGTCGTGCTTGCCTACCTCGACCACCTCGAGTCCCGCGGCGAGCTGGACCTGGAGATGGCCACGGAGTTCATCGTCCTGATCGCGGCCCTGCTGGAGCTGAAGTCGCGTCTGATGCTGGGCTCCGACGAGGAGGAGCTGCTCGACATCGAGCCCGAGCAGGCCGCCGAGGAGCTGCTGGCGAGGATGCTCGACGCCCGCCGCTACCGCGCCGCCGCGGCCCATCTGCGCGAGCTGCTGGAAGGCCAGGACGGCGTGCGCTTCCGTGAGGCGCCGCTGCCGGCCGAGCTGCGCAAGCGGATCGTCCCGGCCGCCGACGGCTCCGCCGACCCGGCCGTGCTGGGCGCCGCCATCGGCAGGCTGCTGACCGTGCCGCCGCCGATCAGCCTGCGCCACATGGGCTCGCCCCGGGTCAGCGTCTCCGAGCGCCTCGCCCACCTGCGCAAGCTGCTGCGGCGGGGCGCCTTCAGCTTCGACGAGGCCGTTCGCGGCGCCGATCGCATGACCGTCGCCGTGACCCTGTTCGCGCTGCTGGAGCTCTACAAACTGGGCGAGGCCGGCTTCGAGCAGGCCGAGAGCTTCGGCGACATCTCGATCAAGGCCCTGGCGCCCGCCCGCCCCCTCGACCTGGCCGTGAGAGCCGTCGCGTGAGCGCCGTGTCGGAGGAGCTCCAGGACTCCCGGGTGAGCGACGGCCAGATTCCCGAGCTGGCCCGCACCGTCGAGGCGCTGCTGTTTCTCTCAGCCGACCCGCTGACTCCCGCTGAGCTGGCCGAGGCAGCCGAGGTGGGGGAGGGGGCCGTCGCCGCAGCGCTTGCCCTGCTCGGTGAGCAGTACGCCCCCGGCCTGCGCGGCATCGTCCTGCGCGAGCTCGCGGGCGGCTACACGCTGGCCAGCGATCCCGCCGGCGAGGAGGCGGCCAGGCGCCTGTTCAGCCGCCCGCGCGTGGCCACCCTGACGCCGGCCCAGGCCGAGACGCTGGCCATCGTCGCCTACCTGCAGCCCGTCTCGCGCCCGGAGATAGCCCGCATCCGCGGCGTCAGCGCCGACTCGGCCGTCGCCACGCTGCTGGAGCGCGGCCTGATCGAAGAGGCCGGGCAGTCCCAGTTCGGGGCCGTCGTCTACCGCACGACGACGCAGTTCCTGAAGCTGTTCGGCCTGCGCAGCCTGGAGGAGCTGCCCGACGTGGCCAAGTGGGACCCGAGCCCCGAGGAGCAGGCCGAGCTGCGCGAACGGCTGCTGCGGGCCGGAGACGCACGGGCGCCCCAGGGCTCGGCGCCGCCCCAGGCCGTGTCCGAAGCGCCCCAGGCAGTGCCCGAGCGCCCCGAGACGGCAGACGCGGAGGGCGAGGCCGACCCCGACGAGGCCGGCGACCAGTAACAACCGAGCCCCTGCCGGCCACTTACCCCTCGTGAGGCCGGCTTCAGATGACCGCTCGTTCGACGCCGTGGCGCGGATCGCCTTCGAGCGACTCTACGAGCGCCACTTCGACCGCGTCGCCGCCTACGTGCTGGCCCGCACCGATCGCGACGCCGCCGGCGACGTGCTCGCCAGGACCTTCGAGATCGCCTGGCGCAGGCGCGCCGAGATGCCCGTCGACTCGCTGCCCTGGCTGCTGGGCGTGGCCAGGCGCGTCCTCGCCGACAGTCGCCGCGCCGAGCGGCGCCGGGGAGCCCTGATCGAGCAGATCGAGGCGCATAGCCGGCCGGTCGTCGAGACTTACGAGGATGCCGTCGGAGACCGCCAGGCCTTCCTGCAGGCACTCTCGGAGCTGACCCCCGACCAGCTCGAGGCGCTGCTGCTGACCACCTGGGAGGGCCTCAGCGGCAAGCAGGCAGCAGCCGTGCTCGGATGCTCGCGCGGCGCCCTGGCCGTACGCCTTCACCGCGCCCGCCGCCGTCTGCGGGACGTGCTCGAAGAGCCCACCGCTGCGGCGGGAGCGCTGCCACGGATGAGATCGGCCAAGGAGACGACATGACAGACGACCTCGACAGGCTGCTTCTGGCTCTGCGCCCGCGCCAGGCCGAGCTCGTCGCGGAGGCGTTCCCGCCCGCCCGGCGCCGGGAGATCCTGGCCGGGGCCATGCGCGAGCAGGCCATCCCGGCAGCTCCGGCAGGCTCGGCCTCGCCGCGCCGACGGCCCCGACCGCGGCGGCGCCTCGCGCTGCTGCTCACCCCCGTCCTGGCTGCGGCGCTCGCCGCCGCCGTGCTGGCGGGCGCCCTGACCGGCTCCGGCGCCCAGCAGGCAGCCGGCGCCGTCGTCTTCCACAGGACGGCCTCCGGGGACCTCGTCGCGATCGTGCGCGACCCTTTCGTCGCCCAGCGCCAGCTGGACCTGGCCTTCGCCGATCGCGGCTATCGCATCCACGTCGAGCTGATGCCCGTCCCGCCGGGCCTCGTCGGCAGGGTCATCTACGCCGATCAGCAGAGCGGCGGGCGCATCCAGCCGCTCCTGCGGGGCCTCTGCGCCTCCGGCGGCGGAGGCGACTGCAGGACTGTCGGCGTGGTGATCTCCAGGTCCTACAGGGGCTCGGGAACGATCGCCCTCGGTCGCCCGGCGCGAGCCGGCGAGAGCTACGTCTCCGCCGCCAGCGCCTTCGCCGCGGGCGAACGGCTGCACTGCAGCGGCCTGCTGGGCGCGCCCGGCGGGCAGGCCCAGGCCAGGCTGCGTGCACAGGGGATCGCAGTCGAATGGCGCGAGGACGTGCAGGCCGGCACGTCCAGCCGCTCCACCGCGCCGCGCAGCGCGCCGCCCGGCAGCTACGTCTGGGAAGGCGTCATGACGGCGCCGAGGCGGGTCGTCCTGTTCGTCCAGCCGCGGCCGTGGCCGGACGATCCAGCTCACGGCTCTCTGAACGACCGGGGCTGTCGCTGAGGGCGCCCGCCGCCAGCTGCCCGCAGGCCGCCGCGATGTCGCGCCCCCGCGTCAGCCTGACCGTGACGGGGACGCCCCGCGACTCCAGCGCCCCCCGGAAGGCGGCGATCGTCTCGCGCCCGGAGCCGCTCAGGCCCGTTCCGCTGGGGTTGAAGGGGATCAGGTTGACCTTGAAGATCGGCCGTCCCTGCGACGTGCCCGCCTGCAGCACGTCGGCCAGCTGCAGGGCCTGCTCGTAGCGGTCGTTGACCCCGGCCAGCATCACGTACTCCACGAACACGCGCCGGCGGCGGCGCGCGTAGAAGGCCCGGCAGGCCTCCAGCACGTCCCGCAGCGGGTAGCGCTCGTTGACCGGCATCAGCTCGCTGCGCAACGCTTCCTCGGCGGCGTGCAGCGACAGCGCCAGGCGCAGCGGCATGTCCGACTCCGCCAGCCGTTCGATGCCGGGGATCCAGCCGACCGTCGAGATAGTCGTGCGGCGGTGGGTGACGCCGATGTCGGGCAGGCGCTCGCAGGCCTCCAGCACCGCGTCCAGGTTCATCATCGGCTCGCCCATCCCCATGAAGACGCAGTGGTCGATCGCTTCGATGCGGCGGAAGTGAAGGGCCTGGTCGAGGATCTCCGAGCTCGTCAGGTTGCGGGCGAAGCGCATCGCGCCGGTCGCGCAGAAGCTGCATGTGAGCGGGCATCCCGACTGCGAGGAGAGGCAGATCGAGCGTCTGCCCGGGCGGCCGTCGGCACGGTCCCGGTAGCGCATCAGGACAGCCTCCAGGGGCCGGCCATCGGCAGTCTGGAAGAGTCCCTTGACGGTCCCGTCGGAGGAGGTCTGCTGCTCCTGCAGGGCGATCGTCGAGAACGGCAGCCGCTGCGCCAGCAGCTCGCGCAGGGACGCCGGCAGGTTCGTCATCTGCTCGTAGCCGCCGGCGCCGCGGGCGGCCCAAGACCACACCTGGCGGGCGCGAAAGGCCGGCTCGCCGTTCTCGGCGAGGATCGTGTCGAGGTCTGAGAGGTCCATGGCTGGGGTTGCACCTATGGTGGCAGGCGATGCGCCTGGCCAAGTACCTCGCCCACTGCGGCGTCGCCTCCCGCCGCGCCGCCGAGCAGATCGTCGCCGACGGCAGGGTCGCCGTCGACGGGCGGCCCGTGACCGACCCGGCCCGCGACGTCGGCCCCGACAGCGTCGTGACCGTCGACGGCAGGCGCCTGGCCGGGCCCGAGGGACGTGTCGTCTACGCCGTCAACAAGCCCGCCGGGGTCGTCTCGACGGCCAGCGACACGCACGGACGCCCCACGGTCGTGGGCCTGATCGCGGATGCTCGCGTTCGCCTGTACCCCGTCGGGCGCCTGGACGCTGACAGCGACGGTCTGATCCTGCTGACCAACGACGGCGAGCTGGCCAACCTGCTGACCCACCCCCGTTACGGGGTGCCCAAGACCTACCGGGCCCGCGTCGGCGGCGGCCCCGTCGGCGCTCGGGCCCTCTCCCATCTGCGCGAGGGCGTCGCGCTGGAGGACGGTCCAACGGCACCGGCGCAGGTGCGGAAGCTCTCCCCCGACACGATCGAGCTGACGATCCACGAAGGCCGCAACCACCAGGTGCGCAGGATGTGCGACGCCGTCGGGCATCCCGTGCGGCAGCTGACCCGCGTCGCCTTTGGGCCGCTGCGGCTCGGCGAGCTGGCACCCGGGGGGCATCGGCGCCTGAGCGCGGCCGAGGTCGAGCGCCTGCGCGCGCAGTGTCTCTGACACAATCGCCGCCCATGCGACTGTTCGCACTGAGGGGGGCAACCAGCGTCGATCAAGACGATCCGCAGGCGATCCTCGACGCAACGACGGAGCTGATGCTCGAGATCATGGCCCGAAACGAGCTGGAGCCAGAGGACGCCGTCAGCTGCATCTTCACGGTCACGCCCGACCTGCGCTCGGAGTTCCCGGCCGTCGCGGCCCGCGCGATCGGCTTCGACCGGGTGCCGCTGCTGTGCGCCCAGGAGATCCCCGTCCCGAAGTCGATGCCCAACGTCATCAGGGTGCTGATCCACTACCACGCCGCCGAGGACCACGAGCCCGTCCACGTCTACCTGGGCGAGACCAAGGCCCTGCGGGCCGACCTGCACGCGGCACAATAGGCCCGTGGCCCTGGAGTTCTCAGAGCGGATCGCGCGGATCCCCGTCTACCCCGCAGCGGGCGGATACGCGACCGAGCGGGAGCTGACCCTGCTGGCCAGCAACGAGTCGCCCTTCCCGCCCCTGGGGCAGGTGCGCGAGGCGATCGACGCCGCCATCGGCCGGCTCAACCGCTACCCCGACCCGTCCAACTCGCGGCTGCGCGAGCGCCTCTCGGAGCGCTACGAGGTGCCCGCCGCGCGGATCGCCATCGGCAACGGCTCCTGCGACATCCTGCTGGCGGCCGGGGAGGCGCTGCTGGAGCCCGGCGCCGAGCTCGTCTATGCCTGGCCGTCGTTCTCGGTCTACCCGCACCTGGCTGCGGCCTCCGGCGCCCGCGCCGTGACCGTCCCCCTGGACGACCGCCACTGCCACGACCTGCCCGCGATGCTGCGCGAGATGACCGTCGCAACGCGCCTGGCGATCGTCTGCAACCCCAACAACCCGACCAGCACGGCGATCCCGCTCACCGACATCGCCGGCTTCCTGGAGGAGGTGCCGCCGCACGTCTGCGTGATCCTCGATGAGGCCTACTGCGAGTTCAACCTGCTGGAGGACCCCGACGCCTCGATCGACCTGCTCGAGGCCCACCCCAACCTGGTCCTGCTGCGCACCTTCTCCAAGGTGCACGGGCTGTGCGGGCTGCGGGTGGGCTTTGCCCTGTGCGGCTCCGAGGAGCTGCCCCGCGCCCTCGACCAGGTCCGCCAGCCCTTCTTCTGCAACGCCCTCGCGCAAGCCGCCGCCGTGGAGGCTCTGAAGCACCAGGACGTCGTCCTGGACCGCGTCACCCGCACCGTCGCCGAGCGCATCTCGATGGACGAGCGGCTGCACGCGCTGGGCCTGCAGCCGGCCGAGTCCCAGGCCAACTTCTGCTGGGTCGAGCTGGGGGAGGAGCGCGACGAGCAGGAGATCATGCGCGGCCTGGCCGAGCGGGGCGTGCTCGTCCGCGCCGGCAGCGCGCTGGGCAGCCCCGTGCCCGCGCTGCGGGTCACCTACGGCCTGCCCGAGGAGAACAGGCGCTTCCTGGACGTCCTGGCCGAGCTGCTCTGATGTCTCCCACGTCTTTACCGGCGCCCCGGGCTCTGCTACAAACCTTTGCAACGACCAATGGCCGCGACAGCTTCGACAAGCACCCGCACCAGCCTCGGCTACGCCTGGTCGTTCGCCTACGCCTGGCGATTTAGCTAGGCGCCAGAGCCGGCCCGGCGTGAGCGGGCCCGGCCCTCACGTCCCTGCCGGGACAGGCGCCGCCCCCATGGGCGCGACCGCGCTCATCCCTCACGGCTCCGTCACAAAGGCGGGGCGATCGCACCTCTAACATGCCCAGGCGTCAGGAAAGGATGAAGCGATGATGATCGTCATGAAGGAGTCGGCCAGCGAGGAGGACGTAGAGGCCGTCATAGAGAAGATCGAACAGGCCGGCGCGATCCCGCACCGCATCAAAGGCGCGCGCCTGAACGTGATCGGCGCGATCGGCGACGTCGAGCAGGATGTCAGCGTCGAGAGTCTCGGCCTCGAGGGCCAGCCGGGCGTGGACCGCGTCATGCCGATCCTCAAGCCCTACAAGCTGGCCTCCCTGGAGATGACCCACGGTCATCGCTCCGTCCTCGACGTCGACGGGCGCAAGGTCGGCGGCGAGAGCTTCGCCCTGATCGCCGGGCCCTGCACGGTCGAGTCGCGCGAGCAGACCCTGCAGACGGCCCACGCCGTCAAGGACGCCGGGGCCACGCTGCTGCGCGGCGGCGCCTACAAGCCCCGCACCTCCCCCTACTCCTTCCAGGGCCTGGGGCAGGAGGGGCTGCGCCTGCTGGCTGAGGCCAAGGCCGAGACGGGCCTGCCGATCGTCACCGAGCTGATGGACGTCTCCGACCTCGACGCCGTCCTGGAGGTCGCCGACGTCGTGCAGATCGGCGCCCGCAACATGCAGAACTACCCGCTGCTGGCCGAGGTCGGCCGCTCCGGGCGCCCGGCCCTGCTCAAGCGCGGACTGTCCTCGACGCTGGACGAGCTGCTGATGGCGGCCGAGTACATCCTCAAGGAAGGCAACGCCGCCGTGATGCTCTGCGAGCGGGGCATCCGCACGTTCGAGAACGCCTACCGCTTCACGCTCGACCTGATGGCCGTGCCCGTGCTGAAGGAACTCACGCACCTGCCCGTCATCGTCGACCCCAGCCACGCCGCCGGGCGGCGCGACCTCGTCACGCCGCTGTCGCTCGCCGCCGCCGCCGTCGGCGCCGACGGAATCATCGTCGAGGTGCACCCGGAACCGGAGGCGGCGATCTGCGACGGGCCCCAGCAGCTGCGCACGGAGGACTTCGAGGACTACGCCCGGGCCGTCGAGCGTGCCGCCGCGCTGGCCGGCAAGGCGCTGGCGGGCAGGGAGCCGGCCGTTGTCTGACATGCCCGAAGCCCCGCGCGGGCCGGAGACACGGATGTCCCCGGCCGACTACGTCCGCGACAGCCGCATCGCACGGGTCGTGCCGCTGCTCTCCCCCGACGCCCTGCTCGGGGAGCTGCCGCTGAGCGACGAGCATGCGCAGGTCGTGATCGGCGGGCGCCGTGAGGTCCAGCGCGTGCTCGATCGCCAGGACCGGCGCCTGCTGGTCGTGGTCGGGCCCTGCAGCGTGCACGATCCCAAGGCGACGCTCGAGTACGCCGGGCGGCTCGCCGAGTTGGCAGGCGAGCTTCGCGAGGACCTGCTGGTCGCGATGCGGGTCTACTTCGAGAAGCCCAGGACGACGACGGGCTGGAAGGGCCTGATCAACGATCCCCACCTGGACGGCTCGGGCGACGTCAACGCTGGTCTGCACCTGGCCCGCCGCGTGCTGCTGGGCGTGCTCGAGACGGGGCTGCCCGTCGGCTGCGAGTTCCTCGATCCGATCACCCCCCAGTACATCGCCGACGCCGTCTCCTGGGGCGCGATCGGGGCCCGCACGACCGAGAGCCAGATCCACCGCCAGCTCGGCTCGGGGCTGTCGATGCCCGTCGGCTTCAAGAACCGCACCGACGGCAACGTGCAGGTGGCCGTGGACGCCGTCCGTGCCGCCGCCGTGCCGCACGCCTTCGCCGGCATCGACCCCGACGGCGACGCCGCGATCCTCTACACGACCGGCAACGGCGACTGCCACATCATCCTGCGCGGCGGCAAAGGCCGGCCCAACTACGACGCCGACGGCGTGCGGGACGCCATGGCGTTGCTCGAGAAGGCAGGGCTGCCGCAGCGCGTGATGATCGACCTCAGCCACGACAACAGCAGCAAGGACCCCGACCGTCAGCCGCTGGTCGCCGCCGACGTGGCGGCGCAGGTGGCTGGGGGCGACGACGCCATCGCCGGCGTGATGATCGAGTCCTTCCTGCTCGGCGGGCGCCAGGATCTGACGCCCGGCGTCGAGCTCCGCTACGGCCAGTCGATCACCGACGGCTGCATCGACTGGGAGACGACCGTGCGGGTGCTGGAGGGACTGGCGCAGGCCGTCCGGGATCGCTCCTCGGCCGGGGCCCCGCGCTGAGGGCATGAGGGTCGCCGTTCTAGGCGTCGGGCTGATCGGAGGCTCGATCGGACTCGCCGCGCGCGGCCGCGGGGGAGCCGGAGTCAGCGGCTACGACCCCGACCCCGACGTGCGTGCCCAGGCGCTTGCGCTGGGAGCCCTCGACGTGGCCTGCGAGAGCCTGCCGGAGGCCGTCGCGGGCGCCGACGTCGTGTTCGTGGCCGCTCCGGTGGGGGCGCTCGCCGAGACCGTCGCCCAGGCGCTCGACGCCGCCGGCCCGGACACCGTCGTGACCGACGTCGGCTCGACCAAGCGGGCCCTGGCCGGCGTCGCCGGCGACGAGCGCTTCGTCGGCGGGCATCCGCTGGCGGGCGCCGAGACGGCCGGCGTCGAGCACGCCCGGGAGGACCTCTTCGAGGGAGCCACGTGGTATCTGACTCCCACGCGGGAGAGCACCGCGGGCGTCCTCTACGAGCGCCTCTACGGCCTGCTCAGGCGCTTCGGGGCCAGGCCCACCGCGATCGACGCGGACAGCCACGACCGGCTGATGGCCTGCGTATCGCACCTGCCTCACGTGCTCGCCAATCTGCTCGCGGCGCAGGCGGTGGCGCTGCGAGGGGAGGGGGAGGACGCCTCCGAGCGCCTACCCGCCGTCGGCCCGAGCTTCCGCGACGCGATCCGGGTGGCAGGCGCCAACAGCGACATCTGGACGGACGTCTACAAGGCCAACGCCGACGCCCTGCTGGGAGCGCTCGACGAGCTGTCCGGGCGCCTCGCGCGGGCCCGGGCGCTGATCGAGCAAGGCGACGCGGGGGCGCTGCGGAGCTGGAACGAGGCGGCCCGGCGCGATCGCGACGCGTTGCTGGCGGCCGGCCTCGGCGAAGGGGCGCCGACGGAGTTGCGCGTGCACGTGCCCAACAGGCCCGGCGTGGTCGCCGAGATCGCCCTCGCCCTCGGCGGGGAGGGCGTCAACATCCTCGACATGGTCCTCTCGCCCTCGCCCGACAACAGCCGGGGCGTCATCGCCCTGTGGACGGCAGGAGGAGAGCAGGCGCAGCGCGCCGAGCGTCTCATCGGCGGGCTGGGCTTCCCCGTGACGAGGGCCTGAGGAGACGCCGTGGACATGCGATTCGAGCCAGTGAGCGGACTGTCGGGACGCGTCACCCCGCCGCCGGACAAGTCGATCTCCCATCGCGCCGCGCTGCTCGGCGCGATGTCTGCCGAGCCCGTCCGGATCGGCAACTACCTGCGCGCAGCCGACACGCTCTCGACGCTGGAGGCGGTCCGCTCGCTGGGTGCTCTCGTCGAGGAGCGCGGCGAGGACCTGGTGCTGCGCGGGCCGGGGCTGCGCGAGGCGCGGGAGGCGGGCGCTGCCATCGACGTCGGCAACGCCGGCACGCTGCTGCGGTTGCTGCCCGGCTGGCTGGCGGCGCAGGAGGGGCGCACCTTCGTGCTCGACGGCGACGAGTCGATCCGCCGCCGTCCCGTCGATCGCGTCGCCGAGCCGCTGCGGGCGATGGGCGCGGAGATCGAGGCCACGGAGGGGCGGCTGCCGCCCGTGACGATCCACGGGCGACGCCTGCACGGGATCGACTACGAGCTGCCCGTCGCCAGCGCCCAGATCAAGTCCTGCGTGCTGCTGGCCTCCCTGGCCGCCGACGGCGACACGGCCGTGATCGAGCCCGTCCGCAGCCGCGACCACACCGAGCGGATGCTGCTGCGAGCCGGCGTTCCCGTCCAGCGCGACGGCCTGACCGTGCGCAGCGCCAACGTCGACGAGCTGGCGCTGGAGAGCGTGACCGTGCCCGCCGACCCCAGCTCTGCCGCCTTCCTGATCGCCGCCGGCGTGCTCGTGCCCGGCTCGCGGCTGCTGCTGGGCGACGTCGGCGTCAACTGGACCAGGACGGGCTTCATGCGGATCGTGCGCAGGATGCGGGGGATCGTGCTGGGGGATCTCGAGGAGGAGACCGAGGCGATCCCCCAGGTCGAGCCCGTCAGCGACCTCGACGTCGCCCACGGGGCGCTCGAGGCGACCGTCGTGGAGCCCGAGGAGGTGCCGCATGCGATCGACGAGCTGCCGCTGGTGGCGCTGCTCGGCTGCTACGCCGAGGGCACGACCGTCGTGCGCGGAGCCCAGGAGCTGCGCGTCAAGGAGTCCGATCGCATCGAGGGCGTCGTGGAGGGGCTACGCGGCCTGGGCGCCGACATCGAGGCGACCGAGGACGGCTTCGTCGTGACGGGCGCGGGCGGGCTGCGCGGCGGAATGATCGACGCCCACGGCGATCACCGCATGGCGATGATGGGCGCCGTCGCCGGGCTGGCCTCCAAGGAGGGCGTCGAGGTCATCGGCATGGACGCCGCCGACATCTCATATCCAGGCTTCCTCGCCGACCTGCAGGCGCTGGGCGCGCGGTAGGGCCGGGCACGTGGTCGTCGCCATCGACGGTCCCGCCGGCGCCGGCAAGTCGACCGTCGCCCGGGCGCTGGCCGCGGCGCTCGGCTTCACCTACCTGGACAGCGGGGCGATGTACCGCTGCGTGGCCCTGCTCAGCCTGGAGAGCCCCGACACGGAGCCCGCGGCGCTGGCCCGCGACGCCCGCATCGAGCTCGGCGAGCGGGTGCTGCTGGACGGGCGCGACGTGACAGAGGCGATCCGCACACCTCAGGTGTCCGAGCGGGCGTCCCTCGTCGCCGCCGACCCGGCTGTGCGCAAGGCGCTGGTGGCACGGCAGCGCGCCCTGCTCGCCGCGGGGGACTGGGTGGCCGAGGGACGAGACATCGGAACCGTCGTGGCCCCCCACGCGAACCTCAAGATCTATCTGGACGCCCTCCCGGCAGAGCGGGCCCGTCGCAGAGCCACCGAGCGAGGGGCGGATCCCGGGGCCGTGCTGGCCGAGCAGACAGCCCGCGACGAGCGTGACAGCGGCCGTGCCGTCAGCCCCCTGCAGGCCGCCGCCGACGCCGTCGTCCTGGACACGACGGGCCTCTCGGTCGAGCAGGTCGTGGCCCGGATAGCGGCGCTCGCCGAGTCCTCGCGCTAGCGCCTGGGCGGCCGGAACCGGGCCGGAGCTCTCACCCGGGCATACTGGGTCGATGCTGAAGGTCGCCATAGTCGGGTATCCGAACGTCGGCAAGTCCTCGTTGATCAACCGCCTCACGGGCAGCCGCGAGACGGTCGTGCACGAGCGCCCTGGCATCACCCGCGACCGCAAGGAGCTCGACTGCGAGTGGAACGGGCGGCGCTTCAAGCTGATCGACACGGGCGGCGTCGACTTCCAGGACGAGGATCCGCTGGCCGGATCGATCCGCGACCAGGCCCGGGCAGGGCTGGCCGACGCCGTCGTCGCCGTGCTCGTCGTGGACGCCAAAGCCGGCGTGCGCCCCGGCGACGAGGAGATGGCCGACCTGCTGCGCCGCTCGCCCCTGCCCTGCATCGTGGCCGCCAACAAGTGCGACGGCGTCGCCGACCTGTCCCTGGCAGGGGAGTTCAACCGTCTCGGCCTGGGCGAGCCGATCGCCGTCTCCGCCGCCCAGGGCCTCGGCTCGGGCGACCTGCTCGACCGGATCGTCGAGCTGCTTCCGCCCGGGGAGGACGAGGAGGAAGAGGACACCGTCCGCCTGGCCGTGATCGGCCGACCCAACGTCGGCAAGTCCTCGCTCGTCAACCGCTTCCTGGGCGAAGACCGGGTGATCGTCTCGGAGGTGGCCGGGACGACCCGCGACGCGATCGACATGCCCCTGCTCGTCAGGGACCCAGCCGGCGGGCCCGACCGGCGCCTGATCCTCATCGACACCGCCGGCATGCGCAGGCAGTCGAAGGTCAGCGACTCCGTCGAGTACTACACGACCCTGCGCTCGCAGCGGGCAGCCGAGCGGGCCGACGTGGCACTGGTCGTCTGCGACGCCGGCGACGGCGTCACCGCCCAGGACCTGCGCATCGCCGAGCTGGCCATGAAGGCCGGTTGCGCCACCGCGATCGTCCTCAACAAGTGGGACCTGCAGCCCTCCCCCGAACAGGAGGACGAGCTCGCCGAGCAGCGCCTGGACCTCGAGCACGAGCGGGCCAGGGTCGCGGAGAAGCTGCGCCTGCGACCGCGGGTGCTGACGACCAGCGCCAAGAGCGGGCGCAACGTCGCCAGGCTGCTGGCCGAGGCGATCGCGCTCGCCGACCGCAGCGCCCAGCGCATCCCGACCCCCGAGCTGAACCGCTTCCTGGCAGAGACGACGCAGGCACGCCAGCCGCCCGTCGGCACGCGCAGGGGCGGGTCCGGCCATCGCCTGAAGCTGATCTACATGACCCAGATCGGGGAGCGCCCGCCGCGCTTCGCGGTCCAGGTCAACTCGCGCACCAGGGTCACGCGGGACTACGCCTACTATCTGGAGAACCGTCTGCGGGCGCGCTACTCGCTCGAGGGCGTCCCCCTGATCATCGACTTCGTCGAGCGCACCCGCAAGGGCACCGCCGGTCCGCGCGGCCGCGCCCGTGCCGCATAGACTTCCCGACTTGTTGCCAAGCCCGGCCCATCCCTCCCGCGGTGCGCCGCCGACGACCTGGAGCTGATCCCACCCCGCCATGACTGAGCATTCCGACACCGAGTACCTGTTCACATCCGAGTCGGTCACCGAGGGCCACCCGGACAAGATCGCCGACCAGATCTCCGACGGCGTGCTCGACGCCGTGCTCGAGGACGACCCCTACGGCCGTGTCGCCTGCGAGACGCTCGTCAACACGGGGCTGATCGTCGTCTCCGGGGAGATCTCCACGGACACCTACGTCGACATCCAGGAGATCGCCCGCGAGACGGTCCGCAAGATCGGCTACACCGACGCCGACCTGGGCTTCTCGGCCGACTCCTGCGCCGTCCTGAACGCGATCGACAAGCAGTCCCCCGACATCGCCCAGGGCGTCGACGCTGCCTATGAGACCCGTCACGACCCCTCCGACGAGGACGAGCTGGACGTGGCCGGGGCAGGCGACCAGGGCATGATGTTCGGGTATGCGACGAACGAGACGGACAGCCTCATGCCGCTGCCGATCTCGCTGGCCCACAGGCTCGCCGAACGCCTCACGGCGGTGCGCAAGTCCGACACCCTCGACTACCTGCGCCCTGACGGCAAGACCCAGGTCTCCGTCCGCTACCGCGACGGCAGGCCCGTCGAGATCGAGAAGCTCCTGATCTCCACCCAGCACGCCGAGGGCGCCGAGGGCGCGATCCCCGAGGACCTGTGGGAGCACGTCGTGCGGCCCGTCCTGCCCGAGGACCTGTACGACGCCGCCAAGCTGCGTCGCAACTTCCTTGTCAACCCGACAGGCCGCTTCGTGATCGGCGGGCCAGTCGGCGACTGCGGCCTGACGGGGCGCAAGATCATCGTCGACACCTACGGCGGCATGGCCCGCCACGGCGGCGGCGCCTTCTCCGGCAAGGACCCCTCCAAGGTCGACCGCTCCGCCGCCTACGCGGCCCGCTGGGTGGCCAAGAACATCGTCGCCGCCGGCCTGGCCGACCGCGCAGAGGTGCAGGTCGCCTACGCCATCGGCGTCGCCCACCCCGTCTCCGTCATGGTCGAGACCTTCGGCACCGAGAAGATCGGCCGCGCCCAGATCGCCAAGGCCGTCGATCAGGTCTTCGACCTGCGTCCCGGGGCCTTCCGCGAGGAGCTCAAGCTGCACCGGCCGATCTACCAGAAGACGGCCGCCTACGGGCACTTCGGACGCGACGACCACGACTTCACGTGGGAGCGCACCGACAAGGCCCAGGCGCTGCGCGCAGCCGCCGGCCTCTGACCGCGCCGGGCACTAACGTCGGGGCGGTGAGCGTCGCCACCCCGACCTTCCTCCCTCCCGCGGCCGTGGCGTCCCCAGAGCCCGCGGCCCCCTCGACGCCCCCGGCCGTCCCGGCCATCGCCCGGGTCGAGCCGATCACGACCGCAAGGGCGCTGCAGGGCCCCTTCGACTACCGCCTCCCCGACGCGCTGGCGGGCGATGTCGAGGTCGGCTCGATGCTCGTCGTGCCCTTCGCCGGGCGCAAGCTGCTGGGGGTCGTCATCGAGCTGGCGGAGGGCTCGGAGGTCCCCGCGGGGCGGCTGCTGGAGCCGCTGCGGGCGCTTGAGCCGGGCATCCCGGCCGAGCTCGTCGAGCTGGCCGCCTGGATCGCCCGGGAGTACTGCTCGACATTCGCCCGCGCCCTCGGCCTGGTGCTCCCTCCGGGAGCCTCCAAACGGCTCGGGGGGCGCGCCCGCAAGGCCGTCCCGCCTGCCCGGATGAGCTCCGTGGGCGTCCCCAGCGTCGTCCCGCCGCAGCTGAGCGCCGAACAGGAGCGCGTCCTGGGGCAGCTGCTGGAGGGCCTGCGCGCGCCAGGAGCGCGCGGGCTGCTGCTGCATGGCGTCACGGGATCGGGCAAGACGGAGGTCTACCTGCGCGTCGCGGCCGAGGCGCTCGCGGACGGGAGGGGGGCGATCGTGCTCGTGCCCGAGATCGCCCTGACGCCGCAGATCGTGGCGCGCTTCCGGGAGCGCTTCGGGGACACGGTGGCCGTCCTGCACTCCCGCATGACCCAGGCGCAGCGCTACGAGCAGTGGCGGCGGCTGCGGGCCGGGGAGGCGCGCATCTGCGTCGGTCCCCGCTCGGCTGTGTTCGCGCCCGTCGCCGATCTCGGCCTGATCGTCGTCGACGAGGAGCACGAGTCCTCCTACAAGAACGACGGGGACCCGGGCTATGACGCCCGCGACGTGGCTGCCGAGCGGGCCTCGCGCAGCGGCGCCCTGCTGGTGGCCGGCAGCGCCACCCCGCGCCCCGAGAGCTTCCGGCGCGTGCCCGTCTGCACGATGTCCCAGCGGGTCGACCGCCGCCCGCTGCCGCCCGTGCAGGTGCTCGACATGCGCGGGCGGCGAACGGGCCTTCACCCCGTCACGGCAGCCGCCCTGGCAGACGTGCGCGAGCGCAACGCCAAGGCGATCGTCCTGCTGAACAGGCGGGGATGGTCGAACTTCCTCTCCTGCCGCACCTGCGGGCGCGTCTGGAGCTGCCCCGAATGCGACGTGGCCCTGGTCCTGCACCGTGCCGAAGGTCGCCTGGCCTGCCACCACTGCGGCCATCGCGAGGCGGCCCCCTCGACCTGCCCCGACTGCGGCTCGAGCTCCGTGGCCCGTCACGGCGCAGGCACCGAGCGGCTCGCCCACGACCTGCGCGAGCTGTTGGGCGAGGGAGGGTTCCCCGTCTTCCGCCTCGACGCCGACGTGCTCGGCACGGGGACGAAGGCCGAGCCGGGCGCCGTGCTGGCGGAGTTCCAGCAGGCCCGCGGGGGGATCCTGATCGGCACCCAGATGGTCGCCAAGGGTCACGACTTCCCCGACGTGGAGCTGGCTGTCGTGCTGGACGCCGACGCGACCCTGCGCTTCCCGGACTTCCGCGCCGAGGAGCGCACCTTCGCCCTGATCGCCCAGCTCGCCGGTCGCGCCGGCCGCGGCACCAACGGCAGGGTCCTGGTGCAGACGATCGCCCCCCAGGCGCGGGCGATCCGCTGGGCCGCCAGGCACGACAGCCCCGGCTTCCTGGCCGAGGAGCTGGAGCGCCGCTCGGCGCTGGGTTACCCGCCCTTCAGTCACCTGATCCGGGTCGTCATGTCAGCCGAGCTGACAGCTCAGGCGCTGGCCGCCGCCCGCGAGGTCAAGGATGCCGTCGAGTCCGAGTTGGGTCGGGACGGGGCAGCCCCGCAGGCCAGGGTGCTCGGTCCCGCCTCGCTGTTTCGCCTGCGCGGGCGGGAGCGCCAGGCGCTCGTCGTCAAGACGACCGAGCGGGCGGGTGCCGTGGCGGCCGTCGGGCGGGCTGTCGCGACTGCAGCCGGCCGGCATGGTGGCGTGAGCTTCGGGGTCGACGTAGACCCGCAATAGGGGGGGCCGTCTGCTCGTGGCATGCGGATTGCACGGAAGGCCGGCGCGGCGGGCGCCTGGTACGGTTCGCGCTCGCGGAATGCGCGCTGCGGCCGATCACGGAGGAGAAAGCGGCCGTCACGGCTGAAGGAGGGGGTCGGAGGAGAATGAGGGGACGTCATCGCGCGGGCGCGCTGCCCGTACTCGCCTGTCTGTTCGCCGTCGCGCTGCTCGGGACGTCAGCCGGCTCGGCCTGGGCGGCGGGACCCGCCCGTCACTACGGACGCCTGCGGCATGCCTGCTCTGCGCCCTCACGCCTCGACGCGGCGTGCTTCGCAGTTCTGAGACTGCCGGTCGCCGCGACGCAGGCTTCCAGCGCAGGCGTCCAGCCCTACACGGTCGGAGCCGGCGCGACCAGTCACGGCGAAGCCGGGGGGCTCACGCCGGAAGACCTCGAAACGGCCTACGGGTTCAGCTCCGAAGGCGGCAGCGGCCAGACCGTCGCGATCGTCGACGCGTATGACGACCCCGACATCGCAGCCGACCTGGCGAGCTTCGACGCCCACTACGGCATCCACGAATGCGGCGAATGCTTCCGCGTCGTCAACCAGGAAGGCAACAGCAACCCGCTCCCGAACGACGACACGAGCGGGTGGTCCGTCGAGATATCGCTCGACGTGGAGACGGTGCGCGCGGTGTGTCACGGCTGCAGGATCCTGCTTGTCGACGCCAAGACTCCCAGCTATCCCAACCTCGCGGCCGCCGAGAACACCGCGGCGCTGCTCGGGGCCCGGGAGATCTCCAACTCCTACGGCGGGCCCGAGCAGGGCGTCCAGCTGAACAAAACGGCGAGCGCCTACGAACACCCGGGCGTAGTGGTGGCGGCCGCCACGGGCGACGACGGCTGGGAGGACTGGAATCTCGATCTGACCGAATCGGGAGAAGCCGCCAACGCGCCCGCGACCCTCCCCGACGTCGTGTCCGTCGGCGGCACGAGCCTCGAACTGGAATCCGACGGGGCTCGGGAACGTGAGACGGTTTGGAACGACTACGGGGAAGAAGGCTTCCTCGGACTGGAAGTCCCCGGGTATGCGACCGGCGGAGGCTGCAGCGAGCTGTTCGCGGCCCAGCCCTGGCAGCTCCGTGCACCGGGCTTCTCGGCCACGGGATGCGGTGGCAGGCGCCTCGCGGCCGACATCGCGGCGGACGCCGACCCGTTCACGGGTCTTGACGTCTACGACAGCTACGAATTCTGCACGGCCAAAACGTGCAGAGAACCGTTCCTGGCGGAAGGCGACTGGCACACGGTCGGCGGCACCTCCCTGGCGACGCCGTTGATCGCCGCCATGTACGCCCTCGCGGGCGGCGCCAACGGCGCCGGCTACCCGGCGGTGAGCCTCTACGGGCATCTCGGCCAAGCGTCGCTCTACGACGTGACCCAGGGCGGCAGCGGCTTCTGCGACGCCCTGCCGGCCTCCATCTGCGGCCATCCCAACAGCGAATCGGGCGGCTACCTGCTGGACTGCGAAGGCACGACCTCGTGCGACGCAGCCGTCGGCTATGACGGACCCTCGGGAGTCGGCACACCCAACGGGCTCGAAGCGTTCAAACCCCGCCTGCCGGTCGCCGCCATCACGGCGCCTCCAGCTCCGCGTGAAGGCGTGGCTGCCTCGTTCAGCGGCGTCTCCTCGACCGACCCCTATCCCGGAGGCAGGATCGCCTCCTGGCACTGGGCTTGGGGCGACGGCACCGAAAGCAGCGGCGCAGAACCGAGCCATGTCTTCGCCAAGTCGGGCGAATACCAGGTCTCGCTCACCGTGACCGACGAATACGGCCTGTCTTCCTCCACCACCAGGAAAGTCGGTGTCGAACCGGTCTCTGTCCAAGGACACGAAGCGCACGAACGGGAAGCGGAAGCGCCCCAGAAACTCGCCTCCGAAACGGTCTCGCCGAGCCTCGGCGTCGAGTCGTTCAAAGCCTCCGCGACCCCCGACGTGACGCTCTCGGCCCGCAGCTACAAGGTCTCGCCCGCCGGCCTGCTGATCGTCAAGCTGTCATGTCCCTCCGGGGAGAGGACCTGCTCGGGCACGATCGTGCTGCACATCCACAGGGGGCACGGCACGGCACGGATCGCGATCGCTTCGTTCTCGCTGGCGGGTGGCGCCTCCACCGACGTGCGGCTGCACCTCTCCCGCATCGCGCGCACGCTGCTGGCCGGCGGGCACCGGTTGAGCGCGAGCGTCACGATCCAGGCGAGCGATCCGACAGGGGCCAGCCACACGACAACGGCGACCGTCTCCCTGCGCCGAGCCCGCCGAGGCTGACGTCCCTGCTCGGGCCCTTCTGAACTCCTCGCGCGAGCTTCCCGCGCCCGCCCCGCGCGCCTCATAAAATGCGCGTATGACAGAGCACGCACAACTCGACCGGGAAGCCCGCGCAGACGTCGAGGTGGAGCCCGAGGAGGACGCCCCCAAGGTCGAGGAGCTCGATCCCGAGACGCGAGCGCGCCGGGACGCGGCGCTGCGCGTCGTGCGCAAGCTGGGCGACCCGGTGCTGCGGGCGGTGGCCGTGCCCGTCGAGCGCTTCGACGAGAGCCTGGTCAGGGAGGCGCAGCGCATGGGGGAGCTGATGCACGACGCCCTCGGCGTGGGGCTGGCCGCCACGCAGGTCGGCGTCCTGCACAGGCTGCTGGTCTACAGGGCCTACACGGAGGATCCCCTGACGGTGCTCGTGAACCCAGAGATCGAGTGGCGCAGCGAGGAGACGGAGCTGGCCGAGGAGGGCTGCCTGAGCCTTCCGGGCGTCCACGTCGAGGTCGAGCGGGCGGCGGCACTGCGCGTCCGGGCCAAGGACGAGCACGGCAAGGAGCGGGAGCTGGAGGCGGAGGGCCTGGAGGCCCGGATCATCCAGCACGAGATCGACCACCTGGACGGCGTCCTGATCCTCGACCGCATCTCCCGGTCGGCCCGCAAGGAGGCCATGCGCGCCCTGCGCGAGGCCCAGCGGGCCGAGGCCGACGGCTAGCCGGGCCGGCCGGACGGTCGCGGCCGTGAGCACGGTCTTCATCGGCACCTCGGACTTCGCTGCCGCGGTGCTCGAGCACCTGGCGGGAGCCCCCGGCCACCGGCCGGCCCTGGTGCTGACCCGCCCGGACCGTCCCAGGGGGCGCGGGCAGCGCCTGAGCAGCCCGCCGGTGGCGGAGCGGGCACGCGCCCTCGGCCTACCTCTGGAGCAGCCCGAGCGGATCAACGACGAGGCCGTCGTGGCGACGATCGCCGCGCTCTCCGACCGGCCGCCGACGGTCGTCGTGTGCGCCTTCGGAGCGCTCATCGCCGAGCCGCTGCTGTCGGCCCAGGAGATCCTCAACGTGCACCCCTCGCTGCTGCCGCGCTGGCGCGGCGCGGCCCCGATCGAGCGGGCCATCATGGCCGGCGACGAGCAGACGGGCGTCAGCATCATGCGCCTGACGGAGGGGCTGGACAGCGGCCCCGTCTGCCTTGCTGCACCCGAGCCGATCGGCCCCCGCGACACCTACGGCACGCTGGCCGGGCGCCTGCAGGAGCTCGGCGCGACGCTGCTGTTGAGGGCGCTGGAGGAGCGCCCGCCCTTCCAGGAGCAGGACGAGCGGGGCGTCACCTATGCGGAGAAGATCGGCCCCGCCGACCGCTCGCTGAAACCGACCCAGCCGGCGCAGGAGCTGGAGCGGGTCGTGCGCGCCCTGCACCCGCACGTCGGGGCTCGTCTGGAGATCGGCTCAGAGCAGCCGCTGGGGGTGCTGCAGGCGCAGCTGGCAGACGAGACCGTCCCGGCGGGCCGGCTGCTGGAGTGCGACGGGCGCCTGCTTTTGGGCTGCCTGCCGGGCACGCTGGAGCTGACGGAGGTCAAGCCCGCGGGCGGGCGGGCGATGACGGGTGCCGAGTACCTGCGCGGTCACGGCCTGCCGGGGCGGGCGTAGCCGGATGCCGGCGCGGGGACGTCGATGCCCGCACGCAGCAGCGGATCCGGCTGGGGCGCCCCAGCCGTCATCTTCAGGGGGATGACCCCGGCCCAGGCGTCGAGCGCGTGATCCTCCTCGTCGTCGAGCGGCGGCCCGGTCCTGACCTTGGCGGAGAACTCCTCGATCGGCAGGGCCAGCAGCGCCGTCGCCTTCAGCTCGCTGTCCGTCGGCGGACGGACTTCCGCCCAGCGCCCCGGCACGGCGTGTTCGACGACGGCCCGGAAGCCGGCCATGAGCTCGTCGGAGTCCTGCACGAGCCGCGCCCTACCCATCAGGATCACGGAGCGGTAGTTGGCCGAGTGGTGCATCGCCGAGCGGGCCAGGACGAGGCCGTCGATCAGGGAGACTGTCAGGGAGGCGGGGGCGCCCGCGGCGATTGCGCGCAGCGTGCGGCTGGCGGCCGAGCCGTGGCAGTAGACGACGTCCCCGGCGCGGGCGTGCAGCGTCGGCACCGCGATCGGCTGGCCGTCGTGCACGACGGCCAGGTGGGCGATCAGGGCCTCGTCGAGGATCGCGTCCACGACTGCCCGGTCGTAGCTGCCCCGTTCGCGCTTGCGGCGAAGCCTGACGCGCTCGGAGGCCGGTCCGGGGGGCTGGGCGCTGTCGGTCGCGTACACGTCATCCTCCGAATCTGTGATAGTACAGTCTGATGGCTGAGCTGGTACAAGAGTACAGGACGCGGGCGGGCAGCGCGAGGGAGCTGGTCGATGAGGTCGAGGCGGCGGTGGCCTCGGGAGCGCTGGAGCCGGGCCGGGAGCTCCCGTCGGTCAGGAGCCTGGCGCGGGAGGCGGGCGTCAGCCCGGCGACGATCGCGGCGGGACTCGCGGAGCTGCGCAGGCGCGGTGTGATCGTGACCGAGCGCAGGCGCGGCAGCCGCGTGGCGGACGGCCCCTACGCGGGCGCCCTGTCGCGTCCGCTGCCGGTGCCGGCGGGAGCCCGTGACCTCTCCAGCGGCAACCCCGATCCGGCGTTGCTGCCGGACCTGGGCGCGGCGCTGGGCGCGCTGGGCGGCCATGGGCGCCTGTACGGGCAGCCACCGGAGCTGCCCGAGCTGATCGAGGCGGCCCGCGAGCAGCTGCGCGGCGACGGCCTGCCGGAGGGTGAGATGTGCGTGGTCAGCGGCGCCATGGACGGGATCGAGCGGGTGCTGGCGGCCCGTCTTCGCCCAGGCGACAGGGTGGCGGTCGAGAGCCCCGGCTACGCGGACCTGTTCGAGCTGCTGCGGGCAAGGGGGATGGGCCTGGAGCCGGTGGCGGTCGACGAGCGGGGCATGCGCCCCGAGCAGCTGCGGGAGGCGCTGGCGAGGGGGGCGAGGGCGGTCGTGGTGACGCCCCGCGGGCAGAACCCGACGGGCGCGGCGCTGGACGGGGAGCGGGCGGCGGACCTTGCCGGGGTGCTCGCGGAGTTCCCCGAGACGCTGGTGGTCGAGGACGACCACCTGGGGCCGGTGGCGGGATGCGAGCTGCACACGCTGCTGGACGGCAGGGGCGCCTGGGCGGCTGCCCGCTCCGTCGCCAAGGCGCTCGGACCGGACCTGCGCCTGGCGGTGCTGGCGGGGGACGCATCCACGATCGGGCGCGTGCGGGCGGGCCAGTCGTGCGGTCCCGGTTGGGTCAGCCACATCCTGCAGCGGGCAGTGCTGGCGCTGTGGCGCGACGAGCAGGCCGGCGCGCTGGTGGCCCTGGCAGGGGTCCGATACGCCGAGCGTCGCAGCGGCCTGATCGAGGCGCTGCGCGAGGAGGG
Source organism: uncultured Solirubrobacteraceae bacterium (assembly GCA_963697795.1). GTDB lineage: Bacteria > Actinomycetota > Thermoleophilia > Solirubrobacterales > Solirubrobacteraceae > Palsa-744. The sequence continues at coordinate 521,786 of OY969097.1, read as the reverse complement.
CGTGCGGGCGGAGGCGGCGTCGGGCCTGAACGTGTGGGTGCCGGTCGCCGAGGAGGCGGCGACGACGGCGGCCCTGCTGGCCCGCGGTTGGGTGGTGGCGCCGGGCTCGCGCTACCGCCTGGGGGCCGACCCCAGCGCGATCCGGGTGACGATCTCGACGCTCGAGCCCGAGCAGGCGCGGCGTTTCGCCGGCGACCTCGCCGAGGTGCTGGCACCCCAGGCGGTGAGGCGTCATGGCTAGAGGAGATGAGGAGAGGGGGAGGGGTCGCGTCGATCGGGCCGTCGCGCCGGGCAGGGCGTGCGCGCACCGTGTGCTGCGGCGGGTCTTCGAGGGGGGCGCCTATGCGGAGAAGGCGCTGCAGACGGAGGCCGCCGGGCTCGACCAGCGCGACCGGGCGCTGGCGATGCGCCTGGCGCTGGGGGCGATCCAGCGGGCCGGCACGAGCGACCACCTGATCGGGCTGCTGGCGGGCCGCCCGGCGCGGCGCATGGACCCGCAGGTGCTGGCCTCGCTGCGCCTGGGCCTGTACGAGCTCTGCTACCTGCAGGGCGCTCCCGACTACGCCGTCGTGGCCGACGCCGTCGAGCTGGCCAAGGCGCCCGGTCGCCGGGGTCACAGCCTCGTCAACGCGGTCCTGCGGCGGGCGATCCGGGAGGGCCCCGAGCAGCTGCTGGGAGGCCTGGACGACGCCACTCCGGCGGGCGCGGCCGTCAAGCACTCCCACCCGGAGTGGGTCGCGAAGCTGTGGTGGCAGGCGCTGGGGGCGGAGCAGGCGAGGGCCCTGATGGCGGCCGACAACGAGTCGGCGGAGGTGGCGCTGCGGGTGAACACGCTGCTGGCGGACCCGCGCGAGCTCGCCGGGAAGCTGCCCGTGCCCGTCCACGGCGATCCCCGCATCCCCGAGGCGCTGGTGTTGGAGGGGCCGCTGGACCTGCACGCCTCCCCGCTGTGGCGGGAGGGCGCCGTGACGGCCCAGTCGCGGGGGGCGATGCTGGTCGCCCGCAGCCTCGACCCCCGTCCGGGCGAGCGGGTGCTGGACCTGTGCGCGGCGCCGGGCAACAAGACGACGCACATCGCGGCGCTGATGGAGGGCGAGGGGCAGCTGGTGGCGGTGGAGGCCAACAGCCGTCGCGCGCGGACGCTGCGCGAGACGGCGGCGCGGATGCGGGCGGGCAACGTCGAGGTCGTCCACGGCGATGCGCGCGAACCGCTGGAGGCCGGGCTGTTCGACCGGGTCCTGGTCGACCCGCCGTGCTCGGGCCTTGGCACGCTGCAGGCGCGGGCCGACCTGCGCTGGCGCGTCAAGCCCGAGTCCGTCGAGGAGCTCCGGCTCGACCAGTTCCGTATATTGGACTGCGCAGCACGAGCGCTACGTCCGGGCGGCGTGCTTGTCTACTCTACCTGCACGATTTCCCCGATTGAGAACGAGCGCCTGATAGTCGACTTCCTCGACTCCCATCCCGATTTCGCAGTGGACGACCTGACGGTGCAGCGGCCCGAGCTGGCGCCGATCGCGGCGACACCCGGCTTGACGGGAGCGATCGCGACGTTCCCGCATCGCGACGGCACGGCCGGCTTCTTCGTCGCGAGACTGGCACGGAGATGAGCGTGGAGGGCGAGGACCCGACTGCCTCCCCGGCGGCCGCGCGGCCGGTCGACCTGGGGCCGACGTGCCCCAACTGCAGCGAGCCGTGGCTGCGCCCGACGAACCTGCCGGGCCGCTACCGCTGCGTCTACTGCCTGCACCGCTTCGAGCTGACCTCCGTCTGCCCCAACTGCGGCGAGCACTCGACGATCGTGCGGATGTCCTCGACGGCGATCATGAAGTGCAACAACTGCGGCGACTCGATGCTGCAGGCCGTATGAGCGCGGGCGAGGTCTTCGGCGAGGTCCACGTCGCCCCCTCGATCCTCTCGGCCGACTTCGGCAGGCTGCGAGAGCAAGTCGGGGAGGTGCTGGCGGCCGGCGCCAGGATCATCCACGTCGACGTCATGGACGGCCACTTCGTGCCGCAGATCACGCTCGGGCCGATCGTCGTCTCGGCCCTGGCCGACGAGGTCCATGCGGCCGGCGCGGCGATCGACACCCACCTGATGATCGAGCGCCCCGAGCGCCACCTGGCGGACTTCGTGAAGGCCGGCTCGGACTCGGTGACGGTCCACGCGGAGGCGACCCCGCACCTGGCACGAGCGGTCTCGCTTGCCCGCGAGGCGGGCGCCCGGGCGGGCGTGGCGATCAACCCCGGCACCCCGGCGGAGGCGCTGAGGGACATGGCGGGCGCGATCGACCTGGCGCTGTGCATGACGGTCAACCCGGGCTGGGGCGGGCAGGCCTTCATCGAGCGGGGCCTGGACAAGCTGCCGCGCCTGCGGGCCCTGCTGGGCGGGCAGGTCGCGCTGGAGGTCGACGGCGGCATCGACACGCGGACAGCGCCGCGCTGCCGTGCGGCGGGGGCGAGCCTGTTCGTGGCCGGCTCGGCGATCTTCGGGACGCCGGACCCGGCGGCGGCCTACCTGGCGCTTGCAGCCTCGCTGGAGGGGGTCGGCGTGGAGAGCAGCGGCGGGGACTGACCGCCGCCGAGGGCGCCTGCGGGCGTCGTGCGCCGGTACAGCAGGGTCAGGGAGAGGGCCAGCAGCGCCGTCGCGCCGGCATAGCCGATCTCGCAGCGCAGAACCTCGTCGTGCAGGACGGGCAGCACCATCCAGACGACGAAGACGACGGCGGCCAGGGCCCAGCAGGCGGCTGCGCTGCGGGCTCGATCGCGGGCCAGGGCGGCCTGGTTGAGGGCGCCGGAGGTCAGGTGCAGGCCCATGCCGACGCCGATCAGGGCGAGCCCGACGGCGTTGTAGGCGTATTGCTGGCCGAACAGGACGTGGCGCATGACGAACGGCCCGATCACGAGCAGCCCCAGCGCCACGCAGGCGGCGAAGCCGGCGATGGCAAGCACGGTGATGCGGATGGCGCGGGCGAAGGAGTCGTGCCCCTCGGTCGCCTCGAGGCCCGTCAGGTGCGGCAGCAGGGAGGTCTGGATGGCCTGGAAGAGCTGCAGGGGGGCGCGGGCGATCAGCAGCACGTTGAAGACGATCCCGGCCAGGCTGGCGTTCTTGGAGGTCGCATCGACGGTCAGCACGGCCGCGTTCAGCAGGGTCTGCTCGGACAGCATGATCCCCGACACCCACACGGCGAAGCCGCCGCCCCGGCGCAGCGACAGGTCGTCGTGGGCAGCGGTCTCCTGGACCCCCTCCGTGCCCGGTCCGGCGAGTGCCGCGTCGGCCTCGTCGACGGTGATGGGGCCGGTGAGAGCTTCGTCCAGATGCGAGGCGTGCTCGTCTGCCCCTGCCCCGCGCTCGCCGGCCTGACGGGCGAATGCCAGCGGCACGACGACGAGCGAGACGAAGGGCGCGGCGGCGATGCCCAGGGCGACGGCGGTCTCGCCGCTGGAGATCCCCACGGCGACGGCCAGGGCGAAGCAGATGCGGGAGGTGGACTCCATCAGCACCAGCCCGCCGAACAGGCCGAAGCGCTCGTGACCGGCCAGCCAGCCGCGGGCGAAGTAGCTGGCGGCGTAGGCGAGCGTGCCGACGACGAGGACCAGATAGAGGGATTCCCTGTGGTCGAAGACCTTCAGCAGCTCGCCGCGCAGGGCCAGGGCGAGGATCAGGAAGGCCAGCGCGAAGCCGGCCTGGATCGTCATCGGCACGCGCAGGGAGTGCCGCTCGTGTCCCCTGGCCCGCCGTCCCGCGATCGTCCGCGAGAGCAGCTGTTCGATCGGCCGGTAGATCACCGAGATGATCACGAACATGACCGACCACAGCAGGTCCACGCGCTTGGCCGCCGCCCCGCTGAGGACGTGGCTGGCGATCGAGAAGTAGGCGAAGGTCAGCAGCCCCGTCGAGGCGATGCCGATCGAGAGGATGCGGGCGCCGCTGGCGTAGGAGCGGCGGCTCACGACCGCGTCGGGGGTCATCTACAGGCGGACGAGCAGCATCGTCCAAGGGAACGGCGAGCGCACCTCGGCGACGTGCCCGTAGCCGGAGAGCAGGCGCACGAAGGCCCGCCGCGACCAGTGGTTGAGGTGCCCCGGCGTGTTGCCGAGGTCGCTCAGGTAGGCCCCCCGGGCCATGTTCAGCCCCCGCCACAGCGGCTCGCGCGGCACGGAGACGAGCAGGTGGTCCTTGGCGCAGCGGGCCATCTCGGCCAGGGTGTGCCGGGGGTCGGGGACGTGCTCGAGCACCTCGACGGCGCTGGCCAGGTCGAACTCGTTCTCGGCGAAGGGCAGGTTCTCGGCGCGCATGACCCGGTAGTCGAGGTTGGGCGCCCGCCGCTGCTCCCAGCCGGCCTGGATCGACTCCTCCTCCAGGTCGATGCCGACGAAGCGCCCGTCGGGGCGCTGCCGGGCCCAGCTGTGCACGAGCACGCCCTCGCCGCAGCCGACGTCCAGCACGGAGGAGGGGGCGGCCCGCTCGAAGAGCTCCTGCAGGTCGCGCTCGAAGCCGGCCATCATGCGCCTGACGAGAGGGTTGGTGGAGCCGTACTTGTCGTAGGTGTTGCCGGTGACGACGCCTTCGCTTGAGACGGTGACGTTGCTCACAGGCGCACGACCTCCTCGCGCAGCTCCTTGGCGGGCTCGCCGCCCGGGGCACCCGGTTCGTAGTGGGAGGGCGCGACTCCGACCTGCAACTCGATGCGCCTGATCCGCTCGAAGGTGCGCTGGGTCATGACCCGCTGGGCGGCCAGCAGGTCGCCGATCACGCCGAGGGCCCACAGCACGACGGCGGCGATGAACAGGACGGCGCCGAGGATCAGCGACTGCACGTGGCCCTTGCCGTTGCCTTCGGCGTAGGCCACGGCGAAGCGGATCCAGACCCCCACGGCGGCCAGCCCGATCAGCAGGGCCAGGCTCCAGAAGACCCGCAGCGGCTCGTACTGGGCGTAGATGCGGAAGATCGAGACGGCGTTGCGCCGGACGTAGGCGCTCATCGAGGGGAACAGCCGCGACTCGCGCGTCTTGGGGTTGGTGCGGACCGGGACGTGGTCGACGGCGACGAGCATCTTGCCCGCCTGGATGATCGTCTCCAGGGTGTAGGTGAACTTCGAGACGACCATCATCTGGATCGCGGCCTCGCGGTTGTAGGCGCGAAAGCCCGAGGTGGTGTCGGGCACGGTGGTCGAGGAGGCCTGGCGTACGACCCAGGAGCCCAGGCGCTGCAGGGTCTTCTTCAGGGGCGAGAAGTGCTCGATGCCGGAGACTTCGCGGTCGCCCACGACCATGTCGGCGTCACCGGCCAGGATCGGCCCCACCAGGCGGGCCACGTCGGGGCCGTAGTACTGGTTGTCGGCGTCGGTGTTGACGATCACGTCGGCGCCCAGCTTCAGGGCCGTGTCGATGCCGGCCTGGAAGCCCGCGGCCAGCCCCTTGTTGTTGGTCAGGCGCACGAGGTGGTCGACGCCGTGGGCGCGCGCCACGGCGACCGTCTCGTCGGTCGAGCCGTCGTCGATCACGAGCCACTCCACGACGTCGAAGCCCGCGACCTCGCGGGGGAGGTCGGCGAGCGTCTGGGGCAGCTGCTCCGCCTCGTTGTAACAGGGGATCTGGATGATGAGCTTCATGGCCGTCGATTTGCCTAGACTTGGCTCCCGGCAGTATCCCAAAGCGCCCTCACGGTCCTGGCGGTGAGCGCTCGCGCGGCGCGAGAGCCGCTGCTGCCAAGACTAGATGGTCGACACCAAGCTCCTGCACAGCCGGACACCACCCCGACGGCACCAGGCCGTGCAGTAGGGCCTGGATGGAGACCGCGATCCCCACCCGGCCGCTGCCGGGCCCGCTGACGGCGGGGCGCCTGCCCGCGCGCCTGCCCGGCGGCTGGGCAGGCGTCGCCCTGCTGGTCATGTGCGTGGCGGCGCTGGTCGGCTACCTCGCCTTCCCGACCTACCCGACCTACGACTCCTTCTACGCCCTGCTGTGGGGGCGGGACCTGCTGCACCTGCACCTGCCCGACTTCCGCGTCTACAGGGGCCCGACCGAGCACCCGCTGGCGATCGCCTTCGGGATGCTCTGCTCGATCTTCGGCGACGGCGGCGCGCGCATGATGGTGCTCGGCTCGATCCTGTCCTTCGTGGCGGCGGTGTCGGGCCTGTACGAGCTGGGCAGGCTTTGCTACGGCCCCGTCGTGGGCGTGCTGGCGGCGCTGCTGCTGCTGAGCCGCTTCTTCGTCGAGAACCTGGCCGCCCAGGGCTATCTGGACATCTCCTACATGGCCCTGATCGTGTGGGCGATCGCGCTGGAGGTGCGAAGGCCCCGGCGCGGGACGGCGGTGCTCGTGGCGCTGGCGGCGGCCGGCCTGCTGCGCCCCGACGCATGGGTCCTGAGCGGCGTCTACTGGCTGTGGTGCTGGCCCGGCGCGAGCATCAGGACGCGCCTGGCGCGAGCGGCGATGGTCGCGAGCGCGCCGCTGATCTGGGTGGCCCTGGACGCGATCGTGACGGGCAACCCCCTGTACTCGCTGACGGCGACGGCGGGGCTGGCCCAGGAACTGGAAAGGACGCAGGGGATCTCGGCTGTCGTCTCCTCGGTGTGGACGTTCTCGGAGAGGATCGACAAGCTGCCGGTGATGCTGGGCGCCCTGGCCGGCATCCCGCTGGCGATCTGGATCGCCCCCCGCCGCACCGTCGTCCCGCTGGGGGCGACCGTGCTGCTGTACCTGGTGTTCGTGCTGGAGGGAGCGGGCGGCGCCTCGGTGATCGACCGCTACCTGCTGGGCGGCGCGATGATGCTGCTGCTGTTCTGCGCCGTCTCGCTGGGCGGCTGGGCGATGCTGGAGAGGGGCTCGCTGCTGCGGCGGGTGTGGATCGCGGGCGCGAGCGCGCTGATCCTCTACGGCGGCTACTCGGCGGCCACGACGCTGAGCCTGTCGAGCCTGGGCAACACGCTGGCCTACCACGAGGAATTCCACGCCGGCCTGGCCGATGCGCTGCGGGACCCCGCGGTGGCCGGGCAGCTGCGCCGCTGCCCGCTGCTGTCGCTGCCCGACAACAAGCTGATCCCCGATGCCCGCTGGATCCTGGACAGCGTCGGCCAGCACGACATCGTCGCCCGCAGCCAGGCCCGGGCCGACGCCCTGAAGGGCTCGCCCCACCTGGAAGAACGCATCAAGGCCGGCTCCGTCGCCGTCTATCCGTTGGGCAGCGCGATCTTCTACGAGGCCGTCGTCGACGTCGGCGACGACGTCCGCGACCAGGTGCCCCTGACCGGCTTCAAACGGATCTTCTCCAACCGCTACTACGCGGTCTATGCCAACTGCTGAAGGGGGCGGCTCGCGGCGGCTGGTGTGGCCGGGCCTGGCGCTCGTCCTGGCCGGCGGCCTGGGGCTGCGGCTGTGGGGCGTCCAGCAGGGCCTGCCCTACGTCTACAACACCGACGAGAACGACCACTTCGTGCCCCACGCGGTGCGGATGTTCGAAGAAGGCACGCTCAACCCGCACTACTTCGCCAACCCGCCCGCCTACACGTACCTGCTGCACTTCGTCTTCGGCCTCTACTACGGCGGCGGCCATGCTGTCGTGCACGCCTACCTGACCGACCCGACGAGCGTCTACACGCTGGCCAGGGTCGTCTCGGCGCTGCTGGGGACGCTGGCCCTGTGGCTGCTCTACCTGACCGGGGCGCGGCTGTTCTCACGCGGCGTGGGGCTGCTGGCGGCGGCCGTACTGGCGGTCGCCTTCCTGCCCGTCTTCTACGCCCACCTGGCGCTCAACGACGTGCCGACGCTGGCGCCGCTGACGCTGTCGCTGCTGGGCAGCGCCGGCGTCCTGCGCAAGGGCAGGCTGCACGATCACCTGCTGGCCGGGATCGGCATCGGCCTGGCCTGTGCGACCAAGTACACGGCCGGGATCGTCGTGATCCCCTACGCCGTCGCCCTCGTGTGCGGCTGGTTGGAGCGCCGCTCGCGCATGGAGTCCCTGGCCGGCCTGGCCCTGTTCGTGCTGAGCGGGGCGGCGGCCTTCGCGATCGCCAACCCCTACGCGCTGCTGGACTACCACAGCTTCCATGCGGAACTGGTCCACCAGTCGACGCTGTCGGCCGAATCCCAAGGCAAGCTGGGGGCGCCCAAAGACGGCGGCCTGGCCTACTACCTGTGGTCGTTGACGTGGGGCCTCGGCTGGGTGCCGGCGCTGGCTGCGCTGGCGGGGGCCGCGGCGATCTGGCGCAGCGACAGGCGTGCCGGGCTGTGGCTCGTGCCCGCGCCGCTGGTGTTCCTGGCCTTCATGGGCACGGAGGGGCGCTATTTCGGGCGCTGGCTGATGCCGATCCTGCCGCTGCTGTGCCTGCTGGCGGCGTTCTTCACGGTCTGGCTGGCCACGATCGCCGAGCGCCGCCTCACGCCGTCCGGACCGGGGGCGGACGGTCCACGGCCGCCCAAAGGCCCTCGCCCGGGAGCGCTCGGGGGATATGCGGTGAAGGGCGCGATCGCGGGTCTGCTCGTCCTGGCGGTGCTCGGTCAGGGACTCGTGTACAGCGTGCACTCGGGGATCGTCCTGTCGCGCACGGACACGCGCACGCTGACGCGCAGGTGGCTGCTGGCGAACGTCCCGGCGGGCGCCAGGATCGTCGCCGAGCCGGTCTCCCCGGCGCAGTGGGCCCACGAACCGCCGGGCGCCCCCGGATCCGAGCACTGCCCCCCCTACAGGGACGTCCGCTGGTGCAAGTGGGCCTCCGAATACACCTACCTGAACGCGGCCGGCGAAGTCGACGAAGCGGCCAAACGCAAACTGGGCGTCGAGGACTACGAGCGCACGCTGGGCCCGGCCCTGATCGGCCTGTACGAGCGCAAGGGCTACTGCTGGGTGATCACGGGCTCGACGGAGTCCGGGCGGGCTCAGGCCGACCCGTCGGCGGTGCCGCGAGCGCTGGCCTACTACCGGGCCCTGGCCGAACAGGGGACGGTCCTCTACAGGGCATCGCCCTACCGCGCCGGCAACGGCCCCGTCGCGTTCAACTTCGACTGGAGCTTCGACTACTACCCGCTGGCCTACGCGCGTCCGGGCCCGGCGATGACGGTGTACAGGCTGCACGGCGGCCGCTGCAGGGCCTGAGCCAGGGAGGGCTGGCCGCGCGGCCAGGGTTATCCTGGCTGACAGAGATATGACCACCTGCACCGAGACAGACCTCGAGCACCTGCGCCGCGCGATCGAGTTGGCGGGCAGGGGCGCGGGCGCGGTCAAGCCCAACCCCGTCGTGGGGGCGGTCGTGGCCAGCAACGGCAAGGTGCTGGGGGAGGGCTGGCACCAGCGCTACGGCGGCGCCCACGCGGAGGTCAACGCGATCGAGGCCTGCGGCCTGGCGGACCTCTCGACGGCGACCCTGTACGTGTCGCTGGAGCCCTGCTGCCACGAGGGCAAGACACCGCCCTGCACGGAGGCGATCCTGCAGGCGGGTATCCGCCGGGTCGTGGTGGCCTCCGACGACCCCACCGAGAAGGCCTCGGGACGGGGGCTGGGGATCCTGCGGGACGAGGGCGTGGAGGTCGTCGTGGCGGAGGGCGAGGTCGCGGCCCAGGCGCGCCTGCTCAACCAGGCCTTTCGCAAGCACGCCCGCACGGGCCGCCCGTGGGTCCTGTTCAAGTCGGCCATGACGCTGGACGGCAAGGTCGCGACCCGCACGGGCGACTCGCAGTGGATCAGCGGCGAGGAGAGCCGCGACCTGGCCCATCAGTGGCGGGCCTCGGTGGACGCTGTCGTCGTCGGGATCGGCACGGCGCTGGCCGACGACCCACAGCTGACGGCACGGCCACACGGCCTGCCGGCGGAGCCCGGGGAGCAGCCCCGCAGGGTCGTGTTCGACTCCCTTGCGCGCCTGCCGGCGAGCTCCCGGCTGCTGGCGGCGGCGGCCGAGGTGCCCCTGACGGTCGTCGTGTCGCGGGCGGCGGCAAGGGCGGACGTGGACACGCTGGAGGCGGCCGGCGTGCAGGTGATCGTGGCGACCGGCGAAAACGAGCCGGCGAGGGTGCGCTCCGGGCTCGACCAGCTGGGCGGCATGGGCGTCTGCTCGATCCTGCTGGAGGGCGGCCCGCACCTGGCGGGCGCCTTCCTGGACGCCGGGGAGATAGACGAAATCAGGCTGTTCCTGGCACCGATGCTGCTGGGCGGCAGCGCCGCCCGCGACCCACTGGAGGGCGAAGGGGTGGAGCGCATCTCCGAGGCCCTGCGGGCGCTGACGATGAGCTGCAACCGGGTGGGCGAGGACGTGCTGATCTCCGCCCGCCTGCGAGAGTGGTGACGTGTTCACGGGCCTGATAGCCGGCCTCGGCAGCGTGGAGCGGCTGCAAGCCGACGCCGACGGCACGACGATCGCGATCGCGACGGACCTCGCCGGCGAGCTGGCGGTGGGCGACTCGGTGGCGGTCAACGGCGTGTGCCTGACGGCGACGGCCGTGCACCCGGGCGGCTTCAGCGCCCAGGCGATGGCGGAGACGCTGCGGCGCTCCTCGCTGGGCGCCCTGCAGGCCGGCTCGCCGGTGAACCTGGAGCTGGCGCTGCGGGCGGGCGACCGCCTCGGCGGACACGTCGTGCAGGGCCACGTCGACGGCACGGGCGTCGTCACACAGGTACGCGAGGAGGGCTTCTCGCGCGTCCTGGACGTCGAGGTCGACCCGGAGCTGTGCCGCTACATGGTGGCCAAGGGCTCCGTCGCCCTCGACGGCGTCAGCCTGACGATCAGCGAGCTGCGCGACGACGGCTTCTCGGTCTCGCTGATCCCGGAGACGCTGCAGCGGACGAACTTGGGGGAGGCTCGCGAGGGGAGACAGGTGAACATCGAGGTTGACGTGCTCGCCAAGCACCTAGAGCGACTGATCGGAGCGAGAACATGAGCGCCACGACCCACACCGCCTTTGCCACGATCGAGCAGGCGATCGAGGACATCAGGCAGGGCAAGATGGTCGTCGTCTGCGACGACGAGGACCGCGAGAACGAGGGCGACCTGACGATGGCCGCCCAGTTCGCCACGCCGGAGGCGATCAACTTCATGGCCAAGGAGGGCAGGGGCCTGATCTGCCTGTCGCTGACCCCGGAGCGCTGCGACGAGCTCGGCCTGGACCTGATGGCGGCCAAGAACGAGTCGCCCTTCGAAACCCCCTTCACAGTCTCGGTCGAGGCCCGCGACGGCGTCACGACGGGCATCTCAGCCCACGACCGCGCCCACACGATCCAGGTCGCGATCGACCCCGAGAGCCGCCCCCGCGACCTCGTCCAGCCGGGCCACGTGTTCCCGCTGAAGAGCCGCCCCGGCGGCGTGCTGGAGCGGGCGGGGCAGACGGAGGCGGCAGTCGACCTGGCGCGCCTGGCGGGCCTGAACCCGGCCGGCGTCATCTGCGAGGTCATGAACGACGACGGCACGATGGCGCGGGTGCCGGAACTGAGCGAGTACTGCGCCCGCCACGAGCTGTCGATGATCACGGTGGCGGACCTGATCGCCTACCGCCGCCGCCACGACAAGCTCGTGGAACGGGTCGTCTCGACCCGCCTGCCGACGACCTTCGGCGAGTTCGACGCGGTCGGCTACCGCTCGCTGATCGACGACAAGCACCACGTGGCGCTGGTCAAGGGCGAGGTGTCGGGCGAGGACGACGTGCTCGTGCGGGTGCACTCGGAGTGCCTGACGGGCGACGTCTTCCACTCCCTGCGCTGCGACTGCGGCGAGCAGCTCGAATCGGCTCTTTCGATGATCGAGAGAGAGGGGCGTGGCGTCCTGCTGTACCTCTCCCAGGAGGGGCGCGGGATCGGGCTGCTCAACAAGCTGAAGGCCTACCGCCTGCAGGAGCAGGGCCTGGACACGGTCGAAGCCAACGAGCGCCTGGGCCTGCCGGCGGACCTGCGCGACTACGGCATCGGCGCCCAGATCCTCGTCGACCTGGGCCTGTCCTCGATCAGGATCCTGACCAACAACCCCAAGAAGATTAGGGGCCTCGAGGGCTACGGCCTGTCCGTCTCCGACCAGATCCCGATCGAGCACGCCCCCAACGAGCACAACGAGGCCTACCTGCGCACGAAGGCCCAGCGCATGGGCCACACGCTGCACCACCAGGGCCTGAACCTCGATGCGGAGATGCTGCGGGGAGCGGGCCGCGAGCAGGAGGGGGGAGAAGCACTGTGAGCGGGCGCTACGCGATCGCGGTGGCCCGCTTCTACGAGGACCTGGCAGAGAGGCTCGTGCACGGCGCCATGGGGGCCTTCGGCGAGGCCGGCCACGACCAGGTCGAGGTGATCGACGTCCCCGGCGCCTACGAGCTGCCGATCGCGGCCTCCTACGCGGCCGGCTCGGGACGCTTCGCGGGAGTCGCCTGTCTGGGTGCGGTCATCCGCGGCGAGACCGACCACTACGACTTCGTCTGCGCAGAGGCGGCCCGCGGGATCATGGACGTGACCTTGCGCACGGGCGTGCCCTGCGCCTTCGGCGTACTGACCTGCAACACCATGGAGCAGGCCCTGGCGCGCTCTGGCGGCGGCAAGCGCGACCAGGGCCGCCACGCCGCCGAGGCCGTCATGCGCATGGCCACGCTGCGGGCAGCCCTCGCAAGCGGCTAGACTGCTCCGTCCAATGTCCAAGGTATGCCACAGCTGCGGCAAGGGACCGGCTTTCGGCCAGAGCCGCAGCCACTCCATGGTCGCAACCAAGCGGCGCTTCGACCCCAACCTGCAGAAGGTCAGGATCCTCGTCGGGTCCGCGCCCAAGCGCGTGTACGTCTGCACGCGCTGCCTCAAAGCCGGCAAGGTCACCAAGGCCCTGTAGGGCCGATAGGCGGCGCCATACGGCGTCCTCGGTCGCGGCCGTCCACAGTGTTGCGGGCTGTCCGGTTTTGCTCAGCCATCCGCAGCTGGTTCTAGAAGTTAGACGGTGACCGATGGCCCGGATGAGGCAGGCAAGGACGCGACCGAAGAGCCCGATGTTGCGAGGAGGATCTCCGCCATCGCGGTTCTTGCCGCGCTCGGCGTGGGCGTGGTGTTCGCCATCGTCGGTGTCTATCCACACAGGATCCCGGTGCCGAGGAACCCCTCGTTTGTAGACGACATCTTTCTCAGCCGTATCGTGCTCCTGTCTGTCCGGATTGCGGTGATGTTTGCCGCCGGCTACGTCGTCGTCTCAGTAGTCGGCCTGATCCTCGGGCGGCGTTGGCTCTCAGAGCTGGGGCCTTTCAAGGCGTCCGATCCGATCGCGCGCTTGGAGCGTGGTGCCGAGGCTGTACAAGCCGACCTCCAGGATGCTCTGACAACGATCGAGGATCTGGAAGGCCGGCTTCTCGCGAGCGATCAGAGACTTGCCGAGGCGAATGGCCATATCGGTGCGCTTCTTGGTCACATCGATAGAATCGAAGCCAGAAAAGAGAGGAAGTAGATGACGCCGGAGGACCGTCAGAAGGTGGAGAGCGACCAGAGGAAGATCGGTCGTACCCTGGAGCAGAATCGAGTGGCCCTGGACAACGCGAGGCACAAGACGGTCAAATACGCTCGCACGCTGTCCAGCTCCGGCGCTGAAATCCGAACCGCCGGCAGCGAGCTTCGTCGGGCGGGCTACCTGCGCAAATAGAGCGCTGGCGGGGTGGCGGCAGTCTCGGCGAACGGTCAGCTTACGAGCGTTGCAGCAGAAGACGCCTCCTCTGATCCCTCTTTGCGGCCAGTCCCGCAGCAGTTTGGCGGCAGGTGTTACTAAGGTGTCCGCGTGACAGATACGAACCTGGTCCGCTTTCGGGCGGCCGTGGCGGGGGCGCTCGCCCACCTGGAATCGCGCCGGCAGGAGGTCAACGACCTCAACGTGTTCCCCGTCGCCGACGGCGACACGGGCGACAACATGGCCCTGACGCTGCGGGCCGTGCTGGAGGAGCTCGACCGCCTGCAAGGGAATGACGAGGAGCGCACGATCGACGAGATTGGGCGCGAGGAGATCGTGCAGTCGGTGGCGCGGGCAGCGCTGCTGGGTGCGCGCGGCAACTCCGGGGTGATCCTCTCGCAGCTGATCCGCGGGGCGGCCGAGGAGCTCGTCTCGCGGCCCGGACAGCTGATCGACGCGACCCTGATCGGCGCGGCGCTGGCCAACGCGGCCGACCGCGCCTACTCCTCCGTGCGCGACCCGGCCGAGGGGACGATCCTGACAGTGGCTCGCGAGATGGCCCACCGCATCGCCAGCGACGTCGCCCACACGCCCGAGAACCCGCGGCTGGGTCCGGGCACGGCGCCCAAGCAGCAGGACGACGTCATCGCAGCCGTCCTGGAGAGCGCCGTCAACGCCGGCCAGGACTCCGTCAAGCGCGGCCCCGAGATGCTGGCCGCCCTGCGCGAGGCGGGCGTCGTGGACGCCGGCGGGTACGGCCTGACGATCATCTTCGCCGGGGTTGTCGCGGCGTTGCGCGGCGAAGACCCGCCCGACCTCGACCACCATGCGCCGGCTCGCATAACCCATCCCGAGCACAGTTCCAGCACCTACCGCTTCTGCACCAACTTCGCCGTGACCGGCGGCGGGCTCAGCCCAGCCGCCTTCGTGGAGGCGCTCGAACAGCTGGGCGACTCCGTGCTCGTCGTCGGCGACGAGACGACCCTGAAGGTGCACCTGCACACCGACGAGCCCGAGCGGGCGACGGCGCTGTTCGCGGAGGCGGGGGAGGTCTCCCGCCTGGACGTGGCCGACATGCACGTGCAGGTGGCAGAGCGCGAGGGTCGCCTGGCGGAGGAGGGCGCCGCCGGCGCCGGGTCTTCGGCCAACGGCTTTCGCCCCGCCCCCGGCAGCGCGCAGGCCCGCTGCGGAGCCGTCGCAGTCGTCAGCGGCGATGGCCTTCGCGCCATGTTCCACGAGCTTGGCGTGCATACCCTGGACGGGGGTCCGACGATGAATCCCTCCACCTACGACCTGCTGGCCGGCATCCACGACGTGCCCGCCGAGGAGGTCGTCGTGCTGGCCAACAGCGCGAACGTGAAGATGGCCGCCGAGCACGCCGCCCGCCTCTCCGACAAGCAGGTCGCGGTCGTGCTCAGCACCAGCCAGCAGGCGGGCCTGGCAGCCGCCGTCGCCTTCGCGCCGGAGCGCTCCGTCGAGGAGAACGAGCAGGCCCTCACGGAGGCCCTGGCGGACGTTCGCACCGGCGCCGTCGCGCAGGCCGCCCGCGACGACGCGCAGGGACGCTTTTCCCGTGGCGAGGCCGTCGGCTTCGTCGGCGAGGAGATGCTGGCCTGGGGAGATCCCCGGGAGACCCTGCAGGCAGTCGTCCACGCGCTGTCGGAGCCCAACAACGGCGACGGGCCGCCGGAGCTGATCACCGTCCTGGCCGGCGCCGACACGCCGCTGGGGCTTGGAGAGCTCGAGGGCATGACCGACGGCTCGATCGAGCTGGAGCTACGCCAGGGCGGTCAGCCCGCCTACTGGTGGCTGCTGGCGGCCGAGTAGAGCGGGCCCACGGCCCTTACGACTGCTGCCGCGATCATCATGGCCTGGCCATGCCGGTCACAGCGCCCAGCACTTCGACAGCGGCCGACGTCATGAGCGCGCCCGGCGATCTGCCGTCGAGTCCGCCCGGAGGCGAGAGCCTCGCGCCGGCGCCCGCAGCCTTCGCGGGCGGGCCCTCGCCGGGTCGTGAGGAGCTGCTCGCGGTCGCCCCTAGCCGGCCGCGGCCGTCCGTGCTCTCCGAGCCGCTGGAGGTGACGGGCAAGCGCGTTGCCGCTGGTCTGCGGACGCTGGGGCTGCAGAGCGTCGGCGAGCTGCTCGAGCATCTGCCTGCCGACCGCCGCGAGGCCCGCACGGTCGCGGCCCTGCGGCCCGGCGAGCAGGCTACCGTCGCCGTCACGGTCCGCGCCATCGCGGCCAGGCCCGTCCGGCGGCGAGGCATGCGCCCGCTCGTGGAAGCGGTCGTCTTCGACGGCACGGGCGCGATGCGGGCGACCTTCTTCAACCAACCCTGGCTGGTCGAGCGATACCCGCCGGGGACCGTCCTGCTGCTGCACGGCAAGGCCGGCGGGCGCGGACGCTTCGGCGTCGCACACCACGCCCCGGCAGACGCCGCAAGCGGGGGCGAGCCGGCTGGAGCCGAGGGGTCCGTGGCCCACTACCCGGCCGCCGAGGGCGTCACCTCCACGCAGATCCTGACGCTCGTCCAGGCCCATCGGGCCGCCCTGGGGGACGTCGTGGAGTTCCTGCCCGGCCGGCTTCGCGCCGGCGCCGGGCAACCCGACAGGGCCGCGGCGCTCGGCTGCATGCACTTCCCCCGCGACGAGCGGGACCCTGAGCGGGGGCGCGCCCGCCTTGCCTACGAGGAGCTGCTGCTGACCCAGCTGCTGTTCCTGCGCCGCCGTGCCCGCCGCCAGGCCCTCGGCGGCGCGCCCGCTCTGAAGGAGGACCCGAGCCTGACCAGGCGCTGGCTGGAGCGGGAGCTGCCGTTCGCGCCGACCGGGGACCAGCTGCGGGCGATCGCGCAGATCGACGCCGACCTGGCCCGGGAGCGCCCGATGCAGCGGCTGCTGATGGGGGAGGTCGGCAGCGGCAAGACCGTCGTGGCCCTGCACGCCATGCTCAGGGCCGTCGAGCACGGACGCCAGGCGGCCCTGATGGCGCCCACCGAGACCCTGGCCGAACAGCACTTCGCGACGATCCAGCGGCTGCTGGGCGGGGAGTCCGTCAGCGCGGCCCTGCTGACGGGGTCCAGCGGGGCCCGCAGGCGCTCCGAGACGCTCGCCCGGCTGGCCAGCGGGGAGCTGTCGCTCGTCGTCGGCACCCATGCCCTGATCGAGCCCGACGTCGTCTTCAGGGATCTGGCGGTGGCCGTCATCGACGAGCAGCACCGCTTCGGCGTCCGCCAGCGCGAGGCGCTCGGCGGCGGCACACCCGGCGAGTCCTCGCCGCACACTCTGCACATGACGGCCACGCCGATCCCGCGCACGCTGGCCCTGTCCCGCTACGGGGACCTCGAGACGACGTCGCTGCGCGAGCTGCCGAGCGGCAGGCGTCCGATCCTCACCAGCGTCGTCGGCGGGGAGTCGGAGCGAGCAGAGGCCTACGAGCACCTGCGCGGCGAGCTGGCACGGGGGCGCCAGGCCTTCGTCGTCTGCCCCCTGATCGAGGAGCAGGACGAGCAGGGCGACGCCGCCGCCGTCGCGCTCGCCGGGGCCGACGGCCGTGCCGCGCTGCGGGCCGCCACCGCCGAGCTGAGCAGGCTGCGCCAGGGCGAGCTGGCTGGCTTCGAGCTGGCCCTGCTGCACGGCGCCATGCGCCCGGCCGAGAAGCAGCAGGCGATGGAGTCCTTCGCCTCGGGCGCAGCCCAGGTGCTCGTCGCCACGACCGTCATCGAGGTCGGCATCGACGTGCCCAACGCGACCGTCATGCTGATCGAGAACGCCGAGCGGTTCGGGATCAGCCAGCTGCACCAGCTGAGAGGACGGGTCGGCCGGGGCGAGCACGGCGGTCGCTGCTACCTGGTCGGGCCTCCCGGCGCCGCGCGCCTGCGTGCCCTGGCCCGGCACAGCGACGGCTTCGAGCTGGCCGACGTGGACCTGGCCCTGCGCAGTCAGGGGGACCTGGCCGGGACGCGCCAGTCAGGGGTTGGGCAGTTCAGGGTCGCGCGGCTCCCAGAGGACGGGGCGCTGCTGGAGCTCGCCCGCAGCCAGGCCGAGGCAACGATCGCCGCGGACCCCGACCTCGCCCTCCCCGAGCACCTCCTGCTGGCCGAGGAGCTGCGCCTGCGCTACGGCGAGCAGGCAGCCGATCCGATCGCCGGCTGAGCGGCCGCTACGGTGGTGAGGTGCGGGTCATCGCCGGAGAGCTTCGTGGCAGGCGCCTGCGTGCGCCCGCCGGCCGCGGCACGAGGCCGACCTCGGACCGGGTTCGCGAGGCGCTCTTCTCGATGCTGGGGGACGTCGCGGGGCAGAGCGCCCTGGACCTCTTCGCCGGCACCGGCGCGCTCGGCATCGAGGCCCTCTCGCGAGGCGCCGCCCGCGCCGTCTTCGTCGAGCGCGACGAGCGTGCCGCCCGCGTCCTGGCGGCGAACCTGGCGGAGCTGACGATCGCCCCCGAGCAGGCCGAGCTGCGCCGCGCCAACGCCGCTGGGGTGCTCCGCAGCGCCTGCGAGCGCGGCGAGGCATACGATCTGATCTTCATCGACCCCCCCTACGGCGAGGCGGATCGCTGGGGGCCGGAGCTGTCGGCCCGGCTGCCCGCGCTGATGACGCCCCGGGCGCGCGTGATCGCCGAGAGCGACAGCCGCAACCCGCTTCGCATCGAGCTGCCGATCGCGACCGAACGGCGCTACGGAGACACTTCCATCACAATCCACACCTGCACATGCCCCGATCAGACCGCGCGATAGCAATCTGCCCCGGCAGCTACGACCCCGTCACCAACGGTCACCTGGACGTGATCAGGCGCGCCGCCGGCCTGTACGACGAAGTCGTCGTGGCCGTCGTCAACCGCTCCGTGCGCAAGAGCAACGCCATCTTCGGCATCGAGGACCGGGTCGGCTTCGTCCAGCGCGCCACGGCGGACATGGGCAACGTACGCGTCGAGCCCTTCTCGACCCTCGTCGTGGACTTCGCCCGCGAGCAGGGGGCC
The DNA here is from genome assembly GCA_963697795.1 of uncultured Solirubrobacteraceae bacterium. Taxonomy (GTDB): domain Bacteria; phylum Actinomycetota; class Thermoleophilia; order Solirubrobacterales; family Solirubrobacteraceae; genus Palsa-744. Next base: position 503,205 of record OY969097.1, on the reverse strand, counting down.
CGGGCGATCGTCAAGGGACTGCGCGCGATCTCCGACTTCGAGTACGAGCTGGAGATGAACCAGCTCAACCGCAGACAGGACCCGACGATCGAGTCCGTGTACCTGATGGCCAGCCCGCAGTACAGTTTTCTTTCATCCAGCGGCGTCAAGGAGCTGGCCACCTTCGGAGGCAAGATCGACGATCTCGTCCCCGAGGAGGTAGCCGGACGCTTGCAGGAACAACTGCAGCGCTGACGAACCAACATGCGATACGCGGGCCGTACAGGCTTCGCGGAGGTGCCCCAAAATGGATGTCCTCGTTCTCATAGACAAGCTCGACGACTTGGTGCACAACGCCAAGCCCGTGCCGCTGACCGACCAGGTCCGGGTCGACAAGGAGGAGATCTACGACATCCTCGACCAGATGCGGGCGACGATCCCCGAGGAGATCAAGCAGGCCCGCTGGATCGTCAAGGAGCGTCAGGAGATGCTCGCCGAGGCCAAGAAGGAGGCCGAGCGCATCATCAAGGACGCCCGTGAGCGCCAGGAGCGCCTGGTCGGCGAGGAGGAGGTCACCAAGCAGGCCGAGCGCGCCGCCGAGGACATCATCGAGGACGCCCGCGCCCGCGAGCGCGAGATCCGCCTGGGCGCCGAGGACTACGCCGACGAGATCCTCAACACGCTCGAGGTGAACCTCTCGAAGTTCATCGCCGCCGTCCAGCGCGGACGCGAGCGGCTGCAGGGCAAGGACGAGCCCGCAGAGGTCGCCTGAGGCGACCGACCAGAAGCTGCCCGGCCGGCCCGCGAACGGCGGCGCCCGGTGGGGTAGTGTCATCCCGTGGACGCGAACTCGGCCAAATACAAGCTGAACGTAGCCCGCACGCTGCTTGGCACGGGCATGTTCGCCCCCAGCCGACCCGACCGGACAGTCAGATCTCTGACAGCGTTGCGCCGCTGGGGCCCGACGCCGGCGGCAGCCTATGCGGGCGCCGCGGCCCGATACCCCGACCGCCTGGCTATCTCCGACGAGCGGGGCGCCGTGACCTTCGCCGAGGTCGAGGCCCGCACCAACGCCCTGGCTCGCGCCTTCGCCGCCGCCGGCATCGGCGAACAGGACGGCGTCGCGATCATGTGCCGCAACCACCGCGGCTTCATCGAGGCGACCGTCGCATGCTCGAAGCTGGGCGCCAGCGCCCTCTACCTCAACACCGCCTTCGCCGGGCCGCAGATAACCGACGTGCTCGCCCGCGAGCAGGCCGCCGCTGTCGTCTACGACCAGGAGTTCGCGCAGCTCGTCGCGCCGGGCGCGTCCTCACGCAAGCGCTTCGTAGCCTGGAGCGAGCCGGGGGAGCAACCGGCCGACCCCACTCTCGAGGAGCTGATCCGGGGACAGGACAGCTCGTCTCTGAGCCCCCCCGCCGAACGCGGTCGTGTCGTCATCCTCACCTCCGGCACGACCGGCACGCCCAAGGGCGCCACCCGCAAGCAGCCCGACTCGCTGGAGCCGACGGCCGCGCTGTTCTCGAAGATTCCCCTGAAGGCCCGCGAGACAACCGTGATCGCCGCCCCGATGTTCCACTCGTGGGGCTTCGCGCACTTCACGCTCGCCCTGCCGCTGGCCTCGACGCTCGTCCTGCGCCGCAGGTTCGACCCCGAGGAGACGCTGCGGGCCGCCGCCCAGATGCGCGCCAGCACGCTCGCCCTCGTGCCCGTGATGCTGCAGCGGATCGTCGACCTCGGCCCCGAGACGATCGGCCGCTACGACCTCAGCGCCCTGCGCATCGTGGCCCTGTCCGGGTCGGCGCTGCCCGGCGAACTGGCCGTCCGCGCGATGGACACCTTCGGGGACGTCCTCTACAACCTCTACGGCTCCACCGAGGTCGCCTGGGCGACGATCGCGACACCGGCCGACCTGCGGGCGGCCCCCGGCACGGCCGGCCGGCCGCCGCTGGGCACCGTCGTCAAGCTCCTCGACGAGCACGGACACGAGGTTCCCAGGGGCGCCTCCGGGCGCATCTTCGTCGCCAACGAGCTGATGTTCGAGGGCTACACGGGCGGCGGCGGCAAGGAGATGATCGACGGGCTCATGAGCACCGGCGACGTCGGCCACCTCGACGAGGCCGGCCGGCTGTTCGTGGACGGCCGCGACGACGAAATGATCGTCTCCGGCGGCGAGAACGTGTTCCCCCGCGAGGTCGAGGACCTGCTCTCCGACCATGAGGAGATCGAAGAGGCGGCCGTCGTCGGCGTGCCCGACGACGAGTTCGGCCAGCGCCTGAAGGCCTTCGTGGTCTCCCGCAACGGCACGGGTCTGGACGAGGAAGCCGTCAAGGCCTACGTGAAGCAGAACCTGGCCCGCTACAAGGTCCCTCGCGAGGTCGTCTTCCTGGACGAGCTGCCGCGCAACGCCACGGGCAAGATCCTCAAGCGCGAACTGGCCGCCGATCCCGTCGGCGACGCCGGACGCTAAGCGCCCGCGACGGGCTCGACGGAGCTCGCCCCGCGCACCCGCTCGGAGTCGAATCGCGCCAGCGCCGGGAAGGCGAGCGCGAGCGCGAACGCCGAGACGATGCAGGCCAGGCCTCCCGACAGCACCGAGAAGCGCGGTGTCGTCAGCGACGCGACGGCGCCCGACTCGATGTCGCCCAGGCGCGGCCCGCCGGTGACGACCATCGAGAAGACGGCCGACATGCGCCCGCGCATGACGTCCGGCGTGACGGTCTGGTTGATCGTGGAGCGGCACACGGCGCTGACGCTGTCGGCGGCTCCCGCCAGGGCCAGCAGCACCATCGCCTGCCACAGCACGCCGACGAGACCGGCCAGGGCGACCGCGGCGCCCCAGCACAGCACGGCGCCGATCACGATCCGCCCCAGGCGACGCGAGTGCGACAGCCACCCGCTGGCGAAGGCCGCCACGGTGGCGCCCGTCGAGGCGGCCGCGAACAGGGCCCCCGTACCGATCGCACCCGAGTGGTACACGGTCAGGGACAGGACGGGGAAGAGCGCGCGTGGCATGCCGAAGGTCATCGCCAGCAGGTCGATGCCGAAGGAGCCCATCAGGGCCCGCTCGGAGCGCACGAAGCGCAGGCCCTCGGCGATCGAGCGCAGGACGTGGGGGTGCTCGTCGACGTTCGCCGGATGCTGGGGGGCGATCAGCGCCAGCGCCGCGACCAGGCCCAGACAGCTGACGGCGTCCAGCAGGTAGGTGGCGCCGAGGCCGGCCGTCGCGATCGTCACGCCGCCCAGCGCCGGGCCGACCACGACCGTCAGCGTCGCCATGCCGAAGCTCAGGGCGAGGGCGGGCCGCAGCCGCTCGGGGCCGACCAGGTTGGGCACCATCGCCGTCTCGGCGACGTTCGCGACGGCCCCGAAGCCGGCCATGAGGCCCGCCAGGACGTAGAGCGCCAGCAGCGGCGGGTGGCCCGCGAAGGCGCCCGCCGCCAGCCCGCCGGAGACGAGCACGAGCCCCAGCTGGTCGACCAGCAGCAGCCTGCGCCGGTCCATGCGGTCGGCCAGAGCGCCGCCGTAGAGCGACATCGCGACCAGCGGGCCGAGCTCGACCGCGCCGAGCAGGCCGGTCAGGGCGGGCGAGCGGGTCTGGACGTAGACCTGGTAGGGGAGAGCCACGAGCGCCGCCTGCGTCCCCAGCCCGGTCAGGAAGCTGCCGATGCTCAGCAGGCGGAAGTCACGGGAGGCCCGCAGCGGCGAGAGATCGACCGCCAGACGCGCCGGCAGGCCGCGCACGCCGCCCGTCGCACCCTCGCTTCGCTGCCCCTGGCGCGCCGGCATTCGCGGCAGTCAAGCAGACCGCCGCGCGGCCTTCGCGAGGCTTCGCTCCCTCGCTAGCCTGAGGCCATGGCCCCCTTCGCCCCCGAGCTCGACCTCGCCTCCCTGCGCCTGACGCCGGGGGAGGGGCGGCACATGGAGCTCGAGGTGCCGATCGAGGCGTTGGAGCTGGGAGGCGAGCGCTACGAGGCGATGCCGGCGCGGGTGCCGGCGACGCTGGAGGTCTCACGCATGATCGGGGGCGGCTACGCGCTGCACCTGCGCTTCGCGGCCGCCCTGTCGGGACCATGCATGCGCTGCCTGAAGGACGCCTCGCCGCTGGTCGAGGTGGACGCGCGTGAGGTCGACCGCCCCGGCGAAGGGGAGGAGCTGCAGAGCCCCTACGTCGAGGAGGAGAAGCTCGACCTGGCCGCCTGGGCGCACGACGCCTTCGCGCTGAACGCCCCCGCCAAGGTGCTCTGCCGCGAGGACTGCGCCGGGCTCTGCCCGATCTGCGCCGCGGATCTCAACGAGGCCGGCCCGGAGCACCGCCACGAGCAGGCGCCCGACCCGCGCTGGGCCAAGCTCCGCGAGCTGAAGCTGGACTGACCGGTCGGCCGGCGGGCCGGGGGCTAGCCGCCCGGTCCTGTTACCCTTCCTGCTCTCATGGCGGTCCCCAAGAAAAAGCAATCCCACAGCCGCACGGCCAAGCGCCGTGCCCAGCACCGCATCGAGGCCCCGGGCCTGAACGAGTGCCCGCAGTGCCACAGCCCCCGTCGCCCGCACCGCGTCTGCCCGGTCTGCGGCACCTACGGCGGCCGTGAGGTCGTGACGCCAGGCGCGCACGACCACGAGCACGACCACGATCACGATCACTAGCGACCGGTGAGCCGGGCCGGCTCGCCCCCAGCCTCCTCGCCGGACCGTGACCCGATCGTCGCGGTCGACTGCAACGGCGCCGACATGGGCCCCGCCGAGGTCGCGGCCGGCGCCGCCCTCGCCGCCCAGCAGGGCGCTCGGGTGCTGCTGTTCGGCCCCGCAGGCGAGCTGACGGGCATGCCCGACGGAGTGCAGGTGATCGACGCGCCCGTCTCGATCGCCAAGGCCGCGGACCCTGTCAGCGCGGCCCGCTCGACGCCGCAGGCCTCGATCGTGATGGCCGCCCGCGCCGTCGCGGAGGGTCGCGCCCAAGCGCTGGTGTGCGCGGGAGGCACGGGCGCCGCCCTGGCCGCGGGCACCTTCAACATCAAACGCGACCGCGGCATCTACCGCCCCGCGCTGGCCCTGCCGATGCCGGTCCCAGGCCACCCGGTGACGCTGCTGGACGTGGGCGCCAACACGGAGGCCCGTCGCGAGCACCTGATCCAGTTCGCCTTCATGGGCGCCGCCCTGGCCCGGCTCGTGCTGGGCGTCGAGCGCCCCCGCGTGGGGCTGCTCTCCAACGGCGAGGAGGCGGCGCGGGGGGGAGCGCTGCTGGTCGAGACGGGGACCGAGCTGGCCGAGCGCGCCGCGCACGGCCTGGAGGCCTTCGACTACGTCGGCAACGTCGAGGGCGGCGACGTCGTCACGGGCCGGGCGGACGTGATCGTGACCGACGGCCTGACCGGGAACATCGCCCTGAAGCTGATGGAGGGGGTCTCCCAGACGATGCTGGGAGCCATCCGCGAGGCCGCCACGTCCTCGACGCGCGGCAAGCTCGGCGGGCTGCTGCTGCGACCCTCGCTGCAGGGGCTGCGCGAGGAGATAGACCCTGAGGCGCCGGGCGGGGCCTACCTGCTGGGCCTGCGCCGCCTCGGCGTCGTTCCGCACGGTCGCTTCACCCGCAGAGGGTTCGCCCAGGCGATCCTGCGGGCGCGGCTGGGCGCACAGCAGGACATCGTCGGCCAGACGCACGCCGCCCTGGAGGCCGCAGGGGCGCTCAAGCGAGCGCCGATGTCCGCGCAGGGCGCTAGCGTGCGGACCTGATGTCTCTGACGCGCGAACACGTCTTCAACCTGATCCGCGACCACCTCGCCGACGAGCTCGACCTCGACCCCGAGGCGATCGGCGAGTCAACCCGCTTCAAGGAGGACCTGGAGGCGGACTCGCTGGACCTGTACACGCTCGTGCAGGAGCTGGAGGACACCTACGGGGTGCAGATGTCCGACGAGCAGGCGGCGAAGATCCTGACGGTCGGTGCGGCGGTCGACTTCGTGCTCGCTCACGACCCAGGGATCGATGGCGCCGAGCCGGCATAGAGGAGAGGATGAAGCGGATGCTGCTGGCCGATCTCCTGGACGAGCTGCCGGAGGACCTGGCGCGCCAGGTCTTCACGCACGCCTCCTGGAGCGAGCGCCGGGGGGACTCCTACTCGCGCCTGGCCTTCCTCGGCGACAGCGTGCTGGCGCTGGCCGTGACGGCCTACCTGTACCCGCGCCTGGAGGCCGAGCGCTTCGGGGCGGGACGGCTGACGAAGATCCGCGCCCAGGCCGTCTCGGGACCGTCCTGCCGGGCGGTGGCGGAACGCCTTGCCGTGCCGGAGCGCCTGCGCGCGGCGGCGCCGGCGGGAGTGCGCGACAGCGCGGCTGCGCTGGTCGAGACCGAGCGGGTGCTGGCGTCGGTGATCGAGGCGGTGATCGGCGCCTGCTACCTGCACGCCGGCTACGAGCGCACCGCCGAGGCGGTCGTGGAGGCCTTCGCCCCGGAGATCGAGGACGCGCTGCGCAACCCCGTGGACTTCAAGTCGGCCCTGCAGGAGCTGCTGGCCCGGCGCGGCGAGGAGGTCTCCTACGAGGTCGTAGAGGAGGAGGGGCCGCCGCACGAGCGCGTCTACTCCGTCCTGGCCAGCGTCGAGGGACGGGAGCTGGGACGGGGGCGCGGGCGCAGCAAGAAGCATGCCGAGCAGGAGGCCGCACGCATGGCTGTCGACGCCCTGAGCGAGTGAGGTAGGAGCCGCCGTGCGCCTGAAGTCCCTGACGCTGAACGGCTTCAAGTCGTTCCCCGACCGCACCCGCCTGGACTTCGGGCCGGGCGTCAGCGTCGTCGTCGGCCCCAACGGCTCGGGCAAGTCCAACGTCACCGACGCGGTGCTGTGGGCGATGGGCGAGCAGTCGCCGCTGGCGATTCGCGGCCAGTCGATGCAGGACGTCATCTTCGGCGGCGGGCGCGGCGTGCAGGCGCGCAGCGCCGCGGAGGTCGAGATCGTGCTCGACAACTCCGACGGCACCGTCGACCTGCCGCTCAGCGAGATCTCGATCGTGCGGCGGCTGGACCGGAACGGCGAGGGCGGCTACCGCCTCAACGGCGCCCGCTGCCGCCTGACGGACGTGATCGAGGTGCTCTCCGACACGGGCCTGGGCAAGGAGACGCACTCGGTCATCTCCCAGGGCCGGGTCGAGGCGATCGTGACCTCCAAGGCGCGGGACAGGCGCATGCTGATCGAGGAGGCTGCAGGGCTGGGCAAGCACCGCAAGCGTCGCCGCCGCGCGCAGCTGAAGCTCGAGCACACCCAGGAGAACCTGGACAGGGCACTGGACATCGAGCGCGAGGCCCGCTCGCGGCTGCGTCCGCTCAAGCGGCAGGCCGAAGCGGCCGAGCTGCACGAGCGCCTGGAGCGTCAGATCCTGGAGGCACGCTGGGAGCTGTTGCGCGACGCTCTGCGCGAGCGCCGCGAGCAGCTGGGCGCGGCCCAGGCCGCCGTCGCGGCGGCACGCGAGCAGCGCCAGCAGATCGAGCTGGACCTGGAGGCGGTCGTGGCTCGGCGCGGCGAGGCCGAGCAGGCGCTGGCGGAGAGGGCCGAGCGCCACGACACGCTGTCCAGGCGCGTCTACGAGGCCCGCTCGGCGGCCGAGCGCCTGCGCCTGCGCCGCGAGCAGGTGGCATCGGAGGAGCAGCGCCTGTCCAGGCGGATCGAGCGCGTGCAGGCCGAGCTCGCCGAACTGGACGCGGCGGCGCCGGCGGACGGAGGCGAGGGCGAGGCGGCCCAGGCCCACAGCCGGGTGCAGGCCCTTCAGGGCGAGCTGGCCGAGCTGGAGCAGCGCTGGTCGGAGCAGCTGGAGCAGGAGCTGGCCGGGCTGGAACGCGAGCTGGTCGAGCACCAGGGCGAGCTGGAGCGCGCCGAGAGCGCCCTGATCGGCGCCCGCGAGGCACGGGCTCAGGCCGACGAGGCAGCCACGGCGGCGCGCGAGACGCTCGCTGCAGCCGAGCGCGAGGTGCAGCAGGCGCGCCGCGAGTCGGCGCGGGTCGGGGCGCAGCTGGCGGGCGCCAACCAGTTCCTGCGCAGCCACGGAGCCGGGCTGGCGGAGACGCCGGGCGCGCCACGTGCCCTGTCCGGCGAGCTGCGCGTAGAGGACGGCTTCGAGCTGGCCCTGGCGGCTGCTCTGGGCGGACGGCTGGACGCGGCCGTGGTGGCGGATGTCGCGGGCGCCCAAGAGCTGCTCGACCGCTCCGGCCCGGAAGGCGGCAGCACGCTGCTGGCCGGCCGAGCCCGAGCGGTGCAGGGATCCACGCAGCCGCCCTGCCCGGACGCCAGGCGCCTGCTGGACCTCCTGAGCGGACCCGGCGAGGCGATGGAGCTGGCTGCAGCGCTGCTGGCCGACGCGTGGGTGGTCGAGCGCCTGGAGGACGTGCCGGAGAGCTTCCAGGGCATCGCCACGACCAGGGGCGGCCGCGTCTGGTTCGCGGGGTGGGGAGAGATCCGCCAGCTGGCCGAGGGCGGAACGGAGCTGGTGCTGGCCAGGCGCAACGAACGAGACCGGCTGGTCGGCGAGGTCGAGCTTGCCGCCCAGGCGGAGCAGGCCGCGGGCGCGGCCGGCGAGCAGGCCCAGCAGGCGCTGGCGGTAGCCGAAGCGGACCGCGCCCGCGCCGAGCAGGGCCTGCGCGACGCCCAGCGCGCCCAGGCGGAGTCCGCCGAGGGCCTGCGCCGCGCGCAGTGGCTGATCGAGCAGCGCCGGGCAGCCCCCGCGGAGGGGCCGCTGGCGGTGCGCCGGGCAGAGCTCGAAGGAGAGCTGGCGGCGGAGCGCCGCCAGGCCGAGCAGCGCGAGCAGGAGCTGCGCGGCCGCGCGGCCCGCATTGCACGGCTGCGCAAGCAGCACGAGCTGGACACTGCCGCCGTCCCCCTCGCCGAGCGGCTGGGCAGCGCGATCGAGGCGGTGCTGGCGGCGGTCGAGGAGCGGGCCGGCGTCCTGCAGGCGGAGCTGGACGCCGACAGGCAGGCCGGCGAGGCGATGACCGCGACGCTGCGCGCCTGCGCCGCCGAGGAGGCCGACATCCAGCGGCGCCTGCGCGACGTCGGCGAGCAGGTCACGACGGCGGAGGTGGCGGCCCAGCGCCTGCGCGACCAGGTCGCGGAGGCCGAGCTGGAGAGCGCCACGGTCGCCGAGCGACTGGGCTTCGCCGCACGAGCGGCGGAGACCGAGGCGCAGCAGCAGGCGGACGCGGAGCCCGCCGGTGAGGCCGAGACCCCGCGGGAGGTCGAGCCGGCCGCCGAGCCCCTCAGCGAGGAGCGCCGCGACGAGCTGGACGCGCGGGTGCAGCGCCTGGCCCGCCGGCGCGAGCAGCTGGGGCCGGTCAACCCGCTGGCCCAGGAGGAGTACGGGCAGGCGCTGGAGCACGTGGAGGAGCTGGAGTCCCAGCGGGGAGACCTGGAGACGGCGCTGCGGGAGCTGCGCACGCTGATCAGGGACACCGACCGCCAGATCGAGGAGACGTTCAACGAGACCTTCGAGGCGGCCGCCCGCAACTTCGAGGAGCTCGTGGGAGACGTCTTCCCCGGCGGTTCGGGGCGCCTGCGCCTGGTGACTGAAGAGACCGCGCCGAGGCCCGTCATCGGCGGCCAGCCGCTGCCGGAGGGGGAGAGCCGCGAGGAGGCGATCGAGGCGGCGGCGGAGGCTGAGGCGCAGGAGCAGGAGCTGGGCGAGGAGCGCCAGCTGCCGGGCGTGGAGATCGAGATCACCCCGGCGGGCAAGTCCAGCAAGCGGCTGACGCTGCTCTCCGGCGGCGAGAAGTCGATGACGGCGCTGGCGTTCCTGTTCGCCGTCTTCCTGGCTCGCCCGTGCCCCTTCTACATCCTGGACGAGGTCGAGGCGGCGCTGGACGACATCAACCTGGACCGCTTCCTGGCGCTGCTGAGGCGCTACTCCTCGCGGGCCCAGTTCATCGTCATCACCCACCAGAAGCGCACGATGGAGGCGGCCGACTGGCTGTTCGGCGTCTCGATGGGCGGCGACGGGGTCTCCAAGGTGCTCTCGCGGCGCCTGGAGAAGGAGCACGCCGAGACGCCGGCGGTGGCCGAGGTCGCCTGAGCGAGCCGTCCGGCGCTGGGCCGGGCCGACGGGCAGATATGATCGCGCGCCCCGTGGCGCGTGAGTGGAGCGAGCTTCTGATCACAGCGGAGCCGATGCAGGCTTCCGAGCAGGCCCCCGAGCGTCGGCGGGGCCTCTTCCGGCGGCTGCGCGAGAGCATGGCCAAGACCCGCCAGGCGCTCGGCAGCGAGATCCAGGCGACCCTGTTCGGCGACCTCGACGCGGAAACCTGGGAACGCCTGGAAGAGGCGCTGATCATGGCCGACGTCGGCGCCGCGACGACGGCGTCGGTCGTGGCGACGCTGGAGAGCGAGGCGAGCGCGGGCTCGCTGCAGGGCGGCGAGCAGCTCTCGGAGCGGCTGATCGAGCTGCTGGCGGCGACGGCCCGCGTCGGCGACCAGCACATCGACCTGCGCCACGAGCCGACCGTGATCATGGCCGTGGGCGTCAACGGCACGGGCAAGACGACGACGATCGGAAAGCTGGCCTGGCACCTGCGGAAGCAGGCCGGCATGAGCGTGCTGCTGGGCGCCGCGGACACCTTCAGGGCGGCCGCGGCGGAGCAGCTGCAGGGCTGGGCGGAGCGCTCGGGAGCGCAGATCGTTACCGGCCCGGAGGGCTCGGACCCGGGCGCCGTCGCCTTCGAGGCGATCGCCAGGGCCCGCGCGGAGGGCGTCGACGTGGTGATCGTCGACACGGCCGGGCGCCTGCACACCCAGGACGACCTGATGGAGGAGCTGTCGAAGGTGCGGCGGGTGATAGCCCGCCAGATCGAGGGGGCCCCGCACGAGACGCTGCTGACGATCGACGCGACGACAGGCCAGAACGGGCTGCGCCAGGCGAAGCTGTTCGCGCAGGCCGCGGGCGTGACGGGTGTAGTCCTGACCAAGCTCGACGGCACGGCCCGCGGCGGCATCGCGCTGGCCATCGCCCACGACCTCGAGCTGCCCGTCAAGCTGATCGGAATCGGCGAGCAGGTGGAGGACCTGCGGCCGTTCGACGCCGAGGACTTCGCACAGGCCCTCATCGCGGAGAGCTAACCTCCGTCTATGTGGATCGTGTGGTTGGTTGCTGCTCTGCTCTTCGGCCTGGGGGAGATGCACACCGGGGGGCTGTACCTGCTGCCCTTCGCCGTCGGCGCCGGCCTGGCCGCCGCGGTCAGCCTGCTGGGGGTCGGCATCCCCCTCTCGGCGATCCTGTTCGTGGCCAGCTCCGGGGTCGTCGTGGGCGCCCTGCGTCCCGTCGCGCGGCGGCACAGGCGCCTGCCGCCCCCGATCAGGACGGGTGCCGCCGCGCTGGTCGGCAAGCCTGCTGTCGTGCTGGAGCGGATAGCCAACGAGGAGGGGGTCGGCTGCGTGCGGATCGACGGCGGCGAGGTCTGGACGGCACGCTCCTACGACGACGAGGAGATCCAGCCCGGCGAGCGGGTCGAGGTCGTCGAGATCCGGGGCGCCACGGCCCTGGTGATGCACTGACTGTTCAGATAGATAGGCTGTGAAAGGCAGATGGCAGCACTCATCGTCATAGTCGTGATCGTCATCTTCGCGCTGGTCGTCGCGGCGCGCTCGATCCGAGTCATCCCGCAGGCCCGCGCAGGCGTAGTCGAGCGCCTCGGTCGCTACAGCCGCACGCTCGAGCCCGGCCTGACGATCGTCACGCCCTTCATCGAGCGGGTGCGCCCGCTGGTCGACCTGCGCGAGCAGGTCGTCAACTTCTCCCCCCAGTCGGTCATCACCGAGGACAACGTCGTCGTCGGCATCGAGACGGTCCTGTACTTCACGATCACAGACCCCCGCTCGGCGACGTACGAGATCGCCAGCCCTCTGCAGGCGATCGAGCAGCTGACCGTCACGACCCTGCGCAACGTGATCGGCGGGCTGACGCTGGAGGCCACGCTGACCTCCCGGGAGAACGTCAACGCGGAGCTGCGGACGGTCCTGGACGAGGCGACGGGCAAGTGGGGCATCCGCATCAACCGTGTCGAGATCAAGTCGGTCGACCCGCCGCCGGACATCAAGACGGCGATGGAGAAGCAGATGCGCGCCGAGCGCGACCGGCGCGCCGCCATCCTCACCGCCGAAGGCGAGAAGCAGGCCGCGATCCTGACGGCCGAAGGCGAGAAGCAGGCCGCCATCCTCCGCGCCGAAGGCGAAAAGGAATCGGCGATCCTCTCAGCAGAGGGCGAAGCCAAAGCGATCGACACGGTCTTCAGCGCCATCCACGAGGGCCGCCCCGACCGCGAGCTGCTCTCCTACGAATACCTGAAGATGCTCCCGCAGCTGGCCGAAGGCGAGGCCAACAAGGTCTTCGTCGTGCCCTCCGAGTTCGCCCAGGCCTTCGGCGGCATCGGCGAGACGCTGAAGGGCCTGGCCGCCGGCGAGGCCGCCAAGAAACCGCCGTCTGGCAGCGAGCAGGACGCGTAGCCGGAGTCCGCGGCGAGCTGCGTGTAGGTGAACGCGGCGCCGCCGGTCGAGGTGCCCCGGCGGTCGCGGACCGAGACTTCGCAGGCGCCGGCTCGCAGGGAGGGGATGACGGCGGTGAGCTCTGTTTCGCTTGCGACCGCGACGTCGGTCGCGCTCTTGCCGCAGAGCTTCACCTTCGCGCCGGCCACGAAGCCCGTGCCGCGTATCGTCACGGGCGTGCCGCCTCCGGTGGGGCCTGCTTCGGGGGAGATCGACTCGACCGCCGGCGGCGGGGGCGTGAGGAACGTGAAGAGGGGGCCGTAGGCCCTGCTGTGACCGAGTGTCACGACGACCTCGTCGCTGCCTGCGCGCTCGCTGCCCGTCACCGCCTGGATCTCTGTTTCCGAGGTCACCTGAGCTGCCGTTGCCTTGCCGCCGATCGCGACCTTCAGGCCGGGCGCGAAGCCGGTGCCCTGGATCGTCACTGCGTCGCGGGTCTTGGCAGGCCCTTCCGAGGGCGCCAGCGAGGCGATCGTGAGGGCTCGCAGCCCCGTGTAGCGAAAGTCCGGCCCGCCGCTGGACTGCCCGCCGCCGTCGCTGACGACGACTTCGTATGAGCCAGCGGGGTGTTCGCTGCTCACCGCCGTCATCTCCGTCGCCGAGAGGACCTTCACGGCTCCGGCTGCGGCGCCGCCGATCGTGACCGAGGCGCCGGATTGGAAGCCCGATCCGTCGATGCGGATTTCAGTGCCGCCGGTGGCGGGACCTTCGGAGGGGGCGACCGATTCCACGACCGGAACGGGCGGCGTCACGAAGGTGTAGTCGGGACCGCCCGTGGACGTACCGTTCGCGTCGCTGACGAGGACTTCGTAGCTGCCGGGCGCGTGCGCCGGAGTCGAGGCCGTTATTTCCGTCGCGGAGCGGACCGTCACCTCGCCGGCTGCTCCGCCGCCGATCGTGACGGTCGCCCCCGTCACGAACCCGTTGCCGAGGATCCTCACCGGTGTCCCGCCCGCCGTCGGGCCCTGGCTCGGTTCGATCGAGGCGACGGTCGGGCCGGGTTCGAATCGGAAGCCTTCGGGGCTGGTGGCCGAGCCGGCCGGTGCGCTCACCGACACGCCTCCCGACAGCGCGTCCTGCGGGACCGTCGCGAGGATGCGCGTCGGTGACCGGACTTCGAAGCTCTGCGCCGCGCGACCGCCGAAGCTGACGGCGCTCGCGCCCGTCAGATCGGTCCCGGCGATGCTCACGACGGTGCCGGCCGGTCCCGCGTCGGGCGAGATCGCTTCGATCGTCGGCTGGGAGTAGGCGGCGGGCGCGGCGAGTTCCCAGCCGATGCGATCGTCGGTGTCGAACCCGAGCGCCACAGTCCAGGCCGAGATCGGGGCGTCCACGACGGAGCCGTCGTCGCTGGCCGCGAAGGTCCGCCAGTAGAGGTCGCCGGAGAGTCCCAGGGATTCCTGCGCAGAGCCCTCGAAGGCGAACGCGCGCTGGGGGGCCGAGTGGGTGGCAGTCCAGCCTTCCGTGGGCCGTTCGAAGGCGTAGAGCGCACCCTGCTGCGGGTTGGAGCCGACCTTCTCGGCGGTCCCGCAGAGGATCCTCGCGCCCCCGGCGAGGACGGCGGGGCAGGTGAAGCCCGCGCCCTGTTCGGGTGCGGTCGCGGTGAGCTTCGTGTCGATCGCCCATCCTTCGCTGCCCCGTGCCAGCACCCAGGCGGCGCCCGCTTCGCGAGGCAGGCCCGTCACGGCGCTGCCCGCGGCGAGGGCGATCGTCGAGCCGTCGTCGGAGATCGCGACCGTCCTGGCGAATTCGTTCCGTGCCAGGGCTTCGGGGGAGTCGACGGTCTGGGCGAGTGTCCAGCCGGAATCGGATCGCGTGAAGATCTCGGCGCGACCCTGGTCTTCCCTGCCGCCCACTTCGCAGTCCGGCTGCCCGGTGACGATGACGGTGCCCGCCCCCGACATGGCCAGTTTGCGCGGACCCACGGTCGCGTCGCAGGCCGTGCCCGCGGACAGGGCGATCTGCTGTTCAGGCGACCACCCGCCGTCCGTGCGATCGAACACGTAGACGGTCCCGTCGCCCATCACGGCGACCCGCGAGCCGTCGTCGGAGATGGCGCCTTCGATGCCGAAGTAGTTGCAGCCTTCCCACGTCTTGACGCCGTTCGGGCCCGCGCCGGGCGGGAACAGCGTCCCTTCCTGCTGCCAGCCGTCGACTCCCCGCCGGTAGACGAAGGCGGCGCAGCGGTAGCCCGGCGCGGCCGGTGCGGGCTGCTGGGTGACGAGCAGGGTCGAGCCGTCCCCCGAGAGCTTCGTGACTTCGCCGAAGCCGGCGCAGTTCGCCCACAGCGCGGGCGGTTCGCTGCCGACGCTGGGAGGCGTGAGCGCGCCTTCGGAGGTCCATTCGCCGTCGCTCCGCCTTTCCAGGCTGACGCCACCCGTGTCGCCGGCATACAGGCACGGGTCGGACGGGTCGTAGACCGTCTCGGCGCGCTCCTTCCCGTCCGCCGAGAGCGAGACGTCGAAGAAGGACTGGGAGACGTTTGCTTCGGGCAGCAGCGGGGCCTGGCCGGCGGGCGCGGGCAGGGGCGAGACGCTCCAGCCGGTGGGCGTGCCGGAGCCGGCGAAGCCGGCCTGAACGGAGGCCCCGGAGGAGCCCGGTTTCAGAGTGCAGCTGCCGCTGCCGGTGCACGCCCCCTGCCATCCTTCGAAGCTCGACCCGGCGGCGGGCGTGGCGGTCAGCGTCACGGTCGAGCCCGCTGCGAACGACGCGGCGCAGACGCCCGGGCATTTGACGCCCGCGGGAGAGGAGTGCACGCCGCCTGCGCCGGTGCCAGACTCCACGACGGTCAGCTCGGGCGGCGGCGCGGGAGCGGAGGCGGACAGGGCGCCGGCGGGCGTGCCGCTGCCGCTCGGTCCGTCGTAGCCGCCGCCGGCCTGGCAGAGATAGAACTGCGGGCAGGCGCCGTCGCTGCCGCTGAGGATGTCGTGCAGCGAGCCGGGGCTGCGGTAGAAGGCGGCCGCACCCAGCGAGCGCTCGGCGCCTTCCGAGAGCGCCTCGACGGCGGCGACGATCGGAGTGGCGGCGCTCGTCCCGTCGACGGTGATCCAAGCCGGCAGGTTGCCGCTCCCCTGCGGGTGCGACGTGTCGTACACGGACAGGTCCTCTGCCACGGCGCTGACGTCGTTCTCGCTGCGGCGAGGGCATCCCGCGTCCTGCTGGTAGGAGGGCTTGGGCTCGAAGCGGCTGCAGCCGCTGCCGGAGTCTTCCCAGGCGCTCTCGCTCCAGTGCCGCGAGTTTTCGGCGGCCGCCAGCACAGTCCCGCCGACGGCGATCACGTACGGCGAGGCGGCCGGGTAGCTCGGCGCCGTGGCGCCCAGCCGGCGGTTGTCATAGCCCCAGTCGCCGCCGGCGGCCGTGATCGGAATGCCGGGCTGGTCGAAGTCGTGGTCGTAGGAGGTCTCTTCGCCGAACTCCACACCGGCCCAGCTGTTGCTGATCTCGGTGGCGCCGGCGCGCACCGCCTCCTGCTCGGCGGTCGTGAGGTCCGCGAAGGAGTCCGAGCTCGCCTCGACCAGCACGATGCGGCAGTTCGGGCAGACCGCCGAGACCATGTCGAGGTCCAGGGAGATCTCCAGATCCCAGTCGCCCTCGCCGGCCGTCGGCGCCGGAGGGTATTCCTCGCCGCCGCTCTGGTCGAGCTTGCGAAAGCAGCCGCCGGCGGTCGTGCACGGCGCCAGGCCGTAGGCGGAGCGGTATTCGGCCAGGTCCGCTTCGGCGGTCGGGTCGTCGTATGCGTCGACGACGGCCACGGTCTGTTCCGAGCCCGCGCCGGCGACGGTCGAGGGGAGCTCGTAGGCCGACTGCAGTTCCTCCGGGGAGAGGCCGCTGCCGCCCACGCCGGTCGTGGCCGGGCCGGCGGCCCCTGTCACCGAGGCGAGCCTGGCCGCGGGCGGGACGACCAGGCTCTGGCAGGAGGCGTGACCCCTCGAAGGCGCAGGACAGGCCGCGTATTCGCTGGTCGTCGAAGGCTTGCTCGACAGCGGCACGGACCTTGCCCGCGACGCCGCGGCGGGCGCGGGAGCGCTCCGGGAGGCAGCAGCGGTCGGGCACAGCAGCAGCAAACAGCCAAGGACGATGCTCGCGAGGCCTCGCCACCGGGGCACGGCACGATCGTACCCGGGGCCGGGGCGGACCGGCCGGGGGCCCGCTGCTGCCAGAATCCGAGGCGATGTTCGACGCGCTCGCCGAGAAACTGCAGAGCACCCTGGCCGACGTGCGCCAGCGGGGCAGCCTGACGGAGGAGGACGTCGACGCGGCCATGCGCGAGATCCGCCTGGCGCTGCTGGAGGCCGACGTCAACTTCAAGGTGGTCCGCCAGTTCACCGCCCAGGTCAAGGAGCGCTGCCTGGGCGCCGAGGTGATCGGCCGGCTCAACCCCGGCCAGCAGGTGGTGAAGATCGTCGCCGAGGAGCTGACGAGCTTGATGGGAGGCCCTCCGGCGGATGCGAGCGCCTCGGAGAGCCCCGTGGAGCCGGCCCGCCTGCGCTTCGCCGCCAAGCCCCCGACGGTCGTGCTGATGGCGGGCCTGCAGGGGTCGGGCAAGACGACGGCGACGGCCAAGCTGGCCCGCTGGCTGCGCGAGGAGCGCTCCTCCTCGGTCGCGGTGGCGGCCTGCGACGTCTACCGCCCGGCTGCGGTCGACCAGCTCGTCAAGGTCGGCGCCCAGGCCGGCGCCGCCGTCTACGAGCAAGGCACCGATCGCGATCCGGTCGAGATTGCCAAGTGGGCTCTGGAGCGGGCCCGGGAGGAGGGCAAGGACGTCCTCATCGTCGACACCAGCGGCCGCCTGCACGTCGACGAGACGCTGATGGCCGAGCTGGTGGCGATCAGGGACGCCGTCCGGCCCGACGACGTGCTGCTCGTGGTCGACGCGATGACGGGTCAGGACGCCGTCAACGTCGCCGAGAGCTTCGCCGAGGCGGTCCAGTTCGACGGGATCGTGATGAGCAAGCTCGACGGAGACGCACGCGGCGGGGCGGCGCTGTCGGTCAAAGCCGTCACGGGCAAGCCGATCGTGTTCGCCTCCACGGGCGAGAAGCTCGACCAGTTCGAGCCCTTCCACCCCGACCGGATGGCCCAGCGGATCCTCGGCATGGGCGACGTGATGAGCCTGATCGAGAAGGCCGAGCGGGAGTTCGACGAGGACGAGGCCAAGGAGCTGGAGCGCAAGCTGCGCCGCAACGAGTTCGGCCTGGACGACATGCTCGACCAGCTGAAGATGATCCGCAAAATGGGCCCGCTGACGAGCATCCTCGGCATGATCCCCGGCTTCGCGGGACATCAGATGCAGAACATGAAGGTCGACGAACGGGAGCTCGACCGCATCCAGGCGATCATCCTCTCGATGACCCCCCACGAGCGCCGCCGGCCGGAGACGATCAACGGCTCCAGGCGGCTGCGCATCGCACGCGGGTCGGGCACCAACGTGCAGCAGGTGAACCGTCTGATCAAGCAGTTCGGACAGATGCGCAAGGTCATGCGCCAGGTGGGGCGCGGCAAGATGCCGGACCTCGGCGCGATGATCCGAAACGCCCGTTAGAGCCCGACACCGTCTAAGCTCTCTCGGTCGCGCCCCGAGCGGGCCGCATGGAACTTGAAAGCAGCAGAGAGGAAAAAGTGGCAGTCAGGCTGAGGCTCACGCGAGTGGGCGGCAAGAAGGACCCGATATGGCGCGTGGTCGTGGCCGACCAGCGCTCGCCCCGGGACGGGCGCGTGATCGAGACGATCGGTCACTACAACGCCCAGACCGACCCCTCGACGATCGTGATCGACGAGGAGCGCGCCCGCAGCTGGCTGGCGCGGGGAGCGCAGCCCTCGGACACGGTCCGCAAGCTCCTGCGCATCCAGGGGATCGAGACGAGCGCGAGCTGAGCTCCGGAGTGGCCACGGAGAACCCCAAGAGGCTGCTGGAGTACCTGGCCGAAGGGCTCGTGGACGACCCCGACGCGGTCAGCGTGGAGCAGTTCGAGGAGGACGGCGGCACGATCGTGCTGGAGCTCTGCGTCGGCGCCGATGACTACGGCCGGGTGATCGGCCGCGGCGGACGCACGGCTCACGCCCTGCGCGCGGTCGTCAAAGCTGCGGCGGCCGGCGAGGACCGCCACGTGCTCGTCGACATCGTCGATTGAGCGAGGGAGCGCACGAGCCGGACAGGCCCCTGGCGGCGGGCCGGGTGGGCCGCCCCCACGGCCTCGACGGCAGCTTCTACGTGACGGGGGCGCTGCCACGTCTGCTGGCTCTCGGCGGGCACGTCACGGTGGCGGGCAGGGAGCTGGAGATAGTCCGGCGCGCCGGCACCGAGCAGAATCCGATCCTGCGCCTTGCGGGCGTGGAGGACCGCGACGGCGCGCAGGCCCTGCGCGGGCGCGAGCTGACGGTCGCGGCGAGCGCCGCCCCGGCGCTGGCGGAGGGCGAATGGTGGGCGCACGAACTGGAGGGCTGCAGGGTCCTCGACGGCGAGCGGCTCGTCGGCGTCGTCTCGCGCCTGCTCGAGCTGCCCTCCTGCGAGGCCCTGGAGGTGGCCCGCGAGGGCGGTGGCCGGGCGCTGCTCGTGCCGATGGTCAAAGACGCGATCCGCTCGGTCGACGTGAAGGCCGGCGAGGTGCGGGTGGACCTGGCCTTCATCGGCGAGCAGGAGGAGTCAGAGCCATGAGAATCGACGTCTTCACGCTGTTCCCGGAGTGGTTCGGGTGGCTCTCAGAGCAGCGTCACGTCGCCAACGTCCTGTCCGGTGGGTCGAGCATCGAGTGCGTGAACTTCCGCGATCACACGCCCCTGACGGGCGGGCAGGTCGACGACACGCCCTTCGGCGGGGGTGCCGGGATGGTGCTGCGGGTCGACGTCATGGACGCCGCCCTGCGCGGCCGCTACGGCGTCGATCCGGTCGAGCTGCGCAGGCGCAGGCGCGTGATCGCGCTGGCGCCGACGGGACGGCTGCTGGACGACAGCCTCGTCGACGAGCTGGCCGGGGAGCCCGAGCTGACGCTGCTGTGCGGGCGCTACGAGGGCTTCGACGAGCGGATCCTCGAGCACTTCGCATCCGACGTCGTCTCGATCGGCCGCTACGTGCTCAGCGGCGGCGAGCCGGCGGCGATGGTGCTGTGCGACGCGGTCCTGCGCAAGCTGCCGGGCGCCCTGGGCGACGAGCGCTCCGCCCACGAGGAGTCCTTCAGCGCCGCTCTGGAAGGAAACCCCGAGTACCCCCACTACACGCGCCCGGCCGAGTACAGGGGCTGGAAGGTGCCCGACGTTCTGCTCTCCGGACATCACGAGCGGATCGAGCGGTGGCGGCGCGAGCGCAGTCGCGAAAGGGGCGCCGGCGAGGTCCCCGACGAACGCTGAGCAGCCTGTCGCCTACGCGCGGCGCGCCGTCCGCTACCATTGCACGTCGCGCCGCAGGGTCCCGGTCGTATCCGGGCGTCTGGAGAGCGCGATCTCCCTTCCCATGAGCAGCGTCATCGCAACAATCGAGCGCGCCCAGCTGCGGCGCGTCCCAAACTTCTCCCCGGGCGACCGGGTCAAGGTCCACTTCCAGGTGATCGAGGGCCAGCGTCGCCGCATCCAGGTCTTCGAGGGAGTCGTCATCAAGCGCCAGGGCCACGGCGCGCGGGAGACCTTCACGGTCCGCAAGCAGTCCTTCGGCGTCGGCGTGGAGCGCATGTTCCCGCTGCACTCCCCGAAGATCGAGCGGATCGAGCTGGCTGCTCGCGGCGACGTGCGCAGGGCCAAGCTGTACTACCTGCGCGACCGTGTCGGCAAGCGGGCGCGGGTCAAAGAGCGCCGCTACACGGGTCCCGAGGAGACCGTCGAACCGGGTCTGCTCTACGCCGAGCAGGAGGCCACCGACGCCGAGGGGGCGACGGCGGAGGAGACCGTGGCCGAGGCGGCCGTGGTCCAGGCCGAGCAGCAGCCGCAGGGCACGGAGCAGGGGGGAGCGGAGGCAGAGGCCACGGAGGAGGCCCCACCGCAGGACGAGCCGCAGGCTGCTGAGCCCGTGGCTGAGGCGGACGAGCCCTCCCCCGATGCCGGCGACGCCCAGGAGGGCGAGCCAGCCGGCGACTCTGCGGCGTGAAACTGCGCCCACAGCGCTCCAAAACGGCGATCGGCTCGATCATCGAGCTGGTCGTCATCATCGCCATCGCGCTGGGCCTCGCGCTCGGCATCCAGGCCTTCATCATCAAGCCCTACAAGATCCCCAGCGGGTCGATGGAACCGACCCTGGACGTGGGACAGCGGGTCCTGGTCAACCGCCTGAAGATGCACTTCGGCGGCCCCAACGTCGGGGACATCATGGTCTTCCACCCGCCCGAAGGAGCAGAACAGGAGGAGTGCGGCCCGACTCCCCACGTCGTCAGGCTGGGCGGGGCGGCCTGCTCGGCGCCGATCCCCAAGGAGAACACGGGCACGAACTTCATCAAGCGGGTCGTGGCCGGGCCGGGCGACGAACTCTACGTGCGCGAAGGGCACGTCTACCGCAAGGCCAAGGGCACGAGCAGCTTCGTCCGCGAGAAGGACTCCTACATCAAAGAATGCGGCGAAAGCCAGGAGTGCAACTTCCCGACGCCCATCAAGGTTCCGCCCGGACACTGGTTCATGATGGGGGACAACCGTGGCGAATCCGACGACAGCAGGTTCTGGGGACCCGTCCCCACAGGCTGGATCATCGGCGACGCCGTCGCCACCTACTGGCCACCGGACCGGATCGGCATCTTCTAGGGCGGGCAGCGCCCGCTCGCGGCGCCGCGCCAAGCGGGCAGGCAGCGGCAGGCGCCTGTTCGCCTTCGACCGCCGCCTCGGCGTTCCCCTGATCGCGGGCGCCGACGAGGCCGGCAGGGGCTGCCTGGCGGGGCCGCTGGTCGCAGCCGGGGTGCTGTTCGACTACGACGCCCTGACGACGCGCGAGCTGCGCATGCTGAGCGCGCTCAACGACTCAAAGCAGCACACCCCGGAGGCCCGCGAGGCCCTCTACCCGCTGGTCCTGCGGGCCGCCTCCCGGGTCGTCGTCGTCTCCCGTTGCGTGCGGGGCATCGACGCCAGGGGCCTGCACAAGACCAACCTGGCCGCTCTCAGGGACGCCGTCAAAGGCGCCACGGACGGCGTCCGGGGGGAGGTGCTGTGCCTGCTGGACGGCTTCTCCGTGGCCGACTTCGGGCGTCCGCAGCGGGCGATCGTTGACGGGGACGCGACGAGCGCCGCGATCGCCGCCGCCTCGATCGTGGCGAAGGTGAGCAGGGACCGCTACATGCGCCATGCCGAGCAGGAGCACCCGGGCTGGGGGTTCGCCGAGCACGTCGGCTACTCGACCCCGACGCACCGCGAGGCGATCCGCAGGCAGGGCGTCTCGCCCCTGCACAGGATGTCCTTCCAGTCGCTGGCCTATCAGCAGCTGGCGCTCTGAGAAGGCCGGCTACCAGGCCGCCTCGACGTGGTCCAGGCGCGCCAGGGCGCCGTCCTCCTCGAGCACGACGCCGACGGCGTCGAACCTGATCGTCCCGGCCCGGGGGCGCCGCACGGCGGGGTCTGCCAGCCATGCGGCGGCCAGGCGTCGCAGTCGTGCCCGCTGGCGTGCGGACAGGCGCTCCAGCGGTGTCGTGGCGCCGCGTGAGCTCGTGCAGGCGGTCTTCACCTCCACGAAGACGATCGTGTCCCGCCCGTAGGCGACCAGGTCGATCTCGCCCAGGCGGCTGCGGACGTTACGGTCGATCACCTCGAAGCCGAGCCTCTGGAGGTGCTCGGCGGCACGATCCTCGCCCCTCAGGCCGAGCCGGCGGTTGCCCTCGCTGCGCCTGCTCGCCGATGGAGTGCGCGTGGTCGAGGTGGGCCGGCCGCCAGGCACCCGGGCGAGGCTAATGCGCCCTCCGTGACAGGAGTGTGGCCTCAGTTACAGCCTGGACGCCACGGCGTCACAGCTCGGAAAAAAAACACAAGCATGCTGCGGGCGCCGCCCGGGGGGTCAATGGCCGGGCGGCGCCTGCAGGTCTAGGCGGCGACGGCGCCGACAGTCGGCTTGTCTCGCTCGGCGGCGCCTACCCGCCGGGCCCGGCGAGGGGTCGCTGCGGCTGTCGTGCGCGGCCTGCGCGGGGAGGACGAGCGCTCGGCTCGCTCGGCGTCCTCGACGGCCCAGGCCAGGCGCTGAACCAGCTGGGCGGCTGAGTGGCTGTCGCTGAGGTGCACTGAGGCGACCTGCTCGTCGAGCAGGACGGCCTGCGAGATGTCGCGGTGAACCTCTCCTGTCGTCACGATGACACGGGGCATGGCTCTCTCCTGAAAGGCAGTGGGTGGGCGGGGGAAGGGCGAGGCGTGCCGGCCGAGGGGGTAGCCGGCACGCCTCTGAGGATCTCCGGGGGACGGATCAGATACCCCGAAGGGGAAGGAGCCTGAGGAATCAGGCCTGCGAACATCGTCCGGCGGCCACGACGGCCACGTTGCCCGCGCCGGTCCCGATGGTGCCGCCGCTCGCCTGTGGGATGTCGTTGCCTCCGGACAATGCCCACTAAACCTATCAGGTTTATCTAGAAGATCAAGGGGCAACTTCGGGGGCGCTCGCGTAGCCTGCCTGCGATGACCCCGGAGGGCACCGAGGAGGAGACGGGACAGACGCGGCCGGACGGCCCGCGGGCGCTGGACGGGATCACGGGCTTCCTGGGCCTGCGCTGGGAGGACCCGGAGACGGTGCGCCTGCAGATCCGCCCGGACCTGATCAACAGGGGCGGCCTGCTGTCGGGTGTCGCGACGTACGCGATGGTCGACTACTGCATGGGCTCGGCGCTGTGGGCCCAGACGAAATCGGAGGAGCGGATCGCGACGATCAGCATCTCCATCAACTACATCCAGACGGCGACGAGCGGCGAGGTGGTCTGCCGCAGCACCGTGGACAGGCGCAACCGCCGCATCGCGGTGCTGCGCAGCGAGGTCCACCACGAGGACGGGCGGCTGCTGGTGACGGCGATCGGCAGCTACTCGATCTTCCCTCCGCGCCCCTTCATGACGTGACGGTCGTGGCGCTCACGATCGCCGGCTCGGACTCGGGCGGCGGCGCGGGCATCCAGGCCGACCTGAAGGCGTTCGCCCGCATGGGCGTGCACGGCACGAGCGCGATCACGGCGATCACGGCCCAGAACACGCTGGGCGTCAGCGCGATCCACCCGGTGCCGCCGGAGATGGTCCTGGCGCAGATCAGGGCGGTCGTCTCCGACATCGGCGTGGGCGCGGTCAAGGTCGGGATGCTGGGCAGCAGGGAGGTGGCCCTGGCCGTGGCGGAGGCTCTCTCGACGCTGCCGGCGGGCACCCCAGTCGTCGTGGACCCCGTGATGGTGGCCGAGTCGGGCGCGCGGCTGCTGGAGCCGGGCGCGCAGCGGGCCCTGGTCGAGCAGGTGCTGCCGCTGGCGAGCGTGGTGACGCCGAACCTGCCCGAGGCGCTGGCCCTGATCGGCCGGGACGAGCAGCCCGCCGCGGAGGTGGACGACGAGCAAGCGCAGCGGATCGCCAGGGGCGTGCTGGAGCTGGGGCCCGCGGCGGTGCTGCTGACGGGCGGGCACCGCAGGGCGGCGACGGACCTGCTGGTGACGGATCCCGACGGGCCGGCGCTGCGCTTGGAGGGTCCCCGCCACCCCGGCGGGGCGGCGCACGGCTCGGGCTGCACGCACTCCTCGCTGCTGGCGGCTGCGCTGGCATTGGGGCAGGACCTGCCGAGCGCGGCGGCGGTCGCCCGCAGGCTGGCAGGGGAGGCGGTGGAGCACGGTCTGCGCGACGTCGGCGGCGGCCCGGGCCCGGTCGACGTGCTCGGCCTCGCCGGGCGTTTGCCATAATCGGCAGCGATGCGCTTGCTGCGGATGAAGCCCGGTCATGGCGAGATCGTGCTCGCCGAGGGCGACGTGGAGGTCCCCGAGCAGGAGCAGGAGCTGATCGAGGCGTTCAGGCGGGAGCTTGATCAGGGCATGTGGGCGGCCGTGCCGACGGAGGCGCCCGGCGGGGTCCGGCAGGCGGAGCTGGTCAAGAGCTTCGCGGAGGTCCCGCGCGACGCTGAGCGGGTCATCTTCTTCCCCCGCGCGGCAGGCGGCGCCCCCGCCGCCGGTCGCTGAGCGGCCGGGATGCTGCTGCCGCTGGGCACAGCCGGGGTCGTGCTGGTCGTGCTGCTGTGGGAGCTCGTCAGGCCGACTGTGGCGGACTCGATAGCACGGACGAGCGCGCTGTGGAAGGCGCGCAGGGACGCCCAGGCGCTCTCGGCGTACGACCCGGGCCGGGAACGCAGGGCCGAGCAGCGGGCCAGGGAGCTGCTGCGCTCGTGCGTCTCACAGCAGGAGTGGGCGATGTACAGCGAGCTGGGGCTGCTGCGGGTGCTGGGTCCGGTCCGGGGCTTCGCGGGGACGCCGACGGCGAGCGTCAAGGACGGCCAGGCGCCCTACGCGTACCTGATCTACCCGCACAAGCCGATCGTCGCCTACGTGCCGGCGACGGGCGAGCTGCTGAGCGAGTACTGCGTGGCGTTCCCGGACGAGACGAGGCCCTACGGCAGCCCCCGTCTGCCGGACTCCGACGACGTGCTGGCCAAGTGGATGGCCCTGACGGGCGACGAGCGCAGGCTGATAGGGGAGGCCAACATGCACCTGCCGGGCCGCCAGGTCGACCCGGAGCGGGTTCGCAAGGACCTGCAGCGGCTGTCGCGCTGGGAGCAGCAGCGAGCCACGGGCGGCCCGCAGCGGCAGCGGGTCGATAACCTGCCCGCGGCGTGAGCGCAGAGGGGACATTCGACGTAAGGCATCGCAGCAGGGCCCTCACGGAGGGACCGGAGCGTGCGGCGGCACGCGCCTACCTGCACGGCATCGGATACACGGCCGAGGACCTGGCCAAGCCGATCGTCGGCGTGGCCCACTCGTGGATCGAGACGATGCCCTGCAACTTCAACAACAGGGTGCTGGCGGCGAAGGTCAAGGAGGGCATCCGCAAAGCCGGCGGCACGCCGATGGAGCTGAACACGATCGCGATCTCCGACGGGATCACGATGGGCACGGCGGGCATGCGGGCCTCGCTGGTCTCCCGCGAGCTGATCGCGGACTCGATCGAGCTGGTGGCATCGGCGCACGCCTTCGACGCGGTCGTGGCGATCTCGGGCTGCGACAAGACGATCCCGGGCACGGTCATGGCCCTGGCCCGCCTGAACGTCCCCTCGCTGATGCTCTACGGCGGCTCGATCCGCCCGGGCCGTTACAAGGGTCGGGAGGTCACGATCCAGCAGGTCTTCGAGGCGGTCGGCGAGTTCGCGGCGGGCAGGATCACAGAGCAGGAGCTGCACGACCTGGAGAATGCCGCCTCCCCGGGTGCCGGCGCCTGCGGGGGGCAGTTCACGGCCAACACGA
This sequence comes from uncultured Solirubrobacteraceae bacterium, assembly GCA_963697795.1. Lineage (GTDB taxonomy): Bacteria > Actinomycetota > Thermoleophilia > Solirubrobacterales > Solirubrobacteraceae > Palsa-744. Next base: position 477,360 of record OY969097.1, on the reverse strand, counting down.
TGGCGATGGCCTTCGAGGTGCTGGGGATCTCCCCGGCGGGCTCGGCGATGGTCCCGGCCGAGGACGGCCGCAAGCTCCAGGTCGCGATCGAGTGCGGAGAACTGGTCATGGACGTGCTGCGCCGCGGGCAGCGGCCCAGCGACGTGATCACGCGGGAGGCCCTGGAGAACGCGATCGCGGCGGTGGCGATGAGCGGCGGCTCGACCAACGGGGTGCTGCACCTGCTTGCGGTGGCCCGCGAAACGGGCGTGGAGATAGGCATCGACGAGTTCGACCGCATCTCCGAGGCGACACCGCTGCTGTGCGACCTGCAGCCGGGAGGTCGCTTCGCGGCGACGGACCTGTACGAGGCGGGCGGGGTGCCGCTGGTGTTGAAGAGGATGAGCGAGGCCGGCGTGCTGCATGAGAGCGCGCAGACGGTGACGGGCCGCGCGATCGGGGAGCACGCGGCCGAGGCCAGCGAGACGGACGGCCAGGAGGTCGTCAGGCCCCTGTCCGACCCGATCAAAAAGACCGGAGGCTTCGCGATCCTGCGCGGCAACGTGGCTCCGGACGGCTGCGTCGTGAAGCTGTCGGGTCACGAGCGGCGCCTGCACACGGGCCCGGCACGCGTCTTCGACGGCGAGGAGGCCGCGATGGCGGCCGTGCTGGCCAAACAGATCCGCGAGGGCGAGGTCGTGGTGATCCGCGGCGAGGGCCCGGCGGGCGGTCCCGGGATGCGCGAGATGCTGGCCGTGACGGCGGCGATCGTGGGCGAGGGCCTGGGCGAGTCGGTTGCTCTCATCACGGACGGGCGCTTCTCCGGCGCGACGCACGGCTTCATGGCCGCCCACGTGGCCCCGGAGGCCGTCAGGGGCGGGCCGATCGGCGCCCTGGCCGACGGCGACGTGGTCACGATCGACGTCGACGCGCGGCGCATCGACGTGCAGCTGAGCGATGAGGAGATAGCGACGCGCCTGGCGGCCTACTCGCCGGCGCCCCGCGCCGACGAGCACGTCGACGTGGCGATCCAGAAGTACGCGAAGCTCGTCGGCAGCGCGGCGGAAGGCGCGATCGCGCGCTGAGCGGTCCTTTCCGGCCTGCGACGCCGGATTCCCCCTACCCGCGGGGAGCGGAGGCGGGCTGCTCGGCCAGGAACTCCCGCAGCAGCGGGTTGAAGCGCTCGGGGCGCTCCAGCATGGCCATGTGGCCCGTGTCCTCGAAGATGACCTTGCGGGAGTCGGGGATGAGCTGCTCGAAGAGGGTCGCGTCGGCTACTTCGATGAGCTTGTCATCCTCGCCCCACACGATCAGGGTGGGGCAGGCGATCTCGGGAAGCCGCCGGCGGACTTCGTAGTCGAGGATCGACTGCAGGGCTTCGATGAAGCCGGGCTTGCCGGCTCCCCGCAGCTGCTCTGCGGCGAGCGCCCCGTCGAGCCGGGAGGGGTGGCGCACGACCAGGCCGAGGGTAGCGTCCCGCAGCCGTGGCCGGCGCATGACGAGGTCCGAGCGGGAGGCCAGCCAGGCGCCGCCGGCGGCGGTGATCCGCTCGGCCCGGCGCATCGTCGGCAGGGCCCGGGCGACGGCGGGGTTCCGGTAGGTCGAGAGGCCGGCGGCAGAGACGAGCACGAGCCGCTCTACGCGCTGGGGCACGGAGATGGCCAGCTCGGCCGAGATGAAGCCGCCCATCGAGTTGCCGACGACGGCGGCGGCGTCGATCTGAAGGGCGTCGAAGAGACCCTCCAGGATGCGGGCGTAGCCGGCGATGGAGATCTCCCGGCGGGGCATCGGCGAGTGTCCGAAGCCGGGCAGGTCCATGGCCACGACGCGACGCTCCCCGGCGAAGACCGTCAGCTGCTCCAGCCAGTTGGGCCAGGAGCCGGACAGGCCGTGCACGAACACCAGCGGCGGCCCCGAGCCGAGCACGATCGTGTTGACGGGCGTGCCGTCGACCTCGACCCAACGCTGATGGGTGCGCCAGTCGACGGACTTCCAGGAGGGCCCGGCCGCGGGGGCGTCGCCGTTGGCGCTGGCCACGTGGGGTTGGGCAGACATCGGCTTGAATCTAGCCGAGACGGGAAGGATGCAGAAGGTGACAGCAGCTCCCCGGGACGGCCCTGCGGTCAGATCCGCGCAGGCGCGGGCGTCCTCGGCGGGCGAGGACGGGCCGCTGGGGAGCGTGACGAGCAGGCCCCTGGCGCCTGGCGGCGAAAGAGGTCTGTCCATGGGGGCAACAGCAGAGCTGCAGCATGCGCAGGAACCGGCGCCGGCGTGGTCGGCGGCGCTCGAGCTGCTCGAGCAGGACCTGGGCAGGCGCGATGCGGCGTCTCGGACCCGCCGCGCCTACAGGATCGACTGCGAGGCGTTCGCCCGTTGGGCGAGCGCGGCGGGAGCACAGCCGCGCGACGTGACCCCCAAGCTCCTGCGCCGCTACGTGGCCCAGCTGAGCGCGGAGGGTGCGGCGCCAAGCACGTCGGCCAGGAAGCTTGCGGCCCTGCGGGCCCTGTTCTCGAGCCAGCGCGAGCACGGCCTGCTGGCGCAGAGCCCGGCGGACCTCGTCTCGACGCCGCGACGGGGCTCGCGGCTGCCGCGGGTCCTCAGCGCAAGGGAGGCGGGACGGCTGCTGGACGCGATCCCCGCCGGCAACGCCTTGGAGCTGCGCGACAGGGCGATGTTCGAGCTGGCCTACTCGAGCGGCCTGCGGGCTGAGGAGCTGGTGAGCGCCAGCCTGGACGACCTCGACCACGAATCCGAGCAACTGCGGGTCGAGGGCAAGGGCCGCAAGACCCGCGTGGTGCCCGTGGGGGAGCCTGCGATGGCTGCGCTGCATGCGTATCTGGAGCGCTCGCGCCCGCAACTGCTGGCGGCAGGCGCGCCCGGCGGGGGCCTGCAGAGGACGCTGTTCCTGAGCCGCTCGGGCCGGCCCCTGTCCACGAGCGACGTGCGCAGGCGCCTGCGCAGGTGGACGGGCAGGGCGGGCGTGGCCGTGGAGGCCTCACCGCACTCGCTGCGCCACAGCTTCGCGACGCACCTGCTGGACGGCGGGGCGGACCTGCGGGCGATCCAGGAGATGCTGGGCCACGCCAGCGTGTCGAGCACCCAGATTTACACTCGGGTAGAGTCCGCGAGACTCAAGAGCGCATATCAGCGCAGTCACCCTCGGGCCTGATTTGCAGGGGAGGAATAGCCCTGGAGACCAACGTCAAACCGATCGAGCTGCGCGAACTCTGGCGGCGCTACAAGGAGGACGGCGACAAGCACAGTCGCGAGCGTCTCGTCGTGGCCTACTCGCCCCTGGTCAAGTACGTGGCGGGGCGCACCGCGGCCGGCCTGCCCCCGCACGTGGAGGAGGCCGACCTGATCTCCTACGGCCTGGTCGGGCTGATCTCGGCGATCGAGCGCTTCGACCTGTCCCGGGACATCAAGTTCGAGACGTACGCGATCATGCGCATCAAGGGCGCGATCATCGACGAGCTGCGGTCGCTGGACTGGGTGCCCCGCAGCGTCCGCGCCCGCGCCCGCGAGGTCGAGCGGGCCAACGCCAAGCTCGAGCACCTGCTCCAGCGCGCCCCGACGGACCAGGAGATAGCCGACGAGATGGGCATCACCCTGGACGAACTGAACGACTCCCTGCTGCAGATCTCCCACTCCTCGATCGTCGCCCTGGACGAGCTGTGGAGCGTGTCGGACTCCTCCGGCGACCAGGTCTCGCTGATGGACACGATCGAGGACCCGGGCGCCCCTGACCCGGCCAAGGCGCTGGACGTCGGCGACCTCAAGGACCGCATAGCCGACTCGATCGCCAAGCTGCCGGAGCGCGAGAAGCTCGTGATCGCCCTCTACTACTACGAGAACCTGACCCTGCGGGAGATCGGCGAGGTCCTCGGCGTGACCGAGTCGCGCGTCTCCCAGATGCACACGAAGGCCGTCCTGCGCCTGCGCTCGCGCATGCAGGAGGAGTCCTTCGACGACTGAGTCGTCGGCTCCTGGCCGCGAGGGAGCGCCCCCGTGACGCTGCGACGAGTCGACCCGACGGCCAAGCGCGGCATCGCCTACCGCGCGCTCGCGGCGGCCGCCTCCAGCCCACCGGCCACCTGGCTCTCGCGGCAGCGTATCTGGAGCGCGGCGGTGTGGCGGATCGACCCGCTGCTGCTGCGTCTCACGCGGGGCCGGCTGGGCACCGGCCTGCTGCTGCCCACGGCCCTGCTGCAGACGCGCGGGGCCCGCAGCGGCCTGCGGCGCAGCAACGCGGTCATCTACTTCCACGACGGGGACCTGGTCACGATCGTCGCCTCCAAGGCGGGTCGCGAAGGGAACCCAGCCTGGTTTCACAACGTCTGCGCCGACCCGGAGGTGCTGCTGGGCGGCGTGCCCTGCCGTGCCTCGCTCGTGACCGACGCAGCGGAGCGCGAGCGCCTGTGGAGGCTGGCCGACATGGTCTTCCCGGCCTTCGCGGTCTACCGCGACAGGGCCGCGGCGGCGGGGCGGGAGATACCGATCCTCCAACTGCGACCCACGGCGACGCGAGCGAGCCCGCAGGCGACTCGTCCCCTCGCCGACCGGCTGGAGCTGGCCGCCCCCGCCCTCGCGGCGCTCGCCGTGCGCCTCATCGGCGTGCTGCCCGAGCCGATCCGCCGGCGGGTGCTCCAGAGCGCCTTCGAGCGGGCCCGGGAGGCCTTCGACAGGGGCGACATCGAGGCTGTCATGGCCCTGTTCGCCGACGACGTGGAGTACGTCGTGCCGCCGCCGCTGGGCGGGCAGACGATCCACGGACGGCAGGCGACGCTCGACTTCTGGCACGAGGTCTTCGCACGCTTCCAGCGCTCCAGCATCGAGAACCTCTCACTCGAAGAGGCAGCGCCTGGGAGGTTCGTCAGACGGGCGCGCCTGTGTCACGAGGGCGGCCCGGACGGCGGGAGCCTGGACTATGCGATCCGTCAGACCACGGTGCTCGAGGCGGGGCGGGTCGTGCGGCAGGTCAACGAGCTGGACACCGGCTTAGCGCTCCGCGCGTGTCAAGGTTGAGAGCGGCACACTCGTCGAGGAGAGGAGCAGCGAGATGGAGTTGAGGATCTTCGTCGAGCCCCAGGAAGGCGCGACATACGAGCAGCAGCTTGCGATGGCCCAGGCCGCCGAGCGGCTCGGCTACGGGGCCTTCTTCCGCTCCGACCACCTGCTGCGCATCAAACCGGGGCCCCCCGGCCCGGGCCCGACCGACTCGTGGGTGACGCTCGGCGCCCTGGCTCGCGAGACGAGCACGATCCGTCTGGGCACGATGGTCACATCCGCGACGTTCAGGCTGCCGGGGCCGCTGGCGGTGGCGGTGGCCCAGGTCGACGAGATGAGCGGCGGGCGCGTGGAGATCGGGCTGGGCACAGGCTGGTATGAGGCCGAGCACCGCGCCTACGGCATCCCCTTCCCGCCCTTCGGCGAGCGCTTCGACCGCCTGGAAGAGCAGCTGGAGATCCTGACGGGCTTGTGGTCCACGCCGGCGGACGGCGCCTACGCCCACCACGGACGCCACTACACCCTGGAGGAGGGCCCGGCCCTGCCCAAGCCGCTGCAGCGTCCCCACCCGCCGGTGATCGTGGGCGGCCTGGGCGCAAAGCGCACGCCGGCCCTGGCGGCTCGCTTCGCCGCGGAGTTCAACGTGCCGTTCGCGGACGTGCACGGCGTCGGGCATCGCATCCAGGCCGTGCGGGAGGCCTGCGAGGCGATCGGACGCGACCCGGGGGAGCTGGTCTGCTCGCACGCCGTGACGGTCTGCTGCGGGGAGGGCCCGGCCGAGCTGGAGCGGCGCGCAGAGCGGATCGGACGGGACCTGGAGGACCTGCGCCGCTCGGGAGCGGCGGGCACGCCCGAGGAGGTGCTGGAGCGCCTGGAGGAATACAGGGCCGCGGGGGCCTCGCGCTGCTACCTGCAGGTGATCGACATGGACGACCTCGAGCAGGTGGAGCTGATCGCGGCGGAGGTCATGCCGCGCCTGCGGGCATAGCGCGGCGGGGGGTGAGCCGGCAACCGCGCCTGCCCGCGAGGCGTCGCGGGAATCCCTTGCCACCGATCGGGCACGGGCGTATGGTCATCTCACCCAGAGGAAGGAGACAGCCATGCACACCGCAGCGGACCGGATTCGCAACGTCGCCCTCGTCGGCCATCGAGGGTCGGGGAAGACCGCGCTGCACGAGGCTCTCCTGTTCGAGGCAGGCGCGACGTCGCGACTGGGCTCGGTGCCGGACGCCAGCACCGTGTCGGACTCCGATCCCGACGAGCAGTCCCGCCAGATGTCGATCTCGGCGGCGCTGAGCTCGCTCGCCTGGCAGGAGCGCAAGGTCAACCTGCTGGACACGCCCGGCGAGCCGAGCTTCATAGCGGACGCACTGGGCGCGATGAGGGTGTGCGAGTCGGCGATCTTCCTGGTCAACGCGGTCATGGGCGTGGAGGTCACGACGACCCGCCTGTGGGCGAGGGCGGCGGAGCTGGACCTGGCTCGGATGCTGTTCGTGAACATGCTCGACCGCGAGCGGGCGGACTTCTTCAGGACGCTCGATCAGCTCAAGCGGGCCTTCGGCGCCCACGTCGTGGCCACCGAGATCCCGATCGGATCGGAGCACGAGATCGAGGGGGTCATCGACCTCGTCGACATGAAGGCCTTTCGCCAGGACTCCCCGGCCCGCGGCGCCTGGAGCGAGATCCCGATCCCCGACTCCTCGGCGGAGCTCGCCGCGGAGTACCGCGAGAAGCTGATGGACGAGATCTGCGAAGTCTCCGACGCCCTGATGGAGCGCTACCTTCAGGGGGCGGAGATCTCCCACGAGGAGATCGTGGGGGCGCTGAAGGAGGGCACCAACCACGGCAAGATCTTCCCCGTAGTGTGCGGGGTGGCGACCCGCAACCTCGGCACGACGCGCCTGCTGGACGCGATCGTCGAGGACCTGCCCTCGCCGGTCAAGCACGGCTCGCTGCGGGTGGGGGAGGTGGAGCTGACGGCCAGCGAGACAGAGCCCCTGTTCGCCTACGTCTTCAAGACCAGGGCCGACCCCTTCGCGGGGCGCATCAACCTGATGCGCGTCTACCAGGGGGTGTTGAGCGCGGACAGCCAGGTTCTGAACACGCGGGTACACGTCAAGGAGCGGATCGGCCAGCTGCTGTGCTTCGCGGGGCGTGACGTCCAGCACGTCGGCGAGTTCGGCCCGGGCGACGTCGGCGCGGTGGCCAAGCTCAAGGAGACCAGGGCCGGGGACTGGCTGGCGGCCCGCGACGAGCCGATCGAGATGCCCCGCCCGAAGCTGCCTGCGCCCGTCATGGCCTTCGCGGTGGAGCCGCGCAGCAGAGGCGACGAGGAGAAGATGCTGGCCTCCCTGCACCGTCTGCAGGAGGAGGACCCGACGATCGACCTGCACCGCGACCAGCAGACGGGCGAGCAGATCGTGGCGGGTCTCTCCCAGGTCCACGTGGAAGTCGTCGTGGACCGTCTGCACGAGCGCTTCGGCGTGGAGGTCACCCTGAAGCCGCCCCGCGTCCCCTACAGGGAGACGATCCGCTCGACGGCACGAGGTCACGGCCGCCACAAGAAGCAGTCGGGCGGGCGCGGGCAGTTCGGCGACTGCCAGATCGAGATCGAGCCGCTGGGCGAGCAGGACGGCCACGACGGATACGAGTTCGTCGACCGCATCAAGGGCGGCGTCATCCCCAGCTCCTTCATCCCGGCTGTCGAGAAAGGGGTGCGGGAGGCGATGGAAGGGGGCGTCCTGGCCGGCTACCCGGTCCAGGGCGTGCGGGTGCGCCTGTACGACGGCGCCTTCCACTCGGTCGACTCCTCGGAGATCGCCTTCAAGCTGGCCGGCGTGCAGGCCATGAAGCAGGCCCTGGCCGACGCCGCCCCGGTGCTGCTCGAGCCGATCATGCTCGTGACCCTGTCGGTTCCCGAGGAACACGTCGGCGACGTGATCGGCGATCTCAACAGCCGCCGCGGGCGCCCGCAGGGCATGGAGCCGACGGGCGCCATGACCGAGATAAAGGCCGAGGTGCCGATGGCGGAGATGCTCTCCTACGCCCCCGACCTGCGCTCGATCACCCAGGGACAGGGCGACTACACGCTGGAGTTCCTGCGCTACGAGGAGGTTCCCGGGCACCTGGCCCAGCGGGTCATGGACGACGCCGCGGTGGGGCAGACGCCGGCGCAGGCGGCGCACGCCTAGGCCCGGCGCTTTCGCGGAGCGGGTCCTCCAGCTACCCTCAGTGGTCGATGACGACCCGTTCGATCGTGACGTCCCACCCCGAGGTCGCCTGCGACGTGTGCGCAAGGCGGCTGTTGCGCGGCGAGCAGCCCGACTACTTCCTGGTCGACGGACGTCGCCGGATCGTCTGCGAGCTGTGCGCTCCCCGGGCGACGCTGGAGGGCTGGAAGCGTGAGAGCGACCAGCCCGACCTGACGCTACCTCCCCTGCGGCCTCGCCGCGGTCGCGGGCTGCTGCACAGGCTGCTGGGCCGCGAAGGCGCGGCCGCCCCCACGAGCCTGGGCGATCGTTCGAGCGGGCAGCGGGTCGATGAGGGCCCGTCCGATCTCTACGCCGTCGAGCAGGTGCCCTACGACCTGTTCGGGGGAGACTCCGAGCCACGGGACGAGCCGCCGGCGGTGGAGCGCGAGCCGGCGGTGCTCCCCCGCTACCTGCAGGAGGCCGTGACGGTCTTCAACGCAGGCGAGTACCCGCAGCGCATGGCGGGGGTGGCGCGGTCGCTGGGCGAGCCCGTCGTCAGCGTCCGCCAGGCGGAGCACCTGGACAGCATCGTTCGGATCGTCTTCGCATGGGAGCTCTGCTGGTACCGCTACGAGGTCGACCTGGGCGAGGGCGATGGGGCGAGGGCGTCGGGACAGGGAACGGAGCTCGAGGAACTGGGCCGCGAGGAGCTGGAGGGCAACGCCGTCGCCGCGCAGTCCGGAGCGGTCTCGCTGGCGCAATAGCACGCCCGCCCCTTGCGGTCACCGCAGGGGGGAGTAAGATTGCCCGCCTGATGATCTACTGCGTCGTTCCGACAGAGCTGGCCGACGAGATGTACCCGAAGCTCGTCGAGCACTACAAGGGCAACGAGAACGTCACCGTCATCGTCGAGCGGCGCAAGTTCGACAGGCGTGCTCGCAGCGCTCGCCTCGGCGAGGCCTCGGACGGCGCCCAGCGCCGCGTGATCCGGGACCGCCGTCGAGCCCGCGTGGCGGGCGACCAGCTCCCGCTGGCGCAGGCTGTCTAGGCCGCAACCCTGCCCAGCCGCCCTCGCAACGCCCGGTGAAGGTGATCGTCCACGTCGACGGCGGCGCCCGCGGCAACCCCGGGCCGGCGGCGGCTGCCTGCGTCATCTCGACGCCCGACGGCGAGACGATCGCGGAGCACTCCGAGCTGCTGGGCCGGGCGACGAACAACGTCGCCGAGTACCGGGCCCTGCTGCTGGGCCTGGCCAAGGCTCGCGAGCTCGGCGCCGAGGAGATCGAGGTGATCGGCGACTCCGAGCTGATCGCCAAGCAGGTCCAGGGTCTCTACAAGGTCAAGCACGAGGCCATGCGCCCGCTCTACCTGCAGGCCATGAAGGCCCTGCGCGATTTCGAGAGCTGGTCGATCAGGACCGTCCCTCGCGCTCAGAACGCCCAGGCCGACGCCCTGGTCAACGCGGCGCTGGACGCGGCGTAGCTATTTGCCCCGGAAATATGCTGAGGCTCCGAGAAGTGAAACGGTCGCGTCGTCTGGCGCGGCCGTTTCTGCGAGTTGTCGCTCTGTGAGCGGTCGATCGGGAGTTTGTCAGGTGGGCTGGACGGCGAGAGTGTCGAGGTTGTAGGCCAGGATCGCCCAGCCGACCCACGTTCGTGCGCCCTGGTGTCTTCGTAGTCGTGATCGGCGCAGGCCGTAGCTGCGCTTGAGATGGCTGATGCGTCCCTCGCAGCCAACTCGGTAGCTGGCCAGGCGCTTGCGCGATCGGCGTGCTGCCGGTTGCTGTCGCCCGGCGATGAACACTCTGCTGTCAGGCAGCGCGTGATTGCTCGCCTCGGGCGGGAAGCCGCCATCCAGTGCGACCTCGCGGGGTTTGAGCCCAAGACGTGCCAGCTCCGCGGCGGTCGCGGGAAGCAACTCGCTCTCGTTCGGTGAGCCGATCCTGCTTGGGGCTGGCAGCAGCAGGCCCCGGGCGCCGCGCCGCGTGTTCGCCGTCAGCTCGGCCAGCTGGAAGACATAGCCGAACTCGTAGCGCTTGCCGAGCTTGCCCTTGCCGATCGGGCGAGCCTCCGGATCAGCGAGCGAGACAACGCGATCTGTGATCTTCTCGCCGGCCAGCCGTTTGGTGATCTGCTCGGCGACGGTCATGGCCAACTCGGCAGTCTGCTCGAGCCGTTTGGCTGCTGCGAGCTTGCGCTGCGCGCCACGGCCCCGCGCGGAAGCTCGGGCCTGAGCGGTCAGCTTGCGTGCCTCACGGATCGAGCGCGCAACCAGCTCGCCGGTCTGCCCGGTGAGCTTGAGGACCTGCTCGCGCGCGGCGCCGGCTCGTCTAAGGCGTCGCCCGACGGTGCGCCCGATCAGCCGCAGCCGACGCCCAGCTGCACGAGAGCGATCCTGAACATGCTGCGCGCGCTCGCCGACCAGCGCCGCCAGACGGGCGCCCTCTCGCGCCAGGCGACGGGTGGCGTCCAGTGCCAACGCGGCGTCCGAGGGCCAGCGCACGTCGGACTCCACAACGGTCGAGTCGACGCGCATCGCGCGTGCCGTGAAGCGCTTCTCTCGGATCGCCTTCTCGATCAAGGCGCGCGTCATCTCATCGATTACCTCAGGCCCCAGACGACGGGCGAGCTTCCTCACTGTCGACTCATGCGGCAGTGACGCCGTCAGCGACAGCCCGCAGAACCGCCGCAGATGCAACGAGTCCGAGACCTCTCTGACGAGCGTCTCATAGCCCCACCCAGAGCGCTGCTTGACGACCATCAAGCGCACGAACAACGACATCGCGATCGTCGGGCGCCCGTGCCCTCGGGCCGAGTCCTCCCACCGCTCGGCGATCGGCCCAAGCAGCGCCGGATCGCCCAGCAGCACATCCAGCCGGGCGAGATCCCCAGGCAACTCGCGAACCTCGATCGGCAACGCCTCATCGAACAACGACTCGACCTGCTCACCGGCAAGACGCAGCACGCTATCACCTCCAGAATCGACCAACTCGCACACACGATCCTGGCCCTCAAGCCGGACGGAACAACCGACTATTTCCGGGGCAAATAGCTAGTGAAGCCCCTGCGCTGATTTGGCCAGCGCCAGCATCTGCCCGTTGGTCAGTTCCTCGAGCAGCGTGTTCGTGACCCAGTAGAGGGCGCCGTTTTCGCGCCAGCCGACGACGTGGATGTGGGAGCCGTCGTCGACCATCTCGTAGGAGCGGCCGTCGATCTGCTGGACGCGGGCATGGGCGAACAGGGGAGGGTTGAGCCAGTCCATGCCCTCGAAGTCGTAGTAGCCGCCGTCGTTGTTCTCCTTGAACACGACGACGTAGGCGTGGTGAAGGATGTTCTGCTGGTTGCGCAGGGCATAGGCGCGGACCATTTCCTGGCTGGACGGCCCGGTCTGCAGCGACGGGTAGAGCGGCTTGAAGGGGATCTTGTAGGAGACTTTGACCAGTTCGTCCTCGTCGGCCGTGCTGGTGGGATAGAGGTCGAGCGCCGCTGCCGAGGAGCCGCTGGAGGTGTGATGGTGATGGCCGGCGACATGGTGGGAGCCGGACGGGGCCGCCACCTGCACCTGTTGGTGTCCGTAGAGGAATTCGTCCAGCGTCGCCTGCTCCAGTTCGGGCGTCGACGTCACGTACGATTCGCCGTTGTACATGTAGTTCACTTCGGACGTTTTGAACTTGACCTGGCGCAGTGGCTTGGTCTGGGAGAACGCGATCAGCTTGGACAGTTCGATCAGCGTTTCCGGGGAGGCTTTGAAGTTGGTCCTGATCGCGTGACCGACTGCCTTGGCGACCTTGTCGATCTGGCCGAGGATGTCGCTGGGGGCGATCTGCTCGCGCAGGTCTCGCAGGAAGTCCTGCTGGCGCGCGACCCGGACGAAGTCCGAGTCGAAGTGGCGGAAGCGCACGTACGAGAGCGCGTTTTCGTAGCAGAGCTTCTGGTAGCCGGGCTGCAGGTTGATCGAGGAGAAGTCTTCGCCCAGCGCGCCGCCGCCGAGGTAGCGGTGGTCGACGTTGACCCAGGCGCAGCCGAGCGTGTCGACGACTTTGATGAAGCCCGCGAAGTTGACGTCGACGATGCCGTTCAGCTTCAGGCTCGGGAAGACTTCCCGCTCGATCGTTTCGGCTGCCAGCACGATGCCGCCGTCTGTCCCTTTCAGCTGGCTGCCGATCGTGTAGGCGGCGTTGATCTTGGCCTTGGGGTAGAGCGCCCCTTCGGGGGTGCGGATGTTGACCATCAGGTCGCGCGGGATCGACAGCACCGACGTCTGGCCCTGGCTGGGGTCGAAGCGGACCAGCAGGATCGTGTCGCTGTGCGCGGCAGCGTCTTTTTCTGCCACGTTCTTGGAGCCTGCACGGCGGTCGGAGCCGAGGATCAGGAACGTCTGCGGGCCGCCGCCGTAGGCTTCCGCGACCAGGCCCTTGGGCGTCTTGATCCGCTGCAGTTCCGGGAACAGCTCGTTGGCGACTTCGCTGGCCTTGTTGAGGGTCACAGTGGCCGTAGCTGCACCGCTCAGGACCATGATCAGGACGGCGGCCAGCGCGAAGCGAGCCCACATGCCCCGCCACAGCGAGGGTGGACGCTCGTCATCCATGGAATGTCACCGAGGGGGCGCTCATATGGCTGGCGCGAGCGGCGCCGCCGGGCGGCACGCTTCGGTCAAGCCTAGCGAGCGGATCGGAGCACAGCGCCGGGGCGCCGGGTACGCTCGTCGAGGTGTTCAGCGCTCGCAACCGGGAGCTGCTGGGGCTGCTGCCCTCGGCCCTGCTCGTCACCGCAGGCTTCACGGCCATCTTCATCCAGCAGGAAGGCTCGACGCCCCACGCCTCGACCAACCTGACCCTCAACCACGCCTCCAGTGTCTCGCTGAGCTACGGCCTGCTGTTCCTGGCCCTGTGCCTGGCCGCCCACCTCGTGATTCGCTTCGCGCTGCCCCACGCCGACCCCTACCTGTTCCCGCTGGTGGCCGTGCTCTCGAGCGTCGGGATCGTGATGGTCTACCGCATCGACCCCGTCCTGGCCCGCCAGCAGGCCCAGTGGATGATCGTCGGTCTGATCCTCTTCGCCGCCACGATCCTGGCGCTGCGCAGGAACGGGGTGGGGGTGCTGGAGCGCTACCGCTACACGATCGCTGCCGCAGGCATCCTGATGACGATCCTGCCGCGCCTGCCGGGCATCGGCGAGCAGGTCAACGGCGCCTACCTGGACATCCACCTCGGCGGCATCTCCTTCCAGCCCGCCGAGTTCGCCAAGGTGGCGATCGTCATCTTCCTGGCCAGCTACCTGCGCGACAACCGCCAACTCCTCGTCACCGCGGGCCGACGCGTGCTGGGCCTGACGATCCCGCCGATGAAGCAGTTCGGGCCGATGCTGATCGTGTGGGGAGCCGCCATGGGCACGCTGCTGGTCACCCGCGAGCTCGGCACGTCGCTGATGTTCTACGGCGCCTTCCTGGCCCTCCTGTACGTCGCCACGGGGCGCCTGTCGTTCCCCTTCATCGGGCTGCTGCTGTTCGCCGTCGGGGTCTGGTACGTGACGGGTCACGTCGGACACGTCCAGGCTCGCGTGGAAGCCTGGGAACACCCATTCGACAAACGTCTCTACAACGCCGAAGGCGGCAGCTACCAGCTGGCCCAGTCGCTGTTCTCCCAGGCCGACGGAGGACTGCTCGGCACCGGCTTCGACCGCTCGCTGCTGCAGTACCCGGTCGAACTGGCCCCGCACCACGTCGTCTACCGCGACATCCTGCCGGTCCCCGAAAGCGACATGATCTACGCGGTCATCGTCAACGAGCTGGGACTGCTCGGCGGCAGCGCCCTGCTGCTCGTCTACCTGCTCTTCGTCGCCCGCGGCCTGAAGGCCGCCGTGATCGCCCGCGACTCCTTCTCCAAGCTGCTGGCCACGGGCCTGTCCTTCGTCGTCGCCCTGCAGGTCTTCGTGATCGTCGGCGGCGTCACCCGTGTCATCCCCCTGACGGGCGTGACGCTGCCCTTCGTCGCCTACGGCGGCTCCTCGATCGTCATGAACTTCGTGCTCGTGGCGCTGCTGCTGCTGGTCTCGGACCGCGCCAGGCGTCCCTACGCCTCGACCGGGCGCACCTGAGCCGCCCGACGGCCGGCTTGCAGGACGGCCGACGGTCGCAGGGGGCCTACGGGCGCCGTCGAACAAGCACGGACATGCGCAGCTACACGACAGCCGCCAAGGCAGCTCCCCGCGTCTCTCTGCGCACCCCGCAGGGACCTGGGCGCACCCGCTACAGAGGCGGCCAGGCGGGGCTGTCCTCGCCGGCGGGACTGCACGGCAGGCCGTGGGTCGCCCGGCTGCGCAGGGCGCTCGACCGTGACCTCTTCGTCCTTCACTTCCAGCCGATCGTCTCCCTTCACGACGACACCGTCAGCCACTACGAGGCTCTGTTGCGCCTGGCCGAGGAGCCGGGCGGCGGCCTGGTAGCGCCGGGGCTGTTCCTGCCCGCCGCCGAGCGCTACGGACTGATCCGCGAGATCGACCGTCTGGTCCTGGCCAAGGTCGCCCACCTGGTCGCGACCGAGCAGGCGCTCGGCGAGGCCACCGTCGCCGTCAACGTCTCGGCCCTGTCCGTGACCGATCCCGACATGCTCGCCTACATCGCCGGCGTCCTGCACCGCTACGAGGTCGACCCGCAGCGGCTCGCGATCGAGATCACGGAGACCGCCGCGATCTCCGACATGGACCGCGCCCGGGCCTTCTGCGCAGGCGTGCTCGACCTCGGCTGCGGGCTCGCGCTGGACGACTTCGGGGCAGGCTTCGGCTCCTTCCAATACCTCAAGCAGCTGCCTTTCAGCCACCTGAAGATCGACGGCGACTTCATCCGCAGCCTGCCCTCCTCCCACACCGACCAGCTCGTCGTACGGGCGCTTGCCAGGATCGTCAAGGGCATGGGCCGCCAGACGATCGCCGAGTTCGTCGGCGACGCGTCCACGATGAGCATGCTGCGGGCCTACGACGTCGACTTCGCCCAGGGCTACCACCTGGGCGCTCCAGCGCCGCTGTCCCCGACGCCCACCGTCTGAGCGCCCCATCGCAGCCGTGCCCGGCCTGCTCAGGACGGCTGGGGGAACTGCCTGCGCATCGCCGCGTCCCAGGCGCGGTCGCTGAGCAGCCGCCGCGTGGCGATCGTCATCCGCGCGGAGGCCGTGATCTGGACCCGCGCCGGCGCTCGCTTCGCCGAGATCGCCCGCTCGACGACCCTCGCGACCCGGTCTGGGCCGGCGCCCAGCCGGCGCATCGGGCCGTCGTAGGCACCCGTCGTGATCGCGCCGACAGCGGCGTTGAAGGCGGCGTAGGGGTCGGCCCGGGAACCATCGTCGTTCGTTCCGTCGCGGCCTTGTCCGTCCTCGGCCGCGCCGTCCGCCTGGGCGAGCGCCGCCGAGGCCGCATGGCCGAACTCGGTCAGGATCAGGCCGGGCTCGAGCAGCGTCACGCCGACGCCGAAGCCGGCGACCTCGAAGCGCAGGGCGTCGGAGATCGCCTCCAGGGCGTACTTGGTCGCGTGGTAGTGCCCGCCGCCGGGGAAGGTCAGGCGCCCGCCCATCGAGCCGACGTTGACGATTCGGCCCCAGCGTTGCTCGCGCATGCCCGGGAGCACCATTCGCGTCAGTGCGACGACGCCGAACACGTTCGTCTCGAACTGGGCCCGCACAGCCTCCATCCCCACCGTCTCGATCGCCCCGCTCTGGCTGTAGCCGGCGTTGTTGACGAGCACGCCGACGGCGCCCTGCTCCTCGCGCACCCGCTCGACCGCGCCGCGCATCGAGTCTTCGTCGGTCACGTCGAGGGCAAGCGTGCGGGCGCCTGCCTGCTCCAGCTCGCCCAACGTCTCCGGCCGGCGCGCCGTCGCATAGACGGTCCAGCCGGCCCGGGCCAGGCGCAGGGCGCTCGCCCGCCCGATGCCCGAGGAGCAGCCCGTGATCAGCACAGCCTTGGACACCTCCGCCATGCGCGGAGCATACGCTCCGGCCGGGGCCGTCAAGCATCCAGGTAGGCTCCAGCCATGACCACCACCTCCGCAGATGCCCTCCCCGACGCGCTCGGCCCGGCCGCCCGCGAGTTCGTCTCAGGCCCCCACCGCCTGCTGATCGGCGCCGAGCGCCAGGAGGCCGCCGACGGGCGCACCTTCGCCACCCTGGACCCCGCCACGGGGGCCGAGATCGCACAGGTCGCACAGGGCGGCGCGCAGGACGTCGACCTCGCCGTCAAGGCGGCCCGCGAGGCCTTCGCGAAGGGCCCCTGGAGCACCATGCCGGCAGCCGGGCGGGAGCGCCTGATGCACGCCCTGGCCGACGCCCTGGATGCCCGTGCCGAGGAGTTCGCCCAGATCGAGTCGCTGGACAACGGCAAGCCCGTCGGCCTGGCCCAGTACGTCGACGTGGCGGGCGCCGTCGCGCACCTGCGCTACTTCGCCGGCTGGCCGACCAAGATCGAGGGCGGCGTGCTGCCCGTGGCAGCGCCCAACATGCACTGCTACACGCGCCGCGAACCCGTCGGCGTGTGCGGTCAGATCGTGCCCTGGAACTTTCCCCTGCTGATGACGGCCTGGAAGCTCGGCCCGGCGCTCGCGGCGGGCTGCACGATCGTCCTGAAGCCGGCCGAGCAGACGCCGCTGAGCGCCCTGCGCCTGGGCGAGCTGGCGCTCGAGGTGGGCTTCCCGCCCGGCGTGCTGAACGTCCTCACGGGAGACGGCGAGACGGGGGCTGCCCTGGTGGACCACCCCGACGTCGACAAGATCGCCTTCACCGGCTCGACGGCCGTGGGTCGGGAGATAGGCGCCAAGGCGGGACGGGCTCTCAAGCGGGTCACCCTGGAGCTGGGCGGCAAGTCGCCCAACGTGATCCTCCCCGACGCCGACATCGAGGCGGCCGTCAAGGGCTCCTACCAGGCCATCTACTTCAACTCCGGGCAGGCCTGCAACGCCGGCTCGCGCCTGTTCGTGCCCGCAGAGCGCTACGACGACGTCATGAGCGCCCTCGCGGAGGCCGCCTCCTCGGCCCAGCTCGGCCCGGGCCTGGCGCCCGGCACCCAGCTCGGCCCGCTCGTCTCAGCGGAGCAGCAGGAGCGCGTCATGGCCTACATCCAGTCCGGCCGCGAGGAGGGCGCCGAGCTTCTGGCGGGAGGCGAGACGGCCCTGGCCGACAGCGGGGGTTACTACGTCGCGCCGACGCTCTTCAGCACCACCTCCGACGAGCTGCGGATCGCCCGTGAGGAGATCTTCGGGCCGGTGCTGGTGGCATCCCCCTACGACAGCCTGGAGGAGGTCGCCGAGCGCGCCAACGCGGGCGACTACGGCCTGGCCGCGGGCGTGTGGACGCGCGACGTCGGCAACGCCCACAGGCTGGCCGCGAAACTGCGCGCGGGGATGGTCTACGTCAACACGTGGGGGCTGGCCGACCCGGCCGCTCCCTTCGGCGGCTTCAAGGCCTCTGGGATTGGCCGCGAGCACGGCCACGACGGGCTGGACGCCTACCTGGAGAGCAAGACCGTGTGGACGGCCCTGTGAGCTTCCCCGCTTCGTGAGCGTCGCCGTAGAAGGCGGACGCGCCCCGGTCGTCCCGCGCCTGGCAGGCCGCACGCGGGCGGCGCTGGCATCCATATGCGCCCTGCTGATGGTCGCGGCGACGGCCGAGATCGTCATCGACGGGTCGCTCCGACACTCGGGCCTGGTCCCGCCCCAGCCCGCCATCGCCGGCTGGATGTCGGGCATCGGCGAGCGGCTGGGCTACCGGGTCTTCCTGATCGCCCTGCTGGTCAGCGTCGGCGCCTACGCGGGCCTGCTGGCGCTGAGCCGCCTGGAGAACCGGGCAGGTCCCTCCAAACGCCTCGCCCTGATCCTCTTGGGCGTGCTGCACCTGCTGATCCTGCTCGGGCCGGTCCTGCTCTCCACCGACGTCTTCAGCTACATCGCCTACGCTCGCATGGGCGTGGAGCACGGCGTCAACCCGTATCTGCACGGCCCGATCGCGATCGAGGGAGATCCCGTCTTCCGCTACGTCGGTCAGGACTGGCTGAAGGTCGCCACGGCGTACGGCCCGCTCTACACGCTGCTGTCCTATCCGCTGGCCCCGCTTGGAGTGCACGGCGCCCTGTGGGGGATGAAAGCGGAGGCCGTGATCGCCAGCGCAGGCACCCTGGCACTGGTCTGGCGCTGCGCGCAGGCTCGCCAGATCGATCCCGTGGCGGCCGTCCTGGCGGTGGGGGCGAACCCCCTGTACGTCCTCTACGGCCTGGGCGGCGCCCACAACGACGTGCTGATGATGCTGGCGATGATGGCCGCAGTGGCGCTCGTGCTGAGCCCGCCCGCGGGTGGCCGGCGCGAAGGGGCGGCAGCGGCCGTCGTCGTCGCAGGCGCCCTGATCAAGGCGACCGTCGCCGTGCTGCTGCCGTTCATGATCCTGGCCCGCCGTCGCCTCGCCCCGATCCTCGGCGCGATCGCGGCGATCCTCCTCGCAGCGATCGTCGGCTACGCCGTCTTCGGGTCGCACGGCATCAACCTGGTGGCGGCCCTGAACCGCGACGCCTCCTTCGTCTCGACGGACAGCTTCGCCAACGAGATCGCCCACCTGCTGGGCAAGCCGGGCGTCTTCCCGGCCGATCACGACCTGCTCAAGGGCTCGCTGGTGATCCTCGCCCTGTACCTGCTGTGGCGCACCTGGCGCGGCTATGACTGGGTCGCGGCATCGGGCTGGACGCTGCTGGCGATCTCGGTCACGAGCACCTGGCTGCTGGCCTGGTACATCCTGTGGCCGTTGCCGCTGGCCGTCGTCGTGCGCGACCGCCGCCTGCTCCTCGCCACGCTCGCGATCCAGGGCCTGTTCGTCGTGCACCAGCTCTCGCCGCTGCTGGAGCCGGTCAAATGAGCGACCCCGCCACGCCGGCGCTCGCCCCCGAGCAGGAGGGCTGGACGTGGCTGCCGGCCTGGCTGCGTCCGCTGCGCGAGGAGCGCCACGGCACGGGCAGCCGTCGCCTGGTGGAGACGACGCTGCTGCTGATCGTCGGGCTGATCCTGGCGGTGGCGAGCGTCAACGACCTCGTCCGCGCCGTCCACGTCAACCAGCGCCTGATCGCCGATCTGCGCACGTGGCGCCACTACACGGGCCACGACTACAAGAACGTCTCCACCGACCAGGAACTGCTCGGCACCGCCACCAAGCGGGACGTGCTGTGCGGCAACACGGAACCGGGACCGCCGAAACGGCGCCCGCAGATCTGCCTGGTGATCGCGGGACCGACCCGGGACGGCATGCGCGAGGTGCTGGGCGGCTGGTACCTGCCGGCAGACACCGAAGACGACGTGCGCTCGCTGCGCCACGGCTGCTTCGGCTCCGTGACGGCCGGCCTCTGCCCCAAAGCACCTGCAAATCGACGATGATCGGGACCTTGCGGCGACGACCTGGACTTCAGCCACGATGAGCACCGCCACCGAGGCGCCGCCGTTCGGGTCCCCCGCCACAGCCGCAAGGGCGGTGGGCCGCCTGCCGCCCTGGTGGCCGCTGGCCGCGCTGACCCTGCTCGCGGCCGTACTGCGCCTGAGCACCCTGGGCCTGCAGAGCTTCTGGTTCGACGAGGCCTTCACCTCCGTGCACGTCCTGCATCCGAGCCTGTTCAAGACGCTGGACTCGATCACCAGGACTGAGAACAGCCCTCCTCTCTGGTACGTGCTGGAGTGGCTCGACTACAGGCTGCTGGGCACGAGCGAATGGGCGCTGCGGCTGCCCTCGGCTCTGGCCGGGATCGCGCTCGTGCCGGTCGCCTGGGGCGTCGGCAGGGAGCTGGCGGGGCGCTCGGCGGCGATCGCCACGGCCCTGCTCGTGACGGTCGGGCCGATCTTCGTCTGGTACTCCCAGGAGGCCCGCGTCTACGGTCTGTACGCGCTCGTCTCGGGGGTGGCGATGCTGTGCTTCCTGCGCCTGCTGGAGGCCCCCGAGGATCGCGCTCGCCTGATCGCCTTCGCCGCGGCGGGGGTGCTGGCGCTGGTCACGTTCTACTTCACGGTCTTCATGCTGGCGGGCATGGCGGCGCGGCTGCTGTGGAGCCCGCGGACGCGCCGACGCTGCGTCCCGGGGCTGCTCGCGATCGGGCTCGCCGGCCTGGCGCTGCTGCCGCTGATCTCCGCCCAGGGCGCCCGCAACACCAACTGGATCGGCGCCTGGCCGCTGTCGTCCCGCCTGGAAGCGATCCCGCGGTACTTCCTGACGGGCTACAACGGGGCGTCGCTCGGTCACGGCATCGAGCTGCTCGTGGCGCTGCCGCTGCTGGGCGCCTGCGGCCTGGGCGCCGGGTGCCTGCTGGGGACGCCCCCCGCCCGCCGGGACCCGGCCGAGGAGGTCCACCGCCGCGGCGCGGCGATCGCGCTGTGGCTGGCCGCCTGCGGCTTCGGGATACCGCTCGTGCTGGCGCTGGGCGGGGCGGACTATCTGGCTCCCCGCAACGTGCTCGGGGCGATGGTGCCGACGGCGGCCCTGATCGCTGTGCTCGGAACGTGGCCGCGGACGGGCAGGTGGGGACCGGCCCTGCTGGCTCTCGGCGCCGTCGGGCTGCTGGCGATCACGATCGACGTCGACCTGAGCCCGCGCCTGCAGCGCAGCGACTGGCGCGACCTGGCCCGCGCGATCCCGCCTTCGGGCTCCGCCGAACGCATCTACACGACCGAGCTGCTCGGCTCGGCGCCCCTGCAGCACTACGTGCCCGGGGGCCTCGTCAAGCTGGCCCCGCACGAGCGCGAGAGCGTGCGCGAAGTCGTCGAGACGGGGGAACTGCCGCTGAAGCAGGGCGCGGGCACGGCGCCGCCGGGCTTCGGGCTGGTGGCCGTCCACCGCGTGCACGGCCTGATCTCCTACCGCTTCGCCGCGCCCGCGCCGGTGCTCCTGTCCGAGGAGCAGCTGCGCAGGGACGTCGTGACCGCCTCCGAACCGTGGGTGCTCGTGCCCGAACACGCCCGCGGGTCGCGCTAGGTTAGCTTTCCACCATGGCGCAGTTGACCGTTGAGGCATGCAGCGAGGCTCGACTGGCGCTCGATGCTGCCCGCGAGCACCTGCTCTCCCTGCAGAGCGAGGAGGGCTGGTGGCGCGGCGAGCTGCAGACGAACGTCACGATGGACGCGGAGGACCTGCTGCTGCGCGAGTTCCTAGGCATCCGCGAACGGGAGCCCAGCGAACGGACGGCGGCCTGGATCCGCTCCCAGCAGCGGGCCGACGGCACCTGGTCGAACTTCCACGAGGGACCGGGGGACCTGTCGACGACGGTCGAGGCCTACTGGGCGCTGCGGCTGATCGGCGACGACCCGGCGGCGGAGCACATGCGGATCGCCGCCGAGTTCATCCGCGAGCAGGGCGGGATCGGCAGGGTGCGCGTCTTCACCCACCTGTGGCTGGCCCTGTTCGGGCTGTGGTCCTGGGACGACGTGCCGGCGCTGCCGGCGGAGGTCGTGCTGCTGCCCCCGCAGGTGCCGCTGAACGTCTACGACTTCGCCTGCTGGGCGCGGCAGACGATCGTCGCTCTGGCGCTGGTCAAAGCGCACCGCCCGGTCAGGCCGCTGGGCTTCACGCTGTCTGAGCTGCACGTCGCGCCGGGCGCGCCGGTCGCCCCGGCGGTGGCCCAGCGCTCGCGCAGGCGCGGCTGGCTGTCGCGGCTGGACGCGCTGCTGCGGGTCTACGAACGGCACCCCTTCGGACCGCTGCGCCGCCTGGCCTGCGCGCGGGCGGAGAGCTGGATCGTGCGCCGCCAGGAGGAGGACGGCTCCTGGGGGGGCATCCAGCCGCCCTGGGTGTACTCGCTGATCGCCCTGCACCTGGCGGGCTACCCGCTCGAGCACCCCGTCATGCGCCGCGGCCTGGAGGGGATCGAGGGCTTCACGATCGAGGACGAGGACGACCGGCACGGGGTCGGCGCCCCGGCGGGTCCCAGCAGGCGCCTGGAAGCCTGCCAGTCGCCGGTGTGGGACACGGCCCTGGCGATGATCGCCCTCAGCGACGCAGGCGCCTCAGGCGAGGAGCAGGCGATGGTTCGGGCCGGGCGCTGGCTGCTGGGCGAGGAGGTCAGGGTGCACGGCGACTGGTCGGTGGCCCGCCCCGGCCTGCCCCCGGGCGGCTGGGCCTTCGAGTTCGCCAACGTCAACTACCCGGACGTCGACGACACGGCCGAGGTCGTCATGGCCCTGGAGCGTGTCAGCGATCCGGCTCTGCGCCCGGCGATCGAGGCGGCCCGGGAAAGGGCTCTGCGCTGGGTCGAGGGGATGCAGTCCGTCGACGGCGGCTGGGGCGCCTTCGACGCGGACAACACGAGAGCCGTCGTGCGCGAGCTGCCGTTCCTGGACTTCGGCGAGGTGATCGACGAGCCGAGCGCGGACGTGACGGCGCACACGGTCGAGATGCTGGGGCTGCTCGGCCTTGCGGCCCGGCCGGCCACCGCGGCGGGCATCCGGTGGCTGATGGAGAACCAGGAGTCCGACGGGTCGTGGTTCGGCCGCTGGGGGATCAACCACGTCTACGGCACGGGCGCGGTCGTGCCGGGCCTGGTGGCGGCCGGGGTGGACCCGGCCAACGCCGGCATCCGCCGGGCCGTCAGCTGGCTGCTGGCCCACCAGAACGAGGACGGCGGCTGGGGCGAGGACGCCCGCTCCTACGACGACCCGCACTGGATCGGGCGCGGCCCGAGCACGGCCTCCCAGACGGCCTGGGCGCTGCTGGCGCTGCACGCGGCGGGCGAGCACAGCTCCGAGGCGGCCCTGCGCGGGATCGCCTGGCTGGTCTCCACCCAGCGCCAGGACGGCAGCTGGGACGAGCCGCAGTACACGGGCACGGGCTTCCCGTCGGACTACTACATCAACTACCACCTCTACAGGCTCTCGTTCCCGATCATGGCGCTGGGGCGCTGTTTGAGGGACATGCCCGCGAGCGCGCCCGCGGCCGCACGGGAGGGCGGGCTGGCAGAGAGCCGGGGGTGAGCCTCCTGGCGCAGCCGGCCCCGCCGCAGGCCCCGACCGCGCAGGCGGTCATGGCCAGGGCGCAGGGGGAGAACTTCGCCGTCGCCCTGCGCCTGCTGGGCCGGGACGTCCGCACCCACCTGCTGGCCGTCTACGGCTTCGCGCGCCTGGTCGACGAGCTCGGCGACAGCGTGGCGGGCGACCGCCTGGCCGCCCTGGACTGGCTGGAGTCCGAACTGGACGCGGCCATCGAGGGGCGGGCGGAGCATCCGCTGCTGCGGGCGCTGACGCCGACGATCGCAGCCTGCGGCCTGGGCAGGGAGCCCTTCGCGAGGCTGATCGAGGCCAACAGGCTGGACCAGCGCAAGCACGGCTACGAGACGTGGTCGGAGCTGCGCGAGTACTGCTCGCTGTCGGCCGACCCCGTCGGGGAGATCGTCCTGGCCGTCTTCGGGCAGTCAAGCGCCGAGCGGATCGCCCTGTCGGACAGCATCTGCACGGCCCTGCAGCTGGCCGAGCACTGCCAGGACGTGGCCGAGGACCTGCGGGCGGGCCGCGTTTACCTGCCGCGCGAGGACATGCGCCGCTTCGGCTGCGAGCCAGAGCAGCTCTCGGCGCCGGTGGCGGGCGAGCCGCTACGGGCCACGATCGCCTTCGAGGTGGCGCGGGCCAGGGAGCTGCTGCGCGAGGGGCTGCCGCTGGTGGGGCAGCTGCGAGGGCGGGCGCGGATCGCCGTGGCGGGCTTCGCGGGCGGCGGCCGGGCGGCGCTGGACGCGATCGAGCGGGCCGGCTTCGACGTGCTCGGCGGCGCCCCCCGGGCCGGCGGGACACGGCGCCTGGCGGCGGTCCTGGCGACGCTCGCGCAGGCGGGCAGGGTCGACCGATGACGCCCTCCCAGGAGGAGGTCGAGCAGGCATACCGCCGCTGCGAGGCGATCACGCGCGAGCAGGCGGCCAACTTCTACTACGGCATCAGGCTGCTCTCGGCGCAGCGCAGGCGGGCGATGTGCGCTGTCTACGCGTTCGCCCGCAGGGTCGACGACATCGGCGACGGCGAGGACCTGCCCGAGCGCAAGCGCGAGCGCCTGCAGCGGGAGCAGGAGCGGCTCGGGCTGCTGGCGGAGCGGGGCATGGCGGCGGCCGGGCAGGACCCCGTGCTGATCGCGCTGGCCGACGCGGCCGGGCGCTTCCCGCTGCCGCTGGAGGCCCTGGGCGAACTGATCGACGGCGTGCGGATGGACCTGGACGGCGTCCGCTACGAGAGCTTCGATGACCTGGTCCTGTACTGCAGGCGGGTGGCGGGCACGATCGGCCGCCTGTGCCTGGCGATCTTCGGCTCGCGCGAGGGCACCGGGGCGGGCGCGCCCTCGGCTGAGGCCAACCAGCTGGCCGACGACCTGGGCGTGGCCCTGCAGCTGACGAACATCCTGCGGGACGTGCACGAGGACGCGGACAACGGCCGCGTGTACCTGCCGGCGGAGGACTTCGTGCGCTTCGGCCTGGACGGCGTGGGCGGTGCGGAGCCGGCACAGGCGCTGCTGGCGGCGATCGCGGCGCTGGACCCCGAGGAGCAGCGCCTGACGGGCCTGGTGCGCTTCGAGGCGGCCAGGGCCCGCCAGTGGTTCGTAAGGGGCCTGACGCTGGCGGACAGCCTGGACAGGCGCAGCGCGGCGTGCCTGCTGGCGATGGCGGGCATCTACAGGCGCCTGCTGGAGCGGATCGACGCTGACCCGGCGGCGGCCCTGACGGCCCGCATGTCCCTGCCGCCGCACGAGAAGGCGTGGGTGGCGGCCCGCGGCGTGATCGGCATCCGCCCGTGAGCAGGCGGATCGTCGTCATCGGGGGCGGCCTGGCCGGCATAACGGCGGCCCTGGACTGCGTCGAGGAGGGCGCGGAGGTGAGCCTGCTGGAGGTCCGCCGCCGCCTGGGCGGGGCGGCCTACTCGGTCCAGCGGGACGGGATCGAGATGGACAACGGCCAGCACGTCTTCCTGCGCTGCTGCCACAACTACAGGCGCCTGCTGGCGAGGCTCGGCAGCGACCATCTGGTCCACCTGCAGCCGCGGCTGTCGATCCCGGTGCTGAGCCCGGGCCGCCCGCCGGCGCGGATCGCCCGCTCGCCGCTGCCTGCGCCCCTGCACCTGGCGGGCGCGCTGGCGAGCTACCCGCACATGACGCCGGGCCAGAAGCTGGGCGCGGCACGGGCGGCACGGGCGCTGTCGCGCCTGGACCCGGACGATCCCGCCCTCGATCGGATCGCCTTCGGGGAGTGGCTGGCCGGGCACGGCCAGGACGCCGGCGCGGTGGCGGCCCTTTGGGACCTGGTAGCGCTGCCGACCATGAACGTGCCGGCGGGGCAGGCGTCGCTGGCGCTGGCGGCGTTCGTCTTCCAGACGGGCCTGCTGGCGGGCGCCGCGGCGGGCGACGTGGGCTTCCACGTGGCGACGCTGCAGCGCATCCTCGGCGACCCGGCCCTGCGGGCCCTGGAACAGGCGGGGGTGGACGTCCGCCTGGGCTGGCGGGCGCAGTCCCTGACCGGTGGTCCCGGCGGCGGCTTCGAGCTGCAGGGAACCTCCACAGAGGGCCAGGAGACGATCGCGGCCGACGGGGTCGTCGTGGCCCTGCCCCACGACCGGGCTCCTGCCCTGCTGGAGGGCCTGGTCGGCCCGGTGCGGACGCTCGAGAGCTCCCCGATCGTGAACCTGCACGTGGTCTATGACCGCGAGGTCATGGAGGAGCCCTTCGCGGCGGGCGTGGGAACCCCCGTCCAGTACCTGTTCGACCGCAGCGCGGCGGCCGGGGTGCCGGCCGGGTGTCAGTATCTGGCGGTGTCGCTGTCGGGAGCAGCCAGGGAGATGCAGATGAGCGTCGAGGAGCTTCGCGAGGAGTACGTCCCGGCCCTGACGGAGCTGCTGCCACGGGCGCGAGGAGCGCGCATGGAGAGCTTCCTGGTCACCCGCGAGCACGCTGCGACGTTCCGGGCGGCGCCGGGCTCGGCGGCGCTGCGCCTCCACGCGGGCACAGCCGTCCCGGGCCTGGCGGTGGCGGGGGCATGGACGGCGACGGGCTGGCCGGCGACGCTGGAGGGCGCCGTCATGAGCGGCCATGCGGCGGCGCCGGTGGCGCTCGGCGAGCAGGCCGGCGGCACGTGGGCAGGCAAGCCCACCGAGGCAGGGACGCCGGCATGAGCAGGCTGCTGGTGGCGGCGCCGATGCGCATCGAGGCGGCCCTCATCTCCTCGGCTGCGCGCAGCGCCCCGGTGGCGAAGACGGGGATGGGCCCGCACAGGGCACGGCGGTCGGCCCGGGAGCTGCCGGCCCGCACGGCCACGGGTCTGCTGGTGCTGGGCTTCTGCGGGGGCCTTGACGAGTCCTCGGTGCCGGGGGAAGTGATCGTGGCCGAGGAGGTCTACGCGGCGGCGGACGAGAACCACCCGGAGGAGCCTGTCAGCTGCGACCTGCACGGCCAGCTGCTGCCGAGACTGACGGGCCTGGGCATGAAGGTCAGAAGCGGCAGGGTCGTGTGCGTGTCGAAGCTGGCCCTGGGCGAGCGCAGGACGGAGCTGCACGAGCAGGGGGCGATAGCGGTCGACATGGAGTCGGTGTGGCTGGCGGCGGGGGCGGCGGGCAGGCCCTTCGGGGTGGTCAGGGTCGTGCTGGACAGCCCCAGCCACGAGCTGATGCGGGTGAGGGCCGTGGGCGGGGCGCTGCGGGCGGCGGCTGCGCTGCGCCGTGTGGCGGGGGCACTTCACGACTTCACCCCGGCCGACTAAGGTAGCGAGATGGTCGATCCCACAGTGCTGCACCGCCGGATGGCACGTCGGACCTTCGCCGGCCGTTGTCCTCGGACTCGCCCTTGCCGCCAGCAAGGGCTTCGCCCTGCGTCCGCGGCCGACTCGGCCATCCGCACCCCCGGACGGCACACCACCGTGGAATCGACCATCTAGATGGGTCCTCGCTTCAAACAGAGCACGCGCATGGGCATGTACCTGATGCGCCAGAAGCTCGCGAAAAGGGAGAAGTTCCCGCTGATCGTGGAGCTGGAGCCGCTGTTCCAGTGCAACCTGGCCTGCTCGGGCTGCGGCAAGATCCAGCACCCCGAGCATGAGCTGCGCCGGCGCATGCCGGTCGAGCAGGCGGTGGGGGCGATCGAAGAGTCGGGCGCGCCGATGGTCTCGATAGCGGGCGGCGAGCCCCTGATCCACCCCGAGATCCACGTGATCGCAGCCGAGCTGATCGCCAAAAAGCGCTTCGTGTACCTGTGCACGAACGCGCTGCTGCTGGAGAAGAAGCTCGAGAACTTCAAGCCCAGCCCGTACTTCGCGTGGGCGGTGCACATGGACGGCCTGCGCGAGCGCCATGACGCCTCGGTTGAGCGGGAGGGCGTCTTCGACAAGGCGGTGGCGGCGATCAAGGCGGCCAAAGCCGCGGGCTTCCGGGTGACGACGAACACGACCTTCTTCACCCACGACTCCCCCAAGACGGTCAGGGAGGTCCTGGACTTCCTCAACGACGACCTGGAAGTCGACGAGATGATGATCTCGCCTGCCTATGCATACGAGAAAGCCCCCGACCAGGACCACTTCCTGGGCCTCACCCAGACCCGCAAGCTGTTCAGCGAGGCCTTCGCGGACGGCCGCAGGCGCAAGTGGCGCTTGAACCACAGCCCCCTGTTCCTGGACTTCCTGGAGGGCAAGGCGGACTTCGACTGCACGGCCTGGGGCATCCCCAGCTACTCGCTGTTCGGCTGGCAGCGCCCCTGCTACCTCATGTCCGACGGCTACACGGAGACCTACAAAGAGCTGATCGAGACGACGGAATGGGAGAAGTACGGTCGCGGCAGGGACCCCCGCTGCGACAACTGCATGGCGCACTGCGGCTACGAGCCGACGGCGGTCCTGCAGACTACGAGTTCCCTGCGCCAGTCACTGCGGGCCCTGGCCGGCTGAGACCTCCAGCTCCTCGACGTCGACCTCCTGGCTGCCGGCGCGCAGGTCCCGCCAGGTGATGCCCTCCCCCAGCAGGGCGGGCACGCCCAGCCCGAGGGCTGTGATGACCTCGACGGCCTGCAGGATGATCCCGTAGGCCAGGCCCTGTCCGGCGCTGACGCCGTAAGCGGCCAGGACGACCAGGCAGGCGGCCTGGAAGACGCCGACGTTGGAGGGGGTGGCGGGCAGGATGGCGGAGACGTTGACGGCCAGCAGGATGGCGGCAGCGGCGGCCAGTCCCGTTTCGCGCTGCAGGCCGAGGGCCAGCAGGACGGCGTAGCAGGCCAGCCACTGCAGGGCCCAGGCGAGGAGCTGGGCGAGGATGGCGGTGCTGCCGAGGCGGGGCCGGGCGAAGACGAGGAGGCCCTGGCGGGCCAGGCGCAGCAGCCGCTCGACCCGTTCTGCTGCGAGGCGCATGCGCCGGGAGGGGGAGCGCCGCCCCAGGGCCAGCAGCCGCGGGCCGGATACGACGAGCAGGGCGATGGCGATGGGCACGAGCAGGGCGATCAGGATGCCCGTCAGGTGCCCGCCGGCGAGGGGCACGGCGGTGAAGGTGACGACGGCGAGGATGGCCAGGGCCAGCAGGTTGATCAGGGTCTGGGAGAAGACGGTGCCGGCGACGACGGGCAGCAGGCGCCGCCGCGACCCCTCCAGCCGCCGTGTCAGGACGATGACACGGGAGGGCTCGCCGATCCGCCCGGGGAAGAGGGCGGAGGCCATGACGCCGATCATCAGGGACCGCACGACTGGTCCCCAGAGGATGCTGGTGCCGGGCAGGGCGGCGCTGAGGACCTGGTGCCAGGAGACGGAGCGCATCAGCAGGGAGGCCCCCATCAGGGCGACGGCGAGGATGATCCAGCCGGGGCTGGCGGTGACGAGGTCGTGGCCGATGCGGCTGAGGTCGAGGCGGGTGACGCCGAAGACGACCAGGCCGACGAGGAGCAGGACGACGAGCAGGGCGGCGGCTCGGCGCCTGCGCCTGCCGCGCGCGGGCTGGGCTGACGCGGGCGGCTCGACATCCATCGGCCGGGGGTCTATCAGGTCGGGCGCCCGACGGGGAGCAGACCGGGCCCGCCGGTATGCTCCCGAGCGCAGCGATGAGGCCCGCTCCATAACCGCGGCTGGTGCCGCTGATGGCTTCTACGTCACCGTCACACGAGCGTCTGTGAGGGCATGTCGTGGAACCGGCACAGCCGAGGAGAGCAGCAGAGCAGGGTCAGGTCAGAGCCCGCCGCTTCGACGTCCAGGAGCTGGCGGCGATCTTCGTGGGCGGCTTCCTCGGGGCGATCGTGCGAGGCGCCTTGGCGAAGGGGCTCGTGCCGGCGCCGGGCGCATGGCCGTGGGCGACGTTCGCGGTCAACGTCGCGGGGGCGGCGCTGCTGGGGTACTTCGTGACCCGCCTGCAGGAGCGCCTGCCGCCGTCGCTGTACAAGCGGGCCTTCCTGGGCACGGGCGTCTGCGGGGCCCTTACGACCTTCTCGACGCTGATGGTCGAACTGATGAAGATGCTCGAAGAGTCGCGCGTCGGGCTGGCGGCCGGCTACGGGTCCGCCAGCCTGCTCTGCGGCCTGGCGGCGGTGTTCGTGGCCTCGAAGATCGTCAGGAGAGCGAGGGTCGCGCAGTGAGCTTCGTGGCGTTGTGGGCCGCCGTCGGCCTGCTGGGAGGCGTGGGCGCGGTGGCGAGGTTCCTGCTCGACGGGGCTGTGTCCTCGGCCGGCGGCGGGCGCTTCCCGCTGGGCACGCTGGCGGTCAACCTGACGGGCAGCGTCGTGCTCGGCGCCCTTGTCGGAGCAGCCGTCAAGGGTGACGCCTACCTGCTGGCGGGGACGGCTGTAATCGGCTCCTACACGACCTTCTCGACGTGGATGTTCGAGTCCCACAGGGCTGCGGAGGACGGCGAGCCGTGGGTGGCCTTCGCGAACGTCCTGCTCAGCCTGGCCCTGGGCCTGGCGGCGGCGAAGCTGGGAAGGGCGCTGGGCTGATGGCGGCAGCGGGCCTGAAGCTGACGGTCTACCTGGGCGACCGCGACCGCGCCGGCGGCGTCCTGCTGGCGGACGCGCTGATGGACCTGTTCGCCCGCGAGCGGGTGGCTATGAGCGTCCTGCTGCGGGGCACGGAGGGCTACGGCCTGGAGCACCAGATGCGCACGGAGCGGCTGCTGACGCTCTCCGAAGACCTGCCGCTGCTGGCGATCGCGATGGACGGGGAGGGTCGCATCCTGCCGCTGGCCGAGCAGGTCGCCGAGCTGGCCCCGCGTGGGGCGATAGCGCTGGAGCGGGTGAGGCTGCTGGAGGGGGGCGGCGTGGCGGAGGGCGGGCAGCCTCCGGTGCCTGCCGGTTCTGAGGGGCGGCCGGCGGCGGCCCTTCCCGGTGCACGGCACGAAGTCGAGGCGCAGCTGAACGGCGCACAGGCCCAGCTGACGGTCTTCCTGGCCCGCGGGCACCGCGTCTCGGGCAGGCCGGCCTACGAGCGGGCGGTCGAGTGCATGCGCGGGCACGGCCTGTACGGGGCGAACATGCTGCTGGGCCTGGACGGGACTGTCGGCGGGGAGCGCAAGCGGGCACGGTTCATGTCGCGCAACCCGGCGGTGCCGTCGATGATCGTGGCGGTGGGGGAGGGACGGCAGGTCGCCGCGGCCGTCCCCGAGCTGCGCGAGATGCTGAGGATGCCGATGGCGCTGGAGCGGGTGCAGGTCTGCAAGCGCGACGGCGTGCAGCTGTCGATGCCGGCGCCGCCACCTGTCTCGGGCGACGGCCTGGACTTCTGGCAGAAGCTGACGGTCTACACGGGAGAGCAGGCGCGCCACGGCCGGGAGCCCCTGCACGAGACGCTGGTGCGCCGCCTGCGCGAGGCGGGCGCCGCCGGCGCCAGCACCCTGCGAGGCGTCTTCGGCTATCACGGCGATCACGACCCCCACGGCGAAAGGCTGCTGGCGCTCGGCCGCCACGCGCCGCTGCTGACGATCGCGATCGACACCCCCGAGAACACCCTGAGGTGGTTTCAGATCGTCGACGAGCTGACCTCGGAGGCGGGCCTGGTGACGTGCGAGAACGTCCCCGCCCTGCGCGCCGCCACGCCGTCGCTCAGCCGCGGCGGCCTGCGCCTGGCTTCTGCAGACACGCCCTAGACTTCTCTCAGCATGAGGGGGTTGCCGGCATGGATGGGTCGGACACCGGCGGGCGTGCTCCTGGCGGCTGTCGTGTTGACCTGTGCGACCCAGGCCGCCATCTCCGGCGCGAACGCCGCAGAGCCGTCAGGCCCGGGCGCCCGTGCGCGACGTCCTGCCGTGGTCGCCTCCAGGCACAGCCGCGCGTCCCGCCCGGGCGCCCGAGCGCGACGTCCTGCCGCCGTCGCCTCCAGGCACACGCGCGCGGCTCGGCCGACGCCGTCCGCCATCAGGCTCGGCACGCAGACCCTGCGGCAGTGCTCGACCTCTCCGCTGGCCTACTGCGGGAGCCTGCCGGCGCCGCTGGACTACTCCTCCCCGGCGGGGCCGGACATCCAGATCGCCTACCGCTGGTATCCGGCGAGCGCGGGCAGCGCGCAGGGCACGGTCGTCCCCGTCGAGGGCGGTCCAGGCTACCCCTCGATCGAATCCGTCCAGTACAGCTCCGGCGGCGGGGAGGCTGGCTACGCGACGATGTACGGGCCCCTGCTGAAGCACTTCAACATGCTGGTCGTCGACAACCGCGGCACGGGCGAATCGGCGCCCCTGAAGTGCGCTGCGCTGCAGGGCTTTCAGGGACCGACGGGTACGAGCGCCTTCCAGCAGACCGTCGGCGCCTGCGCCGAAGCCCTCGACCATCGCTACCGCTACCCGAACGGCTCCTGGGTGCACGCGTCGGACCTGTTCACCTCGGCGCTTGCGGCAGACGACATGGCAGGGGTCATCCAGGCGCTGGGGGTGGGCAGGGTCGACCTCTACGGCGACTCCTACGGCTCCTTCTTCGCCCAGGTCTTCGCCGACCGTCATCCGCAGCTGCTGCGCAGCCTGATCCTGGACTCGACCTACCCGACGGTCGGCCTGGACCCCTGGTATCGCAGCTCCGTGGAATCGATGCCGGGCAACTTCCAGGCCGTCTGCGAACGGGCGCCGGCCTGTGCGGGGGCCGAGCACGAGCAGGTGTGGTCGCGGATCGGCCGGCTGGCCCAGCGACTGCGCGCAGGCTCCCTGTCGGGCGTCGTGCCCGGCCCGGCCGGCAAGCGCGAACGGGTCAGCATGGACGCCGTCGGCCTGGTCGACCTCGTCAACGACGCCGCCGAGGACGGGCAGGTCTACAGGGCCCTCGACGCAGCTGCCCGAGCGCTGCTGGAAGAAGGTGAGGCGGCGCCGCTGCTCCGCCTCTACGCCCAGCGCCTGGCCGTCGACGAGGCCTACTTCGGGCTGCCCGTCAGGGAATACTCGGTCGAGCTGTACTTCGCCGTCGGCTGCCTGGACTACCCCCAGCTGTTCGACATGAACGCGAGCCCGTCCCGGCGGGCCGCCGAACTGCAGGCCGCCCAGGCGGGACTGCCGGCCTCCACCTTCAGT
This sequence comes from uncultured Solirubrobacteraceae bacterium, assembly GCA_963697795.1. Taxonomy (GTDB): domain Bacteria; phylum Actinomycetota; class Thermoleophilia; order Solirubrobacterales; family Solirubrobacteraceae; genus Palsa-744. Next base: position 444,722 of record OY969097.1, on the reverse strand, counting down.
CCCTTCACGACAGCCGAGTGGCTGGCCCAGGACGAGAACACGGAGGCCTACACGGGCTGTCTGGACTGGCCCGCGCCCACGATCGCGACGCCGCCGGTCGTCGGTACGCCGCCGCTGCTGCCCGCCGGGCTGCCCGTGCTCGTGCTGGGCGGCGAACTGGACGACTGGACGCCGCCGCGTGAAGTCCCGAAGGTCCTGGCCGAGCTGGGCGGGCACGCCCGCTTCGTGGAGCTGGCCAACTCGACGCACGTCGTGGGGGAGGGGGACACGTCCTGTGGCTCCACGCTCGTCCAGCAGTTCGTGCAGGACCCCGAAGGCCTCGACACGATGGACGTGTCCTGTGCCGGCGCTGTCGCCGCGATCCACGCCGTCGGCTCATATCCCGGCTCGCTGGGCGCCGAGACGCCGATCTCCCAGGCGCCCGGCGGCAACGCATCGACGGCCGCCCTGCAGATGGCAGCGGCCGGCGTGCAGACGGCCGGGGACACGATCGCCCGCTTCCAGGCGATCGAAGCCAGGCACGACACCGGCCTCTACGGCGGCACCGTCACTGCTGCGCACGGTGGGCGCCTGCTGACCCTGGCCCACGACCGCCTGCTGCCGGGCGTGGCCGTCAGCGGAACAGTCTCGCTCTCGCCCGCCTCCGGTCCCGAACAGGGCGAAGCCGTCGTCGCGGAGCTGACGGTCACGGCGGCGGGGCAGAAGCCGCTGCGGCTGACAGCCGACTGGACTACCGCCGGCACAGGCGCTCTCGCCACGGTCATAGGCGCCCAGGCCGGCGTCGCCGTCGCGGGGACCATACCGGCCCCTTGACAGACTTCGGGGAGCTCTCGACTGGAGGGGCCAAAGGCCGCTCGGTCGCTCTCCTCGTCACACGTCGGCGAAGCGTCGCGCCCACGGCTCCCGTTCGATCCTCAGCGCGTTGCAGACGTAGGCGATCAGGCGATACCAGCCGGCCGTCACGATCAGCTCGATGATCTGCACCGGCTCGAACAGCTCCTCCAGCTCCCGCCACAGCTCGTCCGACACCTCCGAGCTGTCGTGGAGCTCCTCGGCCAGGCGCATGACGGCGGCGGACCCCCGGTCCCAGCACGGATCCGCCGCCGAGCCGCGCACTGTGCTCGCGAGCATCGCCTCGTCCAGTCCGACGGCTGCCGCGAAGGCTGCCGCGTGGACGCCCCACTCGTACTCCGCTCCGTTGAGGGCGCAGGTGCGATCGATCATGATCTCGCGCAGGCGCGCCGGCACGGTCGCGGCCCGTCCGAGGATGCCGGCGCCCAGCGGTCGCATCCGCGAAGCCAGCTCGTCGTGCAGCTGCAACGTCCGGAACAGCGCGAGCGGTTCCGCCTGCACTCCCGGCGGCATCCACTTCGCCAGCTGCTCTGCCGCGTCGGGCTCGAACGGTGGCCGCAGCGGAGCCAGGCGTGGGGGTGCGGGATCATCGATCATCTAAGCTCCTCCTATCTTGCTTCGATTTCAGCAGCGCAATGGCACACTATCGCTTCTCTTTTAGAAGCACAAGGGCATGGCTGGGATGAGCGGGGACTCGGCTCCCCTCCCCGGCGGCCCCGTTCGCGGCTCCAGCACGGGCCGGCCCGTCATGGCCCTGCTCGACCTGCTGGGGCGGCGCTGGGCGCTGCGCGTGCTGTGGGAGCTGCGCGAGGGGCCAGCCCAGTTTCGCGAGCTGCAGCGGCGCTGCGAAGGGATGTCCTCGAGCGTCCTGAACCAGCGCCTGGCCGAGCTGCGGGCCGCGGGCATCCTCGACGCGGGCCGGGAGGGGTACGTCCTGACGGGCGAGGGCGTGCGCCTGCTGAACGCGCTCGCGCCCCTGCACGACTGGGCCGACCGCTGGGCAGCCCGCGCGGGGGAGCCCTGATCAGGCTTCCAGCATCACCGTCACGGGGCCGTCGCCTGCGAGCTCGACCAGCATGTGCGCTCCGAACACGCCCTGCCTGGCGCCCGCCTGCTCGCAGAACAACTCGTAGATCGGCTTGGCCTGCTCGCCCGGGGCCGCCTCCACGAAGCTCGGCCGGTTGCCCCTGCGCGTGTCCCCGTAGAGGGTGAACTGGCTCACGCAGAGGATCTCCCGCTCGCCCAGAGGCTCGTTCATGTTGCCCGCCTCGTCGGGGAACACCCGCAGCGCCCGCACCTTCGCCGCCAGGCGCACGGCCCCCTGCTCGCCGTCCTCCCGCGAGATGCCCAGCAGGACCAGCAGGCCCGGGCCGATGCTCGACACCGTCTCCCCGTCCACGGACACGCTCGCCCGGGCGACTCTCTGAACCAGCGCTCGCATCGCCGCCGAGTATGCCATACTTAAGTGAATGCTTAACCAACGAGAAGAGGTCGACCTGGTCTTCCACGCGCTGGGGGACCCGACGCGAAGGGCGATGATCGATCGCCTGAGCAGGGGCCCGGCGTCTGTCAGCGAACTGGCCGGACCGCTGTCGATCTCGCTGCCTGCTGCCGTCCAGCACCTGCACGTGCTGCAGGACAGCGGCCTGGTGACGAGCGAAAAGGTCGGACGGGTGAGGACGTGCAGGGTGGCGCCCCGGGCCATGCGCGAGGCGGAGCAGTGGATCGCCCAGCGGCGGCGGGAGTGGGAGCAGAGACTGGATCGGCTGGGCGAGTACCTGGCCGATGGGAGCCGAGAAGAAGGGAGCGCAGGATGAGCGGGAGATCGACCGAACACGCGACGTTCGTGCTGGAGAGAAGGTATGAGGCCGCCCCGGCGAAGGTGTTCGCGGCCTGGTCCTCCGCCCAGGCCAAGTCGAGGTGGTTCGGGCCGCCCGGCGGCGGCCTCGACGTCGAGCTGGACTTCACCGTGGGCGGGCGCGAGCGGTTCGCGGCGACGGGCCCGGACGGCACGACCTACACGTACTCGGCGCTCTACCAGGACATCGTCCCGGACGAGCGTTTCGTCTACACCTATGAGATGTACCGCAACGACGACCGCATCTCGGTGTCGGTGGCGACGGTAGAGCTGGCGCCCGACGGCGACGGGACGGCCCTGACGATGACCGAGCAGGGCGTCTTCCTGGACGGTCACGACACGGTCGCCCAGCGCGAGCACGGCACGCGGGGCCTCCTCGAGCAACTGGCCCAGGCCGTGGAGGGATCGTGAAGGCAGCGGGACCGGAGCGGGCCGCGGAGGCCGCCGGGGCGCCACGGGACGACGTTCGCGGCTCGGGCGGCCCGGACCGCCGCTGGGCGGCCCTGTACGTGCTGTGCGGCGGGATGCTGATGATTGTCCTCGATGTGACGGTGGTGAACGTCGCGCTGCCCTCGATCCAGGACCAGCTGCACTTCTCCAGTGCGGCCCTGGCATGGGTCGTCAATGCCTACCTGATCGCCTTCGGCGGCCTGCTGCTGCTGGCGGGGCGGGTGGGGGACCTGATCGGGCGCCGGCGCGTCTTCCTGGCGGGCGTGGGGCTGTTCACCGTGTCCTCGCTCGCCTGCGGGCTCGCAGGCAGCCAGGCGCTGCTGGTCATCGCACGGTTCGTGCAGGGCGTCGGCGGGGCGATGACGTCGGCCGTGATCCTGGGGATGATCGTGACGATGTTCCCCCAGCCACGCGAGCAGGCCCGGGCGATCGGCGTGTACGCCTTCGTGGCCTCCGCCGGCGGCTCTGTCGGCCTGCTGGCGGGAGGGGTCATCACGCAGTCGATCGACTGGCACTGGATCTTCTTCATCAACGTCCCGATCGGCCTGGCGACGGCCGTGCTGGCGGGGCGGATGATCGAGGACGACAGGGGGATCGGGCTGCAGCGGGGCGCCGACGCGCCCGGCGCCGTCCTGATCACGGCCGCCCTGATGGCGGGCGTCTACACGATCGTCGGGCCTGCCGCGAGCCACGGCTGGGGGGACGGGCGCACACTGGGCCTGGGAGCCCTCAGCCTCCTCCTGCTCGCCGGCTTCCTGCTGCGCGAGTCGCGGGCTGCCGATCCCCTGGTGCCGCTGCGGATCTTCCGCCAGCGTGGCGTGGCGGCGGCCAACTCGATCCAGGTCCTGTCGGTGGCGGGCATGTTCGGGATGTTCTTCCTGGGTGCCCTGTACCTGCGCCGGGTGCTCGGCTACGACGCCCTGCAGATAGGGCTGTCCTTCCTGCCCGTGACGTTCGCCATGGGGCTGCTGTCGATCCGCTACTCCGAGCGCGTCGTGATGCGCTTCGGAGCCCGCAACGTCCTCATCGCCGGGCTGCCCCTGATCGGAGCGGGCCTCGCCTGGTTCGCCCGGGCTCCAGTGCACGCCTCCTACGCACAGGACGTGATGCCGGCCATGGCCCTGCTCGGCATCGGGGCGGGCCTCAGCTTCCCGGCCCTGATGACAGTCGCCATGACGGGCGCGACCCGCGAGGACGCGGGGCTGGCCTCGGGCCTCGTCAACACGACCGCCCAGGTCGGCGGCGCCCTCGGCCTGGCCGTCCTCGCGACCCTCTCGCAGTCGCGCACGGACGCCCTCACGCACCGTGGCGTCGCCGAAGCAAGTGCCCTGACCAGTGGCTATCACCTGGCCTTCTGGATCGCCGTGGCGCTCGTCGGGGGCGCGCTGGCTCTGGCTCTGGCGACCCTGCGCGGGGGCGTGGTCGCGCAGACCGTCCCGGAGGAGAGCCTCGTCGTGCAGGAGTTCTGAGGGCTACCCGAGCGGCTCGGCCACGACGGGCATGCCGTCCGGCTCCACGACGACGTGGGAGCCGTCGTCCAGAACGACGAGGCCGCCCCAGGGCAGCCACTCCCTGGCCGCCTCAGGTCCAGACAGCAGAGCCGCCTTCGCGTGGATCTCGGCCAGCAGCGCGCTGGGCGCCAGGGCGGTGGCCTGGACGACGCCCGTGAAGGCCGGCAGGCCCGTCGAGGGGTCGAGCAGGTGGTGGGCGGGACGGCCGTCGGCGCCGAGCCAGGCCCGCCTGCCGATGCCGCTCGTGGCGACGCCGCTCCAACGCACCCAGAAGGTGTGCAGGACGCTCTCGTCGAAGGGGCTCTGCACGTCGATGGGCCTCTCCGCGCCCGAGCGTCCACCGATCGCGATGTCCCCGCCGCAGTCCACGGCGAAGCTGTCCAGCTCGTCCAGGTCCTCGGCGATCAGGTCCGCGAACAGGCCCTTGGCGATCCCGCCGCTGTCGATTCGCAAGCCCGGCGGGCGGGTCAGCAGGACCTGTTCCAGGTCGACCTCGAGCAGCTCCCAGCCACCTGCTCCGCCGGCTGCCGGCCTGCGCGGCGGGGCCAGCGCCAGGGCCAGGGGCAACGGCAGCACGCGGTCTATGTCGTGGCTGTAGCCGGCCCGCTCGACCTCGCCCAGCAACGTCCCGTCGACGAGCCCACCGGTGCGCGCCCCGGCGCGACGCACGGCGTCCGCCAGCAACGCCATCACGCCGCTGACCGGCACCTGCCGGCGCTCGTCGGCGTTGACCCTGGACAGCTCGCTGTCGGCGATGAAGCGCGAGAAGCGGGCGTGCAGTTCAAGCAACCGGGCCCGTGCCGTCAGGGCCGCCGCATGGGCGTTGGGCCCGATCGCCAGCACGCCACAGGAGCCGCCGAAGCAGTCGAAGCGCTCGATCGCCTCGCCCGCGCTCATGACTGCCTGGTCGTCACGGCCGACGGCGAGCTGCTTTCGGAGCTCGAGGATTCGCCTGAGGACGATCCGGTGGATGAGGATTCGCCAGATGCGGACACGCTCGATTCGCCGGAGCCCGAGCTCGATTCGCCGGAGCTTGTTTCCGTGGCGGCCGCTTTGCTCGTGGTCGAGTTGCTGCCGGCGGCGGCGCCCCTACTCGTCTGGGCGCGCTTGGCGTCCGCTACGAGGGCCGGGTCGTGACCCGAGGCGAGCTGGACGTAGACGACGGCGAAGGCGGCGACGAAGAGGCTTGCGGCGAGCGTCGCGACTGCGATGCGGATGCGCTTGGCACGGGTGAGCATTTCCGCGCGCCGGCGCCGGCCGAGTCGCCGGGCGGCGGCCTGCTCGGCCGGGCTGCGTGTGGGGACGTCGGGGCGGGTTGCCGTTGCCGTCGTCATGTTCGCTCCGTTCTCGCGGGGATGATCGGTTGGGTCCGGGGGCCCAGCCAGCGGGCCGCCAGCAGCGCCAGGGGAGGCAGCACGGCGATCGCCGTCATGGCCAGGAACCAGGTCTGTCCGGCGTCGGTGCCCTCGCCGAGCGAGTGCACGATGCCCAGCACCCAGGCCAGGGCGACGAAGCGGTGCAGCCGGCGCCAGCGCTGCACGCCGATGCGGGTGCGTGCGTAGTAGGAGAGGCCGAGCAGGGCCAGCATCCAGAAGGCGACGATGCCGGTGCTCGTCCAGAAGGTCTTGTAGGAGCTGAGGAAGGGGATCGCGACGTCGCCCAGGCTCGGCTTCAGGTAGCCGTCCCCGAGCAGCGTCAGGCCGTGCACGGCCAGTGCCGCCAGCGTCGCCAGCGACAGCGCCTCGTGGGTCGTGCGCAGGTCTCCCGCCCGGGCGAACCGCAGCCGCTTGCCGATCGAGAGGCCGACGCACACGGCCGCGCTGGAGAGGATCAGTGCGGCGATCCCGGCTGCCCTGCTGGTGATCCAGAAGAGGTGCGGGCCGACGGCGGTGGCGAGGGATGTCAGTGAGGTGTTGGTCATGGTGGGAGAACCAGCATCGCCGCGAGGCCTTAAGCGGACATGCCGTGACGCTTGGAGATTCCTGAGAGAGCGCGCCGGGTCGACGGCGGCGAGCAAGGCCGGCGAGGCGCCGCGACCGCTCATCGGTGCGCAGGCGCGTCTGCGAGGCGTCTCAGACGTGCTGCCCGGACGGTGCGGCTGGGAGCGTGACGGTGAAGCGGGCGCCCCCGTCGGGGTCGTTCTCGACGGCGATCTGCCCGCGGTGGGCGGTCACGATGCCCTGCACTATGGCCAGCCCCAGCCCGGCGCCGGCCTTGCCGCGCTCGCGTCCCGCCTCGCGCCGCCAGAAGCGCTCGAACAGCAGCTCGCGCTCCCGCGGAGGGATCCCCTGCCCGTGGTCGCGCACGTCCAGCCGGACGGTGCCGTCGGCGGTCGTGACCGCGACATCGACGGGAGTGCCCGGAGGAGTGTGCACGACGGCGTTTCCGAGCAGGTTCGTGAGGACCTGGCGCAGGCCGTGGGCGTCGCCGAGAACGAGTGCAGGCTCGGAGGCCTCGAGCTCGATGCGCCGCTCCGGCGCGCGGGCGCGGGCGTCCTTGACGGCGTCGTCGGCCAGTCTGGAGAGGTCCACCTGCGTCCAGTCGCGTTCGGGCTCCTCGTCGAGACGGGCCAGGGTCAGCAGGTCCTCGACCAGGACGCCCATGCGCTTGGACTCCTGCTCGATCCTGCGCATCGAGGTGTCGACCTCCTCGGGCGAACTGGTCGCACCCATCCGGAACAGCTCTGCGTAGCCGCGAATCGAAGCCAGGGGCGTGCGCAGCTCGTGCGAGGCGTCGGCCAGGAACTGGCGCAGGCGCTCTTCGCTCGACTTGCGCGCCGCGAAGGCCTGCTCGAGGCGATCGAGCATGGCGTTCAGGGCCAGGCCCAGCCTGCCCACCTCCGTCCTGCCGTCGCTCGGGGTGACCCGTCGGGAGAGGTCGCCGGCGGCGATCTCTTCGGCTGTCACCTCCATCCTCGTCAGCGGTCTCAGGCCGACTTTGACGACGAACCAGGCCGACAGGCCGAGCGCGACGATCACTCCGGCGATGACGAGCCCCTCGACCAGCAGCAGCCGGTGCAGGGTGTCGGTGACTTCGCCCAGGGGCACGGCCACGACTGTGACGCCGGAGTCCTCGGGGTCGCGTTGGGCGTAGGCCCGGTAGGCGGCCGTCGAGGACCCCTTGGCGTCGACCGTGAAGATCCGGTTGAGGGGCACCTTGGCGGGCAGGGCCGGTTCTGCGCCGGCCGTCTGACCGTAGTTGAAGGTTTCGTGGAAGCGGACCTTGCCGGCGGCGGTGCGCCGTTGACCGAAGGTGCCCGGCGGCGGGTTGAACCCGGGCGGCGCGTTGAAGCCGCGCTCGCGCTGCTCGTCGCCCTGGCCTCCCTGGCCTGCTCGTGCGGCGTTGCTGCCCTGCGGCCCCTGTGCGGTGCCGTTGGCTTCGCCCGCGAACAGCCCCGGCCCGCTGCCGGTGGGGTTCTCTTCCTGGGCGAGCTTGGCGTCGAGCAGCTGGGACATGTAGGGGACGGCGGCCTTCACCTCCTGGTCGACCCGGCCCAGCAGGAACGACCTCTGCTCGGTGTAGGTGACGGCGGCCAGGGCGATCATGCCGATCGCGCTCAGCGCGACGACGCCGACCATGACGCGCGCGCGCAGGGAGGACATCAGGGCCGTGGCGCTTGCAACCCGTAGCCGACGCCCCGCACGGTGCGGATCAGGGGCGGCCCGAACGCGTCGAGCTTCTTGCGCAGATAGCTGATGTAGGTCTCCAGGACCCGCCCGTCGCCGCCGAAGTCGTAGTCCCAGACGTGGTCGAGCAGCTGGGCTCTGGTCATGACGCGGCGGGGGTTGAGCATCAGGTAGCGCAGCAGTCTGAACTCCGTGGCCGTCAGCTCGACCGGGTTGCCCGCCCGGGTGACCTCGTGGGACTCCTCGTCGAGCTCCAGGTCGGCGAAGACGAGCCTGCCCGAGTCGGCCTGGGCCTGGCCCGTGCGGCGCAGGATCGTGCGGATGCGGGCGACCAGCTCCTCCAGGCTGAAGGGCTTGGTCATGTAGTCGTCGCCGCCGCCGGACAGGCCGCGGACCTTGTCCTCGGTGGAGTCGCGGGCCGTCAGGAAGATGATCGGCACACCCGCCCGCTGGGCTCCCAGGCGGCTCGCCACCTCGAAGCCCTCCATGTCGGGGAGCATCACGTCCAGCACCATCAGCTGCGGTTTGAAGCGCGATACGGCGGCGATCGCCTCCTGGCCGCCGCCGGCCGTCTCGACGGTGAAGCCCTGGTAGCGGAGCGCCATCGCCACCACCTCGACGATGTTCGGCTCGTCGTCGACGACGAGGATGCGGGCGCCGTCGGCCTGGGAGGGGGCCTGCAGATCCTCTGACTGGGTCACCGCGCTCCTCCTTGCCAGGGTCGTGATCATGACGACATGCTCGACTCTGCGCTTGAGCCTAGTCTGAGCGGAAGCTGAGAGTCTGCTGGGAGCGCTGGGCTGTTCGGACGACCTCTCCGGGCCGGCGTCTAACGTCCCGCGGCCTCGTCCAGGAAGCGCTGCAGTCCCTCTCGCACGTGCCCCGGCAGCGCCGTCTTGCGCCACGTCTCGGTCGACACGCAGACGTGGCGCAGGCTGCCGCGCATCAGCAGCTCGCCCTCATGCACGACGTCGATCCGCGTCGTGATCGCCGTCTCGCCGAGACGGAGGATCCGGGCCTGCAGGTCCAGGACGTCGTCGAAGCGGGCCGGCGCCCTGAAGTCGAGGTTGGCCTCGGCCACGACGGCGTCGATCCCTTCCCCGGTCATCTCCTGCCAGGGGCCGACGGCCTCACGCCACAGTTCGGTGAAGGCCACGTCCAGGTAGAGCAGGTAGTTGGCGTTGAAGACGATCCCCTGCGGGTCGCACTCGCCGTAGCGGACGCGGAGACGATGGATGAAGGGCACGGGCAGGGGACGGGAACGGCGGGCGTCAGCGCACCTCGTAGCGGACCGGCACCTCGCGCTGGGAGTCCTTGGGCGGGCGGTCGTAGCGGCGCTTCTGACGGGGCGGCAGCTTGACGTGCGCGGGCGTGTCCAGCTGCTCGTAGGGGACCAGCGAGAGCAGGTGGCTGATGAGATTCAGTCGCGCCGTCGGCTTGTCGTCGGCCTCGACCACGTACCAGGGGCTGTACTCGGTGTCCGTGCGGGCGAACATGCGGTCCTTGGCCTCGGCGTAGTCGACCCAGCGGGCGCGGGCCTGCAGGTCGACAGGGCTGAACTTCCAGCGCTTGCGGGGATCCGTCAGCCGTTTCTGGAAGCGACGCTCCTGCTCCTCGTCGCTGATCGAAAGCCAGTACTTGACCAGCGTGACGCCTTCGTTCTGCAGCGACTGCTCGAAGAGCGGGCAGAACCGCAGGAACTCCTCGTACTCCTCCTGGCTGCAGAAGCCCATCACCCGCTCGACGCCGGCGCGGTTGTACCAGCTGCGGTTGAAGAGGGCGATCTCCCCGGCCGCCGGAAGCTCGGCGGCGTAGCGCGCGAAGTACCACTGCGTGCGCTCTCGCTCGGTCGGGGCGGGCAGCGCCACGACCCTGCACGTACGGGGGTTCAGGTAAGTCGCGATCCGCTTGATCGTGCCGTCCTTGCCGGCCGTGTCGCGACCCTCGAAGACGACCACCAGCCGCCGCTTGGTGGCGACGATCCACTCCTGCATGTAGACCAGCTCCGTCTGCAGGCGCAGCAGCTCCTTTTCGTATCCGTCGCGATCGAGGCGCTGCGGTCCGGGCATGAGGTGCATTCTCCACGACCCAGCCTCGAAGCTCAACACCCGGAAGATCGGAGACGAGCGAGCGAAACGCTTGACCGACATGCCGGTGCTGATGAAGACTGCTGGTGTCAGCCATCGCCGGTCACGACTTGACTGCACTTGAAGTGCGCTGTGGGGAGGCGAGCGACGTGGCCGGGTCAACCGAAACATGGGAGCCACGATCGACATGAGGTACGTCAAGACCATGAGCCTGGTGCTGCTCGCGCTCTGCCTCGCCGGAGCTGCGACGGCGGCTCAGGCCAGCGCTGAAGAACTCGGCATCTTATCCTCGCTTCCCCGAGGGTTCACGATATCCGGAGGGGTATCCAAAACAGTTACGGTCAAAGGCGAGGAAATCGAATGTGCCGCACTGGCCGCGACGGGTAGCTTCGAAAGCAAGACAAGTGGCACGGCGAGCATCGACTACAGCGGATGCACGACCGAAAAAGGGGCACTCAAATGCAGAACGGAAGGTTCCGCGAAAGGAAACATCGTGTTCTCGGCTGACGTCAACCTCGTAAGCCTGGAAGGTGGCACCCCGGCCAAATTATTACTCGGCATATTAACCAAGCTGCCGAGCACCATCGTGGTCGAATGCGGTCTGGTAAAAGCCGAAATACGAGGCTCCTGCACCGGCGAAGTCACCGAATACAAAGAAACGAGTGCCGGCTCGTTCGCGGTCCTTCCGATGCCTTCCTCTGGATCTTGGACCACCATCTCGTGGCTGGCGATCAAGGTTGCGTTCCGCGAGTCCGGCGGTAAACAGGCGATCGGCAGCGACCACCTGGAAGTCAACTTCGGCAACGGCTTCAGCGAAGCGGCACAGGAAGCGACTGACGAGCTGACCTCCGAAAAAGAATCGCTCGTACGCTTGGACTACTGAGCCACGCCCGCGACTGGGCCGTCCTCGCGGGCGGGGGCGGTCCGGTCGTGAGCCCTTCCGCAAGCGGCGCTGATTCCTACAGTAGGCGTAGCATGGCGACGATGCCAGACCAGCCCGACCCCCAGGGCACCCCCGGCGCGAGCCGCAGCGAAACGCACCCGCCGATGCCGCGCGACAAGCGCGGCTGGCACGTCGCCCCGGCGCCGGACGGCCGCGGCATGCCCGAGCAGCAGCCGAGCGGGCCGCCGCCGCACCGGCGCCCCTGGTTCCTGTGGTTCGTCCTGTTCCTGCTCGGGCTCAACGTGGCCTCCGTGCTGCTGGCCCAGCCGGCCTCACAGCCGCGCGTGACGGTCCCCTTCAGTCCCTACTTCCTGGAACGGGTCAGGGACGACAAGGTCCGCTCGATCTCCACCAAGGGCGACACCGTCGAAGGGACCTTCAAGGAAAAGCTGCGCTACCCGAATGAGAAGGCGACCCCGACAACCCTCTTCGCGACCCAGGTGCCGAGCTTCTGGGACGGCTCCAAGCTGTCCGCCCTGCTGGAGGAAAAGGGAGTCCGCATCAATGCCAAGTCGACGACCTCCAGCACGTCGCTGGTGGCCGAGCTGCTGCTGAGCTTCGGCCCGACGCTGCTGATCGTGGGCCTGTTCGTGCTGCTGGCCAAACGTGCCGCCGCCGGCGCCGGCGGGATGGGTGCGCTGGGCTCTTTCGGGCGCTCGCGGGCGCGGCGCATCGACCCCGAGACGATCCGCGTGACATTCGAGGACGTCGCCGGCATCGACGAGGCCAAGGCCGAGCTGACGGAGATCGTGGACTTCCTGCGCAACCCCGACCGCTACGGGCGCCTGGGTGGGCGGATGCCACACGGCGTGCTGCTGTCGGGGCAGCCGGGCACCGGCAAGACGCTGCTGGCCCGGGCCGTCGCGGGCGAGGCCCACGCCGCCTTCTTCTCGATCTCCGCATCGGAGTTCATAGAGGCCATCGTCGGCGTCGGTGCATCGCGCGTGCGCGACCTGTTCGCGAAGGCAAAGGAAGCCGCCCCCAGCATCATCTTCATAGACGAGCTCGACGCCATCGGCCGCTCTCGTCAGGGCTCGGCCTCGATCACGGGCGCCAACGACGAGCGCGAGCAGACGCTCGACCAGATCCTCACCGAGATCGACGGCTTCGACTCCTCCGAGGCTGTCGTCGTGCTGGCCGCCACCAACAGGCCCGACATCCTCGACCCGGCCCTGCTGCGCGCAGGACGCTTCGACCGTCGCGTCGTAGTGCAGGCGCCGGACCGGCCCGGACGGGTGGCGATCCTCGAAGTCCACACCCGCTCGATCCCGCTGGACGCCTCCGTGGACCTGGAGGCGCTCGCCTCCAGCACCCCCGGGATGGTCGGTGCGGACCTCGCCAACCTCGCCAACGAGGCGGCCCTGCTGGCGGCCCGACGCGAGCACGAGAAGGTGCAGATGGCCGACTTCACCGACTCCCTGGAGAAGATCATGCTCGGCTCGCCGCGGGGCATCCTGCTGTCGCCCGCCGACCGCGAGCGCACGGCCTACCACGAGTCCGGCCACGCCCTCGTGGGCATGCTCACCGAGGGCGCCGACCCCGTGCGCAAGGTCTCGATCATCCCCCGCGGGATGGCGCTCGGCGTGACCCTCTCGAGTCCCGACAGCGACCGCGTGTCCTACTCCCTGCAGGAGCTGGAGGCCAAGATCAAGGTCGCCCTGGGCGGCCGCGGCGCGGAAGAGGTCGTCTACGGCGAGATCGGGACGGGCGCCGAGTCCGACATCCAGCAGCTCACCCAGATCGCCCGGCAGATGGTCGGCAGATGGGGCATGAGCGAGCAGATCGGACCCGTCGCCGTGCTGCCGGCCGACGGGCAGGGGCCGTTCCTGCCGGGCGTCAGCGAGACCTCCGAGCACACCCAGCGGGTCGTCGACGAAGAGACGCGGAGGATCGTGCAGGAGGCCCATGAGCAGGTCACGAAGCTGCTGAGCGAGCACCGCGACCAGCTGGAGGGCCTGACGCGGGCGCTGCTGGCGGCGGAGACGCTGGACGCCCCCGAGGCCTATGCCGCCGCGGGGGTGCCGATGCGCGAGGCGCCAGAAGCGCCGAACGGCAAGGTGCCGGGTGTGGCCGGCGGCACGGCTCAGGGCGCCCCCACGCCCGCCTGAGGGTCCGATCGCTCAGGTCTTCGCGGCCGCTGCCGCTGCTGGTCCCGTGGCTCGTCCCTGCTCTGGACGGTGTTCGGAGCGGACGATCATGTCGATTCCGACGGTGCTGACGAGCAGGCTCAGCAGCGCCGCCGTGACGATGGCCGTTGCGTCGACGGGGGAGAGGACGTGCTCGGAGAGACCGAGCGAGGCTACGGCGGCGGGCACGCCGAGCTGGGCGCAGGCGGCCAGGGCCCCGGCGGCCGGCAGTCGCGTGGGCAGCGCCACGAGCAGCCTGATCGCGACCGTCAGCACGACCAGCAGCAGCGCCAGCCCCAGCATGGACGGGCTGGAGAAGAGGCCTGCGAGGTCCAGGCGGGCGCCCAGCACGACGAAGTAGAGGGGGATGAAGAAGCCGTCGGCGACGCCGCGGACCTGCGTGGAGAGCCGTTTGGGGCCGCCCAGCAGGGCCACGGTCACGCCCGCCCCGAAGCCCGCGATCAGGACGCTCGTGCCGCCCTGCTGGGCGATCCAGGCGAGCAGGAACAGGACCAGCAGCGACAGGCGCAGGTCCAGCGCCCAGTGACGGCGCTTGGACAGGCGCCTGACCTCGCGCGCCCAGCCGTGAGCGCCGAGCCGGTGGGCGAGCGCCCACAGCGCAGCCGCCGCGAGCGCCACGAGCGCCGCGCCGAGCGCGGCATGGGCGGTGCGCGCCGGCTGCAGCACGACCGGCACCGTCACGATCGTCACGACGTCGGCGATCGTCACCTGGGCCATGACCCTGACGGCGCTCGACCCCGCCACGCCCGCCTCCTGGAAGGCCGGCAGCAGCACAGCCGCTGATCCCGATGCCAGTACTACGGCATAGACGGCGGCATGGCCGCCGCCCGCCAGGTCGGCCGCAAGCAGCCCACCGGGAACCGACAGCAGGCCGACCGTGGCGGCTGCCACAGCGCCCCGGCGCAGCGAGCTGGCCAGGCGCGGATCGCGCAACGGCAGGTGCATGCCGACCGTCAGCATCAGCATCGCAAAGCCGATTTCGCCGAGGAAGGAGACTGTCCGGCCGTCCGGGCGAACGGCATGGAGCAGCTGCGGGCCGACCAGGATCCCGGCCAGGATCTCGCCGGCCACGACCGGCACGAACCAGCGCCGCAGCAGCCCCAGCAGGGGTCCAGCCAGGCCCGCCAGCACGAACACGACGAGGGTGCCGAAGCCGATCACTTCTGCATCATCGCCCTACGACAGGAGGGATGCCCCCGGCGCGGTATGGTCGCAGCAGGGGAAACGTCGGATAGGGGAGGGATCGAGATGTACGACTACGTCATCGTCGGCGCCGGCTCGGCCGGGTGCGTGCTGGCCGCGCGCCTCAGCGAGGACCCCGACGTGAGCGTGGCGCTGCTGGAGGCCGGCCCGCCCGACGTCAACGAGAACATCCACGTCCCCCTGGGCTACCTGCAGCTCGGCGGCACGGAGGTCGACTGGGACTACCACTCGGCCCCCGAGCGCATGTGCAACGGGCGCCGGATCACGCTGCCGCGCGGACGCGTGCTGGGCGGCTGCTCCTCGACCAACGCCATGGTCTACATCCGCGGCAACCATCTCGACTACGACGAATGGGGCGTGCCCGGCTGGAGCTGGGCCGACCTGAGGCCCTACTTCCTGAGGGCCGAGGACAACGAGCGAGGCGCCTCCGAGTGGCACGGCGCCGGCGGCCCGCTGCCCGTCTCGGAGCCTCGCTCGCACAACCGCATGACGGCGGCCTTCGTGGACGCCGGCGAGCAGGCCGGCCTGCCGCGCAACCCAGACTTCAACGGCGCCGGCCAGGACGGCGTCGGCCTCTACCAGGTCACCCAGCGCGGTGGCATGCGCGCCAGCGCCGCCGTCGCCTATCTGCACCCGGCGATGCAGCGCCCCAACCTGACTGTCCTGCCTCACACCCACGCCAGGCGCATCCTCTTCGAGGGCAACCGGGCCGTCGGCGTGGAGGCCAGCCGATTCGGCGAGGCCCAGGAGCTGCGATCTCAGCGCGAGGTGATCCTGGCGGCGGGCGCCTACAACTCCCCGCAACTGCTGATGCTCTCGGGCGTCGGGCCGGCCGAGCACCTGACGATGCGTGAGGTCGAGGTGCGCCTCGATCAGCCGCAGGTCGGGCAGAACCTCTCCGACCATCCTGCCACGCAGCTCGTCTGGACGACCCCCGAGCCGGAGAGCCTGCTGCTGGCGCTCGAGCCGGCCGCCATGGAGGAGTACGAAAGCTCCCGCACCGGCCCGTTCGCCTCGAACTTCGCGGAGGCCGGTGGCTTCGCCCGCGTCGAGCCCGGCGCGCCTGCGCCCGACGTCCAGTTCCACGTCGTGCCGCTGCAGATCGTCGATGAGGGCATGCGCGACCCCGAGGCGCATGGCCTGTGGGTCTCGCCCTGCCTGCTGACCGAGCGCAGCCGCGGCTCCGTGCGCCTGGCCTCCAAAGACCCGACAGCCAAGCCGATCGTCCACAACGACTTCTACGCGGTCGCGCAGGACATGCAGCGGATGGTCGCTGGGCTGCGCCTGGCGCTGGAGATCTGCGGGCAGCCGGCCCTGGCTCCTTACTGCGCGGAGCCCTTCAACGTCCCTGACGGAGACAGCGACGAGGCGCTGGCGGCGCACGCGGCGCGGACGACCTTCGCGATCTACCACCCGGTCGGAACGTGCCGCATGGGCACCGACGAGGCGGCCGTCGTCGACCCGGAGCTGCGCGTCAACGGGCTCGACGGGCTGCGCGTCGTGGACGCGTCGGTGATGCCGACGGTCCCGCGGGGGAACACCAACGCGCCGACGATCGCCCTGGCCGAGCGAGCGGCGGACCTGATCCGCCACGGCGCCCCCCGGGCCCAGCCCGCCGGGGCCGCCGCCGCGGGCACCGCTTGAAGCTGCACGCAATCCAACTGACGGAACGCGTAGGCTACGCGCCTTGACGGCGATGGAGAAGCTCAGACAGCGTGTGGCCGAGTTGGCAGACCTGGCCGCCCTGGAGATGCTCGCCTCCTGGGATCAGCTGGTCACG
The DNA here is from genome assembly GCA_963697795.1 of uncultured Solirubrobacteraceae bacterium. GTDB lineage: Bacteria > Actinomycetota > Thermoleophilia > Solirubrobacterales > Solirubrobacteraceae > Palsa-744. The sequence goes on along the minus strand of OY969097.1, from coordinate 428,265 downwards.
ATGCCCCAGCAGGGAGCCCCCGAGCGCGGCCATCAGCTGGGCACGCTGGCGCGGATCGCGCACGAGCGGGCCACCTCCGAGGAGCTCGGCCATTGGCTGGCGGAGCTCGAGGAGGACCGGCTGGAGGGTGTCGACCGCGACATCGTGCGTCTCGCCCGCCGCGACTGGGAGCGGGCCCGGCGGGTGCCCGCGGACCTGGCCGCGGAGATGTCCCGCGCTCACGCAGAGGGCCAGGAGAGCTGGCGCCAGGCGCGCGAGGCAGACGACTTCGCGGCCTTCGCCCCGGCCCTGCGGCGCAACGTCGAGCTGGCCAGGGCCTACGGCCAGTGCCTGGCGCAGGACGGCGCCGGTCCTTACCAGTCGCTCGTCGACGACTACGACTTCGGGCTGTCCGTGGGCGAGCTGCGACGCATCTTCGGAGAGCTCTCCGAGCGCTTGGCGCCGCTGGTCGAGAAGGCTCGTGAGCGTCCGCGTCCACCCGAGCCGGCCGTGCCGGCACGGGCCCAGCAGCAGGCCGTCGAGCTGATCCTGGCACGCGTCGGCGTGGAGCCCTCCAGCTGGCGGGTCGACGTCTCCGCGCACCCTTTCACGGCCCGCCTGTGCCGCCGCGACACGCGCGTGACGACCCGCTATGACGACGGTGGCATCGAGTCGTTGCTGAGCTCCCTGCACGAGTACGGCCACGCCCTCTACGAGCGTCAGATCGATCCGGCCCTGGATCGGACCAACCTGTGCCTGGGCACCTCGATGTCGATTCACGAGTCACAGAGCAAGCTGTGGGAGAACCACGTGGCCCGCCATCGTGCCTTCGCGGAGGTGCTGGCGGGCGACCTGGAGCGCTCGGGATTCCCGATCGACCCCGCCAGGCTGCATGCCGCGCTCGTCGAGGTGGAACCCTCGCTGGTGCGGGTCTCGGCCGACCCGCTGACCTATCCGCTGCATATCGTGCTGCGCTTCGAGCTGGAGATGGCGATGGTCGAAGGCGACCTGGCCGTCGCCGACCTGCCCGCCGCCTGGCGCGAAGCCGTCGGCAGGCTGCTGGGCCTGGAGGTGCCCTCCGACGCGCTCGGCTGCCTGCAGGACATCCACTGGGGCGGCGGCAGCTTCGGCTACTTCCCCAGCTACGCCGTTGGCTGCCTGATCGCCGCCTCGCTGTGGGAGGCCATGGAGCGCGACATCGGCTCCCGCGAGGAGGATCTGGCACGAGGCGAGGTCGGCCCGATCCGCGACTGGCTGGGGCAGAGGGTGCACCGCTACGGCCGGCGCCTGGACACGATCCCACTGGTCGAAGAGGCGACCGGCAGGGGCCTGGAGATAGAGCCCTTCCTGCGCTACGTCGAGCCCTTCGTGGCGATCTGAGCTGGCGTGGGCGCCCTGGCGGGTATCGGCGCTAGGGGCCGGTGACGCGGCGGGCGCGGATCGCCGCCTGCGCCGCGGCCACCCGGGCGATCGGCACGCGGTAGGGCGAGCAGGAGACGTAGTCGATCCCCGAGGAGCTCAGGAACTCGATCGAGTCGGGGTCGCCGCCGTGCTCGCCGCAGACACCCAGCGCCAGGTCGGGGTTGGTCTTGCGCCCCAGCCAGCCGCCCATCCTGATCAGCTGCCCCACACCGGGCGTGTCGAGCGTCTCGAAGGGGGAGCGGTCGAGGATCTTGACGTCGATGTAGCGGGCCAGCAGCCGTGCCTCGATGTCGTCGCGGCTGAAGCCCAGCGTCGTCTGCGTGAGGTCGTTGGTTCCGAAGGAGAAGAAGTCCGCGTCGCGGGCGATCAGGTCGGCCTGCAGGCAGGCCCGGGGCAGCTCGATCATCGTGCCCACCTGGAAGCCCTCGAATGACAGCTCGGCCGCGACGCGCTCGATCAGCCCCCTGATCAGCTCCAACTCGCGCTCGTAGGCGACCAGCGGCACCATCACCTCGACGTGGCTGTCGGGCACCCGGGCCGCCGCCGCGAACAGGGCCCTGACCTGCATCTCGTACAGGCGCGGGTAGAGCAGGCCCAGTCGCACGCCGCGTGTCCCCAGCATCGGGTTTGACTCCTGCAGCTGCTCGACGCGGCGGCGCTGGGGCGAGCCCTCGGGCAACGAGGCGGGTGCGGGCAGGAACTCGTGCAGCGGCGGGTCCAGCAGGCGCACGGTCACGGGACGGCCGTCCAGGGCGCGCAGGATCTCCTCGAAGTCGGCTTCCTGAAGCGGCGACAGGCGTTCGATCGCGGCGATCCGCTCGTGCTCCTGCTCGGCCATGATCACGTCGGCCATCAGCGGCTGGCGGTCGCCCAGGAACATGTGCTCGGTGCGGCACAGGCCGATCCCCTCGGCCCCCAGCTCGATCGCCTTGCGGGCGTCCCGGGGGGTGTCCGCGTTGGCGCGGACGCCGAGGTCGCGTAGCTCGTCGGCCCATTCGAGGACGGTGCGCAGGTGCTCTGAGACCTCCGGCTCGATCAGCGGCACGTCGTCGGTCGTGATCGTGCCGTGGCTGCCGTCGATGGCGATCCGATCGCCCGCGTGCAGGACGAGATCCCCGATCCGCACCTCTCCGGCGGCGAGGTCGACCTGCACCTCGGCGGCGCCCGTCACGGCCGGGCGGCCCATACCGCGGGCGACCAGCGCAGCATGGCTGGCCTTGCCGCCCTCGCTGGTGAGGATGCCGCGGGCGGCGTGGAAGCCGGCCACGTCGTCGGCCTCTGTGAAGGAGCGCACGAGGATCACCTCACGGCCTTCCTCGGCCGCCCGGACGGCCTCGTGGGCGTCGAGCACGATCTCGCCCTTGGCGGCGCCCGGGGAGGCCGCCACGCCCCGTGCCAGCACGCGAAAGCCCGCGGCCGGGTCGAAGGTCGGGTGCAGCAGGGCGTCGAGGGCGGAGGGGTCGATCGTCAGCAGCGCCCCCTCGCGGTCCAGCAGGCCCTCCGCGACGGCGTCCACGGCGAAGCGCACGGCCGCCTGGGCGGGGCGCTTGGCGTTGCGCGTCTGCAGCATGTACAGCCGTCCCTCCTGGACCGTGAACTCCGTGTCCTGCATGTCCAGGTAGTGGCGCTCCAGGGTGCGCAGTATCTCGAGCAGCTGCTCGTGAACCTCGGGCAGCCAGTCGCGCAGCTCGGAGATGTCGCGGGGCGTGCGCACGCCCGAGACGACGTCCTCGCCCTGGGCGTTCGGCAGGAAGTCGCCGGAGGGCTCGGGAGCACCGGTCAGCTCGTCGCGGGAGAAGGCGACGCCGCTGCCGCTGGTCGGGCCCAGGTTGCCGAAGACCATCTGCTGCACGTTCACGGCCGTCCCCCAGTCGTCGGGGATGCGGTTGATGCGCCTGTAGGCGATCGCCCGCTCGCCCTGCCAGGAGTCGAAGACCGCCGCGATCGCGCCCCGCAGCTGCTCGTCGGGGTCCTCCGGGAAGGCGTAGAAGGACCTGAACTGCAGCGTCAGCTCGCGCAGGGCGGCGGCGTCGAGCTCCGTGTCCTCGCTGACTCCGCGCGCCTGCTTGGCCGCCGCGATGGCCTGCTCGAAGCGATCGCCCGGGATGCCGAGGACGACGTTGCCATACATCTGCACGAAGCGGCGGTAGGAGTCCCAGGCGAAGCGCTCGTCGCCCGAGCGCTCGGCAAGCCCCTGCACGGAGAGATCGTTCAGGCCGAGGTTCAGGACCGTGTCGAGCATCCCCGGCATCGACTCGCGCGCACCCGAGCGCACGGACACGAGCAACGGGTCGGCAGGGTCGCCCAGGCGCCGCCCGACCCGTTCCTGCAGGCGCGCCAGGGCCTGCGCGACCTCGTCCTGCAGACCGTCGGGGAAGTGCCCCTCGCGCATGTATGCGACGCAGGCAGCGGTCGTGATCGTGAAGCCGCCGGGGACGCGCTCGGGTCCGAGCACGCGGGTCATCTCCGCGACGTTCGCGCCCTTGCCCCCGAGCAGGTCGCGCATCTCGCGCGAGCCGTCCTGGAAGTCCACGACCCAAGCCACCCGCCTGAGCCTATTGCCTTGCGCCCTCGCATCGCGTCCCCGGCGGCGCTGCCGGTAGTGTCAAGCCTCCCGCCGGTCAGCCCGGCGACACCTTCAGCCCTTACCAAGGAGGACTCCCAGCGATGCTCACCCTCACCGGCCTCGATCAGGTCAAGGCGTACGTCGGCAAGGAGCTGGGCGTGAGCGACTGGCACCTCGTCACGCAGGAGACGATCGACGAGTTCGCGCGGGTGACGGGCGACGACCAGTGGATCCACGTCGACGTCGAGCGGGCCAGGCAGAGCCCTTTCGGCGGCACGATCGCCCACGGCTACTACACGCTGTCGCTGGCGCCCCGCTTCTCCTATGACATGTTCAGCTTCGAGGGCTTCGCCTTCGGCATCAACTACGGCCTGAACAGGGTTCGCTTCCCCTCGCCGATGCCCGTCGGGGGCAGGGTGCGGATGCGGGCCACGCTGGCCGCCGTCGAGGAGATCCCCGGGGGTGCCCAGATCACTACCGAGCTGACCTTCGAGCGGGAGGGCGGGGAGAAGCCCGTCTGCGTGGCCGAGTCGCTGGCCCGCGTCTATACCGGTTGAGGGCGGTCGCTATTCGTAGGTGTAGCGGTCGCCCGCTTCGGCGGCGCTCTTGATCTTTTCGACGGTCGCGATCACGTCGACGGCTCCCGCCGCCTTCGCTTTGGGCGCGATCACGGTGCACGTCGTGCTGCTGGCGCAGTGCACCGAGGTGACCTTGCCCTTGCCGAACTTGAAGGCCGTCGCTTCGCCGGTCGCGAAGCCGGCGCCGCTGACCGTGACTTCCCCGCCGCCTTCACGGGACCCGCTGGAGGGGGAGAGGGCCTCCACGACGGGGGCGTACTTGAAGCGTGCCTTGGTCGTGGCGGTACTCGTCCCGCCCGGGGTCGTGGCTGTGACGCTGAGGGTCCCGGCGACGTTGGCCGGCGCCGTGGCGGTGATCGAGGTGGGCGAGATGACCGTGACGTGTTCGGCTTCCACGGCGCCGAAGTGCACGGCGCTGGCTTCGGAGAGTTCGGTCCCGGTGATGGTCACTACGGTTCCCCCGGTGGCGGGACCGCCCTTCGCGGAGAGCTTGGTGACGGTGGGCGCGAGACGGTAGGTGTAGCGGTCGGCGGTGACGACGGGGCTCGTGCCCGAGGCGGTCGTGACCGTCACGTTGACCGTGCCGGTGCCGGGCGGGGCCGTCGCGACGACGGTCGACTGCGATTCGACGGTGAAGCTGCTCGCCGGCGTCGAGCCGAAGTCGACGGTCGTGGCGCCGCCGAGGCCGATGCCGCTGATGGTTACGGTGGCGCCGCCGCTGCTGGGACCGACGGAGGGGCTGACGCCGGTGACGCCGGGCAGGGCCTTGCCGAAGGCCAGCATGTGCGAGGCGCCGGCCGAGACGCCGGCGGCCTGGTTCAGCCCGAGGACGGGTTCGGGCCTGGGATCGGCGGGTCCGTTGAGGCCGTTGCCGAGGCTGCCGGAGGTGTCCGATCCCCAGCTCTCCAGGCTCCCGGATGACAGCAGGGCGGCGCTGTCCTGGTCGCCGGCCGTGATCTCCATGACGTGACTGAGGCCTTCGACCGCGGTGGGGGTGTCGACGGCGCCCGCGAAGATGCCGTCGCCGAGCTCGCCGTCGCCGTCGTTGCCCCACGCCATGACCGTGCCGTCTTCGAGCAGGGCGAGGCTGTGGGATTTGCCGGCCGCGATCGCGCTGACGCCTGAGAGGCCTTCGACGGGCACGGGCGTTTCGCTGAAGGGACCGGTTTCTTCTTCTTCGACTTCGGAGGGTTCTTCTTCTTCGGGGTCTTCCTTGATCAGTGAGCGGTTGCCGAGCTGGTAGTGGCTGTCATCGCCCCAGCCCATGACGGTGCCGTCTTCGAGCAGGGCCAGGCTGAAGTTGCCGCCTGCCGCGATTGCCTTGACGCCGCTGAGGCCGTGCACGGCCACCGGCACGTCGCTGTTGTTCGTTTTGCCGTCGCCGAGCTGGCCTCGTTCGTTTTCGCCCCAGGCCATGACGGTCCCGTCGGAGAGCAGCGCCAGGCTGTGGTTTTCGCCGGCAGCGACGGCGACGACGCCGCTCAGTCCGGGCACCAGCGTGGGTGCCGTGGCTTCGCCCGTTTTGCCGTTGCCCAGCTGCCCGCTTTCGTCGTTGCCCCAGGCCATGACGGTCCCGTTTCGAAGCAGCGCCAGGCTGTGGCTTCCGCCGGCCGCCACCGCCTTGGCGCCGGAGACGGCTTCGACCGGGATCGGCGACCGCGTCGGGGGGCCTTCGCCGCCGAGCTGCTCGTGGCTGTTGAAGCCCCACGCGTAGACGCTGCCGCCCGCCGTCAGGGCGAGGCTGTGACGGGCGCCGCCCGAGACCGCCGTGACGAACTGCAGCGAGCTGATCGGGGTGGGGGCGAGGATCGCCGAGGAGCTAGATCCGACGCCGACCTGGCCGTGCGTGTTCATGCCCCAGCCGTAGGCCTCGTAGTCTGTCGCCGAGACCGTCAGGGTCGCGGCGCTCGTGTAGGTCGTGCCGACGATGTTGGTGAAGGCGGCCCGGTACTCGTAGCCGTTCTGGATGAGCTGAGCGTTGGAGACGTTGAGCGTGGTCGAGGTCGCACCCGCGATCGCGCTCCAGCCGCCGCCTTCGTTGCTAGAGACTTCCCACTGCACGGTCGGAGTCGGCAGGCCCGTCGCGGCCGCTTTGAAGCTCGCGTTCGCGCCGGTCAGGATCGTGACGCTGCTCGGCTGGACGATGATCGTCGGTTTCGCCTCCACCGTCAGCGTTGCGACGTTGCTGATCGCGGTGCCGGCGGAGTTGGTGAAGGCCGCTCGGTACTCCCTTCCCGTGTAGGAGCCTTTGGTGCCGACGATCACCAGCTGCGGGTAGACGGCTTCGGGGACGGGGCTCCAGGTGGAGCCGTTGTCGAGCGAGGATTCCCACTGGATGGAGACGGCCGGCACGCCGCTGGCGCCCGCTTCGAAGATCGCCGGTTCTCCTTCTTTGACGGTCGTGCTGGAAGGCTGCTTGGTGACTTTGGGAGGCACCACGACCGTCAGCGTCGCCGGTTCGCTGGTGGCTTCGCCGGCGGCGTTCTTGAAGACGGCGCGGTACTGGTTGCCCGATTCGGCAACTTTGACGGCCGTCAGTTTGAGAAAGTCGGAGGTGGCGCCCGCGACGTTGTGCCACGTGCCCCCGCTGGGCTCGTACTGCCACTGCACGGTGGGGGCCGGCGAGCCGCCGGCGGACGCTTCGAAGGTGACCGTGGCGCCTTCGTCGACAGTCGTGCTGACGGGCTGGCGGGTCACGGTGGGCGTCGTCTCGACTGTCAGGACGGCAGCCCGGCTGGTGACTTCGCCGCCGGCGTTCGTGAAGGTGACACGGAACTCGTCCCCGTTTTCGGTGGATTTCGTGGCAGCGATCGCATAGCTGTAGGAGGTCGCCCCGGTGATCGGGTTCCAGGTCGTGCCGCTGTCGAGCGAGATCTGCCACTGCGCGGCGGGGGATCCGGTCGCATTGGCTTCAAAGGAGGCGGGCTGGCCTTCCAGCACCGCCACGCTCGAGGGCTGTCTGGTGATTTTGGGTGCCGCGACCAGCGCTTTGGCGGCGACCAAGCCGGCGCCGGCGGGGCTTGCGAGGGTCGTGGTCGGAGGCCCTGCCAGTGTCAGGATCGCCGCGAGCAGCAGCAGCGCCAGGCACTGTCTGCGGACGCGGCTGGTCGAGTCACCTTGCCTGGTCGTCTCCACGGTCTCTCCCTCCTTGGCCGGTCCCTCTGACCGGATGTCCCCCTGCTGTCTGGCCACGGTCATGGCCTGGCTCACGGGGATGATAGGGCCAGCGGGCGCTTCGCGATAGGGGCGAGCGGCGGGGCCCGGCGGGGCGCCATGCGCGACTACACTGGGGGCGTGGCCGGGAACGACGACGACCTGTTCGGCGAGGCGCACGTCGCGGCCTACCGCGAGACCGGCGGCAGGCGCGGCTACCACTGGCGGGGGACTACGATCCTGCTGCTGAGCACGACCGGCCGGCGCAGCGGGCAGGAGCGCACGACACCGCTGATCCACCGCGTCGACGGCGAGCGCTGGGTGGTCGTCGCATCCAAGGGCGGCGCTCCCGAGCATCCTTCGTGGTTCGAGAACCTGCAGGCCGACCCTCGCGCGAGCATCCAGGTGCTCGACGAGACGATTCCGGTGCGGGCAAGCGTCGCCGAGGGGGAGGAGCGGACGCGGCTTTGGCGTGCCATGGTCGAGGTCTGGCCCGCTTACGACGAGTACCAGGCGAAGACGGACAGGCGCATACCCGTCGTCGTCTTCACGCGCCGGCCTGCCTGACCCGCGCCACCTCCCGGTCCGCGGCGGGTGGTGGGGGAGGCGCGCCGCGGTGGCCGGGAGGCATGGCGCCGAACGGCACCTCGGCGCCCGACGGGCGGTTGACGCGCGGTGTGAGCGCCACCGCCGCGGTCCGCCGCCGCCACGCTAGCCGCCGCGGATCGGCGCTACGAGGGTGAAATCGCAGTGGTGGTTTCTGTGTACGTCAAGCGTCCGACAAGTCAACATGTGTGTTGGTCCAGCCGACGAGATCGCTGCTGGCGGACACGCCGAGCTTGCGCCTGATCCGTTTTGCGTGGCTGCGGACCGTCTCCAGGTCGATCACCAGGTCGCGGGCTATCTCCGCGTAGCTGGCACCGGCGGAGATGGCCTGGAGCACCTCGCGCTCGCGGGCGGTCAGCCTCGCCGGCAGGTGCCTGCGGCCGGCGGCGTCCGCAGCCGCCAGGCCTTCTCCCAGCGCCCCCCGCAAGGACGCCAGAGGCGGCCGCGCAGAGCCCTCTGTCCCACTTGGAGCATCCGGCAGCCCGATCGATGCGAGCAGGCCCTGGGCTCGCGCCCGTGGCAGCGTGACCTGGACGGCGCTCTCCTCCTCGCCCTCCTCCAGCGCGAGCAGCAGCGCCGCCAGGCGCGGGCTGAGGCGAAGTGCGATTCGGCCCTCCGGCGACCCGTCTTGCAGACAACTGTCTCGCATGGTTTCAGCATTGCACGTGCCGTCCTGGACCGTTGTCAGGTCTGCGCGCCGGGCAGGTGCTCCTCCTGCAGCCAGGCGAGCGTGGCCTGCAGGCCCTGCCGGTAGCCGACCCGTGGCGTCCACCCGAGCGCTTGGCGAAGAGCCTCGTTGCTGAAGTCCTGATCGACGGCGAGCACGTCTACGGCCTGTCGCGAGAGCAGGGCGGGAAGGGTGAGACCGGTGGCGCGGCGGATGCCGCGGTAGGCGACCTCGAGGCCCGTCCCCAAAGCCCGGGCGGGGCGCCGGGGCAGGCTGAGCCGCACAGGCGGGGCGCCGAGGCCGCGGGCGAGGTCTTCGCACAGCCGACCCCAGCTCACGTCGAGGCTGTCGGTCACGTTGAAGGCGGCACCGGACGCGGCGGGCCGCTCGCCGGCCAGGAGGATCGCGTCGATCAGGTTCTCCACGTAGCAGAGGCCCGCGTTCGCCCGGCCGCGGTCGATCAGCAGCATGTGACGACCCTGGATCGCCTTGGCGATCTCACCGATGACATCCTTCGAGCCGGGGCCGTAGACCGTGGCGGGGCGCAGAATCGTCGTCTGCAGGCTTCGTGCGGCGGCCAGCCGGCGCAGCTCCAGCTCGGCCTCCAGCTTGCTCTGCGAGTACCAGTTCCTGAAGGGGCCGGGCGGGTGCTGCTCGGTGACTGCGGGGGTGCCGGGGTAGCCGTAGACGTCTGTGCTGCTGAGGTGGACGAAGCGCCCGACGGACGCCTCGGCCGCGGCGCCCGCCAGGGCCAGGGTCCCTGCGACGTTGGTGGCGCGGATCTCCGCGACCGTGCCCCAGTCGGACACGAGCGCGGCGCAGTGCACGACAGTCGAGCACCCTGCCACCGCCGGCGCGAGCGAGGCGGGGTCGCCCAGCTGGCCGGTCACGAGCTCCACGTCCAGACGCCGCAGCAGGGTCGTGTCGCTGCCGGCCCTCACCAGGCAGCGCACGGGTCGGCCTTCGCCGGCGAGCCGGGCGGCGAGGCGTCCGCCGATGAAGCCGCTGGCGCCCGTCACGAGCCACCTGCCCGTGGGGGGCGGCGGTCCCTGTCCGCTCACCGCAGCCTGGCGCGGGCCTGGCGACGCAGCGTCGTCGTCGCGATCTCCCGCACGACGGCCCAGTTGCGCCCGCCCGAGCCCCGGCAGTCCGCCAGGACGGTGTCCAGGGCGGTCAGGAACTCGCCGACCTCGCGCTCGGAGATCGTCAGCGGCGGCAGCAGCTTGATGACGTCGTTCTTGCCGGCGGCCATCGTGATGACGCCGTGGTCGCGGTGCAGTGGGATCACGACGAGCTGCGGGAAGAGCCCCTCGCTGGCCATGTGGATCATCCGCCAGCTGAGCTTGGCGGCGCGTCCGTCGGGCTCGCCCAGCTCGATCCCGATCATCAGGCCGCTGGCACGGATCTCCTTGACGATCTCGTGCCTTCCCGCCAGCTCCCGCAGGCCGTCCTCGAGCAGGGCCCCCATGCGCGCGGAGCGCTCGACCAGGCCGTCGCGGTGGATGATCCGCAGGGCCGCCAGCCCGGCGGCCATCGACAGGCGGTTGCGTCCGTAGGTCGACTGGTGCACGTAGCTGCGCTCGAGCGTGCCGACCGCGCGCTGGAAGATCTCCCGGCTCGTGACCATGGCCGCGACGGGCATGTAGCCGCCGGACAGCGCCTTGCCGACGAGCACGAAGTCCGGTTGCAGGCCCCAGTGCTCCAGTGCGAACCAGCGTCCAGTGCGACCCAGTCCGGTCTGGATCTCGTCGAGGACGAACAGCGTGCCGTGACGGCGGCAGAGCTCCTGGGCTCCCCGCAGGTAGCCCTCGGGCGGGAGCGTGACCATCCTCCCCTGGACGGGCTCGACGACGAAGGCGGCGACGTCGCCGCGCCGCAGCTGCGCCTCCAGGGCGTCCAAATCCCCGAAGGGAACGCGCTCGCAGCCGGGCAGCAGCGGCCCGAAGCCCTCCTTGAAGAAGTCGTCGCCGACGAGGGAGAGGGGTCCCAGGGTGACGCCGTGGAAGCTGCTCTCACACGAGATCAGCCGCGGCCGGCCGGTGGCGGCGCGGGCGAACTTCATGGCCGAGTCGACGGCCTCGGCGCCGGCGCCGGCAAAGAAGACGGCCTCCAGCGGGTCGGGCAGGCGCGCCGTCAGCTCGGCAGCCAGCATCCCCGCCAGGGCCGAGTAGTGGATCTGCACGCCGTCGATCAGGTCTGCGTCCAGGACGGCCCGCAGCGCCTCCCGCACGTCCGGGTGGTTGTGCCCGAGGCTGGCGAAGCCCTCGCCTGTGTGGAAGTCCAGGTAGGCACGGCCGTCGGCGTCGTAGAGATAGGAGCCCCGCGCTGTCGCGTAGGTCTTGTCGAAGCCGAGGATCGCCAGCACGTCGACGAGGGAGGGGTCCAGGTGGCGGGATGCCAGCTCGAAGGTCTCCCCGGCGCGGGCACGGGCGTCGGCGAGCACGCCGAGCGAGTCGGCGGCCTGGGCTGCGGGCGGGCCTGCGTCCGCGTCGATCAGGGTCGGGTCTGCCACGGCGCGACGGGCCGGCTACGGCGTCAGCGCGAGTGCGGCGTCGGGCTCGAGCACGCGGAAGGCGAGGCTCTCCTCCAGGTACAGCTCGACCTTCTCGCCGTCATGTGCGGAGTAGCCGATCGACAAGTCCTCGCCGAGCTCGAGCAGGAAGTCCCCGCCGCGCTGGCTGAGCACGACGGCGCCCTCGACGCCGGGTGCCCACACGAGCGGTCCGCCGAGGATCTCGCGCAGGTGCTCCAGCAGCGGGAAGCCGCCGCGCTCGCTGGTCTCCAGGACGCGTGTGTAGGCGTCGCTGCCCAGGGCCATGCCATAGGGACCGCCGATGCCCGCCTCGAGCAGCCTCTGGACGGCGTGGGCGACGTGGCGGGGGTAGCGCTCGCAATCGTCGCCCAGCGCGATCGGCTCGTGGCTGGAGGCCTCGACGATACCCGTGATGCCGGCTGCATCCCAGCCGTGGAAGACGGCCTGGTTCTCGGCCACGGCAATGCTGCGGGCGGCGGTCTCGAGCGGGCCGAGCTCGACGTCCGGCGCGCCCCTGTCGGCGTCGCTGAGTTCGCGGCGGTCGAGGGCGAAGGGCGCTCTCAGCTCGACGAGCGCCAGCAGCCTGCGCTGCTCCGCGACCAGGCCGCCGCCGAAGGGAGCCGAGACGGGGGCGGTTCTGCCCAGGTTGACGGCCGAGTGCTCCCAGCCGTGGGGACCCGACAGGTCGACCAGCTTGCGGGCTGCCAGCGCGGGCACGAGTCGCTGCCTGGCCTCCTCGTCGATCTGGCTCCATGCCCGCTCGGTGATGGGGGCGTGCTGGCGCAGCAGATGGCTCACGCGGCCACCCCTTTGAGGCTGCCGATGCCGAGCGAGGTGCTGCCGGAGAGGGGCGCGCCCTGCTCTGCCGCGCCCTCGACGGCCCGCTCCTCGGCCTCCTCGCCGTGCTCGACGACGTCGCCCTCCTGGAAGAGGATCCCCCTGGCTATCTCCCGCCACAGCGGTGTGCGGCGCAGCAGGAACTCCAGGTCCATGCTGAAGTGCTTGAACTCCTCCCCGAGCGCGTCGCGCATGATCGCGAGCGCCTCCGGGTCGCGCTCGACGGCCAGCCGCTGCTCATACCAGCCGATCGCTTCGGCCTCCTCGGTCAGGGAGGCGCACAGGCGGGCGAAGGTGCGCGTCTCCTCGGGCAGCTCGTCGGGCGGCTCGTGGTACTGGTCGAAGCCCATCGGGGACATCCTGGCAGAGACGGGGCTGCCTCGCCGGTAAAGGTGCCGCCGAGACGCCCCTACGCAGCCGTCAGCCAGCTGCTGATCAGAGGAGGGGACAGGCGTCCGCTGCGGTCGAGCGCCCGGACCGCCACGCGCACGCGGCAGACAGGCAGAGACATGCCGTAGCCAAGGCGGTCACAAGCACGCGCCTCTCTTCCATCAGGGTTGACGTCGGCATCTCGCCGACAGGATCGGCCGGTGCAGGACCCGACGTGAGTCCAGCAGCCGTTCAGAGCAGGCGTCCGCAGTGGACGCCGACCTGGGAACGCGACGGTCCCGTCGAGATCATGTGGGTGGGGTGACGGGCTATCAGTCGCAGTATCGCGCCGCGCCACTGGAAGCTCGTCCGCTGAAGCGTCCAGTGGCGGCCCCGGCCGCTCCCCAGCAGCTGGTAGAGGTCGTCTTCGACGTAGTGCCTGCCCGCAGCGGCGCGGCAGCTCATGCCGAAGCGGATGCCGAAGTCCGATCCGTAGGCCGGCAGCGCCCCGGCCCTGATCAGCCTGCCGCCGGAGAACGTGTAGACGGCGATGACCTCGTCGGTGGTGATGTGCTGTTCGTCGACGAACAGCTCGGCGCCGGGCAGGCTGTTGACGTTGCCGACGGCGACCAGGCCCGGCAGGAACGGAGCGTCGGACGCCGTGCTCAAACTGATGAGAGGGCCGGCGGCAAGCTTGACCCGAAGGCTTCCCCCGGTCGCGCTCGCCTTCAGCAGGATCGTGTCGGGGCGGCCGTCCCCGTCGACGTCCGCGTGTGCGCTGTAGACGAGCTTCGGCGCCACGTCGGGACCGCCGGTCTGGAGGCCGGTGGCGAGGCCAGTCAGGCCGAGCGTGGCTGTGAGCGTCACGCAGGCGCAGAGCCAGGCTCGCGGGAGGGCGGGGAAACCCGTTGACACCCTCGCCAGCCTAGAGACGGGGTCAGGACGGCGCCACCGCCACGGGGGCGACGCGGCGCCGGGCTACCGTCTCGTCGCCCGATCTGCGCCCGTCCTACCATGCCTGTGTGGCGCCGACGACCGCAACACGATCCGCCGTGGTCCTGCTGAGTGGTGGACTGGACTCGGCGACCGCGCTGGCGATCGCAGTCGCCGAGGGCTTCGAGCCGCGCCCGCTGACGTTCAGCTATGGACAACGACATGCGGCGGAGATCGACGCGGCCCGCGATGTCGCACGGGCGGCCGGCGTCGCTGTGCCTGTCGTTGCCGAGATCGACCTGCGGATCTTCGGTGGCTCGGCATTGACCGCGGACATCGAGGTCCCGCGGCACGCCGACGGGCAGGATGGCGGCAGCGAGATCCCGGTGACCTACGTTCCGGCCCGCAACACGGTCTTTCTCTCATACGCCGTGGCCTTCGCCGAGGTTCTCGAGTCGAACGACATCTTCTTCGGCGCCAACGCGATCGACTACAGCGGCTATCCCGACTGCCGACCCGAGTACGTGGAGTCGTTCGAGCGGATGGCGAACCTGGCGACGCGTCGCGCGGTCGAAGGCAAGCGCGTTCGCATACACACGCCGCTGATGAACCTCTCCAAGGCCGAGATCGTGCGCCGGGGCATCGAGCTCGGCGTCGACTACGGCCTCACGCGCAGCTGCTACCTACTCGACTCCGCGGGTACGGCCTGCGGCGAGTGCGCCGCTTGTGCTCTGCGTCTCGACGGCTTCAGGGCGAACGACCTGACCGATCCGGCTCCCTACACGGTGTCGGCGCGATGACTCTCACGAGGGCGAAGGCGCTGACGCTGCCGGTCGTCGAGATGTTCGGCCCGACCGTCCAGGGTGAGGGGCCGCAGGCCGGCCGCCCCGCATACTTCGTGCGTCTCGGCGGCTGTGACTACCGGTGCTCGTGGTGCGACTCGCTGTACGCGGTGGAGCCCGCTCAGGTGCGCGAGGGCGCGTCGTGGATGACTGCTGAGGACGTCCGCGCTGCGTTGCGCGAGCTCTCCGAGGGCCCGCGGCTGGTGGTGCTCACCGGCGGCAACCCGGTCCTGCACCAGCTTGGAGAACTGGTGGACGTGCTCCACGAAGACGGGTTCGAGGTCGCGGTGGAGACACAAGGAAGCGTCTACCGCTCCTGGATCGCCGCCGCCGACCAGGTCGTCGTCTCGCCGAAGCCGCCCTCCTCCGGCGAGGCGACTGAGGAGCGCCGGCGGCAGTTCACCGAGTTCATGCGAAGCGCGCTCGCCGATCGTGCCGCGCTCGTCTTGAAGATCGTCGTCTTCGACGCCGCCGACTTGGAGTACGCGCGTGCCGTGGCTCGGTCGTGGCCGTTCGTCCAGCTGCACCTCTCGGTCGGCACCGACCCGGACCCCGCGGCGACCCACGACCGCGACGTCGAACTGATACTCGACCGCTACCGTTGGCTTTGCGAGGCGGCTGCTGGCGCTCCGGAGCTGGCCGACGCCCGGGTGACGCCACAGCTGCACGTCCTCATCTGGGGCCGTCGGCGGGGGGTGTAGGGCGTGGAAGTGTTCAGGCGCCTGCGGTTCGAGGCGGCGCACAGGCTGCCGATGGTGCCGGCGGACCACAAGTGTGCCCGCCTGCACGGGCACTCCTACGCCGTGACGCTCCGCGTCAGGGGACCCGTCGACGAGGACTTGGGCTGGGTCGTCGACTTCGCCGACCTCAAGGCGGCGTTCGAGCCGCTGCTCGCGCAGCTCGACCACAACTATCTGAACGAGGTGCCCGGGCTCGAGAACCCGACCAGCGAGAATCTGGCGATCTGGATCTGGGATCGTCTGCACCCGACGCTGCCGACGCTCCGATGCGTCGTCGTGGAGGAGACCTGCGAGTCGGGCTGCGCCTACGAGGGGCCGTCGCCGGACTGAGCGGAGCGCAGTCGCTTGGCGAAGACCAGGAAGTCCTCGCCGTCGGCCCAGAAGTCGCGCAGGGACCCCTCCTGCGCGAATCCACGGGAACGGTGAAAGGCGATCGCGGCGCCGTGCTCGTCCTCGTTGCCGACGTCCAGGTAGACCTTGCGGCAGGCACGCTCCAGCAGCAGCCGCTCGACCTCGGCGTAGAGCGCCGCCGCGACGCCCTGACGGCGCGCCTCGGGCCGTACGAACAACCACTCCGCCCACCACACGTCGGCGACTCCCCAGGGGTCCGGCCCGTAGCCCATCACACCGACCAGGCGCCCCTCGCGCTCGGCGACCAGCATACGCGGCGGCCCGTCCTCGGCCAGCGCGGCCGCGAAAGCGGCGCGAGCCGGCCCCACCAGAGCCTCGTCGTGAGCTGCGACGGCCTCCAGCGCGGGCTCGACGTCGTCCGGGCCCATCGCTCGCACCGGCACTCTCTCAGTCATCGCGCAGGGCCAGGCGCAGAGCCGCCGAGACCTCCTCGACGGCCTCCAGGGAGAGGTGGGAATGGAGCGGCAGCGAGAGGATCCGGCCCGCGTCGCGCTCGGTTCGGGCAAGGCTGCCACCGGTCCGGCAGTGCGTTCGAGCGGCCGGCTGGTGGTGGATCGGGCGTGGATAGTGGATGCGAGCGTCGATTCCTCGCTCGAGCAGGGCACTCTGGACTGCGTCGCGGCGCTCGCAGCGCACCGCGAAGTGGTGATAGACGTGGCCGGGGTGATCGGCGGGCAGCTCCAGTGGCTCGTGAGCGAGCCGCCGGCGATAAGCGCCGGCCAGTTCGCGGCGTGAGCCGTTCCACTGTTCCAGGCGGTCGAGCTTGACGTCGAGGATCGCCGCCTGGATCGCGTCCAGGCGTGCGTTGTAGCCCCAGCGCTCGACCGTGTCGCGGCCGTTCAGGCCGTGGTTGCGCAGCTCGCGAAGGGCGGCGGCGAAGTCGTCGTCGTCGCAGACGACGATCCCGGCGTCGCCGCAGGCGGCCAGGTTCTTGAGCGGGTGCAGGCTGAAGCAGCCGGCGATCCCGAAGCTGCCCACGTGCCGGCCGTCGACCCGCGCCCCGACGGCTTGGGCGCAGTCCTCGACGACCGGTACGTCGGCTTCGCCGGCAACCGACAGCACCGCCTCGACGTTCGCGGGTCGACCGCGCAGGTGCACCGGCAGCACCGCCCGCGTACGCCGCGTTAGGGCCGCCCGGATCGCCTCGGGGTCGATCGTCTCGTTCTCGTCCACGTCGACGAGCACGGCGTCGGCCCCGGTGTGGGCTATTGCCGCCACCGTCGCGACGAACGAGTTGGCCACGGTTATGACCTCGTCGCCGGGGCCGATGCCAAGCGTCCGCAGGACCAGGCTCAGCGCCGAGGTGCCCGAGGAGACACCGACTGCGTGGCGCGTCCCACAGAGCTCCGCGAAGCGCCGCTCGAACGCGTCGACCTCCGCACCGAGGATGAACGAGCCGGCCGCGATCAGCTCACCCACCCGCTCGGAGACCAGGGGCCAGACATCCCGGTTCTGGGCGCCGAGATCGACGAAGGGGACTCTCACAGCGCAGGTGCCCCTCGCCGCGCCGTGACCGTGCGCGGCTCGTCGTTCACCAGCCACACCTGCGCCGCCTCCCCGCGCTCCCCCTCGAGCCACAGCTCCGCCGCACCGTCCTCGATCCGCACTCGCACCCGCTTGCCGCGCCAGCAAAGCGAGAATGAGACGCTGCTCCAACCTTCGGGTAGGCGCGGTCGCAACGACGGCCTGCCCGCGCGCACCTCGAAGCCGGCGAAGCCGTTGACGAGGATCTGCCAGGAGCCCGCGTATGCGGCCAGATGAAGGCCGTTGCGGTAGCCGCCGCGAGGCAGGAAGTCGAGGTCATAGCGTCCGGAGAGCGCCAGGAACCGCAGGGCGTCGTCGAGCTCGCCGAGTCGCGCTGCCAGCACGCCGTAGGGTGCGGCGCTGAGCGAGGACTCGTGCACGGTTCGAGGACCGTAGAAGTCGTAGCTGGCGCGTCGTGTGCGCTCGTCGAAGGCCTCCGGGAAGAGCGCCAGCAACAGGATCACGTCCGCCTCCTTGACCAGGCGCGACTCCATCGGCTGCAGCAGGTCCGCAGCCGTGCGCTCCGCGGGGGAAAGCACCGGCCGGCCGTTGCCGTCGAACTCGGAGATCGTACGGTCGGGCAGTTCGAAGTACCCCTCGTGCTGCTGCAACGTGCCGTCCGGCGCTGCAGGTGGGAAGTAGGTGAGAGCCGCCACACGCCGCCAGCCGGCGGCCTCCTGCAGAACGCTCTCGCCGCCGAGCGCCTGCAGCCTCTCCGGATGCGACTCGGCGAGCTGCTCCAGCGTCTGGGCGGCGTAGCGCATGCTCCACGACAGCAGGTGGTTGGTCAGATGGTTGTCGTCGACGTGGTAGTGGTACTCGTCGCCGCCCATCACCGAGCGCGCCCGGAACGCCGACAGGCGATCGTCCCACGCGAGCACGCTGTGCCCGTAGCGCGCGGCCTCGACCAGCAGGTCGACGCCGTGTGAGAGCAGGAAGTCGAGGTCGCCTGTCGCGTCCATGTAGCAGCGCACACCCCACGCGACCGCCGCCGAGAGGAACTGCTTCTCGCGCCCGCTCCACTCGTAGGCGACCTCGTCGCTGCGCAGGTCCCGGATCAGCCAGGGCGCCGCCGGCTCGCCGTCGCGGTCGACCTCCTCGGGGAAGCGCGCTCCCGCGCGGTCGAGTTCGGCGGCGTGGCGCCGGGCCGCCGCCAGGCCGGCATGGCGGAAGAGCAGCAGCCGGCGGGCTACGGACGGATCGGTGTACGTCCAGTACGGCAGCTTGAAGAACTCGGTGTTGAAGAAGGAGTGACCGGAGTGATACTCGCTCGTCAGCCCGCGAGCCGGAATGTGGGCCGGCCCCTCGCGTTGCGGATCGACAGCCTGGCGCAGGTGGAAGGCTCCGAAGCGCAGCGTCCACTGCGCGCGCTCGTCGCCGCTCACACGGACGTCGGTGAGCTCCCAGTGCGCGGCCCATGCGCGCTCGTGCGAGGCGAGGAGCGACTGGACTCCGCTCGCTTCGAGCCTTCGCAGCCGATCGGAGCAGCTCGGCAGCGTGCCTTCGCCGGCTGCGGCGCCGGCGATCGTGCAGAAGCGCACGAACGACACAGACTCGCCGGGCCGCACCTTCAGCGCCAGCGCCTCGAGCCGGCGCATCCGCTCCTCGACCGGCCGCGGCTCCTGGGCGCCCTCCGCTCTCAGACGCGCCGCCGCCGCGACCGTGGCGCCGGTTCCGATCGTCGAGCCGTGCACGGCGATGCCGCCGCCGGGGAGCGAACCGACGTCGCCGAGCACCACGTGGTGGGTGACTATCTGTGGCGTGTGGCCGCCCATGTAGGAGTTGCCGAACCGCCAGTCGAAGCCGTGGACGAGCTGAACGTCGGCGGCGGCGTCGAGCGCTGTGACGGTTCCCCAGCTCAGCACGAGATCGGGCTCCTGCAGGTGGACCAGCGTTTGGGCGAGCAGTCGCAGGCGACCGTGCGAGCCGCGGATCACCGCCCTGGTCGAAAGTACGCCGCTGCGAAGCGAGAGCTCACGCTCGGCCTGCTCGAACACGGGAGCGGAGCCGATCGCTTCGTCGGCGAAGCGTGGCAGCACCGGGACGGGAGTCGGCAGGTTGACGATCGTCGTGCGCACGGCCAGCGAGCGGTCATAGACGCTCTCGTGGAAAGCGCCGGGCAGCGCGTCGGGCGCCTCGTGGTCGAGCGCTTGGCGGACCCCGATGGTGCCGTTGGCCAGGCAGAACAGCGTTTCCAGCAGGGCGGCCTCGTCGGGCTGGTGCTGCGGCTCACGCAGCGACCAGTCCTCCTCGATCAGGCTCAACGCAGCCTCGCCTCGCGCAGATGGCGGATGTTCGAGTAACGGCTGTGGTCGGGATCGGGGATCGCGCCTGCCGCGTGCGCGCTTGCGAGCTCCCGAACCGCGTCGTCGATCGAGGCGTGCGGCTCGAACCCGAGCGTCTCTCCGATCAGGTTCGAGCTGATCAGGTAGGAGCGCCTGTCGACGATCGGCACGGTCTCGATCTGCGGCTGTGTCGGCAGGGCCGCAGCCACGCGCTCGGCGATCTCGGCGACCGTCAGGTTCTCGAAGCCGACGTTGAAGGAGCGTCCGGCGACGAGCTCGGCCGGCGCCTCGAGCACGGCGACGTAGGCGCGCACCAGATCTTCGATGTGAACGTTGGGGCGCACCTGCTGTCCCCCGTGCACGCTGATCGTGCCCTTCGTCAGACCGGCCAGGGCCAGCAGGTTCACGGTCAGGTCCAACCGCAGCCGCGGCGAGACGCCGCAGACGGTGGCGGCGCGCAAGCTGACGGGCTCGAAGCCCGGCCGCCCGGCGTCGCGCAGCAGCTCCTCGCTCTGTGCCTTGAGCCTGCCATAGAGGGTGATCGGTGCCAGGTTCGCCGACTCGTCGAGCGTCCTGCCGTCCTGCATCCCGTAGACCGTGGCAGAGGACGCGTTGACGAAGCGACGGACGCCGGCGCGGAGCGCCTCCTCGACGAGCGCCTGGACAGCGTCGAGGTTGACTGCTCTGGTCAGCTCCTCGTCGAGCTCGGCGCACGGGTCGTTCGCCATCGCGGCAAGGTGGACGACGGCGTCGCACCCCACCAGCGCCTCGGCGACGACGGCACGGTCGCGGATGTCGCCGTGGCGAACATCCAGCTCGCTTCGGCCGCGCAGATCGCGGATGCCCTCCTCCCCGAACAGGAACATGTCGAGGATTCTCACCCTGTAGCCGCGTTCCAGCAGGCGGCGTACCAGGATGCTGCCTATGTAGCCGGCGCCGCCGGTGACGAGGACGCAGCCAGGCGCCTCGTTCATCGCCTCACCACGAAGACGATCTCGCCATCTGTCTCCCGGCGCGTCACCTCGCTGGGCGAGAGCGTGTCCAGAAAGCGCCGGATGACGCGTTCCTCACGTCGCGCGATGCTCTCGTGCCGGGTCAGCGCCTCCTTGCTGCCCGTCACGACGAGCGTCGCGGCCGGGACTTCGGCGACGTGCCGGAGAGCGCTGGGCTGCTGGCGCGCCAGCACCGGCACCAGCTTCAGCAGGTAGGCGAGGTCGAACGAGTCGACTTCGGCCCGTGCCAGCTCTGCCTCCCAGTCGACGTGCTCGAGGTCGAGCTCGCGGGCAAGCAGCCGCGGTCCCCGCAGCGACCCGGCGAAGGTCTCCAGGATGCGGATCGACGGCGCGTCGCGGTCGATCGCCACGTAGACCTGCGGGGCGGCTTCGGGGTCCTCGAAGGGCTGAGCGAGCGGATGCAGCCCACTGCCGAGGTCGACGATCGAGCGGGGCGTTCCCACCAGCTCGGCGACGATCCGCTCGAACTCGTCGTAGGAGGGCATCCGCTCGCGCGTCGAGACGTGGGACCGCAACAGCGCCGCGACGGTCTCGCGAAGGCCCTCGCGATCGTCCTCGGTCACACGTGCCTGCAGTTGCGCGAGCAGTCGCTCGCGCTCCTCGGCGTCGTTCGTGTAGCGTCGCAGCTCGTGGTAGACGCGGCTGCGCGCCTCCTTGGCGAGTCGACGCAGCGCGGTGCCGCGTCCACGCCCGTGTGCGACCTCCTCGGTCACGGCGCGGGAGATGGCCGCATCGCGCATCGTGGCGTCGATTGCTTCTTTGGCCTGCTGCTCGTCGACGCGGTAGCGCTTCACGATCGCGGCCGCCTCTGTGGCGAGTGCCTCTGCGACCCGCGGCGGGACGGCGTCCTGCTCAGCCATCGCCGGCTGTCGCAACGGGCTTTCGGTAGGGCAGCGACGCCAGCACGCCGTCGAAGCGTTCAAGCGCCTCGTCCAGGTGCGACTCCTCGTGTGCCGCGCAGATCGTGATCGCCTCCGGGCAGACGGCGAGCGGCATCATGAACCCGTACATGCGGCTGTCGCGCAGGCGCCGGTAGCACTCGAGGTGGTAGTCGGCGTTCCAACTCGCGTATACGTCGCGAAAGTTGCGGGGCTTCTCCTCGGTTCCGATCAGGACTCCGACGCGACCGCCGAACCCTTCGACGTAGGCGGGCACGCCGCGCTCGGCAAGGACGCGGCGCAGGCCGGCGACCAGATGGTCGTTCAAGCGGTCGAGATGCTCGAAGAAGTCAGGCTGTGCCATCTCCCGCAACCCGGCGAGAGTGCCGTCGACGGCGAAACGCCGTCCAGTGTTGGTGCCGCTCATCTCAACGTGACCCTGCGGGCTCAGGAGCTCCATGATCGCGGCCTTCCCCGCCACTGCCGCGACGGGCATCCCGCAACTCATCGCCTTGCTGTAGCAGGCGAGGTCCGGTTCGACGCCGAAGCGCTCCTGGGCGCCGCCGTAGCCGAGGCGAAAGCCGGTGAGGACCTCATCGAAGATCAGAACGATCTCGGCCTCCGCGCAGATGCGGCGAACGCCGGCGAGATAGCCGCGCTCGGGCGCGACGCAGCCGACGTTCAGGGCGACCGGCTCGAGTATCACGGCTGCGAGCGAGTCGCGATGGCGGCGGACGGCGGCCTCCAGCGCGTCGAGATCGTTGAAGGGAAGCGTGACGACGAGATCGCCGATCGAGTCCGGTATCCCCGCCGAGGCCGGCACCGAGGCGATCTCTCGATCTGACCCGAGATCGCCCAGGCGTGGGGATGAGTCCGTGTCCCACAACAGGTAGTCGTGCAGGCCGTGAAAATGGCCCTCGAACTTGACGACACGGTCTCGGCCGGTGTGAGCGCGCGCCAGACGCAGGGCGTAGGCAGTTGCCTCGAGCCCGGAGTTGCAGAGGCGCACCCGCTCGGCGCAGGGGATCGCCGCGCAAAGCGTCTCGGCGAGCTCTACGTGTGCGGGCGTCTCGTATTGGAAGCCGAACCCGCTTGCGATCGAGTCTTCGAGCGCGGTGCGCAGGGCGAGCGGGTCGTGGCCGAGCATCAACGAGCCCCAGCCCACGATGAAGTCGATGTGCTCGACCCCGTCGACGTCGACCAGCAGGGCGCCTCGCCCTTCCACGAACCGCTGCACGCCATGACTGCCGTGGTGGTTCCAGCCGGCTGCGACCCCTCCCGCAAGGCTGTGCAGCGCCCGTCGTTCGAGTGAATCGCGCACAGCCCAAGCCTATAGTGGACCAGCCGGCGAAGTTGTGATGTCCGTGAGGCCCACGGGCTCGCTATAGCCTTCGACTGGTGACTGTGCAGACACCGCGCCGCCGCGAGCTTCGCACCAGGCAGGGTGTGACCATCAGGACGCCCCTGTTCCTACCTGTCTATCAGGAGACGTTCGGCTCCTTCGCGGCGACCCACTGGCAGCAGTACGGCATCGAAGGATGCATCCTCAACGCCTACTTCCTCTACAAGAACAGGCCTCTGCGAGAAGCGTTTGAAGCGGGCCGCGAGGTGAAGCGACACATCGGGTTCGACGGGCTGGTGATGACGGACTCCGGCGCCTTTCAGGGCTTCACGCGCCAGCTCTACCTCGACAACAGGACGATCGTGCGCTTCCAGGACCGGATCGGCGCCGACATCGTCTCGCCGCTGGATCTGGTCTCGCCTCCCGGTGACAAGCGCTCGATCGCCGAGAAGAAGATGGAGTCGACGCTCAAGCGCGTTGCCCAGGCTGCGGCCGCGATCGAGCACGGCACCCTGGCGGGGGTCCAGCAAGGTGGCCGCTTCCGCGAGCTGCGCCGCCGCTGCACCGACGGTCTGCTCGAGATCGGAATCGACTACCTGGCGCTTGGCAGCCTGGTCCCGTTCTTCGCCCGCAACCACGACCTCGCTTTCATCCGGGAGACGGTGCAGGACGCGCGGCTGCAGGCGGGCGAGGGGATGCCGATCCACGTGTTCGGCGCCGGCGATCCCGTCGAGCTGCCGTTCCTGGTGCGCTTCGGCGCCGACATCTTCGACTCGTCGTCTTATGCCCACTTCGCTGTCGGCGGCTGGTACATGACGCCGTTCGGCGCCGTCGCCGACCACACGGTCATCGGCGAGGAGTGGACATGCGGTTGTCTGGCCTGCGCGGGCGCCGGCAGCGTCGAGGCCGTCCTGGCCGACCAGGAGGCTCTGCGCTCGCACAACCTGGCCACGATCATGGCGACAATGGAGACGGTGCGGAGCGCGATCGACGCCGGCACGCTCGACCGCTTCTGCGACCGCGTTCTCGACGTGCACCGCCGCTGGTTTCCCGACAGCCGTCTGGCGGCCTCGGCCGGCTTGTAGACGAACATGAACGATCGACATGCCACCCGGCGGCGTAGGGACCTGGAGTCGGTCGTCTAGGCGCCGGCGACGGTCCAGTCCGAGTGAGGAGAACGTCTCGGTCGCGGACAGTCGTCGAGCGTTGCGAGCACGAGGTCGGCGCCGGCAGCGCCCAGCTCGCGAGCCGAACCGCCACGGTCGACGCCCACGCAGGGGAAGCCGGCTAGCTTGGCTGCCGCGATGCCGCTGGGTGCGTCCTCGACGACGAGGCACCTGTCGATCGCCACACCCAGGGCGTCGGCTGCAGCTTCGAACACGGTCGGCTTCTCGCCCTGCAGCAGTGGGCGGGAGTAGAGGTCGACGATGGGCTCGGCTGCCGACTCGGCGTCGGCGCGTGCCAGCAGCCTGGTCGCGTTGCGCGAGGCGGAGGCGGCGACGGCGGCGCCACCGCGACGGCGGCAGTCTTCGAGCAGGCGTCGGGCATCGCCATAGACCCTGACGCTCTCCTGCACGAGATCCTCGAACAGACGCTGCTTGATGGTGCAGAGCCGCGCCACGGTCGCGGCGTCGTCTGGCAGCCCGCAGAGGGCGAGCGCCGCCCGGGCGCCGGCCTCGCGAGTCTTGCCGGCGAGGTGGCGGCGATAGACGGGCTCGTCGAGCTCCGCGACGCTGCTGTACCCCAGCGTCGCAGCGAGCCTCTCGACGGCGCGGCGCCAGGCGAGGGCGTGCGGCGTGTCGAGCACGACCCCGTCGACGTCGGTGATGAGGGCGCGTATGCCGGTGAGGTCGGGGTTCACAGCGACGGTCTCGCTGCGTCGCTGAGCGGCGTGGGAGCTGTACGGGGGCGCAGCAGAGCGCGCGAGGAGAGCACCAGGTCGCCGCCGGTGAAGCGCACAGTGCCGCCTTGTGCGCGCAGCATGGCCAGCTCAGCCTGCAGGTTGGAGCTCGATTCGCGAGTCGACTCATACTCTCCCCCCTTCACAAAGAAGTGGGGCCGGATCGCGGCGATGGCGCGCTCGGCCGTCTCCGCCTGGCTCAGGGTCACCCAATCGACGCAGGCCAACTCGCCGAGGAACTCCATCCGTAGATCGTGACTGAAGACCGGCCGCCCCGGACCCTTGTTGACGTACCTGTCCGCGGTCACGCTGACGACCAGGGTGTCGCCGAGCGAGCGGGCGGCGCGCAGGTGGCGCACGTGGCCGATGTGCAGGCCGTCGAAGCAGCCGTGGCACTGCACGATCAGTCGCCCCGATGCCCGTTCGCCCGCGCAGATCTCGGCGATCTGTCGCTCGTCGAGGACCTTGGCTTCGCTCATGGCGCCACTGCCCGCACTGCTGACCACAGACCCCAGGTCGCGGCGGTCGAGACCTGCTCGAACCCGCTCTCCGCCAACGCCTCCTCCAGCTGCTCCCGGGTCAGGTGACGACCGCGCGACCACAGGAGCATCTCCGTGTTCATCGCCGCGAACATCGCCTCATCGACGCCTGGCACAGCAAGCATCTCGTGCACGATCAGCTCGCCACCGGGCTGCAGGATCTGCCGGCAGCGCCCGAGCAGCTGCAGCCTTTCGTCGGTGTCGAGGTCGACGAGTATCTGGCTGAGCAGCACGACATCTGGACCCAGCCCCTCCGGCAGGCCGTCGCGGAAGTCGCCGGCGAGGACGCGGGCACGGGGACCGAGTCCTCGCGCGGCGAACTCGCGCCGAGCGCAAGCCGCGGTGGGGGGCAGATCGAGCAACGTCGCGGTCAGGGTCGGCCAACGCTCCAAGAGGGCGGCCAACGGGACGCCGTGGCCACCGCCGACGTCGAGCAGGTGAGAGCGACCGCCAAGGTCGAGCGCGTCAGCGAGGGCGACGGCTGCGTCGGCCAGGTACGAACCGCGGACAGACGCATCTGCGACTCCGCCCGAGTAGTGCACCGTAGCGGGAGAGCAAGCGCCGAGGCGCACGGCGGCGAGCAGCCGGTCGTAGCGGGAGTTCTCGCGCGCGCAGGCACGGAGCATGTCCCCGAAGCAGCCCCCCGCGGGGCGCAGATGGGCGTCGACCCACGGCGACACCGATACGCGGCCCTGCCCGTCCACGTCGAGAAGGCCGAGGGCCGCGAGATGCTCGACGACAGTGCGCGTCGCCCGTGGAGCCAAACCGCCGGCTTCGGCCAGCTCCCCCACGTCGGCACCATCGCCGATCGCGTCCAACAAGCCGAGCTCGACGGCGGCGGCGACGACGAGCAGATGGAGGTCGGCGACCAGCAGGGACCACACGGGCCGATCGCTGGGCGGTGCACGCACACCAGCGAGGCGAGACCTCGACGGTGACTGCTCTGTGCCGAACATCGGTGGTATTCGTACATGATGCGCGCCCGAGACTCTCCATCGCAAGGGACGCGCAGCGAATCCGAGTCGCCAGGGGAGCCGGCCATCGGGCTCGAGCTGGGCCGATTCTCCGAGGTGCAGCGCAGCACGCTGCTGGCGCAATACAGAGCCTTCTTGCTGCCCCAGGCGGCACGGCTGCTCGACGGGCTGCGGGCCGCCGGCGGCCGGCTCTCCTCGCCTGTCATCGTCCGCTTCGATCCGTGCGAGTCGGGTACGGCTCGACCGGGCGAGCGCTCGTGGGCACATACGGTGGTCCCGTTGGCCGACGGTGGGCTCGACCTGCTCGAGCGGATGCTCGTGCAGATCGGCGAATCGGCGATCGTCCCGGCGCCGTCGCTCGCGGATCTTCACGAGCTGGCGACGACGCTGATCTGCTCCGCGGTCGACCCGACCTACGTCTCCGCCCTCGAACTGAGCCGAGCCGAGCCGTCGAGCGCTCCCGTCCCCACCCGACCCCGATCGCGACGGACAGAGCTCCTGGTCTGTTCGCTGTCGGCCAACGCGCATGACTCCTCGGTCGCGGTCGGCAACGAGGATGAGGTGCTGATCGTCCTGGAGGCCGAGCGAGTCCATCGCCGCAAGCGCAAGTGGTGCAACGGACCCGAGCTCGAGAACCTGGCAGGACTGGCCCTGGCGGCGATCGGGCGTGAGCCGGGAGACGTGACGCACTGGACGGGCACGGCGATGCTCAACGGACTGCTCCCGCGAGAGCACCGCACGTGTGCCTGGACGGCGGAGGTCCCGACGCGGATCTTCGCCGAGCGCACGGATTTCAAGGCGGTCAACCATCACCTTGCACATGCCGCACTGGCCTTCGCCGAAGCGCCGGGCAAGATGGTCGTCGAGGCCTGCGACGGCGGCGGCGACGGCCGTCGCTATGCGACATTCGCCGTAGACGGCTCTTCGATCGAGCCGTTCGAGTCGACCGGCACGGGGCTCGTCAGCGGGAGCTTCTACGACATTTGTGCCTACTACCTCTACAAGGAGTACGCGCAGCAGGGGAAGCTCATGGGTCTGGCGGCCCACGGCAGCCGCGACCGCGAGCTGGAGGGATTCCTGCGGGACAACGCTGCACCGCTCAGCTTCGGCTCGCACGAGGACGCCTACGCACTGCTCGATGCAAGGATCGCGATCGAGCGTCACGACCCTGACGACCGGCGCGTCCGTGACGCGGCCCACACGGTCCAGCGCGCCTTCGCGGACCTGCGCGTGAAGCAGGCGACTGCCCTTGCGGCGGGCTCCCGGCGGCTCGTGCTGACCGGCGGTGCTGCGCTCAACATCCACGCGAACAGCGCGATCGCGGATGCTCTCCCAGGTTGCGAAGTCGTCGTCCCGCCCTGCTGTGACGACACCGGCGAGGCTCTCGGTGCGCTCCTGTTCACAACTGTGTGCGAGCTTGGCGCGAGGCCGAAGGTGCCGTTGCCGTTCCTCGGCGCCGGCACCAAGGAGCCCCCTGAAATCGACGCCGCTACGGCCGACCGCGTCGCCGACGACCTGCTGGCCGGCAACGTCGTCGCGTGGCACTACGGCAGGGCCGAGATCGGGCCGCGTGCACTCGGTCATCGCAGCCTGCTCTGCGTGGCACACTCGGTCGAGAACCGGGTGATGATCAGCGAGCGGGTCAAGGGCCGTGAGTCCTACCGGCCGGTAGCGCCGGTGGTCCTAGTCGACCGGCTTGGGGAGTGGTTCGAGCCGGCGCGTCCCTCGCCGTTCATGCTGTTTGCCGCGATGGCGACCGAGCTTTGCCGCGACCGTGCGCCTGCCGTCGTGCACGTCGACGGCTCGGCTCGCGTGCAGACGGTGGCCCGGGACGAGCAGCCGCTGGGGCCGATCCTGACAGCGGTCGAGCAGCGCACGGGGGTGCCCCTGCTCGTCAATACGTCCCTGAACGGCCCTGGCGAACCGATCAGCGACCGGCCGCAGGACACTCTTGCCTTCGCGCGACGCCACCCCGAGATTGTCGCCTGGGTCGACGGTACGCGCGTCGGATAGCGGCAACGGCGTCCCTGAAGGCGGGTGCGTTGTGCGCGCGTTGGGCATCTGCGGGCGCCGGCGCTCGCGGGGCGCAGCATCTGACGGCGCAGAGGCGCGGCTATCACGGGCCTGCCGTCAGATGGGCGACAATCGGAATCCGGCGCGTCCAGCCGGAGCAATACCGTGTCGGGTCAGCTCATGAGCGTTCTGCTCGCTGCTGCGCTTGCTCCGGCTCACCAGCAATACCTGCTGGAGGCACGCCAGATGCAGGCGCTCTCCTTCAGCGCCCACATCCCGCTGGTGGCGTTCGGGATCTCCTTCCCGGCGATGGTCCTGTTTCTCGAGTGGCGCTGGCTGCGCAGCGGCGACCGGCTGTACCTGACACTGGCCAGGCGCTGGTCGCGCATCCTCGTAGCCCTGTTCGGGACGGGCGTGATCACGGGCACGATCCTCAGCTTCGAGATGGGGCTGCTGTGGCCCAACTTCACGGCCACCTTCGGCGGCGTCTTCGGCCTGGGCTTCGCGATCGAGGGGTTCTCCTTCTTCCTGGAGGCGATCTTCATCGGCATCTACGTCTACGGCTGGGAGCGCCTGTCGCCGCGAGCGCACCTGCTCAGCGGGATACCGATCGTGCTGACGGGGATCACGGGCTCGCTGATGGTGATCTCGGTGAACGCCTGGATGAACAACCCGGGCGGCTTCCAGCTGAGCCACGGCCGGGTCGTCCACGTCGATCAGTGGCGTGCCCTGTTCGGCAACGACTACCTGTGGCACGAGCTGGTGCACATGTACCTGGCCGGCTACATGGTCAGTGGCTTCCTGGTGGCCGGCGCCTACGCCTACGGGCGGCTGCGGGGCCGCTGGGGGCGCTACGAGCGAACGGCCCTCGCCGTCCCGCTGACGATCGCGGCGCTCGCGACGATCGCCCAGGGGCCCGTCGGAGACTGGGCCGCCAGGGACGTGGCGAGCACCCAGCCAATCAAGCTGGCGGCCATGGAGGGCCTTGGCAGGACTACGAAGGGCGCTCCAGAGCATCTGCTCGGCTGGTACACGGGCGGGCGCGTCAGGTTCGGCATCCCGATCCCGCACCTGCTCTCGCTGCTGGCCTTCCACGACCCCGAAGCGACTGTGCGGGGGCTCGACAGCGTCGCGGCGTCCCAACGCCCGCCCGTCAACGTCGTGAGGGTCTCCTTCCAGTCGATGGTCGGGATCGGCGTGCTGCTGGGAGCCTTGGCGCTCGTCTACCTGTTCGTGCGCATCCGCAGGCGGCGCCTGCCGGAGTCGCCGTGGTTCTACAGGGCGCTCGTGGCAGCCGGGCCGCTGGCCGTCGTGGCCCTGATCGCCGGCTGGGTGACGACGGAGGTCGGCCGCCAGCCGTGGGTCGTCTACCACGTGATGCTGACCCGCGAAGCGGTCACGGGCGCGGGTGGGATCCCGGTCGGCTACGCGACACTGGCGGTCGTCTACCTGGCGGTGGCGGTGGGGCTGGCCTGGCTGCTGCGCCGCCTGGCGGCGCGTCCCATGGAGCTGGAGGCGGCATGAGCTCTCCATTCCTCTCAGCCCTGCCGATGGCCTTCGTGCTGGCCGGGGTCGTCCTCTACAGCGTGCTGGCGGGAGCCGACCTCGGCGCCGGCTTCTGGCAGCTGTTGACGGGACGAGGGGAGAGGGGGGAGCGGATCGGCGAGCACGCCCACCGCTCGATGGGGCCGGTATGGGAGGCCAACCACGTCTGGCTGATCTTCGTGCTGACGGTCTTCTGGACGGCCTACCCGACGGCCTTCGGCTCGATCGCATCGACGCTGTCGGCGCCGCTGTTCCTGGCCGGCATCGGCATCGTCCTGCGCGGTGCCGCCTACGCGCTGCGCTCGGGCGCATCGAGTCAACGCGAGTCGCGTCTGATCGACACGGCCTTCTCGCTGTCTTCGATCTTCACCCCGTTCGCGCTGGGCACAATGGTCGGTGCGATCGCGACAGGGCGCGTCCCGGTCGGCAACGCGGCCGGTCCCCTCATCTCCAGCTGGCTGGCTGCGACGCCGGTGATGGTCGGGGTGCTTGCCGTCGGCGCCTGCGCCTACCTGGCGGCCGTCTATCTGGCCGCCGACGCCGCCCGCCGCGACGAGCAGGAGCTGGCGGAGGCGTTCCGGGCGAGGGCGCTCGGCGCCGGCGCCGTCTCCGGAGTCCTCGCTGTCGCAGGCCTGGTCGTGCTGCACGGCGACAGCGGCGGCCACCATCTCTACAGGGAGTTGACTAGCGGGAGGGCGATGCCGGCCCTGCTCGTCTCGGCCCTGGCGGGGCTCGCGACGCTGCTCTTCGTCTACAGGCGCCGTTTTGAGCCGGCCCGCTACGGGGCGGCGGTGGCCGTCGCGGCGATGGTCGCCGGGTGGGCGGCCGGACAGTGGCCGACGATCCTGCCGGGGCTGACCCTGAGCCAGGCCGCTGCGCCCCACGACACACTGGTGGCGCTCGTCGTCAGCGTCCTCGGCGGAGGCGTGATCGTATTTCCGTCGCTGGCCCTGCTGTTCCGGCTGGCGCTCGGAGGGCGGCTGGAGGGTGGGGGCGAGGTGGCGTCGACGGGCCCTCGGGTCGGTGGCCGTCGTGCTGATGAGCGCCTGCTCGGGAGGCTCGCCGTGGCATGCCTGATCGTCGCCTTGGGCCTGCTCAACGGAGCTGACGCGCGCTGGGCGCACGCCGTCGGGGTACTGGCGCTGCTGGCGTTCCTGGTCAGCGCGTTCCTGGCGCTCGTGCCGGGCCTGATCGGTCCGGAGGGGGGTTCCCGCGGAGGGTGAGGGCGGCGCTGAGCTTGACGAAGGCGAAGCGGGAGGGACTTCGGCGCTACCGGCGCTGCTGAACCTGCTGCCGACGAGCTCGCTTGTAGAGAGGCTCCGGTGCCATGTCCAGTCCGTCTTCGGGCCAGACGATTGTGGCGAACTGCGGATCCACCTTCACCTTCGCGAAGCGCGCAGGATCGCGCAGAGGCTCAAATACACCGGCCCACTCACGGTCCGAGAACGAGACGTCGCCGACGGTTCCGTCGTCGAAGCTCAGTCGCAACTCGTGGTCCCCGATGACCTCCACCTCGGTCACGGCAGGGAGGTAGGCAGCGCTGGTCATGGCGCAGATGTTAGGTCAGCGGGTCGATAGGCCACAGCGACTCCTGTTCGCGAGCGCGATGCCAGTTGGCAACGAGCCCGGCATGGTGAAGGGAGGCCCACCGTTGGACGAGCTTGAGCGCCCGAGGTGGGAGGGAGCCGGCCAAGATGGTCCCGTCGAGGCTCAGCGAGGCGCGATATCCCGAGTACGCGGCGTGGAAGTGAGGCGTCTGATGCCCGCTCTCATCCCAGAACATCGCGATTGTGATCCCATGGAAGGAGCTGATACGCGGCATCAGATGCCGTCCGTCACGCCAGCCGGATCGAGCGGAGGCACACCGGCGGCGTCCGCGACCAGATTGCGCGGCTCGTCGTGCAGGCGCGCTTCGGAGATCGGTTGCGGTGGAAGGGAGGCCATTGCCCCCAACTCCGACTTGGTCCCGAATTCGAGACCAAGTTGGAGGCAAGATTCGGCCCGCCGGCCGCGACATGATGCCGCAAGCCCGCATTCCAGAGCCAAAAGAGAGTGCCGGAGGAGGGACTCGAACCCCCGACACGCGGATTATGATCGCTTCCCGGCTCCCCGGAATTGGCTCTGCTAAGCGGATCTAAGCCCAAGAAATATGGCCCGTTTGCGAGCCGGCATGGCCCTCTAGGGAAATCCTGGGGAAATCCGTGTCCCCTTCTCGCAACTCGTTGGCCGCTCCGAGTCGCTGGGGGTCTACAACACCATGAGCCAGAAGAAACGGCCCACGGGCCACCTGCAGGTCAAGACCGACAAGAACGGTCGCGGACGCTCCTTCTGGGCGTTCTGGCGCGACCGCAACGATAAGAAGGGCGGCCGACGCCTCGGCCCCGCGCACATCCGAGACTCAGGGCGACGCACCGCACGTGGCGCGGTTATCTGGAGGGCCGGGCACGGCCCCAAGCCGAGCCCCGAGCACCTGACGCCGAAGGAGGCACAGGCGTGCCTGGAGACGATCATCGAGGAACTCCGAGCGACCGCTGAGGTCGAGCACGTTGCCGAGCACACCCTCCAGCAGGCGGTCGAAGGCTGGCTGGCGGAGCGCAAAGGGGAGAGGGGACTGAAGCGATCCACAATCGCCGGCTACGAGGACATGTTCGAGCGCCTGTTCCGCGACCTCGGCGCCGACACGCCGCTGCGCTCGTTCGCAGACGGGCGCCTGCGTGGATATTTCGCTGACTTCAAGGCCTACCGCGTTTTGAGCGAGAGGAAGGCCCGCCAGGCACTCGCCGAAGGCAAGAACGTGCAGCAGCTGACGATCGAGCGTTGGACCGCGCAGCCAGCCGAGAGCCAGGCGCTCGAGGTGGTCACGAAGGACGAGGCTGTCCGCGTGGCGGACGAGCTGCCGGGAACGTGGAAGCACCGGCGGCGCGGCTGCTACCGCGTTGTCCCGCTCGACGCGCAGCGCCCGCGACGTGTCTCACGTACCGCGGCGATGGCCCTGCAAGCAGAAGGCTGGATCGTCAAGCGCCGGAAGACGAAGCCCTGGATGCTTGTGACCCCGGCCGCCGCGCAGACGCGAAACACTTACCGAGACATCCTCGCCGCATCGTTCGACTACGCCGTGCGCGAGGGCTGGCTTGACGCGAACCCGCTGGCCTCGGTCAAGCGGGCAAGCAAACGCCACGATCACGACCGCATCCTGCGGCGCGACGATTTCTACGACCCGGACGAGGTCGACCGCCTCCTGCACTGCGCCCCCAGCGTGTTCGAGGAAGCGTTCTGGCTGTGCGGCGCACACGCGGGCCTGCGCCTGCCCGGCGAGGCGCTGGGGCTGCGATGGGGCGCCGTCGACTTCGAGACGGGCGTGATGCGCCCCTACGACAACTGGGTGCGCAACGAGATGTACACGACCAAGACCTCCGATTCGGAAGCGATCCCGATGACGCCGCGGCTGACACGAGCGCTGGCGCAGCTCAGAAGAAGGGGCTACTCGATCGGCGAGCAGGACTTCGTGTTCGTGAGCGAGCTGACGCGGGACTCGCCGGTCTCCGAACGGCCCGTGCGGGAGGCCTTCAAGGTTGCTGTTGAGGCGGCCGGGCTGAAGCCGATCAGGATGTACAACCTGCGGCACTCCTTCGGCACCACGCTGGCGCGCAGCGGCATCGACATCAGGACGGCGCAGGCGCTCATGCGCCACGACCGTCTGAGCACGACCGAACAGTACATGGCCTACTCGCCGCGGCCGGACCTTGCGCAGCAGATCGCCCGGGCGCTTGATCCGCACAGCACGCCGGGGACCGTCCTGCCGATCCAGGCGTCGCCCGAGGGCTCCAACGCGACGTTCGTTGAGCGTCTGGAAGAAGCGATCCCGGCGAAGTGGCTGCAAGAGGTTCAGCGGGTCTACGACGAGATCGAGACCTCGGCGTAGACGCCCGCCTGGTGATCGCCCATTAATCCGAACATTGCCTATCCTCGGATTACGGCCGTCCCTCGTGAGATACTCTGTCCGTGACGAGGCGGATACGTTCACCTGACGAGATCAGATGGACCAATCCCTCGGTCCGTAAGCTGGCCACGGAAGGCAGCCCAGTTGAGTCCATACTCAGGCAGGTTCGCCGCCAAGCCTTTGCGGCGATGGAGAGTGGCTGGTCAGGTCCGCCTTATGATCCGCTCAAGCTGGCAGAGCTGTCTGGGATAGAGGTGATCCCAATCGAGGAGGTGGAGGACGCCCGGCTGGTGCATCACAAGGGTCGTCCACGAATCGAGTTCAACCCAAATCGCAACCCCGAGCGGGTCCGCTTCTCGATCGCGCATGAGCTTGGTCATCTTGCCTTTCCAGACGCAGCCGAGGAGATTCGCTACCGAGCCCACAGCGCGGACGCCGAGACCGATGCCTGGCAGGTTGAGCTGCTCTGCAACCTGGCCGCCGCTGAGCTGTTGATGCCGACGGGGAGCTTCCCCGAATTGGCCGACGACATCACCCTTGAGCATCTGATCCACCTTGCTTCGGAGTTCTTCGTCTCGCCTGAAGCGGCGGTTCTACGCGCCGTTCGGCTCGCTGCTCAGCCTGCCTGTGTCTTTGCTGCCGCTCGGGTCGACGAGAGCCGCTTTCGGCTCGACTACATCGGCGGCTCTAGGTTCTGGGAGCCAGTGCTCGATGTCAAGGCAATAACGGAGTCAGAAGCCCTGATGCGGTGCAGTGCTGTCGGCTCCACTGCAAAGGAGGCAATTGGAGTTGGCAAAAAGTCCCTGCAGCTCGAATGCGTCGGAGCCCCGCCATATCCGCATACTCGCTATCCGCGAATCGTGGGGCTGGTCCGCCCGGTCGCGCAACAGGCCGAAGGCCCAGCAATCACCTACCTGAATGGTGATGCTACAGACCCGCAAGGATCGGGCGAGAAGCTGATCGCCCATATTGTCAACGACAAGACAGCCACCTGGGGAGGGCACGGCTTTGCGCCTCAGTTGCGAATGCGCTATCCCGGCCTTCAGGAGAGTTTTCGCGAGTGGGCTGAGAGTTCGGGGGGACTGGTGCTGGGGCGTATCCACCTGCATCAGGCCAAGCCCTGGATTTGGGTCTGCACGATGATCGCTCAGCACAATTACGGATTGCGAGCAGCGAAGATTCCACTGCGTTACGCCGCTCTCGAAGAGTGTCTGCGGCGGCTACGCGCTCATCTGGAGACGAGTCCCGCCGCTGTCCACATGCCAAGGATCGGTGCAGGCCAAGCCGGCGGAGACTGGAGCGTAATCTCAGAGATGATTGTTCGCCAGCTGCTCGACATTGCACCGGGCGTAAACGTGTACCTGCCCGCTGGTGCCGAAGTTCCCCGGATCGCACACCAACAACTCGGACTGCACATCTAAGCATGGTCGAGCGGATCGTCGTTGTCTCTGGTCCGGTTGCTTCAGGCAAGAGTGGCCTCGCCCGCCAATTGTGCGCCACGTTCAACGGTAAGCGCTACAGCACCCATGAGATGCTGGTTCGTCACCTCGGGGGCGATCCTGATAGGCGCGATTTGCAGAGAGCTGGCGAGAAGCTCGATCGTAGCTCGAAAGGTGCCTGGGTTCGCGATCAGCTCTCGCGTGACATCTACTCACTGAAGGGATATGAGCTGGCCGTCGTCGACTCTGCCCGTATCCCCGAGCAGGTTGAGTATCTGCGCGAATCATTTGGCCGTCGGGTGACCCACATCCACACCTTTGCCTCAGAAAAGACGCTGCGCCGCCGCTACAGCCAGCGCAGGAAGGAACGTGTAGGCGAGTTGCCGAGCTATGACGAGATGGTTGCCGACTCAACCGAGGCGCAGGTCGAAAGGATGCGCGAGCATGCGGATCTCGTGATTGACACCGACAAGTGTCTACCCCGCGACGTCCTAGTACGCGCCGCACGAGCGCTCGATCTACTCGCAGGCTCGCCTGCTCAATGTGTCGATGCCATAGTCGGCGGCGAGTATGGGTCGGAGGGCAAGGGTAACATCGCCTTTTACCTCGCGCCCGATTACGACCTACTCATTAGGGTGGGTGGTCCTAATGCCGGCCACAAGGTCTTCCTTCATAGCGGAGAGTCATACACTCATCATCACCTACCCTCGGGCACCCGCGCGGGCGAAGCCAGACTGATGGTTGGGCCGGGAAATGTGATCAACGTCGAAAAGTTGCTACAGGAGATAGCTGACTGCGAAGTCGACCAAGGACGCCTGACGATTGATCCCAAGGCGATGGTTATTGAGAAGGCCGATATCCGTCGAGAGCAGAGCCTAGCTGAATCGATTGGCTCGACTAAGCAAGGGGTAGGCTGGGCTACGGCGCGACGTATTCTGCGAGGCGCCGATCCCAAGATGGCTGCGGTGCGGCTGGCGCAGGACATCCCCGATCTCGAGCCATATCTGCGCAGCGCGACCGATGTCCTGAGGATGCCTATTCGCGTGGCCTGCGGATTATGCTTGAGGGAACCCAGGGCACTGGTCTTAGCCTCTACCACGGCTCCTATCCCCATGTGACCTCGCGCGACACCGGGGTCGCTGGCACACTTAGTGAGGCGGGAGTCGCGCCGCATAGACTTCGTCGCTGCATCCTCGTGTGCCGCACCTACCCGATCCGGGTTGAAAGTCCATCAGAGACCGACAGCTCCGGACCGATGTCAATCGAGCTCACCTGGACCGAGGTTGAGCGTCGTGCCGAAGTGCCGCGCGGTAAGCTCCGGAGCTCCGAGCGGACCTCGACGACCGACAAGCAGCGACGAGTCGGCGAGTTCGAGTGGGACCTGCTGCGCCGCTCGGCGCTACTCAATGGCCCGACCGATATCGCGCTTACCTTTGTTGACTATCTCGGTAAGCAGAACCGCGATGCACGGCGCTTTGATCAGCTCGGCCAAGATGCGCTGCTCTTTATAGAGGAGGTTGAACGGGTGGCGGGTGCGCAGGTGAGCTTGGTTTCGACGGGCTTTGATAGGCGGCCGGCGATTGTCGACAGGCGGACATGGTGATGGATGTCGCTGCGTTCGCTGAACGCTATCCACGACTCTGGCATATGGCGGAGGTCGAGAACTGGGCACTTATTCAGACTCAGGGACTTCTTAGCACTTCGGCGCTGCTTGATCTTTTTGAAGTGACGGGGACGGAGCGCCAGGAGATCGAGTCCGCCTACCGGGGAGAGTTGGTGGAGATCGAGCACCCAACGTTTGGTAAAGCGACAATTCGTGATCAAGCGCCGATGCACAGCGACGCGGTCGTGGCGAGATTTTTGGACAACCTAACACCCGCTCAGTGGTACAGGATGCTGAACAGCCGGGTATTTTTTTGGCTTACAGAGGAACGGCTGGAAAGGCTCCTGGGTGCTGGCCTCTATCGCGCACGCTCGCACATGGTCTTGGAACTAGACACGGCCGCGGTGCTGGAGCGGCACATCGAGCAGGTTACGCTTTCGCCGATCAATTCCGGTGCAATTTTTGCGGGCGGGACGACCCGTCGCGGGAGGGAGACTTTTAGTCGCTTTGATGACTACCCCTGGTCTAGGCGAGAAAAACAGAAGGAGCTCGTTGTTGAGCTAGCGGTCGATCGGTCTGTGCCCGACCTGAGCGGCCTCTTGATCAACGCCGCCGAGCGGCGGGCGCCAGCCAAGTAAGCGACGGCAGTCGTACCGAGCGTCCAGTCTTTCGCGGCGATGCGGCGTGTTCGACGCGTTTGTGCGCACACCATTCTTTAGGCGCCGCGGACAGGCGTTCCATCAGGTCGAATGAACGAGATGTCGATCCCGAGCCGCATCGCGTTGGCGATGTTGGCCAGCTGTCCGAGCGTGAGGTTGCGACGGCCCGCTTCGACGGCGGAGATGTAGGAGGGGGAGACTCCCAGGCGCTCGGCGACCGAGGTTTGGGTTAGCCCGAGCGCTTGGCGGGTGTCTTTGATCTCGCGGCCGACGACCTTCGCGTGGATCTCAGATACCGCCGTTCTTGGCATGGGGCTCAGGCGGCGGTGGAGTAGTGGAAGCTGGCCGCGACCGGCTCGGCCGCGGCGACCTCGATGACCTTGACGTGGAGGTCTCCGCTGCGGTAGCCGAAGGGCTGCAACCGTGCCCAGCGCTCGGCGCCATCGGCCCGCGTGATGCGCTCCGCGGTCTCGGGATCGACGATCGCGAGGTCGGGATTGATCCAGTCGGCGTGCGGCCCGCTGATGCTCACGTCGTCGCCACACGCGAGCAGCTGCGCGACAGGTAGCTCGATCCACTCTTTGGTGTCTGAGTCGCGCTCGAAGG
This sequence comes from uncultured Solirubrobacteraceae bacterium, assembly GCA_963697795.1. Taxonomy (GTDB): domain Bacteria; phylum Actinomycetota; class Thermoleophilia; order Solirubrobacterales; family Solirubrobacteraceae; genus Palsa-744. Next base: position 390,369 of record OY969097.1, on the reverse strand, counting down.
TCGTGAAGTTGACTTGTATCATCGGGAGACTCCCCTTCGATATCGGATGCGATAGTTGACCCCTTGAGTTATGATGCTACCACGCAGCAAAGAACGCATGTCGCGCATCTCAGAACTCGCTGGGACGCAGGATCTCGCCTCTGTGCAGCATGAGTCGTGCCCTGTCCGCCAGTGCCTGCGCGCGGGCGGGCACGAGGAATCGAGCCATTCCGAGCAGGTCGGAGTCGCTCAGCAGGCGGGTGAGCGCGTCGCGCTCCTCCGGGAGCAGGCTTGCGGCGCCGTGCCGGTGGCGAGCAACCACGAAGTCGGAGTAGTTGAGGATCGCTCGTGGCAGCGCGAAGGTGTAGCCGTGATCGATCAGCGTCAGCCGATTGCCGTCCCAGCGCCAGTTTCCGTCATGACGGTCCTGCTGGGCGATCAGCGAGTCGAAGAACGCCGCAGGCAAGCACCAGGTCGGATTCAAGGTCGGCGCCATGTCCCGCGGCCATCCAATGGCGCGTAGCAAGAGCGAGCCGTCCTCACCGGCGTATTGGCGCAGCACGCACGGCACGACGATCTCATCCCACGGTGGCCCGAGCGCCACGGCCAGCCGCCAGCTGGCCGCCTCGTGCAGCGGCGGCGTCTCGTCGGTCTGTCCGTAGGCGATCGCGTTGGCGACATGCACGCCGGAGAACGGCTTGTGGAACACGATCGCTCCACTGGCAAGTTCCAGCTGCTTCGTCGCGTTCACGCCGGGAGAGGTCGTGGGCGCCGGAGGGCCGGCGAATGCCTCGTCGAGCATTTGCTGCTCAATCGCGCGAGCTCCCTGGCTCGCCCGAATAGCCGCTATCTGCGCGTCGATTTTCACGCGTCCAAGTGTGCCCGTGCGTTAGGACGCCCTGGTCGATGCCTTCCCGCCGCCCCATAGGGAAATCCCTGGGGAAATCTGCCGCCGCCGCGATACTCTGCAAGCCACCGTATTTGCAGGCCTTTTGCCATGCCGGAGGAGGGACTCGAACCCCCGACACGAGGATTATGATTCCTCTGCTCTAACCAACTGAGCTACTCCGGCGGGGTGGCGCAGTTTAGCCTCCTGCCATGCCGCAGCCGACCCTCCTCGCCGTCCCCAACGTCTCCGACGGCTCGGACGCGCAGACGATCTCGACCATCGGCACTGCTGTCGGTCAGCAGGCGCACCCCACGACTCCCTCCGCGAGGCTCCTCGACACCCACTCCGACTCCGACCACGACCGCTCCGTCTTCACGCTTGCGGGCGCCCCGCAGGCCATCACCGACGCCCTCCTGGCCCTGGCCCGCGAGACCGTCGCCCGCATCGACCTGGCCAGCAGCGGTCGCCACGGCCAGCACCCCCACGTGGGCGCCCTGGACGTGGCCCCCGTCGTCTACCTGACCCCCGAGTCCCGTGGCGCGGCCTGCGCCGAGGCCCTCGTCCTGGCCGACCGCCTGGCATCCGAGCTGGCCATCCCCGTCTTCCTCTACGGCGAGCTGACGTCCGACGCGGACCACCCGGCCCGCACCCGCGCGGACCTCCGCCGCGGGGGCCTGCCCGCCCTGGCCGCCCGCATGGCCGGCACCCAAGACGCGCCGCCGCTGAGCCCGGACTTCGGGCCCCAAGCGCCGCACCCCACGGCCGGGGTGACCCTCGTCTCAGCTCGCGAGCCCCTGGTCGCCTTCAACCTCCAGCTGGCCCCGCCGGCCACGATCGAAGACGCCCACCGCATCGCCTCCTCCATCCGCGAGGGCGGCTCCCAGGGGCTCCCCGGCCTGCGCGCCATAGCCATCCACCTCTCCGGCGACGTCCCCCAGGTCTCGATGAACGTCGAGCGTCCCCTGGAGACGCCGCTCGCGGAGATCGTCAGCCTCGTCCGCTCCCTGGCCCCCATCGCAAGCGCCGAGCTGGTCGGCCTGGCGCCCGCCGCCGCCTTCGAGGGCTTCCCCGAGGATCTGCCCATGGCCGGGTTCGACCCCGCCCGCCACATCATCGAGAACGCGCTGCAGGATTGACTCCCGCGTGCCGCGGCCGCCACATGGCGCCTCCCCCGATCATCTAGGCTCCAGTCATGGCCCAGACCAGGAGAAAACGCCACACCAAGCACCGCGGCAACGCTGCAGGGTTCGTCGAGTCCCGCGGGCGCACGGGACGCAAGCCGACCAAAGAGGAGAAGACGGGTCCTGTCACGGCGGCGGCCAAGAAGCCTGTGGACAAGCGCGACCAGCCGCCGACATGGCGGGGGGCCTTCCTGAAGGCCATGTTCGCGAGCGTCCTGTTCCTGCTCGTCGTGATCCTCTTCATCAAGCACTCCAACGGCGCCGTCGCGGCCTTCCCGATCGTCCTGGCCGGCTACACGGTCGTCAGCTACTACACGGACAGGTGGGTCTTCAACCGCCGCATGAAGAAGAAGGTCAAAGAAGGCAAGGCGCAGGCCAGGTGAGCCGGCCGGACGTCAGGGCCTACACGGTCGGGCCGGTCCAGGAGAACTGCTACATCGTCAGGGCCGACCCGCAGGCCACGGCGGCCGTCATCGTCGACCCCGGCGAGGAGGCCGACCGGCTTCTCGCCGCAGCCGAGGCCCTCGGCGCCAGCATCGAGGCGATCCTGCTGACCCACTGCCACTTCGACCACATCGGGGCCGTCGCGCCGCTCGCCAAGGCCACCGGTGCGCCCGTCTACTGCCCGCAGATCGAGGTGCCCCTGCTGACGGACGTGATGCGCTTCGTCCCGCCCGGCTTCGGCCCCTTCGAGAACCACGACCCCGAGCACACCGTCAAGGGAGGCGAGCACCTGAAGCTTGCCGGCATGGAGCTCGACGTCATCTTCACGCCCGGCCACAGCCCCGGCCACGTCACCTACGCCTTCGACGGCGCCCTGCTCTCCGGCGACGTGCTCTTCCAGGGATCCGTCGGCCGTGTCGACCTGCCCGGCGGCGACTGGGACACGCTGGAGCAGTCGATCGAGGGGCTGATCCGCGCCTACCCGGCCGAGACCGTCGTGTACCCGGGCCACATGGGCGTCACGACGCTGGGGCGGGAGCTCCAGACCAACCCCTTCCTCACCGAGATCCGGGCCCGCGTCGAGCAGGAGGCGCTGGCTCCGAGCTCGGCGCGAGCACTCGGCGAGCAGAGTTGAGCCAGGCCCAGTTCAAAGTCCCCAGGGGGACCTTCGACATCCTCGGCGACGCCGCCGCCGCCCGGCTGACCCTGGAGTCGAAGGCCAGGGCGATCCTGCAGGGCGCCGGCTACGAGCGCATCGAGACGCCCACCTTCGAGGCCACGGAGCTGTTCGCCCGCGGCGTCGGAGCTTCCACGGACATCGTCAGCAAGGAGATGTTCACCTTCCAGGACGCCGGCGGTCGCTCCCTGACCCTGCGCCCCGAGGGCACCGCCCCCGTCTGCCGGGCCTACCTCGAGCACGGCATGCACAAGCGCCGCCAGCCCGTGAAGCTCTGGTATCTGTCGAGCTTCTTCCGCCACGAGCGCGCCCAGGCCGGCCGCTACCGGCAGTTCTGGCAGGTCGGCGCCGAGGCCATCGGCTCTGAGGACCCCGCGCTCGACGCCGAGTCGATCGTCCTGCTGGCCTCCCTGCTGGCCGAGATGGGCGTGCAGGAGGTGCGCCTGCGCCTCTCCAGCCTGGGCAGCCCCGAGGCCCGCCACGACTACCGGGAGCTGCTGAAGGCCCACCTGCGCGCCAACGAGGACCGCCTCTCCGAGGAGGTCCGCTCGCGCATCGAGCTGAACCCGCTGCGGGCCTTCGACACGGACCACCCAGGCACCCGCGAGGTCATGGCCGGCGCGCCCCTGCTGATCGACCACCTGGGCAAAGAGGACCTGGAGCACTTCGCCGAGGTACGCGGCCTGCTCGACGCGGCCGGGCTCGCCTACGACGTCGACCCGACGCTTGTGCGGGGTCTCGACTACTACACCCGCACCCTCTTCGAGTTCACCTCCCAGGCCCTGGGGGCGCAGAGCGGCGTCGCCGGCGGCGGGCGCTATGACCGTCTGATCCAGGAGCTGGGCGGACCCGCCACGCCCGCCATCGGCTGGGCCGCCGGCATCGAGCGGATCCTGCTCGCAGGCGAGCAGCTGCCCGCCCCCGTCCAGACCGTCGAGCTGTTCGTCGCCCTCGGCGACACCGGCCCGCAGGCCAGGCGCGAAGCCTTCGTCCTGCTCGGCGAGGCTCGCGCCGCCGGGCTGAGCGCCCAGATGGAGCTCGGCGGGCGCTCCCTGAAAGGCCAGCTGAGCCAGGCCTCCGCCCTCGGAGCCCGCTACACCGCCATCGTCGAAGCCGACCAGACGCTCCTGCGCGACATGCAGGGCGGCTCGCAGGAGACGGTCCCGACAGACACCGTCGTGCACGCCGTCCTGCGCAGCCACCACGAGATCTGAGCCGGCAGTCCCGACGCTCACAGCCGCTGCAGCGAGGCCCTTTCCCTCAGCAGCGTCAGCAGCTGCTGCTCGGTCCTGGTCGGCTCGGGCTGCACGAAGCTCGTCGCGTACAGGTCGATCTCGGCCGGCCCGTAGGCGAAGGACACCGCGTCGATGAAGACCCGCACGACCCCCGCCGTCCCCGTCAACCCGACGGCGGCCTCGATGCGCAGGCCTTCGCCGCCCTGCCCGCCGGCGCCCGCGACGTTCACGCGTCCGATCCGCAAGCCCAGCAGGCGCAGGCCGCCGCCGGCTTCCCGCCCCAGCCCCGCCTTCAGGACCCTGCTGTAGCAGCGCACCCCCGCGCTGCTACGCAGGGAGGCCAGGTTCGACTTCACGGCCGCTGCGCTGGCCAACACCTCCGTGGAGGAGGAGATGTCTTCCTGGGCCAGGCCCGCCCCCCTGTGCAGCTTGGGCGACTTGCCGTCAGCCAGGACCGCGGCCGCCTTGCCGCACCGGGACGCTTCCCGCTCCTCCTGGCTGTTGGAGTGACCTTCGTGATCCACCTTCGCGCCCGGCACGTCGACCGGGACCAGCTCGACGGCGCCGGCGAAGGACCTGGCCCGGGCGTTCGTCAGCGGGAGCGGAATCGGCACCGGTACGGGCTTGGCCGCGAGCCCGGGCAGACGCCCAGCCCTCGCACTCGGCGTCCCCGCGCGCCCAGCCGACGTAGCAGCGGCGCTCGCCGCGGGACGCGGCAGGTCGCTCTTGCCGCAGCCCAACGCCAGCAGGGCCGCCACGACGAGCCCCACCCCTCCGCAGACCAGGCGCGCGAAGGCCGCAACCGCCCGGCCCTTGCTCGCCCTGTCAGCTTGGGACACCGTGGGTCCTCGGCGCGCAGCCGGCGTCCGGCAGCAGGCAGGAGAGGATCTCGATCGTCTGCAGGGCCCGTTCCAGGTGGGGGCCGAAGCGGGCGCTGACGGTGGGCGCGTCGGCGACCCGGTAGACCCGCGACCCTCTCGCCAGGTACATGTCGACCTCGTCGGTCCCGGCCGGGTTGATCCAGGAGATCGCGCTGGCGCGGGCGGGACGTTCGATCGGCTGCTCCCGAGCGCCGCGGCGGCACCGCACCGACGCCGCCAGCGCCGCGTATCGAGCAGCCGCTCGCCTGTCCGCGAAGAGGAACACGTCGGCGACGACGTCGTCTCCGTCGGGCGCCCACCAGCGCATCTCATAACCGCCCGGGCGCCGCCGGCCGGGGGAGACGGAGGGCGCTTCGGGGCGCTGCTCGCGCCAGGCCGTGACGCTGGGCACGGGGCCCTCTTCGTAGAGGCGCCCGAGCCGCTCCGGCAGCACGCCGGCGACGGCTTCCCTGAGTGCTCCCAGACCCTGGGGCGCGATCTGCACGGCGTGGGGGGCCCGGCCTGCGCAGGAGGCGAGCGCAGGCGTGCCGGCCCCGGGCAGGACCAGGTAGACGGCGAGGGCTGCCAGGCACGCCGAGAACAGCGCCAGGACGCCCCGCAAGCGCCTGCTCCGTCGTCGCTGAGGTGTCCCGTGCAGGCTCATCTGGAGCACTGAACGTATCGGGGTGAACGTCCAAGCCACCCCACTGCATTCAACTTCCGGCGCCGAAATGCCGAATCAGGGTGCGATGGCGCAGCTCTCCCGTCCCTATCAGGTAGGTCTCCTTGCAGTCGTGCTGCTGGCTGCAGCCTGGCTGCTGCTGATCCAGGGGCACACGACGAGCCCCTCGACACCGGCCGCACCCTCCTCCGTGCCGGCTGCCACGAGCACGGCCCAGACGAGCAGCTCGCAGGCCTCCAAACCCGGCGGCAGCACCTCCTCTCACATCTACCACGGCGCAGCCCCGGGCGTCGAAGGCCTGACAAAGGACATCGCCAAGGCCAAGGGCGCCGTCGAAACCTCCCAGCAGAACGCCAAACAGCTCGCGGAAAAGTCGGCCCAGGCCTCAAACGAATCGACGCACGCGGCAGCGACGCCGGCTCCGACCGTCACAAAACCAACGACCATCCCCGCGACGCCGGCCAAGACGAAGACGGCCGCTACCCACGCGAAGGTCGTCGCGCCCGTCAAGACGACGACGAAGCCCGCAAGCCCGGCGCCCGCGCTCGCCAAGTCGGGAACGCCGAGCGCCCAGCAGGCGGTCGAAGCGGAGCTGGCCAAGGGCAAGATCGTCCTGATCCTCTTCTGGAACCCCAAGGGAGCCGACGACCGGGTCGTCCACAAGGCAGTCGACCAGCTCCAGCACAACGGCCGCCTGGGCATCGCCGTGCACCAGGCTTCAGCGAGCGAAGTAGCGTCCTTCGGCACGGTCACCAAAGGCGTCCAGGTCTACGGCACGCCGACCCTGCTCGTCATCGACAAGCAGGGCAAGGCCCTGACGCTGACGGGCCTGCAGGAAGCCTTCACGATCGAACAGGCCATCCAGGAAGCCAAGCGGGCCTGAGCTGTCCCTAGACTCGCTCAGGTGAGCCTGGGCGAGACACAGCTGGCCTTTCACCTGGAACACCCGCGGGGGCGCGGCCGCACGCCCGAGCACGCCTTCACGGGCGCGGCGGGAGGAGCTGCCTGCGGCGACCTCGTGCGCATCTCCCTGGCGCTGGACCGGGACAGCCCTGAGGCGGGCATCGCCGAGGCGGGCTTCGACGCCTCCGGCTGCGGCGCGGCGATCGCGGCGGGCAGCGCCGTCGTGGAGCTGATCGCCGGGAGGAGTCTGCTGCAGGCAGCGCGGATCGGCGCGCAGGACGTGGCGGAGGAGCTGGGCGGCCTGTCCCCGGCCAAGCGCCATGCCGCTGAGCTGGCGGCGGACGCCCTGCACCGCGCGCTCGGTCAGGCGGCCCGCGCAACCCCTCCTCTCCACCCGGTCCCCGGCAGGACCCTGGTGGCGATGAGCGGCGGCGTCGACAGCGCCGTGGCGGCCCTGCTGTGCGCCCGCGAGGGGGAGGCGGTGGCGGTGACGCTGGAGCTGTGGTCTGACCCCGAGAACGACGGCGAGAAGAGCTGCTGCTCGGCGCAGGCGGTCAGGGGCGCCCGCGACCTGGCCCACTCCCTGGGCATGCCCCACTTCTCGATCGACCTGCGGGAGGAGTTCAGGGCGGGCGTCGTGGAGGGCTGGCTGGCAGAGCATGCTGCAGGCCTGACGCCCAACCCGTGCATCCGCTGCAACGGCAGCGTGCGTCTGGACGCGATGATCGAGCTGGCCGACCGCCTCGGCGCGAGCACCCTGGCGACGGGCCACTACGCCCGCACGGGCGAGGGCCTGCTGCGGACTGCGGCCGACCAGGCCAAGGACCAGAGCTACGTCCTCTCGGGCCTGGCCCCGGACTCGCTGGCGCGCCTGCGCTTCCCGCTGGGGGAGCTGCGCAAGGAGGAGGTCAGGGAGCTGGCGGCCGAGGCCGGGCTGTCCGTGGCCCGCCGTCCGGACTCCCAGGACCTGTGCTTCCTGGCCGGAACCCGCCTGGAGCCCTTCCTGGCGCGCCACGGCGGCCTGGGCACGAGGCCCGGCTCGATCCGCACTCGTGACGGGCGGGAGCTGGGCAGCCACAGGGGCACCCACCTGTACACGGTCGGCCAGCGCCACGGCCTGGGCATCTCCGCGGGGGAGCCCATGTATGTCCTCTCCACGGACGCTGCCACGAACACGATCACGGTCGGCCCCCGCAGCGAGCTGCTGGCGCAGGAGATCCCCCTGACGGAGCTGGTCCTGCACCGCCCCGCGGCGAGCGTGGACTCGGTCCGGGTCCGGGCCCACGGCCGGCGCCTGCCCTGCAGCCTGCCCGAGCCGCTTCACCCGGGGGCCCACCGCAGGGCGGCGCTGCAGCTGAGCGAGCCGGCGGAGCGCACGGCGCCGGGCCAGCTGGCCTGCCTGTACGCGGGTGAGTCCATCGTCGGCCGGGCCACGATCGCGCCCGACCCAGCTCGCAGCCCCGCCCGCGCCTAACATCCCTGCTCGACATGCAGAGCATGACCTCAGACCAGATCCGGGAACGCTACCTGGCGTTCTTCGAGGAGCACGGCCACAGGGCGATCCCATCGGCCTCGCTGGTGCCCTCCGCCCACGACCCCTCGGCGCTGCTGACGGTCGCCGGCATGCACCCCCTGAAGCCCTACTTCCTGGGCCAGGAGACGCCGCCTGCGCCGCGCCTGACGAGCTGCCAGAAGGTCTTCAGGACGGTCGACATCGACAACGTCGGGAACACCTCCAGGCACCTGACGTTCTTCGAGATGCTGGGCAACTTCTCGTTCGGGGACTACTTCAAGAGGGAGGCGATGGAGTTCGCCTGGCACCTGTCCCTGGACGTCTTCGGCTTCGACCCGGCCGACATCTGGGTGACGGTCTTCCAGGGCGACGAGGGCCTGGGCCTGGGCCCCGACCAGGAGGCGATCGACCGCTGGCTGGAGATCGGGGTGCCCCGCGAGCGGATCGTCGAATGCCCGCGCTCTGAGAACTTCTGGGAAGCGGGCCCGGCGGGCCCCTGCGGCCCCTGCTCTGAGCTCTACATCGACAGGGGCCTCTCGCGAGGGCAGCCGGAGGACCTCCCGGGCGGTGAGAACGAGCGCTTCCTGGAGTACTGGAACCTGGTCTTCATGCAGTACGACCAGAGTCGCAACCCCGACGGCAGCTCGACGCTGACGCCGCTGCCGGCCAACAACATCGACACGGGCCTGGGCCTGAACCGCATGGCGGCGATCCTGCAAGGCAGGGAATCGGTCTTCGAAACGGACCAGTTCGCGCCGCTGATCGAGCTGGGGGAGAGCCTGTCGGGCAAGCGCTACGGCGCAGAGGAGGACACGGACAGGGCGCTTCGGATCCTGGCCGACCACTCCAGGGCGATGACGTTCCTGACGGCGGACGGCGTCGTCCCCTCCAACGAGGACCGTGGCTACGTGCTGCGCAGGGTCATGCGCAGGGCCATCCAGCAGGGCCGCAACCTGGGCCTGGAGGCGGGCTTCCTGGTCCGCTATGCGGGGCTGGTGCGGGAGCTGATGGGGGCGACCTACCCGGAGCTGGGCGAGAACGCGGAGGTCACGGACATGTGGCTGGCTGCGGAGGAGGAGGGCTTCGGGCGGACGCTGGAGCAGGGCATGGCGACGCTGCGGGAGCACATCGAGCGGGCGCGGGCGGCGGGCAGCGCCTCGATCCCCGCGGAGGAGGTCTTCCGTCTGCACGACACATTCGGCTTCCCCTATGAGATGACGAGCGAGCTGCTGGGACTGGAGGGCCTCTCGATCGAGGGGGACTTCGATGAGTTGATGACTGCCCAGCGTGAACGGGGCCGTGCCGGGGGACGATCGACGGCCGGCGTGGACGCCGCCCAGACCCGTGCCGTGGCGGGGACGTTCGCTGCCGAGGCGCAGGCGCCGACGACGTTCACGGGCTATGAGACCGAGGAGCAGCGCACGACCGTGGCTGCCCTGCAGCCCCTGTCCTCGAACGGCGGGGGAGAGCGCTACCTGGTCAAGCTGGCGGAGTCGCCCTTCTACGCGCCGGGAGGCGGCCAGGTGGCCGACGAGGGCACGATCGAATGCGCGGACGGCGACTGCCGTGCCCGGGTCGCGGACGTGTTCCGGCTGGGCGACGACCAGGCACTGGAGATCGTCGTGGAGGAGGGCGAGCTTCACCGCAACGAGCCGATCGTGGCCCGGGTGGACCGCCGGGCCCGCCATGCGACGGAGTGCAACCACACGGCTACGCACCTGCTGCAGGCTGCCCTGCAAGAGCGCCTTGGCAGCCACATCCGCCAGGCGGGCTCCTACGTCGGGCCGGACAAGCTGCGCTTCGACTTCAGCCACGGCCAGGGCCTGACCGCGGCGGAGCTGCGCGACGTGGAGGACAGGGTCAACGACTGGATCGCCCGCAACGACCCGGTCAGGGCGATCGTGACGACGCTGGATGAGGCCCGCTCGCTGGGCGCGATGGCGCTGTTCGGGGAGAAGTACGGGGAGGTCGTGAGGATGGTGGAGGTCGGCGACGGCAGCCACTCCAGGGAGCTGTGTGGCGGCACCCACGTCCACTTCACGGGCGAGATCGGTCCCTTCCGGATCCTCTCGGAGACGTCCAGCTCGGCCAACGTGCGCCGCATCGAGGCGGTGACGGGCCCGGCCGCCGTGGAGCTGCTGCGCCGCCACGACGAGCTGCTGGAGGAGATCGCGAGCACGCTGCGGACCCGCCCGGAGCAGGCGGCGGAGGCGGTGCAGGCGCTGGCCGGGGAGCGCAAGCGCCTGGAGAAGCAGCTGCGGGAGGGCGGCGGGGGCGCCGGCGCGGGGGCGGCCGTCGAGGAGCTGGCGGCGCGGGCGGAGCAGGTCGACGGGACGATCCTGCTGGCCACGGTCGCGGAGGTCCCCGACGCGAAGGCGCTGCTGGAGCTGGCGGACCGTGTGAAGGGACGGCTGGGACCGGCCGCGATCCTGCTGGGGGCGGCCGCGGAGGGGCGGGTGCACCTGGTGGCCAGCGTCGACCCGGAGCTGGTCAAGCGGGGCGTCAAGGCGGGGGCCGTGGTGAAGGCGGCGGCGGAGGTCGTCGGCGGGGGTGGGGGCGGCCGGGACACGATGGCCCAGGCGGGCGGACGGGACCCGGAGAAGCTGGAGGAGGCGATCGCGACGGGTCGGGCGGCCATCGAGGCGGCCCTGGCCGGCTGAGCGCCGGTGGGGTCCGGGCCGGCCGGCGGCGCAAGGCGAGAGGGCGGGCGATGAGGGTGCTGGCGCTGGACTACGGCTCGGCCCGCTGCGGCTGTGCCGTCAGCGACCCGACGGGGACGATCGTGACCCCGATCGAGCCGGTCCTGCGGCCGGGCACTCGCAAGGGCATGGTGCGCCTGCGCGAGCTGGTGGCAGAGCGGGAGGCGGAGCTGGTCCTGGTCGGCCTGCCGCTGTCCCTGGACGGCGGCGACACCGACCAGACCCGCGAGACGCGGGAGTTCGCGACAAGGCTGGAGCAGGCCCTCGACGGCCGGGTCCCGGTCGAGCTTCACGACGAGCGCTTCACGACGAGGATGGCCCAGCGCAGCGGCCGGGAGGCAGGGCAGGCCCGTGCCAGCGAGGACTCCCGGGCGGCAGCCCACCTGCTCGAGAGCTGGCTGGACTCCAGGAGCCGTCAGGTAGGGTCTTGACCTTGGCTCGCGGCGATCGAAACAGGTCTGAGAGGACCCGCGAGGAGCGCGAACGCGACCGCGCCGAGCGCGAACGCCGCCGCGCGGAAAAGGCCGGCATGCCCCCGCCCGAGGACTCGTCGGGAGCCGAGCCCGAGCACTTCGCAGAAGAGGAGCCTGGACACGTCCAGCCGCCGGAACAACCCGGACCGGTGCCGGCGGACCACGCCGAGGAGCATCATGCCGGGCTCTCAGACGCGGACGCGCCCATGTGGCCGGCGGAGACGGCAGCGCCCGAGGGGTCGAGCGAATTCGAGGCGTCGGCGGAGCCGGGCTGGCGGGCGGAGCCGGAGGCGCCGGGGGGACCGGGCGAGTTGGAGGCGTCGGCGGAGCCGGAATGGCCGGAGTCGCCGGAGCAGAGGGAAGGGGTCGAGAATCCCCCCGAGCACTACCTGCCCGGCGCGACCGAGCCTCCCCTGGCCGAGTCACCCCCGCCCGAAACAGCGGATGCGTCCTTCGACGCCGAGCCCCAGAGCGAGGGCACGGGGCGCTACGGCTCCAGCGACATGGCTCGCTACGGCGAGCCCGTCGAGTCTCTCTCGGGCGCCCACGAGCACTCCGAGGCCGGCACGTTCGACCCGCCCCCGGCGCACGACCCGGGCATCGTCCCGGCGGACGCCTTCCCCGCGACGCCCTCTGCTCCCGAGGAGATCCACGCTGAGGAGCCGGCGGGCCCGGACTCCGAGGGTCACGCGATCCCCGACCTGCCGCCGCCGCGCCCGCGTCCGGAGCGCATCTCCCGGCCGTCGCTGTCGCCGCCGAAGCGAGGCGGACGCGGGGGGCAGGGGGTGGACAAGGGTCCCGACGGGGACGGCGGGCGCCCGCGAAGGGGCAGGACGCCTGCGGCGAGGATCGCGGCTGTCGTGGCGCTGGTCGCCGTCCTGGTTGCGGTGGCGCTGGTGGCGAGGTCGCTCAAAGGCTCCTCGACGCCGAAGGCCCCGCCCGGCCCGGTCGTGGTGAAGGTGCTGATACCGGAGGGGGAGACGCGCCTGCAGATCGCCCAGATCGCCTCGGCGGCGGGCCTGACGGGCGACTACCGCGCGGCTGCCCACAGCTCGCCGCTGCTGGATCCGGTCAAATACGGAGCCCCGAAGAGCACGCCGGACCTCGAAGGGTTCCTGTTCCCGGCGACGTACGACATGGACAAGGGTGCGCCGGCCGGCCGCCTGGTCGAAGAGCAGCTGACGGCCTTCCAGGAAAACTTCGGAGCGGAAGACGTGTCGCGGGCACGGGATCTGCACATCACCCCCTACCAGATGCTGACGGTCGCCTCGATGGTCGAGCGGGAGGCGCTGATCCCGAGCGACAGGGCCAAGATCGCGGCTGTCATCTACAACCGCCTGAAGGCGGGCATGCCGCTGGGCATCGACGCGACGATCTACTACGCGGTGGAGAGCAAGGAGAACGTCCCCACCTACACGCACGAACTGACCGAATCCCAGCTGCACATCGACTCGCCCTACAACACCCGCACCCACACGGGCCTGCCGCCGACGCCGATCTCCAACCCGGGGGCGGCCTCGATCCATGCTGCGGCCTACCCGGCGCACGTGTCCTACCTCTACTACGTGGCGGGTGCGGACGGCTGCGGCGAGCAGGTCTTCTCGGACACCCAGGCTGAATTCGAAGCCAACGTGACGGCCTACGAAGAAGCCAAGAAGCGAAACGGCGGGCACCCGCCGCGGTGCAAGCACCACTGATGAGGCGGCTGGGCGTCCTCGGCTGGCCCGTCGCCCACAGCCGCTCGCCGGCGATGCACAACGCGGCCCTGGCAGCGCTGGGCCTCGGCGACTGGCGCTACCAGCTGCTGCCCGTGCCCCCGCACCTGTTCACCGAGACGGTCAGGGGGTTGGGGCCGGCCGGCTTCCTGGGCGCCAACGTTACGATCCCCCACAAGCGGGCTGCCCTGGAGCTGGCGGACGAGTCCAGCAGGGCGGCGGCGGAGATCGGCGCGGCCAACACGCTGACGTTCGGGGCAGACGGGACGATCGCTGCCGAGAACACGGACGCTCCCGGCCTGATCGAGGCGCTGGGGATGGACGTCGCTGGGATGCGTGCTCAGGTGCTGGGGGCGGGGGGGAGTGCCAGGGCGGCCGTGTGGGCGCTGCTCGAAGCGGGCGCCGCCGAGGTGTCTGTCTGGAATCGGACAGCAGAGCGTGCAAGGCAGCTTGCGATCGGTCTGGGGGCGCGCTTCGTGGAGGTCCCGGAGGCGGCCGAGATCCTCGTCAACTGCACATCGGTGGGCCTTGACGTAGAACGCTCGGCCAGTCCCGACCGTCAGCTCAACCAACTGGGAATGACGGGCGATCAGATCGCTGAGTACTCACATGTCGTCGATCTGGTCTACCGCTCAGGATCCACCGCACTGCTTGCCACCGCCGCCGCATGCGGGGCACGAACAGTCGACGGTCTGGAGATCCTTCTCGCGCAAGGTGCCCTCAGCCTGGAGCTGTGGACGGGACGCGACGCGCCCCGTCAGGTCATGCGCGAGGCGCTCTCGCTGGAGCCCGCGGCAGGCTGAGCGGCTGCTGCCGGGGGGCCGGTCGTGAGCGACCTGCCCCAGCCCGCCGGTCCCGACCTCCACGCCATCTTCGGCATGGAGGGCGAGTCCCATGAGCCGGTCATCTCGGCCGAGCGCGCGGACGGTCAGGTCGAGGCCGTAGAGGAGAGCTTCCAGTCGCTGGTGGAACTCGGCGGGGACGGCGAGGGCGGCGTGGAGATGTCGGGCGGCGGGGAGGGCTGGGGCTCGGAGCCGGCTGCGCCGGTCGCGGCGGAGCCCAGGCCGGGCGGCGAAGGGCCCCCTCCAGAGCAGGGCTTCACGGGCATCACCAAGCCGACGAGGCGGGGCTCCTCGGCGCGCTTCCTGACGGACGTGATCGTGGAGATGGGGCTGGCCTCCCAACGTCAGGTCGAAGACGCGGTGGAGACGTCGCGCAACTCCGGCACGCCGCCGGAGCGGATCCTGCTCGACCAGGGCGCTGTCACGCCGGACGGCCTGGCCCGGGCGCTGGCCGAGCGCTACGGCCTGGACCACCTCGACCTGGGCGTCTTCCAGGTCGACATGTCGGCGGCCAACCTGATCGGCACGACGGTCGCCAAGCGCTACCAGGCGGTGCCGGTGGCGTTCGCGGACAAGCGGACTCTGCTGGTGGCGATGGCCGACCCCTCCAACGTCTTGGCGGTCGACGACATCGCGATCATGACGGGCCACGAGGTGCGGGTTGCGGTCGCCCCACCCGACGACATCGCCTCGCTGATCTCGCGCCTGGACCGCCTGGAAGACGTCGTCGGCAGCCCCGAGGAGCTGGTCGAGGAGGACGGCGGCGAGGTCGTCGCCCTGCACGAGACCTCCGAAGACGCGCCCGTCATCAAGCTGGTCAACCAGATCGTCGGCCAGGCCGTCGAGCGGGGCGCGTCGGACATCCACTTCGCGCCGGACGGCAAAGAGGTGCGGGTGCGCTTCCGCATCGACGGGGTCCTGCAGGACGTCACGACGGTGCCCCGGCGGATGGCGGCGGGGGCGATATCGCGCGTGAAGATCATGGCCGAACTGGACATCGCCGAGAAGCGCCTGCCCCAGGACGGACGCATCGGCCTGGTAGTCGACGGCCGCCACGTCGACCTGCGCGTGGTGACGCTGCCCAGCGTCCACGGCGAGGGGATCGTCATGCGCGTCCTGGACAAGTCCAACGTGGTCGTGGACCTGGACAAGCTGGGCATGTCCGACGGGGAGCGGGAGCGCTTCGAGAAGTCCTGCCGGGAGACCCACGGGGCGGTGCTGGTGACGGGGCCGACGGGGTCGGGGAAGTCGACGACCCTGTACGCGGCCCTGCAGATGCTCAACACGCCGGAGAAGAACATCATCACGGTCGAGGACCCGGTCGAGTACGAAATGTCGGGGCTGACCCAGGTGCAGGTTTCGGCCAAGACCGGCCTGACCTTCGCGGCGGGCCTGCGGGCGATGGTCAGGGCGGACCCGGACATCATCATGGTCGGGGAGATCCGCGACCGCGAGACGGCCCAGATCGCGATCGAGTCGGCCCTGACGGGCCACCTGGTCCTCTCGACCCTGCACACCAACGACGCCCCGTCGGCGATCACCCGCCTGACAGAGATGGGGATCGAGCCGTTCCTGGTGGCGTCGGCCCTGGAGTGCGTCGTGGCCCAGCGCCTGGCCAGGATGCTGTGCCCGTCCTGCAAGCGGCGCACGATCATCCCCGCCAAGGTGCTGCGCGACAGCGGCTACAAAGCCCGCATGGAGCTGGAGGCCTACGAGCCCGTCGGCTGCAGGCGCTGCGGCGGCTCCGGCTACAGGGGACGGATCGGCCTGTACGAGGTCATGAAGATCTCCCCGGAGATACAGCGGCTGTCCCTGGAACGCCGTCCGGCCGAGGAGATCCGGGACGTCGCCTGCGCGCAGGGGATGGTCCGCCTGCGCGACGACGGGCTGCAGAAGGTCAGGATGGGCAGGACCTCGATGGCCGAGGTCGCCCGCGTGATCGGGACGGGCTGACCTCGTAAATACGTCCAGCGGCTTGCAGACCCTCCTGGAAAGGGCGCCTGCAGCCGATAGGGACCGCATGGACATCGACTTCGCGGATCTCCTGATGGAGGTCGTCAACCGCCGTGCGTCGGATCTGCATCTCAGCTCCGGCGCCCACCCGACGGTCAGGGTCCGGGGGAAACTCTCGCCGCTGGAGGAATATCCGAAGCTCTCCAGCACCGACACCAGGGAGATCGTCTACTCGATCCTGACGGGCGATCAGCGCCAGCGCCTGGAGACGAACTGGCAGCTGGACTTCGCCTACTCGATCCCCGGCCATGCCCGCTTCCGTGTCAACGCCTACTACCAGCGTGGCGCGATCGGGGCGGCTTTCCGCCTGATCCCCTTCGGCCTGACCTCGATCGACGAGCTGGGCCTGCCCCCGGCCGTGCACGAGTTCACCCGGCGGCCCCGCGGCTTCGTGCTCGTCACGGGCCCGACGGGCTCGGGCAAGTCCACCTCGCTGGCGGCGATGATCGACGAGATCAACGCCACCCGCGAGGAGCACATCATGACGATCGAGGACCCGATCGAGTTCCTGCACGGGCACAAGAAGTGCCTGGTCAACCAGCGCGAGCTGGGCTCTGACGCGACCAGCTTCTCGGCCGCCCTGACGGCCGCCCTGCGCCAGGACCCCGACGTGATCCTGGTCGGGGAGATGCGAGACCTGGAGACGATCTCGACGGCCCTGACGGCCGCCGAGACGGGCCACCTGGTCTTCGCGACCCTGCACACCCAGGACACCGCCCAGACGATCGACCGCATCATCGACGTGTTCCCGGCTCACCAGCAGGGCCAGGTCCGGGTGCAGCTGTCGGTCGCCCTTCAGGGCATCATGACCCAGCAGCTGCTGCCCAACGCGGACGGCTCGGGCCGGGTCGTGGCGACGGAGGTGCTGGTGCCCACGCCGGCCGTGCGCAACCTGATCCGCGAGGGCAAGACCCACCAGATCTACTCGACCCTGCAGACGGGGTCGAGCGTCGGCATGCAGACGATGGACGCCTCCCTGTCCCAGCTCGTGCGGGCCGGCAAGATCAGCCAGAAGCTGGCCGAATCGCGCTCCTCGACCCCCGAGGAGCTGCGCAGGCTGATGGGCGCGCCGTCGCTGGCGGCGGCATAGGAGAGCACCTTGAGCACCTACGTCTTCAAGGCCATCGACCTGACCGGCGGCAAGGCCCGCGGGGAGGTCGAGGCGGACTCCAAGCAGGCCGTCTCGGACCAGCTGAAGTCCCGCGGCCTGATCGTCCTGGACATCGCGGACAAGCACTCCTCCAAAGAGATCGAGCTGGCCTTCATGAAGCGCGTGAAGGCCAACGACCTGGCCGTCTTCTCGCGCCAGCTCTCGACGATGATCTCCTCGGGAATGAGCATCCTGCGCGCCCTCTACGTGCTGGAGGAGCAGACGGAGGACAAGTTCCTCAAGGAGACGATCGTGGCCGTCCGCAAGGACGTCGAGGCGGGCCTGTCGTTGAGCGACTCGATGTCCCGCCACCCGAAGGTCTTCAACCCACTGTTCGTGGCGATGACGCAGGCGGGAGAGGCGGGCGGTGTGCTGGAGGACGCCCTCATGCGGGTCGCCGACCAGCTGCAGAAGGACGCCAACCTGCGCCGCCAGATCAAATCGGCGATGGTCTACCCGATCATGGTCATCACGTTCGCGATCATCGTGATGATGGCACTGGTCGCCTTCCTGGTGCCCGTCTTCGAGGGCGTCTTCAAGCAGTTCGGGGGCGAACTGCCGGCGATGACGAAGGTATCCGTGTTCCTCTCGAAGGTCGTCACCCACGACTGGTGGCTGATGATCGGGCTGACCGTCGTGACGGTCGTCACCTTCGTGAAGTGGAAGAGCTCCTCGTGGGGCCGGCCGCAGTGGGACAGGTTCCGCCTGCGCGTGCCGATGAAGATCGGCACGATCGTCCAGCAGGTGGCGGTGGCCCGCTGGTCGCGCACGCTGGCCTCCCTGACGAAAGCCGGCGTGCCGCTGCTGCAGGCCCTGGAGATCACGGGCCGCACGGGCGGCAACGTGGCCGTCGAAAAGGCCATGGACGGCGTGATCGCCTCCGTCAAGCGAGGCGGCACGATCGCTGCGCCGCTGGCTCAGGCCCCGATCTTCCCGACGATGGTCACGCACATGGTCGGCGTCGGCGAGGAGACAGGCGAACTCGACGCGATGCTCGACCGCATCGCGGAATTCTTCGAGGAACAGGTGGAAGCTTCGGTGAAGGCCCTGACCTCCATCCTCGAGCCGATCATGATCGTCGTGATCGGCTCCATCGTCGGCTTCATCGTGATCTCGATGTACCTGCCGCTGTTCGAAATGTACAACCACATCGAATAAGGGGGGCTGCGAAGCCCACCTCAAATCTGTCGATTCGAGGCGAGCTTCTCCGCCCCTTGCTGGGCGAGGCTGTGTTGGCGCGGGCGTGCAATACGCTTCGCGGCATGCGGGGGCGGGTTTGGCGAAGCACGTGTCTGGCCGTGGTGGCGTCACTGGCGCTGGCGGGGCAGGCGCACGGCGACAGCATCGCGGTGAAGGCGAGCGCGAGCGTCGACCCGTCGATGCCCTCGCTGGTGACGCTGTCGACCGAAACGCGGCTGAGCGAGGGCGCGTTCGTGGGAACGCTCCTGTTCAAGGGCTCTCGCTCGTCCTGCCCCGCCGACTACGGGCAGGGTCTCGCCGAAGCGGGCGCCTCCTCGGTGACGGGGCAGACGCGAACCGCGGCGGGCACGGAATCGGTCGGCTCCACGGTGACGCTGCCGGTCGGCACGTACAGCCTGTGTGGCTGGGTCCAGCCCGAAGGCGACACACCCGCTGCCAAGGCGAGCGCCATGAGCGGCCCCCAGCCCTTCACGGTCGGCGGGCCGGCGGGCTCCACGGCCGTGCACGCGCCGCCGACGGCGGCAAGCGAACAGGTGGAGATACCGGTCTCCTACGTATTGACCCAGCAGGCCGGCGAGATCCCGGGCCTGACCAGCGCCAGGATCGGCGCGTGGGCGGATCGTGGCGGGACTGCGGCCTGCGGCGCCGGACAGGGTCTCTACAGCACGGGCCTGACGAGCACCGGCTCGACGGCGCTCACGACGAGCCCGGGCGGCCCGGTGGAAGGGCAACTGGTCTTCGGCGGGCGGCTGGTCCCCGGCGAATACGAGGTCTGCTCCTACCTGCAGCAGACCTTCCCGTGGGAACTCGGCGCCGCTACCCCCGGCCAGGCCTACGGGATCCTTCCGGGGACGCTGCCGGGGCCCTGGTTCGGGATCGGGGAAGGGACCATGCGCGTCCTCACCCACCCTCTGATCTCGCTGCTGCGCGTCAGGCCGGAGGTGCTTCACCTGACGGGAACCGCGAGAAGAGCGCCGGCATGGGTGCGCTACTCGCTGAACGAGCAGGCCGCGGTGAGCTTCTCGATATCCCGGCTCGTGCGCCACGGGGGCGCTCGGGGGTCGCGCGCGTGCCTGAGCGATCCTGTCGGGCACAGGCAGGTCTGCGGCGTGCTCGCTCCCGTCGGCCTGCTGCATCAGAGCGAAGGCGCCGGCGCGGATCGGCTGCGGCTCACGGGCCGGGTCGGTGGGCGCAGGTTGCCGGCGGGCCTCTACGAGATCGCGGCGGTGGCGAGATCCCAGGACGGGGCCGTGAGCCCCTCCGAGACGGCTGTCTTCGCGGTGCGCTAGGAGGAGCCGCGGCGCTCGATGCGGAGCGGGCCGGCCTGTCCGCCGGTGTCCACGGAGAGCGTCAGCTTGCCTTCCAGCAGCTCCAGCAGGTCCCCTCCGACGAGCTCCGAGCGCCAGCCTCGCAGCGTGCGCACGTCGGGAGCATCGGTCCCGTTGCGCACGGAGGCGACGATCGCCTGAAGGTCGGCGCGGGAGGCAAGCAGCTCGTAGGCGAGGCCGGCCTCGCGGGCGCGTGTGCGCACGAGCGCCTCAGCCAGGGCGACGAGCGGCAGGTCCTCGGGCTTGGGGGGCGCGGGACGGCCGCCCGGGCCAGGCTCCTCTGGGGGGCGGCGGCGGGCGCGGGCCACAGCGTCAAGGAGGTCCGAGGCGCGCCTGCCGGAAGCGCCCTGTCCGACGCCGCGGATCTGCGCCAGGTCCTCGCGGCTGGCGGGGCGCCGGCGCGCCACCTCGACCAGGCCGGCGTCGCTGAGCACGCTCTGCACGGGCCTGTTGGCGTGGGCGGCTGCCCGCTCGCGCCACTCGACGAGCTCTCTGGCGACGGCGCGGGCGGAGGCGTTCAGCCCGCCGACACGGGGCAGGCGCTCGAAGATCGCCCGCGGGTCGCGCTCGTCGCTGGCCGTCCGCACGACCTCGCACTCCTCGATCGCCCACTGCAGGCGCCCCAGGCGCTGGAGCCTCGCTTCCAGCTCCCCGGCCAGCTCGAGCAGGTGCACGACGTCCTCGCGCGCGTAGGCGAGCTGCTCGGCGGACAGCGGGCGGGCGTCCCAGCGGGTGAAGCTGGCCGTCTTGGCCACGCGCAGGCCCAGCACGTCGGAGAGCAGCGAGTCGTATGAGGCCTGCGCGCCCAGGCCGGCGAAGCCGGCGGCGACCTGCGTGTCGAACAGGTTCGTGACCTCGCAGCCGAGCTCCCTGCGCAGCAGCGCGACGTCCTGGCGGCCTGCGTGCACGACTATCCGTACCTGCGGGTCGGCCAGGGCCTCGGCCAGGGGCGAGAGGTCGGCGCCCGCCTCCAGGGGGTCGACCAGCGAGATCGCCTCGCCGTCGCCGTTCTCGGGCACGGCCAGCTGGACCAGGCACAGCAGGGTCCTATAGCGACCCTCGCCCATGAACTCCGTGTCGAGGGCCAGCATGCCCGCTGCGCCGGCCCGCGCCACCAGCCGCTGCAACCCCGACTCCCCGGCGCTCACGGCTTGGCCCCCGGCAGCAGGTAGAGAACTCCGCCGGAGCTCAGCCCGGCCCGGCGGGAGACGTCGGTGCCGTGCTTTCGCACCCACAGGACTGGTTCCGAGCAGGCAGGGTTGACGGAGGCCGCCTTGGCTGTGCAGAGGGTGTTCAGGAAGGCGTAGCGGACCTTCCCTTCGGCGATCAGGCGCTTCAGCTTGGCGACGTGCGTGTAGACGTGGGCGTTGACGATCGTGAGCTCGACGATCGGTTTGGCGTCCTGCACGACCAGCGAGGATATGCCCGTGGCGGACTCAGCCGCCAGCTCGTAGCGGGCGCCGTCCTGGTGTGCGCGGACGTAGGCGCTGATGGCGTGCTGCTCGCCCCCCGGTATCTGCCCGACCGCGCCTGCGTCGCTGACCCGCGCGGCGATCGCCGCTTTGTCCTGGCCGAGGCCGACGGTCAGCACCGCCACGAGGGCGAGCGCCAGGGCTCCGCCTGAGAGCAGCCCGCCCGAGCGCCCGGAGCTCTCGCCGCCGACACTTGCCCGAGCGCCCAGCAGCGCGAGCCCGACCGACCCGGCAGCCGCGATCAGGACGATCCACCATGTCGCTGGCGTGCCGTACATCAGCCGCTCGGTGTAAAGGACTGCCGCCGCCATCCCCACGACCAGGGCGATCAGGCGCAGGCGCCCGCGCCCCGTGGCGGCCCAGGCCAGGCCGATGCCGGCCATGGCGGCGACGGCGGGCGTGAAGCCCTCGGTGTAGCGGGGGTGAAGCCGGGCCATGTGGCTGAACAGGACCAGACCCGTCAAAAACCAGACGAAGATGCCGGCGGCGCCGGCGCTTCTGATCCGCCTGTGCCGCCTGGCCTCGTCATCGTCGGACTCGGGCTCCTCCTGGCCGGGTGGCCCGCGCAAGCCGACGATCAGCGCCGGGATGCCGAGCACGATGCCGATCAGGATCTCCATCCCCAGCCGCTCCCCCGAGAGCGGTCCCACACGCGCCAGCAGCCGGGTCGCAGACGGAGGCAGGATCGGGATGTGGTCGCGCTGGGACTGGGTCGCGGTCGGGTAGCGGTAGCCGGGCTTGTAGATGCTGGACGTCGGTTCGGGCACGCGCCCGCCGACGCGGTCGGTGCCGTTGTACACGAAGGCGGCGTTCCAGGCGCTGCCGTTGGTCGAGCCGACGGCGAAGGGGCGGTCGTTGGCCGGCGCGAGCAGGGTCGCCAGCAGCCAGGCCAGCGCGACGAGGACGTAGAGGGCTCCGAACCCGGCCAGCTGCACGGCACGTCGTCTGAGCGATCCGGGCATGCCGAGCGCGACGAGGACGACGAAGCCCGGTACGGCCACGAGCGACTCCAACAGCTTGACGTCGAAGGCCAGCCCCAGCGCGACAGCCCCTGCCAGCAGCCAGCGGGTGCGCCCTGTCTCGATGGCTCTGGCGACGAGCACGAGGGCCAGCACCGCCAGGGCCATCATCACGCAGTCCATCGTGTCGCTGCGGGAGGTGATGACGTCGACGGGCAGGATCGCCAGGCCGGCGGCGGCCGCGATCCCGGCGGCGGAGCCCCACAGCTTGCGGACGCCGAGATACAGCAGCGGCACGGCGACGATTCCCGCGAAGACCTCAGGAAGCTTCAGGGTCGTGTTGGAGAAACCGAGCACCTTGACGCTCGCGACCTGCAGCCACAGGTCGATGGGGGGCTTGTCGATCGACACGCTTGCCCCTGGCTCCAGGGCGCCGAAGAAGAAGTTGTGCCAGGACAGCGTCATGCTGCGTACGGCGGCGTCGTAGAACGGATCGGGCGGGACTTTGTCCAGCTGGACCAGGCGCAGCACCGCGGCGCCGAGCGTGATCAACCCGACCAGGCCCCACTCGACCCTGCGTGAAGGTCTCCTCATGTCGGGAACGCTAGGCTCAAGGCCTCGTGGCGGCGGAGAACCCCGACAACGACGATCTGACGGATGCAACCCATGAGCCGCGGGAGTGTATGGCCTGCCGCGGCACGGGACGCGTCATATCCAACCTGGGCGGCACGCAGAGCAGCGTAGAGTGCCCATGGTGCGGCGGCAGCGGGTTGCGCCCGGGCGAGGCCGACGCGCAGGCGCACTGGGGCGATCGACAAGACGCCCCCGCAGAGTCTGCATAGGCTCATCCGTCCAAGGTTTCATGCACCTGTAAAGCTCACCTCACGCCCGGTCGATCCAGCGGCTGACACAGCCAGTGCCTGGGTGCCAAGGCAAGCACCGTGAGGTGCCTAGCAAAGCCGGCGGCTCCCGCAACAAGGGGGACGCATCGCCGAGTGAGGCGAATTACCGAGGGCTGGCGCCCTGTAACCGGATCCTTAGGAGGATCAATGATTGACCGACTGCGCCAGCGCTCGAGCGACGAGGGTGGTTTTACCCTTATCGAGCTCCTGGTCGTGATTCTGATCATCGGCATCCTTGCCGCGATCGCCATTCCGACGTTCCTGAACCAGAAGAGCAAGGCCTACGACGCTTCGGCCAAGGAGCTCGCTCGTACGGCTCAGACGACTGCCGAGACCTACGCGACGGACCACGAAGGCAACTACAAAAGCCTGAGCGTCGCTGAACTCGAAAAATACGAAACCGGTCTGAAAAAATGCCCGGCTTCAGGTCCGCCGTCCTCCGAAGCGTGCATCAAGGAAGCCAAAGCCCTCGGTACGAACAACGAAGGCTACGAAGTGACGTCGAAGGCTGTCAACACCGGCGACGAATTCACCATCGTCAAGACGACGAGCGGTAGCTACGAACGCAAGTGCGTCAGCTCGGAAGGCAGCAAAAAGGGCTGCTCCGGCGGGGAAAGCAGCACCTGGTAATCCCGCTCTGCAGTCACCTGCAAGCTTGACGTGCCAGAGGGGGCGGTCGCAAGACCGTCCCCTCTGCTTTGTCGTGTGGGGCTCACATCCTCGGGCCCGAGGAGACTCAAGCGCTGGGACGGTCACGCCGATCATGATCGTATGGAGGCGGCTACCTTCGCGGGCGTGCTGGGCACGATCATGGGCTCGTTCCTGAACGTCGTGACCTACCGGCTGCCGCGTCACGAGTCGCTGATGACGCCGGCGTCTCACTGTCCTGGGTGCGGGGCGTCGGTCAAGCCCTACGACAACATTCCTGTGCTGTCGTGGCTGCTGCTGCGCGGTCACTGCCGCCAATGCGGCGAGCGCATCTCCGTGCGTTATCCGTTGATCGAGCTGGCGACAGGTCTTCTGTGCGTGGGCGCCGTTCTGGCGCACGACTCCGCGGCGGGTATGGCGCTCAGCATCGCCCTGATCCTGCTGATCGTGCCGGCCGCCGCGATCGACCTCGAACATCGCATCATCCCCAACACGATCACGCTGCCGGGTTGCGTCCTGGCGCTCGCCATGGGGACGGCACTCGATCCCTCCGGCGAGCCGACCCGGCTGATCGCCGGTGCAGCGGCCGGCGGCTTCCTGCTCGTGGCGGCACTCGCCTACCCCGGCGGCATGGGCATGGGCGATGTGAAGCTCGCCACGATGATGGGCCTGTTCCTCGGCAGCGCCGTCGCGCCCGCGATCCTCATCGCGCTGCTGGCCGGTACGGCCGCGGGAATCGTCGTGATCGCCCGCAAGGGGGCCCGCGCCGGGCGCAAGACGGCTGTGCCGTTCGGTCCGTTTCTGGCCATCGGGGCGCTGACGGCCGTCTATGCGGGAGGACCGCTCGTCGATGTCTACGTCAATCACTTCCTGCACTAAAGCGTCGGGACAGGCGCGCCGATACCCGCAGTGCGGTGTCCCGCACAGAGCCGCTAGCGGCAATCTCACATGAGACTCCCCTCAAGACTCCCCTCACCCAACCTCAAGATCGGAATCGGCGGTCGCCGAGGCGCCGATGTCGTCGGCTTGGACATCCAGCCCGGCTTCGCGGCTGCCGTACACGCTCACGTGAACGGGTCGATCGTCGCCGACAAGGCTGCCGTCGCGCCGCTGCCGGCCGACGTGGTCCGGGATGGCGAGGTGCTCGACGAGGCGATCCTGGCCGACCAGCTGAAGGACATGTTCGCGGGCTCGGGTCTCGGCAAGCGAGTCCGGGTGGGTGTGGCCAACCAGCGCACCGTGCTGCGCACGCTCGAGTTGCCGCCGCTGACCGACCGCAAGGAGCTGGCCGCCGCTGTCACCTTCCAGGCTCAGGACCAGGTGCCAATGCCTCTCGGCAACGCCGTCATGGACTTCCACCCGCTTGGGATAGTCGACACGCCGGCTGGCCCGCGCCAGCATGTCGTGCTCGTCGCGGCTCAGCGTGACATGGTCGAACGGCTGCTGAGCGCCGTCCGCAGAGCCGGGCTGACGCCCGTCGGCGTCGACCTGTCCGCGTTCGCGCTGATTCGCTCCCTCTACAGGCCCGACCCCGAGCAGACCGGCCGCGTCCTCTACCTCAACGTCGACGGGCTGGCGAATCTGGCGATCGCAGAGGGTTCCATCTGCCGCTTCACCCGCGTGGTCGGCAGCGGCTTGGAGGGCATGGCCATCGAGCTCGCCGAGCGCCGCGGTATCGCCCTGGTCGACGCCCGCTTGCGCCTCGCCGAAGCTGACCTGTCGACGCCTCAGTCGAGCGCCGCGGAGGCTGTGCCGATCGAGCCCGGCGTTGAGGTTGATGGCGGCGGTGAGGAGCCATCGGTGCCGATCAGCGATGACGAGGCGCAGGCGCTCGAGCTCGACATGAGCTACGAGGAGCTGTCTGCCGTGCCGGCGCCGGAGCAGGAGGCGCCAGCTGCATCCGACACCGACGTTTGGACAGTCTTGGACAACGGGATCCGCGAGATCTCCGGCGAGGTTCGCAACTCCCTGGACTTCCACCGCTCCCAGGACGGTGGCGGCGAGGTCTCACACGTGGTCCTCAGCGGCGCCGCCCAGGACATCCCAGGCTTCGCCTCCTTGCTGGAGGCGTCGCTCGGCGTCCAGGTGCGGCTTGCCAGCATCGGCGTCGGGGCAGGACTCGGCGAGGGAATATCTGCTCACCGCCTGGCGGTCGCTACAGGGTTGGCCACTGAGGAGGCACCTCGGTGAAGGCTGTAAACCTCATCCCCAGCGATCAGCGCGGCGACGCGCGGGTCGGAGTCGGTCGGTCGGGAGGCGCAGCCTACGCGCTGCTGGTCCTCCTCGCCGCTGTCGCTCTGATGGCCTTCCTCTACGGCAAAGCCAATCGTCAGATCTCAAACGAGAAGAGCGAAGTCGTGACGCTGAATGCGCAAGCGCAGAGCGCGCAGGCGCAGGCCAACGAACTCGCCCCCTACACCAGCTTCGTCGCGCTGCGCGAACAACGCGCTCAGGCCGTTGCGACCCTTGTCGACTCTCGTTTCGACTGGGCGCACGTCTTCCACGAATTCGGGCGTGTGCTTTCGACGAAGACCTCCATCTCCTCGCTCTCGGGGACGATCGGCGCGACTGCTGGAGCCTCCAGCGCCAGTACGACCGCTGCCACGTCCTCGACCAGTTCCGCAACACCTCCGGGCAGCGTGCCGACGTTCACCCTCACAGGCTGCGCCACCAGCCAGGATGCCGTCGCGCAGATGTTGCAACGCCTGCGACTCATGGACGGCGTCGAGGAAGTCACCCTGCAAAGTTCCGCCAAGAGCGGAGCGGGTGGAGCCAGCGGCGGGGGAGGCTGCGCCGCCAGCGACCCGGTCTTCAACGTGGGCATCACGTTCGATCCGCTCCCCAGCACCACTGCGGCGTCCGCCGCTGCGGCGGCCAGCACGGTCGCAGACAAGGGCACGACCACCCCGACGGACGGGAGCGCCAAATGACCGCCCGTGATCGCATGGTCCTGATCGGCATCGTCGTCCTGGTGGTGATTGCGGGCGGCTGGATGTTCCTGGTCTCTCCCGAGCGCAAGCAGGCCGACAGCCTTACCTCCCAGGTCGAATCGGCCAAGAAGTCGCTGGAAGCTGCCCAGGCCCAGCTTGCCGACGCGAAGACGGCCCAGTCCAAGTACGCGTCGGCCTACGCCTCCGTGGTGAGCCTGGGCAAAGCCGTTCCGGCCAGCCAGGAAGTGCCGTCGCTGATCTACCAGCTCTCACAGGCGACCAGCGAGCGCAACATCGACTTCAACTCCATCGCGACCGCCGGCGCGACTGCGTCCAGCTCGGCTTCGACCGCTGCCGGTGCCGCAGCATCTGCAGGCGGCTTCACCGAGCTGCCCTTCACCTTCTCGTTCTCCGGACAGTACTTCTCCTTCGAAAAGCTCTTCAACTCGCTTACTGCATTCACAACGCATGCTTCCGGTGACACCCTGCAGGTGAGCGGGCGGCTGCTGACGATCCAGAGTGTCAAGCTGCAGCCCGAAGCTGTCAGCGGGCAAGGGAAATCGCTGAAGCTGTCGGGGTCGATAACGGCTACGGCCTACGTGCTGCCGGCCGGCGAGAGCCTCACCAACGGCGCTACCGCAACCTCGCCCACCGGAACCGCGGCGCCCGTGAGCAGCACCGCCGGCACCCCAGCCACCTCCCCGGCAGTCGTAAAGGTGACCCCATGAGCGAGTTCGTCAACTCTCTGAAGGCCGATCTCCTGGACCGGCGCTTGCTCCCGCTGTTCGGATTCCTGTGCCTGTGCCTGATCGGCGCAGTCGCCTACGCCTTCCTCGGCAACAGCTCGTCCGGCTCCGGAACGACACCGCCCCCGAGCGGCTCAGTCGTGCATGCCGCGTCCGGTGTCGCGGTGTCCCCCTCGACCCCCGAAACGGCCGTCGCCGAGACGACTGACGGCGTCCACGAACAGCACGGCGGCAAGGCTCGCAACCCGTTCAGCCCGCTGCCGGGGGCGGGGACCTCCAACTCCGGCTCAGCGGCGAACAGCTCGAGCACGAAAACCACTTCATCTTCTTCCTCCTCCAACTCCTCGTCGGGCTCCGGCTCGGGCACGAGCGGCTCCACCGGCGGCAGCTCCGGTTCAGGCTCCGGAGGGGGCTCCAAGAAGAGCTCCAAGCCCAAGCAGCAGTACGCGGTCACGATCAAGCTGGGCGTCGTCCCGGCCGGCGTGAACCCCGAACAGGCTCAGCTGACCGAATACGCCAACCTGGCTCTGAATGCGCCGCTGCCCGACGCCAAGCAGGCGCTGCTGGTGTTCCGCGGCGTCACCGCCAAGGGCAAGACAGCGACATTCAGCGTCGTCTCGGAAGTGATCCTGCACGGTGTCGGCTCGTGCCTGCCCAACGCAACCCAGTGCCAGGCTGTCGACCTCAAGCCCGGCGACTCCGAGCAGATGGAATACATCAAGAGCGACGGCGAAACGGTCCTCTACGACCTGAAGGTGATCAGCATCGCCCCGATCACCGGTAAGGCGTCGGCGGCCAGGCGCAAGGCGGCCTTCTCGCAGTCCTCGCAGGGCACGACGCTGCTGCGCCACGAGGGGCTGCTCGTGCTGCCCTTCCTGCGCTACTCCTCCAGCCCCGGGGTGCTCGTGTTCCCCCGGCGTGGAGCCTTCGCCTCCCGGGCTCACGCCTCGCGGCGCCGGCGCCACTCCTGAGAGAGCGCTCCCAGCAAATAAGCTTCGCGGCGTGGAACTGCGCCTGATCACGGCAGGGGAGTCGCACGGCCCCGGCCTGACATGCCTCGTCGAGGGGCTGCCGGCCGGCCTTGAGCTGTCCCGGGAGGCCGTCAACGCCGACATGGCGCGCCGCCAGCTCGGCCACGGCCGCGGCGGGCGCATGAAGATCGAGAAGGACGCCGCCGAGGTGACGGCGGGTGTCCGTCACGGCCGCACCCTGGGCGGCCCGATAGCCCTGCAGGTCGCCAACCGCGACTACGCCAACTGGGAAGACCGCATGAACCCCTGGCCCGTGCAGGAGGAGATCGCGGAGGTGCACCTGCCCCGGCCCGGTCACGCCGACCTGGTCGGGGTCCAGAAGTACAAGCAGAGCGACGTCCGCAACATCCTTGAGCGTGCATCCGCCCGCGAGACGGCCGCGCGGGTGGCCGGAGGTGCGATCTGCAAGGCCTTCCTGCGGGCGCTCGGGGTGGAGGTCCGCTCCCACGTCGTGCAGATCGCCTCCGTGCACGCCCCCGAGCCGACCCGGCTGTTGACACTGGCCGACTTCGAGGCCGTCGACGAGTCGCCCGTGCGATGCCTGGACGCTGATGCGGCCCGGGCGATGGTCAAAGAGATCGACGAGCTGCGCCGCGCCAACGAGTCGCTCGGCGGCGTCTTCGAGGTGCAGGCATTCGGCCTGGTTCCCGGCCTGGGCTCCCACGTCTCCTGGGAGGAGCGCCTGGACGGCCGGCTGGCGATGGCCATCTGCTCGATCCAGGCCATCAAGGGCGTCTCGATCGGCGAGGCCTTCAAGGTCGCCGGGCTGCCCGGCTCGGCCGCCCACGACGAGATCTTCTACTCCGCCGAGCGGGGCTACTTCCGTGAGAGCAATCACGCCGGCGGACTGGAGGGCGGCATGACCAACGGCCTGCCGCTGATCGTCCGCGGCGCCATGAAGCCGCTGCCCACCCTGACGAAGCCGCTGCGCTCCGTCGACACGGACACCCACGAGGCCGCCCAGGCCCTGCGCGAGCGGACCGACTCCTGCACGGTGCCCGCCGCCGGCGTCGTCGGAGAGGCGATGGTCGCCTTCGTGCTGGCCGGCGCCTACCGCGCCAAGTTCGGCGGCGATCACATCGACGACGTGCTCGAGGCGGTCGCGGCCTACAGGGAGCGGATCGGGTGGCCGTCGTCCTGATCGGCTTCATGGGGGCCGGCAAGTCCACGGCCGCCAAGCGGCTGGCCGAGGCCCTGCAGGTTCCCTGCCGAGACACCGACGAGCTGCTGGAAGGGCGCCTCGGCCACACCGTCGCGCAGGAGTTCGCGACGAGCGGCGAGGCCGCCTTCAGGGAGCTCGAGGCGCAAGTCGTCCTCGAGACCCTTGCCGGCGCCGCCGCGGGCCTGGGCGCTGTTGTGGCGCTCGGCGGCGGCAGCGTCCTCTCCGAGCGCGTCCGCGAGGCGTTGCGCGGGCACCTGACGGTGCTGCTCGACGTGAGTCCCCAGGAGGCCTGGCGGCGGGTGCAGGGTGCCGAGGGCGCCGCCGATCGTCCCCTGGCGGGCGAATGGGAGGGGTTCCAGGACCTGTACGCCGGGCGGTCGCAGCTGTACGAGAGCCTGGCCGATGCGGTCCTTGTGGGGCTGGCCGAGGGCGCCCTCGGCGGCGTCGCCGACGGGCTGGCGATGCTCGCCGGCGCGCCCGCCGGGACACGGCTGCTGTGGGCCTGCAGCGACTCCGGCCAGTACCCCGTCCTGATCGGCGAGGGACTGATGACCACGCTGGGCGACGGTGGCCTGTGGCCGCTGCCACGCTCCCGCTCGCGGCCCTTCCTGGTGAGCGACAGGGCCGTGGCGGCGCTCTACGGGGAGCGTCTCGGCGAGCTCGCCCTGCGGATCGAGATCGAGCCCGGCGAGCGGAGCAAGACATTGGCCACGGCGGAGCACGTGTGGCAGGCGCTGGCGGGCGCCGGGATGACGCGGGCTGATCACCTCGTCGGGCTGGGCGGCGGCGTCGTCGGGGACCTGGCGGGCTTCTGCGCGGCCACCTACCAGCGGGGGGTCCCGATCGTGCACGTGCCGACCTCCCTGGTGGCCCAGGTCGACTCCGCCTACGGCGGCAAGACGGGCATCGACCTGCCGCAGGCGAAGAACTACGTGGGGGCCTACCACCAGCCTGCCGGGGTCCTGGTCGACCCGGCGACGCTTGCGACGCTGCCCGAGCAGGAGCTGGCAGCCGGCTGGGTGGAGGTGCTGAAGACGGCCCTGATCGCCGGCGGGACCCTGTGGGAGCGCGTGGCGGCGGGGGGCGAGGTCGACTCCTGGACGGTCTTCGCCTGCGCCGCCACGAAGCTCAAGACGGTCGCGGCAGACGAGCGCGACGGCGGCAGGCGCCAGCTCCTGAACCTCGGCCACACCGTCGGGCACGCGATCGAGACGGCCACGGGCTACGGCCGCTACCGCCACGGCGAGGCCGTCGGACTGGGCCTGCTGGCAGCCCTGCGCCTGTCCGGCCAGCAGCAGCTGCGCGAGGACGTCCAGGGCCTGCTGGAGGCGCGGGGGCTGCCGGTCGTGCTGCGGGACGCCGACGTGGACGCGGTGCTCGACGCGCTTCGTCGCGACAAGAAGCGGATCGGAGCCGACGTGCCGTTCGTGCTCGTGCAGGCTCCCGGCGAGGTCAGCTGGGGACAGCAGGTGCCCGCCCAGGACGTTCGGGCGGCGGTCAGCGAGCTGATCGCATGAGCCTCTCCGGGCGCCCCCGCGTCGCGGTTCTGCACGGTGTCAACCTCGACCAGCTGGGCAGGCGCGACCCCGCGCTCTATGGCTCGCTGACGCTGCCGGAGCTGGAGGCGAGGATCCTGGAGGAGGCCTGGAAGCAGGGCATGCAGGCCGAGTGCTTCCAGACCAACCACGAGGGCGCCTTCGTGGAGCACCTGCACGGGCTGCGCGGGACCGCCGACGGGATCCTCCTCAACCCCGGCGCCTGGACGCACTACGCCTGGGCGATCCGCGACGCCCTGGAGATAGCCGCCCTGCCGGCCGTCGAGGTGCACCTGTCCGACCCCCAGGCTCGCGAGCCCTTCCGCCACGTCTCGGTGATCGCAGATCTGTGCTTCTCGACGGTCAAGGGCCTTGGCCCGGACGGCTACACGCAGGCCCTGGTGAAGCTCAGAGAGCGATTGGAGGCGAGCTAGATGAGCCCCTTTCCCGACGAGACGGCATCGGCCTACCGCATCGAGCAGCTGGTGGCCGAGCTGCGCGAGCGCGAGCTGGACGCGCTGCTTGTCGACGCCCCCAGCGACCTGCGCTACCTGACCGGCTACACGGGCAGCAACGGCCTGGCCCTGATCGCCGCCGGCGAGCCCGCCTCCCACCATTTCCTGACGGACTTCCGCTACACCGCCCAGGCCGCGGAGGAGGTGGTGGGACCGCTCGCGCAGCAGACCGTGGCCGGCGAGCTGCGAGACGCCCTGCCGGGGCTGCTCGGCGCCGGCGGCGGGCGGCTGGCCTTCGACGAGACGAAGCTGACCGTCAAGGCTCATGCCCGCCTGGGGGAGCTGCTGGGGGAGGGCTGGCGGCTCGTGGGCACGGCCGGCCTCGTGGAGCGGCTGCGGGTCGTCAAGGAACCTGCCGAGGTGCAGCGCGTCAAGGCAGCCTGCGAGCTCGCCGACACGGCCCTGAGCACCGTGCTCGAAGGCGGGCTGGCGGGGCGCAGCGAGCGCCAGGTGGCCTTCGCACTGGAGGTCGAGATGCGCCGCCTGGGAGCCCAGGCGCTGAGCTTCCCCTCGATCGTCGCCTCGGGCGCCCACGGGGCGCTGCCCCACGCCCAGCCGCGCGAGCAGACGATCGACAGGGACGTGCTGGTGACGATCGACTGGGGCGCCCAGCTCGACGGCTACTGCTCGGACTGCACCCGCACCTACGCCACCGGCGAGGCGCTGCCGGAGCTGGCCAGGGAGGTCTACGAGCTCGTCCTGAAGGCGCAGCTGGCGGGCCTCGAGGCGGTCACGGCCGGCCCCAACGGGCGTGAGGTCGACGCGGTGGCGCGCGCCGTGATCGACGCAGCCGGCTACGGCGAGCGCTTCGGGCACGGCCTCGGCCACGGGGTCGGGCTGGACGTCCACGAGGCGCCGCGGCTGTCGCGGCTGGCTGGCGAGGATCCCCTTCCGGCGGGGGCCGTCGTGAGCGTCGAGCCGGGCGTCTACCTGCCCGACACGCTGGGCGTGCGCATCGAGGACCTCGTCGTCGTGCGCCCGGACGGCCGCGAGGTACTCACGGGTCTCACCAAGGAGCTGACCGTAGTCGCCTGAGAGGTCTTGGCGGCGGCTGCGGCGGCGCGGACGTAGGCGCGCAGGCGCCAGGCCAGCCAGGCTGCCAGAGGCACGCTCCAGGCCAGGAACAGAGCCGACTGGGCGTCCCCCGACAGGCGGCTGTGCAGCACTTCCACGAGCAGCCAGACGAGCGCGCTGGCGATCAGGGCAAGCAGGGGAGGGCGCAGCGGCGACCTGGTGCTTTCCCAGGCTGTCAGGGCCAGCAGGAAGGGGAGGGGGTAGTAGAGGGCGTCCCAGGTGTCCAGCAGGCAGCGCGCCAGCAGCAGCAGGGACAGGGCGCAGAGGGCGCCCTGGGCGTCCAGCCTGCCCGAGCTGCGAGCCGCGCGCCCGCCGGAGAGGCCGGCCCAGGCGGCTGCCCCGATCGCGCCCGCGCCCGCCACGACGAGGTCGCGGCTGTAGCGCTCGACCCATGAGGGACCGATCCTGTAGCCGGCGCGGGCCGCTCCCTCCGGGTTGGGCACGAGCCCGTGATGACCCAGGAACCACCACACCTGCCAAGGCTCGAAGAGGCTCGTGGGGACGCCGCCGGCGACGTTCACGGTTGCGGTCGTGAAGCCTCCGGAGCCGGCCAGCAGCAGCGGCGCCAGCACGCAGCCGGCGGAGATGGCGGCGGCCGGCAGGCACCAGCGGCGAAGTCCCGTCGGCACCGCCAGCAGTACCGCGGGCGCCGCCACGATGGCCCACTGCTTGTCGGCGATCGCCAGCCCGAGCGCCAGGCCTGCCAGCAGCGCTCCACGGCGTTGAAGGTCGGGCCGTGCGGCCAGCAGCACTGCGAAGATGCACAGGGCCCCGCCCAGCAGTTCCTCTGAATGGCCGTATTCGAGTGCTATCAGCGAGACGGGGTTGCAGACGCACAGCGCCACGACCGTGCCCCTGGCCAGGCGCGAGGCGCCGGCACGTCTCATCCCGGCGACGAGCAGCACCGCCAGCAGGGCGCATGCGAGCAGGCCAGGAGCCGCCAGGGCACGGTAGACGGCCAGCTGCCCGCCGCCCCACAGGCCGGGCAGGAGGATCGCGGGCGAGCGCTCGATCAGCGATCCGCCGTAGACGGGTGCCAGCGCCAGGAAGCGGTGCAGGTCGCCGTGCGTCAGCGCCTGCACCGACGGCAGCAGTTCGAGTTCGTAGTCGCTCCAGACGAAGGACTTCAGACCCAGCCAGGCGAGCAGGGCGGATCCCGCCAGCGCCGCCAGCGCGCACGGCGCGTTCTCACGGAGGAGTCTCCGCATGTGCTCACATCGGCGCGATCGGGGCCTTCCTTGAGGAGCTGCGGCGGCGGCGCTCCAGCAGCCGGGCCAACAGGACGCTCAGCTCGAACAGCAGGTAGAGGGGCACCGTCTCGAGCAGCAGCGTCGTCGCGTCGCCCGGCAGGAAGGCGGCCACGGCCGCGCAGGACAGGATCGCGTAGCGGCGGTTGTGCCTGAGCTGGTCGGGCGTGACGACGCCGGCGCTGGTGGCGGCCAGGACCGCGACCGGGATCTGGAAGACGAGGCCCATGGCGAGCAGCGTGACGGCGGCGAAGTGGTAGTACTGGCTGGCCTGTACGAGCACGTTGAACTGTTCGCTGTTGAAGTTCTGCAGGAAGCGCACTGCGGCGGGGAGCACGACCAGGTAGCCAAAGACGACTCCCGCCGCGAACAGGACCGGTATCGCGGCTATCAGCGGCCTGGCCTGTCTGGCCTGCCCGGGTGCCAGGGCGGGGATCAGGAACCCGTAGAGCTGGTAGAGGAAGACGGGCAGGGCGAGGATCAGGGCGAAGATCAGGGCGATCCCGACGGTGGTGGTGAAGGGCTCGCCGATGCCGAGGGTGACGGGCCGGTCTCCTTCGGGGTTGGCCGCCAGGCGCTTGACGTCGCCGGTCAGGGTGGGGCCGACAGCGCCCAGGGCGGCGCGCGTGGTGGCGTCGACGCCGCTGCCGGGCCGCTCCAGGGCGCGAGTCACGACCTGGAGCTGTTCCGCCAGCGAGCGGGTGCTGCGCTGCAGCGTGTAGGTCGCGCCGAGCGGCCCGTGGCCGTCCTGGACCTGCTTGCGGGTCTGGTCGGTCAGGGGCTTGTTGACGAGGTTCAGCAGGGCGTGGTTCTGCCACATGCAGACGCCGAAGGCGACGGCGAGGGTTAGCAGGGAGACGATCAGGCGGGTGCGCAGCTCGTCGAGGTGCTCGACGACGCTGGCCCGCTCCTCGTGACCGAGCCGTGCGGCTGCTACCGCCATGGCCGGCTCTCTCCCCGCTCCTGCTCGCCGCCGCCCGAGCTCATGCGACGGTCCGCTCGGCCGTCTGGTGGGACCGCTCGTCGCTGCCGGCGGGCGAGTCTGACGTCGCTGCCGCGGACAGGGTGCCGGCCGGCGTTCCCTCGCCGCTGAGCGCGTCCTTGAAGCCGCGCATGCCGTTGCCCAGCGAGCTGCCCAGCTCCGGGAGCCGCTTGGCGCCGAACACGAGCAGCAGGACGATCAGCAGGAATGCGATGTGAAGGGGGTTGTCGAGACCCATGGTCTTTTCTCCTTTTTGAGAAGGTTGTGGTGCGTCACTTCTTGATGAGAGGGCCGGCCTTGGCCAGCACCTGACTCTTGGTGAGGGGGCGGTCGAAGCCCTGGTCGGGGGTGGGGCTTTCGCCTATCAGCAGGTTGATCGCGGCGGCGTGGCGAGCCTCGATCTGGACGATCTCTCCAGCGGCTGCGAGCACCTGCTTGCTGTGCAGCGAAGGGGCGGCGCCGTTGTAGGCCCCGACACCCGTGTTCTCCAGAAGCGAGGCCAGTTTCAGGAAGGAGACTTCGTCGCCGGCGGGGAAGACGAACGTCGGCTTGGCTGCCGGCTTGCCGCCCATCTGCCTGATGAGGGCCTGAAGGGCGTTGACGTGGTCTGCCTCCTGTTCGCCGAACAGGCCGGCGTAGGCCTTGGCCTGACCCTTGAGCCCGACCGTACGCGCCTTGACGTTGTAGAAGTCTGACTCCAGGTACTCGAGCGTCAGGGCGAAGTCGAGCACTTCCAGATCGCCTCCGCCACCCTGTGCGAGCGCCCCGGAGACGAAGGGTGTGACTGCCCCGGCCCCGTACAGGGCGCCGGCCGCCAATGCGCCTCTGAGGACGAAGGCGGCGCGCGTCATCCCGCCGATCTCTACTGCCGCCGGCTGGGCGCGCTCCAGGTCCATGTCCGATGTCGTCATCTCTCTGTCCTTTCTTTTCGGCTAGGCCAGGAACGGCTTGACGGCGGCCAGGACCGCCGACATCTCCGCCGGCTTGGCGAAGGCGCCGTCGGGTGTGAGCGATTTCTTGACGAGCGTGCCGAGCGTCGCGGCGTGCCTGGCCTCGACGGAGTGGATCGCAAGGGCGGATGCGAGCACTTCGGGGTTCTGGATCCTGGCGGCCTGCCCCAGGTAGGCGGCGGCACCGAGGTTCTCGACCGTGTAGGCCAGCTCGGCGACCTGGGTCGCGCTTTCGATCGGGAACTTGCCTTCGGGTCTGCTCACAGGCGTGCCACCGAGCTTGCGCACGGCTCCCTCGATCGCTTCCACGTGCGTCTTCTCCTGTTCACCGAAATCCTTGACGAGGCCCGCGACGTTGCCCTTGAAGAGACCGGCCGCCACGACCTTCTCGTAGAACTCGCTCTCCAGGTACTCGAGCGTGAGGGCGTAGTTGAGAATGGCTACGTCGCCGCTGTCGGAGCCTCCAGCTTTCGAGGTCGTGGCGGCGGCGCCGGAGGTGGCGGCGGTCTTGCTGTTGGAGCTGCCGCAGGCGGCGAGGACGAAGGCGCCGAAGCTTGCCGCCCCGGCGCCGCCGAGGGCCTTCAGGAAGCGCTTGCGGGAGACGTCGTCTTCGACGAGCCGCTGCAGCGCACCGCCACGTGCGGGATCCTCCCGCTGTGTCTCGGGTGACATGGTTACCTCTTTTGAGTAGGAGTCGGGTGTGAGAGCTCAGGCGAGGAACGGCTTGAGCTTCTTGACCGTGTTGGGGATCGTGTCGCTCTTGGGGAGCGAGGGCAGCACGCCGTGCCCGCCGGCTTCGGCGTCGATGAAGCTGAAGTGGGTCGCCTCGTTGGCTGCGACCTTGGCTGCGACGGTGCGCAGTTCCTGGCTGCTGAAGGTTTCCGCGGCGCCCAGGTAGGCCTCGACGAAGGCCGTCTCCAGGGCGATGCCCGTGGCGAGCAGCGACTTGCCCGTCCTGGTTGCGCTGGCCGGGACGACGAACTTCAGGCCGGTGGGTGTCTTGGCGCCGAGAGCTTCAGCCAGGAAGGCCTTGTGGTCCTTCTCGTTCTTCAGCGCAGCTTCGAAGTAGTCTTTGTTTTCCAGTTTGGGGTGCTTGAAGGTGTGAAAGTCCTTCAGGATCACGGAGTACACGTAGACGGCGAGGCTCTCCGCCGTGTATGCGGCCTGCAGGGTTTCGATGTCACCGGCGGTCGGTGCGCTCGACGCGAAGGCGGAGCTTGTGACGGTCGCGAGGACGCCGCCACTGGTTGCCAGCACGATCCCGCCCTTGCCGGCATTGCGGAAGAACTGCCCGCGAGTGATTGCATTGTCTGACATATGACTGCTCATCTCGGCTCCTTGGTGAGGGTTGTGAACTGCCATTACGGAGCAGAGGGCGCGGCGGATCACATGTCGTCGAGCTCTTCCACCAATTCGGTTACGCGCTCCCCTATGACTTCGCGCGTCGCGCGCACCTCGGCGATCGGCCTTCCCTTGGGATCTGGCAGGTCCCAGTCGAGGTGGCGCTTGCCGGGGATGTAGGGGCAGGCGTCGCCGCAGCCCATCGTGACGACGACGTCGGCTCTTTCGGCGAGCTCGCGCGTGAGCAGTCGGGGCTCGCGCCCGGCCAGGTCGATGTTCAGCTCGCGCATGACCTCGACGACCTCGGGGTGCACGTGCTCGGCTGGGGTCGTGCCGGCGGAGGCCGCCTCGTGCCTGCCGGCGGCGGCGCGTTCGAACAGCGCCTGGCTCATCTGTGAGCGCCCGGCGTTGTGCAGGCACACGAACAGCACGCTCGCCATCTAGATCGGGGCGGGGGCGCCCGCGGTCTCCGGGCGTTCGGCGTGGGGGAGCAGCACCTCCGCGGCATCGGCGGGCGTGACGCCGGGGTAGAGGACCTTGATCGCGAGCACGGCGAGCAGTCCCCCGAGCAGCTGCGCGAGCACGAAGGTCGGCACGGAGGAGGGCGCGATGCCGGCGAAGGTGTCGGAGAAGATGCGCCCGAGGCTGATGGCGGGGTTGGCGAAGCCGGCCGAGCTGGTGAAGAAGTAGGCGGCGCCGATGTAGGCGCCGACGGCGGCCGGCGTCGCCTGCGAGCGTCTGGTCCGGGCGAGGGAGAAGATCACCAGGACGAGGCCGGCCGTGGCGATCGCCTCGGAGAGAAGGTGAGCGGGCGAGGCGCGATGGTGGGTCGAGATCGTCACTGCCGCGAGGGCGAACATGCCGTTGGCCGTGACGGCGCCGAGAACGCAGCCGGCTGTCTGCGTCGGTATGTAGGCGAGCGCGTCGCGCCAGGACAGGCCGCCGAAGGCCGCGTCGGCGAGCGAGACGACAGGGTTGAAGTGTCCGCCCGAGACGGGGCCGAACATGAGGATGATCGTGGCCAGCCCCGCTGCCGTGGCGGCTGCGTTCTCGAGCAGCTCCAGGCCGACGTCGCCCGGCGAGAGCGTCTGCGCGGCGATGCCCGAGCCGATCACGAGCGCTGCCAGGAAGGCCGACCCGAGCAGCTCGGCGAGCAGCCGGCGGGGGAGGGGAGGGCTGTCCACGGCGCGATCCTATTGCATTGACAGATGTTGCTTCAATAGATATATGTAGATTGATGACTGTCGATCTGAAGCTTGCGCCCAAGCAGAAGCGTGCGGCGGGGGAGCGCTGCTGCGAGCCTGTCGTGTACCCGGAGGTGGAGCGGGAGCAGGCGACGCGCATGGCTGAGGTCGCCAAGGCCCTGGGCGACCCGGTCCGCCTGCAGCTGGTCGACGTGCTGCGCAAGCACGCCGGGCAGGTCTGCGTGTGCGAGCTGGTGCCGCTGTTCGATATATCCCAGCCGACGCTCTCCCATCATCTGGGCAAGCTGCGAGCGGCCGGGATCGTGAACTCCGAGCGCCGCGGCCTGTGGGCCTACTACTACGTCGTGCCGGGCGCCCTCCAGGAGATCTCGGCGTGGCTGAGCTAGGGCAGGTGGTTCCAGCGTGCTGCGATGCGCGGCGGCAGGAGACCTGCTGCGAACCAGCGGGCAGGCAGGGGTGCCGCCCTCCGGGGCGGACGCGTCCGTGCAGGGGCGGTCATGCAGGTGTGCTCAGCGAGTTATCGGCGTTGCCGTTGTGGGGCTCCCGCACGCTCACTGTCGCCAGTTGGGGTGATGTGAGACCGGATCCGCCCGCAACGCCGAGATCGCCCATCCGACGTGCGGTGTTGAGCAGCGTGCTCTCGAAGCAGCCGATGACCTCGTTGTGAGCACGGACGGCCGAGTCGAGGCCACGGGACGCCTTCGCCAGCTTCTCGGTGACGCCAGTGAGACGCTTGACCAGCTGACTTCCCAGCCTACGGATCTCCTCGGCATTCGTCGATAGCTCGGCCTGATGCCATCCGACGGCAACCACCTGCAACAGAGCGAACAGGGTACTGGGGGTTGTGATCGCCACCCGCTGCTGAATGGCGTAGGCCAGCAGATCGGGATCGTGTGCGGCCGCAGCGGCGAACGCGGCCTCCGACGGGATGAAGAGGACGACGATCTCAGGTGCACGAGCGAATTGAGACCAGTATGTCTTCTGGGCAAGCGCCTGCACGCTTGAACGAACGTTGCGAGCGTGCTTGCTCAGCAGCTCCTCGCGGACGCTCGGATCGTCCACTTCAAGGCTGTCCTGGTACGCGCTCCAGATCGCCTTGCTGTCGACGGGAAGCGACCCGCCGGTGGGCAGGCGAAGCACGAGATCCGGTCGCCCTGCCTGTTCCCCATCGGAGACGTGGACCTGTACGTCGAAGTCCACATGCTCCCGCAGGCCTGCAGCCTCTATGAGGTTCTGCAATGTCAGCTCTCCCCAATGACCGCGTTCACCCGCATGGCCGAGCAGCTGGTTCCATTGTGTGGCCTCGCTCACCAGCTTCTCCTGCTGACTGCTCAGGCCGGTCAGCAGCCCCCGCAGCTCGCCAAGTGCGTCGGAGAGCGCCGGATCGCCGTCAGACTGGCGTCGCAGCACGACGACGATCAGAACGGTGGCGCTCGCCGCGCCCAGGATGTAGCTGATCAGCAGACCCACGTCGCCTGTGTCGGCTGCTGACGATCAGTCAATGAGCGCTGAATCCAGATATTCGTACAGATGGCGCCATTGACAGACGCTGCAGGAGAACGTGTAGCTCATGGCGCAAGGCGAGTGAGCCCGCGAACCCGATCGAAGGCGATGTCGGCGCTGGCGATCAGGCTGCACGTTGCCGCGAGAGCATGGGCGGCGTGAAAGGCGTCTCGGGGGCTGAGACCGGGTCGTGCCATGAGTGCCTGGGCTTGAGCGACGACCGCGTGATCGGTCCGGTACAGCTCGAGGGACAGGGACTCGACTGTCCGCCAGGTTGCCGTCAGGCGGCGCGCCACCGCGTGCATGGTCGCCTGCGGTTCAGCCCGGTATCTGGAGAGGGGATCCTCTACGCCGTCGTCTCGCAGCCAGGCGAGGATGAGCCTGTAGGCGAGCTCGTCGAGGACGAGCGCGCTGATGACGCCGCCATCGCTGGATACCTCAGCCAGGACTGACCCGCGCCAGGCCTCGATCGGGTCTGGCGCGCTCGCGGGCTTCGACCTGAGATGTGCATAGAGGAAGTTCGTGTCGAGGTAGCAGCGACTCACAGCGGCCGTGTCGCCCGCTCCAGGGCCGTGTCGAACACGTCCGGCTGGTCGCCCGTGAGGACCTCCTCCAGCTCGCCGTGTTGAGCCTGACCTGCTGCTCCAGCTGCAGCAAGCCATGCATGTGCCGGGTCTGGTTCGCTCGTCCACAGGGCGCCTGGTGCGACATCCAGGGCGGAGGACAGTCGTGCGATCGTGTCGAGGTCCACGCGCGTGGCGCGCCCGGCGACGATGTTGCGGACGGTCTTCTCGTCGAGGCCGGCTGCCTGTGCAAGTCGCCGGGTGCCCAATCCCTTCTGTGCCGCGAGATCACCGACGCGCCAAGCGATCGTGCCCATGCGGAACATCATACCACTAGCGGGGGATGCTCAGGTGGTAGTCGTCCTGGCCGCCGGCGCTCGCTCGTCGGCTGGATGTCGGGTTGGTCACGCTCGACGGAGGTCTGACGGCGGCTGCGGCTCAAGAGGGGCGTCTGGTGCAATTGGGGAGTGGGGTGTAGTCGGAGATGAGTCGTAGCGGGTCCACGCAGCATCCGAGCGCTATCGTGATCCGGCCGTGATGAGGGCTCGCGCGGCCGCAACGACATCGATATTCGGCTCCAGAAGGACTGATTCACCCTGATCAGCACCAACCAATTCAAAAACGGCAACCACATCGAGGTCGAGGGGACGATCTACAAGATCCTCGAGTTCCAGCACGTCAAGCCCGGCAAGGGCGGGGCGTTCGTGCGCACGAAGCTGCGCCGGGCATCCGACGGCAACGTCATCGACCGCACCTTCAGGGCCGGCGAGAAGTTCCGCGACGTGCGCACGGAGTCGCGCAAGATGCAGTTCCTCTACGCGGACGGCGCCGATGCTCATTTCATGGACAGCGAGTCCTTCGAGCAGATAGCGGTGCCCGAGTCGACCCTGGCCGAGCCGCTGCGGTGGATGAAGCCGAGCAGCGAGGTCGACGTGCTGTTCATCGACAACGAGCCCTCCGACGTGCAGCTGCCGAGCGCAGTGGAGCTGGAGGTCACGCAGGCCGACCCGGGGCTGCGGGGGGACTCCGTGTCCGGCGGTGGCACGAAGCCCGCGACGCTCGAGACGGGCGCCGTCATCCAGGTGCCGCTGTTCGTCGAGCCGGGCGAGATGATCCGCGTCGACACGCGCTCCGGCGAGTACGTCGCGCGGGCCTGAATGCGTCGCAGCGAGCAACGGCGCAGGGCGGTCTTCGCGCTCTACCAGCACGACCTGACCGGCAGGCCCCTGGCCGAGACGTTGGGCTCGGACTCCTCGCTGTTCGCACGGGCGCTGGCCCACGCGGCGGCTGACAGGGCGGAGGAGCTGGACGAGGTCATCGACCGCCACGCCCATGGCTGGTCTGTGCAGCGCATCCAGCCCCTGGAGCGCTCGATCATGAGGGTCGCGCTGATCGAGATCCTGCATCCCGATGCGGCCCCGGCCGACGAGCCGATCCCCCCGGAGGGGGCCATCGAGGAGGCCGTGGAAAGCGCCAAGACGTTCTGCGGATCGGAGGCCCCGGGCTTCGTCAACGGCGTCCTGGCGGCAGTTCTGCGCGAGGTGCGCGAGAATGCGGGCACGAGATGAGCAGCGTCGAGCGCCTAGACGAGATGATCGCCCGCCTGGGCCGCGCGGCGGAGCAGCTTCGCTCGGGCGAGCTGTCGCCCGACGCGGCGGCGACGCTGGTCGAGGACTGTGCCGCCCTGGCGACCCAGGCTGCGTCCGAGCTGGAGCAGCTGACGCGAGCCGAGGCGGGTGGGTGGGAATCGAGCCTGGCGCCCGGACAGGACAGCCTCCTGTAGGCGCCTGCCCGGTTCCAGCGTGAGCGCCACCTACCCGGAGCACCTCCGCCGAGAGGTCGAGGGCTACCTGGAGGGGATGACCTTCTCGCAGGAGCCGATCACGGCCGGCCTGGAGGAGGCCATGCGCTACTCGCTGCTGGCGGGCGGCAAGCGCATCCGCCCGGTGCTGGCGCTGGCCACGGCCGGAGCGCTCGGGCTGGAGCGGGGGGAGATGCTGCCGCTGGCGGCGGCCCTGGAGCTGATCCACACCTACTCGCTGATCCACGACGACCTACCGGCGATGGACGACGACGACCTGCGCCGCGGCCAGCCGACCTGTCACGTCAAGTTCGGCGAGGGCGTCGCGATCCTGGCCGGCGACGGCCTCTACGCGGAGGCCTTCAGGCACCTGCTTACCCACCAGCGGGCCGAGCCCGAGCGTCTCCTGGCGGCCGCCGCGGAGCTGGCCGGAGCGACGGGAGTCAACGGCATGGTGGGGGGCCAGTACGCCGACATCCGCCAGCCCTCCTCGGCCGGCGCCGAGGCGGTGCGCCGCGTGCACGAGCTGAAGACTGGACGTCTGATCGGCGCCTCCGTGCTGTGCGTACTACTGTTGACGGGTGCCGTCGACGGGCCCGACGCCGCTCCCTTCCGCCGTTTCGCGGCAGAGCTGGGGGTGCTCTTCCAGATCGTCGACGACATCCTCGACGTGATCGGCACCGACGATGCACTTGGAAAGCCACAAGGAAGCGATGAGCGCCACGGAAAGCGCACGTACGTGAGCGAGTTCGGGATCGACCGTGCCAGGGAGCTGGCGGCGCAGTCCCACGAGACGGCGAGGGCGGCCCTGGCGGATGTGGCCGTGCAGTCGCAGGCGCCGGCCGGCTCCGCATCGACAGCCGAGCTGCGGGACATAACCGACTTCATCTACACGAGGACCTCATGAGCCTTCTCGACGGGATCGACGGCCCCCAGGATCTGCACGGCCTCTCAGAGCAGGAGCTGGCGCAGCTGGCCCAGGAGGTGCGCGAGCACATCATCGACACCGTCGGGGAGATCGGCGGGCACTTCGGCGCCAACCTCGGCACCTGCGAGCTGGCAGTCGCCCTGCACTCGCTGCTGGACTCCCCCCGCGACAAGATCCTGTGGGACGTCGGCCACCAGGCCTACCCCCACAAGGTCCTGACGGGTCGCCGCGAGCAGCTGGCCACGATCCGCCAGTATGGCGGCCTGGCCCCCTTCTGCTCGATGGCCGAGTCCAAGCACGACATCATGGGCGCCGGTCACGCCTCCACCTCGATCGGCTACGCAGTCGGCATCAAGGAGGGCATGCGCCAGGCGGCAGGCAAGGACGACGGCAAGGTCGTGGCTGTCATCGGCGACGGCGCCATGACGGGCGGCGTCGCCTTCGAGGCGATCGGGCAGGCCGGCGGCCTGGGCACGCCGATCGTCGTCGTCCTCAACGACAACGGCATGTCGATCGCCCCCAACGTGGGGGCCCTGTCGCGTTACTTCAACAGGGTCCGCCTGAATCCCAAGCTGTGGCACGCCCGCTCGGACATCGAGGGCGGCCTGGCCCGTCTGCCGGGAGGCATCGGCGCCGCCTTCGAGCGCCTGGGCCCGCACCTGAAGGAGTCCATCAAGGCCTTCTGGGCGCCCGGGCTGTGGTGGGAGGAGCTCGACTGGGCCTACATGGGCGTCATCGACGGCCACGACGTCAAGGCGCTGCGGGCGGCGCTGAGGGAGGCCCTGGCGGCCGAACGTCCCGTCGTCGTGCACATCGCGACCGTCAAGGGCAAGGGCTTCGCGCCTGCCGAGGACGGGGGCCTGGAGGGCATGGAGAAGTGGCACGCCGCCAAGCCCAAGTCGATCCTAAACGGAGCTCCGACCCGTCCCGCCGCCAAACCTGCCACCGCTCCCGCGCCGCAGTACACGCAGGTCTTCGGGGACGCCCTGGTGCAGGAATGCGAGCGCGACCAGCGGGTCGTCGGGATCACGGCCGCGATGAACTCCGGGACGGGTCTGAACATCCTGCAGAAGGCCATGCCGGAGCGCTACTTCGACGTCGGCATCGCCGAGCAGCAGGCCGTCCTGTTCGCCTCCGGTCTGGCCCTGGAGGGGATCAAGCCCGTCGTC
Source organism: uncultured Solirubrobacteraceae bacterium (assembly GCA_963697795.1). Lineage (GTDB taxonomy): Bacteria > Actinomycetota > Thermoleophilia > Solirubrobacterales > Solirubrobacteraceae > Palsa-744. The sequence continues at coordinate 345,924 of OY969097.1, read as the reverse complement.
GCGATCTACTCGACCTTCCTGCAGCGGGCCTACGACCAGATCGTCCACGACGTCTGCCTGCAGCGCCTGAACGTTGTCTTCGCGATGGACCGGGCCGGCCTGGTGGGTGATGACGGCCCGACCCATCACGGGGTTTTCGACATCGCCTACATGCGCTGCTTGCCGAACCTGGTCCTGATGGCTCCCCGCGACGAGGCCATGCTCAAGCACATGCTGCGCACGGCCCTCGAGCACGACGGGCCGATCGCCCTGCGCTATCCCCGCGGGGAGGGCTTCGGCGTCGAGCTGCCCGAGCAGGGAGAGCCGATCGAGATCGGCACGGGGGAGATCCTGCTGCAGGCCGAGCCCGAGGCGGACGGCCGGCGCGTGGCCCTGATCGGCTACGGGACGGGCGTCGGCAAGGCCCTTCAGGCGGCCGAGGAGCTCAGCGACATGGGCATCGCCGTGACCGTCGCCGACGCGCGCTTCGCAAAGCCCATCGACGCGGGCCTGATGGCCCAGCTGGCGGCCGAGCACGACTTGCTCGTGACCGTCGAGGAGGGCGTCCTGGCCGGGGGCTTCGGCTCGGCCGTCTGGGAGACCCTCAACGACACCGGCATCGCCGGGGCGGGTGGGACCCGGATCATCCGGGTGGGCCTGCCCGACCGCTACGTCACCCACGGCAAGCCGGCGCTGCTGCACGAGGAGGTCGGCTTCACGGGCGCCAGGATCGCCGAGCGGGTCGCCGCTGCGATCGGAGCCGGCCCCCGCTCGGGCTCGGCCATCGTCGGCGCCTGAATCGGTCGCGCCGGCCTTCAGGCCAGGTGCTCGCGCCGGCCAGGCATCATGCGTCTCGTCCACCAAAAGAAACGGCCCGCCGGGGAGAGCGGGCCGCTTCGGGGAGGAGGGATTCAGGAGAGGTTGTGCTGCACTCTCGATCACCCCACATACTGCCCATGGCCCAGCTGGATCTGTGTGACATGGCACACACACATCCACGCCTGGGCAGCGGGTCGTTTGTGTGCAAGGGTTTCCGGGGATGGGCAAGCGCCGTCTGGACACCCTGCTGGCCGAGCGCGGACTGTTCCCCTCGCGCAGCCGCGCCGCCGCCTCCGTCATGGCCGGCGAGGTTCTCGTCGGCCACGGCCGGCGCAGGGCCGAGAAGCCGGGGGAGATGATCGACCCGGCCGAGACGATCGCCGTCAGGCGGGGGCCGGAGTTCGCCTCCCGGGGTGGGATCAAGCTGGCCAACGCCCTCGACGCCAGCGGCTTGGAGGTGGCCGGCCGCGTCGCCCTGGACGTGGGAGCCTCCACGGGAGGGTTCACCGACTGCCTGCTGCAACGGGGAGCCCGCCGCGTGGCGGCTGTCGACGTCGGCTACGGGCTGCTCGACTACAGGCTGCGCAGCGACCCGCGGGTGACCGTCCTGGAGAGGACCAACGCCCGCAGCCTCAGGCCCGAGCTGCTACGGGAGGTGGGCCTCGACGAGGTTGCGGACCTGGCCGTGATCGACGTGTCCTTCATCTCCCTGAGCAAGGTTCTGGGCGCCGTGCTGGCGTGCCTGGAGTCCCGTCACGACGTCCTGGCGATGATCAAGCCGCAGTTCGAGGTGGGCAGGGAGGGGGTCGGCAAGGGCGGCGTCGTGCGCGACGCCGCCGCCCGCAGGGACGCGCTCGTCTCCGTGGGGCAGGCGGCAGCGGGGCTGGGCGAGTCCGTGCTGGGCTACTTCTGCTCCGGGCTGCCCGGCCCGAAGGGCAACCTCGAGACGTTCGTGTGGCTGGCCGAGGGAGCCCGCGCCCGGCCCGAGCAGGACCTGGCGGCGATGGTCGCGGAGGTGGAGCCGTGAGGGAGATGACGGTCTTCACCCACCGGCGCGTGCAGGACGTCATGCCGGCCTTCCGGGAGCTCCACGAGCAGGCTCGGGCGACGGGGGTCACGCTGCGGCTGGACCCAGAGGAGACGGCCAAGCTGCAACTGCAGCCGGGCCCCGGCCTGGAGCTGGACGCGGAGCTCGAGCGCGAGGTCGAGCTGTGCTTCGTGCTGGGCGGCGACGGGACGATCCTGCGTGCCCTGCAGCACTACGCCGGCACGAGCGTGCCTGTCTTCGCCGTCAACTTCGGCGAGATCGGCTTCCTGGCGACGGTCGAGCCAGACGACGTGGCGGCCGGCGTGCGCAGGGCACTGGACGGCGACTTCGAGCTGCTGCGGCTGCCCGCGATCAGCCTGGACATGCCGATGGGGACGCTGTCGGCCATCAACGACGTCGCCATCCACCGCAAGGTCGGCGAGCGTGTGGCGGCCCTGGCCTACTCCCTGGACGGCGAGGAGGCGGGCAGCGTGCGCTGCGACGGGCTGGTCGTGGCCACCCCGGCCGGCTCGACGGGCTACAACCTGGCAAACGGCGGGCCCGTCATGGCCTGGGGCGTCGAGGGCTTCGTCGTGTCCTTCATCGCGCCCCACTCGATGTCCGCGCGGGCCTTGGTCGCCGCGCCGAGCGACAGGCTGACGATCCGAAACCTCTCCCACGAGCCCTTGGACGTGGCCGTCGACGGGCGCCCCGTCGGGGAGATACCGGCCCACAGCTCGATCCACGCGTCCTTCGCCAAGGACCTGGCGACCCTGGCGCAGCTGCCGGGGTCGTCCTTCTACAAGCGCCTGCGCGAGAAGTTCGGGCGGCTGGCCAGCTGAGGTCGCTCAGGCGACCCGGCCGCTTCTGACCGCCCGGCCGCTTCAGGCGACGCGGGCGCTGGGAGCGGAGGCCTCGACGGCGCCGGCGGGGCCCTCCTGGCTCATGGCCGTGATGAAGTCGTCGAGCTGAACGCGGGAGAAGCGCCGCTGCCCGCCGGGGGTGCGGTAGCAGGCGACGTGCCCGGCGTCGGTCCAACGGCGGATCGTGGCGAGAGATACCCCCAGGTAGTGGGCAGCCTGGCTGCTCGTGAAGACCATCTGGCGGTCGCTGGGAGAGATCGACTGGAGCATGTCAGTGGGCCTCGGATCGGTTCGCTGTGGGCCTGGCTACGGCCCCGGTCGCCCTCTGTTTCGTCAAGAAGGCCCGCCGGCTTGAGCGCCGCTGAGGTTTGTGGACGTTTTCGCCGACCCGAGGCGGGTTGGGCGCCTGCGTCGCGGCACCCCACCGATCTCCTCCTGCTCGCAGGCTGCAGACAGCACGCTGCAAGCAATCCTGCACAAAGAGTCCCAAATCTGGACTTTCGGGACATCTCTACGTTATCCTGGACAAACCTACTCATTCGAGTGGCGGGCTGCTCTTGGATGGAGACAGCCGTGATCACCCGGTCCACATCACGGCCGGAGGACAGGAGGAAACACTGTGGAAAACTACTCCAGGAACTACTCCCGGTAGCTTTCAGAAGGCCGGAGCAAGCGGCCTGACGGGGACGCCCGAAGTCCGGTGAGAAGGGTCGCCGCTCGGGCGTTTCCGTCGTTAACGACCGGGCGCTAAGAGCGCATCGTGACCATTTTGCGCACGCGGCTGGCCAGGTCCAGCTCGGTCGCGTGGTCGCCGGAGGACTCCAGCAAGGCCGGGCCCTCGCGCTGGACCATCGTCACGAAGGCCTCGACCAGCTCGGCGTCGAGCTGGCGGCCGGCGATGTTGCGCAACTCGGCCAGAGCGTCCTCGACGCTCATGCGCGGTCCCGTCGTTTCCCGCGAGATCATCGTGTCGAAGGTCGAGCAGATCGCGATGACGCGGGAGGCCAGCGGGATCTCGCTTGCGATCAGCCCGGCCGGGTAGCCGCCGCCGTCGACGCGCTCGTGGTGGTAGAGGATCGCGTCCGCCACCGGGCCGTAGCCGTCGAGCTTGCCGACGAGGGCTGCGCCGTCCTGTGGGTGGCGACGGATCACCTCCCAGTCCGCGTCCGTCAGCTGTTCGGGGTGCAAGATCCGGTCCGACCAGGTGAACTTGCCGATGTCGTGCAGCAGGGCTGCCGTGTGGATGACCTCCCGCTCCTCCTCGTCGCAGCCGATCTCCTCGGCCAGGGCGCGGGCGTAGCGCGCGACGGCCGTCGTGTGGCGGCTGGTTTCGGCGTCGCGCAGGGCCAGGGCGTCCATCAGCATCGAGAGCACCCCCAGCTGCATGTTGGCGAGGTGGATGCTGCGGGCTTCGAGCTGGTCGGCCCGCTCCTCCGAGCGCAGCAGCGCGCCGATCAGGTAGTGGAAGACCCCGAGCACGAGCACACCGCACAGCAGCACGAGCGTTCCCAGGTTCGTGTAGGCGACAGCCATCAGAGCCGTCAGCACGCCCGAGGTCAGATGGCCAGGGATCAGCGGCAGGAAAGCGTCCCTGAACTGGCGGATGAGGGCGCTTTCGTCTTCCACGCGCACGTCGATCGCGATCACGGCGAAGTTGACGAAGATCGTCAGGAAGGAGACTGCGAAGACGAGCAGCCCGAAGGTGGCGCCGACGACGGCCGCGTGGTGCCCCGATGCGTCGGCGCTGCCGACGACGGCCCTGGCGATCACCCCCCCGACCAGCCCGCAGCTGCCCAGGGCTGCGAGGTTGGCCAGCCACTGGGAGGCGGGAAGCCTGCGCAGCGCCGATTTGGCGATTGCCGCAGTGAGCCCGAAGGCGACGGCGGGAGCCGGCCCGAGCAGGCACATGGCCAGCACCATCGCGCTGTGGGCGGGCGTCAGCAGGCCATCCCGGACGACAGAGCTCATGCGGTCCCCGGCGAGGTAGATGGCGGCCAGGATCGCGAGCAGCAGCAGCGGCTGCCATTCCCCCGTGGAGGACAGACAGAGGACCAGCAGCGAGCAGGCCACGAGCGCAGCCTCGACCGCCCACCACAGCGCCCGGATGACAGATGACGCGTTCATCGCTTCTGTAGTCCTTAACGACCGTCCCGGCGTCGTCCTAAAGGGGCAGATGGGCGCGAACGTGCAGCCGCAGACGCCGGCGCTCCGCGGCCCGGCGGTGTTCCCCCGCCTACGGAGCCGGCTCGGCCGCGGGGAGCCCTTGCGCGGCGCCGCCGTCGTGAAAGCGGACGCGGGTGAAGGCAAGCGAGGTAGCTGCGGCGCCGGCGCCGACGACGGCGAAGGCCAGGCGGGGCGAGCCGACCGCAACGAGCGTCCCGCCGAGGGCCAACCCCAACGCCGGGGCCACGGCGCTGATCGATTCCAGCAGGCCCATCACCCGCCCGTGCAGCTCCGGCGGGGTCAGGCGCTGCAGGCTGCTGATCACGGGGGCGTACTGGACGCCGTTGCCGATCCCCCCGACGACGGCGGCGCCCGCGGCCACAGTCAGCGACGGGGCGGCCGCGAAGCCCAGGTAACCGGCGCCGATGGCCAGCGTGCCGCCGGCCAGCATGGCGGTCAGCGAGCGCGTGCCGGCCCGGGCGAAGATGACGCTGCCCAGCACGACGCCGACCCCCCAGCAGGTGACGAGCAGCCCGTAGCCGCGGTCGCCGGAGAGCAGCGTGCGCTTGGCGTAGGCGACCTCGATCGGCACGGCCGACTCGAAGAAGATCAGCCCGACCCCCTGGGCGATCAGCAGGGCGCGCAGGGAGGGGACAGAGCGGACGTGCCGCCAGGCCGCCCTCAGGCGGGTCGCCACCGACTCCCCGCCGGCCTCCTCGACATGGGGGTGAAGGTCCAGCAGCAGCGTGCCGCAGATCAGGAAGGTGGCGACGTCGACCAGCAGGGACGCAGCGGCACCCGCGGCCGCCGTCGTCACGCCGGCCAGGATCGGGCCGGCGACGAACGTGATCGAGAAGACGACGTTGACGACGGCGTTGACCCGCTGTTCGGCTGCGTTTGGGTCACCGCCGTCGTCGACCTCACGCTTGGCCGTCGCCGCCAGCTCCGTGCGCAGCAGGGCGTTGGCGGCCAGCGCGGCCGTCCCGTCCACGGCAACCAGCAGCAGGATCCCCGGCAGCCAGAAGTGCGACAGCAGCACCGCGACGGCGCCGATCGCGACCGCCTCCACGTAGAGCAGGGCGCTCAGCTCGTGGCGGCCGCGGGAAGCCTCCACGCGGGCGATCACGGCCGGCACGACGAAGGCCGGCACAACCTGTGCCGCGATCAGCACTGCGGCGACGTCGAGGGCGCTGTGGGTGTGATCGAACACGGCCAGCGACAGGGCGATCGTCCCGAACCAGGTGCCCAGGCGATTGACCCCGTAGGCCAGCACCATCCTCCGCAGGCGCCGGTTCTCGATGACAGCTCGCACGGGGCGCGACCGTAGCGCCTGCCGGTCTCGGCTGTCGAGCCCTGCAGTCGAACTCCCGTCGAGCGCCCGGATCGATCCAGCCCAGCCGCTACGTTTCGTCGAGCATGCAAGACGTCACGCCAACGGATCAGGGCGCCCCCGGCGTCGGCCGGCCCGTCGAGGTCATCATCGCCGACGACCACACGATCGTCCGGGACGGCATCCGGGCAGTGCTCGAACGCCACCCAGAGGAGTTCAAGGTGATCGCCGAAGCGGCTGACATCCCCTCGATGGTCAAGGCCGTGCGCGAGCACAAGCCCGACCTCCTGACCCTCGACCTGACGATGCCGGGGGGGTCCAGCCTCGGTGCCCTGCCGTCCTGCTTCATCGCCCACCCGACCCTGGCCGTGGCGATCCTGACGATGCGCGAGGATCCCGAGTACGCCCGTCAGGCGCTGAGGGCGGGAGCACGCAGCTACGTCCTGAAGGAGGCCGAGCCGGCCGAGCTGCTGCAGGCCTTCCGCCTGGCCGTCGCGGGCGGCAACTACCTGCACCCCCGCCTCGGGGCGCTGATGGCCACAGCCGACGATCCCGGCGGCGACTCCGTCGTGCTCTCAGAGCGCGAGCGCGAGGTCGTCAAGCTGATCGCCAACGGCTACACCAATCCCGAGATCGCCGAGCGCCTGAATGTCGCAGAGCGGACCGTCAAGACCTACCGGGCCAGGGCGATCGAGAAGCTCGGCTTCTCATCGCGGGCGGAGATCACGGCGTATGTCCGCAAGGCAGGCCTGACCGACTGAGCGGGCCGATCGCCGGCGCCTGGCGGCGTCCTCGGTCGCTCATGTGCTAGCGCACACTTCGCTCCCTGCGTCCTTGCCAGGCTTGGCCCTCGGCCCGCTCAGCCGCGAAACGGCGCGAGGGAGTAGGCCAATGATCTGAGGCCCACTCAAATATCGCTGGGCCTCATGAGGACAATGGGCCCGAGATGCGCGGAGAGTGTCGAGCTTCTCAACTGCCGTGGCACTTCTTGAACTTCTTACCTGAGCCACATGGGCACGGGTCGTTTCGGCCGGGGTTCTGCTCCACGTTGAGTGCGTCGAGTGGCAGGAACGCGGCCTCGCATCGCATACGCGTGCTCTCGACATCTTCGTAGCCTTCGACCTCGAAGTAAGTGCCGACCGCTCGCAACAGGTGGCCGAACGACCACAGAGCTCCGTGCAGGGCTTGCTCCACGCCGTACAGGCTGGGACCGGAGTCAAGTCGAAAGTTCGTGTGCGTCTCCTCGACTATGCCGCTCAGCAGCGATCGCGCGCTTGTGTGCTGCGTCTCATTGTTCGCAGCGTGGGCAATTGCGAAAAAGCCATGAAGGATCTCCGGCTGGCTCCACTCGTCTTCGACGGCTTTGACGAGCTCGTGCAACGGCATGCCGCACCACAGCCTGTCGCCCCACCGACCGAAAAGCTTGTCGAGCTTGCGTTGTTCCTCAGCAGATGGCAAATTGGAGAAAGGCCTGTCACCGATCGACGAGAGGCGCTTACTCCACAGAGCGCGCTGGTGAGCGCTGTGCTGCTCGAATCGTTCGGATGCGAGCTCAGGGTTCTTACATGCCCACCAGCAACTCACCATCGCCTCAAATAGGGAGCGGTTGAGCATCGCCGCTTGAGGACCGTAACCGCCAAGCGCGGCGTCAATCGAGCCCCTGTATGTCTTTAGGCCACGCGCCCCCTCGGCCGCGATCAGCCGATCCGTAAGCACCGAATCCCTTATGGGTCGGCCACGCCACTGCTCGCCTTCCACCATGCCAGCGGCATAGGTCAAGAACTCCTCGCACGCGTCAACCTGACGAGGAAAGTATTCGCGGGCTTGGCGTTCAAGTAATCCGCGTGTGCTTCGTGAGGGGTCGGACACTGTCGTCAGCGTAGGTCGTAGCGAGCGGCGCCCCGCACCCGTGCGTGGCTCGAACAGCTGTCCTGCTCATGTAGCCTGGAGTCATGTCCAGCCTCCCCGCCGAGGGTCACCAGCTGAAGGACATCTCCCCGCGGGCCTTCCAGCATCCGGCCGACAGGGCCGCCACCGCCGCACTGGGCTCCGTGCCCTACCTCGACACAGTCGTCCGGAAGCTGATCGAGCTGGGCTACGAGCGGGCGCTGCGACAGTCCTTCCTCGGCTCGGCGGTCAGGCTCTCAGAGCAGCAGCTCCCGGACGTCTGGCGGGAGCACGCGATCGCCTATGCGACGCTCGACATGGACGAGGTCCCGGACCTCTACCTGAGCCAGTTCCCGACGCCCAACGCGATGGCGATCGGGGCCAAGCAGCCGATCGTGGTCGTGCAGTCGGAGCTCGTGAGCCTGCTCGACACGCCCCAGCGGCGGGCCGTCTTCGCTCACGAGGCGGCGCACATCCTGTCCGACCACCAGCTCTACAGGACGGCTCTGGAGATCCTGGTGCTGATGACCAGAAGCGCGCGGCTGCCGCTGCCGCTGGTGCCGGTCAGGACGGCGCTGATGGAGTGGGGCAGGGCGACGGAGCTGAGCGCGGACCGGGCCGCTGCCCTGGTGACCCGCGACCCGCTGGTCGTCTGCCGCACGCTGATGTCGGTGGCGGGCGGGGCGATGGTCTCCGAGCTGGACCTCGACGCCTTCATGAAGCAGGGCCTGGACTACAAGGAGAAGGGGGGCGGGCTGGAGCGCCTGACGCGCCTGATGCTCGACCTCGGCGTGACCCACCCGATGCCGGTCAAGCGCACGCACGAGCTGATGGAGTGGGTCCGCTCGGGCGAGTACGACCGCATCGTCTCCGGCGGCGAGTACATCCGCCGCGGCGATCCTGTCGACCCGCGTGCGGACGGCGGCGACGCCGTCGCCTTTTACTCCGAGCGCATCCGCGACGCCTTTCGTGATGCGGGCGAGTCGGTCAGTACGGCCGGTCAGCAGCTCGCCGACTGGATTCGCGGTGCCCGCGGCGATGACGATGAGGATGATGAGGAGGGGTCGGCCGAGGGCTGACCGCTCAGGCGGCCGTCCCGACGGCCGGCCTGCCCGCCAGGGGGACAGTCAGCATCACGGTCGTGCCGCCGCCCGGCGCGGGCAGCCATTCCAGCTCGCCGCCGACGAGCTCGGCCCGCTCGCGCATCCCGCCCGTGCCGAAGCCGCCGCCGTCCTCGCGCGGGCCCAGGCGGGCCATGTCGGGCATGCCCTTGCCGTTGTCCGTGACGGAGGCTCTGACGTAGCCGTCCCCGCCGGTGATGGCGATCGTCGCCTCCGTGGCCTCGGCGTGACGGCTGACGTTGGTCAGGGCCTCCTGCACGACCCGGTAGATGGTGCTCTCGAGCTCCGGGTCCAGGCGCCCGCCGCCCTCGGGGGCGTCGTCGAGGTCGCGGCCGAACTCGATCCTGCATTTGACGTCCAGCCCGTCGATCGCCTGGGCGCGGCGGGCCAGGGCCTCGAGGGCCGCGGGCAGGCCGAGGTCGTCCAGGGCGGCGGGGCGAAGCTCGGTGATCAGGTGGCGCAGGCCGTCGACCTCGTTGGCCAGGCCCTCCAGGACCGTGTCGACGGCAGCCGCCAGCGCCTCGCGGTCCTGCAGGTCGCGGGCGTTGGCCAGCTGCAGGCGCAGGGCGCCGATGCCCTGGATGCTCTCGTCGTGGATCTCGCGCGCCCAGCGGGTCCGCTCGCGCTCGCGCGCCTCCATCCCGTAGCGCAGGCGTTCAATCTCCACGTTGCGCTCCGCCTTCAGCCTGACCGCGACGCTCTGGGCGAAGGACGCGAGGGCCTGCTTGTCGGGGCCCCTGAAGCTGCCGTCCCGGCGCAGGGCGACGACCAGGCCGCCGCCGTGCCCCTCCATGCTCCACGGCTCGACCAGCACCGAGCGCGCCTCCAACCCCAGTTCGTGCAGGAAGGCGGCCTCCTGCCCGCGGGGGCGCTCCAGCGCCAGTGAGCGGCCCTCCTGGTAGAGGGCGCCCAGGGCGGAGCCTGCGACGGCCACGGTGCGCAGCCGCACGGGGGCGCCGCTGGCGCCCGCCACCCTCAGCTCGCCCTTTTCCTCGATGATCAGCAGCAGCGTCGTGGCGTCGAGCAGCGCGAGGCCGCGATCGGCCATCAGGCGAAGCAGCCACAGCTCAGATCCACTCAGCACCGGCCTTCAATTATGAAGGCGGCGATGTCGGCTTCAGTGTGCGGCCGTCCCCGGGGCCTGGCCGTTGTCGCCGCCGCGGGAGCGGCGGGCCGCCGCCCGGGCCCGCTCGATCAGCTGCCGGGCGCTCGTGTCGGGCTGCCAGGCTGCCAGTCCGACGGCGACCCGCAGCGCCTGACGCTGCCCTCTGGCTTCCACCTTGATGGCCCTCAGGCGGTCCAGGACCCTGCGGGCGACGACCTCCCCGCGCGGGCTGTCGGCGCCGGGCAGCAGGATCAGGACCTCCCGGTCGCTGGGCATGCCGACGCGGTCGAAGCGGCGCAGCTCCTTGCTGAGGGCGCCCGCCATGTAGGCGAGGGTCTGCTCGCGCAGCTCCGTGCCGTGCTCGCCCGCCATCTCGTCCAGGTTCTCGACGACCAGCAGCAGGCAGCTCAGCTGCGTGCCATGGCGTTCGCAGCGTGCGATCTCCTCCGTCAGGCGCTCGTCCAGGGCGACGGGACCGGGCCACTCGAAAGCCCCCGGTCCGGGCGCACTGAAGCTTGAAGTGGAGTCGCTGGCGACCATGCCCCTTGACCTGCTGAGTCTAAGCGGGGGCGGCTTCCCTACCGCCCTGACGCCTGATTATGCAGGGCAGGGGGCGATCCCGCCAGTCCTGGGCGCAAGCCTGCCTCCGCGGCGATCCGTCGGAGCCCGCTGCTAGACCCCCGGGGATGCTCCAAGAGCTACGCGTCGAGAACCTGCTGCTGATCGAGAAGGCCGAGCTGCGATTCGGCCCGGGCCTGAACGTGCTGACGGGGGAGACGGGGGCGGGCAAGACCGTCCTCACCCACGCCCTGGACCTGCTGCTGGGCGGCAGGGCCCGGACGGGCATCGTCCGCCCCGGCGCCGGCGAGGCCTACGTCGAGGGCGTCTTCGACCTGCCCGCCGAGCTGCCCGGGGAGCTGCGCGAGCGGATCAGCCCCGACGCGGGGGAGATCGTCCTGGCCAGGAGGGTCGGCGCCGACGGGCGCACCCGCGCGTACGTGAACGGGCGCTCGGCCAACGTCTCGGACCTGCGCGACCTCGGCGGGCTGCTGCTGTCCTTCTACGGCCAGCACGAGCACAGGCGCCTGACGCTGAGCGCCGCCCAGCTGCAGATCCTCGACGGCCTGTGCGGCCCCGAGCAGGCACGGCGGCTGGGCGAGTCCGCCGCAGCCCACGAGAGCGTGCGCCGGCTGGAAGGCCGCCTGGCGGAGTTGGGCGAGCTGGCGAGCAGCCGCGAGCGCGAGCTGGGGCTGCTCGAGCACGAGTTGCGCGAGATCGATGCCCTGGAACCGGACGCGGAGGAGCACGAGCGCTTGCTGGGCGCCCGCGAGCGGCTGCGACGGGCCGACGCCCTGCAGGCGGCCGCCGGTGGCGCCGCGGAGGCGCTCGTGCCGGAGGGCGAAGGGCCCGGCGCTGCCCAGCTGCTGGCGCTCGCGGCGGGCGGCATGGACTCACTCGACGGCGTCGACCCGCGCCTGGACGAGCTGGCCGGACGCCTGCGCACGCTGGCCCTGGAGGCGCAGGAGCTGGGCGGCGAGCTGCGGGGCTACTGCGAGCAGGCACTGGACGCCCTCGGCGACCTCGACGTGCCGGGGCTGGAGCCGACCCTGGAAGGGGTCGAAGCGCGCCTGGCCGCCTACGAGCGTCTGCTGCGCAAGCACGGCGGCAGCATCGAGGCCGTCGTCAGCTACGGGCAGCTGGCCCGCGCCCGTCACGACGAACTGCAGGGAGCCGAGCTGGCCCTGGAGCAGGCCCAGGGCGAGCTGGAGAAGGCCCGCGAGCGCCGGGTCGCGGTCGCTGCGGAGCTCAGGCGGGCCAGGCGGGAGGCCGCGGGGGGCTTCGCCCGGGACGTGTCTGCCCAGCTGTGCTCGCTGGCGATGGGAGACGCGGACTTCGAGGTCCTGCTGGGGGAGACCGAGCCCGGCCCGAACGGCGCAGACACGGTCGAGTTCACGATCGCCCCCAACCCGGGCGTGCCGGCCGGACCGCTGCGGGAGATCGCCTCGGGCGGGGAGCTCTCCCGGGTGATGCTGGCGATCATGAGCGCAGCCAACCAGTCCGCGCCGCAGGCGACACTGGTCTTCGACGAGGTCGACGCGGGCGTCGGCGGGCGCACGGCCAACGCCGTCGGAGCCCGCCTGCGCGAGCTGGGACAGCGAGGCCAGGTGATCTGCATAACCCACCTGCCGCAGATCGCCTCGCTGGGCTCGCGCCACTTCTCCATCGTCAAGGACACAGACGCCGAGCCGACCCGGGCGACCGTCGTGCAGCTGGCGGAGCCGGACGTCGTCTCCGAGCTCGTGCGGATGCTCGGCGCCGGCAGCGACGACAGCGCGGCGCGCCGCCACGCGCGCGACCTGCGCAAGGCCGCCTGAGCCGGGAAACCCGCACGCCCATGCGGTATGCGCGGGCACCCACCGCGCGTTACCCTCGTCACACCACGATGGGATCGACGATCTAGATGGCCGCCACCCGACCGCGCCCGATCGGGCAGGTGCAGACCGGCTCCGCGCTGCCCCCGCCGGGCGGATCGAGGACCGTGTCCGGACCCGTCAAGGCGGGCCGGCGCACGAAGCTGCTGGTCCGCCACCTCGTCCCCGGCGACGTCGCCCTGGTGGACCACCTGGACGTCGACAGGGTCTCGGCCGAGGAGCTGATCGCAGCCCGGGCCGTGGCCGTCCTGAACTGCAGCCCCTCCTCCAGCGGCACCTACCCCAACCTGGGCCCGCAACTACTGGTGGAAGCGGGCATCGTGCTCGTCGACCTACCCGACGACACCCTGTTCGGTCTGCTCGGCGACGGCGACCCGCTCGTGGTGCGGACGCTCGCCGGCCCCGACGGCGGCCAGGAGGCGGAGATCTCCCGCAAGGGTCAGGTCCTGGCGCGGGGCCAGGTCCTGGACGCCGAGCGCGTCAGGCGCGAAACGGAGGCCCGCAGGCGCGAGGTGGGGGAGGCCATCGAGCGCTTTGCCCGCAACACGATCGAGCACATGCGCGAGGAGCGCGAGCTGCTGGCCGGGCGCATCCAGCTGCCCCGCTTCGCCACCGACTTCCGCGACCGCCCCGTGCTGATGGTCGTCCGCGGCGTCGGGCACCAGCGCGACCTGCGCGCCCTGCGGCCCTTCATCCGCGACCGCAGGCCTCTCGTGCTGGCAGTCGACGGCGGTGCCGAGGCCGTCCTGGAAGCCGGCCTGAAGCCCGACATGATCGTCGGCGACATGGACTCCGCCGGCGAGGCCGCTCTGCGCTGCGGCGCGGAGCTGGTCGTGCACTCCTACCCCGACGGCCGGGCGCCGGGCCGCGAGCGCCTGCAGCAGCTCGGCCTGCCCTTCAAGCTGGTGCCCGCCCCCGGCACCAGTCAGGACGTGGCGATGCTGATAGCGGCCGAGAAGGGCGCAGGGCTGATCGTCAGCGTCGGCTCCCAGTTCAACCTGCTGGAGTTCCTGGACCGCAACCGCAAGGGCATGTCCTCGACCTTCCTGACCCGCCTGCGCGTCGGCGAGATCCTGATCGACGCCAAGGGCGTGAGCCGCCTCTACCAGCCCCGGCCCGGCCTGACGCCGCTGCTCGTCGTCATCGCCGCCGGGCTGATCGCCATGATCGCCGTCGTCGGCCTCACCCCGGCGCTGCGCGACGTCGTGGAACTGCTGTGGTTGAAGCTGCAGATGCTGTTCGGCGCGAGATGACCGACCCGCGGTCCTGCGCTGAGTAGCTTCGAGGCCCCGACCCCGCGATGTTCGACTTCCGCTACCACGCGCTCTCCCTTGCGGCAGTCCTGTTCGCGCTGGCCCTGGGCATCCTGATCGGCGTCGCCATCGGCGACACCAACCTCGTCTCTTCGGCCAAGAACGGGATCGTCCACGACCTCAACGCCGAAGTCAGCGAAGCCCGCCACCAGGCCGAAGAACTGCAACAGCGCCTGAGTTCCGAGGAATCCTTCGCCAAGGGCCTGTACCCGCTGGCCGTCCACGAACTGCTGAACGGCCGCAACATCGGCCTGCTGTTCCTGGGCGAACCCTCCGATCAGGTCAGCTCGCTGGCCCGCGCCTCCGTGACCCAGGCCAGCGGCAACCTCGAACCCGTCGTGGCGATCCGCGAGCCGATCGACGTCGGCGCCCTGGCATCGGCGGCAGCCGGGACCCACTACGCCGCCCTGGCCTCCTCGCCGAGCCTGCTCGAAAGCTACGGCGCCCTGATCGGACGCCAGCTCGTCAGCGGCGGACCGGCGGCGGGCCGCGAGACGATCGGGCGCATCCGCTCCACCGTGATGAGCGCCTTCGACGGCCAGCTGACGCGCCTGGAAGGGCTGATAGTCGAGCGCCTGCCACCCGACGGCGACCAGGGAGCCCGCCAGAGCGAAGCCGACAGCCGCTTCGAAGACGGCCTGCTGGCAGGCGTGGCGGCAGCGGGCGTGCCCGCCGTCGGCGTCGAGCTGACAAGCACCGTGCCCTCGCAGGTGCCCTGGTACAAGAGCAGGCGGATCTCCAGCGTCGACGATCTCGACCAGCCCGCCGGCCAAGCTGCCCTCGTCTACGCCCTGGCCGGCAACGGCGGTGCCTTCGGCGTCAAGCCGACGGCCGACTCGCTGCTGCCGAGCGTCCCCGCGCCAGGCTAGCCTCCCGACGTGCACGCCCTGCCGCTCGCGCTGTCCCTGCTCTTCGCCATCGCGCTGGCGCCTGCGCTGCTCGGGCTCCTGGCTCGCACGGGAAGCCTCGTGACGAACTACAGAGGCCGCGAGCTTCCCTGCCCGCTCGGCCTGCTCGTGCCGGCGGGCTCTCTGCTGGCACTCATCCCGCTGAGCGCGATCGCCCAGCTGGACCCGCACGAAGTGTTCGAGCCGGGCATCCGCGATATCGCCATCTATTGCCTTGGGGTGCTTCTGCTCGGGCTGATCGACGATGCCTACGGGGACGCCCGCGACCGCGGCTGGCGTGGGCACGCCGCGGCCCTTCTCAGAGGCGAGCTCTCGACGGGCGTGCTCAAGGCCGTCGGCTCAGTCGCCCTGGCCCTGCTCGTGGCGAACCTGGGCGTGGGTCCGTCGGTGGGGCGCTGGCTGCTGGCCACGGCCGTTCTGGTCCTCGCCACCAACGTCTTCAACCTGCTTGACCTGCGCCCGGGCCGCTCCACGAAGGCCTTCGTCCTGCTCGCCGCGAGCCTGACGATCGGCGCCGGGCAGCTGCGCACGCTGTGGGCGCTCGGCCTGTTCGCCGGCCCGGCCCTCGTGGCGGGCCTCTACGACCTGCGCGAGAAGGCGATGCTGGGGGACACGGGCGCGAACCTGCTGGGCGCCCTGGCGGGACTGTGGCTGGTCCTGACGCTGTCCACGACAGGGCAGCTGGTGGCGCTCGCGATCCTGCTCGTCATCACCGTCTACGGCGAGCTGCGCTCGATCTCGACGCTCGTCGAAAGGACTCCGCTGTTGCGCGGACTAGACTCCTGGGGCAGGCCCTCATGAGCAGCCACCCAGACCGCCACGCACAGCCGCCAAGCAAGACCCGGTTCATCTTCGTCACCGGCGGCGTCGTGTCCTCTCTGGGCAAGGGCATCGCGGCGGCATCGATCGGCCGCCTGCTGGTGGCGCGCGGCCTGACGGTGGGGCTGCAGAAGTTCGACCCCTACATCAACGTCGACCCGGGCACGATGTCGCCCTACCAGCACGGCGAGGTCTTCGTGACCGAGGACGGCGCCGAGACGGACCTCGACCTGGGCCACTACGAGCGCTTCACGGACGCCAACACGAGCCGCGCCTCAAACGTCACGGCAGGCGGCATCTACGACACGGTCATCCGCCGCGAGCGCCGCGGCGACTACCTCGGCGGCACCGTCCAGGTCGTCCCGCACATCACAGACGAGATCAAGCAGCGCATCACGCTGATCGCGGAGTCCAGCGACGTCGACTTCGTCATCACGGAGATCGGCGGCACCGTCGGGGACATCGAGTCGCTGCCCTTCCTGGAGGCGATCCGCCAGTTCCCCGTCGACGTGGGGCGCCGCCGCTGCATGTTCATCCACCTCACGCTCGTCCCCTACATCGGGCACGCGGGGGAGCTGAAGACGAAGCCGACCCAGCACTCCGTCAACGAGCTGCGCCGCATCGGCATCGCCCCGGACATGCTGATGTGCCGCTCCGAGGGCCAGCTGTCCAGCGACATCCGCAAGAAGATCGCCCTGTTCGCGAGCCTGCCGCCGGGCGCCATCGTCTCCGCCTGCGACGTCGACAACATCTACAAGGTCCCCCTGACCTTCCAGGAGCAGGGCGTCGACGACTTCATCCTCGAGCACTTTGGCCAGGAGGCCCCGCCGGCCGACCTGGAGCGCTGGAAGGAGCCGATCGAGCGCTCCGCCAAGGCCTCCGCGACGGTCAAGATCGGCCTGGTCGGCAAGTACATCCAGCTGGAGGACGCCTACCTGTCTGTCTCCGAAGCCCTGCGCCACTCCGCCTCGATGCAGGACGCCCGCGTGGAGATCGACTGGATCGACTCAGAGCAGCTACTGGACCCCGAGCAGGCGGCGGCCCGGCTGTGCGGCCTGGACGGCGTCCTCATCCCCGGCGGCTTCGGCGGACGCGGCTGGGAGGGCAAGATCAGGGCGGCCCAGGTCGCCCGCGAGCAGCGCATCCCCTACCTGGGCATCTGCCTGGGCATGCACGTGGCCGTCAGCGAGTTCGCCCGCAACGTGGTGGGCCTGGAGGGCGCCAACTCGACCGAGATGGACCCCGAGACGCCCCACCCCGTCATCGACCTGCTGCCGGAGCAGAAGGAGGTCGCCGACCTGGGCGGCACGATGCGCCTGGGCGCCGACCCGATCAAGCTGCACGACGGCACCCGCGCCCGGGAGATCTACGGCGAGGCCGTCATCTACGAGCGCCACCGCCACCGCTACGAGGTCAACAACCTGTGGCGCAAGCGCATGGAGTCGGCCGGCCTGGGCATCTGCGGCACCTCCCCCGACGAGCGCCTGGTCGAGATCGTCGAGCTGGCCGACCACCCGTTCTACGTGGCCTCGCAGTTCCACCCCGAGTTCAAGTCGCGCCCCGAGCGTCCGGCGCCGCTGTTCAGGGACTTCATCGCTGCTGCCCTGGGCCGCTCCGGGGAGAGCCACGAAGTGCGCATCGAGGACGCTCGCGCGACCGCTCCGGCGGACGGCGAGCCCTCCCGCCGGTGACCGGGACCGCCGCGCCCGGCGTCGGCGAGCTCGAGCGGCGCTACCTGTCCGGCACCTTCGCGGAGCTGTGCAGGATCGAGAGCCCCTCCCGCCACGAGCGGGCCTGCGCCGAGCGGGTTCTGGCGGAGCTGCGCCCGCTGGGGCTGAGCGCGACCGAGGACGGAGCGGGCCAGGCGATCGGCGCGGACTGCGGCAACCTGCTCGTGCGCATCCCCGGCCGGGCCAGGCTGGGTCAGGAGCAGCTGCCCTCGGTGCTGCTGTGCGCCCACCTCGACACGGTCCCCCCGCAGGCACCGGTCGAGCCGGTGCTCGTGGACGGCCACTGGCAGAACGCCAACGAGGGCATCGTCGGGGCAGACAACAAGGCCGCCATAGCGGTGCTGCTGGCCCTGGCCCGGCACGTCAGCCGGGCGGGCGCGCCCGTCGACGTGGAGCTCCTGTTCACGGTCGGCGAGGAGATCTCCCTGGCCGGCTCCCGGGCCTTCGACGCCTCGGTCCTGCAGAGCGGCTTCGGCTACGTCTTCGACCACGCCTCCCCGATCGGCGAGGTCATCATGGACTCCCCCTGCCACTTCAGGATCGAAGCGGCCTTCCACGGGGCGGCGGCTCACGCCGGCGTGCGCCCTCAGGACGGTCGCTCTGCCATCCTCGCGGCCTCCCGGGCGATCGCCTCGCTTCGCCACGGCCGCCTGGAGGGGGAGGGGACGCTGAACGTCGGCATGATCGAGGGCGGAAGCGCCATCAACGTGGTGCCCGAGCGCTGCTCCTTCACGGCCGAGGTCAGGGGCCTCGACGACCAGCGGGGCGAGACTCTGGTGGCGGAGGTCGTCGAGCGCATCCACCGGGCCGCCAACGGGCCCGACTGCGAGTGCGACGTGGACGTCGCCGTCACGAGGACCTTCGGCGGCTACCGGATCTCCCCCTCGGCCGAGCCCCTGCGCGTGGCCGAGGCGGCCCTGCGCGCCTGCGGGCACGAGCCCGTGCGCATCTCCAGCGGCGGCGGCTCCGACGCCAACGCCCTGATCGCCAAGGGCCTGCCGACGGTCAACCTGGCCAACGGCACGGAGCGAGCCCACGAGCCGGGTGAGCGGGTGTCGGTCACGGCCCTGGAGCAGATGCTCGACGTGGCCCTGGCGCTGCTGGATCAGTCATCGACGCTCGCGCACAGCGCGGCCCTGTAGCGTCCAGCGCCCATGCTGAAGCTCCGTCGTGCGACAGTTCTCGACGCCTCACAGGCCGGCCCGCGTGGCCGCCAGGAGCTGTCGATCGCCCTGGAGGGAGTGGAGTCCGAGCTCCGTCGGGCGTTCGCCGACACGACCCTGCTGGGCGCCGTCCAGGCCGGCGACGAGGTCGTCGTCAACGTCGAGGCGGTCGACCTGGGCCTCGGCTCGGGCGGCTTCGACGTCGTCCACGTCAACCTGACCCGCGGCCTGACGGGCGACGGAGCGCTGCGCCCCGGAGCGGTGAAGCTCGGCTACACGAGCCTGCAGCACACGGTCCAGCCCGTCGAGGACGAGCGCCTGCAGGTGCCGCTGGAGGGACCCGTCGCCGTCCTCGCCCTGCACGGACAGCTGGCGGCGCTGGCGTGGGCCTACCAGCGAGCCCACCCGGGAGCCCGCCTGGGCTACGTCCAGACGGAGGGCGGGGCCCTGCCGGGGTCGCACTCCCAGACAGTCGTCGAGCTCCGCGAGCGGGGGCTGCTGGCCGGGCACGTAACGGCGGGAGCGTCCTACGGGGGGGAGTTGGAGGCGGTCAGCACGGCGGGCGCCATCCACCACGGCCTGACGGCGCTGGCCTGGGATGCCGTCGTCTGCGGGCCGGGACCGGGGATCGTCGGCTCCGGCACGCGCCTGGGCCACGGCGGCATGGTCGCCCTGGACACGGCCCACGTGGCCCTTGCGCTGGGCTGCCCGACGCTGCTGGTGGCGAGGATGTCATCGGCCGACGAGCGCCCCCGCCACCGCGGCATCTCCCACCACACGATGACTGTCCTGGACCTGCTGCTGGAGCCTGTCACGGTGGCCCTGCCGGCGGGGATGCGCTCACCCGTCGGGGCTGACCTGCGGGCGGGCCTGGGGGCGGCCTTCGGCAAGGCCCCGAAGGTCCCGCAGCAGACGACGATCGAGGAGATCGAGCGTCCCGCCCGCATCGCCCGTCACGACTGGCGCCGGGCAGCCGTGGACCTGCCGGCCTATCTGGCGAGCGGCCTGCCCGCCCAGACGATGGGCCGCAGCCTGACCGAGGACCCGCTGTTCTTCGCGGCGGCCCTGGCCGGCGGCGGCGCGCTGGGAGAGCTGACCCCGCTGGAGAGCAGCGGCGACGGCGCCGGCGAGGCGGCGTGAGCGGACAGGAGCAGCAGGCGGGCGTCTCGCCCCGGGCCTTCGAGCCCCTGGGCGGGGAGACGGTCTACAGCGGCCGCCTGGTGGACGTGCGGATCGAGCGCTTCCGCCATGCGGACGGGGAAGAGGTGAGCAGGGAGATCGTCCGCCACAAGGGAGCAGTGGGCATGCTGGCCTACGACGAGCAGCACGTCTGGCTGGTCCGCCAGCCGCGCGAGGCGGTGGGAGAGCCGGACCTGCTGGAGATCCCGGCGGGCCGCCTGGACGTCCCCGGCGAGGAGCCCCTGCAGGCCGCCAGGCGCGAGCTGGCCGAGGAGATCGGCAAGGCGGCAGCCGTCTGGGAGCCGATCGTGACCTACTACACGGGGGCGGGCTTCACAGACGAGCGGGTGCACCTGTTCGCGGCCACGGGCCTGACCGATCAGAGCGCAGAGTCGGGCGAGCAGGAGCGGATCGAGATAGTGCCCTGGCCGATCGAGCGCCTGCAGGACGCGATAGGGCAGTGCAGGGACGCCAAGACGCTGATCGCCCTGTACTGGCTGGCTGCGCGCCTGAACGCCTGATTGCACGACCCAGGAGGGCCGCCGGGGGCCGCGAAGCTGTCAGGGATGGCAGCCGCCCCAGCAGCCGCGTCTGACGCCACGCCCGGACACCGGCTCCAGACGGCGACGGAGGCGATGGTCGAGGACTTCCTGGCCTACCTGGAGCTGGAGCGGGGACTTTCCAGGAACACCCTGGAGGCCTACAGGGGCGACCTGCAGCAGCTGTCTGCCTACTTCGACCGGCACGGCCTGAGCGCCGCCACGGCGACCCACTCCGACCTGGCCTCCTTCCTGTCGGAGCTGAGCAGGGGCGCCGGTGGCACGAGCGGGGCGGGCGGGCCTGTGTCGGCCAGCACCCTGGCTCGCAAGGTGGCCTGTCTGCGGTCCTTCTACAAGCACCTGCGCAGGGAGGAGCTGCTGGACCACGACCCGACGGCTGAGCTGCACGGCCCGCGCCGGCCCCAGCGCCTGCCGAAAGTGCTCTCCAGGGAGGAGGTGTCGATGCTGCTGGAGCAGCCCCGGGGAGCGAGCCCGCTGGCCCAGCGCGACAGGGCGCTGCTGGAGACGATGTACGCGTGCGGCCTGCGAGCCTCGGAGGCGGTCGGCCTGGAGCTGTCGGACGTGGACCTGGAGGAGCGCCTGCTGTGCGCCAGGGGCAAGGGCTCCAAGGAGCGGATCGTGCCGGTCGGCAGCCAGGCCGCCATGGCCCTGACGGCGTACCTGCACTCGGGCCGCCGGGAGCTGGTCGCGGGCAGGGTCCAGGGCAGCCTGTTCGTCAACTCCAGGGGCGGCGCCCTGACCCGCCAGGGGCTCTACAAGATCGTGCAGGGCCACGCCGAGCGGGCGGGCCTGCGGGGACGGATGAGCCCCCACACGCTCAGGCACTCCTTCGCGACCCACATGCTGGCGGGCGGCTGCGACCTGCGCTCCCTGCAGGAGATGCTGGGCCACGCGGACCTGGCCACGACCCAGCTCTACACGCACCTGACGACAGAGCGCCTGAAGGACGCCTACTTCGGGGCCCACCCGCGGGCGAGCAGCCGGTCCTCCCTGTAGACATCGGGCCATGGCAGAGCACCTGCACCGCCGGCGGGCCTTCGTGCTGGTCATCGACGCCTGCGGCGCAGGAGCCCTCCCCGACGCGGCCGACTACGGCGACGAGGGCACCAACACGATCGTCCACCTGGCGGAGCTGGCGGGCGGCCTGCGCCTGCCCTTCCTGGGCTCGCTGGGACTGGGCCTGCTGGGCAGCGTCGAGGGGGTGCCGCCGACGCCGACGCCGGCCATCCACGGCCTGCTGGCGCCGCTTGGGCCGGGCAAGGACTCGATAACGGGCCACTGGGAGCTGATGGGCGTGACCCTGCCGAACCCCCTGCCGACATACCCGCAGGGCTTCCCGCCGGCCCTGCTGGAGCGCCTGCGCGAGGCGACAGGGCGGGATCTGATCTGCAACCGCCCCGACAACGGCCTGTCGGCGATCGAGGACTTCGGCGAGGAGCACCTGCGGACAGGGGCCCTGATCCTCTACACCTCCCAGGACTCGGTCCTGCAGCTGGCGGGCCACGTCGAGCGGATCGCGCAGGAGAGCCTGTACGAGGCATGCAGGCGGGCGCGGGCCGTCATGAGCGGCCCCGACGGCGTGGGGCGGGTCATAGCTAGGCCCTTCGAGGGCCGGCCGGGCGCCTTTGTGCGCACGGAGGGCAGGCGGGACTTCGCCCTTGCACCCCCCTCGGGCAGCTACCTGGAGGAGCTGGGCGAGGCGGGGGTGGCGGTCGTGGGCGTCGGCAAGATCCACGACCTGTTCGCGGGCAGGGGCGTGGCGGCCTCCCGCCCGGGCACGACGAACGCCCAGGCCCTGGCGTCGGTGGCGGAGCTGGCGCGGGAGATGGAGCAGGGGCTGGTCTTCGCCAACCTGATCGAGACGGACCAGGTCTACGGACATCGCAAGGACGTGCAGGGCTTCAAGAGGGCGCTGGAGGAGATCGACGCGGCCCTGGCCTCGCTGGCGGGCGCGATGGGGCCGCAGGACGTCCTGATCGTGACGGCCGATCACGGCGTGGACCCGGCGCATCCCGGCACGGACCACACCCGCGAGCAGGTCCCTCTTTTGGGTCTTGAGGGAGAGGGGGTTCGCGCAGTCCGCCACGACGGCCCGATGGCGGACGTGGGGGCAAGCGTCCTTCGGTGGCTCACGGGCGGGAGTGCTCCAGGGCTGCCGGGTCGGTCCTTCCTCAGGGGTTGAGCACCCGCTCCAGGATGGGCACCCGCTCGTGATAGTCGTTCCGAGCGGGTTCTGAGATGGACGCATACCCGACTAAGCTGGGCCCGTGCCGGAGCTGCCAGAGGTCGAGACGATCCGCCGCCAGCTGGCCCCGCTGGTGGAGGGCAGGCGCATCGGCTCCATCGAGGTCCTGGACCCGCGCTGGTCGCGCCCCCTGGCCCCGTCGGAGCTGGAGGACGCCCTGCGGGGGCGGACGGTCAGGGAGCTGGGCAGGCGCGGCAAGTACCTGCTGTGGCACCTCAGCGGGGACGTCCACCTTGCACAGCACCTGCGCATGACGGGCTCGGTGCTGGCGGACCCCGACCCGGAGCCCCTGCACACGCGGGTGCGGATCAGGCTCGGCCCGGCCCGCGGCGGCACGCGCCTTGCGATCGTGGACCCGCGGCGCTTCGGCACGGGCGAGCTGCTGTTGGGCGAGCAGGAGCTCCAGCTGTTCCTGGACGCCCGCCTGGGCGTGGAGCCCTTCGAGGAGGGCTTCACCCCGGAGCACCTGCGAATGCTGCTGCGAGGCCGCTCGGCGCCGATCAAGGCGATGCTGCTGGACCAGCGTCTGATCGCGGGGGTGGGCAACATCTACGCGGACGAGGCCCTGTTCAGGGCCCGCATCCACCCGCGCCGCCCGGCGGGCCGCACGACGCTCTCCCAGGCAGCCGACCTGCGGGCCGCGATCGTCGAGTCGCTGAGCGCGGGCATCGACGCCAAAGGAGCGAGCATCGACGACTTCAGGCACGTCGACGGCGTGAAGGGCTCCTTCCAGGACCGCTTCCTGGTCCACCTGCGCGCGGGCGAGCCCTGCTTCGTCTGCGGCGGGACGATCGTCAAGATGGTCGTGGCCGGACGGGGCACCTACGTCTGCGAGCACTGCCAGCCCAGGCCGCGGGCATCGCGGCGAGGTGTGTCGCCCAGCGGCTCCCGGCGAGCAGCGCCGGCCTAGGCGGCCAGCATCTCATCCAGGCGGCCGTCCTCGAAGGCCGCCCGGACCTCGGTGAAGCCGCCGACGAGCTGCTCGCCGACGATCACCTGAGGGAAGGTCATCATGCCCGTCCGCTGGGCCAGCTCCAGGCGACCCTCGGGGTCGCGGGAGAGGTTGATCTCCTCGAACTCGACGCCCTTGGCCGCCAGGAGGCCCTTGACGCGAGCGCAGTAGGAGCACGGATCGGTCGTGTAAACGGTGACTTTGCTCATTACTTCACCGAATATAGCGACGCCCCGAGGACTCGCCGGGACCGAGCCTAGACTCAATCCGATGCCCGGGCCGGTCAAGACGGAGGCTGTCGTGCTTCGCTCGATGCGCTACGGCGAGGCCGACCGGATCCTGCACCTGTACACGCCCGCCCGGGGCAGGCTGAGCGCGATCGCCAAGGGCGTGCGACGGGCACGCAGCCGCTTCGGCGGGCGCCTGGAGCCCTTCTTCCGCATCCATGCGGAGCTGCACGAAGGCAGGGGGGAGCTGCTGACGGTGACAGGGGCCCAGACGATCGACGCCCATCCCCGCCTGCGGACAGACGCGGGAGCGCTGGACGCGGCAGCCAGGGCCTGCGACGCGGTCGGGCGGCTGTTCGAGACGGGCGAGCCGCACCCCGGCGTCTTCAACCTGCTCTGCAGGCAGCTGTCGCTGCTCGACGAGGACGTCGAGGGGACTGCGGGGCGGCGCTCGGGGGCCCTCGGCTTCAGGCTGAAGCTGCTGCTGGCCGCCGGCCTCGCCCCCCAGCTGGGGGCCTGTACCAGCTGCGGGGAGCCCGAGCACCTGGTCGGCTTCTCCGGTGCCGCCGGGGGCGTCGTCTGCGCAGCCTGCGAGGCAGGCTCCTTCCCGCTGACAGAGGAGGCCCACAGCTTCATGACAGAGGCCCTGGGCAGGTCCCTGACAGACGTGCCTGAGGCCGGGGAGAGAGCGCTCGGCCAGGTCGAAATGGCGATAGCCGCGACCCTGGAGCACCACGCCCATGTGCGCCTGATGCCTGCCGTCGGCGCCACCACGCGACCCGCCCTCCTCTAAATAAATCCAAACAGGGCCCGCGTGCTGCGTCCCCCGGCGGGTATCGTGCAGGACATGGACGAGGGACTCCCGGTCGCCTACCCGCTGCTCGAGAAGGGCGTGCCCGTGCTCGCCAGCGACGGGGAGCAGGTCGGGACGGTCGACCACGTCGTCGCAGCCCCCGATGAGGACATCTTCCACGGGCTGGTCATCGCCACAGGCGGTCGGGACAGGCGCTTCGTGGCAGCCGAAATGGTCCAGTCCATGCACGAGCGGGGCGTCGACCTGTCGATCGACTCCAGCCAGGTGATCGCCCTGCCCCACCCCGACGGACCCGCGCCCGTCTTCAGGGAGGACCCGGGCGACGTCCAGGGCTGGAGCCACTGGATGCACAAGCTCTCAGGGCGCGGGGACTGGAAACGGGACTGACGCCAGGCCCCTCCGGGCCCGCCGCCTGCGGTGGGAGAATCGGGTCGTGAGCACCGCGACCCGCCCCCAGCACGAGCACGACACGGACTTCGCCCGCCGCACGGTCGAGCGCGAGGGGCTGCTGCTCTCGCCCCTGGCCGAGCGCTCATATCCTGCCCGCAGGGCGCGCCCCGAGGACGATTGCTCGCTGCGCACTCCCTTCCAGCGCGACCGCGACAGGATCGTCCACTGCAAGGCCTTCCGCCGCCTGAACTACAAGACCCAGGTCTTCGTCGCCCCACGCGGCGACCACTACAGGACCCGCCTGACCCACACCCTGGAGGTCACGAGCATCTCCAGGACGGTCGCCAGGGCCCTGTCCCTCAACGAGGACCTGACAGAGGCGATCGGGCTCGGGCACGACCTTGGCCACCCGCCCTTCGGGCACATCGGCGAGGAGGTCCTGGACGGCTGCATGAGCGAGCGCTTCGGGCTGTCCTTCCAGCACTTCCAGCATTCACTGCGGATCGTCGAGAGCCTGGAGCGGGACGGGGTCGGGCTGAACCTGACAGAGCAGGTCCGCGAAGGCATCGCGAGGCACTCCAGCCGCACCGAGCCTCCCGTCACCCTGGAGGGGAGGATCGTCAGGCTGATCGACCGTGTCGCCTACATCAACCACGACATCGACGACGCCCTGCGGGCCGGCCTGCTGAGCCAGGACGAGCTGCCCCGGGAGCCCATCGCCATCCTCGGCCAGACAGGCTCGGCCCGCATCGACGCCCTCGTCCACGACGTCGTCGAGCAGTCCCTGCTGGAGGGGGACGTCGTCCAGGGGCCCCAGGCCGGCCCCGCCATGGCAGAGCTGCGGGCCTTCATGTTCGAGCGGGTCTACCTGGGACCCGCAGTCCGTGCCGAGCACGCCAAGATCAAGGCCGTCCTGCGCAGGCTCTTCGAGCACTACGTCGAGCACCCCGAGGCGATCCCCGGCGAGCCCCTCGCCGAGGGTGCCGGCCAAGAGGAGCTGGCCATGCGGGTCGGGGACTACCTGGCAGGCATGACAGACCGCTACGCCATCAGGCAGTACACAGACCTCCAGGTGCCGCGGGCCTTCGCAAGATAGCGTTGGCGTCGTGGCCCTCTACACCCGGGAGTCCAGGGACCGTGTCCGCGACGCCGTCGACTTCGTCGAGCTGGTCTCCGCCAAGACGGACCTGCGCAGGGCCGGGCCCTCCCGGTATGAGGGCCTGTGTCCCTTCCACGAGGAGCGCACCCCCTCCTTCGGCATAGACCCCCTCCAGAAGGTCTACTACTGCTTCGGCTGCCAGGCCTCCGGGGACCTCTTCACCTTCGTCCAGGAGACCGAGGGGGTCGACTTCAAGGAGGCCCTGGAGATGCTTGCCGAGCGCTACGGCGTCGAGCTCCAGCGCGAGCAGGAGGACCCCAGGGACATGGAGAAGCGCCGCCGGCGCGAGCGCCTGCTGGAGCTGCTGGGGCGGACTGCCGCCTACTACGAGCGCTACCTGTGGGAGTCGACGGAGGCCGCCAGGGCCCGCGACTACCTGGCCGGCCGGGGCCTCGGTCAGGAGATCCTGCGGGAGTTCCAGGTCGGCTACGCGCCAAGCGCCTGGGACAAGGTCCTGACAGCCTCCAAGCGGGGCGGCTACTCGGCCCGTGAGCTCTACGACGTCGGCCTCGTGCAGCGCTCGGGCGGAGCAGGACGGGTCTACGACCGCTTCCGCTCCCGCATCACCTTCCCCCTCACGGACATCCGCGGGCGGGTCCTGGGCTTCGGGGCGAGGGCCATGGGGGAGGAGTCCCCCGCCGAGGACTCCGGACGCCGCCCCAAGTACCTCAACACCTCCGACAACGACATCTACCACAAGGGCCTTCACCTCTACGGGGCCCACCTGGCCCGCCAGCCCGCAGCCAAGGCCGGACGGGTCATCCTCTGCGAGGGCTACACGGACGTCATCGCCTGCCACCAGGCCGGGATGCGCAACACGGTGGGGCTGATGGGGACTGCCCTGACCCCCCAGCAGGTCAGCGAGCTGGCCCGCATGGCCCAGACGGTCCTGCTGGCCCTGGATGCGGACACGGCGGGGCAGGACGCGATGCTGCGGGCAGCCGGGCTTGCAGCGGAGCGAAAGCTGGAGCTGCGGGTCGTCGAGCTGCCCAGCGGTAAGGACCCCGCAGAGCTGATCCAGAAGGAGGGCGCAGGCGCCATGGAGCAGGCCGTCGAGCGCTCCGTCCCCTTCGTCCGCTTCAGGGTGCAGCGGGAGATCGCCGCAGGGGACAGCGACAGCCCCGAGGGACGCGACCGCATCGTCGAGGCCCTGCGGCCCGTCTTCGCGACCCTGCCGCCCAGCGCCATGCGGATGGAGCTGACGACCCTCGTCGCCAACGAGCTGTCCCTGCCCGAGAGCCTGCTGGAGCAGATGCTGGCCCGGCGCGCGGGGATGGGTAGCGGCGGTGGGGAGAGAGGGCGTGGCGGCGCGTCGGGCGGTGCGGGCCGGGAGGACGATGGCCGCGCTGGGCAGCGTGGCGGGGCGCCCGGCGTCAGGGCGCTCGGGGGGTCGCGGCGCGACGAGACAGAGCGGGCCTTCCTGGCTCTCTGCATCGCCGTGCCCGAGGCGGGGGCGGCTGCTCTCCAGCAGGTCCACCTGGAGGAGGACTTCTCCAGCGACCTGCTGAGGAGGGCCGCGGGGCGGCTGCGCGACGGCGACCTGATGCGGCCCCTGAGCGACCCGCCCGGCATGGAGGGCTCCCTCGATCACG
This sequence comes from uncultured Solirubrobacteraceae bacterium, assembly GCA_963697795.1. Lineage (GTDB taxonomy): Bacteria > Actinomycetota > Thermoleophilia > Solirubrobacterales > Solirubrobacteraceae > Palsa-744. Next base: position 318,147 of record OY969097.1, on the reverse strand, counting down.
ACCAGGCCATGCAGCACCTGCTGGCTGAGCTGATCGTGCAGGCCGGCAGCGAGGAGCCGAACGCCGGCATGCTCGAGGTACAGCGGCTGCAGCTGGAGCTGGCCAGGCTCGAGCGCGGCATCCAGCGGGCACGAGGGCACGAGGGCACCGACGTCGCCGGCCTCGCCCGGGAGCGGGCAAGGCTGAAAGTCCAGTTCGACAGGGCCTACGCCCGGGTCCTGGAGGACACGGGGGAGAAGGTTCCCTGACTTCGTAGGCGGCTTTCAGGCCGGCTCGGCCGGCCCGCGGTGGCGCGCGTCCGCGCTGTCACAGGCCTGAGACGAGCGGTGACGGTCCTGCCATGGACTTGCGGGTCGCGCCCGCCAGCATGGATGTATGGACAGGGGGCTGCTCGAAGGGATGCTGGCGCAGGGCCTCTCCCTCGCCGAGATCGGCAGGCGCGTAGGCCGCCACGAATCGACTGTCGCCTACTGGCTGGAGCACCATGGGCTGAGGGCAGCCAGGGCCGACGTGCACGCAGCCCGGGGCGCGATCGGTCGCGAGGAGCTGGCGGCGCTGGTCGGGGAGGGGCTCTCGATCGCCCAGATCGCGGCCCGGCTGGATCGGAGCAAGGCGACGGTCAGGCACTGGCTGCGGCGGTATGGGATGAGGACGTGGAGTCCGTCCGGATCGAGGCGGAAGGCTGAATCCCAGCAGGCCCGCGTGGACGGGCTCAGAGAGGCCCCCATGGCGTGCGCGCGGCACGGTGAGACGGGGTTCGTGCTCGACGGTCGCGGTTACTACCGTTGCCGTAAGTGCCGCGCGGAAGCGGTGTCTCGTCGCCGTCGCAAGGTGAAGTCGATCCTCGTGCAGGAGGCAGGGGGTGCCTGCTGCATCTGCGGCTACGCCGAGGCGATGCGTGCCCTGCACTTCCACCACGTCGACCCGGCGCAGAAGCGCTTGGAGTTGAACGCCAAGGGCGTCGCCCTCTCGCTGGACACCCTCAGGGCCGAGGCCCGCAAGTGCGTCCTGCTGTGCTCTAATTGCCACGCAGAGGTCGAGGAGGGGAGGGTGTCGCTTCCGGCGGGTACTCTTCCTTCTGCAGGTCAGGCCGATCCGGGGTAGCTCAATGGCAGAGTAGTCGGCTGTTAACCGATTGGTTGTGGGTTCGAGTCCCACCCCCGGAGCTTCGACATACGGCTCAGCCGCGGCGCAGACCCCGCAGGACAACACCCGGGTGCGGCAGTATGCGCGGCCCGATCAGCAGCGCGAAGACGACAGTCGCCAGCAGCGGTCGCAGGTGCGGGCGGATGCGCACGATCCGTCCCTCGTCGTCCAGCTCGAAATGCATGGCGTCATCGATGCGCATCCCGGCGATCGTGGTGTGGGCAATGGCGACAAGCTCCCATCCGGACCCGATCGGAGCTTCCCATTCGACCTTCCCGAGCGAGGCATATACGGCGCTCAGCACGGTCTTGACGTCGGCTGCGCCCTTGAAGACAACGGAGCCCAAAAGCGGCGAGGGCAGCTCGACCGCGGGTGCGAAGGTGGCTGCCATCGCGTCCATATCCCCCGCCGAGCTCGCTGCGCAGTAGCTGGCTACAGCGTTGTCCACGAAGTCGATTATGCAGGATTCCTGTGGCGCGGCCGCCTGTCGGCGAGCTGCTCGACGAGCCCGGCGGCCGCATGGGGAGGGTCGTGGCTCGCAGACCATGCTGCAAGCTCGCCCGCCCGGGCGCGGATCGAGGGCTCGCCGAGAACCCGCTCGACTGCCATGCGAAGCGAGCGGGGCGAGACGAAGCGGCGGGGCAGGCGCACACCGGCGCCCGACCAGTCCAGCCGGGCGGCGTTCTCGTTCATGTCCCCGGCCGCCGGGCAGGCGACGACGGCGCAGCCGCTGGCGAGGGCGCGAGCGAGGGTGCCGTGGCCGGCGTGGCAGACGACGACGTCGCAGCGTGGCATGGTCTGCGAGTAGACGACCCAGTCGACGACGGTCGCGTTGGCGGGGACGGGCAGCGGGCGCGGCGGCAGCCGCCTGTTCCAGGTCGCAAGGACACGGACGGGCAGGTCGGCCAGACCTTGCAGGGCTGCGCGCAGCAGCGCGTGCTTGGCGTCCTGGGCTGTCGAGGGGGCGACGAGCACGAGCGGCAGATCCTCCTCTCCGGGAGCTGCCGGCGGCGGTACGTCGGCTTCGGGGGGCTCCCACATCAGCGGTCCGACGACGTGCACACCGGGCGGCCAGGGGCGCGGGTACTCGAGCTGGGGGAAGGTGCCGACGATGGCCAGCTCCCTGCTGATGCCACCGTGGACGTGCTCGACCGGGGGCAGCCCCAGGCGGGCCCGGGTCGCGTTGAGATCGCCCCGGCCCTGTTCCAGGCCGCGGTGCACGATCGAGTGGGCGCGACGCCAGCCGGCGCGTCCGAGAGGCGTGCGGGCCAGGCGCGCTCCCAGCGAGTAGATGGGGAAGTCGGGAGGGCTGTGGGGGTAGACGTGCGGGATCAGTGTCGCCCACGCCCTCCCGTTCAACTCGGCCGCCAGCGAGGGGGCGAGGGTCAGGATGTCGGCCACGACGACGTCCGGCTCGATCTCCCTGACGAGCGGCAGGGTGTCGATCGTGGCGTGCACGACGGCCTCGTAGAAGTCCAGGGGCTCGGGCCCCTGCGGGAAGACCTGGTACTCGGGGGCGGCGGCGAAGGACATGCCCTCCGCCTCGACGTGCTCCTGCCAGCGACGCCAGGTCTGCAGGGTGACGTCGTGGCCGCGCTCCGTCAGGGCCCGGCCGAGGGCGATCATGGGGAAGGCGTGCCCGGGGTCGCCGAAGGCGCCGAGCAGGATGCGACGGGTGGCTGCCACTGACGGCGGCGGCTGGGGGCGTGCCGGAGCCGGCTAGGCGGCTGCCAGCTCGGCGACGAGCCGCAGCTGCTCCAGGCGCTCCTCGCGGGTGAAGGCGGTCGGCGTCAGGCCGAGGGTGCCGACGCCTGCCTCCCTGTAGACGGCCAGGCGCTCCTTGACGACGTCCTTGGGCCCGCACAGCGAGACGGTGTCGATGAGGGAGTCGGGGATGGCGGCCATGGCCTCCTCCCGCTTGCCTTCCAGGTAGAGGTCCTGGATCGTCTTGGCCTCGGCCTCGTAGCCGTAGCGGCTGACGAGCTGGTTGTAGAAGTTCTGCTTGCGGGAGCCCATGCCGCCGACGTAGAGGGCGATGAAGGGCCGCATGGTGTCGCGGGCCTTGGCCAGGTCGTCGGTGACGAAGACGTTGACTGTCGGGGCGATGTCGAAGCCGGCCAGGTCTTTGCCGCTGCGACGGGCTCCCTCTTCGAGCAGGGGGCGCAGCTCGCCGACGTGCTCGGGGGAGAAGAGGGTCGGGATACAGCCGTCGGCGATCTCCCCGGCCAGTTCTGTGTTCTTGGGGCCGATGGCCGCCAGGTAGACGGGGATGCGCTCCTGGACGGGGGAGATGGTCAGCTTCAGGGCCTTGCCGGGCCCGTCGGGGAGGGGCAGATCGAGCGTCTCGCCGTGGAACTCGACGCGTTCCCGGGCCAGGGCCATGCGCAGGACGGCGACGTACTCGCGGGTGCGCTGCAGCTGTTTGGCGAAGCGCTGCCCGTGCCAGCCCTCGGCCACCTGGGGACCGGAGGAGCCGATCCCGCAGATCATGCGACCGTTGGAGAGCTGGTCGATGGTGGCAGCAGTCATGGCCGTCATGGCGGCGGAGCGGCCGGGCATCTGGAAGATCCCCGAGCCGAGACGGATCTTGCTCGTCTGCCCGGCCAGCCAGCCCAGGACGGTGGCGGTGTCGGAGCCGTAGGCCTCCGCGGCCCAGACGGAGTCATAGCCCAGGCGCTCGGCCTCCTGGACGATCTGCAGCTGGTCCTCGGAGGTCAGGCCGAGGCCCCAGTAACCGATGTGGATGCCGAGCTTCATGCAAGTTTCCTTTCAGCTGCAGGGGTTTCTTTGCCCGCGGCGAGGCCTGGCCTAGTCTTGGCGGTCCCCCTCGGCGGCGGCCCGACGTGGCGTCGAGCGGGGTGAAGCCTATGCGAAAAAGGTCCAGAGCAAGCAACCCGGTGGCGCGCCTTCGCATGGCTGTCGACTGCCTGCCCGTGGCGACCCGCAGGGCGATGCTGCAGGGCCTGCAGGACAACGACCGGATCATCGCTGGAGCCTATGTCGACGAGCAGGGCGGCGTCTGTCCGATGCTCGCCGCCCACCGGACGGGAGGAAGGACGAACTTCCTCTCCTTCGCCCGCTCCTGGGATCGCTTCGCCCGCTCTCACGGCGTAGCGAGGGTTGCCAGCGAGCGGGAGGTGCGCACGCTCGTGCGGCTGCTGCAGGCGAGCCTGGAAGAGGCCGACGGCCTGGAGCTCGACAGGGCCATCGCGGAGCACCACTCGCTGATCGCCCAGCGCATGCGCCGGTCCTCCAGGCCGCCGTGCCTGCCCGAGGAGGCCGATCCGCGGGGCAGGATCACCGCACGGCGGCTGCTGCGCCGGCGGGCCGCAGTCGTCGCGAGCGTCTGAGGGCGACGAGGCGGCGAGACGCCCGCAGGGCGAGGGTTCGTTCCCGCCCTTCTCCACGCCCCGGCCTTCTCTAGATGGACTCTCCGGGCCTGACGAACATGATCTCGGGGACGACGCAGGCGGGGGAGACACGCAGCATGAAGCGGACGGACTCGGCGATGTCCTCGGGGCGGATCATCTCCTCGGCCGGGACGTGCTCCTTGACGAAGTCGGTCATGGGCGTGTCGACGAAGGCGGGGCAGAGGGCGATGGACTTGATGCCCTCGCCGGAGAGCTCCTTGTTCATGGCTTCGGTCCAGCCGACGACGCCGTGCTTGGAGGCGGAGTAGACGGACAGCCAGCCCTCGCCGTGCTTGCCCGAGATCGAGGAGGTGTTGACGACGAGGGCGCTCTTGTGCTCGGCGGCGGAGGCCCGCAGCATCTCCACGCATTCCCTGTAGAAGATGACGATCGAGCGCAGGTTGATGTCGAGCATCATGTCCAGGTGCTTGGTCTGGATGTCGGCGACGGAAGCGCCGATCCCGACACCGGCGTTGTTGACGAGCACGTCAAGGCGGCCGAAGCGCTCGCGGTGGGCCTGCACGACCTTGCGGATCTCCTCCTCGTCGGAGACGTTGGCTGCGACGGAGAGGACGTCGAAGCCCTCCTCCTGAAGGCCTTTGGCGGCCGCCTCGAGCTTGTCGGGGCGCCTGGCTGCAACGGTCAGGCCGTAGCCCTCCTGGCCGAGCACCCTCGCTATCGCCAAGCCGATCCCGCTGGACGCTCCCGTGATCAGCGCTGCCCTCTCTGCCGCCATGCCGTGCCTCCTGTCGTGAGCAAGATCCCTCTGCCGCCGGTGGGGGCGGCGGGCGGGAGCATCCCACATGGGGGGCTCCGAGGGTTGCCGCCGGTCCGCCCGGCTGGGAGCTTCCTGAGTACCCGGTGAGAACCCCCTCAGGTTGCTCATCGAGCCGGCGCCCGGGCCGATGACGGAGGTGTCAACCCACGAAGGGAGCAGCACAGCATCGGTCCCATCTCCTCCGTCGGCTCCTCGGCGACGCCGCCGATTCCCCGCCCCGAGTCCACAGAGGCACCCGGCGCGGCGGATCACGACCACGACGGCGACAACACCTCGGGCCCAGCTGCTGCGACGGGCACGACCAGTGCGCCGAAAGTGCCTGGACAGCTGAACGTCAAGGCCTGAGCGGCCGAGGTCTCGACGGCGCTACGCGCTGGTACGGTCTGCCCGTGTCCCCGGAGCGATCCGGGTGGCACGGCGGGCCCGTAGCTCAGCTGGTTAGAGCTGCCGACTCATAATCGGTAGGTCGCAGGTTCGAGTCCTGCCGGGCCCACTCCATGAAACCCGCACAACCATGCGGGTTTCATGCTTTCCGGGTCGTCCATCCTGGACGCAGATTCCAGGCTGGGGCCCACCATTGGGGCCAACCGATGCTCGCGGGGTGCATCCGGGCCGGTTCCATCCGGTGGCCCCTCTAGCGTGCGTGTTGCAGCTTCCGCTCCTCGTCCTCATCAGCCTGGAGCATCCCAGCACCCCCGTCGTCTCGTTGCGCCGGGGGCGCTTTGCGTTCCGTCCGCTGGTGGTGCTTGCATGGACAACGATGAGGACGATGCAAGCAACGGACGCCGAGCTACTACGTCGGCTGACTGCGCGGATGCTGGCCGAGGTCGAAGGCCGCTCCCATGCTTCGACGTTCTCGCCGCCGAGTGCTGCCAGCGAAGGGCTGCCCGGCTTCACGGTGAACAAGGACTTCATCGGCTTCGCGTCCCGTCGCCCGTCACCGGCCCGCAAGCCGTCCATCCGCCCTCGCGCCCGTCGCACATGCGGCGGCAGCACGCGCCGCCCCCGCGCTCGTCGCACCCGGCCCGCTTCGCGGTCATCCGGCGGCGGCGACCCCGGCCCAGGCGGCGATAGCGAGCCGGGGCCAGCCCGGCACCACCACGCAGACCCCCTTCATCGGCGGGCGGCGGCATGACGGAGCTGTCCGAGACGGCCCGTGACTTCCGGCGTCGCCTGCTGGACGCGCTGGACCTGGCGGGCGCCAGCAGCATCGGACACATCGACCAGGACCATGCCAGCGCGCGTTGTCCCTCCTGTGGCGGGCTGCTCGTCGTGCGCTTCGACAACCGGGCGCCCCGTGCTGATCTGATCTGCATCGACGGATGCCGTGAGGAGTCGATCGTGGCCATCCTCCGCCAGGCGGCCAAGACATGACGGTCACGGCCGACAAGCTCACCACCGAGCCGGCACGGCGCGCCAACACCATCCGCCCCCGGCAGGTCGAATGGCTCTGGTGGCCGTACCTGCCGAAGGGCAAGATCACTGTCGTCGCCGGCCAGATGGGCCAGGGCAAGACGCTCCTGACGACCTACGTCGCGGCGGCCGTCACGCGCGGCGAGCACGGCCCCGCAGGCGACGTGCTCATGCTCAGCGCGGAGGACGACCCCGAGGACACGATCGTGCCGAGGCTGATCGCCGCTGGCGCCGACCTCGACAAGGTGATCCTCGCCAACGACCACGACCTCAGCCTGATCGCAACCCACTGCGAGCAGAACCCCGGCATCCGGCTCGTCACGATCGACCCGATCACCGCGTACCTCACCGGCCGCGTGGACTCATGGAAGTCCCAAGACGTGCGAGCAGCCCTCGACCCCCTCCGGCGCCTAGCGCAAGAGCGAGGCATCGCCATCCTGCTCGCCCAGCACATCAACCGGCGAGCCGACACGACAGACGCCCTCGCCAGGATCGCCGACTCCCAAGGCATCCCCGCGCTCGCCCGCAGCGTCCTCATCTGGGGACCCCACCCGTCCGACCCCGAAGGCGACCACGGCTCCATGAAGGTGCTGACGAGGGCCAAGAGCAACCTCGCCCGAGCAAGCGCCGCCACGACCTTCCGGATCACCGAGACGAAGATCGCCGGAGGGATCAAGACCGCCGCTCTCACCCGCACAGGCCAAGCGGACGTGCGAGCCGAAGACGTAGTAGCCGACCAGGCCATCCGCACCCAGACCGACCAGGCCGCCCAGTTCCTTCGCGGCATCCTCGCCAACGGCCCCATGAAGGCCGACGACATCAAACAAGCCGCCAGCGAGAACGGGATCAGCGAGAAGTGCCTGCGCGGCGCCCGCGAACGCCACTGCCGCTCATACAGGCCCCAGGGCAACCACGGCCCCTACCACTGGGCTCTCCTAAAGGAGGAGGGCATTCAGGGGCATTCACAGATAACTACGGGGCATTCACGCCTGCCCGTGAATGCCCTGGATGCCCAGGATGCCCAACAGCTCGGAGAGGACTGGACCGACAGCGATCTCCAGGCCCTCATCGACGGGGAGAGCGAATGAGGCGCTGCCGCAACCCCACTCGCGCGCAGCTCGTGGCCGCTGCCAACGCGCCCGCGCAGGCGCGCGACGGCAGCCTCCAGGCCCCCTCCTGGGTGTCTCCTGGCCGCCCTGGCGGCGCTCGGCTGGGGGTGGGCGTGGGAGATCGTCGGCAGCGGTCGCGTTGCCTCTCACGGGCTGCTCTGGCCGGCACGCGGGAGGGTCGAGGATGACCGTCCTGGCGGCCCTGCTGGCGGAGGCAACGGACGCCGATCTCGATGCCCTGGCGGAGCTGCTGGCGCCGCGCCTGGGATCGTTGAGTGCCCCTGCAGGCGATGGCTGGCTTCGTGGCGCCCAGGAGATTGGGGGCTACATCGGGGCGCCCGTCAGCAGGGTCTACAGCTTGTCGAGCGCGAGGCGCATCCCGGTCGAGCGGGATGGCTCGGCGCTGATCGCCAGGCGCTCGGACTTGGACGCTTGGCTGCGGTCGGGCGGCGGAAAGAGGCCGTGATGACCTGCCAATTCCGTATCGGCTGCTCGGGCTCAATCCCTTGTGTTCATGCGGGGTCTGACGGTCGGGGCCAACCGTGGGGCCATCGGCCGCAGGAGGCTGTCAGGGCGTCCAGGTGCGCGTCGGGGCTGGCGCCCCAGCGCCGGCCGCGTAGCTCGCTTGCCGTTCGGCTTCCTGCTGATCCTGGAGGGCGACGGCTTCGGCTTGGCGGGCTTCGATGGCCTGCTCGGCTGGCGCTGGCCCGTGGACGGGGTTGGCGAGCATGGCCCCCACCAGCAGGAGCGCGATCTTCAGCGAGAGGAACCCGCCGATCACCGCCACGATGGCCCGGACGGCGCGGTACGGCCAGAATTGCCGCCATTGGGCCGGGTAGTGCGGGCTCTGCGCCACGCTCACGGCTTGGCCCTGGGAATCACCTTCATGCACGGTCGAGCGCCGCAGATCGCCTGTACGTGGCGCTGTCATCGTGCGCCCGTCCCGGCCAGCACATCAGCCACTCCAGCCTCATAGGCATCCGCGAGAGCTTCCACCGCATCCCCGTCCGCGTCCGTCTCCGCGTCCCGTCCCGCGTACAGGTGAAAGAGCCGATCCGGGGTCAGCGAATCCGCCCACTCGCCCGACAGGTTCGGAACCTCGCCGCCCATCGCCGCTGCAGCTTCCCCATGCTTGCGCCCCAGCGCCTTCGCAGCGTCTTCCCAGCCCGCCAGCTCAGTAGCGCCGAACCAGCCCGCCGCGTCGAGCCGGGACTCCGCCAGCTCGCGCCAGTTGATAGCCCCCATCGCCGCACTGAGCAGGTCGCCCGCGAGTCCACCAAGCGTCGGAATCTCAGGCTCCACAAGCTCGCGCAGCGCCTCCCCCACCGAGAAGACAGCGTGGGCACGATCATCCCGTCCGGCAGGCGCCGCTTCAGCAACCACTTCCAGCGCCAGCCGGGCCGTGTCCTCTCCGTCGTAGGCGCCGTCCAAGTACATGCTGACGGCCCACGTCTCGAAGCCGCTCCAGCCGTTGTAAGTGCCGTTGCCCATCGTCAACCTTTCGTCGTCCGTGTCGGCGCAGCGCCGCTTGTCACCAATTCAACGCTCGGCCGACATCCGAAGCGAGCGATCCGCATCGATTCCGGGCAACCCCCCGGTTCACGGGCGCCGGGTGCTCATAATTCTTGTGTGACAACTCTGGGGTGTGTGTGATGGCGGGGTCGCCGTTGAAGCGGGCGAGGCGTGAGGCTGCGGAGGCGGCTGTTGGGCGTGACGTGGGGCGTGACAAAGGCCGCGCTAGGCGGGCTGATTCTGTAACGGTGGAGCGGGCTGTGTCGCGGGTGGTGGCGGGTGAGTCGGCGGCGGTGGTGGCGCGAGAGTTGGGGGTGGCTTCGGGGACTGTTAGGCAGTGGGTTGCTCGGGCACGGGCGAAGGGTGGGCCGGGGTCTGTGGGGGTGGTGGATCGTTCTGCGGATGGGGATGGGCTTTCGAGGGTGGAGCGGTTGCGGGCTGCTGCTGACCGGGCTCGGGCGGCGTCGAGTAGGGCGTTGGACGCGGCGGATGCTTTGTTGGCTAAGAGCATGGCGTCGGAGGCTCGGAATGCTTCGGTTGTGGCGGGCGTTTGGGCTGATCGTGCGAGGGAGCTGGAGGAGGCGGCGAGGCTGGAGGAGCTTCACGAAGTCGCGCTGGATGAGGCGCAGGGTCGGCTGTTGGCGGATCGTGTGACAAGGGCGTTTGGGCTTCTGGGGCTGCCTGTGCCGGGTGAACTTCTAGGGGTGGTGCTCCAGGGCGGCGAGCCCGACGAGGGGCTCGTGGAGGCTGCGCGGTCTTCTATTCGTCGCCCGATCGAGGCGGAGGTTCGCCGCGAGGTGTTGGCGGAGCTGGAGGCGCAGCGTGTGGCGGTCGCGGAGCTGCCGGCAGGCGTCGATGATGGAGAAGAGATCGCCGACGCAGTGGTCGTGGAGGAGGAGGTGGTGGCCGATGATGGGGGCCAGGTCCGTTTCGAGGACCTGCCGGAAGAGTGGAAACGAAGGTATCGGCTGCGGCCGGACCTGGGTGTTCACGAATTCGTGAATGCGGAGAGGCGCCGAGCTTTGGCGGTGTCGCGTGGCCGGCCGATCGTGGGGGGCCGCCATCGATTCGATTTTTCACATCCGGGGTTGCGGGGTTAGTTTCCGCGGCGTGCCGTGTCACACTGTTAGTGAGAGTAGTAGCAGGGGCATAGCGTCGTCTCGCGCATAGCTCACAGTCGGGACCGGAGGGTCCCCGGAAGGAGTGAGCTATGCCGTCAACAGCAGTCGTTTCGCCGGGCCTTGAGCTGCGCCGGGAGCGCGAACGGCTGGGGGTCAGCCGTGCGGAACTCGCTGGCCTGGCCGGGGTCAGCATCAGCCAGTTGGGGCACATCGAGCAGGGCGCGGTCCCGAGCGAGAGTCGTGTTCTGAAACTGGCGCTCGCTGTGCTCCATGAGATCAGCAGGGATAGTGAATCCGATGACTGACCTGGAATTTGCCTACTGGCAGGAGCGCGGCCGTCACCCAGGTCACATCGCTGCGTGCCAGGCGGTGGCCGCCCGTTACGGCCTCGACCTCGAAACAGTCAGGCGTCGTCTTGACCGTCTTGGCCGTCACATCCCGCCCGAACGGTTCCCACAATCCCCCAGGAGGCCAGCATCATGAGCACTGCCACAGTAACCGCGCCCGCCCGTGACCTTCAGGGCTATTACCGTCAGCAGCGTGCCGCTGGCCGTCCGCACGATCAGGCCGTCACGGCTTGCTGTCATGCCTTCGGGCGTCGGGAGAGGGACCTGTACGGTGCCCTTGACCGTGCCCGCGAGCAGTGGGAGAGCGACCGGGCTGCTGCCGCCGCGACGGTCGATCGCGAGCCCGAGGAGACGGCCCCCATCGACCCGATGGACGCTCGCCAGGCCGTGCTGCAAGAGCAGCTTGACGAGCTGCACGCCGAGAAGCAGGCGCTGGCTCTCGACGCGATCGACGGTGACGAGGCAGCCCGCAAGTCGCTGACGAAGGTCGAGGCGACGATCAAGGTCGTCAACGCGGAGCTTGACCATCTTGACCTGGCCAGGGCCGAGCGTGCCCGTCGTGCCGCCGATGACGCCCGTGAGGCCGAGACGACGAGCCGCGCCGACGCGCGAGCGACAGCCGACGAGCTGGCCGGGCAGCTCCCTGGACTGCTGAAGGACATCGACGCGGCGGCGGCGGCGTTCGCCGACACCCTTGCCTCCTACCAGGAGGTCTTCGTTGCTCAGCAGCAGGCCGCTGCTGTCGCGGCCGGCCGTGACTACCAGGGCGCCCGCATGCTCAGCAGGCCCTTCGAGCAAGCACTGAAGCACGCCCTCACCTGCGCGGGAGTGTCACACCTGCTTGACCTGCCGCCCGGTGCTCCCCGCCCCCTCGCCTGATCCCCTCTCTCACCTGAAAGGAAACCCCTCAAATGGCAAAGCGCAACAAGACCCGTAAGGCCGTTGACCCGAACGAAGTAGCAAGCACCCTCCGTGAGGCCGCGCAGGCCCTCGAACGCGGCGCGGAGCTGGACCCGCAGATCGCCGCCCTCGAACGTGACCTCCTCACGAAAGCGCAGGCGTTCGACTCGGCGCCGAGCGCGGCCCTGGTGGACTCCATGACAAAGGCCGAGATCGCGAAGATGGAGGCCGGTGTAGATCCAGCGGACCTAATCACGCGCGAGCGGTTGAGCAAGGGCAGCCGCGAGGCGCAGGCCGAGTATCTGCGCAAAATGAGTCCGGGTGCCGCCGCTGCATGGGAGGCCGGCCGGGCCGCCTAGCAGTAACACACAGAGCTTGCGGCGCCGATCTTGGATCTCGGTGCTGCAGGGCTCGGGCGTCGGCTTCGCGCCCGAGTCGGGCTCGCACACTGGTGACATGGGTGCGGGCCTGAGAGGCAGCCGTGGACCCCCATCCTCCCCTTCCGTCTCCGGGGAGGGTGGGAGTCCCGGCACAGTAAGTGAATCCGGCACAGCCCAGCTTGGGCACAGCCCCCAGACGTTCAGAGGGAGCTGTGCATGCCGGACAACATTCCACCCGCTTTCGCTGCAGCAGCATCGCTACTGGACGCCGCCGAATCTGACAGTGGCTGGCGCGGTGAAGCTAGACCCGCGCAGCTCCCGCCGGCCGGGGACTGGTTCGCCTGGGTGATCATGGCCGGCCGAGGGTGGGGGAAGACTCGCACGGGCGCGGAGTGGCTTGCCCACAAGGCCCGCACCATTCCAGGCGACTACGCGGTCCTCGGCCGCTCCACGCAGGACACCAGGGAGACTTGCCTGGAGGGGCAGAGCGGCCTTCTGCGGGCGCTGGGCTTGCAGATCGACAGCCGCGCCTACAACCGCGCCACGGGGCAGATCAGGCTCCCGAACGGGAGCGTCATCTACGCCTACAGCGCGGAGCGGCCCGAGCGCGTACGCGGCCCCAACCTCTCCGGTGCCTGGGCTGACGAGCTGGCGGTCTGGCGCTACCCCGACCACCTCTGGACCGAGACACTGGTCCCGGCGCTCCGTATCGGCCGCCCCCAAGTCGTTGTCACTACCACCCCGAGGCCGATCCCGCTGCTGCGCGAGCTGATCTCCCGCGACGACGGGACAGTAGTCGTCACTCGGGGATCGACGTTCGACAACGCCGCCAACCTCTCACCCCAGGCGCTAGCGGAACTTCGCCGCCGCTACGACGGCACAAGGATCGGCCGACAGGAGCTTCAGGGAGAGCTGATCGATGATGTCGAGGGGGCTCTCTGGTCGCGTGCCCTGATCGAGCCGCACCGCGTGAAGTCGATCCGCAGCTCGGAGCTGGTCAGGATCGCCGTAGGGGTAGACCCTGCTGTCACATTCGGCGAGCACGCGGACGAGACGGGGATCATCGTCGCGGGGGTCGGCAAGAACGGCGATGGCTATGTGCTCGACGACCTGACGTGCCGGCTGCCGCCGGACGGCTGGGCCAGGCAGGTCGCGGGGGCAGTCCAGAAGTGGGGCGCAGATCGTGTAGTAGCCGAGGTGAACAACGGTGGCGCGCTGGTCGAGACTGTCCTCCGTACGGTCGATCCGACCCTCCCGTTGACGATGGTCCACGCGAGCCGGGGGAAGGTGACACGCGCAGAGCCGATCGCCGCCCTCTACGAACAAGGCCGTGTCCACCATGTCGGGGGCCTGGCGGACCTGGAGGACCAACTGTGTACGTGGGTCCCGGGCATGACGGGCTCCCCCGACCGCCTCGACGCTCTGGTCTGGGCGCTCACGGAGCTGTCACCGGGCGCGGTGTCTGTGGCCACCCCGATCCTGCTGACAGGAGCCAGCAGGTGGACGCCGCTCGCGCAACAGGCAGGAGGATGCGTCGGTGTGCCGCATCCGCGATGATGAACTACATGACCGTCTTCGGCCCTACCTGGGACGCTTTGACGCTGAACGACCTCGCTGCGTTTCTACAGGATGCGCCGACTGAGCCGCTGGAATGGGAGGGGAAGGGCGAGTGGAACCCTGGAGCAATTCGAGCTGCCGTCTGTGGCTTCGCGAACTCTCACGCGGGCGGGTATCTGCTGCTTGGCATCAAGAAGAGCGGCGCCGGATGGTCACTAGATGGCCTGAAGACTCCGAACAGCGATCCTGCGAGCGACGTTACAGATCTCATCGCCAACGGAGGTGTAACGCCATTCCCGACCGGGCTGGACGTCCGAGCGTTTGACACCGGTGATGGCAAGCACGTCGCAGTTGTGCACGTGCCGCCTGCGGCGACGCCACCGTGTTTGACGAAGGGAACAGCCTATGAACGGGTCGCGGGAAAAACGATCCCGGTTGAAGACCCAGCTCGCTTGGCGTCGCTCTTCGAGCGTGGAGATACCTCTCGACGGGCCGGGATCGAAAAGGCTCAGCGACTGGTGGGCAGGGTTCAGGAACTGGCTGCAGTCGATCCCGCAAGACCGCAGTTCGCCCTTGCGCTCGGCTCACCAGGCGTACCAGTTGATCTGACGCCGATCCTGTTCACCACCGGCTTCGACCGGGTGGCGAGCGAGTGCATATCCCGTGTACTGATTGACGAACCGTTTGGTGTCCGACCCCCCGAGACGAGGATTTCTGCGAGCCAATTCGAGCTGGTCTACAGACTCATTGCCTCGGACCGACGTCTTGGGTACGGCTGGGTTGTGTGTCTGCATCGTGAAGGAGCCGTCGCGGTCCATTGGACAATGGAGACTGGTCAGGCATCTATCTCGGGACTCGTGCGTGGAAAGGGCAGTCCGGTCGCCAACGCCTGGCAGTGCGCATGTGACTTGCTGGCAGCACTTGGCATCCGTGGCACGAGCTACCTGCAGATGCTCGTTGGCTCGCCATTCCCACCACCCGGCATGGTCAGGGTCGCACGCGACGGCGCCTCGGGACCAACGGAGAATGCCCTCGCAGACATCGAACGCGAACTTCGGCGGGCTAACGGAGAGGTCATCTTCGAGCCGGTCCCCTAGCGGTTCTCGCAGGCTTCGATGGCTGGGAGCATTCCCGGGCCGGGTTCTGTCGTGGGTTCTTCGCCGGCTGCTTCTTCGTGTTCGGTGATGCAGCCGCAGTCTGAGGATCCAGCCCCGGCTTCGTGTGTGAGGGATTCGCTGTAGGCCTCGCAGCGTTCCTCGAAGGCTTCCCTCTGCTGGGAGGTCCAGTGCGCGGCTCCAGGGGTCGTCTGGGTGCTGACCGCTTGAGTTGGGACCGTCTTAGTCACGGTGTGTGTCTGGCCTGACCCGCAGCCCGTAAGAGCGACGACTAGAGGCAAGCCGTAGGAGATCAAGAGGGCGATACGTCGAACGTGTCGGGAGACGTGGCTGGCTATGGCCGTCATGCGACACTCTCGGCTTGATGACTGCCTTTGCCGCTCGTCTCTTTCCGGCCACCATCGATGACGTGGAGGCGTTGATGCCGGAGCCGTCTGTGGCTGGTCTTGTTGGTGATCGCGATGAGGTGCTGTTGGGCGGCGATCATGGCTTGTTCGGCGGCTGCCAGCTCGGCCCAGGCTTGGCGCTCCTCGGGGGTCAGCTCGCGGATCATCAGACGGCGATGAGGCCTAGCTCATCGAGGCGTCGTAGGGCTGCGGAGGGTCTGATGGTGCGTTGGGTCGCGGTGACGACTCCTGCATGCTGGAGGGCTTCTACGGCCTCGTCTATGGCCTCAGGTGTGTGGTCGCGGAGTTGGCGGTGCATGCGGTCGCGGTCTCGGCCACGGGGGCGGCTGACGACTTCTAGGACGATCAGGTACTCCAGGGACTGCAAGTTGCCTCCGGGTCTGAGCAGCCGGAACGCTGTTCAAGCACGGTGGAACTGTACCCGGTGGAATTAGTCGCGTCAATCGAACAGGCTACGCACCGATGGCGCGCAAGAAGTCCCCGGCCAACCAGGCCCTTGGCGAAGCGATCCGCACGGTCCGCAAGCAGCTCGGCTACACGCAGGAAGACTTCGCCGCGAAGGCCGGGATTGACCGCAGCTACTACGGCTCGATCGAGCGTGGCGAGTACAACCTGACCGTAGACACGCTGGTCACGGTCGCGGCCGGACTCGGCGTGTCGGTCGCTGATCTATTCGAGCGTGGCGGCATCTAGCGGCGGGCGACGACCGGCGCGCGCCAGCGACTGCAATTGCTCAAGGGCGAGGCCGGTAGACGACGGCTGCGCCTACGAGCCGGGGCCGGCCGCTAGTCGAGAACCCTTCGGTAGCTGTCGGGCATCGTCACGGCCTGTATGCCCCGCTGGGCCGCGCGCATCTTCATGCCCATGTCGGCCGTGACGAGCGTTACGCCGTTCTCCGCTCCGGCCAAGCGTTCCAGCTGACTGCAGGCGTCCAGGATCGAGCCGTCAGCGTCGGGACCTCGCCGCCCATGGGAGGCGTCGGCCAACTCGACCTCGATCGTCACGCCCTCCCTGACCGGGCCAGGGGAGCCGTCCTCGCCCATCATCCGCTCAAGCCGAGGCAGCAAGTCACGCGCTTTCTGGCGCACCTTCTCGCCGCCCATGTTCTTCTTTTCGTCCAGCTCATCGACGACCACCATCGGGATCAAGAGCCTGACGAGCTTCGCCCCCACCACGCTCGACCAATCCACGTTCTCGGGCGACTGGTAGTGAAGGAGGACATTCGTGTCGAGGACGGCGATACGACCTGGAGCGCCGAGCACCCGATCGACGCGCCGCACCAGATCGTCGCGGAGCCGTTCGAGGACCGTTTTCTGTGCTCTGATCTCACTTTCGATCACGAGGAAGGGCTGCGCGGTCTGCGGGTTCAGGTCGCGGATCGCCCAGTAGGCGCGGGTCTTGAGCAGCGCATCGACAACGGCCTCGTCCGTGAAGTTGCCTAGCTGAACCTCGGCCGAATCGACCCACCTCAGATAGTCCTCTTGCCTGCCCGTAAGTGTCGCCAGTGGGTCCAGATGCGGCGCACGCTTGCCTGGCAGGTTGCCCAACTCGGTAGCCAAGTGGCCGAGCGTCTGCAGGGCTTGCGCGGGTACGGCGCCCGCCTTGAGGGGGAGGCTTTGGACGGCCGGCTCGACCATGACGGGCACAATATCGTCCGACAATCGGGGTATCTTTTGAGATATCATGTCAGGCAATGAAAAGAAGCGCCCCCGCACCGCGCCAACGGCCGGGGGCCGGACACAGGAGGATGATCCCGTGCCAGTCAGGAAGCGTAAAGCGCGCACCCCAGAGAAAGGTGCGCAACTCAGAGCAGCCCGTCAGCGGGCAGGGCTCTCCCAGCAGCAGCTAGCGGACAGGGTGGGCGTCAGGAAGCTCGCCATCCTGCGAATCGAGAACGGCAAGACCCGGCCGTCAGTTGACCTCGCGCTGCGCCTCGCGCAAGTGCTCGGGGAGAGCGTCGAAGGGCTGTTCGGGGGCGATCGGTGATGGCCAGCGACATGCACGTAGAGCGCCTTCGGGACGCAACGAGAAACTGGCTTGCGGTTTCAGGCGTAGCATTGGGCGATAGTCCGCCTGCGAGTACCGCAGACCTTGAACGCGCGAACAACGCGAGTGGGACCCGCGTGGCCATTGAGGATGCGGCGATCCTGGTCCTCGGCGAGATATATGACGAGAGCCTGTTCGACTACGAAGCTGTAGCTGCAGCGATTGATTCGGCCGAGGCGGGATGGCTTTACCCGGTGCTCCTGCAGCGCGCCGTCGAGCGGGTCCGTGGGGGTGGTCGATGATGGCGGACGCTCGGAAGCTGGAGAAGACGGGCACGCCGGGGATCTATCGGCGTCACAACACGACTTGCCGGGGTACTGGCAGGTGCAGGTGCCCGTATGTTGTCAGGTGGAAAGCCGGCGGCAAGACCTACAAGCAGATGTGCCCGACGTGGGAGCTGGCGAAGGAGCAGAAGGCGATCGTGGGGGCCTCCAAGGGGCCGCGCCGGCCGCAGTCCTCCAAGACGATCCGGGAGTATTGGAAGACTTGGCTGCCGGCCTACAGGGGCCGTACGGCGCGCGGCCTGACGGACAGCACCAGGCGCGAGTACAGGGCCAGCTTCGAGCATCACATAGACCCGCTGCCGATCGCCCGAATCAGGATGCGGGACCTGACACCGTCAGACGTCCGGGAGTGGTGCGAGGAACTTGAGCGTCGAGGCGTGTCGCCCAGGTCGATCAAGCACGCGAAGATCGCGCTGGGGCTCATGTTCGCCTGCGCCGCCGAAGACTCGGATGTCGCAGGCAACCCCGTCCGGGTTGCGACGTACATCGCGAGCCGTGAGGCCCGTCAGCAGCACCCGCAGCGCAAACGTCGCCGGCTGACGGCCGACGACGTTGTCGCGATCCTGGCCGTGATGTCCGGGCAGTGGCGGGCGTTCTTCATGCTGCTCGCGCAGACGGGGATGCGGATCGGCGAGCTGTTGGGGCTGACCTGGGAGCATGTTCACCTTGGCGACGACCCGCACATCATGGTCATCGAGCAGGTCTACCGTGGCGAGCGCAAACAGCTCAAGACGGACGCCAGCGAAGCGAAGATACCGATCTCGGCGAGCATGGCGTCCTGGCTGGCAGAACTGCGCCCGGAGGGCGTGTGCGCCGATGCTCCGGTGTTCGCGTCACGGACGGGCGGCGCGCTGACCTACGCGAACGTCTACAACCGCGTGCTGCGGCCGGCGCTCGTCGCGGCCGGCCTTGCCGTGAAGGTGGGGGAGACGGCGAAGGGTGGGCCGATCTACGATTACCAGGGCATCGCCTTCCACGCCTTCCGTCACGCCTGCGGGTCGCTGCTGCTCGCCCACGGGAAGACGCCCAAGCAGGTGCAGGGCTGGCTCCGGCACTCGCAGCTCACTACGACGATGAACGTCTACATCCACCAAGTGGACGACGGATTGGGAAGCGCCGATGCCTGGGAAAGCATCCTTGGCGATGCGCCAGGCCGAACACGCGGCGTCAGCGCGTAGCAGCGGATGCCGGACGAGCCTGACCGCAGGTCTTCCGAGCGGCGCGAGAGCGAGGAGCGACTCTTCCGATGGACAATGTTGCTTGCGGTCGTGGCCCCGGTCGTTCTCGGTTTCGTCAACGTCCTCCACACCGAAACGGCCGTCTTCGGTGCAGTCCTCGCTTGGTCTATCGCCTTCCTCACGGCACGATGGCGCGTGGCGGCTGGGGCCATCAGCCAGGGCGCGCAACCGTGGGGCGAGGAGGGCGATGCTTCATCGCCTCCACCTAAGGGACCACCCGCCTGGCTCATCACGCTCGGAATCGTGGTTGGAATCGTTGTGGGCGTCGCGGGCTTGGCGAACAGCTTGCTCGGTGGGGCCAACTCGGGGCCACCGAACGCCCGGAGACAGCCGCAAACCACGACCCGGCGAGAATGGCAGAAGTCGCATAGCAGAGCCATTTCTGCGAGCACCCGCAAGCGTCCGCAAACATCGAGACGCACTCATAATCGGTAGGTCGCAGGTTCGAGTCCTGCCGGGCCCATTCGTTGCGTTCGCGCGGGGACGCTACGAGCCTCGGCCGCTGAGTCGGGCGACCAGTTCGAGCATCGCGTCAAGCGCGGCCTCCAGCGGCTTGGTGTCGCGTTTGACCTGCGTGAGGAGCAGGCCGCCCTGCAGGGCGGCCAGCAGCGCGAGGGCGAGGGTGTCGGGGTCGGTGTCCGGCGTGAGCTCGCCTCGTGCGTGCATCTCTCGCAGGCCGCGCTGGATTGTGGCTTCCCACCGTTTGAAGCCCTCGGCGACGTGGGCTCTTGCGTCGGGATCCGTCTCTGCCAGCTGGCCTCCGAGAGAGCCGATCGGGCAGCCGCCGCTGCAGTCGTGCTCGCGCTGGGCCGCGATCACGAAGTCGCGCCAGGCTCGGAGGCCCTCCAGGGTGCTGAAATCGAACATCTCCTGCCCGCCGACCATCGTGTCGGCCTGGTGGTCGACCACGGCCCAGACCAAGGCCGTCTTGTCCTCGAAGTAGTGGTAGAGCTGCGAGCTCGAGACGTCTGCGGCCGCGCGTACGTCCTCGATCGTCGTGTGGGCGACGCCCTGCCGGAAGATCAAGTCGGCCGCCGCGTCGACTATGCGCTGACGGGTCTCCTGGCCCTTGCGGGTCAGCGGGCGAGGGGCGGGGCCAGTCGTAGTCATACCGCAAATTCTACCAACAGAATGGATCGTACTATCCAATCTGTGTTAGAGTGGAACGCGCGATCCATTTCGATGGTCGCGACAACCACTCACAGGGAGACCGCGATACATGTCACTTCAAGGCAAGACCGCCCTTATCACCGGCGGCACATCCGGGATGGGTTCCGCCACTGCACTGGCGATGGCCGACAAGGGCGCGTCGGTGATCATCACCGGCCGCGACGAGACCCGCGGCGCGAGCACCATCGAGAAGATCCGGGCGGGTGGGCACGACGCGCAGTTCATCGCCGCTGATCTCTCGGAAATGTCTGAGGTGGGGCGCGTTGCCGACGCGGCAGGCGAGATCGATGTTCTGGTCAACTGTGCGGGCTTTGCCGCCATGGGACCGACGGCTGACACCGACGAGGCGGCGTTCGACGGGCTGTTCCAGATCAACGTCAAGGTGCCGTTCTTCCTCGCCGCCGCGCTCGCCCCGAAGATCGCCGCCCGCGGCGGCGGATCGATCATCAACGTCTCGACGATGGTCGCGAGCTACGGCCAGCCGGGGATGGCTGCCTACGGCGCCTCGCGTGCCGCGATCGAGCTGCTCACCAAGGCTTGGGCTGCCGAATTCGGGCCGCGGAACGTCCGGGTCAACGCGGTCGCTCCCGGTCCGACGTTGACCCCGGCGGTGGAGCCGATGTTGGAGATGGCCAAGGAGTTTGCCAGGCAGATTCCGCTCGGTCGGCTCGGTGACGTTCACGAGCTGTCCGACGTCATCACGTTCCTCGCGACCCCCGCGGCCGGCTACATCAACGGCGCAGTCATCCACGTCGACGGCGGCCGCACCGCGATCTGAAAGGGGCCAAGCACTCAAATGCAAACCACCGAAGAGAAGACCGTGTTGATCACCGGCGCCAACGTCGGGATCGGCAAAGAGATCGCCCGGCAACTGGCGACGCGCTCCGAGGTCGCCCGCATCTACCTGGCGTGCCGCAACCAAGACCGCGCGGCAACGGCAAAGGCCGAACTCGAATCGCAGACCGGCCGGCGCATCTTCGACGTCGTTCTCATGGACGTATCCGATCCGCGCTCGGTCCGCGCCGGCCTGACGGGCATCAACGGATCGATCGACGCGCTGGTCATGAACGCCGGCGGAATGGGCGGCAAGACGCCTATGGCCTTGACCGCCGACGGGGCCACTTACATGTTCGCGCAGAACGTTCTTGGCCATGTCGTCCTCCTCGAGACGCTCGTGGCTGAAGACCGACTTGGCGAGGTGGCGGTCTTCGCCGGAAGCGAGGCAGCCAGGGGAATCCCGAAAATGGGGTTCAAGCGGCCGTCGTTCGCCTCCAACTCCGCCGACGAGCTCGCCAGCGTCATCGACGGCAGCTATTTCGCCGACCGCAAACCTGACGTCAATCTGGCCTACGGGCAGGCCAAGCTGATCGGCATCCTATGGGATGGCCTACCTGGCCCGCCAGCACCCCGACCGCCGATTCATCTCTGTGAGTCCCGGCAACACCACCGGCACCCAAGCACCCAACGACCTCGCCTTGCCGCTGCGCATGGCGGCCAAGTACGTCATGCCCCGCCTTCCGGGTCTTGCCCACAAGCTTGACGTGGGCGCGAAGCGACTGGTCGACGGCGTCACCGACCCGACCCTGTCCAGCGGCGTGTTCTACGCCAGCGCGGCCAACACGCTCAAGGGTCCCACGGTCGACCAAACGGACATCTTCCCCGATCTCGCCAGCCGGTCGTTTCAGGACAACGCCAACGAGGCCATCCACCGCTTCATCACCTGAGAGTCATGGTCGTGGGGGATGGGTGACCCGTGAGCGGCAGGAACGACTTCAACGATCCGATGTCCAGCCTTGTCCTTGGGTCGGGCTTCCTGCTCGGAGTAGTAGGGCAGCGCAGCGCAGCCCCGCTTTCCGCCGTGCTCCACCTACGACCGCGACTACGACACGCTCGCCGCGATCATGGGGTTCGAGTCTGTCTGGCCTGTGCCGCCCGGCTCGCCAAGGCTGGCTGGTGCCCTGCTACCGTCGGCAGTGACCGCTGGCGGACGCGAGCGGATCTGAGAGGAAGCGACTCATGCCTGAAGACCCCGCCCGCAACGACACGCTGGCAATCGAGCACGAGAGTCTGGATCGCCTCGCCAACGTCATCGTCACGGCCGTGCCCGTTGCCATGTTGGGTCTCGCGATTTGGCTGGCATGGGGCAAAGCCCTTCACTGGCAAGACTTTGTGGTGCTGGCCGTCTGCTACCTGCTCACCGGCGTCGGGATCACGGTTGGCTTCCACCGGCTGTTCACGCACCGAAGCTTCAAGACCGGTCGCCCGCTGCGGGCGCTGTTTGCCGTGCTGGGATCCGCAGCGGTCGAGGGGCCGGTGATCGAGTGGGTGTCGACTCATCGCAAGCATCATCGCTTCAGCGACCTTCCGGGTGACCCGCATAGTCCCCACACCGATCACGGTGTCGGCTGGCGAGGGGCGGTACGCGGGCTTCTCCACGCACATGTCGGATGGATGTTCCGCGGCATGGACCGTGCCAGTGAGGAGCGCTACGCCAAGGACCTGCTCGCCGACCCGCTGATTCGCGTGGTCGATCGCACGTTTCCTCTCTGGGTCCTGCTCGGGCTTGCTTTTCCGTTCGGTCTCGGCGTGGCGCTGACCGGCTCGCTGGTCGGCGGCCTGACGGGCATGCTCTGGGGCGGGGCTGTCCGCATCCTGTTCCTTCACCATGCGACCTTCTCGATCAACTCCCTTTGTCACTTCTTCGGCCGGCGTCGCTTTGTCACCGGCGATGAGTCACGCAACCTCGCCTGGCTTGCGCTGCCGACATTTGGCGAGGCGTGGCACAACAACCACCATGCCTTCCCGACCTCCGCGCACCACGGCCTGACCCGTCTGCAGCTGGATCCGGGCGGGTGGCTGATCGACGGTCTCGAGCGGCTCGGGCTCGCCTGGGACGTCGTGCGCATCACCCCCAGCGCGCAGCAGGCAAAGTTCGCAACCGGCGGTAGGAGTTGGCGCTTGCGTTAGCCGGCTCGAGGGGTGCCACGGCGGACTTCATCCCGTCCACCGCCAGACACACGACGAGCCTCGTTCTCGGCCAGCTGACGGCGGCCCTCCTCGTCGGACTCCTGCCGGCGCTTCTCGTTCTCGGCAGCGTGGAGCCTGGCTTCTGCCTCGGAGGCCTGCCGGCGTGCCTCGTTGGCAGCCGATTGATCGCGCGCCTGTTGCTCTGATGCGCTCCGGCGGGCATCGTTCTCGGCGGTCCGACCTGACTCGCGGATCAGCCGCTCGCGCTCCTGTGCGTTGTCGCCGGGTGCCGGCGAGCTGCGCCGACGCCGACTGAAGATCCCTGACATGGCACGTCCAGTCTAGGCTCCGGCAGGGCCGTGTTAGGTTGCGGCAATGCCCGATGAGCGCGTGACCGTGCCGTGGGAGGTGGCTCAAGCAGGTTTGGGTCCGCGGACGCGCGAGGTGCTGGCGCTCGAGTTCGGCTACAGGGCTGAGTTCGACGACCCGCGCCTGGAGTGGAGAAGGCTCTTCTCGGAGCTGCTGGGCACGTTCATGCTCGTGCTCGTCGCCGCCGGCGGAGGGCTCCTTCACGGCAAGGGCCAGATCGGCCTGGCGGCAGCCGTGGTCGCGCCGGGCCTCATGGTGATGGCGATCATCCTCTTCATGGGCGCTGTCTCGGGCGCGCATCTGAACCCTGTCGTGTCGCTCGCGTTCGCCCTGCGTGGCGACTTCCCCTGGCGACGCCTCCCGGGGTATGTGCTCGTACAGCTCATCGGCGCGAGCCTGGCCTGCCTGTTTCTCTACGCGGTCTTCGGCAACGTCCAGCATCTCGGAGCCACGCTGCCGGGGCCGGGTTATGCGAACTGGCAGGCCCTGCTGATGGAGGCCGCCCTTACTGGAGTGCTGGTTAGCGTGATCCTGGGGACGGCCTCGGCTGCCCAGAACGTCGGAGCCATCGCTGCGATCGGCGTCGGCGGCTACATAGCGCTGGCAGGTCTGTGGTCTGCGCCCGTGAGCGGCACCTCGATGAACCCCGCTCGGTCCTTCGGCCCGGCCCTGGTCAGCGGGGACTTCAGCAGCTACTGGGTGTACGTCCTCGGCCCGATCGGTGGGGCGCTGATCGCTGTCGGCTGTGCCTATCTGCTGCGGGGAGCGGGCGGAGACCTGACCTCCCGCCTGGCTGGGTCGGGCGCGCTGGAGACGGCCAAGCCCACGGATGCCGAGCGGACCTCCGAGGAGGAACGGGCGTAGGCGAGGGTGCCGGGCGCCAGGCTCAGGCGAGCTTGAGGGGGACTTCCCCGTAGGGGTCGATCCGGTAGACAAGCGAGACGCGGTGGTAGCCGTCGGCGATGTCTGCGTGCATGTCGGCGTTGACGACGAGGACGGGACTGAGGTGCTTGCCCTCGATCACCTTGATCAGGTCTTTCATCACGCCCGGATCGTCCAGGGGAGCGGCGGTCAGTCCGGCGGCGCGCAGGATGTCGTTGGCCCGGCGTCTCGTCAGGGAGGCCTTGCGCAGCTGCTTGACGGCCTTGCGCACGGCTTCCGGTTCGAGCTTCAGTGACAGGTAGGCCTCGGCGGCGTCGTAGTCGTGGTCGGCGACGTCGTCGAGCCATTTGATCTTCTCGACTGGTCCGCTCCCGATCTGCGCCTGTGCCTTGGCCATGGCACACCGATCATGGCAGACGGGTCGACCTGCACCGCCTTCGAGCGCCTGCCGCGGTTCGACAGCCCGGACATGGGCCCGGCCGTACATCGTTCCTCTCGCCCGGAGAGAAACACGATTTTGCCGCTGCCCGCGAGCGTGAAATCATCATTTCGCTGTCATCCGGTAGCTGGAACGCGGGTCCGTCGTCGGTTCTGTGGCCCGATCTCTCCGGCTGCTCCCTGCGAAGAACAGGAGCCCTATATGTCCTTGGCTGGATACTCCATGCCCAGAGAGCGCTCGACCCCCCGTCCCGTCTCCCGGCGCACGATCGGCGTCCTCGGCGGAGCGCTGGGCGTGCTGCTTGCGTCCCTGCTGCTGGCCTCGCCGGCCCTCGCGAAATCGCCCAAAGGCGCCTTCGCGGTGTTCGTCCAGTGTCCGACGGCGAAAGCGACAGACTGCTTCTACCTGTCGAGCACGGGTGGCGAACTGACCCTCGGCAAAGAGAAAATCCCCTACACGAAAAGCGTGACCGTGCAGGGAGGGATAGAAGTCAAAGGAAGCTCGGAAGCCTTCCTGGCCGCGGAAAACGGCGAAACGCTCTCAAAGACCCCTGAGACTCTGCCGGGCGGTTTGACGGGCATCCTCGGTCCGTGTCGTGAAATCACCAACTTGCTGCTGAGGGAGGAGTGCGAAGCCATCTACGAAAGCGGGAAAACGACGGTGAACGTGATCGCGGAACTCGCGAAGCCGGCGAGCGAAATCGGGATCAGCAAACCGAACTTCCTCAAAGAAGAAGGGATTGCGCTGCAGCTGCCGGTGAAGATCAGGCTCGAAAACGCGTTCCTCGGCTCGGAATGCTACATCGGCTCCGGCTCGAACCCGGTGGTGTGGCCGCTGACGACGGGCACGACCAAACCGTCTGCGCCCAACAAACCGATCAAAGGCACGGCGGGCAAAGTGGAAGTGCTGGAAGGTGGCACGCTCGAAAAGGCGGTCGGGGCGTCGTTGGTCGAAAACAACTTCAAAGCGCCTGAAGCGACCGGCTGTGGCGGGCTCTACTCGTCCATCATCGACCCGATCATAGACTCGAAGTTCGGGCTGCCCGCGGCAGCGGGCAAAAACACGATGATCCTCGAAGGGACTGTCGAGTTCGCCACCGCTGAAGCGGTAGTGAAAAGCGAATAGGTGGCCCTCCTGGGTGGGGCACGGCGCCGTCACGGCCGTGCCCCACTCAGGCCGCGACGGCGTCGATGTCCAGGCGGATGTATGTGAGCTCGGGTTCGGCTCCGAAGGCGTCGTGGACGTCGCGGACGTACTGGGCGCGCAGCTCCTGGGGCAACCGCAGCTGGTGGGCGCTCAGGGCGTTCGTCTGCAGCCACTCCCCCAGGTCTTCGTAGGGCACGGGTCGCTGCACGAGCCCTGTTCGCACCTGCACGAAGCCCAGCGACCGGAGTCTCTGGGCGGTCGCCTCGGCTCCCTGGTAGTTCCAGGGCGACCAGCCTTCCAGGTACGGGGCGTATGGCTCTCGTGCCGCCACCGCAAGGGTCGCGTCGAGCAGCTCTGGCGTGTTGCCTTCGCCGCCGCACTGGGCAACGAGTTGCCCGCCTGGGCGGAGCACCGCTTGCAGCCTCGAGAACAGGGCATCGTGATCGGCGATCCAGTGAAAGACGGCGGTCGAGAAGACGGCGTCGACCTGCCGGTCGCCGATGTCCAGGTCCAGCAGGTCGCACACGATCAGCTCGGTCTCCTCGCCGAGCCGGGCGCGGGCAGCCTCGATCATCCCGGGGGATCCGTCGACGCCGATGACGTGGCCGTCGGGCAGGCGCTCGATCAGGGCCTGCGTGACCCGACCGGAGCCGCAGCCGGCGTCGAGGACCGTCTCGTCGCCGCGCAGCTGCAGACGGTCCAGGACGGACAGGCCGTTGCGCTCCAGCGGCGTTGAGATGCGGTCGTAGGTTGCTCCGTCCCAATCGTGCGGCGGCATTCGAGACCTCCTTCGGCTTCTGCGGTGGTGTACAAGCGTATGTTATCACGTATACATCGATCGCCGTGACGGGCGCCTCGCCGGTAACAGGGCAAGCGGGAGTCGGCTAGTCCGAGACATCGAATGCCTTGGTGACGGTGCCCTCGTGCGGCTGCGGGCGGGGCAATATGCGAGCTGGATCTCCGCCCGCGAGATGGGCTGGTTGCGTGGTCGAGGCCTCGGCGTAGCATGGTCGAGCACGGGTGTGGGCGGCGAGTCGCCCGAGCGGGGGCGCGCCGCGTGTACGAACCGAAAGGGAATGGAATGTTCTCAGGCAGGCAGTTGGCGGGTCGCCTTCTGGCGGTCGGCGTGGGCTGCTGCATCGCTCTGGCCTGTATCGGGTCTGGCGTGGCGGTCGCGGCGCCGAGCATCTCGGTCACGAACTTCGCCTGGAGCGGTGGAGGCAAATGCCCCGAAAAAGAAGGAAAGGTGCACTTCACCGTCGTCGGGCAGTGGTGCGAATACCTCGTGAAAAACGAAGCGATGGAAGAATCGGAGATCACGGAACTGTTACAGACGCACAATGAAGTGTGCAACTTCGGAGAAGGCGTGCTCTGTCTCAACTTCAAAGTGCCCGCCGAACTCGAATGCAAAGTGAAATTAATGCTGGCGGCGGGCGGCAGGTGCTACATCAGGCTGGAATACAGGAAAAAACCCACCGAAAAATCACAGATGAGCCTCATCGTCGTGGTGGAGTCCGACGGCCTGGAAGTAGGAAATACGAAAAGTCAGACGGTCGAATAGCGCTGACGGCCAAGCCGGGGTTTGCGCTGAGATCACAGGCGGGTGAGGTCGACGGCTGGGTCAGCGATCTCACCTGCCGCGTCGGAGCGGCGTCGAGGACGAGCCTCAGCCTTCCGATATCCGCAGCATGACAGTGCTGAAGGCAGGCACCTGGTAGGAGATCGACCCGTGCGTGGAGCTGGTCGTGTGGCTCCAGAGGTCGCGCACGCGGTAGGCGCCGGCGCTGCCGAGCCCGACAGCGGAGGCGCTGGTCGAGATCCTGATCGCTCCAGAGCCGCGATTCAAGAGCGCGACGGCCCGGGCCCCGCCGGCGAGCGGCTTGACCCAGACCTCGCCGTTGCCGGAGGCGCTGAGCAGTTGCCCCTGCACTCCGGCGGGATCCTGGTCGACGGCGATGACTTCGCTGTTCTGGATGGCTTGCAGGCTGGCCTTGCCGATCTTGCGCAGATCGTCTGAGACCATCAGGGGGGCGGCCAGCATCGACCACATGCTGAACTGGCTGCGGAACTGGGCTGGGTTCATGCCCTGGTCGGGGCCGAGGTAGTCGGGGTCGTTCCAGTGCCCTGGCCCGGCGGCCTGAGGGGCGGCTGCATCGGCATCGATGTTGCGAAGGACGTCGTAGAAGGGCACGTTGCCGGGGGTGCCGACGTCGGTGTCGGTGCGCCAGGAGTTGCCGACTGTCGGCCCGAAGGAGTAGGAGGAGAAGGCGGAGCCGGACAGGCTCGGCTGACCTTCGGCGGCCTGTTCTGGCTGCCAGAAGTTGCAGATCGACAGCAGCATCGGCCGGTGCGGGGAGTCTGCGTCGATGGCTGCCTTGAAGGAGGAGTAGGCGGCGCGCGGTTCCAGCCCGTATTCGAAGCCGCCGCAGTAGTCGACCTTGACTGCGTCGAAGCCCCAGGCGGCGAAGGTGTCGACGTCCTGCTGGTAGTGCCCGTAGCTGCCCTGCCCGGCACCTCCGCAGCCGTTGGGCCCTGCGTCGGTGTAGAGGCCGACCTGGAAGCCGGCTGCGTGCAACGTGGAGGTCAGCCAGGCCGGCCCGTGTGGCCACTGGGCGCTCGAGACCTCGATCCGCCCGTCGGCTTCGCGCAGGCCGTGCCACCAGCCGACGTCGAGCCAGATCAGCCGGTAGCCCCTTCCCCGCAGCCCCAGCGTGATCAGCTTGGAGGCCTCTTCCAGGACGGAGGACTCGCTGTAGCGCCCGCCGAGGGCGAAGTAGGTGTCCCAGCCCATGTAGGGGGTCTGGGCGAGGGCGACGGCGGCCCGGGCCCGGGAGGCGCCCGCGTCGGTCACGAGGGGGGCAAGCCGGGCGGCGGAGGCCTTCCTGCCGGATGCCCCGAGGACGAGCGATTCACGGGCCAGGACGGCCTTGATGACCCCGATGACGGTGCCGCTGACGGTGAGTGTGGAGGGCAGCTGCCTGTGCCCGGCGAGCAGCCTCCGTGCTGATCTTGCAAGAGGCAGGGAGACGGTGCGGCTCTGCCCGGCCCCCAGCGTCAGGCGCTGGTAGGAGAGGGTGATGGTGCGGCGCTTGACGGCGGCTGTCAGGGAGAGGGCTATCTGGCACCCGGAGCCGGCGTGGGGAGAGCAGCGCAGGGGCACCTGGACGCGCTTGCCGCTGACCCCGGCGGCGCCGACGGTCGTCTCGCCGCCGGAGACGGGGGCGCCTGCGACGGGCACGGTCGCGAAGCCGCTGCGGGCGGTGGCGCTGCCGCCGCCGTCGGTGGCGGTGACCTGGCATTGAAGGTGATGCCCGCTGTCCTGCCCTTTGACCTGGTAGGTCGAGTGGGTGGCGCCGACGAGCGGCACGAGGTCGCGCAGCCACTGGTAGGCGAACGTGGCGACGGCCCCGGTTTCGGCGCCGGTGTGACACGTGAGGGTCTGCCCGGGGGCGGGGGTGCCCGAGATCGACGGATGGGGCTGGACGATGGAGATGAGGGAGGAGATGGGGGTCGCGAAGCTCTGATCGGCGCCCGTGGCCGCGTGCGAGGGCGTGGCCGCTGACAGGCGGTAGTGGTAGGTCGTGTTGGGCGACAGGCCGCCGAGTGGCGCCTGCGCTTCCTGTGTGCCGCCGACGGCGGCGGGCAGGGAGGCGCAGGAGATGGAGGACCCGTAGGCGACGGTCGTGCCGTATTCGAAGCGGCAGGAGCTGGGCTGGGCGTCCTGGGGGTCGAAGCTGCCGCGCAGGACGGCCGAGCCTGGCGTGACTTCCCCGGCGGGGAGGGTCGCGACGATCGGCCCGGGCAGCCGGGCGGAGGTCGAGCCGCCCCCGGCGCCGACGGCCAGGCAGAGCCCCCCGGGCAGGCAGGAGACGCCCGCGGCAGAGCCGGGCAGGACGGAAGCGCCGCTCCAGGCGGGCGAAAGGGAGGCGGCGTCGTCGCTGCCCAGCGCCTCGCCGCGCCCGTCGACGGCGACGCAGAGACCCGTGGGGGCGCAGGAGACCCCTGTCAGGGGTTCGACGTCGACGGGCGTCAGGGCCCAGGTCGAGGCGCCCGCCCCCGGGTCGGTGCTGACGAGCACGTTGCCGCCGGCGTCGACGGCCACGCACAGGCCGGCGGAGGCGCAGGAGACGCCCGTGAGGGAGGCGAAGTCGATCGTCCGGACATGCCAGGCGTGCGCGCCGGCGTCGGGTTCTGTGGCGGCCAGCTCCTGCCCGGCTTCGTCGACGGCGACGCACAGCGAGGTGGAGGGACAGGCCACGCCGAGCAGCTTCTGCCCCGGATCGGCTTCGGCGGGGGTCCACGCCCCGGCGAGCGGTTCGGCGCTGGCGAGGACGTCGCCTTCTTCGTCGACGGCGACGCAGAGGGAGGAGGTGGGACAGGAGACCCCTGTCAGCCCCTTGCCCGAGTCGACGGTCCTTTCTTTCCAGGTCCCGCCGGGGGCCTGAGCGAGGACGGTGCCGTCGGCGCCGACGGCGACGCAGGACCCGCCGGGCACGCAGGAGACGGCCCGCAGGGGCGAGCCCGAGTCGACTGCGGCTGTGCTCCATTTGGGGGCGCCGGCGCCGGGATCGCCGGTGGCGATGACGGCTCCCCGGCTGTCGACTGCGACGCAGGACGATTCCGAGGAGCAGGCGACGCCCGTCGGCGTGTTGCCGGCGTCGAAGGGATCTGAGCCCGTCCAGGTCAGGTCGGGCGCTGCCGTGGCGGCAGTCGCTGTCAGACCGAGGAAGAGCAGGGCGGTCGCGATGGTTCGCGCCAGGACGTCTCGCATGCCTCTCAAACCAGCAGTGTCGCGGATGGTTGCGGATCGTGCGCAGGGTGGCTTGTCATCTGACCCCTGCACTACCGTTGGCCCATGCGCAGACTCTCGGCGATGGCAGGATTGGCGGCGGGACTGGCGTTCCTGCTTCCCTCCGGCGCGACGGCGGTCCGGGCGCGATCATCGGCGGCGCCGGCCTGCAGGACGGGCGGCCTGGTGGTCTGGCTGAGCGAAACGGCCGGCGGGGGCGCCGCGGGCAGCTTCTACTACACGCTGAACCTGACGAACCTGTCGGGACGCTCGTGCACGCTGCTCGGCTACCCGGGGGTGTCGGCGGTGAGCCTGGCGGGCTCCCAGGTCGGCGCCTCGGCGCGCAGGGAATCCGGCCAGGCGGCGCGGACGGTGACGCTGGCGAACGGCGCGAGCGCCACGGCGGTGCTGCGGATCGTGGACGCTGGCAACTTCCCGGCCGCCTCCTGCAGGGAGGTCTATGCGGCGGGCCTGCGCGTGTACCCGCCCGGCCGGCGCACCTCGAAGGTCGTGCCGTTCCCCTTCCAGACGTGCTCGCGCGGCGCGACAGAGACGTTGTCCGTGAGGGCCCTGAAGGCGTCTTAGATGGTCGATGCCGGAGCGCTGCCCCGTCGGCCGGCACGCCTGGCGGCGCCGGCCGTCTGACTCGTGCCGGGTAGGTTGTCGGTCGTGCGTTCGGCCCGTGCCCGCATACGCCTGCTCCTGCCGGCCGCGGCGGCTGGGCTGGCGCTGGTGCTGGGGGGCTGCGCCTCGACGCCGGCGGAACCGGAAGCGAACAAGTTCTATGCCGACCACCACCAGGCGGCGGCGGTGGCGGCTGCTGCTGTCAACTCGATGAAGTCGGCGCTGGCGTCGCTGCCGACCCACCCGACTCTGGCCCAGCGCCAGGCGCTGCAGGTGGCGGCGGTGCGGGCCAAGCGGCGCATGACGGCGCCGTCGGAGTGGGCGGGACCCGAAAGAGGCGAAGAAGAAGACCTCCAGCAGGCGGAAACGGAAGTCAGCGAAGGCGCCCAGGACGTCCTGAAGGCGATCCGCTCGCTTCGCTCCTACGCCAGGACGGGCGACAGGGCGGACCTGCAGAGCTACACCAGCCAGTTCCGCGCGGCCGGCGAAAAATGGAACGAAGGCGTGATCCAGCTGTGGCACCTGGCGGGCAAGCACGGCCCGCCGACGATCTGAGAGCCAAGGGCTCCCAGCGAACCCACAGCCTCCGCTCGCCCTGGCCCCAGCGGCGAGGTCGAGCATGGCCTGCATGACGACCTCCCAGCTGCTCCATCCACTCCGCCACGACGCGCCTACACTCTCGACCACCCGCCAGGCACTCCGCCCCACGACCCCGCCGCCCGTCGCGCGCGTGGAACCGAGCTGGGCGCGTCCGGCCCTGTTCGTGCTTCTGGCCCTGACGGCCCTGGCCTACCTGTGGGACCTGAGCGCATCGGGCTATGCCAACTCCTTCTATGCGGCGGCAGTCCAGGCGGGCACCAAGAGTTGGCGGGCGTTCTTCTTCGGCTCGCTGGACTCGTCGAACTTCATAACGGTCGACAAGCCACCGGCGTCGCTGTGGGTGATGGCGATCTCGGGACGGATCTTCGGCTTCAGCAGCTGGAGCATGCTGGTCCCGCAGGCCCTTGAGGGAGTGGCGGCGGTCGCGCTCCTGCACGCGGCCGTCAAGCGCTGGTTCGGCGCCGGCGCGGGACTGCTGGCGGGCGCGATCTTCGCGCTGACGCCGGTTGCGGCGTTGATGTTCCGCTTCAACAACCCAGACGCCCTGCTGGTCCTGCTGATGGTGGCGGGCGCCTACTGCCTGACGAGGGCCCTGGAGGGCGCGAGCACCCGCTGGATCGTGGCGGCCGGGAGCATGATCGGGCTGGCCTTCCTGGCCAAGATGCTGCAGGCCTTCCTTGTGCTGCCGGCCTTCGCCCTGGTCTACATGGCGGCGGCCCCGACGACGCTGCGCAGGCGCACCTGGCAGACGCTGGCGGGCGGGCTGGCGGTGCTGGTCAGCGCCGGCTGGTGGGTCGCGATCGTGGCCCTGTGGCCGGCGGGATCCCGCCCGATGATCGACGGCTCCCCCGACAACAGCATCCTCAACCTGATCTTCGGCTACAACGGCTTCGGCCGCATCTTCGCCGGCAGCGGCGGCCCCGGCGGCGGCGGTGGCGCCAACTTCAGCGGCCCGACGGGCGTGCTGCGCCTCTTCGACGACCTCATGGGCGGCCAGGCGTCGTGGCTGCTGCCGGCGGCCCTGATCGCCCTGGCAGCCGGCCTGTGGGCGCGCCGCGGCAGCCCCCGCACAGACCGCACCCGGGCGGCCCTCGTGCTGTGGGGCGGCTGGCTGCTCGTCACGGCCGCCATCTTCAGCCTCGGCCAGGGCGTCATCCACACCTACTACACGGTCGCCCTGGCTCCCGCCGTCGGCGCCCTCGTAGCGATCGGCGCCAGGCAGGCCTACGACCACCGCGATGCGCTGCTCGTCCGGGCGCCGGCGGCCACGGCCATCGCGGCCAGCGCCGCCTGGGCCTTCGTCCTGCTCGATCGCACGCCTCACTGGCTGCCCTGGCTGCGCGTCGCGATCCTCCTCGCCGGCGCCCTGTCGATCGTCTGCCTGCTGGCGGCCCGCAACCTTCCGCGCCTGCTCGCCGCCGGCGTCACGCTTGGCGCCGTCGCGAGCCTGGCGGGACCCCTGGCATACGCGGCCGACACGGTCACGACGCCCCACACCGGCTCGATCCCGTCGGCCGGGCCCGCGAGCGCGAGCGGCTTCGGCGGCGGCCCGGGAGGAGCCAGGGGCGGCTTCCCTGGAGGTGCAGGCGGCCGCGTACCCAGAGCGGCGGGCGGAGGCTTCCCGGGAGCCGGCGGCGCGGCAGGCCCCGCCGCTGAGGGTTCGAGAGGCTCGGCAGGCGCGGGTGAGGGCGGCTCGGTGAGCGGCCCCGGCCTGTTCGGCAACGGCTCCTCCAGCTCGGCGCGCCCAGGCGGCGAATCGGGCACCGGCGCGAGCGCCCCCGGCGGAACCTCCGCACCGGGAGCCGGCGGCTCCTCCTCGGGCTTCCCCGGCGCCGGCGGGGCAGGCGCAGGCGCGGGCGGGCCGGGCGGGAGCGTCTCGGTGAACGCGAAGCTCGTGGCGGCCCTGAAGAAGGACGCCAGCAGCTACCGCTGGGTGGCCGCGACGTCTGGCTCCCAGAGCGCGGCGAGCCTGGAGCTGGCCTCCGGCGGCAAGCCCGTGATGGGCATCGGCGGCTTCAACAACGAGGGCGGGCGGCTGAGCCTGGCCGCCTTCGAGCGCTACGTGAAGGCGGGCGACGTCCACTACTACGTCTCCTCCGGCGGTGGAGCCGGCGGCCCGGGCGGGGCAGGCTCCACGCAGAGCATCGCGAGCTGGGTCAAGGCCCACTTCGAGGCCGTGACGATCGGCGGGGAGACCGTCTACGACCTGACCCAGGAGAAGTCATGACATTCTCGGAGATCTCTCAGAAACCGCTTAACGACGCCTCACGAGCATCGGCCATCATCGACGACGTGAACAGTGCCACGTGCATCGAGGAAGAGACCGCACCGGCGAGCAGACGGCGGCCGATGGTCGAGGTGGTCGTGCCCGTCTACAACGAGGAGCACGTCCTGGCCGAGAGCGTCTGCGCCCTGCACGCCTTCATGACGGCGCAGTTGCCCTACACGTTCCGCATCACGGTCGCGGACAACGCCAGCACGGACGGCACCCTGGCTGTGGCACGGGTGCTGGCGGAGCACCTGCCCGAGGTCCGTGTCCTGCACCTCGAGGAGAAGGGGCGGGGGCGCGCCCTGCGCCACGCCTGGCTGAGCAGCGAGGCGGACGTGCTGGCCTACATGGACGTCGACCTGTCGACGGACCTGGCGGCGCTGCCGGAGCTGATCGAGCCGCTCGTGCTGGTGCACGCGGACGTCGCGATCGGCTCGCGCCTGGCGCCCGGTGCGGAGGTCACCAGGAGCATCAAACGGGAGCTCATCTCCAGGACCTACAACATGCTCCTGCGCATGTCCCTGCAGGCGGGCTTCTCAGACGCCCAGTGCGGCTTCAAGGCGATCCGTCGCGAGGTCGCCGAGCAGCTTCTTCCGCTCGTCCAGGACGAGGCCTGGTTCTTCGACACGGAGCTGCTCCACCAGGCCCAGCGCCACCGCATGTCGATCCACGAGGTGCCTGTCCGCTGGGTCGAGGACGCCGACTCGCGCGTCCACATCGCCTCCACCGTCCGCGAAGACCTGCGCGGCATCCGTCGCCTGCGCGGAGCCCGCCGCGATCAGGCCCGCCAGGTGCAGGCGGCACCGCAGCAGACGGCGGGCCTGCCCGTCTAAGCGGCCGGGACCTGCTGGGTGATGCAGTGGATGTTGCCGCCGCCCAGCAGGATCTCCCGGGCCGGCACGCCGACGACCTCGCGGTCGGGGAAGACGCCGGCCAGGATCTCGCCGGCCTGCTCGTCGTAGCGCTCGTCCAGCAGCGGGTAGACGACCCTGCTCGTGCCCAGGTAGAAGTTCGCGTAGGAGGCGGCCAGACGGTCGCCCTCGCGGCGGGGCTGGCTGCCGACCGCGACGTCGACGCCCTGCGACTCCTCTGCGCTGATCAGGACGGGACCGGGGGAGGGCAGGCGGACGACCTCGATCGAGGCGCCCCGCGCGTCGGTGGCGCCCAGCAGCCGCTGCTCGGCGTCGAGGGAGATCGCGTGCTGGGGGTCTGACTGCTCCTCGCACCAGCTCAGCAGCACGACGCCGGGACGGGCGAAGCAGGCCAGGTTGTCGACGTGCCCGTCGGTCTCGTCGTTGTAGACGCCCTCGCCGAGCCAGACCATCTTGCCGGCGCCCAGGTGCTCGAAGAGGACCTGCTCGACCTGCTCGCGGGAGAGGTCGGGGTTGCGGTTGGGGTTCAGCAGGCACTGTTCGGTGGCCATGACGGTGCCCTGCCCGTCGACGTGGATGGAGCCGCCCTCGAGCACGATCGGCGCCCTGTAGCGGCCGGCCCGCTCGATCTCGAGGATCTTCTGGGCGACCTGGTCGTCGCGGGCCCAGGGGAAGTAGAGGCCGCCGCGCAGCCCACCCCAGGCGTTGAAGTGCCAGTCCACTCCGCGCAGCCCGTCCGGGCCGGTCAGGAAGCTGGGGCCGCTGTCGCGCACCCAGGCGTCGTCTGTTGTGATCTCCACGACCCTGATCGAGTCCGACAGGGATGCCCGGCAGTGTTCGTACTGGCCCGCCGAGACGGCCATCGTGACCGGGTCGGAGGGGTTGATGGCCTCCGCCACGGCCGCGTACGCGCTCTGCGCCGGCTTGGCGCCCAGCCGCCAGTTGTCGGGGCGCTCGGGCCAGACCATCCAGCAGCCCCTGTGGGGCTCGAACTCGCCGGGCATGCGGTAGCCGTCGGCGAGCGGGGTGGAGGTGAACGTCCGGCTCACGTGGACTGCCCACCGGTGGCCGCGGAGACGGTCGCCCCGGTGCTCGGTGCGCTGCCCACGGCCAGCGGCGCCTCTGCCTCGGCGCGCGCGTGGCGCTCGCGCCTGGGCCTGCCCATCTTCCACATGATGATCTCGCCCGCGACCAGAGTCGCGACGACGATCCCGAGCAGCGGGCCTGTGTAGGACCATTCCTTGGGAGCGTTCGGGATTTCCGGCCACAGGAACAGCAGGATGCCGCCGACGACGACGATGCACGTCACGACGGCCATCGCGATCACGACCCCGTTGGGACCGGGGATCTTGAAGGGACGCTCGCGGTCGGGGTCCTTGTAGCGCAGGATCGCGACGGCCGGGTACATGAGCAGGTAGGGCATCAGGAAGATCACCGACGAGGCCGCGAAGATGGCGAAGAAGAGGTTGTCCTCGGTGTTGACGAACAGGGCCGTGGCGATCAGGACGACGGTCGAGATGACGCCGGTGATGACGAGCGCTCCCAGCGGCGTGCGGCGGGTGGGGTGCTCGCGGCCGAGCACCGCCGGCAGCTCCCCTTCGGCGGCCGCCTCGACGGCTGAGCGGTTGGCGCCCATCGTCCAGGTGGTCATGTTCGTGAAGTACGTGTAGAGGGCGGCGATGCCGAGCACGTATACCACCACCTCGCCGAGGCCCTTGTGGCCGAAGATGGCCTTGAACGTGTCGACCAGGCCTTCCACCAGGCTGAGCTTCGTCAGCGACAGCGCCAGCAGGATGCCGATCGTCGCGAACAGGTACAGGAAGGCGATCGTGGCGCCCGAGGTCCAGATCGCGCGGGGGATGTCCTTGCGCGGGTTCTTGACCTCCCCGGCCATGCTCGAGACGAGCTCGAAGCCGAGCAGCAGGAAGACGATGACGGGCAGGAATTCCTTGGCCACGCCGAAGGAGGGCACGAAGCTCGACCCGTTGATGGTGTTGGCCGAGCCGTGGCGGATCGCCATCACGATCCCGCCGACGCCCAGGGCGAAGATGATGATGACCTTCAGGATCGCGCCGAGGTTGTTGACCCACTTGCCGATCTCCAGGCGCATCACGCCGACCAGCACGACCAGCCACACCAGGGCGATGGCCATGATCACCTGCGGCCACTTGCCGGCCGGCCATTCGGCCCATTTGTGGCCGAACAGCTGGAAGAAGACGCCGGCGAACAGGACGAACACGGAGGGCATCCACAGGGCGACGTTGACCCAGTACCAGTAGGTCGTGCGCGCAGCCCAGCGGCTGCCCAACGCCTCCTTGACCCACACGTAGATGCCGCCCTGGGTCGGGTAGGCGGTGGCCAGCTCGGCGGTGATCATCCCGTAGGGGACCAGGAACAGGACGATCGCCAGGATCCACCAGGCGATCGTCTTGGGGCCGATCGAGGCGGAGGCCGTCAGCGTTTCCACGACCAGCATGGCCGAGACGGTGAAGAGCGTGACGTCCAGCACGCCCATGACGCGCTTGCGCTCGCCGCGAGGGCTCGTGGCGGGGACGGGCGCTTCCTGACTGCTCATCGCAGTGCTCCTCCTTGGATCTGTGTCGGGTGGGTGGGAACGGCTCCGTCGGCCGCGGCGCCGCCGTCCCAGCCGAGCTCGTGCAGCTTCTCCCGCACGCAGCGGTCGTGATGGGCAAGGCGCTCCAGGGAGGGCCGGTGGACGGTCGGGTAGGTCAGCCACACGAGGATCGCCTTCTCGGTGTGCAGGCGGTTCTCGGCCTGGTCGAAGACGATCGAGCGGGGACCGTCGATGACCTCGTCGGTCACCTCGACGCCGCGCGAGGCCGGCAGGCAGTGCATGAAGCGGGCGTGGCCGGGGGCACGGGCCATCAGCTGCGCGTTGACCTGGTAGCGGGGCATGAAGGCTGCGCGGCGCTCGGGGATCTCATCCTCCTGGTCGACCCACCACCACAGGTCGGTGTAGACGAAGTCGGCGCCGGCCACGGCCTCCTCGACCTCCTCGGTGACCGTCACCGAGCCGCCGGAGCGGGCCGCGTTCTCGCGGGCGATCGCCTGCCACTGCTCGGGGGCCTGGTAGGCGGCCGGAGCCGCGTGCACGAAGCTCATCCCGAACTGCGTGGCGATCATCATCAGCGAGCTGCAGACGTTCGTGCGGTCCCCGACGAAGACGACCGTGCAGTCCTGCAGGCGCTTGCCGGCCGGCAGGTGCTCGATCATCGTGAAGATGTCGCAGACAACCTGGGTGGGGTGATTGTAGTCGGTCAGGCCGTTGATGACGGGCACCTCGGCGGCGGCCGCCAGCTGCAGGACGGTGTCGTGGGAGAGGGTGCGGGCCTCGATCACGTCGCACATGCGCGAGAGCACCTTGGCCGTGTCGTAGAGGGACTCGCGCTTGCCCAGGTGGATCTCGCCGGGCTTCAAATAGAGGGCGTGCCCGCCGAGCTTGGCCATGGCCACCTCGAAGGAGACGCGGGTGCGCGTGGAGGGCTCCTCGAAGATCATGCCCAGGGAACGGTGGGCCAGCAGCTGCGGGACAGCCGCCTCGGCGTCGGCTGCCTTGAGCATGTCGATCAGCTCGAGCAGCGAGCTCAGCTCGGCCCGCGAGTGTTCCTGCGTGTCGATGAAGTGCTTCATGGCCGCAGTCTCGCCGCGAGGAGCGGGTGCGACCATCGGGGCGCCTCCACATCGACTCGGGGAAAACTACGTGGCATCGCGGGCCTGGAATCGACCATCTAGAGTCAGGCTCGTGAGCGAGACGATCCCGCTGCTGATCGCCCCGGGCCCGCACATCTCCCCGGCCCGCAAGCTGCCGGCTGGGCGCGACACCTTCAGGATCGCGGCCGTCCAGCACCGCTGGCACCCCGACCCGGCCGAGCACGAAGAGGCGCTGGCCGCCGGCATCCGCCGCGCCGCGGAGGCCGGCGCGCAGCTCGTCTGCCTGCAGGAGCTGACGCTCAGCCCCTACTTCGCCGTGGACCCGGCGGGGCCGCGTGCGGGAGTCGTCGAGCCGGAGGAGCTGCCCGGCGGCCCGACCTTCGCCTTCGCCGCCAGGCTTGCCGCGGAGACGGGGGCACACGTCCACGCCTCCCTGTTCGAGCGCGCCGACGGGCCGGACGGGCTGGGCTTCAACACGGCCATAGTCGTCTCCCCGCAGGGGGAGCTGCTGGCCCGTACCCGCAAGCTGCACATCCCGCTGACTGCGGGCTACCACGAGGATCGCTACTTCCGCCCGGGGCCGGGGGAGGGGGAGGAGCCGTTCCCTCCCGTGCAGCTCGACGGGGTGCGGCTGGGCCTGCCGACGTGCTGGGACCAGTGGTTTCCGGAGGTCGCCCGCGCCTACAGCCTGGCCGACGTGGAGGTGCTGATCTACCCGACGGCGATCGGCTCGGAGCCCGAGCACCCGGAGTTCGACACCCAGCCGCTGTGGGAGCAGGTGATCCGCGGCAACGCGATCGCCAACGGCGTCTTCATGGTGACGGCCAACCGCATCGGCGAGGAGCCGCCCCTGCGCTTCTACGGCTCCTCCTTCATCTGCGACCCCTACGGGCGCAAGCTTGTGCAGGCGCCCCGCGACGAGCCGGCCGTGATCGTGGCCGAGCTCGACCTCGACCAGCGGCGGGATTGGCTGGACCTGTTCCCGTTCCTGCGGACGCGCAGGCCCGACGCCTACCCGCACCGCTGAGCAGGCAGTCGACCCTTCCGTAGTTTCCAATCGTCGAGCGCGGGAAAACCCCGATTCGAGGGCTTCGCCGCGCCTCTAGCGTCTGCGTTCGCAGAGCACAACAGCGATCTGAGGCCTGCCCGCCTCGATCGCATCACATAGCAGGACCCTCCCCGGCGCGCGTCCTCCGTCTCCTCACGCTCACCGCAACCCCCGTGCGGACATCGGAGGGCGCGCCGCCACTTTCACGACCTCTTCGGGGGTCGGTCGGGCGGCGGACCGGCGGCGTCTGGGCAGCTGTGTCAGGCGCCGCCGCCGCGAGCACCGGCGGTGGCGTGCCGCCGTCGGCCGCGACGGGCCAGCACGGGCCTGGGCTCGGGTGCCAGCACCTCGCGCGGTCCGATCCGGACGGGCTCCCGTCCGTCGCCGGGCCTGGCCGCGAAGGGCTCGGGACGCGCTATGTGAAAGCCCTGGGCGTAGTCGACGCCGAGCAGGCACAGCGCCTCGAGCGTCTGCTCGTCCTCGACGCCCTCGCCGACCGTCTTCAGCCCGAAGTCCCGGGCCAGCGCGACGAGGGCCTGCACGACGTGGCGGCTGGACTCGTTGTGGGCCAGGTCGCGGACGAACTCGATGTCCAGCTTGAGCAGGTCGACGGGGATCTGCTTGAGGTAGGTCAGCCCGCCGTAGCCGGTGCCGAAGTCGTCCAGGGCGATCCCGCAGCCGAGGCGGTGCAGGCCTTCCGCGAAGACGCGGGCGGCGTCCTGGTCCTCGATGATCGTCGTCTCGGTGATCTCGAAGACCATCCGTCCCGGCGGCACGCCGTACTGGGCGATGCACCGTTCGACGTGTTCGAGCACCTCCAGGTCGCCGACCGAGCGGGCGGAGATGTTCAGCTCGACGGGGCTGCCGGCGCCGGCCAGCCGGGCGGCCTGCTTGATGACCCACCAGTCGATCTCGCCGATCATGGCGGAGTTCTCCGCCACGGGCAGGAAGTCCGCGGGAGGCGTCAGGCGGCCGTCGGGCTCGCGCATCCTGATCAGCAGCTCGTGCTGGAAGGTCTCGCCGCTGCGCAGGTCGACGATCGGCTGGGCGTGCAGCTCGAAGCTCTCCTCGGCCAGGGCCCGCTCGATCCGCTCGATCGTGGCCAGGCGCTGGGCGTCGCGGCGGTGCTCCTCCTCGCGGCGCTTGCGCTCGGAGATGTCTCCGAAGATGACGGCGCAGCCGCGCCGGCCGTCGTCGGTGCGGAAGGGAGCGGCCGTGTATGCGACCGGCAGGCGGCCCGTGCGGGTCAGGAACTCGTCGTCCTGCACGGTGATCGTGCGCTCCTCCAGCAGGGCCCGGGCGATCGGCCCCCCTCCGAAGTCGTAGGTGGACCCGTCGGGCGCGGGGCCGCGCAGGACCTCGGTCAGGACCTGCCCGCGCAGCTGCTCGCGCGAGAAGCCC
Organism: uncultured Solirubrobacteraceae bacterium; assembly: GCA_963697795.1. Taxonomy (GTDB): domain Bacteria; phylum Actinomycetota; class Thermoleophilia; order Solirubrobacterales; family Solirubrobacteraceae; genus Palsa-744. The sequence continues at coordinate 277,136 of OY969097.1, read as the reverse complement.
AGCAGGCTCTCGGCGCGGCGGTTGGCGTAGGTCAGGCGTCCCTCGGGATCGATCGTCATCAGCCCCTCGCCCATGCACTCGGTGACGGCCTGGGCGTAGTTGCGCGACTGCAGCAGCTCCTCCTCGGCGGCCACACGCTTGGAGATGTCGACGGCCACCCCGACGATCGCCGAGGGCCGGCCGTGCTCGTCCAGGACGAGCCTGTTGCGGACGTAGGCGGTGAAGGTCGATCCGTCCTTGCGCTTGACGGCCAGCTCGCCGTCCCAGCGGCCGCTGTGGCTGAGCTCGACGACGAGCGCTTCGGCGGCGCGGGTGTCCTCGGGCACGATCAGGTCCTTGGCCTCCCGTCCGACGGCCTCCTCGGCGCTCCACCCGTACAGGCTCTCGGCGCCGCCGTTCCAGCTGATCACGACGCCGTCCATGTCGGTCGCGATCACGGACGCGTCGATCTGGTCGAGCAGGGCGGCCTGCAGGTTCGACTCGTGGCGCTCGCGCCGGCGCGAGCGCTGCGCCGGCATGGCGTCCATGGCGGCTCGCCACAGGTCGGTCGGCCCGAAGCCGTGCCCGTCCTGTCCGGCGTGCTCGGCGACGTCGTGCAGGCTGGGGTAGCGACCCTCGCGGGAGGCGTACAGGCGGGCGTCGGCGCTGCGCGAGAGGCCCTCCAGGTCGGCCCCGTCGAGCGGGTAGTAGGCAAGGCCGAGCGAGGCGGGCGCCCGTAGGGCCAGGGCCGCGGCGATCCGCTGCGCGCTCGCTTGCGCCTGTTCGGGGTCGATGTCCGGCAGCATCACGGCGAACTCGTCGCCGCCCAGGCGCCCGACGGCGTCGGAGGCGCGCACGGTTTCCTGGACGGTCGCCACGACCCAGCACAGCAGTTCGTCGCCGGCGGCGTGCCCGAGCGTGTCGTTGACGGGCTTGAAGTTATCGACGTCGAGCATCACCAGGGCGCCCGTGCCGCCGCGCCTCTTCATCCCGCCGATCTGAGCCACGGCCCGCTCTTCGAAGCCGCGGCGGTTCAGACAGCCGGTGAGGGCGTCCGTGCGGGAGACCGTTTCCAGGGTCCTGCGCTGGCGCATGTGGTTCTGGGCCTGCCAGACGCTCATGGCGCCCGTGCAGACGAGAGCGAAGGCGAAGCCGATCTGGTAGGGCCAGCCGGTGCCTCCGGCGACGACCGCCACGAACAGGTAGGAGAGCACCCCGCAGACGCCGACGATCGTCACCGAGCGCAGCGGGTAGGACATCGAGGAGAAGACGACGGGCATGAAGAAGACGAGCGCCAGCGGGCTGGCCGTGCCCCTGTCCAGCAGCGTCCCGGCGACGAGCAGGGCGAAGTCGCTGAGCGTCCAGCTCAGGAAGAAGGGCTCGCGGAAGCGGCTGTGCACGATCCGCTCGCGCAGCACGAACACGGGCACGGAGGAGGCGAGGCTGACGAGCAGCAGGCCCACCAGCAGCAGGCGGTGCGGCCGGCTCCAGGTCAGCCCGGCGTAGAGGCCGCCGAGGGCGACGACCCCGACAGTCATCCACAGGGCAGCCACGATCGACGCCTGGCGCATGCGCAGCGAGGTGACGTCCAGCACCTGCGATTCCGCTTCGCGACCCACACAGAGGTATCGGCCTGCGTGAGAAACACCTAAGCGCTGAACGGCCGGCGTGGACGGCCGCCATGACGTACATGTGCCATCTCTCACGATCTGCTGAAGGTTCGCTTAGCGAGAGGGCGCATGCTCGGTCCATGACAGTGGGGAAGCCTCGATGAGACCCCGTCTGCTGCTGGCGGCGACGATCGTCTGCGCGGCCCTCTCGGTAGTCGTCGCGACCAGCGTCGACGTCGACGGCGGCGCCGGCAAAGCGCAGGCTTCCACGGCCCACGCCGGCACGCTCGCGGGCGGCTGCGGCACGGCCGCCGGAGCACAGGCGACGCTGGCGGTCTACACGAGCGCGGCAGCGCGCATCTACGAAGGCGAGCTGCGCGGCGGCGAGGTCGCGGCCGACGTCGCCCACGTGCGCGAATCGACTCGACTCCTGCGGGCGCTCGCGTCCGGCAGTCGCGCCGCCGTGCAGGAAGCCGTGCACGCGATCGTCTACGCGCCGCACTGGCACATCGTGCGCCTGCGCGTGCTCCGCCACGGGCAGGTTCTGGCCGACGTCGGCGGTCCCTACATCGTGGCGCCCGTCACGGGCACGCTGCGGTTGCACGGACGCACGCTCGGCACGTATGTCATGTCGGTGCAGGACGACGTCGGCTACGTCAAGCTCGTCACCCGCTTCATCGGGGCGCCCGTCGACCTCTACCGCGGCGGCACGCCACTGATGGGCACGCTGAAGCCCGCTCCGGCTCGCGCCGCGAGCGTCGCGTCTGTCCACGTATCCGGGCGCGCCTACGCCGAGCAGGAGCTGACCCTGAAAGCGTTCCCCTCCGGCACCCTGCAGGCGGCCGTCTTCGCGCCCCGGTCGCCCGCCTCGGCAAGCTGCTCGTCGCTGACGCTTGCCGCCTGGGGCCAGGTCGCCCGCCACGTGGCGGCCCGCTTCAACGGGCAGCTGGCCGCCCACTACCAGGACCTGGCCGACATCGTCCACACGCTGACAGGCGGGCACGTCTTCGTGCGGGAGGGCTCGCGCAATCTCGTCGGCGGGGCGCGTCCGGCGCACATCCCCGCGACCGGCTCCGTGCGCTACGCCGGGCGCACATGGCCCGTCTACTCCTGGCAGCCCGCGCCGGGCGTACGCGTCTACTTCCTGACGCCCGGCGCGCCTCCGGCAAGCACGTCCTAGGCTGGGATCACGTCCCCGGCTGAAGGAGGCTCCGATCATGAGAGCGGTGCGGTTCGAGCGCTATGGCGGTCCGGAGGTGCTTCAGGTCGTGGAGGTGGCCGATCCCGCGCCCGGCACCGGGCAGGTGCTGGTGAGGGTCAGGGCGGCCGGCATCAACCCTGGCGAGGCGGCGATCCGCGAGGGACACATGCACGAGCGATGGCCGGCCACGTTCCCCTCCGGGGAGGGCAGCGACCTCGCCGGGGTCGTCGAGCAGGTCGGCGAGGGCGTCGAGCTGTTTCGCGCGGGCGAGGAGGTGCTGGGCTTCACAGACGAGCGCGCCGGCCAGGCCGAGCTGGTGGTCGTTCCCGCCTCCCAGCTGACCAGGCGCCCGCCGGGCGTGAGCTGGGAGGCCGCGGGCGCCCTGTTCGTGGCCGGCACGACGGCCTATGCGGCGGTCCGCGCAGTCGCGCCCGAGAAGGGAGAGAGCGTCGTCGTGTCGGGTGCCGCCGGCGGGGTCGGCTCGCTGGCCGTCCAGCTGGCCCTGCGGACGGGCGCGCGGGTGGTGGGGTTGGCCGGCGAGTCCCATCGCGACTGGCTGCGGGCCCACGGCGTCGTGGCGCTGGCCCACGGCGACGGCGTGCAGGAGCGCATCGCGACCGCCTGCGAGGGGGCGCCCGACGCCTTCATCGACACGTTCGGCTCAGGCTACGTCGACATGGCGATCGAGATGGGCGTTGCGCCCCGGCGGATCGACACGATCATCGACTTCCAGGCGGCCGCCCGCCACGGCGTGCGCACCGACGGCACGGCCGCCGCGGCCAGCGCCGCCGTGCTCGCGGAGCTGGCCGGGCTCGTCTCCGACGGCGAGCTCGAGGTGCCGATCGCGGCGACGTACCCGCTCGAGCGCGTCCAGGACGCCTACCGCGAGCTGGAACGTCGCCACACGCTCGGCAAGATCGTGCTCGTGCCGTAGACGCGGACGCGCCTCAGGCGTGCCTGGTCGTCTGGATGCCGAGCGTCCGCCGCAGCGGCTCCCGCACCCACAGCCGGTAGGCGACCTCGCTGATCGCCAGGGCCGCTATCGCCCCCTGCAGGAACTGCCCCCTGTGCCTCTTGCGCTCACCCATCGTCCTCTCCTTGAACTGCTCCCCGCCGGCGTCCTCCTGCGCCGGACCGGTTTCGAAGCTAGGCCATCCGGGCCGCTCCGTCAAACAGGGCAACGGCGGGATCACGGCGTTGGATGAGTCGTGGGAGGCTGTGTCGGCGAGATGCCGAACGTCAACGACCCCCATTTCGACGAGCCGCGGGAGCAGGAGGGCTTCAGGGCGCTGCGGGCCCGCATCGGCCGCCAGGCCGGAGCGCAACGCCTGGGCGGTTCGCTGTGGCAGGTGGAGCCGGGCCAGTGCGCCTACCCCTACCACTTCCACTACACCGAGGAGGAGATGATCCTCGTGCTGGAGGGGACGCCCAGCCTGCGCACCCCGCAGGGCTTGCGGGAGCTCGCCGAGGGCGAGCTGGTCGTCTTCCCGCGAGGTGAGGAGGGCGCCCACCAGCTCGTCAACCGCTCGCAGGCGACCGTCCGCTTCCTGTCGGTGAGTACCAGCGGCGAGCCGGACGTGGTCGTCTACCCCGACTCGGGCAAGCTTGGGGCGTACGAGCGAAACGCCGACGGCAGCGGGCTGAGGCTGATGTTCCGCATCGCCGAGAGCGTCGACTACTACGACGGCGAGGAGCCCCAGGGCCGGTCTGGACCCTGACACTTTCGTCTCCCGGTGGCGCGATCTCCGCGCCAACCGGGCCAGACCTGCGCATTGCTGTCAAGGATCCGGCCCGGCGAGCCGATGGATGGGTCGTGAACCCTCCGATGGGAGCCGGCCTGAGGGCCGAGGAGCTGCTGGCGAGCGCCGATCGTGCGGCCGGCGCGGCGCTGCGCGAGTTGCCCGAGGCGCTCGTGATCGTCTTCGACGAGCAACTGCGCTTCGTTCTGAGCGCGGGCAAAGCGATCGAGCGGATGGGCGACCCCGAGTTCCTGCACGAGGGCAACTACCTGGCTGACGCGTTCCCGCGCGAGCTGTGGGCGAGCTTCGAGCCGCTGTTCGGCTCCGCCCTGGAGGGCGAGACGCGCTCGCGGGAGATCTGGACGGCCGACGAGCGTCATTGCATGGTCGTCGACGCCGGGCCCCTGCGCGGCGAGCTCGACACCGGCGAGGGGCCGATCGAGGGCGGCATCGCCGTGATCCTGGACGTGACCGAGCGCCGGCGGGCGGACCTGATCTCCGCGCCGCCCCGCAGCGAGGGCTTCGAGGAGGTCTTCGAGCAGGCCCCGATCGGCACCGGCCTGCTTGACGTCGGCGGGCGCTGGCTGCTCGTCAACAGGGCCCTCTGCGAGATCACCGGCTATACCTCCGAGGAGCTGGTCGGCAAGCGCTTCGACGGCATCATCCACCCCGAGGACGCGGACAACGACCTCGAGGACCGCGCCCGCCTGCTGTCCGGGGAGATATCCGCCATGCAGTCGCGCAAGCGCTACTTCGACGCCTCCGGCGAGACGGTCGCGGCGATCGTCTCGACCTCGCTGGTGCGCGACCGCCACGGCCGCCCCCTGCACTACATCTCCCAGCTGCAGGACGTCTCGGCGCGCCGCGAGCTGGAGGAGCAGCTGCTGGGCCTGGCCGACCACGACCAGCTCACGGGCCTTCGCAACAGGCGCCTGTTCGAGCACGACCTGCAGCTGCAGCTGGGACGCTGCCAGCGCTACGACGAGACGGCGGGGCTGATGGTGATCGACGTCGACGGCTTCCGCGAGGTCAACAGGGTCCACGGCGGCGCTGTCGGAGACGACATGCTGAGGGCTGTGGCCAAGGCTCTCTCGCGCAGGCTGAGGGCGACCGACCTGATCGGGCGGATCGGCGGCGACGAGCTGGCCGTGCTGCTGCCCCACGCCGACGAGGAGGGCATGGCGGTCGTGGCGGAGGGGCTGCGTCGCGTGATCCCCTCCTGCAGCGTCGACGCCGGCGAGGAGGTCCTGCACCCGACAGTCAGCATCGGCTGCACGCTCGTGCACCAGCGCAGCGGGCGCCTGCAGGACGTGCTGGTGGCGGCCGAGCAGGCGCTGCTGGCGGCCAAGCAGGACCTCGGCTGACGACCGAGCCTCCGCTGCTCCCTGGAGCCCGCCGGGACGGCCAATACGCTGGAGTCATGAAGCCGGGCGAGCGACTCGCGGTTGTCGACCTCGGGTCCAACTCGTTCCGTCTGGTCGTCTTCCAGGCGGGCGAGGGCTGGTGGCGCCGCACCGATGAGATCTACGAGCCGGTGCGCATCGGCGAGGGGCTGATGGCGAGCGGCCTGCTCGGGGAGGAGCCGATCGAACGGGCCCTGGCGACGCTCGACGTGTTCTCGCACTTCTGCAGGGCGGCGGGCCTGGGCGCCGGGCAGGTCGACGCGGTCGCCACGAGCGCGATCCGCGACGCCGAGAACGCGGCCGAGTTCCTGGAAGCGGCCAGGGAGCGCTTCGGGCTGCCGATCCGGGTCCTGAGCCGCGAGGAGGAGGCCTACCACGGCTATCTGGCGGCGGTGAACTCGACGACGCTGAGCGACGGGTGCGTGCTGGACCTCGGTGGCGGCTCGATGCAGCTGGTCCAGGTGAGGGGCAGGCAGGCGAAGCGCTCGGGCTCCTGGCGGCTGGGCACGGTTCGCATGAGCGAGCGCTTCCTGCCTCCCAACGGTCCCGCCAAGCGCCGGCAGCTGAGCGATCTGCGCGAGCACATAGAGGCCGAGCTGGCCGGGGCGGGGTGGCTGACCGAGGCGACCGGCAGCGACGCGGCCCGCCTGGTCGGCATCGGCGGCACCGTGCGCAACCTGGCGGCGGCTGCCCAGCGGGCGGCGGGGCTTCCCTCCAACGGCGTGCAGGGCATGGTCATCGAGCTGGACGCGCTGGAGGAGCTGGTCGAGCGCCTGGCGGCGCTGCCCGCGGCGGAGCGGGCCAGCGTGCCGGGCGTCAAGCCCGCCAGGGCCGACCTGATCCTGGCCGGGGCCGTCGTGGTCGAGGGTGCGCTGCGGGCCGGGGGCTTCCAGGCGATCGAGACGACGGAGGCGGGCCTGCGCGAGGGCATCTTCTTCGACAGGCTGCTGGCCGGCCGTCCGGGCGGCCCGCTGTTCGAGGACGTCCGTCGCGAGAGCGTCATGAACATGGCGGCCCAATACCACGTCGACCCCCAGCACACCGAGCACGTCGCGGCGCTGGCGCTGGGCATGTTCGACGAGCTGGCCGGGCTGGGACTGCACGAGGGCGACCCGCGCGAGCGGGAGCTGCTGTGGGCGGCGTGCATGCTGCACGACGTCGGCATGTCGATCGACTACGACGACCACCACAAGCACTCCCGCTACCTGATCCTCAACAGCGGCCTGCCGGGCTTCACGCCGGCGGAGACGGCGATCGTCGCCCAGGCTGCCCGCTACCACCGCAAGGGCATGCCCTCGCCGGGGCCGATGGCTCCGCTGCTGGGCCCCGGCGACTCCGAGCGGCTGAACCGCTGCGCCGCGCTGCTGCGCCTGGCCGAGGACCTGGAGCGCTCGCGCGACCAGATGGTGAGCGGCACGAGCATGGACATGGCCGGCGAGCAGGTGCGGCTGCGCCTGATCGCGGAGGGCAACCCGGCGGTCCCGCGCTGGGCCGCCGGCCGCGAGCGCGAGCTGTTCGAGCGGGCCTTCCACCGCGAGCTGTCGGTGGCCGCCTGAGGGCTCGGGTGGCCCCGGCGAGCCTCCTTCAGGCGTGTGCCAGGGCGGCGGCGTCGCCTGCGCAGTCGAACAGGACCAGGCCGAAGGGATAGGCGACGGGGCTCTGCCATTCGGCCGGCGCGAGCTCCCGGCAGGCTTTGATGACGGCCCTGGTCGCGCCGTTGCCGCCCCGCAGCGAGTACTCGCCGCCGAGCAGCACGTAGCGGGCTTCCCGGCGGGCCACGAGCCGGGCCATGCCGGCCGCGTCGACGGCCGGGTCGACGCCGCTGTAGCCGGCCAGGGCGCCGGCGCGCAGGCCCATCAGGATGTAGGGGGCGGCCGTGTCGGAGGCGACCGTCAGCAGCTGGAAGCGGCGGGTCGGAGAGTGCCCGCGTACGTAGCTCATGATCGCCTCGTTGATGGCGAGGTCGCGGGGGTTCAGGCCGACCCCGCCCTCGCCGGCGGTCTGTTTGGGGCCCGCCGCCGGGAAGGTCGGCTCGACGGGTGCGAGCCACGTCGAGGAGGCGTAGCCCGTGGGGACGATCAGCAGCGCCGCCAGCGTCGCGGCGATCGCGCCGAGGGCCGCCCGCGGGCGGCGCAGGACGGCGGCCGGCAGCAGCGCGGCCAGCGCGAGCGCGACCACGACGAGCAGGGGCGCCTCGAAGGAGCGCATGTAGTCCTCGCGGCGCATCAGGACGATCTCCGCCACCACGGAGGCGGCGCCGGCCAGCCCGGCCAGACCCAGGCCGAGCAGGAGCGTGCGCCCGCGGCACAGCCGCGCGATCGCGACGGCACCGATCCCCGCCATCGCGCCGACGCCCGGTCCCAGCGCCGAGACGTAGTAGGGGTGGACGATCCCCTTGGATGCGCTCAGCACCACCACCTCCGTGACCAGCCAGCCGCCCAGGACCAGCACGCAGGCCAGGCGCGGGTCCCGCCTCCAGCCGGGCTGTGGCGCGGCGGCGTCGGCGCGTCCGAGCAGGCACAGCAGCAGGGCCGCCAGGGCACCGACGAGGGCGAAGGGCAGCAGCCAGCCGCCCTGGTCGCCCAGGCCGGTGCCGAGCAGGCGCAGCGGCCCCGGCGCTTCGCCGAAGGGGGTCGGCGTCGGGTTGCGGCCCCTGTTGTAGGTGGAGGAGGGGAAGCTGTGCGGCGGTATGTGCGCCAGGGCGTGTTCGCTTCCCCGCTGGGCGTTGACGCGCTGCTGAACGGTGCCGGGCACGAAGGCGCCTGGGCGCCCGTGGGTCGTGCCGGGCCCGCCCGCCTGGCCTTCCACGCGCCCGAAGCCGTTGTATTCGAAGGTCAGCCCGATCTCGGTGTTGTCGGTCGAGCTGCCGACGTAGGGGCGCTTGGCGGCGGGCGTGGCTTCCACGGCCGCGATCCAGGCGAAGGAGACGGCGGCGCTGAGCAGGCCGGCCGCGAGCAGTTGCCCGATCCTGCGGGGAAGTCGGCCGGGGCCGCACAGCAGGTAGGCGAAGGCGATCGCGGGAACCGCCAGGTAGGCGGCCAGGGTCTTCGTGTTGAAGGCCAGCCCGACCAGCAGCCCGACCCACAGCAGGGTGCGCCAGCGGCCGGTCTCGCAGGCCTTCACGCCGGCCCCGCAGGCAAGCGTCAGCAGCAGGATCAGCAGCGGGTCCACGCCGTTGGCACGGGAGACGGCCACGAAGGACGGGAAGGTGGCCAGGGTCAGCGCCGCAGCGAACGCCGCCAGTGCCCCGAAGCGACGCAGCACGATCAGGTACAGGGCGGCGACGGTGGCGATGCCGATCAGCGCCTCTGGCAGCAGCAGGCTGAGCGGGTGAAAGCCGAAGACCTCGGCGCTCGACGCCTGCACCCACAGCGCAAGCGGCGGCTTGTCGACCGTGATCAGGCCGCCGGGGTCGAAGGAGACGAAGAAGAAGTTGTGCAGCGAGTCGAGCATCGAGCGCACGCCCGCCGAGTAGAAGATGTTGGCGTAACCGTTCTGGGACAGGCGGACGGCGTTCATGACGGCGGCCGCCGCCACGGCGCCTGCGAGACCGACCCAGGCGAGGGCGCCCCCCGGGAGCGCCCGCCTCGGTGCCCTCAGCACCCGACCGCCTGCACGAGCCGCTCCAGGTCTCGCTCGTCGTTCCAGGCCCCCACGGAGGCCCGCAGCCAGGGGCGGCCCGGGATGTTGCGAACGACCACGCCCAGCCCGGCCAGCCGCTCGCGCTCTGCTTCGGCGTCCTCGCTGGGGAAGGAGACGAGCGTCGAGGGTCCGCGGGGACGGGGCGTGCGCCCGTGCTCGGCCAGCATCTCGGCGAGCCTCGCGGCCAGCGACCGGGAGCGCTCGTGGACGGCCTCCCAGCCGGCCTCCTGCAGGATCTGGGCGCCGACCAGCGCACAGACGGCCGCCTCGGCGGCCAGCGAGGGGGTGTCGAAGCGCCTGGCGTCCTCGTGCAGGACAGCGTCCAGGCCCTCGCCAGGGTCGGCCAGGTTGGCGTAGCCGCGACGCGGCACGGCCAGGCGCTCGCGCAAGGCGGGGCTGACGTAGAGGGCGCCCGTGCCGTCGGGGCCGCACATCCACTTCTGCCCGGCGCCGGCGTAGGCGTCGCAGCCCAGGGTCGCCATGTCAAGGGGGACGGCGCCGAGCCCTTGTGCCCCGTCGAGCAGGACCGGCGCCTGCACTTCGGCCAGCTCGGCGGGCGCGAGCGAGCCGGTCATCCAGGAGACGTGCGAGCAGGCCACGAGGGCAGTGCGGGGGCCGACGGCCTGCGCGAGCTCTGCCAGCGGGACCATCCGGACCTGGACGCCGTGGATGTCCCGTGCGCCGGCGAGCAGCCCCAGCAGCCCCGGGTGCTCCTCGTCGCTGGTCAGGATCTCCTGGCCGGGCTGCAGCGCCATGCCGGCGATGACCTGGGCCATGCCCTCGCTTGTGCTGGTCGTCAGTGCGACGTCCCGTGCGGGACAGCCCAGCGCGAGGGCGTAGGCGTCGCGCAGGGCGTCGGTCAGCTCCTTGCGGCGTTCGAAGTGGCTGCCGGCGCGCCCGTCCCGGAGCTCGCGCGCCAGCTCCTCGGAGGCTGCCTGCGCGGCGCGGGCCGCAAGCGGCCCGTCGGTGCCTGCGTTCAGGTAGGCGAGCCGCTCCAGCACGGGGAACTCGGCGCGCAGTCCGGTCGGGTCCACGATCGGCGAGAATATCCGCGTGAGCAGCGGGGAGAAGCAGCAGCCGATCTGGACGCCCGACCCGGCCTGGGCCGCGAGCACGGAGATGGCCCGCTTCATGGCATGGGCCGGTGAGCGCGAGGGCAGGCGCTTCGATACCTACGAGCAGCTGTGGCGCTGGTCGGTGGACGAGCTCGAGAGCTTCTGGGCGGCCGTCTGGGAGTTCTGCGGGGTGCTGGCGTCGAAGCCCTACGAGCTGGTGCTGGGCTCGCACGAGATGCCGGGGACGGTCTGGTTTCAGGGCTCGGAGCTGAACTTCGCGGAGAACCTGCTGGCGGGCCACGACCCGGAAGCGACGGCGATCGTGCACACCTCGGAGCTGCGCGAGACGGCCGAGATGACGTGGGGGGAGCTGAGCGGGCGGGTGGCTGCCGCCGCCGCCGGCCTGCGGGCCCTGGGCGTTGCGCCGGGCGACCGGGTCGTCGCCTACATGCCGAACATCCCCGAGACGGTGATCGCCTTCCTGGCGGCAGCCAGCGTCGGCGCGGTCTGGTCGAGCGCGGCGCCGGAGTTCGGCGCCCGCAGCGTCATCGACCGCTTCGCCCAGATCGAGCCGAAGGTCTTCCTGACGGTCGACGGCTACCGCCACGGCGGCAAGGACTTCGACCGCACCGAGGTGGTCGGGACGATCCTCGCCGAGCTTCCGAGCGTCGAGAGGGTCGTGGTCCTCGGCTACCTGGACGGCGAGGCCGACCCCTCCGCAATGGCACCTGGCGCGATCTCCTGGCGGGAGCTGCCGGCGCTCGACCCGCCGCCGGCCGGTGAGCCGCCGCGCTTCGAGCAGGTCCCCTTCGACCATCCCCTGTGGATCCTCTACTCATCGGGCACGACGGGCCTGCCCAAGGCGATCGTGCAGGGGCACGGGGGCATCCTCGTGGAGCAGCTCAAGAAGCGGTTGCACCTGGACCTGCGCGAGGGCGACCGCATGTTCTGGTTCACGACGACGGGCTGGATGATGTGGAACTTCCTGATCGGCTGCCTGCACAGCCGGGCGGCGATCGTCCTCTACGACGGCAGCCCGGCCTGGCCGGACCTCGGCGCCCTGTGGCGGCTGGCCGAGCAGGTCGGCATAACCTGCATGGGTGTCAGCGCGGGCCTGCTGGCCAGCTGCGAGAAGGAGGGGTTGCGACCCGGGCGCGACCTCGACCTGTCGAGGCTGCGGGCGATCGGCTCGACGGGCTCCCCGCTGTCTCCGGAGAGCTTCCGCTGGGTCTACGAGCACGTCCGCTCCGACGTGTGGCTGTTCTCCACCAGCGGCGGCACGGACGTCTGCACGGCCTTCGTGGCCGGCTGCCCGCTGCTGCCCGTCTACGAGGGGGAACTGCAGTGCAGGGCGCTGGGCTGCAAGGTCGAGTCCTGGGACGAGCAGGGCCGGAGCCTGATCGACGAGGTCGGCGAGCTCGTGATCACGGAGCCGATGCCCTCGATGCCGCTGCGGCTGTGGGGCGACGAGTCCGGCGAGCGCCTGCATGAGAGCTACTTCGCGATGTACCCGGGCGTCTGGCGTCACGGCGACTGGATCAGGATCACGAGCCGGGGCGGGGCTGTCATCTACGGCCGCTCGGATTCGACGATCAACCGCCAGGGCGTGCGCATGGGCACGAGCGAGATCTACCGGGCGGCGGGCGCCGTCGAGGAGGTCCTGGAGTCGCTGGTCGTCGACGTGCCGGGGGCCAACCTGGGCGACGAGCTGAAGATGATCCTGTTCGTGGTGCTGCGCGAGGGGGTGCAGCTGGACGAGGAGCTGGAAGGCCGGATCAGGGCGCGGATCCGCCAGGACTGCTCGCCGCGTCACGTCCCCAACGAGATCCGCCAGATCTCAGAGGTGCCGAGGACGCTGTCGGGCAAGGTGCTGGAGGTGCCGGTCAAGCGGATCCTGATGGGGACCCCGCCCGAGCAGGCGGCCAGTGTGGAGTCGCTGTCGAACCCGCGGGCGCTGGACTACTTCGTGGCGCTGGCCGGAGAGCTGGCGGGCGCCTGATGGAGGGTGGGCCGGCAGGCGAGCCCGAGCAGTCGCCTGCGCTCGTCGTCCAGCTCAGCGACCTGCACCTGCGCACGGGCGAGGACGAAGCGCAGCGTGCAGCCCGGCTGGCGTCGGCGGTGAGCCGAGTGGCCGAACTGCGCCCGACACCGGGCGCGGTGCTGCTGAGTGGAGACCTGGCCGACGAGCCCTCGCCGACGGCCTACGAGCAGGTCCACGCGCTGGTGGCGCGATTGGACGTCCCCGTGCATGCGATCCCGGGCAACCACGACGACCGCGCCATGCTGCGCGAGCGCTTCGGCCCGGACGGTCCCGCCGGCGAGCAGGTCCGCTTCGCTGTGCGCTGCGGGCCGCTGCGCCTCCTCGGCTGCGACAGCACTGTGCCCGGGCGGGAAGGCGGGGCGCTGGGCGCAGATCAGCTGCACTGGCTGGCCAGGACGCTGGCGGAGGAGCCGCACACCCCGACGCTGCTGGCGCTGCACCACCCGCCGCTGGCAACGGGCGTGCGCTCGATGGACGCGATCGCCCTGGACGGCGAGGACAGCGCTGCGCTGGAGGAGCTGCTCGAAGACCACCCGCAGGTGCAGACGATCGCCTGCGGGCACGTCCACACGGCGATGGCGAGCACGTTCGCGGGCCGCTGCCTGCTCGTATGTCCCAGTACGAACTCGACGTTGCGCCTGGACCTGCGAGACCGCGCGGACTTGGAGTTCTCGACGGCGCGGCTGCCGCTGGGGTTCGCGGTTCACGCGCTCGTGGACGGGCGCATCGTCTCGCACGTGCAGGCGCTTTCCGCGTCGGGCTGACTGCGCGTCGCGCCCCTACAACCCCAGCGAACGCCCCACGATCTCCTTCATGATCTCGTTGGCGCCGCCGTAGATGCGGGTGACGCGGGCGTCGGCCCAGGCGCGGGCGATGGGGTACTCGAGCATGTAGCCGTAGCCGCCGAAGAGTTGCAGGCAGCGGTCGGCGACTCGGCCCTGCAGGTCCGTGCACCACCACTTGGCGGTGGCGGCCTCCTCGGGGGTCAGCTCGCCGTCGTTGAGGGCCAGCGCGCAGCGGTCGACGAAGGAGCGGGCGATCTGGACTTCGCCGTGCAGCTCCGCCAGCTCGAAGCGGGTGTTCTGGAAGGCCCCGATCGGCTGCCCGAAGGCCTTTCGCTCCTTGACGTACTCCAGGGTCCAGCCGAGGGCGGCTTCGGCGGCGGCGACGGCGGAGGCTGCGATCGACAGCCGCTCCTGGGGCAGGTTCGAGACGAGGTACAGGAAGCCCTTGCCCTCCTCGCCCATCAGGTTCTCGACGGGTACGTGGACGTCCGCGAAGGACAGCTCGGCAGTGTCCTGTGCGTGCTGGCCGATCTTCTCCAGGTTGCGCCCGCGCTCGAATCCCTCCATGCCGCGCTCGATGACGAGCAGCGAGATGCCCCTGTGACGCTCGGACGGATCGGTCTTTACGGCGGTGACGATCAGGTCGCCGTTGATGCCGTTGGTGATGAAGGTCTTCGAGCCGTTGACGACATAGTGGTCGTCCTCGCGCCTGGCGGTGGTGGACATGGAGGCGAGGTCGGAGCCGATGCCGGGCTCCGTCATGGCGATTGCCGTGATCAGCTCCCCGGAGACGATCCCGGGCAGCCAGCGCCGGCGCTGCTCGGGCGTGCAGTAGGTCAGGAAGTAGGGCAGGGAGATGTCGTTGTGCAGGGTGATGCCGAGGCCGAAGGAGCCCAGGCCGGCGCGCTGGCACTCTTCGCCGACGACGAGGTTCAGGCGGAAGTCCTCCGCGCCTGCGCCGCCCTCCTCGGCAGGGACGGCCATGCCCAGGAAGCCGCCTGCGCCAGCTGTGGCGAAGACCTGCCGGGGGACCAGCCCGTCGCGCTCCCATCGCTCGTAACCGGGCGCGACCTCGCGCTCCAAGAAGGTCTTGAAGCTGGAACGGAAGTCTTCGTGCAGGTCCTCGAACAGTGTGCGTCTCACCAGTCAGACCCTACATGCGCGCAGTCCGTGAGGGTGTGTCTATCGCCTGTAGGCGTCCCCACGGCCGGCGCTTAGTGGAAAACATTCCGATGGGAGGGATGGAGACCGGGTAGGAGAAGCGTTCCGGCCTCTCCACCACGCTACGGAGCCCAGCTCCCGGATGAGGCCGGCCGCAGCATGAAAGCGAACGGGTCGACGCCGGAGCATCTCCGACCTGAAATGACGAGCGCTCCGGCGTCGACCGACCAACGCCTCGCCGGCGAGTCGGCCGGCGCGGTACACACAACGTTACCGCTCGTACGTCCTCCTGCCAGAGATCTGACAGAAGTTGAAAACACGCCTACAAGCGAGCACGAGGGCCGCCTAGCGTCGGGACGGCTGGGCTGCTCGAAGTTACCCTGGCCCAGCACGAAGATCCGCCGGAGTCCGACCTGAAAGACGAGCCCCGGTGGATGCTTAGACCAACCGGAAGGAGTCAGTAGCAGATGAGACGCACAAGGATCATTTGTATGGCGATCGCCGCGGTGTTCGCAATGAGCGCTGTCGCGGTTGCCTCAGCTTCGGCCGCCAAGCCGGAACTGACCAAAGAAGGAAAAGCCGGAGTAGAACTCGTGAAAAAAGCGTTTACGGGTAAAAGCGGAGCCGGCGAACTCTCCAGCTCGCTTGGGACGGTGAAATGCAGTGCCGACGAAACGGTTGAAGGGAAAGTCACCGGCCTGAAAACCGACGAAACAAAGGTCAAGTTCACCGGCTGCAAACTCGAATCTACCTCCTGCCAGAGTTCAGGGGCCGCAGCCGGAGAAATCGTGACGAACCTGCTGGCAAGCGAACTCGTCTACACCAACGAAGCCAAAAAAGAAGTTGGCATCAAGCTCAAACCGAAAACGGGCACGAGCTTCGTCAAATTCTCGTGCGGGTCGCTTGAACTCGAAGTGACGGGTGAAATCACGGGCGCCCTGACCCCAGTCAACACGTCCGTTCCTACGAGCGGCCACTTTACCCTGGCCTTCAGCAAAACCAGCGGTCTGACGCTGCATGTCGGCATCGTCACAGCCCCGGCCACACTGACGGACAGCACCGAACTGAAATTCGAAGAAACCGCGGAGGTGCTCGCGTAGTTCCGTCCCGTAGCGGCCCGCTGGCCGAATGACGTGGCGGTAGAAGCACCGGCGCGCGGGAAGATCCCGCGCGCCGGCATTTTTCGAAGCGAGGGAGAGGCGGGAGATGCGAGCGGATGCGTTGCGGAACGGTGGCGTACCGGGGAGGTTCGCCCGGGCGGCGATGGCGCTCGCCGCAGCCATGGCGCTGGCTGGTCCGGCCCGCGCCGGCGCGGCTGTCACGCACAACCTTCTCGGTACGATCGCTGAAGTGCCGGCTGGGACGGGCGCGGCCGTACCCGGCCCGTTGAGCGGGGTGGACGCGATGACCACCTCCGAAGAAGACTTGTGGGTAGCGGAAAACCTGGAAGGGACGGGAGAAGTCCGCGTCGATGCATTCGAGGAATCTGGCGCGCTTGTGCAACAGCTCGATCAGGTCCCCGATCTGGCCAGTGTCGCCGGCGTCGCCGTCGGCCACGGCAGCGGCGAACGGCAGGAGTACGTCGCCGGGACGCTCTCCGGCGAAGCCGCCGTCGCCGTCTTCGGACCCTCTGGTGCGCTGCAGGGCTCCTGGAACGGCGCCGACGCGACCGGGGGAGCCTTCGGGGCTATCACGGGGATCACAGCGGACGAAGCGAAAGCGGGGTGGCCGGCGGGCGATGTCTTCGTTGCCACACTGACCGGGATCGACGTGTTCGCACCCGCTCCGGACGGCAAAGAGGCATTCGTCGCCTCCATCACCGGCTCCGAACCGAGCACTCCCTTCAGCCGTGTCGGCCCGATCGCGATCGACGACTCCACCGGCTACCTCTACGTGACCGACTCTCCGATCGTTGACGAAGAAGAACGACACGTCATCGACGTGCTCAGGCCCAGCGGCCTGGACGAATTCGAACTCGTCCGTCAGATCCAGCGGCCCGAAGAAGCCAAACGGATCGCCCTGGACAGCTCCGACGATCACATCTACCTCACCGAAGGCACCAGCCAGGAAGACGAAGCCGTCGTCGAGATCACCGAAACGGGGACGGCCGTCACACGGCTGCGGGGGGCAGGCGAAACTCCCTTCACGGGTATCGCCGGCATCGCCCCGGACCCCGAGCGTCACCGGCTCTACGTTGGAGACCGCGGCGAAAGCAGTGTCATCGACGTCTTCGGCCCTGACGTCACTGTCCCCGACGTGAACACTACCGCCGCCTCGGAAGTGCGAGCGACGAGCGCGATGCTCAACGGGACGGTCGATCCCGACGGGGCGGGGCCGGCTGCCTGCCGCTTCCTGTGGGGCGACTCGATGACGCTTGACCAGACCGCACCCTGCTCGGAAGCCGTGCCGAACGGTACAGGCGCTGTCTCCGTGCACGCCGAATTGACCGGGTTGACGCCGGACACGACCATCCACTACCGGCTGCAGGCCGGCAACCAGAACGGCACGAACCTCGGCGAACCGGGCGAAGCACTCGAATTCGCTACACCCGGTCCGGGCATCGAATCGGTGTCTGTGGCGAACGTCTCCGGCGAAGCCGCCACCCTGCACGCCACGATCCAACCGCACGGGGCGCCTGGCAGCTACCGTTTTGTCGTGACCGGGGCGGGCGCGACGCGGCAGGTGCCCAGCGAAGCCGGCGAATCGATCGGGTCCGGAGAAACGCCGGTCAAGGTCAGCCAGCACGTCCAAGGACTCCAGCCCGGGACGGTCTACCACTACAGCCTGCTCGTCACCAGCCAGCTCGAAGGGGGCCCGGCCGACTTCTCATCGACGACGCTTGAATTCGTCACGCAGGGACCCAGTCCCGTCGGCCTGCCCGACGGCCGCGGGTGGGAACTGGTCTCACCGGCCGATAAGCACGGCGCGTTGCTCACGGCCATCGGCGAGGACGACCTGATCCAAGCCGCCGGCGACGGCGATGCGCTCGCCTATGACGCGCTGGCTCCGACCGAAAGCGGCGCGAAGGGCTACGCCAACCACGTGGAGGTGCTGGCCCGGCGCGAAGGAGGTGGCTGGTCCTCGCAGGACATCGCCACGAAGCACGACTTCGCCAGCGGCATCTCGGTAGGAGAAGGATCGGACTACCGCTTCTTCTCGAGCGACCTCTCGCGCGCCGTCGTCGAACCCAAGGGTGAGGAATTCACGCCACTGACCGGTGAAGAAACGGCCCCGTTCGCGACGGAACGAACGGTCTACATGCGTTGGAATCTCGCCTGCGCGGCATCCTCCTCCGGTTGCTACACGGCGCTGGTGAACCCGGACAACACACAGGCGGGGACGAAGATAGAAGGCGACACGAGCGAAGTCAGGGGCGGCGCCGTGCGCTTCCTGGACGCGCCAAGCAACCTGAACGAGGTGATCCTGCAATCGCAGGTCCCGCTGCTCGAAGGCACGACCGCAGGAGGCATCTACGAGTGGTCGAAAGGGCATCTGACGCCCGTGAGCGTCATGCCGTCGAAGCTCCCGGCGGCCGGCCCGGCGCAGCTCGGCTTCGAAGGGCGCGACACGCGTGATGCAGTCTCGGAAGACGGACAGCGCGTCGCCTGGACGGCAGAAGGCGCAGAAGAATCCGGTCACCTCTACGTGCGCGACCTCGCCACGCAGAGCACGGTGCAACTCGACACGGTACAGGCGGGCGCCAGCGGTGCAGGCGCCGCTGCGGCCCGCTTTCAGGGAGCCGACTCGCAGATGACGAAGGTCTTCTTCACCGACAGCCAGAGCCTGACGAGCGACTCGCGCGCGCGCGAAGGGGAACCCGACCTCTACGAATACGACCTGACCGAAGAACGCTTGACCGACCTCACAGCCGGCGCCGGCGCCGGTGGGGTCCAGGGATCGGTTCTCGGCGTCAGCGAAGACGGCTCCTACGTGTACTTCGCAGCGAACGCCGCCCTGACGGCTGGGACCACCCGGGGCGCCTGCGGCGGCAGTGCGCCGCCCGAAGCGCAGTGCAACTTGTACGTCAGCCACGACGGCGTCACAGGGCTCGTGGCGGTGATCGCCAACGCTGACGAACCCGACTGGAGCTCGACCTCCGCAGCGGCAGGGCTTCCCCACCTGACAGCGCGGGTCTCCCCCAACGGCACCTATCTGGCTTTCATGTCGAGGCGCTCGCTGACGGGCTACGACAACCGGGACCTCGCCAGCGGAGAACCCGACGAGGAGGTCTACCTGTACGACGCCGCCGCCTCCAGCGTCGCCTGCGTCTCCTGCAACCCGACGGGCGCCCAGCCGCTCGGCGAAGAATACGGCGGAGAAGCCAAACTGGCCGGCGGCGATCGCATCTGGCAGCCGAACGACTGGCTGGCTGCCGACATCCCCGGCTGGACGCCCTACGCCCTGGGACTATCCGACTACCAGTCGCGCTACCTCTCGGATAGCGGACGTCTGTTCTTCAACGTCCACGACGCGCTGACGGCGAACGACACGAACGCGAGATGGGACGTGTACGAGTGGGAGCCGCCCGGGGTCGGCGACTGCACCAGCGCATCGCCGACCTTCAGCATCGCCTCCGGCGGCTGCCTGGCCGCCATCTCCTCGCCTTCGGATGCCGGCGAATCCGCATTCCTGGACGCCAGCGAAAACGGCGATGACGTGTTCTTCCTGACGACGGCCCGGCTTGCCGCCAACGACACGGACAGCGCGCTGGACATCTATGACGCCCACGTCTGCACGAGCGACTCGCCGTGCACCACACCACCCTCGCCCTCGGCGGAAGGCTGCCGAAGCCTGGAAGAATGCCGCCCGTCGGCGTCCCTGCCGCCGAGCGTGCCGGTGCCGGTCACGGCCTCGACCTCGGGACCCGGCAACCTCGCACCCCCGACGGGCTCGAAAGCGCCCTCGAAGCCGAAGAAGAAGACGCGGGCGCAACTACTGATGGGTGCGCTGAAGGGGTGCGCGCGCCGGCCGCGCAGGTTGCGGGCCTCCTGCCGGGCCCGAGCCGAGCATCGCTACGGGCCGATTCACAGGTCGAAGCTCACGCACAGAAGCCGGCGAGACGGTGCCGCCCAGCAGCGGAGGTTGGGGCGATGAACGCCGCCAGTCACATGACGCGTCTGCGTGTCGTCGCGCTGTCGGCAGCGACCCTCATGGCAATGCTGGCCTCGGGCTCCCCGGCCCGGGCCGTCTCGCCGTGGCTTCACATCGATGCCTCGGCACGGCCCAGCCGCCTTCAGGCGGGTCTGGCCAAGGACGAGGTGCAGCAGGTCACCGTCAGCGCCACGGGCGGAGAATTCATCCTGGTGGAACCAAGCCACTTCCGTACGGCAACCTTCAAGTTCGACGCGGACGCCGGCGAAGTCCAGACGGGACTGGAAGCGCTGTACGGCGCGGGCAACATCCAGGTCACGGGGGGCCCTGGCGACGAAACCGGCAGTTCCCCCTATGTGCTGACGTTCGTCGGCGCGCTGGCAGACCGCCCAGTGGCGCCGATGCTGGCCTTCTCGGGGCTGACCGGCGGGCGCGCAGAAGCGACGGTCACCGAGCTGACGAAGGGGGCAGACGATGGCGAAGTGATCGTGCTCGTCAGCAACCTCGGCGACGCGGAAGCCAACGGCGAAACGACGCCGCTGCAGATAGCCGACACGCTGCCGGCCGGTTTGAGGCCAGTCACGATCGAAGCGGTCGCGGGGGAAACGCCCGGTGACACAGGCAACCGCGGGCCGGTTCAGTGCACTGTCACCGGCCTGAAATGTCAGTTCACGGGTACGCTGCCCTCTTACGACAGTGTCGAAGTCCGCATCGGCGTCGTCGTCGAACCCGGATACGTGTCGGGGGAGAGCAACGAAGCCCAGGCGTCGGGGGGCGATGCTGCGCAGGTCAGGGCCAGCGACCCGATCGGTCAAGCCTCAAGCGCGTTCGGGCTGGAATCCTTCCAGATGAGCGCCGAAGAAGAGGGGGGCGAACGGGACACCCAGGCGGGCTCGCACCCCTTTCAGCTGACGACCGATCTGACCTTCACCCAGACAGGCGAAGCAAACCCGGTGCAGTTGCCCAAGGACGCTGGTGTGGAACTGCCGCCGGGCC
Source organism: uncultured Solirubrobacteraceae bacterium (assembly GCA_963697795.1). Taxonomy (GTDB): domain Bacteria; phylum Actinomycetota; class Thermoleophilia; order Solirubrobacterales; family Solirubrobacteraceae; genus Palsa-744. Next base: position 256,433 of record OY969097.1, on the reverse strand, counting down.
TTGTCGGCAACGTCACCTCCATCGCCCGATGCAGTCTCTCGGACTTCCTCCAGCACGTCGAAAACCGCGACCGGTGCCCGGCAGACACGGCTGTGGGGGTGGCTCAGGTTACGGCCAACGTCAAACCAGCGGTCGGCATCAACACCTACTCGGTGCCGGTCTTCAATCTGGAACCGGCGCGGGGCGAGCCGGCCAGATTCGGCTTCTACCTCGCCGAAGACCAGGTCGGCGTGACGCTCGACACGAGCGTGCGCACGGGAGGGGACTATGGCGTGACCGTCAGCGCCCAGAACATCCCCGAGACGGTGTCCACGCTGCAGAGCCTGATCACTCTCTGGGGCGCGCCCGGCGACCCTCGTCACGATGACGCACGTGGCTGGGGGTGCATGCTGGATGCACGAGGGCAGGGCGGGGAATGCGCAAGCTCCGAAGAAGTCAGCCCGCCCGCTCTGCTGACGTTGCCGAGCTCCTGCAGCGAGTCGATGCGCCCGACCCTGAGTGCCGACTCCTGGGCGCAGCCGGGTGACTACCTTCAGATAGCGGCCGACGAAGAACAGACGAGCCTCGATGGCTGCAACCGCGAGAGCTTCTCCCCGAGCGTCACGTTGAAGCCGGAATCGGGCGACGCGAGCAGCCCGAGCGGACTGCTGGTGGACATGCACGTCCCTCAAGACGCCAGTAGCAACCCAGCAGGCGTCGCGGAGGCCGACGTTCGCGGCATGAGCCTCACGCTGCCTGCCGGGATGCAGCTGAACCCGTCGGCCGCCGACGGGCTCTCGTCCTGCTCGTTGGGGCAGGCTGTGATCGCCACGGCCGGACCGTCGGGCTGCCCGGAAGATGCCAAGGTGGGCGTCGTGGAAGAAATAAAGACGCCGCTGCTGGCAGATCCGCTGAAAGGCTCGCTCTATCTGGCAGCGCAGGACGAAAACCCCTTCGGGTCGCTTGTGGCGCTCTACCTGGTTGCCGAAGAACCGGTTGCTGGAGTCAGGATCAAGCTCGCTGGTGATGTTGCGCTGGACCCCCGGACCGGTCAGATCACGACGACGTTTCAGGACACCCCGCAACTTCCCTTCGAAGAGCTCAGGCTGCGCATCTTCGGGGGCACGCGCGCGCCACTCTCAACGCCGCCGTCCTGCGGCTCGTACAAGGCACAGGCGCTCGTCTCGTCGTGGTCGGAACGGCCCGCGGCCGCCAGCGCACCGAGCTTCCAGGTCGACTCTGGCCCAGATGGTGCGCCCTGTACGCCGAGCAGACCGTTCGCGCCGACGTTGACCTCCGGTGCCACCAGCTCCCAAGCCGGCGCCCCCACGACCTTCGTGACGACAATCGCCCGCGAAGATGGCGAACAGATCATCGGTGGCGTCAGCCTGAGACTGCCCGAGGGGCTGCTCGGCAAGCTACCCACGGTGCAGCGCTGCGCCGAACCGCTCGCTGCGCAGGGCGCCTGCCCGCCCGGAAGCCTGATCGGGCAGGCCCAGGTGAGTGCGGGGGTCGGGCCGAACCCGGTGACCCTGGGCGGCCAGGTTTTCCTCACGGGTCCGTACCGGGGCGCCCCCTTCGGGCTGTCGATCGTGGTCCCGGTCAAGGCTGGCCCGTTCGACCTCGGCGAGGAAGTCGTGCGGGCAGCCGTCGGGATCGATCCCCACACCTCGGAAGTGACTGTGCAGAGCGACCCGCTGCCGCAGATCAAGGACGGCATCCCCTTCCAGCTCAAGCGGATCACGGTCACCGTCGACCGCCCAGGCTTCCTGCTCAATCCCACCAACTGCTCGCTGCTGCACGTCTCGGGGTCGATCCAAAGCGGCGACTCGGCGCTCTCGGCGCCTGTCAGCGAGGGCTTCGAGGTGACGAACTGCGCGACGCTTCCATTCAAGCCCCGGCTCGTGGCCCGCTCGCAGGCCCGCACGAGCAGGGCGGGTGGCGCGGCCCTCACCGTCCACATCGATTCCGGCTCAGGCCAGGCGAACATAGGAAAGGTCAAGGTCGTTCTGCCCAAGCAGCTTCCGGCACGCAACTCAACGCTCCGTCAGGCCTGTCCGGTGGCCACGTTCGAAGCGTCGCCCGTGCGTTGCCCGACAGGCTCGGTGGTGGGCTCGGCGAGCGTTCAAACCCCTCTGCTCGGGTCCAGGCTGCGGGGACCGGCCTATCTCGTCTCGCACGGTGGAGAGGCGTTCCCCGACCTGGAGATGGTCCTGCAGGGTGAAGGCGTGACGCTGATCCTCGACGGCCAGACCCACATCGACGGCAGAACGGGCATCACCTCAAGCATGTTCAGGTCGGTCCCAGACGCCCCGATCACGAGCTTCGAGCTGACGCTCTCGCGTGGACCTCACTCGGCGCTCGGCGCGTACGGCAGCCTGTGCAAGCACAAGCTCAAGATGCCGACGGAGATGACCGGCCAGAACGGCGCCACCCTCAAACAGGAAACGACGATCTCGGTAGCGGGGTGCCCGCGCCATCGGCGTGCAGGGTCTCGCGCTTGAGCGCCGGTGGAGTGGAGGGGCGGTGACGTTTGCGTGGCGGGCTCATATGCGGGCAAGCGGCTCGGCCCGGTAGCCGGGCTTGGCCAGCAGCAGCTGCACGTCGCGGATGCGCCGCTCGGCGAAGCCGCCCTCGCACCAGGACAGGTAGAGCTCCCACAGGCGCCTGAAGCGCTCGTCGTAGCCGAGCTCGCCAAGGCGCCCGCGGGCGGCGGCGAAGCGCTCGCGCCAGTGGGCGATGGTCGTCGTGTAGTGGGCGGTGATGTCCTCCATGTGCACGGGGCGCATGTCCGTGGCGCGGGCCAGGCTGGCGGAGATGACCTGCATGGAGGGAAGGCAGCCGCCGGGGAAGATGTAGGTGTTGATGAAGGAGCGTCCGGCCTTCTCGACCTCGTAGGCGCGATCGTCGATCAGGATCGCCTGCAGCATCATCGCCCCGTCGTCCGCCAGCAGCTGCGAGCAGCGCCTGAAGTAGGTGTCGAAGTCCCGCCAGCCGACGGCCTCGATCATCTCGATGGAGACGAGCTTGTCATAGCGCCCCCGCAGGTCCCGGTAGTCCTCCAGCAGCACCGTCACGCGGTCGGACAGCCCGGCTTCGGCGACGCGGCGGGTGGCGTAGGCGTGCTGCTGGCGGGAGATGGTCGTGGTCGTGACGCGGGCGCCGTGGCGGGAGGCGGCGTGCACCGCGAAACCGCCCCAGCCGGTGCCGATCTCCAGCACGTGGTCGCCGGGCCCGAGACGGAGCCGCGAGCAGATGCGCTCGAGCTTGGCTTCTGAGGCCTCGCGCAGGCTGGCCCCCGGATGCTCGAAGACGGCGCAGGAGTACATCATGGTCTCGTCCAGGAACAGCGAGAAGAGGTCGTTGCCGAGGTCGTAGTGGGCTTCGATCTGGGCGCGGGAGCGCCGGGGCGTGTTGCGGGCCAGCAGGCGACCCCAGCGCTGGACGGGCACGAGCAGGGGCGCAGCCAGGCGCCTGGCACGGTCCAGGGCGGGCACGTTGATGGCGGCGATGCGGGTCAGGGCGACGAGGTCCTGGCAGTCCCACATGCCCTGCAGGTAGGACTCGCAGAGCCCGATGCTGCCGCGCAGCAGCTGGCGGTAGAAGAGGGGGGAGTGGACCTCCACGACGGCCCGCAGGGGCCGCCGGGGGTCCTGGCGGCCCAGCAGGACCCGTCGCCTGCCCTCGCGCAGCTCGATCTGACCGCCGCGCAGGGCGCCGAGCAGCCCCAGCACGAGCGCCCGCGACATGCCGTGAGAGCGGGCGGGCAGGGTGACCGGCGGCTGCGCCAGGGCGCGACGGCTGGCCGGCTGCGTCTGGAGGCTCATGGCGCGATCGCCCCCCGGCCGGGGTGGGGGTGGTAGGTGGCGCCGCGCAGCCGCAGCGAGAGGGCGTGGCCGTAGATGCGGGTCAGTATTCGCACCGTCTGCAAGGGATAGCGCGCCAGCAGCCCCCGCAGCGCTCCGGCGCTCCAGTCGCGTCTGGCAAGTGACAGGGTGGCGTCGAAGAAGACCTGCTCTGGATGCTCCAGGGCGCTGGAGGAGATGTGCACGGACAGGCGCTCGCCGGGGTCGGAAAGGCGCACGTCGTAGGCGTGGCCCATGCTCATCAGGGGTGAGACGTGCAGGCGCTTGGCCATGTGGGCGTGCAGGACCGTTGTGCTGCCGTGGTCTGCCGCCACGTCGGCGGAGATGACGTAGGAATGGCTCTCACCCCAGGGGGTGTTGGTGACGTGTGCGATTGCTGCCTGCAGGCGCCGCCCGTCGGGCGCGAAGCAGTAGTAGAAGCTGACGGGGTTGAAGCAGTGCCCGAAGCAGCGCAGGTGGGTCAGCAGCCGCACGGGCCCTTCGGGTCGCGTCCCGGTCTGGGCGGCGACGAGCTCGCGGACGGTCTGGGTCAGGTCCAGGTCGGGGTCGCCGAGATGGTCTGCGCGGCGAAAGCGGGCCAGGGCGGGCCGGCGGGCCGAGCAGAGCAGGGGGTGGCCGTCCAGCAGCCGGGGCAGCTCGTCGAGGTCCAGGTAGGCCATGAACAGAGGGTGGCGCAGCTCGTCGCGTACCGGCCCGGACAGGCGCCTGTGGCGGACGGTCCCCTGGTAGAGGGCGCTGTTCAAAGAGTCACCCCGAAGGGCCTGCAGGCATCGAGGGCGGAGCGGACGCCGTCCTCGTGAAAGCCCCAACCCCAGTAGGCGCCGCAGTAGTGGGTGCGGGAGGCAAGGCCGCTGATCTGGCTGTGGCGGGATTGGGCGGCGACGCCTGCCTGGGTGAAGACGGGATGGGAGTAGGAGATGCGCTCGAGGATCTCGGCGGGGTCGATGGCCTCGGTCCGGTTCAGGGTCACGCAGTAGTCGCGCCCGGCCCGAAGCCGCTGCAGGCGGTTCATCCAGTAGGTGACGGTCGGCAGGGGCTTGGGCTCGTCCAGCAGGTGGTAGTTCCAGGCGGCTCTGACGGAGCGCCTGCGCGGCAGCAGGCCGGCGTCTGTGTGCAGGACGGCCTCGTTGGGCTGGTAGGGGATGGCCCCCAGCAGGCGCCGCTCGTGGTCGGTGGGGTCGCGCAGCATCGCCAGAGCCTGGTCTGAGTGGGTCGCGAGCACGACCTGGTCGTAGCGCTCGGGCTCGGCGCCGGCCCCGGCGGCGTGGACCAGGACGTGGTCGGGCCGGCGCTCGATCCCGAGCACGGGCGTGCCCAGCCGCAGGCGGTCGCGGAAGGGTGCGATGAGGGCCTCGACGTAGCGGATGGAGCCGCCCAGGACGGTCGACCAGCGGGGCCTGTCGCGGAAGCCGAGCATGCCGTGGTTGTGGAAGAACTCGGCCATGAAGCCGACGGGGAAGGTGCGCATCTGGCGGGGGTCGGCGGACCAGACGGCGGAGGCCTGGGGCACGATCAGCCGCTCCACGAAGGCGGCGGAGAAGCGGTGGCGCTCCAGGAACTCCGACAGGGACTCACCTGCCCGGGATGCGGGAGCCTCGCCGTGGAGGACCCGCCGCAGCTCCCTGTTGAAGCGCAGCAGGTCCACGATCATGCGCTGGAAGGCCGGGGAGGCGAGGTTGCGGGGCTGGCCGAGGATGCCCATGGGGGTGCCGGAGTACTCGAAGTCCTCGTGGTGGGCCCGCACGGAGAAGCTCATGTGAGTGCTCTGACGGGCGACGCCCAGCTTGTCGAGCAGGCGGGTGAAGCAGGGGTAGTTGCGGTCGTTCATGACGATGAAGCCGGTGTCGACGTCGTGCACGCCGTCGGGTCCCTGCACGCGGATCGTGTTGGTGTGACCGCCGGGCCTGCCCGCCGCCTCGTAGACGGTGACGTCGTGACGCTCGTGCAGGAGGTGGGCGGCGGTGAGCCCGGAGATGCCGGCGCCGACGACGGCTATGCGCATGGGCGGGGAGGGGCGTGGGGAGGGGTCATGTCGGCTGCATGTACGCGCGTTGAGGGCAGACGGATCACATCAAGTACGTGAAACGGTGAAGGAGTGGGCGGTCGTGACGTCGAACAGAAGCGCCGTGAAGCGAGCGGGAACGAAGACCCCTGAGCGGCCTCCGGCCAACGGAACGTCCGAGCACCAGAGCCTGTCGAAGTACATACAGGCCCGTTTCGACGAGTGCTCCCGCTCCCAGAAGGACGTGGCCCAGTACATCGTCGACCACCTCGACGAGGCGGCCTTCCAGACGGCTGAGGAGCTGGCCCGCAGGGCCAACACGTCCAGCTCGACGGTCGTGCGCTTCTCCCAGGCACTCGGCTTCGAGGGCTTCCCCGAGCTGCAGGCGGCAGCCCGCGAGGAATACCGCAGGGTCCACGCGAAGTCCTCCCAGGAGCCTGCGTCGGGCAGCTCCGCGCCCCTCTTCTCCCTGGACCAGAACGAGTTCGAGTCAGCCCTGGCAGCGGACCACCTGAACGTCGAGGAGACGGCCAGGAAGGTCTCCAGAACCTCCGTCGAGGCGCTGATATCGGCGATCGTGGAGGCCGAGAAGGTGCTCGTGGCGGGCACCGACCAGATGGCCTTCTTCGCCAGCTACCTGCGCCACCTGCTGATGCTGCTGGACCTGCGTGTGGACGTCGTGGCGAGCCCCTCCCAGGAGGCCCTGAGCCGCCTCGGGCGGATCGACTCCCAAACGCTCGTGATAGGGCTGTCGGCAGGGCGTCCCCACCCGCTCGTCGTGAGGGCCATGAAGCTGGCCCGCCACCGCCAGGCCAAGACGGCCGCGATCACCGACGCGACCCTCTCGGAAGTCGCCAAGCTGGCCCAGATCAAGCTGTACTACTCCTCCAACAGCCCCGCCTACGTGCGCTCGCACACGGCCCTGCTGAGCATCATCCAGGCTCTCGCCTACGGCGTCTACGCGCAGGACACCGCGCAGTACGACGACCGCATCAAGGCGTTTCGGCTGAAGTGACGGCTGCGCCTTCCCCGTCGAGGCTACCGCCGTCGACGTGAAAGGCTCCGCCTTTTGCTAACTGCCGTCGTTCACGCTTGGCGCTGCGACCGTTCTCTTTGATGGGTTGGCAGGCCCGCATGCGGGCCTGACCAGGGTCCGCACATGTGCGGACCCTCGGGTCGGTGCATGCACCGACCCATTGGAGATACCGGCTCAGGTCGTTGGGGATTGCGCGCTTTGATGTAAGAGTGGGGGGATGGGCGAGGTCAGGATCGAGCGGGCGAGCATCGAGGACCTGTTCGCGGTCGCGGGCGAACAGGAGCGGTTCTGGGGGGAGCGGGGCCTCTCCCACCTTCACCATCCGCTGCTGATTCACCAGTTCGGTCGCACTGCTCTGGTCGTCCGGGGTGACAGGGGCGAGGTGAACGCGTACCTGTTCGGGCTGGTGACGGCCGAGGGCGTCGGTTACATCCACCTGGTCAGCGTGCGGGAGGGGCACCGACGCGGTGGGCTCGCCAGGGCGCTGTATGAGGAGTTCGAGGATCGGGCCTCCAAGCTGGGGGCGCGCCTCCTGAAGTCGTTCACCCAGCCGCCCAACACGGGCTCGATCGGATTTCACACTGCTCTCGGGTTCACTGCTGCGGAGGTGCCCGGATATGCCGGGGCCGGGCAGACCAGGATTCTCTTCACCAAGCAGCTGGGGAGTCCCCCGGCGGGCGTGCAGGACCTTCGCGTCGAGCTCGGCGAGGGCACGCACATGCGACCCGTGGCGCTGGGCGACATCGAGGAGCTTCATGCCCTCATCCGGGCTAACGCAAATCACCTGCGACCCTGGCTGCCGTTCGCCGACCAGCCCTTCGAGGCCACAGCCGGCTACGTCGAACGGGCCGTCCGCGACCGCAAGGCCGGGGAGGGGCTGGCTTTGGTGCTCGTCAAGGACGGGACGCCGGCCGGAATGGTCAGCTTCGTCGGCCTCTCCAGGGAGAACAGGGCCACGAGCATCGGCTACTGGCTGGCGCAGGACGCCCAGGGGGCGGGGATCATGACGCGGGCCGTGCAGGCGATGGTCGAGCAGGCGCTAGGTCGCTTCGAGCTGGAGCGCGTGGAGATCCGTGTCGCAGCTGGGAACACGCGCAGCAGGGCGATCCCCGAGCGTCTGGGCTTTCGCAAGGAGGGGGAGTTGCGGCTGGCGCATCGCGTCGGCGGGGTCGCGCACGACGAGGTCGTCTACGGGTTGGTGAAGGGGGAGGAGTAGCGGGCGGGATCAGGGGTCCGCTCGTGGGTCCTATCGCAGCGCGTCGCTAGCTTCGCTCGCGTGGCCAAGAAGTACAAGGAAGTGAGGCAGGCCCTCCTGAAGGCCGGTTGGCGAGTGGTTTGCCAACGAGGCTCGCATGAGGTGTTCGCCCATCCGTGGTTCCGGCACCGGATCATCGTGGCCGGCAAGGACAGCGATACCATGTCCCCTGGAACGCTTGCCAGCATCAGGCGCGCGAGTGGGCTGGAGGATCTTCGATGAGTGAGTACGTGGTCATCTACGAGCACGCAGAGAGCGGCGGCTGGGGTGCTTACCTCCCGGACCTTCCGGGTGTGGTGGCGGTGGGAAGCTCACACGACGAGGTCGCGGGGCGCATCCGCGAGGCTCTCTCGGCCTACGCCGAGGACGTGCAGCGCGAGGGCGGCACGATGCCGAAGCCGCACCATCTCGCAGAGACCGTCGCGTCCTGATCGGCGGTTGACGTGCGCCCGCGGCGCGTACGGGCGTCCGAGGCACCCCCGTACGCGCCTTATAGACTGAGCCTTCATGCGCGACGAGGCGACATTCAGGGTCAAGAGCGGCCTGGCGGAGATGCTCAAGGGCGGCGTCATCATGGACGTGGTCACGCCCGAGCAGGCCAAGATCGCCGAGGACTCTGGGGCGGCGGCAGTCATGGCTCTCGAACGGGTTCCGGCCGACATCCGCCGCGACGGCGGCGTCGCCCGCATGTCCGACCCGGAGATGATCGCGGGCATCCAGGAGGCCGTCAGCATCCCCGTCATGGCCAAGGCCCGCATCGGGCACTTCATGGAGGCCCGCGTCCTGGAGGCCTTGGAGGTCGACTACATCGACGAGTCCGAGGTGCTGACGCCGGCAGACGAGGCCAACCACATCGACAAGTGGGACTTCAAGGTGCCCTTCGTCTGCGGCGCCACCAACCTCGGCGAGGCGCTGCGCCGCATCGGCGAGGGGGCGGCGATGATCCGCTCCAAGGGCGAGGCCGGCACGGGGGACATCGTCGAGGCCGTTCGTCACATGCGCCAGATCGGCGGGGAAATCCGCCGCCTGTCGATGCTGGGCGAGGACGAGCTGGCCGGCGCGGCCAAGGACATCGCTGCGCCCCTGGACATCGTCCGCCAGGTCGCCGGCGACGGGCGCCTGCCCGTCGTCCTGTTCTGTGCAGGCGGCATCGCCACCCCCGCCGACGCAGCCCTGATGATGGCCCTCGGCGCCGAGGGCGTCTTCGTCGGCTCCGGCATCTTCAAGTCCGACGACCCCCCGACGCGGGCCCGGGCGATCGTCGAGTCCACCACGCACTGGCAGGACGCCGCACGCGTCGCCGAGGCGTCGCGCGGCCTCGGGCAGGCCATGGTCAGCCTCGAGAGCTCAAAGCTCGCCGAGGGGCAGTTGCTGGCGCAACGGGGTTGGTAGGGGGCTACGGCGCACTCGTGTTCGAGTGCGAGCTGCGCTGGCACTCGAACACGAGCACGCCTCCGCCTTGCTGGGGCGCGGTTCGTGTGATTCGCGGTTCGCGCTGGGACCGGGGTGGCGAGGCTTGGCCTGGCGGTTTGTGCTGGGACCGGGGCGCGGCTTCGCGGTTTGCGCTGCGACCGGAGTGGCGAGGTTTGGCTTCGCGGTTGGCGCTGCGACCGGAGGGTGGTGGGGCCGGCTTCGCCGGGTTGCGCTGCGGTGGGGGTCGGCTGACGTGACGGGTGGGGTGGGGTGGGTGCTTGGAAGGATGGCTGTACCGGTGGGGAGCGGTGAGTCGGTGCAGGTGACTGGCTTTTGCCGGTGGGCTTGGAGGGGGTCGCGGTGAGCGAGGGCTCGGCTGGACGGGGGCCTCTTGTCGGGGTGCTGGCTCTGCAGGGGGGGTTCGAGGCGCACGCGCGGATGCTGGAGGCTGTCGGGGCGCTGACTCGGGAGGTGCGTGTCGTCGGGGACCTGGAGGGGCTGGAGGGGCTCGTGATCCCGGGAGGGGAGTCCACGACGATGACGCTGGGGGTGGAGCGGGAGGGGCTTGCCGAGCCGTTGCGAGCGTTTGCCGTCTCCGGGCGGCCGGTGCTGGGCAGCTGCGCGGGGCTGATCATGCTCGACAGGCTGCACCTGGGCGTCATGGACATCCTCGCCGAGCGAAATGCCTTCGGCAGGCAGCTGCACAGCTTCGAGGCCGACCTGCAGGTCGAGGGCATCGGCGGAGAGCCGCTGAGGGGGATCTTCATCAGGGCGCCCTGGATCGCGGAGCACGGGCCAGACGTGCAGGTGATCGCGACCGTCGAGGGGCACCCGGTCGGTGCGCGGCAGGGCAACGTCCTCGCCGTCGCCTTCCACGCCGAGCTCGGCCGCGACACGCGCTTGCACAGGCATTTCGTCGAGCTCGTCGGAGACGCCACCGGGGCCCGGGCCGAGACGGTCCTACCCTGAGCTGATGGTCATCTCAATCGCGGCCGACGAGCTCACGGGCGTTGCCGAGCTGCTGGCGGAGGAGCTGGAGGCTCGCGGGCACGAGGTCATCCGCCACGGGGCCCTGGACGGGCAGGAGCGCCCGGACTGGGCCTGGGCGTCCGAGCGGGCGGCCCGCGACGTGGCCGAGGGCCTGGCCTCGCAGGCGATCGTCTGCTGCTGGACGGGGACGGGGGCCAGCATCGCCGCCAACAAGGTCCCGGGCATCCGGGCGGCCCTCTGCGCCGACGCCACCACGACCCAGGGGGCGCGGCGCTGGAACGACGCCAACGTGCTGGCGCTCAGCCTCCGCACTACCTCCCAGGCGCTGCTGGAGGAGATCCTCGACGCATGGTTTGCCGTGCCCGCCAGCGACGCCGCCGACGACAAGGCCAACGTCGCCCACCTCGAGGAGATCGCGACCGCCGGGCGCTGATCGGCGCTCGCCGGGGCGGGCACGCGATCTTCTAAGTCGCCGCCCGGCCAGACTTGCTAGGCGGCCCTGAAGCGGACGACGCCCTCCGTCTCCTCTTCGAGCACCCGCCCGTCGCGCAGCAGCAGGTCCATGTGGCCGAGCACCTCCGAGAGGGTCAAGTAGGCCTGCGTCACGGCCACGTTGCCCCACAGCTCCTGGGCCACCTCGTGGGCGCTGCGGGGCTGCTCGAGCAGCAGCCGATGGATCTTCTCGGCCCTGAGGGCGTGCATGCGGAAGCGTTCGTCGATCAGGGCGGCGTGGTCTGTGATCGGAGCGCCGTGGCCGGGCAGGACCAGATCCAGGTCCATCGCCCGTGTCTTCTCCAGCGAGGCCATGTAGGTCAGCAGCGCCTGCGGCCTGGCCTTCACGTCCGCCTCGGAGCCCAGCGGGCGCGCCAGCAGGGGATTCGAGGAGATGTGGGCGATCAGGTGGTCTGCCGCCAGCAGCATCCTGCGCTGCTCGTCCAGGAAGACCGTGTCGGAGGGGCTGTGCCCGGGACGGTGGTGCACCCGCAGCGTCCTGCCCGCCAGCTCGATCCGATCCCCCTCCTGCAGCGGGCGTGTCACCTCGACGGCCGATCCCCAGCCCCTGAAGCTGGCAGAGACGGCGCGCAGGGCCGTGACGACGTCGGCCGGGATGCCGTGCCGGAGCATCAGGCCCTCCGCGAAGCGGTCGTCCAGATCCGTCTCCTTGCCGTAGGCGGCCAGGAAGTCGCCCAGCGGGGCCAGCGCAGCGACCTCCGCGCCCGAGCGCCTGGCCAGGATCGAGGCCAGGCCGAAGTGGTCGATGTGCTGGTGGCTGATCACCAGCAGCTCTATGTCCTCGATGCGGTGGCCCAGCTCGCCCAACCCCACTTCCAGCTCGTCGAGCGCCTTGGCCGAGTTGGGGCCGGAGTCGATCAGGGTCAGCGGCGAGTCCTCGATCAGGTAGGCGTTGACCCGCCCGACCATGAAGGGCGTCGGGATCGCCAGGCGGTGCACGCCCGCCTCGGCCGCCCTCTGCAGGTTCTCCCGCTCGAGCTGCTCGGCGTCGGGCCGGCCCGCACTCACGAGCGGATCACTGCCAGCACTTCGTCGCGGCGGCGCTCCATGTCCTCGCGGGAGACCAGCGACTCCAGGCACAGCCGCAGCAGCGGCTCGGTGTTGGAGGGCCGGACGTTGAAGTGCCAGTCCTCGTAGTCGATCGAGATGCCGTCCAGGCGGTCCTGCCTGGCGTCGTCGTAGCGCTCGGCAAGCTCCTCCATCTTCGCCACGGGGTCCGCCACCTCCGAGTTGACCTCCCCGGATATGAAGTAGCGCTCGCGGTAGGGGGCCAGCAGCCCGGACATGCTCGCCTGCCCGCCGGCCAGCATCTCCAGGATCAGCAGCGCCGGGATCGTGCCCGAGTCCGCGCAGTAGAAGTCCCGGAAGTAGTAGTGCCCGGAGACCTCGCCGCCGAACAGCGAGCCCTCCTTGCGCATCCTGGACTTGAAGAAGGCGTGCCCGACGCGGTTGACGTACGGCGTCCCACCGGCCTGCCTGACCGTGTCGGGGACGGCCCGGGAGGCCCGCACGTCATAGAGGATCGCTTCGCCCGGGCTTCGCTTCAGCAGCGACTGGGCCAGCAGGGCCGTCAGGAAGTCGCCGTCCACGAAACCGCCCTGCTCGTCGATGAAGAAGCAGCGGTCGGCGTCGCCGTCCCAGGCGATGCCCAGGTCAGCGCCCGTCTCGCGGACCTTCTCGACGACGAACTGCCTGTTCTCGGGCAGCAGCGGGTTGGGCTCGTGGTCGGGGAAGTGCCCGTCGGGGGTCCAGTAGGTCTCCACCAGGTCCAGTCCCAGGCCCTCCAGCAGCGGTCCCACCATCGGTCCGGCCATGCCGTTGCCGCCGTCCACGACGACCTTCAGGCGACGCTCGGAGCTCCGCACCGCCTCGGCGTCGATAAAGCGCAGGGCGGCCTGCTGGAAGTCCCCGTACAGGTCGATCTCCGCAAGCTCTCCGCGCGGGGCCGTCGGGGGCGTCTCGCCGGCCCTCAGCATCGCCTCGATGTCGCCGATGCCGGAGTCTCCCGAGAGGGCCAGGGCGCCCTTGCGCACGAGCTTGGCGCCCGTGTAGGCCTTGGGGTTGTGGGAGGCCGTGCACATCAGCCCCCCGTCCAGCTCCCGCGAGCCGACCAGGTAGTAGAGCATCTCGCTGCCGACCCGCCCGGCGTCGATGACGCTCGCTCCCGCCGCCAGCATCCCCTCGCGGTAGCGGGCGGCCAGCTCCGGGGCGCTCAGGCGCATGTCGCGGCCCAGGCCGATCTGCAGCTGGGAGACCTCCTTGCCCTCCAGACGCGCCAGCACGAGCGCGAAGGCGCCGCCGATGCGCTGTGCGAGATCGCCGTCGATCTGCTCGCCGTAGATGCCACGGATGTCGTAGGCCTTGAAGATGTCGGGGAGGGGCTCGGACATGGGTCCTGCATCCTATGACCAGGGCTTCGAGCGGCGTCCGGACGGGGGGATTCGTAGACTCTCTGGCATGTCAGGGCATTCCAAGTGGGCTTCCATCAAGCACAAGAAGGCGATCGTCGACTCCCGTCGCGGCGCGCAGTTCTCCAAGCTGACGAGGGCCATCACGGTCGCCGCCCGTGACGGCGGGGGCGACCCGACCGGCAATCCGGCGCTGGACCTGGCGATTCGCAAGGCCAAGGAAGCCTCCATGCCCAAGGACAACATCGAGCGGGCCATCGCCAAGGGCACCGGCGAGGGCGGCGACGCGGAGGCGATCGAAGCCGTCCTGTACGAGGGCTACGGCCCCGGCGGCGTGGCGATCCTCGTCGAGGCGCTGACGGACAACCGCAACCGCACCAGCGCCGAGGTCAAACACATCTTCTCCAAGCACGGCGGCAGCCTCGGCGAGCCCGGCTCCGTCGCCTACCTGTTCGACAAGAAGGGCACGATCGTCATCGACGCCGAGCGCTACACCGAAGACGACCTGCTGGTCGCCATCGAGGCCGGCGCCGAGGACGTCGCGGCCGACGAGGGCGTCTTCGAGGTGCTGAGCGCTCCGGCCGACTTCTCCGCCGTCCGCGCCGCTCTGGAGGAGGCCGGCGTGGAGATCGAGAGCGCCGAGCTGTCCTATCGCGCATCCAGCCTCGTGCCCGTCGAGGAGGACACGGCCGGCAAGCTGATCAGGCTCATCGACCTGCTCGAAGACAACGACGACGTCAGCGCGGTGCACGCCAACTTCGACGTGTCCGCCGACGTGCTCGAGCGGGTCGCCGGCTGACGCCGTGAGCAGACCGCCCGTCGTGATCCTGTGCGGGGGGCGCGGGACGAGGCTGCAGGAGCACACCAGGGAGATCCCCAAGCCGCTCGTGGAGATCGGCGGCCTGCCGATCCTCTGGCACGTCATCCAGCTCTATGCCGTGCAGGGCTTCCAGCGCTTCCTGCTGGCCACCGGCTACAAGGGCGAGCTGATCGAGCGCTTCGCCGCAGAGCACGCATGGCCGGACGGCGTCGAGGTCCGCTGCGTCGACACGGGCCTGGAGACCCAGACGGGCGGGCGCATCGCCCGCCTGGCGCCGCTCCTGGCCGGCGAGGCGACCTTCTGCGCGACCTACGCCGACGGCGTCGCCGACGTCGACCTGCAGGAGCTGCTCGACTTCCACGCCGCCCACGGCGCCGGCGCCACGATGACGGTCGTGCGCCCCGAGCTGCAGTTCGGCGTCACCGAGCTCGACGAGGACGGCCGCGTGCGCGGCTTCCGCGAGAAGCCCCGCTCCGAGCACTGGATCAACGGCGGCTTCTTCTGCTTTCAGGCGCGGGCGCTTGACTACATCGGGGCGGACGGGGATGGGTCCGTGCTCGAGCGGGCTCCCCTGCAGGGCCTCGCTCGTGACGGCGAGCTTCGCGCCCACCGTCACGAGGGCTTCTGGGAGTGCATGGACACCTACAAGGACGCCGTCGCCCTCAACGACATGTGGGCCTCCGGAAACGCCCCCTGGCAACTGTGGGAGGAAGACCCCGGCCGGCCCGCCGTACCCCTGCAGGCGTCGCGCAGCTAGGCCGGACCGCGCACCCTGAACAGCGCCACCGGCTCGCGGATCCCCTTCAGCCGGCGCTCGCCGGCGTAGGACCAGCGGTAGGGCTCTCCGACGGCCTCGTACAGCGACCCATCGGCCAGCAGGCTGCCGGGTCTCGCCACCGAGGTGATGCGGCTGGCCAGGTTGACGGGGCGACCGAACCAGTCGCCGGCCCGCGCCAGCGCCCCGCCCGCCGCAGCACCGGCCCTGATCTGCGGGAAGTCCTCGCCCTCGGCGTCGGCCGCGTCGATCAGGCGCAGGGCCGCCCCCAGCAGCGGCGCCGGCTCGGGGCAGGCCAGCATGGCCGCGTCGCCGATCGTCTTGACCAGGCGCACGGGCGGCTCGGCCACGTCTCCCGCCAGCGCTTCCAGGCGCCCCGCCAGGCGTCCCAACTCGTCAGGGGGGACTTCCTCGCCCAGGCGCGTGAAGCCGACCAGGTCGGCGAAGCAGACCGCCACCTCGCGGGCCCCCGGCAGCTGCCCGCCGCTTCGCTCCATGGCGCTGACGACAGTGCTCTGGGTGGCGTGTTTGAGGTGCAGGGCCAGGACGTTGCTGACCAGCGGGTCGACCAGCGGGTACAGCTGTTCCGCTGCCAGCGCGTACTGCCGGGCAAGCTCGGGCTCGCTCATGCCAGGCTCCAGCACCAGGCGCAGCGGCAGCGCCCGCATGCTTTCCGCGACCTGAGAGAGGCCGCGTCCGAGCACCCGCAGCAGGTCCAGCAGCTCCTCGTCGGAGATGCCCGCGTCGCGGGCCACGTGGATCATCTGCACCGAGCGCAGCTCGGCCTCCGTGTAGGAGGCCTCCTCGGCGTCGGGGATCGGCAGCCCCATCGCCCTGCGCACGGCCACCAGGAAGTCCTCTCCCACCCCCGTCATCTCGGCGACCTGGGCGGCCGTGTAGCGCTCGCTGCCAGCGATCACCCGGTCTGCCTGCAGGTAGACGATCGTGCCCGCCTCGGTGGAGCGTCGCAGCTCCGACACCGCCACCCCTTCCCCGGCCAGGGCGCCCAGCAGCGCGACCCGTTCCTCGCGCTCGGTGCCCGCCAGCCCCTCCAGCAGCCCCTCGGCCTCGAAGTCGATCTCCCGCCCGCCGCTCACAGTGAGGCCAGCCTACGACGAAGGCAGGCGTCCGAGGCCCAGCGCAGAATCACTGACCCATGATCGTCCTCGGCATAGACCCGGGCCTGGCAAACACCGGCTACGGCGTCGTGACACGGCGCGGCGGGCGCCTGCTGGCCCTCGACGGCGGCGTCATCGAGACCTCCTCGCGCCTGGCGCCCGAGCGGCGCCTGGCCGACATCCACGCCGCCGTGAGCGCCCTGATCGAGGAGCACCAGCCCGTCGCGATGGCCCTGGAGGAGCTGTACTTCGGCGTCAACGCGCACAGCGCCTTCGCGGTCGGGCAGGCTCGCGGAGCAGTCATGCTGGCCGCCGGGCAGCACGGTCTGGCCTGCTCCGGCTATACCCCCCAGCAGGTCAAGGGCGCCGTCTGCGGCTCGGGTCGGGCCGACAAGGGACAGGTCGCGCGCATGGTCACGGCGCTCCTGGGACTGGCCGAGGAACCTCGCGCGGACCATGCCACCGACGCCCTGGCCGTGGCCGTCTGCCACGTCAACCGGGCGCCCCTGGCCGGTGCCCTGGCGCAGGCGGTCGCATGATCGCGCTGCTGCGGGGAGAGGTCGCCGTGCGGCGCACCGATCACGTCGTCGTGCTGTGCGGGGACGTCGGCTACCGGGCCGCCGTGTCCGCCGAGACGCTGCGCCAGGTGCCGCCGGTCGGCGAGCAGGTCACGCTGCACACCCACCTGATCGTCCGCGACGACGCGCTGGCTCTCTACGGCTTCCACTCCGAGCAGGAGCGCGAGCTGTTCCTGATGCTCCTGTCCGTCCAGGCCGTCGGGCCGAAGGTGGCGCTGGCCGTGCTCTCCTCCGGGCGCCCCCGCGAGCTGCTGAGCGCCCTCGCCGCGGGAGACGCCGCGCGCTTTCAGGCCGCACAGGGCATCGGCAAGCGCACGGCCGAGCGGATCATCGTAGAGCTGCGCGAGAAGGTCGCAGCCCAGGGGCTGGTGGGCGAGGACGGCGCCCAGCCCCCAACGATCCTGGCCCGCCGCGGCGAGGATGATCCGCGTGCGATCGCCCGCGAGGGACTGATCGAGCTCGGCTACGCGCCTGGAGAGGCCGAGGAGCTGCTGCGCGACGTGCATGCCGACAAGCCGGAGGAGCTGATCGCGGCCGCGCTGCGCCTGGCCAGGAGCGGGGGCTGATGCGATGACGGAGACGAGCGCCCGCATCCAGACGCCCTACCTCGTCGCCGAGGACGAGCTCGACCGCTCGCTGCGCCCCCGCAGCCTGGGCGAGTTCGTCGGCCAGGACGGGCTGCGCGAGCAGCTGTCGGTGGCGATCGAGGCTGCCCGGGCCCGCGAGGAGCCCCTGGACCACCTGCTGCTGGCCGGGCCGCCGGGGCTGGGGAAGACCTCGCTGGCCCAGATCGTCGCCGCCGAGCTGGAGGTCCCCTTCGTGCAGACGGCGGGGCCGGCGCTGGAGCGCAAGGGCGACGTCGCGGCGTTCCTGACGGCGCTCGAGCCCGGCAGCGTCTTCTTCGTCGACGAGATCCACCGGCTCGCGCGGACGCTGGAGGAGACCTTCTATCCGGCCATGGAGGACCGCCAGCTGCCGATCACCGTCGGGCAGGGCGCGGGCGCCCGCGTCGTGACCCTCGAGCTGCCGCCCTTCACCCTGATCGGCGCCACCACCCGCACGGGCCTGCTGACGACGCCGCTGCGGGACCGCTTCGGCATCCAGGCGCGCCTGGAGCCCTACGGCGCGCAGCAGCTGGCCGTGATCGTCAGACGCTCCGCGGGCATCCTCGACGTGGAGCTGGAGGAGGGGGGAGCGCTGGCGATCGCAGCACGCAGCAGGGGCACCCCGCGGGTGGCCAACAGGCTGCTCAAGCGTGTGCGCGACTACGCCGAGGTGCGCGGCGACGGGGTCGTCTCCGCCACCACGGCCCATGCCGCCCTTCAGCTGCTGGAGGTCGACGAGCTGGGACTGGACCGCCTGGACCGGGAGATCCTCTCGGCCATCTGCGAGAAGTTCGAGGGCGGCCCCGTGGGGCTCTCCACGTTGGCGGTGGCGGTCGGTGAGGAGCAGGACACGATCGAGGACGTCTATGAGCCCTACCTGCTCCAGCAGGGGCTGATCAAGCGCACGCCCAGAGGCCGAGCGGCGACCGCGGCGGCCTTCGCGCATCTCGGTATCGAGCCGGTCACGGCGGAGGGCTCGCTGTTCTGAGCGCTAACCGGCTGTTCACAGCCGGCCCCGGCATCAGGCGTCACCTTGCGTAGTCTGTGTCTCACACCATGGCCCATCCCTTCATCTGCCCCAACTGCGGCCACCGCACCACGGAGGTCGACAGAAACATCGGCTTCACCCGCCAGCGCAAGGGCTGCGCCAAGTGCGGCTTCGCGTTCCTGTTCGAGCTGCTGGATGACTACTTCCCGGCGCCCGACGCGGCCTTCTTCGTGTGCGACAAGGAGGGGCGCGTGATCGGCTGCGGCAAGAACGCCTTCGCCTTCACGGGCCTGGAGGAGGAAGAGGTGATCGGGCAACGGGTCGAGCAGGTGCTGGGCCTGAGCTTCCAAAACGGAGACGATCCGGTCGCGACCGTGCTGGAGTGGGGAGTGCGGGCCCTGGAGGTCCCCGTGACCGTCTCCGGCGAACGGGATGTGGCCGCCCAGGCCAAAGCCGACATCTTCCCCGCCTACGACGACGACGGTGGGCTCTTGCTCGTGCTCACGCCGGACAAGTAGTCTGAACGGGACATGACCGACCGCCGTCGCAACTCGTTCGTCCTGCTCGTCGTCGCCCTGCTGCTGGGCGCCGCGATCGTGACGATCGTCGTCAAAAAAACCCACCTGGGCCTGGACCTGAAGGGCGGCGTGCAGCTGACCTACCAGGGGCGCCCCACGGCCGCCGACAAGGTCGACTCCGAATCGCTCAACCAGGCGATCAACATCATGCGCAAGCGCGTCGACCAGCTCGGCGTGGCATCGCCGGAAATCCAGCGCTCGGGCGCCGAAGAAATCAGCGTGGCGCTGCCCGAAGTGCACGACATCCAGCGGGCCGAAAAAGAGGTCGGCCAGACCGCCCAGCTGCACTTCTACGACTGGGAGCCGAACGTGATCGGGCCGACAGGCAAGCCGTCGCCGACCGAAGCGACGGTCACGGGCGGGCAGGCAGCCGGATCCTCGACCTACGGGCTGACCGAGTACCAGGCCGTCCTGCGGGCGTCCAAATTGGCCCCGGTCTTGCGCAAGTCGGACACGACCTGGGAGAAAGGCTGCACCCCCGAACAGAAGGAAGGCTGCATCTACGGCAGCTGGTATCTGATCAACACGGCCAACGAAACGATGCTGTGCCCCGGCAAGCAGGTCATCTGCCAGGGCGCGGAATACAAGAAGAGCCTCTACGAGGGCGTGAAGCTGCCCAAGGGCGCCAAGCCCAAGGAAGTGCTGGTCAACCCCGGCACTGTGCTGCTGCAGGCGACGGCCAGCACCAATCCGAAAACGGGCAAGGTCATCAACCACTCGCCCAACAGCTTCTATGTCGTCAACGACGACCCCGTGCTGAGCGGCTCGGACATCACCAACCCCCAGCAGGGCTTCGAAGAAGGGGCGGGGGGCTCCGGCCAGCCCGACGTGACCTTCGGCTTCACCGGCCACGGCAAGTCGGTCTTCGAAGAAGTCACCAAGAAGATCGCCCACCGCGGCCAGGAAGCGCAGCTGCCGGGTGTGTCCAAGGAAGCGGCCCAGCAGCACTTCGCCGTCGCCCTCGACGGCCAGCTGATCACGGTCCCCTCGATCGACTACACCAAGTACCCCGAAGGGATCGACTCCTCCAACGGCTCGCAGATCTCCGGCGGCTTCACGATCACCTCCGCCCAGGAACTGGCCGAAGAGCTTCAGTCGGGCGCCCTGCCGATCAAACTCAACCTGATCTCCCGCTCGCAGATCTCCGCGACGCTGGGCAAGCAGGCGCTCGACCAGGGCGTGCTGGCGCTGCTGATCGGCTTCATCGTCGTCGTGCTGTTCCTGGTCGTCTTCTACCGCGTGCTCGGCGTCATCGCCGTGGGCGGCCTGCTCATCTACGGCCTCTACTACTTCGCCCTGATCAAGCTGATCCCGGTCACGCTGACGCTGCCGGGCATCGCCGGCATGATCCTCACGATCGGCGTCGCGGCCGACGCCAACATCGTCATCTTCGAGCGCGTCAAGGAGGAGATCAGAGGCGGCAGATCGGTCATCTCCGGCATCGCCACCGGCTACAAACGCGGCTTCGCGGCGATCGTCGACGCCAACGTCGTCACCTTCATGACAGCCTTCATCCTGTTCGCCCTGGCCACCGCCGAAGTCAAGGGCTTCGCCTTCACGCTGGGGATCGGCACGCTCGTGTCGCTGTTCACGGCGGTACTGGCGACCCAGGCCGCCCTGGGAGCGATGGGCCGCTCCAAATTCGTCACCCACCCCGCCGCGCTGGGCGCAGCCAGCGGGGGCAGGCGCTGGACGTTCGACTTCATGGGCGCCTCCAAGTGGTTCTTCTCCCTGTCGGGGACGATCCTGCTCGTCGGCGCCCTGGCGATCGGCGGCAAAGGCCTGAACCTGGGCATCGACTTCACCTCGGGCACCCGCATCCAGACGGCGCTGGAGCAGAAGGTCAGCGCTCCCCAGGTCACCGAAGAGATGTCCAAGCTGGGCTTCTCGACCGCCGAGGTCCAGAAGTTCTCCAACTCCAGCGTCGGCGGCAACGGCTTTCAGATCTCCACCAAGACGCTCAAGCCCGAACAGGTGACCAAGGTCGAAAAGGGCCTGACAGAACGCTTCGGCGGGCTCAAACACTTCTCCTCGACCTCGATCGGGCCGACCTTCGGGAAAACCGTCGCCAACAGCGCCGTGATCGCGATCATCGCCTCGCTGCTGGTCATCTCCGCCTACATAGCGCTGCGCTTCGAGTGGAAGTACGCCGTGCCCGTGCTGATCGCGCTGATGCACGACCTGCTCATCACGGCGGGCGTCTACGCCCTGATCGGCCGTGAAGTCACGACTGCCACCGTGGCGGCCCTGCTGACGATCCTCGGCTATTCGCTCTACGACACGATCATCGTCTTCGACAGGGTCCGGGAGAACGTGCCGCGAATGCCCAGGGCCGCCTTCTCGCAGATCGTCAACCGCTCCATGTCGGAGGTGCTGACCAGGTCCCTGGCGACGAGCTTCTGCACGCTGCTGCCCGTCGCCGCCCTGCTCATCTTCGGCGGGGAAACGCTGCGGGACTTCGCCTTCGCGCTGATGATCGGCATCGCCTCCGGCGCCTACTCCTCGATCTTCATCGCATCGCCGGTGCTGACGCACTGGAAGGAGCGCGAAGCCGGCTACCGCACGCGGCGCGCGCGCATCGTGCGCGAACAGGGCGCGGTTCCCGCCTACGCCCTCACGGCCGGCGGCACCTACGAGGACACGGAGCCCGAGCAGCGTCGCCGCCGCACCCGCCGCGGGCGCCTGACGGCTCCCGAGGAGCCCGGCCAGCAGATCTCCCGCGACGAGTTCCAGGAACTGGTCGCCGACCTCGACGTCGACCAGGCCAACCGGCAGAAGTCCGAGCAGCAGCCGGCCCGCCAAACCCCCCGCACGAGCGTCGTGACGCAGGAGCCCGCCGAGGAAGGCCCCGAGCAGCAGGTCGAGCGAGACCCGGCGGCCGACCTGACGCCGGAGGACCTGGTCCTCAAGGACGCGCCCAAACCGCGCCAGAAGACGCGCCGTCCGCGCAATCGCAAACACGGGAGGTCGCGCTGATGGGCATGCTCGGCTGGGTCATCATGGGTCTCGCCATCTGGCACTTCACGATCTTCCTGCCCGACCGCTTCTGGGGCGGGATCGTCGGCGCCTTCCTGGGCTCCCTGGCAGGATCGATCGTCGTCGGGCTGATCATCTACGGGGTCAAAGTCTCGGCCCTGCGCGTACCCGGCAAAAAGGAGACCGACGTGGGCGTGGTCCTGTACGCCGTGCCCGGCGCCCTGATCGGCATGGCCGTCGTGTACCTGCTGGGGATGCGCCGCGAAGGCGCCGGGCAGCAGGCGCCGCCCGAGATGTAGCGGTTCCGTCTCGGCCGCTGCGTAGTCTCGGCGGCCGTGCCGAGCGTCGAGTTCGAGATTCCTCCCTGCCCGCCCGGGCAGGTGCGCCTGCTGTCAGCCGAGCTGGGCGTCAGCGACGCCCTGGCCCAGGTGCTGGTGCGCCGGGGCATGGCCGACCCCGACAGCGCCCGCGCCTTCCTGGCCGCTGAGGAGGAGCACCCCTTCCAGGCCTTCGCGGGCATCGCCGACGCGGTTCAGACGATCCTCGAGCACGCCCGCGCCGGTGCACGCATCACCGTCCACGGCGACTACGACGTCGACGGCATGTGCTCGACGGCGATCCTCGTGCGCACCTTGCGCGAGCTGGGGGCGGAGGTCGACTCCTACCTGCCCGACCGGGCCGGCGACGGGTACGGCATCTCCGAGCACACGGTGCGTCGACTGGCGGCAGCCGGCACGCGCCTGCTGCTGAGCGCCGACTGCGGCATCACGGCCGTCGCCGAGACGAGCCTGGCCCAGGAGCTGGGCATGGCCGTCGTCATCACGGACCACCACTCCCCCCGCCAGGACGGCGTGCTGCCGCAGGCGCCGATCGTGCACCCGTCCGTGTGCGGCTATCCCTGCCCGGACCTGTGCGCCGCCGCCGTCGCCTACAAGCTCGCCCAGGCGCTCGTGGCGGCCAGCGGCGGCGACGAGCGGGCGCTGGCGCGGGACCTCGACCTGGTCGCCCTGGCGACCGTCGCCGACGTGGTGCCGCTGCTGGGCGAGAACAGGACGCTGCTGCGGCGCGGCCTGCGCGCCCTGGCCGCCACGACCAAGCCCGGCCTGCGCGCGCTGATGGCCGTGGCCGGCGTGGACCCCTCGCGCATCGAGGAGCGCGCGATCGGCTTCGCCCTGGCACCGCGCCTGAACGCGGCCGGGCGGCTGTACCGGGCCGACGCGGGCCTGGAGCTGCTGCTGAGCGAGGATCCCGCGCGCGCCGCCCAGGTGGCCCGCGAGCTGGACGCCGCCAACGCCGAGCGCCGTCTCCTCGAGCGTCGCATCCGCGTCGAGGCGGAACTGCAGATGGGCGAGCTGGGCGAGCGCGCGGCCTACGTGCTGGCCGGCGAGAGCTGGCACCCCGGCGTGATCGGGATCGTCGCCTCGCGGCTGGTCGAGTCCAGCGGGCGCCCCGTCGTGATGGTCGCCCTCGACGGGCAGACGGGCCGTGGCTCGGGTCGCAGCGTCCCCGGCTACGACCTGCTCTCGGGTCTTCGCCACTGCTCGGGGGACCTGGGGCGCTACGGCGGTCACCAGGCCGCCGCCGGCCTGGAGATCGATCGCGAGCGCCTGGACGGCTTCGCCGCGGCGCTGGCCGAGCACGCGGCGGTCGTGCTCGCCTCGGCGCCGGCGGGGCCCGTCGAGCGCGTCGACGCGGTCGTCACGGGCGATGCGTTGGGCATGGGTCTGGCCGAGGAGCTTGCGCGGCTGGCGCCGTTCGGGCGCGGCAACCCACCCGTCTGCCTGATGGTCGAGGGCGCCAGCTTCCACGATCCCCAGCCGATGGGGGAAGGTCGCCACCTGCGCTTCACTGTCCGCTCCGGGGAGGCCCGCGCCCGCGCCGTCAGCTTCGGCCAGGGCGCCAAGCTGCCCGTGCAGGAGGGCGAGCCGGCGCTGGCGACCTTCGCCCTGGAGGTCAACGAATGGAACGGCGTGAGCGAGCCGAGGCTGCGACTGCGCCACGCGGTCCCCGACGTCGCCCGCGAGCCGGTCGAGTCGGTGCCGGCGGCGACGCTCGAGCAGCTCCTGCTGATCTGATCGAAGGGCGCGCCGGGCCTGCGATCGCCGCCGGGAGGGCTACGATTAAGGCATGGCGAGCACCCAGGATCCAAGGACGACCCAGGAGCTCCAGGAGCCTGCGCCCCCGGCCGGGAGCGTCGAGCTTCCCCAGCCCGCGGGCCTGTCGGCCTCCGAGCGCCGGCTGCTCAGCGACCTGTTCGCGATCGTCTCCGAGCATGCCGCGGACTCGGCCGTGGAGATCGACCGCGCCCGCGTCCAGGACGCCTTCGTGTTCGCCTGCGAACACCATGCCGCGCAGCGGCGCAAGTCGGGCGAGGAGTTCATCGTGCACCCGGTCGGAGTGGCCCGCATCTGCGCCTCCATGCGCCTCGACACAGAGACGCTGTGCGCTGCCCTGCTGCACGACACCGTCGAGGACACCTCGGCCTCGATCGAGGAGGTGAACGAGCGCTTCGGCGAGCAGATCGCAGGCATCGTCGACGGCGTCACCAAGCTCAAGGACATCACGTTCCAGTCCCGCGACGAGGCCCAGGCCAGCAACTACCGCAAGATGATGGTGGCGATGGCCACCGACGTGCGGGTGATCCTGATCAAGCTCGCCGATCGTCTGCACAACATGCGCACGATCGAGGCGATGCCCAAGAACAAGCAGATCGAGAAGGCCCGCGAGACGATCGACATCTACGCGCCGCTGGCTCACCGCCTGGGCATCCACGCGATCAAGTGGGAGCTCGAGGACCTGGCCTTCGCGACGCTTCACCCCCGCAAGTACCAGGAGATCAAGTCGCTGGTCGCCCAGCAGCGCGACGACCGCGAACGCTATGTCAACGAGGCCGGCGAGTACCTGCGCAGCGAGCTGCGGGAGGTAGGCATCGACGCCCAGATCGCGGGCCGCGCCAAGCACTTCTACTCGATCTACTCGAAGATGACCAAGAAGGGCCGCGAGTTCAACGAGATCTACGACCTGACGGCGATGCGGGTCATCGTCGACTCGGTCAAGGACTGCTATGGCACCGTCGGCGTCATCCACTCGCTGTGGAAGCCGCTGCCCGGGCGCTTCAAGGACTTCATCGCGATGCCCAAGTTCAACATGTACCAGTCGCTGCACACGACCGTGATCGGGCCCGAGGGCAGGCCCCTGGAGATCCAGATCCGCACCCACGAAATGCACGAGATGGCGGAGTTCGGGGTAGCAGCCCACTGGGTCTACAAGACGCCCGGCGAGGACGGCGGCAGGTCCGGCTGGCCGGGCGGCAGCGAGGACGCCAAGCTGAAGTGGCTGCGCTCGATGCTGGACTGGCAGAAGGACCTCTCCGACCCGACGGAGTTCATGGAGACGCTGCGCACGGACCTCTTCGAGGAGGAGGTCTTCGTGTTCACGCCCAAGGGCGAAGTCAAGTCGCTGGCGGCGGGGGCGACACCCCTGGACTTCGCCTACGAGGTGCACACGGAGATCGGCCACCGCTGCGTGGGCGCTCGCGTCAACGGCAAAATCGTGCCGCTGCACTACGAGCTGAAGTCGGGGGACATCGTCGAGATCCTCACGGCCAAGCGCGACCGCGGCCCTTCCCGGGACTGGCTGGCGACGGTCAAGACGACCCGGGCGCGCAACAAGATCAAGGCCTGGTTCAAGGCGGAGAGCCGCGTCGACACCGAGCACGCAGGGCGCGAGCTGCTGCAGGAGCACCTGCGCAAAGCCGGCCTGCCGGCCCAGAAGATCACGGGCTCGGCGCTGCTGGCCGACGTCATCCGCGAGGTCGGCTTCCGCAAGGCCGACGACTTCTACATCGCCCTGGGCGCCGCCAAGGTCTCCCCGAAGGTGGTCGTCGGCAAGGTCATGCAGCGCCTGAAGCAGGGCGAGTCGGCCGACGGCCCCGACACGGCAGCGGACCTGCTGCGCGTCGGGCGTCCGCGGCGGCGGCCCAGCAAGTCCTCCAACCAGTACGGCATCCGCGTTGAGGGCGTCGAGGACGTCATGCTGCGCCTGGCCAAGTGCTGCAGGCCCGTACCCGGCGATGACATCGTCGGCTACATCTCGCTGGGCCGGGGCATCACGATCCACCGCGGCGACTGCCCCAACACGGCGCTGCTGCGCAAGAACCCCGAGCGCTTCACGAACGTCTCCTGGGAAGGCGAGCACTCGACCGGCTTCATCGTCGAAATCCAGATCGACGCCTGGGATCGCCACCGCCTGCTGGAGGACCTGTCGCGGGCCTTCTCGGAGTCCGGCGCCAACATCCTGGAAGCCCGTTGCCTGTCGATGGGCCCGATGGTCAAGAACCGCTTCGTCGTGGAGCTGGCCGACACGCACGCCCTGAAAGGCGCCATCAGCCGCCTGCGCAACACCGAGTCGGTCTTCGACGCCTACCGCGTCACGCCCGGCGCGGGCGAGTGAGCTCGTCCGCTCAGGCGACGACGTTCAGCGCTGCGGGCATGACCGAGAAGCGGGCCTCGGCGACCTCGCCCAGGTAGTCGCCGTCGACCTGCAGCGGCAGGAGACGCCCGTCGGCGCTGCGCACGACCAGCTCGGAGGCGTCCGGCAGGCCCGTGACTTTGCGATGGCGCGTGACGCGGGCGCGCCTGGAGAAGGCCCGCCAGGCGATCGAGGGCATCGCCAGCAGGGTGGCGCTGTGCAGGACACCCCCGGCCAGCGAGCCGGAGTCCAGGGCCGCGCCCTCGGCGATGTCGATCGGGCGGTTCTGGAAGTAGGTGAAGGGCGAGCCGTTCTGGACGACGGCCGTGACGCCCCGCAACTCGCCCGCAGGCGTCGTAGCGACCAGCTTGGGCGGGCTGACCAGATAGCGCCGGGCGAACGTGTTGACGGCCACCCAAGTGAAGAACCAGGGCCCGAAGCGGGCCTTCAGGCGCGGGTTGGCGTCGACGCGCTCGACGACGCTGGCGTCCAAGCCGAGGCCCGAGGCGAAGGTGAAGCAGCGCCCGTTGACGACGCCCAGGTCGACCCTGCGGGGCCGCCAGTCGTCGGCCATCGCCAGCAGGTGCTCGGTGGCGTCGACGGGGTCGCCGGGGATCCCCAGCATCTTGCCGAAGACGTTGGCCGAGCCGCCGGGCAGGCAGCACAGGGGGGTGGGGGACCCCAGCAACCCGTTGGCTGCTTCGTTGACGGTGCCGTCCCCGCCGAAGGCGACGACGACGTCATAGCCCTCGTGGGCGGCCTCGCGGCACAGCTCAGTGGCGTGTCCGCGCGCCTCCGTGTCGACGGCGTCGACCTCGTAGCGGCCCTGCAGCGCGTAGACGACGAGGTTGCGCAGCCTGTCGGAGACAGTCGAGGCGTACGGGTTGACGATGATCAGCATCCGCCGCTTCGTGCCGGGGCCGGCGAAGCGGAAGGGCTCGGGGGCCTGACCGGGCCGCTCCTGCTCGGTCCGGGGCGTGGGGAGGGGCGCGCCGTCGTCGCGCGTCGAGGTGCTCACGTAGGTGGCCTACACCGCCACCCGTCCTGCGTTACCGCCGGGCGCTAATGCTCGTCTTGTGTTCGTGCCGATGCGATTGCTAGACTGCCGCACACATAGCTGGACACATCCAGAGGGGTGGAGGGACTGGCCCTACGAAACCCCGGCAACCACCGTCCGTCACAGCGGGAAGGTGCCAATTCCAGAGAGATGTGTGGCGGGCTCCAAGCTCTTCGCCACACCGGTGACACGGCGATAGAGCGAAAGGACCCATATGGCTGCCAGTCATCTGCAGTGCCGGGAGTGCAAGACCGAGTACCCGCTGGAGGCGCTGTTCGTCTGCGAGCGCTGCTTCGGCCCCCTGGAGGTCGCCTATGACCGCGAGACGATCCAGCGGGACGTGGCGGAGTGGCGCAGGCGCATCCAGGGCGGACCCCAGAACATCTGGCGCTACGCCGACTTCCTGCCCGTCGCCGCACCCCCCGGCCCGTCGGGACGGCTGAACTCCAGGGCGGGCCTGCCGGCCGGCTGCACCCCCCTGATCCGGGCAGACCGCCTGGCCGCCCGCCTGGGTCTGCGCGAGGTGTGGGTCAAGAACGACGCCGCCAACCCGACGCACTCCTTCAAGGACAGGGTCGTCTCGGTCGCCACGACCCGGGCCCGCGAGCTGGGCTTCCAGACGATCGCGTGCGCATCAACGGGCAACCTGGCCAACTCCGTGGCCGCCCACGGCGCGGCCCTGGGCATGGACTCCTACGTCTTCATCCCCGCCGACCTGGAGGAGCAGAAGATCCTGGCGACGGGCGTCTACGGCACCAAGCTGGTCGGCGTCAAGGGCAACTACGACGAGGTCAACCGCCTCTGCACCGAGCTGTGCGCCGAGCGCGACTGGGCGTTCGTGAACATCAACCTGCGCCCCTACTACGCGGAGGGCTCCAAGACGCTTGCATTCGAGATCGCCGAGCAGCTGGGCTGGGAGCTGCCCGACCGCTGCATCGTGCCGATCGCCTCCGGCTCGCTGTTCACGAAAATCGCCAAGGGCTTCTCCGAATGGCGCGATCTGGGCCTCCTCGACGGCGAGCTGCCCCGCATGAACGGGGCCCAGGCGGAGGGCTGCTCGCCCGTGGCCAGCGCCTTCGCGGACGGCCACGAGGTCTGCCGTCCCGTCAAGCCTGACACGATCGCCAAGTCGCTGGCCATCGGCAACCCCGCCGACGGCCCCTACGCGCTGGAGCTGGCGCGGGGCACGGGCGGCTCGGTCGACGCGGTCAGCGACGACGAGATCCGTGCCGGCATCAGGCTGCTGGCCGAGACGACGGGCGTCTTCACCGAGACAGCCGGCGGCGTCACCACGGCAGTCCTCGCCAAGCTGGCCCAGCGCGGGGACATCGACCCCGACGAGCGGGTCGTGCTGGTCATCACCGGCGAGGGCCTGAAGACCCTGGACGCGGTTCGCGGCACCTTCGAGACCCACACGATCGAGCCGACGGTGACGGACTTCGAGAACGTCGTGGCCGAGCCGCTCGCGGTCTGATGAGCGTCCTCGTCAAGATCCCCACGCAGCTGCGGGCGGCAGCCGGCGGCGAGGCGGAAGCCAAGGTCGAAGGCGCCACCGTGCAAGAGGTCCTCGACGGTCTGTTCGAGCGTCACGAGGAGCTGCGCGAGCGCATCTCCGACGAGGACGGATCGCTGCGCCGCTTCGTCAACGTCTACCTGGCAGGCGAGGACATCCGCTTCCTCGACGGCCTGGCGACACCCGTCAAGGACGGGGCGGAGCTGACGATCCTCCCCGCCGTCGCCGGGGGCTGAAGGCCGGCAGCCGGTTTCCCCGGCTCGCCACATCGCCCCTCTGACGGAGACAACTCCCGCAATCGCTTGGGGAAGGCGATTGACGGTGGCACACTGTCAGGTCCTAACCCCTCTGCCAGGGCCGAAGAAACCGGGGGTCAGAAGGGAGCAGGGACAATGAGGTTCAAGAGCATCGGCGCAGCATTCGTTGCCGTGTTGGCCATCAGCGCGGCTACGGCGGCGAGCGCGAACGCGGCCGCCGAATTCTTAGGTGGCGGGTTCCCCTACAAATTCGAAGGGACCATCGGCTCCGCGTCACTCAGCACGCCGTCGAGCCCGTCATCGCTCACGTGCACATCCGCTTCCACTGTTGGCGAACTCACGAGCGCAACGTCCGGGACGGTGACGGTTGCCTTGACTGGCTGCGCGTTCGAAGCGGTGAAATGCAGCACGGCGGGTGACGAAAAAGGACACATATTAGCTACATTGGGTATCACAGATGTGGCCGAAGAAGAAAACTCCAAACTATTACTCGGCCTCCTATTGGAAACAAAATCAAAAATCTCGATAACCTGCGGGGTGGTGACGATCACCGTCGAAGGCTCCATCACCGGCGAAGGAACGGAATACGCGGAAGCTTCCGGCGAAGCGTTGAAAGCTGTCCCGATGCCGACTATCGGCACCGCGGGGTTACTCTTACTAGTGAAAGTCGTGTGGTCGTTCGCGCTAATAAGCAAAGGCAAACCAGCATTCGGCCGGCACACCCTGAAAGCCGAATTCGGCAAAGGGCCCGAAGAAGCTGGGTTCAGCTTCACGGACACACTAGTGTTCACTGAAAAGAGGCACATCGACTACTGAGCAACTGCTGGTCCAGCCACCGTCGGGGGGACGCGGTTCCCCCTGGCGGTGCGCGTAACCGTTGCCGACTGCGATGACTAACGCGCGACTGCTGCGTGGTGCGTGAGCGGCGTCCGGTGGGCGGATGTGGCGGCGGCGCCCGAGCCGCTCATGCCCACCGTCGAGACGAGGCCGGCGGCGACCATCGCGGCGACCGTCAGGCGGCGCATGCGCTTGGGCGTGAGCCAGGGGACGGGGTGGGTCTGCATCCACGTCCTGAACCCGCTCGCGGCAGAGGCGGCGGCCATGGCACAACCTGCGCACATACTTGGAGTGTAGTCGGGCCCGTCGCCGGAGGCGCCAGCTCCTCAGACGACGGGCCCCTCTCCCGCGCCCGTCCTGATCGCTGCCTCGCGGCGTTCGACGGCGTCGCCGAACTCGGCCAGCGAGACGTCGAGTCCCTTCGCCAGCCGCCGCACGGTGTCCCATCGCGGGACGATCTCGGCCCCCTCGATCTGGACGACGGTGCGTGGCTTCGTGCGACTGCGGAACGCCAGGGCCTCGCGCGAGAGGCCCCGTTCGGCGCGCATCGTCGCGAGAACCTCGGCGAGCGCGAGGTCGGGCAGCGCAGGAAGGCTCACCGCAGCCGGGCTCCGCGAGCCGCGGGTTTGCGCTGCTGCGGTGGATCGAGGTCGCGTAGCAGCTCGTCGACGCTGACTTCGAGCGCTTCGGCGAGGATCATCAGCGTCGTCAGCCGGGGCTCGACAGTGCCCTGCTCGATCCGCCCGATCTCCGTGCGGTGCAGCCGCGCCGCATAGGACAGCTGTTCCTGGGAGCAGGGAGGCTCCTTGGAGATTCGTATGCGCCGCACGTTCGCGCCGAACCGACGCAGGAAGGCGGCCAGCTCGGTTTTGTATGCGTCGAGGGGGTTCACAGGAGTGGGAGCCTTCCTGCGATCGGTTGAGATTTCGACCGCTGTCCGTCTGCCATCTGAGCGACTGGCATCGAGCACGGTGGCATCCGCACGGCTGTAAGACCCTTGTCTGCACAGCGCTCGCCTGGTGTCATGGAGTGCTCGTGCATACGAACATATGTTCGCATACCAGGCCCCCTCGTGTCGAGTCCGGGGCCGGCTGCCGTGCTGTCGTGTCTCAGGTGCGCTCGACTGCGTCCCCGCGTGCCTCCAGGCGCCGGCGCAGCTCAGGCCCGCGCCCGGCCGCGACCGCTCTGGCGGCCCGCTTCTCGCTCAGCTCCAGACCGTTGGCGCGTGCGTAGTCGAGCAGGTTCTGGCGCTCCTCGCCCTCACGGGCGGCGCGCAGGAACAGCCAGCAGAACAGCCCGAGGGTGAGCAGGGACTCCTCGACCATCATCACGGCGCCGGCGACGTTCTGGTCGGCCAGCGGCGAGATGTTGTGGACCTCGTCGCCGTGCAGGTAGAAGGTGTAGAAGACGGTGCCCGACCACAGGAAGATGTTGCCCAGGATCGTGCCGGCCAGGCGCACGCAGACGATGTAGACAAGGCGGCCGAGGTTGCCGAACCAGCTCGGCATCGGCAGCGGCCCGAACAGGCACATCCACATGTTGATGCCGAAGCCCAGGAACATGGCGTGCTCGAGGGCGTGGATGCCCGAGTGGCGCAGCGCCGCCTGGTAGAGGACGGGCAGGTGCCACGTATAGAGGTCGACGGCCCACAGCGGGAAGGCGATGGCGGGATGGGAGAGCACTCGCAGCCGGTCGAAGATGCGCACGCCGGCGACCTGGAAGGTCAGGATCGGCGCGATCAGCGGACCGGTCAGGCCGAGCACGATCAGCAGGGCCGCGACGTCGCCCAGCAGCAGGTGCTCGATCATGTGCATGTAGAGCAGTTCCTGGCTGGCCTTGCCCAGCGACGTGAGGGCAGCGGCGATCACGACGAAGCCCGCGTAGAAGGAGGCCTGGCGCCAGCCCGGCACGGCCCGCCCGTCGACGGCCAGCGTGCGCACGCGGCGGGCGTAGGCGAGGCCCATCAGCACCAGTGGCCCGATCTGGATGGCTGCGGTGAGGGTGTCCGAGACCGCTGCGAGGGGTGGCTGCATCGCCATCAGGGTACGCCAGGGGAGCGGCGAGCGGCGAAGCCGAGGGCGGCCTTTACATAGACTCCGCCCGGCGATGAGAGGCCTGCGCCGTCGGACCCTTGCAGCATGGCTGGGCGGCCTGTCGGCGCTCTCCCTGGCGCTCCCGCCGGCGGCCCAGGCGCACGGCATCGTCGGCAAGGCCGACCTGCCCATCCCCGTCTGGCTGTTCAGCTGGACGGCCGCGATCGTGCTCGTGGTCTCCTTCGTCGCGCTTTCGACGCTGTGGCGCACTCCACAGCTGCAGAAGCCGCACCTGAAACGGCTCCTCCGCGTGCCGCGCCTGCTGGAGGCGCCGGCCGGCCTGATCGGCGTGGCCCTGTTCGCGCTCGTCGTCTACAGCGGCTACGACGGCGCCCAGGAAACCAACGCCAACTTCTCGGTGACCTTCATCTACGTGATCTTCTGGGTCGGCTTCCCCGTCGCAAGCGTCCTCTTCGGCGACGTCTTCTCAGCCTTCAGCCCCTGGCGGGCGACGGCACGGGCCCTGCGTGGGATCGCCCGCCTGCTGCGCGGCGGACGCGAGCTGCCGAAGCTCGCCTACCCGTCCTGGCTCGGCATGTGGCCGTCGGTGGCGGGGATCGTCGGCTTCGCCTGGCTCGAGCTGGTCTACCTCAACCGCGACAACCCGACCACGCTGGCGTCGCTGTCGCTCGGCTACTTCTCGCTGACGGTGCTGGGCATGCTCCTGTTCGGGGTGCAGGAGTGGGGTTCCCGGGCAGACGCCTACGGCGTCTACTTCAACCTGCTCTCGCGCCTGTCGGCCTTCTGGCGCGACGAGGACGGCGTGCTGTGGCTGCGCCGGCCGCTCAGCGGCGTGACGGGTCTGAAGATCGAAGCGGGCACGGTGGCGCTGATCTGCACCCTGATCGGCACGACGACCTTCGACGGCTTCAGCAACGGCGGCATCTGGCGCACCAACGAGCCGAGCCTGCAAGGCGTCTTCTCCGGCCTCGGCCTCTCCCAGAACCCCTCGATCGAGCTGACGTACTCGGTCGGCCTGGTCCTCTGCATCCTGCTCATCGCCGGCGTCTACAGGCTCGGGATCCTCGGCGTGCGCAGCGTCAGCGAGCGCTACCCGACG
Source organism: uncultured Solirubrobacteraceae bacterium (assembly GCA_963697795.1). Classification (GTDB taxonomy): domain Bacteria; phylum Actinomycetota; class Thermoleophilia; order Solirubrobacterales; family Solirubrobacteraceae; genus Palsa-744. Next base: position 223,246 of record OY969097.1, on the reverse strand, counting down.
GGCGAGCTGACCCACACCTTCGCCCACACGCTCGTCCCGATCGGCTTCGCCTACGTCCTGGCCCACTACTTCTCGCTGCTGATCTGGCAGAGCCAGGCGATGGTCTACCTGAGCTCCGATCCGCTGGGCAACGGCGCCAACATCCTCGGCACGGCGAGCTATGAGATCAACTACCACGTGATCTCCTACGCGGGCATCTGGTACGTCCAGGTCGGCGCCCTCGTCGGCGGGCACGTGGCCGGGCTGGCGCTGGCCCACGACCGTGCCCTGGTCCTCTACGAAGACCTCGAAGAGGCGGTTCGCAGCCAGTATTGGATGCTGGCCGTGATGGTCGCCTTCACCAGCTTCGGGCTGTGGCTGCTGTCCTCTGTCGGCACCTGATCGGCAGGGCTGGAACTTCGGGGGCGCCGGGTGCTAGATTCCATCGGGATGGCACCGCTTGCCTGCCTGATGCACTGGTACATCTCGATGATGTTCGTCGTGCCGGTGCTTGCCGTCGGCGGCTGGGGCTGGTGGAGCTCCAAGCGCATGGCCAAGCGGCGCGACGGCGGCGGCCCGAAGAAGCCGACGGGCGGTCAGCGATCTGACGCGCCACAGCTCGGCTAGGTTGCAAATCCGCTCGCAGCGCGCGTTTTCTCTTTTTCTTAGCGGGTATTGAGGTGGCCATGAGTAGCATGGTCTTGGATATGGGCATGAGCTCTGAGACCCTGATCCGCCCCGCAACCGACGGGATCACCGAGAAGGTCGACCCGATCGCCTGCCTCGACGAGCGCACGATCAGCCAGGCGAGCGAGTCCGGCGAGGTCCAGCCCGGTCGCTACATCGAGGTCCGCGGTGGCGGGCGCACGCTCTTGATCCCGCTGGGGCAGGACGTCATGCACGTCGGCCGCGGCCTGTCGGCCGACTTGCACCTGGACGAGACGTCCGTCTCGCGCCGGCACGCGATCCTGGTGCCACGGGCCGGCGGCGCCCGCATCCTCGACGACCGCAGCTCCAACGGCACCTTCGTCAACGGCCGCCGCGTCCAGCAGGCCGACCTGGCCAACGGCGACGTGATCGTGCTGGGCCGCGTCGTGCTGCGCTACCTCGAGATCTGAGGCCACCGGCCGACGTCCGGGCGCTCCGTCCGGCGTCGCCAGGGGCTTGACCTTCCGAGCAGCTGGAACAGGTTGTCGGTCTGCTGACAGCCTGAGGCAGTGGTTGTGGGTTGACACTTGGTGATACGATTCGCCGGTCCGAGGGGAGTCGATTGCCCGGGTCTGACCGGCGCGGGCGGCTGGAGGGAGCATGATGCGAGAGGGACTGGGGACACGGATGCTCGGGGCGCGTGCTGCGCTCACACTGCTGGCGGCAGCGCTTTTGAGCCTGCTCGCCCTGACCCTCGGAGCTTCCTCCGCGGGCGCCTACGAAGACTTCTCGGGCGGCGCCTACAACATCCTGCCCCCGGGCGCCGAAGGCGGCTTCGAAGAGGGCAAGTACGCCACCGACCAAGCGCGCCTGTACGAAAAGCTGACGCCCAAGAAGGGCAACATCACCCAGGAAACGATCGAAAAGTACTACCTGCCCGAGAAATTCGGCGACAACGCGGGCGGCGGGGTGCTGCGCACCGAACACCCCGAGGCGGGCCTTGAAATCGTCCGCGACAAATACGACATCCCCCACATCTACGGCTCCACCCGCGCCGAGGTCATGTTCGGCTCCGGCTGGGTCGCGGCCAAGGACAGGGGGCTGCTGCTGGAGCTGGGCCTCGGCCCGGCCTACACGGCCGCCCTGGGCGTCCCCGGCGTCAACGCCTTCGGCCTGCTGCTGGAACAGCGCTCCTTCAAACCGAGCGCCGAAGCGATCGACTTCGTCGGAGAACAGAAGAAAGTACTCGAAGAAAAGGGCCCTGAAGGCGACCAGGTGATCTCGGACCTGGAAGCCTGGGTCGACGGCGTCAACGCCTACGAGCAGACGCTGCCCCCCACCGAAAGGCTCAAAACGGTCACGTTCGCCGACGCGATCGCCGGCTTCGCCTTCATCGGCTCGATCTTCGGCAACGGCGGCGGTGGGGAAGTGCAGGACTCGGAATTCCTCTCCCGCCTGGAGAGCAAGTTCGGCACCAAAGGCGGCCAGGAAGTCTTCAAGGACCTGCGCCAGGTCAACGACCCCGAAGCGCCCTCGACGGCTGAAAAAGAATTCTCCTACGACGGCGAACCTACGGGCGCGACGCCCGGCGCGTTGCTCGTCGAACCGGGCTCGGCCAGCTACAGCGCCAAGAAGGACCTGGGCGCCGTCACGGCCTCCAGGCGCAAGATGTCCAACTTCCTGCTGGTGGGCTCCAAAGACGCAGCCAACGGCCACCCCAAGGCGGTCATGGGCCCGCAGCTCGGCTACTACTACCCGGAGATCGTCTTCCAGGCGGACCTGCACGGACCGGGCATCGACGCCGAGGGCGTCGTCGCGCCGATCTCGCCCTACGTCTTCATCGGCCGCGGCCGCGACTTCGCGTGGTCGCTGACCTCCGAGGACGGCGAGAACACGCAGACCTTCCTGGAGAAGCTCTGTAACGCTGACGAAAGCCCGCCGACACGCGAATCGACGAGCTACTTCTACGACGGCAAATGCATCCCCTTCCACCGCTTCGACGCCGGTGAAATCGGGGCGGCGGGCAAAGAAGCGGCCCACGAGGTCTACTTCGACGAATCCGTCCACGGCCCGATCAACGGCACCGTGATGGTGGGCGGCGAGCCCTACGCGATCGCGATCGACCGCGCCACACGCGGGCGTGAGCCTGGCGGCGAGGTCGCCTTCAGCAAGCTGGACTCAGACAAGGTCCACAACCCGCAGCAGTTCTTCGAAGCGGCCAACGAACTGGAAACGACGTTCAACATGGCCTACGTCGACAACGAACACATCGCGTTCTTCTCGACGGGCCGGCTGCCGATCACCGCGGAAGGGACCAACCCGCAGCTGCCGACGCTGGGAACGGGCGAATACGACTGGAAAGGCTTCCTGAGCCTCGAACAGCACCCGCACGAAGTCGACCCGGCGAAAGGCTACATAACCAACTGGAACAACAAGTCGGCTCCCGGCTGGGGGCAGGCGTCGGACAACTGGTCCTGGGGCCCGATCGACCGCGTCCAGCTCTACAAAGGCTTCGGTCCGGAAATGACTGAGGCCGGCGACGTGGCGATCATGAACAAGGCCGCCACCCAGGACCTGCGGGCCGTGGAAGTCTGGCCGACGATCGAAGAAGTCCTGGACACGCCGGGCACGACGCCCAGCGCGCTGGCCAAGGAAGCCGTCAAGACGATGCAGAAGTGGGTCAAGTCGGGCTCCAGCCGCTACGGCAAGGAAGGCCCGAAAGCGCCCGGCGCGGCGATCCTGGACGCGATCTGGACGCCGATCGGCGAAGCCGTGCTCTCACCGGTGCTGGGCGAACTGCTGCCCGAACTGGCCTCGCTGAACGGTCCCAACAACGGCGAGAACTCCCAGGGCTCCTCCTACGGGGGCGGCTGGTACGGCTACGTCTACAAGTCGCTGCGCGAAGAGCTCGGTGACACGGTGGCCCAGCCCAACAGCCGTGGCTACTGCGGCTCTGGCAACCTCGAAACCTGCCGCGACGCGCTGTGGTCGGCGATCGAAGGGGCCGTCTCGAAACTGGCTGTCGAACAGGGTCCGACCATGAAGGACTGGCGTGCCGAAAAGGTCCGCATCAACTTCCTGCCGGGCATCCTCAAAGAAGCCAAGAAGAACAAGGAAACCAAAAAAACCGAATACGTCCCCGCGTCGATGAGCTGGACGAACCGCTCGACCTTCCAGCAGGTCATCGAATTCACGGGCCACGGCGAATCGGAATAGGCGGGTAAGGGGGCGGGGGGTCGCGCGGGGGCGCGCACGATCCCTCTGCCCGGTCCGGGCGCTCGCGGGCGCCGGCTTCCACTCAAGCCGGCGCCCGGGGCGGCCGATGCAGAGCAGGTGGGCGAAGAGCCTGAACTGCTTGGCCACCTGGGACCTGTCGAGCTGCGCCTGCTCGGCCCCCTGGTGAGGAGGCTGCTTCGCAGCGGCAGCCCCGGCCTGCGCCGGGCCCTGGAGCAGACAGGCCCGAAGGCCACGGCCCGGATGGCCTGCGTCAACGCGACGAGGTTCTACGCCCTTCTGCTGCTGGTGCTCGGCGCTGCTGCGCAGCTGGCGGGTGCGCTGGCGCTGTCCTATGCCCTGATGGGCCTGGCGGGAGCCTGCATGGCGTGGTCGCTGTGGTGCCTCTACACGGTCGCCGCGCCGGAACGAGAGTTCAAGCGCGCCAAGCGCTCCTGAAGGGCCGGCAACCTCCGCCGATCAGCCTCGCGCGCGCTACCTTGTGAGGGTGGCCACGGTGAGCTTGCAAAGTCGCTGCCGGGCCGACCGGCACGAGGACGGGCGCCGGCGATGAGCGCGCCGCCGGCACTGCTCGTGCTTGCAAGCGGGGTGCAGGGCGGAGGGAACCATCCGGTGCGGGCGCGGGACACGCTGCTGGTCGTGGGCGTGATCGTCGGCATGGCCGCCCTGGCGGGAGTGCTGGTGGCGATCATGCGCCGCCGGCGCAGGCGCGCCAGGTCCGTCTCGGACCAGTGGGCGGCGCTGGCCGTGATGGGCGAGCTGTGCCCCGACGGGTGGCAGGCGACGATCAACCTGTACGGCTGGGGCGCACCCGTGCCCAGTGACGCGCCGCCCTCGCGGGCGCCGCTGGTCGAGCTGGAATGGAAGCAGTTCGAGGAAGGCACGGGCAAGGTCGCGATCGCCCGTCGCACGTGGGCGCAGAGCATCCCCGAGGCCCTCGACGCGATGGTCGCCGACCGCCGCACCGACCTGACCCTGGAGCAGATCGAGCGCGAGGCCGGCGGACAGGAGCTGTGGGGCGGCAGCTGAGCTGCCCCGCTTGACCGCCCGCTCCCCGCCGGCGGCGCGATCTTCATCCCGGCCACGTAGTCTCAGGGCATGCGCAGACGGCTGACATATGCCAACGTGGCGGCGACGATGGCGCTGGTGCTGGCGATGGGCGGCGGCGCCTACGCAGCCAAGCGCTACCTGATCGACTCGACCAGCCAGATCAGCCCGAAGGTCCTCAAGAAGCTGCACGGCGCCCGTGGCCCGCGCGGCGAAACGGGCCCGCTCGGCCCGGTCGGGCCGCAGGGGGCGACCGGCCTGGAGGGCAGGCGCGGCGCCCGTGGAGAACAGGGACCGCCGGGCCCGTCGGCAACCTCGCCGCTGCCCTCGGGCAGCACCGAGAACGGCGACTTCGAAGTGGCGAGCCCGAACGCGACCGAAGGCTCCTCGCTGCGGGACGTCCTGACCCTGTCGATCCCGCTGTCGAGCACGATCGCCGAGACGAACGTCGTCTTCACGACGACGACGGCTCCGACCGAACACTGCGCCGGGCCGGGCAGCGCCGCCAGGGGCTACCTGTGCATCTACGCGGCCGCGGCCACCAACCTGACAGGCACGAGCGTCTTCGACCCGGAGTCGGGCGTGGAAGGCAGCGGCCGCTACGGCTTCGGCATGATCTGGAAGGTGGGCGAAACGGGAGCGGCGAGCGCCTACGGCACCTTCTCCGTGACGGCTCCCTGAGTGGGCCGGGACCGACTCAGGGCAGCACGGGGGCGCCGAGGCCGGCAAGCAGCGCTCCGATCGCTCCGCAGGCGAGCAGGGTCGGCACGATCGGCAGCCGGGCCACCAGCAGCGCGAGCGCCGCGCCGCCCAGCAGGGGGTACTGCCAGCCCTCGCCGAGGGCCAGCGTGAGGGGCACGGCGGAGCCGACGATGGCGCCTGCGCTGGCCGGAGCGGCTCCGGCCAGGAAGGCCTCGGCCAGGTGGTTGGAGAGCAGCCGCTGGTAGCGCCCGGCTCCCAGCATGACGAAGCTGAAGGAGGGCAGGAAGGCGACTGCGGCGGCGAGCAGCCCCCAGCCGACGCCGCCGGCCGCGTAGCCGACGGCCGCGACGGTCTGCACGAGCGGGCCCGGGGTGACCTGGCCGAGGGCGACGGCGCACAGGAACTGGCTGTGGCTCATCCAGTGGTAGGCCCCGACGGCGTCTGACTGCATCAGGGGCACGATCACGAAGCCTCCGCCGAAGGCCAGGGCGCCGACCTTCAGGGCCGTCCACACGAGGGCGGCCCGGCCGGCCCGGACAGCGGCAAATACAGGCAGGGCGAAGGCGCCCAGGCCCCCTGTGCCCGAGCGCAGGCGCCGCCGGGTCAGCTCCAGGGCGCCGCAGCCGAGCAGCACGAGCACGAGCCAGGTGCCAAGGGTCGCGGTCGCCAGGGCGCCGGCGAGGGCGTAGACGAGCAGAATCCACCTGTCGCCCCGTGCTGCCCGCTGCCACATGGGCCCGGCGATCTGCAACCCGGCCCGCACGGCGACGGCGGCCACGGCGCAGCCGGCGCCCATCCCGGCGCCCCGGACCAGGCGCGGGGGAGAGCCGGCCAGGAACAGGGCGCTGAGGCCGAGGATCAGGATCAGGCCCGGCAGGATGAAGGACAGGCCGCCGACGACGGCGCCACGGGCCCCGCGCAGCCGCCAGGCGCAGTAGATCGACAGCTGCGTCGAGGAGGGGCCGGGCAGGATGCTCGAAGCCGCAAGCGCCCGCTCGAAGTCGCTGTCTGAGAGCCACCTCCGCTGCGACACGCACAGCCGGCGCAGCAGCGAGATGTGCACGGGCGGGCCGCCGAAGCCGATGCAGCCGATCCTGCCCCACTGCAGGACGATCTCGCCGAGACCGACGTGGGCGCCGGGGCTGTCCGGATGGGTCTGCTGGGCCGCCATCGGGCCGAACGCTGCCAGAGCGCCCGGCGAGACGGGGCCCGGTCCTCGACCGCATTCAGGGAGAATGAGCCGATGGGCGGCGACGGCGAGACCGGGTTGAGCGAGAGCGAGCTGGCCGACGGCTGGCTGGCGCAGTTCCGCGACTGGCACGAGCAGGCCAGGTCCTCGGGCATGCCCGAGCCCGACGCGATGGTGCTCGGCACGGCAAGCGCAGAGGGAGTTCCGTCGGGGCGCTCGGTCCTGCTGAAGGGAGTCGGCGAGGGTGGCTTCGAGTTCTTCACGAACTACGACTCCCGCAAGGGCGGGGAGCTGGCCGAGAATCCCCGTGCGTCGCTGGTCTTCCCGTGGTATGGGCTGCGGCGCCAGGTGATCGCGATCGGCTCCGTCGAGACGGTCGAGGAGGAGCGCTCGGAGGAGTACTTCGCCTCGCGCCCGTACAAGTCCCGCCTGGGCGCCCTGGCCTCCAGGCAGTCGAGCGTGATCCCGGACAGGGCGACGCTGGAGCAGGCCAAAGCCCGCCTGGAAGCGGAGTATCCGCCGGATGGTCCGGTGCCAAGGCCTGAGCACTGGGGCGGCTTTCGGGTCGTGCCCGAGACGGTTGAGTTCTGGCAGGGGCGGCGCGACCGCTTGCACGACAGGCTCCGCTTCCGCAGGACGCAGGCGGGCGGCTGGGTCGTCGAGCGCCTGTCGCCCTAGCAGTAGGCGGTCGGTCCGACTGTTGGTGGTCTTCTGATATACGATGCCCCCGGAGGCGGGGTCCGGCAATCGAGCCGTGACACCGGAGGGCTTAGGATGAGCTTCAGGAAGGACCATCTGCGCTACTTCGTAACGGTGGCGGAGGAGGGGCAGATAACGAGTGCTGCGCGGCGGCTGGCGGTGGCCCAGCCGGCGCTGTCGCAGGCCATCGCTCATCTGGAGACCGAGCTGGGCCTGAAGCTGCTCGAACGTCACACCCGGGGGGTGAAGCTGACGGCCGAGGGCGAGGCCTTCCTGGCGAAGGCCAGGGCCGTCGTGGACCACGAACGGGACGTTCGCCTGACCGCGCAGTCCCTGGCCCGGGCCGCGAAATCGATCCTGGAGGTTGGTTTCGTGGGCCCACCACCCCCGATGACTTCACCGGAGCTGTTCGGCGCCTTCGCGGCGGCCCATCCGGAGGTCGAGGTCTCCTTCCGGGACCTGCCCTTCCCGTGCGGAGCGACGCGGTCCTGGCTCGAGCCGGTCGACGTGGCGATCTGTCACTGCCCGCAGGTCGAACCGGGCGTCCGCATCCAGGCGCTCCGCTCCGAGCCCCGGGCGATCGTGGTTGCCGATGGCCACCGGCTGGCGGGCTCGGAGCAGGCCAGCGCCAACGACGTTGTCGGGGAGCGCTTCATCGGCTACGACCCCTCGGTGCAGCTCGCCTGGGCGGCCTTCCACAGCCTCGACGACGTCAGGGGAGGCCCGCCGCAGGATCTCACCGAGGACCAGGTCGGGACGTCCATGCAGATGCTGAGCCTGCTCGGAGGGCGCCGGGGCGTCACGGCTGTTCCCTACTGTGACGCGAGGATCGTCCCGCAGGTTATGAGAGGCACTGCGGCGGTGGAGCTGACGGACGCAGCTCCAGCAGCGATCTCGCTGGTGTGGCTGGCCGAGCGCGAGAACGCGATCGTCTCGATGCTGGCGCAGGTCGCGCTGGAGACGAGCGCGGCGGGGGCCGACGGGTAGCGGCCGGCCCGATCGACTGGCCGACGAGTTCGACGACTTAGAATCAGCCTCGAAATCGCCGGGACGGCGCTTCTACGGGCTTTGCCTTCGCGGGTCATCGCCCGTCGGCGCTCCCCAGTGCGCCTGTAGGGGGGTCGGCGGACTGGGCGGATGGGGCCCGGCTCAACGAATCGATCCAATCGGAGGTGAGCATGACTCGCGGGATCCGTGCACGAGCGACCTATGCGAACGTGGCTGCGACGCTGGCCCTGGTACTGGCAACGAGCGGAGGTGCGATGGCGGCGCAGCGCTACCTGATCACGTCGGCGAGCCAGATCAGCCCGGCGGTCTTGAGCAGGCTCTCGGCGACGACGCTGAGCAAGGAAGACAAGGAAAGGCTGAACGCGATCCTTCCTTACGTGAGGTTCGTGCCGAGCGGCGTGGGAGGGAAGCCGACGATCCAGTTCACGGGCGCGAACGTGCAGGTCGTCTCCGGCTCGGGGGCAACCGACGGCCCCGTCAACGGGGCGGGCAACCTGGTCATCGGCTACGACGAGTCCCCAGGCGAACAGACGGGCTCCAACAACCTCGTCGTCGGCACCGAACAGACCTACACGAGCTGGGGCTCGGTCCTCGCCGGCGAAGGCAACCGCTCATCCTCGCACGGCGGCGTCGTGTTCGGCTACAGGAACCTGGCAGCCGGCGAATATGACGCGGTGACGGCGGGCTCCAACAACGTCGCCAAGGGGGCGTTCTCGGCCGTCAGCGGCGGGCAGTCGAACGAAGCTCTCCCCAGCAACCACGAAACGGGCAGCTCGGTCAGCGGGGGCTACCACAACGTCGCCAGGGGCCTGGACAACAGCGTCGCCGGAGGCACCGAAGACGCCGCGGGCGGCGAGGGCTCCTTCGTCGCGGGTGGTTTCGGCAACGCCGCCTACGGTCCGGGCGCCTCTGTGCTGGGCGGCAGCAAAGACGCATCGGGCGGCGTCGACACTGTCGTCGCGGGAGGCCGCGCCAACCAGGCCAAAGGTGAATACTCGGCGATCCTGGGCGGCAAAGAACAGGTGCTGGAAGAAGCCTTCTCCCACCTGCCGTAGGGCCTGGGCACGGGCGGCGCGAGCACGTCCTCGCGCCGCCCCCCGGCCGGGTATCCGGGAACCCGGCCGGGAATGGCTGGGATCAGCCTTCCAGAGGCGTGACTTCCGAGCCGAAGCCTTCCCAGGATTCGGGCTGCCCTTCGGGCCCGATCAGGCGACCCACCGAGCCTTCCAGTTCGACGCTGCCGGTGGCTCCGCACCAGGTCGGGTTCTTCTTGGCCCCCTTGCCTGTGATCGTCCCCTTGAACCTGAGCGGCGAGACGCCGGGCGTGAACGTCGCCGTGACCTTCTTCATGCTGACCGAGTAGCGGCAGATCCCGCCTTCGGTCTGCAGCTTCGTCTTGCGGCCCGTGAAGTGCACCGTGCCGTTGCTTTCCAGGCTGACCCGTTCGATGCTGCCGGTGAAGCCCAGCGCGAATTCCCGGTAGGGACAGTTGTTGCGCTCGTAGACGGTTTCGAAGACGTCGCTCGGCTGGTCGTTCACGGTGAGCTTGGCGGGTTTCAACGCGACTTCGCACATTTCTCCGACTTCGAGGATGACGACGTCGCTGCTGCCGACGGGCACCATCGCGTCGCCCTGCAGCGGCTCGGTGAGGATCAGGTTCGGTTTGGGTTCGGATTTGCGCTTGGCCGGGGCTGCCGCCGCCCCGGTCGAGGCGATCACGAACATGCTGATGCAACAGACAACCGCGAATGCACGGGTCATGCCGATGCCCCTCTCTCTTTGTCGATCTGCATGACCGTCCCCCGACGGAACGTGTCGAGCAGCCTCCTCGCCGAGCCTACTACCGCTGGAGGGAGCGGTACAACATCGTTCACAGGAACCTCCCGCGGCCCGTCAGCTCCCGGCGATCGCGAGGACCCTGCGGACCGCCTCGGCGAGCGGGGCCGGGACCTCCTGGGCGGTCATCCTCGAGAACAGCTCCCAGGCGCGGGTGGGCTTGTGGTGGTGCCCGCGCAGGTTGGCGACGCCCTCGAAGTCCGGCGCCAGGACGATCGTGCGCCCGCTCCCGGCCAGCGACGCGATCTCGCCGTTGATGGCACGCTCGGAGCGGGTCGGCTTGCGGCCCGGGGACGCATCGCGATCGTGGATCGCCACGCATGGCACGCGGGCGGCTGAGCAAATGCGCAGGAAGAGGGGGATGTTGGGCTTGCCGCCGCAGTCGACGATCGTGATCCCCTCGCGGTCGACGTCGTAGCCGAGGGCTCTGAAGACGAAGGGGAGGGTCAGCTTCTCGGTACGCCCCTCCACGAGCAGGGCGGCCCGGGCCAGCAGCAGCTCGCTGCGCTCGGCGTCCAGCTCGCTGACGGCCCGGAAGCTCTCGTCGGCGTCGAGCGGGTGAGGCTGGTAGACGGAGGTGCCGGCGTGGGGGCTGTGCTCGACGAGGGCCAGCTCGTCGAGGCGCCCGACGTTCAGGAAAGCCGGCTCGTGGGTCGAGTAGACGACCTGGTTGCCGGCGGCGACGAGCACCCGCAGGCGGCGGTAGAGGTAGCGCTGGGCCTGCGGGCGCAGGAACAGCTCGGGCTCCTCGATGAGCAGGACGAGACCGTGCTCGCCCGCCTCACAGAGGGCGTCTACGCCGGCTGCCAGAGCGGCCGCTGGAGTCGCCGAGGAGCTCGCGTCGGGAACCGTGAAGTAACGCTCGATGGCGCGGCTGGCGGCGGGCGCCTGCGCGGGCTCGGCGAGCCGCCTCCCTGCGCGCAGGGAGGCGGGGAAGAAGAGAACAGGGATCGGCTCGCCGGTGTCCTGGGCGCCGTCGGGCGGGCTGAATCTCAGCGAGATCTCTTCCCCGTCGGCGAGGGTGGCGCTCAGCTCGATCGCGCCCTCCACGCCCCTGGTCAGGTCGGCCGCCGCCGGTGCCGGCACACCTCGCTGGAGCAGCACCCAGATGGCCGCGAGGATGTTGGACTTGCCGACCCGGGCGCCGCCGACGAGGGCGCAGACGGGGCCGGGGGAGAAGCGCACGGAGCGCGCCGAGCGAAAGCCGCTGATGCGGATCTCGCGGACGCCGAACCGGTGGGTGCTCACGGGTGCTCGGGGGGCTGGGTTGTCGCTGGGGCCAGGGTGGTCCGAGCGGTTTCCCGACGGTTCGATATGCGGCGCCGCACGGCCGGATCAAATCTAGCGGGGAGCTCGCGCACGTGGTTTGTACGTCCCGAAACAAACTGGCCTAGGGTTAGCTAGGGCGTGTTAGGATTGGCGCATGGCCCGCGTGGGGATGCATGACGCCAAGACGAACCTGTCGCGGCTGGTGGAGCGCGCGGAAGCGGGCGAGGACATAGTCATCCAGCGCAACGGCAAGCCCGTGGTGCGCCTCGTGCCGGTGGTGGAGGAGCCCCGTTCGCTGGCCTCGCTCCGCGGCGTCTGGCGCGGGCGTGTAGCAATGGCGGAGGACTTCGACGAGCTGCCCGAGGACGTAGCCACGGCCTTCGGCGCGGGGTGAGACTGCTGGCGGACACCCATGCGGCGCTCTGGCTGCTGGGCGAAGACGAACGGCTGAGCCCGACCGCCGATCGGATGCTGACCGAAGCATCGAACGAGATCCTGCTCAGTGCGGCAGTGGTGTGGGAGGTGGCGATCAAGCGATCGCTTGGCAAACTCGATGCGCCCGACGGGTTTGCACAACTGCTGCTCGACGCGGGAGCCCTTCCCCTGGCAGTCAGCATCGACCATGCCAGGGCGGTCCGCTTGCTGCCATGGCACCACCGCGACCCCTTCGACCGCATGTTGGTCGCCCAGGCCAAGATCGAGGACGCGGTCCTCGTCTCGGGTGACGAGAGGATGCGGGCGTATGACGTGCGGGTGGTTTGGTAGCTTCGCGAGCTGCAAACTCTGCCGAGGAAGCCGTGCCTTGTAGGAGCGAGACGGAGATCGCCGGGGTTCAGGGCAACGACGAGGTAGCGGACCTGCGAAGCTGATGGTGGTCGCGTCAGCGCGTGTCCAGGAAGTCGCGCTCTCGGCCTCTGATTGCAGCAGGTCCGATGCCGCAGAAGCCCAGCAACCGGCAGAGATCTCAGCGCCCCGCTCGCGGGAGCACTGTCGGGGACGCCGCGGCGGAGCGAGGTGACGCTTCCCGTGAGCGACCCGATCGAGAGGCGTTCGAGCGAGCTGAGGAACTCGCGCAGATAGGCACTTGGGAGTGGGACCTCGATACCGACGTCCTGCTGTGGTCGGACAACATGTTTCGTCTCCTCGGCGTCGAGCCGGGTTCGATCGCTCCCACCCCCGAGTACGTGATCGGGCGCGTCCACCCAGACGACCGTGACCGTGTTGAGCGGGAGGTCGAAGCAGCCAGACGGGACGGGAGTCTGCCCACCCCTGTCTATCGCACGATCTGGCCCGACGGCACGCTCCACGTACTGCGCTCCTTTCCAGCCGTGGCGGACGAACGCGAGGGTCGTCCGCGCCGTTTTGTCGGCGCCGTCCAGGACGTGACGGCTCTTTTCGAGTCGCAGCGACGCACAGCCGAGTCATTGACGCTCATGGAAACACTCGAGCAAGCCGCACCGGTCGGGTTCGCGTTCGTCGATCGCGACTTTCGCATCGTCCGAATCAACGAGAAGCTCGCCGAAGTCAGCGGAGCTGCGCCGCACGAGCACATCGGGCGGACCGTCGCCGAGATGGTCCCGGACGTGTGGGCGCAAATGGAGTCCGTCTACCGTCGCGTGCTGGAAACGGGCGAGCCGGCAACGAACATCGAGGTCGAGCGTCAAACGCATGGAGAGCCCGACTTTCAGCACTGGCTCGCGAGCTACTACCCGGTTCGGGTCGATGGGGAGGTGCTCGGGCTCGGCGTCATCGTGACCGACATAACCGAGCGCCACGAAGCGGAGCATTTTCGTGCCGCCGTGATGGACACCATGGTGGAGGGGCTCTACGCACTCGATGACCAGGGCCACGTGACCTTCATGAACTCGGCAGCTTCAAAGCTCCTCGGCTGGAGCGAGGAAGAACTGCGTGGAGAGTCGATGCACGCTGCCATCCATTTCCAGCATGCCGACGGCTCGCCCTACCCGGACGATGAATGCGAGTTGTTGAAGGTCAGGGTGCATGGACAGCCCGTGCGCATGACACATGACGCGTTCACCCGCAAGGACGGCACGATCTTCCCCGTCGCCTACTCGGCAGCGCCTCTGATGAGCGGGAAGCACGTTCGTGGAGTCGTTGTCGTGTTTCGCGATACCAGCGCCGAGCGTGCCGAGGAGGACCGAGCCAAGCGCGAGCTGGAGAGGCTCGCCTGGGTCGGTCGTATTCAGGACGCGCTCGACCACGACCGGTTCGTCCTCTACTCACAGCCGATCGTGCCCCTCGCAGGGGGCCAGCCCAGCCAAGAGCTGCTGCTGCGGATGCGCGGACAGGGCGGCGAGATCATCCCGCCCGGGAGCTTCCTGCCAGTGGCTGAGAAGTACGGGCAGATCGGCGAGATCGACCGCTGGGTGATCGGCGAAGCGGTCCGTCTCGCCGCCGGCGGCCTGCACGTGGAGGCCAACCTCTCGGCAGCGTCGGTCGGCAACCTCGATCTGCTGTCTTTGATCGAGCGGCAAATGCGCGCCGCCGGAGCTGTTCCATCAAATCTCATCTTCGAGATCACAGAGACGGCGCTGATGGAGGACGTGGAGGCCGGCACGGCGTTCGCGCAGGGGCTGGCTGAGATCGGCTGTCAGCTCGCTCTCGATGATTTCGGCACTGGGTTCGGCAGCTTCACGTACCTGAAGGCGGTCCCGGTCTCCTATTTGAAGATCGACATCGACTTCGTGCGGGACCTGGGGTCCAACCCGGCCAACCAGCACCTGGTCAGAGCGATCGTGGGCTTGGCCGAGGGCTTTGGTTGTAAGACGATCGCCGAGGGGGTCGAGGACGCAGAGACGCTCGCCCTTCTCGAGGACTACGGCGTCGACTTTGCCCAGGGCTTCTACCTCGGACGCCCGGCACCGATCGAGGGGGCCTGAAGGCCGCTGGAGCGCGGCGCGCAGATGACGGCGGTACGGTCTGCCGTATGGACGAGATTCAGATCATCAATCTGGCCGATGCTCGGGCCAACAGTCATCCGCGGCGGGCAACGATCATCGACGTCGAGCCGGACGGCCGGGCTTGGCCGGACACCGGCGTCAACGTTCAGATCATGCAGCCGGGTCAGCCGAATTGCCGATACCACTCGGAGCCGGTCCAGGAGGATTTCCTGGTGCTGCACGGCGAGTGCATCGCCATCATCGACGGCGAGGAGCGGCCACTCGAACAGTGGGACTTCTTCCACTGCCCGGCGGGCGTCGAGCACGTGTTCGTCGGAGCTGGCGATGGTCCGTGCGCCGTGCTGATGATCGGATCGCGGCGCAGGGACGAGCCGCACTATCCGGTCAACGCGACGGCGGCTAGGTACGGCGCGTCGGTCGAGCGGGCGACAGATGATCCGGACGAGGCGTATGCCGATTGGAGCACCGAACCGAGGGCGGAGGTCGCCAGCCCGTGGCCTCTCAGCTGACCGTTCGGCGAATCGGCGGCGCTTCTACCTGCGCGGCGCGGGTCCGAGTCGCTGGCTGCTCGTGTTCGTAAGCTATGAGCAGACGCCGGCACGGATCGTCTCCGCGTTCGCCAACCGCAAGGATCCAAAGACATGGAGCGCGTGAACATCTCGATTGGCACGCTCACGTTTGACCGGGCGGACTACGACGCCGATAACGACGTCCTCTATCTGCACGTCGGGGAGCCGCAGGTGGGGGAGGGCGAGGAGACGCCGGAGGGTCACGTCCTGCGCTATGCGCCAGGCACGAGCACGGTGATCGGGCTGACCGTGATCGGTGCTCGGCAGACGCTTGCGCGGGATGGGCGCCTTTCGATAACGGTGCCCAAGACGATCGAGACGACCGCTGGGGATCTGGCTCCCGCGCTGGCTGCGGCTTAGGTTGTTCGCCTACTAAGACGCAGATGCGGACATCGCGTTGTTTCCGACCGGCGAGTCCGATGATGTCGTGAGTGAGCGAGTACCGGGCTGCGAGAGTACGACCGGATGACCCGCGAGCTCGTGGCGATCGAGGTCTGGGAGGCGAGCACACGCCTTCCCCGGACATTGCTCGACGCGCTCCGTTTGACCGCTGGACGCGAACCGACTCCCTGAGCGTGCCTTCCTGCTGGAGTTGGACCAGCGCATCCGTACGCGACGATCCTGCCGACGGACGTTTCGCCTTCCGACGACAACCCCGCTTGGCCCTCGAATCCCCTTCACCAAGCAGATTCCAAAGCACGCGCCCGGCAAGATTCGAACTTGCGACCTCTCGCTCCGGAGGCGAGCGCTCTATCCACTGAGCTACGGGCGCCTGCGGTCGCCCATTGGAACGACCACCGCCTCAGCAGCTTACCTGCGCTCGGGCGCCGACCGGGGCACCCACGAGGCGTCCCAGGACATCTCCCGATCGACACCACCGTATTCCCCGCCGCTACCGTAACCGTCGATGGACCTGTCGATCTTCTTCGCCGGCACCGCCGGATCGGTGCCGAGCGCTCGCAGGGGGCTGCCGGCGCTGCTCGTCCGCAGGGGCGGAGAGAAGCTGCTGTTCGACTGCGGCGAAGGCACGCAGCGTCAGCTGCTGCGCTCTGTCGGGCTGCTGGACATGGACGCCGTCTTCATCACCCACTTCCACGCCGACCACTGGCTGGGTCTGCCGGGCATGCTCAAGTCGCTGGCCCTGCGCGACCGCACAGAGCCGCTGATCGTCTACGGACCGCCGGGCCTCAAGGACCTCGTCCAGAGCGTCCGGGTCATCTTCGGGCGCCTGCCCTACAAGCTGGAGCTGGTCGAGCTGGGACCGACGGAGGCCGTGCCCGGGGACGGCTACAGGGTGGCTGCCATACCCGTCGAGCACAAGGCCAGCGCCGCCTACGGCTACGCGATCGTCGAGGATCCCCGACCGGGCCAGCTGGATCCGGTCCTGGCGGAGAGCCTGGGCGTCAAGCCGGGCCCGGACTTCGGGCGCCTGCAGCGCGGGGAGACGGTCGACGGGGTCTCGCCCGATCAGGTCATGGGCCCGCAGCGGGAGGGGCGCAAGATCGTCATCTCCGGCGACACGGCTCCCTGCCAGACGCTGGCCGTCGCTGCCCACCAGGCCGACGTCCTCATCCACGAGGCGACGTTCACGGAGGAGGAGGCCGACAGGGCCAGGGAGACCTTCCACAGCACGGCCAGGCAGGCGGCGGAACTGGCTCGCGACGCGGAGGTCCGGCTGCTCGTCCTGACCCACGTCTCAAGCCGCTACGCCGGCGGGGAGCTGCGCGATGAGGCCCGGGCGATCTTCCCCGCGACAGAGGCTCCCCGCGACTTCGACACGATCGAGGTGCCCTTCCCCGAGCGGGGGCCGGCGACCCTGCTGCGCTGGGCCGACCGTCAGGCCCGGGAGCGCTCCCAGGCCGGCGAGGCGCCGCCCAGGCAGGCGCCCCCGGAGCCCATCGTCTCGCCCTGATAGGTTTCGGGCAGATCCTTTAACCCGGTCCCGAGAGGCCAGGAAGGAACACGATTGAGAGCAGACGAGAAGGTCGTCCTCCACGAGGAGGAGATTCGCCGGGCCCTGATCCGCATCGCGCACGAGATCCTCGAGCGCAACCCCGGCGATCGCGTTCTGGCTCTCGTCGGCATCCTCTCCCGTGGCGCTGTCATCGCCAGGCGCCTGCAGACCGAGCTGGAGCAGCTGCTGGACTCGCCGGTGCCGCTGAGCGAGCTGGACATCGGCTTCTACAGGGACGACCTGGAGGGCCGCCCGGAGGCACCCGTCGTGCACGCCTCCCACATCGACTTCGACGTCACCGGCATGACGGTCGTGATCGTCGATGACGTCCTGTACACGGGCCGCACCGCCCGGGCCGCCATCGAGGCCCTCTTCGACCACGGCCGCCCCCAGCGGGTCCAGCTTGCCGTCCTGGCCGACCGCGGCCACCGCGAGCTGCCGATCCGCCCCGACTACGTCGGCAAGAACCTCCCGACCTCACGGGGCGAGCACGTGCACGTGCGCCTGCGCGAGATCGACGGCGTCGACGAGATCGCCATCGCCACGGCAGCCGGCAGGGTCCTGGAGCGCACCACGTGAGGGGCACACGCGTATGACCGTCGCCGCACAGACGCTCCTGGCCCCCCCGAGGGAGCCCGCCGGCCTGCTCCTGCGCGACATCCGCGTGCTGGACCCGCGCGAGCAGCTCGACGATCGCCTGGACGTGCGCATAAGCGCCGGCAGGATCGCCGAGCTGGCCGACCCCGGCACGCTCACAGGCGCGCCGGGCGAGGAGACCATCGACGGCGACGGACGGCTGCTGCTGGTCCCGGCCTTCTTCGACCCCCACGTGCACCTGCGGACTCCCGGCCAGGAGCACAAGGAGGACATCGAGAGCGGCACCAGGGCGGCGGCGGCAGGCGGCTATTGCGGTGTGATCGCCATGCCCAACACTGCACCGACGCTCGACTCCGTGTCCGTGCTCGAGTCCGTCCAGGAGGTCGCCATGCGCGACGCCCACGTCCCCGTCGGCTTCCTGGCAGCCGTGACCCTGGGCCTGGAAAGCGAGCAGCTGACAAACATGGCGGCGCTCAGGCGAGCAGGCGTCCTGGGCTTCACCAACGACGGCAGGCCCGTCGCCACGGCGGGCACACTGCTGGAAGCGATCGAGCGACAGCACGACTGCGGCGGGGTGCTGGCGCTGCACGAGGAGGACCGCAGCCTCTCCCGCGGGGGCGCCATGAACGAGGGGCCCCTCAGCAGGGAGCTGGGCCTCCCGGGCATCCCCACGATCGCGGAGTCCACGATGGTCGCCAGGGACGCTCAGATCGCGGCCTACGCCCACGGCCGTCTGCACTTCATGCACCTGAGCGCCGCAGCCTCCGTCGAGGCGGTCGCCGAGGCCAAGGCCAGGGGAGCAGCCCTCAGCGCGGAGGTCTCACCCCACCACCTGCTGCTCACCGAAGAGGACGTCAGGGGCCTGGACACGAGCATGAAGATGCACCCGCCCCTGACGAGCGAGCAGGACCGCCAGGCGTTGATCGAGGGCCTGCGGACCGGCACGATCGACTGCATCGCCACCGACCATGCGCCCCACTCGCCGCCAGAGAAGGCCGTCCCGTTCGCGCAGGCGCCGATGGGAACGACGGGCCTGGAGACGGCCTTCGCCGCCCTGCACACGGGCCTCGTCCTGCCGGGCACGATCGACCTGTCGCTTCTGATCGAGCGGATGACGGCGGGGGCCGAGCTGTTCGGCCTGCCCGCGCCCCGCATCGCCCCCGAGGCGCCTGCCAACGTGACCCTGATCGACCCGACGGCCCGCTGGGTCGCGGGGGAGAGCGGCCGGCAGAGCCGCTCTGAGAACTGCTGCTTCACGGGCAGGCACATGACGGGCAGGGTGCTGATGACGATCGCCGCAGGCGGCGTGGCCCACCGCGACGGCGCCCTCGCACCGGCGCAGGGGGCGACCGTCTAGATGGGGCTGCTGTTCCGCAACCGCACGACGCTGATCGTCGTCGACGTCCAGGAGGG
This sequence comes from uncultured Solirubrobacteraceae bacterium, assembly GCA_963697795.1. Taxonomy (GTDB): domain Bacteria; phylum Actinomycetota; class Thermoleophilia; order Solirubrobacterales; family Solirubrobacteraceae; genus Palsa-744. Next base: position 204,181 of record OY969097.1, on the reverse strand, counting down.
CTTCCGCTCCTATGAGACCTTCGAGGAGGTCGCAGCCAACTGCGCCAAGCTGCTCGAGGGGGCGCGGATCATGGGCGTCCCGACGCTGGTCAGCGAGCAGTACCCGAAAGGACTCGGCCACACGGCCCCGGAGGTCGGCTTGCAGGAGGAGCCCATCATCGAGAAGACGGTCTTCTCTGCCGTCAAAGCGGAGGGCTTTCACCTGCAGGGACGCGACCAGGCGATCGTGTGCGGGATCGAGACGCACGTGTGCGTTCACCAGACGGTCCACGACCTGCTGCAGAGGGGCGTGGAGGTGCACGTCCCGGCTGACGCCGTCGGCTCCCGCCACCGCCTGGACTACGACAGGGGCCTGCAACAGATCGACCGGGCAGGCGGCGTCGTGACGACAGTCGAGACGGTCCTGTTCGAGCTGCTTGGCCGCGCCGACACGCCGGAGTTCAAGCCCATCCAACAACTCATCCTCTGAACAATCCATGACAAACAGAACCCCCGGATACGTCCTGCTGGAGGACGGCACGCGCTTCGACGGCGTCATGTGCGGCGCGGACGGCCACGCCCTCGGCGAGGTCGTCTTCACGACGGGCATGGCGGGCTACCAGGAGTCGATGACGGACCCCTCCTTCGCGGGCCAGCTGATCGCCTTCACCTACCCGCACATCGGCAACTACGGCGTCAGCGCCCAGGCGATGGAGTCCGAGCGCCCCTGGGCGCGGGCGGCGATCATGCGCGAGGCCTGCAACGACGACGACGCCCCCAGCGCGGAGGGGGGCTGGCTGGACTGGCTGGCGGACTGCGGCATCCAGGCCATCACGGGCGTCGACACGAGGGCGCTCGTGCGCCACATCCGTGAGGCGGGCGCGATGCGGGGCGGCCTCTTCCCGGACTCGATTCCCCAGCAGAGCGCCCGCGAGATGATCGACGCTGAGCCGTCGATGGCGGGCCAGGACCTGGCGCGTGTCGTGACGCCCGAGAGCGTCTCCCTGCACGGTGGCGGGAGAGGAGATGATGAGGGGCCGCTGATCGCAGTGCTCGACACGGGCATCAAGGCGTCGATGGTCCGCGAGCTTCTCGCGAGGGGGGCGAGGGTTGAGCTGCATCCGTGTACGAGCACGCCCGAGCAGCTGCTTGCATCCGATCCCGACGCGGTCTTCCTGTCCAACGGCCCCGGCGACCCGGCCGCCCTCTCCTACGTCGTGGCGACCGTCCGGGAGCTGGTCGGCAAGAAGCCGGTATGGGGGATATGCCTGGGCCACCAGTTGCTGTGCAGGGCGGTGGGCCTTGAGACCTTCAAGCTGCCCTTCGGCCACCGCGGCGCCAACCACCCCGTCCGCGACCTGGCGACGGGGCGGGTGGAGATCACCTCCCAGAACCACGGCTTCGCGGCGCTCGGTCCGGGCGGCAGCCGCACGATCGACAGCGACGAGCCTGTCCGCTGGGAGACCGACTTCGGCGTCGCCCAGCTCTCCCACGTCAACCTCTACGACCGCACGGTCGAGGGTCTGGAGCTGCTCGACGTGCCCGGCGGCACCGTCCAGTACCACCCGGAGGCGGGACCGGGCCCCCACGACAGCCTGTACCTGTTCGACCGCTTCCTGAGCAGGATCGCGGAGGCCGCCTGATGGTCGATCCCACGACGCTGCACCCTCGACACGCCACTGCGGGATCGCGCATCTGATGCCCCGTCGGGACGACATCAAGAAGATCCTGATCCTCGGCTCGGGGCCGATCGTGATCGGCCAGGCCGCCGAGTTCGACTACTCCGGCGTGCAGGCCTGCAAGGTCCTGCGCGAGGAGGGCTACGAGGTCGTGCTGGTCAACTCCAACCCGGCCACGATCATGACCGACCCGGAGTTCGCCGACGCGACCTACGTCGAGCCGCTGCTGCCCGGCCCCGTCCGCCAGGTCATCGAACGGGAGCGCCCCGACGCTCTGCTCGGCACCCTCGGCGGCCAGACCGCCCTCAACCTGTCGAAGGCCCTGCACGACGACGGCACCCTGCAGGAGCTAGGCGTCGAGCTGATCGGCGCCAACTACGACGCGATCGCGACCGCCGAGGACCGCGAGATCTTCCGCGAGACGATGGAAGCGGCCGGGCTGCGGATGCCAAAGAGCGCGATCGCTAGCGGCTGGGTGTCCGACGAGACGGCCCTCGCCGGCGTCGCGGCCGGCGAGGAGGAGGGCTCCATTGCGGCCGGTGAGGACGCGAGCGTTGCCGCGCCCGTACCGCCGGGCAGCGCATTGGCCGCCGACACCGCGCCGGCTGTAACAGCCACGAGCACGCCGAACGGCTCCGGGCGCGTGGACGTCAAGGTCGGCCTCGAACAGGCCCTTGCCGCCCTGCCCGAGCTGGGGCTGCCCTGCATCGTGCGACCCGCCTTCACGCTCGGCGGTCGCGGCGGCGGCATCGCGCGCACGCAGGAGGACTTCGAGCGGATCGTCTGCCAGGGCCTCGAGGCCTCGCCGATCGGGCAGGTGCTGCTGGACGAGTCGGTCATCGGCTGGGGCGAGTTCGAGCTGGAGGTCATGCGCGACAGGGCCGACAACGTCGTCATCGTCTGCTCGATCGAGAACGTCGACCCGATGGGCGTGCACACGGGGGACTCGGTCACGGTCGCGCCGCAGCAGACGCTGACGGACCATCTCTACCAGCAGCTGCGCGACCAGGCCATCAAGGTCATCAGGGCGGTCGGCGTGGAGACGGGCGGCTCCAACGTCCAGTTCGCCGTCAACCCGACGACGGAGGAGATCCTCGTCATCGAGATGAACCCGCGCGTGTCCCGGTCCTCCGCGCTGGCCTCCAAGGCCACCGGGTTCCCGATCGCCAAGATCGCCGCCCGCCTGGCCGTCGGCTACACGCTGGACGAGATCGACAACGACATCACCGGCGTCACGCCGGCCTGCTTCGAGCCGACGATCGACTACGTCGTCGTGAAGTGGCCACGGTTCGCCTTCGAGAAGTTCCCCGAGTCCACGCCGACCCTCTCCACGCACATGAAGTCCGTCGGGGAGGCGATGGCGATCGGGCGGACCTTCCAGCAGGCCTTCGCCAAGGCCCTGCGCTCCCGCGAGCTGGACAAGCCGCCCTGCCTGACCGAGACGCCCACGGAGGAGCTGCTGGAGAGCCTGCTCGAACCCCGCCCGGCGCGCTTCGAGACGATCCTCGAGCTGCTCTCACGGGGCGTCGAGCTCGAGCGGATACACACGGCCACCTTCGTGGACCGCTGGTTCCTGCGCCAGTTCAAGGCGCTCGCGGAGAGTCCCGAGGCGCCCTTCGCCGGCGAGCGCGGCTACCGCTCCGTGGACACCTGCGCAGCGGAGTTCCCGGCCCGCACGCCCTACTACTACTCCGGCTGGGAGGAGCAGCCCTCCGACGAGATCCAGCGTGGCGAGCGCGAGTCGGTCGTGATCCTCGGGGCGGGGCCCAACCGCATCGGGCAGGGCATCGAGTTCGACTACTGCTGCGTCCACGCCGCCATGACCGTCCGCGAGTCCGGACGGGACGCGGTCATGGTCAACTGCAACCCCGAGACCGTCTCGACCGACTACGACACCTCCGACCGCCTCTACTTCGAGCCCCTGACCCTGCAGGACGTCCTGCCGGTCGTGGCGAGCGAGAACCGCGACGGGCGCCTGAAGGGCGTGATCGTCCAGTTCGGCGGGCAGACCCCCCTGAAGCTGGCGGCGGGCCTGGTCGAGGCGGGCGTGCCGCTGCTGGGCACGAGCGTCGACGCGATCGACCTGGCAGAGGACCGCGGGCGCTTCGGCGAGCTGCTGGCCCAGCTCGGCTACAAGGCCCCCCCCTACGCGACAGCCCGCTCGGTCGAGCAGGCCCTGCGCTGCGCCGGGGAGGTCGGCTTCCCGCTGCTCGTCCGCCCCTCCTACGTCCTCGGCGGCAGGGCCATGGAGATCGTCTACTCCCACGACGGCCTGGCCGACTACCTTCGGCGCGAGCTGACCGAGGGCTCGAACGGGGCGGGAAGGGTGGGCCCATCCCAGAGCCCGGAGGGCTCCCCATCGATATTCCTCGATCGCTTCCTGGAGGACTCAGCGGAGGTCGACGTGGACGCCCTCTGCGACGGCACGGACGTCTGGATCGGCGGCATCATGCAGCACGTCGAGGAGGCAGGGGTGCACTCCGGGGACTCCGCCTGCGTGCTGCCGCCGCACTCCCTGGGCGAGGAGATGCTCGACCAGATCCGCGCTGCCACCCGCGACATCGCGCTGGCCATCGGCGTCGTCGGGCTGATCAACGTCCAGTACGCGATCCACGCGGGCGAGCTGTACGTGATCGAGGCCAACCCGCGTGCCTCGCGCACAGTGCCCTTCGTCTCGAAGGCGATCGGGCTGCCGCTGGCCAAGCTGGCCTGCCGGATCATGCTGGGGGAGAAGCTGGCCGACATGGGCCTGCCACAGGAGCGCCAGGGCGTCGGCTACGGCGATCACATCTCCGTCAAGGAGGCCGTCCTGCCCTTCGACCGCTTCGAGAACTCCGACGCCGTGCTGGGCCCCGAGATGCGCTCCACGGGCGAGGTCATGGGCATCGCCCGCGACTTCCCGACGGCCTTCGCCAAGGCCCAGGCCGCCGCGGGCGTGCCGCTGCCCAGCCAGGGCACAGTCTTCATCACGGTCACGGACGCCGACAAGGCGGGCGCCTATGCGGTCGCCCAGACCCTGCACGACTGCGGCTTCCGCATCGTCGCGACCCGCGGCACGGCCGAGGCGATCGCCCGCATGGGCGTGCCCGTCCAGCGCCTGAACAAGATCGGCGAGGGCTCCCCGCACGTCGTCGACTGGATCGAACGGGGCGACGTCGACCTCGTCGTCAACACCCCCACGGGCGTCGGCGCCCGCACCGACGGCCACGAGATCCGCCGGGCAGCCGTCATGCACGGCGTGCCCTGCCTGACGACCCTGGCAGCCGGCGTCTCCGCTGCCCGGGCCATCTCCCGGGCCCGCATCGACGGGGAGCCGGAGGTGCTGTGCCTGCAGGACCTCCACGCCCCGGACGGGTCGTGAGCGGGCCGGGCACGGCCGCCGAGCGTGGCTACGGCCGGCGCCTGCTCGAGGTCCTCGAGAACCGCGAGCTGGGGGCCTACCGGCTCCTGAGCGTCGCCGACGACGGCTCGGCGGCCCGGCCCGGCCAGTTCGCCATGATCGCGGCCGCGGAGGGCTGGGGCGGGGGGGAGGACGAACGTCCCCACCTGGCCCGGGCCTTCTCCGTGGCGCTCCAGGGCGAGGGGCGCACGAGCTTCCTGCTGGAGGACGTCGGGCCCGGCACCCGGCGGCTGTGCGAGATGGGGCCGGGGGAGGGGCTGTGGGTGCTGGCCCCGCTCGGCAGGGGCTTCCAGGCGCCAGGCGAGGACAGGCGGGCGCTGCTCGTCGGGGGCGGCATCGGCATCGCCCCGCTCGCGCTGCTGGCCGGCGAGCTGGCGCGGACGGGCACACAGGCGAGCGTCCTGCTGGGCTTCCGCGACGGCGCCCGGGCGCGGGGGGCGGAGCTGTTCGAGGACGCTCACCTCGCCAGCGACGACGGCTCGGCCGGATACCACGGCCTCGTCACGGACCTGCTGGCGGCGGAGCTCGAGCGCGACCCCCACGCCGCCGTCTACTCCTGCGGGCCGGCCGGGATGCTGGAGGGGGTCAGGGCGATGTGCGAGCAGCGGGGCGTACCGGCCCAGCTGGCCCTGGAGGCCGGCATGGCCTGTGGCTTCGGGGCCTGTTACGGCTGCGTCGTGCCGCGCAGGGGCGGGGGCTACCTGCGCGTCTGCGTCGACGGTCCAGTCGTCGACGCGGCCGAGCTGGAGCACGTCGAGGCCCACGCCGGAGCCCCCGAGTGAGTCACGTCGACTTCTGCGGGCTGCGCCTGGCCCACCCTGTCGTCAACGGCTCGGGCACCTTCGACGCGATCGCGGCCCGTGAGGCCTTCGGCGAGGCCCTGGGGGAGGCCTTCCCGTTCGCGGCCTTCGTGTCCAAGACGATCACCCTGGAGCCCCGTGCGGGCAACCCGCCGCCGCGCCTGTGGGAGGCCCCGGCCGGGCTGATCAACTCGATCGGCCTCCCCAACAAGGGCCTTCAGCGCTACATGGAGGAGGACCTGCCCCAGCTGATCTCGTTCGGCAGCGACCCGAGCGTGTCCCCGGCCGGCGAGTCGCTGCCCGTGCCGCTGATCACAAACGTCATGGGCTCGACGGCGGGCGAGCTGGCGGAGCTGGTGCGAGCCTGCGAGGAGCAGCCGGAGATCGCCGCGATCGAGCTGAACGTGTCCTGCCCCAACGTCAAGACGGGCCTCGACATCGGCGCCGACCCGCTGCAGCTGCGGGCAGTCGTGTCGGAGCTGCGGCCGCTGACGGGCAAGCCGCTGATCGTGAAGCTGACGCCCAACGCGGCCGACGTGCCGGCCTGCGCGCTGGCGGCACAGGACGGTGGCGCGGACGCCGTGTCGCTGATCAACACGCTGCGGGCCATGGCGCTCGTGCCCGGCGGGCGCCCGGGAGAGGCCTGGCTGGGGGGAGGGACGGGCGGGCTGTCGGGACCGGCCATCAGGCACGTCGCCCTGGCTCAGGTTGCCGCCGTCGCCAGGCGGGTAGACGTACCAGTGGTCGGCATGGGCGGCGTCCAGACGGCCTCCCACGCCCGCCAGATGCTCGATGCTGGCGCCACGCTGGTGGCGCTCGGCACGGAGAGCTTCCGCGACCCCGCTGCAGGGTCGAGGGTCGCAGCCGGCCTGCTGGCGTCTTCATAAAAATCCCTGCAAACCGACGGCCCTACCGTCCAGGAGCCTCGATCCATCTCTACCTCAGGTCGAGGTCTAGATGAATTACGGGCATTTGTCTTGAAGGAGGCTGCGGTGCGTGTAGACTCGCCGCCCATGGTGACGGCGACCGGCCCGACGTCCTCGAACGCTTCTACGACCCCCGAGCGGTCGCTCAACCAGAGGATGGACGCGCTGGCGAGAGCCAACCAGATCCGCATCCAGCGGGCCCAGCTCAAGCGGGACCTGAAGGCGGGGCGGCGCTCGATCCACTCGCTCCTGCTGGACCCCCCGGAGTACATCGAGACGGCCAAGGTCTTCGACATGCTCCTGGCCGTCCCCAAGTACGGTCGGGTCAAGGTCAACAAGATCCTCGTCCACTGCCGCATCGCCCCCAGCAAGACGATCGGCGGGCTCTCCGAGCGCCAGCGCTCGGAGCTCATCTCCCTCCTGCGCCACTGAGGATCATCTCCGCTCTGGACCGCCGCCGGGGGCAATAGGGTCCCGGGGCCGTGGCACGCGTATTCGTCATCACAGGTCCCTCCGGCGTCGGCAAGGGGACGCTCATCAGGGGGCTGATGGAGCGGCTGCCCGAGCTGGAGCTGTCGGTGTCGGCGACCACGAGGGGGCCGCGGCCGGGCGAGCGGGACGGAGTCGACTACCACTTCCTCAGCCCCGAGCAGTTCGAGCAGCGGATCGAGGACGGGGACTTCGTCGAGCACGCCGACTACGCTGGGCGCCGCTACGGGACATTGCGCTCGGAGCTCGAGGGACGCCTGGCGGCAGGCGTGCCCGTCGTCCTGGAGATAGAGGTTCAGGGAGCCCGCCAGGTGCGGGCAGCCATGCCGGAGGCCGTTCAGGTCTTCATCGCGCCGCCGTCGCTGGAGGCCCTGCGCACGCGCCTGGTCGGGCGCGGCACCGACGACCAGGCGGAGGTGCAGCGCCGCCTGAAGGTGGCCGAGGGGGAGCTGCTGGCACAGCCCGAGTTCGCCCACGTCGTCGTCAACGACCGGCTCGACGAGGCCCTCGAGGAGCTCGTCCAGATCGTCCGCGACAGCCAGGATTGAGCGAGCGCGGGCCGGGACGCCGTCCGCCGCGCACTAGACTTCCCTCAGACCACTAGGAAAGGGCAACGGAAAACCGTGATCTCCCCCCGTATCGATCGCCTGCTGGAGCAGGTCGACTCCAACTACGCCAGCGTCATCGTCGCCGCCAAGCGCGCCAGGCAGATCAACAGCTACTACCACAACCTCGGCGAGGGGACCTTCGACGAGTTCCCGCCGCCCATGGTCGACACGGTCTCGAAAAACTACCTCACGATCGCCCTCGAGGAGGTAGCCGCCGGAAAGATGAAGTACCACTACAGGTAGCCCTGGGCCGGCGCGCTTCGGCGTCCTCGGTCGCTCATGTGCGGAGCACATTTCGCTCCCTGCGTCCTTGAATCGCTTGACCCAGGACTCCCTGACCGCTCATCCACGGCTCAGCTTCGCTCGCAATTGGTGGAGCGGCGCTTGCGGGTCCGGTCGGGTCGCACTACAACCTGAGAGACCATGAGGATTCTGCTCGGGGTCAGCGGCGGCATTGCCGCGTACAAGGCGCTCGAGCTGATCAGGCTGGCGACGGGGGCGGGGCATGCCGTGCGGGTCGTGCAGACGCCGGCGAGCACGCGCTTCGTGGGCAGGGCTTCGTTCGCTGCCTTGAGCGGGGCGCCGGTGCTGGTGGGGGAGTTCGAGCACGACCCCATGCGCGGGGCCTTCCCGGACCAGAGCCCGCCCGACCACGAGCCGATCAGCCACCTGGAGCTCGTCGGCAGGGCCGACGTGCTGCTGATCGCGCCCGCCTCGGCCAACACGATCGCCAAGCTGGCGGCGGGCATGGCCGACAACCTGCTCTGCAGCTGCGCCCTGGCGGCAGGCTGTCCGATCGTCGTGGCTCCGGCCATGAACAACCGCATGTACGAGCACCCGGCGACGCGGGAGAACCTCTCGACGCTGCGCCGGCGCGGCGTCACGATCGTGGAGCCGGGGGAGGGACGGCTGGCGTCCAGGGGCGAGCAGGGCGTCGGGCGATTGGCCGAGCCCGCGGAGCTGCTGCAGGCCTGCGAGGAGCTCCTCCGCGCAGCGCCCGACAGCGCCCTGCGCGGGCTGAGCGTGCTCGTGACGGCAGGCGGCACTCGCGAGCCGATCGACAGCGTCCGCTACATAGGCAACAGCTCCTCGGGGCGGATGGGGACGGCCCTGGCCGCGACAGCCGCCGCCCGGGGCGCCCGGGTGACGCTGATCGCGGCCAACGTCGCCCTGCCGACGCCGGACGGCGTCGAGCGCCTCGACGTCAGGACGGCCGCGGAGCTCGAGCGGGCGTGCGCGGAGCGCTTCGATGCCAGCGACGTCCTGCTGATGAGCGCAGCTGTCGCCGACTTCGCGCCGGCAGCACCCGCGCAGGGCAAGATCAAGAAGGAGGATCGCGACAGCCTGACGATCGAGCTGGCCCCGACGGTCGACGTCCTGGCGGTCCTCTCGGCGCGCCGTCGCCCCGGTCAGACACTGGTCGGCTTCGCCGCCGAGCACGGCGAGCAGGGGCTGCAGCACGCCCGCGGCAAGCTCGCCCGCAAGAACCTTGACGCGGTCGTGCTCAACGACGTCTCCCGCACCGACATCGGCTTCGACGCAGAGCAGAACGAAGTGACGATCCTCACCGCGACGGGTAAAGGCCAAATCGATGAGCAGCACGTGACAAGGGCGCCCAAGACCAAGATCGCGGAGGCTATCCTCGACGCAGTCGAAGCCATGCGCGAGAAGTGCGACTAACAGAGCCGTTCGCAAAGGCGGAGCCCTCGGCCCGCCGCGAAGCCGCGCGCAGCGCCGCGAGCGCCGGGACGAGGGCGTAGCCGACCCGGTGGATACCGTCTACGACCTCTACCGTCGCGGCTGCGACCTGCTCGAGCACGGCGACCACCAGGCCGCGATCGTGCCCCTCAGCAAAGCTCGCGACCTCGAGCCCGACAAGGCCTCGATCCGGGAGGCGCTGGGCCGTGCCCTCTTCCACGCCCAGCACTACGAAGGCGCGATAGCGGAGTTCCAGGCTGTCGCGGCCAGCGCCCCCACCAACGACTACGCGCTGTTCTGCCTGGGCCGGGCGATGCAGCAGCTGGGCCGTCACCGCGAGGCCTGCAAGCCGCTTGCGCTGGCCTGTTCGCTGCGGCCCGAGCGCAGCGACTACCGCCTCTACAGGGACCGGGCGCGCCGCGAGGCCGAACGGGGTTAGGCGCCGCCCGGGGCCCGGCGCGCGGCGGGTTCTAAATCCTCGCCGCCGTCGCCCAGCATGTAAACGAGAAGGGCTCCACTGCTATGCTCGATTGACAGCTTTCGTGTCGTCGCGCAGGCGACGATTGCAGGACCGAGAGTGGGCGCCCGCCCGCTTTTTTTGCGTAAGGACCAGATTGACAACAGCTCTCATGACCATCCAGACCGAGATCGAAGAGCGGCTCGCGCACAACGAGCCGGAGGTCGAGGTGCTGCTCGCGGAGGTGCTCGGCGGGCGCAGCCTGCGTGTCTTCATCGACCATCCTGACGGGGTCGACCTGGAGCTCTGCGAACGGGTCAGCATGCTGTTGAACGACATGCGCGAGCGCTACTCCCTGGAGGTCTCCTCCCCGGGCAGCGAGCGCCCGCTGACCAAGCCTGCCCACTTCCGCCGCTTCGTCGGCCGCAAGGCACGTGTGCGGTTGCGCCAGGCCCGCCCGGCGTCGCGCCCTGCCGGCGAGGGCGAGCAGCGGTCGGTCAGGAGCTTCACGGGGGAGCTGGTGGGGGCCTCTGACGAGGAGGTCACGCTGGCGGCCGACGGGGGGATCATCGCGATCCCCTACTCGGAGATTCGCCGTTCCAATTTGATCGAGGAATAGAAGGAGCCCGCCCACCCATGTCACGCGAAATCCTTGAGGCCATGCACGCGCTCGCCCGCGAGAAGGGGATCGAGCCGGAGAAGCTGATGGTCGCGCTCGAGGACGCGCTGCTGTCCGCCTACAAGAAGCAGCCAGGCTCGGCCAAGTACGCACGCGTGGAAATGGACCGCGAGACGGCCGACTTCCGCGTCATCGAACTGAAAATCCCCGAGCAGCTGGAGGCGCACCTGATCGTCGAGACGATCGACGAGGAAACGACGATCGACCCCGAGACGGGCGAGATGCGCGAACCCGAGGAACCGGAAATCGACCCCAAGAAGTTCGAGGAATACCGGGACCAGATCGAGGAGGCCGACGTCACGCCCGACGACTTCGGGCGGATCGCCGCGCAGACGGCCAAGCAGGTAATCCTGCAGCGCATCCGCGAGGCCGAGCGGGACATGATGTACGAGGAATACCGCGACCGCGTAGGCGAGCTGATCACGGGCATCGTGCAGCAGTCGGACTCCCGCTACACGCTCGTGCAGTTGCGCGAACGGGTCGAGGCGCTGCTGCCCAAGTCCGAGCAGGTCGACGGCGAGCGCTACGACCACTCCCAGCGCATCAAGGCCGTCATCAAGGAGGTCTCGCCCTCCACCAAGGGCCCTGCCATCATCGTCTCCAGGCGAGACCCCGAGCTGATCAAGAAGCTGTTCGAGCTGGAGGTCCCCGAGATCGCCGACGGCTTGGTCGAAATCGCCAACGTCGCCCGCGAGCCCGGCTACCGCTCGAAGATCGCCGTCGTCTCGCACACCGACGGCGTCGACCCCGTCGGCGCCTGCGTCGGCCCGCGCGGCTCGCGCGTGCGCATGGTCGTCTCGGAGCTGCGCGGCGAGAAGATCGACATCATCCCCTTCAACGAGGAGCCGGCCCGCTTCGTCGCCAAGGCCCTCTCGCCCGCCCGCGTGCGCGAGGTACTGGTCGACGACGACGCCAAGCAGGCCACCGTCATCGTCCCCGACGACCAGCTGTCGCTGGCGATCGGCCGCGAGGGCCAGAACGCCCGTTTGGCGGCTCGCCTGACCGGCTGGCGTGTCGACATCCGCTCGGAGACGGAGTTCGCGGCCGAGGAGGCCGAGCACGCCTACGAGGAGGAGGAAGTCGCAGGTCGCTGCGCCGCGATCCTCTCCAACGGCCGTCGCTGCCCCAACGCGTCCCTGCCCAACTCCCGCTACTGCGGCCTGGAAAGCCACCAGGCGCTGGCGAGCATCGCCACCGACAACGTCGCCGACCTAGCCGCGACGACGGTGGCCGACGAGGTCGAGGCGGAGGCCGAGCTGGCCGCGGAGGACGCATCCGCCGGTGGCGTCGCCGGGACCGCCGAGACGGTCGCCGTGGACGTCGCCGAGGAGGCCGGCCCCCTGCCCGAGACAGAGGCCGCCGTGATATCGCCGGAGCCCGAGGAGGACGGCGCCGAAGCGGCTGCTGAGGTCGCCGAGAAGCTGGCCGACGAGGAGCCCTCGACATAGCCGCCGCGGGCATCCTGCCCAACAGCGGATCCGCGCCTTCCAGGGGCGGGCACGTGCCGTACCGACGCTGTGTCGGGTGCGGCCGCACAGCAGCCAAGTCAGAGCTTGTGCGGCTGGCGCTCGACCGTACCGACCCGGCGGCCGGGGCGATCGTCCTGGACGGCTCCGGGCGCATGCCCGGTCGCGGCGCCTACCTCTGCGCCGAGCACGAGCACGGGGGACCCGTCGCGGAATGCCTGGCGCTGGCGATCCGCCGCAACGGCCCCCAGCGCGCCCTCCGTGCCAGGGCAGGCATCGATCCCAAGCTCGTAGAATCGGTGAGCCGATGAGCAAGAAGCGAGTGCACGAGATAGCCAAGGAGCAGGGCCTGAGCAGCAAGGAGCTGCTCGAGCGGCTGCAGGCGGCCGGCGTCCCCGCCAAGGCCGCCGCGTCCTCTGTCGATGAGGCAGACGCGCTCAAGGCGCTCGGCCTCGCCGGCCGGCCGGCTGCCAGCAACGGCGCCGCCAAGGCGCCCGCCAAGCCCGAGACGCCCAAGGCTCCCGCGGCCGAGCAGCCCCCTGCCCAGCCGAAGGCCCAGGCGCCCGCAGCCCCCGCGGCCAAGGCTCAGCAGGCCGCGCCGGCACCCGCAGCCGCGCCCGCCGCGAAGACGGCCCCGCCCGCCGCGAAGACGGGCGCCGCAGCGGCCACGCCGGCTACCCAGCAGCAGCAGCAGCAGCCCGCCCAGCCCGGCGGCGAGCGGGCGCGCCCGACGCGCGACTCGCGTACCGGCGAGCGCACGCCCGGCGACGTCGGCCCCGGTGGCCGCCGCCGCGTCGTGATCGACTCGCAGGCCTCCCGCCGCCAGCAGGGCGGCCCCGGCGGCCCACCCAACGTGCCCCAGCGCCGTCCCCGTCGCGGTAGGCGCAGGCGCGGCACCTACGACGACACGATCGCCCCGATCGACACGGCCGCCCAGGAAACGACGGACCTGATCCGGGTCAACTCGGGCTCGACGGTCAAGGACGTCGCCGAGTACCTGGGCGTGCCCGTCCCGGAGGTCATCAAGAAGCTGATGACGCTGGGGGAGATGGCGACGCTGACGCAGACCCTCTCCGACGACGCCATCCAGGTGCTGGCGGACGAGTTCGACAAGCAGATCGAGATCGTCCACGCCGCCGACGACGTCGAGGTCGAAGCCGTCTTCCAGGACGAGGAGGGCGACCTCGCCGCGCGCCCGCCGGTCGTGACGATCATGGGTCACGTCGACCACGGCAAGACCTCGCTGCTGGACGCGATCCGTGAGACGGAGGTGGCGGCGGGCGAGGCCGGCGGCATCACCCAGCACATCGGCGCCTACCAGGTACACCACGGCGAGAAGGAGATCACGTTCCTGGACACGCCCGGTCACGAGGCCTTCACGGCGATGCGCGCCCGCGGCGCCAGCGTGACGGACCTGGCCGTGATCGTCGTGGCCGCAGACGACGGCGTCAAACCGCAGACGGAGGAGGCCATCGACCACGCCAAGGCGGCCGAAGTGCCGATCGTCGTGGCCGTCAACAAGGTCGACAAGGAGGGCTCCCAGCCCGAGCGGGTCCGCACGGAAATGACCCAGCACGGCCTGCAGCCCTCTGAGTGGGGCGGTGAGACGGAGTTCGTCGACGTCAGCGCCAAGACCCACCAGGGCCTGGACACGCTGCTGGACACGATCCAGCTCGTCACGGACCTGGAGGAACTGCGCGCCAACCCCGGCGCCGAAGCGTCCGGGACGGTCATCGAGTCGAAGCTCGACCCCGGGCGCGGTCCGGTCGTGACGATCCTGATCCAGCGCGGCACCCTGCGTGTCGGCGACGCCCTCGTGGCGGGCGCCCACTTCGGCCGCGTTCGCGCCATGCACGACTTCATGGGCACGAAGATGAAGCGCGCGGCCCCCGGCCAGCCCGTCGAGGTGCTGGGCTTCGACGGCGTCCCCGAGGCCGGCGAGCACGTCCGCGTCGTGGAGAACGAGCGCAAGGCCCGCCAGCTCGCGGGCGAGCGGGCCAACCGCCTGAAGACGGAGGCCCTGGCGCGGCGCTCCGGGCGCAAGGTCTCCCTGGAAGACGTCTTCAAGCTGGCCCAGGAGGGGACCGTCCAGGAGCTGGCGCTGGTCGTCAAGGCAGACGTCGCCGGCTCGCTGGAGGCTCTGGAGGACGAGATCGCCAAGCTGCCCCAGGACGAGGTGGCCGTCAACATCGTCCACCGCGGCGTCGGCGGCATCAACGAGTCCGACGTGATGCTGGCAGCGGCCTCCGAGGGCGTCATCATGGCCTTCAACGTCCGCCCCGTCGGCGACGCCCGTGCCGTGGCCGACCGCGAGGGGGTGGAGATCCGCTCCTACTCGGTCATCTACAGAGCCATCGAGGAGCTGCGGGCGGCCATGCAGGGCATGCTCGCCCCCGAGGAGGTCGAGACGCCGCAGGGCCAGGCGGAGGTCCGCCAGCTCTTCAGAGCCTCCCGGATCGGCGTGATCGCGGGCTGCCAGGTGACGGAAGGCAAGATCGTTCGTGGCGCGCGGGTGCGCGTCGTGCGCGACGGCACCGTGATCTACGACACGACCGTCGAGAGCCTGCGCCGCTTCAACGAGGACGCCCGGGAAGTCGCCTCCGGCTTCGAGTGCGGGATCGTGCTGGCCAACTTCCAGGACCTCAAGGAGGGCGACGTGCTGGAGACCTACGAGACCAGGCAGGTGGAGCGCGAGCTGGCCTCCTGAGTGAGGATCGGAGCGCAATGCAGGAGGGACGCCGCCGTCGGCGGGGAATTGGAGATGTGAGATGACGACGGGACGCATGCGTCGGGTCGACGAGGCGCTCCGCCAGGTCATCTCAGACGCCCTCGCCACCGAGCTGAAGGACCCCCGGGTGGGATTCGTGACCGTGACAGACGTGAGGACAAGCCCAGACCTGCGCCACGCCCGCGTCTACGTCAGCGTGCTCGGAGCCGACGGCGGAGCCTCGGGCGAGCAGGAGCGCGAGGACACGCTGGCCGGCCTGCGCAGCGGCCACGGCTTCCTGCAGGCCCGGATCGGGCGGGAGCTGCACCTCAAGCGCACGCCGACGCTGGAGTTCCTCTACGACGACACGACCGACCGGGCGATGCGCGTGGAGGAGCTGCTGGAGGAGGTGGAGCGCTCATGAGCGCGGACATGGACGGCCTCGACACCCGCGAGCAGATCCTGGCGCACCTGCGCGGGGACACGGACTTCGTTCTGGCCGCGCACGAGGGCCCAGACGGCGACGCGATCGGCTCGCTGGTCGCCATGCACGGCCTGCTCGTGGCGCTGGGCAAGCACAGCGAGATGTTCATCTCCCCGAACGACCTGCCGCTGCCGCGCGAGTACCGCAACTTCCCGCTGGAGGGCCTGATCGAACAGCCGCCGTCGGACATCGCGACTCGCACCGTCGTGTTCCTGGACTGCGGCAACATCGACCGCAACTCGGCGGCCGTGCTGCGCGACGGGGCCAGGCTGCTGAACATCGACCACCACCACGACAACACCCGCTTCGGGACGATCGACTACGTCCGCCCGACGGCCTCCTGCACTGCCGAGATCGTGTGGGAGCTGATGCGCGAGCTGGGCGTCTCGCCGACGCCGTTGATGGCAGAAGCCCTGTATGTCGGGCTGATCACCGACACGGGGCGCTTCATGTACGAGAACACGGGCCCTGCCGCGCACCGCATGGCCGCGGAGCTGATCGAAGCCGGCGTGCAGGTGCCGCTGGTCTACAAACGCCTCTACGAGGACATGCCGACGGGCAAGCTGAAGCTGCTGGCGATGGCGCTGGCCCGCCTGCAGCGCTTCGACGAGGGCACGGTCACGATGGCCAGCCTGTCGGCGGAGGACTTCGCGACGGCCCACGCCGAGGAGAGCTACTCGGAGGGCATCATCGACCACCTGCGGGCGCTGCAGGGCACGAAGGTGGCCGTGCTCGTACGTGAGCTCTCCAGCGGCGAGCGCGCCGGGCAGCGCAAAATCTCGCTGCGGGCGACCGACGACGACGTCGATGTGTCGGTCATCGCGCGGGCCCAGGGGGGAGGCGGGCACCGCCGCGCCGCCGGTTTCACGACGAGCCTTGGCGAGGACGAGCTCGAGGCCTTCCTGCGCGAGGCGATCGCGGCCCAGCTGCAGGAGGCCCCCGACGGGCAGCCTGCCGCCGCACCGGCCTGAGCGCGGCCCGCCCGCCAGCGATGGACGGCGTCCTGCTGATCGACAAGCCGGCCGGGATCACCTCCCATGACGTCGTGGCGGCAGTGCGTCGCGCCGCCGGCGGAGTCAAGACGGGGCACGCAGGAACGCTCGACCCGTTCGCGACGGGTCTCTTGATATTGCTGCTCGGCCGTGCCACGAAATCCCAGCAGCAGCTGATGGGCCTGCCCAAGCGCTACGAGACGACGGCCCGGCTGGGGGCGACCTCCACGACAGGCGACCGCGAGGGCCAGATCGAGGTCACGGGCCGCATACCGCCAGACCCGCCGAACCTGCCCACGGGCGAGGTGCGCCAGCGCCCGCCCGCGCACTCGGCCGTGAAGATCGAAGGCGAGCGTGCCTACCGCAGGGCCAGGCGCGGCGAGCAGTTCCAGATGCCCGAGCGGATCGTCACCGTCATGCGCTTCGAGCAGTTGTGGCGGGAGGACCGCCGAGATGACGGCATCCAGGCCGGTTTCGTGATCGAGTGCGGCTCGGGCACGTACGTGCGCTCTCTGATCGCCGACCTGGGCGACGCCTACTGCCTGTCGTTGTGCAGGACCGCGATCGGTCCCTTCGACGTCTCCCAGGCGGTCCCGCCGCCGTCGCGGGGAACGCGCTGGGAGTCCCCCGAGCAGGCCGGCTCGTTCCTGGCGCTGGAGGTGGCGCTGGCGCTGGTCGAGCAGTCACCGCGCCTGGCGGGCGCAGAGCAATAGCCTATGGCGCCGTGAAGCTCACCTGGCTGCCAGACGTCGAGCCTTCAGGCGGGCGCAGCGTCGCCGTCGGCACCTTCGACGGGGTGCACCTGGGCCACAGGGAGGTCATCGCAGGCTCCGACAGCGTGCTGACCTTCGACCCCCATCCCGTCTCTGTCGTCGCGCCCCAGCACACCCCCAAGCTGCTGACGACGCTGCAGCGCAAGGCGGAGCTGATCGCATCCCTGGGCGTCGCCGAGACGATCGTGATCCCCTTCGACGCCGGCTTCGCGGCGCGCAGCGCGCAGGACTTCATCGAGGACGTGCTGGTCGGCGCGCTGGGCGCCACCCGCGTGGCGATCGGGGAGAACTTCCGCTTCGGCAACCGCGCCAAGGGTGACCCGGAGCTGCTGCGCGCCGACGGGCGCTTTCAGACTGTCGTGCACCCGCTGCTGGAAGTCGACGGGGAGATCGTCTCCTCCAGCCACATCCGAGGCCTCGTGCAGGCCGGCGACATGGCGGAGGCCAACAGGCTGCTCGGCTCGACCTTCGAGATCGTCGGCACCGTCGTCCACGGCGACAAGCGCGGCCGCGAGCTGGGCTTCCCGACGGCCAACCTGGTCCCCGACGAGGCGCTGGCCTGCCCCGGCCACGGCATCTACGCGTGCCTGGCCGACGGTCGCCCGGCCGCCGTCAGCATCGGCGTGCGCCCGACCTTCCAGACCGGCCGGGGGGAGCTGATCGAGGCCTACCTCCTGGACTTCGAGGGCGACCTCTACGGCAAGCCCCTGCGCCTGCAGTTCCTGGAGCGCCTGCGCGGGGAACGACGCTTCGAGAGCGCGCAGGCGCTGATCGAGCAGATGCACGAAGACGTGGCGCGCACGCGGAAGGTCACCGGCGAGCACGCCTCGCCCTGACGCGCCACCCGCTGTCACCGGCCTCTGACCTGACAGCGCCCCGACTGCGCCGGGGCGTCCTTCTGCTACCGTTCCCCGCCGTATGACAGCCATCACCAGTGAGCGCAAGCGCGAGATCACGGCCAAGTTCGGGGCCAACGAGAACGATACGGGTAACACCCGCGTCCAGATCGCGCTGCTGACGGAGCGCATCAACCACCTCACCGAGCACCTGCGGGGCGCCAAAAAGGACCACCACTCCCGGCGCGGGCTGCTGATGCTCGTCGGGCGCCGCCGCCGCTTCCTCGACTACCTCCGCCGCGAGGACCTCGAGGGGTACAGGGCGCTCATCCAAGAGCTCGGCCTCCGCCGCTGAAAGGCGGCCGTGGACGCTTCGCATTCCTGCGTCCTCGATCGCTTGCGTGCGGAGCATGCGGCGCTCCCTGCGTCCTTGGACCGCTTGATCCACGATCCCCTCAGGCGCAGTCCCAAGGACCGGTCATGGCTGTGATCGCCCCCGGCACGCCGGCGCCTGAGTTCAGCCTTGCGCGGGCCGACGGCGAGAGCTTCACGCGGGAGAGCCTGAAGGGCCGGCGCACCGTACTGGTCTTCTACCCGTTCGCCTTCAGCCCCGTCTGCACCGACCAGCTGCAGATCTACGAGCCGATTGTGGCCGAGCTGGCGGCGCAGAACGGGCGGCTCTACGGGGTCTCCTGCGACGCGACCTACTCGCAGACGGCCTTTCGCGAGAAGCTTGGCGTCAGCAGCGAGCAGCTGTCGGACTTCGAGCCCAAGGGTGCTGCCAGCGCCGCCTTCGGGGTGCTGCACCCGGGCGGGTTCTGCCAGCGGGCGCTGGTCATCGCCGACGAGGACGGCGTCGTGCGCTGGAGCTACGAAGCGGACTCGCCGGGCGAGCTGCCCAGCCCCGAGCTGCTGCGCGAAGGGATCGCGGCGGCGTTCGGCGCCTGAGCCGGTGCCTATGGCTCGATCGAGCCTACGCCGCTTTTTGCTTGGTGCCGGCGACGGTGCGTGAGCTCACGATCTTCCCCGTCCGGTCCAGAACCAGAATTTCGCCGCCGCCTTCTCGCCGAAGCTGCGCCCGTGCCGTCTCGACCGCACGGCGCTCGGTGTCGGCACTGACGAGCGCGCGACGGTGACCCTCCTCAAGGATGTCCCACCTGCCGGAGGCGTTCTGCTTGACATTTCGTCTCGATGGCACGACTCCATCGTAACCGCGGCACCTGACGCAATCGCTCAGCCGACCCGCAAAGTGCGGCTGCCAAGTGGGTGTGTGGCAGCGTCAAAGAAACGAACGTCCTCTGAGTTCAGGCGCGCGTACGTCTGACGCTGCCGAGTCCGTACGTTTCCGACTCGGTCTCGCACCATCGCTATGGCAATCGGACGCTCGTGCTCATTCAGAGCATCGACCAAGTGACTGTCCTGCTCGCCCAGGCTGGCTCCGAACACGACAAACGGAAGGTCCGTAGAGCGCAGTCGGGCAAGGCAGTGGGCCAGATAGGCGTTTCCCTCGATTGCACGCAGCTTGTCCCGTGCCGTACCCTCCGTGACAAGAAGCGGCCGCGCAGCCGGGTCACCCGCGATCGGGTCGCCGAATTGATCGAGCAGCGTCTTCATGGCCAGCGAGCGCCGCTTCCAGGTGTCACCGGCTCCGCCGACTACGAGATGAAGGGCGCCATGCAGGAAATAGATCGGCACCTGGCCCTCGAAGACGTCCGCCTGATCGACATCAAAAGGCTTGTCCGAGCCTCTGAACAGATCCACAAAAGGCCGGAAATCGTTCTCGCAGGCCATCGACCAATAGACGAGCAGGTCGTATGAGGTGCTGAACACCCAGGAGTAGCGCTCTAGCTCGGCGCGGATTGCTTTCAACACCGTGTCCGCTACGTCTGTCCTGCGGACGTGGACCTCCCTGATGGCGTGCCCGAGCCCGCGCTGGATGCTCTGGTAGCGATCGAGCACGGTAGATGCATCAAGTCCGAGCACGCGATTGACGCGGATCGCTGTCGCGAGGTCGCTGAGAACGCGCTCGAAGTTCTGTGTCCCGGCGAACAAGTCGAGGTCTACGCGCGACAGGCCGCCGCCGTGGGCGTGTTCGAAGAGGGAGGCGTAGCGAAAACGGGACCAGACATTGATGCTCAGCCCGTTGCCGCAGAGGAGGGCGCTGGCACCGTCGAACTCATCACGGATCGTCGACCAGTCGGTCAACGAGCCGTCAAGGGGCGGCGCAGGCACGGCGCTCTGATCCGATTCCACATGCTCGAGTCATCGCAGACGCACGAGCATAGCCTCGGTCTCGACCGCAGCCGGGGCGCTCTGTTTCGTCGCTGAGCCGCGGGCACCCGTCCGCTAAGCTCCATCCGTTCGGGAAAGAGAAAAAAAGAATCGCTCCGCCGACCGAAGGGCGGAACAGGAAGGCAGTGAACATATGAGCAGCAACGCCGAGACCCGGGTTTCCGTGGAGATCGCCGGCAGCGAGATCTCGTTCGAAACCGGGAAGATGGCCAAGCAGGCCTCCGGCGCAGTGGTCGTCCGCCAGGGCGACACGATGGTCCTCGCGACAGCCGTCGCGGGATCCCTGCGCGACATCGACTTCATGCCGCTGACCGTCGACGTCGAGGAAAGAATGTACGCGGCAGGCAAAATCCCCGGCTCCTTCTTCAAGCGCGAGGGACGTCCGGGCGAGAAGGCGACGCTTACGGCGCGCATGATCGACCGCCCGATCCGCCCGCTGTTCCCCAAGGACTGGCGCTATGACACCCAGCTCGTGGCGATCCCCCTGTCGATCGACCACGTCCACCCTTACGACATCCTCGCCATGAACGGCGCCTCAGCGGCGCTGATGATCTCCGACATCCCCCTGCCGACGCCCGTCGGCGCTGTGCGGATCGGCAAGATCGACGGCAACTTCGTCGTCAACCCGCCTGAGCCGGACATGCTCGAGGACGCCGAGACCCCCTCCGACCTGGACCTGATCGTGGCCGGCACCGAGGAGGCCATCCTGATGGTCGAGGCGGGCGCCAACGAGATCCCCGAGGCGGAGATCCTGGACGCCCTGGACATCGCCCACTCGGAGATCAAGAAGATCTGCGCCCTGCAGCGCGACCTGGCCGCCAAAGTAGGCAAGACCAAGAAAGAGATCGTGGCGATCACGATCGACCCGGCGATCGTCGAGGCCGTCCGCGCCTCCCACGGGGCGGCCCTGGACGCCGCCACGCAGGTCGAGGACAAGCTCGAGCGCCAGGACGCGACCAAGGAGGTCGAGCAGGCGATCCTGGAGCACCACGCCCCGGCCGCGCCGGAGGGCGCCTCGGCCGAGGAGATCGCTGCCGCCAGGGAGCGTCGCTCGCAGGTGCAGATGACCTTCGACAAACTGGAGAAGTCGATCATCCGCGAGCGCATCGCGGTGCACAAGAAGCGCCCCGACGGGCGCTCGGAGAACGAGATCCGCGACATCTCGATCGAGGTCGGCGTGACGCCCAGGACGCACGGGTCGGCGCTGTTCACGCGCGGGCAGACGCAGGCGCTGTCGGTCGTGGCGATGGGCACCCTCAAGGAGGAGATGCGCATCGACACGCTGGGCCTGGAAACCAAAAAGTACTACTGGCACCACTACAACTTCCCGCCCTTCTCGGTCGGGGAGGCGGGTCGCATGGGCGGCGTCAAACGCCGTGACATCGGCCACGGCGCGCTGGCAGAGCGGGCGCTGACGCCGATGGTGCCCTCGATCGAGGAGTTCCCCTACTCGATCCGGGTCGTCTCGGACATCCTGGAGTCAAACGGCTCCTCCTCGATGGCCTCCGTGTGCGGCTCCTCGCTGTCGCTGATGGACGCGGGCGTGCCGATCAAGCGGCCCGTCGCCGGCATCGCCATGGGTCTGATCAAAGAGGGCGACGACTACATCGTCCTGACGGACATAGCCGGTGTCGAGGACCACCTCGGCGACATGGACTTCAAGGTCGCCGGCACCGAGCGGGGCATCACGGCCCTGCAGATGGACATCAAGATCACGGGCGTCACGTTCGAGATCCTGCGCGACGCGCTGACGCAGGCCAAGGAGGCCCGCACGTTCATCCTCGGCAAGATGGCCGACGTCATCGGCACACCCCGCGAGCAGCTCTCGCAGTTCGCGCCGCGCATCCAGACGATCCAGATCGACCCCTCCCAGATCGGCCTGCTGATCGGCAAGGGCGGGGAAACGATCCGCGGCCTCTCGGAGGAGTTCGAATCCCAGATCGACGTCAACGACGACGGCCAGGTGCTGATCTACTCCGCCAACGGCGAGCTCGGCGACGCCCTGGTGGAGCGGGTCCGGATGATGATGAAGGAGGTCGAGGTCGGCGACGAATACGTCGGCAAAGTCGTCAAGACGACGACGTTCGGCGCCTTCATCGAACTCGTCAAGGGCACGGACGGCCTGCTGCACATCTCCAACGTCTCGCCCGGCGAGCGCGTCGAGAACGTCGAGGACGTGCTCAACAAGGGCGACGAGGTGAGCGTCAAGGTAGTCGAGGTCGACCGTGAGCGTGGCCGCATCGGCCTGCGCCTGGCCCACGACCCAGACATCGCAGGCAAGAGCGCAGAGGAGCTGGCCGGCGTCGGCACCGGCTCCCGTCCGTCCGGTGGCGGAGGCGGTGGCGGACGCGATCGCCGCGGCGGTTCGTCCTCGAACGGCCGTGAGCGCTCCGAGCGTCCGCGCCGCAGCGAGGGCGAGCGTGGCTCGGGCCGCCCCCGTCATGCCCGCGACCGCGACTGAGGCAGGCGAGAGCGGTTCGCAGAGCCCGCCGCGCGGATCCTCCGCCGGCGGGCAGGCGCACCGCATCACGACGCTCGACTCGGGCGTACGGGTCGTCACCGAGCGCATCCCCGAGGTGCGCTCGGTCGCGCTCGGCTTCCTGATCGCCACCGGCTCCGTCATCGAGACACCCGAGCAGGCGGGAATCTCCCATCTGCTCGAGCACATGCTCTTCCGCGGCACCGAGCGCTACGGCTCCGAGCAGATCGACCAGATCTTCGACGAGATGGGCGCGGAGATAAACGCGGGCACCGAAAAGGAGGCGACGAGCCTCTACACGCGCGTGCTCGACGGCCACCTGGAGCGGGCCTTCGACGTCATGGCCGACATGGTCTGGCGGCCACGCTTCGAGCAGCTGGACGCCGAGAAGGAGGTCGTCCTGGAGGAGATCGCGATGTACGAGGACGATCCCCAGGACAGGGCCTTCGAGGAAATGGACAGGGCCGTCTTCGCGGAGCACCCGCTGGGGCGTCCCGTGATCGGCACCGCCAGGGCCGTCGGCGAGGTCACCCTCCCCGCCCTGCAGGCGTTTCACTCGGAGCGCTACACGCACGGCGAGATCGTGATCGCGGCAGCCGGCTCGGTCGACCACGACACCCTCGTGGCGATGGCCGAGCGCTCCCAAGCGGTGCCCCACGGCGTGCCCGCGACGGTGACCCCGGAGCTGCCCGCCGTGGCCTTCTCGCCACGGGTGCGCTTCCTGGAGAAAGAGACCGAGCAGTACCACCTGTGCATCGGCGGCGCCGGCATGGCCCGCGACGACGAGCGCCGCTTCGCCCTGCGGGTCCTGGAAGGCATCCTCGGCGGCACCTCCTCCTCGCGCCTGTTCCAGGAGGTCCGCGAGAAGCGGGGACTGGCCTACTCGGTCTTCTCCTACTCCAACCTGTACGCCCGGGCCGGGGAGATCGGCGTCTATGTCGGCACCCGCCCGGAGAACCTCGTGGAGGCTGTCAGGGTTGTGACCGAGGAGCTGCGCCGCTGCGTCGAGGACCCAGCGACAGAGCAGGAGCTGACCCGCTCCCGGGAGAACCTGAAGGGCAGGATGGTGCTGGGGCTGGAGTCGACAGGGGCGCGCATGGGACGGCTGGGAGCGGCCGTCCTCGGCGGCCTGCCGATCTTCTCCGTCGACGAGGTGATCGAGCGGATCGACGCCGTCTCGATGGACGACCTGCGTGGCCTCGCGGCCGAGCTGTACGCGCCCGAGCAGCTGTCGGTGGCGGCTGTCGGCCCCGGCGAAGGCAGGTTCCTGGAGGCGATCGAGCCGCTTGGCGTCGGCGCCGAGGCCGAGGAGTCGGCGCGATGATCAGGGTGGCCGTGGCGGGCGCGGCGGGACGCATGGGGGAGACGACGTGCAGGGCCGTCGAGGGCGCTGCCGACATGGAGCTGGTGGCCCGCGCGGACCCGGCACTCGGCACGAGCCTCGCGCAGGCGCTTTCGGCGGCGCCCGAGTCGAGGCCCCAGGTCGTCGTGGACTTCACCCGTCCCGACACGGCCGTGGGCAACGCGACTGCCTGCCTGCGGGCGGGCGTTCACGTCGTGATCGGTACGACGGGCTTCGACCCGGCCTCCCTAGCGGGCATCGAGCCGGACCAGGGCGGGGAGCCAGCCAAGGCCCTGATCGCCCCCAACTTCGCGATCGGCGCGGTGCTGATGATGCGCTTCGCGGCCGAGGCGGCCCGGCACATGACCAAGGCGGAGATCGTGGAGCTCCACCACGACGGCAAGCTGGACGCCCCCAGCGGCACGGCCAAGCGCACGGCGGAGCTGATGGCTGCCGCCACGGGCGGGCCCGAGCCGCCGATCCACTCCGTCAGGCTGCCGGGGCTGGTCGCCAACCAGGAGGTGATCCTGGGCGATCTCGGGCAGACCCTGACGATCCGCCACGACACGACGGGGCGGGAGTCCTTCATGCCGGGCGTGCTGCTGGCGATCCGCGGCGTCGCGGGCCTGCAGGAGTCGCCCACGATCGGCCTCGAGAGCCTCCTCTTCTGAAACGGGCTGCGACCGTGAGATACTGGGAGCGATGAGCGACCTCGGCACGATCCTGACGGCCATCGTCACGCCCTTCGACGAGCGCAGCCGCGTCAACGAGGAGTCCTTCGTGGCCCTGATGCGCCACCTGGCGGCCAACGGCTCGGACGGGTTCGTCGTGGCCGGCACGACGGGCGAGGCCTCGACGCTCAGCGAGGAGGAGCAGCTCAACCTGATCGCCCTGGCCGTCGCGGAGCGCCCCGAGGGCACCTCGATCGTGGCAGGCACGGGCACCAACGACACCCGCCAGGTCGTGCACATGACCGAAAAGGCCGGCGACCTGGGCGTCGACGCGGTCCTGGTCGTGACCCCCTACTACAACCGCCCCAGCCGCCTGGGCCTGACACGCCACTACGAAGCGGTCGCCTCGGCCACGGACAAGCCGGTCCTGCTCTACAACGTGCCGGCCAGGACGGGCACGAACATGCCGCCGGACCTGCTGGCCGAGCTGGCCCGCATCGAGGGCATCGAGGGCGTCAAGCAGGCCAACCCCCGGGAGCTCGAGATGATCGAGGGCCTGGACCTGTACGCGGGCGACGACGGATCCTTCGCGCGCACCCTGGACATGGGCGGGGCGGGCGTCATCTCCGTGGCCAGCCACATCGTCGGCAACGAGATGCAGGCGATGGTCGCGGAGCCCGAGCGTCGCCACGAGATCGACGAGTTGCTGAAGGACGTCTACGAGACGCTGTTCATGACGGCCAGCCCGACCTGCACGAAGGCTGCCCTGAACATGCTGGGCCACAACGTCGGCGGGCTGCGCCTGCCGCTGGTCGAGGCGACTGAGCAGGAGCGCGAGGTAGTGCGGACGATGCTCGAACGCCACGGCATGCACCCCGTCGGACCTGCGCAGACGGCGGCGTGAGCGAGCGGGTACGGGTCCTGCCGCTGGGCGGCCTGGGCGAGATCGGCAAGAACATGACGGTCGTCGAGCACGACGGCCGCATCGTCGTCGTGGACGTCGGCCTGCGCTTCCCGACGCCGGAGATGGTCGGCATCGACCTGGTCCTGCCCGACTTCTCCTACCTGCGCGAGCGGGTCCGTGACATCGAGGCGATCGTCGTCACGCACGGCCACGAGGACCACCTGGGGGCCCTGCCGTGGGTGCTCAGGGAGCTGGGCGCGGACCTCGACATCCCCGTCTACGGCGGCGCCCTGACGGTGGCCATGGCCCGCTCCAAGCTGGACGAGCACAAGCTCAGGGACGTCGAGCTGATCGAGGTGGAGCCCGGCGAAGCCCTGGAGCTGGGTCCCTTCTCGCTGGAGATGATCCACATGACCCACTCGATCCCGGACTCCAGTGCGGTGGCCTTGGGCACGGAGCTGGGCACGGTCCTGATCACCGGCGACTACAAGTTCGACCAGACCCCCGTCGACGGCGCGCCGGCCGACGTCTCGCGTCTGGCGGAACTGGGCAGGGAGGGCGTGCTGCTGCTGTGCGGGGACTCCACCAACGTCGACCGCGAGGGCTTCTCCCCGTCGGAGTCGGTCGTCGGTCCGCACCTGGAGGAAGTCTTCGCCCGCTGCGAAGGCAGGATCGTCGTGACGAGCTTCGCGTCGAACATCCACCGCGTCCAGCAGGTCGTCGACGCGGCCCATGCGTTGGGTCGCAAGGTCGCCCTGGTCGGACGCTCGATGCGCAAGAACGTCGGCATCGGCCGTCAGCTGGGCCACATCGAGATCCCCGAGGGGATGCTGGTCGGTCCCCGGGAGATCGACGACCTGCCCGACGAGCGGGTCGTCTTCATCTCCACGGGCTCCCAGGGCGAGCCGCTGTCGGCGCTCAGGAGGATGGCCTACCGCGACCACCGCCAGGTGGAGTTGAGACAGGGCGACACGGTCGTCTTCTCGGCCACGCCGATCCCGGGCAACGAGCGGGCCGTCAACGAGACGATCGACCGCCTCTACCACATCGGCTGCGACGTCATCACGACCCGCGACGCCCCCGTCCACGCCTCCGGGCACGGCTATGCGGAGGAGGTCAAGCTGATGCTGAACCTCGTCAGGCCGCGCTACGTGATGCCCTTCCACGGCGACTTCAAGCGCCTGCGCCTGCACGCCCAGCTGGCCGAAGCCGTCGGCGTCCCGCCCGAGGACATCTTCCAGGGCGACAACGGGCTGCCCCTGGACATCGACTCCCGGGGCGCCCGCTTCGGGGCCAAGGAGCAGGCCGGCATGATCTTCGTCGACGGGGTCGAGCTGGGGGAGATGGCAGACGTGGCGCTGCGCGACCGCCGCATGCTCTCAGCCGACGGCATCTTCATCGTGGTCGCGACGATCGCCGAGCAGGACGGCAGCTCCGTGGCGGACCCGGAGGTGATCTTCCGGGGCGTCCCCTTCATGGACGAGGCAGACAAGCTGGAGGAGGAGATCCGACTGACCGTCGAGGCGACACTGCACCGGGCGGCCGGCGACGGGGTCAGGGAGATCGACGTGCTGACGGAGCAGCTGCACGACGACCTGGCACAGCTCGTCTACGACCGTCTCAAGCGCCGTCCGATGGTGCTGCCGGTCGTCGTGGAGGTGTAGGGCTAGACGGCCCGCTCGGCGAGCACTGGCTCGCTGGCCGGCGCCGGCCCCACGGCCCTGGGAGTGCCCGGCAGGCGCACGACGAAGCGAGCCCCAGTGGTGTCCGCCGGGGGCGGCTCCAGCGTGACTTCGCCGCCGTGGGCTTCGGCGACGGCGGCGACGATGGCGAGTCCCAGCCCGAAGGAGCCGCCGCGGTCGCCGGCGCCGCGGACGAAGCGCTCGAAGAGGGTGGGGGCGATCTCGGCGGGCACGCCGGGGCCGTTGTCGGCGACGACGAGCTCTACGTGCCCGTCGGGGAGGGTGCGGGTGCTGACGTGGATCTCGGTCCCGGCGGGGGTGTGGCGGAGCCCGTTCTCGATCAGGTTGCGCACGAGCCTGTGCAGGTCGTCGGGGGCTCCCAGCAGCTGCGCGGGCTGGACGTCGAGGACGATGTCGTGCTCGTCGCTGACGGGGCCGAGCTCGCCGGCTGCGTCGACGACGATGTCGGCGAGGTCGCAGGGGTCGTGGCGGCGGCCGCGCTGGGCGTCGGAGCGGGCCAGCAGCAGCAGGTCGGCTACGAGACGCCGCATGCGCTGGGAGGAGCGCAGGGCCGAGCGGGCGGCGTCGCCCTCCTCGCCGTCCAGGGATTCGGCGAGCAGCTCGAGGTTGGCCAGGACGCTGGTCAGGGGCGTGCGCAGCTCGTGGGAGGCGTCGGCGACGAAGGAGCGCTGGCGGGCGAGCATGGCCTCGGTCTCGCCGCGGGCGGCGTCGAGCTGTCGGAGCATGCCCTCCAGGGTGCGGGCGAGCTCCGAGACCTCGTCCTCGGCCAGCGGTTCGGGCATGCGCAGGGACGGGTCGCGGGTGCGGGCGATCTCTGCTGCGGCTGTCGTGAGCGTGGCGATGGGCTGCATGGCGCGGCGGGCGACGAGCATGCCGGCGCCGAAGGCCAGGGCTGTGCCGGCGAGGACGCCGAACAGCAGCAGCACCTCCAGGCGGTGAACGGTCGCCTCGGTCGGGCCGACGGGACGTGCGTACTGCAGGATCAGTTCCCCGACGGGGGCGCCGTTCTGGCTGACGACGACGGCGTGGCTGATGACCCTGTAGCCGTCGACGGTGACGGGATGGGGCTGTGGCGGGCCCAGCGAGGGGGCGCCCTTGGGGTACTGGGCGAGGATCCGCTGGCCGAGGGTGAGGACCTTGACGACGGCGTGGTCGGCGCTGAAGTCTTCCAGCGGCGTCTGGATGTTGAAGGGGTCGATCGATATGTGCATCCGGCTGGGCAGCTCTTCGGCGGCGTCTGAGACCTGCCGGTTGAAGTCGGAGCGGATGCGGTGAACGGTCAGCGAGCCGACGACGGCGACGACGGCGCAGAGGATGACGAAGGTCAGCAGGGCCGTGACGGTGGCCAGGCGCAGGCGGATGGGCAGGCGGTCGAAGACCGCCGTCAGACGCTCCAGGACGGCGCGGGGGCTAAGCCCGGAGGACGTAGCCGGCTCCCCTGATGGTGTGCAGCAGGCGATCCTCGCCGCCTGACTCGAGCTTGCGGCGGAGGTTCGAGACGAAGACCTCGATGGTGTTGGTCGTGGAGAAGGGGTCATAGCCCCAGACCTCGTCGAGCAGGCGCTGGCGGGAGACGACGATGCGCTCGTTGCGCATCAGGTACTCGAGCAGCTCGAACTCGCGCTGGGTCAGCTCGATGACGCGCTCGCCCCGCAGGACCTCGTGGGTGTCGGCGTTGAGGGTCAGGTCGCCGACGCGCAGGGGAGCGGAGCCGCGGGGCGGGCGCCGCCGCAGCAGGGCCCGCATGCGGGCCAGCAGCTCCTGGCGCTCGAAGGGCTTGACGAGGTAGTCGTCGGCGCCGGCGTCGAGCCCCTCGACACGGGACTCCAGGGCGTCGCGGGCGGTCAGGATCAGGATCGGCACGTCGTCGTCCGAGCGCAGGGTCTTTGCGACCTCGATGCCGTCGACCTTGGGCAGGCCGAGGTCGAGGATGACGAGGTCGGGGGCGAAGACGCGTCCCTGTTCGAGGGCCGCCTGTCCGTCTGCTGCGGTCCTGACCTCGTACCCCTCCATGCGCAGCGAGCGCTGCAGGGCCTGGGCGATGTCCTCGTCGTCCTCGACGACCAGGACGCGGGCTGCTCTGGAGAAGTCGTTCATGGTCTTTATGTAAGAGAACGGCGCTAAAGCGATGGTAAGCCCATCGGGCGCCCGATCCGGCATCCGCGCTGCAGGTTCTGGGCCGCCGACGTCGAAGTTGCGCGAGATGCCTTCGAGCACGAAACGTCCGGCCAAGGGCCGGGGCAAGCCGGCAAGACGCTCCTCGACACCCCGCAAACGCGGCGCCCACTCGCGCGCCCGCAAGCGCTCCCTGGGGGAGATGCTGGAGCTGCCGCTGCCGCGCCTGCCGGTCCTGGAGCAGCGCCAGCGCGACGTGCTGGGCCTGGCGCTGGTGGCGCTGGGGGTGTTCATGGGCATCGTCCTGTACAGCTCGGGAGCGTCGGCTCCGGGCGGCCGGGCAGGCCACGCCCTGGCGGTGGCCTTCGGCTGGACGCTTGGCCGTGCCCGCGTGCTGGCGCCCCTGGCCCTGGTCGTGGGCGGCGCCGTGATGCTGCTGCGTCCGGTGCTGCCGGCGCTGCGACCGCTGCGAACGGGCTCGCTGTGCCTGTTCGCGGGGCTGACGCTGGCCCTGTCGGCGGGGATGCTGGGCCTCAGCTCGAGCCCGGCCGGCGACGGCAGCGCCTTCAGCTCCCGCCATCTGCAGAGCCATGGGGGCATCGTCGGCGAGGCGCTGTACCGCCTGGCCCACCCGCTCGTGCAGGGTGCGGGCGTCACGATCCTTGTCATCTTCCTGCTGCTGGTCGGTGTCGTGCTGCTGACGGGTGCCTCGATCGCGACGGCGATCAGGGCGACGGGGACCGGCCTGCTGGACACGACGCGCGTCGTGACGGGACTTGGCCGGCAACAGACCCGCCCCGGCTGGCCCGCGGAGAGGCGCGCGCCCGGCGGCTCGGGCGAGGAGGAGATCCTCCCGCCCGAGCCCGAGCCCGCGGAGCTGATCGTGCGGGCGACCCATGTCGAGGCCCCATCGCGCGACTGGATGGACGAGGAGGAGGAGCCGCCGACCCCACCTGCTGTCGAGAAGCCCGAGCCGGTTGCGGCCGAGGCTGTCGAAGATGATGAGGAGGAGGGCCGCGAGGAGTCGATCGCGGGCGTTGCCGAAGCGGACCCGGCCGAATTGACGCCGATGGGGCGGTTGCGAGGGAGTGTGACCGACGACCCGAGCTTCGTCTGGCGGCTTCCGGACGCCTCGCGCCTGTTGACGCGCTCGACGGGCGAGCAGACGCGTCCGGACACGGCGGGGCAGGAGCGTACGGCGACGGCGCTGGTGGAGGCGCTTGGTCACTTCGGGGTGCAGGCGAAGGTGATCGGGACGGTCGCGGGCCCGCACATCACCCGCTACGAGCTGCGCCTGGCGCCGGGCATCAAGGTCGGCAAGGTGGCCCAGCTGAAGGACGACCTGGCTTACTCGCTGGCGGCGACGGACATCCGCATCCTGGCGCCGATCCCGGGCAAGCAGGCGGTCGGGGTGGAGGTCCCCAACGCTGTCAGGCGGATGGTGCGCCTGGGCGACGTCTTCCAGGAGCCGCCGAAGGACTGGTCGCCGTTGACGGTGTGGCTGGGCAAGGACGTGGCGGGCAAGGCGATCGGGGCGGATCTGGCGAAGATGCCCCACATCCTGGTGGCGGGCACGACGGGGGCGGGCAAGTCGGGCGCGATCAACGCGATGCTCTCCTCGATCCTGCTGCGGGCGAGCCCGCACGAGGTGCGCCTTGTGCTGGTCGACCCCAAGCAGGTGGAGTTGAACCACTACGAGTCGATCCCGCACCTGCTGACGCCGGTCATCACGAGCCCGCGGATGGCGGCCAACGCCCTGGCGAACCTGGTCAAGGAGATGGAGTCCCGCTACGGGATCATGTCGCTGGCACGGACGCGCAGCCTGATCGAGCTGAACAAGGCGCGGGAGAAGCGGGGCGAAGCTCCCCTCCCTTACATCCTCTGCGTGATCGACGAGCTCGCGGATCTGATGATGGTCGCGCCGGCGGACGTGGAGGACTCGATCATCCGCCTGGCCCAGAAGGCCCGGGCTGTCGGCATCCACCTGGTCCTTGCGACGCAGAGTCCCCGCGTGGACGTGATCACGGGCATGATCAAGGCCAACGTGCCCTCCAGGATCGCCTTCGCGGTCTCCTCGCAGACGGATTCCCGGGTGATCCTCGACCAGAACGGGGCGGAGTCGCTGCTGGGTCAGGGCGACATGCTGTTCAACCCCGTCGGCAGCTCGCGCCTGCAGCGCATCCAGGGGGCCTTCATCGACGAGGCCCAGATCGCGAAGCTGACGGAGGGCTGGCGCAAGCAGGGCGAGCCGGAACTGCGCGAGGAGCTGCTGGAGGAGGTCGAGCCCGAGCTCCCCGAGGGCGGCGCGGAGGGCGAGTTGGACCCCGACGAGGACCCGCTGCTCTCCGACGCGATCCGCCTGGTGGCGGAAATGCAGACGGCCTCCACCTCGATGCTGCAGCGGCGCCTGCGCCTGGGCTACACGCGGGCTGGTCGCATGATCGACATGCTCGAGCGCCGCGGCGTCATCTCCGGCTACGAAGGCTCCAAGCCCCGTCAGGTCCTGATCACCGAGGCGGACCTGCCGCGGGTGCTGGCTGCTCTGCAGGAGTCCGAGCAGCCGGCGGCGAGCGTTCCCGCCGACTGACGCCCGTCTGGGCGGCTGCAGGCTGAAAACGGCTTGTCAGAGCCGCGTCGCGGCCGTCTGCGCGGTACCGTCCTGGGCGTGACACCTCCGCTTGCGAGCATAGGCGGCATCGCCATCGGCGTCGCGGCGTGTGGCGTGGTCGTCTTCGTGGCCTACCAGGTGTTCGGGGAGCAGGCGCTGGGGCTGCCGGCGATGCTCGGTGTGTTCACGCTGATCGCGGGGGTGTCGATCGCAGGGAACGTCGGTGCCGTCGGGCTGCTCGTGGCGGTCGCGTTCGTGGTGGTCTTCATGCTGGCGATCGGCTTCGCGATGTCGCTGGCCCGCCGCGGCGACGAGCAGATCGACGAGCGGGAAGGACGCTGATGCCGGAGATCGGCGCGACCCTGCGGGAGGCGCGGATGCGAGCCCGCATCGACGTCTCGGAGATCGAGGCGCAGACGAAGATCCGGGCCAAGTACCTGCGGGCCCTGGAGAACGAAGAGTGGAGCCTGCTGCCGGGGCCGACGTTCGTCAAGAGCTTCCTGCGCACGTACGCGACGGCCCTGGGCCTGGACGGTCGGGCCCTTGTCGAGGAATACCGCCTGCACCACGAGAAGCCCAGCGAGAGCATGCTGGAGCCGATCGTCTCCTCTCCCTCGCGGGGACAGGGCCGCGGCCGCGGCCAGCCACCCGGTCCCTCGCGGGGCTACACGATCGCGGTGGCCACGATCGGCGTGATCATCGTCGTGCTGATCGTCGCCCTGGCGACGAGCGGCGGCTCGGGACCTAAGAAACCGGGGAAATCGACGAGCGTGTCGGAAAGCGGCACTGCCAAGACGACGAAGACCGGGACGACGGGCGCCACGAAGACTCCGACGCGCACGGCGAGCGACGTGATGACGCTGTCCTTGAAGCCGACGGGGGTCGTCTACGTGTGCCTGATCGGGGAAGGCGGGCGCAAGCTGATCCCGGGCCTGGACCTGCAGCCGGGGCAGAGCACCCAGACCTTCCGCTCCCGTCACTTCACGGTCACCCTGGGCAACAACCAGGTGACGATGTACGTCGACGGGACGCCCCGCGCGATCCCCAGCTCCAGCGGGGCGATCGGCTACTCGATAACGAAGGCGCGGGGCCGCCAGACGCTGCCCTCCTCCCAGCAGCCGACGTGCGCTTGAGATGATTGATCCCACGTCGCTGCACCACCGGAACACGGCACACTGCCGTGGGATCGATCATCTGAGATGAGCGCCAGGGCCGGCATCGTCGTGACGGGCACGGAGGTCCTGACGGGCCGGGTGACCGACCGCAACGGCCCCTGGCTGGCGGAAAGGCTGCGCGAGGCGGGCGTGGACCTCGCGGAGATAGCGATCGTCGGGGACCGCCGCGAGGACATGCTGGGCGCGCTGGGCTTCTTCGCCGAGCAGGGCATGGACCTGGTCATCACGAGCGGCGGCCTGGGCCCGACTGCCGACGACCTGACGGCCGCCGTGGTGGGCGACTTCCAGGGCCGCGAGATGGTCCTCGACGAGGCCCTGTCGCAGCGGATCGCGGCGATCGTGGCGCCGCTGATGAAACGCTGGCCGAACATCGACCCGGCCGCGATCGAGCTGGCCAACCGCAAACAAGCGACGGTGCCGGCGGGGGCGGAGATCCTCGAGCCGGTCGGCACCGCGCCGGGCCTGGTCGTCCCGCCTGCCTCCGGTGCGGGCCCCACGGTCGTGGTGCTGCCGGGCCCGCCGCGTGAGCTGCAGCCGATGTGGGGCAAGGCCCTGCAGACGGAGGGGGTGCGCGCCGTGCTGGCCAGGGCGACGGTCTACGAGCAGCAGACGCTGCGGCTGTTCGGGATCCCCGAGTCGGAGATCGCGGAGACGCTGCGTGCGGCCGAGCGGGAGGGGGTGGAGCTCGACAGGCTGGAGGTGACGACCTGCCTGAAACGGGGAGAGGTGGAGGTCGTGACCCGCTACGAGCCCGCGCAGGAGCCGGTCTACGAGGCCTTCCGGGAGGTCGTCAGGGCCCGTCACGGCGAGACGCTGTTCTCGCAGGACGGGGCGACGATCGACGAACAGGTGGCGGCGCTGCTGCTTGGAGCGGAGGGGGGTCCGCTGAGCATCGCCACGGCGGAGTCGTGCACGGGCGGGCTGCTGGCGGGCAGGCTGACGGAGCCGGCGGGCTCCTCGCGGTACGTGAAGGGGGGCCTGGTGGTCTACTCCAACGAGGCCAAGACGGCGCTGGCGAGCGTGCCGGCGGATCTGATCGAACGCCACGGCGCGGTCTCGGAGGAGGTCGCGGTGGCGCTGGCACAGGGCGCCCGGGAGCGCCTGGGGGCGGACGTGGGGGTGGGGGTGACGGGGATCGCGGGCCCCGGCGGCGGCAGCGCCGAGAAGCCCGTCGGGCTGGTCTGGGTGAGCGTCTGCGCATCCGGTCGGGAGCCCCTGACGAGGTCGGTCAACCTGCCGGGCGGGCGGGCTGACGTGCGCGACAGGACGACGACGGTGGCGCTGCATCTGGTGCGCAGGGTGCTCGACCCCCGGGCCGCGGAGATCTCCCCGCCGGCGGGCAGCCGTTAGATAGGAATGGCGCGAACAGACACGGCGCGTGTCTTCGCGGCCCTGGCGGTGCCCGAGACGGACGCCGAGCGGCTGGGGGCGTGGGCGCGGCAGGTGGCTCGTGCGGGCAGGACGCGCGAGGGCCCCGGCTGGCTGCGGGTGCTGGCGGCGGAGTCGGTGCACCTGACGCTCGTGTTTCTGGGCGAGCGTCCGCTCTCGGACCTGGACGTCCTGGCCGAGGCCATGGAGGTGGCGGCGACGCCGTTCGAGCCGATGGAGGTGGAGCTGGGCGCGCCGCTGTGGCTGCCGCCGCGCCGGCCGCGTGCGCTGGCTGTGGAGGCGCACGAGCGCACGGGGGCCCTGGAGCGCCTGCAGGGCGCTGTGGCGGGCTCCCTGTGGCAGGCGTGCGGGGAGAGCGCTCCGCACAGCCGCTTCAGGGCTCACGTGACGGTGGCGAGGACGAAGGCCGCCGGGCGCGCGCGGGGCGAGCTGCCGGTGACGCCGGCTGTGCGCTTCGCGGTCGAGGAGGTCGTCCTGTTCCGCTCGCGCCTGGAGCCGGAGGGGGCGCGCTACGAGCGCCTGGCGGGCGCGCAGCTGGCCGGCATGGCGCCCTGAGCGTGGCCCGGGCGGGGAGCCGGCCCGCCGAGCCCGCTGGTCAGCTGTCCTGTTCCTCGCCGGAGGTGTCTTCGCCGCCGGCTTCGCAGTTCTGCGAGGCGGCTGCTTCGCCTTCGTCTTCGCAGGCCCATTCGACGGTCGTGCACTGGCCGGGTTCGCTTTCGCATTCGGCCTGCTGGCCTTCGGAGGGGTCCTGGCCGGGCGCCAGGCGGCACATCGGGGCGCTGGTGGCGGACAGGCGGACGGGGGTCGAGCCGTCTTCGCAGGAGGGTTCGGAGCCGTCGTCGCAGGCGTAGGAGCCTTCGGGACTCCGGGTGGGCGTGCTTTCGTCTTCGCAGGTCGCGGGCGAGAGGAAGACGACGGTGGCGCCGGGCTTGCCGGCGTGCTTGCGCGAGCCGCTGCGACGACCGTGCGAGGAGGGGGTCTTGCGGACCTTGGGAGTCTTGGCCCTGGTCTTCGCGCAGCGGGAGGCGGAGCCGTGCTTGGACTTGCGGGCGGTGGAGCAGGCCGTCTTGTGGGTGCGGGAGGTCTTGGCGGCGGCGGCGCCGGCCAGCAGCGAGCAGATCCCGAGCAGCAGGCAGGTCAGGAGAGCGACCATGGCTGTGCGGGGGCGCTGCGGGTGAAGGGCTGGCAAGAGTCTGTCTCCGATCGCTGACGGGGTTGACTGCCCGTCCATCGTCGGTCGTGCGGGGCCCGCCGAGGCGGAATCCCGTTTCTGGACAAAAAGCTCACCAAGTGGGATGTTCGGTTCCAGTCAGTGGAATCAGCGGGCGTTGGGAGAAGACTCCTGGCGTGTCCCGCCTGCCGGCCGCGGGGCATGTCGCCCTCGACGCAACCGGGCGGGGGAATCGAACAACTGTTCCGTCCGAGCGTCCCACTAGCTTCTCCTGCTCACACCGATCCCCGGAGGAGCCCGCCATGTCAGTGACCGACCAGGAGAAGGCCGCCAAGGCCCGCGACGCAGCCCTGCAGGGGGCATTGACGCAGATCGAGCGCGAGTTCGGCAAGGGGACGGTCATGAGGATGGGCGACGAGGGCGCGCAGGTGCGCTGCGAGGCGATCCCGACGGGAGCGCTGTCGCTGGACCTGGCGCTGGGGATCGGCGGCGTGCCGCGGGGCAGGATCGTGGAGCTGTACGGCCCGGAGTCCTCGGGCAAGACGACCCTGATCTACCACGTGCTGGCGGAGGCCCAGAAGCTGGGAGGAGTGTGCGCGTTCATCGACGCGGAGCACGCGATGGACCCGCTGTACGCGAAGGAGATAGGGGTCGACATCGACGAGCTGCTGGTGTCCCAGCCGGACTACGGCGAGCAGGCGCTGGAGGTGGCGGACATGCTGGTGCGCTCCAACGCGGTCGACGTGGTGGCGATCGACTCGGTGGCGGCGCTGACGCCGAAGGTGGAGCTGGAGGGCCAGATGGGCGACCAGACGGTGGGCTCGCAGGCGCGCATGATGTCCCAGGCGATGCGCAAGCTGGCGGGGAACCTGAACCGCACGAACACTCTGTGCATCCTGACCAACCAGATCCGCGAAAAGGTGGGCGTGATGTTCGGCTCGCCGGAGACGCAGCCGGGCGGGCGGGCGCTGAAGTTCTACGCCTCCCAGCGCCTCGACATCAGGCGCATCGAGACGCTCAAGGACGGCACGGAGGCGGTCGGCAACAGGGTGCGGGTGAAGGTCGTCAAGAACAAGGTGGCGGCGCCGTTCCGCCAGGCGGAGTTCGACATCGAGTTCGGCAGGGGCATCTCGACGTCGGGCTGCCTGATCGACCTGGGCATCGAGCACAACATCGTCAGCAAGTCGGGCTCGTTCTTCTCCTATGGCAACGAAAGGCTGGGCCAGGGCAGGGGCAACGCGAAGGCCTTCCTGGATGAGAACAAGCAGATGGCCAAGGAGATCGAAGCCAAGATCTACGAGGCCCTGGGTCTCGGGCCGAGCGCCGTGACGCCAATCGAGCGCGACCAGGACGCGGTCGCCCCGATCGCCTCAGAACCGGCTGTGGCAGCGTAGCGGGGGGCGGCTACGGCCGCTTGGTGACCTCGACGGCCGCCTTCGCGAGCGCGAGTGGCGGCTACCCTCCATAGCGATGAAGAGCTACCACCTGACGACCTTCGGCTGCCAGATGAACGAGCACGACTCCGAGCGCATGAAGGGCATGCTGGAGTCCCTCGGCTACAGGGAGGCGCCCGAGCGCGCCGACGCGGAGCTGATCCTCTTCAACACGTGCTCGATCCGGGAGGCGGCCGACAGCCGCTTCCTGACCCACCTGGGCGAGGCGCGCAAGCTCAAGCTCGGACGCCCGGAGGTCGTGGTGGGGGTCGGCGGCTGCTGGGCGCAGTCGGTCAAGGAGGAGATCTTCGAGCGCTTCCCGTTCGTGGACGTGGCGTTCGGCCCCGGGCAGGTGCACAAGCTCGCCGAGTTCCTGACGAGCGACTCGCTCTCGGCCCAGGGCTTCTTCGAGTTCGAGGGCTTCACGGGTCACCTGCCGGCCCGGCGCGAGCGTCCCTTCCAGGGCTGGTTGCAGATCAGCGTGGGGTGCAACTGCCGCTGCTCCTATTGCATCGTGCCCTCGACTCGGGGCAGGGAGGTCAGCCGCCCGCCGGCGGAGCTGCTGGCGGAGGTGCAGGCGATGGCTGCTGAGGGCGTCAAGGAGGTCACGCTGCTGGGGCAGAACGTCAACTCCTACGGACGCGACTTGCCTCCATCCGACGGCGAGCGGGCGAGCTTCTCGGGCCTGCTGCGCCTGCTCGACGGCGTCGAGGGGGTCGAGCGGATCCGCTACACGAGCCCCCACCCGAAGGACATGCGCGAGGACGTCGTGCTGGCCCATGCGGAGCTGGCCAGCGTCTGCGAGCACATCCACCTGCCCCTGCAGTCCGGATCGAGCCGGATCCTGAAGGCGATGCGCCGCACGTACGACCGCGAGCGCTACCTGGACAGGGTCGCGATGATCCGCGAGCACGTCCCCGACGTGTCGCTCTCGACGGACATCATCGTCGGCTTCCCTGGCGAGACGGACGAGGACTTCGAGCAGACGCTCCAGGTCGTCGAGCAGGTCGGCTACGACAGCGCCTTCACGTTCGTCTTCTCACCTCGCCGGGGCACGGAGGCGGGGTCGATGACGGAGGGCGTCGTCGATCACGAGGTCAAGGTCGCAAGGATGGAGCGACTGGTCGAGCTCGTGCAGCGCCGCGCCCGCGAACGGGCCCAACGCTTCGTGGGACGGACGGTGGAGGTGCTGGTGGAAGGCACCTCCCGGACCGACCCCGAGCGGCTGCGCGGGCGCACCCGCCACAACAAAGTCGTCAACTTCACGGGCCTGGCGGAGCCGGGCGAGCTGACGCAGGTCGAGATCGCTGCGGCGACCAGCCAGACGCTCTCGGGGGAGGAGAGGCTGCTCGCCCGGGCCCGCTAGGGAGGGCGAGTCAGGCGATGGCGACGACGGGGATGGAGACCCTGCGCGGCGCGGCCATGGCCACGCGGTTGCGCCCGTCGCGCTTGGCTTCGTAGAGGGCCGCGTCGGCCTCGGCGAAGACCGCGTCGTAGTCGAAGGAGTGATGGCGCTCGGAAGCGCCGACGCCGAGGCTCATCGTGACCGACAGCCCCCCGGCCAGCGTGGCTGCGGCGAGCCCCTCGCGCAGGCGGCCGGCCAGCTCGGCAGTTGTGGCAAGGTCCGAGCCGGGCAGCAGGATCAGGAACTCCTCGCCGCCGAGCCTGTAAGCCAGGTCGAAGGCCCGCAACTGCTTGCGCAGCAGATAGGCGACCTCCTTCAAGACGGCGTCGCCCTGGGCGTGTCCGTGCGTGTCGTTGATCTGCTTGAAGTGGTCCAGGTCGGCGACGATGACGCCGACGGGATCGCCCGTGATGGCTGACTGCAGCGAGAGCTCCTGCACCCGAACGTCCAGCGCCTTGCGGTTGAGCATGCCCGTCAGCTGGTCGATGACGGAGTCGCTGCGGTGCTGGATGTCGGAGTGCATCAGCGGCGTGGAGAGGATCG
This sequence comes from uncultured Solirubrobacteraceae bacterium, assembly GCA_963697795.1. GTDB lineage: Bacteria > Actinomycetota > Thermoleophilia > Solirubrobacterales > Solirubrobacteraceae > Palsa-744. The sequence continues at coordinate 164,978 of OY969097.1, read as the reverse complement.
CGACGCACACGATCAGGGCCAGCGGTGCGATGACCAGCTCCGGGTTGGCCAGGACGGCCCGGGCGTCGATGCCGAAGCCGACGGCCAGGACGAGCGTGCAGGCAACGGCCACACCGGCGATGACCCCTCGCATGGAGAAGCGGGTCGTCAGCGTGATGACGGGAATCGCCAGCCAGGAGATCGCCGAGACTTTGGCGCCCCCCTCCAGCGCGACAGCCCCCGCGATCGTCAGCTCGCTGCCGATCCAGGCCGCGAACATGGCCAGCTCGGGCCTGCGCATCTGCGGCATCATCGCGTCGGCCGTCACGAAGAAGACGACGGAGGGGAACAGGAACAGCAGCGGCCACCAGCCCAGCCAGGGGGCCACGCCGGCAATCGAGGCCGCCAGGATCAGGAACGTCCGCTGTCGTTGCGGCCTGACCCGCTGCTCCATGTCGAGCAGGCGCTCGCGGTCGAAGTCGTCTCGGCAAAGCCAGGACGACGGGCCCGACCCCTGCTCCTGCTCTCTTTCTATGTCCATCGTGGTCGCCCCCACGTCAACGTGCTCGACCTCAACGGTCATGTCGATGACCGCCCCGTCCGACAGTGGACGGACGTTCAGCACTCGCGATCGCGAATATTTGAAACGAGTGGAACTTGACGTAGTGTCCAGAGGCCCGTCCGACCGCTCGAAACCCAGTAGTGGTGGCGTTCCAGGGGCGTCTGTGCGAACATATGTTCGTGCGGTGGAGCGGCCTTGCAAGCGACCTGGACGCAGAGCAGCGTCTGCCCGGCTATCGGGATCCAGCCGCGGTGCGCCGCTTCGAGGCTCCCGAGGCGATGGACATGCGCTTCTACGAGGTCCAGGCGAAATCGGTGCTCAACAGGGTGCCCGAGCGCTCGCCGATGCCGTTCCGCTGGACGATCAACCCCTACAGGGGATGCAGCCATGCCTGCTGCTATTGCATCTCGGGCGACACAGACATCCTGATGGCCGACGGGCGCCCGAAGCCGATGCGCGAGGTACGGGTCGGCGAGCGCATCTACGGGACCGTTCGCGACGGCGCCGAACGGCGCTTTGCCGTCACGACCGTGGAAGACAAGTGGTCGAGCATCAAGCCGGCGCATGTCGTGGCGCTCGAGGACGGCACGCGGCTGATCGCGAGCCCCGAGCACCGCTTCCTGAGCACTCGCGGCTGGAAGCACGTCGGGGGCGGACAGGCGGGCGCCCCGCCGCAGCTGCACGACCTGAGCGTCGGCTCGCACCTGATCGGTCTGCGACGGGGGATGGTCCCGTACGCGGGTATGGCACTGCGCGACAGGCCAGGCCTTCGTGTGCAGGAGATCCGCCCGCTCGGGGAGACGATGCGCATGTACGACATAACGACTGGCAGCGGGGACTTCATCGCCAATGGCGTCGTAAGCCACAACTGCTTCGCCCGGCCGACCCACACCTACCTGGGCTTCGATGCCGGACGCGACTTCGAGCGGGAGATAGTCGTGAAGGTGAACGCGCCCGAGGTGGTGCGGGCGGAGCTGTCCAGGCGGTCCTGGAAGGGGCGAGCACGTCGCGCTCGGGACGAACACGGACCCCTACCAGTGGGTCGAGGGGCGCTACCGGCTGATGGAGGGCATCTGGGAGGCGCTGCGCGACGCCGCCAACCCCTGCTCGATCCTGACGAAGTCTCCGCTGCTGCTGCGCGACATCGAGCTGATGAGCGACATCGCGGCGCGCACGACCTTCACCGCCTGCCTGTCGATCCCGACGCTCGACGAGAAGGTCTGGCGGGAAACCGAGCCGCGCACGCCCAACCCGCGGGCGCGACTCGAGGCGGTGACGGAGCTCAACCGCGCCGGCATCCCCACAGGCGTGCTGATCGCGCCGCTGATGCCGGGCATCAACGACTCGCCTGCCCAGGTCGAGCCGCTGCTCCAGGCCGCCCTCGACGCCGGCGCCCGCAACGTCGCAGGCAGCGCCCTGCACTTGCGAGGAGAGGTCAGGGACGTCTTCATGGACTGGATGAGGCTGCGCCGACCGGACCTGATCGAGCGCTATGCCCGGCTCTACAGGACCGCCTACGGACCCAGGGCCGAACGTGAACGGCTGGCGGGAATGGTCCGTCGTGGCGGCTCGCCGGGGCATTTCTGGCGCTCTGGCTCTGGGCGAGCGGACACTCGCGTCCAGGCGCCCCGCAGCGAGCCTCAGCAGTCGCTGTTCTGAGAGCAGCCTCGCGGCGCCGGTCAGCTCAGGCTCAGCGCTTCTCGCGCTGGGCCTCGCCGAGCTCCTGGCTGATGGCCTCCGAGCCCAGCAGCCTGCCGAGGCGGTTGGCGGCGTCGGGTGCGATGCCGGCGAACATCGTGGACAGACGCAGCGGCAGCGGGGCCACGTCCACCTCGCCCCGGTTGCGCTCGATGGCCCGCACGACGGCACCGGCCACGTCCTCGGGCGAGCGGGTGCCCACCCCTGGCGGCAGCTTCACGCCGGAGTCGGCGAACATGCCCGCGTCGCGGATGAAGCCGGGGAAGATCGTGGAGACGCCCACGCCGGTCCCGCGTAGGTCCTCGCGCAGGGCGCCGGCGAAGCCGCGCAGCCCGAACTTGGCCGTACTGTAGAGGGCCGACCCGGGCGTCGCGGCCTTGCCCGCCAGGGAGGACATGAAGACGAGATGCCCGCGACCGCGCTCGATCATGCCGGGCAGCAGCGCCCGCGCGATCGCCACGGGCGCCCGCAGGTTGACCTCCAGGGACCGATCGACCTGTTCGGGCGTGTAGGACTGCACGAGCCCCGAGGCGGGCAGGGCGGCGTTGGCCACGAGAATGTCGACCCTTCCCGCCTGGGCGATCAGGTCGGCAACCTGCTCGCGGTCCGCGAGGTCGGCTGCAATCACCCGTGCCGAGCATTCCGAGGCCAGCTCCTGCAGGATCTCGGCGCGCCTGCCCGAGATCGTCAGGCTCGCTCCGCCGCCGGCCAGGGCCCGCGCGATCGCGTGGCCGATGCCGCCGCTCGCGCCTGTCAGCAGCACCGTGGAGCCGGGAATCCGCACGAGCTGTGAGCCTATCGGCATGAGGATCCTCGCGCTGTTCGGGCCCACGGGCGTAGGCAAGACCGCTGTCGCGCTGTCCCTGGCCGACCTGCTGCGCGAACGGGGGGAGGATCCCGTCGCCGTCTCCGCCGATGCGCTGCAGGTCTACGCGGGCCTGGAGGTGCTCACGGGCGCTGCCAGCGCCGCCGAGCAGGCTCGTCTGGAGCACCGCCTGATCTCGTTTCTGCCCGTCCAGGAGACCTTCAGCGCAGGGCGCTACGCGCAGCTGGCCCACGCCGAGATCGACTCCCTGCTGGCTGCCGGCAGGCGCCCGATCGTCCTCGGCGGCACCGGTCTGTACCTGCGCGCGGCCCTGTGCGAGCTGGACCTGCGCCCGCCCGTACCCGAGGAGCTGAGGGACCGCTGGAGGAGGACGCTGGAACAGGAGGGGGCGCCCGCCCTGCACGCGCGCCTGGCGCTGCTGGCACCCGCTGCGGCTGCCGGCGTCGACCCCAACGACCGCCACCGCATCGCCAGGGCCCTGGAGCTGCTGGAGCTCGGCGAGCGCCCGCCCCAGCGCGAGGAGGGCGACTCTCAGCTCTGGAGCGAGGAGCTGCGCAGGCCGACGACGCTGATCGGGCTGACGATGGATCGCGCCGAGCTTTACGCGACGATCGACGCCCGCGTGCAGGAGATGGTCGCGGCGGGAGCGCGCGAGGAGGTGCAGCGGGCACAGCAGCAGGGAGCCTCCGAGACGGCCCGCAAGGCGCTCGGCTTCACAGCCCTCTTGGAGGGCGACGTCGAGGCGATGAAGCGAGACACGCGTCGCTACGCCCGCCGTCAGCTGACCTGGATGCGCAAGCTAGCGGGCGTGCGCACGATCGACGTGACGGGCCGCGAGCCCTCGGCCGTGGCCGCCGAGATCCTAGACTCCGGGCCGCTATGAGCTTGACCTTCGAGAAGTGGCAGGCGCTGGGCAACGACTACCTGATCCTCGAGCGGGAGAAGCTGCCCTTCGCGCTGACGCCCGGGCGCGTGCGCAGGCTCTGCGAGGGCCACTTCGGGATCTTCGCCGACGGCGTGCTGCTGCTCGCCCCGCCGGCCGATCCGGTCGACGTGGCCGACCTTCAGATATTCAATCCCGACGGCTCCGAGGCCGAGCTGTCGGGCAACGGGGCCAGGGAGGCGATCCTCTACCTGCGCACCCGCGGCTGGACCGAGCAGGACGAGTTCTCGATCCACACGGCGGCGGGGCGGATCCGCCCCAGCGTGACCGGCCTGGACACCTGCCGCGTGGACATGGGAAGGGCCGCCACGAGCTCCAAGGACTTCCCTTCCGGGCCGCCCGACGGGAGCGGGGAGGTCATCTCGGCAGGGCGCGCCTGGTCCTTTCAGCACGTCTCGATCGGCAACCCGCAGTGCGCGATAGCAGTCGAGAGCATCGACCGGCTGGAGGCTCTGGACCTGCCCGCGATCGGGCCTGCCATCGAAGCGGACGGGCAGTTCCCCAACCGCACGAACGTGTCCTGGTACGCGGAGATCGAGCCGGGCAGGCCGGGTGCGATCAGGGCCAGGATCTTCGAGCGCGGGGTGGGGGAGACGCTGTCCTCGGGAACGGGGGCGACGGGCGCGGCGATCGCACATGCCCTGCAGTACGGTGAGCAGCAGCGTCCCGCGCGGGTGACGGTGGAGCTGGACGGAGGCGTGCTGGAGGTGGAGATCGGCCCGGATCTCCGAGTGCATCTGACAGGCTGGGCCCGGCCCGTGTTCGCCGGGGCGATCAGCGAGGAGTTCGAAAAGGAGCTGCATGAGACCGAGTAGGCGCCTGGAGCGCATCCCCCCGTACGCCTTCGCCCAGCTGGAGCGCAAGATCAAAGAGAAGACAGCGGCCGGGGTGGACGTGATCAGCCTGGGCATCGGCGACCCCGACAGGCCCACGCCGGCCCTGATCGTGGAGGCTATGCAGGAGGCCGTGACGGAGGCCGAGACGCATCGCTACCCGACTAACCAGGGCCGTGCCGACTTCCGCGAAGCCGTCGCCGACTTCTACGAGCGACGCTTCGACGTCAAGCTCGACCACGAGCACGAGATCGTCCCAGCGCTCGGTGCCAAGGAGGCCATCTTCAACATCAGCCTGGCCTTCCTGGACCCCGAGGACTACGCGCTGGCTGCCGACCCCGGCTACCCCGTCTACACGGGCGGTCCCTGGCTGGCGGGCGCCGAGCCCGTGCTGATGGCCCTGGCGCCCGAGCTGGGCTTCGTGCCCGACCTCGGCGCGATCGACGAGGAGGTCGCCCGCCGGGCCAAGCTGATGTTCCTCAACTACCCCAACAACCCGACGGGGGCGATCGCGCCCGAGGGCTTCTTCGAGCGGATCGTCGAGTTCGCCCGGGCCTACGAGATTCTGGTGGTGCACGACCTGTCCTACTCGGAGATCGTCTACGAAGGCTACGAGGCGCCCTCGTTCCTTGCGACCCCCGGCGCCAAGGAGGTCGGCATCGAGGTCTTCTCGCTGTCCAAGGGCTACAACATGACCGGCTGGCGGGCCGGGGCCGTAGTCGGAAACGCACAGGCCCTGGAGACGTACTGGCGGTTGAAGACGAACATCGACTCGGGCATGTTCGAGGCCGTCCAGCTGGCCGTCGTCGCCGCGCTCTCCCCGGACGCGGACGCTGAGGTCGCGGCCATGAACGAGCTGTACCTGCGCAGGCGCGACCTGGTCTGCGGGGCGCTTCGCAAGATCGGCATAGAGGTGCGCCCGCCGCACAGCACGATCTACGTGTGGGCGCCGATTCCGCCCGGTTACGAGAGCTCCGCCGCCTATGCCGAGCACGTCCTGGAGGAGACCGGCGTGGTCATCTCGCCGGGCTCCATCTACGGGCCCGCCGGCGAGGGCTGGTTTCGCATCTCGCTGACGACGCCCGACGAGCGCCTGAGCGAGGCGGTGGCGAGACTCGGCGCCCTGGCTCGCTGAGGAGGAGGCGGGCAGGGATCTTCACAGACACCCCTGCCGCACGTCCTAGACTGATTCAGAGATGGATCAAGGCAGCAACGTCGGCGCGAGCCGCAACGGGGGACGAGGGGGAGAGTCGACGCAGAGGGCCCGCCAGCGCGCTCTCTGCGTCGGCGCGCTTGCCGAGGGGGACGACCTGGCCGAGCTGGCCGAGCTGCTGCGCACGGCCGGCGTCGGCGTCGTCGGGGAGCTGCTGCAGCGCCGCGAGGCACCGCACCCCAACACCTACCTCGGCCCCGGCAAGGTGGCGGAGGCCAAGGCGCTGGCCAAGGCCTGCGACGCCAACCTGATCGCCTGCGACGACGAGCTGACAGCCCGCCAGGAGCGCAACCTGGAGGAGGCGATCGGCCTGCCCGTCGTGGACCGCACGACGGTCATCCTCGACATCTTCGCCTCCCACGCCGGCAGCGCGGAGGGCAAGCTCCAGGTCGAGCTTGCCCAGCTGGAGTACAACCTTGCCCGCATGCGCGGCCTGTGGAGCCACCTTGAGCGCCTCGGTGGCGGGATCGGCACGAGGGGCCCCGGCGAGACCCAGATCGAGACCGACCGCCGCCTGGCCCGCAACCGCATCGCAGCGCTGCGCAAGCGCCTCGAGCATGTCAAGGGAACGCGGACTGTGCAGCGGGCCGAGCGCGAGCGGGCGGCCCTGCCGACGATCGCCCTGGTCGGCTACACCAACGCCGGCAAGTCGACGCTGCTGAACGCCATGACGGGAGCCGAAGTCGGAGTCCGCGACAGGCTCTTCCACACGCTGGACCCGACCACCCGGACGCTCCGCATCGGCGGGCGGGTGCACCTGCTGACAGACACCGTCGGCTTCATCAGCAAGCTGCCTCACCAGCTCGTCGACGCCTTCGCGACGACCCTGGAGGAGACCCGCCGCGCAGACCTGCTGCTGCACGTCCTGGACGCCTCCGCGGGAGAGGAGCACCTGCAGGACATGAAATGGGCCGTCGAGCAGACCCTGGAGGAGATCGGCGCGGGCGAGCAGCCGCGGCTGCTGGTCCTCAACAAGGCCGATCTGCTCGACGCACAGGCGCGCCAGGAGCTGCTGCTGGCCCATCCCCGTGCTGTGCTCGTCAGCGGCGCCACGGGGGAGGGCCTTGACGATCTCAGCGAGCGCATCGAGGGGGAGCTGGCGCACACGCTCAGGCGCCTCGACCTGCTCGTCCCCTACGCCGACGGTGGAAGCCTCGCCGAGCTGCACGAGGTGGCAGGCGAGGTCAGCCGCGAGGACACGGCCGAGGGCGTGCGGGTGAAGGCGCTCGTCCCGGCCCGGCTGGCCGACCGCTTCGCCCGCTTCGCGATCGCCTCCTGAGAGCGGGCTCCAGGTCGGAACGGCTCAGACGCCCGCGGCCCGCAGCGCTCCCGCGTGGGTCTGGCTCTCCAACTCGTCCCGCAGCGGCGACAGATCCTCCGGGCCGATCCCCAGCGCCGTCGCGATCAGCCAGTCGGCGAACCAGACGTTCTTGGGCAGCAGCGGGCCGTGCAGATAGGTGCCGATCGCGTTGCCCGCGACAGCGCCCTCCATGCCGGAGCGACCGTCGTTGCCGTACCCCTTCAGGACCCGCCCCAGCGGTGCCTGCCCAGCCGACAGGCGGGTCCGCCCGCCGTGGTTCTCGAAGCCCGCCAGGACGGTCCCGTCGGGCACGCCGGCCAGCCCCCGCACCTCGATGGCGACGTTGCCGATCAGCCGGGGCCCGTGCTCGCGGACGGTGACGAGGTCGAGGATGCCGAGCCCGTCGATCTGCTCGTCGTCGAGGGTGTAGGAGCGTCCGAGCAGCTGGTAGCCGCCGCAGACGCCGAGCACGACTGCGCCCCGGGCGGCGGCCGCCCGCAGCGAGTCGCCCTTCAGCTCGATCAGGTCCCGGGCGCACAGGCGCTGGTCGCGGTCCTGCCCGCCGCCGATGTAGAAGAGGTCGTGGGCGTCGGGGTGCAAGCGCTCGCCGAGGCTGCACGACGTCATCTGGAAGCCGATTCCCCGCCACGAGCAGCGGCGCTCCAGCACGATCAGGTTGCCCCTGTCGGCGTAGATGTTCATCAGGTCCGGGTAGAGGGCGCAGACGCGCAGGGTGGGGGAGGCGTCAGGCACGCAGCACCACCACCTCGCTGCCGGCGTGCTCGTCGGTCTCTGCGACGAAGCGACTCGGCTCGGGCGCGAAGCCGGCCCGGGCCGCCTCCTGCCAGAGCACACTCGCGTCGACTCTCTGCAGGTGCACGACGTTCTGCTCGGTCGAGACCTCGCCACCCCCGCCGCTGCGAGCGATCGCCCGTTCGCGCTCGATCTCGATGCGCTGGGAGTCGACGGTGACCCGCACGGGCCGGCTGACGTAGACGTGCTCGCCCAGGCGGGTGCGCTCCGGTCGAGGTCCGCCGTCGCAGTCGCCGACGTCGAAGGGCTCCAGGTCGGTGACGACGGCGCAGGCCAGCAGGGCGCCCGGGCGCAGGCACGGGTGGATGCAGGCGAACATGCTCCGTCGCTCCTGAGGTCCGGCCAGCAGCTGGAGGGTCTGCATGGGAACGATGGCGAGGTCGTAGGGGCCGGCGGGCGGGAAGTCGGTGGCGTCGGCGAGCACGGTCTCGACGGGCAGCCCGCGGGCGGCCTCGCTCAGGGCGGCCAGCAGCGCGGACGAGCGGTCGACGGCGGTGACGCGATGGCCGGCGCCCGCCAGCTCCAGGGCGACGCGACCGCTGCCGGCGCCGACGTCGAGCACGGCAGAGCCCTCGCCGTGCTCGTCTGCTTCGCCGGCGAGGGCCAGCCACAGCGGCAGGTCGGCCCGGTAGGAGCCGCACTCCAGGTCGTGCCAGACGACCTCCTCGGGCGGCGTCGTCAGGACCATGAGCTGGGCGCCTCCCCCCGCGCCACGAGCAGCTCGCGGAGCGCCAGCATGGCCGTGTAGGTGGGCAGGGCGTAGAAGGGGGTGTCCGGTTCGCCGCCCCCGGCGGCGGCGTCCAGAGCGCGGGCGAGGTCGGGCTCCAGCACGATCCGCTGCTGTGGCACGCCGGCGTACTTCAGGCGGGTGGCCAGCTCGGCGGCGCGGCTGCCGCTGCAGATGGCCTGCCCGACACGCCCCGCCAGCAGCTCGAAGTCCGCGTCCCAGATCCACGAGACGTCCCGGCCGTCGGCGATCTGGTCGTTGAGGACGCCCAGCAGCCTGTGCCGGCCGGGCTCCAGAGCGAGGGTCCGCAGCACCTCGTTGGCTCCGGCCGGGTTCTTGACGAGCAGGATCCGCATCTGGCGGGCGGGCCCGGAGCCGCCCGGGTGTACGGCGACCGTCTCGGCGCGCCCGAAGGCGGGTGTCGTGGCCTGCAGGCCGGCGACGACGTGATCGAGCCCGACGCCGAGGGCGGTGGCGAGGGCGGCCGCAGCGAGAGCGTTGTAGACGTTGTAGAGGCCGGGCAGGGCCAGCTCGACGCGGGCGCTCGCCGCCGGGGTGGTGAGCGTGAAGGAGGCGCTGCGGACGCCTTCCAGGCGCACCTGGCCGGCGATGACGCGAGGGGCGGGCCTGCTCCTGCCGCAGCCGGGGCAGCGGTAGTGCCCCAGGTGCCCGAGGTAGACGGCGTCGAAGACGTAGGGGGAGCCGCAGCGCCGGCAGTGCTTGGCGTCTGCCGCATGGGCCATCCCGGGCAGCGCCAGCGTGTCGTCGTCGATGCCGAAGTAGAGCGGATCCCCGCCGGCCCTCCGCTCCTGCCCCAGGTCGCCCAGCAGCGGATCGTCGGCGTTCAGGACGGCCAGGGCGGGGCTGGAAGCGAGGACGGCCTGCCAGCTGTCGGCGATGGCCTCCAGCTCGCCGTAGCGGTCGAGCTGGTCGCGGAAGAGGTTGCCGAGCAGGATGGCTCGCGGGGAGAGCTGGTCGGCCAGCTCCGCCAGCCACAGCTCGTCGACCTCGAACAGCCCCAGCTCGCCGTCGATGCCCTCGTGGCGGCGGGCGGCGTCGAGCAGGGTCGTGGCGATCCCGCCGGCCATGTTGGCGCCGGCCCGGTTGTGCACGAGACTGGTGCCGGCCTGGCCCAGGATGGCGGCCGTCATTGCAGCTGTCGTGGTCTTGCCGTTGGTGGCGGAGACGAGCACGCTGCCGGAGGGCAGGCGGGCGCCCAGGCGGGCGATGACGGAAGGTTCGATGCGCATCAGCACCTTGCCGGGGAGGCTGGTGGCCCCCGACCCGCGCAGACGGGCCACGGCGCCGACGCCCCGGGCGAGGGCGAGCTTGGCGTCGAGCAGGGCGCTCACGCGCCGGCGGGGGAGAAGGCGGAGTCGGCCGGCTGGCGGGCCGGGAGCAGCATCGTCACGGCGCCGGGCAGGGCCCGGACGGTGAGGGGCAGCTCGCCGATCGGATCGCCGTCGGCGTACATCGTGAAGGGCCTGTCGCTGGAGATGGAGATCTGGCGTGCCCGGAAGGACCTGACGCAGGGCTCCTCGACGTGGGCGCCGCTGAAGACCTTGGGCAGGATGCGGGTCAGGAAGGTCAGCTTGCCGGCGTTCTCCAGCACGACGACGTCGAGCAGGCCGTCGTCGAGCATGGCGTCGGGGGCGGCCTTCATGCCCCCACCGTAGGCCTTGGAGTTGGCGGCCCCGACGGAGTAGCCGACGAGGACGTGGCGCTCGCCGGGCGGGTCCAGCTCGATCTCGAAGCGGGCCGGGCGCCAGGCGGCGAGGGCGCGCAGGGCCCCGTAGGCGTAGACGAGCCCGCCCAGCCAGGGGGGAGCTTCGTTGGCGATGCGGTTGGCGTCGCTGTCGAAGCCGGCCGAGGCGATGCCGACGAAGGCCTGCTCCCCCGATGCGTCCCGCGCCAGCCCGAGGTCGACCGGCCGGGCGTTCCCCTCGGCGATGACGGCGGCGGCCGCGGCGGGGTCGTCGGGGATGCCGAGCACGCGCGCGAGGTCGTTGCCACGCCCCCCCTGGATGATCCCGAGCTGGGCGCCGGGGATATGGCGAAGCTCGTCGGCGACGACGCCGATCAGCCCGTCCCCGCTGACGGTGACGACGGTCTCACCGGCGGCTGCGGCGTCGCGGGCCAGCTCGCGGGCGTGGCCGAGGTCGCGGGTGTCGTCTCTGACGACGTGGATGCCGCGAGCACGCAGGGCGGCCTCTGCGAGGGGGGCGACGCGAGCCGCCCTGCCGCCGCCGGCGGATGGATTGACGATCAGTCGAACTGTGTCCGGCACGGGGGCAAGCCTAGTGTCAGACGCCCGAGGGCCGGTGCTCAGGAGCGTGCGGCGGCGGCGCGATCTCGTCTGCGCCGGCCAATGGCTGCCGCCACGGCGAGGGCTGCGATGACCAGGAACAGGCCGAGCAGGATGCCGGGCGCGACGCCGATCCCGCCGAAGGGCAGGGTGACGAGCTCGACGATGCCGAGGCCGATGGCGAGCAGGACGACGATCAGCAGGATGATCAGGACGATGCCGCGGATGCGGGCGAAGATGCCGGCGGATGCGGCCGGGATGAGCAGGCCCATGGCGCGCAGGGCCAGCATCTGACGTCCGGTCGGGGCCTCCTGCCCGAGCCGCTGGACGGCGTTCTTGAGATCGCCGGCGCGCCGTTCGGCAAGCGCCAGCGAGGCGTCGGCCATGCGCCGCAGCTGCATCCTTTCCTGCGGGCGGGCGGCGGCGATGGCGCGCTGGAAGTAGCCGCGGGCAGACTCCGCGTCGAAGCGCTCGGAGGCGCGAGCGCCGAGGATGGCCAGGGCGGCAGCCTTGTATTTGGTCTCGGCTTCGAGCTCCTCGTCGGTCCGTTTCTCGAGCGCCTGGATCGCCTCCAGGGCGCCGCGTTGCTCGATCTTGATCTGCCGCTGTTTGGGTGCCATCGGCCCGGCATTCTACGTGCTCCGGTCCGCTCTGCCGGCACAGGCGCGAGAACGTCCTCGCAGGCCGGCAAACGTCCCTTCGGCGTGGGGCGGTGCAATAGGTATGCTCGCGATGTGGCATCGAGGAGAAGCAAGTTCGGCCCCAACGGCTCTGCGGGCGCCTGCCTGCTGGCGGCGGTCGTCCTGCTGTGTTGCTCCTGGGCGTTTGCGGCTTCGGGCGCCCGCGCCGCGGGCTTCGAAGGCAGCAACTCTCTCAGCGAACTCTCCCAGCAGGCCGAATCCTCGGAAGGCGAAGGCTCATCGTCGGAAACGAGCACGTCCAAGACGGGCACTGAAAAAGAATCCTCCAGCTCGACGGGCAAGTCGACGATCTTCATCGGCGCGGGCGCGGCGCTCCTGCTCTTGCTGGGCATCGCCTACGTGATCGTCAAAGACGCCCGCCGCGTGGCCCCGGCAGGCGTGAGCGACGACTTCCAGGACGGCCCGCGCGGGCGCGACAGAGCGGTCGAGATGCGCAACAGGCGAGCCAAAGCCAAAGCGGCACGCCGGCAGCGCAAGAGGAACCGCTGAGCCCCTACCGGCGGGCCGGTTCGCGTCTGGCGTTGACGCGCAGGGGAGGACGATCTCCCCAGGGCGTGCGGGTGCGGGGCGGGGAGGAGGGGCTGCCGTGCGGCCCGCGACGGGGGCTGCGGGGCCTCGGCCCGCGCGGGTGACGGTTCAGGGGCCCGCCGGGAAGCGCCTTGGATCCGCCGTCCTCGTCGGAGGAGTCCGTCGAGTCGACAGGCTGCACGGGCTGGTCGTAGTGCATCGGGATCCAGAACATGAGGGCAGCTATGGGCAGCTTCAAGAGCGCCAGCAGCAGCAGCATCCACATCCACGTCTGCATCCCTCTTGCGATGGTACTACTGCCACGTGACTGCGCAACGGCATCGAGACGAGGATCTGGCACGTCTGGGGGAGGAGGTGTCTGCGTGCAGGCGCTGCCCCCGGCTGGTGGCCTGGCGCGAGCAGGTGGCGGCCGAGCGCCGGGCGGCCTTCGCGACGGAGACGTACTGGGGCAGGCCGCTGCCGGCCTTCGGCGATCCGCGGGCATGGCTGCTGGTGCTGGGCCTGGCGCCGGCGGCCCACGGGGCCAACAGGACGGGTCGCATGTTCACGGGCGACAGGTCCGGTGACTTCCTCTATGCGGCGCTGTGGCGGGCCGGCCTTGCCGGCATGCCTAGCTCGAGCTCGCGCGATGACGGCCTGAAGCTCAGGGGCGCGCGCATCACGGCGGCGGTGCGCTGCGCGCCCCCGGCCAACAAGCCGACACCGCAGGAGCGCGATGCGTGCCTGCCCTGGACCGTGAGCGAAGCGGGCCTGCTCCCGTCGGTCCGGGTGGTGCTGTGCCTGGGAGCCTTCGCGTGGGACGCGGCCCTGCGCCTGAGGGCGCAGCTGACGGGCAAGCGGGAGCGTCCGCGCCCGCGGTTCGGTCACGGAGCCGAGTCCCCGGGCGAGCCCTGGACGCTGCTGGGCTGCTACCACCCGAGCCAGCAGAACACGTTCACGGGCAGGCTGACGGAGTCGATGATCGACGAGGTGCTGGAGAGGGCGGCAGATCTGGGCGGCGCTGCGGCGCCGGGCGAGGACTAACCTCAGCGCGGTGTCCTACACGAGCGCTCAGGGCAGGCAGCAGATCCTCGACGCGATGGCGGGCGCGGCCGATCACCTGGCGGTGGCGCTGGGTCTGCTGGGAGGGGCCTACGACCTGGCCGACGAACACATCGCCGAGCTGCTGGAAGACGGCGTCTTCCGCCCGATTCAGCTGGCCTATGGCCGACTGCGCAGAAGCCATGCGGAGTTCGCGGATCGCAGCGGCCTGCCGGGCAGGGAGTTCTCGCCGGCTCCCGAGGGAGCGCCGGCGCGGGGCCTGAAGGGCTTGGTCGACGATGCGGCCGAGCAGGTCCGCCAGGCCGACGGGGAGCTTGCCGAGTTGCAGGACTCGATGCTTCCCGTGGAGGTCGGCGATCAGCAGCTGCGGGCCGGCCTGGAGGAGGCGAGGGGCCTGATGGGCCAGGTCGGTCCGAAGGCCCGCGAGCTGCTGCGCACGTTCGGCCGCTAGAGCTCCGGGCTCAGTCGACAGGCTGCCCGTTGGCGGTCAGGACGACCTCGATGTTGCCACGGGTGGCATTGGAGTAGGGGCAGACCTGGTGGGCGTCCCTGACGAGCTGGCGGGCAAGCTCGCCGTCCTCGACGGACGGCAGGTTGACGTCGAGCTCGACACCGAGCAGGAAGCCGCCCTTTCCGTCAGGCGAGAGCGACACCTTGGAGTCGATCAGGACATCGCCGGTCTCGGCCTTGGCACGCCGTCCGACGACCCCCAGGGCGCCCTCGAAGCAGGCCGCGTAGCCGACGGCGAAGAGCTGCTCGGGGTTGGTGCCGCCGCCCTGACCGCCCATCTCGACGGGCAGGCGCAGGTCGACCTCCAGAGCGCCGTCGCTGGTGCGGCCATGGCCCTCGGCCCGGCCTCCTGTCACGTGAGCCTCGGCGGTGTAGAGCGTGTTGGCCATCTGATCTGCCTCCTGAGGTCGTCGGGGTTGGGGTCACTGTAGTGGCCCCGATAAGCCTTGACTGACTGCCGGGCAGACGTAGACTCAGCCTGCCCGACAATCGGAATCCGACTCCGACTCCGGCGGCGGAGCGGGAGAAGGGGGGAGACGGTGGCGAGCACAGCGAATGAGGACAGCCGGGGAAAGGCGATCCTGACGATCGACGGCGGCGGCATCCGCGGGGTCATACCGGCACTCGTGCTGGCAGAGATCGAACGGCTGACAAAAAGGCCGATCGCCGATCTCTTCGACGTGGTCGCCGGCACCTCCACGGGCGGCATCCTGGCTCTGGGCCTCACATGCCCGGGGCCCGACGGCGGACCCAAGTTCAAAGCGTCTGAGCTGGCGAGGATGTACAGCGAGGAGGGCAAGACGATCTTCCCGCACGAGTTCTGCGGGAAGATCAGAGAGCTGTTCGGCCCCAAGTACCCGGAACGAGGCCGTCGCAAGGTCCTGGAGGGGCGATTCGGGCAGGCTCGGCTGAGCGAGGCCCTGACGGAGGTCATCGTCCCGTCCTATGACATCGAAGGCAGGGAACCGGTCTTCTTCCGCAAGGCGACGGCGCAGAGGGACGGCGACTTCGCGATGAGCGACGTGGCCCTGGCGACGTCAGCGGCGCCGACATACTTCAAGCCCGTACGCCTGACGGGCCCGGGCCCATCCGAGAAAGCGCTCGTCGACGGGGGCGTCTTCGCCAACAACCCGAGCATGTGCGGGTTCGTCGACGAGGCGTCGGCCAAAGGAGAAGTCGCGGGCACTCTGGTCGTGTCGCTCGGGACAGGCGAACTCACGAAGGCTCTGAGCTACCGCAGCGCCAAGGGCTGGGGACTGATCGGCTGGGGCCTGCACGTCCTCGACGTGGTCTTCGACGGCGTCACGGAGACGGTCGGCTACCAACTCGATCAGATCCTCGACCCGGGTTGCTACCACCGGTTCCAAGTGACCTTGGCCGAATCCGAGCAGGCCATGGACAACGCCGGCGCGGCCAACATTGCAGCGCTCGAAGCGTCGGCTCGCACGATGCTGCGCGAACGGGCCGAGGATCTCCAGGCCGTCTGCGAAAGGCTCCTCGCGCGGTAGGAGGGCGTGCGCACTTGCGCGTGGACGTGCTTCCTGACATCCAACTACACATAACGACGATTATCGAGCGTGGTGGGGTAGTGCATCAGTTTGAGCTTGGATGCTGCGGCGCCTCATCATCTGAGACGAAATCTCACTAGGCGGCTTGTCTCGTCCGTGTGAGACTGGGGCCGGCTCAACGTACGGCGTCGGCCCAGTCGCGCAGGCGGCCCGCGAACTGCGGCGTCGCCGGGCTCACCTCGACGACCGCATCGGCCGGGACGTTCGCCTTCTGCGCGGCGGCCAATATCGCGTCCGGCGACGGTGCCTCATAGAGGCAATAGGTGCGTCGCCGGTCGGCGCTCAAAAACGAGAACAGCCAGCGGACTCCCTCGTCGCTGTTGATCTCCTCGATCAAATCGACGTCGGCATCCGTGAGGTCGAGCTGATCGGCGAAGCTGCGCTCGATCACATACAGGGCCATCGGCTGATCCTAGCGACGATCCCTGCTCACCGAGAGGCGAGTCCCTGCCGGTGAGCGTAGGACGCTGCCTCGGTGCGGTTGGCGCAATCGGTCTTGCGCAGGATGTTTCGGATGTGGTTGGCGACGGTGTGCTCGCTGATCGTCAGCTCTCGGCCGATCTCACGGTTGCTGAGCCCTGTGGCGACCAGCTTCAGGATCTGCGCCTCGCGCGGGGAGAGCCCGTCTGGGAGGACGTCGGAGGTGGGCACGCCGAGCAGGCGGATCTTGGCGAGCAGTCCTTCCATCCCGATCCGCTCGGCCAGGCCGGCGGCTTCTCCAAGCAGCGCCTGCGCGCGGTCGCGGGCGCCGCGCCCTCGTCCGAGCAGAAAGCGCCCGTACTCGTACGCCGTGTGCGCCACCCAGGTTGAAGCTCCCATCCGCTTGTTCTGCTCCATCGCCTGCTCGAAGTGCTCCTCCGCTCGCTGCGGCTCCCCCAGCGTCGCGGCGAGCATGCCCAGATAGCGATCGGCGGCTCCGTAGCAGGCGACCAAGTGGCCGATCATCACATTGGTCCCCGCGAGCGGCTTCAGCTCGGGGTAGACGATCGCCGCGATCCCCTCGTCGTCGACCGCGGCACAGGCGTCGGCCAGGTAGGTGAGCGTGGCCAGCCACAGCGATGCCTGATAGCCGTCGATGCCCTCGGCGGCGATCCTCGCGAGCTCGCGCTTTGCCTCGCGCTCCATGCCCAGCTCGGCGAGCACGACGGCAAGCCCGGGCCGCCATGGGCCCTCCCGCTCGTCCCCGCCCGCAAGGATCCGGATAACCGGCGCGAGCTCTGCCAGGCGACCCTGCTCGCGGCGAACGCCGAACATCAGGATGCCGTGCGTACCGGATGCATCGCGACCGGTCAGGAGCCGGGCCCAGTCGTGCGAGCGCCCCGCCATCGCCTCGGCATCCGCGAGGTTTCCGTCGCAGAGAGCGATCGCGGATCCGTAGTGCTCGGCCACGTGGTGCATGAACGGCTGCGCCGTGTGCTCGGCCATCTCGAGCAGAGCAGCCACCTCGGCACGAGCGGAATCGAGGTCGCCGAGGGCCACGAAGGTCGGCGCACGCCACGCCATGGCATCCGTTTGCATCTCTACGTCCCCCAGCGTCTGCCCCAGGTCTCTCGCCTCGGTGAGCATCGAGAGGATCTCCTCCAGGGGGGTCGTGCCGCGCGCCCAGTAGGAGCCGACCAACACCTTGGCGAGTCCCGCGCGATCGTCGTATCGCCTGGCCAGCGCGATGGCGCTGTCGCGCACGAGCGCCCCACGCTCGCGGTCGCCCGCGAAGTTGAGTGCCCTCGAAAGTCCTGCCAGCAGGCGAATCCGCAGCTCGTCGCTGCTGTCATCGACGGCCGCGAGCGCCTCCTCGAGCAGCTCGATCACATCGCGTCGTATGACCCCGGGGCGCCAGCACGCATCCTCGTATCCGATCGCTGCGCGGGCCAGCAGTTCCCCGTTGTCGAGCGCACGACCGATCTCGGCCGCCGCCGCGAAGGCGTCCAGCGAGTCGGTCGCCTTGCCCGCCCGATGGTTGGCAGCGCCCAGCTCGAGCAGGGCGCCGGCGCGCTCGGGCTCGCCCTGGATACCGATCTCGATTGCAGTCCGCAGCCGCATGGCGGCGTCGTCGAAGGCAAGCGCGGCGCTCGCCGCCCGCGCCGCGCGGAGGTTGTAGTCGATCGCCCGCTCGGTCCCGCCGAACGGGGCCGCTGCGCCGAATTGATGCGCGAGATCCGCGAGTGCGCGGTCGGAGTCCGCACCTGCGCTCTCGAGCGCTTCCCCCACGCGGAGATGCAGTTCGGCTCGCCGAAGTCGCGAGAGTCGGTCGTAGAGCGCCCGCCGGACGATCTCATGGGTGAAGCGGCAGGCCAGTCTCTGAGCGTGGATCTCTTCGATCATTCCGCTCCCGATCGCCTCCTCGAGTGCGGCGAGAAGCTCGGCCTCGGCTATGTCGGCGGCGCGGCGGACCGGCTCCAGCTCGAACTCCGGCCCGGCGGCTGCCGCGAGCTCGAGCAGCTCGATGGTTGCCGGGCCCAGGCGAGACAGCCGCTGGTTGACAACCTCGCGGACGCTTTCGGGCGTGCCGAACTCGGAGAGCGGCCGGGTCACCCTCACGTTCCTACCGGCGATCTCGACTACTCCCGTCTCCACCGCCGCGCGCCAGAGCTCGCATACGAGGAAGGCGTTGCCGGCGGTGAGATCGTGGATCGTGGTTGCAAGCTCGTGAAGCTCGGGGTCGGGGTCGCTTCCGGCGGCACGGACGACCAGGTCGGAGACCTCCGGCGCCGACAGCCCCTCCAGGCGCATCCGCACGACGTCATCGGAGCGACGCAGGTCGGCAAGCGCCTCGGAGAGCTCCGCGGGCATATCGGCCTCGCTGTCGCGGAAGGTCGCGAGGATCAGCAGCCGCGCGCTCCAGGCGGAGCGCGCCAGGTGTCGCAGGAGCAGAAGCGTCGTGGGGTCCGCCCAGTGCCCGTCCTCCAGTACGAGCAGTATCGGCCTTGTGTGGCTGACGTTCGCAAGCACGTCAGCAACCGCCATGTGGAGACGATGGCGCTCGGTATCGGCGTCGGCCTTCACCGGTTGCGCCAGCCCGCCGACCTGGGCGGACAGGTCGGGCAGCAGCCGCGTCAGCTCGCCGCCGCCGGCTCCCAGCGCCGTACGCAGCTGTGCCTCGTCTATTACCCGCACAAGGCCTTCGAGTGCCTCGACGAACGGCCCGTATGGCGTTCGCACCACCGCGTCGCAGGCGCCGTAGAGCACAAGCACGCCTTCGATCGCGACCTGGGCGGCGAACTCACGCGCCAGACGGCTCTTCCCGGCACCCGGCTCGCCCGCGAGCAGTGCAACGCGGCGCCTCTCCCCTGCGGCCCGCGGCATCAGCGTTCGGAGCTTCTCGAGCTCTGCTGCGCGGCCGACGAACGGGGAGATCGGGGTCGGGCGCAGCGGGTCCGGAAGCTCAACGATCTCCGGCTCCATAGAAGGACGATAGTCAGTATTGACCATCCCCGCCAAAGATCGATCGAGACCCGAGCATTCGAATTGGGTCAGCTCAAGTCATGACGTCCACATTCGAGCGCCGTAGGCTCGGCCGTAACAACTTGAGACGACCGACAGGGGGATCACATGAGCACCACCGCCGCCTTGATGCACACGGCCCGCAGCGAGATGCACGGATTCCAGGGACGGCTTGCAGGCCCCGCGGATCCCGGCTACGACGAGGCCCGCAAGGTGTACAACGCGATGATCGACCGGCACCCTGCGCTGATCGCGAGTTGCAGCGACTCCGGCGACGTCGCAAAGGTCGTCTCGTTCGCCGCCGACCACGACCTCCTGCTGGCCGTGCGCGGTGGAGCCCACAACGGCGGCGGGCTGGGAACGTGCGATGACGGCGTGGTTCTCGACCTCTCGGGCCTGAAGGGAGTTACAGTCGATCCCGGCGCCCGGACGGCGAGGGTCGGCGGTGGCTGCACCTGGGGTGAAGTGGATGCCGCGACCAACGAGCACGGACTGGCGACACCGAGCGGGATCATCTCGACCACCGGCGTCGGCGGTCTCACGCTGGGTGGCGGCCTTGGGCACCTGACCCGCAAGTGCGGTCTCACGATCGACAACCTGATCGAGGCCGAGGTCGTGCTCGCGAGCGGCGAGACGGTCCGTGCCGCCGCGGACGAGCACCCCGACCTCTACTGGGCGATCCGGGGCGGAGGCGGCAACTTCGGCGTCGTCACCTCGTTCCTGTTCCGGCTGCACGAGATCTCGACGGTCGTCGGCGGCCCGACCTTCTGGCCGGTCGAGCAGGGCGCCGAGGTGCTGGCCGCCTACCGAGACTTCCTGCCGAACGCCCCGCGCGAGCTCAACGGCTTCTTCGCCTTCGCATCAGTACCGCCGGCGCCGCCGTTCCCCGAGGAGCTGCATCTCCGCAAAGTCTGCGGGGTGGTCTGGTGTTACTCGGGCGCTCCCGACGACGCCGCCGAGGCGATGGCCCCGCTGTTGGGCGTCCTGCCGGAGCCTTTGCTGCACGCTGTCCAGCCGATGCCCCTTCCCGCTCTTCAGGGCGCCTTCGACCCCGTCTACCCTGCCGGCGACCAGTGGTACTGGCGCGCCGATTTCGTCAAGGATATACCCGACGCCGCCGTCGCGGCGCACGCCAAGTTCGGCGGTGAGATGCCGACGTGGCAGTCGACGATGCACCTGTACCCGATCGACGGGGCTGCCCACGACGTCGGCCCGTCCGACACCCCGTGGAGCTACCGCGACGCGGTCTGGGGCTCGGTCTTTGCCGGCGTCGACCCCGACCCCGCCAACGCGGAGCTCATCCGCCGCTGGTGCGTCGAATACTTCGAGGCGCTTCACCCTTACTCCGCCGGTGGCGCCTACGTGAACATGATGATGGACGAGGGCGAGGAGCGGGTGCGGGCGAGCTACCGCCACAACTACGATCGGCTGGCGCAGATCAAGGGCATCTACGACCCGGACAACCGCTTCCGGGTGAACCAGAACATCCGTCCTGCGAGCACGCCCTCGGCGTCTGCGACCGGCGCGACGCTCTGACGCTCGGCGCGGAGCACGTGCGGGGGCATCACGAGGCGCTGCCCGGGTCGGCATCGAACGCTGCAGCAATGAGGTCAGTCAACGGCCCGTCGCTGGCGCCGGGGAATGCCAGTCGGGCGGTCGGGGCGATCACGGCGAGCGTGGTGCCCGTGTCGGGGTAGCTGACGATGTCGGGGAAGTTCATCTCGGATATGAAGAGGAGCCGGCAGGGCTCCGACGACGCGTTGCGCAGCCGGTGGGCGCCCTCAGGACCGCGCGGAAACGAGACGACCTCGCCGGGCCGCAACTCACGAAGCCCGTCGGGCGTACGCAGCTCAGGCGTGCCGCTGAGCACAATCAGCAGCTCCTCGTTGGCGTGGTGAAGGTGGTGGGGGCTGCTGAGCGCGCCCGATGCCAGCTCGACGATGCTCGCGCCGAGGCGCTGCGAGCCGGCGGCCGCGCCCACCCTGGCAACGCGGTTGCCGCCTCTCTCCCCCTGCCACTCGGGTTCGAACGCGTTGCTCATGCGCTGGCACCATAACGCCCGTTGACGGCCGGCGAGACGCGCACGACCGCGTCGGAGGGGTCTCTGGGCCGCTGCGTCCGGCGAATCCGAGCGGCCCTGTGAAAGGGTCACTGGCAGGGCACCTTTGCGCCGCTGTCAGAGGGGTATGTTGATCTCCGTGGACACCGCCACCGAGATCGCCGAGTTCCTCAGCAGCCGTCGCGCCCGACCCGGTCGTGGGCGAGCTCGAGCTCGAGCACGAGGTCATGGACGTCTCCGCCGGCGAAGGGCCGCTCCGCCGAGGCACTCGACTTGCTCGCCGGCTGGAGCGCCACCCCTGAGCCCGCGAGCAAAACCACCGACGAATAGGACCGCTATGCAGATAACCCGCAGCAGCATCGACACCACCAGGGGCCCAGCCGATTGGTTCACCGGCGACGTCTACATCGACGCAGTCGCTGCGCCCGGGGGCAGTTCGACGTTCGCCGCGGCGCTCGTGCACTTCACGCCGGGCGCTCGCACCGCCTGGCACACCCACCCGCACGGCCAGACCATTTACGTCACCGAGGGCGTTGGCCACTGCCAGCGCGAAGGCGGACCGGTCGAGGCGATCCGCCCCGGCGACCGAGTGTTCTTCGAGCCGGGCGAGAACCACTGGCACGGTGCTGCGCCGAATCGCTTCATGGCCCACATCGCGATGCAGCAGAACGAGGAGGGGCGGGCTGTCACTTGGGGCCGGCACGTCACCGACGAGGAGTATGCCGCCGCCCCGGGCATCGGCGACTGACCGCAGCCCTGGCTGGGCGCCACCCGACAACTCGAGGAGCACCATGGAATACCGCCCACTCGGACGCACCGGCGTCCACGTCTCGAAGCTGTGCCTCGGCACGATGATGTTCGGCGCCTGGGGCAATCCCGACCACGACGACTCGGTCCGCATCATCCACCGCGCGTTGGACGCCGGCGTCAACTTCCTCGACACCGCAGACGTCTACTCGGCCGGCGAGTCTGAGGAGATCGTCGGCAAGGCCCTCAGGGACCGTCGCGACGACGTCGTTCTGGCGACCAAGTTCTGGGGACCCATGGGCGAGCAGCCAAACCGCCGTGGCGTGTCGCGTCGCTGGATCATCGCCGAGGTCGAGAACTCGCTCCGGCGCCTGGGCACCGACTGGATCGACCTCTACCAGATGCACCGTCCCGACCCCGAAACCGACATCGACGAGACGCTCGGCGCGCTCACCGACCTCGTCCAGCAGGGCAAGGTTCGCTACATCGGCTCCTCCTCGTTCTCCGCCGGCGAGATCGTCGAGGCGCAGTGGGCCGCTCGCGAGCGGCGCCTCGAGCGCTTCCGCACAGAGCAACCGCCGTACTCGATCCTCGTTCGCGGCATCGAGCTCGACGTGCTCCCCACCGCCCGGCGGCACGGCATGGGCATCCTCACCTACTCCCCCCTGGCCGGTGGCTGGCTGTCGGGTAGCTGGAGCGTCGACAGCTCGCCGACCTCCCCGGCGCGGCAGCGGCTGGCGGCGCGCTTCGACATGTCTCTGCCGGAGAACCAGCGCAAGCTGGAAGCCGTCGAGCAACTCGCAGCCGTCGCCGGCGAAGCCGGTGTCTCGCTGATCGAGCTCGCGATCGCGTTCGTGGCCAATCACCCGGCCGTCACCTCGGCGATCATTGGACCCCGCACGATGGAGCAACTGGACAGCCAGCTGCCCGCCGCCGATCTCGCGCTCGACCCGGGGATCCTCGATCGCATCGACGAGATCGTCCAGCCCGGCGTCAACCTCAACCCGGCCGACACGAGCTACGGCGAGCAGGTCCTCCAAGCGCCGCTTCGCCGACGCTAGACGGCTTCTGGGGGTCTGCGGGCCGGCCGGCCCAACGCCTATGGTCTATCGGCTGGGTGCTTGGGCAGCATGCCCGGTGATGTGGAGCTGGATCATCCGCTCGATGTACTCGTCGACAGATGGCCACGGGAAGGTGGGTATGGCGTCCCCGAGCGTGGCGCGTCCGTGGAGGCCGGCCCAGAGGTACGCGGTTTGCGAGAACGCATCCACGTCGTCAGGGAGGCATCGGGTGACGATCGCGAGGAAGTCGTTGAAGGAATCGACGCCCTCGTCCTCCCCGACGGGTCCGCCGCGAACGGGAACCGGGACGCCCTCGCGGATCGTGGTCATGAACATGACGCGAAAGATCCCGGCGCGCTCGTGGGCGAACCGGAAGTAGCCCCGGCAGTAGGCGCGAAGCTGCTCCATCGGTTCGGCGTCCTCCGGGACCTCTCCGTTGAGGACTGCTCGCCATTCCTTGTAGCTGGCGTTCATCACGGCGTCGAGTAGCTCGTCCTTGGAGGCGAAGTGGATGTACAGCGCGTTGGGGCTGACTCCTGCCCGGGCTGTGACAGCACGGACGGAGAGCTTCGACTGGTCGCCGAGCTCGAGCAGCAGGTCTCGTGCGGCCTCCATCAGGGCGGCTCGCAGCCTGTCCCCTTCGCCGCGTGGGTTGCGCTTTCGTTGCTGTGGAGAGTGCATGGCGAGCAACATAGCGGATTGCCTTGACAAACGTACATGTACAGTAGTACATTCATGATCGTCAAGCTACTGGAAGGAACCATCATGGACGCAGCAGCATTCGAGGTCGTCGTCGACGACCCAGGCGCCGAGAACGCTGTGCGGGGTGAGCCGCTCACGCCGTGGTCCAAGCGCGTGCGATGGGTGGGTGGATTGATCCAGGCCACTTTCGCGGCCTTCTGGTTGGTGCGGGGTAGCGCGGTGGTCGGAGGGGACGCGGGGAATGTGCTGCTTGGCCTGTTCGGCCTTCTGGCAATCGGCGTGTTCTTCTACGGGATCAGGTTCGCTGCCGGCGTGGCACCCCGGCCGAGAGCTCCCGATGGCAAGAGGATCGAGCGGCGGGTCACTCTCGCCACGGTCATCGAGTTCGCAGCGGCCATCGTCCTGCCGGTGATCGTCAGCTCCACCGGACATTCGGATTGGGTGCTGCCGTCGATCGCGATCACGATCGGACCGCTGCTGCTCTGGCTGGACCGCGAGCTGTCGGTGCGCCGCTATAGGGCCGTCGGCTGTGCGCTGACGATCGGCCCCGTGATCCTCGTGGCGACCATGTCAGGCACCGCACTCGTGGCAACCACGGGCATCGGTGCCGGAGCGCTCCTGCTCGGTACGGCACTGGCGGGCTTTCACGACCTGGCTTCGGTTCGGGCGATGACGCAGGAGCCCCAGCCCGGCGGCGCTCTCGGGTCAGCTGGAGCACTGCTGTGAGCGGCCGACAGCTGCACGTCGTGTTCGGCGCCGGCCAGGTGGGACGTGCTCTCGCGGGGCGGCTGGCCGGACGCGGTCTGGCTGTG
Organism: uncultured Solirubrobacteraceae bacterium; assembly: GCA_963697795.1. Taxonomy (GTDB): domain Bacteria; phylum Actinomycetota; class Thermoleophilia; order Solirubrobacterales; family Solirubrobacteraceae; genus Palsa-744. The sequence continues at coordinate 140,609 of OY969097.1, read as the reverse complement.
CGAGTCGTGTCACGGAGCCAGCCGGCGGGATTGGCCGATGGGATCGAATGGCGGGCGGCCGACGCGAGCGTCCCGGGGTCGGCGGCCGCTGCCGCCGTCGGCGCCTCGGTCGTCTACCAGTGCCTCAATGCTCCGTACACGGATTGGCGGGAGCAGTTTCCGCCGCTGCAGCGTGGGGTGATCGATGCTGCTGAGCGTACCGGCGCTCTGCTGGTGAGCCTGGAGAACGTCTACGGCTACGCCCCGACCGGAGGAGTCCCTATGACCGAGGATCTCCCACTGGCTGCGAGGACCGTCAAGGGCCGGACGCGTGCACTGATGACCGAGGAACTGCTCGAGGCCGCCGCGGCAGGTCGCATCCACATCGCGATCGGCCGGGCGTCGGACTTCTTTGGCGCCGGTGTCACCGAGTCATCGCTGGGTGAGCGTGTCTTCGCCAACGCAGTGGCGGGAAGGCGAGCGGACTTCATCGGCAACCCTGACCTCCTCCACACCTACAGCTACGTCCCCGACGTCGCCGACGGCCTGGCCACGCTCGGCACCGACGAGCGCGCCGCCGGCGAGGTGTGGCACCTGCCCGGGCCGGAGACCATGACCACCCGAGAGCTGCTCGGGCTCGTCGCAGGCGACCTGGGACACCCCGTCGGCGTGCGCTCGCCGCCGAGGCTCGCCGTACGCGCGCTCGGCCTGTTCAACCCGATGATCCGCGAGCTGGTCGAGATGACCTACGAGTTCGAAGCTCCCTTCGTGCTCGACACAACCAAGTACGAGTCCACATTCGGACCGGCAGGGACGCCGATGGCAGCCGCGATCGCGGCAACGGTCGCCTGGTATCGCGGCCGGAACGACTCGTCCGCCCACGCCGACCGACGGACCGAATCGTGACTGCCGCGGGCTCCCCCACGCCGGCCTTCCGCGAGTTCTCCAACCCCGCCACCGGCGAGTCGATCCAGTTCACCTCAATCCCACAGGACGCCGACGAAGACGTGTTGCGCCTCAACTGGCGCAGCCAGCCCGGTGGTGCGATCACCGAGCACATCCACCCTCACCAACTGGAGCGCTTCACGATCACGGCGGGCGAAGCCCATTTCACCGTCAACGGCGAGACGCGCGTAGTCAGGGCCGGGGAGACGCTCGACGTACCGGCGGGCGTGCCTCATTCCGAGAGCAATCAGGGATCGGTAGAGGTCACCGGCACGATCGAGCTCCGTCCGGCGCTCGGTATGAAGGAGCTCTTCGAGGCCTTCGCCGGCCTCGCGAGTGAAGGCAAGACCACGTCCCGCGGCGCGCCGCGGAACCCGCTGCAACTTGGCGCCACCGTCTGGCGGTTCCGTCACGAGAGTCGCGCGACCTCACCGCCGATCTGGATCCAGAACCTGATCCTTCCGCCTCTATGGGTGCTCGCAAAGCTCTTCGGCATACGCGGCTATCACGACCGCTGGGACAGCCGGACCGCGACGGCAGCCGCGCAAGGCGATCGGCGAGACCGTCCACATCGGGATTGACGAACGGATCGGGTAGGGGACGGTCAGTCAGCCCACCAGTCTCGCCGGCCCTCCACGTCTTCCCGGGGGTTCTCACCGAGGCTGGGCGCGCCGAAGACGAGGATCTCCAGGCCGTCCGGCCCGGCCTCGTAACCTCGCCATGTGCCAGGCGGAACGCGCACGGCGTCCCACTTCTGGACCTCGACGATCTCGTCGTCGAGCTTCATCCGCCCGCTCCCACCCACGACTACGAGCACCTCCTCCTGCTGCTTGTGCGTGTGGCCGTAGGGGAATCGGTAGCCGGGAGGTAGGCGCTGATAGCTCAGACCGGACTGCTCGAGCTCAAGCGCTTTGCTCGCATGGTGAAACCGCAGGCCCGGCGAGCCGTCGAAGTTCGATCCGAGATCCGCCACGTCCTCTCTGAGGTTCCTGAGCGTGAACGGCACGGCCGCGATTCTACGTCGGGCCTCGTCCTGCCGTTGCGCAGCCAGAGCAGGCTCTCACGCGAAGTAGTGGCCTTCCTCGATGTCTGCGATCAGCCCCGGGTGGGTCGGCTCCCAGTCCAGCAGCTTGCGGGTCAGCGCGCTGGAGGTCGGGTTGTCCAGGTGCGCGAAGGCCGCCAGGAAGCCGAGGTGCTCCGGCGCCTCCTCTGCCGTGACGCTGATCGCCGGGACATCCAGCTTGCTTGCGATCGACGTGGCGATCTGACGGAACGGGACGCCTTCGTCCCCGACGGGATGGAGGGTCGAGCCGGCGGGCGCGGACTCCAGCGCCAGCCTGTAGAGCCGGGCAGCGTCGCGGGTGTGCACTGCGGGCCAGCGGTTGGCCCCGTCGCCGACATAGGCGGCATGCCCGTGCTCGCGCGCCAGCGAGATCAGGGTCGGCAGGAAGCCGTGGTGGTCCAGGTCGCTGTGGACGAGCGGCGGCAGCCTGAGGACCGACGAGCGCACGCCGCTCTCCCCCATCGCGATCGTCGCATTGGCCGAGTCGGTCCGCGGACCTCCGGCCACCACGTCCTCCTCCGTGCCCGGGCGCCCCGTGACGCCTCCCATCGCCAGCATCAACGTCCCGCCCGTGTTCACGAAGGGCTTGTCCGTTCCGAGCAGTGCAGCACCGATCGCCTGCACGACGGCGAGGTCGGCAGCGACAGCGCCCATGAAGTCGCCGGTGCGCATCGCCTCATGCTTGAAGGCCAGGTGGATGACGCCGTCGCACTCCGCAGCCGCACCGGCAACTCCCTCGGCGTCGTCCAGGTCGCCGCGCTGGACCTCAGCGCCGAGTGCTGCGACTGCCGCCGCGGAATCCTCGGAGCGAGCCAGGCCAAGCACCTGATGGCCTGCGCCCAGCAGCTCGGGTATGACTGCCGATGCGATGTGTCCGGACGCGCCGGTGACGAATACGCGCATGGGGTTCCTCCAGGTGGTCGATGGTGATCGCCAAGCAAGCCTGATGTCACTTGGTGTTATCACCCTAGCACGCCATGTCACTACGTGTCATCATGGGCTCTGATCATGGGCAGATGGCAACCAGAAGCCAGCGTCCGCCTCGTGCAGGCGGCGCTCACGCTGTTCTCGGGGCGGGGCTACGACGCCACGACGGTCGCTGAGATCGCCGAGCGGGCCGGGCTGACCAAGCGGACGTTCTTCCGCTACTTCGCAGACAAGCGAGAGGTCCTGTTCGCGGGGTCCGACGAACTGCGTGATCTGCTTGTGGAGGCAACAGCGGCCGCTCCTGCGTCGGCGACGCCGATCGAGGCGGTCGTGGCCGGGCTCCACGCCGCCGGTCCGATGTTCGCCCAGCGCCACGAGTTCGCGTGCCGGCGCCACGCGATCATCGCCGCCAACCCGGAGCTGCGGGAGCGTGAGCTGATCAAGCTGTCCTCGCTGGCCGACTCGATCGCCGCCGTCCTGTGCGACCGCGGCGTTCCGGAGGAGGCCGCCGGCCTGGCAGCGCAGACGGGGATGACGATCTTTCACGTCGCGTTCGCGCGCTGGGTTGACCAGGAGGATCCGCACGCCCTGCCACGTCTGATCGACGAGTCGCTCGGGGAGCTGCGGACCTTGACGGCGGCCTAGTCGAGCGAGAGGGCGGGTGGCCCGAACCACCTCGTCAGCGCGTCGGCGAGCCCGCTGTGGGTGCCCTCCCCCACCCACGCCACGTGCCCGTCCGGTCTGACCAGCACACCCGTGGGAGCAGCGACCGCCCCCACCACCGGAAGCTCCCACTCACCGTGATGCTCGGCGTCGATCGCCCGTACCCGATCGGCCCATGGGGCGGCGTCGAAGCCGCGGGGCTCGCCGAGGTTGAGCAGCAGCGGCCGGGCATCGTGCAGCAGCGTGAAGACCCGCAGGGGCCCCTCGGCGGTCGTGAGGTCGAGATCGGGCATGCGGCGCCCCAGCAGCGGGTGTCCCTCGCCGAGGTCGTAGCGACGATCGAGCCCGGACGTCATCCCGGCGAACCGCCTGCGTGGCTCGTCCATGCCCAGCAGCTCGGTCATCGTCTCCCGCAGGGCGTCGAGACGTGCGTCTGAGCGCTGCAGGGCAGTCTGGGCCATGGTGCTGCGCAGCATCCTGGCGGCGATTGGGTGGCGCTCGGCCTGGTAGGTGTCCAGGAGGCTTGCCGGCGAGGTCCCGTTGACCACCTGGGCGAGCTTCCACCCCAGGTTCACCGCGTCCTCCACACCCGTGCCGAGACCCTGCCCGCCCACAGGCGAATGCACGTGGGCTGAGTCGCCCGCCAGCAGCACCCGGCCCTCGCGGTAGGAGGCGGCCTGCCTCGTCGCATCGGTGAACCGGGAGATCCAGGTCGGGCTGTGCACGCCGTAGTCGCTGCCCCAGACGGCGACCATCGCCTCGCTCAGCTCCCGCAGGGTCGCCTCGCCCGTCGGCCCAACGTGCTGCTCCCTGACGACGAGCCGCACCGTCTCTCCCTCCTCGAGCCTGCTTATGCCGTGGGTCCCCTTCTCGTCCAGTCGCAGGCCCCATTCCGGCTCCTCGGCCAGTTCCACCTCCGCGACCAGCGAACTGCTGGTCGGCTCCCAGCCGGGGAACTCGATGCCCGCGGTCTTGCGGACGATGCTGCGCCCTCCGTCGCAGCCGACGAGGTACTGCGCTCGCAGCCACTCGCCGCCGGAAAGCTCGATCTCCACCCCGGCGTCGTCCTGGGAGAAGCCGGTCACCTCCTGTCCCCACTGGATCGGGACGGCGAGCTCCTGCACCCAGCCGGCCATGATCCGCTCGATGTGCTTCTGCCAGAGAGCGAGCCCGTACGGGTGGCGGGTCGGGAAGTCGCTGATGTCCAGCCGGATCATCGAGAAGCCCGCGACCTGCATCGCCTTCCCCTCCGCCAGGAATCGATCGGCGATCCCACGCTGGTCGAAGATCTCGATCGTGCGGCAGTGCAGTCCGCCCGCTCGTGAGCTCTCGAGCTCCCGGCCGGCGCGCCGCTCGAGGATCGCCACGTCGACGCCTGCCAGCGTCAGCTCAGCCGCCAGCATCATGCCCGTCGGGCCCGCTCCAACGATTACGACAGCCCCCTCGTTCACACCCATCTCGCGCCTCCTGTATCGCCGCTGCTGGTCATCGGCGGGCGATTATGGGGCACACCCGGGGGCTTGATTCAAGCCCCCCTACCGCATATAAATTGGATGTGGAGAGGTGAGTTGGACCCTCGTCCATCGTCACTCGGGTCTGGCGGAGCTTGTAAGTACTTCGAGTAGCTGACCTCGACCCAGCCGTACCTCGCCTCGCCGATGGTTCACGACGAGCTGTCACGCAATACGCCGCTCTCAACGGCCCGTTGCCTGCGCCAGCCTGGCAAAGCGATCGCGTGTGGGACGGCTGACCCTGATCGTCATCCACCGCATCGCTTCGGAGCGCCTCACCCCTCCACGTAAGCCGCCAGGTGCTGCCCTGTGAGCGTCGATCGGTCCGCCACCAGTTGCGCGGGCGTTCCCTCAAAGACGATCCGTCCGCCCTCGTGGCCGGCGCCGGGGCCGAGGTCGACGATCCAGTCGGCGTGTGCCATGACGGCCTGGCTGTGCTCCACGACGATGACCGACTTGCCCGTGTCGACGAGCCTGTCGAGCAGCCCCAGCAGATGCTGGACGTCGGCCAGGTGCAGGCCGGCGGTGGGCTCGTCGAGGACGTACAGGTCAGCCGGCCCGGATCGCTTCTCCCCCATGTGCGTAGCCAGCTTCAGGCGCTGCAGCTCGCCGCCGGAGAGCGTCGTCAGCGGCTGGCCGAGGCTCAGGTAGCCGAGCCCGACGTCGGCGAGCCGCGCGAGGATGGGTTGAGCGGCAGGGGTGCTCGCAGCGCCTGCCCCGAAGAACTCGCCCGCGTCCGACACGGACATCGCCAGCACCTCGCTGATGTCGCGCCCGCCCAGGCGGTGTTTGAGGACGGCCGGCTCGAAGCCCTTGCCCTCGCACTCCTCGCAGGTCGTCGCGACACTGGCCATGACAGCCAGGTCGGTGTAGACGACGCCCGCCCCGTTGCAGTTGGGGCAGGCGCCCTCGGAGTTGGAGCTGAACAGGGCCGGCTTGACGCCGTTGGCCTTCGCGAAGGCCTTGCGGATCGGCTCGAGCAGGCCCGTGTAGGTGGCGGGGTTGCTGCGCCGCGAGCCGCGGATCGAGCGCTGGTCGATCGACACGACCCCTGCGTCGGGAGGGATCGAGCCGTGCACCAGCGAGCTCTTGCCCGATCCCGCGACGCCCGTGACGACGACGAGCACCCCCAGCGGGATGTCCACGTCGACCTGGCGCAGGTTGTGCGTGCTCGCGCCGCGTATCGCCAGCGAGCCCGTCGGCGAGCGGACGGCGTCCTTGAGCGCCGCCCGGTCATCCAGGTGGCGGCCCGTAACCGTCTTGCTCCTCCGCAGTCCCTCGACGGTGCCCTCGAAGCAGACTGTCCCCCCGTCCCTGCCGGCGCCCGGGCCGAGGTCGACGGCATGGTCGGCGACCGCGATCGTCTCGGGCTCGTGCTCCACCACGAGCACCGTGTTGCCCTTGTCCCGCAGGCGCAGCAGCAGGTCGTTCATCCGCTGGACGTCGTGCGGGTGTAGGCCCGTCGTCGGCTCGTCGAAGACGTAGGTAACGTCGGTCAGCGATGAGCCGAGGTGCCCGACCATCTTCACCCGCTGCGCCTCGCCGCCCGAGAGCGTGCCCGACGGCCTGTCCAGCGACAGGTAGCCGAGCCCTATCTCGGTGAAGGAGTCCAGGGTCTCCTGCATGGCCTTCAGCAAAGGCGCCACCGAGGGCTCCTTCAGAGCTCGGACCCAGTCGGCCAGGTCGCTGATCTGCATCGCGCAGGCCTCGGCGATGTCGACTCCCCCGATCTTCGACGAGCGGGCCTCCCTGCTCAGCCTCGTGCCTTCGCAGTCGGGGCAGTCGGCGAAGGTGACGGCCCGATCCACGAACGCCCGAACGTGGGGCTGCAGCGACTCTCTGTCCTTTGTGAGCATCGACTTCTGGACCCTCGGCAGGAGCCCTTCGTAGGTCATGTTGATGCCCGCGATCTTCATCCGCACGGGCTCGTGGTGGAGGAAGTCCTGCAGCTCCTTCTTGGTGTATCTACGGATCGCCTTGTCGGGGTCGACGAAGCCCGACGCGCTGTAGAGGCGGTAGTTCCAGCCGCCGGGCTTGTAGCCGGGGATCGTGAGCGCGCCCTCGTTCAGGGACTTGGTGTCGTCGTAGAGCTGGGTCAGGTCGATGTCGGAGATGCTGCCCCTGCCTTCGCAGCGCGGACACATGCCCCCGGCCCGCGTGAACGTCTTCGTGACGGTCTTGCCGGCACCCCGTTCGACGGTGATCGCGCCGCTGGCCCGCACGGAGGGAACGTTGAAGGAGAAGGCGTTGGGCGAGCCGATGTGGGGCTTGCCCAGGCGACTGAAGAGGATCCGCAGCATCGCGCCCGTGTCGGTGGCCGTACCGACCGTCGAGCGGGTGTCGCCGCCCATCCGCTGCTGGTCGACCGCGATCGCCGTCGTCAGCCCCGCCAGCACGTCGACCTCCGGCCGTGCCAGCGTCGGCATGAAGCCCTGTACGAAGGCGCTGTAGGTCTCGTTGATCAGCCGCTGGGACTCTGCCGCGATCGTGCCGAACACCAGCGAGCTCTTGCCGGAGCCCGAGACGCCCGTGAACACCGTCATCCGGCGCTTGGGGATCTCGATGCTGACGTCCTTGAGGTTGTTGACCCGGGCGCCGTGAACCCGGATCGAGTCGTGGCTGTCGGCGGCCTGCTGCGCCCGTGGCTTGCTGTCGCTGCTCGTGGCCTTGCTCATCGGCTTCCGGCCTTCACCCTAGCCGCGGCACGTGAGCCCGCGCTTCTCGATTCCTGATCTTTCTGTGCCTGTAGGCGCCCGCCGCGAAAGCCCAGCGCTAGCCGGATCCCAGTCCTTCGAGCGTCAGCTCGCTGTCGATGGCACTGCGGAGCGCCGCCAGCGTCCCGGACCTTGCCCTCTGCTTGGTCGCGACGTGCGCGCGGCGATCGAGCTGGGCGAGCCTTTCGGCCTCTTGCCGGCTTGCGGGCAGCAGCTCGCCGGCCGGCACCACCCGATCGAGGTAGCCGACCTCGACGGCTTCGAGGGGGCTGTAGATGGCCGCGTTGACGAGAGCCCGCGAGAGATGACCCGGGTTCAGGCGCTGCTTTGCGAGCTCGATCACGAACCACGGCACAATCAGCCCGATCTGGACCTCGTTCAGGCCGATCCTGAAGTCGCCCTCGGCGCCGATCCGCACGTCTGCGGCGAGCGTCAGGAACGCTCCCGCCGCCATCGCGTGTCCGCCGGCAGCGATCAGGACGGGGCTCGGGAAGCCCAGGATCCGCTCGGCCAGCGTCGCGCCCAGGCGTCGCATCTCGACCACCTGTCCTGCATCGCCGGCGGCGAACACCTTCAGGTCGAACCCGGCCGAGAAGCACCCCTCCCTACCCGTCAGCAGGACGACCGCACCATCCCGCTCGGCCCGGTCGAAGGCTCCATGGAGGGCTTCGAGCATCGCGATCGACAGCGCGTTCACCCTGCCGTCGTCCATCGTCACCGTCGCGATGCCGTCCTGCGGTTCGTAGCCGACTGGCTCCCCCATGCTCTCTCCGATCTCTCGTTCAGGCCCTTTCGAGATATAACGTAACAGTGTTCCGAAATAGAGAGATGGCTCGTGGCGTGCGGCTGACGGCTCTGGGCGGAAGCGCCGAGGGGCGATGAGAGATGCCGCGCCGCAAGCAGCGCACCCCTGAGCTGCGCGAACGTCTGCTGACGGTGGCCGTGGAGCTCCTCTCCCGCGAAGGCGTCAAGGGCTTCACGGCCAGGACGATCGCCCACGAGGCGACGACCTCTCCGCCGGCCCTTTACGAGCTCTTCGGCGACAAGGCGGGCCTGTTGCGGGAGGTCTTCTTCGAGGGTTTTCGCCGGCTTCACGGAGCGCTCGAGGCCCTACCGGAGACGGACGATGCTCGTGCCGGCCTGCTCGCCCTGGCGGATGCCTACCGCGACTTCATGCTGGCCAACCCCAATCTGGCTCAGCTGATGTTCTCGAGGCCGTTCGCCGACTTCGATCCGAGCCGGTCGGAGTCGCAGGCGGGCGCCGCCGTGCGAGAGCTGATCGTCGGGCGCATCGACAATGCGGTGCAGGCGGGCGTCCTGCGGGGCGACCCGCTCGACCTCGCTCACGTCCTGGTGGCGCTCATCCAGGGTTTCGTGACGGCGGAGAGCGCACGGCGCATCGGCCGTAGTGCGGCCGCCGTCGAGCGACGCTGGAGCCTTGCCGTGGGCGCGCTGCTGGACGGTCTCGGCTAGAGACCACCGGCGGCGTCCGAGCCGGTCCCGCTCATGCCGGGCCGGCAGCCCCGGCCGCGGCGGGAACAGGCCTGGCGAGGATCCCGGCCAGAGCTTCCGCCAGTTCGGCCGTCGGGTCCTCCCCCGCCTGCAGGCTGCGCCAGGCCACGTAGTGGTCGGGTCGCACGAGCACGGCTCCGGCGGGGCCGATCTCGCGCCGGCGCAGCCACGTGCAACGGGGATCGAACAGGTCGCCGTCGAGATGGCCGATGCGCACGGCCTCGACGGGCACGCCCTCGGCGCTCAGGGCCGCTGCCGCCTCGCACCAATCCTCTCCCTCCTCCCCCGCGATCACCAGGAACCGGCCGGGGGGCACGAGGTCCCTGATCGCCCTGCGAGTTCCTTCCTCGTCCTCGATCCAGGCATGCGGCAGGGGCGATCCGGGGCGCGTCGAGGGTGTGTGGATACGGATCGGGTCGGGCGAGACCGGGACCGGGCTGCCGTCGTCCACCACGGCGGCGGACGAGTAACGGTGCCCAATCTCGACGTTGTGCTCGCAGAACTCCATCGACTGGGCCCGTATCGTGCGCAGGACGGCAGAGCGGTGCTCGGCGTCCTCGGTGAGACCGCTCCAAAGCCTGCGCAGGTTTGCCAGGTTCTGCTCCTCGCTGTGCTCGTGCGAGACACCTGTGGCGGCCCCGATCGCGAACTGGTTGACGGCGTTCTCGAGCGAGCGCTGGGCGTTCAGCTCGTCCGCCGGGCGGCGCTCGGCTTCATAGCTGCCCAGCAGGGCGGGCCCGGCCTCTCCCCGCAGGACGGCGGCCAGCTTCCAGCAGAGGTTCTCGACGTCGTGGATGGCGCTGGTAAGGCCCAGCCCACCCGTCGGTGGGTGCCTGTGCGCGGCGTCGCCGACGAGCAAGACGCGCCCGACTGCGAAGGCCGAGGCCATCACGGCGTCCACAGACCAGCGCGTGATCTTGTGGATGTGCATGGGGTGCTCGCCGATGCCCATGGCACGGCGGGCGTCTGCCTCGACCTTCTCGTCGGACTGCGCCCGCGGGTCGTCGGCCGGGTAGTTGAGGTGGATCACCCACTCCTCTGACTCCGGGCCCCAGCGGTCCGGGCCCATCGGCACCATCACGACGCCCACGCCGGCCTGGGGCGAGAAGATCCAGCGGATCAGCACGTCCGGGTCGCGCGCCCAGCGGGAGAAGTCCGCGCTCACGTGCAGGGTCGCGGTCTGCGCCACGACGCCAAGGCCCTCGTAGTCGACCCCGATCTCCCCGGCCACCTTCCGTCCTCCGTCGGCGCCGATCAGGTAGTCCGCTCGCACCGTGTACTCCTGGCCGCCGTCGTGGTTGCGGACGATGGCGCTCACCCCCTCATCGTCCTGCTGGAGGGACAGCAGCTCGTGGTGGAAGCGAACGCGCCCGGGCGAGAGGTCTTCGGCGTGCGCCCGCAGGATCGGCTCGAGGCGGATCTGCGGGAGGTTCTGCTGGATCCAGGGGCTCGCGCCCCGCCAGTTCTCGTCCTCCCCTCCGGCGCCCCAGCACTCCAGACGCCACAGCCTGCGCCCGTACTCCTCGGTCGGCCCCGCGAAGCCCGCGTAGAAGGCCGTGGCCGCCATGTTGACGGCGGGAGTCCCGCGACGGGCCACCTCCCGGGCGACGCCGGCGTCGTCGAGGATCTCCATCGCCCGCTGGTTGAGCACGTGCGCCTTGGGCAGCTCGGAGGTTCCCGGCCTGGCGTTGACGAGCAGGTGCTCGACGCCCAGACGGGCCAGCAGCATCGAGGCCGTCAGCCCCGCTCCCCCTCCCCCCACGATCAGCACGGGGGTCTTCTCGCTTCTCATCTGCCCTCACCTCTCCACGTGTGTTTGACCGTCCCTCGGCGCTCACGCTAACAAGAAATGAATAGAGATTCAATTTTGATGATATATTCAGCTCATGGCGGTGGAGGACGCGCATGCGACACGCGGGGGCGCAGCGAGGGCCGTGCCCCCAGGCGGGCGGGTGCAGCGGCGCAAGGCACGCACGCGGGCCGGCCTGCTCGCGGCGGCGCGGCAGCTGTTCGCCGCCCGGGGGCTGGAGCACACGACGATCGCGGAGATCGCCCAGCACGCCGACATCGCGATCGGCTCCTTCTACAACTACTTCGCGACCAAGGAGGATCTCCTGGAGGCGCTGCTGGAGGAGGAGCTGTCCAGGCAGCTGGGCCTGCTGCAGCTGCGCCAGGCCCAGGTCGAGGACCCGGCCGAGAAGATCGCGATCGCCCATCGCCATCTCGTCCGCGTCGCCGCTACCGATCCCGACTGGGCCTGGCTGCTGGTGCGCCTGGAGGTCCCCTACAGAGTCGCCTGGGCCGTGCTCGGCGAGTCCGCCTCCGAGGACCTGCGCGCCGGCATCGAGGCCGGGCGCTTCCACGTCCCCAACCCCTCCCTGTCCCTGAACGCCAGCGGCGGAGCGCTGTTCGCGGTCATCCACGCCCAGCTCGTAGGCGAAGGCGGGTCCGAAGCCGACTGCCAGCATGCCGAGGGCGTCCTGCGCAGCTTCGGCGTGGACCGTGAGGAGGCGGGCGAGATCGCCAGGCGCCCGCTGCCCGAGGCGAGCGCCGGCGCGTGGGCCGCGGGCGAGACGGCCGCGCGATGAGCGCTGCCGGCGCCACCGTCGACGTGCATGCGCACTTCCTGCCCCCGCCCTACCGGGAGGCTTTGCGGGAGGCGCAGATCTGGATGATCGGCGGCCTACCCGTGCCCGACTGGTCGCCGGAGCTGGCACTGGAGTTCATGGAGGCTCACGGCATCGACGTGCAGCTGCTGTCGATCTCCGATCCCGGCGTCGAGTTCCTGGCGCCCCCCGACGCGGTGCGGCTTGCCCGGGAGTGCAACGACTTCGCGGCCTTGACGGTCGCGGCCCATCCCGAGTGCTTCGGAGCCCTCGCCGTGCTGGCCCTGGCAGACGTCGAGCAGGCCGTAGCGGAGACTGCCAGGAGCCTGGGCGAGCTGGGTCTGGACGGCGTCGGGCTGCTATCGAGCTCCACCGAGCGGTATCTCGGCGACCCCTGCTTCGAGCCGCTGATGGCAGAGCTGGACGCCCGTCGGGCGTGGGTCTTCGTACATCCGACGGCGCCCGCCCGGCGGCCCTCCTACGCGATCCCCGACTCGATCGCGGAGTACCCCTTCGACACGACCAGGACGATCCTGTCGCTGATCTTCAACGGCGTCTTCGTGCGCCATCCCGGCATCCGCTGGCACTTCGCCCACGGCGGCGGCACGCTGCCCATGCACAGGCTCCGCGCAGCCTCCCTGGCAGCCAACGCCAGGGAGTTCGGCGAGATCCTCGGGCTGCCCGCGGGCGCGGCTCTGCTCGACTGCGACTCGCTCCAGGACGCGATCGACACGTCCTTCTTCGACACGGCCCTCGTCGCCGACCCGGCGTCGCTGGAGGCGGTCAGGCGCATGGGCGGCCCCGGCCGCGTGATCTTCGGCAGCGACTGGCCCTTTGCGGCCCGCCTCTACGACGAGCATGGCGAGCTGCAGAGCGTCATCGAGGAGATCTTCGCCCCCGCCGATGCGGCACTGGTACGCGGCGCGACGGTCCTCGAGCAGATACCCAGGCTGCGCCCGGAGGGCTGAGGGCGGTGGCGGTCGACTTCGACGTGGTGATCGTGGGCTACGGCCCCGTCGGGCAGACGGCGGCGATCCTACTGGGTCGCCTCGGCCACAGCGTGGGGGTGTTCGAGCGCTGGCCGGAGCTCTATCCCCGTCCCCGGGCCGTGCACTACGACGACGAGGTCGCCCGCATCTTCCAGCGGCTGGGCATAGCCGGCGAGCTGGCCGCGATCACGGAGCCGGCGACGACGTACGAGTGGCGCAACGCGGCCGATCGGACGCTGCTGATGCTGGACCGCACAGAGCCGGGACTGTCCGGATGGCCGGCTGCGACGATGTTCGCCCAGCCCGACGTGGAGCGGCTGCTGGACAGGACGGCCAAGGCCGTCCCGACGGTCGCGGTGCACCAGGGCTGGGAGGTGCTGGACGTGCGCCAGGAGGGCGACCGGGTGCGCCTTGACGTGCACCGGGGCCTCGCCCGCGAGGGCGTCTGGACGGCTGCCGGAGAGGGGCGCCAGGTCACGGCTCGCTACGCGGTCGGCTGCGACGGGGCGGGGAGTCTGGTGCGGGAGCGCATGGGCACGCCGCTGCACGACCTCGGCTTCGCCTACGACTGGCTGATCGCCGACACAGTCCCTCACGACCCGGCCCTGCTGGCGGGCGTCAACCTGCAGCGATGCGACCCCGAGCGCCCGACGACGCTCGTCTCGGGAGGTCCCGGCCGCCGCCGCTGGGAGTGGATGCTGCTGCCCGGCGAGACGCGCGAGCAGGTCGAGCAGGTCGACTTCGTGTGGGACCTGCTCGCCCGCTCGGGGGTCGGCCGCGACGAGGTGACGCTGGAGCGCCACACCGTCTACACCTTCCGCGCCCGCTGGGCCGAGCGCTGGCGGCGGGGCAGGCTGCTGCTGGCCGGCGACGCGGCCCACCTGATGCCGCCCTTCGCCGGGCAGGGCATGTGCTCGGGCGTGCGCGACGCCTTCACCCTGGCATGGCATCTGGACCTGGTCCTGACGGGCAGGGCCGGCGAGTCGACCCTGGATGCCTACACGAGCGAGCGCAGCGGCCACCTCCAGCACGCCATCGCCATCTCCGTCGGGCTGGGACAGGTGATCTGCATCAGCGACGAGCAGCAGGCTGCGGCCCGCGACGAGGCGCTGCTGGGCGTGGCAGCCGACCCCAGCGCCCCGCCCCTGGAGCCTCCTCCCCCCGACCTCGGCCCGGGCATCCACGACGGCCCCGGCAACGGCCCCGCCGGGTCGCTCTTCCCCCAGGGCAGGGTCGCCGACGACTGCGAGGGCAGCGACCTGCAGCTGCTGGAAGACACGATCCCCTACGGCTTCGTCCTCTACGCCTTCGATACCGACCCCTCGGCCCTGCTCGACGCGCAGGCGAGCGAGTACCTGGCGCAGCTCGGCTGCACGCTGGTCTCCCTCGACCCGGCCCGGGACGTGCAGGGCGTCTACGGCGCCTGGTTCGAGGCAAACGGCTGCGAGGCGGTGCTGGTGCGTCCCGACTTCTACGTCTTCGGCACAGCCAATGGCGCCGAGCAGACGTGCGAGCTCGTACGTCGCCTGCGGGCGGCGCTGACAGACAACGACAGCGACAAGGAGAGGCTGCCTACATGACGGGCGCGACGATCAAACCGACCTTCCACCACTTCAACCTCAAGACGACAAGGCTCGACGAGCTGATCGACTGGTACGGCGCCGTCGTGGGCGCGGAGGTGAGTTTCCGCGACGCGACGGGCGCCTGGCTGACCAACGACGCGGCCAACCACAGGATCGCGCTGCTGGCCTTCCCTGGCTTCGTCGACGACCCCGAGAAGGACATGCGCACGGGCATGCACCACAGCGCCTTCGAGTACGGGCGCTTCGAGGACCTCAACGCCAGCTACCTGCGCCTGCGCGATCGGGGTATAGAGCCGGACATCTGCATCGATCACGGCATGACCCTGTCCTACTACTACAAGGATCCCGACGGCAACCACGTCGAGCTGCAGGTGGACACGTTCGGCGACTGGGCGGCCTCCAGGGAGTGGATGCGCACGAGCCCGGACTTCGCGGCCAACCCGATCGGCGTCTTCGTCGACCCGGCCAGGATCGCCGAGCGAGCCGCCGAGGGCGAGAGCTTTGCGAGGATCCACGAGCAGGCGATGGCAGGCGAGCTGAGCCCCGCCGAGGCTCCCGTGGTCCTGCCGGAAGGGGCTTGAGAATGAGATTGATCACCTACCTGCAGGGCGGCCTCCCGGCGGCGGGCGTGCTGCTCGGCGAGGAGGTCGTCCCGGCTGCCCTCCTGGGAGCCCCGGCGGGCGTCCGCCACATGCTGGCCGAGCTCGACGCGCAGGCCCTGCGCGAGTTGGGCGAGCGGGCGGAGCGCTCGGACGTGCAGCGGCTGGCCCTGTCGGAGCTGAGGCTGGCGGCGCCCGTGCCCGACCCCGAGAAGATCGTCTGCATCGGCCTGAACTACCGCGACCACGCCGAGGAGACGGGCCAGGAGATCCCCCAGGCGCCGATGTGGTTCGCCAAGTTCCAGAACTCCCTGTGCGGCAGCGGCGCGGACATCGTGCTGCCGGCGGCGCACCCGGACTATGTCGACTACGAGGCGGAGCTGGCGCTCGTGATCGGGCGCAGGGCGCGCAACGTGGCGGTCGAGCAGGCGCTGGCCCATGTAGCGGGGGTGATGCCCTTCAACGACGTCAGCGCTCGCGACCTGCAGCTGCAGAACCCGCTGTGGACGAGCGGCAAGGCGATCGACACCTTCGCTCCCTGCGGCCCCGCCCTGGTGACCCTCGACGAGGCCGGCGACCTCGGCAACCTGACCCTGCGGACCCACATCGACGGGGAGACCGTCCAGGAGGGCACGACGGCCAACCTCATCTTCGGTCCCGCCGAGCTGGTCTCGTGGCTGTCGCGGACGATGACCCTGCTGCCCGGCGACGTCATCGCCACGGGCACGCCGGCCGGCGTGGGTGGCCCCAGGGGCCTGTTCCTGCGCGACGGCAACGTCGTGGAGGTGGAGATCGAGGGCATCGGCACGCTGCGCAACCCCGTCAGGGCCGAATGAGTGTCCTCACGGCGGGCCTCGGGGAGTTCCTGGACGCGAACGTCGTCGGCGTGCTGGCGACCCGCTCGGCTGCCGGCCGGGTCCACCAGTCGCTTGTCTACTTCGCCCGCGACGGCGAGGAGCTGCTGATCTCGACAGAGGCGGCGCGGCGCAAGGCCCGTGACGTGCGGGAGACGGGCTGGGCCTCCCTGTGCGTGATGGGCCACGAGCGCCCATTCCCCTCGGCGACGCTCTCCGGCCCGGCCTCGATCAGGCGTGAGCACATCGGCGAGGCGACCGCAGCGATCGCCCAGCGGATGCTCGGCCTGGACGAGCCGCCCCAGGCGCAGAGCGACGAGTCTCTGGCCGCGGTTGGCCGGGTGATCCTGGCGCTGCGGGTCGAGCACGTCGGCCCGGTCAGCTACGTCGAGCAGTCGGACTGAGGCGCCGGCGCCGGAGCACGCCCGAGCAGGCCCCTTGCCGGAATGACCTGACGTAGCGCCGGCCACCAAAGTCCTTGACATGCAGCCCAACGGCTGCCTATAATCATGCAGCCATATGGCTGCCTTTCCTGAACAGCTCCCAGACGCCCCGACGATCGACGGCGTCTTCAGGGCGCTGGCGGATCCGGGCCGCAGGCGGCTGCTGGACAGCCTCAATGCACGCAACGGGCAGACGCTGAACGAGCTGTGCGCCGGCATGGGCATGGCCCGCCAGTCGGTCAGCAAGCACCTGGCGGTCCTGGAGGCGGCCAACCTCGTCACGACGCTGCGCAGGGGCAGGGAGAAGCTGCACTACCTCAACCCGGCCCCCATCAACGAAATCTCCGAGCGCTGGATCGACCGCTTCGAGCAGGGGCGGATCGATGCGCTCGCCGACCTCAAAAGAGCCCTGGAGGGCCCCGCCATGAACAAGCCGTCCTTCGTCTACACGACATACATCCAGACAACCCCCGAGCGCCTGTGGGAGGCGCTGACCAACCCCGCCTTCACCGAGCGCTACTGGGACGTGACCTTCCAGACGGACTGGCAGCCCGGCTCGGAGATGGTCTGGGTCAACAAAGGCGTGCGCATCGCCGACTCGGGCCAGGTCGTCCTGGAGGCGGAGCCCTACAGCCGCCTGTCCTACACCTGGCACACCTTCACCCCGGAGCTGGCGAGGGCGATCGGCACGAGCGAGGAGGCCTTCGCGGCGGCCGACGCGGAGCCTCGCTCGAAGGCGACCTTCGAGATCGAGCCGGCGGGTAGTGCGGTCAAGCTGACGGTGATCCACGACGACCTCGTGCCCGGTGGGACCGTCGCGAGGATGATCGGCGGCGGCTGGCCCCAGGTCCTGGCCAAGCTCAAGACGCTGCTGGAGACCGGTGAGACGTTCAAGATCGAACGGGCCCCGGCAGGCGCGGCGCAGGCCGCCACGGCGACGAGCGCCGCCTGACCAACGACCGACCGCGAGGGAAAGGAGCAGGACATGCACGAGATAGCGAGCACCCGCGAGCAGTGGCAGACAGCCCGCGACGATCTGCTGAGCAGTGAGAAGCAGCACACGCGGCTGGGCGACGAGCTGGCCCGCCGCCGCCGAGAGCTGCCGTGGCTGAAGGTGGAGAAGGACTACGTCCTGCGGACGGAGGACGGGCCGAGGACCCTGGCAGAGCTGTTCGAGGGACGCTCGCAGCTGGTCGTCTACCACTTCATGTTCGGCCCCGACTACGAGGCCGGCTGCTCGGTCTGCTCCTCGATCGCGGACAGCTTCGACGGGGTCCTCCCCCACCTCCGGGCCCGCGACGTGACGATGATCTGCGTGTCGCGGGCGCCGCTGGAGAAGCTGCTCGCCTACAGGCGGCGGATGGGCTGGCACTTCCCCTGGGCCTCCAGCCACGAGAGCTCCTTCAACTTCGACTTCGAGCGCTCCCGCGACCGTGAGGAGATGACGGCGTGGGCCGAGCAGGAGGAGCATCCGATCGTCTCGCGGCTGGCCGCGGACGCGGGCACGGACGTGGCCGACTACGTCTCGGAGGGGCCGGGTCTGGGCGTGTTCGCGCTGCTCGACGGCGAGGTCTACCTGACCTACTCGACGACGGCTCGGGGCCTGGAGCCGGTCATGACCTACTACGGCATCCTCGACCTGGTGCCGGGCGGCCGCGACGAGGGCGACCCTCCGGACCCGTCCTGGATCCGCCGCCACGACGAGTCCGCGAGCTGCTGCTAGAGCTCGATCAGGACCTTGATGGCCTCACGCTCGTCCATGGCCCGGTAGCCGTCGGGGACCTCCTCCAGCCCGATCGTGCGGTCGAAGACCCGGCCGGGCTCGATCCGACCCTCCAGCACGTCGGGCAGCAACTCCTCGACGTAGGCGCGGGCGGGCGCGACGCCACCGCCGATCGTGACGTTGTCGTAGAAGCTGCCGACGGCGGCGGGGATCGTGTCGTGCTGGGGCAGCCCGACCCGCCCGACGGCACCGCCCGGCCGGGCGATGGCGAGTGCGGTGACCGTGGACTCCTGCAGCCCGACGCACTCCAGCACGCTGTGTACGCCATGCCCGCGGGTCAGCTCGCGAACACGCTCGACGGCCTCCTCTCCACGCTGGCTGACGACGTCGGTGGCGCCGAACTCCCGGGCCAGAGCGATCCGGTCGGGATGGCGCCCGAGCAGCACGATCCGCTCGGCGCCCAGGCGCCGTGAAGCGAGCACGCCGCACAGCCCGACGGCCCCGTCGCCGACGACGGCAACCGTCTTGCCTGGTCCGACACGGGCAGCCAGGGCAGCATGGTGGCCTGTGCCCATCACGTCTGAGAGGGTTATGAGGGAGGGCATCAGGGCGTCGTCCTCCGCCGCCGGCAGGACGACCAGCGTGCCGTCCGCCCACGGCACGCGCACGGCTTCCCCCTGACCGCCGTCGGTCCCGTTGCGCCCCCAGAAGCCGCCGTGCTCGCAGGACGTCTGCAGGCCTTCGTGGCAGAACGTGCACGTGCCGTCGGAGTAGGCGAAGGGCGCAAGTACGACGTCGCCGGGCCTGACGGTGGCCACGTCCGCACCGACGGCTTCGACGACGCCGACGAACTCGTGCCCCATGCGCCGGCCCGCGTCGTCGTGCTCCATCGTCTTGTAGGGCCACAGGTCGCTGCCGCAGATGCAGGCCCGGGTCACGCGCAGCAGCGCGTCGGTGGGCTCGACGATGGCGCTGTCGGAGACGTCCTCCACGCGCACGTCGCCCGCCCCGTGCATGACAGTTGCTCGCATCTCCTGGCTGCCTTTCCACTCCGATGGTCGTGTCGAGCCACACGAAAGCAGGCCGGGCTGCACTTGCGGCGCCCGACAATCGTCCGGGCGCCGGGCGGCCTCGCGCGGGAGCACGGCGGGGCACAGGCGCGACGCTGCCATCATGGCCTGCCAAGCAGACGATCGGCGGGAGGGCCACGTGGCGGACAGCGAGAGCACAGACGACGACCAGGCACCCCAGGCGCGGGCCACCCTGATGCGGGAAGTGGCCGAGCAGATGGACGCGATCGAAGCGGACTTCGGCGACAGCTTCAAGATCGGAAGGGTGGTGACGGTCGTCGAGGTGATCAAGCCCGACGAGTCGGTGGAGCTGCGGGTCCGCGCCAACCAGCTCCCCTGGGTGGCCTACGGGATGCTCGAGTTCGCCAAGAAAATCCTCGAACACATGGACGGTGAATAGCGCGATGGCACTGGATCAGACAAGCATCGGCCAGGTCGTCTCCCAGCAGATGGAGGCGATCGAACAGGATCACGGCGACGATCCGGACGTCGAGATCGGCAACGTCATCACGATCGTCGAGGTCCTCAAACACCGTGGCGAGGACCAGTACGAGTCCAATGTCCGCATCAGGACCAACTCGGGCGACCCCTACCGCGTCCTGGGTCTGATCAGGGCGGCGGAACAGAACGTCATCCAGGGCTTCAACCAGCCCGGCTGAGGCTCGGCACGCGCCCGTCGCTCGCCACCGGGCGCCGGGAGTCGATCGCGGACCCGGGCAGCCTGGCCCCGTAGGCACGCAGCAGGTCCCGGTGGGTGACCCAGCCGGCCAGGCGGTCGTCCTCGCGGTCGAGCACGGGCAGTCCCTCATCGTCGCTGCCGGCCAGGGCCCGCACGGCGTCCTCCAGCGACGCCCCGACGCGGATCTCGACGGTCGGGCGCACGAGTGCGGCGGCGTCGAGGTCCTGCCTGCCTTCGTCGATCGCCCGCTCGACGTCGCCCGCTGCGACGATCCCCAGCAGCATCCCGCCGGCGTCCGCGACGGGCAGCGAGGAGGGGCCGCCTGCTGCGAAGCGCTCGATCATGGCGGGCAGGCCGAGCTCGGGAGAGAGTGGCTCCGGCGCGGGCGTCATCGCCTCCACGAGGGCGATCCCCTGCATTGCGCTGGAGGGGGCGGGAGCGTCGATGTCGATGCCGCGGCGGCGCAGCTTCAGCGTGTAGATCGTGTCCCCCGTGACGGCGTTGCTGAGCGCCGTCGCGACGACGATGGCGATCATCAGGGGCAGCACGATGCGGTAGTCGCCGGTCAGCTCGAAGACGATCAGGACGGCTGTGATGGGGGCCCTGCCGGCGGCGGCGAAGACTGCTCCCATACCGACCAGGCCGTATGCGCCGGCGGCGGCGGCCAGGCCCGGCAGCAAGCTGTGGGCGGCGGCGCCGTAGGCCGATCCGAGCATCGCGCCCATGAACAGGGAGGGCGCGAAGACTCCTCCCGAGCCGCCTATCCACATCGTCAGGCTGGTCGCGAGCACCTTCGCCGCCAGCAGGCCGATCAGGGCGGCAACGACGTAGTGGCCGGCCACGGCCAGCTGCAGGACGGGGTAGCCGACGCCGTACATCTGCGGCACGGCCAGCAGCAGCAGCCCCAGCAGCACGCCGCCGACGGCCGGGCGCAGCCACGCCGGCCGGGCGCCCCAGATCCTGTCGGCGAGGTCCTCGCCGCTGTAGAGGACGTGCACGAAGCCGAGCCCCACACCCGTCGCAAGCACGCCCAAGCCGGCATACAGCAGCAGCTCCAGCGGTGAGCTGAACGTGAACGCCGGCAACGTCAGGAAGGGATGGCTGCCGAAGACGGCGCGGCCGATCGCGTCGGCTGTCACGGAGCTGAGCACGACCAGCCCGAAGGAGCGCGTCTGGAAGTCGCGCAGGATCAGCTCGAGGGCGAAGAAGACGCCCGCGATGGGCGCGTTGAAGGTGGCGGAGATGCCGCCGGCGGCGCCGCAGGCGACGAGCAGCCGCAGCTGGGACTCCGACAGGCGCAGCCACTGGCCCGTTACCGAGCCCAGGGCCGAGCCGATCTGCACGATCGGCCCCTCCCTGCCGACAGAGCCGCCTGCGCCGATGCAGATCGCCGAGGCCAGCGACTTCACGATGGGCACCTGCGGGCGGATGCGCCCGCCCTCCCTGTTGACGGCGTACATGACCTCCGGCACGCCGTGACCGCGAGCCTCGGGCGCGAAGCGGCTGACCAGCGGCCCGTACAGCAGCCCGCCCAGGACAGGCGCGGCCACGATGAACCAGATCCCCAGCGAGGGCAGCCAGGGATCGCCCGCATGACCGGCGGCGCTGTAGTCGCGATGGCCCGAGAAGGCGTAGGTGGCGCCCAGGATCATGTACCTGAAGGCGACAGCCCCGAGGCCCGAGCCGGCACCCACGAGCAGGGCAAGGGCCGTCAGCCCGCCGGAGCCGCGCGCCGCCGAGCGGCGCAGCCGCTCCAGCAGGGCTTGGGCTCGCGCGGACGGCTCTGGCATATGGCCTGGAGCCTAGGCGCCGCCTCTGTCCGGACCCCCGAACCGACCGATCTTGCCGTCAGCGTTCTGACGCCGGCTGACCGAAGCCCTCTTTAAGGGGCGGTGCAATAGTGAACTGCATGTCCCGTCAGCTCAAACGTCGCCTCGCGGCTGCCGTGGCCGTCCTCGCCGTCCTTGCAGGGGGCGCAGCAGTCGCCCTTGGCGCGACGGGCAGCGCCCACCCCCGCCACGCCGCCGGCCGCGGCGGCTCCGGCCACGGCCTGATCGCCACAGCCTCCGTCTACCTCGGCATCGGCAGGGCCCAGCTGGAGCAGGACCTGCGCTCCGGCAGGTCGCTGGCAGAAGTCGCAGCCACCATTCCCGGCAGGTCCGAAGCCGGTCTCGTCTCGGCGATCCTCGCCGACCGCAGGAGCACGCTTGCGACCCGGCAGGCGAAGCTGCCGGAACGCGTTTCGGCGCTGGTCAGGCGCAGCGGCACGACCCTGACAGTCGACCGCCGCGCCCGCCACTCGATGCGGGCCGCAGCCCTCGGCTACCTGGGGTTGAGCAGGCAGCAGTTGAACGGCGAGCTCAGAAAGGGCGAGAGCCTCACCCAGATAGCAGCAGCCACGCCCGGCAAGTCCGCCGCCGGACTCGTCGAAGCGATCCTCGCCGGCGCCAGGCAGCGGCTGGAAGCCTCCAGCCGGGCCGGTCGCATCAGCTCCGCGCAGGCCCAGGCGAAGCTCGCCAGGCTGCGCCTGCACGCGACCGAAGCCGTCGAGCGCACCCGCTCCGCGCGCGCCACGGCCAGGCGCAAGGGCTGAACAGCACGCGCCGCGGACGGGCGCGGCGGGAAGCCTCCGGCGCCCCAGGAGCGTGTGTCCACCTCGCGGACGTTCGACGCGTCTCGCCGACGCTCAAGCAGGCGAGCTCTCCACCCGATGCAGGCATGGGCGTGTTTCCCGCACCTTGAAGAAAAGTTTGGCAAGCCTTATTCTTTTTGCATGGCCACCAAGGAAGCACTCAGGACACCTGCTGTAGAGGACTACTCCAAGGCGATCTTCGCCCTGGAATCGCGCAGCGAAGAGCCCGTCTCGACGACTGCGCTGGCGGAGCGCCTGGGCATCACTGCCGGATCTGTCTCGGCGATGCTCAAGCGCCTCGACGAGCTCGGCCTGATCAGCCACATCCCATACCGGGGCGTGCGCCTGACGGAGTCGGGAAGGCGCATAGCGCTCGAGGTGATCCGCCATCACCGCCTGCTGGAGAGCTACCTGGCGGAGGTGCTGGGCATGCCCTGGGACCGCGTCCATGCGGAGGCTGAGGTGCTCGAGCACGTGCTCTCAGACGACCTGGAGGCGCTGATCGACGCCAAGCTCGGCAGTCCCACGATCGACCCCCACGGCGATCCCATCCCCAGCCCCGAGTACGACCTGCAAGAGGGCGAGACGACGCGCCTTGACGAGCTTCC
Organism: uncultured Solirubrobacteraceae bacterium; assembly: GCA_963697795.1. GTDB lineage: Bacteria > Actinomycetota > Thermoleophilia > Solirubrobacterales > Solirubrobacteraceae > Palsa-744. The sequence continues at coordinate 117,509 of OY969097.1, read as the reverse complement.
GATCGGCGCCCGCGGGCGCTTCGTGCGCGTGTCGGACTCAGACCCGGAGATGCTCCGCTACCTGACCGAGCACGGGATCGCCCTGGGCGAAGACCTGGAGGTCGTCGAGCGCCAGCCCTTCGGCGGCCCGCTGTTCGTGCGCTTCGGCAAGCAGACGCACGCCCTCGGCGACGGCCTGGCGAGGGCCATGCGCGTCGAGTGGGAGGAGCTGCCCGCGTGACGCCTCCGCCGGTGCCGGGGCAGGTGCCCGTCCTGGAGAGCGTCGAGGGCGCTGCGATCGCGCTGGGCGCCGAGCCGAGCCCTCTGCAGGCGCTGCTGGCGAGGGGCCGGATCAGGGCGCTGCTGGCGATGTTGGGCCCGGCCTTCGTGGCCTCCGTGGCCTACGTCGACCCGGGCAACTTCGCGACGAACGTGCAGGGCGGCGCCAGGTACGGCTACCTGCTGCTGTGGGTCGTGCTGGCGGCGAACCTGATGGCGATGCTGATCCAGTACCTGTCGGCCAAGCTCGGCATCGTCACGGAGCTGAACCTGCCGGAGAACATCCGCGAGCGCTACCCGCGGGCGGTCACGTGGGGCATGTGGGTGCAGGCCGAGGTGATGGCGATGGCGACGGACATCGCCGAGTTCCTGGGCGCGGCGCTCGGCCTGAACCTGCTGTTCGGCGTGCCCCTGTTCGCGGCCGGGCTGATGACGGGCGCGATCGCCTTCGCCCTGCTGGAGCTTCAGACCCGCGGCTTCAGGCGCTTCGAGCTGGCCGTGACGGCGCTGCTCGGCGTGATCCTGCTCGGCTTCCTGTACGAGACGCTGCGGATCGGCCCGTCCGCCCACGACGCCCTGCGCGGCCTGATCCCGGGGCTGGACGGGACCGAGTCTCTGTACCTGGCCGTCGGCATCATCGGCGCGACCGTCATGCCCCACGTCGTCTACCTGCACTCGGCCCTGACCAAGAGCCGTGTGCCCGTCCGCAACGAGGACGAGCGCCGGCGCGTGCTGCGCTTCGAGCGCATCGACGTGCTGATCGCCCTGGGCGTCGCGGGCCTGGTCAACATGGCCATGCTGGCGTTGGCGGCCAAGCTCTTCCACACCCCCGCCCTGCAGGGCCTGGACTCGATCCAGGCGGCCCACGCCCAGCTCGGGCACCTCGTCGGCGGCACTGCGGCGCTGGCCTTCGCCGTGGCCCTGCTGGCCTCGGGAGCGTCCTCGTCCAGCGTCGGCACCTACGCCGGGCAGGTCGTCATGTCGGGCTTCATCCGCGTGCGCGTGCCCGTGCTGGCAAGGCGGGCCGTCACGATGATCCCCGCCCTGGTCGTGCTGGCGCTCGGCGTCAGCCCCACGGGCGCCCTCGTGCTGAGCCAGGTCGTGCTGTCCTTCGGCATCCCCTTCGCGCTCGTGCCCCTGGTCATGCTGACCTCCCGCCGCGACGTCATGGGGGAGCACGTCAACAGCGCCCTGACACGCCTGGCGGCCTGGGGCTGCGCGCTGCTCATCACGGGCCTGAACGTCTTCCTGATCTGCCAGCAGCTGCTCGGCTGAGCCCGGGCCAGGCTCGACGACCGCCCGGATGGCAGGCTCTGAGCCGAGGCTCGTTCTCGCCTGCTGCCGCTTCAGTCGCTGAGCCAGGGCCCGCGCCACCCGCCGGCGGGCGCGATCAACTCGTGCGCCTGCTCGGGTCCCCACGTGCCGGGAGCGTAGGAGTGGACCGGGCCGGGGTCGTCCAGCAGCGGCTGCACGACCCGCCAGGACTCCTCGACGCCGTCCTCGCGGGTGAAGTGGGTGCTGTCGCCGAGGATGGCTGCGTGCAGGAGGACCTCGTAGGGGGTCGGGTCCTCACCACCCTCCTGGGCGAACTCCATGTCCAGCTCGATCGGGGCGGGACCGGAGCGGTCGGCGCGGTGGGCGTCCAGGACGATCCGCACGCCCGTGCCCGGGTCGACCTTGATGACGACCTGGCTGGGCTCGCGGTGTGAGTGCGTGGAGCCCAGGAAGGGCAGCCGCGGCGGCTGGGAGAAGACGACCCGCAGCTCCGTCTGGGTGACGGGCAGGCGCTTGCCCGTGCGGATGAAGAAGGGCACCCCCGACCAGCGCCAGCTCTCGACTCCAAGGCGCAGGGCGCAGAAGGTCTCCGTGTCCGAGCCCTCGGCGACGCCTTCGATGTCGCGGTAGCCCTGGTACTGCCCGCGCACGTAGTGGCCGGGATCGGCTGCCGGCATGGCCGTGAACACCTGCGCCTTGGCGTCCTTGATGCTTTCGGGGTCGCTGCCCGCGGGCGGCTCCATCGCGGCTGCTGCCAGCAGCTGCATGAGATGGTTGACGACGACGTCGCGCAGGGCGCCGACGGGGTCGTAGAAGTGGCCCCTGTCCTCGACGCCGAAGGACTCCGCCATCGTGATCTGCACGGAGGAGACGAAGTTGCGGTTCCAGACGGGCTCCAGCATGGCGTTGGCGAAGCGCAGGTGCAGCAGCTCCTCCAGGCCCATCTTGCCCAGGAAGTGGTCGATCCGATACAGCTGGGACTCCTCCAGGTGCTGGTGCAGTTCCGCCGACAGGGCCCTGGCGGAGGCCAGGTCGTGCCCGAAGGGCTTCTCGACCACGACACGGGCCTCCCCCAGCAGCTTGGCCCCGTCCAGGCCGGCCACGACGGTGCCGAACAGGCTCGGCGGGATCTCCAGGTAGAAGACGGGGTCGCGCGCCTCGCCGAGGGCCTTGCCGACCCGCTCGTAGGTGCCGCTGTCCTTGAAGTCGCCGCCGAGGTAGGAGAGCCTCGCCGCGAACCGCTCGAAGACCTTCTCCTCGACCTTCTCGCCGTCGGCTTCGATGGCTTCGCGGGCGTGCTTTCGCAAGTGCTCGACGTCCCACTCCTCGACGGCCACGCCCAGGATCGGGAAGTCCAGGAGGCCGCGGCGCTCGAGCCGGTACAGCGAGCGCAGCGTCATCTTCTTGGCCAGGTCGCCGGTGATGCCGAAGATCACCAGGGCGTCGGCGGGCTTCGATTCGGGAGTGCTCATGTCGTCCTCTGCTCCTTTCCCGCTGGGGCGCCCAACCTATCCCCTCTCAGCCCACGATGAGCTGCACGATCGCGGAGATGCCGACGAGCACGATCAGCCCGCGCAGGGCGTCGGGCGGCAGGCGCCGGCCGTAGCGGGCTCCCAGCTGGGCGCCGACGATCGAGGCTGCCGCGATCAGCCCTGCGGCGTCCCAGCGGACGTGGGCGGCGATCATGAAGTAGACGCCCGCGACGCCGTTGACGAGGCCCGCCAGCACGTTCTTGAGGGCGTTGGTGCGCTGCAGGTCCTGGGTCAGGGCGACGCCCAGGATGGCCAGCAGGATGATCCCCTGGGCTGCTCCGAAGTAGCCGCCGTAGACGCCAGTCAGGAATACGGCCAGGGCCGTGAGGGGATGCCCGGGGCGCTGCAGGTCGATCTTGCGGTGTGCCAGGGAGCGTGCCATCCGCGGCTGCAGCACCGTCAGGACGAGCGCGATCGCGATGAATACCGGCACGATCGCCTTGAAGGCGGAGGCGGGCAGCACCAGCAGCAGAACGGCCCCCGTCACCCCGCCGAGCACGGACATCGAGCCGAGCCGGAGGGCCCGGCCGGCTTGGCCGCTCAGCTCCCGGCGGTAGCCGATGGCGCCGGACACCGAGCCGGGCACGAGGCCGATCGTGTTGGACACGTTGGCCGTCACGGGAGCGAAGCCGAACGCCAGCAGGACGGGGAAGGTGATCAGCGTGCCGCTGCCGACGACCGTGTTGATCGTCCCTGCGGCCAGCCCCGCCAGGGCTATGCAGAGTATCTCGCCGAGGCTCAAGCGGGCGCTGCTCTGATGGTTGTCGGGAGTGCTATCGGACGGCCCTCTAGGGTGGTGGCGTGAACGTCGAGAAGGCTATCCGCACGCGCCGCACCCACAAGGCCTTCGGCCCGCGAGAGGTCGAGCCGGAGGTGCTGCGTGAGTTGTTCGAGCTGGCCGGCTGGGCGCCCAACCACCACCTCACGAACCCCTGGCGCTTTCGCGTGCTGGGCCCTCGGACCCGGGCGGCGCTGACGGAGCTGGCCGAGTCGGAGCAGCCGGGCGCGGCCGTGAAGCTGCGCCGGGCGCCGACCCTGGTGGCTGTCAGCTACCGCCGCCAGGAGGACCCGGCGGCGGACCGGGAGGACATGCTGGCGACCGGCGTGGCCGCCTACATCGTCCTGCTGGGGGCCCACGCCAGGGGCCTCGCGGCCTACTGGCGGACCGTGCCACTGCTGGAGGACGCCCGCGCCCGCGAGCTGCTCTCGATGGGCCCCGAGGAGGAGGAGACGCCGATCGGGCTGCTCTACCTGGGCGACCCCGTCCAGGAGCAGCGCGTGCCGGAGCGGGCTCCCGTCTCGGAGACCGTGCTCGAGCTGGCCTGAGATGGTGCGCGGGCCGCTGTCCCTGCTTGTCCCCGCCGACGACCGGCACGAGCGTCCCCTCGTCGGCGTGCTTGTCGTGCTGACGTTCCTGACGGGTGTCGTGGACGCTGTCAGCTACCTGCGCCTGGGCCACGTCTTCGTCGCCAACATGACGGGCAACGTCGTCTTCCTGGGCTTCGCCCTCTCGGGCGCCGCCGGCTTGTCGATCGCCAGTTCCCTGGTCGCCCTGGCCTCGTTCATGGCGGGGGCCGTGCTGGCTGGAAGGCTCGGCCAGCGCCTGGGCGATCACCGCGGGCACCTGGTTCGTGCCGGCGTGGGGCTGAAAGCGGCTCTCGTCGCCGCTGCGCTGCTCGTCTCCCTGGCGGCCGCCGCACCCGCGACGGGCGTCTCCCGCTATGCGATCACGGTGCTGCTGGCACTCGCCATGGGAGTGCAGAACTCGATCGCGGGGCGCCTGGCGGTCGCGGAGCTGACGACGACTGTGCTGACCAAAACGCTGACGGGCCTGGCCTCGGACAGGGCCGGCGGTTCTCCGCACATGCGCGCACGCAGGGTGACGGCCGTCGCCGCCATGCTGGCGGGCGCGCTGGTGGGCGGCCTGCTGACGCTGAAGGTCTCGATCCCCTCGGCGCTGGCCCTGGCGAGCGTGCTGGCATGCGCCGTCGTCGCGCGGGCGCACCTCGACTCGCGCCGCAACGCCGCCTGGGTCAGGCCCGAGCGCTCTACTTGACGACCAGGGTGCCTTCCATGCCGGCCATGCGGTGGCCGGGCACCGAGCAGAAGAACTTGTAGGTCCCGGGCGCCAGGTGCAGGCTCAAGGTCTTGCTGCCGCCCTGGAAGGTCGGGGTCGAGCCGACGGTCTTGCCGGCCGAGTTTTCGATCGTGACGTTGTGGCCGATCGGCGCTTCGTTGGTGAAGTCGATCGAGACGTTGCCGGACTTGGCGCTCAGCGACTTCGTGCTGTAGGCCAGCTGCCCTTCCTTGTTGGCTTCCAGCTTCAGCGCTTCGCTCGCGCCGCTGGGCGTTGAGGCGCTCGTGGAGGTACTCGACGTCGTCGTCGCCGTCGATGAGGGGGTCGTCGCCGGCGTGCTGCTGGAGGTGCTCGTCGATCCGCTCGAGGAGCTACCGCAACCGGCTATCGCGACAGCCGCCGCCAGGACCGCCGCCACCATCGCGATGGGGCTCCTACGCCTGTCCAGACTGCTCGAACTCATCGGCCGGTCCTCCTTGCTCGAATGCGGTTGGGCAATGCTACGCCCGGGCGCGGCGGGGCGCTCACCAGCCTCCGCTCCCGCTGCTCGCTGCGGTCGTCGTCCCGCCGCCGCCGGCGCCACTCGCGGAGGCCCCGACGGCGCTTCCGCTGGGAGCGAGGACGTACCAGCCGGCACCGAAGGCCGTGCTGCCCTGCCCGTAGGCGTCGCCTTCGTCCTTGTCGGCCGCGAAGTAGTAGAGGGGATGACCGGCGTAGGTCACCTGCGTCGTCCCGTCGGGGCGCTTGATCGTGCCCAGGTCGCCTGCGAGGGCGCCGCTTCCGGCAACGGGCGAGCCGGAGCTGAGGACGGGCGGCCAGGCCTTGGCGCAGGCGTCCGAGCAGGCGGAGCTTCCGGAGCTGTCGGCCTGGAACAGGTAGACGGTCAGCTTCTTCGGGCCGGCCGCCAGGATCGTCCCGAGCTTGCCGTGCTTGGTCAGGACGGTCACGCCCCCGCCTGCGCTCGCGGTGGGTGTCGTCGCGGCGGCGTTCGTGGCCGGCGCGGCCGTCGAGGACGGCGGCGAGCTCGAGCTGGAGCCACCGGAACTACCGCAGCCGGCGAGGGCCACGGTCGCCGCGCAGCCGAGCATCAGGCTTCTCTTCATCGTGCCACTCCTCGTCTCGTCGGGGTCTGGCAGCTAGACCCCGGCACCCCCGAATCCTTCCCGGGACTACGGCTCGGTGTGGATGACGACGTCGGCCAGGTCGCCGATCTCCCGGCGCAACTCGTCCTCGAGGTCTCCAGCCAGTAAGTGGGCGTCTGTCAGCGACTCCCCGGCCCGCCCGGACAGCGTCAGGAACAGGACGGGGCCGGCCTCGGTCGCGAGCAGGCGAATCCGCTGCGGCTCCCGGCCGGTCCGGTCGCTCACCAGCCTGCCGACGCGGGCGATCGTCTCCTGCTCGGCGGCGGCGGGTCCGGGCCGCGTCGCGATGGGGCGCTCCAGGGGCTCCAGGTGGGTCTGTACGTCGATCACGCCGGGGCGTGCGCGGATCGCCTGCTCGACCCGCTCGGCCGTCTCGTGGGCCGTGCCCAGGTCCAGCCCGTCGGGGAACTTCAGGTGCAGGGCCACGGAGGACCCCTCGGGCTGCTCGTAGACGGAGATGTCGTGGGCCTCCTTGACGAGAGGCTCGGCGAGGGCTATGGCCAGGATTCGTTCGCGCAGTTCCAGGCCCGCCAGGCGCGGCTCGACGTGCACGACGACGTCGCTGCCCGGCAGGGCCCGCTCCAGGGCCTGCTCGATCAGGTCGGCGGAGCGGTGCCCCTCGACGACGGCCTGCCCGGGCGGGACGCTGACGACGACGTCCGCGAAGTAGCGCCCGCCGGACTCGCGCAGGCGCAGGCGGCTCAGCTCGATGTCCTCGCCGAGGTCGGCGATGGCCCGCTCGGCTGCCTCCCGTGCCTGCGTCGGGGTGCGGTCCATGAGGACGTTTGCGTTCTCCGTCAGCAGGCGCATGGCCGCGAACAGGATCAGGACGGCCACGAGCAGGGCCGCCAGCGAGTCTCCCTGGTGAAAGCCGCCTTTGGTTGCCAGCAGGCCGGCCAGGACGGCCAGCGAGCCGGCCATGTCGGCGCCGAAGTGCACGGCGTTGGAGCGCAGGGCGGGGCTGTCATAGCGGCGGGCTGCCGCCAGGGACACGCTGGTGCGGCTCAGGTCCAGCACCAGGGCCAGGCCGATGACGGCGAACTGATACCAGCGGATGTCCGGCCTGCCGGCCCCGTTGGCGAGGTGGGTGACGGCTTCGACGGTCACGAGCAGGGCGCCGCCGATCAGGATCGCGGCCTCGCCGAGGGCGCTCAGGTTCTCGGCCCGGCGGTGCCCGTAGGGGTGGCCCCTGTCAGCCGGCCTGCCGCCCAGGCGCACCGCGAAGAAGGTCAGGACGGCAGCGATGACGTCCCCGCTGGACTCGATCCCCGCCGAGACGAGGCCGAGGCTGTGCGTGGCCAGCCCGACCCCCAGCTTCAGCGCCACCAGCACCCCGGCTACTGCGATCGAGACGAGCGTCGTGCGCCTGCGCGCCAGCGCCTCCTCGCTCTCTCGGGCCAAAGACATGGGAGCCTGAGACTAAACCGGCGCGATCGGCCGGAACGGGCGCCTGGGCTGGGCGTATCGTGAACGTGTGAGCAGCGCATCCCACGGCCATCCCCACGGCCACGGCCACGTGCACGTCCATGGAGCGGGCGCGGACGCCTCGCGCCTGTGGCGGGCACTGGCCCTGATCGCGGCCCTGATGGCCGGCGAGCTGGTGGTCGGCGTCCTGGCGCACTCCCTGGCGCTGCTCTCCGACGCTGGGCACATGCTGACCGACGCGGGCGCGATCGGCTTCTCGCTGGTGGCCATGCGCCTGGCGGCGAGGCCGGCGGCCGGGGCCATGACCTTCGGCTTCAAGCGGATGGAGATCCTGGCCGCCCAGGCCAACGGTGTGACGCTGCTGGTCGTGGCCGGCTTCGTGGTCTACGAGGCGATCCACCGGCTCGTCAGCCCGCCCCACGTCCACGCGGGGCTGGTCCTGGCGATGGCGCTGGCCGGAGCGGCAGTCAACTTGCTGGCCGTCTGGACGCTGTCCGGGGCGGATCGGGGCAGCCTCAACGTGGAGGGCTCCTTCCAGCATGTGCTGACGGATCTGTACGGCTTCCTCGGCACGGCAGTGGCGGCCGGCGTGATCCTGGCCAGCGGCTTCCAGCGGGCCGACCCGATCGCGTCCCTGGCGATAGCGGCCCTGATGATCCGCTCCGGCGCGACGCTCGTGCGGGCCTCTGCGCGGATCTTCCTGGAGGCTGCGCCACGTGGCCTGGATCCGGAGACGATCGGACGCACCCTGGCCTGCCGGCCGGGCGTCGTGGAGGTCCACGACCTGCACGTCTGGGAGGTCGGCAGCGGCTTCCCCGCCCTGTCGGCCCACGTCCTCGTCGAGGCGGCAGCCGACTGCCACATGGTCCGCCGTGGCCTGGAGGCGACCCTGCGTGAGCGCTTCGGGCTGGACCACACGACGCTGCAGGTCGACCACGCCCACGCCGAGGGCGCCGACATCGTGCAGCTGCAGGTCGCCCCGGGCGCCGCGGGCGACTGACGGGAGAGCCGGGCGGGCAGCGTGACGGAGGGTCGGGCGCGGGCGGCGCAATCCCCCCGTCCAGGCGCCTATTCTCCCGCCATGGGGCGAGCATGGCCGAGGACCGTGGCGGCTGCCGGCGCGACGATTGCCCTGCTGTCGGCGGGCTGCGGCGCCCTCCCGGCCCCACAGCGGGTCGCCACGGTGGGTTCGAGTACCGCCGGCGCCAAGACGACGATCTCAGGCGGTGGCTCGCCGATCGCTTCTTCCGGCGCCTCGGCAAGCAAGCCGGCCCAGGCCCAAGCGGAAGTCGACGCCCGGGTCCTGGTCCCCTGCACCGTGGCCGAAAGACAGCTGCAGGCGTTGATACGAGGTCTCGTCGAGCCCGGCTTCCTGCCTGCCGGCGGACACCGCGGGCTGGGACTGAAGCTGAAGCTGGAACGGGACTTGGCGAGCGCCTACACGATCGACGCGGCGACGCTGGCGGGGCTGCAGGCAGCCCCGGCGTCGGCGACGTCCGGCGGCGCGCCGGGACTTCGCGTCCTGATCGAACGCCTGCAGAGCCATCTGGCGAGGCTGGCGTCGCTGCGGAACAACCTGCGCAGGGCCGGTTCGTCGGGCGTTCCCGTCACGGCCATCTTCGACGTCGCGGTGGCGGCGGACGCGTGTCGCGCCGAGCGACCCCCGATCGGTGGCTGAGCCCGTCCGCGACCCGGGCGCGGGGGCGTCGGCGACCCGTCAGCGGACCTGGCCGCTGGGGCGGATCAGCACCTCGTTGACGGCGACGTTGGCCGGGGAGGCGATGGCGTACAGGATGCCTGCGGCGATGTCGGCGGCCTGCAGCGGCTGCACGTCGGCGAGGACGCCGGAGATCATCTGGCGGATCTCGGGGCGGTTGTGGTCGGGCAGCTCTGTCGCCACGGCGCCGGGCTCGATCAGGGTCACCCTGATGCCGGCCTGGGCGACCTCCTGGCGAAGGGCCTCCGAAAAGGCGCCGACGCCGAACTTGGTGAGGTTGTAGACGCCCGACCCGGCCCTGGCGAAGCGTCCTGCGACAGAGCTGACGTTGACGATGTGCCCCGAGCCCTGCTCGATCATGACGGGCAGGGCCGCATGTGTGCAGTAGAGGACTCCATAGAGATTGACGTCGATCATCCGCCGCCATTCCTCCGTGTCCGCGCCTGCGATGGGCCCCAGCAGCATCACGCCGGCGTTGTTGACGAGCACGTCCAGGCGGCCGAGCTCCTGCCTGGTGCGGCTGACGAGCGCTCCCGCCTGCTGCTCGTCGCTGACGTCCGTCTGCAGGGCCAGGGCGGTGCCGCCCTCGCCCGCGATCTGTTCTGCCAGGGCCTCGATCCGGTCCATCCGCCTGGCGGCCAGCGCCACGGCTGCCCTCGCGCGGGCACAGGCCAGGGCCGTAGCCTCGCCGATCCCCGAGGAGGCGCCCGTCACCGCCACGACCCGTCCCGACAGATCTGTGCTCATTCGCCTAGCCTACCGTCAGGGCCTCATCCTCACCGGGGGCCCTCCCGATATGGAAAAGGCGGCGAGGCCGCTCCTTTTCGGCTGTCTGCGGGTTTCAGCGGGCAGGCACGCGGGCATCCTTGATGTGATCCGGGATGCAGGGGAGCACGTACTCGGCGTCGAACGAGCACGTACAACCTCGCCGAACAGGATAATTGACAACGCAACTATCGCGGCGTATAATTCCGACTCCAAGCATCGGATTACGAAGGACGCCCCTCATGTCTGACTCCCCCAACACCACAACTCTAGAGCTCGAGCCCGAGACGGACGAGCAGACTGCCTCCCCCGAGGAGGAGGTCGAGACGGTCTCGGCTGGGCGGCTCGACAACCCCATCGCCCGTCCCGACGTCGATCCCTCCCACCACACCCCCGACACGTTCATCCCCGAGTCTGTCGACCAGCTGCTGGCGCACTCCAGGCGCTACCCGCTGCTGACGCCGGCCCAGGAGATCGAACTGGCCAAGCGCATCGAGCGCGGCGACCTGCACGCCAAGGAACTGCTGGTCAACTCCAACCTGCGCCTGGTCGCGTCCAATGCGCGGCGCTACCAGAACCAGGGCCTGCCCCTGGCCGACCTGGTCCAGGAGGGCATGCTGGGCCTGATCAGGGCCAGCGAGAAGTTCGACTGGCGCAAGGGCTTCCGCTTCTCGACCTACGCGACCCTGTGGATCCGTCAGGCGATCCAGCGCGGCCTGGAGAACTCCGGCCGCACGATCCGCCTGCCCGTCCACGTGGCACAGCGCTCCCGCAAGGTCGGCCGTGTCGAGCGCGAGCTGTCTGTTCGCCTCGGTCGCGAGCCCACCCTGGAGGAGCTGGCCGAGGAGACGGGCCTGCCCATCGACCAGGTCGAAGAGGTCCGCCACCAGCGTGCTGCCCTCGTCAGCCTCGACCAGCAGATCGGCGAAGACGGCGACACTGCTCTCGGCGACCTGCTCCCCTCCGACGCGGAGGCCCCCGAGGACACTGCCTGGGAGCACGAGCGCGAGCAGATCGTGCACCGTGCCATCGAGCAGCTGCCCGAAACGGAGCGCAAGGTCCTGACCCTGCGGTTCGGGACGGGCCGCGAGGAGCCCCAGACGCTGACCGCCATCGGCAAGCGCCTGGGCTTCTCGGCCGAGCGTGCCTCCCAGCTGGAGCAGCGGGCCCTCAAGAAGCTCGCCGAGTCGCCTGAGCTGGCGGCCCTGCGCGAGGCTGCATAGACCTCCAATCCCCCTCCTGATCGAGGCGACCCCGGTGCGCGAGAGCGGCCGGGGTCGCTTCGTTTCGGGCTGATCTGTCCAGCTCAGGCGGCGCCGTCGGAGTGGGAGGAGTGGCGAACCCGATCGTAGACAAGGCTTGGCCAACCTTAGCCATGGTTGCTAGCGTGGGCTGCATGAGGGTCAACGTGGGACAGGCCAAGACGGACCTCTCGAAGCTCCTGGCGCGGGTGGAGGCCGGTGAGGACGTCGAGATCGCCCGCAACAACGTTCCCGTGGCCCGCCTCGTGAAGATAGAGCACGAGATGAGCCCGGGCGAGAAGTGGCTGAGTACGTGGGGATCCCTGGAGGGGAAGATCTGGGTCTCCGAGGACTTCGAGTTCAGCGAGCAGGAGCTCGACCAGATGTACAGGGAAATAGACGAAGACTGGGAGGAGCAGGACTCACCGCAGTGAGGCTGCTGCTCGACACGAACGTCCTCATATGGAGGATGAGCGGACGACCCAGACTGGGCAGAGAGGCCGACGCGAGGGTGCGCAAGGCCGACGAACTGCTCGTGAGCGTCATCTCCTTTGTCGAGCTGGGGATCAAGATCGGGGCCGGAAAGCTGAGGCTGCCGGTGGATGCCCGCCGGCACGTCGCCGACAGCGGCGCTCGCATCCTGCCCCTCTCGCCAGAGCACGGCCTCGGCGTCGCCGACCTGCCCCGCCACCACGGTGACCCCTTCGACAGGCTGCTGATCTCCCAGGCGCTCAGCGAGGGGCTGACGATCCTGACCGCAGATCGCATCTTCCAGCGCTACGAGGTGCCCGTCGTCCTGGCCGACGGCTGACGGGAAAGCCCTGCAGTTCGGGCACGAGCCGCGGCTAAGCTGACTGGGCGGATCAGCAGCGAAGCCAGTCAGGAGGCGGAGAACATGCAGCAGAAGTCCCTGTGGGACCGCACTGTCGAGCTGACGATCAAGTTCGGCGAATGGGTCCTGGCGCCGGTCGAGCGCTACATCGGCAAACGGTCGCTGGTCGGCGACAGCACCTTCTTCGAGCTGGAGCGCTTCCCCTGGGTCGAGCACATCGAGGACAACTGGGAGGTCATCCGCGAGGAGGCTTCAGCCCTGCTGGAGGACCGTGACGCCCTGGCCAACTTCCAGGACATCTCCAAGGACCAGATCGAGATCACCGACGACGACCGCTGGAAGACCTTCTTCCTCTACGGCTACGGCTTCGAAGCCAAGCTGGGCGTCGAGATGTGCCCCCGCACAGCGGCCCTCATGCGCCAGATACCGGGAATGAAGACGGCCATGATCTCGATCCTGGCCCCCCGCAAGCACATCCTCGACCACCGCGGCCCCTACAAGGGGGTCCTGCGCTACCACCTGGGCCTGATCGTCCCCCAGGACGCCGAGTCCTGCCGCATCCGCGTCGGCGAGGACTTCCGCCACTGGCAAGAGGGCAAGTCGATGGTATTCGACGACACCTTCAACCACGAGGTCTGGAACGACACCGACGAGACCCGGGTCGTCCTGTTCGTGGACGTCATGCGCCCCCTCCCCTTCCCCGAGTCCGCCGTCAACGAGGGGATCGTCAAAGCCATCGGCTACTCCCCCTTCGTGCTGGACGCCAAGCGCAACCAGGAAGCCTGGGAAGAGCGCTACAGGGCTCAGCGGGCCGAGCGGGTACAGGCCGAGGCCAACGCCTGAGCGATGCACACCGGCCCCCGGCCGGCACGGTGGGTCCGGCGTCGCATCGGCGATCTGCAAAACATGACGTCTGCGTCCTACTTTGCAGACACGCCGTGGCAGTGCAGCGGCACCCCCGCCTCCCGAGACCCTCAGACGGAGCTGCTCGGCAGGCCCAGTTCGCTCGTCAGTTCCTGGGCGTGGTTGTTGAGGATCGTGAACTCGCCCGTGACGATCAGCAGGCCCAGGGCGATCATCACGACCCCTCCCACCCCGATCACGACGGGGAAGTGGCGCTTGACGACGCCCAGGGCGCTCGTCATCCGCTCGAAGGCGACGGCGATCAGCAGGAAGGGGATCGCCAGGCCTGCCGAGTAGAAGGCCAGCAGCAGGGCGCCGTGGGCCGCGGAGCTGGAGATCGCAGCCTGCGTCAGGATCGCGCCCAGGGTGATGCTCGTGCAGGGCGTCCAGGCGATCGCGAAGGCCGCCCCCGCCACCAGCGGTCCGCCCCTGCCCGCCAGGCGCAGCAGCGTCTCGGAGTGCCACTCCCTGTTGAACAGCCGCACGAACGGGCTGGCCAGGAAGACGACTCCCATCACGATGATCAGGACTCCTCCGACGTGCTCCAGGGCTTCTTTGTGGGTCCTCAGCGAGGACCCGATCACAGTCGCGCTCAGGCCCAGCAGGATGAAGATGGCCGAGAAGCTCGCGATGAACAGCAGGCTCGGCACGAGCACCCGGCGCATGCCCACGTCACCCTCCTTCAGGTCCGCAGGCGTCACCCCGATGACCGTCGAGAGGTAGCCCGGCACCAGCGGCAGGACGCAGGGCGAAAGGAACGAGACCAGGCCGGCAGCTATCGCCACAGGGATGCCCACGCCCGTCGCCGTGTCCGCGCTGCTCGCCAGGATCAGACCCGCATGAGGGCTCACCGCTGAGCCTCCGGCCCCGTCAGCTCCGACATCAGGGCCTCCAGCAGCCCCACCCGACCCGCAAGCTCCTCGATCCGCCCGACCCGCTCCTCCAGGCGACTCAGGCGGCTCTCCATCTCGGCATGGCCCGGGCCGCTCGCAACAGGCCGCTCACCCGTCGAAGCCTGCATGTCGCCGGATGCCGACCCGGCCCCGTTCGACGCCGACGCGCCCCCCTGTCCGGGCGCCGCCCCGCTCGATCTCGGCGCCCCCCCATGTTCGGGTGCCGACCCGCCGGACTCCGCCACCGCTCCCCCCCGCCCGCGCCCGTCGAGCGGACCCGACCGCCGCCGTCCGGCACGCTCGCGGAGACGCCCTGGCGAACCTCCTCCTCCCCTTCCCCCTCCTGCCCGAGCAGGTGCTCGTAGCGCTCCTCCTTCTGGCCCGGGCGGCGGTCCAGGCGGGCCACCAGCCCCCGCTCGATCAGGCGCTCCAGCGTCCCGCCGACGTCATCCAGGCCTTCGAAGCGGTGCATCCTCTCCGTGCGCTGCTTGAGCTCCCCCGGCGTCTGGGCGCCACGCAGCATCAGGACGCACATGACGGCCTGCTCGCCGTCCTCCATCGGCAGGGCCTCCGCCAGCAGGTGGCGGTACTTGCTGGCCCTGCTGCCCGCCCCGCTGGCCAGGCGCACCAGGCCCTTGCGCTCCAGGCGGTGCAGGGCGTCCCTGATCGCGGCCTCGTCGTAGTCCACGACGGGATCGCGGTTGGTCGACTGGTTGCAAGCCAGGCGCAGCGAGTTCAGCGACAGCGGGTAGGCGTCCGGCGTCGTCCGCTGCTTCTCGATCAGGCAGCCCAGGACGCGCAGCTGCTCAGGGCTCATCTGCAGGCTCGAAACGGACACCACGGAGCTGAGTCTAGGCCTCGTCAAGCCCCTTTGGGGCCAGGCTTCCCCCGCCTGCGGGATATCCGCGCCGGCCCGCGGAAAACCCCTACCGGGAGTGCCACCCAACCCCGATGCCCTGCCTGCCGCCGCCATCGAGACTGCTCCTGTACCCAAGAACTGGAGAGGAGCGACCATGAGAAAGGCACTGGAGGTAGGCGGAATCGTCGCCGCTGTCGTACTGATCGCATTCGGCATCGGTGCGATCGTGTTGGGCGCCGAAGGGCGCTCCACCGTCCACAGCACGCTGATCGAACAGAAAATCACCGGCACGCCCGACATGACGCCGGCAGGCATCAAGGCCGAGGCCGCCAAGTCAGGCCTGAACGTCTCATCCCTGAACATCCCGACCTGCACCGTCGCCAACAAGAAGATCGAAACCGGCACGCAGGCGCACTGCTTCGCCCAGTACATGGTCATCCACGCCCTCGAGGCGACAGGCGGCCAGTACTACTCGCAGATGCCCCGTTACGCGACCGCCAGCGGAGCCGGCACCAACGAAGAATCGCAGGCCCTGAAGAACTCCAAGGGCAAGCCCGTGGACAACCCGGCAAGGGAAGTCTGGATCCAGCAGATCGCCCTCTCGACGGCCCTGAACTCCAGCTACATGGCAAGCCAGGTAGGCCTCTTCGGCATCGTCGTCGGGATCGCCCTGCTGCTCAGCGGACTGGGCTTCGGGATCCTCGCCATCGGCGGGGCCCTCCGCAACCCCGACACCGCCCTGCGCTTCCTGCGCTCCCGGGTCGAGGGTCACAGCGGCAGGCCCGCAGTGACCGGCGCATAAGCCCACACACGACCTGTCCGGCGGCACGACCGGCCGCGAGCCCGCTCCCTGCTCGCCCCGGTCGCGCCGCCGGCGCCTTTCTCGGGCTCGCTCGCTGCGGCTACAGTCACCAGCGTGAGCGCACAGCCCTTCTCCCAGGGCCACGGGCCGATGGGCGGCGGGCGCGGCGCCGGCAGCTCCCCTCCCCCGCGTCCCGAGCACGCCCCCGACAAACCCGTCTCGCTGCGGCGGGTCGGCCGTCTCTTCCGCCCCTACCGCCTGCGCCTGTCGGGCCTGCTGGGCCTGATCGTGCTCGGCTCGGTGCTGTCGGTCGCCCAGCCCTTCCTGCTGCGCGAAGCAGTCGACGGGGGCATCGTCAAACGCAACCTGACCCTGCTCAGCTGGCTCGTCGGGGGCATGATCGCCCTGGCCGTCGTCAATGCAGTCATCGGCGTCGCCCAGACCTGGATCTCAAACCTCGTCGGGCAGCGGGTCATGCACGACCTGCGGGCAGCAGTCTTCGCCCATCTGCAGCGGATGTCCCTGGCCTTCTTCACCCGCACCCGCTCGGGGGAGGTCCAGGCCCGCATCGCCTACGACATCGGCGGCATCGACGACGTCGTCACGAGCACAGCCACATCGACCGTCTCGACGGTCGCTACGGTCTGCGCGACTGTCGTGGCCATGTTCGCCCTGGACTGGCGCCTGACCGTCTTCTCGCTGATCCTGCTGCCCTTCTTCGTCTGGCTGACCCGTCGCGTCGGCAACGAGCGCAGGCGCATCCAGGCCGTCCGCCAAGGCCGCCTGGCAGACATGTCGACCCTCGTCGAGGAGTCCCTGTCCGTCTCGGGGATCCTGCTCGGCAAGACCATGGGCCGCTCCCAGGAGCTCGTCGAGCGCTTCACGGGGGAGTCAAGCGAGGTGGCGGACCTGGAGGTCCGCACCCGCATGGCCGGCCGCTGGCGCATGTCGACAGTCCAGATGGCCTTCGCCATCATGCCGGCGGCCGTCTACTGGTATGCCGGCTACAACATCGTCAACAACCACCACCCGATCTCGATCGGGACGGTCGTGGCCTTCACGACCCTGCAGACCCGCCTGCTCTTCCCCATGCAGCAGCTGCTGGGGGTGGGCCTGGAAGTCCAGACCTCCCTGGCCCTGTTCGGGCGCATCTTCGAGTACCTGGACCTGCCCGTCGACATCGTCGAGCGGCCCGACGCCAGGCCCCTCGGGAAGGTCCAGGGGGACGTCCGCATCGAGGACCTGTGGTTCCGCTACGACCAGACAGGCGAGCGCTGGACCCTGTCCGAAATAAACGCCGAGATGCCACCGGGCACCCGCACGGCCCTCGTCGGGGAGACGGGATCGGGCAAGACGACCCTGGCCTACCTGGTCGCCCGCCTCTACGAGCCAGAGCGGGGCGCCGTCACGATCGACGGCGTCGACATCCGCCAGACGACCCTCGCCTCCCTGGCCCAGACCGTCGGCCTCGTCTCCCAGGAGACCTACCTGTTCCACGCCTCGATCCGCGAGAACCTGCGCTTCGCCTGTCCTGAGGCGTCAGATGAGGAGATAGAAGGGGCGGCTCGCGCAGCCCAGATCCACGATCTCATCTCATCCCTTCCCGAGGGTTACGACACGCCCGTCGGCGAGCGCGGCTACCGCTTCTCGGGTGGGGAGAAGCAGCGCATCGCGATCGCCAGGACGGTCCTCCGCAATCCGCCCGTGCTGATCCTCGACGAGGCCACCTCATCCCTGGACAACGAGACCGAGCGGGCCGTACAGCAGGCCCTCGACGAGCTCGCCAGGGGCAGGACGACGATCGCCATCGCCCACCGCCTCTCGACGATCCGCGACGCCGACCAGATCCTCGTCCTGGACGCCGGGCGCATCGTCGAACGGGGCACCCACGAGGAGCTTGCGGGAGCAGGCGGGCGCTACTCCGCCCTGCTGGCGGGCGCAGCCGTCGCCGAGGACGAGCCGGCCTCGCTGTCTGGCTGAGGACGGTCCGCGTCGGGCGGGCAGGTGTAATGCCGGGGGCACGGGCGGACACTTAACGGTCTGTGAGCGTGAGCGATCCCCGGGCCGTCCCCTTCGAGCAGGTCTTCAACGACTCCTACGAGGCCGTCACCCGCTACGTCGCCCGCCGTGTCGCCCCCGACGCCGTCCAGGACGTCGTCTCCGAGACCTTCCTGGTGGCATGGCGGCGGCACGGGGAGCTGCGCGGCAGGCCGCTGCCGTGGCTGCTGGGGATAGCCAGGCGGACAGCCGCCAACCAGCGTCGCGGGAGCGCCCGGCGGGCGGCCCTGGACGAGCGCCTGCGCGCCGAGCCGCCGAGCGTCGGCTTTCACGCGCCGCTCGGCGAGGACGCGCAGCTCGCCCTGGCCCTCTCGACCCTGCCCGAGCGCGACCGCGAAGCGCTGCTGCTCGTGACCTGGGACGGCCTGGACCATGCCACGGCCGCCCGGGTCATGGGCTGCAGCACAGGCTCCCTGACAGTCCGCCTGCACCGGGCCCGGCGCAAGCTGGCCCGCGCCCTGGCCCGCGAGGAGCAGGGCACCACCGAACGACCCGTCGAAGTCCGCGAGGAGGCTCGAACGTCCTCATGAGAACCCGTCCGGCCGACCCCACCCCGCGCCTTGCGGCAGCCGACCCCGCCCGCACGCTGGTCGTCGACCAGGCGGCACGGCAGGAGCTGTGGCAGCGCATCCAGGCACAGCAGGAGTACGGCGAGGACGCAGGCGGCGCCCGGCCCTCGCGCAGGCGGCGCCTGGCCTCCCGCCCCCTGCTGCTGCTCGCCCCCGCCCTGCTGATCCTGGCTGCAGCAGCCCTGGCCGCCGGCGGCGTGCTGCAGTTCGGCTCGCCCGCCAGGCTGCCCTTCTCCTTCGACGGTAACGGCCGGGAAGGGTATGGGGCACTCGTCGCAGGGACCAGCAGGCTGCTGCCGATAGCGGCACCGGACCCCCACGGCGGGCCGCCCTGGGGCATGCGGGAGCTGTCCACCAGCCGTGGCGAGGGCTGCCTGCAGATCGGGCGGCTGCTGGGCGGGAGGCTCGGCGCGATCGGCCGCGACGGCGCCTTCCACGACGACGGACGCTTCCACGAACTGCCACCCCGGGCCGACGTGACCGGCTGCGCCCTGCTCGACGGCACGGGCAGGCTGTTCGCCAACGTCACCGCCGACGACCGTCCCGCCAGCGCCTGGATCGGCACGGGCGGGCTGCTGGGCGGCTGCGTTCCCGCCACGGCAGGCCCCTACGAACGCGGCCTGCACATCAGCGCCTCAGAACGCAGGCACGGCATCCGCCCGCCCGCGATCTGCAGGCAGTCGGACCTGCGCAACATCTACTACGGCCTGCTCGGACCCCAGGCCAGGAGCATCACCTACGTCCTGGGCGGGCAGCGCCACACCCTCGACACGGTCGGCTCGGACGGCGCCTACATGTTCGTGACCATGGCCTCCCCCCACCAGCTGCTGAACTTCGGCGACGCCGGAGCCAGCGGGGTCGTGCCCGTCGACGGCCCCATCAGGGAGATCCACTACAGGGACGGCTCGACCTGCCACCTGACGGCGCAGAGCTGGAAGGGCGGGCGCTACTCCTGCACCCCCTACCTGTCCGAGCCGGCAGGCTACGTCAGGGTCGGCTCCAAGCCCACCCCGGCGCAGGTCGCCTCGCCCGTCCACGTCCGCCTCACGCACGGCTTCCACGGCGCCCCGGCGCTGGCCGTCACCTTTACGGCACGGTTGCCCGTGACCGACGTGAGGCGCGTCTACACCGTCAGGTGGCACAGCCCGACGATGCCCGCCAACGTCAACGGCGGCACCAGCACGCGCACCGACATCGCCGCCGGACAGACCGTGACCGTCGAGATCGAAGGCGGCCCCTACGCTCTGCGCGGACCGATCACGGGCAAGGTGGTCCTGCAGCAGGCCCTCGGCGCCGGGGAAATAGAAGGTCCCGAAAGCGTCAGCGTGCCCGTCGGCAGCTTCGCCGTCAGGCTGCCCTGAGCCCTCAGGCCCGCGCGTCGCGAGGCTCAGGCCCAGGCGTCGATGTTCAGGCGCACGTAGTCGATCGTGACGGGCTCGCCCAGATCCTGCATGACCTCGTCCATGAAGGGCTCCCGCAACTGCGCAGGCAGGTGCTGGACGTGGGGGCCGAGCACGATCGTGCGCAGGTACTCGCGAGGCTCGGCCGGCTCGGAGGGCGCCGGCGTCAGCCGGCAGCGGGCCCGGCTGAAGCCGGCTGCCAGCAGCCGCTGCTCGGTCTCGGCCGGGCCGGCGTAGTTCCAGGGCGGCTTGAAGTCCGCGAAGGGCTCGGCGTAGGGGGAGCGCTCCATGACCTTTCTCGCCCGTGCCCGCAGCTTGACGATGTTGCCCTCCCCCCCGCACTGGGCCGCCATGTGCCCGCCCTCGCGCAGGGCGGCGCGCATGCGCGCGAACAGGCTGTCGTGGTCGGCGACCCAGTGGAACGTCGCGGTGGAGACGATCGCATCCACGGGCTCCTTGACCTCCAGCTCGAGCAGGTCGCAGAGGACGACCTCGACCCGCCCGGCGTACGGGCCCTGCGGGTCCTCCAGCCGCCGGGCCTGCTCGACCATCGAGGGCGAGGCGTCGACTGCCAGGACGTGCCCCTCCGGCCCCATCCGCTCGAGCAGCATCTCCGTCACCCGGCCGGTGCCGCAGCCCGCATCCAGGGCCAGCAGGGCGCCATCCAGCTGCAGGCGGTCGAGCACCTCCGCGCCCCAGCCCTGCTGGATCGTCGAGATGCGGTCATAGGACGTGCCGTCCCAGTGGGCCCCGGCGGTCATCGCTGCGCGCCTGCCGGGAGCGCCTGCGCCGCCACCTCGGCGATCACGCGTGAGAGCTGCCCGCCCTGCCAGGCGATCGGCGAGCGGGGCGGCACGGACTCCTCCTCGACCAGCAGGCGGGCGCCGGGGATGGCCTTCGCCCATGCCTCGCCGACGGCCAGCGGGTGGCCGGGGTCGACCTCGTCGCGGCTGGCCACGACTGTCGTCGGGACGGCGATCGCCTCCAGCTCGTACATCGACTCGAACGGGCGCGAGCGGGGCACTGCTTCCAGGGCGTCCGCGACGGCGTCGGGGTGCTCGTGGGCGGACAGCCGCTGGCGCAGCACCGTCGCGACCGTGTCGCGCATCGACTCGGACACGCCGGTCAGGTCGTAGGCGGCCACGAAGCCCTCCACCCCGCCCTCGCGCAGGCCACGGGCGAGAGCGTCCCAGCGCTCCAGCTCCGCCTCGGTCGTCTCGCGACGGGGATCGAATGCCGGCGTGATCAGGACCAGGCCGGCCACCCGCCCGGGCTGCTCGAGGGCCAGGCGGACGGCCGTCTGGGCGCCCATCGAAGCCCCTGCCAGCACTGCCCGCTCGACACCGGCGGCGTCCAGCACGTCAGCCAGGTCGGCCGCCAGGCGCCCGTAGGAGTAGTCGCCCTCAGCTGCGGGCGATGAGGCACCGTGCCCGCGGGCGTCGTAGGCGATCACGTCGTGGCCGGAGCGCTGCAGGCTGCGCGAGCCCATCACGACGTAGCGGCGGGTGGCGGTCAGGCCGTGCAGCAGGACGACGGCCGGCCCCCCGCCCGGGCTCTCGCTGCTGTGCTCACCGGACAGCCTCGTGCCGTCGCCGGCCTGCAGCGCGAACGGCGTGGCATTCATCGCGGCGGGCGCTCAGGCCGCGGGCACGGCTGCCAGCTCGCGGATCAGCTCCGCGGAGCGCTCGGGCCGCTCCCAGAAGAACAGGTGCCCGACGCCCTCCATGACCTCCAGCCGGGCCCCGGGGATCAGGGAGGCGATCAGCCGTCCGTTGGCGATTGGCAGCATCTGGTCGAGGTCACCGTGGATGACCAGCGTCGGTGCTGCGATCTCGTGCAGGCGATCCCGCGTGTCGTGGGCCATGATCGCCTGCATCTGGGCCATCACGACGGGGACGGCCACGGCCCGCTGGGTGGCGATCTCCCGGAAGGCCTGCCAGGCCTGCTCGTCGGCGGCGAAGGAGGGCGAGACGTTGACCTCCCAGCCTGCCCTGATGGCCGCCTCGCGGTCGCCCGAGAGCATCGGCTCGGAGAGCTTCTGGATGACCTCGGGGGCGGCCACGGCGCTGCCCTCCCCGCCGCAGTAGGTGCAGCCGAGCGTCAGCGTGGAGATCAGATCGGGGCGGGACAGGGCCAGCTCCTGGGCGACCATGCCGCCCATCGAGATGCCGAGGACGTGGGCGCTGGAGAGGCCGAGGGCCTCCAGCAGACCGGCTGCGTCGGCGGCCATCTGCGGGATCGTGACCTGGCCGTCAGCCAGGCGGCTGCTGGCGCCGACGCCGCGGTGGTCGTAGGCGATCACCTCGAAGCTCTCCCCCAGCTGCGCAAGGAAGGGCTCGCCCCAGTGCAGGGCCGTGCCGCTCATGCCCATGATCGCCAGCAGCGGCGGCCCGGAGCCGGAGCGTTCGACGTCGAGGTCTGTGTCCCCCACGCGGACGATCGCCATGGACCGATCCTACAGCGCCCGGCGCCGGTCTCAGACGGGAAGGGCCAGCTGGTCGCGCTCGGCCTCCTCGGCGGCAGGCGCCTGCCCGTCCGCCCCGTCCTGCTCCCCGTCGCGGTGCAGCCCCGCGACGCGGACGCCCAGCAGCCGCACAGGGCGCTCGGGCGCGTAGCGGTCGAGCAGGGCCAGGGCCTCGGCGGCGACGAGCCGGGGGTCGCGGGTGGGGGCGGGCAGCGTCCTGGCCCTGGTGACGGTCGTGAAGTCGTCGAGGCGGACCTTGATGGCGATCGTGCGCCCGGCGCGTCCGTGGCGCTGCAGGCTCTCGCACAGTTCCCCGGCCATCGTCACGAGCCGCTCGCGCAGCTCGGAGCCGAAGCGGATGTCGACGTCGAAGGTGCGCTCGCGCGACTCCGAGACGACCTTGCGCTCCTCGCTGACCTGGCCGTCGTGCTCGAAGCGGGCGCGGCGGCCGAGGTCCCGTCCCAGGTTGGGGCCGAAGCGTCCGACCAGGACCTGCTCGGGGGCGGCGGCCAGCTGGGCCAGCGTCGTCAGCCCCATGTCCTGCAGGCGGGCGACGGTCTTCGGCCCGATCCCGGGCACCAGTCCGGGCGAGGCGGAGGCGAAGCGCAGGCAGGCCTCCTGGCGGCTGAGCACGACGAATCCGGCGGGCTTCTCGGCGTCGGAGGCGACCTTGGCGACGAGCTTGTTGGGCCCCAGGCCGATCGAGCAGACGATGCCGACCTCTGCCTGGACCTCCGCGACCAGGCGGCGCATGGCGGCGCGGGGTGAGAACAGGCCGTCGACGTCGAGGTAGGCCTCGTCCAGACCGACGACCTCGACCCGCTCGACCTGCGCCCGGACGATGGCCATCATCCGCCGCGAGACCTCCCGGTAGGTGGGAAAGTCGGGAGGCAGGAAGACGGCCTGGGGGCACAGCCGCCTGGCCCTGGAGGCCGGCATGGCCGAGCCGACGCCGTAGCGGCGGGCCTCGTAGCTGGCCGTCGTCACGACCGCCCGGGGGCCCGTGCCGGAGACGACGACGGGCTTTCCCCGCAACTCCGGGCGGCGACCCAGCTCGATCGAGACGTAGAAGGCGTCGGCGTCGAGATGGGCTACTCGCAGACTCGACTCGATGCTTGCCATGGTCGCTCGAATCTAGCGGCGGGGGCGGACCGTCAGGGCCGTCCCGGGGCCAGCAGCTCCCGCCGCGAGCCGACCCCCAGCTTGCGGTAGATGTGCCGCGCGTGCGTGCGGACCGTCTCGACGCTGATGTGCAGCTCCGCCGCTATCTGTGCATTCGAACGTCGCCGCTGCAGGCCGGCCAGGACGTCGGCCTCGCGAGCCGTCAGCAGCCCTGTCCCGGCCTCTGCCCCTGAGCTTGCCCGGGGCGTCAGCTGCAGGCCTCGGGAGGCCAGGTGGATGGCGTTCAGGACGTCCCGGGACTGGGTCGACTTGGCCAGGCAGGCCGCAGCCCCGAAGGCCAGCAGCTGGGCGCTCTCCACACCGGAGGGGCGGTCGGCCAGGATCAGCAGGTGCGTGTTGGGATGGGTGGAAGTCAGCTCTCTCACCTCGGCGGGGCTGCGCAGGCGCTCCGCGTCGAGGATCGCCACCCGGGGCGTGCGCGAGCGCAGGGTCATGGCCAGCTGCGCGGGAGCCACGCCCTCCGCGACGAGCTCCAGGCGGGGGTCGTCTTCGACGAGGCCGCGCAGGCCCCGGGCGGGCAGGTCGTCGAACTCGCCGACCGCCACCGTGATCGTCTTGTCGTCTGACATGCTCGAACCCTATCGGCTGCAGGACTCCATGGGGTGAGAATTATATCCCCCGATACCTAACCTGCTGCCTACCCCGAAGATCACCCCGTTTGGGGGATCACTGTAAAGGCGTGGAGAGAGACACTTTCAATGCGCCGAGGCCGCACTCCTGGGAGGGGGGCGCTGCGGGACGTCGCAGTCAAAGGATCAAGGTGGCATTGCCCAGGGGGATCGAACCCATGGACCGGGACCGAACAGGTATCAGCGCATGAGGCGGAGACCTTCCGTCTCCAGAGCAGCACGCAGAAGCACAGGACGCGCCGCACGGGCCGGCTTCGGCCTGCGCGGGGCTCGGCTGCTGGTCCTGGCCGCAGCCGTCCTGATCGGCGCAGCCGTCCTGGCCCCGATCGGGCATGCCACAGAAGGCGCCGAAAGGGACGCGGCCAAGAACGCCCGCCTGGCGGAAAGGGCAGCCCGCCACAACGCCCGCCTGGCCGAAAAGGAAGCGATCAGCAAGCAGCGGGAAGCGGAACGGGCGGCCAAGCGCGAAGCCCACCGCCTGGCCCACGAAGCCGAACAGGCCGTGCACCTCGAAAAGGACGGCAACGTCGTCAAGCTCGCATGCAAAAGCGTGACGATCGCGTACAACGGGTTCCCGGAACTTCCGGGCAACTCGAGCACGGTCAACCTGTCGCTGCACACGGAAGCCCACGAAGGCTCGATCGGCTCAGGCGAAATCCCCTTCGAATTCGACGGGTCCAAAGGGACCCAGACGATCCCGGTTGCCTTTCCCGTCGGCCGGTCGCTCGTCGACGTCCGCGCAAAATGGGACAGCAACGGCCACAAGGGCGGCTTCGACATCCACGGCCCCGTCACGTGCGGCCATGAACCGGCCTTCACGGTCGAAAAGCTCCAGACGATCGAAGGCGGCACGTTCACGACGAGTCCCATCACCGGCGAAGTGGGCCAGACGGTCTTCTACGAGATCATCGCCACCAACATCGGCAACACGCTGCTGACGTTCGGCGAATTCCTCGATGAGCACTGCGACGCGGGCACGGTCTCTACGACCTCGACTGGGGCGAGCGAACCTGGTCAGCAGGTGACGTACTTCTGCACCCACAAGCTGACCGAAGAAGACGAGAAAACCAGTCCGCTGGTCAACGTCGCCGAAGTGACGGGCACGCCAGAACCCGGCGAAGGCTCCAAGGGAACGGTCGGGTCCAACCCCGTCGAAGCGATCGTCGACCCGCACAAGACCGAAGAAAAAGAACTCGGCAAAGAAAAAGAACCCGAAAAAACCGGCGGCGAAAAAACGACCCCGACGCCCAAACAGGAAGTCCTGGGCAACACGACGACCTCCCCGCCCGCCTCGACGGGCAAATCGGGCGTCCTCGGCTTCGCATCGGCGACGGTCCCGGCCCTGCACGGCCCGCAGGGCTGCGTGCGCTCGGCCTTCACCGCCTCCGTCCGCTCCTCGGGCGTGCAGAGCGTGACGTTCTACCTGGACGGCCACAAGCTGAAGACGCTGACCTACAGGAGCGCCCACAAGGGCCTGCTGTCGATCAAGGTCGAAGGGTCCAAGCTGAAGGTGGGCGTGCACAGGCTGATGGCCAAGGTCACGATGAAACAGTCCTCGCCGAGCGCGAAAGCGGCCAAAGCGACCCGCTCTCTGATGTTCGTGCGGTGCAAGTCGGCGACGGTGACGCCCCGCTTCACGGGCTAGCGTGGGCGCAGGGCGCAGAGACCCGCCAGCGGCCGGGCGCTCCCCCGCGCTCGCCCTGACCTCGACGGCGACGGTACTGACCATTGCCGCGATCCTCGCCTTCGCCCAGGCTGCATCGGCCAGGACGGCAGCGACCGTCGTCGCCCGCGTGTCCAACCTGCACACGGCGACGAGCTGGGCCTACCCGGCGGGGGAAGCGCTCATCCGCTCCTCGCCGGCTCCCGGTGGCCGACCGGTCGGTCACCTGCAGTTCCTGACGATCGACGAACAGGCGGAGCTGTACGTGGTGCTGGCCTCGGCCCGCACGCCCCGCGGGCGCTGGCTGCAGATAGAGGTGCCGGGCCGCCCCAACGGCCGCACGGGCTGGGTGCCGGCGGCTGCGCTTGGCCCCCTGCACGTCATCGACGGCTACCTGAGGGTCGACGAGCCGACCCTGACTGCGACCCTCTACAGGGACGGCAGGGCGGTCTTCAGCGCTCCGGTCGGCGTGGGCAAGCCGAGCACTGTCACCCCCGACGGCCACTTCTACGTGCTGGAGAAGCTGCAGACCCTGAACGCGCCTGCGTACGGGCCGTACGCGCTGGGCACGAGCGCCTACGCGCCGACGCTGAGCGAATGGCCGGGAGGAGGCGTCGTGGGCATCCACGGCACGGACGAACCCCAGCTGATCCCCGGCCGCCCCTCCCACGGCTGCATCCGCATGCGCAACGAGGACATCACGAGGCTGTGGCACATGATCGCGCTGGGCACGCCGATCGAAATCGTTGGCAGCTAGGAACAGGCATGAGACGACGAGCCCATCGTGTCTCATCTCGGCTAGCATCCGCTCCGCAATGGACCTGACGTTCAGCGCCAAGGAGATCGCTTTCCGCGACGAGCTGCGGGAGTGGCTGTCGGGCAACAAGCCGGAGGCTGCCCCGACGGATGGTGGCGAGGACGCTCACTACCAGTGGCGCAGGGACTGGCAGCGTCGCCTCTACGACGCGGGCTGGGCTGCGCCGGCGTGGCCGACGGAGTACGGTGGCCGCGGCGCCTCCCTGACTGAGTCGGCGATCTACTTCGAGGAGATCGGCCGGGCCCGGGTTCCCCTCCCCGCCAACGTCCTGGGCCTGCTGCTGGGCGGCCCGACGCTGATGGTGTGGGGCACCGACGAGCAGAAGGAGCGCTACCTGAACCCGATCCTCTCGGCAGAGGAGATCTGGTGCCAGGGCTTCTCGGAGCCCGAGGCGGGCTCGGACCTGGCCTCCCTGAAAACCCGTGCTGTCAAGGACGGCGACGAGTGGGTCATCACGGGCCAGAAGGTCTGGACGAGCGGGGCCCAGTACTCGAAGTGGTGCATGCTTGTGGCCCGCACCGACCAGGAGGCGGCCAAGCACAAGGGCCTGACGTACTTCCTGATGGACATGGAGCAGGAGGCCGTGCAGATCCGTCCGCTGCGGCAGATCACGGGCGAGGCCGAGTTCAACGAGCTGTTCATCGAGGAGGCCCGGATCCCGGACGCGAACGTCGTGGGCGGCGTCGGCAACGGTTGGAAGGTGGCCCTGACGACGCTGATGAACGAGCGGGCGGGCCTGGGCTTCGCCCTGCAGATCCGCCTGCGCCAGCTGCTCGACGACCTGATCGGGATCGCGGCGGAGAAGGGCCTCCTGGAGGACCCCGTCCATGCGGACGAGCTGGCCGAGCTGCACACCCGCTGCGAGTCGATCCGCCTGCTGGCCTGGAAGGGCCTGACGGACGTGGAGCGCTACGGCCAGCCGGGCCCCGAGGGCTCCCTGGTCAAGTGGCTGTGGTCTGACACGAACCAGCGCCTGACCCAGTTGGCGATCGACGTCGTGGGCCCGGAGGCACTCCTCAGCGGCACTCCCTGGAGCTACGAGTGGCTGCGGGCGCGGGGCAACACGATCGAGGGCGGCACGACAGAGGTGCTGAAGAACATCGTGGCCGAGCGCGTGCTGGGCCTGCCGAGGCTGAAGGTGGCCGCGTGATGATGATTTTTAGATGGCTCCGCCCCTGGCGGGGCTCCGCTGCGAGGGTCGCGTAGCGATGGACTTCGGCCTGTCAGACGACCAGCGCGAGATCCAGCGGACAGCCCGGGAGCTGCTGTCAGACCGGGCGAAGCCCGAGCGTGTACGCGAGCACGCGGAGGCGCGCACGACGGATACGGCGCTCTGGAGCGAGCTGTGCGAGCTTGGCTGGCCTGGCATCGCGATCGACGAGGAGCACGGCGGCCAGGGCCTCGGCCAGATCGAGCTGTCGATCCTCTGCGAGGAGCTTGGTCGCTCGCTGGCGCCTGTTCCGTTCCTGGGCAGCGCGATGACGGCCACGGTGATCGCCCAGGACGGCTCGCCGGAGCAGCGCGACAGGGTGCTGCCGGGCCTGGCCTCGGGCGAGACGATAGGAGCGCTGGGCACGCATACGGACGGCGTGGCTGAGCTTGTGCTGGGCGGCCCTGAGGCGGGCATCTTCGTCCTGATCGACGGCGAGGGCTCTGGCCGCCTGCTTGACTCGGCGGAAGTCGAGGTGACGCCGGTGGAGTCGGTCGACCCGACCCGCTCGAGCGCCCGCGTGACGTTCGCGGAGGACGCGGGCGAGCCGGTCGGCGCGGGCGGCGCCTGCGCGGGCCTCGGCCGGGCGCTGGTGTCGGTCAGCTCGGAGCTGGTCGGCGTCTGCGACAGGGCGCTGAGCATGACGGTCGAGTACGTCAAGGACCGCAAGCAGTTCGGCGTCCCCGTGGGCTCCTACCAGGCGGTCTCCCACCGCTGCGCGCAGATGCTGCTGGAAACGGAGAAGGCCCGCTCGACGGCGGCCTTCGCGGCCTGGACTGCCGACTCGGACTTCGAAGCCTTGGCGGAGGCTGCCGCGATGGCCAAGGCCTGCGCCTCTGGCGCCGGCCGCGAGGTGACGGCGAGCGCCATCCAGATGCACGGCGGCATCGGCTTCACCTGGGAGGCCGACGTGCACTGGCTCTACAAGCGGGCCCAGATCGACGCGGCCCTGCTGGGCGGCGCCAAGCGCCACCGCGCCCGGATCGCGCAGATCCTGGCCTCGCGGGTGGGCGCGGGCGCGGCTGCTTAGCCCTCTCGAACGCCAAGGGGCGTCGCGCGTGGCTCTTGGACCACATCGGGGAGATCGTTGGGACTGTGGCACGCCCGGACTATCGCGAGGACGATCCTCGGTTGGGGCGTGAGCGCTTCTACCGCCAGAACATCCTCAGGCCGAGACGATGGATGCGAGTCGTCGTAGACTTCACCCAGGAACCCGGCTGGATCGTGACGGTGCTGGTGCAGGACAACGACCCACGGGAGCAAGGTTCATGAGCCTGACGATCGCCGGATACACATTCGCGCAGCACCACTACGATCCGCGTGGGGACGTGCTTTACCTCAGCGTCGCGGGCGACGAAGGGGCGCCGGCGAGCGCCTTCGCGACGCCCGAGGGACACAACATCGAATACGACAGGGCGGGTCGAGTGGTCGGCATGACCCTGACGAACGTTCGTTGGCTGCTGGATCGCGATGGTGAGCTGACGATCACGTGGCCTGCCGGGCACGTCAGCGCGGCAGAGCTCTCCGAAGCGCTGCAGACCGCCGCGTAGAGCGCTCCGCGAAGAAGCAGGGCAAACGCCTGCTTCCTCATATGCTCGGCCGTCGTGGCACAGACAGCTCATATCGGCGCCGCCGCCGCCCGTCGCATCGCCCTGGCGGCCCAGGGCTTCGCCTATCCGCGGCCGGCCGGAGAGCCGACGGCCCGCCACATCCGCCGCGTCCTGGACCGGGTGGCGATCCTGCAGATCGACTCGGTCAACGTCCTGGTCCGCTCCCACTACCTGCCTGTCTTCTCGCGCCTGGGCCCATACCGGCGAGAGCTGCTGGACGCGATGGCCGCCCACCGCCCGCCCGGAGACGACCGTGCCCACCCCCACCCTTCACGACGGGAGCTGTTCGAGTATTGGGGCCATGAAGCATCGCTGCTGCCGGTCGCCATGCACAGGCTGCTGCGCTGGCGCATGGAGCGGGTCGACAAGGAGGCCTGGCGGAGCATGAAAACGCTGGCTCGGGAGAACCCGGAGCTGATCGGCCAGGTCCTGGAGCAGGTCCGCGAGCAGGGGCCGGTGCGGAGCGCGGACACGGGCTTCGAGCGTTCCGAGACGGCCATGTGGGGCTGGCACGACGGCAAGATCGCCCTCGAGTACCTGTTCTTCACCGGGCAGCTGACGGCTGCCGGCAGGCGCAGCTTTGAGCGCGTCTACGACCTGGTCGAGCGGGTGCTTCCGCCCGAGGTCCTGTCCGAGCCGACGCCCACGGAGGCCGAGGCCCAGCGCGAGCTGCTCCGCATCGCGGCCCGCTCGCTGGGCGTCGCCACCGAGCCTGACCTGGGGGACTACTTCCGCCTGCCCAGGGCAGCATCCAAGGCGGGCGTCCGGGCGCTCGTGGAGAGCGGAGAGCTGATCCCCGTCGAGGTCGAGGGCTGGGCCGCCCAGGCATACCTCTCCCCTTCGGCCCGCCGCCCCAGGACCGTCATGGCACGTGCCCTGCTCTCCCCCTTCGACTCGCTGATCTGGTTCAGGGACCGCACGGAGCGGCTGTTCGACTTCCGCTACCGCCTGGAGATCTACACGCCGGCCGCCAAGCGGGTGCACGGCTACTACGTGCTGCCGTTCCTGCTGGGCGAGTCGCTGGTGGCACGGGTCGACCTGAAGGCCGATCGCAAGGCGGGAGCCCTGCTCGTGCGGGGCGCCTTCGCCGAGCCGGGCGTGGAGGTCGAGGCTGTCGCCGAGGAGCTCCGCGCGGAGCTCGAGCTGATGGCCTCCTGGCTTGGCCTGGGGACGCTTGCCGTCTCGAACAACGGCGACCTGGCCTCGCTCCTGCGCCGCTGAACGCCCGGCCGGCGGCGCCGGGATCCAGATCCGCCCGTGCAGGGCCCACGACCGGCCCAGCATCGAAGTTGGATCCTCCGATCCATTTACCCGCTGCCCGCGGCGGCTCATATTTGTCCGACGGGTGAGACTTGGAGCCACTGAACATCTTGGTGCTCGGATCGCCGCGCCTGCTGCGAGAGGTGATGACGTGCATCCTCGGCGACTGCCCGGCGCTGCGGGTCGTGAGCGTGATCGGCGACCCGAGCGAGCTGAGCGCGAGCGTGTGCACGCACCGCCCCGACTGCGTGATCGCGAGCCTCGGCGAGCGCGAGGTGAAGCGGGCCTGCACGGAGATGATGGCCTCCCACCCGTCTGTCCGCCTGCTCGCGGTCGCCGACGGGGGCAGGCGCGGCTACCTGTACGAGCCCGCCTCCGCGCGGCGCGGGCAGCCCGCCTGGAGCCTGTTGGGGGAGCTGTCCCCCGCTGCGCTCCTCAGCGCCGCCCGCAGCGGGCGTGTAGGGGGTCGGTGAGGTGAACTTCGAGGATCGCGTGCTCGTGCAGCTGGCCGACCCCAGCACCCGCGCCGGCGTCTTCGACCAGGCCGGGCTCGAAGCGACCGTGCGCGCCGCCTACGACGCCGGCGCAATGGGCATATCCGGCCCTTTCGAGGCGGTCTTCGACGAGCTGCGCCTCGGCTTCGCCGTGCCTCCAGCTGCCACGATCAACGGCAACTGGCGCATCACCGGTGCGGCCGAGCAGACGGACGCCCAGTTCGAGCTGGCCGGTCTGGGATCGGAACCGGTCGTGCGGGTCGATGCGCTGTGGCGCGGCTCGATCGTCGCTCGTCACGCGCTGCGGGGCGAGCCGGTCACGGCCGTATCGAGCTCCTGGTCGGCGCTCGCCGGGCATCCCGGGGAGGAGCGCGCCGCGATGAAGGTGACCTTCGCCCCGGTCGCCCCCGTCGGGGAAACACCGGAGGCGCTGCCCGTGTTCGCGGCCGTGCTGATCCGCGAAGCCGGCGGGTTCTCGCTGGCTCAGGCGCTCAACGACAGCAAGTCGATCCGCGAACGGCTGCTCGCGGCCGGGCTGGGGCGCCCTGCGAGCAACGGCACTCGTCCCCGCCAGCGGATCGTCGTCGTCTGGGTGCTCGCCGAAACGGTGTTCGACGATCCCGACTGGCCCGGCGCGGGCGAGGGCCAGAGCCCCGAACAGGCTCGGGCGGCTCGACGGGCCGCCGCCGCAGACTGGCTCGTCGACGAGGGCGTCGGCCTCGTCACGACGACCGTGAGCCAGTCATGACCTCATCCGTGCTGCCTGCAGTCAGCAGCTGAACCAAGGAGACCGCATGTCGTCCGTCCCAGCCGCCTATCCCTACATCGAAGTCAACGTCGACACCTCGGCGCTGCAGCCGGTCGCGCAACGCTCCCCGGGCGTGATCGCGATCGTCGGAGCATCCAACGCCGGCGCCGCCGGCGCGGGCGAAGTACACGAGGTCGACTCGCTCGAAGAAGCCCAGTCCCTGTTCGCCAGCACGGATCCCGTCACGCACGACCTCGTGCCGACGACGCTCTACAACTCGCTGGCGCTGGCGCTGGTGCAGGAACCCCGCCCGTCGAAGATCTACGGCGTCAAGCTCGCCGGCACCGACTACGGCCCGGGCCTGTCTGCGCTGGAGGGCGTCGACGACGTGACGTTCGTGGCGCTGGCGAACGAGACGACTGTCGGGACTCCCGCAGGAGCCGCAGCGGCCACGGACCTGCACGCGCTCAAGGAACACGTCGAGGAGATGTCCGCAGCCGGCCTGAAGCGGATCGGCGTGGCGATGATCGACCCGACGATCGGCAAGTCCGCCACCTACTACGCAACCGTCAGCGCGGCGGTGGAGGAGTTGCGAAGCGGCTCCAGCCGCATGGTCATGATCGCCGCCAGGGGCGCCTCGGGCGACGTCGCGAGCGCCGCGATGGCGGCGATCGCCGGCTACTCGCCGCAGAGCTCGATCGTGCTCAAGCGGGTACGCGGCATCACCGTCGGCTCCGGTCAGTCCTACGGGCCGGGCGAGATCAAGCAGCTCTCCGAAGACGGCATCAACCCGCTCGTCTCCCCCTCGCTGATCGTCGGCGGCGGCCTGTACTTCGCCGACGGGCGCACCTTCACGAGCGATGCGAGCACCGGCTTCGTCGACATCGTACGGGTGCTGGACGACATCGACTTCCGCCTGAAGGCGGGGCTGATCGGCTCGATTGGCGACGCCCGCATCACGAAGTCCGGGATGACCCTCGTCAAGGCGCGTACGGAGGGCATCCTCGGGCCGCTGCAGCGCAACGAAGAGATCGACGCGTTCGAAGTGCGGATCCCCGTGCTGGACATCCTCAACACACCGGAAAGCACCTGGACCTCCAGCGAACAGAACATCGTCGAGACGGCGCGGGCCAACCGCACCGTGGAAATGCTCGTGACGATCACCTACGGGCCCGCCGTGCACAGGCTGCTCGTGACGCTCGCCCCCAAGTTCTAGGCACATCGACCTCAGCAAGGGAGACCACCCATGCCAGATTGGAACACACGACTCGCCGTCTCCTTCGAAGACGAAAGCGGCACATTCCAGATCACCCCGATCGACTCGTTCAGCCCGAGCTTCACCCTCAACGGGCAGGCCCTGCACTCGATCGAGGCGACCCACATCGGCGTCGTCTTCTCGCCCGACGCCATGTCCTTCACGATCAGCGTCAAAGCGATGGGCGACTCGGCCGCGCAGCTGACGATCCTGGCGCTCGAACACAAGCGCTTCAACATCGTCCTGCAGGAGTCCGACACCGGCACCGACTGGTCCTTCAAGAAGATCGTGATGTCCGAATGCATCATCACGAGCGCCGCGCCGACGGCGGCCACCCCCAGCGGGGCACCGTCGGCGACCTTCTCCGGATTCAGCCTCGCCGCCGACGCTGAGCCCAAGACCGGCGCCGGAGCCACGCTGCCCTCCTAGGCGCAGGCGACGATGAACGGGGACTCCAGCAGGGCGGGCGATCCGGCCTCGAACGCCATGCGCGTCGAAGAGACGGGCATCGCGCTGGTCCACGCGGGCGAGCTGATCGTTCCCGCTCAGGGCTCGGAGGCGAGGCTCGCGCCGGCGGGCGGCGAGGGCCTCGTCGCGCAGTACGTCTTCCCGGTCGAGATCGAGGTGCTCTCCCCGCCGGAACCGCTGGACCCGCACGCGATCGCTGACCTCGCGCTGACGCGCCTCACCCGCGGCCTGGAAGGCGTCTGACGATGGCCGCCACTGTCGAGTTCCCGATATGCCTGCGCACAGACGTCCGCGCGCTGCACGAGAAAGAAGCGGAGCTGCTGGACTGCGCCGAGCGCGCGCTCGGGCGTGCCCTGCGCAACGCTCGGCGCAACGCGCCGGGCGGCGCTCGCGAGAGCACGATCCCACGCGTGCGCAGCAGCTTTCGCTGGCGCGGCGAGCAGGCCGCCGAGATCGACTCGGCGCTGCGCCTCGAGGTCGAGCGGAGCATCGAAGGTCTCATCGACCGGCTCGTGACGGAAAGCGCCGTGGAGGACGCCCTGCCCAACCTCGCCGACCGTCCCCGTCCCGCCGAGCCCGTCGACGGCGCCAGGCTGGAAGAGCTTCTGGGCATCTACACGCTGCCCAGCTACCAGCACGGGCACGACACCACCGTCCCGGTCGCGCCTCGCTCTCGGCACACCCAGGACCAGCCGCCCGGGCCGGCGCTCGCCTGGAAGGTCATCCACAACAAGCAGGAGCGTGACAGCGCGATCGTCTACGAGCTCGCGGCACGCAACCGAGAGGTCCCCGAATGGGGCGACCTCGGCGCGATCTACCGCACCGCCCATGGCAAGATCAACGTGTTCGTCGAGCGCATGCAGGACCAGCGTCTGCTGGTGGACACCGATCTGGAAGGCCTGCACTCGCCCGGCCTGGACCGGACGCGCACGCACGTCGTCGATCATCCGGCCGAGCTCCCGCCGGACGCGCCCTACCAGCTGCGCTATCTGGCGGCGGCGACCGACGCCAATCGCGGCGAGTTCGTGGGCCGGTACTACGGGCCGCGCCTCGCCGATCTGCTGCGGGCACTGGCGCACCGGCCGCCGACGATGAGCAACGAGGAATTCGAGAACCAGCTCGCGACGAGGGTCCAGCAGGAGATCGATCGAATCGTCCGCGACATTCCCGCCGGCGTCGTGTGCTTCCTGGAGCTGCGGGTCGGCGGCGCCGTGTTCCTGCTCTACAGCGGCGTCGACGTCCCGTCGGACCTGAACGTGACGCTGCTGCCGCTCGTGGAGCTCACCAGCCCACGAGCGCCGGCGGCCCGCCGGCGCGATCCCGACACGATCACGCCCGGCGCGCAACGGCCGGGCGAGGGCGGAGCGAGCGGCGAGGCCGGTGGCGCCGGTCGATCTGGTGGGGGGACCGGGCAGGCGTCCGGCAGCCAGGCGTCCGCGACAGGCAACGGACAGGACCCGTCGAGCACCTCAGCGACGGCCGGGCAGGGCGGCACGGCACAGGCTCCAGGCGACGGAGCGGACGGGCAGGACTCCGGCGGCGGCGACGAGAACGCAGATGCAGGCCCCGGCAGCCCCAGCGCCTCCCGCGGCTTCGTCAACATCGCGCCGCGACCGGACGAGCAGCCGACAGATCAGGGCTCGCTCTTCCCGGAACCGACGACGGGCAAGCTCTCCGTCGACGTCTGCGAACCCTTCCTGGGCGAGCCCAGCGTCACGGCGCTCGGCTCCGAGGGCGAGGCGCTGCGGCTCGCGATGGGCAGGATCGCGGCGCGCCTGGACATCGTGCCCTGCGAGTACGTCGGGCATTTTCTGATCGCCGCCGCCGCTCACGTGGGTGGGTTCGCTCGCAACGTCGGGATGTCCGAGGTCACCGAGCCCGGCGCGATCAGCTCCGAGCCGACCCCGCCGCCGCCCGGCATGTCGATGTCGGTCGCCTTCCACCCGGCCGCCTCCGCCCAGGTGCAGCTGCTCCGCCACCTGGCGAGCGTCGTGCCGCTGATCGGCGCTCTCAGCAGCGCTCTGCGCGAGACGATCGCCCACCGCGGCGATCTGATCCAGGGAGAGCGCCACGGCGAGCCGCAGTCCTGGATCCTCGCCTTCATCGAGGAGCTCCACCCGACCTTGGACGAATCGGTCGCGGAACTGTTCAAGATGACTTGCCGGGTGCTGTTCCTGCAGATGCTGCTGGCATCGCGTGCGGCGATCGACGAACGATTGCTGGGGCAAGGGTTCGACCGCTTCGCGGACATGTTCGAACAGGTCGTGATCCCTCAGCTCGCCGACGTGGAGGAGCTGGAGCGGATGCGCACGATGCTGCAGAGCCGCCCGGACTGGGACGACGGCGCCAACCAGCGCATGGTCGCCGCGATGTTCGCGGGGGTGCCCCGCCCCGATGCGGGCACGGGCGCCGCCGGCTCGCCCCCGCCCGCTACCTGGGATGCGGCGCGCGACAGCCTGATCGACTCGCTCTCCCCCGACGGGCACCTGGCCGGTGGGACGCAGGCGCCGAACGCCTACGAGATGACCCGGACCGCCGGCGTCTGGCGCATCCGCGACCGCAGCGGCCGGCTGTGGACGCTCGAGGCGATCGAGCGCTCGATCGTGCTGCGCCGCGGCGCGATCGAGAACGCCGAGCCGCTG
Organism: uncultured Solirubrobacteraceae bacterium; assembly: GCA_963697795.1. Classification (GTDB taxonomy): domain Bacteria; phylum Actinomycetota; class Thermoleophilia; order Solirubrobacterales; family Solirubrobacteraceae; genus Palsa-744. The sequence goes on along the minus strand of OY969097.1, from coordinate 81,319 downwards.
GTCAAGCAGCTGACCGACCTGCCCGAGGTGATGGAGCGCTTCCGCAATCCGCAGGGCGGTGTGCGCGTCGAGCTCGAAAGCGTGCTCAAGGAGATGTCCGCCAACAACGAAGAAATAACGCAGCATGCGGTCGAGGATCCGGACTACGGCTTCAAAGCGAGCCGCATACCGGAGAGCAACATCGGCGCCGCGACCGTGCCGGGCTCGCAGTACCCGCTGCTCGGCATCCATCGCCACGCGCACATGCAGATCGGCGAGTTCTTCGCCGGCAGCCCGTTCTACGCGCGCGGGATCGACTTTCTCTTCTCGAGCACGCTGGGGCTGCAGAGCCTGATCCACTTCGGCGAGTTCGTCGGGCTCGTGCTGCTCTCGATGATCTGCCCGGAGGCGGGGATGATCCTGGGCGCCGGGCTGGCCATGCAGCAACGTGACGAGGCGGCCGAGCGCGAGCGCGTCTACGGAGCCCTGATCGACCCGGAGGAGGTTCTGAGCTACGCGGAGGTCGAGGCCGGCCTGTTCGCCGCCGACGTCGGCGTCGCGCTGTCGCTCATACCGTTCGCGGGGAAGTTCCTGGGCGAGGCGCGCGCCGCCTTCTCGCTGGCGGGCGAGGAGGCGCTGGAGACGGCCTCGTTGGCCGGCGCCACGGTCGCCGAGGAGGCCGCGGGGGCGGCGCTGCGAACGGCCGAGGAGGACTTCGTCGCGCAGTTCGTGCTCGAGTGCGCCAAGGCGTATGCGATCCAGGAACTCGTCGGCGGCGCGCTCGAGCCGATCATCGCGGCGCTGGAGCGCGAGTACGGGGTCACCGGCCCGATCGGCGGGCTCGAGCGAGGTCTGATGCACGTCGCGGAGATGGCGCGCGAGAGCGGCGCCGACGGGAGCGCGCAATGACGACGATCGAGATCCTCGGCAAAGTGCGCGAGCTCCCGATCGCCGTGGAGAGCGCCCCCGAGCTGGCGCGCTTCGAGGAGTTCCTGGTGCGACGGGGACAGATGAGCGAGGCGGACGCATACAGGCTCACCGGCACGCTCGTGGCGTCGCTGATCGAGGGGGCGGCGAACCGCGCGGGCAGGGAGATGCGCGTGCATCTGCGAGAGATCGTGCGGCTGCGCACCACGCTGCGGTCGCGCTTCGAGGAGGTGCGGCGAACGTTCGCTCGCACCGGCGCGGCGCCGAGCAGCCTGCCCCCGGAGCTCGAGCCGGAGGCGCTGCGAGGCCTCTTCAACGAGCTCACCATGCACATGGACGCGATGGCGCGGCCCGTCAGGAAAGCGGTCGACGCGTACCGCTTTCCCCAGCTCCTGAAGGGCCTGGACGCACTCGGAGAGCACGCCCCAGAGCCCATTCCTCGGGATCCGCTGCCGAACCTCCTCACCGACGAGGCGCCACAGGAGAGGACATGGACCAGCGGCTACGAGCAGCAGCGAGTCGAGATCGACTTCTACAACGAGCGCGAGCGCTACTTCGAGGCGCTGAGCAACGCGGACCCCCAGGTGAGGGAGGCGCTGCGCAGCCCGGAGCTCGACCCGCTGCTGCAGGCGGTCGAGCGAAGCCTCGACCCGCGCGCGCGAGCGAGCGCCGACGCCGCCCTGCGGGGGCTCGCGGTCCGCTTCCCGATGCCTCGCGGCTGGCAGCTGCGGCTTCGCCGCATCCCGGCCTTCGGCTACACCCTGGAGCAGATACGCGCGCTCGCCGAGCGCGACCCGAACTTCGCCGGCAACGGCTTCGAGGTCACGATCACCGTCCCCAACGGCGCGGCGCCCTGGGCGAGCGGCCCACGCGGAGTCACGTTCGCTCCCGACGGAATCATGCAGGGCTCGCGCGGCTATCTGTTCTTGGAGTACAAGACGTCCTGGGCGCCCGAGCCGTCCGGCTTCTACTCCTCCCCCGCCGGACGTGCCGTGCTGCACGCCGACATGGTCGCCCGGGCACGCATGTCGATGGAGATGCGCGGCTGCGGAGGATGGGGCTACAAGACAGGCGCGGCGTGGCTGGACGACGCGATTGCCTCCGTGATGGCCGAGATGCGCCTGCGGGAGCCTGCGCTGGCGGACAGGGTCCACATGCTGCCATGAGCACGTCGAGCTTCCAGGACTACGAAGCGATCCCCTCGGCGATCGTCTCCGACGGCATCCTCACGATCCCGTTGTGGGCGGTCAGCTCGATCTCCCTCAGCGAGACCTACCAGCTCCCTCCGATCGGCTCGAGCGGGGCGCGGGCGATCGTCTCCACGCACGACGACACGATCTCGCTCAGCGGCGTGCTGGTCGGCCCCGAGCGCTACGCCTGGAAGCTCAGCCTCGAGACCCTGGCCGACGTCGCCAAGCGCGGCAGCTCGATCGCCTCGCTGACCGGCGGCGCCGTCAGCGGCCTGATCCTCGTCACGTCGCTGACGATCCGCACGGACATGCAGATCCAGTCGCTGTCGTTCACGGCCAGCTCCGGCAAGCGCGACGCGCTCGACGTGAGCCTGTCGATGGCCTACATGCCGCTGCCCGGCGCGCTGGGCTCGCTGCTGAACGTCGCCAGCCTCGCCGTCGGCGGGCTTGCGGACTGGAAGGGCCACTGAGGCATGCCCGAGAAGTTCCCGATCGAGCGCTATCTGACGCCTGCCACCCCGACGCAGGCTCCCGAAGGGTTCACGATGATCGAACAGGCACTCAGCGGCGGGCTGCCCGCGCCGATCCCGTTGACGGCCGAGCTGACGCTCGTCATCGGCATTCCGACGGGCGTGGCCAACGCATGGCGGGAAGCGGACCCGCAGGCGACCGTGACCAGCAGCCTGGCGCAGTGGCAGCCATACGAACCTCCGGGCTCCGGAGCCCCGCCGCAACCCATGATCCGCGGGCCGCTGCTGATCCTGCTGCGTTCGGGCACCGTCATCGCGAGCGTCGCGGCCCTCGCCGGGCAGCGCCGGCTCCTGCCGGCCGGCGGTCAGCAGGTCGGCACGCTGCTCGAGCTGTACGTGAGCGCCTGGGACGTCCGCGCCGCGGCGATCCTCGGCGGCGGCGACACGGTCTCGCGAATCCGCTTCGGCTGGCGCGCCGCCAACCTGCCCGGCAGCCAGTTCACGCCGCCCCCGATCAGCCCGAGCATCGTCTCGCGCCTGCGCGACCGCCACCCGCCGCAATCGGAACTGGGCGGCGAAGTCGCGCGGGCCGGCTCCGGCTACGGGACCGTGCCGGCGGGACGGCCGCTGCCACCAGAGTACTTCGGGGCCCGCCAGAAGAGCACGGGCCTCCCGCTGGGATGGGAGCGCCTGTGACCATCTCGCTGCCCGTGCTCGGACCCGACCAGGTGGCGATCGGCAACGACGCCGGCTGGGCGCTGGGCCTGTGCACGGAAAGCGCCACCGGGAAGATCACGGAAGTCAAACACCTCAGCCGCGAGAGCTTCTACGGGGACATCGAAGCGACGCTGCAGAGCAGTCTCGGCGCCGGCATCTACAAGTTCACGATCGAAGGGCTGAGCGACGACGAACACGCCGCGCTCAGTCTCACCAACCCGAAGCGGCCGACAGTCGCCCGCCTGTACCTGTACTGGCGCGACACCAACGCGACCGTCGCCGGCTATCTCGCCGGCCTCGGCGGCCTGACCGACCTCCTCAGCGGCGGCGGGCTGGTCGGAGCGGCCACGGGCGCGCTCGCAAGCGCCGGCGCCGCCAACCCGCTGGCGAGCTGCCTCGTCGCGGAGCTGAGCATCGACAGCGTCATCCGACGCGTGGGCAGCCGTCGCTACGAGACCGTGATCGAAGCCACCGAGCGTGTGCACAAACGCCTGACACAGAAGCTGACGGGAGCGCTCGAAGCCGAAGATCGTGAAGAAGCGGCCGAAAAGATCGCGGAAAGAGCCGGCATCGAAATCGAAGTGGACCCCCCCAGCGCAAAAGCGGGCGGCGCGGGCAGCAAATACACGCACGCCGCCGGCGCGAGCTATGCCGAAGTGCTGGCGGAGATCGCCCGCGACTACGAACAGGCCAGCGGCAAGTACGGCATCGGGCAGCTCCTGATCCGTGACGGCACGCTGCATCTGGGACAACGCGAAGTCCCGCTGGAAAGCGAAGACCTGACCCTCGACCTCGCCCGCGGCCTGATCGAGACGCAGCTGCTGCGCGACCACCACAGCGACCCCAACCACGATCCCGCCTCCGGCACGCCGCCGCCCACGCGCCAGGAATACCAGCTCACCTGCAAGGGTCGCGCGGACATCAAGCCGGGCTGTGTGGTGAGCTTCGAAGCGCCGACCAGCGACAGCGAAGAAACGCCGCTGTCGAGCGCGATCGCGGGCGCCTTCGCGGGCGGCGGGCTGATCGCCTCGCTGAGCGGCGCGGGCAACCCCAAGACGCGTGCGTACGTCAGCTCGGTGCGCCACCGTCTCGGGCGCACCAGCAGCTTCTCCACGATCGTCACGTGCATGCAGCTGCACGACGAGACCGACGAAGGCTGGGACGAGCACAGCCCCGGCCCCTCGCGCCCGAGCAGCACCGGCGGTGCCGCTCGCACCGGCACCTCGGACCCCGCCGGCGACGCGGCCGGCGCCGTGGCGCGCAGGGCCCAGTCCACCATCGCCAGGGTGCAGACGACCGAGGTCGGCGAGGTGCGGGCGCTGCAGACAGCCGACAGCGGCGACGCGCCCGCACAGAGCGAGACCGTGTGGCGAGGGCTCGCCCCCCCGGACGGCATGGGCCGCCAGGCCGCGAGGCTGCCGATCCGCCGCCGGCAGCCCGAGCCGCTGACCGCCGTCCCCTACCTCAGCCCCTTCGCATGGGGCAAGTGCGGGCTGCTGCTGCCGCGCTATCCGGGCACGAGGGTCCTGATGGCACACCGCAACGGAGAGGCGAGCGATCCGGTCGAGCTCGGCGCGTTGTGGGAGTCCGGCAAGGGACCGCAGAACGGGCAGGTGGGCGACTGGTGGCTGACGCTCCCCACCGAAGTCGAAGACCCTCAGCAGATCGCCGACACCGAAACGCCCGCGGACTACGCGGGCAAGGTCAGCAACGATCTGATCGACGCCTCGGGCAACCGCATGATCGAGGTGGCGGGGATGACGATCAGGGTCGGCCAGGAAGCTCTCAAGTCGGCCGGGACGCGCCCCGCCGGCGCCGACGAAGAAGAGGCGCTGCGGATCGAACACGGCGACGGCCTGTCGCGGATCGTCCTGAAGAAGGGCGGCGAAGTCGAGATCCACGCCAAGAAGATCACCCTGTCGACCGAAGGCGTCACCGCCACGATCGACTCGAGCAAGCTGGACGTCAGCTGAGGAGGCGAGGATCCTGGCCAACGTACTCACGAACGCGAGCGCCATCGCCTGCTCGCATCAGGGCAAAGTCACGCCGTCCAGCTCCGCGAAGCTGACGATCGGGGGAGAACCCGTGCTGCTCGCCGGCGAAGCCTCGGGCTGGGAAATCATCGGCTGCACAAACACGGCCTCTCCGAACAAGCCATGTAAAAAGGTCACGCTCGCCGGCGGAGAAGCGGCCAAGCTGACCGTCGGCGGCGTGTCCGTGCTGCTCGACTCCGCGACGGCGACCAGCGACGGCACTGTCCCTGCCATGACCATCCAGGCGCAAGAGACGAAAGCGCAGGCGAGCTGAGCATGGCCGAAACCGAACCCACCGCCCTGCAGCAGCGCCTGCTCGGCTCCGGCCTTGCCTGCCGGCCGATCCAGCCCGGCCTGGACGTGGGCCGCGACCTCAGCCTGAGCGCCGGCGCCGGCGGCCTGGACCTGGCCGGGGTCGGCGGCATGGAGAACCTGCTCCAGGATCTGCAGATCGCGCTGACGACGGCGCTCGGCTCGGACGTCTTCAACACCGGCTTCGGCTTCGACGGGGTCAACGCCCTGGTCGAAGAGACGCGACCGCTGCTTGTCCGCGAGCGGGTGCGGATCGCCGCGATCAGGACGCTCACGAGCGACACGCGCGTGAGGAGCATCCTCGACCTGAAGATCCTCGACGGGCGGCTCAGCCCGGTGTCCGACGAAACCCAGGCAGGCGCCTCGCCGACGGCGCAGCTCGAAGGCTCGCGCACGCTCAGCGTCAGCGTCGCCTTCGAAACGATCGCCGGCGAACAGGCCGCCATCAATCTCGGGAGGTTGATCGCAAGTGGCTGAAGCACCGACCCAGATCGACGTCGCGGACGTGCTCGCGGTCGACGCGAGCGTCGCCCTCGCGACCGGCGCAGCGGAGTTCGGCATCACCGCGACCGGCTTCAACCCCAAGCCGTTCGCGCGGCTGCTGGCGGAGAAGCTCGCCCTCGCTCGCGGCCTGTTCGGAGAAGAACTGGATCTCACCGCCGGCTCGGCGATCCGCAAGATCCTGGAGGTCTCGGCGCTGGAGGACGCACGCACGTGGGCGGCGCTGTCCAGCTTCTACGACGACTGCTTCGTCAGCTCCGCGACGGGCGAGGCGCTGGGACGGCTCGGCGAGGAGCTCGGGCTGGCGCGCCCCTACCTGGAGGCCGGCGGAATCGTGACCCTGACACTGGAAGGGACGCTTCCGAGCGGCGAGACCGAACTGGAGATCCCGCGCGGGGCGCGCATGCTGACGGGCGGCGGTCACCACGTCGCCACAGACCAGACGGTCACCCTCTCGGCGGCGCAGAAGACGGTCGAGGTGCCCGTCGTCGCCTTCTATCCGGGGCCTGAACACAACCTGGACCCCTCCGTGCCGGCCGAGAAGATCGACGCCTGGAACCCGCTCGACGTCAAGCTGAGCGAATTCTTCGCGATCAGGGCGGCCACGCCGGGCCTGGAAGTCGCGATCCTGCACACAGCGCCCCTGACCGGAGGCGAACTGCAGTGGCCTGACACCCGCTACCGGGAACTGCTGCTTCGAGCTCCCAGATCGCTCTGGAGCGCGGAAGCCATCGAAACGGCGATCGCGCTCGTGCCGGGCGTGCGCCAGGTCCAGGTCCGCGATGCATGGGGCGGCTTGGACATCAACCAGTCGATCTTCGGCGACTTCTCCTTCGTGGAAAGGCTGTTCTCCAGCGAACGGGACCTGGCCAGCCCCTACTACCTGACGATCCTCGTGGCGCCGACCCCGGCGGCGATCTGGGGCGGCCCGGACGGCCTCTGCGCGACCGTCGAATCGGCCATCCAGGATCTTCGGCCGATCAGCATCTTCCCCAACGTGGAACAGGGCGAAGCGGTCGGCGTCGGGATCGCCGGGAACCTGGTCGTGAAGGGCCTGGCCCTGCCGACGGGCACGAGCGAGGTCGTCAACGCCTCCAAGGCCGCCACCGAACTGAAGGCGCGGCTGCTAGCGCGGGGGCGCCGCTACGTCGAAGGCCTCTCCTTTGGAGAACCGGTGCGCGCGTCGGAGATGACGTGGGCGCTGATGAGCGAGCCGGGGATGGCAGACCTGCAGGAGCTGCGGCTGCTGCGCTACCCCGCGAGCTTCGAGGACGTGCGCCTCGGCACGGGCAGCCTGCCCAGCGGCGTCAGCCAGATCGGCTACGGCGAGAACGTCGCCCTCGCCGCCGGTGAGATCGCCGTCTTCGTCGAAGACAACTCCCAGCTGGAGATCGTATGAGCACGGTTCAGCTCGACTCCGACGTCCTGCGCTCGGCCTCGCACCTGAACATGGCCGAGCATCTGACCGCGCCGTTCGCAGGGGGCGCGCAGAGCACGGACGTGGCGATCTCCACCGAGGCAACGGCGCTGGTCGACTGGGAGAGTCGCGAGCCGCTTCTGCTCGCCGCACCGCTGGCCCCCCTGGGCGCCGGCGAACTCGTCCTCGCCGCGAGCGTCTCCGAAGGCGCCCAGAAGACCTCGACGCTCACGTTCGCGCCCTACAGCGAGACCGGCGCCTTCCTGCCGCTGTACCAGCCCGCCGTGGACGCCGTGCTGCGCACCGCCCAGCCGTTCTCGATCACGCTGACGCTCAGCTCCCGTGACGGCGCGGGCGAGCCGCTCGCCCCGATCGCGGCCTCGGAAGTCGCGGCGCTGATCGAGCTGCAGCTGCTGGAGGGCATCACCGGCAGGCTGCTCTACGTCATGGCCGCCGAGAAGCAGCGCATCCGCCGGACGGCGCGAGAGATCGCGCAGATGCGCCTGCTGGCGAGCGCCCGCGACGATGCGCTGGACCGCGCCGGCGCCGACCTCGGCGTGCAGCGCTTGCAGACCTCCCTGCAGTGGGACGCGGAAAGCCACGAGATCGTCACGCAATCGCTCGGCGAGCCCGAGCCCGACCAGGACTACCGACGGCGCATCGGCCTCTACCGACCGCTGCTGATGTCGACGCCGGCGAACGTCTCGGAGCTGCTCAACGGCCCGGGCACGTCCGGCGAACCCAACGCCGGCGCGCTGGCGCAGATCTCCCCCGGCCTGCAGGCGCGCTTCACGCTGACCGAGGCGCCGGAACCCTTCGCCGTCGCGGTCCACCTCGTCTCCTGCGGCGGCGACGGCTACCGCACGGAATTCCTGCAGTACGTGCGCGACACGCGCCTGCTCTGGCCGCTGGACGAAGCGGCTGCCAACGCCGCTCACGCAGGGCGCTTCCTGCCCACACAGGAGCGCGAAAGGGTCGAACGGACGCGGGGCGAAATGCGCGCCGGCTACTCGTTCGTGGCCGACGCCGCGGCGGAACCCGCGCTGGCGCCCCAGCTCGCGCAGGCCCTGAACCGCCTCGCTGCCTGCCGCGCCGCGCTGGGCGCCGCCGGCCCGCTGCAGATCTCCCGTGTGCAGCAGAACGAAGGCGGCAGCCGCTACGAGCTCGGCCTGGGCGCCAACCTGGCGAGCCAGACGGCGGCGGAACTCGATCAGCTGGGCGGGACGCTCGCCAAACCCGGCCGTGCCCCCGCCGCGGACCCGGAAGCCGAGGCGCTGCTCGCGGCGATGACGCCCGTCTCCTCGGGCAGCGACCCCGACGGGCGGTGGCTGCTCGAACCGTGCGGCCTGAGAACGGTTCACCGCCTCGACGCGAACACCCTGTACGTGTCCTGCCTGCCGGTCTTCGGGCTGCTCGTCGAAGGCTCCTCGCAGGCCCCCTTCGAGGGCTGGTCGCTGCTGGTCGCGGGGAACTTCGGGGGCCCGCGGGGCACCGACGTCTTCGCCTACCGGCGCGAGACCGGGGAAGGTCAGTTCTTCGCTGTCGAGGACGGCGCGCTGAGCGCGCTGGCGGCGCCGATCGCGGGGCTCTCCGGCAACTGGAGCTCGATCGTCAGCGGCAACTTCGGCCAGGGCGAAACAGGCACAGACGCGCTGCTCTGCTACGACCAGGCCCAGGGTCGCCTGGAATGCATGACCTACACGCGCGAAACCAACGCGCTGGTGGCGCTCGGCGCACCCTCGACCGGCTGGAGCACCACCGTCTCCCAGATGCTGACGGGCGAATTCGGCGCTGTCGGGCACACCAACGTCGTGCTGTACGACCCCGTGCAGGGCCGCCTGGAATTCCTCGACGGCGACTTCCCGGCGCCGGGCAGGATCGGCCCGCCTGTCCAAGAAGTCGGCGGCGGTTGGACCCACCTCGTCGCCGGCGGCTTCCAGGAAGACGGCGGCGATGCGCTGGTGCTCTACGACGCCGGCGCGGGCCGTGGCGCGATCTATGCCCTTGGGGCGCCCGGGCGGCTGAGCCTGCTGAGCGAGCGCTCGGACTGGCCGCGCGGCTGCAGCCATCTCCTGACCGTCGAAGGCGGCACCCTGCTGTTCCACGACCGCGACGAAGGGACGGTCGAGCTCGACACGGTCGACGCGCAGGGCGGCCTCACCACGATCTCGACGCCCGAGGACTGGCCGCGAGGGCTGACCCACGTCGTGACCGGCAGCTGGGCCGCCGACCGCCGACGCTACGAGAGACGCCGCCCGGGACGGATCGAGGGCGGCTACACGGGTCTGCTGCTGTATGACGCCACCAGAGGCCGGGGTGAGCTCGCCCAGCTTCAGGAAGACGCGAGCCTGCAGCGGCTCGGCTCGTTCGCCGGGCCGGCGCCCAGCTCCCTCGCCCTGGAAGGGCACTACTACGCGGCGGAGAGCTCCAGCAGCAACGCCGTGCTGCAAGCCGGCCTGACCGAGGCGCTGGCGGCCTGGTCGAGCACCGGCGGCGAGTCCCCGACGCTGCTCGGCCAGAGCGAAGCGAGCACGGCATGGGCGCACGCCGCCGTCAACGAAAACGCCCGCCAGGCCCTGCAGGACGGCGGGCTCCCGAACGTGCCCGACCCGGTCGCCCTGGCGGGGCAGTTGCCCGGCCTCCCCTCAGACCAGGTGGCGACGCTGCGGCTCGGCCCGACGCTCACGCAGTCCGTGCTCGCCGGCCAGGGCACGGAAGCGATCAAGTCGCTGAGCGGCGCCCTGGCGGCCGCCGACATCCCCTCCGCGGTCGGCTTCGCGACCAGCGAAGGGCAGGTTCTGATCGTGGTCTCTGTGATCGGGCTGCCCGTCGCGGGACTGAACCTGGCCGAGCGCCCGACCAGCGGCTTTCGCTGGTACACGGTCCCGCTCGCCGGCATGCGGGCTTCGATCGGCGCTTCGGGCAGCCGCGTGCAGCTCACCTCGGCCGGACGAGGCCTGAACGCGGTCGTGCTGGTCGGCTACGCGCGGAGCAGCGGCGTTCCCGACCCTTACCAGTTCACGGTCGACCTGCCCGAACGAGCGGCCCTGTCGCTGTCGCAGTACGAGTTCCTGATGAACCTGCTCGACCACGCTCACCCGGCGGGAGTGGGCGTGAACACCTATGCGATCCGCCGTCGCCACGTAGCGCTGGACGGCACGATCGCCGCGCTCACGCCGAGCCTCTCTCACACCTACCGTCCGTTCCGCGGCGCGCGCGGTCGTGGTGTCCTCGCCGAAACGGGAGCCGAGGATGCCTGAACGGACTAACCTCGAACGAGAAGGAGAAGACTGCGATGGCTGAGGTATCGGACACACTGTCGCTGCAGGGCCAGTCGCCCGAGGCCGTGTACAAGACGCTGACCGAAAAGGGCGTCAGCGACTACGCGGCCACGACCATCGTCGGCCAGTGGATCATCGCCAACGGCGGTTACGGCAGGCGCACCTTCTCCTACAGCGAACCCGTGCCGCCGGAAGACAGCGACTGCGCGCCGACGTTCGTGCGCAGCTTCGTGCACACGGACTGGGTCGACGGCGTCAGCGTCGTGCAGGCCGGCATGACGTCCGGCGAGGAGGGCTTCAACGATCGCCTGCACCGCATCGAGAACGACCTGGACGCGCTCTCGGCGGACATCAAACGCCTCTTCGGCTGCCTGTCGGAGCTGCGCGCGGCAGTCGCCAAAGCGCTGTCGGAGTCAGCCAACGAACTGAATCAGATAGATGGAGACATCAGCCAGCTCTGGGAAGCGGTCAGACAGCAGGGGCACGGCGGCACGATCGTGCCCGACACGCCCAAATACCTGGGACTCACCAAATACTTCGACCAGGCGGTCAACGTCTGGCAGACGGAGCAGGGCATCTACACGCTCCCGGCCGTGCAGCAGGTCGAACAGGCAGGTGTCGGGCCGGTCAACTCGGCGGGCAACTTCGCCAAATACGTCCTCAGCAATGCGACGCTGGAGCAGCGCTTCAGCAGCGGCCCCGTGACAGTGCAGTCGATCGTCGAAAGCAACGGCAAAGACCCGATCGACGCGAGCGGGACGACCGTCTCACAGGCGCTCAGCGTGCTCCCCGCGACCGCCCAGTTCGCGAGCCTGGAAGCGATGACAGAAGCGCTGGCCGGCAGCAACGCGGCCGTCATCCGTGCGACGGGAAGCACCGACTCCGTGCTGGCGAGCTCCTTCACGAACCTCGCCAGCGGCGTGACGACGGTGGCCGCCGCACCCGTGGAAAGGCTGCAGTCGGTCTCCCCCGAGGCCGCCGGCGCCCTCGCCAAAGCCGGCATCACGACGGTCGGAGCGCTCGCCAAAGCGACCCCCGCCGCGGTGCAGACGGCGCTCACCAACGCCGGGCTGGCCAGCACCGCCGCCGACGCAAGCGCGCTGACCGGCGTCGCCAGGACGCTCAACGCGCTCAGCTGAGACAGACCGAACATCCGTCCGACTTAAACAGCGTTAATACGCGTGTTTCGCGGGACTGCTGTAGCGTCGCGCCATGGGTGCACGGCCAGTGAAGGATCCGGTCGGGACGGGGTCTCTGGCAATGCCCTGTCTATGAGACTATTCGGTCAATCCGATCTCAGCGATCCTAGGGGGGATAGCAGTGAGCAACTCGGCGACGGCGGCCAAGCAGCAATTCCCGGTTAACCGGCTGGTCGCGTTCCTCGGCCCATACGTCGCGATCGCCTCGGGCGCCGCGGCGACCTGGCTGAGCCGGCACTTTCCGGGGCTTCATCTCGAAACCAAGGGAACGGCATCGACGATCAGCAGCACGGTCATCTTCCTCGTCGGAGCGGGGATCACGTGGGCGCTGCACCACAAGTGGCTCGACGGATGGCAGAAATGGGAGGCGACCCTGGTCGCGATCGACCCCGGGCTCGGGCCAATCCTGAGCGAACAGGGCGAAGGCACGAAACAGCAGGCACCGCCGGCCGCCGGCGAGCAGGCAACGAGCGGACAGACGGCGCCGGCCGCGGGGGCTCAGCGGGCCGACGTGACCCCGGTCCCGGTAGCCCTCACGCCGCCGGCGCCCTCCGCCCTCGCGGCTGCCCAGCCCAGCGCACCGGGCCAGGCCGCCGGCACTCCGGCGCCGGCGACAGCCGAGACGGCGCTGCTGGTCGCGAGCGCTCCCAACGGGCAGACGCAGGCGGGCTCGGGGGAGAGCCTTCACCCCTACCCCGGCTTCGCGTTGCGTTTGGGCATGACATGCCCGGAGGTGCGGGCCTGGCAGCAGGGGATGGCGAAGCTCGACTGGACGGTCACGGTCGACGGCGTCTACGGACCGCAGTCCGAAGCGCTCTGCCGCAGCTTCCAGGCGCAGCACCAGCTGCCGGTCAACGGGGAAGTCAGCCCGGCAACGTGGTACGCGACCTTCGCCGGCTCGCCATGAGGCTGCTGATCATCGCCGAGATACGCCTCTACCGCGAAGGGCTGGCGCGAGCGCTCGGCCGCGACCGCACCATGCGGGTGCTCGGCACGGCCAGCGACGTCGACAGCGGCGTGCGAGCGTGCGGCGAGCTGCAACCCGACCTGGCGTTGTGCGGCGCCGGCGTGGCGGTCGAGCCCGGGATCGTCAGTCGAATCGAGGAGGCCTCGCCGCGGACGCGCACGCTGGTGATCGGCGTGGCCGAGCAGGAGTCGGCGATCATCGCCTGGGCGGAGGCCGGCGTCGCCGGCTACGTGACCGAGGAGCAGTCGCTGTCGGAGCTCAGGCAGGCGATCAGGGATCTCAGCCTCGGGGCGGCGCGCTGCTCGCCACAGGTCAGCGCGGCCCTGATGCGCAGGATCGCGACGCTCGCGAGGGAGCCCGGCGTACCCCGCGAGCATCCGGCTCTGACGAGGCGCGAAACGCAGATCCTGCACCTGATCCGCCGCGGCCTCTCCAACAAGGAGATCGCCTCCGAGCTCTCGATCGAGGTCGCGACGGTCAAGAACCACGTCCACAACATCCTCGGCAAGCTGGGCGTCAGACGGCGCACCGAGGCCGTCGCGGTGCTGCACGGTCTGATGGCACCCACCGTCCCGCAGCTCGCACCCGGCGTCCACGAGGACCAGCTCGGCCCGGACGTGGCGCTCAGGGCCTGAGCCCGGACATACCGGCTTCATACCGTGCCGCTCCAAGACCCCGACCGGCCGGCGGGATCGTCTACGAGCAAGCATTTCCAAGACAAAGGACGGATGAAGATGCACAACAAGACAGCAAGGAGGATGCTCGGCTCGGTGGCGGTTCTGGGCGTGGCGGCGGCGATGGCGGGCCTCGGCACCTTCGCGACGTTCACCAGCTCCACGTCGGCGAGCCACACGATCTCCTCGGGGACCGTCTCGATCGCCCTCGGGGCCACCGGACCGGCCAACCGCCTTACGATCGGCGCGTCCAACGTGGTGCCCGGCGACACGATCCAGCGGGCCGTCGACCTGGTCAACAACGGTGGCGCGAGCGCCGACAACCTGTCCTCGATCGTGCTGACGACGACCGCCTCCCCGAGCTCTCTGCTCGACACCGAAGCCACCAACGGCCTGCAGATGGTCATCGAAAAGTGCTCCGCTCCCTGGACGGAGGCCGGCACCGCCCCCGCCTACACCTACACCTGCAGCGGCACCACCAGCACGGTCGTGGCGTCGCGAGCGGTGATCGGATCGAACATCGCGCTGTCGGCCCTGTCGTCGCTGACGACCGGCTCGACCGACCACCTGCGTGTGACGCTGACGCTCCCGAGCTCCGCGCCGAACACGATGCAGGGACTCACCTCGACGATCTCCTACAACTTCGTCGGCACGCAGCGTGTCGCCGGATCCAAGTAGGGCTCTCGCCATGACCACCCTGAGGATTCCCGCCGTGCAGCCTCGGCGGGGGGACGGTCATGGCCACCGGACGCGGACGGCTCCCCGAGCCGTCCGCGCCTGGTGGGTGTGGAGCCAGCGCGTCCTGCTCGCGCTGGCTCTGATGCTGTTCGTCGCGGTCGCGGCCCTGCCCAAGCTCGGGCTCTACAGACCCGTGACAGTGCTCTCGGGCAGCATGCGCCCGACCTTCTCGCCCGGCGACATGGTGATCGTGACGCCGGAGCCCGTCAGCGCCGTGCGTGTCGGGCAGGTCATCTCCTACCGGGTTCCCGTCGGTGCGCACCAGGTGGAGACCCACCGCGTCGTGCGTGTCCTCCAGGGCGGCCCGCACCCCGTCGTCCAGACCAAGGGCGACGCCAACAACTGGCCGGACCCGTGGACGGCCAAGCTCGAAGGAACCACGGCCTGGCGGCTGCGGGCGGTCGTGCCGGACGCCGGCTACGTGGTCAACTGGCTGCGCAGCTCATGGGCGCGGACTGCCACCGTGATCGTGGCCCCCGCCCTGCTGGCACTGCTGGCGCTCTTCGAGATATGGGGCGTTGGTGCTCGCAAGCCTGCGATGAGACGGGGCGCGCCCCGCTCGCGTCAGCTCGCCGGCGTCGACGGCGAGCGGGCCTGACCGGCGATGAGACCGGCAGGAACGCCCGTCTGCGCAGCGATCGTCGCGGTGCTTGTCGCGGTGCTGCTGGCCGGCGCACAGGTGGCCCTGGCCGTCTTCACCCGCACCGCTGCGGGCGGGCCGATGACCGTCGCGACGTCGACGCTCTCCCCGGCCACCGCCGTCGAAGCCAACCAGGTCAACTGCCGGACCAACAAGAGCCCGGAAGTCGAAGTCAGCTGGTCGGCCAGCAGCTCCGGCTACGCGACGTCCTACGCGGTGGAACGGGCGACGAGCAGCAACGGGTCCTACACCTCCCTGGGAAGCGTCTCGGCGAGCGCGACGTCCTACCTCGACAAGAGCGGATCGCTGGGCTACTCGACGACCTACTACTACCGCGTGACGGTCGCGTACCGCTCGTGGAGCGTGGCGTCGAGCGCGGACTCGGTCAAGACGCTCGGCAGATACTGCGTCTAGCCTGCGCTCGGGCCGGCTCGGGATGGTCGCCTGTAGCGGTAGCCGAAGCCCCGCACGGTCTCGATCGGCGTGGAGTGCGGCGCGGACGGGTCGAGCTTGTGACGCAGATACCCGACGTAGAGCTTGACCTGCGCCGCCGAGACACCGGCCTCGTCGCCCCACACGAGCTCGAGCAGCCGGTCGCGGCTGAGGACCTGGTTCGGGTTGCGCACGAACGTCGCCAGCAGCCTGAACTCCAGCGGTGTCAGGTGCGCCTGGCGCCCGTGACAGCGGACCTCGCGCTGGGCGAAGTCGATCGTCACGACGGAGTCGGCATAGGTGGCGGGCGGGGCGTCTCGCGCACCTGCGCGGCGCAGCAGTGCCTGCACGCGCGCCAAGATCTCCTGGTTTCCCCAGGGCTTGACGACGTAGTCGTCGGCGCCTCCCTGCAGTCCCCGTACCCGCTCCAGCTCCGCCTCGCGGGCAGTCAGCATCAGGACCGGCACGTCGCTGAGATCGCGGATCCTCTCCAGCACGGCCCAGCCGTCGAGCTCGGGCATCTCCACGTCCAGGATCACGAGGTCGGGTCGGGCAGCGAACAGCTCGCGCAACCCGGCGCGTCCGTCGGGGGCCTCCGCGACGGCGTAGCCGGCCCGCTCCAGCAGCGAGCGCAGCAGCTCGCGCACGATCGCATCGTCGTCCACGACGAGTATCCGGGCGGCACTCATACGCCCTTCATACCGCCCGAGGCCCCGGCGTCAGACCCACTGCGCCGATCCTCCATGCATGGCACGGATCTTGATCAGCGAGCCCGACGGACAGGTGCGACAGATGCTCGAGCGCCTGCTCGGGCAGCTCGGGCACGAGCCGATCGCCGTCGTGATGCCGACTCCGGAGCAGCTTGCGGGCGCCGACCTGCTCGTGGTCGAGCCGGCGGCTCCCGTCGGCATGGTGCTGGCGCAGGCCGCGTCGATCGTCAGCCCGTCGCTGCCGCTCGTCAGCGCGAGCATCACGGTTCCCTCGCGCGAGCTGACGGAGCTGGGCGTCGTGTTCGCCGCGGCGATCGTCAAGCCGTACACGCTGAACGAGCTGCGCGGGGCGATCGAGCTGGCTCAGGCGGCATAGCGTCCCTGCATGAGCTGGTCGAGCTGCCGTGGCAGCGCCAGCGGGTCGAAGGGCTTCGCGATCACGCCGGCCGCACCGAGGGACGTCAGGCGCCGGCGCTCCGAGGCCTGGACCCTGGCTGTCAGGAAGACGACCGGCACCCGCTGCCGGAGACCGAGCCGGCGCAGGCCCTCGAGCGTCGCGACCCCGTCCATGCCGGGCATCATCACGTCGAGCAGGATCGCGTCGAAGGGACCCTCGTGCGCGAAGGCGCGCAGCGCGTCCTCGCCGCAGGCGGCGGACACGACCGTCCAGTCGCCCACCCGCTCCAGGCTCATTCGTGCGATCGCCCGAATGTCGTCGGCGTCGTCGACGAGTAGCAGGCGCCGGCTCATGCGACAGCACCGCGAAGACGGCGGCGACGCTCGCTGCGGGAGGGCTGCGCGCGGAGGCTGGGCCGATCCGCCGCGGCGGGAAGCGTGAATCGCAACGCGCTGCCGGCGCCAGGCCGGCTCTCGGCCCAGATGCGCCCGCCGTGCTGCTCGACGATCCCTCGCGCGATCGGCAGGCCGAGGCCGACGCCGCCCTTCTCGCGGGCATCCGAGGCGTCGACCTGGCGGAAGCGCTCGAAGATCGACTCCAGACGATCCTCGGGAATGCCGCGGCCGGCATCGCGGACGGTGAAGAGGACGGCATCGCGGCCGAAGGCGACGAGGACCGTGACGGCGCTCCCCCGCGGGGAGAACTTGACAGCGTTGCCGAGCAGGTTGACGAGCACCTGCACGATCCGGTCCGGGTCCGCGCCGACGAGCCCCCGGGGAACCTCGCTGCGCAGGGTCACGCCGGCCGCGTCAGCTGTCGACTGGACGACCTGGATGGCGTCGTCGACCAGCCGGCGGGCCTCCACGGCGGCGGGCTCCAGTGCGAGCCTCCCCGCGGCCATGCGCTCGATGTCGAGGATGTCGTCGATCAGCCTCGTCAGGCGGTCGGCGTTGAGGACAGCCACGTCGACCATGCCGGCGGCGTCGACGGGCAAGGCGCCGAGGACTCCTCCCTGCAGCAGGCCCAGAGAACCGCGAATCGAGGTCAGGGGCGTCCTCAGCTCGTGTCCGACGGTCGAGAGGAACTCGTCCTTGGCCTGCTCGCCGGCGCGCAGCGCGGCCTGCGTCCGCACGAGCTCGCGCTGGGCCGCATACTGGCGCACGGCGACGAGCACTGCCAGCACGATCACGATCAGCACCAGGCTGAGGTCGGGGAAGAAGGGCCCGCCCGCCTCGACCCCGAGCAGCACGCCGAGCCCCACCGCGACGCTCAGGTAGGGGAGCCAGCTGGCATGCGACCGCGACCCGCCGGAGCCGTCCGCGGCGAGGTCGATGGACCCGGCGCCGACGGGGCGCTGCAGGCCTCCTGCCAGGGCGAAGGCCGAGAACTCCAGGACGTAGACGGTGTCGATGGCTCCGCCGGGGGCGTACGTGCCGTGGAGCTGCCCGTAGCCGTACAGGACGTCGGCGAACACCCCCAGGGCGACGGCGACGGCGATCAGCAGCAGCGGCGTGCGCAGGGCCGGATGGTGCTCGCGCAGGAGCAGCACGGCCAGCGCCGCGAGCAGGAACAGGTCGCCGACGGGAAAGGCCATCGAGATGGACATGGCCAGCGCGCTGCTGGTGCCGGCGAACGCCGTCGGGCCCAGCACGAAGTACCAGACGAGGGCGCCGCCGCCGACGACGATGGTCGCGCCGTCCAGCAGCGTCGTCAGGAGCCTCGCGGGCGTGAGGACCGCGGCCGGCACCTTCAGCAGAGCTGCCAGCAGCAGCGGGTAGAAGGCCAGGTAGAAGGCGTCGGCTGCCGACGGGTAGGGCGGCGAGTGGCCGAGTCCGGCTTCGTAGAGGACCTGAGTGGCGTCGCCGGCGGTCTCCGCGGCCAGGGCCAGTGCCATCAGCCTCCAGAACGTGCGCAGGCGCTCCGAGCCGGCGCACTGCCTGGACCCGTAGAGGGCCGTGCAGACGGCGGCGACGTCGACCGGCAGGATCAGGAGGTTGCCGACGCCGCGTCTGCTGCCCGGGATCCAGCGGAGCAGCTGCCAGCTCAGATAGAGGGCGAAGAGTGCCGCGAGCAGCAGGACGATGCGGCCGGATCGCGCGCGCGTGTAGACCATCTCGCTGCCACCATCGGCAGAGGCCGGCGCCGTCCTGTCCGTCCTTGCCCGCAGCGTGCCTGTGGAGATCCCCCGTGGCGCTGACCGCTCGAGGAGCCGATGCACCAGCCGAACCTCTATGCGACAGGCGCCCGATCTCGAGTACGACAGCCCGCTCTTCCAGCGCACGCTCGAGGAGATCTGGGCGCAGCAGCGCGATCTGGTGGACGGGCGCATCGACGTCATCGACCGTGCCCTGGCGGTCCTCGCGACGGGGCAGCTCGACGCGACGCTCAGGTCCGATGCCGCTCGCGCCGCGCACATGCTGTCGGGCTCTCTGGGGATGTTCGGGCTCGACGGAGCCTCCGCGGCGGCTCGCGAGCTCGAAGCGGAGCTGGCTCGGGTCGATCCGGAGCCCGCCCGGGCGGGGACGATGCGGGCGCTGCTGGAGATCGTGCAGGGAGAAGCCGCGGGCGCCCGGATGGGGTGAGCCGCCCGGCACGGCTATCGTGGCCGGGATGTTCGGTCACGGGGCCTTCCTGCGCGGAATGAACCTCGGCGGGCGGCGGCTCACCAACAGCGACCTGCAGGCGGCGGTGAGGGAGCTCGGCTTCGAGCGCGTCCAGACCTTCCGGGCCAGCGGCAACGTCGTCTTCGACGGCGGCAGGCGCTCGGACGAGTCGCTTCGCAAAGAGCTCGAGCGCGGCCTGGAGCGCCTGCTGGGCTATGCCGTGCCGACGTTCATCCGCTCCAGGCGGGAGCTGCTGGTGCTGGCCGAGGAGGAGCCCTTCCCGGCGGGCGGCCCGGCGGGCAAGCTGCAGGTGGCGCTGCTGCGGGACGTGCCGGCGCCCCAGGCCCGCGCGCAGGTCATGACGCTCTCGAGCGAGTCCGACCGGCTCGCGTTCGGCGCCAAGGAGCTGTTCTGGCTGCCGGCCGGCCGGATGAGCGACTCGGCCCTGGACTGGAAGGCGATCGAGCACGCGCTGGGGCCGACGACGACGAGGACCAAAGGGACGATCGAGCAGCTGGTCGCGAAGTACCTGCAGGACTGAGGCCATCTCGTCCACAGCCAGGCGCCGAGCAGGGCGGCTGCCCTACGATTCGATGGGTTGACCGGTGGGGTTCACGGCCGGTCGAAGGAGAGAGAAGGAGAAGAGAGAGTGCCCCAGCCGCTGCCCAGAGGACGCAACCCCTTCGACGAGGCGGGCGTGCGCAGAGACGATAACGGCCTGGCCTCCTACGTGGAGCGGCCGGCCTCCCTGGTCGAGCTGCTGCGGGGGAGCGTCGAGCGCGACGGCGAGGCGACGGCGATCGTCCAGCTCGGCGGCGATACGCTCAGCTACGGGCAGCTGTGGGAGCGCTCGGCCCGCGTCGCCGGCGGCCTGCGCGCCAGCGGCGTCTCGCGCGGGGACCGGGTGGCCCTGCGCCTGCCCAACGGCGTCGACTGGGTGCTGGCCTTCTTCGGGGTGCAGCTGCTGGGCGGGGTCGTCGTCCCCGTCAACACGCGCTTCACCGAGGAGGAGGCGGCCTATGTCGTGAACGA
This sequence comes from uncultured Solirubrobacteraceae bacterium, assembly GCA_963697795.1. Lineage (GTDB taxonomy): Bacteria > Actinomycetota > Thermoleophilia > Solirubrobacterales > Solirubrobacteraceae > Palsa-744. The sequence continues at coordinate 61,100 of OY969097.1, read as the reverse complement.
CTCCGGCGCGGCCTTCACGTTCCTGCCCGGCCAGGCGCTGCCGGACGGCCCGCCCCACGCCGCGGAGGGACTCGGCCAGGAGGACCTGGCGGCGATCTTCTACACCAGCGGCACGACGGGCTTCCCCAAGGGCGCGATGACCTCGCACGGCAACTTCCTGACGAACAGCGAGAACGCCTTCCGCTGCCTCTCGACGGACCGCTCGGAGGGCCCGGGCATATCGACGCTGGTGTCGGTCCCGCTGTTCCACGTGACGGGTTGCAACAGCCAGCTGATCCCGGTGCTGGAGCTGGGCGGTCGTGTCGAGATCCTGACGAGCCCGCTGGACTTCGACGGCTTCTTCCGCTCGGTGGGGGAGCACGGCGTCAACCAGCTGGTGTCGGTGCCCGCCATCTACCACGCCCTGGTCAACCACCCGCGCTTCTCCGAGCTGGACGTCAGCAGGGTCCGCTGGGTCTCCTACGGCGGCGCGCCGATCGCGACGAGCCTGGTGGAGCGGCTGATGAGGGCCTTCCCGAACGCCCGCGTGGGCAACGGCTTCGGGCTGACCGAGACGAGCTCGCTGACGTCCTTCCTGCCCCACGAGGAGGCAGCCGACCACGCGGACTCCGTGGGCTTCGCGATGCCGGTCGTGGACCTGGCCCTGGCTGAGCCCGACGAGAACGGCGTCGGCGAGCTGCTGGTGCGGGGACCGAACGTGGTCCAGGGCTACTGGCAGAAGCCCCAGGCCACGGCGGAGGCGTTCGCCGGGGGCTGGCTGCACACGGGCGACCTGGCCAGGGTCGACGCCGACGGCCTGCTCTACATCGTCGACCGCAAGAAGGACATGATCAACAGGGGCGGCGAGAACGTCTACTGCATAGAGGTCGAAAACGCCCTGGCGGGCGCACCGGGCGTCGGCGAAGCAGCTGTCGTGGCCGTGCCCGACGACATGATGGGCGAGAAGGTGGGCGCCGTGATCGTGCCGATGCCGGGCCGCCAGCTGGACATCAACGCGGTGCTGCGCCACTGCCGTGAGCACCTGGCGGACTTCAAGGTGCCGCAGTACATAGCGACGAGAGAGGACCCGCTGCCGCGCAACCCGGGCGGCAAGCTGCTCAAGAAGCAGCTGCGGGAGGAGACTTCGTGGGGCAGGCAGCTCCGTTAGATGGTCTAGAGAGGGAGAGAGGAAGTCGATGACCGACGTGCAGACGGTGACGGGGCCTGTCGATGCGGGCTCGCTGGGGGTCGTGCTGGCGCACGAGCACGTGCGCTTCCGCGACGAGGCCGTGGCGGAGCAGTGGCCGGGCCGCTATGACGATCGGCTGGAGCTGGAAGCGGCCCTGGTGGCCGTCAACGCGACCAGGCAGCACGGCGTCCGCACGATCTTCGACCCGACGGCCATGTTCGGCGGGCGCGACGTGCGGTTCATGCGCGCCGTCTCAGAGCAGACGGGCGTGCAGATCGTGGCCTGCACGGGCATCTACAGCTACGACCACCTCCCCCACTACTTCGAGAACCGCGACGTCGACGTGATGGCCGACCATTTCGTGGAGGACATCGAAGTGGGCGTGCAGGGCACGGACATCAGGGCGGCCTTCCTGAAGTGCGCCGCCGACGCTGCGGGCGTGACGGACAACGTCGAGAAGATCCACAGGGCCGTGGCACGAGCCAGCGTCAAGACGGGCGCCCCGATCATGGCCCATTCGATGCCGGCGGTCGCGACGGGTCCCCGCCAGGTCGAGATCTTCAAGGAGGAGGGCGTCGACATGTCCCGGGTGCAGATCGCCCACTGCGGGGACAGCGAGGACGTCGACTACATCGAGGGCCTGCTGGCCGAGGGCGTCTACGTGGGCCTGGACCGTTACGGCCTCGAGATGTACCTGCCGATCGACAGGCGCAACGCGACGGCTGCGGAGCTGCTGCGCCGCGGCCACTCGGAGCGGCTGATCGTCTCCCAGGACTTCTGCGCGAGCATCGACTGGTTCCCCCCGGAGGCTGCGGAGCTCTTCGAGTCCCAGGGCGCCATCCGCAACTGGTCGATGACGCTCGTCTTCGAGGAGGTCGTGCCGGCCCTGCGCGAGCTCGGCGTGATGGACGACGAGGTCTTCCAGACGATCTTCGTGGAGAACCCCCGGCGCTGGCTGACGGGCGCCTGAGGCGTCTCCGCATCGCTGACTGGCGGAACCGCCGCGGGCGATAGGGGGAAATCCCGCAGCTCTGGATTATTCGGCCAGTCCGGCTTGACTGATGGGACCGGCGTGTGCGAGTCTGGCGCCGCGGCTGGGGCTCCTCGGCTCCGGCCGGTCTTTGTGGGGAGAGGGCCGAGTCCGGGAGGACGGCGTGCGCGCCTGACAGGCCGGGCCGGTCGATCAGACAAGTCAAGGGGGTAGCACGGATGAGACGTGCGCTTGGAATTGGAGCGTGCATCGTCGCGATGCTCGCGATCTGCATGGCCGGTGCGACCGCCGCATCGGCGACGTCCTACGGCGTCATGGGCTGGGGTGAAAACTTCTACGGCCAGCTGGGAAACGGCACCTACGCGAACAAGTCGACGCCGATCGTCTTGCGTGAACCGACGAACGTGACCCAGCTCTCAGGGGGCGGCGAATTCAGCCTGGCCCTGCTGGAAGGCGGGAGCGTGGAGTCCTGGGGCAGCAACTTCAACGACGCCCTCGGCAACGGGACCAGCGGCGGCACCTACAACCGGCCCGCCGAAGTCAAAGGGGTGAGCAAAGCGACGGCGGTGGCAGCCGGCGAGGCGCACAGCCTGGCGCTGCTGGAAGGCGGACATGTCAAGTCCTGGGGGTTCGACAGCTACGGCCAGCTGGGGCTCGGCACGACCGAAAACCGCACCGAAGCCGTCGAAATCAGCGGCCTGAGCGGTGTCAGCGCCGTCGCGGCAGGGGGCAACGACAGCCTCGCGCTGCTCGCGACGGGACACGTGAAGGCGTGGGGCAGCAACGCCGACGGCCAGCTCGGCGACGGGACCATGACAGGCCCCGAAGAATGCTCCTCGACCCCGTGCAGCAAGACGCCCGTGGAAGTGCTCGGCCTGGAAGAAGTGGCGCAGGTCGCGACCGGTGGGGATCACGCGCTGGCGCTCCTGAAAAGCGGTCACGTGATGGCGTGGGGCAGCAACAACCGCGGCCAGCTCGGCGACGGCACGACGACGAACCGCGACGAACCTGTCGAAGTCGCCGGCCTGAGCAAAGTCGTGGCCGTCTCGGCGGGCCTGGAATACAGCCTGGCGCTCCTCGAAAACGGCACCGTCGTGGCGTGGGGAGCCAACTGGCTCGGTCAGCTGGGCGACGGCAGCGAAGGCCCGGAAAAATGCTCGGGCGAACCGTGCAGCGTCAAACCCGTGGAAGTCTCGGGGCTGACGAAAGTCACGGCCATCTCGGCCGGCGAGTGGCACGGGCTGGCGCTGCTGGAAGCCGGCACCGTCAAAGCCTGGGGCGAAAACGCTCAGGGCGAGCTCGGCGACGGCAAAAACAAAGGCCCCGAAAAATGCGGCATCTACGCGTGCAGCCGCACGCCGGTAACGGTCAACTCGATAACCCACAACACCGTGGGCGTCTCCGCCGGGAACGAATTCAGCCTGGCCTGGGGCCCTCCCGGTCCCATCGTCAACAAACTGACGCCGACGAACGGCCCGCCGACGGGCGGCACGACCGTGACGATCGCCGGCTACAACCTGACGGGCGCCAGCGAAGTCAAGTTCGGCTCCACGGCGGCCACGAAATTCACGGTCGTCTCGGCGACCGAAATCTCAGCGGAAACGCCGGCGGGAGCGGGCTCTGTGCACGTGACCGTGACCGTGCCGAGCGGTGCGATACCGGTCGGCAAAAGCTCGAGCACCTTCCGCTACTCGACCCCCGAAGCGCCCGAATTCGGACGCTGCCTGGAAGTCGCCAAAGGCACCGGGAAATACACGACCGCGACATGCACCAGCGAAGGGGCCGAAGGCTCCTTCGAATGGAAAGCGGGGGTCGAAAAAGCCGGCTTCACGCTGAGCGGCGGCGAAAGCGTCCTGGAAACGGTCGGCAAAGAAAAGATCGTCTGCACCAGCGCGAGCGGCAGCGGCGAATACAGCTCCGCCAAATCGGTCGCCGGCACGACGATCAAGCTCAAAGGGTGCGAACACGCCGGCAGCAAATGCACCTCGGCGGGAGCTGTCGAAGGCGAACTCGTCACGAACGTGCTGGAAGGCGAAATCGGGTTCACGGGCAAAACGTCGGCAGTCGGACTCGCCCTGAGCCCGTCCGAAGGCGGCAGCTTCGTGGAAGGGAAATGCGCCTCCACGCGAGTGGAAGTCAGCGGGTCGGTCGTCGGCAGGGTCGAAGGCACGAACGAAATGCTGAAACTGAACGTGTTCGCGTTCGTGGCCAAAGAAGGCAAACAGAAACCGACGAGCCTCAACGGCGGGCCGACGGAGATCCTGGAAATGCTGTTCGCAGGCGGCAAAGCCGAACAGACCGGACTCTCCCTCTCGCTCTTCCAGACCAACGAAGAAAAAGTCGAGGTCAATACCGTCGTCTGACAGGCGCGCAGGCAGCGCAAGCACAGGCCGTGTGCGTGGCTGGGGGGCCACGCACACGGTGCGCCTGCCTCTGCGCGGAGACCCTCGAGCAGCTGCTCAGGCGGCCGCCGGGGCGATCAGCAGATCGGGTCCGTCGACGGCCGTGCGGACGTTGTTCAGGGCCGGGTTGGCGGGCCTGGCTGAGAGCCGCTCGCTCGGCAGCGTCCCGCACAGCTCGAGCGCTTCCTCCAAGCCGACCCGAGGGTCCAACCACGCCTGCTGTGCCTCGGCGTCGGCCAGGATGACGGGCATGCGGTCGTGGATCGCTGCAGCGATGCGGTTGGGCGCTGAGTCGCAGGTCAGCAGGGAGCAGCTGTGCAGCCACTCCCCCGCCACCCTGGCGGGCGTCCAGACGGCAGCGAAGGCGAAGGGCACGCCGCCGTCGACCTGGAAGTGGAATGGCTGTGGAGGCTGCTTGGAGGAGCCCTTGGCCTCGGGTTTCAGCCACTCGTAGTAGCCGTCTGCGACCTGCAGGGCCCGGCGCTGCCCGCGCGGGATCAGGCGCCTGTAGGCCGGCTTCTCGGCGATCGTCTCCAGGCGGGCGTTTATCATCAGCGGCCCCTTGATCTCGGTCGCCCAGGAGGGCACGAGGCCCCAGCGCAGCATCGTCGCTTCGGGCTGCCCCTTGGGCGCGACGATCGCCAGGACCTGCTCGGTGGGGGCGATGTTGAAGCGCCCCGTGCCGGCGGGACCGGGGATCGGCACGCGGAAGCGGTCGTTGATCTCTTCGGGTCCGGTCGTGTTCGTGTAGCGCCCGCACATGAGGACGAGCATAGGCGCGCACCCAGCGGCGGCCGACCCTCTCAGGTGTCGAGGAGCCGCCTCAGCATGGCCGGCTCGCCCGGCAGGTCCGCCAGGGAGGCCGCCACCTCCGCTGCCTGCTCGATCGTGGCAGTGGCCGTCTCGGAGGCCCAGCGGGCCAGCCAGCGCAGGGCGTAGGCGTCGTACTCGCCCGGGCTGGCGGAGGCGATGAGCGGCAGGAAGCGGGCAGCCAGGCTCAGCTCGATGGGTCTCCCCCGCTCGATCCTGACTTCCTCCGCGAGGGTCACGGCGAAGCGCAGGTCGCCCCGCTCGAGCGCCTTCTCAAGCTCCGCCGCCGGTCGCCACGGTCTCGGTCCCATACGAACGTATGTTCGTACACACGTCCACACCCTACAGGCTGGCGGACAGGCGACTGCATCCAGCCTGGACGTCCCGACTCGCTGAGGGGCGGAGAGCTCGCCGGCTCTAGGGAGCCTGGATTCGATACAGCACGTGCGGGGCCAGCGGGTCGCCGGCGTCAAGCAGCGGGTGAAGGAAGTCCTCCTGCGGGTCGCGGGCCATGCCGAGCCGCCGCATGAGCCGCTGGGAGCGCTCGTTGCGGACGGCCGTGAGGGCGACTATCTCCTCGAGACCGACCTCCTCGAAGCCGTAGTCCAGGCAGGCGGCCGCGGCCTCGCGGGCGAGCCCCCTCCCCCAGTACTCGAAGGACAGCCGCCAGCCGACCTCCACGGCAGGCGCGCAGGGGAAGACGTCGGCGAGGGTGCTGAGCCCGACGAAGCCGATCAGCTCCCCCGATTCGAGTAGCTCCACCGCCCAGAAGCCAAACCCGTCGCGCTGGAAGCTCTGCTCGACGAGCTCGATCAGGCGGTCGCTCTGGGCGGCGTCGAGCGTCGAGGGGAAGTGCTCCATGACGCGGGGGTCGGCGTTGATGGCGGCGAAGGGCACACGGTCGTCCTCCCGCCAGCGGCGCAGGAGCAGCCGCTCGGTCCCGATCCCAGAGGCGAGGTCGATGGGTCCTCTCCCCCTCTCCCCAGCTGTTATCCGTGGAGGCGGACGGGCAGGGTCTTCAGCTGGTTGATAAAGGGGGATTCGACGAAGGCGGGCGTACCCTCGATGGCGATGTCGGGGAAGCGGGCGAGGGTCTCCTCGATCATGATCCTCAGCTCCAGGCGGGCCAGGGCCGTGCCCAGGCAGAAGTGCCGCCCGCCGGCGCCGAAGGCCTGGTGGTCGGCTTTACGACGCAGGTCGAAGCGGTCGGGGTCCTCGAAGCGGGTCTCGTCGCGGTTGGAGGAGACGTACCACATGACGACCTTCTCCCCCTCCTTGATCTTCTGGCCGTTCAGCTCCGTGTCGCAGGTGGCCGTGCGGCGGAAGTGGGCGAAGGCCGGGAACATGCGCAGGGCCTCCTCGACGGCGTCCGGCACCAGCGAGGGGTCCTCCAGCAGCAGGGCCCGCTGCTCGGGGTCTTCCATGAGGGCACGCATGCCCGAGCAGTAGGTGGCCTTGGTGGAGTCGTTGCCTGCCGCCACGAGCAGGAAGAAGCCCATCACGATCTCGTGTTCCTCGAGTTTCTGCCCGTCGACCTCGGCGTGGACGAGGACGCTCGTGAGGTCGTCCGTGGGCTGCTCGCGCCTGGCTGCGATGAGCTTGTTGCAGCGTTCGAAGATCTCGGGGATGTATTTCTCCACGACAGCGTCGAGGCCCTCGGGGTTGAGGTCCTCGTCGCCCGCGCCCAGGGCCGAGTTCATCAGGGCTGCCCAGGCTGCATCGTCCTCGGGCGGGATGCCCATGAAGGAGCCGATGACGCGGGAGACGACCGGCTGGGCGACGTCCGTGACCAGGTCGCACGTCTCCCGTCCGTCGAGCTTGTCCAGGACGTCCGCGACTATCGCCCGGATCGCCTCTTCGTGAGCAGCGATGCGCTTGGGCGTGAAGCCGGCCTGGAAGAGGGCCTTGACCCGATCGTGCTTGGGCGGGTCCATGCCGATGAACATGGCCTGGGTCAGCTCCAGCGGGAAGACCAGGTTCAGGGCCGTGATGCCCTGTTCTGAGGAGTACGTCTGCCAGTCGCGGCTGACAGCGTGGATATCCTCGGCCGTCGTGACCGACCAGTAGCCGGCCTCCTCGGGGAATTCAGTCGTCGTCTCGGTCCAGTGCACCGGGCAGCCCGAGCGCAGTTCCTTGAAGAGCTGATGCGGAGGACCGTCGAGCCAGTGCTCGCGCTCGCCGACGAGCACGTCATCGAGATCGCTGCGGACAGAAGCCAAAGTGCCCTCCCTGTCGGTTGACCGGCGCTGCCCGACCGATACTACTGGCTGGCTGGCCAGTCGTGCCCTTTCTCGATGACGAGCTCCCCGACCGTCAGCCTGCCGACGCGCAGGTCCTCGACGTCGAGGGCCTTGAAGGATGCGCGCCCGGCCCGCAGGCGACCGATCGCGAGCCGGCCGACGGCAAGCCGCCCCACGGCGACGGCGCCGACTGCCAGGGCCCCGCATGCGAGGGCGCCGACGGCCAGAGCGCCGACAGCCGCTGCCCCTGCGTTGCGGTCCCGGTCAAGCACGAGCGCGGGAGGAGGCGGAGGCGGTCCCGGCTGTCTGGTCCTTCTGCAGCCAGCGACCTGCGTAGAGGAGCATCTGGGACATGTATTCGCCGCAGGTCTGCATGTTGTGTTCGCCGGGGAAGATGGCTGCGTGGGCGTCGGCGCCGGCTGAGCGCAGTTCTGCTGCAAAGGGGTAGTCCTCGGCGGGGTTGGCGATGTGGTCCTGGGTCGCGCCGTAGACGAAGGCGTGCAGGCCGAGGGCCTTGATCTGGGGCCTGTCGAGCTTGAGCTGGTATTCGAGGCCGTTGAAGAAGCCCTCCCAGCTCTCCTCTACGCCGAAGCGGTAGATGTTGTCGAGGGTCATCTCCATGGCCCCGTAGGCGCCCATCGAGTCGCCCATGATCGCGCGGGCGTTGCGGTCGGCGATCGTAGGCAGCGTGCGGTCGACGATTTCCTGTACTTCCAGGACATATGACTGGTAGTAGAAGTGGCTGAGGTTGCGCCAGTTGTTGGAGCCCCTGCCGCCCTGGACCATGACGGCGATGACGGGCGGGATCTTGTGGGCCGCGATCAGGCTGTCGAGGTCTTCCTGCAGGCCCGCTTCCAGGAAGGCCGTGGCGGACTGTTCCTTGCCGTGCAGGAAGTACATGACGGGATAGCGGACCCCCGCGCCGGCCCTGTAGCCGGGCGGCAGGTAGAGGTAGTAGGAGCCGCTGTGCTCCAGGGAGACGGACTGGTATTCGGCCAGGGCGATGGAGGAGCCGGCGTGGTCGTGGCTGAGGACCTTGACGGTCGGGGTCGGCAGCAGCGTCGGCTTGCTGACCGCGATGCGGGCGGAGGCGAGGCGGACGCTCGAGCCGATGCCGAGCTGGCGGTGGAAGACGAGGGCGCCGGAGACGAGAGCCAGGGCGAGCAGCAGGCAGGCGATGAGCGCCCGCCGGGCGCGCTGCCAGGCGTCGGGCAGGGGCTGGGCGTGGGCCGGCTCGCGTGCAGGCGGGACGGAGGGCACCCAGGCGGGCGGGAGAACGTCGGCGGTGGCGACCCGACCATGCTGGCCGGGCCATGTCCAGTCGCCGAGGCTCTCCAACCACGCCTGGCTGCGCGCTGATTTCACGCCGGGAGACATGCAGGTGATTGAACGGCCGAAGGGCGCCAAACCCAACCCCTGCATGAAGCCGCCCAGCGGCTCAGGGAGCGGAAATCAGTCGGTGCTCCAGACCTCGCCGACGCCGCCGAAGCCGAGGGCGCTCTTGGTGGCTTCGGTGAGGTCGAATTCGCGGCCTTCGACGTAGGGGCCGCGGTCGATGACGGGCACCCGGACAGTGTTGCTGCCGTAGCGGAGGGTGACCATGGTCCCGCAGGGCAGGGTCTTGTTGGCGACGCCCATCGTGTAGCTGGTCAGCTGACCGCCGCAGGCTGTCGTGCCGCCGCCGCCGTACCAGGACGCGAGCGCCAGCCTGAAGACGTTCAGGGTGCCAAGTCGCTTGCGCGAGGAGGCCGCTGTGGCGTCGCCCTGAAAGCGCAGGCGCAACTGGCGGCTGCCGATGCGCCTGGGCCTGAAGCTCAGCCTGAAGCGGCCGTGCCTGGCGGTGCGGGCCTGGGCCAGCGTCTGCCAGCCGTGATCGCCGAGGACCTGCAGGGCGACGATCCTGCCCGGGATGGCGTCGTGCCGTTCTTCCAGGAGCTTCCCTGTGATGGACGTGGCATGGTCCTCGAGCACGTTCAGCTGCTCCGAGTGGACCCTGATCGTTGTGTGCACGGGCGTGGCGAACATCGCCTGCTCCGTTGATACGACGCCGACAGGCGCCAGTGTCGGCGCAGGCTGAGCGGGCGTCGCGGGGACGAACATTTGGTTTTGGACCTCCTTGTGGTCCGCCTGCGGGGTTAGCTGTCGGGCTCACAGCCGGCTGACGGCACGGACAGGCCGCGTGTCAGCCGGGCGTTACCGCTGCATCAGCAGCGGATTCGCCCCATCCGGGACAGCCAGAAGGCGCCCCGGCAGTGGTTCCCCCGTTCGCTCCATTCCTCGGAGCGACTCGGCGAGTCGAACAGATGTCCGCTAAAGGCTACGTAGTGTCAAGTGGTGGCTTGTGTGATATGGCGCACACATGGGTAGCGACTGTAGAAGCTGATCCGGCGCGCTGATTCCGTCATTCGGGGGCCATAGCTTCGGCCGCTCCTACAAACCATGTGCCCCCGCGCTGCGTCAACAGCCTGGGGCGTGGCACGGGAAGGCGGAGGAACCTTCCACAGTATTTGGCGCGAGCCTGCGTGTAGGATCTGCTGACGATCCGTATATCGTGGCCCGTAGATCGCTACGACCAGGGGCAAAGCCGGCGGGCTATTCTCCCGCTGCATGGGAGAAGGCCGTGCAGAGCGAGAGGACGCGAGAGGGCGGCGCTCAACGCTCCCGCGTCCGAGTGAGCTTGCGGGCGCCGGTGCCCTCACCTACGGCGGCTTGCACATCGACACGGCCACGCGGTCGTGACCTACGGGACGCTCGTTGTCGTGGGGCTTCGTGGCCGCGAGTACGCCCTGCTCACGCACATGGCGGCCGAACCCGGGCGGGTCTGGATACGACAGGAGCTGCACCACGATGTATGGGGCTACCGCACCGAAGGCAAGACGCGCACCCTGGACAGCCACGCCTCGCGCCTGCGCGGCAGGCTCGCCGCCGCTGGCGCTTGGGCTGGGTCGTCGGTATCCGGGGCGTCCGCTACCGGCTCGCGCCGTAGCGTCTACCGGCTCGTGGGAACTTCGAGCGCCGCTTCTCGCGGCTTGCCCACGAGTTCGCCGTGTGCCGGAAGCGAACCGATCGGCGCCGACATCGCGGCTGTTTCGGCATCCACACCCGCGAGCATCAGCGCCGCGGCGCGGCTGAACAGACTGTCCATGTCCCTTTTAGGCTGAGTTTCCATCTGTGGCATCGTCATCCCCCTCCGGGTCGAAAGAGGCCAGCTGTTCTTGCAACCTACCCACGGTTATCGACCGGTACTCGTCATAGATTAGGGCAAGTTTCGTCAGCACGGCTGCGTCTAGGCGTTTGACCCCTTCAGCGCCGATCAGCGCCATCTCCGTCTCGTTTCCGACCCCCGGCGCTACCTCTGCGGCCCGCTTCGACGCGTACACCTTGAACAGCGTTTGCCTGTAGTCCTCCCTGGCGCTGTGCCCGAGTGCTGCCATCGAGGTCGTGACGTGTGGTGCCCCGATCCCTATGGCCGCCCAGCCAAGTGGGTCGTGCCGCATGTTCCCGCCACCGGGGTTCCCATTGGTGTGGATATGCGCGCCGGAGCCGTCAACGCCAGCGAGCAGGAGCTCGACGCCAAGGTCGTATTGCTCCAGCGCGCCCTCCAGCATCATCACTACCTGCGGGTTCAGCGTGCCGTGCATCGAGTGGAACGACTCGAACGTCAGGCCGTGCATACCGAGGATCTGCTCAGCACGCCCGTTGCGAGCCGTCGCGTATCGGCGTCCGAGGTCGGCGGAGATCTCCGCTATGTCGTCCGGCAAGTCGGCTGCCCGCGCTTCGGTGACAAGTCGCATCCCGTCGAGCGTGCTTCCGGCGACCATCACTGCTGCGCGCTCGGTCAGCTCGACCATCTTCGAGCCGGTGTGCTCGAACTCCATGAAACCTGGCTGCGTCACCATCCTGTCGGTAGCCACGACGGCGCATGGCATGTCGTCGGCCTTGCAGAGCGCGGCGATGCAAACGGTCACGAGCGCGACCCTAACGTCTCGACGTAGTTCCGTCCACTGGACTCCAGGAGAATACGAGCGTTTCGTTTACCAACCGGGGTTCGGCGTGCTCCACGATAGTCTGACCCGTGTGGACGGCGCTGAGCGCGACGAGCCGACCTAAACGATCCCCACCGGACACCGTCGAAGTCCTCGCGTAACCGGACACGATGCAGCCATCGCCATGTCGACCCGGCTGAGGCCACCTCTGAGCGGGTTGGCAGCGAGCGCGTACAGGCGATCACCTTGCAGACGATCGATGTTGCGGCCGCCCCCGAGCGGCCGCAACATAGGGTCGTGCCTCAGCCGGCCGGAGGAGGCGACGACGGCGCTGCTGTGATAACCGGGAGCTGCCGTGTGATCGTCGCTCCCGAAGCGTTCTTGAGCGTCGCCGAGACCGGGTCGCCTGTTGTGATCTCGTAGACGTTGTTCTTGACCGGCACCGTGTTCTTGGTTCCGTCGGCGTTTGTCACCTCGATGGTTGCGTTCCCGTTGGGGACCAGACCGAGGACGAGTGGAGCACCGGTCGGGCCTTCGGTGGTCTCGGCCAGTCCGCGCTGTTCCAGAGCCGCGATCGTGCCGCAAATACCTCCGGCGCTGTCGCCCGGCTTGGTGGCGTTCGCCATCAGGCAGACTTCAGTAGAGCCGGGGATGATCCACGTGGGGTAGGCGCCTCCCGCATATACGGCAGCGGCAGGGTTGAGAGTCGCCTCATGGCTGACGCCTTGGAAGACTGCGTTCGGAAGTGGCTGAACTCCCGCAGCCAGCGATGCTCCGTAGGCTCGGGCGCCACGATGTCCGAGTACGCCAAGGACGTTGCCGAGCCGAGCCGAGACCGGCTGGTGGGCGGGCGTTCGCGTTCTCGCCGTCTGGTCTTTGGAGGACGCACTCGAGGTGAGGATCCCGATGATGGCGCCGGCGACGGCCAAGACCAGGACCGCTGTCGCCGCGCGCTTTGATCGCTTGCTCATCTTCTCTCTCGACTCCTTTACGAGGTGTGGTAGCCGTACTCGGTTGCATCGACGACGTGTTTCACCGTGCCGCCGTTCCAGGCTCGCGGGTAGCCGTATTCCCCGCCAGGGGTTTCTCGAGCCTCTTCCCCGGCGTAGTACATGCATTTCTGCGTCGTGTAACCGTTTTTGTTCGACTCGTAGGCGTCGATGCACGTCTCGTGGCTCTGGCCCCCAGCGTCACCTTCGATCACTTCCAGGTGGGCCCATTGGCTGCTCCCGCTGGGCGGGCACGTACCATCCGGTTCCAGATTGCTTTCACAGAAGGTGTGTTCGTATTGAAAGGCGTATGCAGGTGCCGCGAACACCGCGATGACGGCCAGCAGCGGAGCCAGCCAAAGCATCATCTTGCGCATCGAGTACGCTCCTCTCTCGGTCGTTCGCTCCCACGGAGCGCGCTTTGAAGCGGACGAACGGCGCACGGATCGCTCGCCCCTGGATTCCAATAGTCGGAACCGTAGCGGGCCAGTGAGTCAGGTCCAAGCGGTGTTTTTAGGGCAGCTCTCACATGAAGCGCCGCCTTCAGATGCGGCTGGCGGCTCTGACGATTAGCTGCTCGACCTCGGCTCAGCAAACAGCCGGTCGTTGTAGCGCCGGGTGTACTCGTTCAGATAGGTCTGCAAGTAGGCCGGGGAGGCCTTTTTGTAGACGCCTGGGAGGGTCGATAGCTCAGGCGCGTCGTAGAACGCCGAGCAGCGTCCCAGGCTCGCGGCCGGTGTTCCGTCAAGGAGACGAATCGCGCCTCCAAATCCAGGCGCGCCGCGCGAGGACTGCTGCCGGGCCTGCGGCACCGACAAGCAGCAGTGGCCAGACAATGACCCCGAGGATCAGGACCATCACAAGGAGAGCGATGACAGCGGCGGTTTCGTGCATGGCACCAGCATCCCACGATTCCAAGGCATCCATCGCATGGCCCAACGCCATCTCAACCCGACACAAGCGCGTAGGACAGCACCACCTGGGTAGAGAGTGTGCAGCTGACGGCCACGGCCTTCTTCGCCTTGGCCTTGTGCTTGTGCTTCTTCTTCCCCGGTTTGCTTGCGACGCGCGGCGGCGCGGCTGCCGGGGCGGGCGCGTAGACCGCTCCACCGGGTTCAACCGAGCCGATGTCGGGTCGGGCCCCCTTGTACTGCTGGTATTCGCTCAGCGGGCCTTCTTCGGCCGGCAGCTCGCATGAGATGGAGCCGCCCCGCTCGACGATCTGGTCGATCGGGCCGAGTTTCGCGCCCGTGCCTGCCGCGAGGAATTCCGCCTTTTCGTACCCGTCCGCGATCGCCGCCGTCAGGCCTGCACGGTAGGCGGCGTTGGCCTCCGTCTGGCTGGCTGCCTGGGGGATCGGAACGTTTGCGACTCCCTCGGCGCTGACGGTGAGCGGTGGCGTTTCGGTCGCGTAGGCCTCCGTCGCTCCTCCCACGCAGGCCACGAGGAACAGCACTGCCGCGAATCGCTTCATTGGATGGCTCTCTTTCCCCGGGATCGGTGTCCAGTCCGACGATACCCAGCGGGTGAGGTGCCCTCCCGCATTGCCCCCCGCCCCCGAATGAGCGACAATCGAGCCCGTGGCGAACCCCGACCGCTTGACAGCCCTGGACTCGACGTTCCTGCACCTGGAGGACCACTCCATGGCGCACATGCACGTCGCCATGGTCATGGTCTTCGAAGGCAAGGCCCCGACCCACCAGGAGTTCGTCGACCACGTCATGGGGCGCCTGCACCTGGTCCCCCGCTACCGCCAGCGCCTGGCCTACGTGCCCTTCGGGCAGGGACGACCCGTCTGGGCCGACGACCCCCACTTCAACCCCTACTACCACATCCGCCACACCGCCCTGCCCCGTCCCGGCGACGACGCGGCCCTCAAGCGCCTGGCCGGCCGCGTCTTCTCCCAGCGCCTGGACCGCTCCAAGCCGCTGTGGGAGCTGTGGCTCGTGCAGAACATGTCCGGCGGGCGCTTCGCGATCGTCGCCAAGACCCACCACGCCCTCGTCGACGGCGTCTCCGGCGTGGACATCACGACAGTCCTCTTCGACACCCAGCCCGAACCCGCCGTGCCGCCCGCGCCCGCCCCAGCCTGGAGCGCCCAGCCGCTGCCCGGGCAGGCCAAGCTGCTCGGCGAGGCCCTGCTCGAAAGGACGACCGTTCCCAACGAGATGCTGCGCGGCGCCAGGGCCGTCCTGCGGGCTCCCCGCAAGGCCGTCGGGCAGGTCCGCGACGCCCTTGCCAGCGTCGGCGCCACGACCCTCGCCGGCATCAGCTCCCCCGCTCCCCCCAGCCCCTTCAACGTCGAGATCGGGCCGCACCGCCGCTACACCTTCCTCGACGCCGACCTGGAGCGCTTCAAGGCCGTCAAGGACTCCCTCGGCGGCACCCTCAACGACGCCGTCCTGACGTCAGTCAGCCTCGCCCTCGGCCGCTACCTGCGCCGCCAGGGACTCGACACCGACGGGCTCGTCCTGAAGGCCATGGTGCCAGTCTCCGTCAGGACCAAGGAGCAGCGCGGCGCCCTCGGCAACCAGGTCGCAGCCATGTGGGCGCCCCTGCCCGTCGGCGTCCAGAACCCCGCCGACTGCCTGCACAAGATCTCAACCGCCATGGAGGACCTCAAGAAGTCCGGCCAGGCCGTCGGCGCCCAGGTCCTGACCAATCTGGCCGGCTTTGCCCCGCCCACCATCCTCAGCCAGGCAGCCCGCCTGCAGGCCCGCCAGCAGTTCTTCAACCTCGTCGTCACCAACGTCCCCGGGCCACAGTTCCCCCTCTACCTGCTCGGCCGGCGCCTGCAGGTCCTCTACCCCGTCGTCCCACTCGCCCAGAAGCAGGCCCTCGGCATCGCCGTCATGAGCTACAACGGCCACCTCGGCTTCGGCCTGCTCGGCGACTACGACGCCCTCCCCGAGCTCGACGCCATCGCAGACGACCTCAAATGGGCCATCGGCTCGCTCTACAGGGCAGCCGGCCTGGCCCCCAGCCGCAAAGCCGCCAAAGGCAAAGCCGCAAGCGCCCGCTCCGGGCAGCGCGCCCCCAAGCGCTCAGCCCAGAAGCCCGCCGGCGCCAGCTGAGAGTGCGCCTGGCCCTCTGCCAGATCAACGCCACAGTCGGCGACATCGCGGGCAACACCACGCTCATCCGCGAAGGCCTCGAGCAGGCCCGTGACGCCGGCGCCCAGCTCGTCCTCTTCCCCGAGCTCGCCGTCACCGGCTACCCACCCGAGGACCTCCTGCTCAAGGAGCACTTCCTGGCAGACGCAGCAGCCGCCCTGCAGGAGCTGGCCCCCCACACCAGGGGCCTGGCCGCCGTCGTCGGCTGCCCCGAACGGGCCGAGGACGTCTACAACACAGCCGCCCTGCTGATCGACGGGCGCCTCCAGGCCAGCTACCGCAAGGTCTACCTGCCGAACTACGGCGTCTTCGACGAGCAGCGCTACTTCCAGGCCGGCAGCGGCGGAGCCGTCTTCGACCTCGCCGGGCACCGCGTCGGGCTGACCGTCTGCGAGGACATCTGGGAGCCCGGACCGCCCGCCAGCGAAGAGGCCCTCGCCGGCGCCACCCTGATCCTCAACGTCTCCGCCTCCCCCTACCACGCCGGCAAGGGAGCAGAGCGCGAGCGCATGTTCGCCCAGCGTGCCCGCGACAACCTCGCCTGCGTCGCCTTCTGCGGGCTAGTCGGCGGCCAGGACGAGCTCCTCTTCGACGGGCACTCCTGCGTCATCGACCACACCGGCGCAGTTATCGCCCGGGCAGCCCAGTTCGCCCCCCAGACCCTCATCTGCGACATCGACCTCGACGCAGCAGCAGCAGCCCGCCTGCGCGACCCCAGCCACCGCCCCGCCGCCAGGCGCAGCCCGCCCGGGGCCGTCACCGTCATCCCCGCCCACGACCTGCCCGCGCCCGGCGTCCAGCCGCCCCTCGCCCCCCAGCTGGCCGAGCCCCTCGCCCCCGCAGAGGCCGAGGTCTACGCAGCCCTTCAGCTCGGCCTGCGCGACTACGTGCAGAAGAACGGCTTTCGCCACGCCGTGCTCGGGCTCTCCGGCGGCATCGACTCCGCCCTCGTCGCCTGCCTGGCCGTCGACGCCCTCGGCCCCGACCGCGTCTCCACGACAGTCATGCCCTCCCCCTTCTCCTCCCACGACACCCAGCACGACGCCCGCCGGCTCTCCGCCGCCCTAGGCGTGCAGGCCTTCGAGCTGCCCATCGCCGAGGCCATGGCCGCCTACGACCATCTGCTGGCGGAGCCCTTCGCCGCCCAGCAGCCCGACATCACCGAGGAGAACCTGCAGGCCCGCATCCGCGGCAACCTGCTCATGGCCCTCTCCAACAAGTTCGGGTGGCTCGTCCTGGCGACCGGCAACAAGTCCGAGATGTCAGTCGGCTACACAACCCTCTACGGCGACCTGGCAGGAGGCTTCGCCGTCATCAAGGACGTCCCCAAGACGCTCGTCTACCGCCTCTGCGAGTGGCGCAACTCAAGCGCCGGCTCAGCATCGCGAACCCCCTCCCCCATCCCCTCCTCCATCATCGAGCGGGCACCCTCCGCCGAGCTTCGCCACGACCAGCGCGACGAGGACTCCCTGCCCCCCTACGAGGTCCTCGACCGCATCCTCGAGGGCTACGTCGAGCTCGACCAGTCCCGAGAGCAGCTGATCGCCCAGGGGCTGCCCGAGCAGGATGTCGACAGGACCGTCCGCCTCGTCGACCTGGCCGAGTACAAGCGCCGCCAGGCCCCTCCCGGCATCAAGATCTCCGTCCGTGCCTTCGGGCGCGACCGGCGCATGCCCATCACCAACCGCTACCGGGGCTGACGCCCAATAGCCTGCCGGGCGTGCGTCGCATCCTTTTGCTGAGCGCTGCCCTGCCCCTGTGCGCCCTGGCCGGCCTGCTGGCAGGCTGCGGCAACACCCTGCAGACCTACCCCATCCCCCACAACCTGCTCGAGAACCTCGTCGTCTCCCCCTACCCCGTCTACTGGCTCGGCGGGCGCTTCCAGGGCCTCGAAGTCACAGAATCCAGCCGCGACGTCTCAGGCGCCTACGACGTCGAGTACGGCAACTGCCTGCAGGGCGGAGAGGGCAACTGCATCCCACCCCTGCGCATCGTCACCTCCCCCGACAACAGCTTCCTGCCCGGCGGGCCCGGGACCACCACGACCGCTCACATCAGGGGCCAGCTCGCCCAGGTCTCCAACTCCGGCCGGGCCATCGCCCTCGGCACCGGCAACGTCGTCGTCGACATCTACGCCGACAAAGCCTCGCTGGCCATCGGGGCCGCCAGGCAGATGGTCACCATCGACCAGCCCGGCGCTCCCGGCGAAGCCCTGCCCGCCCCCCTGCCAGACACCGGCTTCGCATCCAAGCCCCTCCCCGCCCAGATGCCCAACCTCGTCAGGCCGCTCGGCTTCGTCGCCCCCAACCCCTGACTCAGCCGGCCGGGCGCACCGCGATCGTCATCCGCGTCACCGCGCACAGCCGATCCTCGTCGTCTCTGAAGGACACGTCCCACACCCATGTCGTGCGGCCCCTGTGCAGGCGCCTTGCCGTCGCATGCACCGTCCCCTCCGTCACCGGTCGCAGGAAGCTCGTGCTGTTGGACAGGCCCATTGCAGTCTGGCCCTCGCCCGCCACCACCACGTAGGTCGCCATCGAGGCCATCGCCTCCGCCATCGAGGCGTACACGCCGCCGTGGACCAGGCCCGCGGGCTGCTTGACCTCATCCCTGACAGCCACGCTGCCGCGCACCTCCACGTCTGAGATCGAGCTGACCTGCAAGCCGTAGAGGCCGTCGAATCCCGGCAGCGTCCCCGCCTGCCCCTCGCTGCTGCCTTCCGTCATCGCGCCGCCACGATAGCCTACGATCCTCGCAGGGCCCCGGCTCCCCGCCACCGGCCTCGCGAAGACGTCAAACAGATGAGCACCGTCGACGATCTTCCTCCCGACCAGCGCGCCGCGCTGTCGATCCTGCTGGGCCGGCGCAAGACCTACGGACAGGTCGCAGCCATGCTCGGCATCTCAGAGCAGGCCGTCCACGACCGCGCCCACGCAGCCCTGGCCGTCCTCGCTCCCCGCCAGGCCCGCTCCCTGGACCAGGCCGCCCGCAGCGAGATCGGCGACTACCTGCTGGGCCAGCAGGCCGCCGTCGGCGAGCGCCTGCGCACCCGCACCCTGCTCGAGAACTCCCCCGCCGCAGCCGCCTGGGCCCACGCCCTCGCCGCCCAGCTGGCTACCCTCGCCCCCGGCTCCCTGCCCGAGCTGCCCACTGCCGAGGCCCCGGCGCCCGCTTCCGTCGCACCCCCGGCCGCAGCTGCGCCCGCCGCCGCCTCGCCGCCGCCCTCCCAGGGCCCCTACCCCCTCTCCCAGGCCGCCCAGGCCGGTCCCGGCCCCGCGCCCGAGAAGCCAGGCAGCTCGCGACTGGGCGGAGCCGTCCTGCTCGGCCTCATCGTCGTCGTGGCAGTCGTCGTCGTGATCCTGGTGAGCTCCAAAGGCTCCTCCTCCAACAACACCAAGACGAACGCCGGCTCGAAAACCTCCTCCACGTCCTCGACCTCCACCGGGCCGAAAACGGAAGGCAGCATCACCCTGCACTCGCCCGACCCTCACAGCCGCTCCACCGGCAAAGTCGAGATCCTCTCCGAAGACGGCAAGCGTGCCTTCTACATCCAGGCCGAACACATCCCCGCCAGCACCGGCTTCTTCTACGCCGTCTGGCTCTACAACTCCCCCGGCCACGCCCTTGCTCTGAGCAAAGCGCCGGCAGTCGGCAAGACCCACAAGCTGGCCGGCGCCGCCCTGCTGCCCGAAACCGCCGGCGACTACAAGGAAATCCTGCTGACCAAGGAGACGAGCACGCGGCCCACCAAGCCCGGGCACGTCGTCCTGCGCGGCGCCCTCAGCCTTCAGGGGTAGGACCGCAACCTGCGTGGAGCGCCATCACGGCGCCCCACGCGGCACAGACCGCTCCACCCGCTGCCGGCGGAGCCTAGTAGTCGATATGGACCTTCGACGGGAACGTCATGTTCGCTTCAAGTAAGAGGGCGCCTTCTTCGAAGCCTTTGCCGAATTCGACTAAGAATCTGTTCGTTGTGAACTTCGGTTTCCCTTTTTCCTGCTTGAATAACAGCTGAACCTGTAACGCTAATATTAATTCTGCAGTCCCGGCCGCTGGTGTCGGCACGGCTTTGAGCGCTTCGCCGGCCGTTTCTCGATATTTACAAACTTCCGCGATAACCCCTTCCTTTACTTCGAGTTTCAACACACCCCCACAGGTGATCAAGATCGTAACCTTGGGCGTCATTAACAGACCGAGAAATAATTTGCCAGATTCTTCGATGGAGCCGATGATCATGTTGACTTCGGTTAATATCACACCTGCCATGTCGCCGGCCGTTTTGCATTTCATCCCGGCGAATTCGCACCCTGACAGTTCGAGATCGGCAGTGCCGTTTTTTTCACTGGTGAAGGAACTGGCGCCATTTTTGCTCACGACGGTTTTGCACGACAGTTTGCCGCCCCCTATGGCTTCGATGAAGCCTCCGCTGCCGGAGATTTCAACGGCGAGTTCCGTTGGTGCCGGTAAGAACCCGCCAGCCGCCGCTGTAGATGCGACGACGCCGCTCACGACAAGGAGCGCGAGCAGCGCGACACCGATCGCCTTCGCATACTTCATTGCAATCATCCCTTCCGTTCGGTAGGCCTTCCTTCCACGAGCACATGCTTCTATGCTCACGGGTCACCCGCCGACCCCCACACCGCCCGGAATCCCAGTGTGCGCGTATCGCGCCTCACTGTCAATTACTTCGCGCGAAGCGTTTCTGATCCGGATTGGGCGATGGCAGAGAAGCGCCCGACCTAGCCCGGCAGCAGCTTGCCGGGGTTCATGATCCCGGCCGGGTCTAGGCGCTCCTTGACGGCCCGCAGTGCCTCCAGGCCGCCCAGGCCGACCTCCCGCTCCATCCACGGCAGGTGGTCGCGCCCGACCGCGTGGTGGTGGGTGATCGTGCCCCCGCCCGCCAGGATCGCGTCGCCTGCAGCACGCTTGAGGGCCTGCCACTGCTCCATCTCCGCCCCCTCGCGCTGGGTCGCTATGAACGTGAAGTACAGAGAGGCGCCCGTCTCATAGACGTGGGAGACGTGACACATGACCAGCCCCGGCGTGCCCTGGGCGACCAGCTCCCCCCCGATCGCCTTCGTGACGCCGCTGTGCAGCTCGTCCAGGCGCGACCACTGAGTGGCAGTCTCCAGCGTCTCCACCATCACCCCCCGCGAGAGCAGGTCGTCGCGCAGGTAGGGGGCGCCGAAGCGGCCACGTTCCCAGGAGCGTCCCGGCGAGGAGCCCAGCGACAGGGCACCGTGGCTGCGCAGGATCCGCCGGGCCCTGCGGTGGCGCAGGGCGACCTCGTACTCCGAGCCCTCGAAGACCATGATCGCCAGGCACCCGCCCCTGTAGCCGCGCAGGCGCAGGTAGGCGTCCCCCAGCAGCCCCTTGACGCCGCCGCTTCCCGCCAGGGCCAGCGACATTCCCGTCTCCGCCTCGTCCGACAGGCGCGCAACGTCGGGCAGGGCGTGGTCGCGAGCCAGCGCCCGCAGGGCCTCCTGGCCGGCCGCGAAGTCCGTGAAGAACAGGCCCTCGTAGCGGCGGGTCGCGGGCTTCTCGCGCAGGCGCAGCGACACCTCGCTGATCACGCCCAGGGTCCCCTCCGAGCCGACCAGCAGCTGGCGCAGGCCGGGCCCCGCGGCGGTCGCCGGCAGCGGCGGCAGGGAGATCTCGGCGGCGGGTGCAGCCAGGCGCAGGCCCAGGACCATCTTCTCGATCGCCCCGTAGCCCGTCGATGCCTGCCCTGCCGAGCGGGTCGCCACGCAGCCCCCCAGCGACACGTACTCATACGACTGCGGGAAGTGACCGAGGGTGAGGCCGCGAGGCGCCAGCAGGCCTTCCAGCTGCGGCCCCCGCGTGCCCGCGCCGACCCGCGCCGTCATCGAGCGCTCGTCCAGGTCCATCAGGCCGCTGAGGCGGCCCAGGTCCAGGCATACGACGGCGCTGTGGCTGCCGCGCAGGGGCGCCACGCCGCCGACGACGCTCGTGCCGCCGCCGAAGGGGACGACAGCCAGCGATCGCTCCGCGCAGGCCTCCAGGACGGCCCTGACCTGGTCGTGGTCGGCCGGGTGCACGACAGCGTCCGGCGCTCCCTCGGGCCTGCCCGAGCGCAGCAGCACCAGGTCCGGGTAGCCCTTGCCGGCAGCGTGCAGGACACGTTCGGAGTGGTCCTCGCGCACATGCTCGGCGCCGACGATCGCCGCCAGACGGGCCCGCTCGGACTCTCCCAGCATGGAGGCCGGCACCTGCACCTGCTCCAGCGCCACAGGCTGGCGCAGGGCACCAGTGACGCCTGTCGCCTCGGCCAGGAAGCCCTCTGCGTGGGCGGGCAGCCCGTGGGCGTCGGCGTCCACGCCCCAGCCCCACCAGCGCATGCTCGGGTGGCTCTGCCCGTCAGCCATGGATCCGCTCCAGGCCGTCGAGCGCTTCAGAGATCGTCCTGGCGGCGGCCCGGTGGATCATGTGGCTGCTCATGGGACGGGGCCGAAGGCGGGAGGGGTCCTCCGCCCACGGGTCCCAGCCGCCGGCCAGGCGCTGGCGCAGCTCGATCGTGACCTCGGTCCTGGAGGGGTCCTGCTCAATGGGCGTGAGCGTCAGGGTCGTGCGGGAGGAGCGAAGGACGCCGGCGAAGGGCGTCCCCTCCAGGCGCTGCTCCCAGACGATCGTGCCAGCGGCCTCGTCGGCCTGCACGATGTCGTGGTCTGAGCGCATCAGCTTGCCCTTGCGGGTGCGGATCAGGTGCGTGAAGGCGTCCTCCTGGACGCCCTCGACGCCGCTCACCCGCGGCCACCAGCGGGGCAGGTGGTGGGGGTCGCGCAGCAGCTCCCACAGCTCGCCTGCGGGCGCGTCGACGATCCTGCTGGCGCGAGCTGTCGGCATCGCGCAGAGAGCTTAGGACTCATAGCGCAGCAGGGCGTGGATGTCCCGTCCGGGAAGCCTGGCGCGGCCGTCCAGGAAGGCCAGCTCGATCAGGAAGCTGAGCGCCACGACCTGCCCGCCCAGCTGCTCGACGAGCTCGCACAGGGCCGCTGCCGTGCCGCCGGTGGCCAGCAGGTCGTCGTGGACGAGCACGCGTGCCCCGTCGGCGAGGGCGTCGGAGTGCAGCTCCAGCTGGCTTGCCCCGTACTCCAGCAGGTACTCGGCGCTGACGGTCTCGTAGGGGAGCTTGCCGGGCTTGCGGGCCAGCACGAAGCCGGCGCCCAGCTCCAGGGCCAGGGCCGGCCCGAGCAGGAAGCCGCGCGCCTCGGCGGCCACTACGCAGTCGATCCGCAGGGGCCTTGCCATCTCGGCCAGCCCCTCGACGGCGCTGCGCAGCCCCGCTGCGTCCGCCATCAGCGGCGTCAGGTCCTTGAAGACGATCCCCTGCTTGGGGAAGTCGGGGATGTCGCGGATCAGCGAGCGCAGGTCGGGCGGGGCGGCGCTCACCGGACGATCTTGCGCAGGTCCCTGATCAGCAGCAGGTGCTTGAGGTGCGTCGCGACAGCAGCCAGGTTCTCCAGGGCTTCGACTGCCTCCTTGCGCCGCTCGGGGTTGCGCGAGCGCAAGGCCGGGGCCAGGATCTGCTGGAGCAGGTTGGCCTCGCGGTCGGCCGATGAGCGGAAGACCCGCAGGTTGCGCCCGCCGACGCCGTAGCGGGCCAGCTCCGCGACGGCCGCGATGATCTCCCGCTCGGTCTCGTCGAAGTAGCGCACGCCGCCGCGCAGCTCGCCCTTGACGACCCCATACTCCTCGAGCTCTCCGACGAGCTTGGCGTCGGCCTTGGTCTCCTCCAGGACGTCCTCCAGCGAGTAGAGGGCGCCGGTGGCCTCGCCGACGCTGACAGAGGGCCGCCAGGCGCGGGGCTCGCGGGCGGGGCGGCCGGGAACGGGGGGCGCAGCAGCCTCCCCTGCCCTGCCCGCCGCCAGCTCCTGGCGGATCACCCGCAGGGGCAGGAACTCGTCGCGCTGCATGCGCAGGATCGTGCGCAGGCGCTGGACGTCGCCGGGGGTGTAGAGGCGGTAGCCGCCGGGGGTCCGCCTGGGGGTCAGCAGCTTCTGGTCCTCCAGGTAGCGGATCTTTGAGATGGAGATGTCGGGGAACTCCTGTGCCAGCGCCTTGCAGACGGCCCCGATCGTCAGCGACTTCGGCCGCTTGGCCAGATCCGCCTGCACCGCCAGCTCCGCTTCCAAGCGCTCCGCCTCCCCTGTCGTCTGTGTCGCCATCTCGATCAGCGGGCGTGGAAGGTCAGCTTGTACTTGCCGATCTGCAACTCGTCGGCCTCCTCCAGGCGCTGAGACTCGATGCGGGCACGGTTGACGTAGGTGCCGTTGAGCGAGCCGCAGTCGTCCAGATACCAGTCCTCGCCGCGACGGATCAGCAGGGCGTGGTCGCGGGAGACCGTCACGTCATCCAGGAAGACACTCGAGTCGGGCCTGCGGCCGATGCTCATGCGTTCCCCCTCGACGGGGAAGCTCTCCCCCTCGCGGCCGCCGCCTGCACGGATCACCAGGGCCGGGCCACGGGCCGTGACCTCGCCGATCTCGACGGGGATCAGCTCGCCCGTCTCGTCGATGCGGTACGTCGCCGTGACCGGATCCCCAGCCCCGCCGACGGCCTCCTCGGCACGTGGCAGCAGGGCGCCGCAGCGCTGGCAGTAGTTGGCCCCCTCGCCGTTGAGGAAGCCGCACTCTGTGCAGTGGATCGCCATCTAGGCCCCCGTGCTCGAGGCCGTCGCCGGCGAGGCTATGACGGCCGGTGCCCCCATGGACCCGCTGTCCTCACTCCGCGCTCTCGGGCTGACGCTGGGCGAGGATGTCCGTGAGCTTCTGCACGTCCTCGCCCGTGATCGTGATCTCCCCGTCTTCGTGCTTGCCGCGCAGGCGGTTGACCAGCTCCGCCCGCAGGATGTCGATCTTGCCGTGCAGGATCCGGCGCCTGTAGGAGATCTCCGTCTCTTCCTCGGTCAGCTGCCGGATGACGTCTTTCAGTTCGAGATCCGAAAGCGAGCCAAGGTCGGGAAACGTCTCGTCCATGTGGCCTCTCTTGTCGCGGACTTTGGGCCGGGCCCGCCGTCTGGAGTCGACGCGGGGGTGGCCACCGGAAGGGGCGAGTATAGACCAAACTGTCAGGCTAAGCTTGAGGGTCGCTCCGTCCTTCGGGAGCAAACGCGCGGCGCCTGCGGCGCGGGCGCGTTTGTCCCGAAGGACTCCGCTCTTGCGTGGGGGTCAGTTGGGCTTCGCGGGAGGGTTGGTGGGCTTCTCGCGGATGGGCTCCGCTCTTGCGTTGGGGTCAGTGGTCTTCGCGGGAGGGTCGGTGGGCTTCTCGCAGCTGGGCTCTGCCGTCGCGGAGATACAGCGCTGTGGCTACGAGGGCCAGGGCCAGGCCTGTGTAGAGGAGGACTTCGCCGAGGGTCAGGAGGCCTGTCATCGGGAAGAAGAGGGCTCCCATGACGGGGGCTACGGAGATGCGGCCTGGCCAGTTGATTCGGAGCTCGATGCCGCGGCGCAGGCCGAGGCGTCCGAGGGCGAGCATCGAGAGCTCTCGGGCTGCCAGGACGGCCAGGGCCCAGCGGGGCAGGAGGTCGAAGCGCCAGTCGACTACGGCGCCGGAGACGACCAGCAGGCGGTCGGTAACGGGGTCCATGAGGGCTCCCAGGCGGCTGTACTGGCGGGTGACGCGGGCGGTTATGCCGTCGGCGTAGTCGCCCCAGCCGATGACGCCGAAGAGGGCCGCCGCAAGGGCGTCGCGGCCGTCGTGGCTGGACAGGGAGACGACCAGGAAGACGGGGATCAGGGTCAGGCGGGCGAAGCCGATGGCGTTGGGGATCGTCCAGGGGTTCAGGGGCGCTCCCGCCTGGGTCTGGGGTGGCGGGGGGCCTGAGCGGTCGAGGCCCGACAGGCGCCTGAAGGTCAGCCTGGGCGGCTGCCGGCGTTCGCGTCGGCGGGGGCCTGCAGAGGCGGCGGTGGGCCGCTCTCGGCCTGGGTCCTCCCCGCCCCCGGGCCCTACGGGAGGCTCCGCCACAGCTCGTCCAGGGCACCCAGCAGCGCGTCGGGCTCGCCGTCGAGCGCCAGCGGCTCTCCCTGCACGCGCCCGCGGCGGATCTGGACCTCGATCTGCCCGGACTCCAAGGAGCGCTTGCCGACTGTCAGGCGCAGCGGGCAGCCCAGCAGCTCCGCGTCGGCGAACTTCTCGCCCGTGCCGATGTCGCGATCGTCGTAGAGGACCTCCAGGGTCCCCCCCTGCAGCGTCTCATACAGCCTGTCGGCGGCCTCCCGCTCGGGCGTGCCGGTCTTGCCGAGCGCCACCAGGTGGATGTCGAAGGGGGCCAGGGCGCGGGGCCAGGAGATGCCGTGCTCGTCCGCGTACTGCTCGACTGCCCCTGCCACGATGCGGGCCGGCCCGATCCCGTATGAGCCCATCCAGATCGGCTGCTCCTTGCCCTCCTCGTCCAGGTAGCTGGCCCCCAGGGGCACGGAGTAGCGGGTCCCCAGCTTGAAGATGTTGCCGATCTCGATGGCGGGTTCGATCCTCACGGGCCGCCCGTCGATCGTGTCGCCGGCCAGCACTTCCCGCACGTCGACGGCCCGGAAGGCGAAGTCCCGCCCCGGCACGACGCCGCGCAGGTGCTCGTCGGCCCGGTTGGCCCCTGCGACGTAGCCACCGCCCGCCTCGCCCGACCCGCCGGCGTCCTCCCCGGCCCCGCCCGCGACGGCGCTGTCGAGCAGCACCTCGACGTCCTCGGACACGCCGACGGGACCGATGAAGCCGGGCGGCCCGATCCTCTTCTCTATCTCCTCTCCGCTGGCCGGCCTGGAGGCGGCGCCCAGGGCGATGGCGAGCTTGACCTCGTTGACGCGGTGGTCGCCGCGGACGACGACGAGCACGAGCCTCCCTGCCTCCTCGCCGGACTCGACGACGACGGGGTAGGCCTTCAGCAGGGCGCCGGGGGCCAGTCCCAGCTCGGCTGCGACGTCCTCGACGGTGGTCAGGCCGGGCGTGGCGACGGCCTCGGGGGAGTCGGAGGCCGGAGGCAGGGTGACGGGCTGGGGGTCGGCGCTTGCGACCTCGATGTTGGCTGCGTAGCCGTCTGCCAGGACGACTTCGTTCTCGCCTGCTGCGCAGGGGGCCATGTACTCGTGGGCGCCGGTGCCGCCCATCATGCCGATGTCGGCCTCGACCCGATACCAGCGCAGCCCCGTGCGCTCCATGATGGCGTCGTAGGCGCGGACGTGGGCCTGGTAGCGCTCCTCCAGGCCTGCTGCGTCGCGGTCGAAGGTGTAGGAGTCCTTCATGATGAACTCGCGGGTACGCAGGACGCCTGCCCGAGGCCTGGGCTCGTCGCGCTCCTTGACCTGGAAGTGGTAGAGGATCAGGGGCAGGTCCCGGTAGGAGCGGACGACCTGGGCGACGTGTGTCGTGACTGCCTCCTCGTGGGTCATGGCCAGGACCAGGTCGGCCCCTTTTCGGTCTGTCAGCTTGAAGAGGGCGTCGATGGCGTAGCGACCGCTCTTGTGCCAGGGCTCTGCAGGCTGCAGGACGGGCATCAGCATCTCCTGCCCGCCGATGGCGTCGATCTCCTCGCGGATGATCTGGACGGCCCGCTGGTGGGAGCGCCAGCCGGCGGGCAGCCAGCTCCACATGCCTGCCCCCATCTGGCGGATCAGCCCGGCCCTGACCATCAGCTTGTGGGAGACGGCCTCGGCGTCTGCGGGGGCCTGCTTCTCGGTCGGCAGCAGGTATCGGGAGAGCCTCGTCATGGCGGCGACGAGCGTATCTGTATCTGCCGGTGGAGACCAGCCTCGGGCCGCCCGGGGAGGGTGGGGCCGGGCGACCCGATGGCTGGTTGCTGCTCAGGCCTGCGCTGTACGGGTCACTGCTGGAACCCGTAGGCCTGAGACTGGATGGCAACGGTGTTGACGAGGTTGCCCAAGGCGATGTTGACGTCGTAGAGGTGAAGCCCCCATTCGGGCCCGACCAGTTCCTCGGCCAGGTCGTTGTCCGCCGCCAGTTCGCCCAAGACTGCTTCGTCGAGACCCCCGACGAGGCTGACCTGCAGCCAGGAGGCGCCGTTTTCGTGCTTGCACTGGGCCGTGTAGAGACCCCTGGCCTCGACCCATGGCGTGGGAGCGGTGGGCGTCGGGGAGCCTGCTCCCAGGGTGCCCGGGAAGGGCGTCGTGGGGGCGTAGGGCAGAAGCGGCCCAGTCGATCCGTCCTGCTGGAGGATCGTGGGGTTGACGCAGAGGACCTGGGTGCCGGGCGGCACGGTCCCTCCTTCCAGCAGCGAGCTGCCGGGTCGCCCGAAGAAGGAGTTCTCGGGCGGTTCCTTCAGGAAGGAGGAGTAGGCGATGACGCAGTCGGTGTCCGTGGCGGCGGTGCAGGCCGGCACGTTCCGGAAGGTCCCGCCGACGGTCTGCCCTTCCGGCACGAGCACGTTGCCGCCGAGCAGGACGGCGGAGACGAGCTGGGCGCGCAGGCTCGGGTTGGGGTCGATCTGCTGCTTGATCAGGTTCTCCAGCATCAGGGCCCCCTGGGAGTGCCCGATCAGCACGAAGCCCTTGCCTTTGTCGTACTTGGTCAGGAATTCGTGGAAGGCTTCGGCGACGCCGTCGTAGGCCTCCAGCTCAGCTTCCGGGGTGATGGCGCCGGGATCATTGATGGCCTTCAGGGTCAGCTGCCTGTACATGGGCGCGTAGACCTTGCAGTCCTGGGAGAAGCGGGAGGCCTGGTCGACGGCGATCTGGGTCTCCTGGGGTTCGATCGTCAGGTCGGCGTTGGGGCCTTCCTGTTCTGAGACTGTCGGGTAGACGTAGAAGCAGTCGATGCTCGTCTTGCCGTGGACGGGCTTCTGGGGCGCTTCGTGGCGGGTCGCGCCTTCGTAGCTGAGTACGGTGGCGGAGCGGTCGGTCAGGCACGGGTCGGGCGTCTTGCCGGGCTTGCAGAGCCACACGACGCCGCTCTTGGCGGATGCGGCAGCGGGCACGAGCGCGAGCGCCGGCAGGCATGCCAGCGCAACGGTCGCAGCGAGCCGCCCGATCCCCTTGGGCGCTCCCATCCTCTTCTCTCTCATCCCTTCCCCCTCGGTCAAGCGGCGGCCACGCGCAACACCCGCCGCGGTTGGCTTGACCATTTTAGCCAGACAGAGGGCCAAGACTCAAATTAGAAGGGCGCGCCGCTCGATGCCGTCGAGGATCGCCTGGACTGTCTCGGTGGCGTGCTCCTCCTCGGCGGCCAGTGACCTGGCGCCGGCGAGCATCAGCTCCGTCAGCTCCCTGGCGGCGGCACGGGTGAAGCGCAGGCTGTAGCCGGTCTGCTCGGCGAGCACGTCCCATGCCCGCGGATCGACGTCCCGCAGGCCGGCGGCCCCGTCGATGCTCATGGCCAGCCGGGTCGTCAGCTCGGGATAGACGTCGGTGCTGACGAGGTCGTAGAGGGGGGCCAGTGTCGGCGAGTGGCTGTCGTAGAGGAGCGAGAAGTTCTTGGCGTGGGCGTCGCAGTTGCCTATCAGCCAGTTGAAGACGAGGGCGCGCCAGAAGGTGGGCAGGTCGCGGGCGGGTACGCTGGAGGCGGAGCGCAGGAGCTCGACGGCCTCGGCCACTCCGGGGCCTCCCTCGGCCTGGTACTTCTCGCTGGAGGGTCGCCCGAGGGCCTGGCAGAAGTCCTCCTGGTGCAGACGCCGGATCGGCTCGGCTGTCAGGTCCCGGTCGAAGCGCTGGACGAGCAGGTAGGGGCTCCCCCCGATGCTGAAGCGCTTGCTGACGGCGGCGGCGGGAAGGCCGACGGCACGCGCGAGGCTCATCGAGAAGGCCTCGTTGTCGACCAGGCCGGGGAAGCGCTCGGGCTCGGGCTTGACGATATGGGTGGTGGGGGCGGCGGAGTTCAGTGGCAGTGCCATGCGCCCCTCGTCGATGACGATGGGCAGCTTGGGCTAGGCTCCGGCGAGCGAGAGCCGGACCCCTTCCCGGGGGTTGGCGGCCAGCGGGCGCTGGGGAAGATCCTGGATGATCCTGTCCAGCTCCTCCTCGTCGATCGACCGAGTGCTGGGGACGGTGGGAAGCGGCTGGCCCTCCTCGAGCAGCGTGATGGCCCGGCGCAGTCGCCGCCCAACTCCCGCAGAAGGGCGAAGTCGTTGCCCCGGGAGATGCCGAGGTTGCGAGCCAGGGTCTCGCGTGAGTCCCCCTCCGCCAGCAGGCCGCCGAAGACGGCGATGCAGAGGCGGTTGGGATGGGCCTCTGCCTGGATGGGCAGGGCCTGCGAGAGCACCGGCCCTGCGTATCCGGGGTCGTAGCGGAACTGGAGGTTGCCGTTGTCCTTGCGCAGGAGCAGGCCGACGCGCTCGCCGCAGAGGTAGACGACGAGCTCTGAGACACTCATCGTGAGGTGACTGAGAGGTTGAGCCCCAGCGCCCTGCACACGTCGATGGCGATCTGCACTCGCACAGTCGGCTTGCCTCGTTCGAGTTCGCCTATGACGCGTCGGTGCCTACCGACG
Source organism: uncultured Solirubrobacteraceae bacterium (assembly GCA_963697795.1). Classification (GTDB taxonomy): domain Bacteria; phylum Actinomycetota; class Thermoleophilia; order Solirubrobacterales; family Solirubrobacteraceae; genus Palsa-744. The sequence goes on along the minus strand of OY969097.1, from coordinate 30,950 downwards.
ACGTAGGCGACCTCTTCCTGGGAGAGCCCAAGCTCGCGCCGTCGCAGTGCTATGGCCCGTCCAAGCTGTTGGGAGTCCTCGACCACCACGTTACCGATCGGTATCAATATAGCCGATTGTCTGCGATCCGTTACCGATCGGTAGCAAACTTGCAGGAACTGGCATTTTGAGACCGATCGGTAACGGCCCAAAGGCCGGGCGTAGTGCCCCCTCAATCCTCCCGCAGCAGGGCCTGCTCGAGCTGGCGCAGGCGCCCGGTCTCGGCGGCGACGCCCATGGAGACGTCCCTGTAGAGGAAGGCCTCGGCGAGCCTGACGATGGCGTAGGCGATCAGGTCGGGGTCGAGGGTGGGCTGGAAGCCGTGCTGGATCTCCTCCTGGATGAGCTGCTGGACGGTGGCGACCATGCGGGACTGGACGAGGCCGTCGGAGGAGGTGAGGACGCGCAGGGCCAGGTCGGGCTCGGCGACGAGGAGGGCACGCAGGCCGGTCCCCCGGGCAAGGTCGCGGTTGAAGGCGTCGAAGCTGTCGAGGAGGGCCTGGGCGCCGTGCCCGCCTGTGCGCCGGCGCAGCTCGATGAGGCGTTCCTGCCCGATGTCGGCCAGGACGGCGCCGAGCAGCAGCTCACGGGTGCGAAACCAGCGGTGCATGGTGGCACGGGCCAGGCCGAGCTCGCGGGCTATGGCCTGGACGTCGACGCGCTGACCGGCCGCGAAGCGGGCCCGGGCCAGCTGGAGGGCCTGCTCCCTGGTTGCTGCTGCGGGCCTTCCGGGCCTGCCGGTGGCGACCGTTGGCATCCCTGAAAGGGTACTGGCGAGGCCAAACGGCGGCGAGCGAGACAGGCCTGAGCCTGAGCGGGTAGCTCTGATAGAACAGCCCCGACTGAGGAACTTCTACTGACCCCCGAGAAGGGAGCCCCCGATGGCCTACACAGTCCCGCCGCTTCCATATGCATACGACGCCCTGGAGCCGCACATCGACAAGGCGACGATGGAATTCCACCACGACAAGCACCACCAGGCCTACGTGGACAAGGTCAATGCCGCCCTGGAGGGGACGGATTGGGCGGACAAGCCGATCGAGGAGGTCCTGCAGAACCTGGACGCCCTCGGCGACAAGAAGACGGCCGTCAAAAACAACGGCGGCGGCCACTACAACCACACGCTGTTCTGGGAGAACATGAGCCCGAACGGCGGCGGCGAGCCCTCAGGCGCGCTTGGCGACGCGATCGCCTCGACCTTCGGCTCCTTCTCGGACTTCCAGGCCAAGCTCAAGGAAACGGGCGTCAACCAGTTCGGCTCGGGCTGGTCGTGGCTGGTCAAGGACGGCTCTGGCCTGGCGATCGTGGGCAGCGCCAACCAGGACACGCCCCTGTCAGACGGCAAGACCCCCCTGCTGGGCGTGGACGTGTGGGAGCACGCCTACTACCTGAAGTACCAGAACCGCCGTCCGGACTACATCGAGGCGTGGTGGAACGTCGTCAACTGGGACAAGGTGGCGGAGCGGTTCGCCGCCTAGCAGGAGCGGCAGGCAAGACGTTTTGAGGAGGCTCCGCGCGCAGGGCGCGCTCCGCTGCGCGTGCTGCGTGCGGTCCTTCTCGCCGGCCCGGTCGTCAATGCGAGGACATGACACGCCCACGACCGTCCCGGCATACATAGGTCGTGGCAGTTCGGGCCTGAATCTCGACGCGCCTGCGCTCCGCCTTGGCGCGCCGCCAGAAGCCGAGCATTTTGATGAGTCGGTTCATACGAGAACCATCGACCATCGCCCGGACGGTCCGATCCGTGCCGGCAGGCAGAGCGGCTGCGGGAATCTCCCTGGCTCGAGCCGTGAGTCCACGGGCCGTCAGTGCTTCGTCGCATGCCCCCGAGAGCATGCGACGCTAGTCGATCTGCCAGCCTTCGAAGTCGGGCTCGATGCCGACGTCGACGAGATCGTCGAAGCTTTCGATCGCGACTGTCGTTTCCGCGTTTCCGTCGAACACGGACACCGAGCCTTGTGTATCTCGCATGAAGAACGAGGCTCCCTGAAGCACCAGGATCCTCGGGACAGCCGCACCCGGCGCCTGAGCTGCGCCGCCGGCAAGTCCAATCACGGCGGGAAGAAAAGTCGGGTCTCGATCTTTGAGCTCTTGCGTCACCCTTGTCCGGTAGCGGACCCAGTCGCAGACGAACGCGGCGGCTCGCGCCCGGTCCCCGAGGATCTCACGTGCGAGATCCAGAGGATCGTGCCTGCGCGGTAGATGCTCTTCCAGCCAGGCGAGCGCGTCGGCGCTGCAGGCCTGAAGGACCGGGTGCTCACGGTTCCAGATGAAGCGGCCGTGGTCACGGAGATACGCCCGGTAGCCGATTACGCCTTTCAAGCATGGGGGGAACGTCGCGCTCGTCCCGAGCGGGTGGCGGGGTTCGCCGTCTCTCCGGTCCGACCAAAGGGCTATCAGCTCGGTGCGGTCACGGCCGGCGACCAGTCTGTCCGGTCCGGCACCGGCAGGCCAATAGCCGATCACGCTGCGCCCATGGGGGCGGTGCATCCTCAGCGTGGCGGCGACCGTGGCTGTCGCGCCGTCGATCTGGACCGACCCGCGATCGTGCTCCAGCCCATGGTGGAGGGCACTCACCGACGGCGGGGCGATGGCCTGCCAGAAGATCCCGTCGGCTGTGCCCACCGCCCATCGGGCGTCGGCGACGGTGCGCTTCCCGCCTCCGGCGTATTGCTCGTTCAACGTCCGGTACGGCGAGTCGTGCCATTCGGTGACGAGCTCGGCATGGAGCTCGCCGGCCCTGGCCCAGGCGAACCCGATCGCCTGGATGCCGGCGGCGGAAGGCACCATCTCGTTTCGGCTGACGCTGATCTCTCCGCCCAGATCACCCTGGAAGTTGACTTCGACCAGGCCCGGGAACCCCGGCTCCGGGTCCGCGTCCTCCGGCTCGTCCAGATACACGGTCATCCCGTTCCAGGCAAGCCTGAACTGCCCAGTCGGCGCCCACGCGTCACTCGTGAGGTCGCCCGACCTGAACCCCTCCAGACGCAGTCGCCCGTCTTGCTCCTGGACCTGCATGTATACGAGCGACGGACCATCCGGCAGCTCGAACACGGGCACCATGACGCGGTACTCCCCAAGCCCGTCGGGCAGAGCGCCGCTGTCTTCCTTCCATCCCATCCGCGGCTTGATCAGAGCCCAGGAGCGCTCCTCCTCCTCGTCGCTGGACATCCACAGCGTGAACTCGCGATCGGACAGGTCGGGCGGCGCATATGCGGCTCCCCTGCTGCTTGCAGACAGTGGCCCGTGAAGATCGGTCCATTCTCCTGTCGATCGAACCCATCCTGGGGCGATCTGCCAGGTTTCGTTGGGTGCCGACACCCTGACAGTGCAGGGAACCGATACGAGAGTCGCCCTCAGGTAGCGCATCGCGAGATCGATCCAATCCTGCGGCCTCTCGCCGAGCAGGGAGCGTCGCAGCCGCAGGCTGCACGTGGTCCCGTGGGCCGCGGGCTCGACGCGGCAAAGCTCTCCGAAGGCGTCCAGCCCTTCCGAGACGAACGTCCATGCTGTCCCCTCCAGCACGCCGGTCTCGCTCGCGCGCTGGGTCCGGATCCGAATCTCGTCGGCGATCATGAAGTAGCTGAGCACCCCTACACCGAAGCGACCGGTGCGATGGAAGGGAAAGCCCGCCTCCGCGCAGCGTCGTTTCAGCTCGAGCACTCCGCCTGCGTGGGCGGAGCCGCTCACCAGGAGCTGACTCGTGATGATCTCCTTCGTCATGCCGACACCTGTGTCGGTGCAGTCCAGCCAATGCTCCCCGTCGCGCTCGACGAAGCTGAGGTCGATCCGGTTGAGAGCCTGCGTGGCGGCCAAGCGGGCCATGTCCTTGGGGTCATCCCACTGCAGGCGCGTCCACGCGATCTGCTCGGCGATCGCATCGGAGGCGTTCTGGAGCAGCTCGCGCAATGCCGCCAGCGGCGAGCGATAGAGCGACGTGCCGCCCAGGAGGTCGAGGATGCGCATGGTGTCCGGGCGGAAGTCCCCCTCGATGTACTCGTAGGCGCTCGCGTAGGGCTGCACGTCGCGAAAGCACATCGCCGGCGCACTCCAAACGTGCTCGAGCGGGCCGAAACCCGGACAGGAGGCGAAGCTGCCCCGGTCCGCCAGGTCGCGACACAGCGCCAGCTCGGCGTCGATCTGGTCTGCGGTGTCCAGTACTGCGCGATGCATGACAGCCGAGGTCGGACGAGCGACCAGCAGTATTCGATGGTCCTTGAAGGTGAGTGCGATCTCATGATCCTTGTGCCAGTAGATCGCGCTGTCCGTCGCCACCGTCCGCTGACGGAATATCACGGCGGGCGTGCGCTCCGGGTCCACCTCGAGAACGTCGGCGACGCGCAGGACGCAGGCCAGGTAGCGAAGGTTCACGACGCTGCCGGCCGCCACGAGGCGCGGCTCGAGCGCCGGCTCCAGCAGGGCGGAGCGTCCCTGGTTGTGGCTCAGGCAGAGCGCCTGCAGATCTGCCAGCCAGCCCGAGTAGGAACCCATGGTCGCCCCGTCCAGGCTCGTGGCGATCCAGACGACGGACCAATCGGCGTGCATCTCACGGCAGTAGGCGGTGGTGAGCTGAGCCGACAGCGACAGCGCCTCCACGTTGGGCAGCTCATTCAGCAGTGGAGCGGAGCGGCCCTTGCCGTTCTGGTCGAGCCATCTTGTGAGAGTCCTCGTTTCCTCCTCCGTGAGATTCCCCTGCTCGCCGGTGAGCAGATACGTCCTGATGCTCGAGACCAAGCCTCGTTCCGGCGTGAGTCCGATGTCGTGCAGGTAGGCCGCGAGCAGTAGCAGCGCGATCTCGAACGGCGACAGCGGATCGAGATGGTCCTCGCCGATCAGGTCGACCATTCGCTCGGCGACGCGGAAGGCGTGCTGGTCGTCGTGCAAAGTGAAGTCTGCCGGTGCGGTGCCTGACTTACCCAACACCAGCGTTATGTCCGGCAGATGCCTCGAAACGGCTGCCCTTGCTACCTCGGCGTTTGGTTCTTTTCGCTCTGCAAGAGTGAGCCAGAGGCGTGTCTCATCCCAGTCTCCCATTCGGGAACTGTATCGGGCGCACTTATTTCAGCTGGAGCACTGAATTTCAGCATTCAACACACAAACAAGGAGGCGATCGCAAGGAACCATTGCCCGCATACTGCTGGGTCGCGTGGACGGATGGACGCATGGGCAACCACGAGACGGCCCCTACCTACTCCTCCTGCCGGCGGGCGGCTCAGCTGCGCGTGAAGCGCCGCCCGGCGACGGGCGAGACGTCCTCGTCCAGCACGACCCCGGCGGGCGAGAGCATCCCCTCCAGGACCTCCTCCGCGACGGCGTCGTCCTGGGCTGCTGCGGCCTCCAGGGCGGCCATCCGCTCGGGGGTCATCTGCGTGTCGTCCTCGTTCTCGGCCAGCCAGGCCCTGGCCTCTGCGGCGGCGGTCTCGTCGACCTGGATCTTCTTGCCGGCGGCGTAGTAGCGGTCGATCTCCTTGAAGAGCTCGTCGACGAGCTGCTCGGTGGGGACCTTCTTCAGCGGCTCGCCCTTGGAGTAGATCATGCCCATGTCCTTGGCGCCGGTGATGCCGAAGTCGGCGTGGCGGGCCTCGCCGATGCCGTTGACGGCACAGCCGAGGACGGACACCTCGACGGGGTCCTCGTAGGCTTCAAGGCGCTTCTCGACTTCGGCGACGACGGTGTCCATGTCGAACTGCAGCCGCCCGCAGGTGGGGCAGGCGATCAGGACGGGGCCCTTCTCGCGCAGCTTCAGGGCCTTGAGGATCTCCCAGGCGACCTTGACCTCCTCCTCGGCGTGGAAGGTGGACAGGGAGATGCGGATGGTGTCGCCGATCCCGTCGGCCAGCAGGGTGCCCAGGCCGACGGCGGACTTCAGCGATCCGGACCACTTGGTGCCGGCCTCCGTGACGCCCAGGTGCAAGGGATATGGGATGCGCTGCGAGAGCAGCCTGTTCGAGGCGATCGTGTTGGGCACGGAGGTCGACTTCATGGAGACCTTGAAGTTCTGGAAGTCCAGGCGCTCCATCAGCTCGACGGTCTCGACGGCGGCCGTGACGAGGGCCTCGACGGGGTTGTCGTACTCGAGCTGGCGCAGGTGCTTGGGCAGCGAGCCGGAGTTGACGCCGACCCGCAAGGGCGTGCCGGTCTGCTTGGCCAGGGCGATGACCTCTGCGACCTTCTCGGGCCCGCCGATGTTGCCGGGGTTCAGCCGCACGCAGTGGGCGCCTGCTTCGATGGCCTTCAGGGCCAGGGTGTGGTTGAAGTGAATGTCGGCGATGATCGGGATCGGCGAGGTGGCGACGATCGTCTTCAAGGCCTCGGCGTCCTGCTCTCGGGGCACTGCGACCCTGACGATGTCGGCGCCGGCCTCGGCGACGGTGCGGATCTGCTCCATGGTGGCGGGCAGGTTGGCCGTCTCCGTCTTGGTCATGGTCTGGACGGCCACGGGGGCGCCTCCGCCGATGGCGACGGGACCCACGTGAATCTGGCGCTCTGAGGCCATAGGGTGATTCTAGATGCCCGAGGTATATGCCACCGCCCGAGGGCCCCTGGCGCGCATGGCTGCGCCCCTGGCCAGCAGGGCCAGGGAACGCCGTCATGCGGCCTTCTTCGCTGCGACGGGACTGACGGACGGGGCGCGGGTGCTGGACGTGGGTTGCGGTGCCCTGGGCCTGCGAGGGCTGGAGCCGACCCTGGACATCACGGGCACGGACGTGATCGCCCAGCCGTCCTATCCCGGCCCCTTCGTGACGGCCGACGCGACTGTCGGGCTGCCCTTCGCGGACGGCCAGTTCGACCTCGTCTACTGCTCGAGCGTGATCGAGCACGTCAGGCCGCGGGACAGGGCTGCCTTCGCGGCGGAGGTGCGCCGTGTCGGGAAGGTCTGGTTCGTCCAGACCCCGGCCTACTCCTTCCCGATCGAGCCCCATGCCCTGCTGCCGCTGGCCCACTGGCTCCCCCCCGCCCTGCGCAGGCGCTACTGGCGCCTGGGGGCGGCCCAGGACTGGGAGGAGATCTCGCTGCTGCGCCGCGGCGAGCTGGAAGGGCTGTTCGGGCCGGCCCGGCCGGAGCGGATCGGGCCTGTCGTCAAGAGCTGGATCGCGATCGGCCGCCACCAGGACGCATCGCGGGTCGCACAGGCCTGACTGCCCACGGCCGCGGACCGGTGCAGGCCGGGGCGTCGGCTAGCGGTGCAGCGTCAGGCCGCCGTTGGAGAGCGAGTTGATGTCGTTGCTGAGGCCGATGGCGGCCAGGACGAGCACGACCGCCATGCCGGCGACGCTGGCACGCTCCATGACGGCGAAGGGGATGGCCCTGCCCCGGACCTTCTCGGCCAGAGCCCAGAACAGGTGACCGCCGTCGAGGGGCAGGAAGGGGAAGAGGTTGATGATGGCCAGCGACAGGGAGATCAGGGCCAGGACGTAGAGGGCCTCGGGCACGCCGAAGGAGAAGGCCTGGCTGGCGATGTCCGAGACGCCGACGATGCCGTGAACCTGCCGGCGGGCCTTGGAGCTGGTGAAGATCTGGGAGATCTTGGAGATGGTCTGGCTGGTGACGTTCCACATCTGGCTGACACTGGCCCCGAGGGCTCCGGCGAGCGTGTCGCGCTCGAGCACTTCACCGGAGGAGAAGCCGATCAGCATCCGTTTGAGCTTGGGTTCGTAGCGTGGCCTGACGGATACGCTCAGCCGCTGCGAGCCCCGCTGCAGCTCCAGGCGGATCGGGTCGGCGCCGGTGCAGCCGGCGGCGAGGGTGCCGGGGCAGCGGTCGGCGGCGATGGCTTCGATGAAGTTGAAGGTTTCCCGTTCGATGGCGACGGGGCGCCCGTCGACGGCGAGGATGACGTCGCCCTTGCGAAGGACAGCAGCAGCGGGGTGCCCGGCCTCGACGGCGACGACCCTGGCCCGGTCGCTGCGGGGATGCTGGGCGCTCAGCCAGTAGACGCCGGCGAGCAGCAGGAAGGCGATGAGGATGTTCATGGCGGGCCCGGCCGCGATCACGACCAGGCGCTTCCAGACGGGCTGGCGGAAGTAGCCGCGGTGCTCCTCGCCCTCGGGCAGCTCTTCCGCGGGGTTCATGCCGGCGATCTTCACGTAGCCGCCGAGCGGGATCGTGCCGATCCCGTACTCCGTTTCGCCCCGTCGAACCTTGACGATCATCGGTCCGAAGAAGAGCGAGAAGCGTTCGACGCGCATGCCGACGGCCTTGGCCACGGCGAAGTGCCCAAACTCGTGCAGGACGACGAGCAGGGAGATCCCGAGGATGGTGAGAAGCCAGCTCACGACGTCCCAGTCTGGCAGGCCGCGGCGCGACTGCCGACAGGTGGTCGGTGAGCTCGGCTATGGCCACCCCGCGCCGGCTGGAGCGTTGTGTGTGCGGCCGATCACGAGGCGGTGCTGCAAACCATGACGGTGGTGTCCTATTTCGCAGCATCCCATCCACGGAACGCGCCACGACTCAGCCCTGGCTGCCTCCTGACCCGGGCCACCCACAGCTCCGGTGCCCGTCCCCAGGCGCCAACGCACCGGGCCCAGGCGCCAACGCACCGGGCCCAGGCGCGATATGCGGTCCCCCAGGCGCCGGCGCGCCGGACCCTCAGCGCAGTGCCGCGACGGCCTCCCCGGCCAACTCCCGGGCGCGCCGGTCGGCTTCGTACAGCGACTCGAAGTCAACGACGGGGCGGCAGCCGACGGCCTCGATGGTCTGCTCGATCACCTCGGGGATCCCCAGGAAGCTGAGGCGGCCGGCCAGGAAGGCGTGCACGGCGACCTCGTTGGCGGCATTCAGCACGCAGGGAGCGGTCCCGCCGGCGACAGCTGCCTCGCGGGCGAGCGCCAGGCAGGGGAAGGCGTCTTCGTCGACGGGCTCGAAGTCGAGGGACCCGATCCGGGCCAGGTCCAGGGGGGCGATCGGCAGCTCGACGCTCTCGCCGCCGTGCAGGGCGTAGGAGATGGCGATGCGCATGTCGGGGGGCCCCAGGTGGGCCAGCATGGCGCCGTCGGCCAGCGAGACGAGGCCGTGGACGGTCGACTGGGGGTGCACGACGACGTCGATGCAGTCGTAGGGGGTGCCGAAGAGGTGGTGGGCCTCCATCACCTCCAGGCCCTTGTTCATGAGGGTGGCGGAGTCGATCGTGATCTTCCCGCCCATGGCCCAGGTCGGATGGGCCAGGGCCTCCTGCACGGTGACGTCGCGCAGCTGCTCGCGGGAGCGCCCCCGGAAGGGCCCGCCGCTGGCGGTGACGGTCAGCCGCTGGACGGTCCCCGGCGGCTGCCCGGCGATGAGCTGGTGGAGGGCCGTGTGCTCGGAGTCGACGGGAACGATGCGGGCGCCTGTGGCCTCCGCCAGGGCCATGACGAGCTCGCCGCCGACGACGAGAGACTCCTTGTTGGCCAGGGCAAGGTCGATCCCCTCCCCCAGCGTCGCGACTGTCGGGGCCAGTCCGGCGGACCCGACGAGGGAGTTCAGGACGATGTCGGCTTCGGAGCGGACGACCAGCTCGACGAGCCCGTCGGCCCCGCTGAGGACCTGCCCGTCGGTCCAGGCCTCGGCTGCGCGGGCGGCAGCGTGCGCATCTGCCAGGGCGATCCTCTGCACCCCATGCTGGGCGGCCTGCTGCACGAGTGCCTCCCAGGACCGCTCGGCGGAGAGCCCGACCAGCTCGAGCTCGGGACTGCGCGAGCAGACGTCCAACGCCTGGCGGCCGATGGACCCGGTCGAGCCGAGGATCAGGAGGCGCTTGGCATCGGCCATCGCTGGCGATCATAGGGCGCCGGCGCCGTCAGGCTCAGGACTGCTGGCCGACGGCGGGCTGGGCGAGGCCGCTCAGCAACTTGGAGCGCCGGGCGCCGCGGGCGACGAGCGCCTGGGCATCGCCCTCTTCCTCGCTGACGATCGGCTGCAGGGCAGCGACGACTTCCGGGTCGAACTGGGTCCCAGTGCAGGCCAGCAGCTCGGTCATGGCGACGTCGTGAGCCAGGGCGGCGCGGTAGGAGCGGTCGGTGCGCATGGCGTTCCAGCTGTCGCAGCAGGTGATGATGCGGGCTTCCAGGGGGATCTGGGTCCCGGCGAGCCCGTCGGGGTAGCCGCCGCCGTCCCAGCGCTCGTGGTGGGAGCGGACGACCTGCCCGACCTCTTGCATGAAGCCGCCGACCCGCTGGAGCATCCGCTGGCCCTCGATCGTGTGCGCCTTGACGAGCTCCCACTCGCGAGCGTCCAGGGGACCCGGCTTGTTGACGATCTCCTTGGGCAGGCTGATCTTGCCGACGTCGTGCAGCAGGGCAGCGAACTCCAGGTTGCGCAGCTGGTTGGCGTTCAGACCCATGGCCTCGCCGACCTCTACGGCCAGGGCGACGACGCTCTTGCAGTGTTCGCCCGTGTAGCCGTCGTCGGCCTCGATGACGTCGCCCAGGACGAGGGCGGTGCCGTGATAGGCCCTGTTCAGCTCCAGCAGGCTCTCCAGTCGCCGGCGACGCTCGCGGGCGAGCACCCCGAACAGCCCCAGCAGGGGCACGACGGCCAGCACGACGGCCGGTTCGGAGCGGACGTTCTGGGCGATGACGAGCCCGACGCCGGACAGGGCTGCGTCGATGACGTAGACCCAGGTCTCCCGCAGCTGCATGGCCAGGCCTGCGCCCCTGGCGATGGCGAAGCGCAGGCAGGAGACGGTGAAGTCGGCTGCGAACTCGGCCAGCAGGGCCAGGATCAGGAGCCCTGCACCGGCGTGCTCGGCCGGTGTGCCGCTGACGGCGAAGACGAGGGCGGGCCCGACGGCGAACCAGGAGTTGCCGACGGCTGCCAGGAGCCGGATTGGCGCGACGCGGCCTGCAAGGGCCTCGGGCAGGCGCCCCAGCACGAGGGCGATGGCGACTGCCGGCGGCACCAGGGGAGCCGGCAGGGCGAACAGCAGCGGCACGAAGGCGACCTGGGTCAGGCTGGTGAAGCCGAAGGGCGTGTCGAAGGAGACGCGGCTGGCGATGACGAGCACGAGCATCGACAGCAGGGCCGGCAGGAGCTGGAAGGAGCCGATGCCGCAGGCGAGCGCCAGCCCGACGCAGGTCGCCAGCAGGCCCACGTCGGCGAGCAGGCCGGCGAACATCTCACGAGGGCTCATGCGGGTGCGCCTGTGCTGGATCGTGTCGGCCAGGAGCTGCTGTTCCTCGAAGGTCGGGTCATAGGACATGACGGGCCTCGTATCGACCGCGCCGTGCGGACCCTTAGCCATAAGCGACATGTACCCACGTATTGCCAGGCTCCATGTCCAGGCGTCCAGCGGCCGGCGGGAAAGCTCAACCTGCCGGGCGGCGCCCCCGATGGATGGCCTGCAAGTCAAACCAAACATCGCACTGAAAAAGGCAAACCCGTCGCGAGGCGGGGGCGCAAAGCTAGAGGTCTCTCCAGCAAGGGAGAGATAGCTCGGTCGCCAGTGGACGTCACGGAGGACAGATGTTCAACACTTCGTCTCGCCCCACGGCAGGAAGCCCGGCAGCAGTCTTCGGCTGGCTGGTAGCTGCGATGGCCGCCCTCTTCGTCATGGCTGCACCGGCCATGGCCGAAACGGCGCCCGAACCTGAAGAAAACCCGGCCCCTGCGCAGGTCAACCGCCAGCTGGCGGTCTGCCCGGGCCAGACCTTCGCCCAGCCCTTCGAAGAAATGGGCGACAGCAACTACTACACGCTGGTCGAAGGCAGCCAGTTCAACAACGCCGGCGAAGGCTGGCAGCTCTACGGCAACGCAAGGATCCTCGAAGGGCACCGTCCAGACGGCAGCCGCGGCGGCATCTTGAGCCTCGGCAATGGCGGCGTCGCAGTCAGCCCACCCGTCTGCGTGACCCTCCAGTACCCGACGGCCCGCACCTGGGTCGAAGGGGTCTACGGCTATGGCAACGTCAGCGTCGCCGTCGTCTACAACTACGGGCGCTACTCCAACTCATCCCAGTACAGCGTCGGGCAGATCGCCTCACGCACAGGCCGCGGCTGGGAACTGTCGCAGTCCTTCGACGTGAACCCGCAGCTCGGCGGAGCCGAAGAAGGGGTGCGCGAAGCGCGCTTCATCTACTCCGCGCACGGCTACGGCGACGCGGCCTTCCACCTCTACGGCCTGTACGTAGACCCGCGCTTCGGCGACTGAGGGGGCAGCAAGGACGCCGGGCGGTTGCCTCCGTGACCGCCCGGCGCTCAGTGCACGTAGGCCAGCCAGATGTAGTAGCCGGCGACAGCCGAGAAGAGGACGGCGTCGAGCCGGTCGAGCGCCCCGCCGTGGGGTCCGAACAGCCCTCCTGAGTCCTTGATGTCGGCCTCGCGCTTGACGAAGGACTCGAACAGGTCGCCGACGGGGGCGATCAGGGCGATGCCGAGGCCGAGCACGAGGGCGTGGGAGCCGGGCAGCCATTCCTCGTAGCGCCCGGCGATCCAGACGCCCACGACGGCGCAGAGCATGCCGATCAGCAGCCCCTCGACTGTCTTGTTGGGGGAGATCGAGGGAGCAAGGGGCCGTTTGCCGAACATGCGCCCGCCCAGGTAGGCGCCGGTGTCGCCCAGGAAGGTGCCGACGAGCACGTCGATGACGATCGCTTCGCCGTGGGGCAGGCGTCTGAGCATGACGGCGTGGGCCAGGGCGAAGCCGATCCAGTAGATGCCGAGCAGGGTCACGGCGACACCACCGACGCTCGGCCGGGGGGATGCGATCGTCAGTCCGAAGACGACGGGCAGGGCGATGACGGCGACGAGCAGGACCTGGGAGCGCCCGCCGTAGAGGGCTGCGGCCAGCAGCCCGGCCAGGGCCAGCAGCCCAGCCAGCCGTACGGGATGGGCGCGGGAGTACATGGAGTAGAGCTCGTGCATGCAGACCCCGCCAAGCAGGAGCAGTCCCAGGGCGAAGACGGCACCGCCCTCCAGCACGAGGAACAGCGCGACGGCGATGGCCGGGATCGCGGCCAGGACGCGGGCGCTGGTCTCCGAGCGCTCCCGGCGGCGGCGTTTGCGCCTGGCCCGCTGGGCTCGCTCCCGGCCCCGCTCGGTGCGCGCTGCTGCTGTCGCCGGCTCCGTCCGCCGGCGGCTGTGGGCTTCCTCTGCCACGGCCCCGCTCACCGGCCCCCGAAGCGCCTGCGGCGGGCTGCGTACTCGGCCAGGGACTCCTCCAGTGCCCTGCGGTCGAAGTCCGGCCACAGCTCGTCGCGGAAGACGAGCTCGGAGTAGGCGGACTGCCACAGCAGGTAGTTGGACAGCCGCCGCTCGCCGGAGGTGCGGATGATCAGGTCGGGGTCGTGCATCTCGGGCGCGTACAGGCAGGCCCTGAAGGCGTCCTCCCCCCCGCCTTGATAACGCGCTGCAGCATCGAGGATCTCCGCCCGCCCGCCGTAGTTGAAGGCCACGAACAGCGTGATCCTGGTATTCCGGCTGGTCACCCCTTCGGCCCAGGACATCTGCTCTGCCAGGCCCGGCGGGACGCCCTCGCGGCGGCCGATGAAGCGCATCCGCACGCCTTCCTGGTCGAGCTCCGGGGTCTCCTTGGCTATGCGCCTGGAGAACATGTCCATCAGGCCTGCCACCTCCTGAGCCGGTCGGGACCAGTTCTCGGTGGAGAAGGAGTAGACGGTCAGCTCGAGGATGCCCAGCTCCGCTGCGTCGCGCAGGCGGGCCTTGACGGTCTCCGCGCCGGCGTCGTGGCCGTCGTTGACGGGCAGGCCCCGCTGGGTCGCCCAGCGGCCGTTGCCGTCGGTGATGATGGCGACGTAGCGGGCCGCCTGGTCGGCCGGATCGGGACGGGGCCCGTCCACCTGTGCCGCCATGGCCGCTTGCCCGCCCTGCTCCATCAGACCGCCAGGATCTCCTCTTCCTTGACCTTGAGGACGCCGTCCAGCACACCGACCTGTCCGTCCGTGAGCTTCTGCAGCTCGACCTCGGCGCGGTGCTCGTCGTCGGAGGACGCTTCGCCCTCGCTCTTGAGCTCTCGCAGCTGGTGCATGGTGTCGCGGCGGACGTTGCGGATCGCGACCCGTCCCTCCTCGGCCAGGTTGCGCAGGACCTTGACGAGGTCCTTGCGGCGCTCTTCGGTCAGCTCGGGGACGGCCAGGCGGATCAGGTTGCCGTCGTTGGAGGGAGTGATGCCGACGTCCGACTCGTTGATCGCCTTCTCGATCGCCTTGATCGAAGATTTGTCGTACGGCTGGACTGTCAGCATCCTGGCCTCTGGAGCCGAGATCGTCGCCAGCTGGTTCAGCGGTGTCATGGCGCCGTAGTAGTCGACGACGACACGGTCCAGCAGGGACGGGCTGGCCCTGCCCGTGCGGATGGTCGAGAACTCGTGCTGTGCGGACTCGACGGACTTGTGCATCCGCTCGGCAGCATCCTCCAGCAGTTCGTCGATCAGGTTCTCAGCCATCCTGTCCTCCCGAGGTCGATACCAGGGTGCCGACGCGTTCGCCCGAGATTATCCGCGGCAGCGAGGTGTCGTCGTCCATGTTGAAGACGTTCAGAGGCATCCCGTTCTCCATGCACAGCGCAAGAGCTGTCGAGTCCATCACCCGCAGGCGCTGCTCGATCGCTTCCATGTGGGTGATCTCGGGGATGAACTTGGCGGCGGGATCGATGGCGGGGTCGGCGCTGTAGACGCCCTGTACTCCGTTCTTGGCCATCAGGATGATCTCGGCGTGGATCTCGGCGGCCCGCAGGGCGGCTGCCGTGTCCGTCGTGAAGAAGGGATTGCCCGTGCCGGCGGCGAAGATCACGACCCTCCCCTTCTCCAGGTGGCGGATGGCGCGGCGGCGGATGTAGGGCTCTGCCACCTCGGAGATGGCCAGGGCCGACTGCACGCGGGTGTGGGTGCCGGCCTTCTCCAGGGCGTCCTGCAGGGGCAGGGCGTTCAGGACGGTCGCCAGCATGCCCATGTAGTCGGCAGTAGCCCTGTCCATGCCCCCGGCGACGCCCTGCATGCCCCTGTAGATGTTGCCTGCGCCGACGACGATGGCGACTTCCACGCCCTGGTCGCGGACGTCTGTGACCTGGCGGGCGACAGCCGCCACCCGGGTCGGGTCGGTGCCGTAGTCCAGCGAGCCCATCAGGGACTCGCCGGACAGCTTCAGCAGGATGCGCTTGAAGGCAGGAGCCATCGCGGCTCAGAGCCTACCCGGCGCCACGTTCTACTGGCCGACAGCGAAGCGGACGAAGCGACGGATGACGACGTTCTCGCCCGTCGTGGCCGTCAGCTCGTCGCGCAACTGCTGGACGGTCTTGCCCTCGTGCTTGGGGTTGTGCATCTCCTGCTCGAGCAGCACGATCGTCTTCAGCCAGGCATCGAGCTTGCCCTCGACGATTTTGCCGCGGACGTTCTCGGGCTTGTCGGCGGCCTCCTGCTCGTAGATGCGAGCCTCCGCGTCACGGGCTTCCTGGGGGACTTCCTCACGGCTGACGTAGGCGACGGTCGGGGAGGCCGCGATCTGCATGGCAACCTCGCGGGCGAAGCCGACGAAATCGTCGTTCTTGGCCACGAAGTCCGTGTTGCAGTCGACCTCGATCAGGACGCCGACCTTGGAGCCGGCGTGGACGTAGGCCTGGACAGTGCCCTCCGTCGCCGCCCGCTCGCCGAGGTCCTGGATCTTCTTGCCCTGCTTGACCCGCAGGATCTCGATCGCTTTCTCGACGTCCCCCTCGGCCTCCGTGAGGGCTTTCTTGCAGTCCATCATGCCTGCGCCCGTGCGGTCGCGCAGGGCCTTGACGTCCTTGGCTGAGATCTCTGTCGTGCTCATGACTGGGCCTCCGCTCCCGTCTGCTCGCTCTCCGCGGCCGCTGCCGTCTCGCCGCCTGTCGTCTGCTCTGCCGCATCCTGCTCCGGAGCAGCCTCCGCCGCGGGGGCCTCCGATGCGGCCTCCGCCGGAGCGGGCTCCGCGGGCGTGGCCGTCTCGGCGGCTGCGGGCTCCTCGGACGCTGGGGCCTCGGCCGGCGCGGGGGCCTCCTCCGGTGCCGAGGCCTCCGCCGCGGGCGCAGCGGGCTCCTCCGCCGCGGGCGCCTCGGCGCTTTCGGCGACGGTCTCGGGTGGAGCCGAGGTGGGGCTGGCCGGCCGGCGCTCGTCGGCCTGCGCGTTCATGGGCGTGACGGACTCGCTCGCGGGCTCCAGCGTGGCCGGGTCGACCGGCGGAGCGACTGGCCGGCTCTCTGGCGCTGCCTGCTGGGCCGCAGCTGCCGCTGCAGCCTGTTCTGCTGCTGCTTTGTCCTCTGCGGCCTTCCTGGCCTGCTCCTCTGCTTCCTTCTTGGCCTTTTCCTCGGCCTCCCGCTTGGCCTGCTCCTCTGCTTCGCGCTTGGCGCGGGCTTCCGCCTCGGCCTTGGCTTTTTCTTCGGCCTCCTTGCGGGCCCTTTCCTCCTCGGCCCGGAAGATCGAGTGGCCCTCTGCGACGACCTGTCCGATGGCCTGCGTGATCAGGGCGCAGGAGCGGATGGCGTCGTCGTTGCCGGGCACGACGAACTCGATTCCGTCGGGGTCGCAGTTGGTGTCGACCAGGCCGATGATCGGGATGCGCAGGCGCTGGGCCTCTTTGACGGCGATGACCTCCGTTTTGAGGTCGATGACGAACATGGCGTCGGGGACGCGCTGCATGTTCTTGACCCCCCCGAGGTTGGCCCTGAGCTTCTCCAGGTCGGCCTGGGCGGCCATGCGCTCGCGGGTCGGCAGCAGCGCCAGCTGGCCCTCGGCCTCGTAGCGTTCGAGGTCGTGCAGCCGGCGGATGCGCTGGTTGATGGTCTGGAAGTTGGTCAGCAGGCCGCCCAGCCAACGGTGGTTGACGTAGGGCATGCCTGCGCTCTCTGCGACGTCCTTGACGGTGTCGCGGGCCTGCTTCTTGGTCCCCACGAACAGGACCGTGCCGCCGCGGTGGGCCAGCGCGCCGGCGAACTCCTGGGCCTGCGCCAGCAGTGCCTGCGTCTTGAGCAGGTCGATGATGTAGATGCCGCCCCGCTCGCCATAGATGAAGCGGCGCATCTTGGGGTTCCAGCGGCGCGTCTGGTGACCGAAGTGAACGCCGGCCTCCAGCAGCTCCGCGATTCCTACCTCAGCCACGGGCTACTCCCTTTTTCGATTCTTCTGTTGTGCCGTGCGGGCGGCTTGCGGACCCGGGCTTGGCCTGCCCCGGGCAGGGCCGCGTCCTGCCTCGCACGGATCGAGGATCTTCTGGACCCTCTCAGGATACCCGACGACCGGCTCAGCCGGCAGCGGCTGCCCGCTCCAGAGCTTCCTGGAGGTCAGCCGGGAGCTCCGAGCGCAGCTCCAGCCGCTGTCCCGTGACGGGATGCTCCAGGGCCAGCCTGCCGGCGTGCAGGAACTGGCGCCGCAGGCCCAGCAGCCCTGCCTTGCCATACTCGGGGTCGCCCGCCACGGGGTGTCCGATCGCCTGCATGTGGACGCGGATCTGGTGGGTCCGTCCCGTCTCCAGCAGGACGCTCAGCAGCGACGTGCTCGGGAGCGTGCGCTCCAGCGTGAAGCGCGTGCGGGCGGCGCGGGCGGCCACCCCGTCGATGGCCATGCGGGTGCGAACGCGTGGGTCGCGCCCGATCGGGGCGTCGATCAATCCCGTCCTGGACGGTGGGCGCCCCTCCACCAGGGCCACGTACTCCCGTTCGATGCGTCGCTCCGAGAGCGCCTGCTGCAAGAGCCGCAGCGTCTCGGGGTTGCGGGCCACCAGCATCAGACCCGAGGTGTCCCGGTCCAGGCGGTGCACGATGCCGGGTCGCTCTGCCTCCCAGCCCTCCCCCTCCTGGCTCCCCAGGAGCGGCTCCAGCAGTTGTGAGAGCGTGCCCTCGCGGTGGCCGCGAGCGGGGTGCACGACCAGACCCGCGGCCTTCTCGACGACGATCAGGTGCTCGTCTGAGTAGGCGATCTCGTAGGGCGACTCCTCGCTCACGACGCCTCGTGCCTGCGGGCGTGCTCGACGACCAGGAACAGGGCCAGGATGCCGATCGTGATGGAGGCGTCCGCGAGGTTGAAGGGCGGCCAGCCCAGCGGCAGCTTGAGGAAGTCCGTGACGGAGCCACTGCGGATGCGGTCGAGGATGTTGCCGATCGCTCCCCCTATCAACATCCCTGTCGGCAACCAGATCAGGGCATGGTCGCGGTGCAGGGCGAAGTAGACGAGCAGGGCCATCAGGGCGAGGGCGATGAGGATCGTCACGACGACCTGGTCGCCGGGCAGGAAGCCGAAGGCCACGCCGTGGTTGCGGGTGTCGACCAGCTCGACGCCAGGCAGCAGCCGCTTTTCTTCGCCCGGCACGATCGAGGAGCGGACGAGGTGCTTGGTCAGCTGGTCCAGGGCCACGACGGCGGCCACGACGACCCCTGTCAGCAGCCAGGCCCGTGCAGCCGGCCCGGGACGGTCTCGAGCCGGTGCCACGGGGTCAGCCGTGGATCAGGCCCTGCACGATGATGCTGTTGACGAGCTGCAGGGAGATGATGGCCAGGATCGGGCTGAAGTCCCACCCGCCGAAGCTGGGGATGAAGCGGCGGAAGACGCGCAGGAACGGTTCGCAGGTGTCCCGCAGGAACTGCAGGATCGCGTTCGTCGCGCGGGAGTAGGGCGGGCGCAGGCCGGCGCTGAAGAGCAGCTGCACGACGATGTGCACGATGATCAGCAGCGTGTAGACGTAGATGATCGCCGACAGGATGTTGGCGACCTCTATGCGGGCCGTCGCCAGGACCGTCATGGCTTGTCCAGGACTGCGTCGAGGGCGTCGCTGAAGGCGCTGCGCAGCCCGCCTCGCTCGAGGGCCGCCAGGCCCCTGGCCGTGACCCCGCCCGGCGAGGTCACCTCGCGCCTGATCGCCAGCGTGTCGTTCTCGCGGCGGCGCAGCAGCTCCGCTGTGCCGGCCAGCGTCTGCACGACCAGTTCAGCACCCTGGGCGGCCGGGATGCCCCTGCGCACGCCCGCGTCGATCTGGGCCTCGGCCACAAGGGCCACGTAGGCGGGGGAGCAGGACATCAGCCCCATCGCGACATCGACGAGGGCGTCGTCGAGCACGACGAGCGTGCCCAGGCGGGCGAACAGGTCCCTGACGGCCTCGTCGACGTCGGGATCCTGGGCTGCGTCGCGGGCCTGCACGACGGCTCCCTGGCAGACCTCCACGGGCAGGGACGGGATGAAGCGGTAGACGGGCCTGTCGGGGTAGGCGGCCTTCAGCTCCTGAAGCGTCCTGACGGCCAGGATCGAGGCGATCGCCTTGGCGTGGGGGGCGATCTCGCGTGCCGCCGACTCCAGCTGGGCCGGCTTGTGGCACAGGACGACGAGGTCGGCCTGCTGTGCCACCTCCGCGTTGCTGGGGAGCGCCGTGCCGCCGACCTCCGCGGCCAGCGCCTGGGCGCGCTCGGCCAGGGGGTCCGAGCACAGAACGGGCTCGTCCCAGCCCCGAGCCATTGCCCGGGCCATGTTCCCGGCGCCGATCAGTCCGATCCTCATAGCTGGCTCAGGGTATCCGTAGGGCAGGTCGGGTGCGGCCAGCGAGCATCAAGCGCTTGCGGCGCGCATCGTGCGCAGGCGCGTGCGGCCAAGAGAAGGCTTCTCGACACGACAAAACAGCACGCCGTCTTAGGTTCGAGAGGCAAGCGAGACAAGGACGCAGTAAGCGAAGTGTGCGCTAGCACATGAGCGCACGAGGACGCCGTATCGCGCCGCCTATCGGACCTAAGACTGGTTGAAGAAGCCCTTCTCGATCAGCCTGGCCCGCTCCTCGGCTGAGATCTCGACGTTGCGGGGGGTCAGCATGAAGACCTTGTCGGCTATCCGCTGCATGCCGCCGTCGAGTGCGTAGGTGAGTCCCGAGGCGAAGTCGATCAGGCGCTTGGAGAGGTCCGTCTCGGCCGTCTGCAGGTTCAGGATGACGGGGATCGAGTCCTTGAACTTGTCCGCTATCTGCTGGGCGTCGTTGAAGGACTTGGGCACGACCAGGTGTACCCGCACGTCGCCGTTGCTGCGGACGGGTTTCAGGACGGCGGCGGAGGACGGTCGCGAGCGCCCGCCGCGGGCGCCCGCGATGGCCGTCTCGGCCTCGTCGTCCTCGGCGAAGATGTCTTCGTACTCGTCGCGGCGGCGGCGCAGCCTGCGGACGTTGGGCCTGTCCCTGTAGCGGTCCTCCAGCTCTGCCTCCGGAGCCGCCTCCTCCTCGTAGTCGTCGTGGTACTCCTCGGCGAGGCCGAAGTACACGAGAGCGCTGTGCCAGGAATCCCTGAAGGACATGTTGAGAAAGCTGTTCGCCCGGCGAGCCGGTTTCCCTGCAGATGCTAGTGATTCCGCAATCGAGGGCCGCCGCTGCAGGCGGGCCTAACGATACAGGCTCGTGCCGATACGCACGATGGTGGCGCCCTCCTGGACGGCCACGAGGTAGTCCTGGGAGGTCCCCATCGACAGGCGCGACAGCCCGTGCTCGCCGGCCAGCTCGCGCAGGGCCGCGAACCAGCGGCGGCTGTCCTCCGCCCGCCCCGCCAGTGGCGGCATCGTCATCAGTCCCGTCACGGGCACGGCGGAGGCCTCTATGTAGGAGGCGATGTCATGCGGTGCGAGCCCCGCCTTCCCCTCCTCCCCGGAGACGTTGACCTCCAGCAGGATCTCCAGGCCCGGCCTGGCCTGCTCGGCGTGCCTGGCCAGCTCTGCCAGGGCCGAGCGGGACGCTATGGAGTGGATCAGCCGCACGTGGGGAACGATCAGCTTTACGCGCCGGCTCTGCAGCTGGCCGATGAAGTCCCACTGGAACATACCCGGGTGGGCTGCGGCCTTGGCCTGCAGGTCCTGTGCCCTGTTCTCACCGAGCAGCTCGACGCCCGCCTCGTGCAGGGCCGGGAGCTCCTCGACGGGCACGTACTTGCTCGCCGCCAGGATCTCCACGCCGCCCAGGCCGGCCCTGTTGGAGGCCGCGTCGGCCAGCGCCCCGTCGATCTCCTCGCGGATGCGGGCCAGGTTGGCGCGGACCCGCCGTGCCTGCAGACCGTGGATCAGCTCAACCATGCCACCGCCGCCATCCGTCCCGCCCTCTCGCCTTCGCGGCGATGGGAGAAGAAGCGCTCGTCGCAGATCGTGCAGGCGTCGAGGTCCCGGACGGTCGCGACTCCCGCCTCGGCCAGCATCCGGTGGGCGATCCCGCGCAGGTCTATGTTGGCCCTCCCCTCGACGGAGGTGTCGAGAGCGCTGTGGACCTCCGGGCCGACCTCGTAGCAGCAGGCGCCTGCACAGGGCCCGACGACGGCCTGAAACGGCCCCTTCGCGCCAACGCCGCGCAGGGCAGCGACCCCCTGCTCGATCACCCCGGCCGCGAGGCCTCGCCAGCCGGCGTGGAGGACCCCCACGGCGCCCTCGCCGGCGATCGCGATCGGAAGGCAGTCGGCGCTCAGCACGGTTACGCCGATGCCATCCAGACATGTGACCTGCCCGTCCGCGTGGGCCAGCGAGTCGTTGTCCGGTGGGTCCTGAGCAGGTGCCGTGACGATCTGCACCGCCGAGCCGTGCACCTGGTAGCCGCGGGCCAGAGCAGCCAGTCCCAGGCGCAGCCGCAGGCGCTCGCGGTTGGCGGCGCCCTCCTGCGCGCCCGCGCCTCCAACGCTGGACATGTTCCCGTCGGCCTTGGTCGTGAAGAGGACGCAGGCACCGCCTGGCAGGACGAAGGTCCTCGTCGTCTCCGGCCCGGTCACGGGGCTTCCTCCAGGGCGACTCGCAGCTCCTCCTCGCGGCGGCCGTCGATCTCGCCGTCGAGCTTGCTGTCCAGGGCGCGCCTGAGGCGCCGTCCTATCTCCGGGCCCGCCGGGAGACCGGCCGCGATCAGATCCTCGCCGTCGATCTGAAGGGTGACGTGGCGCAGTTGCTCCAGCCAGCTCCCGGCTGCAACCGCGGCCTGCGGGTCACGGCGCGCCGCGAGGGCTCCGGCGATGGCGCAGGCCTCGACAGGGCGGGCAGCCATCAGCGCATGCAATTCAGAGGGCTTCCGAGCAGTGAGCAGGGCGTCGGCGAGCGCGTCGACCCTGAAGGCGCCCTCGATCACCCGATCGCGCGCCTCTGCGGGGAATTCGAGGTGGTCCATGATCTCCCGCCCAGCCGCTCGGTCGCCGGCGGACCCATGGAAGAGGACAGCCAGGCGTACGATCGCGACATCGGCGTCAGCGGGAGCGAGCGCCACAGCCTCGTGCGTGAGGTCGTGGTCGTACGGAGAGGGCAGGCCGAGGGCGGAGAGGACGCCGAGCTCGCCAAGAACAGTGAAGGCTCCGTCCTGCGGTTCACGCGCCGCCAGCCACAACTCGGCGCCGATACGCCCTCCGGAGACGTCCTGCAGAGCACCGGAGTCGAGCGCCCCGCGGGCCAGGACCAGGGTCGCAGGCTCGATGTCGAGCACCAGGCGGGCGGTGTAGCGGGCGAGGCGCAGCAGGCGGGTCGGATCGTCCTGGAAGCTGCGCTCGTGCAGGACCCTTGCACGTCCTTCCGCCAGATCATCGAGAGCGCCGTCGTGTGCGATCAGTCGACCCCTGTGGGCGCCCGCGAGGACGAGGGCGATGGCGTTGACGGTGAAGTCGCGGCGGGCGAGGTCGGCCTCCATGCCTGCGGGATCGACGTCGGGCAGGGCGCCGGGGCGGGCGTAGGTCTCGCTGCGGCGCTGGGCGAAGTCGGCCTGCCCGTCGAGCCAGGCGATGGAGGCGGTGCCGAAGCGCTCGTGCACGGTCGGCTCGGCCCTGACACCGTCCTGCCAGCGCTCTGGGGGCAGGGACGCGGCGAGCTCCCGGGCCAGGTCGGCGGCGCCGGCGGCGACGCTTACGTCGAGCTCGCGGGGGCGGCGGCCCAGCAGGAGGTCGCGCACTGCCCCTCCGACGAGGGCGACGTCGGGGTGGCGGTCGGCCAGCTCCAGCAGCTGGGGGCCGCCGGACAGCTCCGCCAGGGCCCGCAAGGCATCCTCCCCGGTGCGCAGCGTCGGTATCTCAGACCTCCCGGACGGGGATGCCGGCGGCAGCGAGGTGGGCCTTGGCCTGGGCGACCGTGTAGGTGCCGTAGTGGAAGATGGAGGCGCAGAGCACCGCGTCGGCGCCTGCCCGCAGAGCCTCAGCGAGGTGCTCGAGCGTGCCTGCGCCGCCGGATGCGATGACGGGCACGCCGACGCTCGTGGCGACGGTCTCCGTCAGGGCCAGGTCGTAGCCGTCGCTGGTGCCGTCCCTGTCCATGCTGGTCAGCAGGATCTCCCCCGCCCCCCGCTCCACCCCTTCCCTGGCCCACTCGACGGCGTCACGCCCGGCGGGCTTGCGCCCTCCCGCCACGTAGGCATCCCAGCCGTCGCCCTGCGGCCGCTGCTTGGCGTCGATGGCCAGGACTACGCACTGGGCGCCGAAGACGGCGGCCAGCTCGTCGATCAGCTCTGGCCTGGCGAGGGCGGCGGAATTGACAGAGACCTTGTCGGCACCCGCGTCGAGGACGGCCTGTGCGTCGTCCACAGAGCGGATGCCGCCGCCGATCGTGAAGGGGACGAAGACGTCGTCGGCGGTGCGGCGGGCCAGCTCGGCGATCGTGTCGCGCTTCTCGTGGGTCGCCGTGATGTCGAGGAAGACGACCTCGTCGGCCCCCTCGCGGTCGTAGTGGGCCGCCAGCTCGATCGGGTCCCCCGCGTCGCGGATGTCGACGAATTCGACGCCCTTCACGACGCGGCCGCCGTCGACGTCCAGGCAGGGGATGACGCGCTTGTAATGCACGGGGTCACCGTAGCCTGTCGGGCGCGTGCACAACCTCAGACATGGCATCCCCTTATTTGAGGTTGACTCATAACCTGAGATAAGGGCCAGCGAGATGAAGGATGCGGTGAGGCCCGATCAGCCCAGCGCGGCCAGCGCCTCAGCGACCGTGAACTTCCGCTCATAGAGCGCCTTCCCCACGATCACCCCGTCCAGCCGATCCAAGCCCTCGTCGGCCTTGAGCCGGCCCAGCTCGCGCAGGTGCTCTAGCGACCCGATCCCCCCGGAGAAGATCAGGGTCCCCTCCCCCGCCTGGCGGGCCGCCCACACGACCTCCTCGCGGTTGGCTCCGTCGAGCATGCCGTCGTGGTCGATGTTGGTGAAGATGAAGTCCCGGACGCCCCGCTCGCGCATGGCGGCGAACGTCTCGCGGGCCCGGGTGTCACTGGTCTGCAGCCAGCCGTGGGTGGCGACACGGCCCTCGCGGACGTCGATGGCGACAGCCACCTGTCCGGGGTCGGCGCCCGCCATGACCTGGCTGACGAGGTCGGGGTCGGTCAGGGCTGCCGTGCCCAGGATGACCCGCGAGGCACCCGCCTCCAGAGCCTGCGAGACGGCGGCGGCGCTGCGCAGGCCGCCTCCGAACTGCACTGGCACGCCGCTCTCGGCGGCGATCCGGCGCAGGTGCTCGATGTTGACGGGCTCTCCCTGCTTGGCCCCGTCGAGGTCCACGACGTGCAGGCGCTCAGCTCCCGCCGTAACCCAGGCCATCGCTGCCGCCAGCGGGTCGCTCTCGTAGACCGTGGAGGCGTCGAAGTCGCCCTTGAGCAGGCGCACGGCGTTGCCGCCGAGGATGTCGATGGCCGGGTAGAGCTTCACGCTGCAGAGACGGGGGCGCCTGCGCAGACGGCTGCGAAGTTGGCCAGCAGACGCAGGCCCGCCGTGGAGGACTTCTCGGGGTGGAACTGGACGCCGTAGAAGGAGCCCCGCTGGACGGCAGTCGCGAAGGTCTCGCCGTACTCGGCAGTGCCCAGGATGTCCGCCTCGTCGGCCGGGTGGGCCGCGAAGGAGTGGACGTGGTAGAAGGCCGCCCGGGCCGGCATGTCTGCCAGCAGCGGCGAGTCGCGCCGGCGGAAGCTCACCTCGTTCCAGCCGATGTGAGGCAGCTTCGCATCTCCCGCTCGCAGCTGCTCGACCGTACCCGGTATGAAGCCGAGGCCCTCGGCGCCGCCCAGCTCGCTCGAGCCCTCGAAGGCCAGCTGCATGCCCAGGCAGATGCCGAGGATGGGGACGTGGTCGCGCAGGCTCTCCCCCAGCACCTCCGCAAGGCCCAGGGCGTGCAGGTTCTCCATCGCTCGGGGGAAGGCTCCGACGCCCGGCAGGACGAGACCTGAGGCTGAGCGGATGACGTCGGGGTCGGAGGTGATGAGGGGGTTCACGCCGACGTGGGCCAGGGCCTTCTCGACAGAGCGGCGGTTGCCCATGCCGTAGTCGACGATCGCGATCTGCGGCTCGCTCATGGCAGCGACCTCAGTCGGTCAGGGTGCCCTTGGTGGAGGGCACGCCCGTCTCGTCGGGGTCGATCGCGACAGCTGCCCGCATGGCCCTGGCGAAGGCCTTGAAGGCAGCCTCGATCATGTGGTGGGCGTTGCTGCCCGTCTCCACCTGCAGGTGCAGGGTCAGCTTGGCCGAGTTGGCCAGGGCCCTGAAGAACTCCTCTGTCAGCTCGTGCTCGAAGCCGCCTGTCGCACCCGGCGGCAGGTCCGCCTCGAAGAGGGTGAAGGGTCGCCCCGAGATGTCGATCGCGCAGCTGGCTCGGGCCTCGTCCATGGGTACTGTCGCGGAGCCGTAGCGGGCTATGCCGGCCCTGTCCGCGAGGGCCCTGTCGAGGGCCTGGCCGAGGACGATGGCCGTGTCCTCCGCCGTGTGGTGGGCCCCCGTCTGCAGGTCGCCGCTGACCTTCACGTCCAGGTCCAGGCGGCCGTGGCGGGCCAGCAGGTCGAGCATGTGGTCCAGGAAGCCGACGCCCGTGCTGCGGGTGCCCGCGCCGGAGCCTTCGAGGGTCAGGGTCAGCTCGACGTCCGTCTCCCCCGTCTTGCGCTGGATGCTCGCTGTCCTGGTCATGTCCCCTCATTCTCGCCGATGCGGGCCTCCATCGAGGCCGCGTGAACCTCGAAGCCCTCCGCCCGGGCTATCGGCGCCCCCGCAGCTGCCAGCTTGCCTGCCGCCTGGCCGATCCTGACCTCCGTCATGCGCCTGCGGAAGTGGCGCGGCGAGAGGCCCGAGGCGAAGCGGGCCGCCCCTCCCGTCGGGAGGATGTGGTTGGAGCCGCAGACGTAGTCGCCGAAGGCCGTCGCGCTGGGCGCCCCGATGAAGAGGGCGCCGGCAGACTGCACTGAGGAGGCCAGTGCCTCCGCGTCCAGGCCGATCAGCTCCAGGTGCTCCGCCGCGAAGGCGTTGGCGATCGCGATGGCCTCGCGGGGGCCCGCCGCCTGCACGATCGCGAAGGCCGCCTCGCCCACTGTCGGCATGCCCACGATCAGCTCCTCAAGCAGCGCCTGCACCCCTTCGCAGGCCCGGGCCGAGAGGCAGACGGCCACGACAAGGCTGCCCTGGCCGTGCTCCGCCTGGGCCAGCATGTCCAGGACGGCCAGGCGCATCTCCTCCGGGCCCGCCTGCTCTCCCAGCAGGACCAGCAGGTCGGAGGGGCCGGCGAAGCCGTCGATCCCCACGACAGCAGAGACCTGGCTCTTGGCCTCCTGGACGTAGAGGTTGCCGGGTCCGACGATGACGTCGACGGGCTGTACCGTCTCGGTGCCGTAGGCCAGGGCTGCTATGGCCTGGGCGCCACCCATGCGGTAGACCCGTTCCACCCCGCACAGGCGGCAGGTGCCGAGGATCGTCGGGTCGATGTCGCCGTCGGGTCCCGGCGGGGAGCAGACGGCCACGTCGAGGACGCCTGCGGCACGCGCCGTGACGACGCCCATGACGACAGTGCTCGGGTAGGGGGCGCGGCCGCCCGGGACGTAGACGGCAGCCGAGCGGACCGGCACCTCCCGCAGCCTGACCGTGTGGCCCTGGGGCAGCGGCACGACCGCGTCCCCCCCCACCCCCGCCTCGGCCACGACGGCGACGTTGGCGATCGCCACCTGCAGTCCCGCCACCAGCTCCAGGGGCATCGTCTTGATCGCCTCGTCCAGGTCCTCCGGGGCGACGAGCAGCGGCTTCGGCTCGGCCCCGGCGGTGTCCAGGCGCATCGTCAGCCCGCGCAGGGCCTCGTCGCCTCCGTCGCGGACCTGGGCCAGGATGGCCGCCACGTCGGCTGCCACGTCCTGCCCTCCGGGGATCAGGGCCCGCAGGCGGGCCGCCACGCCGGCGGGACCGCCCAGGCGCACCACCTCGTCCTGGTCGAGCCTGGTCAGGTTCATCTCAGGGAGTTCTGCGTCGGGCGATCGGCCATCTCAGACGGGCAGGGCCCGCAGACGCTGGGTCAGCTCGTCGATGGCTGCTGCCTTCAGCTTGTGGGCGACCGGGTTGGCGATCAGGCGGGCCGTGCAGTGGACGATCTCCTCGCGGACGACGAGGTTGTTCTCACGCAGGGTCGTGCCTGTCGCCGTCAGGTCGACGATCGCCTCGGCCAGGCCCGTCAGGGGGGCCAGCTCGACAGAGCCCTTGACCTCGACGATCTCGGCCTGCCTGCCTGTCTCCTCCAGGTAGCGGGCGGCGATGCGGGGGTACTTGGTGGCGACCCTGATCACGCCCAGGCGGCGCAGCGTCTCCTCCGTCGGGTCCGGGCCCGCCTTCGTGGCCAGGACCATCGTGCAGCCGCCGTAGCCGAGGTCGACGAGCTCGTAGACGTCGCGGCCCCGCTGGCGGGAGTCGCCGGGCTGGGCTCCCTGCTCCAGCAGGACGTCCTTGCCCGTTACGCCTATGTCGGCAGAGCCGGCCTCCACGTAGGTGGGCACGTCGGAAGGCCGCATCGTGATGACGCCGATGTCCTCGAAGAGCAGCTTGCGGTCGTTGGAGCGGAGCTCGTCGGTGTCGAGGCCGAGGGCGGCAAGCAGGTCGACCGTCTCGGTGAAGAGGGCGCCGCGGGGAACGGCGATCGTGAGGCCGCCGAGGGCGGTCATGCGCTCTCCCCGGCCGGCTGGAGGCCCGCGGCATCGGGAGACCCGGAAGCGACAGGAGACCCCGAGGGCGCCAGCGTCAGCTGACCGTCCGAGAGGGCCAAAAGCGCGCCTGTGCCCCGCTCCTCACCGGCCAGGGCGATGTGGAGACGGTCGACGCCGAGGGCGAAGCCGACGGCCGGCAGGCTGCGTCCGAAGCGGCCGAGCAGATCGTCGTAGCGGCCGCCGCCGCCGATGGGGGTGCCGAGGGCCGGGTCGTAGACGTCGAAGACGGCGCCCGTGTAGTAGCCGATGTTGCGGATCAGGCCGAGGTCGAAGATGACGCGGGCCGCCACGTCGTCCGCCAGCAGCTCCAGGACCTGGCGCAGGCCCGTGACGGCGCCGGCGGCCTGGACGGGTGCCTCCGCCAGGATCTCGGGGCCGCCGCGGCGCTGGGGGACGTCCAGCAGCAGGGCTGCCGCCTCTCCGGAGAGGCCGGAGTCGGCCAGCAGCTGCCCCAGCTCCACGAAGTCGCGCTGGACGAGGGCCTGCAGGAGGCCGGCCCGGGCCTCGCCGGGGACCTGGAGGCTGGCCATCAGGGCCGGGTACAGAGACGCGTCGCCGAGGCCTATGCGGTAGTCCGACAGGCCCGTTGCGTCGAGGGAGCGGCACAGGACCGTCAGGGCCTCTGCTGTGCCCTGGGGGGCCGGGGAGCCGATCAGCTCGATGCCGGCCTGCAGCAGCTCGCGGGGCTGGCCGCGGGCCGGGGCGACGCCGCGGTAGCAGTGGGCGAAGTAGCAGAAGCGCAGGGGCGGCTCGGCTGTGGCGTAGCGGGACGCCACGACCCGGGCGATCGGGACAGTCATGTCCGAGCGCAGGGCCAGGACGGCGCCCGTCTCGTCGAAGACCCGGTAGGCCGGCTTGGCTTCTGCCATGTCCGCACGGGCCAGGACGGACTCGTACTCCAGGGCCGGCGTGTAGACCTCGCCGTAGTCGTGGGCCTCGAAGACGCGGCGCAGGGCGTCCGTGATGGCGCGGGCCTCACGCGTCTCGTCGGGCAGCACGTCGCGGGTGCCGCTGGGGATCGGGTGGATCATGGGCGGGTGGGCCCTCAGACTACGCGTGGACGGGCTCTGTGGCGACCCGCTCGATGCGTGCCCCCAGCTCCCGCAGGCGCTCGTCGATGCGCTCGTAGCCGCGGTCGATCTGGCGGATGTTGCCGATCTCGGAGCGCCCCTCCGCGCACAGGGCTGCAAGCAGCATGGCCATGCCTGCACGAATGTCGGGCGACTCGACCCTCTCGCCGCCACTGCCGCGCAGGCGACGGGGACCGGTGACGATCACCCGATGCGGGTCGCACACGACGATGTCCGCTCCCATCAAAATCAATTTATCGGTGAACACGAGGCGGTTCTCGAACATCCACTCGTGGATCAGGATCGAGCCCTCTGCCTGCGTCGCCAGGGCCACCGCTATCGACGTCAGGTCGGCCGGGAACGCCGGCCAGGGGCCATCCTGGATCTTGCTCTTGTATTCGCCCACGTCGGCCTGGACGACGAGCTTCTGGTCGCCAGGCACGAAGACGTCGTTGTCCTGCAGCTCCGAGCGCAGGCCCAGCCGTTCGAAGACCAGGCGGATCATGCGCAGGTCGTCCGGGACTGTGTCCTTGATCCTCAGCTCCCCGCCCGTCACGCCCGCCAGGGCCATGAAGCTGCCGATCTCGATGTGGTCCGGGGCCACCTCGTGGCGGCAGCCGTGCAGGCGCTCCGAGCCGTTGACCGTCAGCAGGTTCGAGCCGATGCCCTGGATGTCCGCGCCCATCTTCACCAGCATCCTCGCCAGGTCCTGGATGTGGG
The DNA here is from genome assembly GCA_963697795.1 of uncultured Solirubrobacteraceae bacterium. Lineage (GTDB taxonomy): Bacteria > Actinomycetota > Thermoleophilia > Solirubrobacterales > Solirubrobacteraceae > Palsa-744. The sequence continues at coordinate 1,286 of OY969097.1, read as the reverse complement.
GCTCGCAGGCGCAGTTGCCTATCACCGTCGTGCCGGGGGTCAGGGCCGCCGCCAGCAGGACGTTCTCCGTGGCCATCACCGACGGCTCGTCCATGAAGACGTCCGTCGGCTTCAGCCCGCTGGGCGCGCTCAGGACGATCTCGGCGTCGCACTCGACATGGGCGCCCATCGCACGGAAGGCATCCAGGTGGGGGTCAAGGCGCCTGCGGCCGATGACGTCTCCCCCCGGCGGTGGCATGACGGCCCTGTGGAAGCGGGCCAGCAGGGGGCCCGCCATCAGGAAGGAGGCCCTGATCGACTCGGCCAGCTCCCTGTCTATCTCGACATCGTGGACGCCCGCTGCACAGAGGGCAACCTCGTTGGGTCCCCGCCACTCCACCGCGACGCCGATCGCCGCCAGGATGTCCAGCATCGCCTCGACGTCTCGGATGCGGGGGACGTTGCCGACGATCACCTCCTCGTCCGTCAGGACGCTGGAGGCCAGGATCGGCAGGGCGCCGTTCTTGTTGCCGGCAGCCACGATGGTGCCCGACAGCGGCTGGCCGCCTTCGATGACGAACTTCTCCATGAGCTTGGGCCGCCCGCGCCGAGCCACTATCGGCTCCCTGGCGTGACGTTCGGAGAGCGTAACAGCCATGTCTTCGGTCAAGTTCGAGCCGGAGCGCCGCTGACCTGCACGCGGCGCCGTGAAGCTCTCTGGCCCGTCAGCACGCAACCATCCTAGCGGGGCCGTGCAACTTCCGTTGCAGCCGGGACGCCCGTACTTGGCTCTCCTGAGCCGTTTTGGCCGACCAGTCCTGACACGCACACCTGTTCGCAGCCGTTCCGTCCGCGACCGCTCCTAGCTTACGAACACATGTTCTCATCACTGCGGACATCTCCACTTGCCCAGCGGGCGCTCGGCGCGCTGGACCTGGCCCGCTCGTTCCTCATGCTCGAGGACGACATCGCCGTCGACTGGGAGGTCGACTGGGACGAGCCCTCTGTGCCGGTCCACCCGCACCGAGCGCCCCTGCGCAAGCGGTTCGGGCGGCGAGCAGGCGAACTCGAGCCTCGTGCTCAGGTGTGCCTGTCCCCCACCTTCTACGGCCGCCCCGCGCGAGGGACTGCGGGGGCCACGCGGGAGAGCTCGCCCTCCCCGCGCCGTGGCTCGACGCCCGGTGAGCGCGAGATGCGCCAGACGGGACACAAGCGGACCGCGCGCCCGGAGACGCGCGCGGTCCGCCAGAGCCACCGTGGGCGCTTTCAGGCGTAGGCTGGTCGGCGCTCCCTTAACGTCGTCGAGC